>OZ244040.1:0-3997612 GCA_965215035.1 Pseudomonadales bacterium
GAGTCGTTCCGGACGTCTCGTATACCGCCTCGACATCGATCAGCCCGCCCCCGGCAGGGCGGTGCGGGAGCCCGTGTCGGGTCTTGCAGTGGGCAAGCACCTCGCGGGGACTGTCGAGCCGTGCCAGCAGCATGGCGGACAACAGTTCCATCGACAGCGCCTTGTTGATTTTCCTGTGCTCCCCGATCCTGCGCCGATCAATATCGGGAACATTGTCGGCGATCACCCTCGACTTCATGTCGATGGCAAGGCTCGGAAACACGAGAGCCTCATTGGCGGTGTAGTCGTGATTCATCAGATACATCATCAGCAGCGCCACGGCGCCGGCCTGCATGCCCAGATCCCAGACAGAGCCGTCGGACAGCGTCACCGGGATGGGGGCGAGTGGCGACGATGGCGGTTTCGTGCCCCGCGCGGCGGGCGGGCCGAGGCAGTGAACGGGTCCGAGCGTGTCGAGGTGAACCAACAGCCCCACATATGTCAGCAGAATGGCGGTCGATCGGGTCGCCGTCATGGAGACCGGGGGATATCCCTCTTCCTTTTCCGACACCGCAATGGCGCGCATATGGTGGGCGTTGATGGCATCCGCGTAGTCGATGATGTTCCGCATGCGCGTCCGCGCGCGGTCGGGAGCGCGGATGCCGGCCTCGCCGGCGGCGTGAATGCGGGTGCGGACAAGCTCTTCCACAAGCCGCTCCGCCTCCCTCCCGTCGGCGAACGCCGCCCCGATCAGCCGTCTTGCCTCGCCGAGCAGAAGTCCGGGGCAATACCCCGCCCAATTGCCGGGTACGCGCGCCACCCGACGTGCGCCGTCCTGGAGGATGCGCGTGAGCGGGACTCCCCTGTCCCCCCTGTAGTGTTTGTCGATCTGACCGGCAAGTGTCCCGGTCAGCAGGCGGTCATCTTTCCCGCCGCGCGATTCCGATGGTTTCCCGCCGATTTGCCTGATGACATCCCCCGCCCGCGTTGGCCAGACACCAACATCCCCCGTCCGCGTCTTTCGAACCTCAATCAGGTCGATTCGCCGGACGAACAGCAGCGCATCCCGCCACATGTGTTCGTAGATGTCCCCGGACGGGATCTCGTCATCCTCCACATGATCGAGACTGGCCCCCTGCCCGCCGAGAAACGCCGCCCCGTCCGGACCGGCCCGATCGGCAAACAGGAGGTCGGGCAGGAGCGATATGTCGGTGAACAATCCGACCAGGTGGGGCGGCGGAGTTACCTTCGCAGCCACCCGTTCATCCTCAGAACCTCCCGGGGGCCGAGCCGAAACCCCCAGACCAGCCCGGTTGGATCGGGTCTGTGGCCGTCTTTCGGCCGGCGGAGGCCCATGCTCCACGCGGGCGGCGGCCGACGGGCGGCGGGCCGAAGTCCACGAACGCACCGCGCAGCCCGCCGTGCGGGGCAAGCGTTGGAACGGCACCGGACCCGCCCCCACCCGCGCCTCCCAGGTTCGGTGTCGCCGCCACGGCGCCCCGCCCCAATGCGGGTGGCGCGGATGGTGGCCGTATGGGGCCTCCGGGTCCGGCGGGTCGCCGTCCTCAACGTGGTCCAGGCCGGCGGCGCGGCCTCGCGGGAACTCCGCCCACCCTGTCCGGGGGAGATCGGGCAGGTCCGGCGGGAGCTCGAACTCCGCGAGGGCCCGAAGGCGCGGCATGCCGGCTCCCCGCTCACCCGCGCAGCCACCCGCTGATCCGCTCCGCATGGCCGAAGTCCAGCCGAAAGCCCCATGTCAGCCTGGCGATGTCGAGGGGCGCCTCGTTCCGGCGGGTCAGGCCCATGGCCCCCGCGCGGGGCGCGCCGCCCCGGGCGCGTCGCCTCGGCCCGAAGTTCCGTTGAAGCAGCGCGATCCACAACTCCGCGAGCACGTTGCGGGGATCCTTCGACGCGTCCCGGTAGCTCCGTCCCGGCGCGGCGCGGAACGACGAGCGCTTCAGCGCGCGGACATCATCGCGCAAATGCGAGTGGACGCGGTCGACCGGCAGGTTCGACGCCGCCCAAAGCAGTTCCCTGCCCACCCGATCGTAGGATGAGCCGGGGCGCTGGGTCAGCCACAGCGTCCGCCCTCCCCGGAACCGCCGTCCCGGAGGCGGGTGCTCGAGCCACGCCCAGCCGCCCGACTCCGAGAACCCGCCCCGGAAAGCCCGGCGGAAGAGCCGCGCGTCCCGTCCGGCGTCGGGCCTCAGCAGATCCGCCCCCTCCCCGCGCTTGGCGGCCCAGCGCCTCTCCCTCTCCTTCCATGCGCGGTCCAGGCGCGACCGGAGCTTCATCTCGGGTGCCTTGGGCCAGTACATGCGGGGGGTGCCCGGGTCTGCCCTGCGGTCCGCCGACTGCACCGCGGCGATCTCCCAGCGCCCGGCGCGCACCTCATCGGCGAGCGCCGTCAGGGCCGCGCCCATCTGCGACTTCGCTCCGTCCATGTAGTGGAACACCTGGGGAAACCTCGACAGCAGCTTGCGGACAACCAGGAAATGGGCCAGCTCCGCGTACTGCGCAACCATGTACAGCCCGTGGAGGCCGATGTCGGGCTGCGCCTGGAACTGCGCCTCCGGCGCGAGCAGCGGGTCCACCCGCATCGGATGCTCCACGCCGTCCCAGGGCGACGCGTGCCGGGGCTCCCGCGGCCCGCGGCGCATCAGGTCGCCAACCATCTCCCCATGCGCACGCCGGGAGAGCGGCAGGAAGCCCGGATGTGCGCCCACGATGTAGTACGTCCGCTCCCTCGGCAGGTCGATCACCGACACCGGGATGCGCAGGGTTTGGTGCCGCCTCACGTCCCCCCAACGCCAAAGGGATGTCTCCATCGTGTCCGTGTAGACGCGAACAGGCGTGCGCCGCCTGGCGAAGCGGGGACGGAGGAGCTCCGCGTTCCTCCATGCGAGGTAGTCGCGCAGCCGCGCGCCGCCGCTCCTGAGATGCGTGTAGTAGGCGTCCTCGCCAATGCCCGCGGCGCGAAGGGTCCGGCCCACGCTGCGGTCGTCCATCGCGCCCCGCACGACGCGCGCCATCACCGCCTTCGCCTGGGCTTCCGTGCGCCCGTCCCGCCGTCCCCGATGCACCCGCAGGGGCGTTCCCAGGCTGAACGCGGCACCGCACCTGCCGCACCGGGCCCGCCCCGCCCCGTGGCGCCGGTACGGACGGCGCGAGGGCGGGACGTCCGGCGCGTGCGACTCGAACACGTTGATCCCGTGGTTGCCGCAGCCCGGGTCCGGGCAGTCCGCGAACGGCAGCGACCATTGCAGGAACTGCCGGGCGACCCGGCGGATGGCCAAGTTCGAGTTCAGGTCGAACGACTGGCCGCAGCGCCTGCAGTGGACCCGCCCCCCGGCAAGGTCGATTCTGAGGCGGTCGTCGGATATGGACCCGGCATCCGGCCGCGGGGCGCCACCGAAGGGAACCCCGAAGTTGGCGCACATCGCGTTCCTGCAAATCGCCCAGCTGACGGCGCGGCCGAACTCCGGCAGGCGGGCAGGGAGGTACGGATTGCGGTTCGACGCAAAACCAACGCTCGAATCCCCGACCTTTTGCACCGAACCTCCGGCCATCGGCCACCGGCGTTTTCAAAAACGCCTTAACATCAAATACTTGCGAACCCGGTCTCCCGGCTTCCATCGGAAAAAACCAACAGAAATTCCAAACGCCTATGGCGGAGAGGGTGGGATTCGAACCCACGGATCCCGTGAGAGATCTCTTGATTTCGAGTCAAGCCCGTTCGGCCAGCTCCGGCACCTCTCCGTAGTGGCTTACTCGCCAAAGCATAGCACGGAACGGTCTCCCCGGAGGCCGATGCCGGCCACGGATAGTGGCTAGATTTGCGTCCCGGCTTCTTCAAACTCCAAGTGTGCCGACCTTGCCATGATCACAAGTGCAAACCGAGTATCCATGTTGTCAAGAATGTATTTGTTGGTGGACTTCCATACAGCATCTCGGCGGCGTTGGACGGGAGCCACTACCCAGCCAAGCGATACCTGAACCGACCGGCGGCACCGACATGCCGCACTGGCCAGTGTCTATGGAGGGGCCTTCGGCCCCTGTCTCGGCGGTCGCCGGTGGCAAGGGCAAACAAGCCTGTCGGTTGTTGGTGTATGGAGTCGTGGATGAAACAACCCGAAGGTGCCGTATCAACGACAACCCCACAGTGGGCCAGCCGTTCATACAGTCCGCCAGTCGCGCAAGCTCACCTGCCACTGTTCGCCATCGTTCCGCCGCCACCGGTAGCGCAGCAGCAGGCGATTTTCATCGACCCAGAAGCGCGTGCCCGGCAGATAGGGGCCACCGCTGTAATCGTAGGCCAGGCAGCGCCGGGGCACTCCGTCGATGTCGATGCGGTCTTCACCGATAACTCGTGCGCGGCGCTCGCTATAGTCCGGCCGCAACAACCGCCCCGGGCACCCTGTATCGCCGAGCCAAGGAACCAGAACGCGGCCCCGACCGAGATGCCCCAGACGATGGATAACCTCGCCGGTATAGATGCGCAGCAACGGCAGGAAGATTGTATTTGGGTCGGCTTGCAGAACTTCGGTTTCCCCGGCCGGGTTGCGCAGCCCGACCTCGATGCCGTGCTCGCCGAAGCGATAGCTCGCGGTCACCCGGGTCGGCCCGGTATCCCCCGACCGGTGCCAATCCAGGTCGCATCGCACCCAGGCGCCGTTCCTCTGCACACTCTCCACGGCAAGCACGATGCCGGCACCGGGCACGCGGCGCGAAGAGCGTATCCGCCGCTCGCTTCCCCGCTCAAGAACTTGCCAAACTTCCTCGATCTCCGCGACTTGCCCATCGCGGCAATACTCGTAGGCACCGCGACTTCGAGTCTCCCTCAAGCCGCAATGCCTCTCAAAGAAAGCGCGGCCCCAGAATTTCGTCGCCCTGCCGCCAACGCAACACCCCGTGCGTCGTATATCGGCGCCGTTGGGAGTGGAAGTAGTTCCAGTTGACAACCAGCGTGTAGTCCCGGTCGATAAGCGTGTCCCGGGTCTCCATGCGCGTGGCCTTGCCGTAGGCATGCATCACGCTGTACAGATAACGGCCGTAGGCGATGCCATTACCAAACACGTCCGGGCCATGGTATTGGTGGTGGTTGTGGTCCCGGGTGCGCTCGTAGGCCAGTTCACCATCTACCACGCCCCTGGTCTTGATGCGCACCTCAGCCCGAGTCAGGTTGATCGGCCGGTACGCCATAGCGACCTCGTTGGTGCCAACAAGCTGTTGGTTTTCGTCGTAGACCTCCAGTTCCCCTTCCCAGCGTCCCTCGTGTTTCGGCGGCAGCACGAAGGGCCGTTTGCCCTCCAGCCGCTCCCGTTCCAGCCAGTCGGCAACGCGCTGGCGCGTCGCCGGGTTCTCCTGGTAGTCGTGTGTAACCATGTATAGCCCGTTGAAGGTCGCGACCAGGGTGGCACCCTCGTAGAGCAACGAGGAATAAACCTGCATACCCAGTTGGGGCACCACGTGATTGACCGTGCGCAGGTGGCTGTTCCAGGCCGGGGAGTAGTACTCCGAGTCCACCAGCGTGCCGTATGGGCTACCGGAGCCGATCAGGTCCGGGCCCGTGTAGATGCGGTCGTTGTCAGAATCGATGACGCCGAAGTCGAAGCGCCCGATCTCGAAACGATTGCGCAGGGTGCCCACGGCGTCAAAGTCGGTTTCCATCCAGTAGCGGGTCTTGCCGCCACTGTGCTCACTGGCACGGGTGACGTTGTTAAAACCGACATAGGTGCCGTCGGGCTCGTAGACGGACGGTGCACCGTGCCATTCGCCGGTAATCAGTTTCTGCCAGTTGCTGGGTTGCTTATCGGGCATGGTCGAATCCATCGTTTGTGCAGTGGGGGTCATTTCGTTTCGGCAACCGCCGCCAGTGGATGGCCGGTGTCGCACAAGGTTCGCAAGGCCGCCCCGGATGCCGTATCGTCCATGCAAACTTGGCGGCAGAAGTGCACAACAAGCTCGCCGAGGTAGGCACGCAGTCGCCTGCCGCTGCCCCGGGGCCTCTGGTCTAGGTAGGCGCGGCCGGTGGTCGTATCCTGGGGCCAAACAAAGGAGAAATGATTGGCCCCCTCGATGATAAGCAGGTAGCGGCCACCGCCATTGCCCGCAATACCCTCGCGAAAACTGCGCTCCACCCCGCCACCGGCGCTATCCCGGCCGGCGTTGCGGTAACGGTAGCTGCTCGCGGCGATCACACCGTCCCGGTTGCCGCCCATGATCAGCAGGGGCAACTCCCCAGACAGGGGCATAATGCTATCCTCGCCCCACCCCAGCATGCGGTTGCCCGCCGTGTGCGCACCATAGGAGAAGGCACCGCGCACACCGGCATACCAGTCGGTGCTCGCGTTGACCAGCGCCATGGTGCCGCCCGCGGAATGTCCCCCCAAGATGACGCGGCCCAGGTCCAGGTGTCCAGCCAACAGGCTGTCGTTTTGCATCCGTCGCAACTCGCCAAGAATCGCGGGCAGCGCCGGGCAAGAGGGCCTTTCGCCATAGCGGTCGCAACGCAACCGGTCGAGGTCCACGCCCGGGCTAACGCTGACCCGGTCGCCGATTTCCACCGTCACCCAACTGTAGGTCACCGCCACGAAACCGGCGCGGGCCAATTCCTGTGCCACCCAGCCATAGGCCTCGTGGGAAATGTTCACCCCCGGCATGATGACCACCACGGGAAAGGGCGCCCGCGCAACGTTCGCGGGGACAAACCCGGTATCCCGCTCTGCGAACGTATCTCCGTAGCTGCAGGGGTAGTAGACCTTCAGCGTCAGGTTGTCGTAGGGGGCGTCCCGGCCCGCTACCCTGGCGGCTCGGTATACCGCTCGAACCGGAAGGCGTTTCACCGCCGCCATGGCGGCCTGGGCAGCACCCGGCGGCCGCCCCACAGGGCGTCGACCAACTTGGCGGTCAGCTCTGGCCCGTACATGCGTTCCACCATGGCGTTCATGGGGTCCCGCAGCGCGATCTCGCGCCGGATGAATTCATCCCTCGCGGCCTGGGCCGGGCGATCGGCCTCGGCAACGATGGCCGACTTGTCCACGTTGACGAGCCATTGATCAACCAATTTGCTAGAGGTCTCTCGCAGGGTCTGCATGTTCCGGGCATTGTCGGGCGCGGTAAAGCACAGGCTGGCGGGGGTCTGGGTAGCGCGCATGTAGAGACTGCGGCTGATGAAGCTGGTAAGGCCGGGGTCTTCCTGCAGGCGCAGGTGCTCCTCGTTCAACTCCTGGTAGTACTTGTCCATGTACTCCGGGTTGGCCGCCAGATCCATGCGGGGAACGAAGTCCATGTACATGAACAGATCCGGCGCGGTGCCGAAGGCAAGACCGAGATTGGGCGCGTCATACCGGCTGGCGAGATGCACCGTCAGGTGCATGTTGCTGAAGCTGGCCTGGGGGTTGCCCACCCAGGAAAACACCAGCCAATCGATATCGGGGCCGGCAAAGGTACTGAGGCTGCCACCGGCCCCGCTGCCATCGATGGCGGCATAGGGCTGCAGATCCTCGGTGGAAGGATCGGGCTGCAATTCGAATCGTGCCGAGACCTTCCCGAACAACTCCCCTAAGATGCCCCACAGGGTGTCGAAAGTCGCCCGGTTGTCGATCGCCGGGCGGGCCTCGATCTCATCGATCAAAGACCGGGTCGATTTGGCCATGGAGAATTGAACCTAATTTGATCTAATGTTATATCTTTATGTAGAACCGAGTGGGATGCAAGAACTATGTTGATCAACCTGTGGTATGTGGCGGAGTGGTCGAAGAAGGTTGGGGAAAAGCCCGTTCGGACGCGCATGCTGGGGCAGGATTTCGTCCTGTTTCGGGACACCGCCGGCAAGGTGCATTGCCTGCACGATGTCTGCCTGCACCGGGGCGGCTCCCTCTCCGGGGGCTGGGTGCGGGGCGACTGCGTTGCCTGCCCCTACCACGGCTGGCGCTACGACGGGGAGGGCCGGGTTACGCTGATACCGTCCGAGGGAGCAGATTTCGAGCCACACCGGCGGGCCCGGGTCGATGCCTACCCCACCTGCGAGCGCTACGGCATGATCTGGGTATTTCTCGGCGATGTGCCGGAGGAGGAACGATTCCCGCTGCCGGAATTTCCCGAATACGACGACCCAGAGTGGAAAAGAATCACCGACGAGTGGCACTGGAAGGCGGATGCCGCAAGGGTCGTGGAAAACGGCATCGACATCGCCCATTCGTCCTTTGTACACCCCACCTTCGGCATGGAGGCAACCGCCCAGGCGAACCACATCGTATCGATGGAGAAGAACGAGTACTGGGGCAGGTCCGAGAACATTCAGTACCCACCCCAGTTCAAGGAAAACTGGCTGCGCAAGCGCATGCGCAAGGAACGACAACCAACGGTCACCAAGCCCGAATGGTTTCTAAACGGCCTGATCGCCCGCATACGTGTCGACATCAACGATAGGATGTCGATCATCATGTTCGACGCCAACACACCCGTCGACGAGCACAACACCCGCACCTTTGCAACGCAGTTGCGCAACTTCTTCAAGCACGATTTCTTCGACCGGGGCTCGCGCAAACGCCTGCGCAAGATCTTTGCCGAAGACACGGCCATCGTCGAGCGGGTCGCGCCGAGCTACCTAGCGGTAGACCTTGCCAACGAACTCTCGGTGAAAGACGACAAGTTCATGAGCAGTTTCCGCGCCGCGCGCCGGAAACTGATCGATCAGAAGGGCTGGCGTATCGACAGGACGCGCATGGCCCAACTTCAGGGCGACAAGGTCATGGCCATTCCTTCGCCACAGCGGCGCCTGCACCCGGATATCCAATGGATTATGGACACGGTGCCGTTGACGGCACCGGGCGGCGCACCAACCAAGCAGCCGGCTACCGATAGCGAGGCGGCCTGAAAAGGTCGGGGCGGGTGCCTGCCGAACACCAACCGACCAAGACATGCCACACCGCCTGATCACCAAGATAAGGGCCACAAATGAGTCAAACAGGGGCCGCCTTGGCCAACTACATCTACCTTAACAGGCATATGCCAATGGGCATGAGGTCACCAATGAGTCAAACAGGAACCACCTTGGCCAACCATTCCTTTGCCGGGCCATGGAACGGCAATAGTAACCATCGGTTGACAGGCGGTGCGCATGGGACGCGCGGGTCAGGTCTCAAGGCCGGACCATCATGGAACGGCAACGATAACCATCGGTTGACAGACCCCGAACTGTGGCGGTTAGGCGGCTTGCGGGGCTTCGCGCGTGCTGGCTTGTCAACCTATCTTGATGGGTTTCTATCGAATCTGTGCGGTAGCCGGACATGACAACCGTTGTCATTACCGGCAGTACCCGGGGCATCGGTTTCGGGCTGGCGGAAAGTTTCCTGAAGCACGGCTGCCGGGTGGTCGTCAGTGGCCGTGGCCAGGAAGCCGTGGACGAGGCGCTCGACAAGCTCCGTGCGGCGAGCGATACGGGACAGGTAGCGGGCCGCGCCTGCGATGTCACCAACAGCGCCGATCTGGAAGCCCTGTGGAAATTCGCCGGCGAGCAATTCGCCCGCATCGACATCTGGATCAACAACGCCGGAATCAGTATCAACCGGGCACCGCTGTGGGCCCAATCCGCGGCGGATATCCTTGCCGTGGTCAACACCAACCTGACTGGGGTGCTGTTGGCCAGCAAGGTCGTCATGGCCGGCATGAGGGAACAGGGCGGTGGCCAAATCTGGAACATGGAGGGCTTCGGCAGCAACGGCATGACCCAGCCCGGCATGGCGGCCTATGGCGCAACCAAGCGCGCCGTCAACTACCTGAACAAGGCCCTGCGCAAGGACGCCGCCGGCACCGGCATTCGGGTCTGCACCCTGAGCCCCGGCATCGTCGTGACCGACCTGTTGATCGGCGACTACGATACAAGCAGTGAGCAGTGGCGCAAAGCAAGGAGACTCCTCAACATTCTGGGCGACACCGTGGAAACCGTAACCCCGTATCTTGTCGAAGGCGTCCTCCATGCCCAAAAGGATGGTGCCAGGGTCATGTGGTTGACCAACCGCAAGGCGGCCTGGCGTTTCCTTACGGCGCGCTTTAAGAAACGCGACCTGTTCGCAGATCTAGGCATATAGGGGCGGTGCCCCGGGAGTCGCGATGGACAACTACCAAGTCGGGCACCGCGCCCGCATCGGCGTCTTGATTCCATCCACCAATACCGGGGTGGAATACGATCTACAGAAATTCGCACTCGATGGCGTCACCTGGCATCCATCCCGTTTCTGGATCGAGTTGCGCAACTGGGCCGATGAGGACGCCAAAACCGGCGAGGGCATCGATAGCGTATTCGAGCGCTTCCTGGAATTGATGCGGGCGGAGTTGCCTGGCGCCATCGACAGCGTGCTGAGCGCCCAGGTCACGCACCTGATGCTGGGCATGTCGGCGGAGACGTTCTGGGGCGGTGTGGCGGGCAATGCCGCGTTCGAGAATGGCATACGGGGGCAGATCGGCAGTCTCGGTTTAAGTACCGGCGCGGCCGCAACCCGAGAGTCGCTGAACGCCTTTGGCGCAAAAACCATCTCTGTGATTACGCCCTACCCTCCCGTTGGCGATGCCAACGTGCGTCGCTATTTTGGCGAGATCGGCTTTGTCGTGAAGGAGGTGGCCGGCTTGGCCCGACCCTCGGCCACGGCCATCGCCGAGACCTCCATCCAGGAAGTGATGGATGCCGTTCGGGGCGTGGACGGCGATGGCGTTGACGCCATCGTCCAGTGCGGCACCAACCTCTCCACCCTGGACATTTTCCCGACCTTGGAACTCTGGTTGCAAAAACCCATGATACCGATAAACGTCGCCACCATCTGGCATTCCCTGCGCGCCTGCGGGGTGCACGACCGGATTACCGGCAAGGGTAGGCTGTTGGAGGAGTTCTAGGCCGGGCCCTGCCATGGTCGCCACCGCGCTGGCCCTCTACGCCGCCATCCACATTTGCCTACTGGCCTGGTCCCTTAGCTTCCAGGGCCGCGCCTCGCCCCGGTTGTGGATTCTACGGCTGCTGCTGGTGGGCATGATTTACGACAACCTGGTGCTGGCCCTGGGCGGCAACGCCATCGACAGCGCCTGGTACGCAGCGGCCACCGAAGGACGCTTTGTGCTGCACGCGGCGCTATTGCCGCTGCTCATCCCCTTTGCGCTTTCCGCCCTGCGCGCCTGCGCCATTCCACTGGCCGATAAGCGCCTGTTCGCCGTCTGCTGCTGGCTGGTGGCCGCCACCGCCTGGTGGTACGGCTTCTGGCAGGATGTCGGGCAGCTTGAACTGGCGCCCCACACGGTTCTCAGTCACTCGCGGCTTACCAGTGTCTCCGGCCTGCCGCCGCTCGGGACCATCGCCGTGAACCTGTGGCTGGTACCCCTGGCGTTCATCCTGTGGCGGCGAACCGGCTGGGCCCCATTGTTGCTCGGCACCCTGTTCATACTGCTGCTGAACGGCAGCGTCGGTTCCCGACCCTGGGGCTTCCTGGCCGGCAATGGCGCCGAGCTGGTGTTCGTCTTGAGCCTGCTACTGACCGAACGCTTCCTGATGCAGCGCACCCGCAGCCCGGCCGCCGACCCGCCGGCCCCGTCCTAACCGACGCGACAACCCACGGCCCCTCACCCACCGCCGGCAAGGCGCGCCATCCCTCGGGATGGCACGCATGATCACGATATGGCCAGCCGCTCTACAAGCTGTAATTCACCGTCAATCCGAAGGTGCGCCTGGGACCCAGACCAACGATGTAGCGGGTGAAGGAGGTCAGCACGAAACTATTGGCGACGTACTCCCGGTCGAAAACGTTCTTACCCCACAGCGTGACCCGCCAATCGCCGCCGCCGAGGCTGACGTTGGCGTTCGAAAGCGTGCGGCCACCGTTGTGCGCCAGGTTCATCGGCGTGGCGTACATGCGGCCGCGGTAGTTGAAATCGATGCGGGCACTCAGGTTCCAATCGCTGCCGAGGTTGTGCAGGAAGTTCAACCCGGCGCCGTACTGCCACTTGGAGGTTCGCTCCACCCGGTTGCCGTCAACCCTGCCGTCGGCGCGGCAAACTGTGTTGTTGCAGCCCCAGGACGAGGTGGGGCCGGCAACGGAACTCAGGTAGACGCCATCCTTGTATTCGGCATCGCTGTAGGTCAGGTTGTAGTCGAGAAAGACATTCTCGTTCGCCACCCACAGGCCATCGAGCTCGAAACCGATCACCTCGGCATCGCCGATGTTTCCCGCCACGTTCTCGGTCCAGGCATCGGCACTGGCTGCGGCCTCGGAACCCTGCACATCCCGCCAGTCGATGAAGTAGAACGCCGCATTGAGGGTCAGCCGGTCATCGAAGAAGCGGTTTTTCGTGCCGATCTCAAAGGTGGTGTTCTTTTCCTCGTCGTATACCGCCTGTTGCGGATTCGCCGCCGGGTCGACGGCATTGAATCCGCCCGTCTTGACACCGGAGGCAACCAGGCCGTAGAGCATGCTGGTATCGGTGGGCGTCCACTCCAGGATGACCCTCGGCGTGAAGAAAGTGAAGGTTTTCCGGCCGCCGCTATCCACGTTTTCGGGAATGGCGTTGCCAAACGTGGTGGAAAACTGCTCGAATGATTTCTTCTCCCAGGTATAGCGCGCCTCTAGGGCGAGGGTAAACGTATCCGATAGCCGCCACTCCAGGTCGCCGAACAGCGCGGTGACCTTGTCCTGGTAGCTGACATGGTTGCCGAGCACACCGTGACCCGAATCGTAGACATGGGGAATGCCGACATGAACCTGACCCGGAACCACCGGTACGACGGCGAGATAGCGGCCCTGCAGGGGATTCGGGCCCTCCGGGACCGGCACGCCGCACGCCGCCTGTTCGGCGCAGGGCGGCAGGAAGAAAAATGTACTGCCGTCCTCGTCGTCATTATTGGAGTGGTACAGGCCGGCCCGCAGCGTCAGTGCTTCACCACTGTGCGTCAGCCGCAACTCGTGGCTGGTCGCCTCCAGTGTTTCCGACGGGTTGGCATTGAAAGTGGATGCATGCGCGACGGCACCAAAGGACCCGGGTGGCCCGAGTTGCTCAATAAATGGGGGGAACGGCGTTTCGCGCACGGGCGCGTAGGCCACAAAGGAACCCAGCAGGCTGGCGCGCCCTTCCACTGTTCCATAGCCGCCGCCTTCGTGGTCCACGTAGCCGAATCGGTAGCTCAGTGACAGGGTTTCATTCATGTCGTAGTCCAGGTTGAACTGGGCGATTTTCGATTCGGAATCCAGCGCCAGCGAGCGGGGGTCGATCACGACAAGGCCCGCCGTGTCGCCAAAACCGGCCGCGTCGAGTGCGGGGTCGTGCAACGCCAGCGGCGAACTGGGCAGTTCGCCACAATAGGCGTGCGGACCCCGGGCAGGAAACGGCGCTCGGCTGCTGAAGGTCACGGTGTCTAGGCAGTTCGCCCCCAGCGGCGCCAGGAAGCTGAAGGTGGGCGGCCCGGCGAACTCCGCCGTATCGTAGGCGTAGCGGGCGCCGTTCAGGTTGTAGAACGCCTGCGGCTCGCGCAGCGACTCGGTCTGGTAGTAGCTGAGACCGATCTCCAAGCTCGTGGCGGGAGTCCAGCGCAACGCCGCGGAATAGAACTTGTCGTCCCAACCGCCGACCCGGCCGTCGGTGTCCCGGGCACCCCCTGGCCCACCGTTGGCGAAGGGATGGTCGTTGTCCGTATGGCCGTCGAACTCGGACAGGCCAGCGGACAAACGCAGGCGCAGGATGTCCGGAACCAGCGGCAAATCGACGCTCCCGCGCAGGTCGAAGCGGTTCCCATCGCCGTAGGTGGCGGCCACATCGGCGGCAAACTCATCCGCCGGTTTCTTGGTGACATAGTGCACGACGCCGGAAAAGGCGTTGCGGCCGAACTGCGCATTCTGTGGCCCCTTGACAACCTCCACCCGCTCTAGGTCCATCAGGCCCGGGTTGATCATGGATTGGCGTTGCAGGTAGACACCATCCAGAAATACGGCGGTATTCTGTATGCGGGCCGTGGTGAAGGTCTGCCCGATGCTGCGGATGACCGCCGCGGTGGACAGGCCCGCGGTGGCGAAATTCTCGTAAATCAAGCCGGAGGTTTGCTGCGCAACATCCTGCAGATCCCGGAAATGGCGGCGCTGCATCTGTTCCGCGCTGAACGCGCTGACCGACAGGGGCACATCCTGTAGCGTGTCGTCGCGTTTGCGCGCGGTGACGATCACCTCCTCGATCACCGCGGTGGCACCGACCTGGGCGGCCACCGGCCCCGCCGCCCCGGCAACCACCAACGGGACGATAACGCAGAGCACTGATGTAACATGTTTCATAATTCTCTCCTATGTTCGTTCTTTTCCCTTATCCAACATAAGGGCTTCCCTTCATGGCATCGGCGCCAACGCCGGCGACGACTCCCTTGTTGCATCCGGCTACACAAAACAATCGCGAGCCCCTGCGCTGAACATCCGCTGCGCTGCCGCATGGCCCGCACCCTAGGCCGCCGCCAGTTGGCCGCGTAGCCAAGGCAGCGTCCGCCCACCGACCGGGCGGCCGAGCAAGGTTTGCAGGCGATCAACCACCCGCGAAAGCGCCGATAGATCGATACCCGTGTGCATGCCGCTCTGGTCCAAGAGACTCACTAAGTCTTCCGTCGCCAGGTTGCCGGCCGCGCCCGGCGCAAACGGGCAGCCGCCCACCCCGCCCGCGGAGGCGTCAAACTTGCGGATACCGCATTCCAGGGCCTGCCAGGCATTGGCTAGCGCCAGGGCGCGGGTATCGTGCAGGTGCGCGGCCAGCCGCCGGGCCCCAAAAGCCGCAACCAGCCGACCGAAAAGCGCCTTGGACCGCACGGGATTGCCGGCACCGATGGTGTCGGCGACGACGACTTCGTCGGCACCCGCGGCGAACAGGGCCGCAGCGAGGCGTTCCACCACGGAATCCGCAACCCTGCCCTCATAGGGGCATTCGAACGCCACGGCGACATAGGCCCGTGCCGCCAGGCCATCCGTGCGCGCCTGTTGCATCAGTTCCCGACATACCCCCGTGGCGCGCTCAAGGCCCATGTTGATGTTCTTTTGATTCATGGTTTCGGTGGCCGCAAGTACCGCCGCCACCGAGCGAATTCCGGCGGCGCGTGCCCGTTCGTAGCCAACCCGGTTTGGAATCAAGGCGCTGAAGTCGGCCCGGCCCAGTTCCAGTGCCGCCACGACCTCCGCCGCGCCAGCCATTTTGGGCACCATGCCGGGGCTCACGAAGCTGGCCACCTCCACCGCCGGCAACCCCGCATCCACCAGCCTGTTGACCAGCTCGGCGCGCTCCCCCGGCGAGACGGTTACCGGGTCATTCTGCAACCCGTCCCGGGGGGCAACATCGTTGACAACCACCTTGTCCATGTCGGTTATCCGCCCGCCTCCCGCACTGCTCTTGCGGTGCTTCTTTCGGTACTGGCCGTTGTTGTGGCGGCAGCCGTTGCGGTCTGGTCCATTGGCGACCCCGTCCACTCTTCGAACACCTGGCCGGTATGGGCACCGAGCAGGGGTGGTGGCATGAACGCCTCGCCACTATCGGCCGAGAGCTTGATCGGGTTGCCCGGCACCCGCGCACTTCCTCCGAGCGGGTGATGCAACTCCACAAACATGTTGCGATGGCGCACCTGGGGGTCGCCAAGCGCCTGGGCGAAGTTGTTGACCCGGGCACAGGGGATGCGGGCCGCCTCCAGCGCCTGGAGCCATTCCGCAGCCGGCCGGGTCTTAAGCCGTTCCGCGATCAAGCCCTCGATAAATGCCTTCTCCCTGAGGCGTTCCGTGGCCTTGGCGAAGCGGGGCTCGCGCAGTTCGTCGATAGCGAGCACATCCAACAGCGACGGCCAAAAGCTGTCGCCGATGACGGCGATGATGATGGTGTCGTCCTTTGTGGCGAAGGTGTTGTAGGGCGTATGTACGAAGTGGCTGTTGCCGATTGGCCCCGGGACCTCCCCCGACATGGCGTACATGGTGGCCATGTAATTGAGCAGGCTGATCTGCACATCCAGCATGGAAATGTCCACATGCTGGCCGACGCCGGTGCGTTGCCGCGCCAACAGCGCCGCCTGAATGCCCATGACCGCGAACATGCCGCCACCGAGGTCGCCGATCGGTATTCCGGCACGCACGCATTCCCCCGGCCCCTGGCCGGTAATCGACATGCCGCCGCCAAGCCCCTGGACAATCTGGTCGAACGCCGGGCGATGGCACCCGGGGCCGTCCTCGCCGAAGCCGGTCACCGTGCAGGTAATAATCGCCGGGTTGTGCGCCGCTAAGGCCTCGTGATCGATCCCAAGCCGCTTGGTGACGCCGGCGGAAAAGTTATCCAGAACCACATCGGCGTGGCGCACCAGTTCATAGAAGAGTTCCAGGCCCGGGGCGGATTTGAGGTCGAGCGCAACGGACCTTTTGTTGCGGTTCAACGTGAAGAAGTAGGCGCCCATACCACCGATGGAGTAGCGCGGGTCGTTCTCCAACAGCCGGCGCGTTCCCTCGCCACGACCCGGCGGTTCCACCTTCACCGTATCGCATCCCAAGTCGGCCAGGATCATGGCCGCATAGGGCCCGGCAAGCATATGGGTCAGGTCGATGAGCCGGATGCCGGTCAATGGCTTGTTGGCCGTCGGTGCTGCCATCGTTGGATATCAATAACGTTCAGACAAAAGATTGTATACAAATTTATCTTTCAGGCGAAGCCTGAAGAGAATGTTTGCGCAGGAAGATCAGCGCCGCGCGTATATGGCCACGCATGACCGCCTCCGCCCAAATCGGGTCGCCATTGGCCAGGGCATCCACGAGTTCGCGATGGTGCCGCTGCGACTGCTCGATTCGGTCTAACGAGAACTGGTGCGCGGTGCGCACCACAAGGGCCTGTTCCACCAGCCGACCGAGCAGGCTTTGCAGCCGTTCGCTGCCGGCGGCGCTCCAGACGGTTTCGTGTAGCTCACGGTTCAGGCGCAGGAACGTCTCGGTCTTCTGTTCCGCGTTCGCGCTGCCGGCAAGGGTTTCTTCCATTTCCTCGATGTTGTCCTGCAAACGCCGCAAGCAACTTGGTGTGATGAGCCGCGCCGCACGCGCCGCGGCATGCCCCTCGAGCAAGGCCCGCAGGTCGAACAGGTCTGTCATGTCCCCGTCCGTCCAAGCCTTCACCTGGGCGCCCTGATTGCGCGTGACGATCACATAGTCCTCGGCGGCCAGTCGGCCAAGTGCCTCGCGAACCGGGGTGCGGCTCACTCCGCAAATCCGCACAAGCTCCTTCTCCTTGAGGCGTCCAGCCGGGGGGAACTCGCCATTCAATATGCCGGCGCGGATTCGTTCGTAGGCGCGGTCAGTGGCCTGGGACATCGTTGAGCCTCCTTGTCCGGGCTTGTCGTGGACTTGCCGTCCAACAAATATTGTATGCAATTTGCAGTGAACCGAGTATAGTTTTTCGGTTGCGGTAGCGAACGCCGACACCGGCCGCCGGCGCATTGGCTGTTCGCAATATCGTTGTGGCCGCGCCCCGGGTCGATGGTTGCCGCCCGTTGGCTTGGTGATAATCGAACTGTCGGTCGATAAGAGGAGAAGCGTTTGAACCCACTGCGAGCTGGTACCGTTTCGGTGCGCGATCTGGCGCAAAGCTGCCAGATGTACGAAAAGTGGCTGGACTATGAAACGATAGAGCAGGGCAAAATCCCGGCGGCCCTAGCCGAAAGCTGGGGAGCGCCCCGTTGCGCCGGCGCCGCCTATGCCGTGCTACGGCCCGCATCGCAGGTGGATATCTACCTGCGGCTGGTGGAGGCACCACCGGTGGCGGATTTCGTGCCCCTGGTAACCTACGGATGGGCCGCTCTGGAGTTCTGTGTGCGCGATGTGCTGGCCGTCAACGAGCGCATGCAAGGCTCTCCATTCGAGATCATCGGCCCACCGCGCAGGATCGAGGGCCTGGACGCCATCTATCCTATGCAGGTCAGGGGCCCGGACGGCGAAATCTGCTACTTCACGCAGATTAATAGCGACCTGCCCGACTTCAGGCTGCCAAGAGCCGACGCCTTTATCGATCACCTGTTCATCAATGTTCTGGCGGCCAGCGACATGCGGGCCGCCCAACAATGGATGGTGCGGCACTTAGGTTTCGCCATCGGCCGGGAAGCGATGGAGATCGTCTATACCATGCTCGCGACGGCCTTTGGTACGCCCCTAGATCAACTACACAGTATTTCGACCATGGTGTACGGCAAGGATGTCTTCCTCGAGATCGACCAAATGCCGGCCGCCGCCAAGCCGCGCCCGCGCCTAGCGGGGCAGTTGCCACCCGGCATCGCGCTCACCACATTCAAAGTGCCGGACCTAGACGCCGTGACCGCACCGGCCATCGGTGCCCCGGGCAGGCACGACAGCAAGCTATACCACGGACAGAGGAGTGTCACCCTGGCTGGCCCGGACGGGACACTGTTCGAACTCGTGGAGTTGGAATAGCCTGTCGCAGGCCGGTCGCCGATCGGGAAATTCATCCCGGCCGCCCGTCAGCCCGCATAGTCCTCCATGCTGAGGTTCATCCGATAGCGGAACCGCTCCGGGTGGTACTGACAGCGCAGCAGATCGACCACATCGCCATTGTCGTCAAAGGAATGCCGCACCAGGGTCAATACCGGGTCGCCCGGCACCAAAAGCAGTTGTTCCGCCACTAGGGGCGTGGCGGCGGAGGCGCTCAGATACTGCTCGATGCGGCTAATTCGGTGGCCATTCTCGGCCATGATGGCAAAGCGTGTGCGCCGCTCGATATGCTCCGCGGTGAAACCCTTGGCGATGCCCCGGGTCCAGCTTTCGTAATAGGCGAAGGCCACCTCGTCGTCGCTGAAGCGCACCCGGGTAACGTGGTGTACCTGCTCATCAGCCGGCATGCGCAGGTCTGCAACGATACTCGGCGGGGGCACCCGCTTGTCGATGTGCAGTACCTTGACCCGGGTGCTTCTTGACATGCTCGCGAGTTTTTCCAGCATGCCCTCCAAGGGCGCCTCCACATCGGAAACCGATGACTGGAAGACGACATGGCTGCCCCGGCCGCGCTGCCGCTTGATCAGGTCGTCGGCGGCGAGCAGATCCATAACCCGTCTGGCGGTGACCCGGGAGACGCCGAAGCCGTCGGCAAGCTCCGCCTCGGTGGGCAGCTTGGCGCCAAACGCCAAGGTGCCGGAGAGAATGCGCCGCTTCAGCAACTGATAGAGCTGGTGGTAGAGGGGAATGGGTCCGTCCGCACGCAAGGAGCCGAGTTCCATCCGCGTGAACACCTGGTTGATGCTGCCCATGAATCGTCCCGTTCCCCTTAGCTTAAGCCCCGGTATTCTAACCACCGGGAGCGCCGGGGACACCCGGTGCCGCCGAGGGGTAGCGTATCAGTTGAATTTGTGGGCCGAGCGGAGGCGCGGCACACAGGGGATTCGGCAGACTCGGGGTTCAAACTGATACACTACCCGCGGGCACCATTGTGAAGGGAAACATCTTGAGCGGATGCGATCAGATCCTCGCCAAGGCGAGACGTTGGCAAACCTTGAACGACAGGGAGGCGTTGCGCCTCGCCGACTGTGAGGACACCGGCGCACTGGCGGCCATCGCCGCGGAGTGGCGCGACGCGGGTTTCCGCAACGTCGTCACTTACTCGCGCAAGGTCTTCCTGCCGCTGACCCACCTATGCCGCGATGTGTGCCACTACTGCACGTTCGCGCAGGTTCCCCGCAAGCTGAAGGCACCCTATATGTCCTTGGACGAGGTGCTGGACATCGCCCGTCACGGCGCGGCGCTCGGCTGCAGGGAAGCGCTGTTTACCCTGGGCGAGAAACCCGAACTCCGCTACAAGGCGGCGCGGGCAGGGCTAGAGCAACTGGGATTCGCGACAACCCTCGACTACCTCAGCCATGTCGCCGGCAAAGTCCACGAAGAAACGGGGCTGCTCCCACACCTGAATCCCGGCAACATGACCCCGGCGGAACTGGCCCGGCTGCGCACGGTTGCGCCGTCCATGGGCATCATGCTGGAGTCCACCTCCGAGCGCCTCTGCGAGAAGGGCATGCCCCATCACGGCTCACCGGACAAGGTTCCCGCCGTGCGCCTGCAAACCCTCGCCGACGCCGGCAAGGCACGCATACCCTTCACCACCGGCATTTTGATCGGTATCGGCGAAACCCGGCGGGAACGCATCGAATCCTTGCTGGCAATTCGCGCCATCCACGCCGAATACGGGCATGTTCAGGAGATCATCGTCCAGAACTTCCGCGCCAAGCCGGAAACCCGGATGGCCCAGGCCCCGGAGCCGGACCTGGACGAACTACTCTGGACCATCGCCGTGGCCCGGCTCGTCTTCGGCCCACAGATGAGCATTCAGGCACCGCCCAACCTGAGCCCCGGTGTCCTACCGCAAATCGTCGGCGCGGGCATCAACGACTGGGGTGGGGTCTCGCCGCTGACGCCCGACTTCGTCAACCCGGAGGCACCCTGGCCGCACCTAGATGAACTCGCCCGGGAGACCGCGCTGGCCGGCAAGCACCTGCACGAGCGGCTGACCATCTACCCGGCCTATGCCCAGGCGCTGGACACCTGGGTGGCACCGGAATTACATAACGGGGTGCTGGACCTGATCGATGCCGACGGCTTGCCACGCACCGACCACTGGTCCCCCGGCGAGCAGGTCGACCCACCCGACCATGACCTAGCCGCCATACAGACACCCCCCGCCCGGGTATCCCCAAGCCTGCAAGCCATTCTCCACAAGGTGACCGAGGGTGCGGACCTAGCCGAGGCCGAAGTGGTGCGCCTGTTCCAGGCTAGGGGCGATGACTTCGCCGCCGTCGCCCGGGCTGCCGATGGGCTACGCGCCTCGGTCAACGGCGACACGGTCAGCTTCGTGGTCAACCGCAACATCAACTACACCAATATCTGCTACTTCAAATGCCAGTTCTGTGCCTTCTCCAAGGGGAAGTTATCGGAAAACTTGCGCGGCCGGCCGTATGACCTCTCTCACGAAGAGATCCAGCGGCGCACCCGGGAAGCCTGGTCGCGCGGTGGCACCGAGGTGTGCATGCAGGGCGGCATCCATCCAGAATACACCGGTACCACCTACATTGAGATTCTGCAGGCGGTGAAGGCGGCGGCACCGGATATGCATGTGCACGCCTTCTCGCCCCTAGAAGTGTGGCAGGGCGCGGCAACCCTGGGGCTCGGCCTAGAAACCTACCTCGGGCGGCTGCGGGAGGCGGGTCTCGGCACCTTGCCCGGAACCGCCGCGGAGATACTCGACGATGAAGTGCGCCAAGTGATCTGCGCCGACAAGATCAACACAGCCCAATGGCTTGAGGTTATGGCGGCGGCTCACGCCGTGGGCTTCAAAACCACGGCGACCATCATGTACGGCCACATCGAGCGGCCCGAGCACTGGGCGCGCCACCTGCTACGCATACGCAACCTACAGAAAGAGACCGGTGGCTTCACGGAGTTCGTGCCCCTACCCTTCGTGCACATGGAGGCACCCATGTACCTGAAGGGCCGGGCGCGCAAGGGGCCGACCTTCCGCGAAGCCATCCTGATGCACTCCGTCGCCCGGCTTGCCCTGCACCCCCACATCGTCAACATCCAGGCCAGTTGGGTAAAGATGGGCCATGCGGGGCTAGCGGCTTGCCTCAACGCCGGCTGCAACGACCTCGGCGGCACCCTGATGAACGAGAGCATCAGCCGCGCCGCCGGCACCAGCCATGGGCAGGAAACATCGCCGCGGCGGATGGCCGCCATGATCCGAGCCGCTGGCCGCATCCCGCGCCAGCGCACGACTACCTATGAGGACGCCACCGACGAGCGCATCGCGGCGGGTCTGGCAGCCACCGAATTGACCGACATCATCAATACCCCGGCACGCAAATACGAACGCAGGCGTACCGCGCCACTGCTGCGCCCGGGCCTGGTGGCGTCCGTGGAAAACTCCTAGGCTAGCGTTAGGCAGGTCGTCGTCTTTGCCTATCTCGCGGCGGTGACGTCCATGGCAGTCCCTAGATCACCACCGTGCGGAAAACGTACCAGCTTCCTATTCCAATCAGCGATTAGCGAGCCGCGCGGCCGGTTGCTGGTGCATCAGTTTGAACCTGTAAGTCGAGCAAGGGCGCAGCACACAGGTGATTCGGCAGGGCCGGAATTCAAACTGATACACGGCCGGTTGGTGGCGGATCACCGGGTTCAACCATCAACCCGATGGCGCCTCCGGTTCGCTCAGGCCGAACTCGGCGTGCAGGGCGCGCACGGCCAACTCCAGGTACCGCTCCGCCACGACCACGGATATCTTGATCTCCGAGGTGGAGATCATCTGGATGTTGATGTTCTCCGCAGCCAGTGCATCGAAAAACCGGGCGGCGACGCCGGCGTGGGAGCGCATGCCCCGCCCCACCGCGGACACCTTGGCGATCCTGTTGTCACCCGACAGTTCGCGCGCGCCAAGGGCGGCGGTCACCGGCCCCAGCATTTCCAGGGTTTTCTCGAAGTCTTCCCGCTTGACGGTGAAGGTGAAGTCGGTCAATCCATCGGCCCCGGTATTCTGCACGATCATATCCACCTCGATCGGCGTGCGGCCCACGGGCCCGATGATCTTCGATGCCACGCCGGGCACGTCCGGCACACCCGACATGGTGATCTTGGCCTCGTCGCGCGCATAGGCAATACCTGAGACGAGCGGCTCTTCCATGGCTTGGTTCTCCATCGTGATCAGTGTGCCCGCGCCTTCTTCGAACGTGGACAGGACGCGCAGCGGTACACGGTAACGGCCGGCGAACTCCACGGAGCGGGGGTGCAGCACCTTCGACCCCAGGCTTGCGAGTTCCAGCATTTCTTCGAAGGTGACGACCTCAAGCCGCCGTGCGTCCCGGGCGATGCGCGGATCAGCGGTATACACGCCGTCCACATCGGTGCAGATCTGGCACTCGTCCGCGCCCAGCGCCGCCGCCACCGCAACCGCGGTCGTATCCGAGCCGCCGCGCCCTAGGGTGGTTAGGTTGCCGGCACCATCGATTCCCTGAAAGCCGGCTACCACCGGCACCACGCCTTCGGCCAATGCCTCGGTCAGACTATCGGTGTCGATGTGTTCGATACGCGCCTTGCGGTGGTTGGAATCGGTACGAATGCATATCTGACTCGCCAGAAACGACCGGCTCGGCTGACCAAGGCTAGTCAGCGCCATGCTGAGCAGCGCGATGGACACCTGTTCTCCGGCAGCGAGCAGCACATCCATCTCCCTGGCCGCCGGGCGCTGACTCATCGCCATACCCAGGTTCTGCAGCCGATCGGTCTCGCCGCCCATCGCCGAGACAACCACCACCACCCGATCACCGGCCCGCACGCTCTGGACCACCCGTGCGGCGACCCGTTGAATGTGGTCGGCGTCCGCGACACTGGTACCACCGTACTTCTGCACAACCAGCGGCATTGGCCTACCCCGCATCGACTGGCGCGGAACGCTGGCGCACCCAATCGGCAACGGCGTCCAAGGCCTCGCCAAGCTGCTCCGGTCGATCACCGCCGCCCGCCCTGGCCAGCACCGGGCTGCCCCCGCCACGAGCGCCGACGACCTCGCCAACGGTGCGGATAAGCTCCGGTGCCGGCATTTGCGCGGCCAAACTTTGCGACAACCCCGCCACCAGGTTGACCCTGCCCTTGTTGCGCTGCGCCAGGACGATCACCGCTGGGCTCAACCTAGACTTCAACATGTCCAAGGTTTGCATCATGGCCTTGGCATCGCCCCCAATCTCGGCCGCGACCACCTTGATGCCGTTCACGTCGCGCGCACCGTCGACTAGGTCGGCCCCGAAGCCGGTGGCAAGCCTTTGCGACAACGTCTTGACTTCCCTAGACAGGCGCCGATTTTCCTGCACGAGCGCGGTGGCCCGATCGGCCAGGTTGCGCGGCGTGGACTTCAACTCGGCGGCCACCTGTCGCACGAGCCGGTCGAGCTCGACTACGCGAGCCAGGGCGGCGGGGCCAGTGACCGCCTCGATGCGGCGCACCCCTTGGGCAATACCCGATTCACTAGCGATCCGGAAGAGCCCGATATCGCCGGTGCGCCGTACATGGGTGCCGCCGCAGAGTTCGACCGAATAGTCGCCGCCCATGGCGAGCACGCGCACCCGGTCGCCGTACTTCTCGCCGAACAGGGCGATCGCACCTTCTTTTAGCGCATCCGCATAGCCCATGTGGGCGATATTGACCTCGGAGTTCGCCTGCACCTGTTCATTGACCAGCGCCTCGATTGCCGCCAACTGCTCGCCACCCACCGGCCGCGGATGCGAGAAATCGAACCGCAGGTGGTCGGCATCCACCAGCGAACCCTTCTGCTGCACCTGAGATCCCAGTATTCGCCGGAGCGCCGCGTGCAGCAGGTGGGTAGCGGAGTGATTGGCCATGATGAGCCGACGTCGTTCGGCATCCACAGTCGCCCTCAATTCCCCGCCCACTTGCAAGCGGCCGGTCGCCAAGCGGCCGATGTGCAGATGCTGGTCACCCGAGCGCTGGGTGTCCTCCACCTCGAAACGGAGCTGGTCGTTCTCCAACACGCCGGTGTCGCCAACCTGGCCGCCGGCTTCCGCATAGAAGGGGGTGCGGTCGAGAACCACCACCCCCGCCCGGCCCGCCTCAAGCACATCGAGCCGGCCGCCTTCCGTATCGTACAGGCCCCTTACCTCGCCGGTCGCGGTGCCGGTGTCGTAACCTAGGAATTCGACCTTGGAGTCGGTGTGGATGCGCTGCCCGAGGGCGACATCGAACCGCGCGGATGCCCGGCCCCGGTTGCGCTGTCGGCCCATGGCCTCCTCGAAGCCCGCCGTGTCGGCGCTATAGCCCCGTTCACGGACGATTTCCTCCGTGAGCTCCGTCGGGAAGCCGTAGGTATCGTATAGTTTGAAGACGACCTCGCCCGGCAGCACCTTTCCGGGGAGGCCGCGGATGGAACTTTCGAGCAGTTCCATGCCTCGGCTCAGGGTTTGCGCAAAGCGTTCCTCTTCCCCCGCCAGCGCCGCCTCCACCTGGGCCTGCCGCCCGGCGAGCAGCGGATAGGCGGTGCCCATCTCGGCGACAAGGCCGTCAACCAGCCGGTGAAAGAAGGGTTCGCGGATGTTCAGCTTGTAGCCGTGGCGCAGCGCCCGGCGGATGATGCGCCGCAATACATAGTCCCGGTCTTCGTTGCCGGGCAGCACGCCGTCGGCAATCAGGAAGGCACTGGAGCGCAGGTGATCCGCAATCACCCGAATGGATGCATGCTCAAGGATTTCCCGCTCGCCGGTTAATCCCGCAAGGTGCCCGGCGCGCAGCATGAGGCGGCGGAACGAGTCGATTTCGAAATTGCTGTGCACACCCTGCAGGACCGTTGCCATCCGCTCTAGGCCCATGCCGGTATCCACGCCCGGTTGCGGCAATGGCTTAAGCGCTCCATCCGCCGATCGATCAAACTGGGGGAACACCAAGTTCCAGAACTCGATGTAGCGGTCGCCCTCCTCATCCGCCGAACCCGGCGGACCTCCGGCAACCGCCGGACCATGGTCGTAGAACAATTCGGTGCAGGGCCCGCAGGGGCCGGTGTCGCCCATCGCCCAGAAATTGGACTCGTGGTCGATCACCCGTTCGGCCGGAACGCCGACCTTGCGCACCCACAGGGCCCGGGACTCATCATCCGTCGGGTGCACAGTGACCCAAAGCCGTTCCGGGGGCAGCCCGAACACCTCGGTCACGAATTCCCAAGCCCAGGTGATGGCTTCTTCCTTGAAGTAGTCGCCGAAGCTGAAGTTGCCGAGCATCTCGAAAAACGTCAGGTGGCGCGCCGTATAGCCCACGTTCTCGAGGTCGTTGTGCTTGCCGCCGGCCCGAACGCACTTCTGCGCCGATGCCGCGCGCCTGAAGCCCGGGTCTTCGCGGCCGAGTA
Organism: Pseudomonadales bacterium; assembly: GCA_965215035.1. Classification (GTDB taxonomy): domain Bacteria; phylum Pseudomonadota; class Gammaproteobacteria; order Pseudomonadales; family Azotimanducaceae; genus Azophilus. The sequence goes on from OZ244040.1 coordinate 25,897, forward strand.
GGGCATCCTTGAACTGGTTCATGCCCGCGTTGGTGAACAGCAGCGTCGGGTCGTCAAAAGGCACGAGCGAGCTAGACGGCACCACCCGATGACCGGCCGCCTCGAAAAAGTTCAGGTACTGCTTGCGGATCTCGGCCGCCTTCATGCCACTCACGCCGCCGAAAAAAAGGCGCCAAGTATAGTGGCCCACCGGAACTGGTGGTAGCGCATGCCGAGCATCCGGCAGAACCATCCCAAAGCGCTCGCTCTTGCCAAGCCAGTCTTGGGAAAGTGCTGCGGGGTGCCTGGCTTTGGAACCCGTTCTGCCTGTTCTGGGAACGGCGGGTCGAGGTAAAGGCGGCCATGTAACAATCGCATTGTTACCTTGCGACTCTGAACGAAGCGGGGATGAACTTGCTCAGAGCTTCCCTAGCGCCCTGTAGATAATATCGGCGGGAAAGCCGCGTCGCGAGAGAAACCGGGCGCGGGTGCCGTAGGCGGATTCGGAATGTGCGCCGGACCCGAACTTCTTGCCGAGCGCCGCAACGGCCAAGCGCAGCCAATAGTCGTCCGTCTGATTCATTTGGGCATCGGCGACCTCATCGTCCACCCCGCGTTCGCGCAATTCACCGCGAATGTGGATGGGCCCGTAGCCGCGTGCAATGCGCCGGCGCAGCAGGGCGGCGGCAAAACGCTCCTCGCTTTGCAGGCCGTCGGCACATAGCCTGGCGAGCACCCGGGCGGTAACTTCAGCGTCAAAGCCGCGCTTAGCGAGCTTGGCCCGCAACTCCGCCCGCCCATGTTCGCGCCGGGCAAGCAGCCGCATGGCCAACCCCAGGGCTTCGTTGAACCCAGGCTGCGCCGACCCGGCACGCTGCGCTCGCCGACCCTGCTGGCGAGACGCCGCACCCGCCACCCGGTTAGCCGATGTCTTGCCCAAGCGGGTCTCGAGCCGGTTCCGGGATGACTACATCGCCTTGGCCTTGCGCCCCGAGTTGCGGCAAAAGCTGCTGGCGTAGGCGCAATTCAATCTCGTCGCGGATCGCGGCATTCGCATCCAGATACTCGGCCGCGTTCTTGCGGCCCTGGCCAATGCGGTCGTTCCCGTAGGCATACCAGGCACCGGACTTCTCGACAACGCCCTGCTTGACACCCAATTCCAGAATTTCGCCGGTTCGGTGAATGCCCTTGCCGTACAGAATCTGGAATTCGGTCTGGCGGAAGGGCGGCGCCACCTTGTTCTTGACGACCTTCACCCGGGTTTCGTTGCCGATGACCTCATCGCCCGCCTTGACCGCGCCAATGCGGCGGATGTCGAGACGCACCGATGAGTAGAACTTGAGGGCATTGCCGCCCGTGGTGGTTTCCGGGCTGCCGAACATGACGCCGATTTTCATGCGAATCTGGTTGATGAATACCACCAGTGTGTTGGATTGCTTAATGGAGCCGGTCATCTTGCGCAGCGCCTGACTCATAAGGCGTGCCTGCAGGCCCACATGGGCCTCGCCCATCTCGCCCTCGATCTCCGCCTTGGGCGTCAGCGCGGCGACCGAGTCGATGACCACCACATCCACGGCACCGGAACGAACGACCATATCGGCGATCTCCAAGGCCTGCTCACCCGTATCTGGCTGGGAAACCAGCAGATTGTCGGTATCCACCCCCAAAGACTGGGCGTAGATGGGGTCGAGCGCATGTTCCGCATCGATGAAGGCGCAGGTGCCGCCGGCCTTCTGGGCCTCGGCGATAACTTGCAGGGTAAGGGTTGTCTTGCCCGACGACTCGGGCCCGTACACCTCCACCACCCGGCCGCGCGGCAGGCCACCGATACCGAGCGCGACATCAAGGCCCAGGGAGCCGGTGGAAATGGATGGGATGGCGACCTGTTCACGGTCGCCTAGGCGCATCATCGAGCCCTTGCCGAACTGGCGTTCAATCTGGGCAAGGGCTGCGCCCAAGGCCTTATCCTTTTGCGTATTGCGCGTATTTTGTGTATTGCGCGAGGCGTCGTCCGGAGGGGAATTGCGGTCGGCCCGTGAGAAGGAGGACTTGCGGTTGGCCATAATCAGATTTCCAAGTATTTTCGACGAGACAGCGGTACTGTATATATGCTCAGTGTCAATAGCAATACCCTGAAACACCCAAATTGGCAATTTCCGCCAATTCGCACAGGCCAAGTCTCGAATGGCGCACAGGATTAGTGGAAAATCAACCCGTATGAGCGGTTCCCGGCATACGCCAATGATGCAGCAGTACCTCAGCATCAAGGCGCAACACTCCGAACACCTCCTCTTCTATCGCATGGGGGACTTCTACGAACTCTTCTATGCCGACGCCAAGCGGGCATCGGAATTGCTCGACATCACGCTGACCACACGCGGGCAGTCCGGGGGAACACCCATTCCCATGTGCGGGGTGCCCTATCACTCGGTAGACAGCTACCTGGCGAGACTGGTGGGGCTCGGCGTCTCGGTGGCCATCTGCGAACAGGTTGGCGACCCCGCGTCGGCCAAGGGCCCGGTGGAACGGCGGGTACAGCGCATCATCACACCGGGAACCATCACCGAAGAGGCGCTTCTGGAACAGACCCGGGATAGCCTGCTGGTGGGCATCGCGCCCCGCCCCGGCACCGGGCCGGCGCGCTACGGCATGGCCATCCTCAACCTGGGCCGGGGGGAACTCACCGCACAGACCGTGAACGGAACAGACCAGCTCGCCGGAGAACTGGCGCGCCTCGGGCCAAACGAAGTGCTGACCCCGCGGGAACTGGGCGGTCTGGGCGAGCGCACCCAGAACGTACGCGACCCCATGACCTTCGACCCAGACCTGGGGTTCCGTTTTCTTTGCGAGCATTTCGGCACCCACGACCTGCACGGTTTCGGCCTGGAATCCGACGACCCGGCGATCGGGCCAGCAGCGGCGGTGCTGAACTACGCCCAGGCCAGCCAATGCCAAAAACTCGATTTCATCGACCGCATCTCGGCGGTGCGATACGACGACTACATCAAGCTCGACGCACACAGCCGCCGCAACTTAGAGATCGACCGCCGCGCCGACGGCAGCGAGGCGCCAACCCTGTACGCATTGATGAACACCACGCGCACGCCCATGGGCGCGCGGCTGCTGCGCCGCTGGCTGAACGCGCCCAGCAAGGCGCTGGGGACGGTGCGCGAACGCCAAGCCGCGCTCGCTGCCCTACTCGACGGCGGATTAGTGCAACCGCTGCGCGAGCCGCTCGCCGACTGCGGCGACATGGAACGGGTGGTGGCGCGCATCGCGCTCGGGTCCGCCACACCCCGGGATTTGACGCGGTTGCACACGGCAGTCGATGTACTGCCGGCGGTCGGGGCGCTGATCGGCAACCTGGAGGCGGCGCGCCTAGCCGCGCTCGGTGCCGACATCCCCGACCTCTCGGCGGTGGGCGAACTGCTGCGGCGCGCAATCGTACCGGCCCCTCCAGCGACGATTCGCGATGGCGGCGTCGTGGCGCCCGGTTACAGCAGCGAACTCGACGCACTGCGCAACATCACCGCCAACGCCGCCCAGTGGCTGCGCGACCTAGAGGCGAAGGAACGCCGGCGCACCGGCATCGCCAACTTGAAGGTGGGCTACAACCGCGTGCACGGTTACTACATCGAAGTCTCCCGGTCGGCGCATGGCACCCTACCGGCGGAGTATGTGCGGCGGCAGACGATGAAGAACGCCGAACGCTATATCACGCCGGCCCTGAAGTCGTTCGAGGACGATGCGCTGACCAGCCGCGCCCGGGCCCTGCAACTGGAAAAAAAGCTGTACGAAGAACTGCTGCTGCAGCTCGGCACCGAGGTTCCGGCACTCGGCCGGGCGGCCCGCGCGGCGGCCGAACTCGATGTGCTCGCCTGCTTTGCGGAGCGGGCGCAGAGCCTAGGTTTCGCCCCGCCCTCATTCACCGCCGAACCCTGCCTTAGCATCACCGGGGGATGGCATCCGGTCGTACGCGAGGCGAGCACCGAAACCTTCGTACCCAACGACCTGGAAATGCACGACAGCCGCCGCATGCTGATCGTTACCGGCCCCAACATGGGCGGCAAGTCCACCTATATGCGGCAGACCGCCATCCTGGTGCTGCTGGCCTTTGCCGGCAGCTTCGTGCCCGCGGCCAGCGCCGTCATCGGGCCGGTGGATCGCATCTTCACGCGCATCGGCGCCGCCGACGACCTAGCCGGCGGCCGCTCGACCTTCATGGTGGAAATGACGGAAACCGCCGACATCCTGCATCACGCCACCGACCGTAGCCTAGTGCTGCTTGACGAAATCGGCCGGGGCACCAGCACCTACGACGGCCTCGCACTGGCCTGGGCAACGGCCCAGCACCTTGCCGAGAAAACCCGCGCCCTCACCCTGTTCGCCACCCACTATTTCGAGCTAACCAGCCTGCCGGCGACGGTGCCGGCCACGGCCAACATCCACCTCGCCGCCGCGGAATACAACGGGCGCATCGTTTTCCTGCACCAGGTGGAAGAGGGGCCCGCCAGCCAGAGCTATGGCGTGCAGGTGGCGCGCCTGGCCGGTATGCCGAGGCCGGTGCTGCAACTGGCGCGGGCCCGCCTACAGCAATTGGAGGCGGCGGCCCATCCGCGCCAGGGCGACCTATTCACGCCACCGCCACTCGCCGCCGCGCCAGAACCCGAGCCCGACCCGGTCAGGCTCCGGTTGGATGCCCTCGACCCCAGCGACCTCACCCCAAGACAGGCCCTGGATCTGCTCTACGAACTAAAGGAAATGTAGGGCACAACCGGGCTCTCCAAACGGATGTGAATCGCAACCCCGTAACCGGAGCAGCAACCCCCGGGAACAGGGTACTTCCCAATCCGCGGTCGGTCCCCCGGTGGGCCGGGTTCCGAAGCGGCCCCGACCCACGGGCCGTGGCGGTCGCACCGGGCCCGTTGCACTGGTTCCCGGGCCTGGCCGGCCATGGCGGTTTGACGGCAGCTCCGGGTATTGCTTCCACCAAGGGCGGGGGACGCCGTCCACACCCGCCATGTCGGCTATCGGGGCTAGCAACCCCGTCGCCCGCCCCATCGAGATGGCAATCGGCAATCGTGGGGCGCATGCACTACAATAGCCCGGTTGCCCCAAGCGCTACGAGACCGAAGGGTGCCAATAGCCGCCAGCGCACCAGCCGATGTCAAGAACCCGTCCCAACAACGAGGAGTGCTGTGCATGGGAACACAGGCCGTCATCCTAACCACCCTGGCACTCTTGTGGTCATCCGCTGTCGCCGGCACCCCTACCGGCAAGCAGCTCCTGTGGGGCGATACCCATCTCCATACCACCTATTCCTTCGATGCATTCCTCAACAACAACCTCACCGCCGACCCCGACACCGCCTATCGCTTCGCCAAGGGCGAGCCGGTCATCCACCCCTATCACCGGGCGCGCATGCAGCTCGCGGCACCGCTCGACTTCCTAGTCGTCTCGGACCACGCGGAGTTCCTCGGCAGGTTGCGCGACATCTACCACAACGGGTTGCGGGACGAGGGCACGGGAATCTGGGACAGCCTGGCCAACTGGTACACCGCCCGCAACATACGCAATGCCATCGATACGCGGGATGGCGTGTCGCTGTTCCGCGAGGTACTCCCCTTCAGCGCCGACCCCCGGGTTGCGGCGAGTACTCCAAGGCAACTCGCCGACAGCAGCATACCGCCTAGCCCCGAGGTCGAACGTTCCGCCTGGGCGGATATCGTCTCCACCGCCGAGGCCCACTACCGGCCAGGCGAGTTCACCACCCTGCTCGGCTGGGAATGGAGTTCCCTGCCCGGCGGCGCCAACCTGCACCGCGTAGTGGTCACCGACGCGAATGGTGACCAGGCGCGCGCCTTGCAGCCGTTTTCCTCCTTGGATAGCCCCTATCCCGAAGATCTGTGGCGATGGTTGGAGCAAACCAGCGCAGCCACCGGTGCCCGCTTCCTGGCCATACCCCACAACTCCAATATCTCCAAGGGCCTGATGTTCTCCGATACAACGCTGCGAGGCCGCCCGGTGGATGCGGAATACGCGCGAGCGCGTATGCGCTGGGAGAAACTCGTGGAAGTCACCCAGATCAAGGGGGATTCCGAAGCGCACTTGCTGTTGTCGCCAGAGGATGAGTTCGCGGGTTTCGAAGTCTACCCCTTCTATATTCAGCAGGATGCCGAGGAATACGTGCCGCGGCCCGGCGACTACGTGCGCTCGGCCCTCAAGACCGGCCTTGAGTTGGGCGATACGATCGGTATCAACCCCTTTCAGTTCGGCATGATCGGTTCCACCGATGCGCACACGGGGCTCTCCACGGCGGACGAGAACAATTTCGCCGGCAAGATGGCGACGGACTCTACGCCGGAAACCAAACTGGACCAGGTGCTCGGCGGCGCGGTGCGGGGCTGGACCATGTCCGCCTCCGGACTAGCGGCCGTCTGGGCCGAGGAAAACACCCGGGAAGCCATCTTCGATGCCATGCGGCGGCGCGAGACCTATGCCACCACCGGGCCGCGCATTCGGGTCCGGTTCTTCGGTGGCTGGGAATTCGACAGCACCGATCTGGAGGCGGCGGACCCGGCGACGAGCGGCTATGCAAAGGGCGTACCCATGGGGGACGAACTGCCGCCCGCGGGTGAACAGGATTCCCCGGCGTTCCTGGTCGTCGCGCACAAGGATCCGGCGGGCGCCAACCTCGACCGGGTGCAGATCGTCAAGGGCTGGCTCGATGCCGACGGCACCGCCCGGGAACGGGTATTCGATGTGGTGTGGTCCGGCGACCGGCAACCCGGAGGGGATGGCAAGCTCGGGCCGGTGGGCGATACCGTGAACCTAAAGACGGCCCGCTACAGCAACAGCATAGGCGCGGCGGAGCTGGCGGCGGTGTGGCGCGACCCCGACTTCGAAGCGACGCGGGCCGCTTTCTACTATGTGCGGGTCATCGAAATTCCAACGCCCCGCCACGCTCAATTCGATGCGCTCGCGCTCGGCATGGAGGTGCCGAACTACGGCCCGCCCAGCATCCAGGAACGGGCCTATACGTCGCCGATCTGGTATCGGCCTCTGCCGGTGTCCAATGCCGCCTCCGGGGCAAGTCCGGTTCCCGGTCAGCGGCCATGAGCCGGCCCTGGGCGAGCCGTATCCGACACCCTGTTTGAGAACATTGGCGGCACCTTCGTAGCGCAGCGACATCCCGAAGACCGCTGGTTCAAGCCGAGCTGAACGCGACAAAGCGTGTTCCCGGTGGGGGACGGCGGCGACCTGGTGGCGGCGCAGGCGTTTTCGGGCCGAGCCGAATGCCACAAAGAGTGTTCCCCGGCAACAAGATGGTTAAAATGCCCGGCTACAAACGTTGAGGAGCCGTTCATGACCTTCGTGGTAGGAGAAGCCTGCATCAAGTGCAAGTTGACGGACTGCGTAGAGGTCTGTCCCGTCGATTGCTTCTACGAAGGCCCGAATATGCTGGTCATTCACCCGGACGAGTGCATCGATTGCGCACTCTGCGAACCCGAATGCCCGGTGGAGGCCATCTTCTCTGAAGACGAACTGCCCGAGGGCCAGGAGGACTTCCTGGAACTCAACGAGCGGCTCGCCGAAATCTGGCCGAATATCACCGAACAGAAAGACCCGCCGCCCGATGCCGACGACTGGCGCGAGGTCGAGGATAAGCGCCACCTACTCCAGGAGTAATACGCCGGCCAACGGTAGTGGGCATTGCAAATCATTCTGAACCTACGCAACCCATGGCAATACCGCCAGTTCCCCTAGTATCGTGTCCCGCAAATAAGTGTGATTATTCGTGGCCGTTTCGGCCCCCGGCTTCGTTGCTCCGCCTTGTGTGGGGCCTGTCACACGGCGTTGTCGCCCTTTCCGGTAATGGAAAGGCCCTCGCCGGGAACTAAAACGGCCTAGCGACGAAAGCCCACTTACTTGCAGGACACGACACTAGTGTCCTGTCCGATTATTTCCTGTGTTTATCCGTGGCACTCAAATTTTATCTACCTATTAACACCTATGATTGTTGTGGTTACTTGTCGGACAGCCCACTAGCCCCTACTCGGCCACCCTTGCCGGGCAGTCCATAAGCTTGAATCCCGAGCCTGCCGAATCCCCTGTGCCGTGCCTCCCCTCGGCCCACAAATTCAAACCGATACACAACCCCTTGCCGTACACCCTTGGTCGGGGGCTTCGAACGGGTTGTCGAGATCAACCGCAACTTCCGCAACGAGGGGCTTTCCACCCGGCACGATCCCGAGTTCACCCTACTGGAGTTCTACCGGGCCTATCACGACTACCGGGATCTGATGGGGTTGACTGTGCAACTGCCGCACAGGCAAGGGGCGCGTTGGATGGTTCAGACGTTAACCGCCATCTGCGCCGCCCGTTCTAGGTTGCGTTCGAGTTGCTCGAAACCCGATTCGTACTGCACGGGTACCCGCACCGCATCGCCCCGGTAGTGCTGTTGCGCCGCCGCGCGCAGGGTCCAGTTCGGATCCATGAGGTGCGGCCGTGCCAGGCAGCAAAGGTCGGCACGCCGCGCCGCCAGAATGCTGTTGACGTGGTCCACCTCGAAGATATTGCCCACGGCCATGGTCGGAATGCCCACATCGTTGCGAATCTGGTCGGCAAAGGGCGTCTGGAACATCCTGCCGTACACCGGTGCCGCATCCGGGCTGGTCTGCCCGGCGGAAACATCGATGATATCCACCCCCGCCGCCTGCAGCGCCCTGGCGATGGCCACCGCCTCGGTTGGCGTGACCCCGAGATCCCCAACCCAGTCGCTGGACGAGATGCGTACCGAAATAGGCTTGTCCGGCGGCCAGGCCGCACGCACGGCGGCGAATACCTCGAGCGGAAAGCGCAGGCGATTGCGCAACGGCCCCCCGTAGCGGTCTGTGCGCCGGTTCAGTAGGGGCGTGATGAAGGCGGACATCAGGTAGCCATGGGCGTAATGCAGTTCCAGCATGTCGAAACCGGCCCGTGCCCCGCGCACCGCGGCGGCCACGTAGTCGTCCCGAACCCGGTCCATGTCGGCCCGGGTCATCTGCCGGGGTATCTGGCTGACTTCCGAATAGGGAACCGCCGAAGCACTGAGTAGTGGCCAGTTGCCCTCTACCAGGGGTTCGTCCGTGCCCTCCCAGGCGACCCGGGTGGAACCCTTGGGGCCGGCGTGACCGAGTTGCAGGCAGAACTTCGCCTGGCTGTGCCCGTGCACGAAGCCGACGATGCGCCGCCAGGCCGCCTCCTGGGCATCGTTCCAAATACCGGCGCAGCCGGGGGTGATGCGGGCTTCGGGGCCGACATCCGTCATCTCGGTGTAGATCAGCCCGGCACCGCCCTTGGCCAGGGCACCGTAGTGTACCAGGTGCCAGTCGTCCGGCAGGCCGCCCGTGGCGCTGTACATGGACATGGGCGACACCACAATACGGTTGGCAAGCACCAGGCCGAGCAGTCGAAACGGCGTGAACATCGGGGCGACGGGCGTGTTGCGGCGGACGCCCGCCGATCGCTGAAAGTCCAGTTCGACGCTCTCCAGCCAGCGTCGGTCGCGCAGCCGCAGGTTTTCGTGGCTAACCCGCTGACTGCGGGTGAGCAGCGCATAGGTGAATGGCTTGAGGTCGTAACCTAAGTAGCGGCCGGCCTGCTCGAACCAGCACATGGAATTGCGAGCCGCGCTCTGTAGCTTGAGCACCTCCAACTGGCGCTCCTCTTGGTAACCGTTCAGCGCCTCGCGCAAGGGCGCTCCGCAATGGAGCCGTTCGGCCAGGCTAATCGCATCCTCGAAGCCGAGCTTCGTGCCGGAGCCGATGGAGAAATGGGCGGTGTGCGCCGCATCGCCGATGAGTACGATGTTGTCCTTGATCCAGTTGCCGCACAGCACGCGCGGGAAATTGATCCAGGCCGAGCCCCGGATGTGGGCGGAGTTGGTCAGCAGGCGGTGGCCGCCCAAGTGCGCCGCGAAGATGCGGCGGCAGGTCTCCGCGCTTTGTTCGTGGCTCATGTGCGCAAAGCCCCACTTGTCGTATACCTCCGGGGTGCATTCGACGATGAATGTGGAAGTCCGCCGGTCGAACTGGTAGGCGTGCGCCCAGATCCAGCCGTGTTCGGTCTCTTCGAAGAAAAACCCGAAGGCGTCGTCGAAACACTGCTCGGTACCCAGCCAGACGAACCTGTTGGGCCGCAGATCGATCTCGCACTGAAAATCTTCGCGGTAGCATTCGCGGGTCTTGGAGTGCAGGCCGTCGGCGGCGACGATCAGGTCGGCGTCCGCAAATCTCGACTGGAACTCGTCGGGCTCCACCGCCGTGGAGAAATGCTGTTCCACCCCCAACTCCGCCGCCCGCCGGCTAAGCAGGCCGAGCAGACGTTGCCGACCGATACCGATGAAGCCGTGCCCGCCGGAGCGCTCCCTGCGGCCCCGCAGGCACACGTCGATGTGGTCCCAGTGCACCAGTTCGGCCGCCATGGCCCGGGCGCTCGGCGGGTCGTTGGCCGCCAGGTTCTCCATGGTTTGATCCGACAGCACCACGCCCCAGCCAAAGGTATCGCCGAGTCGGTTGCGCTCGTAGACGGCAACCTGGTGACCCGGGTCGCGCAGCTTCATGGAAATAGCCAGATACAACCCGGACGGGCCACCGCCCAGACAGGCAATCTTCATGGGGTTCCCCGCGGCGATCGGCATTTAGATTACGTGTAAAGTATACGCCCTCTGCACCCCAAAACAAGTCGAAATCGGAGCATCGCAAGTGGCAGCGGCGAAGCGTTTTGCCTTGGTAGTGATTTGTGAATCATGGCAAGGCCGTCCCACAGGGCGCTCGGCGCGGCCCGAATTCAAACCGGGCCACTATCTTTGCCTTGTATCGCCCTTCAGGATGTGGACGCTTGCATGGAAGTACCCGATTCCCCGCGCCGGTGCGTCGGCGCACCGGTCGCCGGGGGGAAGACTCCCAGGCCCGGCAGGGCATCCGCCTGCTCAATCATCCGCAACGGGCGCGCCGAGCAGGTTGCGGATGCGCTCGGGGATGCGTTTTGCCTTGAGTTCGCCGTTCTCCCGAATCTCCGCATAAACCCGGGTCGCCGTACCCTTCGCCACCAGCGCTTCGTCGGCGCGCCGCGCCGTGCAATCCCAGGTAACCGTTGAGTTGGTGATTTTCTGGACGGCGAGTCGCGTGACGATCTTCTCGCCATAGGCCGCGGGGCCGACAAACTCGAAATCGACGCGCCCCATCACGAACGCGGTACGGTCACGCACCACCATGCGCGTCACCGGGTAGCCCGCCTGGGCGAAGAACTCGTGCTCCGCATCGTTGAACCAGGCCAGCATGCGCGGGAAATAGACCAGCCCGAACGGGTCGGACTCGCCCCAGGCGACGGTAAGTTCACGGTAGTAGACGAGCATCTATCTGTTTGCCTATGGGAACCATCGGTGCACCGGCGACGACCAGGCTTGCGAGCCTAGCACCCCGCCAGGCGAAAGCTCCGACTTCCGTCACGGCAAGCTCTTGGGCATTTCGTCCAGCCGCCGCCGCAGCCTTCTTAACATGGCGATGAATTGGGTTAGTTCCGTCTCGCTCAAGACGCCGAAGATGTCGTGCGCCCAACCTTCATGGTCCGGTGCCAGCCGCGCAAACAGCCGCGCACCGGCGGGGGTCATATGCACTTCACTAATCCGGCGGTCGCCCGGGTTCGGCACCCGTCGAATCAGCCGGTCCTTCTCCATACGGTCGAGCAGCCGGGTGATGTTGCCCCTGGAGGCCAGCAGCATTTTCGAAAGCCGCGACGTGCCCGTACTCTGACCCGGCGACCGCTCAAGGTTGGCCAATACGTCGAATCGGGAGAGCGAGGTACTGTGTTCGTTGGCGAAGTGGCTGGCCACTTCCCCCTCGATCCGCTTGGCGGTCTTAAGCAACTGCACCCAAGCCCGCAGGGCCTGCCTGCTATCGGCCGGAGCGCCGGTTCGGCCTTTGGCGCCATCCGGCACGAGGTGCTCCGGAGCTTCCACCCGGACGCCCTCCACCGGTGCACCGGTTCCGTCTTGCATGCCCTCAGCCGCACTCATGGGGTATCACGGCGGTGGTTTCGATCTCCACCCTGGCGCGGTCCTCCATCAGTGCCGCCACCTCCACGACCGCCATGGCTGGAAAGTGCCGACCGATGATCGCGCGGTAGGTGACGCCAACTTCTCGCTGGCGGTGCAGGTATTCGGCCTTGTCCGTGATGTACCAGGTCATGCGGACGATATGCTCCGGGCGCGCGCCGCCGCTTGCCAGCACCTGCACGGTGTTCTTCAGCGTCTGGCGCAACTGATCGATAAAATCGTCGCTGGGGAAGCTTTGCCGTTCGTCCCAGCCGATCAGACCCCCGGTGACCAATAGCACGCCATCGGCACGCATACCGTTCGCGTAGCCCTTGGGCTGCGGCCAGCCCGGCGGCTGAATGACCTCCGGTTTCACGCCCGTCGCCATACTTTACACGTAAACTACGAGTGCCTAAGATAGTTGATCAGACCGGACTTGCATAGCCCCAGTGGTCGAACCCGCTACGATTTTGGGGCCGGTGGCCGCGGCAACTGGAGGCACGCCCATGGGCTATACCGATAACCCCGACGCCATTGCCGCACTGGTGCGGGACAACGCCGTCCACCGCGACCTGTATGTCGACCCCGAAATCTTCGAACTGGAAATGCGCCACCTGTGGCCAACGGCCTGGATCTATGTCGGCCACGATTCCCAGGTGCCAAACCCCGGTGACTTCATCACCGCCGACATCGGCCGCCAGCCGGTTATCCTAGTGCGCGACCTAGATGGCGGCCTGAACGTGCTGATGAACCGCTGCGCACACAAGGGCACCCGGCTTTTGAGCGCACCAGCCGGCAACCTGGGTTCCGCCCTGCGCTGCCCGTATCACGGCTGGACCTATCGCTTCGACGGCCGCATAAGGGCCATTCCCCTGGCCGATGGCTACCGGGGCTCGGGGCTTGACAAGTCCGAGGCAATAGCTGGCCTGGCGCGGGTGGCCAACGCGCGCAACTACCGGGGTTTCGTGTTCGCGCGGCTAAGCGAGCGGGGACCCGGCTTTGAAGATTACTTTGGGGAATCGCTCTCATCCATCGACAATATGGCCGACCGCTCGCCCGACGGACGACTTGAGGTGGCCGGCGGCGTATTGCGCTACATGCACGACTGCAACTGGAAGATGTTCATCGAGAACCTGAACGACACCATGCATCCCATGGTGGCGCACCAGTCATCGGCGGGCACCGCCCGGGATGTCTGGAAAGCCATGGATGTGCCGGAGGGCGTGCCCAAGCCCATGGTGGTGGAGCAATTCGAGCCCTTCGTGTCGAACTACCAGTTCTTCGATGACATGGGGGTGAAGATCTACCGCAATGGGCACAGCTACAGCGGCGTGCATTTCTCCATTCACTCCGCCTACGCGCAGGTTCCCGGCTACTTCGAGGCATTGGCGCGCACCTACGGCGAAGAGCGCGCCAGTGAAATTCTTTCGATCAACCGGCACAACACCGTCTACTATCCTAGCCTGACCATCAAGGGCGCCATCCAGGCCATTCGCGTCGCCCGGCCGCTGGCGGCGGACCGAACACTGATCGAGAGCTGGACCTTCCGCCTGGCCGGGGCCGGGGATGAATTGCTACGGCGTACCCTGACCTACAGCCGCCTGATCAACGCGCCGACCTCGGTGGTGGGCCACGACGACCTGCATTGCTACCGCTCTATCCAGCAAGGGCTCGCGAGTTCGGCCAGCGAGTGGATCAGCCTGCACCGCAACCACGACCCGACGGCGGAGAGCGACATCGCCGGCACCTACAACGGCACCAGCGAGGTTTCCATGCGCGGCCAGTTCCGCGCCTGGCGAGACCGGATGCTCGAATCCATGACCGGAGCGAACGTCTAAGTGAAGTACCCCACCCGCGCCGACCTGCGTACCCTGGTCTACCGGGAAGCTCAACTCATCGACGAGGGCAGGTTGGACGCCTGGTACGGCCTCTATACCGACGATGCCCTGTATTGGATGCCCTTGCGCCGTGGTCAACAGGAAGAAGACACCTACAACGCCCTGTTCTTCGAAGACAGGCTGATGCTCAAGGTGCGCATCGAGCGGTTGAAGGATCCCCAGGCGTTCTCCCAAGCACCGCCGAGCCACTGCCAGCACATCCTGCAACGCCCGGAGATCGACGGGTTCAACCGGGATGCGGGCCGGTTCGCAACCCGCACAGCCTTCCTTTACGTGGAAAGCCAACTCGACGAACAGTTCGTGCTGGCCGGCGTTGCCCATCACCAACTCGTCTTGGTGAAGGGTGCGCTGCGCATCCGGCGCAAGCGCATCGAGCTCCTGAATCGAGAAGCGGCGCTGCCCTCCATCCAACTGTTTCCCTGACCGTGGCCGGAACCTCGGCGGCCAGCGTTTATCAGGCGTTTCAAGACGCGGTGCGCACCCATGGCGAGCGGGACATGCTGCGCATTGTCGCGGATACCGCCGCGCGCTACGAACAGATGCCCGGGGCCATCACCTACCGGCACGCCGCTACCGAAGTAGGCCAGTTGCTCGCCGCCTACCGTGCCCTGGGCGTGGCGCCCGGCGACCGGGTTGCCTTGGCGCTGGACAACCGCCCGGAGTTCTTCTACCACTGGCTGGCCCTGAACGGGCTGCGGGCGAGCGTGGCGCCACTCAACCCGCATTGGCGCTCCGCGGAACTGGAGTACGTGCTCGCCCACAGCGAAGCCCGGTTCGCGGTGGCCCTGCCCGACCGCGGCCGCTGGCTTCGAGCGGCCGCGCCGGCGGGTTGCCGAACGCTGGTGGTGGATGAGCCCTGGACAAAAGAAGGCACGCATGACAGGCCGGCGGCACCCGGTGCCAGCGGCGACGAATGCGCACTGCTCTACACATCGGGCACCACCGGCAGACCCAAGGGCTGCCTGTTGGACAACGACTATTTCCTAGCCAGCGGCGCCTGGTACCGGGAGCTCGGCGGCTACTGCACCCTGCGGCCCGGACAGGACCGACTGATTACGCCGCTGCCCATGCACCATATGAACGCCATGGCCACATCGACCATGGCGATGCTCATGACGGGCGGCTGCATCGTGCCCCTCGACCGCTTCCACCCGCGAAGCTGGTGGGCGAGCGTGAGGGAATCCGGCGCCACCATCATGCACTATCTTGGCGTCATGCCGGCCATGCTCATGAACCTGGCCGCATCCGCCGCAGACCGCGCCCATGCGATACGCTTCGGCTTCGGCGCGGGCCTAAGCGGCGAACTGCATGCCGCTTTCGAGGCGCGGTTCGGCATACCGCTCATCGAAGCCTGGGCCATGACGGAAACCGGGTGCTGCGTGGCGGTGGCCGCCCGGGAAGAGCCGCGCAAACTCGGCACCGGCTGCATCGGCCGCCCGCCCAGCCACATCGACTACCGCCTGGTCGGCGAGGACGGCCAGCAGGTCGCCCCGGGGCAGACCGGCGAACTGCTGGTGCGCCGCAGGGGCAACAGACCGCGCCGGGGGCTGTTCCGGGGCTATCTCAAAGATGCCGAGGCCACGGCCGCCGCCTGGGCCGGCGGCTACTTTCATACCGGCGATCTGGTCTACCTGGATGCCGACGGCCTGCTGCACTTCGTCGACCGCAAGAAGAACCTCATCCGCCGCAGCGGCGAGAACATATCGGCGGTGGAAGTCGAGGAGACGCTGATCGAACACCCCAGGGTGGCCGCGGCGGGGGTAGCCGCCGTGCCGGACGAGCTGCGCGGCGACGAGGTGTTCGCCTGCGTGGTCGTAGACGGCGATACGGCACCATGGCCAGACACCGCCGCCGCCATCGTCCGCCACTGCCTCCACCGCCTGGCCTATTTCAAGGCACCCGGCTACCTGGCCCGCTGCGACGAGCTGCCGCTGACCGCCACGGCGAAGATCCAGCGCCCGGCACTCGGGGAGTTGGCGGCACAACGCCTCGCGACCGGCGACTGCATCGATACCCGGGCACTCAAGGTGCCGCATGACTGAATCGCCCCGCATCCACGCCCAGACACCCTATACCGGTGTCGCGGTAACGGCCCCGGTCACTGTGGACTACAGCCGCTACTCGGTGCGTAGTGCCCACTGGTACCTGGCCCGGGCGCTACGCCAACTGCTCGATAATAGCGGCGTGCGCAAGCACGAGGTGGATGGCCTGTGCGTTTCCAGCTTTCAGCTTGTACCCGACACGGCGGTCGGGCTTACCCAGCACCTAGGTGTCTCGCCGCGCTGGCTCGACCACATTCCGATGGGCGGCGCCTGCGGCCTGGTGGCCCTGCGCCGCGCCGCCCGCGCCGTGCAGTGCGGCGATGCCAACCTGGTGGCCTGTGTCGCCGGCGACACCAACCATGTGGACAGCTTCCGCAAGATGCTCGGCAGCTTCAGCCAGTACGCCCAGGATGCCGTCTATCCCTACGGTTCCGGCGGCCCCAACGCTAACTTCGCTTTCCTGACAGCGCACTATATGCGCACCTACGGGGCGACCCGGGAGGACTTCGGCAAGCTCTGCGTCGCCCAACGCCAGAACGCCCTGGCCAATCCCCACGCACTCTTCAGGAAGCCGCTCGGCATGGACGAGTACCTGAACGCCCGGGTCATCACGGCACCTCTGCATCTGTTCGACTGCGTAATGCCCTGCGCGGGCGGCGAGGGTTTTTTCGTCACCACGGTGGAGCGGGCCAACGCGCTCGGCCTGCCCTACGCGCAGATACTCGCCACCATCGAGCGCCACAACGCCTGGCCGGACGACCCCATACAGATGCGCGGCGGCTGGGCGATGGATGCGGACAGCCTGTACACCAACGCCAACCGGGCACCCGGCGATATCGACTTTCTATGCACCTACGACGACTACCCGGTAATCAACGCGCTGCAACTCGAAAACCTGGGCTTCTGCCAGGCTGGGGAAGCGCCGCGCTTTATCCGTGCGCACGAGTTCACCTGGAACGGCGACTTCCCACTGAACCCCTCCGGAGGCCAACTGTCCGTCGGCCAGGCCGGCGCCGCGGGCGGTTACCTGGGGCTGGTCGAAGCCGTGCGGCAAGTCACCGGCACCGCCCTGGGCAACCAAGTAGACGCTGCCCGGCTGGGCCTGGTAAGCGGGTTCGGCATGATCAACTACGACCGCGGCCTGTGCACCGCCGCAGCGATACTGGCACGGGGCGGGGACTGAGCGATGACCGAGCCGCTGCGCCGGCCGAAACGCAAGAACCCCATACTGCGCACGCGCCTGCCGGTGGTGCCACCCTGGACGCGCAGCCGGGTGGCGCTCGGGCTGACCGCGGCGGCGGCCAGGGGACGCTTCGAACTGCAGCAGTGCACGGAGTGCGGCCGCTACCAATACCCGCCCCGGGAGATGTGCAGCGACTGCCTGTCGGTGTCCCTGGCCTGGACCGAGGTGGACGGCGGCGGCGAACTCATCGCCGAGACCAGCCTCAACCACAGCCACGACCTGTTCTTCCGCGAGCGGCTACCCTGGCGGCTGGGCCTGGTGCGGCTGGCCTGCGGCCCCACCGTGATGACGCACCTGCACGGCGATGTCCCCGCACCGCCCTGCCCGGTGCGCGTGCATGCCCGGCTGGACCGCTCCGGCCGCGGCGTATTGATCGCCTTTCCACCCAAGGAGGTACCGAACATGGCCGACGACAGGCAGTTGCGGGAAATGACCTGCGACCCCAAGTTCCGCAAGGTGCTCATTACCGACGGCAAGTCGGCGCTGGGCCAGGCCATGGTGCGCGCCCTGGCGGACGCCGGCGCGAGCCTGATCTGGGTAGGCTATGCGGAGCCCTGGAAGCAACCTCCGGGATTCCGGGAGTTGGAATCTCTGGCACCGGTGACGCTGGTACCCCTCGATGTCACCGACGCCCGCTCCGTGCGCCAGACGGGCGGTTCGCTGGGCGGGCGGGTGGACATTCTGATCAACACCGCCGAGGTGCATCGCACACAGGGCGTGGCCTCGCGCTACGGCACCGATGTGGCGCGGTTGGAAATGGACGTCAACTATTTCGGCCTGCTGCGCCTAGCCCAGGAATTCGGCCCCGCCATGCAGTCCCGGGGCGCCGACGGGCAGAATAGCGCCGTGGCCTGGGTGAACATCCTGTCGATCTTCGCCCTGTCCAACTTCCCGGCACAGGGCACCTATTCCGCCTCGAAGGCGGCGGCGTTCAGCCTGACCCAGTGCCTGCGGGCGGAGTTCAAGCCGAACGCGGTTCGGGTCATTAACGTCTTCCCCGGCCCCATCGACGACGAGTGGAACCAGCTCGTCCCGCCACCGAAGCTCGCCCCGGAACGCCTGGCCCGGGATGTGGTGGCCGCGCTCAGGGACGGTGTCGAGGATGTCTATCCCGGCGCCGTGGCCCAGGAATGGCTCACCCGCTTCCGGGAAGACCCGAAAGTACTCGAACGGGAGCTCTGCGAATGATGCGAATGAACGGTGCGCGGATTGCCTGGCCGACGCGCCGTGGACGGGTTTGGTTGCAGCTCCGCCGGAGCCTTGCGCATGAGTGACGCACGAACCGTCTGGGTAACCGGCGGCAGTTCCGGTATCGGTGCCGACCTGAGCCGGCGCCTGCTCGACGAGGGCGCTGTGGTGGTCAGTTTCGCCCGTCGCGAGCCACCGTTCGCGCACCGCAACCTGCACCCGGTGACCGTGGACCTGACGGACGCGGCGGCCACCCGCGCCACTGCCGAGCGGGCGGCCCGGGCCTGGCCGGCCACCCGGCTGGTGCACAACGCCGGTGCCATCCGCGAACGACCGCTGCCCGAGGTGACCGGGCAGGATCTCGATGCGCTGACCCAACTGCACCTGGGCAGCGCCCTGGCCCTGGTGCAGGCCCTGTTGCCGTACATGCGGCAGCGGCGGCACGGCCGTATCGTGCTCATGTCCACCCGCGCCATCGTCGGCTTGCATGGGCGCACGGCCTATGCGGCGACCAAGGCCGGACTCATCGGCATGGGTCGTACCTGGGCGCTGGAACTGGCCGGCGACGGCGTTACCGTCAATATGATCGCACCGGGACCAATCGAGGATACCGAGATGTTCGACGAACTGATTCCCAAGGGCAGCGAGCTCGGCCGCACCGTCGCCGGCCGCGTACCGGTGGGGCGACTGGGCCGGCCCGGGGACATCTCCCGCGCGGTGCTATTCTTTCTGGCCGACGAAGCCGACTTCGTCACCGGGCAGACGCTCTTCGTCTGCGGCGGCACGTCGCTCGGCGGCATGAGCTTCACCTGATCCGGAGAACGCCACCATGAGTTCCCAGGTACTCGAACAATTCCTTCGCTGCATCGGCGACGGTGCACTCACCGTGGTCGATCTGACCCAGACCCTGGATCCGGAGTTTCCGCAGATCAGCCTGCCGCCGGAGCTGGGCCAGTGCTGGCCGTTTCGCATCGAGGAGGTTTCCCACTACGACGACCGCGGGCCGGGCTGGTATTGGAACAACATCTCCTGCGGCGAGCATACCGGCACCCACTTCGATGCGCCCATTCATTGGATCTCCGGCCGCAACCTGCCGAACAACGCCACCGACACCATCCCCGTCGAGCATATGATCGCCCCGGCCTGCGTGCTCGACTGTTCGGAACCGGCACGCACCGACCCCGACTTCCTGCTTACGGTGGATTTCATCCGCGACTGGGAGGCCGAGCACGGGCGGATTCCCGCCGGCAACTGGGTGCTGATGCGCACCGACTGGTCGAAGATCACCGACCCGGCCGCATTTCAGAACTTCGACGAGGAAGGCCAGCACACCCCCGGCCCCGACCCCGACGCCGTGCGCCTGCTGGTACAGCAACGCAACGTGCTCGGCTTCGGCTCCGAGGCCATCGGCACGGATGCCGGCCAGGGCCAGCACCTGAATCCCCCCTTCCCGTGCCACTACTACATGCACGGCGCCGGCAAGTATGGGTTGCAGTGCTTGGCCAACCTGGACCGCCTGCCGCCCACGGGCAGCGTGCTGCTGGCCGCGCCGCTGAAGATCCGCCGCGGCTCCGGCAGCCCACTGCGGGTGCTGGCCCTGGTACCCGATGCGTCGCGCTCGGCCAGTGCAAAGACAGCCGGCGTATAATCCACCGTGCGAATCGGCGGCGAGCAACGCGATGGCCATGCCCGACATTTGCGATCTAGATTCCGGCGAGGGGGCGGCTGCTCCTCTGTTGCGCCCGCACCGGCTCGCGGAGCTCTAGGCGTGGGCAACATGGGTACCCAACAGCCGCCGGACGGCCGGACCACACCAAAGTCATACTTGCGCCTCTATTGGGAGAATCTGGGCGCAGCCCTCGGGCCCGAACGCAAGGCGACGCGGGGGATGCGCGAGGCCATCGCGGTACACGGCGACGATGTGCTCGACGTCGACGACACCCTGGTCAAGGTTTGGTCGGACCCGCATTTCGGGCACGACAAGATCATCGGCTACACGAACCGGCCGTTCCCCAGTGTGCACGAAATGAACGAGGCGCTTTGGGCCAACTGGCAAACTGACGTCGCCGCGGGCGATACCCTGGTCTGCCTTGGCGACGTGGCGCTCGGGCGGGGCGTCTGCGACGAGACCTGGGAGCGGTTGCGCGCCGCCCCCGGGCAGCCAAAGATTCTGGTTTTCGGCAACCACGACCTGACCGGCCGGGGGCTTCTGCGCGTTAGGGGTTTTGACCGGGTGCGGGCGCTGTTGACATCGTCCGGCGACCCACCGCTGCTCTGGACGCACGCGCCGCTGCCGACTGTGCCGGCCGGATACGTCAATATCCACGGGCACATGCACCGGGACACAAAACCCGCCGGCTCGCCGCATATCAACGTCTCGGTCGAACAGATCGACTACCGGCCGGTCGCGTTGACCCGGCTGCGTCGCCTGGCGCGCGCCCTAGTCGCCGGCGAGTGCCCGGCTGGCCGCACGACGCTTGAGCAAATCAACGCAATCGAGGCATCAACGTCATGTTGAGCCAAGCAACCTCCGACCAAATCGGAGGTTTTCGCCGTATAGGGACATTGTTCTGGCGTATGGAGCCCATGCGCGGATGACACCACCCCGCGCAGCCCCCACTGGCTTCAGCCACAACACCATCCGGTAGTGGTGGCAACGACTATGCGAGCAACCACTTCTCTGGCGTAACCGCATCGCACAAACCAATGGCCTTCAATGGCCTTTTGCCAAGCTGTCTTTCGAGGCCGGCGGGTGGGTGTGGAAGTCGAATTTCCACCTGCGAGACGCATGCTAATCCCTTGTCTCCGAGGCCCATTGGCTTCTGCGCATCACGAGTCGAAGATGGTCCTCGGTCGCCGTGAACTCGGGCGCCGTGCCGTTGTGTTCCCGCAGCAGCGGGACGATCTTGTTGCGGACCCCCATCCCGCGGGCGTCCACATACCCGTAGTCTCGGAGAACATCGACGATCAGAGCATTGCGCGCAGAACGCTGGCCGGCCAGCATCTTTTCCACGGTCATGGCGTTCTGCAACGCCCCTGGGCTCAGGATTTCGAGCCGACCCGCAAATCGCGTCACCTCGGTCTCCTCGTGGCGCGTCCAGTCCCGATGAGCGACCGCATTGACGATCGCCTCGCGCAGGGCTTCCACCGGATACAGCCATGATCGTTCGCGCCGCATCGAGGCGTCCACATCGTCTGGTTCCTCAGAGACAAAGGGCCGCATCGCTTCGATGAGGTTTTCGAGCAGCCCGTATTCCACGATATCGCTGCCGCCTCCCGGGCGAGGCCGCCGCAGCGCGACCAGGGGACCGTCAACAAGGCGGTCGTCCAGCGCCTGGTAGCTCTTTTCGTCCCCCTCGAATGCCATCCAGCGAACGCCGGCCTGCTGCAGGAGCCGCCGCGGCCTGTGCCCGAAGAGCACGAGCCCGGCGATGGTGCATACCGCCGGTCGGTCTCCCTGTTCAACCATGAACCCGAGTCCGCATAGGCGCTGTCCCCACTCCTCGTCACTAACCGGCAGGGTTCTATCGCCTAGGATACTGGAGAGATAGTCCCGCAACCGGTCAAGACTGAGATTCGCCAAACCACTGCCGGGGACGGGCATTCGTTCCGGGTGCAACATGCCGCCCGACGCATGGAGCCGCGCTTGCTGCTCGCGTGTCGCCCGGCGGGATGTACTGCCAATCCGGATGTAAATATCTTCCCCGCCTCGGTGGCGGACCACATAGGGCTTGGTCATTCCTTGGTCGACGGTAACCACTGCCACCCGCTCCTGATCAACCCATATCTCTTCGTAGAACGGAATGATCATGGGATGTATGTAGCGGCCGAATACCGTATCCATCACCCAGTGTTCGAGATCGTCGTGCTGAATGCCGGAAATGGTGCCGTCATCATCGACGCCAAGCAGAATGCGTCCTCCCTGGAAATTGGCCAGCGCCACGGCTTCCTTCGCCAACTGCTCGGGGCGCAGGTCGTCGCGCTTGAACTCCAGGCCGGAGTTCTCACCGTTCGCAATGAGCTCCAGCAACTCGGACTTGGTCATAGGGCGTCTCTAGAAACCGTATTTCTCCTTGCGCTGGACGAAGGCATCGCGGCCGCCTTCCAGCAAGCTCGCCACCTGATCGCGGGTCTTCGGGAGGTCGATAGAGCCTTGCGCGTCCTTCGGCATCCGCGCCTGATCCCCCGATGCCGCACAAGCGCCGATCCACTCCGCATCGCCAAAGACCGGGATGTTCGCGTTGTGGGTTGCGTCATCGGCCACGACTCACGAGTCCCATAGCTGTATACATTAACCGTATCCGCCAAGCTTTCACCCAGAGCGAAGCTTTGGATATTGTACGCACTTTCAAACTACAATCTATTGAAATATTTGACTTTTATCACTCAGAGGAAACCCCGGCAACGGTCTTGGGCATACAATGCTTGTCCAAAAATCTTCTTTCGGGAAGGAACCGTTCGAGATGGTTCCGACCGAGCCGGGGTCTAGCCTTGAATCGTTTTGGTGCACCGCGCAGAATGAATTTATTGCCCCTGCGTCGGCCCGGTCATGATCTACGTCGAAGCTAGGAAGAGGCTCGTCGATTGGCTGCGCCGGCAACTCGTCGGTCCCGCCCAGGAAGGTAGCCTGTCGATGTCCCCGTTGGACCGCTACCCGACGGGCGTGCTGCATCCCATCGAACCCGGCGCATCCGGCATCGACCCCGCCTCGGCGGGCCATGCGCCGGATGCCGGACCGGCCCTGCTTGAAGACGAGGAAGAGGAAGAGGAAGAGGAGACGCCCGCCGACGATGAATCGGCGGCACAACCGCTGGCGCAGCCCGTGCGCCGCCGGCGCTACGTGCCACCGTCGTCGGTCGGGTTCTCCTGCTGTGTTCGAGGCGAGGTGCGCCTGTCGATCACCGCATCCGCCGCCATTTATAAAGACGCCGGAGAGCGAGGCGAGCGGGGGCGGTTTCAGTCGCGTCGGTACGAGAGAGCCGAACTCGAGGAACACAGCTTGACATGGACGGGGTTCGAGGCACCGCACGAGCCGATTCAGGAGCGCCGCGCCGACGCCGATGTTCGCACCCTCCCCCGTTCCCCGGATGCGGCGACCACCTTCATTTGGGATGGCCGCGCCGGCATCGACATTCGTGCCCGGCCGCATCGGGATAGCACCATTCTCACCGTCACCCTGTTCAATCGCCGCGAACTCGATGGGCACCTCATCGGGCGGCGAAGAATTGCGGATCGCGTGGAGAAGTCGCTATTCGAAGCGCGGCTCGAGTGCGCCGTCGAAGCTGGCGAACTGGTCGAGTATCCCCGGGTCGACCCGAGCCTGGTCAGCCAGGAAGAACAGGAACTGGAACTCCAGTACAGGGACCGGCGCATCTATGCCGTCGGCCATGGCGCCGCGGTGGACTGGGACGTGGCGCCGGGCCGCACCCCCTGTATCCGATCCGAGTTCATGCCCGAGACGGAGGTGCCGATGATGACGGTCGACACCGGCGGAGACGACAGGGTTCTTGAACTCCGCCGCCTCTCCGGCACAGCCATGCATGACGAGCTCAGGCGCTTTGCCGCCGGGTACGCCGACTGGATTGACGGGCAGCGACGCATTGCCTGCGCCATCGAGAACACCCGCGAGCGAGCCGCCGCGCAACGCATTTGCGGGCGCATGGAGGTCGCCCTAGGGCGCATGGAGCGATGCGTTGCGATGCTCCGCAGCGAGGCGCTCGCCGCCGAGTCGTTTCAGTTGGCCAACCGGACGATGTTCGAGCAGATGCGTCAAGCCGACCGTGTCGCTGGCCGTGAGACCGAAGAGGGCGGCTATCGGTGGCGGCCCTTCCAGTTGGCCTTTCTGCTTACGGTCATGGAATCCGCGATCCGAGAAGGCGACGACTTTCGAGATGTACTGGATCTGATCTGGTTCCCCACCGGCGGCGGCAAGACGGAAGCCTACCTGGGCTTGATTGCATTCCTGATCGTCTGGCGCCGATTGAAGTATCCGGATACCGGCGGCGGGACCGCTGCTTTCATGCGTTACACGCTGCGCCTGCTGACCCGCCAGCAATTCGAACGAGCGGCGCGCATGACGTGCGCCTTGGAATTGATGCGCAGAGCGAATCCCGCGAGGCTTGGCGAGGAGCCCATCGATATCGGCATTTGGGTTGGCGAGGCGATCAGTCCCAACCAGTTCGATCAGGCCTTGAAGCTCGTGGGCGGGGTCGCGGCGGGCGGGCAGAGGGCGCACCACGCCTTGCTGCTGGCAGGCTGCCCCTGGTGCCATACGCCGTTCGACGCCCAGCACGGCTACCGCGCCACGGAAAGCGACTTCCGTTTCCACTGCGTCAACCGCGAGTGCGAGTTCGGCGCGGATGACCGCCCTCTGCCCTGCAACGTGGTGGACGAAGCGCTCTACAAGAACCCGCCGTCGCTGCTGGTGGGCACCATCGACAAGTTCGCCCGGGTCGCGTGGGACGAACGGGCGGGGGTCTTCTTCGGAGCGGGCCTTCGCTCGCGCCCGCCGGAACTGGTTATCCAGGACGAGCTGCACCTTGTCACCGGACCCTTGGGCTCCGTGGCCGGGTTGTACGAGGCGGGCTTCGACACCCTGC
Organism: Pseudomonadales bacterium; assembly: GCA_965215035.1. Taxonomy (GTDB): domain Bacteria; phylum Pseudomonadota; class Gammaproteobacteria; order Pseudomonadales; family Azotimanducaceae; genus Azophilus. The sequence continues at coordinate 50,922 of OZ244040.1, forward strand.
TCACCCGGCGTGGTGTTCGCCCTAAGTACATCGCCTCCACCGCCACCATCCGCATGGCGGGTGAACAGGTGCGGCGTCTGTATGCGCGGGATTTGGCGGTCTTTCCACCACCGGGACTGTCCTGCGACGATTCCTACTTCGCCCGCACCGACAAGATGCGTCCCGGACGCCTCTATGTCGGCTATCTGGCCCCCATGCTGGATCAACAGCACTGCCTGGCACCCCTCGCCGCTGCCTTGCTCGCAGCGCCCTTGACGATCTTCGGCGACGATGCGGACCGGAGCGAACTGCTCGATGCCTGGTGGACCCAGGTGATCTACCACGGCAGCCTCAAGGGCGTGGGCAACAGCCACAACGCCTTCTTCACCGACGTGCGCGACTTCGGTCGCAGGCTGGTCGAGGAGCATCTGGAAGCCATAGGGTGCGGCCGCGCCGATGCGAGCGGCGCTTCCGTCGGCGAACCTCAGGGTGATGTGGATGCCGCCTTGGGCGGCAACGGCCGTGCCGATGAATCCGGCGGCGCTTCCGCCAGGGATTCCAACGGCGTCTCCGAACGGTTTCAACACTTATCGCCCGTGCAGCTCACGAGCATGCACAGCGCCCAGGAGAACGCCGTGACCTTCCAGCGGTTGGCTAAGCCCCGGCAGGACGGCGAGTGCCTCGATGCGGTGCTAGCGACGAACATGGTGTCGGTGGGCCTCGATGTCGCACGCCTTGCGTTAATGGTTGTAAACGGCCAGCCGCTGACCACCGCGGAGTACATCCAGGCAACCAGCCGCGTCGGCCGCGCCCAAGTGCCGGGCCTGGTCTTCGCCAACTACTACCGGCACCAGGCCCGCAGCCTGTCGCACTACGAGAGCTTCCGCCCCTACCATGAGTCCTTCTACCGCTTCGTGGAGCCGAGCAGCGTCACGCCCTATACCCACCAGGTTCGGTCTCGCGCACTGCACGCCGCGCTCGTGATCGCCCTTCGACATGCCTGCGACCATCTGCGGGGAAACAATTCGGCGGGTGCATTCGATCGGTATTCGCCGCAGGTTAAAGCGGTGGTCGCCGAACTGAAGCGGCGCTGCCGGCGCGCGGCGGTAGCATCAGAACAAGCCTGCGACACAGACTGGCCCATCGATGGGATGGCGGAAGGGGCCGTGGGAGGACCGGACGAGCCCGGACAGGCGCGTGATAGGCGGTCCTGGTTCGTTGGACAGTCCGAGGGCGAGGTGGCAGAGCCGGACCAGCCCGGACCGGCCCGGGACACGGATGCGCATATCGATCGCCTGGTGCAGGAGTGGCACGACGAAGCGCGGCGCTGCCAAGAGGCCAAGCGGGAACTGCGCTACCAGGCCCCGGACAGAGAACGAAACGCCGACCGGTTGCTTTGCGACTATGGCGAGCTGCGTGGCGGCCTGTGGCGGACATTGCGCTCGATGCGCAACGTCGAGAGCACGGCAACGTTGAAGCCGCATGGCTGAGGGCTACATTTCCGTTCGGCTCTCGCACCTGTTGCGACACTGCTCGGTGGGTGCCATTGTGCGCGGTGCGGAGAGCTTGATGGTGGTGCCGGACATCCGACAATGGGACGGACGGGACAGCGACCCCCGAAGTCGAGAGATACGCTACGTCGATCAGGTCCGCAGCGCTCTCGGCATCGCCCAGGTGCTCTGTAGGCCACCCATTGCGCGGGAGCGCGACGGGAGGATGCTCGGCTGGATACCGGCGTTTAAGTTCCCGCTTTGGATGCGCTGCCTGAAGTGCGGCCTGATGCACCGTGCGCCTTGGCGGGACCGGCAGGGGGAAGACGCTCAACATCGCGACGCCGCCAAAGCCTCCGCCGCTAGCGTCGTCTCGCCCTTCCGGGACGGGAAGGGGAAAGACCTTCAACATCGTAACCTTGGGCCGAACGCCGCGGCAGAAACAAAATCGGACGGGGAATGCGCGTGCGGCGGCAAGCTGGAGCAGGCGCCTTGGGTTCTCGTGCACGAAGACGGCTATTTGGCAGACGTTCCCTGGCACAGTCTGGCCCACGCAGGTGCCCGTGACCCCGACCGGCGCCAATGCGGCGCCGACTGGACGAAACCCTACCTGAAGCTGCTGGAACGGGCAGGCGGGCGTCGGGTTGAATGCACCCGTTGCAGGGCGAGCGGTGAATTGCCGCCGCAATGGCCATTCCCGCCCAAGGCCTGGCAGCAGCCCTGGATTCGCGAGCCTCCCACCGAGCCGCCGGATTCCCCCTCTTGGCTGGTGGAGATCAACGATGTGCGGGTGCACTCGCCCGAGAGTCGCACGGCCTTGGTCATCCCGCCGGAATCGCGCATCCGCCGGGGGACGGTTGTAGACCGCCTGTACAGCAGTTCCCGGAACCAACGGAGGATACGGGGCGCAAGAATCTTCCTGGCGCGAAAGGCTGCGATCAAACAGATAGCCAACGACTATGGCTGCACACCCGGTAACATCGAGGAGGCCATGGCGCAGATCGACGCTGGCTATCCCCTATATGGCCGGGAGACCACCGCGGGCGACCTTCTGAGAAGCGAGTATCGGGCGCTGACCGAGGAGATTCCGGATCTCAAGGAAGACGAGGACTTTGTTACCGAACACCATTCGTCCTCCTGGAAGGCGCTTGGTGGTGCGTTGCAGGCGGGAGTCGCCCGCTGCGCCGTCAATGCGGTCGATCATCTGGTCGCCGTGAATAAGCTGAAGGAGATCCTGGTTTTGTTGGGGTTTCGGCGCGCCAACGGCGAGCGCCTGACCCCGCCGGACATCGCCGGCGAAAGCGACTGGCTGCCCGCGATTGAACTGTATGGGGAAGGGATATTCTTCACCCTCGACGAGACGCTGCTGCAACGCTGGGAGCGCAACGACGCCTTGTGCGAGCGAGCGGACGCCTTTGCCGAACGATACCGCCAGCGTGCCGTACAGCCCGACGGCGAGGTGGAGGTCTCGCCGCGCTTCCTGCTCTGCCATACGTTAGCCCACATTATGATCCGTCGGCTGGAGGCGGAAGCGGGGTATCCGGCCGCTTCGCTGCAGGAGCGCATCTACTGTGCGACCGGCAGGGAACCCATGGCGGGGATTCTGATCTACGTGGCGGTGGCGGACGAGGAAGGCTCCCTGGGCGGCCTGATGGAATTGGCGCGGCCCGAGCGGTTCCTCCGCCTGCTGACCGGGGCGTTCGAGGCGGCGGCCTGGTGCTCGCTAGATCCAGTGTGTGCGGATCAGCAAGGTCATGGCCCGGACCTGTTGAACCGCGCCGCCTGCCACGCCTGCGCGCTGCTCCCGGAGACCAGTTGCCAGCACGGCAACGTTCTCTTGGACCGGACCTTCATCAAGGGCGGCGCGGCCGGGTTTCCCGCCTTCCTCGACTGCGTCGAGGCGTCCGGCTGATGGCCAAGCGCAAGTTTGAGCTGCCGGGTATTCAGGATCTCAGCAAGGAACAGGAAGCGGTGCGCGCCCTGCCTAGGGAAGGCCAGCACCTGATCGTCGGTGGGCCGGGGACCGGCAAGTCGGTGCTTGCGTTGATCCGCGCCCGGCGCCACCACCGGGAGCAGGACGACTATCTGTTCCTGGTGTTCAATCACCTCCTCAATCGGGCGAGTGCCCAACTCTTCGGTGACGGCCTCAACAGCCAGACGTGGATGGGATGGTTTCTGAACACATTTTGGCAGATCACCGGCCAACCCGTTCCAAAGACTGGCGCCGCCAGACCCGAGGTTGCAGAGCGAGCACCGCAAGCCGATGAGTTCAGAGAGATCGACTGGGATGGCGTTGCAGAAATCATCGAGACCCTGCCCCCTCCCTCGGCAGGTGCGAATCGACCCTTTCTGGTCATCGATGAGGGCCAGGACATGCCTCGGCAGTTCTATACCAGCCTTGTCAACCTCGGCTTCGAGAACTTTTTCGTAGTGGCCGATCAGAACCAGCAGATCAAGGAAGCAAACAGCAGCCGACAGGACATCGAGAACAGTTTAGCCATTGAAACGAACCAAGTGATCGAACTTAAGGAGAACTTCCGCAATAGCTATCAAGTGGCAAGACTGGCGGCGGCGTTCTATACCGGCGACCCGGCGAGCCCGCCGCCGGCGCTGCCCGGGGCGAAGGCGGGCATCGCTCCGCTGCTCTATTCCTACCAGCCGGACAACCTGAAGAAGGTCGCGGCGGGCATCATGCGGCTGGCAGACCGCGACCCGCGGCAACTCATCGGTATCATCGCACCGAGCAACGCCGTCAGGGAACGCTATCTGGAGGCCCTGCGCACCGTGGATGTCCACTTGGACAACCCTCGTCCATCCATCGAAACCTTCCACGGAAACCACCGTCCCGATGTCAGCTTCGCTGTGGGCGGCATCCTCGTCATCAATGCCCAAGCCTGCAAAGGGCTCGAGTTCGACACGGCGATTCTCGCCGATATCGACCAACACTATTGCAGGCCCAACGACCCGGACGCCGCCAGACGCCTGTTCTATGTTATGGCCGCGCGGGCCAGGGAACGGGTGTTCATGTTTTCAAGGCGCGACGGCAGCAGCTCTATTGAGAAGATTTTGCCCAAGGACACCGAGGTCCTGCGGCGCGAGGATCTGTAATGATGGAAACCGGCAGTCTCTTCGAGTCGGGTAACGCACCTGCGCGGGCGAAGGCGCCCGATTCGGGGCTCCTCGTCACCAACCACCTGAACCTGATGTACATGCTGGCCTCGGGGCTCGTGCTGCCGCCGGCCGGGTTCGGTGGCAAGCACTATCAGGACACCCTAGGCACCTTCCCCGGCTGGGTTCCGCTGTTCATCGGCAAAGTGCCCAAGGAGGCAATCGACTGCTCCGTCAGCGAAGCCCGCCACCTCATTCCGACCATCGTTGAAATCGGGCTAGCCGGCCTGTCGGGTCAACTGCTGGCGCTCGGCGAGGACGGCCTGCGCGAACTGCGCTTCCCGGATGGGGTCGATGGCGGCGAGAAGGCGATCCTAGTGCCGGCGCCCTTGCCCGCCTCCTGGATCAAGGCCGTCATCTTCAGGTCGCCGGAGGAAAAACGCACCTGCGAAACCCAAGCGAAGGATGTCGGCAACGTACCGTTGCAGGACTTCAAGCGCAAATCGATGAAGACGCCGTTCACCAAGGCGCTGAACACTCCCTGGCCGCCGGCGAAGGGCCCCGCGGCGCGGTCGGTACCGCTGCATGCACCTATTGCGGCGGGTGGCGTCATGGCAATGCTGTTGCTGATGGCCAACCAGGGCGATTTGGCTGTGCATAGCTGCCGGTGCGCCTTCGACCCGGACGACAGCTCGGCGCCACCAGTGCAAGACCCCATCCTCGCCGGGCTGCGTGGGTGGCTGCGGACGGGCGGGGCATCGCTGCCCGCGGCCTTGGTTGCGGAAACCGCCTCCGCCGGTTCAGCACATCGGCAAGAAGTTGCCCGGGAACACCTCTTCTGGGGCGCTGTGGAGCGGCTGGTGGAATGGCAGGAAGCCGGGAACGCCGGGAACGCCGAGGATATGCTGCTTGAGTATCTGGCAGCGGCTTCGACGAAGCTCGACACGAGATTGCAGGCCGGCGCCAGAAAGCTCTGCGACACCCTCAACGCCCTGAGAGGGCTTGGTGACGCCACCGCCAGCGAGTTGTTTGATAGACATGCCTCGCCCCTGGCCCGCGCCCTGGTGCTGTTCTTTCTGCGCCGAAAGTGCGCGGACCTCCTCGACTTCAGCAACGACCGGCTCCGTGAGCCGGATTGGCTGGCCGCCGCCATTCTGTTCGGCGCACGCGATGGCTGGTTGGGCCTGCCCCTGCAACTGCGCACCATCCCGGAACTCCCGGCCGCCGTCTGCCACCGCATGGCGCGGCTGGCCCATCGGATTGCCGGCACGGGGCTCGACCTCGGCGCATCCCCCGCCAGAGTTCGCCCCTTGCGCGAGCTGTTCGGCGATGGTTCGGCTTGGGGCACCAAGGAGAGCGCCGCGGCCCTGGAACTCTCCCGGATGCAAAAGTGGGATTGCATCCATACCCGCATCAGCCTAGGCCGCGGCGAGTACAGGCTCCGGGTGCAAGGTGGAGCTGTGCACATCGAGTTACCCGGCGACCCCAAGATCGTCCCCGAGATCGACCGAACCCGGTTTTTCGATTACTTGGCGAAGATGCGCAAGGACGCAAAGGTGGAGAAGAAAGTGCGCGGCAGGCTTCGAGCCTGAAACCTGTATGCGCATGCTGCCACCGTTTCCCTACGCAACCGGCAGCCAGGCGGAGAAACGGATATTCGACCGGCTGCGGGCCGCCTTCGATGAGGGCTACGTCGCCTGTCATTCGCTGCGGCCGGTCCGGCATCCCCACAAGCGGTTTGCGGAGATCGACTTCGTCATCTGCTCGGCGGAAGGTTTGTACGTCCTTGAGATCAAGGGCGGGCGAATCACGCTTCATGAGGGCGTCTGGCATTGCCGGGACGGCAGCGGCCAAGTTGATCAATTGCGGGAAGATCCGTTCCGCCAGGCCGAGACCGCCTTGCATGGGCTGGTGGAAGACCTGCGCGCCAAGCTTCCCGCCAGCCTGTTCGACCGGCTGAACACCGGCTACGGGGTAATCTTCCCGGATTGCGAATGGCGCGGCGCGAGTGCGGAGTGGGACCCTGCGATGCTTGCCGATGCGCGCCGCAGCCGCGACCTAGAGGGCTGGCTGCGCGGCCTGTTCAACTACTGGAAAGCGCGAAACGGCACCGCGGGCCAGCTCGATGACGAAGGGCTGCGCTTGCTGCTGGAACATTTGCGGCCTGACGTGGACAGCCGGGCAGTGCGGGAAACGGGGCCGCCGCTCAGCGATCAGGTAGCGGACGCCCGGCGGCGTATCGATGGGTTCACCGATGACCAGATGCGCATGGCGGACGTGGCGCAGGCCAATGCCCGGGTGCTTTGTGCGGGCGGCGCGGGAACCGGCAAGACCTTTCTCGCCGAACGCCTTGCCCGGCGCTGGGCCGACAAAGGCATGCAGGTCGCCCTAGTGTGTCGCTCCCCCTGGCTGAAGCAATTCCTCGCAGCGCGTCTTGCCATGCCGGGGCTGACCGTATCGCTGATCGACGAGGTGCGCCTCGATTGCCGCCGGGCAGGCTTGGAGCACTTCGATGCGCTGATTGTCGATGAAGGGCAGGACCTGTTCGAGATGCGCTGTTTGGAAACACTGGCTGGCGTCTTAGATGGTCGACTGGAAGCCGGACGCTGGTGCTGGTTTCACGATTTGAACAACCAGTTCCTGACCGATCGTTTCAACCCGCGCGCGAAGGATTACCTGGAATCGCTGCATCCGGTGCGGATGCCGCTGCGAACGAACTGCCGCAACACCAGGGTCATCCTCGAATGGATTCAGAAAACGCTGGATGCGGACCTAGGTGTAACCGGGGCGGGGGCTGGCCCCGATGTGCGCCGGCAGACAGCGGCGGACCGGTGGGATTCCGCCAAGCGAATTGGGCACGAGCTAGTTGCATTGGTGGACGATGGCGGCCTCGCGCCCGGTTCGGTCACCGTGCTTTCGCCGCTCGAGATCACCGAGTCCTCCGTCGCCGACATGCCCACCGGCATGGCGCGCCGAATCCAGCGCCTAGACGAATATTCCATGCGCGGCGCTCGCCGAGACAAGGTTGGTTTCGCAAGAATCGAGGAGTTCAAGGGCCTGGAAAACGACGCGATCATCTTGGTGGATCTCCCCGCCCCGGCCGACGGGGACGAAAAGCCGGCGGCGCACTATGTCGCCATGAGCCGGGCCCGCTCCGTGCTATCGTTGATTCATCGGGCGCCGCCCTGAACTCGGGCGGGTTCAAAAGCGATCGCCCTGCCCTGAAGCCGCACGCGCAGCACCTTCCGCAGCGGGTGATACAACACCCCTCCAGCCACCAAACATGCTCAAAACCAGCCCCCTCGTCAGAGGACCGTATCGCAAACGGAGGGCCTAAGTGAAGGAGATGGAAAACATAAAAGAAGGGTACCTACGTCAAGTGCCGGAGAAGTTTCGCACACCATATCACGTGGTGCGGGGCAACCTCATTTTTAAGAAGAAAGATAACGGAAATCTGGAACTGGTTGGTCAACTGGAGGAAGTGCCCGGCAAGGCGAAGGAGCACTTGGCCAAGCTGTGCGGCGGGGACAAACGCCTTGCTTTCCTCAACGCGGCGGGGTCGGTCGCCTCAATCCTGAACTTGGGCGTCACTGTGATCGGGTTCATGCATGTCAGCAAGCTTCTGCGGCGGATTGAGGATCGCATCGAAGGCGTTGAGCGGAAACTCGACGAGCTTGGCGAGCTGGTCGGCGTCATCGATCAGAAGGTCGATCAGCTTATCGAGTTGAATGAAGTCCAGGTCGCCGCCCTGGCGGAGATCCACAACCTTATTGTTTCGTTCGAAACGGCCAAGGTGCATGCTGCGCTGGAAACGCTCGACATCCTGTCGGCGGAAAAGAAAACTCCGGAACGCGATAAGCGCCTTATCGATGCCGCGGAAACGCTTCAGGTCTTCCGGAAGTGGCTTGCCGACAAGCGGGACGACACCGCCGAGTCCATGATGGCCGTGCGCACGGAGTTATTGCGGGCCGAAGTCGCGGTAGTCCTGGCGGAATGTCGGGCGAGATGTCTTGCGGATGATGTGTCGTTCGCGGGGCGTATGCTAGAGGGCGTGATGCATGGAGCGCGGGCGGAGATCGAGCGGATGTACGAGTTTGTCATGGATCGCGATGGAGTACGGCACCTCGCGGTGGCCTACCATGAGAATACCGAAAGCGGAACGGCCCCTTTCGACACCAACGATGCGGTCGAAGCGGTTGCGTGGATTATGGGCGTTAGCATGACCGAGGCGGCAGTCGACATGGTCTCTAAACTTCAGGATAGCTACGACAGGCGGAGGACGAGGAATAGCTACGACAGCCCCGGGAATATCGTGAACATCGTGAACATTCTGTGGTACAGACTAGTCATTTCGATCATGACACTGAAAGCTAAGGAGGGGATCGACGGGCCGGAGGAGGAGAGGTGGTCTCACCTAATGGAGCTCAACGAACTAGGACAAGGTGCGCGCGAAGCACTACGCGAGATATTCGACCTACGACCAGACTCGCTGGACGAACTTGATGACAACGCCCAACTCTACAGACGGCACCTTTTGCAGATGACACTGAAAGCTGAGGAGGGGACCGACATCAGGCTGGAGGCGGAGGAGGGGATCGATCGCCTACGCGACGTGTTCGAGCTAGGTAAAGACGCGCCGCAAGAAGATGATGACGGACCGTCGGCTCAACCCTGCGACGCCGCCGCATTTGTTGCATCGTATCATCTAGTCCGCGACTTGGAAGCGGCGCGGGCCATGTGTGCCGCAATGGAGCTATTCGGCGAACCGGTTCGAGAACTTCTTTTCGAGGCCGCGCCACCGGGCTCGCCGGCGTTGGCGATTGAGTGGCGTCGGTAGATCACCGCAAACGCAGGATGATCGTGGACATCCAAACGCGGGGTAATGGCTCAGTTTGAATTCGTGGACTATAAGAAGGTCAGCACAGATGGGCTTCAATCTATGTTTTACGTTTGGCGGCCGTGCCGGGCGGCGTTGTTGGAGAACAGGTTCACTCCCCGGTCAGAGGCGCTAGGCGCTCGCCGAACTCGCTTAGACGATCCAGGCCACCTGGGCCGGCGAAAAAGAACGCCGGAACCATGATCCGGCCGACACCCAGGGCTGCCATCTGTTCCACGCCGTGCACCGGGTCGGCCATCTGAGGGTTGAATATCGCGTTAATCTCAATGCTCGCCGGGTCGCGGCCGGCCCGTTCCGAGGCCGTGCGCAGGCGGTCCAGCAAATTCCCCAGTTGTTCAATATCGCCCGCGCCCGGAAAATAACCATCGGCGATGCGAACCGCACGCCGGATCGCGGCGTCCGTATCGCCCCCCACATGCACCGGGATGGAACCATTGACCGGCCGCGGGCTGCATGTAACCGGCGCGAAGTCGACAAACTCCCCGTGGAACTCTGCGTGCGGCCCCGCCCACAGCGCCCGCATGGCGGCAACATACTCGTCGTTCCGCGCACCGCGACGCTCCCAGGCAACGCCCAAGGCATCGAACTCCTCCTTCAGCCAGCCGACGCCGAGGCCCAGTTCCACTCGCCCACCCGACAGTTGATCCAGGGTCGCCAGTTCCTTGGCAAGCACCAGGGGATTGCGCTGCGGCACGATCAGAATGCAGGTTCCCAATCGCAGCGTCGGTGCTGCCGCGGCGGCATAGGCCAGCCAAATGAGCGGGTCTGGAATTGGCGTATCCGGCTCGGCGGGTATCTTGCCATCGTCTGTATAGGGATACTTGGACGCTATCGAATCCGGCAACACCACATGTTCGCCACCCCATACCGATTCAAAACCCGCGCTCTCGGCACGACGGCAAATCTCCAACGCCGAACCGCCATCGATACCGATACTACTCGCAAAGGCCAGCCCTACTTTCATCGGAACTCCGCTTTCCGCCAAAAGTACGCCATCTTACCTGTATCGCCCGGTGATGGCTCGCTGAAGTCGGCAACGGAGCGCCAGAATCTGCGGTGGTATCGCTTTGGCCCTCCCGGGCATGTTCAGGTGGTGCGGAAACCAGCAACCGGTCGCCACCGCGCACGCACCGGCAGGGCCGACTCTGAACGCCCCAGCGATAAAGGTTGCCCAGATGGGCACACCGAATCGATGTGGAAACCAGCGACCGGCTGCCGCCGCGCGCGAACCCACAGGGCCAGCTCTGAACGCCCCGGCGATGAAGGTCGACCAGATGGGCGCACCCGCTCGATGCGGAAGCCAGCGGCCAGGCACCGCCGCGCGCGAACCCACGGGGGCGAATCTGGACATCCCCGCAGCAAGCCGGTGTGGACGCGCCCACCGGTCAGGGGCGGCGCAGCAGCGTCCTGGGGCTCACGGGATTACCGTCGCGGCGGATTTCAAAATGCAGCGTTCGGGCCTTGACCGACCCTTGCGTGATAGCGGCAATGCGTTCCCCACCTTTGACCCGTTGGCCTTCACGCACAGTGAACGGCTGATTGAGGCTGTAGGCGGAGAGATAGCTGTCGTCGTGTTTGACAATCACCAGGCGTTCGTAGCCGCCAAGCCCCGAACCGGCGTATACAACGTGCCCCGGCGCGGCGGCGGTCACCGGTGTGTTGGGTTTCATCTCAAAGTCGAGGCCCTTGTTCGTGCCGCCGAATTCACGGACAACCGGGCTCGACGCGGGCCACTGCCAGACAAGAGTGCCTCCCCCACCCTGGGGCGGCGGCGGGGAAACAGGCCTCTGCGGAGATGGCGTAGAGCGCGTGCGCGAGCCGGGCTTGGCAGTCCGCGCCGGCGTCGCGGCAACAGTGGGTCGCGGGTTGAGGCGCAACTTCTGACCGGGATAGATGGTGTAGTGGGGAGGCCCCAGGCCGTTGTTCCGGGCCAGGGCCCGCATGTCCAAGCCGAATCGCCAGGCAATGGAATACAGGGTATCTCCTCGCTTCACCACGTACTCACCGGAACGGGGCACCCTGGCGGTGCGAGGCGCGGGCACGGAGGTGCGCTCTGGATAGGAACCGCGTTCGCTGACGATGGGACGACCCAGGGTCGCGCAACCCGCCCAGACGACAACCCCCAGCAGGAGCAGCGAGCCGCGCAACCACATAGCCCGCCGCGCCGGCCTTGCCCGCCAGCCCGCACAACATCGCCATTGAGCCTGGCCTCGACGGGCGCAGGCGATGGCAACACCACGCGAAAAAAGGCCCGGCGACAAGCGGAAGCCTCGCCGAAGACCGTAGTTCAGAAACCGGGACGACATGGCTTCGCCCGCGGTGGAAGCTACTGTTTGGCCCGGGCGAGCAGCCACAGGGCGACCGCACCGGCAAGCATCGTGACAAGGGTGAACCCAACCCGGGCCGGCGAACCGGCGGCCTGGCTCCACTGTTCGGGCAGCAGTAATGCACCGTCCGCCTGCCAGGGCCACAACTTGACCAGCGCTCCGGCCATGAAGCCGGTGAGAAACCCCAACAGCGGTTCGAAGAACCGTTCCATCAGGTACCTGATCAATCGAGCCGCCAGGGCGAGGCCGGTCGCCATGCCGAGCACGAAAATGGCCAGAATCGACCAGTCCAACGACACCACAGCCTGCAAAACCTGGGTGTATAGGCCCAGCACCACCAGCAGAAAGCTGCCGGAAACCGCCGGCAACAGCCACGCGCACACCGCGAACGCGCCGCCAAGGAAATAGGCCGCATAGGACGCCTCGGCCTCCATGGGTTTGAGGCCGCTCACGGCCACGCCAAGAACCAGGCCCACCGCGCCCAGGGTCGCCAGAATAGCCGGCGGGCGGGCCCGGCCGACATCGAATACGGCGAACAGAACGAGCCCGAAGAAAAAGCCCCAGACCAGGGTGGGCACCGCTTCGATGGCAGCGCCGATCAGGTGCGCAAACAACAGCACACTCGCGACCATGCCGCAGCCGAGACAGCCTAGGAACCCCAGGTTGTGGTGGTGCCAGAAGCGCCTGGGATCGGTGACAATCCAGGGCAGTGTGACGGGCGAGAAGGCCGCCAGGCTAGAAACGAGTTCCCGGTAAATGCCGGTGATAAAGGCAATGGTGCCGCCGGATATCCCGGGCACCACTTCGGCAACACCCATCGCGGCGCCGCGGGCGACAATGCCGGCCCAACCGCCAACGCCGCGCCGGCCCACCAAGCCAACTTCCATCACCGGCCCGACACTCCTTTTAACAGCGGCACGAAGCGCACCGGCCGCACCACATCTTCCTGGAAGCCATCGGCACCCTGGTCGATGACCCTGAGTTCCTGCGCTTCCCCGCCGCCAACAGGCAGCACCATACGCCCGCCGGGGCCGAGTTGCTCTAACAGCACTTGGGGTACGCGGCGCGGCGCGGCCGTCACCAGAATTCCGTCGAACGGGGCCTGTTCCGGCCAGCCCAGGTAGCCGTCCCCCAACTTTGTGACCACATTGCCAATAGACAGTACCCGGAAACGCTCGCGTGCCTGGCGAACCAGGGCGTCGATACGCTCGATGGAGAATACGCGCCGGCAAAGGCCGGCGAGGATGGCCGTCTGATAACCGGAGCCCGTGCCCACCTCCAGCACACGGGGCCGGGCCACATTCAGGAGCGTGGCGGTCATCAGCGCCACGATCAGCGGCTGGGAAATGGTCTGTCCGTGACCGATCGGCAACGCCACATCTTCGTATGCACGGTGTGCCAGCGCCTCTTCCAGGAAAATGTGGCGCGGCGTGGCCGCAATCGCATCCAGAACCTCCGGATGCGCTATACCCTGCTTCTCCAGGTACGCCACCAAACGCTCCCGGGTCCGCCGCGAGGTCATACCAATACCCACCAAGTCAGAGTGGTTCACGTACCTTTCGCACCCATGCATTCAGGCTGGCGTGGTAAACGTTGGACCAGCGTCCCCGGCCCGCAACGCCCGGCACCCGGCACCCCGCATAGCTCACCAATCTTCGTCGACAGGGTGTCCAGGCAGCGATGCGGGTAACCCATTCGCTTTCTCCGGTTGCGACTCCTCGGCCACGATGTAGAACGTTTCGCCTTCCAGGATCATGCCCAAGTCTCTGCGCGCGCGGGCTTCCACCGCCGCGTCTCCTCTTTTCAGCGCCAGCACTTCGGCAGCGAGTATGCGGTTGCGCTGGCGTTGCAGTTCCGCGCGGCGCTGCTGATGTTCCAGCCGCTCGTTCAAGGCTTTGGCGGCGAAGTAACCGTCGTCGCTGAACCAGGCCCGATATTGCAGGCCCACAATCAGCAGAACCAGTGCCGCAAAAAGCAGTTTCACCCGTGCTTGATCTCCAAGCGGCCACGGTAGAGCGCCCGCGCACCGAGCGCTTCCTCGATGCGCAGCAACTGGTTGTATTTGGCCACCCGGTCCGACCGGCACAGGGAACCGGTTTTGATCTGGCCGGTCGCCGCGCCCACCGCCAAGTCGGCGATGGTCGTGTCTTCGGTTTCGCCGGAACGGTGGGAAACCACCGCCGTGTACCCCGCCTCGCGCGCCATGGCAATGGCGTCCAGCGTTTCCGACAAGGTGCCGATCTGGTTGAGTTTGATCAGAATGGAGTTCGCCACTCCGGCATCTATGCCGCGCTTGAGAATGCGGGTATTCGTTACGAACAGGTCATCGCCCACCAGTTGCACCCGGTCGCCGAGGCGCTGTGTCAGCATCGACCAGCCCGCCCAGTCGCCCTCATCCATACCATCCTCGATGGAGGAGATGGGATGGTCATCGGCGAGGCCCGCCAGATACTCGACAAACCCGGCACCATCGTACCGGACACCCTCGCCCGCAAGCCCATATTCGCCGTCCTTGAAGAACTCCGAGGCGGCGCAATCGAGGGCCAGGGTGACGTCCGCGCCCAAGTCGTAGCCGGCTTCCTGAACGGCGGCGGCAATGACCCGCAGCGCCTCGCTGTTGGAAGCTAGGTTGGGCGCGAAGCCGCCCTCGTCGCCAACGGCAGTGGCGAGCCCCTGGTCGCGGAGAATCTTCTTCAGCTCGTGGAAGATCTCCACGCCGCAACGCAGCGCTTCGCGGAAACTCGTCTGGGAAACGGGCTGAATCATGAATTCCTGGATATCGAGGTTGTTGTCGGCGTGTACCCCGCCATTCAGAATGTTCATCATGGGCACGGGAAGGCGCATGGGCGGCTGCCCGGCCAGCTCGTTGATGTGTTCATAGAGCGCGATACCCAGGTCCGCCGCCGCAGCCTTGGCCGCGGCGAGGGAGACCGCCAAGGTGGCATTGGCACCGAGCTTCGACTTGTTCTCGGTACCATCAACTTCCCGGAGCCGCGCATCGACCCTACGCTGCTCGGCTACGGCCATGCCCACGACCGCCGGCGCGATGCTCTCCGTCACGCCCGTCACTGCCTTACCGACACCCCTGCCCAGGTAGCGGTTCGCATCGCCGTCCCGTAACTCCAGCGCTTCCCTAGACCCCGTGGATGCGCCCGAGGGGGCCATGGCGCGCCCCCTGTTGCCATCGGCGGTAAGCACTTCGGCCTCCACCGTCGGGTTGCCCCGGGAATCCAGAACCTGGCGGGCCCGGACTGCGGTGATTCGGCTCACGATCCGGCACCCGGAACGGCTTTGGCCGCTGCCCGACTTGCGAGGGGTGTCCCAGGCCGCGCAGGTTGGATGTCCCTCTGTGCTGTTGCCCCGGTGGTTGCTATCCCGGCGGTGGGTGTCCCGGTGTGTGCGGGGGGTGTCCCCTCGCGCTCCCCCGCTGAGCCTTTGTATGTGGGGGGTACCCCCTCGCGCTCTCTGGCCGATCCCTTGTATGTGGGAGGTGCCCCCTCGCGCTCCCCGGCTGAGCTTTTATATGCGAGGGGTGCCCCCTCGCGCTCCCCGGCTGAAGGCTCTTCCAAAAACGGGTGGGCTTTGACGATTTCGTCGAGGGCTTTGAGTTCGGCGAGCAGGGCGGGCATCAGGTTCAGCGGCCATGAATTGGGGCCATCGGACTTGGCCTGGTCCGGGTTTGGGTGCGTTTCCATGAAGAGGCCAGCGACGCCCGCCGCCACCGCCGCCCGCGCCAGCACCGGAACCATCCGGCGCTGACCACCCGAGACTTCTCCGAGCCCCCCCGGGAGCTGGGCCGAGTGGGTCGCGTCGAATACCACGGGGCAGCCAGTGGCGCGCATTGTCGCCAGCGAGCGCATATCCGAAACCAGATTGTTGTAGCCGAAGCTGGCACCGCGCTCGCACACCATGATCTGCTCGTTGCCGACCGCCCGGGCCTTGGCCACAACCTGTGCCATGTCGGCCGGCGCCAGAAACTGGCCCTTCTTGATGTTGACCGGCTTCATGCAGGCGCTGACGCGTTGTATAAAATCAGTCTGCCGACAGAGGAACGCCGGTGTCTGTAGCACCGAGACCACATCCGCCACCTGATCCAGCGGCGTATCCTCGTGCACATCCGTCAAGACCGGCACGCCAACGTCGAGACGCACCTTCTCCAGTATGCGCAGGCCCTCGTCCATTCCCAAACCCCGGAAGCTGCGGTGCGAGGAGCGATTGGCCTTATCGAAGGAGCTCTTGTAGACGAACGGGATACCCAGCCGCCCGGCGATATCCTTGAGGGTCTGCGCCGACGACAGGGCAAGCGCCTCGCTTTCAATGACGCACGGGCCGGCAATGAGAAACATGGGCTGCAAAAGCCCCACCTCGAACCCACACAGACGCATCAACCCGTTCCGTCTTGCAGCAGTACTGAATCAGCGGGAGGTTTTTGTCCCGCGGTGGGCACCCCCTCGCGCTGCCGGGCTGGGTCTTCGCTTGCGGGGGGTGTCTCCTCACGCTCCCCGGCTGAGCTTTTGTATGCGAGGGGTGTCCCCTCGCGCTCCCCGGCTGAGTCTTTGTATGCGGGGGGTGCCCCCTCGCGATCCCCGGCTGGGTCTTTGTATGCGGGGGGTGCCCCCTCGCGCTCCCCGGCTGGGTCTTTGTATGCGGGGGGTGCCCCCTCGCGCTCCCCGGCTGGGTCTTTATATGCGGGGGGTGCCCCCTCGCGCTCCCCGGCTGAGGGCTCTCTCCCCGCGCTGGGTGTTCTGTCGCACGCTCCGGCGGCGGGCATGCTGATGGCCGCCTCGATGAAGCCGTTGAAAAGGGGGTGGCCGCGCTGGGGCGAAGACGTGAATTCCGGGTGGAACTGGCAGGCGACGAACCACGGATGATCTTCGATTTCAATCATTTCCACGAGTTCGCCGTCCTCTGACCGGCCCGCCACCCGCAATCCCTGTTCTTCCAGGCGCTTCACATAGTGGTTGTTGACCTCGTAGCGATGCCGGTGCCGCTCGCGGACCAGCGATCGCCCATAGGTACGCGAGGCCAGCGAGCCCTCGGCAAGCACACAGGCCTGCTCGCCAAGGCGCATGGTGCCGCCAAGGTCTTCCCCGCCGGTGCGCGACTCGACCTGGCCGCCACGGTCGGTCCACTCCGTGATCAGGCCGATCACGGGATGGGAGGTGGCGGCATCGATTTCCGTGGAGTGGGCACCCGCCAAGCCGCAGACATTGCGCGCAAATTCGATGATGGCGGCATGCAGGCCGTAGCAGATGCCAAGATAGGGCACACCGTTTTTCCGGGCGTAGCCGGCCGCCAAGATCTTGCCTTCGAAGCCCCGTTGGCCGAATCCACCGGGAACCAGAATGGCACTGACCTTATCGAGGCGTCCGGTGCCCTCGTGTTCCAGTTCCTCGGCCTCGATGTAGTCGATATGCACCCGTGTGCGCCACCGAATACCCGCGTGACTCACCGCTTCGATCAGCGACTTGTAGGCATCGAGCAGGTCGAGGTACTTGCCGACAATGGCAATGCGCACCTCTTGGTCGGGATGCAGTTCCGCATCCACCACCGCCCGCCAGCTCGACAGGTCGGCGGGCATACAGGAGAGCCCCAGCTTTTCGGCCAGATAGTCATCGACGCCCTGTTCCTTGAGGGCCGCGGGCACCTGGTAGATGGTCTCCGCGTTGACAATCGATACCACCGCCCGCTCCTCGACATTGGTGAAGAGCGCGATCTTGCCGCGGGCAACCTGGGGCAGCTTCCGATCCGACCGGCACACCAGAATATCCGGCTGTAAGCCGATGGATCGCAATTCCTTCACCGAGTGCTGGGTTGGCTTGGTCTTGGTCTCGCCCGCCGCGCTTAGGTAGGGTACCAGGGTCAGGTGGATGATCAGCGCCCGGTCGGCGCTGGCCTCCAGGCGAAATTGCCGTATGGCCTCTAGGAAGGGCTGGGATTCAATATCCCCAACCGTGCCGCCGGTCTCGACGATAACCACATCGACACCTTCGCCAACCAGCTTGATGCGCCGCTTGATCTCGTCGGTGATATGGGGAATGACCTGCACGGTGGCACCCAGATAGTCACCACGGCGCTCCCTGCGGATGACCTCGGCGTAGACGCTGCCCGTCGTGAAGTTGTTGAGGCTCGACATGGATACGCCGGTGAAGCGCTCGTAGTGTCCCAAGTCCAGGTCGGTCTCGGCACCGTCCGCGGTCACGAACACTTCGCCATGCTGAAACGGGTTCATCGTGCCGGGATCGACGTTGATATAGGGGTCCATCTTCAGCACGTTGATCTTGAGGCCGCGTGCCCGCAGCACGGCGGCGAGAGATGCGGTGAGAATGCCCTTTCCTAGGGAAGAAACGACGCCGCCGGTAACAAAAACGAATCGCGCCATGGACCCCATCTGCTATGGGCCCGGCCCCATGGGGCCCGACCGGTCAGCCACCTTTGCGAACCGGACTTGGCGAGGGACGCCCCCCAGGCCAGCGAAAGGCCGGCGGGCACGAACTCCACTCAAGTGCGACCCCTTCCCGCGATCAAGACGCCTAGGAGGTCGCTTCTTTCAAAACGATTCGGCCGGTAGCCAAGATGGGGTTGCACAATAGCAAAACACGGCCAGGAGAACAAATGAGCCGCCGGTAGGGTGTGTATCCATTTCAAGTTCAGCCTTGCGCCGCTCGGTGTGGGCGCTGCATCGGGCGCTACGCACTGCGTGGGATGCCGCCGGCTTCGGCGGGGTGGTGACGATCCCGCCCCGGAAGCTGTGTGGGGTGCCCGTTCAGTTCATCTCCGGGTGCCAGAAGACACGCCAGCGCGGTGCCCGATCGGGCGAATCGGCCGTGGCGATACCCGGAATCGCCAGCAACTTGCGGCCAGAATAGACTAGGGGCCAAAGGTGGCGCTGCCAAGGCGGTATGCCCGCCCCATGCAGCAGCTTCTTCACAGATCGCGTTCTGCCGCCGATGAGCAGGCGCTCTCCACCTCGACGAAATTTCACCGTTAGCGCCCCGGCGGCGTAGAACCCCGCTGAGTGCACCTCCGCCACCAGCTTCCCATGGGGTAGTTCCAGAACACCGGGGGGGGCCAGGCGATAGCTGGCACGAATCTCGGCATCCCGGTGGATGTAGTTCACCTTGGAGCCCTGGCGGCTGAGCATACCCTGCTGCAACCGTAACCGGGGACGGGCGCTCATGGGCGCATCCAACTGCCGAATAAACTCCGACAGCGCCCGGTCGCCAACCGAGAACTCCCCCAGGCCATTCAACCACAGGCGCAAAACGGCCACCCGGAGTTCTTGCGGAAAGCGTTCCAGCCCAAGTTGGCAACGCTGGCGCGCCCCGGCCGCCGGGGGCGGTTCACTGCCCGCCGGTGCCATGTAATCGGCATCGTTGGCACCCCTACCCAGCAGATACGCGAGCAAGGCGTCTCGGGCAACCTGCGTTTCCCCCCCGCTGGCCAATGCGCCCGCCACCCCGGGCCAGCGGCCCGCCAACCTGGGCAGAATCTCTTGCCGCAGAAAGTTACGGTCGAAATCCACCTCGGCGTTAGTGAGATCCTCAATCCAGTCCAGTCTCTCCCGGCGTGCATAGCGCAATAGCTCTTCCCTAGTTGTCCCGAGCCACGGCCGCAGGATTTGGGCACCGCAGCGAAGCCGGCGGGTTCGGGGCATAGCGAGTGGCGCCCGACCCTGAACCAAGCGCAACAGCACGGTCTCTGCCTGGTCGTCCCGGTGATGGCCAAGCAACAGCAGATCACCGACCTCAAGTGCCTGTTCAAATACCGAGTACCGTGCTACGCGCGCACCCGCTTCGCCACCTTCGCGAACCTCGGCGCACCTGCTGGAAAAAGCGCTACCCAACCGCCGGCAGAAATCGGCGCAGTGCCTTTCCCAGGCGTTCGCCTGGGAGTGCAAACCGTGGTTCACATGCAACGCCACGACATCGGCTTCCAGCGCCAGGGCGGCGTGCAGCAACACCGTGGAATCCAGGCCACCGGAGAAAGCGACGAACAGTCGTCGATACGGAACCTCGGCAAGCGCCGAGCGCAACCGTTCCCTAAGGCTGGATGGCACGGGCTGCCGTCCAACCGACCACCGGGCCAAGCACCTGCGCGGTAGAAAACGTCATTGGGAATCTATCCCGCTGTAAGGACAAAAGAAGTGGGCGCACCACGCTCACCCGCCGAACCTTTGAGGCTCGTGCCTGCGCGGCGGTCGATCCCGAGGGCTTCGCATGCCTGCAATGAGAGTGGGCGCACCACGCTCACCCGCCGAACCATCGATTTGGGAAGGCAACCCCGCCTGGCGTTCGGCGGGTGAGCGTGGTGCGCCCACTCGGAGGCGCCCACTCGGAAGCACCCATGAAACGAAACAGAAACTGTTTCACGCGAGTACCCGCTTCCCTGCGCGTCAACGCACCGGTCGCCCGGGCGAGAACTCCTAGCGGGCATAGAGGAAGGCAACGCTGTCGTCGCCGAATTCCGACTTCAGTTCCGCAAGCAGCTCATCGCTCCCCCGAATTCGCCAGTTGCGGCCCAAGCTGATGCGTCCCTCGGCACCCTCGCAGGTGTACAAGACGCTTACCGGACAGCCCCCGCTTTCGCTGACGTAGGGCGAAAGCACCGCTTTCAGCCGGCCGGCCGGGTCCGGCGAGGCGTCGCGGTCGCAAAGATCGATGCGCAGACCATTCGCAAAGCAGGCGCGCGCCTCCTCCATGGTCAATGCCCGGGCGGCGCGCATCTTGAAGCCGCCTGTAAAGTCGTCCGGCTGCACCTCGCCCTCGAAGATCACGAGTCGATCTTTCTCGATCTTGCCCCGGTCGCGTTCATACACCTCGGAGAAGAACGAGACCTCCATGCGGCCCGACCGATCGTCGATTAGCGCAAAACCCATCGTACCGCCATCGCGGCCGCCGCGCCGGGTCCGCAAATTCAACACCGTGCCTGCCACGACCTGCCTAGGCCTGTCCGCTCGCACTTTGTCTAGGCCGGTGCAGAAACGGCGCAACTCACCGAGATGGGGCTCGATAGGATGGCCGCTCAAATACAGCCCCAGTGCTTCCTTCTCCCACGCCAGACGTTCATCGAGTGATAAGGGTTTGACCGCGGCGGCAGCCGGGGCCGGCACCGCGCCCCCATCGACGCCGCCGAACAGGTCGGCCATGCCGAACTCGGCATCGCGGGCCGCCTGATCGGCGCCATGCAGCGCCCGGTCCACCTCGCTCCACAGACGCGCGCGCACCTCGTCCATCGATTCGCCGGCGCGGGCGAAGTCGTCGAGTGCCCCACACTTGATCAGCGCCTCGACCACCCGACGGTTCGCCTTCTTGACATCCACCCGCACACAGAACTCGGCAAGATCCCGGAAGGGGCCCGGCCCCCGCGCCGCGACGATGGCGCGCACCGGGCCCTCCCCCACGTTGCGCACGGCACCAAGGCCGTAGATCACCTCGCCATCGTTGACGGTAAACCGATGGTCGCTCAAGTTGACGTTCGGCGACTTCAACGGCAACCCCATCCGCCGTATCTCGTCCACCAGGGTCACCACCTTGTCCTGGTTCTGCATGTCCGCCGACAAGGTCGCGGCCATGAACTCGGCGGGGTGGTTCGCCTTCAGCCACGCCGTCTGGTAGGAAACCAGCGCATAGGTCGCGGAATGCGACTTGTTGAACGCGTAGCCGGCGAACTTCTCCATCAGGTTGAATAGCTCGTCCGCAAGTGCCGCATCGACACCGTTGCCCAGGGCACCCTCCTCGAACTGACGGCGCACCTTGTCCATTTCTTCCGGCTTTTTCTTGCCCATCGCCCGACGCAGCAGGTCTGCCTGGCCCAGCGTGAATCCCGCGAGCACCCGGGCGATCTCCATCACCTGTTCCTGGTACAGCACCACGCCGTAGGTGTTTTTCAGCACCGGCTGCAGCGCCGGATGCGGGTAGCTCACCGCCGCCTTGCCATGCTTGCGGCCGATGTAGTCGTCCACGGCACCAGATTGCAGCGGGCCGGGCCGAAACAGTGCGACCGAGGCGATGATGTCGTCAAAGCTGTCTGGCTCAAGGCGCTGGATCAGCTCTTTCATGCCCCGCGATTCCAGTTGAAAGACACCGGTGGTCTCCGCGCTTTTTAGCATTCGGAAGGTGCGCGAATCGTCCAACGGAATGTTGTCGATACCCAACGGTGCCGCGCCGTTACCGGCGGCATTCACGGCTTTGACAGTCCAATCGATGATGGTCAGCGTCTTCAGGCCGAGGAAGTCGAACTTGACCAGCCCGGCCCGCTCCACGTCATCCTTGTCGAACTGCGATACAAGCCCGCCGCTCGACTCGTCCACACTCACCGGCACGAAGCCCGTCAGCTTGTCCGGCGCAATGACCACACCACCGGCATGACGGCCCTCGTTGCGCACGATGCCTTCGAGTTTGTAGGCCATTTCCATGATCTCGCCCGCTTCCTCGTTCTCCTCGACGAAGGCCCTGAGGTCGGCGCTGTCGCCCATCGCCTTGGCGAGGGTCATACCCACCTCAAACGGAATCAGCTTGGCGAGCCTGTCCGCCAGTCCATGCGGTTTGCCCTGGGCACGAGCCACATCGCGCACGACCGCCTTGGCCGCCATAGTGCCGAAGGTGACGATCTGGCTTACGGCATCGCCGCCGTAGCGCTCCACCACATGCTCGATTACCCGGTCGCGCCCCTCCATGCAGAAGTCCACGTCGAAGTCCGGCAGCGACACCCGCTCGGGATTCAGAAAGCGCTCGAACAACAGGTCGTAATGGATCGGGTCGAGGTCGGTGATGCGCAGCGCATAGGCCACCAGCGACCCGGCCCCGGACCCCCGTCCCGGGCCAACGGGGATATCCGCGTTGCGCGCCCAGGCAATGAACTCCATGACGATCAGGAAGTAACCGGGGAAACCCATATCGCTGATGACACCGAGCTCGTAGTCCAGCCGTTCCTGGTAGACGGCCTCATCCAGCTCGCCAGCCCCGCCGGACCGAAGTTCCCGAAGGCGCGCCGCAAGCCCCGCCCGGGCGGTCTTGGCCAGATACGCCTCCAGCGTATCTCCCCCCGCTACCGGGTAGGTCGGCAGGTAGGTCTCCCGGGTATCCGGCCAAACCGTACACCGCTTGGCGATTTCCACACTGTTGGCTAGGGCTTCCGGCAGGTCGGCGAAGAGTTCCGCCATCTCCTGGGCGGATTTCAGGTATTGGGCGGTGCCGTGACTACGCTCCCGCCGCGGGTCGTCGAGGGTGCGCCCCTGCTGAATGCAGACCCGGGTCTCATGGGCCTCAAAGTCTTCCGCAAACAGAAAACAGGCCTCGTTGGTGGCAACGACGGGCAGCTCGAATTCGGCGGCAAGTTCCACCGCTTCGCGCACATACCTTTCCTCGTCGGGTCGCCCGGTGCGTTGCAGTTCAATATAGAAACGCTTGGGGAACCGGTGCGTCCACCACTCAGCCGCGCGGCGCGCCCCCACCGAATCGCCGCGCAAAAGAGCCTGCCCAATCTCGCCCTGCCGTCCGCCGGAGAGCGCAATCAGCCCCTCGGCGCTATCGGCCATCTGCTCCGGCATGACAGTGCCCCGATGGTGGCGGTTGGTGAGCGCCAAGGAAGCGAGGCCGATGAGATGTCGATAGCCGAGTTCACTACAGGCGAGCAACGTGAGCCGCATATCCCCGCCCGATGCGGATTCGCCCCCGCTGCTGCCAAACATGGCTGGTTCGGCCGCCCGATCATGATGGCGAAGGTCAAGCCCGACAATGGGTTTGACGCCGTTATCGGTGCACGCCCGATGAAATTTCATCAGCCCGTAGAGATTGCCCTGGTCCGTCAAGGCAACCGCGGGCATCGACAACTCGGCGGCGCGCCGAGCCAGGTCCGGCAAGCGGATGAGCCCGTCAGCGATGGAATACTCGCTGTGAACGCGCAGGTGCACAAACCCGGCGGCACTCACTGGGGGTTTCCCGCACGGGCTAGGCGCACCGGGGCAAAGCTGGCCCGGTGGGCGGCGCAGGGCCCAAGCCGCACCAGGGCATCGAGATGTTGCCTGGTCGCATAGCCCTTGTGACGTTCAAAGCCATAGCCCGGATACATCCGGGCCAGCTCGGCCATTTCCGCGTCCCTGGCGGTCTTGGCGATGATGGAACCGGCGCTGATCTGGGGCACCCGGTCGTCGCCTCCAACCACGGCAACGGCAGGCACGGCAAATACCGGTAAACGATTGCCGTCCACGTAGACGATGCGTGGCCGCACATCCAGCGCCTCCACGGCGCGGCGCATGGCGAGCAGGCTGGCATGGAGCACATTCAACCGATCAACCTCTTCGACTTCCGCCCGCCCGAGGGCGCAGGCAACCGCTTGCTTCCTGATCAGCCGCGATAGCTCCTCTCGCCGCCGGGGCGCAAGGCGCTTGGAATCCCGCAGCCCGGCGATGGGACGCCGCCGGTGCAGAATGACCGCGCCAGCAACGACCGGGCCCGCCAAGGGGCCTCGACCGACCTCGTCGACACCCGCGGCGAGTTCGACCTCCCAGGCGGGTTCCGCCAACTCGTTAAACAGCGTCACGTGGGGCGTCGTCTCGTCTTCCTTGTTGGTGTTCCGGCAGTAGTGCCGCCACGGCATCCGCGGCGCGTTCGTTGGCACCTTTTCGCAAGCGCTGGTGCAAGTCCGAGAACGCCTGTAAATATTCTGGCCGGCGATGGGATTTGTCCAGTTCCGCGAGCAACTTTTCCGCGAGCGCCTCGGGCGTTGCCCGATCCTGCAGCAACTCGGGCACCAGCGCCCGGCCCGCCAGAATGTTCGGGAGCCCAACGAAATCCGTATGCACCAGCCGACGCGCCAAACGCCAAGCGAGGGACCCCAGGCGATAGCTCACCACCATTGGCCGCCGCAACAGCATGGCTTCCAGTGTACCGGTACCCGACTTCACAAGCGCGACGTCGCAGGCCGTCAGGGGCACCCGAGCACCGCCATGATGCACCAACACCGGCAGGCGCGGCCACTTCAAGACAGCACGCTCCACCGCTTGGGCGATGGCGAGCCGTGGACAGGGAATGACGAAGTCGGTGCCCGGCACAGCGCGCCGCAGGAGTTCCGCCGCCTGCAAAAAGGGTTCAAGCATCCGCTTTATCTCGCCGCTGCGGCTGCCGGGCAAAACCGCCACCACCGTACCGCCCTCCGGGAGCCCCAGGGCCCGGCGCGCGGCGCGGCGGTTGGCGGCGCTGCCCGCCTCGAAGCCGATGGCATCGGCGAGCGGATGGCCGACAAAGACCACCTCGGTGTCCGTACCGGCGTAGAGGGCCTTCTCGAAAGGAAACAGGACGAGGAGCCGGTCCACCGAGCGGCCAATGCGCTTGATCCGGCCAGGCCGCCAAGCGTATACCGACGGGCTAACGTAGTGAACGGTGCGTATGCCGCGCCGCTTCAGCATGCGCTCTAGCGACAGGTTGAACACATTGAAGTCGATGCCGATGAACAGGTCGGGCGGGTCAGCCAGAAAGCGCCGGCGCAGCATGGCCAGCATTGCCAGGATGTCCGGCAGCCTGACAATCGGGTCGCCAAACCCGCTGACGGCAAGCCGCTCCATACTGGCCAATGGCTCCAGCCCCTGGGCGCACATGGCCTCTCCGCCGACGCCGACAAAGCGCACGCCGTGGCAGCGGGCGCGGAGCGCTGCCATCAACCCGGCACCGAGCAGATCTCCCGAGGGCTCGCCGGCAACCACGCCGATCGTGGCCATCATGATCTCCGGGCAGCGGGCCGCCTATACAGGAAAACGAGGGGTTGTTGCATGCGAATTGTTCCGTGCGCGGGCATGCGGACACAAACGGCGGAACCGCGTCGCTACTCCGGTCGGGCTGGCCGGGGGCGCACAATGCCGATCTCGGAGGCGCGGATTGATGCGACGAACCGCCGGATTTCCGCAGACCGGGGGTGGTCCGCGCACAGCCTGTCGCAGGCTTCATCGACGGTGAGGCCCAGTCGAAAAACCACCCGGAATGCCTCGCGCAACGTATTGATGGCCTGGGTACCGTAGCCGCGCCGGCGCAATCCTTCGGCGTTCATGCCAACCGCATAGGCCGGATTGCCGGCAACCGTGACATAGTCCGGCACGTCCTTCAGCACCAGGCTCATCGCTGCGATATGGGTGTGGGCACCGATGGTGCGGAACTGGGGCACACCGGCATAACCACCGAAGTTGGCGTGGTCGCCCACGGTACAGTGGCCCGCCACCGAGGCGTTGTTGGCCATGATGACATGGTCTCCGACCAGGCAATCGTGGCCGATGTGCACATAGGCCATGAACAACCCACCGCTGCCGACGACGGTCTTGCCCCTGGCCTGGGCTAGGCCACGATGCACGGTTACGCCCTCTCTGAACACGTTATTGTCACCGATTTCCAGAGTGGTCGACTCGCCGCGATAGGCTAGGGCCGCGCTGTCCTCGCCGATAGTCGCAAACTGGAAGACTCGGTTTCCGGCACCCATGCGGGTAGGGCCCTTGATGACCACATGGGTGCCAATACGGCAACCGTCGCCGAGCTCAACGCCGGGGCCGATCAGGCACCATGGACCCACCTCCACATCATCGCCGATGCGGGCATCCGGATCGATAATGGCACGGGCATCAATCACCGCTCACAACTTGCGCGCAACACAGAGTATCTCCGTCTCGCAGGCAAGTTCCTCCGCAACATGCGCCTTGCAGGCAAACTTCATCAGCGCCCGTCGCTCCACCATTAGCCGGCTTGCCAAATCCAGCCGGTCTCCGGGCAACACCGGGCGCTTGAACCGGGTGTTATCCATGCCGGCCAGATAGAAGATGCTGTCCACCGGCCGCGTCTCCCTGGTCTGCATGGCCAGTACGCCGGATACCTGGGCCAGCGCCTCGACGATGAGCACGCCAGGCATAATCGGATGACCCGGAAAGTGCCCGTCAAAGAAATGCTCGTTGATCGTGACGTTCTTGAAACCCCTAACCCGCTCGCCCGGCACAAGTTCCGTTACACGGTCGACGAGCAGGAAGGGGTACCGGTGCGGCAGGTGTTCAAACAGTTGCCTGGTATCCAGCGGAAGAGCGTGGTCTTTACTCATGAAATGTCTTGGTTGGTGGCTGCGCCCCCTCGCGCTCCCCGGCTGAGGGCTTTTGCTTGCGAGGGGTCGCCCCCTCGCGCTCCCTGGCTGAGGGCTCTCTCTTGCGAGGGGTCGCCCCCTCGCGCTCCCCGGCTGAGGGCTCTTTCCACCCCCCTCACGCGGCGGGCGAGTTCGTCGAGGCGTTGGAAGCGTAGGGCGTTGCGTTTCCAGGTGCGCATTTTGTTGTGAATGATGCCTCCGGAATAGGTGCCCGGCTCGGTTATGGAACTCGATACGTGGGTGACCCCGCTGATCGTGACCTGATCGCAAATATCGATGGGCCGGTCGCCGCCGATACCCACCATGCCCGCCAGGACACAGTGCCTGCCGATGGTGGTGCTGCCGACCATGCCGACGCAACCGCAGACCAGCGTGTGTGCCCCGATGCGGCAGTTATGGCCGATCTGTACCTGGTTGTCGATCTTCACACCATCCTCGATCACCGTATCATCGATGGTACCCCGGTCGATGGTCGTGCCGGCACCGATGGATACGTCCTGGCCCACGGTTACGCCACCGAGTTGCGCGATGGGCTCCAGCCGGCCACTTGGGTCCGGCGCGAACCCAAAGCCGTCGGCACCGACCACCGAACCGGCATGCACGACGGTACGCGCCCCGAGCCTAACGTCGGCGTACAGCGTGGTATTGGCCATCAGCCACACCTCCTCGTCAAGCCGACAGCGCGGACCCACCACCACGTTGGCGTACAGGCGAGCCCCGGCACCGACCAGGGTATCGGCACCGACGACCACGCCCGGGCCGATGCGCGCCGTGGCATGTACGACGGCGCCGCTGTCGATACAGGCGCTTGGATGAATCCCCGGGTTCAGGGGCATGGGTTCGTCCCAAAGGTGGGATATCCTGGCGAAAGCATGGTAGGGGTTGGCAACGACCAGGGCGTTGGTGGGACAGGCCGCGAGCTGGTCGCGGCGGAGAATCACCGCCGAGGCGTCGGTGGCCGCTAATTCGTGCCGGTAGGCGGCATTGGAGAGGTGGCTGATCTGCCCCGCTTCGGCGCTGCCCAAGGCACCGAGCCCCGTGATTTCCACGTCCGTATCGCCTACGATCTCCCCGCCAACCCGCTCAGCTAGTTCGCCGAGTCGGAAGACCTTGGCCGACCTGGTGCATTGCCTCACGAATCGGGGTTTTCCGGATTTTCGGGCGTTTCGGCCTGTTGGGTCTTTTCGCGCTTATCGTTAAGTTTCTCGGTGACCTTGCGCGTGATGTCGTGCTTGGGATTAACATACCTCAGGTTGGCCCGTTCCATGATCAGGTCGTAGCCTTCCAGGGCAATCAGATCCTGCAATACGGCATTGAGCTTCGGCGCCATAATCTGCAACAGTTCCTGGCGGGCGTCGTTGGATTGCTTCTGTAGCCTGTTGCCCATGTACTGGTATTCGATCTGCTTGTCTTCAATCTGCTTTGTGATGTCGCGCTGCGCACTTGCGCCCATCACCGCGCCGTCTGTCTCCAGTTGCTTCTGCAACCCCTGAATCGCCTCGCCCAACGCGGTGAGTTCCGCCTCTTGCTGCTGCAACTCACTTTGCGCAGCCGTCAAAAACTCCTGGGCTTCCTCGGTGGAGATCAGCGCTCGCTGGGTGTCCAGAACAGCGATTTTCAACTCCACAGCGACTGTCAACGCCGGCTCCGCCGCCAACACCGCCGCCGACGGCGCGGCCAGTAAGCCCCAGAATGCCAATACAGCAAACGCTAGCCTGTTGTTCACAAAACTACTCCTCTTCCATTTCTGCTCGGGGCCTTTTCTGCTCGGGGCGCTGTGCCGAAGAGCGCGAAAACGATTACCCGCCCGAAATACGGCAACCACCGGGCCGATTGCCAGCCGGCCCAAGCTGTTTCACCAACCTTCGTAGCAGGGGCTATTCTACATCAGATCGAGCAGGCTGGCTTATCCCGTCTACTTCACTGTGTTGTAAACAAATAGAGCTGTCCGCTTTAAAACAAATAAAGTGTCCGGTTCTACCGCAGGCCGCACGGGCAGGACTTTTCGGTTCCGGGCTCGCTGTGGGGGTCCTCCTCTGTGCCCGCCGGCCAGCCCGGGCCGGAAGCTTGCCTACGGCCATGACCAACCAGTACGCCCCCGGTCGCCTTTACCTCCGTGCCCGCCACCCCGCTACCCGAGCGGAGTACAAGCGGGAAACCGCCAAGGCGGCGTCAGAGTGTCGGCCCCAGCGCTGCCCGGCAGAGGCTAGCGGGCAATGCCCAGTTCGAACTGGAAGCTCTCCCTCTCGTCGATGTCCTTGGTGTTGAACGGCTTGGCGATACCGAATGTCATCGGCCCCATTGCCGTCAACCAGGTAATGCCGAAGCCCACGGAGTAACGAAACTCGTCGACATCGAAGCCAAAGCAGTTCTCGCTGACATCCGGGCAGTTGGTGTTGAAGACGTTGCCGGCATCGAGGAATATGACCGGCCGGAACTGGCGATTTCGCTCGACAAAGGGCAGGGTCAGGATGATCTCGGCGCTGCCTTCGACCAGCAGGTTGCCGCCGAATGGGTCGCTGAGTCTGCGGAAGAAGCCCTCCGGCAGCGGATTGCCGTCGATATCCGTTTCCGGATTGGTTGTGCGCGGCCCCAGGGTGGACTGCTCGAACCCGCGAATCGAGCCGAACCCGCCGGCAAAGAAGTGCTCATAGAACGGTAGCGCCTTGGTGCTGCCATAACCGCCGCCGTACCCCACCTCGGTGCGGAACCGCAGCGTCAAGCCGGCGAAGAATGGAAAGTACTGCTCGCCCCGGTAGCTGACCTTCCAGAACTCCAGGTCGCTGCCGGGAACAGAGGCCTGTAGCCCCAGGGTCTGGGAGCGGCCCCGGGTCGGAAACAGCCCGCGATTCAGGGTGGAGCCGACCCACGACAGGTTCATCTTGAAGTTCAGAAAATCGTCGCCGTTCTTTTCCAGGAACTCGGTGATCTCCAGCGCCGGGAAGCGTCCCTCCGTCAGCGAGGTCTGCTCGACGGAACCGCCAAAGTTGATACGCTGGGTCTCGCCGATGGGAAAACCAAAGTTCAGCCCCACGCCCACGGCGTCGGTGCTATAGCGGGCAATGTTGCGCTCGTCCCAGTCCAGGCGCCGGAAATACACATTGTAGCCGCGGCTGATGCCGTCCAGGGTGTAGTAGGGGTTGAAGTAGTTGAAGTTGGCGGACTTCTGGTACTTCGAATAGGAAATACCGAGCCCCAGGCTGTTGCCGGTGCCAAGAACGTTGTTCTCCTGGTAGTTGCCGCCCACGACCAGGCCGTATCCCTGGCTATAGCCCAGCGTGGCCGAGATGCTGCCGGAGGGCTGCTCCTTGACCGTGAAGTTCACGTCAATCTGATCGTCCGTCCCCGGCACCTCCGGTGTCTCCACGTTAACTTCCTGGAAGTATCCCAGGCGCTCCAGGCGAACTTTCGACAGATCGATCTGGGCTGTGGATGCCCAGCCACCTTCCATTTGCCGCAACTCCCGGCGCATCACCTCATCCTGGGTCACCCGGTTGCCGGCAAAGCTGATGCGGCGCACATAGGCCCTTTTGCCGGCATTCACCACGACATCGACGGTGACCGCGCCGTCCTCCTTCACCCGGGGTATGCCGCCAGCGCTGGCGAAGGTGTAGCCGGCATTGCCAAGCGCCGCCTCCAGCCGCTCTTCGGTGGCCGTCAACCAGGCTTGGGAGAAAGTCTGCCCAGGCTCGACCAGCAGCAGCGCGCGTAGCTCTTCCGGCTTCACGTCGTGCAACTCGCCGAGCAGGTTGACCTCGTCAATGGTGTACCTGTCGCCTTCCTTCACGTTCATGGAGATATACACCTGCCGCTTGTCCGGGGTGATGCTCACCTGGGTGGAGTTGATCTCGAACTCCACATAACCCCGGTCCCGGTAATAGGACTCCAGCTTTTCCAGGTCTCCAGAGAGCTTCTCGCGATTGTACTTGTCATTGTTGCGGAAGAAGGAAAACAGGCCCGGGTGTTGCAGTTCCATCTCGTCAAGCAGTTCCTGCTCGGGAAATATGGTCGCACCGACGATGTTGATGTGGCGGATGCCCGAATTCTTGCCCTCTTCGATATCGATGCGAATAGCGACCCGGTTGCGGGGCAGTTCCTCGATGCCGGTGTCGATGGACGCACCGTAGCGTCCCTGGGAAACATACTGCCGTTCCAACTCCAGCCCAACCCGCTCCAGGGTCGCCTGCTTGAAGATTTCCCCTTCGCTCAGGCCCTGCTCGGTCAGCCCCTCTAGCAGCGCCTCGGTCTTGATCGCCTTGTTGCCCTCGATCTCGATGGATTCGATGGCCGGGCGCTCGACTAGGGAGACGACCAGGACATCGTTGTCCCGCGCCATGCGGATATCGTCGAAATAACCCGAAGAGAACAGCAGGCGAATCAGTTGGCGGATGGCAACCTCATCCACGGTATCGCCCACCTGGACCGGCAGGATGTTGAACACCGTCCCGGCGGATACCCTCTGCAACCCCTGCAACCGAATGTCGGCAACGGTAAACGGCTGCGCCCCGGCAGGCACCGGGCCCAGCAAACCGGCAGCGGCCAGCAACAGGCAACCCAGCACCAGTCTCCCCGATGCGCATTTCCTCCCCGGCGATGCGGGGTGCCGGCGCACCGGGAACAATCTAGCTCCCATTCCGCGTCTGTTCCCAGGAAGGCCCGCATGCCTGGAATGGTACGGGGCGAGCATGCCGCGCTTACCCACCGTGCCTCTGGAGCTCGGGCCCGCGCCCATCGGATTGGCAAGGCAGGCCCGGCCGGCGTTGGGCGAGTGGCCGCGATGCGCCCGCCAAGGGGCCGCCCAGGCAAGGAAACTGGAATGGTTCCATGCGAGTTGTGGCATCACTAAAGGAATCTCGAGATGTCGTTGATGATGGTCAGCACAATCAGGCTACCGACCAGGAGCAACCCAATCTGGGCACCGAGCAACTGAATTCGCTCGGGAACGGGCCTGCGCCCGATCAACTCCACCAGGCAATAGAGCACATGGCCACCGTCAAGCAGCGGAATCGGCAGCAGGTTCAATATCCCCAACGACAGGCTAAGCAGCGCGAGTAGCCCCGCATAGGCCTGCCAGCCGACCTGGACGGAATCGCCGGCAACCTTGGCGATGGTAACAACCCCCGCCATGTTTCTGACGGAAACCTCGCCAACCACCATTTTCCGCAGGTGCCCGAATATCATCGCCGTCTTGGCGCCGGTTTCCGCAATGCTCATCGAAATGGCTTCCAGGGGCCCGTAGTGGACCTCGTTGGTCGCCCAGTGCATTCCCACGAAACCGATTTCCGAACCGTCCTCGGCAAGCCGCCGATCCGGGGTCACCGTGAGTGTCAGCAGCACGCCGTTGCGAACCAGGGTCCACGCCATCGGCTTCCCCGGAGATGCCCGAATCTCCTCGACCAGGGCGCGCCAGCTATCGATGGGCCGCCCGTCGATGGTGGTGATGCGGTCCCAAGCCCGAACGCCCGCACGGGCGGCCGGCCCGTCCGGCGCCAACTGCCCGGACAACGCTGGGTCATCGGGCACTATCCCCAGGGAACCTAGCAGGTCCGGGTCCATCACACCGCGCTGCCAATCGCGAATGGGAACCTCCACCGTCGTCGCGCCCTCCGCTCCGAACGGCCGGCTAGCGATGCGGATGACGCCGCTGTCACCCATACGGTCAGATAAGGCCAGGACCACCTCCGGCCAGTTCCGCACCGGCCGGCCGTCGATACCGACGAGTTCCCGGTAGTCCCCCAGACCAGCCCGCGCGATCGGGCTCGCCGGGTCGACCTGGCCGACCATGGGCACGAAATTCGTGGTGCCCGCCACCGCCAAGCACCAATAGACGAATGCGGCCAGCACGAAGTTGGCTAGTGGACCGGCGAGGGCAATGGCCAGGCGCCACCAGACACCGAGTTGGTTATAGGTGATATCGTCGGGCCCGATCTCAACCCCCTCGTCGGAATCGCGTTCGTCGAGCATGCGCACGTAGCCGCCAAGCGGTATGGCGGCTAACGCGAATTCGGTGCCCCGGCGGTCGAAGCGGGACCACAGCGGCTTGCCGAAGCCCACTGAGAACCGCACTATTCGCACCCCCGACCAGCGTGCGACGATAAAGTGCCCCAGCTCGTGAATGGTGACCAGAACGCCGAGGGTTACCAGGAACGCCAGCGGGTATATCAGCATACTTCAGCCTTGCGTTTCATCGGTGCGCCGCATCTTAAACGATCTCCGAAGGCTCGGTCGAACCCGCCAACATCTGCAATTCGTGGCAGCGATGCGCTCTCAAAGACCACCGAGCATTAGCGCAAAGACCGGCAGCACCGGCAATACCGAATCGATGCGGTCCAGTACGCCACCGTGTCCGGGCAACAGGGCACCCGAATCCTTCGCACCGCACGCCCGTTTCAACAGGCTTTCCAGCAGGTCGCCGAACATCGAAATGGCGATCAAGCCAAGGGTGGCCAGTATCCAACTCCATTGGGCCTTGTCGATGCAGGCCAGGGCGCCGATACAGACCGTGCCACTCAGCAACGCGCCGCCCAGTGCGCCTTCCCAGGTCTTGCCCGGGCTCAGCGCCGCCGCCAACGGGCGGCGCCCGAAGCGCTTGCCGGCCATATAGGCACCGATATCCGCGCCCCACACCAGGGCGAACATCCACAACAACCAGTGGCTGCCATTGGGCGTGGCACGTATCGCCACCAACCCGGTCAACGCGCTCCATACAATGAGAACGCCCAGCACCGCCACCAGCCAGCGCGCATCGAGCAGGCGCCGACCGGCCGGCCAGCTTAGGATGCCCACAATGGCGAAGGCCCAGACAACGATTCCCAACCACAACGTCGGCACCCATAGCGCCTCCAGGCTATAGCTCGCAACCGCCAGGAGGGCGAAGGCGGCGGCAAAGGCACCACGCTGCCGGGCGGTTTCCCACCCGGAGAGGCCCGCCCACTCGTATACCCCAAGCGTCCCCGCGGCGGCGAACGCGGCCGCCGACCAGGGCGGGGCAAGGTAGATGACCGCAACCGCCGCCGGCAGCAGCCAC
The DNA here is from genome assembly GCA_965215035.1 of Pseudomonadales bacterium. Taxonomy (GTDB): domain Bacteria; phylum Pseudomonadota; class Gammaproteobacteria; order Pseudomonadales; family Azotimanducaceae; genus Azophilus. The sequence goes on from OZ244040.1 coordinate 84,861, forward strand.
AGCGCCGTGATTACGCGGTCACGCAGCAAACGCCCGGCGCGTCCTAGTCCCGGCGCCCGAAACGCCGTTGACGCTCGTCGAATGCGCCCAGCGCCCGGACCAGCTCGTCCTCGTTGAAATCCGGCCAGTAGGCATTGGTGAAATAGAACTCGGTGTAGGCAAAATCCCACAGCAGGAAGTTGCTGATGCGGTGGTCGCCGCCGGTGCGTATGCAAAGGTCGGGGGCGGGCACTGCCCCAAGCGACAGAAAGGATGCAAATACTTCCTCGTTGATGCGTTCCGGCACCAGCCTACCTTCCTGAACAGCGCGGGCTACGGCGCGCGCCGCCTGGGTGATGTCCCAACGACCCCCGAAGTTCGCCGCGATGTTGAGCGCCAACTCGGAATTGCGCCGAGTCAGCGATTCGGCGCGGTTCATATTCATCTGCAGGTCCGCCGGAAAACGGGAGCGGTCGCCGATGATGCGCAGTCGCACGTTGCGGCGGTGCAACTCATCCAAATCGTCCTTGAAGACGTTGCGCATCAGGCTCATCAGCAGGTTGATCTCCCCCTCCGGCCGCTGCCAGTTCTCGGTGCTGAAGGCGAACAGGGTTAGACAGCGAATGCCCCGCTCGGTGCAGGCCTCTACCACCGGGCGCACGTTCCTGGCCCCGGCCCGGTGCCCCATGGCACCGGGCAACCGCCGCTTCCTCGCCCACCGGTGGTTGCCGTCCATGATGATGGCGAGATGCCGCGGAAGCCGAACCGAATCGTACTCCGGGACGCTGGTTTGCAACTGCGACATGGCCGTCAAATCTCCATCAGGTCGGCCTCTTTGGCGTCGAGCGCCCCGTCCACTGCCTTGATTCGCCGATCGGTAATCGCCTGAATCTGTTGTTCCGCGCGGCGTTCCTCGTCCTCGGCGACTTCCTTCTCCTTCAGAAGCTCGCGAACCTGGTGAATGGCGTCGCGGCGGATGTTGCGAATCGCGACCCGCGCCGCCTCGGCTTCATGCCGCGCCTGGCGCGCCAGATCGCGCCGGTTCTGCTCGGTAAGGGCGGGTAACGGAACGCGAACCACATCCTTGCTGCTCGCCGGCGTGATCCCCAGGTCGCTCTTCAGAATGGCTTTCTCGATTTGGGGAATAAGGTTCTTCTCCCAGGGGGTTATCACCAGGGTGCGGGCTTCCTCCACGCTGATGGTCGCCACCCGGTTGAGCGGCGTGTCGCTACCGTAGTAGGGAACCTCGATGGGATCAAGCAGGTTCGGATGGGCGCGCCCCGTGCGGATGCGGGCAAACGCCTTGTGCATGGCATCGATCGACTTGCCCATGCGCTCGTCGGCATCCGCTTCGATCAGTTCGATCATTTCGTTCATCGGCCTACCGCCCCGACCGCGGTTGCGATGCGTGTGCCAACCTTGTCACCCCTCGTTATCCGGGTCAATGCGCCGGGCACGCTATGGTCGAAAACGATCACCGGCAGCCCATGATCCCGGCACAGGCACAGTGCCGTGGCATCCATGACGGCGAGCCCCCGAGCCAGCGCTTCGTCGAAATCCAGTTCGTCAAAGCGTATCGCGCCGGGGTCGATCATGGGGTCTGCCGTATACACCCCGTCGACCTTGGTGGCCTTCAACACCAGGTCGGCATCCAGTTCAAGGCCGCGCAGGCAGGCCGCCGTATCCGTGGTGAAAAAGGGATTGCCGGTGCCGCCCGTCAGCACGGCGACCTCATTGCCGGCGAACGCGGCGCGCACGGCTTCAACATCGTAGGCCGATAGGACGCCGGGCACCCCGAGGCCCGACCAGACCCGCGCCGGAACCCCGCCACGCACGAGCGCATCGCGGAGCGCCAGCCCATTCATACAGGTAGCCAGCATGCCCATGTGATGAGCGGTCACCCGGTCCATGCCCGCCGCGGCAAGCCGGGCACCGCGAAACAGGTTGCCGCCGCCGACCACCACGGCAATTTGCGCACCGACCCCCCTGGCTTCGCGAATCTCCGTGGCAAGACGGCCCAGCGCTCCGGGGTCGATGCCCCGGGAAGCGCCTACCGCCAACGCCTCTCCGGACAGTTTTAGTAGGAGACGGGGCATGTCGCCAAAAGCCCGGCAACCGTCGCTAAACCGATTCCCGGACTTGCGCCGCCACTTCGGTCGCAAAGTCCTGGCGCTGCACCGCGATGCCCTCGCCCACCTCGAACCGCACAAAGCGGCGGCACTCGACACCGTTATCGCCGAGCAGCCTGCCGACCTTGAGGCTGGCATCCTTAACGAATTTCTGATCCACCAGGCTCACCTCGGCAAGAAACTTGCGAACTCGTCCATCGACCATCCTGTTGATTATCTCCGGTGGCTTCGGCCGCTTGCCCGCGGCCTGGTCCGCTTGCGCCTCGGCCTCGGCCTGAGCCTGGTAAATCTCCCGTTCCTTGTCGATGACGGACGGGTCGAGATCTTCCGCCTTGACGACCAGCGGCGTCGGGTCGTGGGCGGTGACGTGCATGGCGAGTTCCCGCGCCAGCACCGGGTTGGCGCCGGAGATTTCCACCAGGGCCGCCTTGCGCCGGTCGTTATGGAGATACCCGGCGATATAACCCGCTGCCGAGCGCAGGCTCGCCACCCGCCGCACGGCGATATTCTCGCCGATCTCCTGTACCAGGGCCTCACGCTCGTTGGCGAATTCACGCACCACCGAATCGGTGTCGCCGCCCGTCCGGAAAACGCTTTCCAGAACACAACCGACAAAGGCGGTGAATTTTTCGTTGCGCGCCGCGAAGTCGGTCTCGATGTTTACCTCCACCAGCGCCGCACGGCTGCCATCATCCGCCACTTTCAGCCCCAGCAGGCCCTCCGCGGCGGTACGGCCCGCTCGCTTGGCCGCCTTCAGCGCGCTTTTTTTGCGCAGTTGCTCGATAGCGGTCTCAATATCGCCCCCGGCCTCTTCCAGGGCCGCCTTGCAATCCATCATGCCAAGGCCCGTTCGATCCCGAAGCGCCTTGACCAATTTCGCCGATACGGCCATTGCCCTACTCCTTGGTGACGGACTCTGCGGATGTTTTGGGAACGCTGGGCGCGGCCATGAGCCGGTCGGCTTCGCCGTCGTCGACCACTTCGACATACTCGTCATCCCCGGCCCCGGCCAAGGCGGCGGCATCCAGGGTCAGGTGCTCAATGCCAGGCGACCCGGCCACGCCGGCATTGTCGCGCCCTTCCTGAATGGCGTCGGCAACGGCGGTGACGTACAGGCGAATGGCGCGGATGGCGTCGTCGTTGCCGGGAATGACGTAGTCGATGCCATCCGGGTCGCTGTTCGTATCGACGACGGCGAACACCGGAATGCCGAGCTTGTTCGCCTCGCTGACCGCGATACGCTCATGCTGAACGTCGATCACGAATATCGCATCCGGCAGCCCGCCGATCTCCTTGATGCCGCCGAGGCTGCGTTCCAGCTTCTGCATCAGGCGGTGCTTTTGCAGTGCCTCTTTCTTGGTCAGCTTCCCCAGGGCACCCTCTTCCGCCTGTTTTTCAAGGTCTTGCAGACGGCGAATCGATTGGCGAATGGTCTTGTAGTTGGTGAGCATGCCGCCGAGCCAGCGCTGGTCGACAAAAGGCATGCCCACCCGGGTCGCCTGCTCCCTGATGACCCTGGCAGCCGCCCGCTTGGTGCCGACAAACAGGATCTTGTTGCCCCGGCTCGCCATGTTGCGCAATTCGACAAGCGCACGCTCGAAGGCCGGGATGGTCTTCTCAAGGTCGATGATGTGGATTTTCTTGCGGGCACCAAAGATGTAGGGGTCCATCTTCGGGTTCCAGAAGCGGGTTTGATGACCGAAGTGAACGCCGGCGGCCAGCATGTCACGCATGTTTATGTTCAATTGTCGTCTCCGGGTTAAGCCTCCGCGGCTCCCGAACTCCAACCAGACAGCGGACCTGAGGGCTCTTAAGCCTTCTGCCCGCCGCCGGCACCCGTGAGTCCGTGTCGAGCCGCGTGCGTTTTTCCGCCGCCGGTGGTTGCCGGGAATTTTCGTGATTCCCACAACCCGCGGCGGCGAGTATCCCCGGGCGCACGGACCAGCCGTTGCCCCCGGGCGGCGCGGTTTATACCATAATCGCCCCATGGCTGCCAAAATCACCAACGAAACCGAGCTGGCAGGCATGCGCCGGGCCGGTCGGCTCGCGGCGAGCGTGCTCGAGATGATCGGCGAGCACATCGCGCCGGGGGTCACCACCGGTGCGGTCAACGACATCTGTCACCGCTACATCGTCGATACGCTCGGCTGCATTCCCGCGCCGCTCAACTACCGCAACTCCCCGGCTGTGCCGCCGTTTCCCCGGTCAATCTGCACTTCGGTCAACCAGGTGGTCTGCCACGGCATCCCGTCGCGGAAGAAGGTGCTGAAGAACGGCGACATCCTCAATATCGATGTCACCGTCATCAAGGACGGCTTCCACGGCGACACCAGCAAGATGTTCTTTGTCGGCAAGCCGGCGGTGATCGCCAAGCGCCTGGTGCGCATTACCCAGGAATGTTTGTACCGGGGTATCGATGCAGTGCGCCCGGGAGCGACTCTGGGAGACATCGGGCACGCCATCCAGACACATGCCCAGGCGCACAACTTTTCCGTGGTGCGCGAATTCTGCGGCCACGGCATCGGCCGGCGCTTCCACGACGAACCCCAGGTGCTGCACTACGGCAGGCCCGGCACCGGCATGGTGCTCGAAGAGGGCATGACGTTCACGGTGGAACCGATGATCAATGCCGGTAGACGCGATGTTAGGATGCTGCCGGACCGGTGGACGGTGGTCACCAAGGACCACAAGCTCTCCGCCCAATGGGAACACACCCTGCTGGTGACGGGCGACGGAGTGGAGGTGTTGACGAAGCGGGCGGAAGAAGCGACCGGCGGTTTGCCTTGAACATCGGGGAATGCCGCGCACGCATCGCCGAGCGGGAAGCCGGGCTCGCGCAAAGGTACTGGGCGAGAGAGAGCATCGAGAGCATCGTCGCCGACCGCGTGGACTTCTTCGACGGCCTCATCCGGGAAATCTGGGGGGCCCATTTCGACGACCGGACAGGGGATGCCCCCACCCTCTTTGCCCTAGGCGGCTATGCGCGCCGGGAACTGCATCCCGGTTCCGATATCGATCTGATGATTCTCGCCCGGGAGCCGCGCCGCTGCAAAGCCGAAATCGAGGCGTTCGTACGCTTCCTGTTCGACCTGAACATCGATGTCGGGCACAGCGTCCGCACGGTTAACGACTGCGTCCGCGAAACCGCCAACGACATTACAGTGGCCACCGCCCTGTTCGAGCGGCGCCGACTCACCGAGCCGGCCACGGCCGCCGCCCGGCGCCTGGTGGGCAAACTCGACAAGGCCATGTCGAAGCCCCGCCTGTGGCCGGCCGATGCGTTTTTTCGGGCGAAGCGGGAAGAGCAGGAGCACCGGCACCGGCGTTTCAACAACGTCGAATACAACCTGGAGCCGGATATCAAGGCTTCCCCCGGGGGGCTGCGCGACCTACAGACAGCGCTTTGGGTATGCGGGAGAAAATTCGGCTCCACCGACCCCGGCGAACTGGAGCGCCTTGGCATCGTAACGCCCGGGGAGCGCGCCGGGCTCGCCAACGGCAGGCGCTACCTCTGGTGGGTGCGCTACGGGCTGCATCTGGTCGCCGGGCGCAGGGAAGACCGCCTACAGTTCGAGTACCAGCGCGCACTGGCGGAGCGGCTTGGCTATGTGGATACCGGGGCGCGGCTCGGTGTCGAGCGCTTCATGCACCAATACTACGGGTACGTGCTGTCGCTTCGGGAAGTTAACGACATCATCCTGCAGTTCCTGGAAGAATCCCTGTCTAGGGGTAGGCCCCGCACGGAACCCATCAACGAGCGTTTCCGAATCAACAACAGCCATATTGAAGCCACCCACCCGGAGGTATTCGCGCAAAGCCCAAGCGCTCTCTTGGAGATGTTCGTCATCCTCGCCAACCGGCGCGATGTGGCGGGGGTGCGGGCCGCGACCATCCGGCTGATCCGTGACCATGTGCATCTCATCGACGAGCGGTTTCGCGGAGACCCGGAGAACAACCGGCTGTTCCTAGCGCTGCTGAAGGCGCCCTACACCCTGGTCACCCAGCTCACGCGCATGCGCCGCTACGGCATTCTGCCCCGCTACATCCCGGAATTCGGGAACCTGGTCGGCCAGATGCAGCACGACCTGTATCACATCTATACAGTGGATGCCCATACCATGATGGTCATCCGGCAGATGCGGATCTTCCGTTATCGAGCCCAGGCCGAACGCTTTCCCCTCGCGCACCGCTGTGTAAAAACCATCCCCAAGATCGAATTGCTGTACATAGCCGGGCTGTTCCACGACATCGGTAAGGGACGCGGCGGCGACCATTCGCAATTGGGCGCCCGGGATGGGGTGCGCTTCTGTCAGCGCCACGGCCTCAACCAGGACGATACCGAGCTGGTCGAGTGGCTGGTGCTGAATCACCTGGTGATGTCCACCACGGCCCAACGGCGCGACATCTACGATCCGGACGTGGTGTTCGAATTCGCCCAGTTCGTGCGCTCGGAACGCCGGCTGGACTATCTCTACGCACTCACCGTCGCGGACATCACCGCCACCAACCCCAGCCTGTGGAATAGCTGGCGCGACACCCTGCTGCGCCAGCTCTATTCGGAAACCCGCAAGCTCCTGGAAGCCGGCCTGGAGTCGCCACTGGACAAGCAGGCGACGATCAGGGCGGGCCTGGAGGGGGCCACCGAAATCCTGGCGGAAGCGGGTATCGACGAGGCCCGGGCCAAGCCCGTCTGGACGCTGCTCGGCGATGAATTCCTGCTGCGCCATACGCCGCGGCGCATCGCCGATGTCACCGCCGCCGTGCTCGGCCACGACCCCGACAAGGGGCCACTGGTGCTAATGCGCAACCTGACCGGCCAGGTGCCGGGCGAGGGGGCAACGGAGATATTCATCTACACCCACGACAAACCGAACCTGTTCGCCGCGTCGGTCATCGCCCTAGACCGGCTACGCCTGTCGGTGTACGACGCCAACATCCGCACGTCCGAGGACGGGCTCTGTTTCAACACCTATGTCGTCCTCGGCGATGACCATCAACCGTTGCGCGGCGACCGCGATACCCTGGTGGAACAGATAGCCGGTGCCGTGGCCCGGACGGACATCGGCAGCTTCGGCAATCGCCGCGTGCCCCGGCAGCACAAGCAGCTTTCCCGGCCCACCCAGGCAACCCTAGTCAACCATGCCGGTAACCCGTTCTCCACGCTAACCCTATGGACCGCCGACCGCCCGGGGCTTCTGGCCCGGGTTGGATTGCTGTTCCACGACCTGGAGATTTCCGTGCTCGGCGCGCGCATCGCAACCCTGGGAGAACGCGTGGAGGATGTCTTCTATCTACAGGATGCCGCAGGCGGGCCCATCACCGACCCCGAATTCGGCTACGCCCTTGAAAACACCCTACGCCAAACGCTGGACTCAATGCCGAGCCGATAGTGCGGGCGCACGCATCCGTCGAACCCTAGCGGCTCGCGACTGCCGCAGCGGTACCACCATTATTGAATGGCAAAACCGAGGCTGTTAGCGTACCAGCCCCCTGGGCAGACGCCTTGTGGAGGTTCTTATGCCTGTTTTCGCGTTCGCCATCGGAATTGCGACCCGTAACCGGCGGCAAGAATGCATCGACTGCCATTTTCCGGCACCGCTGAAAACACCGAAGGCGGAACTTGGCGAAGCCATCGCAGGAACATTCGCGCTGGGGTGCCAACGGGTTCATCCCGAGAAGGTGCGCGACTTCGTGCTGAGCCACCAGCCGACATTGGCGCCGATGCTGGAGAGCGACCGGGAACTGACCACGGTGCTGCTTCCCGCGGACGGGCAAATCGCATCAACGCCCGAGGCGTTCCTGAAGCTGCACCTGTTGTCGCACCGGCTGGCGCTGCCGAACACCCTGAATCTCGACGGCATCTTCGGCCACCTGCAAACCATTGCCTGGACCACCGAAGGTGCCGTGACCCTAGATGAACTGCCCGCCAGGCAACTGCGCGCTCGCCTGCGAGACCGCTATTTCGAGGTGCTCTCGGTAGACAAATTCCCCAAGATGGTCAACTATGTGGTGCCTTCCGGTGTGCGTATCGCCGATTCCAGCCGCATCCGTCTCGGTGCCTATCTGGGAGAGGGCACCACGGTAATGCCGTCCGGCACCGTTAACTTCAACGCCGCGGCGCTTGGGCCCAACATGGTGGAGGGGCGCCTGTCCCAAGGCGTGGTGCTTGGGGAAGACTCCGATCTTGGCGGCGGGGCGAGCACCATGGGCACCCTCTCCGGCGGCGGCAACATCACCATCACCATCGGCAGACAGTGCCTGATCGGCGCCAACGGCGGCACCGGCATACCCCTAGGCGACCGCTGCACCATCGAAGCGGGCCTATACATCACCGCCGGTACCCGCATCGCGGTCATGGACGAGGACGGCAACCGGGTGCGCGTGGTCAAGGGCCGGGATTTAGCGGGCGGCTCGGATATGCTGTTTATTCGCAATAGCGAAAGCGGCCAGGTGCAATGCCGCACCAACCGGAAGGCCATTGCCCTGAACGAGCAACTGCATGCACACAACTAGTCGACATAGCAGTCTGTTGGGCTTAGCGCGAACCCCCCAGGAAGCCAGACGGCCAACCCCACCATGAACGCCGTGCGGGAACTCGCCGAAGCGCTTATCGAGCGGCCGTCTGTCACGCCGGACGATGCCGGCTGCCAGGAGCTGCTAACAGGGCGGCTCAAGCGCCTAGGCTTCACGGTCACCGAACTGGACGCCGAGAACGTCAGGAATTTTCTGGCGGAGTTCGGGAGCGGGGCCCCCTATGTGGCCTTCGCCGGGCATACCGATGTGGTGCCGCCGGGCGACCTCGCGCATTGGCACTCCCCGCCATTCGAGCCGACCGCCCGAGACGGCCACCTCTTCGGCCGGGGCGCGGCGGACATGAAGTCGAGCCTCGCCGCCATGGTCGTCGCCACCGAGCGCTTCCTGGCCCGCAACCCGGCACCCGGGGGCTGTCTGGCCTTTCTGGTCACCAGCGACGAAGAAGGTATCGCGGAGTTCGGCACCCGGCATATCGTCCACTATCTTAAGGATACCGGCAGGATTCCCGATCACTGCATTGTCGGCGAGCCCTCCTCGTCCTCGGTGCTCGGCGATACGGTGCGCAACGGCCGCCGGGGCTCCCTGAATGGCCGCCTCACCGTGCATGGCGTACAGGGCCATGTCGCCTACCCCGAGTTGGCACGAAACCCCATTCACCAGGCCGCGCCCCTGATCGCCGAGCTGCTCGCCCACGAATTCGACCGGGGCAACGCGCACTACCCGCCAACCCAGGTGCAGGTATCGAATATTGCCGCCGGCACCGGGGCGCTCAACGTCATTCCGGGGGAACTCACCGCCGACTTCAACTTCCGTTTTTCCACGGAACAGACGGCCGACGGCCTCAAATCGATAGTGGAGCACATGCTCTCCGAACATGGCCTCGATGCCACCCTGAGCTGGCACCTTGCCGGGGAACCCTTCCTGACGCCGCCGGGCAGGCTGACCGATGTCGTGCGGCGCGCCATCGCCGATGAGCTGGGGGTGCGCTGCACACTGTCCACCTCGGGCGGCACCTCGGACGGACGCTTCATCGCACCGCTCGGCAGCGAAGTCGTGGAACTTGGCCCGGTAAACCGGACGATTCACAAAGTGAACGAGTGCGTGGCCATCGACGACCTGGAGCCGCTCGCCCGGGTCTACCAACGCATTCTGGAAGAGTTGCTTGGGCCATGAAGGCAGCGGACAGGCGCACGCGCAACCCGGCCATGTACGGCGATGTGATTGACGTGGGCGAGACAGACGTGGGCGAGACAGACATGAAGGCAGCGCGCTGGCGCAGGCGCACGCGCGGCCCGGCCACGCTCGAAATCTACAACCGCTGGCTCCGCGAGAGGCGATCGGGCAGGCGTACGCGCGGCTTGGCGATACTGGGCTTGCTGGCCTTTCTGTCGTTTGCCCTGATATTGGCACCCGCCCGGCTGCTCGCGCCGCTGGCGGAGGCCATGCCGGGTGCCTCGCTCGGCGGGACAACCGGCACCGTATGGAGCGGGTCGGGGCAACTGCGCCTGTGGGGGCAGAACCAAGGGCGCATCACCTGGTCGTTCCGTCCTGTCACCCTGCTGAAACTATTCCCCGGCTATGCTTGGACCCTAGCCGGCGAGCACCTGGATATCGGTGGCGGGATGAATCTGGCCCCGAGTCGGGCGGCCGTATCGATAACCGGGTCGGTTGATGCCGAGGCCATCAACCGGTGGCTTGCGAACTACGAGTTATTCATGGCGGGAGAGTTCCGGTTACGGGGCCTTGCAATGCAGTTCGCCGACAACCGGCCCGATGACGCCGGGGGGACGGTGGGCTGGTCGGGCGGCCACCTGCGCTATGTACTGGCGGGGCGGTCGAGAACGGTCGCATTGCCGCCCCTGGAAGCCCGCGTCGGCTTCCAAGATGGGCCGATAGCGACGGTATTCGCCGTCGGGGACTTCACCACCCCGCTACTCGAAGCGGAACTGCTCGACAGCGGCTTTGTTCGCATCGGCATAACCAAACGGTTAACGAAGTTGCTGAACGACCCCTGGCCCGGCGGCGGGCCGGACCACGAGATAGTTCTGGCAGTGGAAGAAAAGATACTTTAGTGTCTGGTTCCGAGGCCCGGGCGCCGATGTCGCTGCAATCCCGGAGGCGAGCACCCGGGCCTACCCGAGAGCCCGCGCCGCCGTTGCGGCGGCTGGAGCGGCCCCCGGAACAACGGCAACGGGGCCAGGAGCCTTCGCTCCGGCAACCGGTGCGCCAACGCACAGGGAAGTGGGTGCTTCCATAAGCCTGCACCGTAGGAGGATATTGGGCAGCAATGGCTGGGATTGTGAACCATATGGCGGCCATCGCAAGCTTCAAAGTCGGAGCGGCGCATCGCCTTATCGGTGTTTTGTCTGGTGCAGTGGGAACCTATTCCCACAGAATCTTCTACGGTGCCGGCCACTAGTATCGACAGATGGCACCGATACTCGACAACATCGCCGCCCGCCTGGTCACACCCCTCATGTTGCTCATGGTGCTCGGCATGGCCTACACGCTGGCCTCAACCGTATGGAACCTAGTGGCGCCACCGGAGGCCGCTCCCCTAGAGCCGCGCCAGGCCGTCCAGCAGACCGGCGGCCGCGGCCCAAGTGTCGATATGGAAGCCATCCTCAACGCCAATCTGTTCGGCGCGGCGAGCGCCGCGACGGCCCCGGAGCCCAGCGAGACACTCGCCGAGACCCGCCTGCCGCTGGTGCTGCACGGCGTATTCGTCGCCCGGACGCCAGAGCGGTCAACTGCGATCCTGGCGCGCCGGGACCGCTCCGGGGAGCTATTCCACATCGGCGACAGGGTACCCGGCAACGCGACCCTGGAGGCCGTTTACCTCGACCATGTGCAGCTACGGCGGGGCGGGATACGGGAAAAGCTTGCCTTCCCCGAGCCGGACCAGGAACTCGCAACGCCAATTGGCCAGGTCGAATCAGCGCAAGCCCCGGGGCGCGACCGGGGGGCACCGCCGGTGCAGGGCGGCTCGCCCCCCTCGCCCAAGCCGGCGCGCCGGGGCTCCGAGGCCGAGTCGCCGGCAATGATGGCCCGGCAGTACCAGGAAAAGCTGCGGAGCGACCCACAAGGCGCCCTCAGGGAACTGGGCCTGACACCGATGAACCGCGATGGCCTCGCCGGCTATCGCCTCGACCGCCTTGCCCAATCTCCCTACCTTCGCCAAACTGGCCTTAAGCCGGGCGACGTTATCCTATCCATCAACGGCCAGCCCCTTGGCGACGTGGGGCGCGACCGCCTGGAACTGGACAATGTGCTCGCCGAAGGGTCGGCGCGGCTCGAAGTGCAACGCGGCGAGCGGCGCTTTTTTGTAACGGCGTCGCTGAACTAACCAGTACGGGTATTGGAAAGCCATCGTGACCAAAACACGACAGATCGCATCCGCCGCACTCCTCGGCCTGCTGTTGCTGCCATTGCCGTTCATCGACGCCGCCGCGGGTACCCCGGAACAGACCTGGACGATCAACATCAAGGACGCCGACATCCGCGAATTCGTCACCCAGGTTGCCGAAATCACCGGCGAGACGTTCGTGGTCGACCCGCGGCTTAAGGGGGACGTAACGGTCGTCTCCAGCACCCCACTAAACGCCGAGGGCATCTATGAGCTGTTCCTGTCGGTGCTGCGCGTACATGGTTTCATCGCCAGCCCCTCGGGAGACGTGATTCGCATACAGCAGAGCGCCACCGGCAAGCAGACGCCCGGGCTCGGCGAACAACTGAATCAGGTGGCACCGGAAGAATTGGTCACCCGGGTGATTGCCGCCCAGAACGTGGATTCCACGGAACTGGTCAAGATACTGCGCCCGCTGATTCCCCAGTACGGGCACATCGCCGCCGTCGCCGAGCCCAATATCGTCATCATCAGCGACCACGCCGACAACATCCTGCGCCTCATGCGAATCATCGAACAAATCGATGTGTCCGAGGAGGACGAGACCGTGCTGGTGCCTCTGAAGGAAGCCTGGGTGGAAACTGTGGTGGAGCTGCTGGAGCGGCTGGCACCGCGCCAGATCGGTGCCAGCGCGACCGGGCCGCAGAGCATTCAGATCATTGCCAACAAGCGCAACAACTCGCTCATCGTGCGCGGCAAGCCGCGGCCGGTGGCGGAAATCCTGAAGATCATCGATATGATCGACCAGCCCGCAACGACCACGGGCGGAGCGCGCGTGGTCTACCTGAAGTACGCCGACGCCGCCGCCGTCGCCGAGGTGCTACAGGGTACCCTGGATCAGCGGCACTCCGACGACGAGAGCCAGACGGCGGTCATCCAAGCCGACGAGTCGTTGAACGCCATCATCATTCGCGCGGCGCCAAGCACCATGGGCGAGATTCTCGCCATCCTCGATCAACTCGACATCAGGCGAACCCAGGTGCTAATCGAGGCCGCCGTGGTGGAGGTGCAGATCACCGACCAGCGCACGCTTGGCGCGGAGACCGCCGCCGTGGATGCAGAGGGCGCCACCGCACCGCTGGCCAGCACGACCCTGGACGGCGTGATTTCCAACCTGCTGCAAAACCTGAGTGTCGATGAACAGGGCAACCGCATCGATGCGGATGTGCTGGCGGGCCTGGCCAGCATCTCCAGCCCCACGCTGGCCGTCGCCAGAATCAGACCCGACGGATTCTCGTTCGGCAGCATCATCACCGCGCTCGGCACGGCCAGCGACGCCAACCTGCTGTCAACCCCCAGCATCATGACCCTAGACAACCAGGAGGCGAGAATCGTGGTCGGCAACGAAGTGCCTTTCCGCACTGGCTCGTACACCACCCGGGCCGACGGTGCCAACAACCCGTTCACCACCGTGCAACGGGAAGATGTCGGCTTGCAGCTCACCGTCACGCCGCACATCCACGACGGGACATCGGTGCGCCTGGAAATCGCTCAAGAGATCACCAATCTCGTGGAATCTCCGATCGGCGATGGCGGTTTTGCCGATGTGCTCACCTCGAAACGGGAAATCGAGACCGCCGTTCTCGCCGAGGACCGCCAAATTATCGTGCTCGGCGGGCTGATCCAGGACAACGTGACGGAATCGAATAAGAAGGTGCCCCTGTTGGGCGACATTCCGGTTCTCGGCTTCTTTTTCCGCTCCTCTTCCAAGACCAACACCAAGACCAACTTGTTGATATTCTTACGGCCAACGATCATCAGGTCGCAAGACGACGCGCGGGATGCGACCGAGCGCAAGTACCGGGACATCTGGGAAGTGGAGATCACCACACCCGTGTCCGACAGCATCGACAATCTGTTCGAGGGCGTATCGTCGCCGCCGACAAGGCAGGGGTTCCGGTCCGCATCCGACTAAGCCGAGCCCCTGATGTTCCACCGGCACGGATACCGACAGATACGCGCCGTCATCCGGCTGATCGCCCGGCCCCGTATCGCCGGGGCACCACCTAGGAACCTCTCTGCCGCAGCGGTGTATGTGCTGGCCCAGCGATCGCTTTCCGATCTGGTGGTGCTGGACCTGGTATGCGCCGAACAGGGCTGGCCGAACCCCCGGTCGAGCATTCGCCTGGGCGAGGGCGAGGAATCGGCGCGCACGATATTCCTAGCACGCCCCGCCGGCCCCACACAACGCAACACCATGCGGGCCGTGCCGGAACGCCTCGCCCGCCTGTTGCAGAACCCCGCGGCGCCGGCGAGCAGCATCGCGCTAGTGCCTGTGCAAGTATTCTGGGGTCGCACGACCAACCGCGAGAAGTCGCTGATCGGCACCCTGTTTTCGGAACACTGGGCAGCAACATCGCGCCTGCGCCGTTTCGTGAACCTGCTTATTTCCCGCAAGCACATCGTCGTGCACTTCGGCGAGCCGCTGGGGCTGCGCGAGGCGGCCCAGCGCGACGAAAAACGGCGGGCGCGCCGCGCCGCGCGCATTCTGCGGGTGCGGCTGCGCCAGCAGAAAGTAGCCACGTTGGGCCCCGACTTCTCCCACCGACGCACCCTGCTCGGCGAGGTGGTGGAGAGCCCCGCGGTGCTAAAGGCGATCGAGCAGCAGGTTGAGGCGGCGGGCAAGGGCGAACATCCGCATAGGGTGCGGCACAGGTTGCGCACCGGCGCGCGCAAGGCGGCCATGAACATGGCCTCGGATATGTCGTACCCGACGATCATGTTGCTGGCGCGGCTGCTCACCACCTTTTGGCGGCGCGTTTACGACCGCGTCGAAGTGCATGGCCTGGAACGCATTGCATCGCCCGGGCGAACCCATACCCTCGTCTACGTGCCTTGCCATCGCAGCCATGTCGACTACCTGCTGCTGTCGTACCTGCTGTTGCGGCGCGGTCTGATGATTCCACACATCGCGGCCGGGGAGAATATGAACCTGCCGTTGGTGGGCAACCTGCTGCGCCAAGGCGGCGCCTTCTTCATGCGGCGCAGTTTCCGCGGCGACCCGATACAGGCCGCGCTGTTCTCGGAGTACCTCTACCAGGTCTACCGGCGCGGCCACTGCGTCGAGTTCTTTCCCGAAGGCAGCCGCACGCGGACGGGCCGGCTACTGCCGGCCCGCATCGGGCTGCTTAAGATGACCATCGAGCATGCCGGCCGCGGGCTACCCCGGCCGCTGGCGTTTGTGCCCGTCTATTTCGGCTACGAGAAGCTCATCGAAGCGGCCTCGTACCTCGATGAACTGCGCGGCACGGAAAAGCGGCGCGAGTCGATCATCGATGTGGTGCGCAGTCTTGGGCTGATACGGCAAAGGTTCGGGCGGGTTGATGTCAACTTCGGCGAACCCCTGTACCTAGAGGAGTGGCTGAACCAACGGCGGGCCGCCCGGGCTGTGGCCACCGAAACCATCGGGCGGGCAGCACCACCGCCGGGCGCCGCCAGCGATGCCATCCCCCGAGCGGCCCAGGCTGTGGCCACGAGCGCACTAGGAACATCCCTCCATGCCGGGGCCATGCCAAGGAAGGCCGTGCCAGGGAAGACCATACCAGGGATGTCCGCCTGTGCCGAGGCGGATGCCGCGGCCGCCCAGGCGAACAAAGCCGCAGCCGAGGCGACGGCCCTCGGGCGGGAGCTTCTGCTGCGCATCAACGACGCCGCATCGATCAACCCCGTCAACCTGGTGGCCCTGGTCATTCTCTGCACCCGGCGGCTCGCCATGCCGGAAGCGACCCTGGCCCGCCAAATCGACTGCTACCTTGAACTGCTGCGCCAGAGCCGCGGGAATCACGACTTTCAGGTCACCAACATGGACGGCAGCGCCGTCATCGCCCATGTGAACAGGCTTGGCATGCTGAGCCGCGAGAAGCAGGATTTTGGCGAGGTACTGGCGTTGCAGCCCGTACCCGCAGTCCTTATGACCTGGTATCGCAACAATGTCGCCCACGCGCTGGCGCTGCCGTCGCTGATTGCCTGCCTACTGGAGAAGCGGCGTCGGCCCCTGGCGCGCCCGGCCCTGGAGCGGATGGTCGATAGGGTGTTTCCCTACCTGGCGCGGGAATTGCACGCGCGATTCGCGCCGGGGGATACCGCGCGCTGGACGGACCATCTGCAGCATGCCGGCCTGATCGGCACCGACCGCAACCAACTAACGCCGCCGGCGGCGCAAAGCCCGGAACACTACCGGCTGCACCTGCTGGCCGGCATCGCAAGACCGATCCTGGAGCGGAACTACATTGTGCTAGGGCTGCTCGCCGAACCGGGAAAAAGAACCGGAAGCCGTGCCGAACTGTTGGAGAAGAGCCAATTCCTCGCACGCAAGGTAGCGCGCATACACGGTATCAACGCGCCGGAGTTCTTCGATGGGCGCCTGTTCGATACCTTCGTCGACAAGCTGATTGAAGACGGCGCGGTCATTGAGGATGTGGCGGGGGGCCTCACCCGCACCACCTTGGTGGACGATGTTCTGCGCGCCGCGGAACGGGTGATCGACGCTGAATACCGCTACGCGATGTTGCCGGACTGACTACCTCGCCCGCATGTTGCGCCGTAGGCGGTCACGCTGAGGCGTTGTCGGCGGCTTATGTTCCGGCCGGCCGGCGAGGTGCGCACCAGCCCGCACGCTGAGATATTGTTGTCGTCGGCTTGATGTCCCGGTTGCCGTCGCCTTTCCATGAGGGGCTTACGTAGAAAAGTTGACGAACCACCATATGCTGAGTCCCGCATGGCGCATAACCAGTACATGTCGTCGTTCGTCAACGAATCTCTACAATATTCCTTCCATGACCAGGGAGCAGGAGGCAATCGCCCCGCCTCGCGCACTGGCGCCGGTCGAACTTAGGGCTTAGATAGGCTTACAAAGCCCGACAGGTGCCCAGGCCGCCCGGTGCGCGTCACCAGCCGAGGCCCACCGGCACGCCGGAGACCCAGATGTGGCCCCACCATAGAGCGATGAAAATCACCGCCGCCAGTAGGGGTGCCAGCCAGCCGATCTCGGAGAGCTTAAGCGATTGGCGGCCCGCGAAGATGGCGGCAAACGGCACCAACGAGGTTGCATCGCGAAACGCCGACCAACCTTCCCCGAAAACCCGTTGCTTGCGCCTGTCGATAAGCACCATGCCGTAACCCGAGACCAGCGCGAAGGATCCGAAGAACAGCAGCGACGGCAGGTCGCCGTTCGCCAGCAGGTGGCTCACCGACCAGACGAGAATACCGCACTGCACCGGATGGCGCGTGATGCGCATAACCCCCGCAACCGGCACTTCCGCACCGCTCTCGAGCACCACGCCCACAGAGGTGGGGTTGCGGGTCACAACGCCGCCGATAACCAGCAGCAGGGCGAGCGGCATCAACACCAGCGGTACCAGGCGGAGCAGGTCCACCGTCGGCCAGAGCAGCGCTGTCGGCACGGCGGCGTTGTAGGCGCGCACCAACAGCACCAACAGCACAATCGACACCACAGAATAGACGCCGACATAGGCCTTCTCACCCATCGCCCCGGCCAGGCGGTCGCGCAAGCCCGTACTGGTCACGCCAAGATGTTGCGCCACGAACAGCGCCGCAAGCAGTATCAGCCAAAACAGTTCGCTCATGGTATTTCCCCCGTATGGAAACCGAGACGGTCCCCGTATCTATCCATCCTAGCCGCGAACACGGAAAGACCTTCTGTGGGCAAGTGCAACTGCACCACGAACTCCGGCACAGCGGCAGATAGGTTTGACAAGGGCATGATCCCGTCATTCCGTGTCGGTGTCCAGCAACCAGGACCATCTCAAAGTATTTGCTCTTGAGATAAAATTTCAGAAAATTCATTAGATTTCGAAAAACATTGCCGAGTTTTTCGAAAAATGTTCGTAAACCATCTATGTAGGGCTTTGCCGAGGGCTAGTAGACGGCCTTGGGATCGCCCCGGTCCAGCACCACCATCGTCCGGTAGGGTATCGGTTTGCGTCCCGAGCCTGACGAATCCCCTGTGTGCTGTGCCTCCGCGGCGATACGCGGCGCAACATCCGCGACGAACAGTACTGCCTTGCCGGTGCTGTCCCCGTGGCAAGCTTTGCGCATCGAGAGAATACTCACCGCCAAACCATCAACCGGCATGGTAGACATCGAACCGAACCCGCCGGCCACGCAGTTGCCAACCGGGTGCCAAAGCCACCGGATCCCGGGCTCGGCGCTTCAGCACCACCCGCTCGCGGGCCGCACCCCGCGCCAGGGCGATCTGTAGAGCCAGGGGGGTGCCGCTCCGCCAAGCCAAATGCCGCAGATGCTGGGCGTGCTTCCCCGGCAGGGCCGTTTTACGTCGCTCGGGGAACATCGGGTCAAGGTAGGCAACATCCACAGACTTGCGGTGGCTTCGGCACCACTGTTCCGCAGTCGCGCAGACCACGCTAGCGGGCAAATCGAGCCGATTCACGAACTCGTCAAGCATCGCCCAAACCATGGGCGCGGGCTCCACCAGGGTCACCGCGCAGCCGCGCAGCGCCAGGGACAACCCATCGGTGCCCCACCCGGCCATCAGGTCGGCCACCGCCGGCCGCCGTGACGCGGCACAGGCGCGGGCCAGCAACAGCGTTTGCCCGGCACGGGCCTCGATGTGCCGATAGTCCAGCGCAAAGCCGTCCTGGAAACCGTTGCAGAGCCGCATGCCCGATTGGTCGTACCACAGGTGATAACCAGGCTGCTGCGGGGGTTCGCGCACTGCCCGCAAGTCAAAAATTCTGCCGTAGCGCGCCACCGACAAACCATCGCGGTGGTACAGAACCGGCTTCACTCCGGAGAACCGATTCCGGGCACCTCAGAGCGAGGCTCCAATGCCGTGTGCGGAGCAGGCGGACGCTCAGAGCCACTGGACGCCGACGGCTTCCAGGGCGCATCCCCGGAAACGTAGACCGGCAGGCCCAGTTCCGGGGCCACACCCTCACCCGCGACAAGAGCCGCCGCGCCCATCCGGGCAACCAGCCCGGCACCGACCGCAACATCGGCATAGCAGCCTATCCCCGGCGGCAACCAGGCAGGCCGGTCACCGACAAAGGTCCACCCACCGTCGAGCCCGGGCCAACCCGGGTCGCCGGTTACCAGGGTGTCGGGATGATGGCGGCGGAGCTTGCCCTCCGCCAGCGCGAAACCGGCTAGGTAAACGGCATCCCGCCTAGATTGAATACTGACAAAAACACCCCCATTCGATAGCCGGCCAGCCTGGGCGGCGGCGGTCGCGAGCGCCAGCGTGGACGAGACCGGAACAACGAGGGCGTCGGCACCCAACGCCACAGCCTGGGCGACGGAAGCGGCGATGCGGATGCCGGTGAAGGAACCGGGCCCACAACCAAATGCCACGGCATCTAGGTCGGCGGCGGCAAGCCCCGCAGCGGCCATGACCCCATCCACCAGTTCAAGGATGTGTTGGTTGTGCGCCCGCGCCATCCTCCGGGTATCCTCGCGAACGGCCCCACCATCGAAAACGGCGGCGGAACAGAGTTCACGGGAAGTTTCTATGCCCAGGACAACTGACATCGGCTGCTCAAACCAAGGTTCCCGACACCCATTATAGGGTTCGCCGAGTACGCCCCGACATCGCCGTACAAGTCGGTGGGTCCTCGACCGAGGGGTGTTCCGGTACCCTATCGGAGTTAAGCATACGAAAGCTCATAATTTATTGATATAAGGAACATTCCAGATTTGTCGCGAAAATCAAAATGCTTGTGGAATTAATCGCTTAGCTGCAAAGCCCGACGGGCGGCCAAGTCGCGCTTGACGATGATTGTCGGATCTAGTTCCCAACCAACCATCCCGCCCGTACTCGGAGGCTGATAGGATACTCGCCATGAACGACGCACAGATGCATCGACCGCTGGTTCCCGACGGCTTCCAAGATATTGATGAGGATGACATAGACAAAGTCTTCGTCCGCCCCCGGAACACCCCCCGTCGCCGATTCCTGGCGTCCGGGTTGAGGCTGTTTCTCGCCCATCTTCGCTCGCTTGGGCTGGATTCCTATGAGATCTGGGTCAACGGATCCTTCGCTACGGAAGATCCGAACCCGATGGACATCGACATTGTCTGCTTCATACGCCGACAACTGATTCAAACGTTGTCAGAACACCAGTTGCAGGAACTCCGCCACCTGGGCAGTGAAGAGGGTCGCCCCTATGTCCGGGAACGATGGGGATGTGACTACTACCATTGCCCCTTTGACTCGTTGGAAGACCGCAGCTATTGGAAGGGACTGTTCTCGTCCGATAAACATGGGTCCTCGAAAGGCATAATACGGATAGCGCGATGAGCATCCGATCCATTACCCGTATCGAGAACGAACTCGAAGTAGTCCGCCGCATCGCACAGCGCAATCGCCAAGCGGTGGAGTCTTCCGACAGGCCATTGGTCGATGAAGTGTTCGCCGCATCATCCGATAAACGCCAGAAGATACTTGAGAGGGAACTCAGACATGCCAAGTCGGAACGGGCACACGAGGTATTTAGCCTAAAACTTCATTCGCCGCTGTTCTCGCCCGGAACCCTTCCATTGCGCGTTCTGCTCCGGTTCGCGCCGCTCCTTAACGACGCCCTAGAGCAGTCTGCCTGGCGCGAACGGGACATCAATGGAGATGCCGCGACTGTCGACGACGGATTTCGTCGGCTGATCAACCTCCGGCTGGCCGGAATTCGAGAGGGTTCGACCGAACTGGTTTTCCTAGGCAATATCGCGCCCGACCTCACTGGCGAATCCGCCCTAGAAAGCGGCCTGCGCAACTTGTTCGATGTGCTCTCGGCCCCAAACGACCAGTTCACCGACAGGGCACATGCCATTGGCAAGAACGCCACCAAGTCGGTCGCCCGGCTGATGAGAGCGTTCGAGGTCGAAAACATGACTGCCGAGTTCGCTTGGCGAGCACCGGGCAACCTGTACTATTGGGAAGGCAGGCTACAGGAGATCACTAGGGTTCGGGCGCTTCTGGAAGAGATTGGAGACCCCGAAACGAAAATTGTATCTGTTGTCGGCGTCGTCAGCGCCCTAACTCGAAGACGCGTGCAAATCGAGACCGACACCGGTCAAAGAGTGAACGCGCGCTATCATCGCCCTGTTAGCAGGGCAGTCAATGCGCTCCATCTGGACGAATGCCGCGAGTTCGATTTGGAAGTTACTTCATATCCGGCCGACAGGCTGGGCCTCAAACGGAAAGCCTATCGATTGCTGGAAATCTCGCCGACAAAAACCACCGTATCCGAGTAGCGGAAGAAGCGGCTGGCGGCGGCGTATTGTTCGAGAACTCCGACCCGCCGAGTCGCGCCGCGGCCCGTCCCCTGGCACATCCATTGATTCGGCGGTGGTCCGGGAGCACCCCGCGCCGGTGGGGGCGGAACTCACCGAAGCTATCGCGCACAAGCCGGGCCGTGAAGAATACCAGGAGCCAGTCAGGGCCATCCCAAAGTGTTCGCTCTTGAAAGAAAATTTCTAGAAGGTCATTGGATGCCGCAGAATATTGCGGAATCTTCCGAAAAACATTTATAAACCATCTATATAGGGCTTTGCCGAGGGCTGGTAGGCGACTTTGGGATGGCCCTGCAGGAGCCAGTACATGCCATCCGAAACTGTATCGATATATAGTATGCTCATTCCGTCACCGACAAGGGATTGGACCACACAGCGATCATGAACGCGCCGGCTGTCAACTCAACGGGCACGGGCCGTCGAGTCGCAAGGCGCGGCTCGCGCAGGATGATCTCCTTCGGCTGGTACGGCGGAAAGTTCTCCCATTTGGACTTCCTAGTGCCGCTACTCCCCTCCGACGCCACCCACTTCTGCGACGTTTTCGGCGGGTCGGCCGCCGTGCTGCTGAATGTCGGCCCATACCCGGTCGAGACCTACAACGACATCGACTCCGAACTGGTCAACTTCTTCCAGACCCTGCGCAACCAACACGGAAGGCTGATCAGGGCCATCGGCCTCACCCCGTTTTCCAGGGAGGAGTTGGCGCGGGCCTGCGAGCCAACCAGGAACCTATCGAGGCTGGAGCGCGCCCGCAGGTTCTACATTCGGGCACGACAAACACGCACCGGCCTGGCGCAAACCAGCAGCAAGGGAAGGTGGGCGCATTGCGTCCTCACCTCTAGGGCGGGGATGGCCGGCGCCGTGTCGCGTTGGCTTGGATCGGTCGAGGGGTTGGCGGAGATCGCGCAGCGGCTGCAGCGCGTGCAGATCGAACACGCGCCCGCCATCGAGGTGATTCAGCGATACGACACGGCGGATACGCTGTTCTATCTTGACCCGCCCTACGTCCATTCGGCCCGTGGCGACAAGTCCGCCTACGGGTTCGAGATGACTGACCGGGAGCATTGCGAACTCGCAGAGTGTTTGGCCGGAATACGCGGCCGTGCCGTCCTGTCGGGGTATCGAACGGAGCTGTACGACCAATTGTTCGCACAGTGGACTCGAATAGACGCCGATGAGCGCCGGTGCAGTTCTGTCGGCAGCATGCGGCGAGAGTCCGCATGGCTGAACTTCACCCCGGCGGCCGAGGCTCGCCTCCTCGGCTAGCCGAGACAACGCGTGACGACGGTGAATCTTCGCATCCTTCACACTTACCTGACGTACCGTCCGACCAAGGGGCTGCGCGGGCCGGCTCTACTCGTTGTTCCGCTTGCACCTCTCGTTGCGATGAGCGGGCTGGTGGCTTTTCGGCATGTCTAGGTCCGAGCGACTGTCCGGCACCACCGCGGTCCCCGCACCGGTAGAGCCCGGCAATCGTACCGGCTGGGAATTGAGCAATTCCATGGCACCGGTCCGGGTTTAAGCCGTGCCTGCCGATCCACTCGACCTCCAGGATGCCCTGGCGCGGATTCTGCACCGCATTGCCGAGCCATCCGGCACCGAAACGGTCTCGCTCACCGATGCCCTGGGCCGCGTCGCCGCGGAACCGATCCATTCCGCCACCGACCTGCCCCCCTTCCCCGCCTCCGCCATGGACGGCTACGCCTGCCGCTGGCACCAGGGCATCACCCGCCTAAACCTCAAGGGCGCGAGCCTGGCGGGCCATCCCTTTGCCGGGCGCGTCGCACCGGGCGAGTGCGTGCGCATCATGACCGGTGCCCCGCTACCCACCGGTTGCGATACCGTCATTGCCCAAGAGAATTGCGAACGTGACGGCGACACCGTTCGCATTCACGGGCAAACCCAGGTGGGCACCAATGTTCGCGCCAAGGGCAACGATCTGCGCCGTGGCGATGTGGTGGTCGATACCGGCAGGCGGCTCGGCCCGTTCGACATCGGCACCCTAGCCGCCTGCGGACGCGACCTTGCGCGGGTTCGAGCGCGCCCCCGGGTGGCCGTGTTCTCGACCGGCGACGAACTTCGGCAACCTGGCACGAGGCTGGGCTTCGGCGACATTTACGACTCCAACCGATTCGCCGTCGAGGCGCTGCTTGCCCGTCTGCCGGTGGCCATCGAGAACCTTGGCGTGTTGGCCGACGACCCCGGGGTCGTTGGCGAAGCACTGACCAAGGCCAGCGCCAATTGCCAGTTGCTCGTGACCAGCGGTGGCGTTTCCGTCGGCGACGCCGACATCGTCAAGGGCGTGGTGGAAACGCTTGGCGAGTTGAGCTTCTGGCGGCTCAATCTGAAACCCGGCAAGCCCCTCACCTTCGGCCGCATCGGTGAGGCCCTGTTTCTCGGCCTGCCCGGCAACCCGGTATCGACCATCGTTACCTATCTGCTGATCGCCAAGCCCGCCATCGAGAAACTCTGCGGTATGCGGCCCTCGCAACCCGCATCGATCAGAGCGGAACTCACCGAGGCTATCGCGCACAAGCCGGGCCGTGAAGAATACCAGCGCGGTGTCGCGACCTATGCGGGGGGCCAAGCCCGGGTGCGGACCACCGGCGACCAGGGCTCCAACCGGATGAGCACCTTCGCCGAGGCAAATTGCCTGATCAGAATTCCAAAGAGCAGCGGCAGCCTAGCACCCGGTGCCCGCGTGGAGGTGCTGCCGTTTGACGGCCTACTCTAGGGAACCCCGAGCAAGCCCATCGTTGCCTCGTTCAGCGTCGCGATAACGCGACTGCTACTTTGCTCGCAAAATCAGATACATGTCGTATTTGAGTTGGGCCGCGCATGCTCGTGCGGCGCACTGGGCGCCCGGCGGCTTCAGGCCCGCAGTTGCCGCATGACCTCTCCCTGCACATCGCCGACGGCGGCGCAACCATCCACCACGATATAGCGCAACGAGCCGGCGCTGCCGTGCGCAGCCGCGCGGGCGCGGTAGAAGGCGGCCAGGGGGTGGGTCTGTTCCCGGTACACCGCGAGCCGGTCGCGCACGGTGGCTTCCCGGTCGTCGTCCCGCTGCAGCAAGGGCTCACCGGTCTCGTCGTCGGTGTCCGGCACCTTGGGCGGGTTGAAGGAGACATGGTAGACGCGCCCGCTGCCCGGGTGCACGCGCCGGCCGCTAATGCGCCTCACCACCTCATCGTCCGGCACCCGGATTTCGACGACGGCGTCGATGGCGACCCTGGCCGCTTGCAGCGCTTCCGCCTGGGTGATGGTGCGCGGAAATCCATCGAACAGAAAGCCGTTCGCGCAGTCGGCCCGGCCAATCCGCTCCTCGACGAGCCGGATGATGATGGCATCGGAAACCAGGTCGCCTCGGTCCATAACGGCCCGCACCCGCTTGCCCAACTCGGTTCCATCGCTGATCGCCGCGCGCAGCATGTCGCCGGTGGCGATCTGGGGAATGCCGAAGGCGGAGCAGATGGCCTTCGCCTGGGTACCCTTCCCCGCACCCGGCGGCCCGAGCAAAATGATCCTCACGGCTTCTGTTCCTCCCCAACGATGCGACGCACCACGCGGACATCCTGAACCTCGCGCAATTGGTTGATCAACCCCGCCACCTCGTACAGGTCCGGCATTTGCAACTCCAGGGTGAACCAGGCCAAGCCCGTGTTGGCATCGACCCGCCCCGCATTGGCGGTCAGGGACAGTCCCTGCGCACTCAATACAACCGTGATGTCGCGCCACAGCCCCTCGCGGTCCTGGGCCTGGATTTCCAGAACACGGTGCGCAGCTTCGGGCGCATCGGCCTGCCTGTTGCCACGGGCGCTACCTAGGGCATCCCGGCCAAGGGTTCTGCGGGAAAGACATTGGCGCACAACATCAAGAACCTGCAAGTCGGCCACGCCCACGGCGAAAAACAGTTCCTCCGGGTCGGCCAGATCGAAGGCCGAGGCCAGTTCGCCCGCCTCTTCCAAGGTGATTGGCGACAACCCGAGACAGTCGATCATCTCATCGAGTGCCTGCCGCCCTTCCGCGACGTTCGACTCCCGCCGACGCACCCGTAGCCAGTTCCGTATCTTGCTTTTGGCGCGCGCCGTGCGCACATAGCCGAGGTCCGGGTCGAGCCAAGCACGCCGGGGCCTGGCCCGGGGGTTCCTGTGCACCTGCACAAGCTGGCCTGTCTTGAGCGGGGTGTTCAACGGCACGCGCTGGCCGTCGACGCTGGCGTTTGCGCAATGATCGCCTATTTCAGTATGTACGCGATAGGCGAAGTCGAGCGGCGTGGCGCCCGCCGAAAGGTCGACCACATGGCCCTTCGGCGTGTGGACGAATATGCGCTGCTCCCGCACTTCCTCTGTCAACTGATCGGCCAGCGTCCCGCCCAGGGCATCCTGCCAGTCGAGCACCTGGCGCAGCCAGGCCACCTTGTCCGCGTAGAACCCATCTTCACGGTCTCCACCCTTATAGGACCAATGCGCGCAGACCCCGAGTTCCGCATCCTCGTGCATTCGCAGGGTTCGTATCTGCACCTCGAAGACCTTGCCTAGGGTTCCGACCACCGCCGTGTGAATCGAGCGGTAGCCGTTTTCCTTCGGTGCCGCGATGTAGTCGTCGAACTCCGGCGGCACATGCCGCCAGCGCATGTGAATGATGCCAAGCACCCTATAGCATTGCTCGATATCCGCGACAATGACGCGAACCGCGAGCACATCGTAAACCTCGCTGAACGGAATGTGCTTGGTGCGCATCTTCCGCCATATGCCATAGATGTGCTTGGCGCGCCCTTCCACGTCCGCGTTGATGCCGCGTTCCCCGAACATCGCCTTCAGATCGCCGACGATCTCCCGCACCTGGGCTTCCCGTTCGGCACGGCGCCCATCGAGCTGCCGGGCGATGCGCGCGTAGGCATCCGGCTCCAGGTAGCGTAGCGACAGGTCTTCCAACTCCCATTTGAGGCGCCAGATGCCGAGCCGGTCCGCTAGGGGCACGAACACGGTCATGGCCTCGGTGGCGATGCGCACCTTCCTCTCTTCGGAACGGTTCTTGGCCAGCCGCAGGGCCACCACACGTTCGGCCAGTTTCAGCACCGCCACCCGCACATCGTCGATCAGGGCCACGAGCATGCGTCGGATGTTGGCCGTCTGGTCCTTGGCTTCGCTGGCCAGCATGCGGGAACTGGTCAGATCCAGCAGGCTGATATCCGCCATCCGGTTGACCGCCGTGAACAGCTCCGCCGCCGGATTGCCGATGGCCTGCACAAGGCGGTCGTCGTAGATGGCCCCGCGCCGCGCCGGCTGGTAGAACAGTGCCGCCAGCACCGATGTCGTATCCATTTGCATGGCGGCGACCAGTTCGGCCAGCTCGATACCGCTGGGCAGATAATCGCCGTTGAACCGCTCGCGCAACCCCCTGGCCGCCTGCAGGATGCAGCTATTGTCCAGGTAAGACCGGCCCCGGCACAGGTGTTCTACCCAGGCATGCAGATCGACCGAACCGTCTGTGTGGAGCGGCACGTTGCCGTGGGCACCGGCGCGCATAGTCCATCAATCTCCCACTGCGGCGGAGGCGGCGATGATACCGTTACGGCAACCGAAACTCACATTGCATCGGGTCGGAGCCCCGGAGTGGAAGCGCGCCGACGAGGGCCGGCCCGTGCACAGCTTCCGCTCCCGGCTTCGCGACCTGGCGACAGTCACGAAAAACCCTGTGGTGCCCCGTCTGCCCGGCGCCGAACCCTTCGACGCCATCGCCCGGACCACCGAACTGCAGCGCCAAGCCTTCCGGTTGCTCGGCGTACGACTGCAATAGTGTACCCAGCAACAAACCGCTAAAACCCGTGCCCTCCTCGAAAATCAATACGTTAGCTCGGATCGACTCTGGAAGTTCAGCCTAGTGGCGGAGCAGCCGGCGGCTGACTAGGGGTACGGGGCCGAGGTGGATTGCGATCAGATCCCGAAAGATGCGCCGGGCGACCCTGCGCGTCTCCGGGTCGGCATAGTTGGCGCGGTCGATGTCGATCAACGTCTGCCCGCGATAGCCGTTGTTCGCATCGGTATCGACAAACCCCGATTCCGGTTCAAGCCGGTACCTGGCCGCACCATCGACCGACGCGCCGGTTCCGGCGTTGCGCGTGAAGTCGAGCCCGTAGCCCAACTCATCGAGCAAGAGCTTTTCAAACTGACGCAGGCCAGATGCAATTTCCACATTCGCCCCGCCTTCGCCGATGCGCCGCAACGCCCATTGCACACCCGCAAACAAGCGCTCATGGGGTTCCCACTCCCTGGTGAGCCGCATGACGAGTTCCACCACATAGTAGGCCGATGCGAGGGCGTTGCCGGTCAACCAGCGGGTCGCGACCACATCGTACCGGGTGAGGGTCATCAGGCTGCCGCGGCCTCGCCAACTGACGGAGCCCTCGTAGAAGGGCTGCAACCCATGCCGGCGCTTGGCGTTGCGCCCACCCCGCGCCACAGCCGCCATACGGCCGTGGTCGCGGGTCAGCAGGTTCACCAGCAGGCTGGTCTCGCGGTAGCCCCGCACATGCAGCACGATAGCGGGTTGATCGGTCGCGTTAGCATGCATGGGCCGACAGGCTCCGGCCACTTCGCGCGGTATCACAGCCGCCCGCGCCGGCATCGCCAAAGCCCGTGCGGCGGTTACTCACAGCCCATGCGTTACCAAAGCCGGCCCGGCGGCTACTCATAATCCATGCGCTCCAGAGCGAGCCCGTGACTACTCATAGACCAAGCGCTCCAAAGCCAGCCCGTGACTACTCATAGCCCATGCGCTCCAGAACCAGCCCGGCGGCTACTCATAGCCCAGGCGCTGCAGCGCCACGCGGTTGTCGGTCCATCCGGCGCGAACCTTGACCCACAAATGCAGCATGACCTTGCGACCGAGCAGCCGTTCAATGTCCACCCGCGCATCGCTGCCAATCGATTTCAGTTTCGCGCCCTGCCTGCCAATGACAATGCGCTTCTGCCCGGTGCGTTCCACAATGATGCCGGCGTGAATCTCGACGAGGCTCGGTGCCTCCTCGAACGACTCGATCACCACCGCCGTGCGGTGCGGCAGTTCGTCGCCCAGTCGGCGCACCAGTTTTTCCCGAATGATCTCGCTCGCCAGGAAGCGGGTGCCGCGGTCTGTCAACTGATCCGGGGGGAAGAGGTGCTCCTGTTCCGGCAAGCGGGCAAACACGGCCTGCCGAAACCCCTCGACACCCTCCCGCTTCAATGCGGACATGGGCAATATCTCGTCGAAGACGCCAAGCGCCGCCAGCCGCTCGATAACGGGCAGAACCGCCTGGCGCTCCCGCAGCAGGTCCACCTTGTTGATGACGGCAAGCGCCGGCCGGGACGAGCGTTGTATTTGGGCGAGTACCAGGGCGTCCGCGCCCACCCACCGGTCGCGATCCACCACCATCGCTATGAGGTCCACGTCCGTACACAGCGACATCGCCGAGCGCACCATGCGCCGGTTGATTTCCCGGCCCGCCCCATCGTGAATACCCGGGGTGTCGACATAGATCGCCTGGCAATGCGCTTCGGTGTCGATGCCGAGCAGGTTGTGCCGCGTCGTTTGCGGTTTGCGCGAGGTAATGCTGAGCTTCTGCCGCAACACCACGTTCAGCAAAGTGGACTTGCCCACGTTCGGTCGGCCGATGATCGCGACATACCCACAACGTTTTCGCACGGTGCTCACGGTCGCTCACCCGGGGCCGGGGTACCGACATGCGGGGAACGGGATACTTCCCAGTCCACGACCGGCCCCACGGGAACTCGCATACCTGGAGCACGGTAGGCGTGCCGCGCCGGTCCGGGAACTACGCCGGCATAACCTGCGCCACGAGTCGTCGCGGGGTTATGCCACGCCAGCAGGGGCCTACAGGTCACGGCTTTCAAGCTCGCCGATCATGCGGGCCGCCGCCCGCTTTTCGGCCTCCTTGCGGCTGCTTCCCGTGGCCGTCACCGAAACGCCCAGATCCACCAGCTCACAGGCGACATGGAAGAGCTGTTGGTGGTGCATACCCCCAATATCGACAACACGGTATACCGGAAGCTCAAGCCCCTGGGCCTGCCGACGCTCCTGCAGGTCGGTCTTGGGATCTTTGGCGGCCCGCTCGGCAAGATTTTCCAGCCGGCCCTTGAAAAGGTGCATGATCGAGGCACGGGCCGCCTCGATACCACCATCCTCGTGTACCGCTCCTATGACCGCTTCCAACGCATCGGCAAGAATGGACGCCCGTTGTCGCGCACCGGAACGAAGTTCCCCGGCACCGAGAATCAGATGCTCTCCCAGTTGAATTCCACGGCCCACCTCGACCAGCGCATCCCGCTTGACGAGAGATGCGCGCAGCAGGGTCAGGGAATCCTCCCGGTGTCCCCGCCGGGTGCGGTGCAGATACTCGCCGATGACGTAGCCGAGCACCGCATCGCCCAAAAACTCCAGCCGCTCGTTGTGCTGACGGGATGCGCTCCTGTGGGTCAGCGCCCGCGCAAGCAACGCCTCGTCGCCGAACCGATAGCCAAGCTTGCCCTGCAGCGCGGCCAAGCCGCTATTGGCAGACACTAGATCCAACGGTTGCGTTCGAAGGTCGGCCAATGCAGACCCGGCGCCTTGTGCACCCAGATCGCGATCGCCTTGCCGACAATCTTGGATTCGGAAACGAACTTCCAGCGGCGGCTGTCGTCGCTACGGTCGCGGTTATCGCCCATGACAAAGTAGGAATTCTCGGGAACCCGCCACTCCCGGGCTCGCTCCTCGGTCGGATAGCGATGGGTGGTGTGCGGCTTCCGATCGAAGGTTTCCAGGTATTCCCGCACCGGCACCGCGCTGCGCCCGATCATTTCGTGAAACTCCCGGACGAATTCGTAGCGGGCGCGCTCACCGTTTATGTAGAGCGCCTTGTCTTCGTAGCGAATGTGGTCGCCGGGCAAACCGATCACCCGCTTGATAAAGTAGCGCGAATCGTGCGGCGGAACGAAAACCATGATGTCGCCTCGCTCGGGCGCCCCCACTTCGACTATCTTGGTTCCCAGTACCGGCAGGCGAATGCCGTAGGCGTACTTGTTGACCAGAATGAAGTCCCCAACCTCCAGCGTCGGCACCATGGATTCGGAAGGAATCTGGTACGGCTCGCCGAGAAAGCTGCGCAGCACCAGCACAAAGAGCAGCACCGGGAAGAAAGACCGGGCGTACTCGACAATCGCCGGCGGCGCCTTGTCCTGTTCGCGGTGCCGCTTCAGCAGCAGTGCGTCGAGGAGCCAGATGGCACCGCTGATCAAGACCGCCCAGGTGAGCAGCAGCGGGTAGTCGATATCCATTCAGTATCCCGTTCCATCAAATTGCGCGGGCCGACCCGGCACTCGCCACCACGCCATCACGAGTAGTCGAGCTTCAACGCCGCCAGAAAAGCCTCCTTGGGAATCTCGACGCTGCCCACTTGTTTCATGCGTTTCTTGCCCGCCTTCTGCTTCTCGAGCAACTTCTTCTTGCGCGTGACATCGCCGCCGTAGCACTTGGCGGTGACGTTCTTGCGCAGGGCCTTGACCGACCGGCGGGCAATAACCTGCCCGCCGACCGCGGCCTGAATGGCAACGGCGAACATCTGCCGCGGCACCAGTTCCTTCACCTTATCCACGAGCTGCCGACCCCGGCCCTGGGCCTGGTCGCGGTGCACGATCATGGCCAGGGCATCGACCCGCTCGCCGTTGATCAGTACATCGAGCTTGACGAGGCTCGACACCGCGAAACGGAGGAATCCGTAGTCCAGCGAGGCGAAACCGCGGCTTACGGACTTGAGCCGGTCGAAGAAGTCCATGACCACCTCGTTCATGGGCATCTCCCAGGTCATCGACACCTGCCCGGCCGAGAAATGCATATTCTTCTGCACCCCACGCCGCTCCACGCAGAGGTTGATGACATTGCCGACAAACTCCTGGGGCACCAGTATATTCACCTCCGCAATGGGTTCGCGCAGCGCCACGTAGCGCTCGGGCAGGCGCGAGGGATTGTCGACCTCGACCACGGCACCGTCCGCCAGTTCCGCCTGGTAGATCACCGTGGGTGCCGATGTGATGAGGTCGAGATCGTATTCCCGCTCCAGCCGCTGCTGAACAATCTCCATGTGCAGCAGGCCGAGGAAGCCGCAGCGAAAGCCGAAGCCAAGGGCATCCGAGGATTCGGGCTCGTAGAACAGCGATGCATCGTTGAGCGTCAGCTTCTCCAGTGCGGCCCGAAAGTCCTCGAAGCGGTCGGAATTGACGGGAAAGAGGCCCGCATAGACCTGGGGCTTCACCTTGGCGAAGCCGGGTAGCGCCGCCGCTTCGCTATGGCTGGCCAACACCAGGGTATCGCCCACCGGCGCACCCCGGATGGCCTTGATACCGGCGATCACGTAGCCCACTTCGCCAGTGCCGAGTGCCTCGGTGACAGTTCGCTTTGGGCGGAAACGGCCGACCTCGTCGACCACATGGGTCTTGCCGGTGGATTTCACCAGAATGCGGTCGCCCTTGGCGACACTGCCCGCCACCACGCGAACGAGGGATACAATGCCCAGATAGTTGTCGAACCAAGAATCGACAATCAAGGCCTGCAGTGGCGCCCCGGAATGCGCCTTAGGCGGTGGAATGCGGCTTACAAGCTGCTCAAGCAGGGCGGGCACACCCTCGCCGGTCTTGGCGCTGACCCGCAGCGCGGCGTCGGCCGGCAGCCCAATGATGTCCTCGACCTCCCTGGCCACCCGGTCGGGGTCCGCCTGGGGCAGATCGACCTTGTTCAGAACCGGCAGCACCTCCAGGCCGTTTTCGATGGCCGTATAGCTGTTGGCGACCGATTGCGCCTCCACACCCTGGGCCGCATCGACAACCAGCAGGGCGCCTTCGCAGGCGGCAAGGGAGCGGGAGACTTCGTAACTGAAATCCACATGCCCGGGCGTGTCGATGAAGTTCAGCAGATACGATTCCCCGTCCGCCGCCGCATAGTCCAGGGTGACGCATTGCGCCTTGATGGTGATACCCCGCTCCCGTTCCAGATCCATGGAGTCCAGCACCTGATCGGCCATCTCCCGTTCGCTCAACGCTCCGCAGTGCTGAATGAGGCGGTCGGACAGGGTCGACTTGCCATGATCGATATGGGCGATGATCGAGAAGTTGCGAATGTGGTCGATGTGAGCCGGCATAGCTCGTCGGTTCCCGGCTACTCCGGCACTTTCAATGCCAAGATTAGCGGCCTGCCGCCGCGCACGATGAATACCGGGACGTTGCGGCCCTTCGGCAGCGAATTAGCGATCTCGTGGAAACGACTCACGCTATCGACCGTCCGGTTTTGCAGCCGGGTGACGATGTCGCGTTCGCGAATGCCTGCCGCCCGGGCCGGCCCTTCCGAACGGACGACCACGACACCGCTGTCCAGGTCGAAACGTTCCCGGGTCGTATCGCGCAGCGGTGCCACGACCAGGCCCAGCGCCGAGGGTTCCGAACTCGGCTGGTCGCCCTGGGCCAGCATGTCATCCGGCAACTCGCCGATCTGGATCTTGAGGGTCATGGCCTCGCCATCGCGGATCAGGCCCAGTTCGGCTTCGCTGCCCGGGCCGGCGCGGCCCACGTAGTGGGGCAATTCCGACCAGCGGTCGATGTCGCGACCGTTGAATTCGGTGATGATGTCGCCAGCGAGCAGCCCGCCCTCCTCGCCCGGACTGTCCGGAAATACCTGGGTGACGAGGGCGCCCTGGGGCTGATCGAGGCCGAAGCTCTCGGCCAATTCGCGGCTGACCTTCTGAATCTCGACGCCGAGCCAACCCCTGGCGACCCGTCCGGTCGTCTTGAGCTGATCGGCAACCTCCATGGCGACGTCGATGGGCACCGCGAAGGACATCCCCATGTAGCCGCCGGAGTTTGAAAAGATTTGCGAATTGATGCCCACCACTTCGCCATCGAGATTGAATAGCGGCCCACCCGAGTTACCGGGGTTAATCGCCACATCCGACTGAATGAACGGAACATAGTTCTCACTGCGCAGGCTACGCCCCTTGCCGCTGACGATTCCGGCCGTCACCGTGTATTCGAAACCGAACGGCGAGCCGATAGCGAGCACCCATTCCCCAACCTTGAGATTCTCCGAACGGCCCAGAGTGACTGTGGGCAGGTTGTCCGCCTCCACCTTCAAGAGCGCCAGGTCGGAACCCGGGTCGACGCCAACCACGGTCGCGTCGAGTTCGCGGCGGTCGGCGAGGCTTACCACCACCTTGTCCGCATCCCCGACGACGTGATTGTTGGTGAGAATGTAGCCATCGCTGCCGATGATGAAGCCGGATCCCTGGGAACGCTGCGGTACGTTCGGTGTGGGCGTGTTCGGCCCCGGGAAAAAGCGCCGGAAGAACTCATCGAACTCCTCCTGGCGCCGCGACGGCCGCTCCACCCGCCGCTCCGTGCTGATGTTCACCACGGCGGCGGAGTGAGCCTCCACCAGCCCGGTGAAGTCGGGTAGGTCTGCCGCCCGGGCGGCACCGCCCGCCAGCGTCAAACCCATAATTGCAACCCATGTCCTTGTCATATGCCGACCCTCAATCCACTTGCCGCACCAACAGGGTGTCTACCCGGGAACCGGCCCGCGCGATAGCCCCGGAT
The DNA here is from genome assembly GCA_965215035.1 of Pseudomonadales bacterium. Lineage (GTDB taxonomy): Bacteria > Pseudomonadota > Gammaproteobacteria > Pseudomonadales > Azotimanducaceae > Azophilus. Next base: position 118,790 of record OZ244040.1, read on the forward strand.
ACGCCGACGAATACGGGGATGGCTAACCACCCCTGCCCGGGAACCAGGGCATCGGCCACCCAAACACCGGCCACCAATACGCCGAGCGGCAACCCCAGACAGAGGCTCGAAGCCAGGCTCAAGCCCCTTGCCGGCACCATCGCCAGCCTATCGGCGGGCCCCGCCCCGCAGCCGCGGCAGCCGACACACCCGGTTGGCCCAATCATCTGCCAAGACGCCGCTGCCGGGCACCCGCCGGATATTGCATCACCAAGGCCGCTCTATCGCCCCGCTGCAAACGGCGCGGCGGTTCCCTGTTGGTATGCCTCGTCACCCGCAACAGCCCTACGCTCGAACAAACCTGTATTCTGCCGTTAAGTTCAGTGGTATACGAGTGCTAGCGCTAGTCTATCGGGGCGATCCACTGGTCATGTGCCGGGATACGCGTAGGTGGCTTCTTCAGAACCGGTACAGCTCGCCCTTGCGCACGGGGCTAGGGCGCGGTGCCCCCATATCGGGTCAGTTTCCAACCGCATAGCCCATTGCGGGCTCGGCCAGGCGCATTTGGAAGCCGGTGGCCAATTCGTCGTTGCCTAGGAGAAAACCCACGGCGAGCACAAACAGCCGTGGACGGCTTTGGGGCAGGAACCAGCGCGCATCGACCACAACGAGATCGATCCAGTATCCAAGCCCCGCCATCCTGGCGCAAACGTCGTTCAGGTCGCGCCCCGAGCGGGACGTGAGAAAACCGGTAACGTTTTCCAGCAGTATCGCGTCCGGCCCGGACCGTTCGCGGTGCAGTTGATCCACCAGTTCGATGAACGGCCAAACCGTCCCGGAGTGTTGACCCGCCAAACCGGCGCGGTTTCCAGCCAGCGACAGGTCGATGCAGGGAAAGGAGGCCGTGAGCAATGCAAGCTCGTCCGGAAGATCCGCGAGCTCAATTTGTTTGACATCGCCGACCAGCAGGTGCTCGCCGCCAAAGCGGGCGGCGTACATCTCGGCCTTGTCGGGCGCGATGTCGTTGGCGAACACACATTCCCAGCCAAGCGGCTCGATGGCCTCCCGCACCAAACCGATTCCAGCAAAGAACTCCGCGAATCTAGGCACCACATCTCCGTTCGGGGGCACGCGGCCGGAATCATAGCATGCGCGGCGCCGGCGGGACGGGGAGGGCATATGCGGTACAATGCGCCGGAAACCGGGGACCGGAAGGGAAGCGGTTGCCGACCGCCATCCCGACCTTGACCCGCCATACACGGGAGGCGATTGTGGACAGGGGCGGAGGAGAAGCCGACGAGCGGCGGGCCGCACTGCGGGAATACGTGGCCACGCAGGCGAGGGGCAGGCCGCCCGTCTTCGCGGGGCGCGGGAAGGTTGTCCGCGCCATCGAGGGGAACGCGGAGGCGGCGCTGGGCGCGTGGCGCGCCGGCGACAGGGTTCCCGGACTGACGCAGGTGGTCCAGGGTGCCCCCGGCGCGGGGAAGTCGGCGCTTCTGGCGCACCTCGAAAGGAAATGGGACAGGGCCCGGAGGGCCGGAGACCCGGGCGTTCCCATCGCGGTGAACCTGCCGGTGCCCGATCTGGCGGACCGGCGGGCGCTCCCCCGGGCATTGCGGGCGGCACTGCCCGGACGGGCCGGAGAGGAGTGGGTTCCGGCGGTGGTCGGGGGCCTGGCGTCGATGCTCGCCTCCGAAACGGTGGGGGAGGTGGCTTCGGACGCCGCGCGGAAACTGTTCGAGGGGGACGGGTTTCGGCATCCGCTGGTGCTGATGGTCGACGAGGCGCAGGAGATCCGCCCGCGGCACCGGGAGGCGGGTATTGTCCAAAAACTCCATCAGGGCCATACCCACGGGATCCCCGTCCTGCCCGTGCTCGCGGGTCTGGGGCATCTGCGGGAACATCTGGGCCGGCCGGGCATAGGGCTGAGCCGCTTCTCGAACGAGCTCGAAAGCATCCATACCCTCGGTCCCCTGTCCGACGGCGAGGTGCGGGAACTGTTCGTTGCCTGGCTGGACCATTTCGGCGTGGCGGCGCCGCGCGCCGAGGCCGCCCGCTGGTCCGAGACCCTCGTCCGGGACAGCCAGGGCTGGCCGATGCACACCAACCACTTCCTGGCCACCCTGGCGCGCCGGCTCGCCGCGCCAGGGCGCGACCCGGGGCGGCTGGACACGGCCGACCTCGGCCCCGTGCGCCGCGGGGCCGCGGAGCGGCGGGTCGCCTACTACAACACGCGCTACGATGGTCCGCTGCTCGGGAAGGGGGTAAGGAATGTGGCGGAGGTCATGGCGACCCTTAGGAATGTTGGGCCGGCCACGCGGGAGGGAACATGCAACGTGATTGCGGACGCCTTCGGACACCGGGACCCGCAGGCGGCGGAAAATGTCTTCAAACTCCTTTTGGCGCGAGGCTTCCTACAGGAATCCACGCCCAAACGAGGGGGGCTGACGCCACGTGTCGGGGCCGACCCGTTCTACGACTGTCCCATCCCCTCCCTAGCGTCCTACGCATCCGTCCGCGAATTTCCGCCGCACCTCGCCGCGACGCTGGGGGACTCCGCCCTGCTGGGGCGGCGGCTCCAGGCGGACCCCGGCGAGGTGGGCACCCGCGACGTCATCGGGCGGACGCCGCTACAGGTGGCGGCGGAGTACCGGTGGACGGATGCGGCGGAGACGCTGCTCGCCGCCGGTGCCGATGCCGACGCGCCGGACGCCGCCGGCGCGACCGCGCGCGGGATCTGGCCCGAATTCGACTGGCCGAAGAGGGCGCCGGAGAAGAACCACGACAACGGCGGAGGGTCCGGCGCGTCCGGCGGACCGGGAGGAAGGGGCTAGCGGCGGACGCCGGTTGTGCCGGTCCGCCCACGGACCGCCCAACGAACCGGGACCACCCCGTTCAAACAGCCCCGCGTCCTCGGCGAACTCTTTCCCGGACGGCATCGAAATGGGGGCCGGATCGGGTCTGTCGAACACTGGAGGGACTCCCCCTCCTGGCGGCGTCGATTCAAGCGGGGGTCTCGGGGACGAATGGTCGAGCGTTGCCCACGGGTGAGGCATGGGTGTGTTCGCCAAGACGGAGGAGACGTTCGGGAGAAGGGTCGAAGAAACCACTTCCGTGGCGCCCGGGAAAACAGAGGCGGAAGGCAAAGACCTGGCACGTCGTATCCTTTGGTGCCAGGCCCGCATCGGGGGATATGCGCCTCCCGCCGAAGGGCATCTGGTTGCAGCGACGGAGAAGACCCGAAGCATCATCGCGAGGGCAATGATATGATTGCCGCCGCACAGCGCGAAGGGACCAATCACCCTACAAATTATTCGCATGGGCGCAAAATCCACCATCGAATGGACAGACGCCACCTGGAACCCGGTCACCGGGTGCACCAAGATTACGCGCGGCTGCGATCATTGCTATGCAGAGCGATTCGCGGAGCGGTGGCGCGGCATCAAGGGACACCCCTACGAGTTAGGGTTCGACCTCCGCCTGTGGCCCTCGCGGCTGGACCAGCCGTCGCGATGGCGTAGACCGCGCATGATCTTCGTCAATTCCATGAGTGACCTGTTTCACAAAGGTGTGGATCGCCGGTTCATCGACAAGGTATTCGACACTATGGAAATGGCGGACCGGCACGTCTATCAGGTTCTGACAAAGCGTAGTTCACCCATGAGGGGACTACCTGCGGCGCAGATACGCTGGCGGCACCGCGCCAAGCCACATCTGGTGCGGCGTGTCAGTCGAGGACCGCGAGGCAAGCGCTAGAATCCGACACCTTCAAATGGCTCCTGCCGCCGTTCGTTTCCTGTCCATCGAGCCACTTCTAGGATCGGTGGGAGAAATTGATCTCGAAGGCATCTCGTGGGTCATCGTCGGCGGGGAGAGCGGTCCGCACGCCCGGCCAATGCGGCCCGAGTGGGTCATCGATATCCGAGATCGCTGCGCCCGGGCGGAGGTCCCTTTCTTCTTCAAGCAATGGGGCGGACGGACTCCCAAAGCGGGCGGACGTCAAATCGACGGAATTGAACACAACGCCATGCCCGTTCGCCAGACGGAGGCAAAGGAACTTGCCCTTCAAGTGGCATCCTGACGAACCTCCGCCTTCGATCAAAGAGCACAGCAAGGCGAAGCTGCGTGTTTTGCGGAGCTACCTTGGCACCTATTTCGATAAGCTGAACGTCAATCCTCAGCGTGAGGAATTCAAGCTGGATCTTGTTGATGGCTTCGCCGGGGGCGGCACGTTTCAGGACGGCGATGAGATATTGTCCGGTACCCCGTTGATCATGCTGGAGGAGTCGGCGGCCGCAATAGAAAGGTTGAACCGAAACCGCATCAAGCCTCTGCGCTTCGATTGCAGATACTATTTCGTCGACGTGGAAACGGCCCATACGGACCATCTTCGACAGGTTCTAACTGAACGCGAACACGAAATCAATGGTGACCGGATCGTTGTCCGCAACGGCCGCTTCGAAGAAGAGCTTGACGGAATTCTAAAGCAGATTCATCAACGACAGCCCCGCGCTGGCCGTGCAATCTTTCTTCTCGATCAGACCGGATTCCCCCAAGTGGAGCTCGCGCTTGTCTCCCGAATTTTGCGTGAATTACCGGCAGCGGAGGTCATACTGACGTTTGCCGCGGATGGGCTCATCAACCATCTTTCGGACACTCCATCGTTCGTCAAAGCCGTCGCACCTCTCGAATTGGCGGAGTCGCAGATACGCGAGCTGATCCAACATAAAGCTGGCAGTGGCGGAAGAGCAGTCGTTCAGAGAACGTTGCGCGATCAAATCCGCGCCCGAACTGGCGCTACCTACGATACGCCGTTCTTCATCAAACCGAGGCAGTCACGTCGTGCCTTGTGGTTTCTTCATCTGTCAAGACACCCCACGGCGCGCGACGTGATGATCCAACGTCATTGGGAAATGCATAACACATTCGAACACTATGGCTCCGGCGATTTCGAAATGCTGGGCTGGGACGCGCTGAGGAATCCCGAACAACTGTCGTTGTTCCAATTCGAAGAGCTTGACGCTACACAGATGCGGGAACAGCTTCTAAACTCGATGCCGAAGCGGCTATTCGGTTTGGCCTCGGACAGTCCGGTCACCGTAGACGCGATGCGGCACATCTTCGCGAATGAAACGGCCGCTCGGTTCTCGGACCTCGATACGGTCGTTCTCGGCTTGCCGGGGAGCGGGAAATCGAGATTCTCGCTCCCGATGGCAAGCCCCGTTCTCGCGCTCTGACACGGCTAAAACCTACCGACAGAATTGCGTTCCCACCACGCTGTTGCTCCCTGGAATTTCTCGCCTTCGCTGAGGACAGAAAAGGAACGTTCAGGACGCCGCCAATAGGACCGCACCGAGCCGGCGCATGGCGTCGGCGAAATGCTTGACTTCCCCAAGCGTCAATGCACGGCCAGGACTATTGCGCTCGCGATAGGAGGACCACTTCTTGAGCGCCTAGTAGCCGCCGAGACGGTGATTCCAGACGACGACGGTGTGGTTGCGCCAAAAAAGCACTGTTGTTCTGATGTCGAATGTCGTTTCGCCGAGTGCGGACGCGGCGTCTCCGGAGTCTGTGCACTCGGCCGGTGTGTAGGCGCACTCGACAGCGCAGCCCCAGTTCGGCATCACGGCGTCGCCCAAGCCGAAATGCCCTAAGCCCGCGATGACGGCAAAATCTTCGCTGATCGTGTTGCACCCATCCGCCGTGACCGGAGCAGCGATAAAGGCCATCCTGAAGCCCAGCACCTCTTAGGTGTCGCCGTCGGTCGGTGCTAACTTCCGTCTCGCGGCCTGCTGGAAAGGGGAATAGGGCCGCGGTGAATGTCAACAATCTCCACCGTTCTCGCCAATGAACTTCCCCCATGACTTTATGGCTTCCTCCGCGACGGAGAACGCATCGCGTGTTTCTTCGCCGACCTTGATCGTGAAACGCCTCTTGATTACAGGTGCAGAACTTTCTTGCTCTTCGCCTGCTTCAACAGGCGAAGGCTCTGAAACGCTCTCACTGTTGATGCACACCCTGTCGGTGAGACGGCCTTCTTCCTCAACGAAGATTGTGACTTTCGGATCGGAGAGCTCTGGTTGATTCGGGTTCCAAGGTTCTCGGTTCCGTTCGAGGTGCTTTATGCCATTGCATAGGTCTGCGCATATCCTCATGGATCCACTTTCCTTGATGAAGGAGCGGATGTGCTTCTTCATGCAATCTGGCGCGTCGTCGTCCTTCTCGATCCAGTCACGCACATGGTAACAGTGAACGAAGAACGATCTTACGTCGTCTTCGATATGTTTCTCATGCAGACAAATCTTGCAGGTGCTCGCTATCCCATAGTTGATTCTCTTGAATTGTTCGTAGTATCGCTTGGCGCGCTGGTATTGCTCTTGGTATTTCGTCATTACCGTCTCAATGTCTTCCTAGGTCGAGAATCGCCGCGATACGACGGGCGGTATCGGCGAAGTGCTGGACTTCCTCAGGCGAAAGCGTGCGTCCAAGGACATCGCGCTCGCGGTAGGAGAGCCATTTCTTGAGCACCTGGTAGCCGCCTAGCTTGTAGCGCCAGACGGCGGCGGGGACATTGCGCCAGAAGGCGCGGTCGTTCAGGTAAACGTCGAATGTGGTTTCACCCAGCATGGACGCGGCACTTCCGAAAGCACCGCGCTCCTCCAGCGTGCGGGCGCGTTCGACAACGCGGCCCCGACCGGGCATGACGGTGCCGCCCCGGCCATAGTGTCCCCAGCCGGCGGTAACCGCGAAGTCGTCGCCGGCCATGTTGTTGGCCGTCGTGGTAGCCGGGACGGCGATGGCGGCGACCTCCGGGCGCAGAGTGCCTTGGGTAACGCCTGGAACGGCGGTGTCGAGATCAAGCAGCGCAGCCAGCACGCGGCCCCGCGCCGCCGATTCCGCGAGCGATTCCGCCGCGCCCTTGGCCCCGCCATCCGGCCAAACCGGCAGCGGAATGCGCGGCCACTCCATGCATAGCGCACCGGCGTTGGACTCGCGGTAGGCGGAATCGTGGAGGACGGCGAGGACATGGTAAAACAGATCTTCGACATCAAGGCCAAGGCGCTCGAGGTAGCGCCGCGCCACTCCTGAAAGATTGGCGTGTCTCGCTCTAAACTGTTCGCACTTGTTTCCGACGCTGTCGTCGAGGAGCCAGGCCGGGAACACATTTGCGCTGCGCTCGATCACATGCAGTTGGCATACATGTTCTGTGAAACACGCTTGCGGTTCCGCCGCACCCTTCCTCAGGTGTTGTGCCGCCGACAACCACAGGTTCCCCGCAAACACATGCGGCCGATATTCGGGGCGAGGACGAGCCAGGAGTCCAGGTTCCGGTTCCCAATATAGCCATCGGTTATCGAATGGTCGGTAGGCGCATCGGATAAAACTGGCCTCATCCGGTGCGCCGCGCGCAAACAGCCCATCGCGCACCACGCGGGCGTCGAGGCGCACTGACGTGGTGTTTCTCATTGCCGCCGGGTAGCGTCGGGCGATTTCCTCATGGCTCAAGCCTGGATCAAAGTAGTCATCGATTCGCTCCTTCAGCCGGTCGAGATCGACATCGACAAGAAACTGGTCGCGGTCGGTCTTAACCCCCGGAAACGACACTGGGAACAGCTCGGGCAGCGTCGGCCACTCGAACCAGTCATCGCTGATCGCGGTTCGGGCAAAGGGCAAGCCGAGTTGCAGTACCGGTTCGATCCCCTGGTAGAGCGCTCCCGGCTCCGCTTCCGCTGCGGCCAGCAGCTGCGCCCGCTTCGCCTGTCCCCAGAGATGGCGGAAGGCGACCTGCTCCGCCGGCGCGTGATCGGCCTTACGCACCAGGGTCGCGATGGCCGTGCCGACCTGGATGCCCACCGAATCGCCTTCGGTCGAGAAGATGCTCGGGTCGGGCGACCCGTCCGGTGCCACCTTGCCCGTCTTGTACTTGTCGCCGTTCAGGCAGTCGATTCTGATCGCGTCGAATACTTCGAGGTAGCGTTCCCGCATCCCGGTGAACGACAGCCCATCGAGCCACGAGTAGTTGGAGATGAAGCAGACCACGCCTCGGCCGGTCTTCTCGGCGATGCGCCGTTCCGCCATGCGGAAGAAACGCACGTAGAGATCGTTCAGCCCCTGGCCCTCGGGACGCCGCACCCGCCTCGTCGATCGGTACACCTCCGAAAGCCCGCGCTCCTCGTCCACCGCCACGTCGGCGAAGCCGTTGTAGGGCGGGTTGCCCAGAATCACGAGGATCGGCGTTTCCTGTTTCACCCGCTCCGCCCGGTCGCGTTCCTCCTCCAACTCGGGAAACGGCAGCGGCTTGGTCGTTCGCGGCTCCCAGCCGGTCAGCGCGTTGGTCAGGAAGACTTGCGCCCGCTCCGTCCCATCGTCCGCCAGCGGCGCGTCGAGGTCGTGCATGGTCAAGCCGACCTGCAGGTGCGCGACGACGAACGGCGCGGGCATAATCTCGAAGCCGAATACCCGTTCGGTCGCCGCCTGCCTCACCCGTGCACCGGCGAGCGCGCCGAGGCCCCGGCCCTCAAGATTCGCGGCGACGCGGCGCAGCACTTCGGCGAGGTAGGCACCGGTTCCGCAGCACGGGTCGAGCACATAGACGTTCTCCGCCGCGAGACCGTCGGCAATGTCGAGATCGTCCCTCAGCGCCCGGTCCACCCGGGCGACCATGTAGCGCACCACTTCCGTCGGCGTGTACCAGACCCCGAGTTGCCTTCGTAGTTCGGGATCGAAGGCTTCCAGGAACGGCTCGTAGAAATAGGGCACCGCCGCGCCCTCGTTGAAGCGAGCGAGAAAGGTGGCGCGATCCACCCGGTCGAGCGCGGCCGACATCCAGTTCAGCACCTCCACCAGGCCGAGCGGCTGCAGACGCCCGGGATCGGAAAGTTGTTGGAACAGCGCCTGCAGCACCGGCACCCGCAGATGCCACACCGCCGTACGCCAGTCGAATGCGCCCTCCCGCGGCGAAAGCTGGCGCGCCCACAGCACCCAAGCGGAGAACACACCGTAGAACAGCGTCTGCACTAGTGTCGAGCGGAAGAACCGCGCACCCCGCGTACCCTCGAAGCGCACCCCGAGCGCCTCTTCGAACGCCGAGCGCACTGCCGCAAGCTGCGGCGCGTCGCCCGCCGCCTCGACCCGCGCGAGCCCGTCGCGGGCATAGGAAGCCAGCAGCCAGGCCAAGTCTTTCGGTTCGGCCAGCGCAGCCCGGTGCGACAGCGCACGGGCCAGATACTCCCCAAGACCGTCCCCCACCTTGCGGGCGAAGGCGCGGGGCCTTTCCAGGCGCTGGGTGAACGCCGCCTCGCTGTCGGCCAGACGGAACGATTCGAGAGTCGTCACAATGCCCTCCGCATCCGGGCCGACCAGCGCGAACTCGCGCAGATTGGTCACCAGCACCAAACGGTAGCGGTCCCAATAGCGCGTAATCTGCTCACGCACGCCCGGTGCGCCAGCGTCCTCGGCGAGGGATTTCACCTCGACGACGCCACGCTCCGGCACCTGACCCTCGCGCGGGTGGCCCCTCTGCACCTGATTTGCCGTGTAAAGGCCAAAATCGGGATGGCCCGCGCCCTGGTCGGCAAGCTCGCCGACGCAGAACACCTTCGGCTTGAGCGTCGCGCCGACGGCGTTGAGCAGGTTCGCGAGCGGCCCATAGATCGACCGCTCCCCGGTCGCGCCACCTGATGCGCGTATTCGACCGAGATCGGCGAAGTAGGCCTCAACCGCTGCTGTCAGATTCGTGTTCGTTCCCGTCATCGCTTCCGTTGTCGCCGAGTGAGGGTCGTCCTGCAAGCCCTCCGCCGCCACGAGGTCAATCGTGGCGTAGGTCGTCGCCGCTGATTATCGTGCCGACGCGCGTTATGTGACGCGGTGCGAGACCGTGCGAAGCTGCGCCGAACTCCTCGACCGCCGCCATCGCCTTTTTGTTCGTTGCCGCCATCAAAATATTGTTCCAGTCACGCCTTCAGGACCGCACAAGCATCCTTGCGGAATGACCGCCCCGCAGCGCAGGCGCGAGACAGCGTCATGCTTGCGGCGCGTCCGCCCGCCGTTCGGCGGCGGCCCAGTTCGCGGGCCTGCGGAAGCTCGCAGCCCGCCTGCATCCGTATCCGGTGATCAGCGGCACCCCAGCCGATATCCTCCCGCGGCATGTTCGCAGACACCCCCGCCCGGCCGGTTCGGGTAGTCGAGGGTTTGCTCGCCAACCATCATAGGGGCACCAAACCAAGCACGCATCCTCGCACAATCCGGGGAGTTTTACCGATCCATTCCCGTCGACCGGACGGACCATCTAGCCGCCGGTCGGTACCGGGGCGAGCAGTTACCGGCCTCGGCACCGCTCTCCCAGTCACTGCTGGACCGACACCAGATGTATCTGAACTGGAACATGGTGCGTACCGGCTCGGGTCACACGCGACCGGGAGCGGAGTCCATTGCATCGCCACGCGGGTGTCTGGATAGAACTGGTTCCAGGCGGCCCGGCCCGCCGTATAATCCGGCCCTCGAACGGGTTGCCACGCGATCATGACGCAACGGTTCTCAACCGACATCCTAGTCATCGGCGGCGGTGCCGCGGGCCTCTCCGTGGCTCTCCACCTCGCCCCCCACGCCCGGGTCACCGTGCTGTGCAAGGGTACCGCCGACACCGGTTCCTCCCACTGGGCACAGGGCGGGGTCGCCGCCGTGATGGACCCCGAAGACAGCATCGAAGCGCATGTCGAAGACACCTACAACGCCGGGTCCGGGCTTTGCGACCGGGAGATCGTCGAATTCACCGTTTCCCGGGCCGCCGACGCCATCGGTCGCCTGCGGGCCCAGGGCGTCGACTTCGACTGCGTGGACAACGAGTATCACCTTACCCGCGAGGGCGGGCACCGATTTCGCCGTGTGTTGCATGTCGCGGACGCCACCGGCAAGGCCATTGTCTCGAAGCTAACGGCACGGGTGCTCGACTCGCCAGGCATCGAGTTGTTCGATGACCGGGTCGCCATCGACCTGATCAACCTGAGCAGGCTCGGCCGCTACGCGAACCGCTGCGCCGGAGCCTATGTGCTGAACCGCACGACCGGTCGCGTCGAGGTATTTCAGGCACGCTTCGTCATCCTGGCAACCGGCGGCGCCAGCAAGGTGTACCTGTATACCAGCAACCCCGACAGCTCAACCGGCGACGGCATCGCCATGGCCTGGCGGGCCGGCTGCCGCATCGCCAACATGGAATTCAACCAGTTTCACCCGACCTGCCTGTACCATCCCCACGCCAAGTCATTCCTGATCTCGGAAGCGGTGCGCGGCGAGGGGGGTATTCTCAGGCTGCCCGACGGCGAGCGCTTCATGGACCGCTTCGATGCACGGGCGGAACTTGCGCCAAGAGACATCGTGGCACGGGCCATCGACCACGAAATGAAGCGCCTCGGCGCCGACTGCGTGCAGCTCGACATCAGCCATCGTCCCAGGCGCTTTGTGCGGGAACACTTTCCCACCATCTCGGCCCGTTGCCGCGAGTTCGGTATCGACATCACCCGCGAGCCCATACCGGTGGTGCCAGCCGCCCACTACACCTGTGGCGGGGTGCTGGTCGACCGGCACGGCCAAACGGATGTACCTGGCCTGTACGCCATCGGCGAGGTGAGCTGCACCGGGTTGCACGGCGCCAACCGCCTAGCGAGCAACTCGCTGCTGGAGTGCCTAGTGTTCGCCAGCGTGGCGGCAAAACGGATTCAGTCGCAGCTAGACGAGCGCCACACGGCCGTTCAACCGCCACACTGGGATGAAAGCCAGGTGACCAACTCCGACGAGGACGTGATCATCGCCCACAACTGGGACGAACTGCGCCGCTTCATGTGGGACTACGTCGGCATCGTGCGCACCAACAAGCGCCTGACCAGGGCGCGGCACCGGGTGGAACTGCTGAAGCAGGAGGTGAACGAGTTCTATAGCCACTACCGGGTGAGCAACGACCTGATCGAACTGCGCAACCTCATTGACGTGGCGGAGTTGATCATCCACTCCGCGCTGCAGCGCCGGGAGAGCCGCGGGCTGCATTTCAACCTCGATTACCCGGAAACCCTAGAACACGGGGAAGACACGATTCTGTTCCCCGGCGGGGAAAAGCGCCTGGATCTGGTACGGCCGGCGGCGCGCTGAATCCCAATCTCGCCAACATCGGAGGCATGGGCAGCTTCAGGAGACCTTCGCCTTCAGCTCGCGCCGCAGGCGTATGAACTCCTCTTCATCCAACTCGTCCCGGTAGATGCGAACGCTGCGCGGCCCCCAATAAACGGTCACGGAGAAGCGCGACAGCCTGATGCGCCGCACCCGGGCGGGAAGGGTCACTGCTATCGGCCGCCGCGGCCGCCAACTGTATACCCACAGCCCCAAAAGCACCGCGCCCGAACTGCCAAACCAGATCCAGCCGCCCGCCATGGCAACCGCCAGTTGTATTAGCCACTCCAGCCGCCGCAGGCGACCCGGCGCGACCGTTATTCGCACCGTCCGGGTGCGTCGAACACACGTTGGATGAGCGCAACCATGCGCCCCAAGGCCAGATCCCGGGGATGCGACCGCCCATGCAGCCAGTCGTGGATGCGCCAGTCGTCCTCCTCAAGCAGCCGGATGTAGGTCTCCCGATCGTTCTCGGACAAGCTATCGAAGTGCTTCTGCGCAAAGGGGACGAGTACGAGCTCCAACTCCAGCATGCCCCGACGACTGCGCCATTCGGCCTTGCCGGCACCGGCCTGGGGCTGCCCCCGGACGCACACGGCTCACGAACCCCCCGCCGTGGCCGCGGCAAGCGCGACCGGCAAGCCGTGCCCGCCCGCCATCCCTGGACACCAGTGCCCTGTGCCATTAGTTTCTACATCTTTGGCGCTTCCCGCACGATTTTTGGCGCTTCCCGCATGGTCTGCGGCGGGGCACCTGCGGCGAACTGCGAAACTGTAGAAACTCATGGGTAGGGACACTAGCAACAACCCGGGCAACAATCATCCGCCAAAATCCGGCGGCGGCGAGCGATATGCACTCTAGAAAGCCGCAGCGATTTCCTACAGGCGATACCGACGCTGGTGTCGTCCGCTTGCATGACCTTGGAGCCCTGGTTTTCGAGGGTACGGACGTGGCCGGCTTCCTACAGGGTTATCTCACCACGGATACCGCCGCACTGTCGGCAACCCCCCAGTTCACGGCCATGTGCAACATCAAGGGCCGGGCGGTCTGCACCGGCTATGCCCGGCTCGACGGGCAGTCCGTCACGCTAATACTGCACCGCTCCCTGTGTTCCATCGTGTTGGATTTCCTGCGGCCCTATCTGGCATTCTCAAAGGCCACCGCATCCATCGCGCCAGGCCATATCTTGGGTGCTCTGCGCTGGAACCCCGTGCCCCGCAACAGCCCGCCGCTACCCGGGGGACGCATCGACGAGACCCGGCAACTGCTCTTGGTCGACGACGCCACGGCCAACCAGCTCGCCAACGAAGCACCGAAACTGCCCAGAACGCAATGGGATGAGATGCTCATAGAACGGCGTGAAGTCTGGCTGCAAGCCGAGACCAGCGGCAGGTTCTTGCCACAGATGATCGGCCTGGACGAACTCGGCGCGGTCAGCTTCGCCAAGGGCTGCTACCTCGGCCAGGAGGTGGTCGCCAGGGCCCAGCACCGTGGCCAGGTCAAGCGCCGACTGGCCACTCTGGACTGGTCGGGTGCACCGCCGTCGCCCGGCACCGCCATCGAAGCCGCCGACCGGGAAGTCGGCACCCTGGTCTTGTCGGCGGGGTCGAACGAGGCTGGCCGGGCGCTGGCCGTATTGGCCCGAGGCCAGCCCGGCCCGTTCCGCTCACCCCAGTCGGCCACAGTATTCCATCTGAGCCGCTGACCGAACCAACCGCCACTACCTCCCCGCGGAATAGGCTGGTTACTCTTTTCCCTTCATCTGTGGTTTGTACAACAACTGAATGCTGGAAAAATCCAGGCTACCGGCGTCGTTCGCCTGCTCATGCAGCCGATAGAGGTTCTTGGCGAGGCTGCCCAGGGGTACGGAACTTCGCGACTGCTCCGCCGCTTCCATCGCCAACCCCAGATCCTTGGTCATAAGATCAACGAGAAATCCACCCCGGTAGCCGCGGCTCGCCGGTACGCCCTCCATGACGCCGGGATAGGGGTTATAGGTGTTCAGCGACCAGTTGCCGCCGGAAGAGCGTTTGATGATCTCCGACAACACCGCCGGATCCAGGCCATTATCCACGCCGAGCGACAGGGCCTCGGCGGTGCCGGCCATCAGTACCGCCAGCAGCATGTTGTTGCAGATCTTAGCGATCTGGCCGGCACCGTTGCCACCGGCGTGAAAGACATTGGCACCCATCACATCCAACAACGGTTGCGCCCGCCGCAGGGCCTTGGCAGGGCCGCCGACGATGAAGGTCAGGGTACCGTTCTCGGCACCCGCGGTACCCCCGGAGACCGGCGCATCGAGCATGTCCAGGCCCCGGTCCGCGGCCGCCCCGGATACGCGTCGCGCAGTCGCCGGGTCGATGGTGCTGCAGTCGATGACCAGCGCATCCTCCGGCAGGTGATCGAGTACACCGCCCCCGGACCCGTCGCCCAGGTATAGGCTGGCGACGTGCCGGCCCGCCGGCAACATGCTAATAAACACCTCGACATCCGCCGCCGTGGCAACCGCGGATGCCTGGGGTTGGCCACCCTCCACCGCCCGCACCCTTTCCGACACCAAGTCGAAAACCCGCACCTGGTAGCCAGCCGCCACGAGATTGCGCGCCATCGGGCCGCCCATGTTGCCCAAACCGACGAATCCAACTGTCAGCATGTGCCGTTCTCCAAGTCGTGCAGGGGGTTCTGCGCCCAGGGCGGCTCAAAATGCCCGAGCACATGCCCGGCATCCAGGCCGCCGATGTCGCCGTAGCGCCATTGGGGGCGATTGTCCTTTTCGATAATCAGCGCCCGCACGCCCTCGGCGAAGTCCTGGTTGCGCGCGCAGTGGGTAGCCACGGTCATCTCCATGCGGAAACACTCCGCCAGGCTCATGCCGGGCGCGCGCCTGAGTTGTTCAACCAGGATACCAACCGAGGTTGGGCAGCCGCGCCGCATGGTTGTGATGCCCCGGTCCACCCAGGGGCTGGCACCGGCCAGGGCCGCGATGCTTCCTGCCACCTCCGCGTAGGCACCGTCCAGGGACAGGCTGTTCGGCACGGCGCCCAACTCGGGTTCGGGCAGCGACGCCCGGGGCAGCGACGCCAGGGCCCCATCGATGCGCGCGGCGTCCGACGCATCGCCGGCGTACTCCAGGCCGGTCAGCGCGGCAAGCACCGCACCGCGCGACGCCGCCGGCACCTGGTGTGTGGCGATACCGGCTGCAAGCGCATCCGATGCGTTGACGTGGCTGCCAGTACATCCCAGGAACAGAGCCGTGGACGGCGCCATATTGCGCAGCATCCAGGTGGCCCCCGCATCCGGAAACAGGCCGATCGTGACTTCCGGGCAGGCGATGCGCGAGGCCTCGGTGACCAGCCGGAAGCGCGCCGCCGAGAAGATACCGAGGCCGCCACCCATGACGATGCCGTGCCCCAATGCCACGACCGGTTTCGGATAAGTATGAATCAGGTGATCCAAGCGGTATTCGTGCTCGAAGAACTGAAAGGGATAGTCGTCCACCAACTGCCCGGCGGCTTGATTCTTCGCCATCGCCACATACAGCGCCTGGATGTCGCCGCCGGCGCAAAAGGCGCGCTCGCCGGCGCCGGTGAACAGCACACAGGCCACCTGGTCGTCGTCGCGCCAGGCGCGCAGCATCCTGGCGGCATCGCGCGCCATGTCAAGACTCAGCGAATTGAGTGTAGCCTCGACATTGAGCACGATTTCCGCGACAACCCCGCCGCCGGGCGTCCGGTGCCGCTCGACCAAGAGCCGCGCGTTGTTATGCAAGGCGTCGGCCATCAGCCGTTGACCCATTGCGGCGGCCGCTTTTCCAGGAAGGCGTTGACGCCCTCTTTCTGGTCCTTGCTGTCAAATAGATCCACGAACGCATCGCGCTCAGATTGGTAGGCCCCGGCGATATTCCCCGCCCGGGCATGGTGAATGAGGCCCTTGCAGGCGGCTACCGCCAACGGGCTTTGCCGCCCAACCGATTCCGCCAGGGCCAACGCCCGGCCCAGGGATTGGCCGGGCTCCACCACCTCTTCAACCAGGCCTATCCCCAGGGCGCGGTCGGCCTTGATCCGCTCTCCGCACAGAATGATGCGCTTCGCCCAGGCCTCGCCCACGGTCCAGGCCAGGTTTTGCGTGCCGCCGCCGCAGGGCAGCAGACCTACGGTCGCCTCCGGCAAACCCATCTGCGCGTGGGTCTCGGCAATGCGTATATCGCAGGCCAGGGCGCATTCGAGCCCGCCGCCCATGGCGTAGCCGTTGATCGCGGCCACCGTGACACCGCGAAAGCCCGCGAGTGTCTCGAAGGCGCCACCGAAGTTGCCGGCCATGCTGTGCGCCACCTGCTTGTCGCCGGCCGCGAACAGGTTGAGGTCCGCGCCCGCCGAGAAGAACTTTTCGCCCTGGCCGGTAATCACCAGGGCGTATACCTCCCGATCGGCAGCGCACTGCTCAACTACCGCTTGCAGAGCACCCAGGCTGTCGACGTTCCAGGTATTGGCCGGCGGATTGGCGATGGTTATAAGAACCGTGTGATCACGCTGCTCCACAAGCAGCCTATCGGATAGCGAACTTTTCATCTCATACTTCCAAACGTTAGAAAATTTCGGTGGCCCCTTCCAGCAACAGGCGGCGCGCGACGATCACGCGCATGATCTCGCTGGTACCTTCCAGAATCTGGTGCACCCGGGTATCGCGCAGGTACCGTTCCAGAGGGTATTCCCGGATATAGCCGTAACCGCCGTGAATCTGCAGCGCATCGTTGCAGACATCGAAGCACAGGTCGGTCGCGAAGCGCTTGGCCATCGCGCAATAGACCTTGGCGTCGGCATCCTGATTATCGAGTTTCCAGGCGGCCAGGCGCACCATTTGCCGGGACGCAACCACGTTGGTGGCCATGTCGGCCAGTTTGAACTGCAGCGCCTGGAAGCTGCCGATAGGCCGCCCGAACGCGCGGCGGTCGGCCATATGGGCGCGGGCCTGTTGCACGGCCGCCTGGGCGGTTCCCACGGAGCAGGCGGCAATGTTGATGCGACCGCCATCGAGCCCGCGCATGGCAATCTGGAAGCCCTGGCCTTCGGCGCCAAGCAGGCGCGCCGCCGGCACCAGCACATCTTCGAAGATAACTTGGCGGGTCGCCTGATTGTTCCAACCAAGTTTCGCCTCCCGGCGCCCAAACACTATGCCGGGCGAGCGCGCATCCACGGCAAGGGCACTGATGCCCGCCGTTCCGGGCCGAACGCCGGAAGCGTCGGCAAGCCGCGCCATAACCACCAGCACATCGGTATCGCCGGCACCGGAGATGAACGCCTTGACACCGTTCAGAACATAGCCGTCCGCGGTCTTCGTGGCCGTGGTCCTGAGTGCCGCCGCGTCGCTGCCGGCACCGGGCTCCGTGAGACAGTAGGATGCCAGCGTTGTGCCGGCGGTGAGCCCGGGGCACAGGGCGTCACGGGTCTCCTGGGTGGCAAAGGTGCCGATCATCCAGGTCGCCATGTTGTGAATGCTGATGAAGGCCGTGGTGGAGGTGCAGCCCCGGGCCAATTCCTCGAGCACGATACTCGCATCAAGGCGGGACAAGCCGAGGCCGCCCGCCTGTTCCTGGGTGTACAGGCCGCAGAACCCGAGCGCCCCCGCCTTGCCGATAGCCGCCCGGGGAAACTCGTGCCGCTCGTCCCAGCGTGCGGCGTAGGGCGCAAGCTCGTTGGCGGCGAATCGTCGCGCCGTATCCCGGAAAGCGAGTTGTTCCTCGTTCAAGTCGAAGTTCATGGCCATCTATCCCACGTCGAACCAGTCAATTGGGGCGACCCCGCGGCCCTCCAGGTAGGCGTTGGCCTGGGAGAAGTGCCGACAGCCGAAGAAACCCCGATGCGCCGCCAGCGGTGACGGATGCGGCGCGGTGAGTACCCGGTGCCGGGTGCGGTCGACGATGGCCCCCTTGCGCTGGGCGTAGCTGCCCCACAGCAGGAACACCAGCCCGTCGCGCCCAGTATTGAGCACATTCACGATTTCGTCGGTGAAGGTCTCCCAGCCCTGCCCCTGGTGGGAGTTGGCCCGGCCCCGCTCGACGGTCAGAACGGCGTTTAGCAGCAATACGCCCTGTCGCGCCCAGGGCGTGAGGCATCCCCGGCTGCCGCCTAGCCGGTGACCGGGGTCGCCAAGATCGTCGTTGATTTCCTGGAAGATATTTTCGAGGGACGGGGGCAGGCGTACCCCCGGCTGTACCGAAAAGCAGAGGCCGTGGGCCTGGCGCGGCCCGTGGTAGGGGTCCTGGCCGATAACAACCACCTTGACGTCCGGCAGCGGTGTGAGATCTAGGGCATGGAATATGTGGTCTCCCCGGGGGTATATCACCTTGCGCGCTTCTTTTTCCTGCTGGAGGAAGTGCCTGAGCCGCTGCATATACGGCTTGTCGAACTCAGCGGCCAGCGCCTCCTTCCAGGAGGTCTCGAGCCGCACCCGAGCCTGGGCGCTGGCATGTTCAGTCATCGTTGGGCACCGGGTCTTGCCGGGCACGCGCCGGCTGGGGGCGCATGAGGGGGAACAGCAGAACGTCGCGGATGGCGGGGGAGTTGGTCAACAGCATCACTAGGCGGTCGATGCCCAGGCCCTCGCCCGCCGCGGGCGGCAGACCGAATTCCAACGCCGTGATGTAGTCCTGGTCGAAGCGCATGGCCTCCGAGTCGCCGGCGCGCGCCCGGGCGGCCTGCTCGCGGAACCGCCGCGCTTGATCGTCGGGGTCGTTCAATTCGCTGAAGCCGTTGGCGATCTCCCGGCCGGCGACGAACAGCTCGAAGCGGTCCGTCACAGTGGCATCGTCATCGTTGCGGCGGGACAGGGGCGACACCTCCGCCGGGTAGTGCGTGATGAAGGTGGGCTGAACCAGCCGCGCCTCCACACAGGCCTCGAATGCCTCCATCTGTAGTTTGCCCAGTCCCCAGCCGTCCTGCGGTGTGACCCCGCTGGCCACCAGCAGGGCGCGCAGGGCCGCTTCGTCGCACAGGTCCGACGCCGTCAGCTTCGTGAAACGCAGCAGCGACTCGGCCAGGGTCATAACGTCGAAATCCGCGCCGAAGTCGATATCGTGGCCCTGATAGTGCACCCGCGGGGCACCGATGACGCGTTCGCAAACGCCGCGCAGCAGTTGCACGGTCAACCCCATCAGGTCCCGGTAGTCGTGATAGGCCCAGTAGAACTCCAGCATGGTGAACTCGGGATTGTGCCGGGTGGAAAGCCCCTCGTTGCGGAAGTTGCGGTTGATCTCGAAAACCCGCTCGAAGCCCCCGACCAGCAGCCGCTTCAGGAACAACTCCGGCGCCACGCGCAGATAAAGCTCCAGGTCGAGGCTGTTGTGATGGGTGACGAAGGGCCGTGCGAGGGCACCGCCGGGAATGGTATGCATCATCGGCGTTTCCACCTCCAGGAAATCCCGCTCCAAGAAAAAGGCGCGAATTTCCTGGACGATCCTAGAGCGCGTTTGAAACTTGCGCCGCGCGGGCTCGTTAACCAGCAGATCCAGATAGCGCCGCCGGTACTTGGTTTCCTGGTCGGCCAGGCCGTGGAACTTTTCCGGCAACGCTCTTAGCGTCTTGTTGAGCAGCACCGTCTCGGCGGCCCGCACGGACAGTTCACCCCGACCCGTGCGCATGAGCCGACCGCGCACGCCAACGATGTCGCCGATATCCCACAACGCCCCGACGGCATCGTAGGCTTCGGTGCCAAGATCGTCGCGCCTCAGGTAACACTGTATGCGGCCGCTGCCATCCTGCAGGGTCACGAAGCTGGCTCCGCCCATCACGCGGCGCAACATCACGCGGCCGGCAACGGCGGTGTACACCGGCTCGTTCTCCAGCACGGCCCGGTCGTAACCGGCGAAGTCGGCCTGCAGCGCCCCGGCTTCCGCCTCGCGGCGAAATCCGTTGGCGTAGGCACCGCCACCCGACAGCCACTCGTCGTGCTTGGCGCGGCGCCGCAGGGCGATGTCGCGTTCGTCGGCCACGGTCAAAAACCCGCCTTCAAGCTCGCTTCAATGAACCCGTCGATATCGCCGTTCAGCACGGCGGTGGGGTCCGATCGCTCTATGTTGGTTCGAAGATCCTTGACCCGGGACTGGTCGAGCACATAGGAGCGAATCTGGTTACCCCAGCCGATGTCGACCTTCTGCTCCTCGATGGCCGCCTGCTCGGCACGCCGGGCCAGCATCTCCAGTTCATAGAGCTTCGCACGCAGTTGCTTGAATGCCCGATCCCGGTTCTGATGCTGGGAGCGCTCGCTCTGGCACTGCACCACGGTGTTGGTGGGCAGGTGGGTGAGCCGGATGGCGGAATCGGTGGTATTGACGTGCTGACCGCCGGCACCGCTCGCCCGATAGGTGTCTACGCGCACATCCGCCGGATTGACGTCGATGTCGATGTCGTCCTCGACCTCTGGAGATACGAATACCGATGCGAAGGACGTATGCCGACGGTTGCCCGAGTCGAAGGGCGACTTGCGCACCAACCGATGCACGCCGGTCTCGCTGCGCAACCAACCGAACGCATGGTCGCCGCTCACCTGCACCGTCACACTCTTGATGCCGGCCACGTCCCCGGGGGACAGTTCCACAATCTGCATGTCGAAGTTGCGCGCCTCGCCCCAGCGCAGGTACATGCGCAGCAGCATTTCCGCCCAGTCCTGGGCTTCCGTGCCACCGGAACCGGACTGGATATCCAGAAAGGCGTTGGCGGCATCCCGCTCGCCACGGAACATGCGCCGAAACTCCAGTTCCCCGAGCAGCGTCTCAAGCGGGTCGAGTTCCCCATCCACCTCGTCGAGCGCACCCTGGTCCCCATCGGCGGCGGCCAGCTCAACGAGTTCCCCGTACTCGGCAAGACGCTCCGGCAGCGGGCCGAGCGTCGCCACCGTCTCCTCTAGGCGCGCCCGTTCCATCGACAGTTCCCGCGCCCTGTCCGGTTGCTCCCAGATGTCCGGGGCGGCCAGCTCGCGCTCGACCCGAACCAGCCGTTCCCGGCGGGCGTCAAAGTCAAAGATACCCCCTGAGCGCGACCGCACGCTCGGTGAGTTGCCTGATGCGTTCCCGGATAGAGGTGAATTCCGCCATGTCGAAGCCGGCAAGGGCCGCCAAAAAGCCGGCAAGTGTAACCTTGTTTGCAGAAACTTGCGCTATTCGCCGTCGTGCCGGAACGCCTTCACAAGCTCCTGCTGATGCATGGCCGGCACCGCCGCATAGTGGCTGAATGTCATGGCGAAGCTGCCCTCGCCGCCCGACAGCGAATTCAGCCGAGAATGGTAGTCCTGAATCTCCTTTAGCGGCACCTGGCCCAACACCTCTAGACGCCCGCCCGCCACCATGTTGGTGCCCTTGACCGAGCCGCGCATGCCGGAGAGGTCCCCGGCCACATCGCCCATACAGTGCTCTGGAACAGCGACATTGACGTCGACCACCGGCTCCATGACGATGGGCACCGCATCGCGCACGGCGTTGATGAAGGCGCGCTTGCCGGCCTGCACAAAGGCGATCTCCTTGGAATCCACGGAGTGGTGCTTGCCGTCATAGACGATGACCCGCACGTCCTGCAACGGGTAGCCGGCGACCGCGCCCTCCTGGAGCACCTCGCGCACGCCCTTCTCCACCGCCGGAATGAACTGCGAGGGGATCACGCCACCCACCACCTGATCGACGAATTCGAAGCCACCACCCCGGGGCAGGGGCTCGATGCGCAGGAACACCTCGCCGAACTGGCCCGCACCGCCGGTCTGCTTCTTGTGCCGGTGATGCCCCTCGGCCTTGGTCGTCACCGTCTCCCGATAGGCGATGGACGGCAGCGCGGTCGCAACGACCACGCCGTACTTGTCCGCCACCTCGTCGAGCGCGATACGCAGGTGCAGTTCGCCGATGCCGAACAACACGGTTTCGTTCATCGCCGGAATGTGGTCGAGACGCAGCGTGGGATCCTCGGCGCAGAGTACCGCTAGGGCCTCGTTCGCCTTCTGCGCCTGGGTATCCGATTCCGCCCCGATTGCCCGGCCGTACATCGGCACCGGCAGCGCCAGCGATTCCAAGCGCGTATCGTCCTGATCATGGGCGTCGTGCAACACCGCGTTGAAGAACACGTCTTCGGCGCGGGGTATGGCGCAGATATCGCCGCTCACCGCCGTCTCCACCTCGGTGTGTTCCGCGCCGTTGAGTTTCAGCAGGTGGCTGAGCTTCAGGGGTTTGCGGGCATCGCCGACGAAAATCTGCCGGCCGCGCCGCAATGTTCCCTGGTGTACCCGCACAACCGCCATGCGCCCGCGGAAAGGGTCGATATCCACCTTGACCACATGGGCCACGGCATGCGCTTCCGGGTCCGGCGTCAAGGCCACGGGCTGCGCCTCGGGGCCGGTCACAAACGCCGGTGGATTGCCCTCGCCCGGGGACGGCATCAGCTTCGCGAATACATCGAGGAGTTCCGGAACGCCGACCCCGGTGGCCGCAGAAACGAAACAAACCGGCACCAGGTGCCCTTCCCGCAACGCCTTCTCGAAGGCATCGTGCAACTGTCCGGCGGAGACCTCGCCCTCTTCGAGGTACAGTTCCATCAGGTCGTCGTCCACCTCGACCACCTGGTCTAAGATGCGTTCGTGGGCATCCGCCACGGGGCCGAGGTCCGTGTCTTCGCCGTCGCCATGGAAGAACACGTCAACCACCTTCGCGCCGTCGGCGGCGGGCAAGTTGACCGGCAGGCATTCGCCGCCGAACGCATCTTGTATCCGTTCCAGGACCGCGGCGGTATCGACGTCTTCGGCATCGATTCGGTTGACCACCACAACGCGGCACACATGGCGCTCCGCCGCAGCCTCCATAGCGCGTTGGGTCATGGTCTCTATGCCGGTGGCGGCGTTCACGACTACGGCGGCCGTCTCGACGGCGGGCAGTACGGAGAGCGCCCGGCCCACGAAATCGGGATGGCCCGGGGTGTCCAGCAAATTGACATGTACGCCGGCGTGGTCGAAGTGACAGAAACCGGTCTTGAGGGAGTGCTTGAGTTCCTTCTCGCGGGGGTCGGAGTCGGAGACGGTATCGCCGGCGTCAACGGTGCCCCGGTGGGAAATCTTGCCGGCGCCGTGCAGCAGGGCATCCGCAAGTTCGGTTTTGCCGGCACCACTGTGTCCCACCAGGGCGATGTTGCGAATATCTTCGGTGCTGTATGCCACCTTCGTTCCCTCCGAAGTTCAGTGAATTCGACTATAGACCGATTGCATCCCCGTAGCCTAGTCGGTCAGCCGACACGCTCAAACGCATTGGCAACCGCAGCCGGGCACCGCACGGCCACCACAGGCACCCCAGGTTGAATCGGGACCGAGTTTTATCATGAATGATCTCGTCAGACATGGCGATAGCGGACAGGAATGCACCGCAGCGCCGGAACTCATGGACTATCCGGCCCCGCCACCGGAAGTGTACCGGGTCCGGCGCGGCCAAGGCCTCGTATCCATAATCCACGGCGGTGCCGAGCATGGCGGCATGGTACCCAGCCGCGCCCTATCCGCCGTGAGCGACGATGTTGGCAAAACTCATGCGCATCAGGCCAATGCCCGCAAGTGCTCCAGCCGCAACTGAACCGTCGGCGCCGCGCCATAGTCATTGACATCCAGCCGGTAGGCCACAAGCAGGCGGCCGGCGTCCGCCAGCGGCGGCTGCTCAAAGGCGATGGCGTCCACCAGCCGATCACCGGACTTCAGCACCAGCCGCAGGTGAGTTTGCCCGACCACCCGCTGGCTCACGATGTCGAACTCGCCATGGAACAGGGGCTCCGGAAAAGCCTGGCCCCAGGGGCCACCATCGGCGAGCTGAATGGCGTTCTCCAGGGTGATCTCGCCGCTTTCCAGTTCCCCATCGGTTTCAATCTTCGCGCTGAGCGCGGCGGGCGGCAGGCGGTCGCGCACCACATGGTCGAACGCCTCGCTGAACTGTTCGTATTGCGCCCTCCGAATGGTGAGGCCCGCCGCCATGGCGTGGCCCCCGAACCTGGCCAGTAGCCCCGGGTGACGGTTGGCGATGGCATCCAGGGCGTCGCGAATATGCAATTCCGGAACGGAACGCGCCGAGCCCCGCAACGCATTCGGCTCGGCGTCCCCCGCGGGGGCGAAGGCGACAACCGGCCGGTTCATGTGCTCCCGCAACCGACCGGCGAGGATGCCGACTATTCCCTGGTGCCAGCCGGGGTCGAAGACACAGACGCCAAATCGGTCGGGCACGTTGCGCTGCTGATCGAGCACGATCAATTCCGCCTCCGTCACCATGGCCTGCTGCAACACCCGCCGGATGCGGTTGAGTTCGTCCAGGGCGCCGGCGTGGCGGCGCGCCTCGTCCAGCGATTCCGCCAACAGGCACTTGATTCCGAGCGTCATGTCGTCCAGACGGCCGGCGGCATTTAGCCTAGGGCCGATAACGAACCCGAGGTCCGCGGCCCGCAAATCACCCAGGTTTCGACGGCCAATCTCCGCCAGCGCCCGAATACCCGGCCGGCACCGGCCCTTGCGCATGCGCAGCAGCCCCTGGTGCACCAATACGCGGTTGTTGCGGTCGAGCGGCACCACATCGGCAACCGTGCCCAGGGCAACCAGGTCGAGCCAACGGGCCAGAACAGGCTCCGGACGCTGCCGCTCGGCAAACCATTCGCTCTCCCTAAGCAGGCGGCGCACGCGGCTCAGCACGTAGTAGATCACACCGACCCCAGCGATGGCCTTGCTCGGAAAGCCACAGCCGGGCACATTCGGATTGACGATGGCGCAGGCTGGTGGCAACACAGCGCCCGGCATGTGATGGTCGGTGACGATCACGTCCACGCCATTGGCGTTTGCGAGTTCGACGCCGGCGACGCTTGAGACGCCGTTGTCTACGGTGATCAACAGGTCCGGCTGGGCCGCTAAGGCCACGCGCACAATTCCGGGAGACAGCCCATACCCGAACTCGAAGCGATTGGGAACAACGAAATCGACCTGTTCCGCACCAAACGCCCGCAACAGGGATACGCCGAGCGCCACCGATGTTGCCCCGTCGGCATCGAAATCGCCGACGAATAGAATCCGCTGCCGCTCCCGAACCGCGTCGGCAATCCGCAGCGCGGCCTTGTCGATGTCGCGCATGCCAGAAGGATTTGCCAGGCCCCCCAGCGATCGATCCAATTGCTCCGTCGTCTCGATACCCCGGTTGCCGTAGACACGCCGCAACAGGTTAGGGACGCCGGGCAGGGCGGGTACGCGCCCGCGTCGGTCGACGATGGCTATGGGGCTGTCAGTCAAAGTGCTCCACGCGCATGCGGGTGATCGCGCCCACAACTTCCGGCATCGCCTGCACCTCGGCGATGGCCGCATCAGCCACCTCGTGGGGAACGCGGTTGGTGACGATGACGATGGGTACCCAGGACGAACGGCCACCCTCACCGTTGATGCGAATGGCCCGTTCCCTTTGCACGGCGCCCTCGATGCTGATGTCGCGGTCGCCTAGAATGTAGGCCACCTTGCCGAATACACCCGGCGCGTCCCGGGCCGGAATGCGCAGGTAGAAGGCGGATTGCACCGCTTCGATGGGGAGCATGCCGCACTGCTCGCCACCGACACGGAAAGTCGGGGCATCGCCCCGGGCGATGGCGATCAGGTCGGCGACCACGGAGGACGCGGTGGGCGCCCCGCCCGCACCGGCACCGTGGAACAGGGCCGGGCCGGCCGCGTCGGTCTCGATCAGCACCGCGTTCATGACGCCGTGGACATTCGCGAGCATACTTCGTTCGGGAACCAGGGTCGGATGCACGCGGGCTTCGATGCCGCCCTCGGCGCGGCGCGCGATGCCGACATGCTTGATTCGGTACCCCAGTTCAGCGGCATAGCCAATGTCCTCGGCGGTTACATCGACAATGCCCTCGGTGCAGACACCATCCATGTCGAAGCCCGCGTCGAACGCCAGCGCCGCCAGAATCGCCAGCTTGTGCGCGGCATCGATGCCCGCCACATCGAAGGTCGGGTCGGCTTCCGCGTAGCCCAGGGCCTGGGCCGCGGCAAGGGCATGCTCGAAGGTCGAGCCCTCCTCCGCCATGGCCGACAGCACGTAGTTCGATGTGCCGTTGATGATGCCCGCGATGGTTCGCACCGGGCTCGCCATCAGTCCCCGGGTGAGCGACCCGATGATTGGAATGCCACCGGCAACCGCCGCCTCGAAACCGAGCGCCACCCCCCGCTTCGCCGCGCCGCGGAGCAGTTCCTCACCATGACGGGCAACGATTGCCTTGTTGGCGGTCACCACGGCTTGCCCGGCGGATAGGGCCTGCCGGACGAGACGCAGCGCCGGGCCTTCACCGCCGATGAGTTCCACCACCACGTCGATGTCGGGGTCGTGCAGCCTGGCCAGCTCGGTGGTGAAGCCGGCACCGGCCAGATCCACTTCCGGGCGGGGCGTGCGGCTGGCGACCCGAACCACCGTCAATGCCCGGCCGGCCTGGCGCTCTAGGTGGTCGGCATGGGCCGCGAGCAGATCGAGAACGCCCCGGGCGACCGTACCCAGGCCAGCAATGCCAATACGCAGAGGGGCCAACGACTGGCGCCCGCTAAAGGCCGAGAGCCTGGGCCAGGTCCGGCGCCGGCATGTATCCGGGAATCAGGCGGCCATCTTCGGTTACCAAGGCCGGGGTGCCCGAGACGCCGACCTGGCTACCAAGGTCCATCTGTGCGACAACCGGGTTGGGGCAGGAGCGTTCGGGAATGCTTTCTCCCAGCTTCAGTCTGCCGATGGCGTTGTGGGGGTCGTCCGAACACCAGGCCGAGACCATCTTGCGATAGGAATCGGAATCCTTGCCGGCGCGCGGGTAGGCGAGATATCGAACCTCAATGCCCAGAGCGTTCAGGTCGGCCATCTCCCGGTGCAGTTTTCGACAATAGCCGCAATCCACGTCGGTAAATACGTTGACATAGGCCTTGCGCTCGCCATCCGCCGGGAACACGATCATGTCGTCCTTGTGCACATCGGCGAAAAGCAGGCGGCGACGCTCGGCGCGAATCGAGTCGGTCAGGTTGAGGAACTTATCGCTCTGCACCGCATACATATCCCCGGTGAACAGGAAACGGCCATCGGCGGTACCATAGACTACGCTGCCATCCTGAAGCTCTAGTGCCAACAAGCCATCCAGGGCGGTCTCCCGCACGGCCTGAACGGACAGTTCCGGGCGCAGCGACTCTAGCCTGGCCACCAGCGCATCGCCCGGCGCCGCCTGAACCAGGGGCACCAGGGCGACGACGGTGAGCAGGGTGAACTGGGTAAGGCGGGTGAATTTGGCAAGACGGGTCATATCGGCCTCATTTCTATGTCTATAAGGGAGTTAAAACGATCGGTTGGCAGACCCTGACATCTGCCGCCTATGCGACTTGCAGGGCCTAGGTGGTGCGCGCCTTCTGCGGCACCGGGTCCGGGAGTGCCGGCTATTCGACTTGTAGGGCCCGGCAGATGGTGGTTCGGCAAGGTATCCATAAGATCCATTCTAAACGCGGGTTGTACGGGCACCGTCCAGCGGTGGCCCCCAGCAGGCGCATACTAGCCGTTTCGCGGCGGCGCGGGCAGGGCCGTTACCCTTCACCAGGCAGCTCCTGGAACAGTCGGCAGTTCATTCCACGCCAACAACCAGCGTGCGGCACGGGCCGGACAACCACCGGTATCCGGTGCGCCGCCAGAAATCCCGGGCTACCCGCCGCGCCGGCGGAAAGCCTGATTCGCGTATGCCCGGCCGCGCTCCAGACAGGGGCTGCCCCTCGCTGTCTGGCTAGATTCGGCATGCCGGCAGTTCAGCCCCTGGGGTGGTGCGCCCGGTGCAGTTCCTGCAACCGCGCCTGGGCGATGTGGGTGTAGATCTGCGTGGTCGAGAGGTCTGCGTGACCGAGCATCATCTGCACGGCCCGCAAATCGGCACCGTGGTTCAGCAGGTGGGTCGCAAAGGCGTGGCGTAGTGTGTGCGGCGATATGGCGTGGTCGATGCCCGCCTTTTGCGCATAGCGCTTGACGGCATACCAGAAGGTCTGCCGCGCCATTGCGCGCCCGCGCCGGCTGGGAAACAGCACCTCGGTACCCGCGCCGGAAAGCGCGCGGCGGCCTTCGCGGCTGAATCGCTCCACCCAGGCCAGGGCTTCCTCGCCCACCGGCACCAGGCGCTCCCTGCCGCCCTTGCCCACCACGCGAACCACGCCCTGGCGTAGATTGATAGAGGCGGTGCCAAGCGAAACGAGTTCCGAGATGCGCAAGCCCGTGGCGTACAGCAGCTCCAGCATGGCGCGGTCCCGCAGCCCGACCGGAGTGGTCGAATCGGGCGCTTCCAACAAGGCAACCACCTGGCTTTCCGACAGGGTGCCCGGCAGCGGCCGGCCCAACACTGGGTGTTCGAGGTGCGCCGCCGGGTCCTTGGCGATTCTGCCCCGGGCCAGGCTGTGACGGTAGAACCCCTTTACGCAGGAGAGCCAGCGGGCCGAACTGGTCGCCCGATAGCCCGCCTCGTAGCGCTTGGCCAAGACATTCAACAGATCGCGCTCGGAGACCCGCAACAAATCCTTGCCGACATCCTTGGCGAGCGCCCGCAAATCCCGGCGGTAGGCCGCAAGCGTATTGTCGCTTAGGCCCTTCTCAAGCCAAACCTCGTCGAGGTATTGGTCGATGGCCGGGTGTGTCTCCGCCGGGCGACCCGGGTGCCCAGACCGCCGAGTGCGGCTGCGCTCCGGGTCGGCGCGATGGCTCACACCTTCTCTTTGATCCGCGCCGAGCGGCCGGAGCGCTGGCGCAGGTAGTAGAGCTTGGCCTTGCGCACATCGCCACGGCGCTTGACCAGCACCGAGGCGATGAGTGGGCTGTGGGTCTGAAAGGTGCGCTCCACGCCAACGCCGTGGGATACCTTGCGCACGGTGAAGGAGGAATTGAGGCCGCGGTTGCGCTTGGCGATGACGACACCTTCGAATGCCTGCAGCCGTTCGCGCGCGCCTTCGCGGACCTTGACCTGTACAACAACCGTATCCCCCGCCGAGAAATCGGGGATATCGTTGTTGAGTTGTTCGCGTTCAAGTTCCTCGAGAATCTTATTCCTACGCATCGTGCATCTCCTCGTCCGCGCCGGTGAGTTCCGCGGCCAACAACGCCGTATCCGCATCGCCAAGGGGCCGCTGGGCCAACAGGTCGGGCCGGCGTTGCCAAGTTCGCCTGAGCGCCGCGGCCCGGCGCCATCGCGCTATCGCCCCATGGTCGCCGCTTAGCAGTACCGCCGGCACTTCCCGGCCGGCAACCGTTTCGGGGCGCGTATAGTGCGGATATTCGAGCAATCCATCAAGATGCGATTCGCACGCTGTGGAGTCGCGGTTGCCAAGGGTGCCGGGCAGCAGCCGGCAGATGGCATCGACCAGCACCATGGCCGCAAGTTCCCCGCCACTCAGCACATAGTCGCCGATGGATACCTCTTCGCTAACCGCCAGTTCCAGCACCCGTTCATCGATACCCTCGTAGCGGCCCGCTAAGAGCACTAGGCTCGGCAACGCGGCAAGCCGCTCGACCGCCGCCTGGTCGAGCCGGCGTCCCTGGGGCGACAGGCACACCACCCTGGGCGCGGCAGGCGCCTTCGACCTGGCCCGGTCGATACAGGCGAGCAGCGGCGGCGCCATCATCACCATACCGGGGCCGCCGCCGTAGGGCCGGTCGTCCACGGTGCCGTGGCGGTCCGCCGCATGGTCGCGGGGGTTGAACGCCTCGATGGTCAAGCCGCCCCCCCGCACAGCGCGGCCGAGCACGCCGACGGAGGCAATGGCGGCGATCAGTTCCGGAAAGAGACTGACAACACCTATCCACATATCAGTCGAAGTCCGTCCAATCGACACGCAGCAATCCTTGTTCGCGCAGAACCTCGGTCACGAACTCCCTCGCAAACGGAATCAACCGCTCCCGCTCCCCTTTGACCACCAACACATCGTGGGCACCGGTTTCGATCAATCGCTCGACGATACCAAGCGCGGTACCGTCCCGATTGACGACCCGAAGCCCAATCAAATCCCGCCAATAGGTTTCGCCCGGGTCGGCCGGCGGAAAACTGGAGGCCGGCACGCCGACCTCGGAACCCCGGAGGGCAAGCGCCGCGTCGCGGTCCTGGATACCGGAGAACCAAGCCACGAAGCCTTCGCCGCGAGGCCGGGCCTCAAGCACCTCAATGCCCCGCCATTCCCCGGCGCAGCGCAGAAACCAGGGCCGATATTGCAGCAGATTGCCGGGTGGGTCTGTATAGGATGTGAGGCGCACCCAACCGCGAACACCGTGGGCGCCGCCTACCTGGCCGACGACAACCGGCTCTTCGGCGAGCGGGGGATCAGTATCAGCCGGCAGCCCGGTTGCCGGATCCATCGTCCGCCGCGGCAGGCGCTTCGGCTTCCCCCGCGTGTTCGGCCTGTACCGCCCCTCGGGGCACCCCCGGTTCCTAGCTTGCTTCGACCGGTGCCGCCTCGGCCACCGGAGCTTCGTCAACCGATGGCGCTGTATCGGCCATCGGTTCAGCTTCGGCCGCTGCAGGCAACGCCGCGTCGGCGGCCGCCTGTTCGGCGCGCGCCCGCTTAATCAGTTGGCCCACCCGGTCCGACGGCTTCGCCCCAACCGAGAGCCAATAGTCCACCCGGGCCAGATCGATACGCAGGGCCTCGCTGTGCCCCTTGGCCACTGGATTGAAGAAACCCACGCGCTCGATAAAACGCCCGTCACGCGCCGCGGCGCGGGTGGCGACCGTGACGTGGTAGAACGGATTCTTCTTGGCACCGTGCCGCGCCAGGCGAATCGTCACCATGCTATGCAGACCCTCATACGAAAGGCGCGGTATTCTAATCGCGTGATCATCGGAAAACCACCGGCTAAGACGACGGGTCGCCTTCCCATGGCCGCAACGCCATCTCCCACCGCAAACAGCGGGGCGCTGGGCGAACGCGACTTGTTCAGAGGTTCCCTAGTGCTCCATCGAATTGATAAAGACGTATCAGTTCGATGGAGCACTAGCGGCGGCGCATACCCGGGCGGGCGCGCGCACCCTGCAAGCCCCGCATCACCCTCTGCATACCGCCCTTGCGGGTAACCTTCTTCATGGTTTTCTGCATCTGGCGGTGCTGCCTGAGCAACCGGTTGACATCGGCAATCTGTGTACCGCTACCCCCGGCGATGCGGCGTTTGCGCGAGCCGTTGATGAGATCCGGGAAGCGGCGTTCCCGGGGCGTCATGGAGTCGATGATCACGGCAAAGCGCCTGAACACCCCGTCGTCGAGCCGGGATTGCGCCGCAGCCGGCAGGTTTTGGGCCCCCGGCAGCTTTTCCATCAGGTTGCCGACGCCGCCCATGTCCGCCATCTGCTGGATTTGATCGCGAAAATCCTCTAGGTCGAACCGCCCGCCCTTGGACAACTTGCGAACCAGACGCCCCGCCTTGCGCTTGTCTACCTTGCGTTCGGCTTCCTCGATCAGGCTGAGCATGTCGCCCATGCCCAGGATCCGCGAGGCCAGGCGGTCCGGATGGAACGGCTCCAAGGCGTCGGGGCGTTCGCCCATGCCGATGAACTTGATCGGCTTGCCCGTGATGAAAGCCACCGACAGGGCGGCACCGCCCCGGGCGTCTCCATCCGCCTTGGCGAGAATGACACCGGTCAGTTCCAGCGCCTGGTCGAATGCCTTGGCGGTGGTGGCCGCGTCCTGGCCGGTCATGGCGTCCACCACGAACAGGGTCTCGACCGGTTGCAGGGTTTCCTGCAGGGCGCTGATCTCGCGCATCATCTCGGCATCCACCGCCAGCCGACCGGCGGTGTCGACGATGAGCACGTCATCAAGCCGCGCGGCGGCGTCCCGCATGGCGCGCGTGGCGATGTCGACCGGCCGCTCGTTCCCAGTGGAAGCGATGCACCGGGCACCGACTTCATTCGCGAGCGTCGCCAATTGCTCGATGGCCGCGGGCCGGTAGACATCGGCGCTGACCAGGGCCACCTTCTTGCGCTGACGTTCCTTAAGAAAGTGTGCGAGCTTGGCCGCCGTGGTGGTCTTGCCCGACCCCTGCAACCCGGCCATAAGCACCACGGCGGGTGGTGCTACCGCAAGATTCAGAGCATCGTTGGCACCGCCTAGGACATCGATCAGTTCCTCGTGCACGATCTTGACAAAGGCCTCGCCCGGGTTGAGCGCCCTGGTGACCACCTGGCCGAGCGCCCGGGACCGCACCTTGTCGGTGAACGACTTGACCACCGGCAGAGCAACATCCGCCTCCAGCAGCGCCACGCGCACATCGCGCATCGCCGCGGCAACGTTCTCCTCCGAAAGACGAGCCTTGCCGGTAATGCCCCGCAAGGTCTGGCCGAGACGATCAGAAAGGTTATCGAACATGATGGTGCCATTATACTCGCGCCGCGGGCCTTGATGGAGCCACCCTGGGCTTGGCGGGCGGCGTTGAGTATGGCCGGCGCCGAGTGGGATTGGGCGGTGGGGGCGGATTCCGTTGCCTGTGCGTCAGCGCCAGGCAACCGCCGCCAACCGGTTGCCAACACCCGCGTAAATCCCGCACACTCGCAACCCAACAGAGCGTTCCGGTTGACTACCCTGGGAATCGCAACGGCCAGGATCATCCCGGAGTCCTCCACCAACACTCGGCAGGGCCCGATATGGATGCCTTATCAACATTCTTCGGCAGATCGAGCAATGTATCTGTGGCATCCGACGCCTTTCCAGAAATTCCCCTGCAAGGGCGAACACTTTGAGATGGTTCCCATCGCCAGCAATTCCCGTTGTGGCGTGCAACCCCTCTACAGGAAGGGTTTGCCGGTCGATTTGGCCCGAGTTAAGCCGGAAACGCGGGGCGCTACGCGCCGAACGATGAAGTTGGACGCTAAACTGAGAATTGCTGTCCCACTCCAAACACACCGGGCATACACAATGAAGCTGGGATAATCTATGCACCGCATCGTTGCTAAAGTTGGTAGAAGACAGGCCATAGCCGGCGTCGGACTGCTGGCCACGATCATGCTCGCCGGATGCGCCTCGTCGCCTCCCACCAATCCCGGCAATCTCTGTGAGGTCTTCAGCGAGAAGAAAAACTGGTACCGCGACGCCCGCCGCGCTTCGAATCGCTGGAACTCGCCCATACCCGTGATGATGGCGATCACCCACCAGGAGTCCACCTTCCGCGCCCGCGCCAAGCCGCCCCGTCGCAAGCTGCTCGGCTTCATTCCATGGCGGCGCCCCGACGCCTACGGCTATGCCCAGGCCACCGACGCCGCCTGGCTCGACTATGTGAGGGCAACCGGGCGTGGTGGCGCCGACCGCGACGATTTCACGGACGCCATCGACTTCGTCGGTTGGTACAACCGCCAGAGCCACAAGCGCAACGGCATCTCCAACACCGACGCCTATCGCCTCTATCTGGCCTATCACGAAGGCCATGGCGGCTACGCCCGGGCCAGCTACCGGGGCAAGGGGCAAGTGCAGGCCGCCGCCCGCAAGGTCGCCGATCGGGCAAAAAAATACGAACGGCAACTACAGGACTGCGAACGCCGGCTCAAGCGGGGCCGACGCTGGTGGTCTCCGTTCTAGCGCGCCTATCGCGCCAGGCGGCTCGTTGAATTCGAGCTCTGTTGGTTTCCTATCGATTGCCTTCACGTTGGCGAAGGTTGCTCCGGGTAGGAACCAGGCCGGTTACGGCCTCGCTTGTCTTTTGCCCATGTGCGCACGGGCTCCCTTCACCATAGACGGGGCGGAAGTGGCGGTCCTGGGCACGCGCACCCGGGCAAAGCTGGCGTAACCATCGCAGCCCCGGGGGATCTGCGCGCTAGGTGACCGGCTCGTGCAGCGCGACATTGTCGATGAGCCGCACCGCTCCCTGGCGGCCCGGAACGGACACCGCGGCGAAACGGCGGCCAAACCTGGATACGACATAGTCGACGGCAAACCCGAGGCCCTCGAGTTCTTCCGCAACCGCATGGTCGGCAGCCCCGGAGCGCAGCACCCGGTTGAGCCCGGACGCCAACCGCCTGCCCTCATCGGTAAGTAGAACGTTGCGTGAACTCAGCGCCAGGCCATCGTCTTCCCGCACGGTCGCGCACGCCACGATATCGACATCCATGAAAAACGCCGTAGCCATGCCGCGAATGAGCAGGTACTGCTGGAAATCCTTCTCGCCGAAATAGGCCCGCTCGGGCCTCACCAGGTTAAGGAGTTTCATCACCACGGTGAGCACACCGGTGAAGTGACCCGGCCGATGCGCACCACACAGTTCGCGGCTGAATTCGCATTCTTCCAGCCGGTAGCGGTAGCCATCGGCATAGATTTCTTCCCGGCCCGGAATGAGCAAGTGGTCTACGCCCAGCGTACTGCACAGATTCAGGTCGGCGTCGAGCAACCGGGGATAGGCGGCCAGATCATCCACATCGTCAAACTGGGCCGGATTCACGTAGATGCTGGCGACGGTGCAATCGTTCTCCCTCAGACTGCGCCGCAACAACGCGGCATGGCCGGCATGCAGGGCACCCATAGTGGGCACAAAGCCAATGGTGCCCGCAATAGATGCGCGGGCGGCGCGCCATTGCCCCAATGATCTGGAAACTTGCATGGAACGAATTCCCGTTTCGTTTGCTTTCGCGCACGACCTCCGAGTGGGTGCTTCCCAGGGCAGGCGCACCGCTCGGTGCCGAACTTTTTGTTAGTCAGGCTTCGGCGTTCTCATGACTTGTTGAGACACCAGCGCGGGCGTACCGCTCGGCAACGAACTCGTCAGCCATAGCATTCCGTGCGGGACGGGAACGACCGGGTGCAGGTTTCATGATGGAACTGGTTTACCGCAGCATCGATCATGCCGTAGCCATCCGCGTAGTGGCGCAGGAATTTGGGTTTGAAACAGCGGCTCATGCCGAGCATATCCTGCAATACCAGCACCTGGCCGTCGGTGTGCGGCCCGGCGCCGATACCGATGGTTGGGATACCGAGCTCCTGGGAAATCAAGCGACCGAGTTCCGAGGGTACACACTCCAACACCAGCGCAAAGCAGCCTGCCGCCTCGAGCCGCCGCGCGGACGCGAGTATTTCGGCGGCCTGGCCTTCGTTGCGCCCCTGCACCTTGTGGCCACCGAAGGCCTGCACGGATTGCGGGGTCAGGCCGAGATGCCCCATTACCGGCACGCCCGACTCGACGATGTGGGCCATGAGGTCGAGCTGACCCGCCTCGCCCTCTATTTTCACGGCGTTGGACCCCGCCTGCATGAGCTCTTGAACCGCGTCCATGGCGCAGGCATCGCCCTTGCGCACCGAGAGGAACGGCATGTCGCCGACCACGAATTTGTCCGGTGCGCCGCGCCGCACCGCCCGCAGGTGCAGCGCCATCATCTCCACCGTGGCATGCACGGTGCTGTCGAAGCCGTGCATGACCATGGCGAGACTGTCGCCGACAAGCAGCGTATCGACCTCGGTCTGGTTCAGCACCCGCGCCGACCAGTAGTCGTAGCAGGTGACCATGGAGATGGGATGGTTCGCGGCCTTGCGCTTGTTAAAGTCCAGTACGTTCATGCCTATTCCCCCCGTCGGCGGAGGGACAGGGGCAAACGGCGGCAGTCGCGGGCCGACGTATCGGGTACCTGTCCCTCATTGGATCAAGTCCTCGTCATGGTGTAGCAGTTGGCATCTCCTAGAGACGCCGGTCTCCGTTCTCTGGCGAGAATCGAAGCCACAGAAGAGAATATTGGGGTTGCCGACTGTTGTAAAGGCGTTGAATGCGATACTCAAAGTAGCTAAGCCCGACGGGCTTGCAGGGAAGTAGCCACTTTCCCGTGCGTCGGTGCGCTGGTCGCCGGGGCGGGAACTCCCAGGAGGTTCGCTTGGGACGGCCGGGTTAGGGCGTAAGCCTCGCGGTGCCGTAGGCGTTGATGCCGAGTTCGTCGCGTAGGTCGGCGGTCAGCGCACTCACCCGCTCATCAAGCCGTATGCCGGTGGCATCGGCGATACGCACCATGCGCTGAAAGTTGGCGACGACGCCGGCGGCATCGATTAGCGCCGGCCCGCCCAATTCCTCCAGCACCCGCCGCCGGGCCTCGGCGGTGCCTCGCGCATCGTCCCCCAGGCTCTTTTCGGCAAAGGCGAGCAGGGCCTTGTCGCCGGGAATTCCCGTGGCCACGGCATCGCCCGCGACAATGCCCGCCAAATCGATGTCCTCACCGGTGGTTCGCGCACTCGCACGGAGCATCAGCGCATGCGAGCTGGTTCAGTAGAAGCAGTCGCTCAACGCCGAAACGCGGCCCGCCAGCAATTCGATCTGGCTGCGCGAGATGGCCCGGCCGGCATTGTCGTTCGGCGTCATAATGCTCTGCATCGGCAAATAGTGGGCGTCGCTCAGCCGGAGCAGCAGCCGCACGGAATCGGGAACCAGGCTCATGGCGGAAATGACATTGCCGGTGCGCCCGCCCGGATAAAGATCGGCTTCGGCCTCGCCGGCGGCCTCCGGCTGTACCGTGTGCACCCAGGCCCCGGAATCCGCGGCCCCCGGCGGCCGATAGCCGCTAGGTGCGCCCGCCACCACGGCCGGCAGCGGCACCAACGGCAAACCGAGCGCACGATGAAAGGCATCGACGCTGATGGCGGCCACCACCACGCCGAGGAGCTCCACATACTGTTCATCGGTTACTCCGTTGGTATTAACCCGGTCGAGCCAGCCCCTGGAAAGGCGCGCCGGATCGGTGGTGATGCGGTGCACGACATCGACGACCGCCTCCGGCAAGTTCGTTGTCGCGTTGTGGGGGCCGCAATCGACGTTTGGGGACAAGGCCGCCTTGCGCTTAGCGCAAGCCTCGCAACGGCGGGCGTTGCGCGATTCCTCGACGAAGGCGACGCGATCCGACCCACGCCACCAGCACCCCGGCTCACCGATCTTCCGCCAAACCGCCCGGTGCGCATCGGGAATGTCATCGCGTATCGCGTAGCCGCTTGCCGAGTAGTCGAACCTCATCGACCGCCTGCTCCGCCGCGGCGTACAGGGTAGCTCGCCGTGCGCCGATTAAGACGCAGTTGTTCGATCTCTTCCAGCAGGTCGAGCGCCAGCGCCGCGCCCGGCCAGTTTACCTGCAGGTCGCGCATCAGGTTGAGCGCCTTCTGTGCCCGTATAACCGCCCGGCCCGAGAAACGCCACTCAGAGGGGGCGACGCCACGGGGCTCTAGTACGCCCTCCTCCACCATCTCGATCACCAGTTCGGCATGCACGCCACAGGCGAGGCAGAGTTCCCGCAGCGTGAACACCGTTTGTTCGCCAATGACGGTACCCACCACAATGCGCCCCCGTCGCCCCTTCATTTTAAATCTCCATATCCGATCTTGGATTGAAAGGCAGTTCGCGTTTCATCTGCTCGTAGAGAGCCCGCGCCCTGTCCGAGTCGGCCCTAGGCGTCACCACGTCCAGAACCACATACTGGTTACCGGGAGGGTTGCCGGGGAGCCCCCGGCCCTTCAGACGCAGCCTGTTTCCAGACTGGGACCCCGGCGGAATCCTGAGTTCCACCTTGCCACCCAGGGTCGGCGCAGTCACCGTGTCGCCGAGCGCGGCTTCCCAGGGCGTTAACGGCAGGTGCAGGTAGAGATCCCGACCCGCCACCTCGTAGAGCGGATGCTCGGCGAACACGATTTCAAGATACAGGTCGCCCGCGGGCGCACCCCCGAGCCCCGGGCCACCCTGCCCGGCAAGCCGGATGCGCTGGCCGCCGGTGATGCCCTTGGGAATCTTGACGTTCAGGGTGCGCGGGCGCGTGACAAGACGGCCGTTGTCGTCCAGTTCGGGAACCTGCAGGGACAGGCCGCGAGACGGGCCGGCATAGGAATCCTCCAGGTCGATGACCACCTTGGTGTGCAGATCCTCCCCTTTCATCCGCAACCGCGAATGACCGCCGGAACCGCGCGGTCCGGCACTGCCGAACAGTGACTCGAAGAACTCGCTGAAGCCGCCGGCATCGGTGTAGCCGCCTCCGGCGAAGTCGACACCGGACTTCCATTCCGGGGGTGGCTGGAACTCCTGCCCGGCCTGCCAGTTCGCGCCAAACTGGTCGTAGGCGGCGCGCTTCTCCGGATCTTTGAGTACTTCGTAGGCTTCCTGCACTTCCTTGAACCGCTCTTCCGCCTCGGGCTCCTTGCTGACGTCCGGATGGTACTTGCGCGCCAGCCGCCGGTACGAGCGCTTGATGTCCTCCGGAGCGGCCGTACGCGGAACCCCCAGTGTGCTGTAGTAGTCTCTAAACTCCATGGTTCGCTCTACGACCTGCCGCAATTCAACGCAATGCCGGCGTTCAGCGCAAGGCTATAGGCGTGACGGCAACGCCATGTCGATACCCGGAGCCAACGGCAAACCGATGACGCCGGCAGCCACGGGCACCCCTCACCCCGCAGCCGTGGGACGCGTCCTACCAGACTGCGCGGCATCCAACTCCGCCAGCAGCCGCCTGTGGGTTCTGGCATCCAACCGGTAGGCTCTCGCCGCCACGATCATGATCACCATGATGCCCGCTGGAACCAGGGTCATCAGGCCGTGAATGGCCGCCAGCGAGGCGGGCGACTGCTCAACATTGGCGACATAGCCCGCCAGCGCAAGCACGGCGGCGATGCCGGCACCGCCCAGGGCCTTGGCCAGCTTCTGGAAGAAACTCGACATTGAGAAGATGGCACCGTCGGCGCGTACTCCCAAGCGCCACTGGGCGTAATCCACCGTATCCGGCAACATGGCCCAGCCGAGCACGGCAAGCGGCGTACCGCCCAGAGCCATCAGGCAGCCCCAGGCGAAAATCAGTTCAATCTCGGTATAGGGCGTGAAGTGCATACCGAGGGCGGCAGCGATGGTCACCAGCGCGCCGATGAGGATCCCCCCGGACTTGCCAAACCGGCTGGCCAGCGCGGGCGTGAGCAGCAGGCCCACGAACATCACCGGCAGCGTAACGCCAAACCAGGTACCGATCAGCTCGGGCCGTTCCAGGTTGTATTTGAAGAAATAGGGCGCGGCTGCCTGACGCACGGTGTACGACAGCATGCTGCAGGAAAACATGACGATGACCACGAGCAACGGCGGATTGAAAAACACCGCCTTGGCGCTATCGCCCATAGAGAGCCGCTGTTTGGACGGTGGCCGAATACGCTCTTCGGTTAACCCGAAAGTCGCCCAAAGCATGGCTGTGGCGACGACGGCGTAGAGCACCATCGACCACTGGTAGCCCGCCGCCTCGGTATCAAACCAGCCGACCAGGTTTGGGGTGCCCACCGATATGACGTACCCTCCGGCAAACGCGCAGGCCATGCGAATCGTCGACAGTACCGTGCGCTCGTGGTGATCGGTGGTCAGCGACGCCGTCAGCGTGGAATACGGGATGGATACCACCGTGTAGGCGATGCCAAAGCCGACATAGGTGAAGTAGGCCCACCACAGCTTGCCCAAGGCGGAGAAGTCCGGGATGGTAAACGTTAGTACGGCAAGCACCGCAAGTGGCAGCGCGCCAAACAACAGGTAGGGCCGCAGGCGCCCCCAGCGGCTGCGCGTGCGCTCGGCAATGGCGCCCATGATCGGGTCGGTGATGGCATCGACCAGCCGCGCCACCAGCATCACACCGGTCACGGCCGCGGCGGACAGGCCGAATACATCGGTGTAGAAGTACAACAGGTACGTCATCACGGAGATGAAGTACAGGTTGATGCCGAAGTCGGCGAGGCCGTAGCCCACGCGCTGGGAATTGGCAAGTTTCTCCCGTTGCGCGGCGGGCACTAGATCACGCCTTCGGTACGCAGGGCGGCAATCTCGCCCCGGCCGCAGCCCAGTTCTTGCAAAATCGCATCGGTGTCCCGGCCAGGGTCGGGTGCTGCGTTGTCGAACCGCTCCGGGTGCGGGAAGGCGCTGAGGTTGATCGGCGAGCGAACCAGGTTCAGGTCGCCCAGCTCCGGGTGCGGTGCCGGCTTCGCCATGCCGAGGTGCCTGGCGTGTTCGTCCTCGAACGCCCCGTCGATGCTGTTGATCGGCCCGCAGGGGACCCCCACTTCGTTCAACTTGCGCACCAGTTCCGCCGTGGTGAAGCGCTTGGTTACGGCCTCGATTTCCGCATTGAGCGCCAGCTTGCGCCGCGCACGGCCCGCAGCCTGCCGGTATTCCTGTTTACGCGACAGGTCTGCCGCACCCAGCGCCCGACAGAACCGCCGCCACAGGCGCCCGCCCGACGCCGCGATGTTCACCAAGCCGTCCTTGGAACGAAACGTGCCCATGGGAACCAGGTAGGGGTGATCATTGCCCTGTTGCTCCGGTACCTCACCGTTCATGGTGTACCGCGCCGCCTGGAAATCGAGCTTGTTCAGCATCGCCTCGAACAGGGAAGTGTGCACCCACTGACCCTGCCCGGTTCGCTCGCGGTGTAGGAGCGCAAGCAGGATACCCTGGCCGAGAAACATCCCGGCGGCGGTGTCGCTGATGGCGATGCCGACGCGCCAGGGCCCGGTGCCCGGCGGCCCGGTGACCGACATGAGCCCGCTCATGCCCTGCACGATCTGATCGACACCGGCGCGGCCGCTGTACGGGCCGCTCTGGCCGAACCCGGAAATACTGGCGTAGACAATGCGCGGATTCACCGCCTTGACGGATTCGTAGTCAACGCCGAGCCGATGCTTCACCTCGGTCTTGAAATTCTCGGCCACCACATCGGCGTTCCCCGCCAGCCGCATAAACAGCGCGTGGCCGCGCGGATCCTTAAGGTCCAGCGTCAGGCTGCGCTTGTTGCGATGCAAGTTTTGCTCGTCGGCACTGTGCCGGTCACCGCCGATTCCCCGCGAGTCGCCCCGACCCACCGGCGGTTCGATCTTCAGCACGTCCGCACCCCAGTCGGCAAGTAGCCGCACCGCGGTGGGCCCCGCCCTGGCGTGGGTGAGGTCGAGTACCCGAATATGCCCTAGCGGACCCACGTCAAGCCCCGGCACAGCCCCCATGGAACAAGGCTCCGCTTGTACCACAGGAACCGAGGGCCCACAAACCAGCCACGGCAAACGGTAGTGCATCAGCTTGAATCCCGAGCCTGCCGAATCCCCTGTGTGCCGTGCTTCCGCTCGGCCCACAAATTCAAACTGATACACTACTGGGGGCTTTGCATGCGAGGGGTACTCCCTCGCGCTCCCCCCGGCTGAGGGTCGGGAGCTGGTGTTGCGCCGGGTCCAGTCGGGGTGCCCCCTCGCGCTCCCCGGCTGAGGGCTTTTATATGCGAGGGGTGCCCCCTCGCGCTCCCGGCTGAGGCTTTTGTATGCGAGGGGTGCCCCCTCGCGCTCCCCGGCTGAGGGCTCCCCAAAATGGAGGCATTATGAAAAAGGTAGCCATTGTAGTGATTGTTGTTGCCGCGGCGGTCGTCTTGGGCGGTGTTCTATATGTCCGCAGTTTGCCGGAGCCGCAGACACCGCCGGTGCGCAGCGACATGACGCACAGGGGTACGGAAAGCGGCGAGGTGGTGGGCTTTATCGATGCCCAGGGTGCCCGCGCTTGGCTGGGTGTGCCATTCGCCCAGCCGCCGGTCGGCGAGTTGCGTTGGCGGGCACCGCAACCGCCCACCCGTTCCGCCGAGGTTATCGAGGCCCTTGCCCCGGGTTCGCCCTGCCCGCAGTTCGCAACGACCTTCAGCGGTGCCGACGAGGGGAGCGACAGGGTACTCGGCGATGAGGACTGCCTC
Organism: Pseudomonadales bacterium; assembly: GCA_965215035.1. Taxonomy (GTDB): domain Bacteria; phylum Pseudomonadota; class Gammaproteobacteria; order Pseudomonadales; family Azotimanducaceae; genus Azophilus. The sequence continues at coordinate 160,630 of OZ244040.1, forward strand.
TACCTCAACATCTGGTCGCCGCCCAACGCGCGGGAGCTGCCGGTCATGTTCTGGCTGCACGGCGGCGGCAACACCATAGGCCATGGCGGCAGCTACTCCGGCACCCGGCTGGCGACGGCCCACAACCTGGTGGTGGTCACCATCAATTACCGGCTTGGCGTGTTCGGCTGGTTCAACCACCCCGCCCTGCAATCCGGCGACCCGGCGAATGATTCCGGAAACTACGGCACCCTCGACATGATACGGGCGCTGCAATGGACCCGCGACAACATCGCCGCATTCGGTGGCGACCCCGGCAACGTGACGGTGTTCGGCGAATCCGCCGGCGCGCGCGACACCCTGGCGATGATGGCGTCTCCCCTGGCCGCCGGCCTGTTCCACCGCGCCATCGTACAGAGCGGCGGCTTCGATGCGACCGACCCGACGCTCGGCCGGAACCACGCCAGCGACGGCGGCCACGCGAACAGCGGGCGCGAAATCGTCAACCGCCTGGTGGCCACCGACGGCCTGACCGGGGCAGGCCAGACGCCACGCGATTTTCAGGAAGCCTGGCCGGATTCCGCGATTCGCGAGTACCTATACGGGAAGTCGCCTAAGGACATCTTCGCCGTGCTCGACGGCGGTGGCTTCGGCATGGTCTACCTGCCCGACAATTTCGGCGATGGCTACGTGTTGCCTGATCTCGCCACCGGGGAGCTGTTTGCAAATGCCGACAACCACAACCAGGTTCCCGTCGTCCTTGGCAGCAACCGCGACGAGCCCGCCCTGTTCATGGCGCGCGACCCCAGGTATGTCGGCAACTTTCTGGGCATCTTCTATTCGTTGAAAGACGAGGACAGCTACCGGCGGCTGGTGCACTACGGCGCACGCGCCTGGAAGGCCAGGGGCGTCGATGAGTTGGCCCGGGCCATGGCCGCCTCCGGCAACCCCAACGTCTACGCCTATCGCTTCGACTGGGACGAGGAACCGAGCCTTATGGGCTACGACCTCAGCACCGCCCTGGGTGCCGCCCACGCTCTTGAGATCGGGTTTGTATTTGGGGAGTTCAATGGGCTCGGTCTGGGCTACCTGTACCCCAACGACGAAAATCAACGCCTGCTATCGGCAAGCATGATGTCCTATTGGGCGGAATTCGCCTACACCGGCGACCCCGGCATGGGCCGCGACGGCGCGCAAACACCCTGGCTCGCCTGGGGGACGAACGGCGAGTCCTCGATCATTTTCGACACACCCACGGACGGCGGCATTCGGATGGACGACGAGGTGGTGACCTATGCGGCAATCAAGGCGGAGCTGGTTGCCGATACCGGTTTCAAGGAAAAGCGTCTGCATTGCGCCACCTACGTGCGCGTGTTCCGGCAGACGGAGTGGTTCGACGAAGCCGAGTATGAGGCGCTCGGCTGCGGCGACTATCCACCCGAGACCATCCCGTGGTTCTAGCGCGGATACTCTACCGAGGGCCGCGTTGATCGCGCCGGACTTTGCCAAGGGCTGGTGGGCGACTTTGGGATGGCCGGGCCGCCGCGCCGGCAACGACGGCATGCCCTGCCTAGCGGCGGGCCTGGGCCATCACCGGGCGGCAAAGTAGCAGGCCAACCACGAAGCAGCCCGCCGCGAACCACCCGTTCGCCGCAAAGCCGCCTGCCGCGTCGCTGATGGCACCGCCGGCGAAGGGGGCTACCGCACCGCCAATCAGCACAAACGCCGGATGTGAGCCGGCCAGCGCACCGGTAGGGTCGAAGCGGGACAACACACCCAGCATGATCGGCATCAATGCCGTGGGCAGTGCCGCGAACAGGGGCGTGGCGAGAAAGAACACCAGGGTGCTGTCGGCACCGGACAACGCCAGGCCCGTCACCAGCAATATCGAAACGATGACCAGCACCGGCAGCCCCGGCGCGGTGCGGCTGCCGATGTAGCCTGCCAGCAACGGGCACAGGATGCCGACTACGGCACCGGCCATCATCACATAGCCAATTATCTCCGCCTCGAGGAGCACGGCGCGGCCTACCCTAACCAGGAAGAGCCCCAGGGTACCGTGTCCGAAAAAGATCAGCCCAATCCCGAACAGGGCAAGCCAGCCAATCCCCTTGGAAGGTGGCTGCACATTAGGGTCGGGTGCCGGCAACGGTTTCAACACCGGTGTGCCGCGAATGAACGCGAGCGCCAGCAGCGAGCACACCACATACACGGCATACAGCCCGTCCAGCTCGTTCCAAGCCAGGAAACCGGGCGACAGGTCATTCGCCAGCACATGCGCGTGCAGCGCCCGGGGCAGCAAAAACGCCAGGGCGAGGCCCATGACGCCCACCAGCGAATTGATGACGCCGAAGGTCAGTTCGGGTGTTGCCGAGCGGGCAGCAGTAGCCATCACCGTGGACACCACCGCGCCCAGCGCAAAGCCCGCCGGGGCGCGCAGCACCAGCAATTCCCAAACCGATTCGGTGAACAGGGACAACAGGTTGAAAAGAACAATCGCCAGCGTACCCAGGACATACACCCGGTGCGCATGCAAGCGCGGGGCCAGCCGGGCGAGCAGCAGGTTACCCGCGGCTATGGCGCCCATCTCCGTGGAAGCCACAAGCCCCGCCTGGAAGTTGGTGGCCGCAAACGAGAGCACGATGGCATCGACATTGAACGCCATGCCAAGCGATGCCGCGAACGCCAGCAACAGCACCGCCGTGAGCGACACCGACTGCCCCGGCGTGAAAGCAATACGGCCCTCCATAAACTTGGCGTCTCGTGTCACAAGCTTCTCCACAATCCCGCCGCGGCCAGCCCGGCCACAACCCTTCCACATCGGCTGATCAAACCGCGGTGCAGGCGTAATCACCACGGCAAGAGCCCTCAGCCGGGGAGCGCGAGGGGGCACCCCTCGCATACAAAGACTCAGCCGGGGAGCGCGAGGGAGCACCGCCGTCGAAATCGTGCGCACCTCCCGCGTATAGCCTCAGCCCGGGAGCGCGAGGGGCACCCCTCGCATACAAATGGCGCAACCCGCAGGCCGAGCCAATGCGGCATCATGTTACCGACAGAAGTCGCAGTCAAACCCGTGTTAAGAACAAATAAAGTGTCCGCTTTAAGAACAGATGAACTGTCCGGTCTCATAGTGCTCTGTTTTATTGGACGGAGCGTGAAAGGATGGGCAGGGCGAGTCTGCTACAGGAGAAGCGGAAGATGCTGTTCGAGGAGATTCACTCGGTATGGACGGAGCGCCGGTTGACGCAGGAGGAGGCGGCGCAGTTGCTGGGGATTTGTCCCCGGACGTTCCGGCGCTGGGTTGGCCGCTACGAGGGGTTTGGGATCGACGGCCTACGGGACAGGCGCCTGTCCGGGGTGTCCCACCGGGCGGCGCCGGTGGACGAGGTGATGCGGCTGGTGGACCGATATCGGACCCGTCACGAGGGGTGGAACGTGAGGCACTTCTATTCCTGGTATCGGCGCGACGGCGGACAGCGCAGCTACGGTTGGGTCAAGGACAAGCTGCAACAGGCCGGCGCGGTGGCCAAGTCGAAGGGCCGCGGCAAGCACCGCAGGCGGCGGGAGCGGGCGCCGTGGCCGGGCGTGATGTTGCATCAGGACGGCAGCGACCATCACTGGATCGCCTCGGCGCGCTGGGACCTGATCGTGACCATGGACGACGCCACCAACGAGCACTATTCGATGTTCTTCTGCGAGGAGGAAGGCACCTGGAGCAGCTTTCGGGGGGTGCGGGAGACGATTGAGCGGCGGGGTCTGTTTTGCTCGTTGTACACGGACCGGGGTTCGCACTATTGGAACACGCCGACGGCGGGCGGCAGGGTGGACCGCGAGAACCCGACCCAGTTCGGACGGGCGATGGCGCAGCTCGGCATCGAGATGATTCCCGCGTATTCGCCGGAGGCGCGGGGCCGCTCGGAACGTGCGTTCGGCACCCACCAGGGACGGCTGCCCAACGAGTTGGCCGCGGCGGGGGTGACGGACATCGTCTCCGCCAACCGCCATGTGCGGGAGATGTATCTGCCGGCCTTCAACGCGGAGTTCGCGCGGCCGGCCCGCGAGGCGGGATCGGCGTTCGTTGTCTGTCGGGACCCCTCGACTCTGGACGACATCCTGTGCGAGGTTCACGAGCGCGGCGTCGGCCGGGACAACTGCGTGCGTTTCGACGGGCGGATTCTGCAATTGCCCGCAAACCGTCACCGGCCCCACTACGCCAGGGTCCGGGTCAAGGTCCGCCGCCATGCGGGCGGCGAGTTGTCGGTCTGGCATGGGCCGCGCAAGCTGGCCATCTACAGCCCGGAGGGCGAGCTGCGAACCGATGGGGAAGTGGCCGTTGCCGCGTAGGCCGCACCGACGGGCACGAGGGGCCTCTCGCCGGCACCACCGGCTTCGGCGCGCGGGTCCGGTTGCGGGAATCGCCAGCCGATGGGCTGCCGGGACCGGCAACGCCACGGCTCGCCTCGCGTCAAGCCGCTGCGCGGCTCCTCCACTGCGTTTCGGCCCTGCGGGTGACCCGAGGCGATCCGCGGCGTACGGGTTGGCCAGGGCCGTAAGCAAGCTTCCGGCCCTGGCTGGCCGGCGGGCACAGAGGAGGACCCCCACAGCGGGCCCGGAACCTACGATTTGGAGGGTTGGCGAACAGACACGTTTCTGCCGCGGGTCGGCACTAAAGTCCTGCCCGTGCGGCCCGCGGCAGAACCGGACACTTTATTTGTTTTAAAAGCGGACAGTTCTATTTGTTTACAACAGTCGCAGTCAAACCCGTTGACCGCACGGCAGCCGCTGGGTTTGAATAATGGGGAAGACGGAAACCACCTTGGTGCCGCTACGGCGAGTGGCCTTTGCGGCACAGGCCCCGCCCGGCAAACTCCCTAGCAACGGAGCAGACGTAGCCTATGACCAACGCTGATGCCCCCGCCCGGGCGGGCACCCCGAATGCCGATGAGATTCGTGCGCTGGTCGGCCACCGGTTTCCCGGGGGCGACTACACCATTGCCCACTGGGAGAACTTTCTACTCACCGAGTGCACCGGAGCGCCGCCACTGCCGAATGGGCTGGCCCACCCGGTGGCCCTATTCCACGTGCCGATCCTCGGCGCCAATACCAGCATTGCGGAAATGTTCGCCCTGGGGCAGGCGGAATCCGACTTCTCGATCGGTATTGAAAGTTACGATTGGGAGATTTTCGAGCCGCTGCGCGAGGAGGTGCGCTACCACATCACCGGCGAGGTGACCGCGGCCGACCGCCGCAGCGAGGGGACGCGCACATTCGACCGCATACAGTTCCGTTTCAACCTGCACGGCCCGGATGGCGGCCACGCCGCACGCACCACCATCACCTGGCACTACAACAGGAGCCAACCATGAACGTCCGTGTCGGCGACGAAATTCCACCCTGGGTGATGGCAAGCGTACGGCCCGAGCGCATGCGCACCATGGCGGCCATTCTGCGCGACCCGAACCCGGTGCACTGGGACCCGGAGGTTGTGGAAAAGATTGGCTTCGGCAGGCACACCATCAACCAGGGGCCGCTGGGGCTGAGCTACATGGTCAACATGCTGCACGCCTGGGCCGGGCCGCGGTGCCTGCGCCGCCTGGTCATGCGGTTTCCACTGGTGGTTCTGGACGGTGACCACATCGTGGCCCGCGGCAAGGTCACCGCGCTACGCGAGGAAGGCGGGCAAACCCTGGCGGACTGCGATGTCTGGCTGGAACGGGAAGGCTCCACAGCGCCGCTTGAGGGCAGTGCAACCGTGGCTATCGACCGCTAGGAGTTGCCCCGGCGACCGGTGCGCTGGCGCGAACTTCCACACAAGCCTGCGTCGCAGAAAATTCCGAGGGAACAGGTTCCCACTTCACGCCACAAAACAAGGCCCTCGGCTCAGGGCCATCCCAAAGTCGCCGACTAGCCCTCCGCAAAGCGCTATATAGATGGGTTACGAACATTTTTCGAAAAATTCGGCAATATTCTTCGGAATCTAATGAATTCTCTGAAATTTTATCTCAAGAGCGAACACTTTGGGATGGTCCTGGGCCCCGGCTACGAGGCATCGGGCTATCGCTCGTTCCCCCAGGTGTCCCAAAACGTAACCGCGCGGGCCGGCAGGCGGTTGGCTGGTGCGAGCTTCGCATCCTTTGTATAGGCAACCGGCAGCATCACGGTTAGTACGGCGTCCTGCGGCATCTCGATGATCGCACCCACCTCCCGTTGCCGGGAAGACAGCAATGTCGTCCAGGTGGCGCCAAGCCGCCTCGCCCGCAGCGCCAGCATGAGCGACCAGGCCGCCGGCAGTATGGAGCCGTAGTAGGCCACCTGTTCGGCAACCTCGCGCCCCGGCGCCGGCGCCATCGAGCACACCAGGATCATGGCCGGAATCTCGTGCAGCCGCGCCACCAGTGCCTGCTGGGTCGGCTTGATTACCAGGCCGCGCCGGGCCATCAACTCGTGCAACACGGCCCGGTATAGCTCGGCAAGACGCCGTTTTCCCCGGCTATCGAGCACTACGACAAACCGCCAGTTTTCCCCGCCGAGCCCCGTGGGGGCCTGGGTGGCGATGTCGATGCAGTCGAGTAGGGTTGCGGCTTCCACCGGGCGGCCGAAGTCGAGCCGACGCCTGACCGAGCGAGCTGTGGAAAGCACGGCGTCGACACTGGCTAGATCGAGTTCAACAGGAATTTCAGCCTGCATTTGTCAAGCCCTCCCGGGTTGGGTGTCTGCTATTCTAGGCGACAATCATCCATCGTTCGGGCACATAGGGAAAACACCATGGGACCACTCGCGGGACTTAAGGTCATCGAGTTACAGGGCATCGGGCCGGGGCCGTTCTGCGGCATGATGCTCGCCGATATGGGCGCCGAGGTGGTGCGCGTGGACCGGGCCAGCGCGGCTGGCCAGGCCACCTCCCGCACCGATGTACTGGCGCGGGGCCGCAAGAGCATCGCGGTGGATCTGAAGAACGCGGCGGGCGTGGAAACGGTTCTGCGGCTCGCCGAAGGCTGCGATGTGCTCATCGAAGGCTTTCGCCCGGGCGTGATGGAGCGCCTGGGGCTCGGCCCCGACATCTGCCTTGAGCGCAACCCGGCGCTCGTCTATGGGCGCATGACCGGATGGGGCCAGACCGGCACGCTCTCCCGTGCGGCCGGCCACGACATCAACTACATCTCGCTCACCGCGGCCCTGCATTCCATCGGTGAGAAGGGCCGGCGGCCGACACCGCCGCTGAACCTCGTGGGGGACTTCGGCGGCGGCGGCATGCTGCTCGCTTTTGGCATCGTCGCGGCGCTGTTCGAACGTGGCCGCTCCGGCAAGGGGCAGGTGGTGGATGCCGCCATGACCGATGGTTCGGCGCTGCTGATGAACGGGCTGCTCGGCATGATGAACACCGAGTACTGGGTGCCGGAACGCGGCAGCAACCTGCTGGATGGCGGTGCCCATTTCTACGGCACCTATGAGACGAAAGACGGGCAGCACATCGCCATCGGTGCCATCGAGCCCCAGTTCTACGCGCTGTTGCTGGAGAAGTCGGGTCTCGGGGAGCAGGATGACCTAGCCGCGCAGATGGACCGTGCGGAGTGGCCCGCCATGCGACAAAGGCTCGAAGCCATATTCCGGAGCAAGACCCGGGACGAATGGGACGAGATCATGCTCGGCACCGATATCTGCTACGCGCCGGTGCTGAACTTTCGCGATGCCATCACCCATCCGCACAACGCCTCGCGCGGCACCTTCATGGAAGTCGACGGCATCCACCAGGCCGCGCCCGCGCCGCGTTTCAGCCGCACGGCACCGCAAACGCCCACCGGTGCCGCGGTGCCGGGCGCGCATACGGAGGAGGTGTTGCGTTCGTTTGGCTTCGGCGACATGGAAGTCGCATCGTTGCGGGAATGCGGGGCGATAGCGGGATGATCGGCACCGCGATGTCGCCGCTGATGTCGCCGCCAATCGATCAAGCCTGGTCGAGTGCCGCGAGATACTCCAGCAGGCGTTTCCGCGCTGAATCCGTCGCGATGCCAATCAGGGTCATGAGGGCGCTACGGTGCCGTTCCCTGATGCTGTGCTCACGCCGGATCATGCCCAGCATCCCCAGCAGCATCAGGCCCCACGCCTGCCCGACCAGATGTCGCGCCACCTTGTCCGTATCGACTTCCGGCCGCAGGTCGCCGTTCTGTTGGGCAATTTCCAACTGCGACTTCAGGAACGGGTAGGCACGGGCAAACAGCACGTCCACCAGGGGATCGTCGGGTTGTACATGCAGCAGTATCCTGGTCATGGCGTCGGCGTACTTGGGGCTGGCCTGAATCTGCTCGCCAATAACCTCGCTCAAGGTCAATATCGCGTCGATTCCCTCGGCCCGGGTTTGACGTGCGGCGGTGCCATCCAATTGTGCCAGCAGGTCGTCCACCGCGGCCAGCACCAAGGCGTCCTTGCTACCGTAGAGGTTGTACAGCGTACCCTGCGCCACGCCCGCCCGCTTCGCTAGCCCGCGGATGGTCATTCCTTCATAGCCGACTTCCTCCAGCATCGAGCGTACCGTGGCAAGAATGTTGGACTGCCGTTGCAACTGCCGCTGGGATTCGTACTTTCTCCTACCGGTTGCGATCATTTCGCTTCCCTCTCTCCCCAGACTCCCAAGCGTTGGGTATACGCGCTACCGTTACATATCGCGGGGAAGTTCTCAAACTTCGGCTGGAGGGTTAACCTGGATTCGGCATGGAACAGCGCCCGGTTCGCGAGCCTGAAGGTCGCCCGCACCAAAATGGACGGTGAATTCCCAAGGCAGGTCGCTCGCACCATGATCGGCGGCGCATGCGTCCGGCGTCGCCCGGAACCCACAGTCCAAGCACGGGTGTGACGTGATCTTGGGAATGTGCGCCGCAGACAACTTCCTTGGGCATTTCTCCCACTTCATTTAGATCCCCACCAGCACCTGCCCGAATGGTTCCAAGGCGCAGACCTGCATGGAAGTAGCCACTTCTCCGGCGTGTGAGCGCGCCGGCCGCCGGGGCGAAAACTCCTAGCGGCACCCAGCGAACGCTGACCGCCTCTCCTCCGCTGCCCAAGCGCGGGCGTGAAATCATTCCGGGCACCGCGGTGCCGCGCATTGCCTTTGGCCTTGATGTTGGTTAGTTTGGATCGAATACGGACTATCGACGGATAGCGGCTCTATTCGCCGCCTTGTCCACAGACTTCCAGCCTTGCAGCAAAAGGGGTTCCCATGGAAATCAGCGCACGCCAGCAGATCGAGTATTTACGCCGCCTGTATGCCAAGGCCACCGACCTGATCGGCACCAACACCGAGGCCGCGATAGCCGAGGGCAGGGCCATCTACCACCGGATATTCACCGAGGATGCGGTGATCCGCGCCGAATCGACCGACGGCGACCCGCTGGAACGACAGGGCCCGGACGGCTGGGTCGATGTGGTCATAGAGGCGCTGGCCCAGTACTCCTCCACGCAACACCTTATCGGCACGCAACTGGTCGAGATCGAACAGATCGAGGCGGACGGCGCGGGCGCGGTTCGCGCCGGGCGGGCACGCATGGAGAGCTATGTTCAGGCCTGGCACGAGAACAAGCCGGAAGGCACGGTTTGGATCTTTCTCGGCACCTACCACGACAAGGTGCGCTTCGCACCCGGCGTCGGATGGCAGATCTACCACATGACGCTAACCCAGGTAGCAGGCGAAAGTCGCCGCCTAGGGGCGGTATAGGCGATGGGCATACCGCATCTTCGTCGCCAAGCTGCAAAGCCGCGAGTACCGGAGCCTGGAGATTCATAACGACAACATGCCGGATGAAACGCACCTGTTCGTCCCTTGGGGCGGTTGGGCGCACGGTCCTACACCAGGTGTTCGGTTTGTGGCGGCCTAGCCGTAGTAGTGCCAGCCAAGCGCATTCCAATAATTGAGAACCAGCGCGTACAGCGCGAACACGACGGTCACCCAGGCATAGCGCAGACGCTTCGCGAGGCCCCAGGCTTTTTGTTGCCAAAGCCGTGCGCAAAGCACCGCCATCGCGACCGCAAGAACGGCACCGAGCACCGGAAACAGCAGCGCCACGCCGACGCCGCCCGGCGGAAAGTCGAAAATCAGGCTCTTGAAATCGAGCCCGGTGAACGACACGGCCATGACGATGACGAACAACAGCACCGTCAGCGCGTTCGCCATTGCCGCGAGCGAGGCGTAGCGGTCTACGCCGCGCATCTGCCGGATGGTGCCACGATTGCGAATGCCATTGATCAAGACGAATACTGCCGTCAGCACAGCCAACGCGATGACGGCGATATGATTGGTGCCCGTCTCGTACCAGCTCAGCTTGTCGAGAGCCATCATCGGCGCGGCACCAAAATGCGCACGCACGGCCCGGTCGCCATCGTCCGTTTCAAAAACGACGCGGGCGTCGCCGTGACGTTCCTGGAACACCCAGGGCTCGACCTCGTCGAACACGCCGCCCACCAGCGGATTCGCAATGACAAGCGACGCATCGCCTTCCGGCACGATGGCGATGTCGCCGACGATGCCGGACAACGCCTCGAGCTTCGATTGCGATCTTCGGTTCGCCCGGTAGGCGCCCCCGATTGCGGCGACTCGCTGCTTTGCGCCCACAGTCGCGGCGACCGCGGCCGCGACGGGGCGCGGGTAGAAATAATCGATGACCGCATTGATCACCGCAGTGCGCGCCAGCGCCCCGTCTGGTGCGTTGTACGAAAGGAAGAACCCAAAACCGTTCTGCGGATCAATCGTCAACATCGAATGAAAAGCAATCGTATCGCCGCCGTGTTCCAGAAATCGCTGGCCATTGCGATGACGCTCGTAAAATCCGTGCGCGAACGCCGGGAGCGCGGCGTGCTGGACTAAGAGCGGCGAGTGCATGAGTTCGACCGTGTCGGCCCCGAGTATGCGCTGGCCACGAAACTCGCCGCCATTCACATGGGCGATTATGAAGTTCGCCATGTCGGTGGCCGTTGCCGCTAGCGCACCGGCCGGCGCGAAATTACCGATGTATTCGTAACCCAGCCTCTCAAGCCCTTTCCCCCGCGAGAAATAGCCCGTCGCCATGTTCTCCAGCATGCCGTCGGGCAGCGGCTCGTGAAAACTTGACGAGCGCATAGCCAACGGCTCGAAAATGTGTTGGTCGACATAGTCCTCGAACCGCATGCCGGATAGGTTGGCGACGACGAGCCCGGCGACCGAGGTTGCCCAGTTCGAATACGCCGACACGACACCCGGTGCCCAGTACTGCCCAGGTTTGTACTTGGCGAGCGAGTCGGCCAGCGGCATCAGATCCTCCGCCGATGCGGCAAACAGGTAGCCTGCGCCGCCGTCCTCGAGACCGACCGCGTGTGTGAGGATATGTTCAAGGGTGATGTCGCCGTAGTCGTTCGGCATTGCGAATTGATCAATGTACCGGCCGACCGGCGCGTCGAGCCGCAATTTGCCCCGCTCGTAGAGCTGCATGACCGCGGTCCATGTGAACAACTTGGATACAGACCCCGGACGGAACAAGTGGACACCCGCATCAACCGGCGTTGCGGATTCGAGGTCGGCCATGCCATAGCCCTTCGCCAGCGCCAGGTCGCCATCCAAAACCAGCGCGAACGTGATGCCAGCCAACTCATGGTCGCCCAACTGCGATGCCATGACGCCATCGAGATAGGCCTCGAAATGCGCCAAGTCCGGCCCTTCGGCGGCAACGGCCTCAGGGGTCGCCTCGCCCCGCGCATGGGCGGTGCCAACAAGCAGCAGGCCGGCCGCCAGCAACCATCGTCCGGCCATGGTTTGCCTAGCCTGCATGGAAGTACCCTCTTCCCCGTGCGTCGGCGTGCCCGTCTTCGGGGTGCCAACTCCTCTTAGGCGATGGTGACAACATACGCCGCTGCATCATTCCACCGTCGGCTTCCGAATTCATAGCCTATTATGACGCTGAAACGGAAGCGACCCCTCAATCCGGTATAGGCAGCGCCAACACCGTTGCCCGAAGAGCGGACGAGTAGCTACGCGATGCTGTCCAGATCGATGGCTCTTGGGGTGTAGGTCACCGGTAGCGGCCCCATGCCGTTCCAGTCCACCTCGCCGACGATACGATAGTCCGGCAGGTGGCGCAGTACTTCCTCCACGGCGATGCGGATCTCGAGCCGGGCCAGGTGCAGGCCCAGACAGCGGTGCTTGCCGATACCGAATGCCAGGTGGCGGTTGGGCTCGCGGCCAAGGACGAAGCGGTCGGGCTCGGGGAACTGCTCGCCGTCCCGGTCGGCGGAAGCGAACAGCATCATTACCCGCTCGCCTGCGGCTATGGGCTGGCCGTTGATTTCCGCATCCCGGGTGGCGGTGCGGGCGATACCCCATACCGGCGAATAGAGGCGCAGCACTTCTTCCACGGCATCGGCGATCCTTGCCGGTTCGCGTATCAGCCGCTCCCGCAGGGCCTCGCTTGCACTGATCTGCAGCAGCAGGTTACGGATGGTGAAGGCGGTGTTGTCGAGCCCGGCGATCAGCAGGAACCAGCAGAAATCCATGACCTGTTGACTGGAAAGGGGAGCGCCGTCGACCTCGGCGACAAGCAGCTTGCTGACGAAGTCGGAACCCGGGTTCTCCCGGCGGCGCGGGATGAGCGCGTTGAAAAACGCCACGATGCTGTCTGAGGCACGCCGCGCGGATGCGGCATCCTTGCGCTCGTAGACGATCTCCTCGGTCCATTCCTGCAGGTCGCGCATCTGTGCCGGGTCTCCCTCGATGCCGAGCAGCTTGCAGATGACGGTGGTGGGAAGCAGCTTGGCGAAGCGCTCGCTGAAATCCGCCGTGCCGGCTTCGGAGATTTCCGCCAGCAGCCTGCGTGCGGCGCGACGCAGCATGGGCTCCCGTGCGGCCACGGCCTTGCTCGAGAGTTCCCGGGCGAGAATGCTGCGTAGGGCGGTGTGCTCGGGCGGGTCCGATTCCATGGGCAGGGCACGCCCGTCGTACTCCATCGGCGGTATGGCGATGCCCTGCGAGGAACAGAAGGTTTCCGGATCTAGGGCGACACGGAAGACATCCTCGTAACGGGATACGGCCCAGAATCCGTCATGGGCGTCGACCCAGCCCACCGGGCATTCGCTGCGGAATCGTTCGTAGAGGGGAAAGGGATCCTTGCGGAACGACGGGTCGTAGGGTTGCCAATCGGCGGTCAGCGGGCAGGTTCGGGATGCACTCATGACAGCAAGGACAGGATCAAGCGAGTCGATTGCCATGCATGGCTAAACGACATAGTTGCCGGAGCGAAGCACCGCCGTGCGTCCGCCAGCGGCATCGATCAGGTCGGCCGAGACGGTGATGGGGCAGTCCCGGGCGTAGGGGTTGTCGATGTGCATTACCGTGCTCTCGTTCAGGAAATGGGCAGGCCCGACGGTGCCGCCGAGGAAGTCGCTGCGGCCGAATCCCCAGTGGAAACCGGCTTTCTCGTCCTCGATATAGAGCCCGGATACCCGCGCCCCCGGGTTGCAGCCGAAAGCGATCTCGCCCACGTTGCGCCGCATCGGGTCGGCGTCGAAGATCCGCCGGTAGTAGCCCCGTGCCGGGTTCTCTCCCTCGACCGCCACCACCCGGTTCGCTTCCACCCGGAATAACGCCACCGAACCGTCGCCGCGAGCGACCGGAATGACGCCCTCGGTGCGCGGCGCATCGCCGGCGATCTCCCCTTCATAGGGTGTGATCCAGACCTCGCCGCTCGGCAGGTTGATCAGGGGAATGCCTTCCTTGTCCCGGCGCAGGTAGCCGTTGTCGACTCCGGGTCGTCGGTGGCGCAGGTCGAACCGGCAGCGGTCGCCGGTGGTGAACTCGACTTCCGCGGCAACCGCGTCTTCGATCAGTGCCGCCAGCACCCTGCAGCGATAGCGCAGGGCTTTGTAGTCGATGGCGAGGCAGGCGTTTTCCATATCCTTGCGCAGTAGCGGGGCGCTCGCGGCGCGGAAATTGGCGGCGCCCGGGCGGCGCATGCACGCCATCGCCAGCCCCGAGGTCATGGAAACCTCGTTCATGCCGATGGCCAGGCTGACCTGGTCCAGGGTGTCGTCGATAGAAACGCTACGTCCGTCGAGCGTACCGAATTCCGGGAAGGGCGCCTGGTGAGCGGCTGCCGCGGGGAACCGCAGGATCGGGAGTACCTCGAAGCCCCGTTCCTTGCCGAGTTCGGCAAAGGCGCCGTGCCACTCGTCGGCAAGTGCGTAGCGCGCCTCCCAGTCGGCATTGAGCGGCTGTTGCGCCGTGGGTTCGTCCACCAGCACCAGCACCCGCTCGCCCGCTTGCGGCGCGAAGACCTCGTCGATGAAGGCGCGCATGTCGAAGGACGACGCGGTCACAGACATCACCCCCGCCAGACGATCGGCGGATCAAAGAGGCTCGCCCGTGCGTACACTGTGTACATTCTCATAGTAACCGGCGCAGGGTGGCGCAGTGAGCGACAACCCGGAGAGTCTAAGGCAATTCACTCGGAAACATAAGCTGGAAGCGATGTCGATAGCGGCTCAGTTTGAATACGGCCCTGCCGCATCACCTGTGTGCCGCGCCCTTGCTCAATCCACAGATGCAAACTGATACACCACCGCGATGTCGATAGCGGCTCAGTTTGATTTTCGTGGCCGGTATTTCGTGCCCTTGGCCGGGTCTGGCTACTTCGGTTTCGGTGCCAACGCCTACTTAGGCGAAGCTCTCGTGCGCTTTCCCGCCCACAGCCGCCGCGAGGGCTACAGCGCCATCACCTGACGGGCCGCTCGATAGCCTTCCGCGTTGGCACCGGCGAAGGCCTGCATTCCGCGCAGCTCGGAATGGGCGAAAAAGATACGCCCGTAGCCTGCCCGCAACCGGTCGGAGGGCGACTGTCCCCCATCCGCAGGGTAGAAGAACCCCGGCTGCGGTACGTTGTAGGCGTGCCCCCAGCGGTTCAGCGTGATGCCGGCGATATCGCGGTCGGGGTCGAAGCCGCCCGCATCGAACAGCGTCGTCATCTGCCGCCGGATGCGCCGTTCGTAGTCCGCGTAAGCCGTGCTGAACATTTCCCAGCGCAGGAGTTCGCCCTGTACGCTGGCCGGCAGCTCCGGCTTGACCAGGGAGGCATAAAACGTCAGCACGATGGGCTTGTCCGGGTGCAGCGGGGCGCGGTAGCCGCCCACCTGCATGGGCTGGCGGATGTTGCAGGTGAACCCGAACTCCCCGCCCTGGTAGACGGCGGCGGTGATGCCGAGCCGTTCCAGGAAACGCCAGTTGGTGAGCGCCACGTTGGCGACCAGGTAGGGCACGTGCACGAAGGCTTTGAGGGCATCGAGGATGTGTGCCGGGGCATCGCCGAGAACATTGCGGCTCACCCAGCCGCCGGCACAGACGATGGCGCTTCGGCCGACCGCCGCGTGCAACTCGCCGTCGCGCTCGTAGACGACACGCACTCTTTTTCCATTGGAGCCCGGCAGGTGCCGCACATCGACCACGGTGGCACCGGTGCGCAGGCGCAACTGGTTGTTCCCGTGGTCGAGACGCTCGAAATTGAAGCGCCCGGCGAGTACATCGCGGGGATTCTTGCCGCCAGCGATGCCCTCCGGCCAGATATGCTTGGCGAAGTAACGGTAGGGGAAACTGTTGCCCCCCGGGAAACAGCCGACATTGAATCCGCGCACCACCGCCGGCAGCGACCGGAACGCCGGGTCTGCCTGCGCCTCGGGATTCGTCTCGCTCGCAAGCGCGGCACCCGGCATCTCCATCTGCCCGGTCGCCACCAGCGCCGAACAGGTTCCACAGCCAGCCCCCACCGCACTTGCCACCAGCGGGTCGGCGAAGCGGGCGATTGCCGGGGAAAGCCCGTGCACATCCACGAGCAGTTGTTCGTAGCTCATCCGGTCGAGCCAGGGCTCGAGGCCGTCCCGTTGCCGGTCGAGGGTCAGATGCCATTGCCAGCGGATGAAGTCCTGCCGAACCTCCTCTGGTAGCCCTAGGCCTTCGAGATCCCTCATCCAGGGGTTGCGCACCGGTTTCGGGCGGGGATTGGCAGCGGAGGGGGCGGAGTAATAGCCGATGCTGTCGGAGACGATGCCCAACCACAGGTAGATATAGTTCGAAACGTCGAACTCGAGGGCCTTGTCCGTACCCTGCAGCTCTTCCAGTCCGTACCTGAGCGGCATGCCGATATCGGTGAACTCGTCGTAGAGCAGGTCGTCGCCAAGCGCGACCTGCCCCGGCGCCGTGGGCAGAACCACTAGATTCGACCCCTGCGGGCCGAAGATGCGATGCCCGTCCACCTCGAATTCGTTCTGCCGCGCCTCGCCGCCCGGCATGCGGTGATTTTCGAGGATCAGCCCCTTGAGCGAACTCTCCTTGTCGAGCAGATAGGCGGCACCCAGGCTGGAAGCGCCGCCGCCCACCATGATGACGTCGTAGCCGTCTTCCTCCACGGGCAGGGCACCGTAGTCCACCTCGTCGAACCAGCCATCGCGAACCCAGTGCGCACGGCTCAGCACGTCCCAGGTATTGCCGTTCGCACCCTGATAATCGCCGACGCCGCTCGGGCCGTCGAAGCGCCGCGCCGCCGCCCGGTCTATTGGCGGCAGTTGCACGCCGGCCTTCGCCGCGAGCAGTTCCCGGGGCGTCAGGCCGCTCAGCAGGGCGCTGCCGGTGCCAAGCAGCATGCCTCCTAGGTAATCCCGCCGGGTGATTCCTTTTTCCTTATTCATCGAAAGCTCCGTCGGTCGTTTGGACATGATGGCGACCCAGCCTTTATACAGACGCACGATGCATCCCGCAGTGGCAGACATCGACCCATGCAACGCCCTTGCGAGCCGCCGGGTCGGTGGTCCGGCGAACTTGCGTCGTGACCGCCTGCAAGCGGGGCGAGCAGCAGATTCAGGACATTCCGCTGCCGGTCACGGCCTTGCCTTCTCCGGCGAAGACATCGAGCGCGGCGGTGCCGCCAGTACTTCCGCATCCTGCGCGTACTCTGCCTGAATCGCAGCGAGTTCCCGCTCGATCCGTGGCCGCGGCCACCAGTCGCCGCGGAGCATGACGCCGGCGATGGCTCGGGAATTGCCGATGTCCTCCAAGGGATTCGCATCGAGTAGCACCAGATCCGCGCCCGCGCCTTCAACGATGGTACCGAACTCCCCCTCGCGCTCGAAATAGCGGGCCGGTTCCGCGGTGGCCGCGGTCAGCGCCTGGTAGGGGGTCAGCCCGGATTCGACTAGGAGCGCGAGTTCCTGATGCACGTTGTAACCGGACGCCACGGTGTCCGTACCGAGCAGGATGGGTGCGCCGGCATCGCTCAATGCCTTGACGAGTGCCATGCGCGGTGTCCGCGCCGCCTTCAGGCCCGCACGCGGCCGGGGCAGGAAGAGTTCGTACAGCCACTCCTGGAAGATGCGTAGCATGGGCGGCGTGTAGCGGTCCTCTTCCTCATTGAAGACCGTGAATCGGTCCCACTCGGTTTTCACGTTGTCCTGGACGATGAGGGTCGGATCGTTCCACACCTCGTATTTCGCCGTCATCTCGGCCAGGCGCCGAATCTTTTCTGGAGTGCAGTAGTTCATGCCCTGGTAGACATCGTTCATGATGGGTTCGAGCCCGGCTTCCGGGCCGGCACAGGCCACATCGTAGCCGGACAGGTGCTCCACAGAGCGCATGCCACTCTGCAGGGCGTATTCGATGTCGACCGGCATCGGCACATGGCCGACAACCGGCAGGCCGACTTCCCGGGCGGCTGCCATGATCGCATCGAAGATGGGTTGCGGCAGGGTGGAGTAAATCTTGACGAAGTCGTAACCGGCGGCCGCCGTCTCGCGCACATAGGCGGCCGCTGCCTCGCCGGTCGCAAAGGGCGTGCTGGAATCGTGCAGGGGCGGGTCGCCGTCCATGGCACCGTGTGCGGTGAACATGCGGGGGCCGATCATTTCCCCCCGGCGAATCTTTTCCCTAGCCTCCAGGTTGGCGGGGCCGCCCGCCGTATCGCGCAGAGTCGTGACGCCGAACATCACGTACTGGCGCAACTGCTGGGACTGGACGCGCTGCACCATTTCCCACTGGGAGACTTCCATGGATGCACTGTCGCCGGGGTTGGTGTGCGCGTGCATGTCGGCCAATCCGGGAATGAGAAACTTGCCGGTGCCGTCGATCGTCTCGGCGTTGCCGCCGCCGCAGGCGCTGCCGGGTTCGCAGATCGCAACGATCCGGCCACCACGCACCAGTACCGAGTGGCCTTCTAGGACGATCTCCTCCGTCATGGGTATGACGCTTGCATTCTCGATGAGATAGTCGCCGGCGACGGCGTGAGCGGCCAGGAAGAAAAGCGACACCAGGGGACAAGGCACTGCCTTCATGGCTGGAAAATCCTCGATATGCAGGTTGAGACCATGGGCAATCTTACACTAGGAGCTCCTCACCCTTGGGCGGGGTCGCCACGATATCTCGTGCACATTCGGGCACGCGACGAGGCCGAACCGTCATAACCGCGGGCACCTCGATCCAATCCGGGCACTTGGCCCGGAAGACATGCGCCACCCCCGAATACGGATCCAGACTGCTCCGTCAGCGGGCAACCATACGCTGTTCGTCGCGATGACCAACCCTGCCGCCGCACCGGACTCCCGAAGCCTACCGCCGATGCCCTCGAATCCCACGCATTCCCCGACTCGTCCCGGCTCGTCGCGCGATACTCTGTCTGGAACGGCATCAGCTCACCGAAGTCCATTCCTGTTGTCTCCGAGTCGTTTCATGGGACGTTGCCATTCATCGAACCGCCTGCACTTTGAGGTGCAGACCCTCGCGTTCCTGAAGGCGGCTAATAATCTCGAAGAGATTGCGTGCCTGCGGATTGCCGGTTGGACCGAGCATACGCATCAGACTCTTGGGCGACTTCGCGGTCAGCCCACCGAGTTCCCGAAACCCGATGGTCGCGTTGACATAGTCGCGCAGAACCGACTTGCCGACATCCACCTCGCCGGCAAGAAGGCATTGCACACCTTCTTCGAGCAGCGCCTCGCGGAAGCCCGGATCACGCTCGACCCGCTCCCGAATTGTCACTCTGAAATCGCGCGTCAATGGCATAGTCTCAACCCTCCTGCCGCCTGCTCCGCCTGTACTCGCGCCACAACGCCACCGCAGCCTCGATATCGCGCCGCTGACGCGCTTTCGTTCCTCCACCGAGGAGAATGATCAACGCATCACCGTCCCGCCCGAAGTAAATCCGGTAGCTGGACCAAAGTGGATTCGATACTCCAACACGCCGCCACCGACACCCTTCGCATTCGACAGGTTTCCCAACTCCATACGGTACAGCGCAGTCGCCCCGCGCGCAGCGGCGTGACGGTCGAGCCGGCCGATCCAGCGACCGAACGGGCTGCCGCCTTGAGCATCAATGAACTCCCTAACTTCGATCATCGACGCATGGTAACTAATGCGTTACCCGAATGCACCCCGTGTACTGGCTCAGGGGGCTGTCCGGCAGAGGCTCGAGGCACCCACGGAGCCACAGAGCCGGCTAGGGCCCGGGAGGGACAAGCGTCGGCAATGTCTGTAAGAAACCCCGCACTCAATCGATGCCCATCGATCGGTCGGCGCCGAGCGGAATCGCGATTGAGATGCTCCGGTTATACTATTCGCACCCGTTCCGTCCTCGCGGACGCCACCGGCACCGTTCGCGCGGTGTTCCTTTGGTCAGTGCAACGTCTGTGCCGCCGTTGCGGTGGTCTCCCTCTGTAACAACAAGGAGAAGTGCGAGATGAAGATCGGCGTGATACTGGACCAGGTTGATTCGTTCAGGCGCTACGTGGATCGCGAAGTTCTCGTTATCGAGGATGCGCCCTGAGATGGCGACGTTCAACGCCATCGACGTGGAAACGGCAAACGCCGACCGGGCGAGTATCTGTCAGATCGGGATTGTTCACGTTCAGGCCGGCATGGTCGTGGATCGGTGGCAGACACTGGTGAACCCGGAGGATTGGTTCGACCCATGGAACGTGTCGATCCATGGAATCGACGAGAAAGACGTAAGGGGAAGCCCCACCCTGCCCGAGGTTCGGGAGGAGTTGCGCGGGCGGCTGCGTGGCTCGGTATTGGTCAGCCACACGTCGTTCGACCGCGTGGCGTTCGAGCGGGCGATGACGCGGTACGACCTCGAACAACTGCAAGTTACGTGGCTCGACAGCGCGAAGATCGTCCGGCGGGCATGGCCCGAGAGGTATGGACGAAGAGGCTACGGCCTAAAAAACGTGGCAACGGATCTCGACATCTCGTTCGCGCACCACGATGCGCTGGAAGACGCCCGAGCAGCGGCAGAGATCGTGCTCCGCGCATGCGTAGTAGCGGAAACAGACATTGAGGGTTGGCTACAACGCGTGAACGGGCCCGTCTTCCCTTCGTCGCCGGAGTCGCCGAGGCGAGCATCGTCGGAGTCGCCGCAGCGAGAGGTAAACGCGGAAGGAGCTCTGTTCGGCGAGTCGCTAGTCTTCACCGGCGCGCTGGATAGCCGGCGACGGGAAGCGGCAGACATGGCCAGAGTCGCCGGGTGTTATGTAGCTGACAATGTCAGCAAGAAGACTACGATCCTCGTCGTGGGCACTCAGGACAAGAGCAAGCTAAAGGGCTACAAAAAGAGCACCAAGCACCGGAAGGCGGAGATCTTGATCGCGAAAGGCGTGGATATCCAGATACTGTCTGAGAGCGACTTCTTGGAACTGATCGGCGAGATCTAGGTCGTGCCGTGGCGGCACGGTTTCGACGCTGGCTGCGGCATCGGTCGGCCTACTTCAACCCGTCGTTCCTCCAGTGGAGGCATCATCGAGTTCGACTGGATGCGGCCCATTGCCCGCCGCTGTCACACTGTAGACCATCGATTGCCATTCGAGTAGCGCAGCAGCTTCAAACTAGGCTACTACCCGGCGGTTAGGAACTCCGGTATTGATGTGCGGGCTCCGCGTGGCCCTTGAAGTCCCTGAAATCCCAAGAGAGACCACTTCGACTCATCACCCCAAGACTTTCACCGCTATGCTACCAGTTGCGGTAAGATCTCTATAAGATACTGTTTTTATTGAGTTATTGGCGGAGCGGACGGGACTCGAACCCGCGACCCCCGGCGTGACAGGCCGGTATTCTAACCAACTGAACTACCGCTCCGTGCGCAATGCGGCCTTACCAAGCAGCCGCGTTTGGTGGGTGTTGCAGGGGTCGAACCTGCGACCTACGGCTTGTAAGGCCGTCGCTCTCCCAACTGAGCTAAACACCCCGTGCCGAACGAGGCAGCGTATCTTAACGGGTGCCCTGCCCGAGTCAAACGGAACTGCCAGGTACTACTGTCGCTTAGCCTTCCGTTTGCGGACCGCCCGACCGAGGATTGCGGAAACCACGGGGTGAACGCCTTCGAGTACTTCGGGCGAAGTCACGGCGGCAACGGCCGCCCGTACCGGTGTTTCCGCGAACCGGGTGTCCAGTTGGTTGCGGGCGGGGCTGGCGTGGTGCAGTATCAAATTCCGATGACCACCACAGTACCTTTACCAGTACAGCGTGACGACGCCCTACCAATGTGGCACCAGAGTATGGGGCCGCTCGGTTCCGGTGTGGTGTCGATACGAGGTGGCGACCCTGGCATCTTCAAGGCGTGTATCGAGTGCCTGTCGCAAAGGTTTCGCAAGAGGTGGTACGACCTCGCTGCGGGCGTGGCGGTCTTCATGGCCCCGAGCGTGGCCCACGAGGTGAAGGCAAGCGATGTGGGCGACTTGGTTAGGGCCCTCTGCCGCTGCAAGGGCATCGCAGTCGTACACTTGGGATCCGCGACCTCGGAGACCAAAGACAAGCAGCAGTCCGCCGATCCAGACGAGTCGTATTTCATCGGGGAAAAAGCGGAGCGATTCCGAGATTTGGAGCGCCGATCTGACCTGGACCGGGCGGTCTCCGCGATGGAAGGCGTGCCCCGGGACCTCGTGATCGAGGTCGAGCACATGCACTATGACGCCAAGAAGCCAGGGATCTATCGGAAAGCCGGAGTCCAAGAACTTTGGGACATTGGAACGACGCAGGCAAAGCGGGGTCCGGCCATCTGGGATCTCCAGGCGCCAGGCCGTGCCCGGACCGTGGAAACGTCACGCGTAATCGAAGGCGTCAGGGTCGACTGCCTGCTCGGGGCAATAAAGATGCTTCGTGTGCTCGGCGGCTACGGTGATTTCGTTGAGAAGAGGGCTAAGGGAGAACCCGTAGAGAATCAATTGCTTGCGGCGGCCGGGTTGATCCCAGCCCCGGTGCCGTCTAGAAGCGACCAAGCCGCCGGACCTGAGCCCCCTTGAGCAGATCGTCGATAGATCCGCCCACCTCCCCCAACTCCCATCGATGACTACGATGCCCGCTCCGCTGCGCTTAACGCGTAACGCGCTTAGGCGGTCGCCCCTCCCTGGGCGAGAGGATGTGCTCGTAGCGGAACGGCTCGACCCCGATCCGGTCAAACGACGCGGGCGGGCGGTACCGCTCAGTGGTCGCCGGTAAGCGGGACGAAAGCCACCGGCAGTACCTGTCTTGTGGTGTAGCCGCCATCCGCGAGTTTGGTCACCACAGTCAGGTTTTGCGCAGTGAACTGGGTGCCGACGGGCAGCACCATGCGTCCGCCGGTTTTGAGTTGCTCAACCAACTTCGCCGGGATGTCCGGCCCGACGGCGGTGACGATGATGCCGTCGAAGGGAGCGGCTTCCGGCCAGCCGTAGTAGCCATCCCCGGCCTTGACAGAGACGTTGTCATAGCCCAAGGCCGCAAGGCGCCTGTCCGCCGTTTCCGCCAGCGCTGGGATGATCTCGATGCTGTACACCGCATCGACAAGCACCGCGAGTACCGCTGCCTGGTAGCCGGAACCCGTGCCGACCTCCAGCACCCGGTGGCCCGGCTTCGGCTCCAGCAGGTCTGTCATCAGTGCAACGATGAACGGCTGCGAGATCGTCTGCCCGTGGCCGATGGGCAGCGGGCGGTTGGCGTAGGCGGCCCGCAACCCGTGAGTGTCGACGAACTCGTGGCGCGGTACGGTGCGCATGGCTTGCATGACCGATTGGCCGAGCACCGCCCGCCCGGTATACCCCCGGGTTTCCCGGGTATCGCTTTCGATCTGCTCGATCAGCCGAGCCTGGAGTTCATCCACCGCCGGTTCCCCGCCGCGAGCGCACGACACCAAAAATACCAGGCCCACCGCCAGCGCAAACCCACCCCACCGCCGCCGAACGGTGCCGCGCCAGGGGCGATAAGAATCAAGCGATCCGACACCTGTATCCCGGCGGAGCGAGCAATGGCGGGCGCGGCATCCGCAGCCGGTAGCGGAACGTCGCCGAACTATGCAGATTGGCTTGGCGCACCGCATGATCGCGCAGTCTACACCGTCGTGCGGGCGGCATCGACCGTCGGCGGCCGACATGCGTGAATAGTCGCGCCCGCATCCTTCCCAATACGCTCGTTCCAATACATCCGTTCCCTATCTTCATCGCGAGGCCAATCTGTTCGGCGCTGATTTCATGGGCCGCACGCTCAGTTTTGCTCCCTTTTATCGGCAGCCTATGGGCGGGCGCACCGGGGGCAACCTCCACGGAATATTTCGTTGCCTTTGCTTTCACGTGCGACCTCCGGGTGGGCGGCCCCCCGGGGCGGAAACTTCCCAATATATCCCTTTCCTGTTTTCATAGGCTGGCGAAGCACCTGGAGAACGCCCATGACGGAGATCAAGCCGTTTCGAATCGACATTCCCGATCGCGAATTGGATGATTTGAAATCGCGCCTCGCCAACACCCGATGGCCCGAGCAGGAAACACCCGGAGACTGGTCCCAAGGCATACCCCTGGCCTATGTGCGGGAGCTGGCCGACTACTGGTTGAACGCCTATGACTGGCGCCGGGCCGAGGCGCGGATCAATGGGTTCGACCAGTTCATCACCCCAATCGACGGGCTGGATATCCACTTTCTGCACGTGCGCTCGCCCCACGAGCACGCCCTGCCCCTCGTCATGACCCACGGATGGCCGGGGTCCATCATCGAATTCCTCAAGGTCATCGGGCCATTGACCCGGCCGGACGAGCACGGCGGCGATGCCGGGGATGCCTTTCATGTGGTCTGCCCAGCGCTGCCTGGCTACGGTTTTTCCGCCAAGCCGGCCGAGCCGGGGTGGGGCGTCGAGAAAATCGCCGATGCCTGGGGCCTGCTGATGGCGCGTCTCGGCTACGGCCGCTACGTGGCCCAGGGGGGTGACTGGGGGGCGCTGGTGACGACTCACATCGGGCCGCGCGACCCGGCGCACTGTGCCGCCATTCATTTGAACATGGTTGTCGCGGCACCCGACCCCGCCACCATGGACAACCTCACAGACGCGGAAAAGAATGCCCTGGAAAGCATGGCCAACTACCGGGACTGGGACTCTGGATACTCGAAGCAACAGAGCACCCGCCCGCAAACGCTGGGTTACGGCCTGGTCGACTCCCCGGTCGGCCAGATGGCCTGGATAATCGAGAAGTTCTGGCGTTGGACAGACTGCGCTGGCCACCCGGAAAACGCACTCAGTCGCGACGAGTTACTGGATAACGTCATGCTCTATTGGCTCACGCGATCCGGCACCTCATCCGCTCGGCTGTACTGGGAAAGCTTCGGTAACCGCCACGACGACGCGATCTCGACGCCAACCGGCTGCAGCATCTTTCCCAAGGAGATATTCACCTGCTCGCGGCGCTGGGCAGAGCGGCGTTTTACCAACATCATGCACTGGAATGAACTCGACCGCGGTGGCCATTTCGCCGCCTTCGAGCAACCGGGGCTGTTCGTCAACGAGCTGCGCGACTGTTTCCGCAACATACGCTGATGGGCAAACCCTTCCGGCAACCTCCGTTGTCTGGCTGGCAGTGTATCAGTTTGCATCCCGGCTCTGCCGAATCACCTGTGTGCCATGCCCTTGCTCGATCCACAGATTCAAACTGATACGCCACCAAGGCCATCCCAAAGTCGCCTGTTAGCCCTCGACAAAGCCCTATATAGATGGTTTACGAACATTTTTCGGAAAATTTGGCCATATTTTCTGTAACCTAATGAATTTTCTGAAATTTTATCTCATGAGTGAGCACTGTTGGATAGTCCTGGATACACCACCGTCAGGCTGGAGCACTCGGGGCTTCCGATATACGATGTGCTAATGGACGAACCCCTCTGGCGACCAGGGGCGGCCCGTGTGGCCGCATCGAACATGAGCCGCTTCACCCGGCGGGCGGAGGCGGTGAGCGGGCGCAACTTCAAGTCCTACAGCGAGCTGCACGACTGGTCCATCACCGAGCCCGGCGCCTTCTGGAACGAGGTCTGGAAGTTCACCGGGGTGCGCGCAAGCCGTCTGGCCGATGCACCGGTCAAGCACCTCGACCGATTTCCCGGCGCGGTCTGGTTCGCCGGCGCGAAGCTCAACTACGCCGAGAACCTGCTGCGTTATCGGGACGAGCGCACGGCGCTGGTCAGCTACCTGGAAACCGGTGCCCGCCGGGAGATTTCCTTCGCGGAACTGCATAGGCAAACCCTGCTGCTCGCGGCCAAGCTGGCGGAGTTGGGCGTCGGCCGCGGCGACCGGGTCGCCGGCTGGCTGCCCAACACCATAGAGGCGGTCGTCGCCATGCTGGCAACGGCCTCCCTGGGCGGCGTCTGGTCTTCCTGTTCCCCCGACTTCGGCGCGGAGGGCGCGCTCGACCGCTTTGGCCAGATTCAGCCCAAGGTGCTCTTCGCCTGCGACGGCTACTACTACAACGGCAACACCATCGACGTGCGCGACAAGGTGCTGGCCGTGGTGCGACAGGTGCCGTCGGTAACGCGGGTCGTCTGGGTTTCGATCACCGGCGCGGCATCCGGTGAGCCCCTGTCATTCGCGGCGTTGCTGGAAGGGTCCGCCACCACCCAGTTCGCGCCCTCGTTGGCGGGCAAGCCATCTTCGGTTCGCGGCCAAGACCAGCCGTTCGAGCAGGTTGATTTCAACGACCCGCTGTACATCCTGTATTCCTCCGGCACCACGGGCAGGCCGAAATGCATCGTCCATGGCGTCGGCGGCACACTGCTCCAGCATCTGAAGGAACACCAGTTGCATGTCGATTTGGGGCGGCAGGACAAGCTTTTTTTCTTCACCACCTGCGGCTGGATGATGTGGAACTGGCTGGTCAGCGCCCTAGCGACCGGGTGTACCCTGGTACTCTATGACGGCTCGCCGTTCCACCCCGGGGCGAGTGCGCTCTGGGACATAGCGGAGCGGGAGGGCGTCACCGTATTCGGCGTAGGCGCCAGGCACATCTCCGTCATTGAAAAGCACGGGCTGAAACCGCGAACCAGCCACAACCTTGCCGCGCTGCGCACGCTGATTTCCACCGGGTCGACCCTCACCCACGAGGGGTTCCGCTACGTATACCGGAACGTGAAGCAGGATCTGCACTTGATTTCGATGACGGGGGGCACCGATCTCATCTCCTGCTTCGTGCTGGGCAACCCGAATCTACCGGTATACGCGGGCGAGTTGCAGTGCCGGGGGCTCGGCATGGCCGTGGATGTATGGAACGACGCCGGCTTTGAGGTGCGCGGTGAAAAAGGCGAATTGGTTTGCACGCTGCCGTTTCCGTCCTGCCCGGTCGGCTTCTGGCAAGACCCCGGCGATGTGAAGTTGCGCGCCGCCTATTTCGCAAAGTATCCGAACGTATGGGCGCAGGGGGATTTCGCCGAGATTACGGAACACGGCGGCTTTATCGTGCACGGGCGCAGCGATGCTGTGCTGAATCCCGGCGGCGTGCGTATTGGCACCGCAGAGGTCTACCGGCAGGTTGAACGCATCGACGAAGTCATCGACGCCGTATGCGTCGGCCAGGACTGGGACGGCGATACCCGGGTGGTGCTGTTCGTGGTTCTTCGCCCCGGCACCACGATGAGCCCGGAACTGGCCGGGAAAATCGCGGCCGCCATTCGAGACCACGCATCGCCCCGTCACGTACCCCGCAAAATCGTTGCGGTACCGGACGTGCCCAGAACCATGAGCGGCAAAATCGCGGAGTTGGCCGTGCGCGACGTCATTCACGGCCGGCCAGTGAGGAACACCACGGCACTCGCCAACCCGGAAGCCCTCGATGCATTCGTAGACCTTGCCGAGCTTGCAACCTGAAACCGCCAGACCCGTACCGGCAGCGGCCGCGAACCCGCCGAACAGCCGATGACCCCGGCGACCCGAAAGGCGCTGCTGGTGCCGGTCGCCGCCCTAGCCACCCTGTACCTTTGGTTGCCGTGCTTCCTGTTTCTGGGACTCCAGGTCGGCCCTCCGCACGGCAACATCGGCATCGCGGCCCCTGTGGGCCCGACCGCGCTCTAGGGAAGCTCTGAGCCAGTGCACCTCCGCCTCGTTCGGAGTCGCGATAGTGCGATTGTTACTTTACTCGCAAAATCAAATACATATCGTATCTGAGTTGGGCCGCACATGCTTGGGCGGCGGTAGCCTCCGACTTGGATCAGAGGTTCCCTAGATCTATCTCCGCTCTATCACCAGACAACCCTGGCCGATATGGCACCGGGCCGATTGCGCCGGGCGGGGTCGATTACAACGGGTTGGCATCGCTTCGTTGGGGTCGCTATGCTCTACTAGCGCGCCCATAGACAACTTGTCCGAACCGGGCTGGTGGAGGTAGCGGCATGCGCGCACAACAGATATTCATGGAAAGCCTCGTTGCGCATGGGGTGGACAGCATATTCGGGAACCCGGGAACCACCGAGAACTCGTTGCTCGACCGGCTCGTCGATTATCCGCAGATACGCTACTACATGGCCCTGCACGAAGGCATTGCCGTGGGCGCCGCCAACTTCTACGCGCAGGCGACGGGCAGGACGGCGGTGGTCAACCTGCATGTCGCGCCGGGCCTCGGCAACGCCATTGGTATGATCTACGGGGCGTTGAAGGTGCGTGCGCCAATGCTCGTGACCGCCGGCCAGCAGGATACGCGCTACCGGTTGCGGCAACCGCTTCTGGCCCACGACTTGGCCGCTATGGCAGCGCCGGTAACCAAGTGGAGTGTCGAACCCCAACACCCCGACGAGGTGGCGCCGATGCTGCGCCGGGCATTTCAGATTGCCGCGCAACCCCCGGCCGGGCCTGTTTTCGTGTCCCTGCCCGTGAACATCATGGAAGGGGAAACAGGCGTCACGGATGGCAACCCCGCCACCGTGCACCAGGACACCCCGCCGGACCCACAGGGCGTGCGGAACGCTCTCAAGATGCTGCTTGCAAGCCGAGCACCCGCCATAGTGGCGGGCGATGACCTTGCCACCACCAAGGCCACCGAGGCGCTGGCGGCCTTTGCCACAACCCTGGGCGCGCCGGTCTGGCAGGTGGGCCTGCGCGCGCAGGTGATATGCCCGAGCAGACACCCCAACTACAGGGGGCGGCTGCCGCTCGATACCGCGAGCATCCATAGGACGCTGGCAGGCTACGACCTGATTTTCCTGCTCGGTGGGTCGTTCTTCGACGAGCTGTGGTACGACCCCACCGACCCGTTGCCCGGTGACGCCCGCATCATCGAGTTGCAGAACAGTGCAGACCAGCTTGCCTGCAACTACCGGGTGGACGCGGGGTTGACCGGTGGGCTCACCACCTGCCTGAACGGGCTCCTTCGAGAAATGCGTGCCCAGGGCGGCAGCGAATTCACCCGGGCCGCGACGGCCAGGAACGCCACGCTGGAGGCCGACAAGGCGAGCGACCGGGAAGCGGTTGGCGCACGCCTTGGGAAGTTGTGGGACCAGCGGCCCATGACACCCAGCCGGGCGCTGTACGAGGTTGCCAAGGCGGTTCCGGATGACGTTGTGATTGCGGACGAATCCATCACCGCATCCCAGGAGGTGTGGGACCATTTCAATTTTCGGCAACCCGGAGACTACTACGGTGGCCGGGGCGGCGGCATCGGCCAGGGCATAGCCGGCGCCATCGGCACCAAGATCGCCCACCCCGACAGGCCCGTGATTGCGCTTTCGGGGGACGGGTCCGCCATGTACAGCATCCAGGCACTCTGGACCGCCGCCCATCATCGCCTGCCGATCCTGTTCGTGATTCTCTCTAACCGGGAGTATCGCGTGCTCAAGCACAACATGGACATCTACCGCAATCGATTCGATACCCGGTCGAACCGCCCCTACCCACACATGGCGCTGGAGGACCCCGTGCTTGGGTTCGTGGAAATGGCACGCGGCATGGGCGTCGACGGCATCGAAGTCAACGAACCGGAGCAGGTGGCGCCCGCCATTCGCGAGGGCCTCTCCGCCGGGCGGCCCTACCTTGTCGACCTGGTGATTTCCGGCAAGGTTTAGCAGGCCTCCCGGTGGCCAGCGGCATCTGGCCGCCACGCCAGGGTCCAAGAATCAAAACGGAGCCACTACCACCGCAACATCAATTCTCACTCTGGCGCACAACTTCACTGTTCGGCGCGTAACACCCCGCATTTCCGGCTTGATTCCGGCCAAGTTGACCGGCAAACCCTTCCCGTGCAGGGGCTGAAAGCCGAAATGAGAATTACTGCCATCGCGCATCGAAAAGGGTGTGCGTCAGATTTGTGATGGATAGTGGAGGGGACAGCAGGGCCATCCCAAAGTCGCCTACTAGCCCTCCGCAAAGCACTATATAGATGGTTTTCGAACATTTTTCGGAAAATTCGGCAACATTTTTCGGAATCTAATGAGCTTTGTGAAATTTTATCTGAAGGGTGAACTCTTTGGGATGGCCCTGGGAGGGGACAGAGAGTAGGAGGCATTGGCGGCGTTTTCTGACAGTATATCGGAGAATCTCCCATGTCCATCGAACCGGAACTCCAAGCCTTGAAGGAACACCGCGAACACCCGGTCCGCGAGTTGACCACCTTGGGCGATGTGCAATCCGGCTCCCTGGTACCGCGTTACCGCCGGCGCAGCAAACCGAGTTGTCACTGTGCCGCGGAAGGCGATCCCGGCCACGGTCCGAGTTGGTCCCTGACGCGGCGTGTCCAAGGCAAGACAGTCACTCGCATCATCCCGCCTTCGGAAGTCCCCTCGGTGCAAGGAGGATGTTCGTGTCCGCCGCAATCACTCTCCGTGCTCCTTATAGATCACTTCCCGGAGTTTCGCCCAATCAGCGTTCCGGTACTCCTCCCGGAACCCGCGCCCGCCAACGCTGGCGTCGCGGAGCCGGAACTGACTTGAGCGCTCCACGCTGAGCACATTGTGCGGCCCACGTTCGACGAGCGCCCGGAGTGTGGTGTTTTCGTGCGCGGCCAGCGCTTTCGCCCGACCGATAAGGTCATCGGAAATTTCGATGGTCGTTTTCAAGGTATGGGTTCCCGTATAGCGCAATATGGGTAGTCACCCTAGCAACCTTGCCACCCGCTTTGCGATCAATCCTGTGTACCGGCTCAATACCTTTGGCGCTGAGTGATCAAGCGGCCTCCAGGGCGACAAGGTACTCGTTTGGCGTCCGATAGGCGAACGATGCGTGGGGACGCTCGTAGTCGAAGAAGAACTCGTACCCGGCGAGCCGGGGGGTGGCATGCTCGACCGTCAACGGCCCGTCGTGGAGGCTCCAGAACTCGGCCCGGGCCGAGCGAGTGGGTGCTCACCGTCCCCTATCCCCTGCGTTTCCCGTTCGCCGCCCAGCCCCAGTTACCGAGCCAGGTTCTCGGCGTCGTCTACCGCGCGATCTCGACCGACCTCCTCAAGAGGACCGGGTTCACCGTCGCCTCCGGCGCGAAGACCGGTGCCGTCACCCTTATCCAGCGTTTCGGCTCGGCGCTCAACCTCAACATCCACTTCCACATGCTTTTCCTCGAGGGGGTGTATTCATTCGGTCGTGCACGACCAAAGTTCCATCGCGCGCCCCGACCGGCTCCCCACGAGCTCGAGAAGCTACTGCATCGCACAGGTCAGCGTGTGGCCAGGTTGCTGAAACGACAGGGCCTGCTCGTCCGTGACCCGGACCACGATTTCCTCGACTTCGAGCCTTGTGAGGCGTTCGATCACCTCGACGCCCCCAACCAGGACAGGCTGTTCTAGAACACCGCCCGACGCTCGCCTGCAACCCCAGCCTTTTCCAAGATGCCCTTGCGCGCAACTTTCGCCACGTTTCGGTCCCTCGCAACCTCAGCCCACCACGGTCTACGACCCCCTGCCGCAGATCCACGACCCATCACCCATCAGGTCTACGTCCCAGCTCTCACATTTCAGGCGGTTATTTTTCCTATCCGCTTATCAATCAGGCTATCTGTGCCGGCCTGCCCTTGACTTACACAGTGAGGGCCCTCATTTCGCGCCCCAATTTCCATAGATCGGATCATCAGGTGCAAACCCTCCGTGGTTGGGACTATCGGTAAGTCCAAACTTATCCCATTCTGACCGACTTTCCTGGTACTGATTCCAATCCCAGAGACAAACCCGGTGAAGGATCTTCCATAGCCCCGCGCGCTTTTCGTAGAGATCCTTGTATCGTCCACCGAGAAGCCAAAAATCGTCTTTGTCCGAGTCCTCAGTTGGAATCAGATGCGCGGCTATGAAATAGGTTTCAACTTTTGCTTGGTTGCCCAGCAGTTCTATCTGGACATTGCTCACATGGTGATTGACGCTTTTGAACAGGCCTTTGCTCGCAACCGCGAATTCACAGAAATCATGGGTGTTCCCGACGAAACCACCATGATCATCGGTGCCATCTTCCCAGTAGGCGTCCTTAAGCATGTCAATATCCAGACGATCCGCGCCGCGGCAGTACTTGACGAGATTCTCGTAAATCGCCTGCCTGTCCAGTGATTCGCGCACCGCAACAAGTTCATCGCTAGATAGCTGATCCATCGGTCGCTCCTTTCTAAACGGACCTGAACACTCGAGCCCAGTCCTCTAGTGCCTCCTCCTGCCCATGCACCAGTTGCACAGTGACCTGGCTGTAACCGGCTTCCGCCAAAGTTCGCATGTTACCGACCAGTTCGTCATACGTGCCGCTCATGGTCGTCGCCCTCACCAGGTCCGGTGAGTACAGCGGGGCCTCTTCCGGGCGCACGAACATGAGATGGCCCCGGTGGTTTTGAAGGTACTTGGCATCCCACGGCTCGAAACGATCATGTTCCTTCATGTAGGCCTGATGCAGCTGACCAATCGGACCATCGGAGGATGGCCCTCCCATCGGGGAGAGGGCGTCGGAAAGGTTATGCATGATCACCGCCGTGGAAGGTGCCGCCTGATTCCATATCCGGTTTCAAGCCTTGTTCTTTTACGCGCCAACCTGATCCAAACGCTCTATCAGACTGCGCAACATCGGCAGCTTCCTCCCCCGCCCCTCCTCGCGAGACAAGATGTCGCGGGATATGCCGATGTCCTGGGCCATGACCTTTCCACCATGGTGAAACCTATTGAATGCATGGAAGTCGAGCGGCAACGCAGCCTTGGACGTACCCTCCCACATTTTTGCAAGTAGGTTCAGTGGTCCACCAAGAGCGGCAGCCACTTTGCCCAGGAAGCCGTATTGCGGCAGCGCTACGATTTCCGCCGTGGCCTTCTCCGCAAGTCGCCAGGTTTCGGTCTTGAACATGTCTTCAGGCTCCGGCCAGCCTTCAATCACAAACGCAACGAACGATGGGGAAAGGAAGTATGACGCGCAGTCCGCAACACGTAGATTGGGCATGACCGTGCAGGTCGAAACGCCGGAGCGACCGTACAGTTCGGCAAGCTCCTTTCCGAGGTTGCGATTGGTGCGGGTCAACATCAAACCCGCTTTGCCATTGCCCAAATGGGTGTACGCAAACACGCAACCCGCCAATCCCTCCTGGTCAATACTCTCATCGAAGCGCTGACCTGGTAGCGGTACGTTATGACTCAATAGGGAAAAGCTGCCAAACAGACACCGGTCAATTGGAAATCCGGTGTGTTTGACAATAAAGTCCTCTATACCCTCCGCGACACCCAGACACCCCAACACTGGGTTGCTTGCTCGAACGGCATTTCCCAAGTCTCGAAGCAAGGCCACACCCTCGTCAGAGTGCATGGCAAAGCCATCCAGAGTGGTGAGCACGTAGTCAAACTTCCTCGCGGCAACCTCATCCATATCGCAAACGGTGTCGTAGTCATCGAACAACTTGACTTCGTGGTCTTCGTAACAATAGAGCCGCTTGGGTTTCCGGGCCATCTCTTCCAAGCGACTGGGCCGAACGAAGAAAGTGACGTCGACCCCTGACAAGGCGAAATGGTAGCCTGTGACCAGTCCACCCGCGCCCGCGCCAACAATCAGAACGTTCACGTTTGGCAACGCGTCGGTTGGCGACGTGTTCGCTCGCCGTCAGGCCGCCTTGCTGAGGAGCGCGTCGATCCCGGCTCCCTGATTCGAGACGAGTCGTCCGGGCATCGCGTTGCCGCAGGTCTCACTCTTGTTGAAGATCGGCTCGCCGTTGACGATGACCCAGTCGATGCCCCGCGCCGGCACGATGCGTCGCCAGTCACCGTTCGGAAGGTCGTTCCGAATGGCGTAGTTGTCACGCTCGTACCCGATCGAGTCGTAGTCGTAGATGTAGAGATCGGCGGCATTGCCTTCGACCAAGGTTCCGCGCCGGTCGAGTCCCAGAATCCGGGCGGGGAGCTGGCTCATCCGGAAATGGGCCTCCTCAAGCGACAGGAGTCCTTCCTCCCGCACCAGCCACGAGATCATCTCCGTCGAGTAATGCCCACCGGAGAAGAACTTGACGTGGGCTCCGCCATCCGAAGTGCCGGGTATGCAGCGCTTGTGGCGAGCAATTTCAGCGTTAAATGCAGCATCCTGGCTGAGGACGTCTGTGGTGCGGAAATCGGCGTCGAGACCTGACCGGGCTACGATGTCGAAGAACACGTCGGTGACCGGCCGCCGCGTCTCGGCGGCGATCTCGCCAACGAGCTTGCCTTCGAACTGGGTGTAATCGCTCGCGCCGTGGCTCCGGTGGAGGAAGTACGACTCGAGAGAGCCTCCAGAGGTCATCATGGCTTCAGGGTCGTAACCCTCGCGCATTCGCGCCAGGTATTCGGCATCGCTCGCCTTGGCAAGCTTGGCCTCATCGTCGCTAATGCTGAACTCGCGGAAGAGCGGGACCGCGTCCCACAAATTCCATTCCCGAACTCGGAATTCGGTCCAAATTCGACAAACCAAGCTCTGGCCATAGATTTGCAGGCCGCGCGCCTCACAACTGTCGAGCCATTCGAGGCGGCTCGGGTGGAAGTCCGGCATGGGGTCGAAGGGAGCCACGAGGTTGCTGATGATCGGCCGACCGCTTCGCATCGCCAATTCCTCGGCGACGTGGCGGTAGTCGGCGACGGGACTGTCGCAAAGAATCTGGATGCATCCCTCGCCCCGTTCCCGAAGGGCGTCGGCGACCGCGTAGGCATTCTCGACCGGCATGGAATCAGTCGGCATCGGCGTGCCGTCAATGTCGACGTGGCCGTTGCTGTCGCCCTGTTGGGTCAGCGAGAAGCCGATCGCGCCGCAGTCCATCGCTTCGTGCAGCATGTCCTGGAGCTGCTGCCGCTCCGCGGCGTTGGCCAGCCGGTGCTTGGCCGCGTCGATGCCCATCACATAGATGAGCATCGAGTTCAGCGGGATGTAGCTGGCCAGGTTGATGCCGAGCGGCTGTCGCTTCATGTGCTCGATCCATTCGGGGAACGTGCTCCAGTCCCAGCCCAGTTCCTGCTTCATCGCGGCGTAGGGCACCTGCTCGGTGTTTTCCATCATCAGCATGTAGCGCTCGCGATCGTCCGGCAGGCAGGGCGAGAAGCCGAAGCCGCAGTTGCCCACGGCGACGGTGGTGCATCCGTGCCAGCTCGAGCTCGTGCAGTAGGGGTCCCAGTGGATCGGGGCGTCGTAGTGGGTATGGGGATCGATCACGCCCGGGGCAATGATTCGCCCTTGTGCGTCGATCTCGCGGGTCGCGCTGTAGTCACCGAGGGATCCGATCTTCTCGATGCGGCCACCCAAGATTCCGATATCAGCGACGTACCGGGGGAATTGGGTGCCGTCGACGACGGTTCCAGACTTGAGTACCAGGTCATAGTGAGGCATGCGGTTGTTTCCTCCGACTTTGAGTCGATTCCTACTTGATAATACGCAAGAATACCACAACGATGTGCTGTAGCATATGTAGCGTAGAAATTACGCTACATATTTTGCGATTGGTTCGAGAGGAGTGCATTCGAGGTGAGCAGTGGCCCAATGACGATTAACGATCTGCACCCATCATTCCGCAAAGCCTATGGAGGGCTTCCTGCGTTTAAGCTTGATCAATTTTGGTCCTGCCAATTCGTGTACCTGTTCCAGTATGTGCTGTTTCGTCCTGTGCGTGATGATCGGGTGGACGTCAAGTCTTGCCAAGTGGGAAGGGAGTCAGTTCGCATCCACACGCCTCGGAGGAAACTGACCGGCGGTGGACTGCTTTAGATTCACGGTGGAGGGGGGCTAGCTGCTGCTCTCTGTCAGAGAATTCTTGACTCCGGTGGCACTCAGCCAATTGCGCAGTGCTTGTATTGCCCCATGCTCGATGACCGAACAGCGGCTCGACGTGAGTTGGACACCATCGAGCACATCCGCTGGCCGAACCGAAACAACAGATATGGGTGGAATTCATATTTGGGCAGAGTGTATGGGCCGAACGAAGCCACGCCGAACTGGGCGGTGCCGGGGCGCCGCAAAGCCGCTGGCGGGACTGCCACCGACATGGATTGGCGTTGGCGATGCAGATCTCTTTTTTGAGGAGAGCTTGGATTACGCGAAGCGGCCGCGTGAATGCAATGTGCCTCGTAAGCTCGAAGTGGTCGAAGGGGGCCCACATGGCTTTCAAGTATTGGTGCCGGAAGCTGAGGTTTCAAGTGATTCTATAGACAAAGCTGATGGCTTTTTGATGAAGGCCTTAGCGAATCGCGGTGAATTTTAGCTATCGAATGCCTGCCCGGAAAAGGGTTCAAGGCAAAGATGGAGGCATCGCTGTTGCCGGTTAACTGCTTGATGCTTAGGAAGCAGTTCTTTAAATTAGAATCTAATTCAACCCCGAGTTCGCTCCTGTCGCACGAGCCGGGCTTATGGAGTTTACAGATGACTCGAAAGAAACTGATGATATTGCACTCCGGCATTGTGGTTTTTTTCTGCATGTCGGTCGCTCTCGCAGGAACGGAAGCCTCATCCACTGGTGATGTGTTGATTGAGAACATCAGGATTATCGACGGCAAAGGAAACGCCCCGGCAAAGGTCCAAGACGTTTTGGTGGCTAAGGGCAAAATTGCGAGAGTGGCAGACCACGGAGAGTTCGAGACGGCAGCGGAAGTGAAGCGCATGGACGGTGAGGGTCTGACCCTGATGCCGGGCCTGATCGATGCGCATTCCCACATTTTCTTTAGCAGGGATGCCGACTGGCGCAAGAGTTTGAAAGAGCTTTTGTTCAGCGGAATTACCTCTGTCAACACCGTGGGCGGGGTGCTTGAGCTTGAGATAGAGGCCAAAGAGATTTTGGCCAATAGTGATGAGCCGTTTCCGAGGGTTTCTGTTTCTGGATATCTTCAAGATGGTGCATCCGAAGGAGGGAAATTACCCGACGAAGTGGATTCCACAGGGATGATTCTCTACTTAAAGAGTAATCAGGATGTGGTATCCGCACTGGATAGACATCAGGTTGCAGGCATAAAGATGGTCAAAGCCTATATGCAGTTGCCTCTTCGCCGCCTGGAGTTTTTTGTCGATGAAGCACATAAACGAGAAATGCGCGTCGTCATCGATGCCAGCAGGGCAATTGGAACGGTAGCGGTAAACCGTACTGGTGTAGATGGGTATGCACATCAACCCTGGCACTTTCCTGCTAGCCCGGAGGAGATTGAGGATGCGAAACAAAGAGGTATATGGTTCCTCTCTACCTTGAACGTTTTTGAGCTTTTGGGATCCACAGAACGCTATCCGCTGGCGGATGAAGTCGAGTATCTAATCACGGAGCCGCTAGTTGCGCCCTTCTATGAGGAAGAGCAAATCCGTACTGCCAGCAGTGGTCTTCATAATTTCATCAATGGTGTAAAGAACACCTTTATTGTGCAGTACGGAGAACGGTATAACGAGAACGCTGACAGATGGTTTGAGATAAGTTCCGAAAACACAAGACGACTTGTAGATGCAGGAATACTGGTGGGCATGGGCACGGATACCACCGGACATTGGGCGCTGAGGCCGCCTGGCTGGCTGTTGCACTATGAGATGGAGCTGTGGACCGAAGCCGGCATCGCGCCAATCAAAGCGATACAGGCTGCCACCTACAACAATGCCCGTATTTTGGAAATCGATGACAGAACCGGCTCCATATCAGAGGGTTTGGAGGCCGACCTGCTGATCGTTGCGGGCAATCCAGCGGCAAACATTAGAGATACACGAAACATCAGGTATGTTTTTCTTGACGGAAAACTGGTGGATCGCCAGTCTCTCGTGTTAACAGAAACGCACTGACACACATAGACATTGCAAATGGAAGAACTCGCGGAACTTGATTTGAAGATCATAGAGGCGTTGATCAAGGAGCCACGGCGTTCTTATCGCTCGCTGGGGGAAGACTTCGACGTTTCTCAACAATTTATCGCCCGCAGGGTGAGTTTCCTCATAGAAAATCAGATTCCTCGAATCACCGATCAAAAAGACTTTGAAGCTGCAGGTGCGCACTTTCCCGCCCATGTCGATGTTTAGTTGCACACGGTCGCAAAGAAGAGGTAGCCCAAGCGCTCGCCGGCTTAGATGAGGTAACCAAATACAACTTGCACTACGCGAGCATAGATTTATGAAAGAACCGCTCGATGACTTTGAAGAGCAGCTGTTCGAGATTCTGAAACCTGACGCTAGGGTCAGCAATCGCGTGGTGGCAGGCGAACTCAAAGTCATTGAAGGTGCGATCCGTCACCGACTAAGGAAACTGACGTCAGCAAAGTCCATGCGCCAGTGCACTCGTCAACCCCGCAAAAGTCAATCAGACAGCAATCGTTGATGTTCGCTTGGTGGTGGAAACAGCAGCGATAAAGCGAGTCATCGGCGCCCTAAAGGAAATCGATCAGATTGGATACGTCGCGTTGGTTTCTGGCGCATCCGATATTGTCTTCATTATGACCGACGAAAGCCTAGATGACTTGTTCACGCTGTACGAGTCGAAGATCATAGAGCTTGAGGGTGTGATAACGGGAACGGTTCATGTGATCCGCAGTATCCATAAACACGTTCTCGAACTCACTCACATTATGGAAGACTAATGTGGTCGTGCCGCGGATGAATCTATGCAGGCTCAAAACTGATAGGCAACGCTTCCAATCCGACCATCCCCGAAAAGTGACGAAACACGGCTTCACCGGCAAGCTGGGGATTTTTCATTCTCTCAACCAAGACTGACAGCGCTTCTTCAAGCAAGGCTCTCGCCATAAACATGCCAAGGCAAATATGGGCTCCCCGACCGAAGGTAATGGACTTGGTCTTGTCTCGGTCTGGGTTGAACGCATCTGGTGAGTCATAAAATGCTTCATCGCGACCTGCGTAGGTGAGCGGCAGCATTAGCATGGTGTCTTTCGGAATCAAGGTGTCACGGTATTCGATGTCAACATTGGTTGCACGGAACGTCGCTGAAATCGGGTTGTAAAACCTCAAAGACTCATCGACTACTTTCTTCGCCCGCCTTCGATCATCAGCCACCTTGCTCCACTCTTGGGGATGATCCAGCAGCACCTTCATCATCAGAATTAACTGATTTTTTGTCGTGTCGTAGCCGGCGGAAATCAGGTTAATCAGCAACACGCGCAGTTCTTCGTCGGACAAACTCTCGCCATCAGTCGCGAGATCTACCAGCGTTTGCAGCAGGTCATCCTTTGTCTCATTTCGATTACGCCGGGCATCAACCAGTTCATCGGCATAGTCAAACAAATGGGCCAGTGCCCAGTTCACTTTGGCAACTGTCTCTTCATTCAGACTGAATGCATCTGACAGCACGATCACCCACTCTTCAAACTTGTCGATGTCATCGGTTGAAACACCAAGGATGTCGCACATCACGGTGATCGGATATCGCGCTGCAACTCTCGTGAAATCGCACTCTGCTGCCCCATTAAGTGAATCAATGATATTGTTGATGGTCTCATTCATAAAAGGACGATACTTCGCTGCTTCCCTCGGGGTAAACGCAGGCGCCAGAATCATGCGAAGACGTTTGTGGGTTTCACCATCCAGCGCCAGGAAAAAATGATCATAGAAGCGCTCGAACGGCGTGCCTTTCCCGACTCCCACCATGGCGGAAATATCTCTGTTCGGGGTTCGACAGCGGTCGTCCATCAGGAAATCTCTCATCGCCTGTTGGTCAAGGACCACATAACCCATGGGAAATCTGGCTACCCAGTTCTTTTTCCTGGCCGCTGAGTAAATAGTATGGGGATCATTGACGAAGTCCGGATCATGAATTTGGATCTCCGCCACATCCAAATCTGCTAGCTGCATCACTCCGTCAACTGAATCTTCAATCTACAAGGCAGAACATCCGATTAATTCATCGCTGCCTTGTCGGCCGCTTTACGTTTGGCAATGTCCTGTGCTGATCTTTTGGCCTCGGCGTTGTTAAAGCCCTCCATACGCACAATTTTATCGTCTTCCCAGTAATAGACGTGTACATATTCTTGAACAAAGGGCGCGCCATATCTGTGGCCCCGAGTGCGGTTTCTTACCACGGCTATGTTGTCCTCAACGACGACCCAGTATCTATCAACCTTTAGGCCATGCTCAAAATTGACCTCTTCGGCCCCCTTCAGGTAGAAGTTCAAAAAGGCTTCACGACCGAAGAAGTACTTTCCCAACGGTCCTGTTGTGTGGTAATGAGCCTCAACGTCATCCGCGTAAAATTCGCTGAACTTGACAATGTCCTCCTGTTTACCGGAATGTAGGTATTCTAGGAACTTCGTCATCAACGCTCTGGTTTCTTCAGTCGTCATCTCACCAGCGTATACCGCCGCAGGCGTAGTCATTCCAATAATCATCGTAAACAGCACACCAGCAATATGGGGCAAGCGTATAGCTCTTTTGACCATTATTAGCTCTCCTCAAACCAGAGTTGTACCGACGCTGCAGGCCGATGCAGCGGCGGACAGAGATAGCCACTACGACTATGGTCGTAGTGGCTCACAATTTGATCTAGAAGTCGTACTGTACCTCCAGGCCATAGGTGCGGCCTCGGTTGTAGTTACCTAGCTGCAAGCCCACGGCCCCGAAAGGAAGGATCCCCTGTATCGTCTCTTCGTTTGATACGTTCTTCACGAATGCCCGAAAACTGAGGCCTTCGACAGCACCCAGGGTAAAGTCTGCATAGAGATTACCTATGGCGTACGAATCCTGAAAGGCACCAGGCTCAGCATCGAAGAAACTATAGCGTACGTCGTCACTGTAATAGAGTTCACCGCGCAACAGGAGTGCATTGCCATTGTTGAAATCTGCACCATAGCTCAGCGCCAAGGTCCCTGAGAAATCAGGGGCCCGGAGAAGGGTTTTTCCGCCGACATTAACAGTGGGCGCTCCCGGCGCTCCATGGGGGTCAGCCAGGAACAGATCATTCTGCTCGGTATCCAGGAAACTTCCGGACAGTTCCATATTGAAGCTATCAGAAAGTGCATACTGGAATTCGATGTCAATCCCCTGAACGTTGGCCTCACTCGCATTCTCGACCACTGTCGCAAGTCCCACAAGCTGAGTCACCTGCAGATCGGTATAGTCATAGTCGTAGATTGCTACATTTAACAATCCAGCACCGTCAAACAGCGTTGTTTTCAATCCGATTTCGATTGCTTCGATACTTTCCGGATTGAATGAATCCAGGCAATTGGACGGATCGTAGCCACCTGATTTAAAGCCCTCTTGCCAGGTACCGTACACCACTGCATTCTCACCGAAATCGTACTGGAAGCCGACCTTCGGATTGGTATCGCTCCAGTCCTCACTTCCACTTACCGGCACTGGGCAGGCAAGAGAGCTGAATTGAGTAATTTCCCTGTCCTCCGAATTGTATCGAATACCGGCGATCACCCTGAATTGTTCAGTCACGTCGACAGTCACGTCGGCGAATGCCGCCCATGCTTCACTTTGCTGATCAAACGAAAGCGCAACGCCAAATATCGGAAAAGCTGATGTCTGAAGAAAATCGTCTTTGAGGTAAAAGAGACCTGAAACAAGGTCGATCCGCTCACCAGAGTAGTTCAGGTTAAACTCCTGGGATAAGGAATCCGACTCAGATTCAACTCCACCTGTCGCCGGGAAAAACGCAGCCGAAGAGTAATCAACATCATAATTCAGCTGATTATAGGAGTTGTCCAAGAAACCGGTTATGGATTTCAGGCTCCACTGATCATTGATGGCCCAATCTAGCGTTGCGGTAACGGAATCCTGGGAGATCTCCCCGCTCGCGTCAGTGTCCGAGACCACTTCATTGACATTGGTGGTATGGTTTCCAGGAAAGAGATAAAAGGCAGCTGCGGGGTTTACGATTCCCAGAATTTGCGCCGGAGATATAGTCTCATTTTCGACAGTGGTGGCATTGACATCTATGGTTAGATCGTCGCTAGGTGTAAACCTCAAGGCCAGACGCCCACCGATGGTTTCATTTGCAAACCCATCCGGAGACCCACCGCCCCCAACCACCTTGAGGTAGCCGTCTTGGTCGTTATAGTAAAAATTGCCTCGCATGGACACCGTGTCAGACAATGGGCCTGACAGCATCACGTTCGTACCAACCCGACCAAAGTTGCCGGCGGTCACGCTGACGCTGCCCTCAAATTCCTCGGTGGGCTTGTTGGTTATATAGTTGATCGCCCCACCGGTAGAGTTACGGCCATACAACGTGCCTTGCGGTCCCTTCAATACCTCTACCCGCTGTAGATCGCTCACAGCAAGTGCAACGGTTCGAATCCTTGTTTGATAAACACCGTCAATATGCTGAGCTACCGCAGGGTCACCACCAGCGTTGGTTGAATTCGCGCCGATACCCCTGATTGCAAGCAGGCTGGAACCATTGAAATAGCCGGCAACGAGCCCTGGCACCGTGAACTGTAGGTCACGGTTGTTGGTT
Organism: Pseudomonadales bacterium; assembly: GCA_965215035.1. Lineage (GTDB taxonomy): Bacteria > Pseudomonadota > Gammaproteobacteria > Pseudomonadales > Azotimanducaceae > Azophilus. Next base: position 202,684 of record OZ244040.1, read on the forward strand.
ATTTCCGTCAAGTCGATTTCGTCTTCGCTGAAGGCCGTCAACGACGCAGGCACGTCCATCACGGTAGTTTCACGTTTGGTTGCAGTTACGACGACTTCTTCAATGGCTCGTTCTTCCGCATAACCCGTTAACTGGACGCACGAAACAACCAGCCCCACCATCAACCGTTTGATTGCCTTCTCCGCCACCATTGATCTCCAATCCAATTTCCGTCAGTTAATCGCAAAAACTACTGGATGTCAACTACTATATATCTCTCTTCAGACTGCCTTCCAATAATTAATCGCAAAAACTACCAATTGTCACCTGCTATATGTCCATGTGCGTTAGCAACAAATGGATATGTCCAGTTCTAGGACAAATGAACTGGCAGTTGCGGGACGGCGCATACGGGTGGTGGGCCAGTTTGATTCACGCTTCGGCTTTAGGTCGGCTCAAGATGAATCAAACCGATCCACTACCCGCACTAACAATAGCGTCAGCGAGGCAAGCCATAATGAGGCGCAGCGCCAGCGGTGGCTGCCCAAGATGGCCACCGGCGAAATGGTCCGAGCCATCGCCATGACCGAGCCGCACACCGGCTCGGACCTGCAGAACGTGCGCGCCACGGCGGTTCGTGACGGCGACGACTACGTCATCAACGGCGCCAAGTCCTACATCACCAATGGCCAGCAAGCCGATCTGGTGATCGTGGAGGCCAAGACCGACCCGGCCCAAGGCGCCAAGGACATTTCGCTGTTAGTCGTGGAAGCGGACACGCCGGGATTTCAACGGGGCGCAACCTCAAGAAAATGGGGCTCAGCGCCGCGGACACCTCGGAGCTCACCTGTGCGATGCGGTAGCTTCTCGAGCTCGTGGGGAGCCGGTCGGGGCGTGCGATGGAACCTTGGTCGTGCACGACCGAATGAATACACCCCCTCGAGGAAGAGCATATGGAAGTGGATGTTGAGGTTGAGCGCCGAGCCGAAACGCTGGATAAGGGTGACGGCACCGGTCTTCGCGCCGGAGGCGACGGTGAACCCGGTCCTCTTGAGGAGGTCGGTCAAGATCGCACGGTAGACGACGCCGAGAACCTGGCTCGGTAACTGGGGCCGGGCGGCGAACGGGAAACGCAGGGGATAGGGGAAGGTGAGCACCCACTGTCGGATGGGTTGCTCGGGTAGAACGTGATCGACGAGGTGCGCCGCGGACTCGATCATCCGGCGGGCACCGCAAGAGGGGCAAAAGCCGCGGCGTTTGCAGGAGAACGCAACGAGGTGCTCGTGGCTGCAGGCGTCGCACTTGACGCGCAGAAAGCCGTGTTCGAGCAAACCGCACTTCAGGTAATCGTCGAACTCCCGCTTGACGAATGCCGGGAGCGATCCGCCTTCGGCTTCGAGCCGGGCGAGAAACCGGGGGAAGTGAGTCTCGACGATTCGGTAGAGCGGTGTCTCTTCCGGACGGTGGTGTTCGTAGACATGCCGGTCAGCGCCGCTGGGTTGTGGCAATCCTCATAGCCTGCGTCAGCCTGGGTTCATGAGGTTGCGAGAGACCGGACAGCGTGTCTGCCGGCGTGTGCCATGGATCGATGGCGGCCTCGAGAGCGATTCGGTGTGAGAGTTTTGCGGGGATCGGTTATGCGTCGGTGTGCACTGTGGGGCATTTGGATAAACCTGCACGCACGGATGTCACCTTGAAGGCCGCCTCGCCCCTTCTGTGCCAAAACTGGTGAGCCGATTCACACCGCAGGTTCAGCGAAACCCGCAAATGTAGGACCGGACACTTTATGTATTCCCACAAGCACAATTTTATGACTTGACAGATCATATTGGTATGACTAGATTGGTCATTATGAGCAGAGTATCTATTTCCGAACTGAAGGCAAACCTATCGAAGTATGTTCGAGAGGTGCGCCGTGGTGGCGAGGTTCAAATCCTTGACCGGGGCGCGCCCGTTGCGTGGCTAAAACCCGCTGTCGAATTGCAAGTTAACACGGACGAGGAAGAGGTTTTGCGTACCAGACTCATACGAGACGGAATCTTAACTCCGGGAACAGGAAGCTCAAGGAGAATCATTGATGAGCCACCCATAAGGCTGCGGACTAGCGTCTTGGAAGCGCTCTTGGAAGACAGGGAAGATCGTTTTTGAGATTCTGGGACGCATCGGCCCTTGTTCCTCTATTGATCGCTGAGGAGGCCACGAGCATTGTCAGCGAGTGTTTCTCAGAAGATGAACGCATAGTCACGTGGGCTTGGTCTCGTGTTGAAGTTGTAGGCGCCATCGAGCGACGTGTCCGCGAAGGGTCTGTTTCTCGTGCCGAGCGCAGAAACGTCCTTGAGAGGTTTCACGCCTTCGCCAATTCTTGGGACGAGATCACCGATCTAGTTGCTGTTCGTAGCAAAGCCATTCCCTTGTTGGCTCGACACCCGATCCGCGCCGCAGATGCGGGACAACTTGGAGCGGCCCTTCTTTTCAACGAAACAACGCCCGGTGTGCTTGCATTCGTGTGTTTGGATCGACGACTATCAATTACCGCCGAGCTTGAAGCGCTGCGTGTGATTCCAGCACCAACGTAGGGGCGAGGCCATGCCTCGCCCGCAATCGCCACTCTTGGAAATGATGTCGATCACGGTTGCGTGCGGGCCGTTTCATCGCCCGGTATCGAACAAGGCTCGGCCCGGCGGGAGTGGCCGTTCATCTTTCACACAGAATCCGGCCGCCGGACTCCAAGTAATTACCAGGGATCGTCCCCGTCAAGTCGGTATTGAGTTAACATACGACTACGACTGAATTTCGCCAAGCAATGGCGGGAGACCAAAATGTCCATTAAACCTGGACTGACTATCTGGAGCATCGTGTTTCTGTTGTCTATGGCGGTGTCATCGGCATGCGCCCAGGACGATGACTACGAGATTGGGGAGGAATCGCAAGCCTCAAGCTTTCCGGAAGAAATGATGGCGCGCTTGTCGCCGGATAGTCAGTACCCGGTTCGCGGAACCGTCCTCGTTCGCACAGAGCGTGCCAAAGGCTGGGAGTGGGATCACGAAGTGCGCATTTACTTGCCGCCGAGTTACGACCTGACGGACAAGAAGTACCCGACTCTGTGGGTATCCGATAACAATCTCGAACTGATGCAGGCCGCGCTAACTGGGGAGTCGATGGGCTTCACACAAGAGATGATCGTGGTCGCTGTAGGGCCGCCCGGGGACACAAACCCGGCAGAGTTCCAGCGTCGTCGCACCTACGACTTTATCCCGCCTACAGAGGAGTTGGGGCCGCTGCTTGGCGCAATCCCTGCAGATACGATCGGTGGTGCGGCTGGCTTTCTCGATTTTTTCGTCAATCAGCTACGACCAATGCTCGCGAAAGAGTATCGGCTCGACCTCGATGACCAGGGCTATGCCGGTCACTCGGGCGGCGGGCAGTTCGGACTTTACGTGTTGCTGAACAAGCCCGAGAGTTTCCACAAGTACATCATCAGCAGCCCGGCGGCCTACCAGACCTGGCTCGACATGGAAGCGCGCTACTTCGAGAAGCACAAGGATCTCAAAGCGAAGGTCTTCCTGAGTGCTGGCGAAGAAGAGTTTGCACACCCGATCTGGTCGGGATCGCAGATCGGTTCTACCGTTGCAACGATGGCCGATCGCCTAATGGTCCGGAACTACCCGTCCCTGGAGCTGACCGTGAGAATCTTCCCGGGCGAGGATCACCTGAGCGTGATACCGATTGCGTTTACGCGTGGCATCAGGACGCTTTGGGGAAACTAGTTCTGTCAGGTTCAGACAGGCGTCAGCACGCTGAGAGCTGGTTCGAACTGCTTGCCCTGGATTTGCCACTCCCGGTTGGACGCAATCGAGCACGAACGATCACTTACGGTCATTTAGAGGATCTACGAACGCCCTACAAGTTGTTTAAAAACAATCGGTTATAGCCCGCCCCTCGGCCCTCCGAAGGCAGGGGTCACAAGTTCGAATCTTGTCGGGCGTGCCGTCAGCTTGATCGGCCGAGTCGCAAAGTCTATTCCGCAGGCTGTCAGCAGAGAATGGTAAGTCGTAAATGAAGTTCGGGTTTCGGGTTTCAGCGTTTTGAAGACGGTTACACGATTGATGCTCGCAAGCTTCGCGACCTTCAGCGGCCACATGCAGCGGCGCACGCCCCATGGCGTCGCGGGTGTCGACTGCGCCGGGATCGTCCCGAAGCTGCCGTTCAGTGAAGGCGGCGTCGCCCAGCGTCGCGGCAAGGTGCGGCTGAAATTCGCGGGCGGCCGCGTAGGACGCCAGCGAGAGGATAGGGCAACCGTAAAGGCGACGGGCACCGGCGGCTGGCATCTGCGTGTCCATTTCGGGTACTCGCTGCAGGAAACCGCGCTCGCGCAAATTGGCGAAAGCGCTTCGGACAGCGTCCCTGTCCTCAAATCGAAACGCGCTCTCACGACCAAAGTTCCATCGCGCGCCCCGACCGGCTCCCCACGAGCTCGAGAAGCTACTGCATCGCACAGGTCAGCGTGTGGCCAGGTTGCTGAAACGACAGGGCCTGCTCGTCCGTGACCCGGACCACGATTTCCTCGACTTCGAGCCTTGTGAGGCGTTCGATCACCTCGTCGGCGCGTCCATCCACTACCGCATCGCCATCGGCCCCGATGCGGGCCGCAAAGCACTGACCCCGCGCACCGTCCCGGCTCAGCCCGAACCCTTCGCGTCAACCTTGCCCGCCAGGCAACCCGGCTTCTCCCTCCATGCCGCAACCTGCCGCGAGGCCAACCAGCGCGACAGGCTCGAGAAACTATGCCGTTACATCACCCGACCTGCCATCGCCAACGAGCGGCTCTCGCTGAACGACCGGGGACAAGTGATCTACAGATTCAAACAGCCGTTCCGGGGAGAAGGATGAGAGACGCGTCCTGCACAAGCAGGCGCGCGAACAGGGTCTTCTGGAACTGCCCGCCCGAGAGGGTCGAGATCGGCCGCCGCTCGAAGCCGGCGAGGCCGACGGTCCGGAGAGCGGCGATCCGTCTCGCGCCGCCGCGGCCCGTGGCGGGGCGTCGAGGCGGTAGAGTTCGCAACCCTCGAGTGGGTCGACTGGTTCAACCACCGCCGACTCCTCGCGCCGATTGGGGACCGGCCTCCGGCCGAGGCCGAAACGGCGTACTATCGCCAAAGCGAGCACACGGCGCTTGCCGCGTGACTCAAACCAAATGGTCTCCGGGATTCCCGGCGCGGTTCAATGTATTGATCGTAAGCGGCGGCGAGCATTTGAGAATCCGTGTACCTGGGCTGCCAGTTCAGTTGGTCCCTGGTGTGGGAGATGTCGAGTACCAAAGTCTTGTCGGCAACGGCGAATTGCTCAGGGTACAGTATGGTCAGGCCGGACCAGTCGAGCATGGTCAGGACATTTTTGACAAGCAGACCTGGGATTTTCAGAATCTTCGACGAAGATCCCTTCGATTGAATCAAATCGAGCAGGAGATCGTATACGCATGGCGGGTCTTCCGAGCCAAGGTTGTATTCGGAGTTCGGCACGTTTTTGTCCAATGCGCAGATTATGGCGGAAACACAGTCATGCACGGAAACCATCTGATAACAATTCTTGCCGTCACCAATGATTGGCACGGGCAGGTTTTTCCTGATATTCGAAAACAGTTTCTCCAATACGCCGAGTCTGCCCGGTCCGATGATCAATCGAGGCCTGAAGATGGTGATGTTCATGTTGCGTCTTCGATATTCCCGAATCAACAGCTCCGATTTCTTCTTGCTGTTGCCGTACTCGCCATTGGGACATTGTACATGATCGGTTCTTACGGGGAAGGATCTCGGATTCCCGTAGATCATGTCGGTACTGAAGAAAATCATCTTCTTGCATTTTGCCCGAACCATGTGTTCCAGGACGAATCTGGTGCCCGTGGTATTGACTTCGTCAAAAAATCTCTGTCGTCGAAAACGAGGCACGGAGGAATGATATTGTCTGGCGGCAAGATGATAAACTGTATCAAATGGTGTCAACGGAAGATTTTCGATTGAAGACTCGTCCGTGATATCCAACAGGCGAAATTCGGCCTGATCCAGATGGTTGTCCTGCATGTCACAGCATATAACCCTTTCGCCTCTTTCAATCAGCTTGCGCGCCAGAAATCGACCTACGAATCCAGCTCCACCTATGATGACATGGGCCATGGTCTCTAATTGCTTTTCGAAATGAGAACCAGGCCAGTACAAATCAAAAATATGCCGATGATTCGATACATGTTCATAGATTCATGGAAAAACAGATAACCGGCAACAGCTACAACAACATATCCAATGCCCAAGAAAGGATAGGCAAAACTTACTTCCGCTCGTGACAGAACGACCATCCAGAGTCCAATGCTCAAGATGTAGAAGAACATCGCGGTTACAACATAGTGGTTGGTGCCGACTTCCCAAGAAATCGATCGAATGTCCTTGAATGTCACAGCTATGGGACCAAGGACAGTCATTCCCTTTTTCAGCAACAACTGGGCTCCCGCATTGAGGAGGACACTCGTCAATATCAACGATATCAGCCTTGTGGAGGATTCGGTATTGTCCATAATTCATTGTCCAGGAGCCGCTTTCAAAATTCCGCGTTCGAGGGGGTTTTTTTGCCTCGCCCGGCGAATTTCCTGGCAATCGGGGCCGCTCCGTGATTCTGTCGGATTTCCAAGGACTCGACAGAAGGAGCAGCCCCATGGCACCAATGCAGGCATTGTACCAGTCTTGGCATCACGTTCAAGCCGACCTGTTCCCGTGGCTCGACGAAGAGCTCGGACCGCTTGGCGAGAGGCATCGGCGCCTCGTGGCGGTTCCCGGGTTCGCGCGCGTCGAGAGCCTTCTTCCCCGTTTCGACGGCCGGCCCGGCCGGCCGGCAGAGGACCGCGCGGCGCTGGCCCGCGCGTTCGCCGCCAAGGCGGTTCTCAACCTGCCGACGATGCGCGCCCTGGTCGAGCGTCTCCAGGTCGACAGGACGCTGCGCCGGCTGTGCGGCTGGTCCGGGATCGGGGAGATCCCGAGCGAGGCAACCTTCTCGCGGGCCTTCGCCGAGTTCTCCGAGTGCGCGCTGCCGGCGCGCCTGCACGAGGCGGTGGTCAGGCAGGCCCTCGGCGACCGCGTGATCGGGCACGTCTCGCGCGATCGACGGCGATCGAGGCGCGCGCGAGGCCGCAGCCCAAGGCCCCGAAACCGAAGCGCCGGCGCGGCCGCCCGCGCAAGGGCGAGGAACGGCCCGGGGAGCGGCGTCGCGTGAAGCGCCAGCTCGAGATGACACTGCCGCAGATGCTCGCCGACCTGCCGAAAGCCTGCAACATCGGCGCCAAGCGGAACGCCAGGGGCCACAAGACCTCCTGGACCGGCTGCAAGCTGCACATCGACGCCGCCGACGGCGGCATCCCGGTCAGCTGCATCCTGACCTCCGCCTCGCGGCCCTGGTTCCTCGTCCAAGGTTCAACCTCACCTGTTTCCACGGCGTATTCGCCCCGAACCGCAAGCACCGTAAGTCCGTCGTACCAAGTCGTCGAGGGGGCCTGCAGGAATATTGTCGGCACACGCCTCAAATGTGGCGGCATGCACTGGACTGCCGACGGCGCCAACGCCATCATGGCCCTGCGATGCGCCATCCTCAGCAACCGTTTTGATGACTTCTGGCAGCGTAGGGCAACCCGAAGATGATACTCATTCCACAAATTTGACGTACACCCCATCGAAAAAGATCGTTTGCTTTCCCACGCCGGACATAGTATATGGGTAGGCAGTGCGCCGCGAAGGCCAAGAACCTGTTCGCAGGCAAACGGTTGGTAGTGTGCGCGAGATGTTCACCGTCCATTAAGGGGGAAGGAATATGGCGACAAGAGTAATCGTTGGTCTGGTAGCACTGGCGTCCATCATCGAGGGTTTGGCACCGGGCTTGGTTCCGCAGAACCTGCTGCCGCTGGCCCTGGTCGTTCTCGGCTTGGTCTATGGCGCAATGGTGATCGACGCGGAAGACGCAACGGGTTTCCTAGCCGTTGTGATTGCTGTCGGCGCAGCGGCGGGAGCCAATGTTCTTGACCACATTCACGTAATCGGCGCATACCTAGACAACATCCTCGATCAGCAGGCCGTGGCTCTGTACGGGGCGGTTGGATCGATTCTGGTTGTTAGAGTCTGGAATCGACTCAAGAGCGAATAAAGCTCCGCCGCTTGGCGGTTTTCCTTTACTTACAGGCAGTGGTGCGCCGCTGCCTGAGCGGGGTGGGGGGTGGCCGTGCGCCGCCGCCCTTCCTTCGTGCCGCAAGTAGGCAGAGAAACCGTCGAGATAGGGCTTAGTTGCCCGGGCACGGAACAGCGCCGTCGTAATCGAGACGATGACGGCGGAGAAGGATGGCTGTTCCCGGGGTGCGCTAGTAAAGCTTTATCCAGCCACATCGGGTGCCATCCAAATCGCCCGTTTCGTGCCGGGGCGGGTATGCGGTTGGCGCCGCTGAATCTTAGCGGTGTCTAAGGGCGGCGTTTGAAACCAACCAGCGCCGCCTTTGCGGTCTTTGGGTGGCCGAAGTAGGCGAAGCGGCCCCCGTCGGGAGCAGCCATCGCCAATACCGCTTCGCGGTCGCCCGCTAGGTTGACGACCTCGTCGCAGTTAACTTGTGCTCGGTCGAAAAAGGCGAGCAACCGTTTACCCAGGGTATACAGGTGCGCGGGCCGTAGCGACACCCCCGCAAACGCCGTTCCACCACAGGTGGCAATGAAGGCACGCAAGTATCGGGGACGTTGCAAGTCCCGCTCCGAGATATCGAGCAGGCCCTGCTCCACAATTCCCGGACCAAGCTGAATCGCCGAGTGGTACATGCCCCGGTGAAAGTCCCGGTGCCCCAACACACCAATCGCATCGGAGCGCACGCCGAGCACCCGCGTATAGCCGTAAGGCTGCATCTCGCTAAGGGTCTCTCCATCCACCTGCAGCAGCCCCACCGGCGTGAGCGAATTGGCAGCGGAGACAAATCCGCTGCCAACCACCACATCGGCCTCCCCAAGCGCGTCGGCGGCGGTCACCCCGCCCGGCCGACCGCCAATTAGAACCGGTTCGAACTCATCGAGCGAAACACGAATCAGCAGCAGTGCGTCGTCCCCTTCCCTAACCAGCTCGACCCCGACACCCTCCACGCCCAAGTCGGAAAACGCCCGCGCCAGCGGTTCCCCGGACAGGGTGCTGTTGCCAATATCGGAAACCGGCAGCGCCGACGCACCAGCCGGTGCGCGCTTGGCCGGCGCGGCGGAATTGGAGGCATCGCCCGCCGGACGATCTTCCGCGCAACCCGCCGCCAATGCGAGCAAGAACAGGCACAACAAAGGCTTCGGCATTTCGCTTCCCTCCCGCAGGGCCCGAACTCAATCCGTGGCCAGATCGGAAAGGTCGTTCCGCAAGCCGATGATCACAGAGGCGGCCTCCAGCATCACCAGAATACTCGTACCTAGAACGACCAGGCCAAGACCCACGAGCAGGTAGTTGCCCGCGTCGAAGAGTTGGCTCAGTGTAACCAGCCCCGCAGCGAACGACATGGTGAACACGAACAGCATTGGCACCAGCGTATACCAGGGGGAACGCCCCAACCGCATCAGCATAACGCTGATAACCATCAGAGTAAGCCCGGCGAGTATCTGGTTGGTCGAGCCAAACAGCGGCCAGAGCACCAGCCCACCGGCACCGGACGCTCCGCCCGCGCCGAATGCCAACAATAGGCAGGTGCCCACAGCCAGCACCGTCGCCAGGAGATTGTTGCCGAGCGCTGGTATTCGATAGATTTCGCCCCACTCCTGGATGATGTAGCGCTGCAGGCGCACCCCGGAATCCATGGTAGTGCCGGCGAACAGCACCACCATGGTGGCAAGCAGCGTCTGGGCGACGCCGTTCGGTATCCCCCAGCCGGAGCTGATGAGGCTGGCACCACCTTCGATGAACGAGGCGGCACCCGCCTTGCCGAACTCCCCGTACAGCTCGTGCCAGGCTTCGGTAGTGGCGGCGAAGGTCACCCCGCTCACCGCAACGATGGTGATCAGCGCCAGCGAGCCCTCGCCTATGGCACCAAGGTAGCCAACGAAGCGCGCATCCGGTTCTCTGTCGAGTTGCTTGGAACTGGTGCCCGAAGCAACGATGCCGTGAAATCCCGATACCGCACCGCAGGCGATGGTGACGAACAGCAGCGGAATGATGGAGGGCGCGCTCTCACTCACCCGGTCATTGAAGGCGGGCGCCGAGATGTCTGGCATGACCAGGAATACGGCGCCGTACAACAGCGCCAACCCCAGAAAGAGCTGCACGCCGTTAATGAAATCCCGGGGCTGCAGCAATACCCACACCGGTAACATCGAGGCCACGGCGGCGTATAGGAACAGGATAAGAATCCAGTTGGCCTGGGGAGCGAGGCCGAACAGCGCCGGCAATTGCAGGGGCATTTGGTCGCCGACATAGACGGACAGGTACAGCGCCGCCACGCCGCCTAGGCAGAGCGCCACCAGGTTGAATCGGCGATGCACAAGCTGGCCGATGACGAGCGCCACCAGGATGGCCGCCCAGGCGGGAAAAACCGCGCTGGGCGTGTTCACGAAGGCCCGGGCGATGATGACGCCGAACACGGAGTTGACCATCAGCAACAACAGGAAGACAACCAGCATGTAGAGCTTGCGGGTGCGGGTGCCCACCACGGATTCGGACAGCGCACCGATGGACTTCGCCTTGTGCCGGTTGCTCGCCCAGAGTGCCCCGAAGTCGTGAACGCCCGCGAAGAACACCGTGCCCAGCACCACCCACAGCACGGCCGGCGCCCAGCCCCAATAGACGGCTATGGCCGGGCCGACGATGGGGGCCGCTCCGGCCACGGACGTAAAGTGGTGGCCCCAAAGCACGTAGCGATTGGTAGGTACGAAGTCGACGCCGTCGTTGAACTCGTGGGCGGGGGTGACGAAATGCGGGTCGAGACGGAAGATTCGCCTGGCGATGAAACGCGAGTAGACGAACCAGCCGAGACACATTCCGGCAACGCCCAGCAACACGATGAACACGGAATGCATGAAACGCCCTCGACCCCCGTATCTGCGCTATGTGCCCCGCAAGGGGTTGTCCCGCATCAAAATGAACGGCCAGGGCGATACCTCGCCGTCCTTCGGTACGGCAACCTCGATCAGCGCCGGGGCCCCTTGCGAAAACGCCTGCTCCAGGGCGTTGCGCAATACCGCGGGCGAATCCACCCGCCTCCCCGCCAAACCAAAACTCTCCGCAAGTCGGACGAAATCCGGGTTGTGCAGGTCGGCACCGGCTACGCGCCCGCCAAACCCGGTCTGCTGATCGCGTCGTACGTTCGCATAGGATCCGTTGTTAAAAACCACCGTGACGAGCGGCAGCCGGTACGCCGCCGCCGTCGCAAGTTCCTGCACACCGAACATGAAGCCCCCGTCGCCGCAGACCGAAACCACCGCCCGGCCAGGATTCGCCGCCTGTACGCCGAGCGCCGTCGGGAAGCCGAACCCCAGGGTGCCCTGGAAACCCTCGGTGACGTAGGTGCGCGGGGCGAGTACCGGCCAGGCGAAATAGGAGGCGAACCCTACCTGTGACACCTCCGGTACGAAAAAACCATCCCTCGGCAGCACATCGCGTATCGCTCGCAGATAGTCGACCTGGGGCTGGATATCGGCCTCGGCCTTCCGTGCGCACGCCTTGGCGCGGGCGATTTCATCGATACGCGCACGATTCGGCCTGACGCGAGCGGGCAACGCATCGATTAACAACCGGCAGGCATCCGCCGCATCGGCGACCACCCCGATATCGGGCACAAGGCGCTCCATCTCGGTGGCGTCGATGTCGATGCGGATCAGTTTCGGCCCGCCGGCGGGCTTGCGCTCGTAGGTGCCCATATCGCGCCAGCGCATGTAGACCATCTCTAGGCGGCTGCCGATGCCGACAAGCACATCCACATCGTCGAAGAGCGTACGGGCGGCCAGCGACGAGACACCCAGGGGATGGTCCTCCGCCACCACCCCGCGGCCGCTGCGAAACGCCGTGACCGGCGCATTCAGCCGCTCTGCAAGCTGTTGCACTTCCCGGGCGGCGTCCTGAGCACCCGCGCCGCAGCAGATCATGGGCTTGCGGGCAGCGGCGATGGCCCGAGCGGCGTTGTCGATGGCGTCGGGGTCCGGCTCGGGCTTGTCCACGGTTTCGTTGCCCCGGCCCGCCTCCACCGGCCACCGCCGCGCCATCGTGTCCCAGCACATCTCGACGGAAACCGGGCCGGGCCGGTAACTCTGCATGGTTCGGAAGGCGCGGTTGACAAGGGTTCGGGTGTGCGCTGGGTCGTCGATGTGCAATGCATCCTTGATGAGTGTTCTGAGCGTACCGGCCTGGTCGCGAAGCTCGTGCAGGTGGCCGCGGCCACGGCCAAGATAGGCGCTCGGTACCTGGCCGGTGAGGCACAGCACCGGCGCGCAGCCGCCCATGGCCGTCACCAGGGCGGCGGCCGTGTTGAGCACGCCGGGGCCGGGCACCACCGCGAACGCCGCCGGCCGGCCAGTGGACTTGGCCGCGCCATAGGCCATGTAGGCCGCCGCCTGCTCGTGGCGTGTGGCACAGAGCTCGATGCCATGCCGTGCGAAGGCATCGAACATCGGGTACACCTGGGCACCGGGAATGCCGAACACCTGGTCCAGACCGTTTGCGGCGGCGGCGCGCACCACTGCCTCGCCGCCGGTCATGGTTTGCCGTTGATCGGTCATTCGCCGTTCCCCAGTGGTGGCTTTAGTGGCGTGGCGGGCACGAGTCGGCGGCCGCTCAGTTCGCGAGTTCCGACGGCTCGGTGGCCGCTTCCCCGATCTGTTCCATCGTCAGGCGCTCCGTGTTGGACCGCTCAAGCAAACCGAAAATCGCAGACACCGGCTTACCCGGCCTTGGCCTTGGCTGAATGCGATGACGGTGGGGGCGATGGCTATGACCGGTAGCCCGTGCGTGGAAACGCGCCGATAGTAAGGCGATTTGGCCCCACCATCAACGACCCGCGGCGGATGGCCTGTTGGGTGATGAGGCCGAACCTTTCTTCCATGCGAGGCACGGCCGCACCGACGGGACCTGGTCGCGGACGCCGACCGCATCCGCGCGATGTCGTGCGAGCCTCTGTCCGACAGCACCGGCCTCCTGCGCCAGGATAGGAACCGCCGATGACCCGCGTCGTCGATGCAAGCGTTACCTGCAAGTGGTACTTCGAGGAGCCCCACTCCGCCGATGCGCGCGCGCTTGCCCTAGCCCATCCGGTTCTCGTCGCACCCGACCTCATCGTCGCCGAATGCGCCAACATCGCTTGGCGTCGGGTACGGGACGGCCAGGTTCCTTTGGAACAGGCCGAGTCGTTCCTGAACGCGTTGACTGACTGGTTCGAAGAACTCACACCCTCCGCCGAACTTCACCAAAGCGCGTTTCGGATCGCACGGTCACTCGATCACCCGGTCTACCACTGCCTGTACATTGCCCTGGCAGCCCGCGATGCCGCGCCCCTGGTCACAGCCGACAAAGCGCTCGTGCGCCGCGTACATGACACTGTCTGGCGGAAATTTGTCCAGCCACTGGCCGACGAGCCCGGCGACTAGTGCGTTGTCCCAAAAATAAGACGTCGAGCGGTCGCCCAGCACTCGCACCGCATCGGCCAAGGGCGCATTGCGACTATCGCGGCCGTGCTTGCGGCCACGGCCGGGCCGCGTCCGATGCCGCATCGGGCAGGCTGGCAAAGCCTCCCCGAACGCTCCATTATGGAATAGAGGTACGAAACGAAGGCAGGCACATGAAGTTCGCGCAACAGCAATGGAGTAGCCTCCTATCGCTAATTGAAAGCCTGGGCAGCAGCCTGAATGACTATGACCTACGGAAACAGGCTGGAAAGAAAATACTCGATCTTCTGCATGCGGACCAATTCGCGTCTTTTGTCTGGGATGAAGGGTCCAACACGTTCTCTAGGCCAGTGTTCCTTAACATGTCTCCTGATAACCTAGAGCGGTACATCACCTACTATCAATTTCATGACCCCATAACCGCAAAAATGCAGCCCTACCGACGCGCGGTTTTGGTCAATGAGGTCATGGCGCAGCAAGATTTGGTAAAGACGGAATTTTTCAACGACTTTCTGACGCTTGATGGTCTCTACTACGGCATCAACCTATACGTTTACGACGACGATGGGGCGAATATTGGGGATTTCCGCATTTGGCGGAGTTACCGTCGGGATAACTTCGGCCAATCCGAATTGAATGCCCTAGACATGATTGCGCCCCATTTCAGGAACGCCATGCGCAATGCCCGGCGGGCCAAGCTGGCCTTCCCGGAGCATCGCATTGAGGAAATACGTCGGAACCTGCTCACGGAATTTGAGTTGACCGCCAGAGAGGTGGAGATTGCCATGTGCCTTATCCAGGGCATGTCCGACCTGGAAATTCAACACAAGATGTACATATCCATGCCGACCGTGCGAAGCCACGTTCAGCACATCTTTTGCAAGTTGAACGTCAACAGCAGGGCAAAACTGCTTAGCAAGGTTCTGCTGCGGAAACTCACGATTTGAGTTCTTGGGGCAACTGAGTCAGCAGGCGGCACCGCGGGCCTGCGTCTTGGAGGTGATGACGTTCTAGCGCGGCGGGCTTGAATTTCATTGTTTTTGAGGATGTACTTACTCTGTTTTGCCCCTGCAATAGTCGGCATCCCCGAGTTGGGAGTTGATGGTATGTTGGGAAAGGCACTTACAGGTTGTTGACCTTGATTTCGTCACCGGACGGGGGCAGCGCAACGGATGCCCGGCTGCGCGAAGCCGTCGATCAGCTCTTCCTGCGGGCTCGGGCGGCGCACTCCCTCAATCCTTTCATCCACTTCGAGGCGGACACCTGCCTGGCTGAAGCCCGTCGTTTGGCGCAGACGCCGACTCACGAACGGGCATCCCTGCCCCTTTTCGGCGTGCCGATTGCGGTTAAGGACAACATCGACACCGCTGAAGCGCCAACTTCCGCTGGCACCCCTGCTTTACGCGGCAAGACTCCAAGGCGCAACGCGCCGGCCCTGCAGAGGCTGCGCGATGCCGGTGCCCTAGTGGCCGGCAAAACCAACATGCATGAACTGGCGTTCGGCATTACCTCCAACAACACCGCATTTGGCCCGGTTCGCAATCCCTATGACCCTAGGCGCATTGCCGGCGGCAGCAGCGGCGGTACCGCAGCCGCCATCGCCGCCGGGGTGGTGGAAGTGGGGCTCGGCACCGATACCGGCGGATCGGCGCGCATTCCCGCGGCCCTATGCGGGATCGTCGGATTTCGACCAACCGTCGGGCGCTACCCCATGGCCGGCGTGGCGCCACTCTCCCATACCCGGGATACGCTGGGCCTCATGGCTAGGAATGTGGGCCTCATAAGACAACTCGATGCAGTCCTCGCCGCCAAGACCGTGGGAAGGGATGCCACCCCCCTGTCGGAGGTGCGCCTAGGCGCACCCCGAGCTTGGTTCCAGGAAGGGCTGCACAAGGATGTGGCCGCTTGCCTGACCCGTGCGTTGGCGCTGCTCGAGAAGGCCGGCGTTACCATCGTTAGCGCGGATTTGCCGGATATTGGCCGTTTGAATGAAGCGGTCAGCATGCCGGTGGTCATGTACGAAGTGGTTGGAGATTTGTCCCGCTATCTGCACGAACGCGGCGAAGTCAGCCTAGAGACCTTGGTGCAGCGGGTCGCCAGCCCCGATGTGGCTGAGGCGATGCGGGCCGCTGTGGACGGCGCCATTTCAGACCAGGTTTACCAGGATGCCATGACCAGGCATCGCCCGGCTCTGCAAAGATCCTATCAAGACTACTTTCAAACGCACCGCCTAGCCGCCCTGCTAGCGCCGACCACCCCACTCCCGGCTTGTGCGCTGGGGGACGATCAAACTACCTTGCTGAATGGACGGCAGGCACCGGTGTTCCAGACCTTCATCCGCAATACGGACCCGCCCAGCAACGCCGGCTTGCCGGCAATTTCCCTGCCCGCCGGCCTATCGGCCGCGGGATTGCCCATGGGCCTCGAGTTGGTGGCACCCGCCGGTGGCGATGAAAGCCTGCTGCAGCTCGCGGCGGCGGTGGCGGAAGTTCTAGGCCCGATTCCGCCACCGATTGCGGCGACCTGATTGTTGCGCCCGTCTCAGAACTGATAGGTTGCGCTGACCCCGTACATGCGCGGGTCGCCGAACACCGCCACCACGCTCGATGCAATGGTGTACAGGTGGGTGATGTACTCCTCGTCAGCCAAGTTCTTGCCCCAAGCTGCAATTTCCAGGGTGTCCTTGGCGTTCGTCCAGCTTATCCGGGCGTCGAACAGCTCGAATTCCGGCTGTACCGCCCAGGGTTCAAGTTCGCCGCGCTGATCACCCGTGTAGCGGTAGCTTAGCTGCACGGCTGTTTCGCCGCCCCCGGGCAGGGGATGCGCGTAGTCAAGGTTAAGGTTGTACTTGTTGTTCGGGGCGCGGATCAAATCCTGGCCCGATTGATCGGGAAAGGCGGTTCCTGGAATGCTGGTGTCGCCGAACTCGCTGTTCTGATGGCCATAGAAGCCGGATAGGGTCAGCCGATCGGTCACCGCCCAGATGGCTTCAACTTCAATGCCCCGCACCTCCGCGTCCCCAGCGTTGAAGGTTTGGAAGGTGCCGAAGGCCGCTGCCGGGGTCAAGGGGCCGAAGGTTTGAATTTGCAGCTCCTCGTATTCGGTGTGGAACAAAGCCGCCTGCAGGCGAAACCGATCATTCCAATTCATCTTCAGCCCCAACTCGTAGCTCAACGCCTCCTCCTGGTCCAATGGCTGGGTGAACTCGATGCCTTGGGGCGCCGCCGGAAAGCCTCCGCTTTTGAAGCCCTTGGCGACGGAAGCATACAGATTGACGGCTTCGCTGGGTTGGTAGGCAAGTGAAGCCTTGGGGGTGAATGCGCTCCAGCTTTCCTTGGCCGAATTGGAGAAAGTTTGATTGATGACCACGAAGTCTCCGGCGTTGGCGTCGTTATCGATTTTTTTCCGCTCGTGGCTGTAGCGCCCGCCCAGGGTCAATATCCACTGGTCGCTGAGGTCCCAGTCAAACTGGCCAAAGGCGGCATAGCTCGTGGTTTCGTTCACCTGGTTGTACCAGTCCGTCAGGCCGCCGTCGGCGTTTGGCGTACAGTCGCTGGCTTCCACGTCATTGTCGAAGCACTCGGTGCGGTCGGTGCGTTCGCGCAGGAACCACAGGCCGGCAACGTAGTTCAGCCGCCCACCGATGCTGGCCAGCCAGCGCAGCTCTTGGGAGAATTGCTCCGTCTCATCGAAGATGTCGTCGTTGATCTGGTTGAACAACGGCGGCAGCGGCGAGACAGGGGTGCCCGTGGAGTCCATGTTCCAGTCCGCTTCGTTTTCCCGATAGGCGGTGATCGAAATCAGCTCGCCGCGAGCCACCGTCCAGCTAACGCGGGCGCTCAGGCCCCAGGCTTCCCGCTTGGCGTAGCCGTCCACTGGATTCGCGGAACAACCCGGGTTGCCGAGGCCGCACAGGTCCGTGTAGCCGCCGGGCACGGGAGCGGCCCAGAACGCCGGATCTCCCGCTTCGCCAGTGTTGATGGGGATGCGCGCCATGTCTTCGACGTCCAGACGGTTGTAGTCGGCACTCAGCAGGGCCTCCAGATTGGCACCGCTGTGCAATAGCTGCCCCCTGAATGCCAGGGTGTCGTCGTCCTTGAGCTTTTTGTCCAGAACAATGTTGTCCACCCAGCCATCCCGGTTGCGGGCGCTGAAAGATAGTTTGCCGGCCCAGTGTTCGCTGAACGGGCCGGTGATAAGGCCGGCAAGGTCGCGGCGCGAGTAGTTGCCGATATTGACCCGCAACCTACCGGTTGCCTCCTCTAGGTTGGGCCGGGTGGAGACGACATTTATGGCGCCGCCAATGGTGTTCTTGCCATACAGGGTGCCTTGGGGGCCGCGCAGCACCTCGATGCGTTCGAGGTCGAACATCTCCGGGTTGATGTTGGAGACCCGGCCGAGATACACATCGTCCACGAACACCGCGATGGAGTTGTCTGTGCCGGCACCGTCGTCGTTGGACGAGGCACCCCGCAGGGCAACAATGTTTTGACCGGGGGAGAAAGGCGAGAAGGTGAGGCCCGGCACACGGGTGGCAATGTCGTCTAGGTTGTGCATGTCGGCGTCCTCGATGCCCTGCTGATTGAGCGCCGTTATCGCTATGGGCACCTCCTGCAGATTTTCCGTGCGCCGCTGGGCGGTCACGATGATCTCCTCAAGCATGACGGAGGGCTGCGTAGCCGTCTGGGCGGCAATATCCGCACAGCAGACCAGCGCCAATATGGGCAGAAACACATCCGAGCGACGAACCTTGGATTTCCACATCTTGCTCTCTCCTGGTGAGGTGGATGTTTGCGTAGCAAAACCGGGAACGCACCCGGATGGCAACTATCAAAAAAGATGATTTTGTTGATGCGACCAACTCGCATGCCGCACCTGGGAAGCGTCTGATTAAGTCGATGTTCACGGGCACCATGTCCCATATCCAATTGATTTTGCTTGGCGCTATCGGGTAATGGCGTGCTTGTTCAGACCTTCCCTAGTGTTGTGTCCCGGAGATAACTGAACAATGTCGCTCAATTTTGGCGAGGGTCGCGCCCGATTTCGTCCTTGGGCAGGCACCCGCGGCCGCAGGCTTCCCAAGCCCATGGGGGCGAAGACCAATAAACCAGGCTGCGGGGAGAACGCCGGCATCTTGGTCAACGGGATTACGCCGGGTCGCCCGCGAGATGGTCTAGGGCATCGTCCTCGTGTTCGGCATCCGTATAGCTGCCGTTCAAAGTCATGCTCCACACAGGTGGGGGCGGGTAAATGATCGCCGCCGGAGGCCGGTTTTACATGTCGCCCGACGAGCAGTACCTTTCGGTATGACGGCGCAAGAGATGGATGGTATGCGGACCTACCACGCCGTCACCGAAAAGGCCTACGCCGACCCCGACCCATGCGCGGTTGCGGCGTACGCGGCGGCGCGGTAGGTGATGGGGATGGAGATGGAGCTCAAGGTTACCGAGTTGGAATGCCACGAAGGTATTGCCACCATTTGGCTAGATCGCCCGCACCGGCTCAATGCCTGGACCGGGCGTATGCACACCGAGTACCGCTGGTGTCTTGAGCAAGCCGACCAGGATGCCGAAGTGCGGGCCATTGTGGTCACCGGCCGGGGCCGTGGTTTTTGCGTGGGCGGCGATGCCAATGCACTTGCCGGTCATGCCCGTAAGGGCCGCTACGATGCGGGAACAGCGGAGCGTCTGGCCAGGCCGGGATTCGGCCGCGCCGCGCAGTTCGACGCCGCCTTTGCCTATCACTACGGGCTCAGCAAACCGGTGGTGGCGGCGGTAAACGGCCCGGCGGCGGGGGTGGGGCTTGCGCTCGCCTGCTTTACCGATCTGCGATTCGCCGCCGCCGGGGCAAAATTCACCACCGCCCACGGCAAGCTGAACCTCCCTGCGGAGTATGGCCTGTCCTGGCTGCTGCCGCGCATGGTCGGGTTGAGCCGGGCGACCGAGCTACTGCTGTCGAGCCGCGTGTTTACCGCCGAGGAGGCGCTCGATTTGGGCATCTTGAATCAGGTGCATCCCGCCGAAGAGGTGTTGGCGCGTACCTACGACTACGTGGCAAATTTGCTTCTGACGGTGTCGCCGGCGTCGCTCAGGCAAACGCGCTGGCAGATCTACGAGGATCTGCATCGGACGGCGGCGGAATCCGTGGTGGCATCCGAACGCCTAATCGACGAAATGGCGAGCCAACCCGACTACCGCGAAGGGGTTGCCGCGTTTCTGGAAAAACGCGCACCCCAGTGGGGCAAAGGCGACCTATGACGTGTCAAGGCAGTTGCGGTTAGTACCCAAGACCATCCCAAAGTCGCCTGCTAGTCCTCGGCAAAGCCCTGTATAAATGGTTTACGAACATTTTTCGGAAAATTCGGCAATATTTTTCGGAATCTAATGAATTTCCTGAAATTTTATCTCAAGAGCGAACACTTTGGGATGGTCCTGGGTTAGTACCCGATGCGGTGCCGAGGCGGGGACTTCCCGGCCTCGGCACCGCTCTCCCGGTCACCGCCGGGGTGCGCCAAATGTATCTGAGCTAGAACAGTCGTTCACGCCCGGTGTGGCCAGGCGCTCGCACCGGCGCTAGTGCTCGGTGCCATGTCGGACATCGGCCGCGCCGGCGCACGCCGCCTAGTCCCGCTTTAACTAATCGAGCAGGGCTTCAGCCGCGTACACAGGCTGCATTCGGCAAGGTGATGCCTTAGAATCCTTACCCATGAGTGAAGCTATCGCCTTCGACACCCATCGGTTTGTCAAGAACCTGACCGCGCACGGGTTTAGCGAGGAACAGGCCGAGGCTCTGGCGACCGAGCAGGTCAACCTGCTCAACAGCAACTTGGCAACCAAAGCCGACATCGCCGAAATTCAGCAGGACATCGCCGAGGTGCGGCGAGAAGTCGCCGAAGTGCGGCGTGAGATCGAGGTTCTGCGGCAAGAGACCAAGAAGGACATCGAGGTTCTGCGGCAAGAGACCAAGAGGGACATCGAGGCCCTGCGGCAAGAGACCAAGAAGGACATCGAGATCCTGCGGCAAGAGACCAAGGCGGAGATAGCGGGAGTGCGGCGGGAAATCGAGGCACTCAAGGTCGACCTCCTGAAATGGATATTTGGCGCCATGTTTGTCCAAGTCGGCCTGATTGTGACCCTGTTGAAGCTATTGTGACGCCGGCCAGGCGCTTCGAGCGGCACGGCACGGCGGGGAAGGCACTCTAACCCCTACCGGCCCGCCACCCATTGCGTGTATGCCGGGCAGGGCCATCCCAAATTTTTTTGCAACTGGCAAGCGGCCTACGCAAATCTTCGAGCCGCCTCACGCAACTCGATTACGCGCATGGCCTGTTGATTTGTCGGCTCGACTGATAGTTTACGAAGAAAGGCGGTCGCGACGTCTAAGTCTACGAAGTGAGCGCTACCGTCAGGGTCAACCAAAGCATCGATGAATTGAACCGAATCCACAAGTTGTCGTGCATAGGCCAAGAACGCGCCGGCTCTTGGCTCAATCGTCACCGAGTTATGGATTTGCTCGTTCAGCAAACTTTTACTGATGCAGTTCAAGACAGCATGTACGGCATCAAGAACATTCGCTACCTTCTGCAGACTAGCTTCAGCTAGGGGATCGGCCTTTTTGATGACCCTCTGCCAATCTGAATGGGCGATACGCCGATTTCTCCAATCGCGAGCGAATTTGGCTTTCTCGACCGCCTCCTTGACACGGTCCTGCGCTTCGTTGCACAAAGTCGGGTCGTGCTTCTTGCAGAGCGCCGGCAACATTGCCACGGTTAGATTTTGCTTGCGCGCGCTTCTCGTGGGATCGGTTAGCCTGCACACACGCAACAGCAGATCATCCCAGAAAATCCGCTGGATATCCCAGGTGAAACTTCCACCAGCTATGGCGTTCAATAGCGAAACATTCTCTTCACGGCTGAACAGTTCCCGAAATTCGTTGAGACGCATCAAACTCAATGCCCAATCATTGTACAGGCCATAAAATGCGGCACCGAACTTCGTCCCTAGTTGCGCCTGATATCGTTGTAGAAGAGTCTCCCTAGATTCGTTCATTTCTTTCCAGGTTCGATGTGTTCTGAAACTGTCGAGCAACGGATATCCTAGCCGACTGGATCGAGGAATCCAGAGGAGACGCATGCTGAACGTGTAGCTATACTAACCGAATTCGCTGGTGACGGCCTATAGTGAGGCGATGTGCAATGCCATATGAGCATACAGGGCGGGATTTCACGCGATACCCTGGCTAACGCCAACAGGACGAGGGATTGCCACATTTACGCCGACTTCGCCCAGGTGCTGATTCACACTGACCGCAAGCTCCATGTGGACGACGGTTTCGGCGTCGAACTCGACAACACCGTCTGCGCACTCGACGCGACCACGATCGATCTCCGCCTGTCCGTTTCTCCCTGGGCGCAATTTCGCACGACCAAGGGCACCGTGAAGCTGCACACGCCGATGGACCTGCGCGGCAACATCCCAACGTTCATGCATGTTTCCGACGGCAAGCCGCACGACGTCAACGTGCTCGACCTGTTGGTGCCCGAGGCCGGCGCCTTCCACATCATGGACCGCGACCACACGGATTTCGCCAGGCTCCACTGGCTTTCCCTCAATGCCGCGTTCCTCGTCATTCGCGGACAATCCAATCTGCAATGCCGACGCCTCTACTCGCGTCCCGTGGACAAGCGGACCGGGCTCCGATGCGACCGGCCCGTCGTGCCCACCGGCTTCCAGTCCGCCAGGAACTATCTGGACAAACTACGCCGCATCAAGTGCCACGACGAGCAAAACGGACAAAACCGTCGTCTTTCTGACCAACAACTTCTCGTTGTCGGCGTCGACCATTGCCGACCTCCACCGTTGCCGGTGGCGGGTGGAGCTGTTCTTCGAGTGGATCAGGCAGCATCTGCGAATCAAGTCATTCTTCGGCACAACGGAGAACGCTGTGAAAACGCAAACATGGGTCGCCGTCTCGGTATAAGTGCCGGTCGCCATCATCAGGAAGCGGCACCGCCTCCAGGCCAGCCTCCGCGCAATTCTACAGATTTTGAGTTTGGCCATCTTCGAGAAAACTCCCTTAAACCAAGCATTTGCCGGAAGCCATCACGCCATGGAGCAGATCGAGACCCTAACCAATTGAATTTATTCGATTAATTGTTGGGATACTAGTGATATAGGAACACTAAAACTACAATCACTGCAAAAAACTTACGAAATCTGGAGAATACTGGCGGTGAACGTTCAGACGCACGAAGAGCTGAAAGCCAAGATCTGGGAAATCGCCAACCGGCTTCGTGGGCCGTACCGGCCTCCCCAGTATCGCTTAGTGATGCTTCCGATGGTCGTGCTGCGTCGGCTCGATTGCGTTCTGGAGCCGACCAGAGATGCCGTCCTGAAGCAACGTGAAGCGCTTGAAGCGCGACAGGTGCCCGAAGCTGCAATGGACCGCCTGCTCGGCAAGGCCGCCGACCCGCAGCGCAAGCATCCGCTCTACAACACGAGCCCCTACACCTTCGCCCGCCTGCTTGGAGACGCCGAGAACATCGCGCCAAATCTCGTGTCCTACATAAACGGCTTCTCACCGACCGCCCGTTCCATCTTCGAGCGCTTCAAGTTTGCCGACCAGATAGAGAAGCTCGACGCCAGCAATCGTCTCTTCACCGTCGTCAAGGCGATGACCGACGTCAATCTTCACCCCGACCGGATCGACAACCTGCAGATGGGCTACCTGTTTGAGCACTTGGTGATGCGCTTCAACGAACAGGCGAACGAGGAGGCGGGGGACCATTTCACGCCGCGCGAGGTCATTCGCCTGATGGCGAACCTCATCTACACGGGCGAACCGGATGTCCACAAGCCCGGCATCTACCGCACAATCTACGATCCGGCGTGCGGAACGGGCGGCATGCTCTCCGAATCCCAAAGGCTGATCCTATCCCAGAACGACCGGGCGCAACTCGCGCTCCACGGCCAGGAATACAACGACGAGTCTTGGGCGATCTGCTGCGCGGACATGCTCATCAAGGACGAGGACACCGCCAAGATGGTCCTGGGCGACACCTTGGGCGACGGCAAGACCAGAGACGGCTTCGAGGGCAAGCGCTTCGACTACCTGATGGCCAACCCGCCCTTCGGCGTCGAATGGAGGGATCAGAAGGACACGGTCGAACGCGAGCACAGGACTGCGGGCTTTTCGGGCCGGTTCGGCGCCGGGCTTCCGGCCATCAACGACGGCTCGCTGCTCTTCCTCCAGCACATGATCTCCAAAATGCACCCCTACGAGGAGGGGGACGAGGAGCAGCTCGGCTCGAAGATCGCCATCGTCTTCAACGGCTCGCCGCTCTTTTCCGGCGACGCCGGCTCGGGGCCGTCCAACATTCGCCGCTGGATCATCGAGAACGACTGGCTCGATGCCATCGTGGCGCTACCCGACCAGCTCTTCTACAACACCGGCATCTTCACCTATGTCTGGCTCGTGACCAACCGCAAGCCGCCGGAGCGGCTCGGCAAGGTGCAGCTCATCGACGGAACGCGCTTCTTCCGGAAGATGAAGAAGAGCCTCAACAACAAGCGCAACGAGATCACCGAGGCGCAGATCCGCTACCTGACGTGCGTCTACGGCAACTGCGAGGACGGCGAGACAGCGGACTTGGCGGCCGACGGCGAAACCGAGACCCGCGTCATCTCCCGCATCTTCGAGAACCGCGAGTTCGGCTTTCTCAAGGTAACGGTCGAACGCCCCTTGCGCATGAGCTTCGAGGCGACGCCGGAACGCATCGCAAGGCTCGACGAGCAGAGGGCTTTCGCCAACCTTGCGACATCGAAGAAACGAAAGGATGCGGCGGCGGTCGAGCGCGATGTGGAAGAGGGGCGGAACCAGCAGGACGCCATCCGCACCGTGCTCGTAACGCTCGCCGGCAAGGGACGCTACCTGGACCGGGAGGAGTTCGCCGCCGACTTGATGATGGCCGCCAAGCGGGCCGGCTTCAGAATCCCCGGCCCGATCAAGAAGGTGATTTTCACGGCACTTGGGGAGCGCAACCCGGACGCCGGGATTTGTCGCGACGGCAAAGGACGACCGGAGCCCGATATCGAACTCCGGGATACCGAGAACATCCCCTTGCCGCTTGGAACAGTGCTGCCCCTGCCGATGGACTTCGGACCGAACAAGCCCAACGACCGACTGGTCGAAGCTTTCCGGCAAGACATCGACGCCTACATGGCGCACGAGGTGCTGCCCTATGTGCCCGATGCCTGGGTGGACTACGGCAAGACCAAGGTCGGCTACGAAATCCCGATCAATCGCCATTTCTACGTCTACAAGCCACCGCGACCGCTCGATCAGATCGAGGCGGACATCACCAAACTCGAAGGTGAGATCGTAGGGCTGCTGAACGGGCTGGTGGCGTGAGCTACTTCGCGTGCAGCAATGAGCTGCCTGAATGGGTGGCGCATGTTCCAGATGGCTGGGGCTGCAACTGGTTGAAGTGGTCGGTTGATCTATCTACACAGCGTCCGACCGATGAAGAGCAAGAGACGCTTCCGTACATCTCCAACGAGGATATCGAATCGTGGACGGGGAAACTCCTGATCGAGGAGCCGAAACCGGCTGAGGCGGACAGCCGAACGTTCCAGGAAGACGATATCCTTTTCAACAAACTCCGCCCGTATCTTGCCAAGGTCTACCACGCGACGTTCGAAGGGGTGAGTTCAGGAGAATTGCTTTGTCTGCGGCCATCCCGCGTTGTTGAGCCGCGCTTCCTCTTTTATGTACTTGTGTCCAAGGGCTTCATTGATACGGTCAATTCGGAGACTTTCGGAGCCAAGATGCCCCGATCAGATTGGGGGATTGTAGGACACCAACCGTTACCCCTTCCCCCGCTCGGCACGCAGCGGCGGATCGCGCGGTTTCTGGACGAGAAGACTGCACGGATCGATGGGTTGATCGAGAAATTTGTAGGAGGAGGGGGAGCATGGGCACCGAACGATCTCGTAAACTCAAAGGACAGGAACCTTATAGATCTACTGATGGAGTACCGTGCCGCTCTGATCACGGCTGCAGTCACTGGTCGATTGGGAGAGTTAAATGGCAATTAAATTTCGAGAAGGGATTGAAGCGCTTCGCCGTCTTATCGAAACGCGCGGCATCAAGGGAGAGTGGTCTGAAGACGACAATGGCAAGCACACCTTCAGATCCCAACAACAAGGCATCCTCAACTATTGGCCTAACAACGGCACGGTACAATGCCAAGGTAAGGCCGAGCCAAAAGCGGAGTTAGAGGCAATGTTTGCTTCAGAAGGATGGGAGGCGAGCCTGACCACCGCCATAACTTCGAAGGATGAGAGAACAAAGATATTCATCGTCCACGGTCACGACACGAGCGCGCTCGATCAACTTGAGCTCGTCCTGCGGCGACTCAAACTGGACCCGTTCATTCTTCAGAACAACGACGGGGAGTCGAAGACTCTCATAGAAGCGCTCGAGCAGAAAATCTACAAGGAAGCGGCCTTCGGAATCGTCCTTCTTACTCCCGACGACTACGGCTATCCAAAGAACAAGACTGATGCAGATCGACAGCCGCGCGCTCGTCAAAACGTTATCCTGGAACTTGGTATGGTGCTGGCCTCTCTTGGGCGGAACCGCATGGTACTCCTTAAGAAGGGCGCACTCGAAATACCGACCGATGTCAGTAGCATCATTTACTTGGAATTCAATGAACATGTGAAGGAGATCGCGGTAAAGCTGGCGACCCGAATGAAGAGCGCAGGCATTGAGATCGACGATGCTCTTATTCATTCTGTGGCTACCTAACAATGGCCAGCCATACCGAACGCGATTTCGAGGCAGCGGTCGAAGCCGGGCTGACCGGCTCCGGCGGTTACGAGAAGCGAAAACCAAGCGCCTATGACGAAGCGTCCGCACTCTTCCCGGACGATGTCACCGGTTTCCTGAAGGACAGCCAATCGGCCAAATGGCAGGCGCTGGAGGCCCTACTCGGCCCGAAGACCACCGCAACCGTGCTGCATGACCTCTCAAAGGAGCTGGAACTCAAAGGCACGCTCCATGTCCTGCGCCACGGCTTCAAATGCTACGGCAAGACGTGCCGCATGGCCTACTTCCGGCCAAATACCTCCATGAATCCCGACGCCGCCAAAGCTTACGCCAGCAACCGCCTGACGATCACGCGCCAAGTCGCCTTCACCTCGGTCATGAAGAAAGCGGGCGGCAGGAACCGCCGCTGCATCATAGACGTGACCCTTGCGGTCAACGGCATCCCGGTCGTCACGGCCGAACTCAAGAACCCATTGACCGGACAGCACGCCGCCGATGCGGTGCGCCAGTACGAGGACGATCGGGACGAGCGCGATCTACTGTTCGCGTTCAGGAAGCGCGCCCTCGTCCACTTGGCGGTGGACCCGGATGAGGTGTGGATGACCACCCGACTCAGGGGCAAGGAGACCGTCTTCCTGCCCTTCAACCGGGGCAACGACCACGGGGCGGGCAATCCGCCGGTCGAGTGCAACTGGAAGACCCACTACCTGTGGGACGAGGTGCTGCAGACCGACAGCCTTCTGGAGATCCTGCAACGCTTCATGCACCTCGAAGTGAAGGAGAGGCGAGTCAGGACCGACAAGGGCGTGCGCGCCGTGCGGAAGAAGACGATGATCTTTCCGCGCTACCACCAGCTCGACGCGGTTAGGAAACTCGTCGCCCACGCTAGGGCCAATGGCAGCGGCCGGAACTACCTGATCCAGCATTCCGCCGGCTCCGGCAAGTCGAACTCGATCGCATGGCTCGCGCACCGCTTGGCCAGCCTGCATGACGAACGAGACGAGAAGGTGTTCCACTCCGTCATCGTGGTGACTGACCGGCGGGTGCTCGACCAGCAGTTGCAGGCGACGATCTACCAGTTCGAGCACAAGACCGGCGTGGTCGAGAAGATCGACGAGGACACCCGTCAGCTAGCTCGGGCGCTGTCCCAAGGCACGCCTGTCGTCATCACGACGATCCAGAAGTTCCCCTTCATCTCGCAGGCGCTCTCGACTCTCGAGAAAAAGGGCTCTGGCGTGAAGATCGACACGGCGGGAAAACGCTTCGCCGTCATCGTCGACGAGGCGCACTCGTCCCAGAGCGGCGAGACTGCGACCGCTCTCCGGGGCATGCTGAACCAGGAAGGAATCGAAGCGGCCGTCGCAGCACAACTCTCCGGGGAAGAGGACGACGATCTTTCCGATGAGACGAAAGCGGCCGTGCTGCGCAATGCGCTGCAACGGGCTCGGCAACCAAACCTCAGCTTCTTCGCGTTCACGGCCACGCCGAAATTCAGGACCAAGGCCCTGTTCGACGAACCAGGCCCGTCCGGCGCTTCACCCTTCCACGAGTACTCCATGCGGCAAGCCATCGAGGAAGGCTTCATCATGGACGTGCTTCAGAACTACACCACCTACAAACGCTTCTTCGGCCTGATCAAACAAATCGAGGACGATCCCGACGTGCCGCGAAGGCAGGCCGCGAAGGCCCTCACGCGCTACCTCGAGCTTCATCCTGTCAATATCGAGCAAGTCGTTTCCGTGATCGTCGAGCATTTCCGGCTTTATGTGATAAACGAGCTCGGCGGTCGGGCAAAGGCGATGGTGGTCACAGGCTCCCGCCTCGCCGCCGTGAAATACAAGCTCGCCTTCGACCGCTACATCGCCGACCGGGGCTATACGGGCATCCGTTCGCTGGTGGCCTTCTCGGGCACGATCGGAGACCCGGAAGACCCCGGATCGTCCTATACCGAAGTCGCGATGAATGACGGTTTACCCGAAACCGGACTCCCGGAGGCTTTCGGGCGCGACGATTACCGGGTTCTTCTGGTCGCGGAGAAGTACCAGACCGGCTTCGATCAGCCCTTGTTGCAGACGATGTACGTGGTGAAGCGCCTGGCTGGCGTTCAGGCGGTGCAGACGCTTTCCAGGCTCAACCGCATCGCGCCCGGCAAATCACGCACCTTCGTTCTCGACTTCGCCAACGAGGAAGACGACGTCTACAAGGCGTTTAAGCCCTACTACGAGACCACGCCTGTCGGCGAGAACGCCAGCCCGCATCGCCTGTCCGAGCTGCAGCACCGCCTGCTCGAGTGGGCGATCTTTACACCGGCCGATGTGACCGCCTTCGCCGAAGTCTGGTATCGCGCCATGCGCCACCACTCGGCGCGCGATCATCGCGTGATGAACGCCATCCTCGATGCTGTCGTTCAGCGCTTCCAGGGTCATGAGGAAGACAGGCGGGAGGAGTTTCGCGGCCAATTGAAAGCCTATCGAAACATTTACGCGTTCCTGTCTCAAATCATTCCCTATCAGGACAGCGAACTTGAACGACTCTACGCCTTCGTGCGAAACCTGCTGTCGAAGCTTCCGCCGCCGGGCGATGGCAAGGCTCTCGTTCTCGACGATGAGGTGGCGCTGCAGTACTTCCGGCTTCAGCAGATGACCGAGGGTTCGATCGACCTTTCGGGCGGCGAAGCCGATCCTCTCAAGGGGCCGACCGACACCGGCACAGCCCAAGTCAAAGACGAGGAGGTGACTCTTTCCAGCTTGATCGACCGCCTCAACGAGCGCTTCGGAACGAGCTTCACCGATGCGGACCGGTTGTTCTTCGAGCAGATACGCGCTTCTGCCGAGAACAACGAGCACGTTGCGGAGGCGGC
This sequence comes from Pseudomonadales bacterium, assembly GCA_965215035.1. Classification (GTDB taxonomy): domain Bacteria; phylum Pseudomonadota; class Gammaproteobacteria; order Pseudomonadales; family Azotimanducaceae; genus Azophilus. The sequence goes on from OZ244040.1 coordinate 231,985, forward strand.
TCTCGCCAACAACTTCAGGAATTTCTCCTCTTACCTGGATCGCGTGCTGGACGAGTTGTTCATTGCGCGAATGGAGGGCAACGAAGGGATATTCGCAAAGGTGATGACGGACGCTGAGTTCCGCTCGGCCGCTCGAGAGCACTTGGCGCTCGACATTTTTCGCCGGGTCCGCGAGAAGTCGGCCGCCGTATGATCGCTCTCGGGCCGCGCGCTTAGCTCGGTCGGGCTACTCCCTCCCTAGGCGCACGACATGAACTTTCTCGTCTTGATTGAGGGAACTTTCTCACCCTGACTGTCGCTGTAGAACAGACGCCGCGAAACAGCTTCGGGAACTCCGAAAGGCACCCGGCGATGATCGGCCTGTAAGTATCCAGCCTGTGCATCGCCGGCGGCCACGGCGCGTGGCGCGTCTCACCGGCACCCAAGTCGCGGGCCGGCTGCCCCGACTCGACCAGTAGTGGATCGTGCGTCGACCCACACCAAAGCGCCGCAACAACCCGGCCTTCGACATCCGAGTTCCGAGGTAGTGCCTCAATCACACCCCGATCTCCCATTCGTGCATCTCCTGCCCGTCCTTCCCTGTTACCTTTGACAACCGAGAAGATGCCAGCGACAGCAAGTGTGCAATTTTCGGCTATACTATCGTTATGAAGGTCAGATATTTGTTCGACTCAAACGGTAGCTGGATTGCTTTCGAGGCAGGGAGGCTCGTGTTTGATCGCGACGGGGCATTCATGGGATGGACACCATGGAATGACTATCCAGATGAGGTCGTGACAGCACGTGGCGAATACTTGGGGACGATCGTTGAGAAGAACGGTCAGCACGCCAGGCTCTATCGACTCCGGAACCGGGCGTACCGTGGATATCCGGGGCGTCCAGAGCTACCACAGTATCCGGGTTATCCCGGCCATCCAGGCATGATCGAGCCGGCAGCGTTGCCACCAGGCACCGAGGATGTCGCCTTGAGGTCTCGGGTTTCGAGTTGGGCTTGATGGCCTTCGGACCGGACCCACCGGAGCCGCAAGCGCAGGAGTTGCAAAATGCTCATGCTGTGCTAAAGCACACGAGATCAACGGTCAAGTCGTTCTTGGAGGCTTTTGATGGGCCTCAAGGCCGTAGTAGACGCCCAGGCACCCCGTCGGACTACGACTATGATCTGCTGAGGGCAATGCTGGTGTTTGCGTGTGCGGGCCTCGATTCCATGGTCAAGCACGCCATCCGGGACGCATTGCCGACCGTTATCGACCGGGTGGACAGGGCGGAGGACAACTTTCGGGAATTCGTGGAGAAGAAGCTGCCGACAGAGGGGCGGCTTGCCGCACGCATGCTGTCGAGAATTTTGACGGCGCGGAGCCCCCGCGGCGCGTTGGTGGAGGAGTTGCTTCGGGATCTAACCGGACAGAGCCTTCAGTCGAAGGCGCAGCTACTTCGAGCTGGGTCGTTCTTTGACCTGCCGTCCGACGAATTAGTGGACGACATGGAGCAGTTCGACCACATATTCCGGGTGCGCAACGAGATTGTGCACGAAATGGACATTGATTTCTCGCAACCGCGCCGGAATCGCACCCCGCGGTCGAAGGAGGAGATGGTCAAGTGCACCAAGGCGGTCCTTGTCTGCGCTGCTAAGCTCCTCGCCGGCGTTGACAGCAAACTCGCCGGGGCGTGAACCGCAACAGCCACGTCCCAGCAGTTTTGGCCTCATGGGTCGCGGTCAACGACGACCCTTTCGAGCGGCCGTAACCCGATGGCAACTATCGACTGGTTAATGGGAAACCTTTCGAAGCAGACGCTATCGAAGAAAACGAGAAGTTCAAACCGGTGGAATCAATACACTTTCAGGTCGGTGGTGGCGAACATTACCGTTCTAGGAGATGCAAGCGGCCAGTCTGGAGAACGACCGCCTGACGACCTTTTTTGAGCGAAATCCTGGAAAACCGGTGCACGTGACGCTTTACGTTGCATGGAAGTACCCACTTCCCTGTGCGTCAGCGCGCCGGACACTAGGGAGAAAACTCCTAGCGACCATCGAATACCAGTCCGCGCCCGTTTGCACAGGCGGTAAATCGAGCCCCTTGACATCCAATCGTACTTGCCTACAGGCGCGTTCGGAGTGGCTATTTTTCCTATGCACAGAGGCCCAGCAGGGGAATGCGCAGCCCGAACGTCCGCAACGTGACCAAGCAAATTCCCGCCTCGTTGGGGCCGCGGGGGCCGGGGGAGAACAGGATGGGCGTGGGCGACAGCGCCTCGATGCCCGCCAAAGTGATTGCATCGTTGCGATTCACAGCGGCCTCGGCCCCCAACTCGCCGAGGCGCTGCACCAGGTTGTAGGTGGCGGAGCCGTAGTTGTCGGTCAGCAGCAGCGCAGTTGCATTTCCCGGTTCATTGCAGGCGTCGCTCCAGGCGCGCCAGCATGTCTTGGGTGGCCTTTAACTCTCTGAGAATTTCGGCTCGACCGGGCGAGCCCTCCAGGGAGCGCAGCCGTTCCTGCTTTGCTTCATCGAGGTTGTTGATGACCACGGCTATGAACAGATTAATGACCACGAAGGTGGTGATCACCACAAAGCTGACGAAGTAGACCCAGGCCCAGGGAAGGGTCGCCACGGCGATGTACATGATGTCCGTCCAGTCCTCCAGGGTGACGATGCGGAACAGCGACAGCAGCGAGATGCCGAGGTCGCGCCAGTGGCCGGGGTCCACCTCATGGAATAGATGATAGCCGGCCACGCCGTACACATAGAAGATGATGGAGGCCAGCAGCACCACATTGGCCATGCTGGGAATGGAGCGGATCAGGGTGGAGACGATCAGCCGCAGTTCGGGCAGGGCGGAAATGAGCCGCAGCACCCGCATCAGCCGGGCTAGGCGGGCCAGGGTCGCCAACTGCCCGGTGGCCGGCGCAAGGCTCACCACCACGATGCTGAAGTCGAAAAGGTTCCAGCCGTCCTTGAAGTAGCGCCAGGGGGTGGGATATTGGGCGGCGATCTTGAGCCCGGCCTCGATTACGAAGATGACCAGAAAGATCTGGTTCGCCAGTTCAAAGGCTGCCCCATAGGCGGCGTTCAGCGCCCTGGAGGTATCCAGCCCGATCACCACGGCGTTCAAGATGATGACGCTGGTGATGCCGTGCTGAAACCAGGCGCTTTGGGTGAAGCGCCGCAGACCGTGCACGAGGCCTCGCCGCGGCCTATTTTTGTTGTTGGCGTCGTTCCAGGATCCCGCCATGCGCGCCTCCCTGTCCGTCATGCTCGGGTAATTGGGAAGTCGCGGCCAACTAGGAAAGGTCTGAACAAGTACGCCATTACCTGATAGTGCCAAGTAAAATCAGTCGGTTATGGAGCATGGTTCCCGTGAACATCAACTTAATCAGACCTTCGGTAGTGGCTCAGTTTGAACTTAGGGATGAATCCGCGTGGCATGAACCAGGCCGCACCGCGCAAACTTGGTCACGTTTTGGTCAGGCCGCGTTCGCGGGAATCTCGAAAAATAACGTGGCTCTTCGAATCTATTGGAGCGGGAAACGGGACTTGAACCCGCGACCCCAACCTTGGCAAGGTTGTGCTCTACCGACTGAGCTATTCCCGCCCGGATACGCCCTGTGCATGAAGACGGCGTATACGCATTCTAGAACAACTTTGCTGTCGCCAAAAGCCGAAAATCCGGTCAAAGGCAACTCCTGCCAAGCTCAACGTGTCCATGGAATCGCCTTAATTGAACGCCCAAAGCGACCGAATCCCCGCGAAATCGGGCATCGGGGCGTTAGTGGGAGTTGCTGTCCGGCCAACGATGCCACGTTCACGGATCCGCAGATTGTTCCGACGGCTGCAGCAAGGTGACGCAGCACTCGATCTCTGCGACCTGTTCCACCCGCCGATCCTGAACCGGGTGAGCAATTCCGGTTTCGCCGTGGGCCTCGAGCACGAGATCAGCGGTATCATCGGACAAGGCTACTGGTTCACCTGAAGGGCGATACCCGGTATGCTCCGCATGGCAATGCTCCCAATTTGCACGCCATGCGTTATCTCGTACAGTTTTTGATTCCCGCCCTCATCTTTCTGGGCGTTGTCTACATCGTCACCAAGAAGAAGCGCACTCAATCCGGAGACAACGGCACGACGAGTACGTTCCTCGTCATCCTGGTCATCGGTGCTGTAGTGGCCGTCGCGGTGCTATTCGCCACCCCGGCCTACTGGTAGGCGCGGCGCGCATAGGGCGTCGGGCGCTGTCGCGCAGGTCGCCGTGCCATTCGCCACCCCGGCCTACTGGTAGGGTCAGATGGCTCGCACGGTTGCGCATGGGCAGCCACCTACCGTGGCCGCAGCCGGGTCACCCTCACCTTGCCTTTTTTCGACAGGTCAACCAACAATGGGCGAGCGGCACCGCGAAGCTTTGCGAGATAACTCCACCGACGGCCCGAAGTGCCGCCCTTCTCGCCCGGTCGCGCGAACTCCAGATGCGGCCAGCCCCGTTGCCCGGCCAGCCCCAGCAGCCTGGTCTTGGGATTGACAACAACCGGACAGCCCACCGCTTCCAGCAAGGGCAGGTCTTCGATGCCATCGGTATAGAACCAGGCATCGCCTAGCCGCATGGCGCGTCGCTCGCAAAATCGCTCCGCCGCATCCCGCTTGCTTCCGCCGTAACAGGGTTCGAAAGCGCCGGTGAACCGCCCATCACGGGTTTCCAGTTCGGTACAGCACAGGTGGCCAATACCCAGTTCGCGCACAAAGGGTTCCGCCTGGGGGCGGGTTGCGGAGGTGATCATAACCACCGTATGTGCCAGGGCCTGGTGCGCCGCAATGAGTTGGCGGCCCTCGTCGTAGATGCTGCCCGCCAGCCCGTTGTGAAACGCCCGCTCTCCCAACTGCAGAAATTCCGGTTCCGCCATCCCGGCCACGTCGCTGAGCGTCACCCGCATGAGATCCAGGTAGTGTGCGAGACCCAGGCTGTAATCGAAAAACACGCGCAGTTGCAGGGCGATGCGCCAACGAGGAACGATGGCGCACTTGAACCCTTCCCAGCCAAGCGCCGCCACCGAGTAACCGGCAATCAGCGTACGGTCCAGATCAAAAAAAGCCACGGCCCCGGGGTTCTCCGGCCGCGATTCCAATTCCTTCAGGTAGGCGGAAAACTCAACTTTCACAATCGATGCCGGCCCCCGCCGTAGTCCCGTCCCACCGCCGGCCAGACGGCGCACGGCCAGCAGAATGGCTGCAAACCCCGCACCCCGACCTCGATGGCAGTGCCTGCCGGTCTCCGTAGTCGGGCGGCAGCAGTGGCAGTCGCCTGAACAACCGGGGCTACCGCGAACCCGCGACCGGCACTGTCAGCCGCAGTGCTCCGCCGCCTTCGACTGGGTGGAAGGCAACCCGCGCCCCCGGCAGCCGGGGCTCAATGATCGCGGCTTGGGCAAAGGCGGCCACGAAGTGACCCACGGCGTAACCCGCCAGAACATCGGCGGCGAAGTGCTTGCGGGCTTCCACGCGCGCCCAGCCGGTGCCGATGGCCACCGCGTCCACCCCCAATACGGCGGCCCGGTGCAGCGCCAACGGCATATGGATTCGGGCCAGATTGCGCCTAGCGAGTGTGGACGCCGCGCTCGCCGTACTCGTATGCCCGGAGGGTAAACTGCGCCGGTTGGCATGGTCCGGGCGGCGGCGTTCCGTAACCTCCTTCAAGCCGCCCACCAAGCCACCCTGCACATAGAGCGCGGCAATGCCCACGCCGAGATGGGACAGCCTGTCCGCAGTGGTATCGGTTGGCACCGTCAACGCCGAAAGCAGGTAGCCGGCCAGGGCGGCGTCGCGCAGCGTATCGCTCGCAGCGGCGGCATCGGAACCGAACAGGGGCTGTTCGTCGGCAATCCAGTCGGAGATGTCTTCATCGATACCGGTGACGGCAACCAGCGCGGCCGCCGCCAGCGGCCCCCAGGTACGCGGATTGCTAGCTGCCGCGGCCGCGGCGGAACCCAATGCCCGGGCCTCCGGCCGCTGGACGCCAGCGGGGCCTTGCTGGGGGAGACCGGCACATCCACTAAGCAGCAGCAACAATGTCAAAGAAACCAGGCGCATTACAGAGAGGCATTCTACCGTTGGATAAGCCGCATATCGCACCAGGGGATGTGATGATTGCGCCGGTTTCCCCAACGCGGGAAGGGCAAGCCGAAAACTCGCCGCCAAGGCCGCAAGCTGGCGGGTGTTGCCCGGTGCCCCGGGAAGCTTGTGCAGGACGACCGCGCGGCATGCCCGACTTTCGGCGCCGGGCCAAGCCCCAATGGATGTGCCAGGGAACCTCCGATTAGGCCGGAGGTTGCCGCCGCACCGGATGCGCGGCCCAAATCAGATACGACAGGTGTTTGGCCCTGCGGGTGAAGTAACAGCCGCATGGTTACCTTGCGACTCTGCACAGGGCTGGGGTGGGCTCGCTCGCAGTTTCCCCAGTCGCTCAGGACTCAGGACGCCGCGTCGGCCTCGCCCGCCTCGTCGGCAACACCTTCCTCCACCGCCTCGGCCGCCGTCGCCGGGTCTTCCTCCGTGGGCAGCAGATCCTCCACGCCAATCAGCATCTGTTCGGCAATGTAGGTCGCAACCTCGAACCGGCCCTCGCGCCGGGAAGAAGCGATGCTGTAGTCGTCCTCGTCTTCCTGGAAGAAGAAGTCCAGGCGGTACTCCCCGTCTTCGTCGCGAACCCGGAACGACCCCTTAGGCTCGCCCGCCTCCGCCGCAACGCCAAGCACACTGAGATCTTCGAACCGGCCCACCAACCCGTCCGCCGCATCCTGGTCGGCCGCGGTGCCGTCCACGAGCCATTCCCCGGCATCCTCGCCACGTTCAAGAGACCAGCCATCGTCGCGGCGCAGCGCAACCAGCTCGCCCTGGGGCCGCAGCAGTGTCTTGTCGAGCCACTGGCCGCGCTCGGTCGGTGCCTCGTAGTTCGAGAAGTCGATGCTATAGACCTCGTCCGCGCCCTCCGCCCGGGCATGCACGCGCCGATAGCCCGGCGATGTGCCCAAATACAGCCTGGCCGTCTCACCGTCTTCGCCCTCGATGACCAGCCGCCGTTGAAAGTTGTCTTCCGTGACCTCGAACCGTTCCGCGGTCGCCGCACTGGTCGCCACCGGCCAGGCCGCCGTTGCCTTGGCCAGCTTTTCCAGCACCTCCCCCACCTTGCCGTCATCCGCCGGCAGCCCGCCGTCGAGCTGCCAGCCCTCATCGTCGCGCACCAGTACAACCTCTTTATCCGCGGTGGCAATGCTGAACCTGGCGGCCTCGGCCGGCTGGAAAGGCAGCAGCGCCGCGGCCGTCCCGCCTGCGCCCATGCCGCTCGATAGCAACAACGCCGCCACAACCAGCGCCTGGGCGGCCAGCAGCCCACCCAACAGACCAATCTTCGTGTTCACGCGGCCTCCCCGGCCAGCCAGCCTTGGTAAACCATCCGCCGGCGCGCCCGGCGCCAGCGGTACAACAGGTAGACAACGCCGATGCCCAACAGGGCCAATGCGTAGTTGAGGTACTCGACAACCGTCTGGTCGGTCGCGCTCATATTCGGCGGCAGAGTGCGGTTGAAATTGCCCCGGGCCCGAATGCCGAGCAGCGTTCGGTCCTCCAACGACCAGTCCACGGCATTGACCACCATCTGTACGGAGTTGTCGTATAGGGTGCCATCCGCAGACCCCACCATGCGCAAGGTCTGGTCGGCCAGGAAGCTGTTGGAAGCGAACACAAACAACCGCGCCGACTCGGGCGACCGCTCGATCACGGAACTGACCACACCCAGGGTATCCTCCTCCCCGGTGCCCTCCTCTTCGATACTGTCAGCAGCGGCTTCGGTATCGCCGTTCGCGTTTTCCCCTGCTTCCCCCTCTTCGGGGTCGGCGAGCAGCGGCGAATCCTTGCCCTGGAAGAAAGAGGCGAAGCGTCCGCCAACGCTAACGCCGACCAGTCGCGACGCCTGATCGCCCTCGGGTTCGAACGCGCTCAACCCCAATTCGTTAACCCTGGGCATGACATCCGTGGAGGAGGACAGCCAGCTTCCCGGCGAGGTGCGCAGCAGTTCGGTGACTTCCCGGCCAGCGTTGCGCTCGGCATCGAGCTCGATGGGCGATGCCCAGGCCATGGTCACCTGGGGCAGGGCAGAGGTGATCAGGGAATCCTGGCTCAGGCGCGGCGCGCGGATGTCTGGAAAATAGGGATAGTCGAGCATCACCAGTTCCTGGAAACTGAACCCGCCAACGCGCCGGGTCACCGGCACCGGAAACGCGGCGTTGACCGGATCCATAACCAGCGAGTCGCCGATGCCGATACCGTGGTGGTTAAGCCAGTCCTCGAGCCCGCTGGTACGCCGCGAGGCGGTGAGCGACTGGCCGGACAGGCTGGCATCGAAGGCGCCGGCGGCAATCGCCACGGTGCCGCCCTTCATGAGGAACTGATCCACGGCAAACAGATGCTTCTCGGAGAAATCCCGGGGATCGACCAACAACAACAGGTCCGCCGCCTCGGGCACCATGCCCGCGGACAGGTCCGCCGTCTCCACGTTGAAATCGTTGGCCAGCGTGCCCCGTAGCTGGCTGAACTGGTTGCCGGCCATGCCCTGGCCGGCCATGTAGGGCGGCGGCGCGGTTGGCGCAACCAGGGCGACCGTGCGCAACAGCCCCTTCGCAAAACGCTTCAGGCCCTCTTCGATGCCACGCCGGGTGGCCTCGGCCGAGCGGGCTTCCGGCAGCGGAATCTGCACAACGGTCTGTCCGTCGGTCAGGGTCATGTAGAAATAGAAGTAGTTGACGTCGAACAGGCTGGCCGCCATGGGTTGAAAGCCGTAGTTGGCGGCAATCTCATCGGCGACGGCACCGTCGCCAGCTTCCGGATCGACCATCTCCAGAGTCAGTTTGCCGTCGCTCTCGCCAACCAGGGTGTCGAGAACCTCCGTCAGTACGGGCCGATACTCGATCAGTGCCGGTGGCAGCTTGTCGTCACTCGACAGGTAGCCGGTAAAACGCACGGAATCCTGGATGTTGGCAAAGACACTGCTGCCGCCCTGGAACCCGAACAGCACCTTCTTGACAGCGCGGGTGAGGTCGTATTCCGGGTTGCGGAGTTGCACGTCGAGGTCGGCCTCGCCACGCACCTTCACCTCGATCAGATCCCGGAAGCCCAGTACCTCGTATTCATCGCCGTAGCTCAACAGCACATCGAAATAGGAGTTGACCAGGCTCGACTGATAGCGATCAGCCACCTGGAAAGGCACGGAGCGAATGCCGTACTTGGTATTGGCCTCGTCTTCCAGTTCCGGGTGGTCCGCCGGGTCGATGAACTCCACCCTGACGTTGCCACCCCCGGCTACCTCGTATTCGGTGAGCAGGTCGCGCATGCGCGGCACCAGGGGCGCCAGCAGCGGGTGGGTCTTGTTGCTGAAGTAGCCGCGAATCAACAGGGGCTCCCGCAGCCGTCCGAGGTAGGCGCGGGTGGCTTCCGAAATCGAATAGATGCGCCCTTCGGTCATATCGACCCGCAGCCCGGTAAGCGACCCCAGCCAGAGGTTCGCCGCCAGCAGGTTGGCGACCAGCAGGCCGGTACCCAGCAACCAGGCCGAGTGGTGGCGGCGGTCGCCGTCCTTTGCCCAGCGCTGCATTTCCAGGCCGTAGATGTTGAGTGCCAGAAAGACGGCACCGAGCGAAACGTAGTAGTAGAGGTCGCGAAGGTCGAGGACGCCGCGGGCGATCGCCTCGAAGCGGGAACCCGAACCGATGCCGCGGAAGAAATCGGCCAGCGTACCGGACATCAACTCGGTCAGCACCGGGCTGCCCGCCAGATAAAGGGCGCCGCAGGCGAAGCTAGCGACGATCAGGCTGACGATTTGGCTGTCGGTGCGGGCGCTGATGAACAGTCCAATCGCCGTGTAGGCACCGCCGAGCAGCAGGGCGGCGACGTATCCCGCCAGCACCGGGCCCCAATCCAGATCGGCGATGTAGGCGGCGGTTAACGGCAGCGGCAGGGTCAGCGCCAGGGCAATCCCGATCAGCGTCCAGCACGCTAAGAACTTGCCGAGCACGAATTCCCAGGTGGCGGCGGGTGCCGTAAAGACCAGTTCCATAGTGCCGCTACGCCGTTCCTCGCTCCACATGCGCATGGTCAGCGCCGATGAAAGGAAGATGAGCAGCACCGGCAGCCACTCGAACATCGGGCGCACATCCGCCACATTGCGGGCAAACCAGGCCTCGACCCAGAAAAAGACGAACAGGGTCACCGCGAGGAACGCCGCCAGGAAGAGATAGCCGGTGGGCGCCGCAAAAAAGAGTGTCAGTTCCTTGGCCGCGATTCTGCGAATCACGGCAGATCGATCAGCCCGCATGTGTCGACTCGCCTCCTTCGCTGACTTCCCTGAACACCGTCTCCAGGTCGCGCTGCTCGGGACCCAGTTCATAAACGGGGATGTTGTGTGCGACCAATTCCCTAGCGAGGCGCTCCGCGGCGGCGGCGAGCTCGCCCGCCACGTCCACCAGCCAGCGGCCTTCCCCCTGGTCGGATACGGAGCCATCAGCCAGGTTGGCGATATCCACTCCGGGTGCCGTGCGCAGGTTAAGGCAGCTTGTGGTGCGCAGGTCTTCAAGCCGCTCGTCAAGCGCGAGTTGACCATCGCGCAACATCAGCACCCGGTCGCAGATGGCACCGACCTCCTGCATGATGTGGGTGGAGAGAATCACCGTTGCCGAGGCGGCGAGGTTGCGGACAAGCTCGCGCATGTGCTGTGTCTGGCCCGGGTCCAGCCCATTGGTCGGCTCATCGAGGATCAGGAACAACGGCCGGTGCAGAATGGCCTGGGCCACGCCGACCCGCTGCTTGTAGCCCCGGGACAGCGTACCTATGGGTTCCAGCGCCTTCTCCGCCAGATCCGTCGCCGCCACCGCGTCGGCCACCGCACCGCGCGCATCGGTCATGCGCCGCGTTTGCGCGACATAGGCGAGGTAGTCCACAACCGTCAGCTCGGGATAGAGCGGCACGTTTTCCGGCAGGTAGCCGAGTTGCCGCTGCACGGCCCCCGGCGCACTCTCCAGCGCCACGCCGTCCACCCGGACGACGCCGGAACTCGGTTCCAGGGCACCGGTCAGCATCCTCATGATGGTGGTCTTGCCGGCCCCGTTGTGGCCCAGAAGTCCGACGACCTCGCCGGGCTCAATGCGAAAAGATACCTCATCGACGGCGGTAAAATCGCCATAGCGACGAGTCAGCCGATCAGCTTCGATCATTCCGTTCCCAAATTATCCACTTGATTCGCCACGGGCGCGGCAGCGCCGTTCCCGCTATTCGCAGGAGGCGAAACATAGGGGCTCGACGGAAAAAATCAAGTCCCGGCCGCCTCGCGGTGCGCATCCTCGAAGCCACCAGCGATGCAGACGGGCAATCCGGCCCGAATCAGGGTCGTTGCTGCCGCGGAGCGCCGGGGCGGTTTTCGCCTTTACCGTGCGCGGTGGCCGACAGTCGGGCAAAACCCTCATCGAGGCGCTGGGCATCTTCTCGCATCTGGCCAATGTTGGAGACGCCAAAGTGCAGGGCACCCAAGGCCATCCCAAAGTGTTCGCTCTTGAAAGAAAATTTCTGAAAGGTCATTGGTTGCCGCAGAATATTGCGGAATTTTCCGAAAAACATTCATAAATCATCTATATAGGGCTTTGCCGAGGGCTGGTAGGCGACTTTGGGATGGCCCTGGCAGGGCACCGGAATCGAATGCATTCCCCAGGGGAACGGGTGATAATGTTCCCATGCTCTGGCAGGAAAAACTCGAAGGCCAACAGGTCGTGCTGCTTGACGGCGGAACCGGCTCCGAACTGCAACGCCGGGGTGTGCCCATGAGCGAGGCTGCCTGGTCGGGGCTCGCCGTCCACACCCACCCCGATAGGGTGCGGGAAGTCCACGAAGCCTACATCGACGCCGGCGCCGAGGTGATCATAACCAACACTTTCGGTACCACGCGCTATCTGCTGGAAGCCGCCGGGCTCGGGGAGGAGTTCGAGAACATCAATCGCAGCGCGGTGCGCCTTGCCGTGGAGGCGCGGGACGCTTCGGGCAAGGACGTAGCCATCGCCGGGTCGCTCTCCAACCTGCCGCCTGGTATAAACGCCAAGAATTATCCGCCGGCCGATGCCGAAGCGGCCGACCTGCGGGAACTCGCGGTACTCCTTGCCGACAGCGGCGCGGACCTCATCGCTCTGGAAATGCTGCAGGACACGCGCCACGCCGTGCGCGCCATGGAAGCGGCACTCGCCACCGGCCTGCCCGTCTGGCTAGGGGTGAGTTGCCGGCGACGCCCCGGCGGCAACGGCCTGGTGAGTTTCGATCTGCCCAACATGGACTTCGCCAAGCCCTTGGATACGCTCATCCCCCTGGGGCCGGATGTGGTTAATATCATGCATAGCGACCTAGATGCTGTCGCCCCGGCCATCGCCATGGTGCGGGAACGCTGGCAGGGCCCGCTGGGCGTGTATCCCGAAATCGGCAAGTTCGAGCCACCGGACTGGCGCTTCGACCTCGAAGTCACTCCAGAGCGATTCGTCGAGCATGCCCGGGGCTGGGTGACCAGCGGCGCCCTGCTGATCGGCGGCTGCTGCGGAACCACCCCGGAGCACATCGCGGCCCTGGCTGGAGCACTCGATGGGGCGGAGCTTGCGGTTTAGGATGATCAAGAGATGATCGAGATTAGGGCATCCAGCACGGCATTGGGCTGCTCGGACAACATCGAGTGACCGCACCCGGTTAGCTGCACGGTGCGCGCATGATCGAGGCGTTCCCGTATGCGTAGGCCCGCCGGGGCCGGCGTCATCTGATCGGCCTGGCCAAGAATCACCAATGCCGGGCAGGCAACCGGTCCGGCGATTGCGTCCGGGTCGAACCGGTTACAGGCACTCAGGTCCGCATGGAACACACCGGGGCCCGCGGTTTCCAGCAATCGCTGCCCCATGCCCATCATCCACAGCCCCGGGTTCTCGTTGGCGCCGAGCCTCGCGCCCGGGCTGTGGCTCCAGGTGTTGGCCATGTCGATGGCCGCGTGGTCGTTGTCCCGGGCGGCGTTCAGCAACGCGCCCGTCACCGGCATGGGCGCGGAGATGCCGAGCAGCGCCAACGCCCGGCAGCGCTGCGGATATTCGGCGGCCAGGGTGTAGGCGATCAGCGCGCCCATGCTGTGGCCCGCGACCGCCGCCGTTTCCAGGCCGGCGGCGTCCATGGCGCGAACCACCCACCGCGCCAGACCGGGAATCGAACTCATGGCCGGCCCTTCGCTGCGCCCGTGCCCGGGCAGGTCCGGCACCAGTACGTTCAAGCCCATGCGGGCGAAATAGCGCGCCGGCATGACCCAGACACTGTGGTCCATGCCCGCACCGTGGATGAACAGGACGCCCCTGCGACCGGGTTTGTGGGTCCCGCTGCCCGTGGCGGCGAACGCGGTTCTGTCATCTACTTGGAGCCTCATGATGGCAGGGCCTTTTCAACCTGGCGCAGCGCCCGGCGCAGGTCGTCGATTAGATCGTCCGGATCCTCCAAGCCGATCGAGAGGCGAATCAACCCTTCGCCGATGCCCGCGGCCGCAAGCGCCTTGGCATCCATGCGGTGATGGGTCGTGCTGGCGGGATGGATGACCAGCGACTTGGCGTCTCCCACATTGGCCAGATGCGAAAAGATGCCCAGCGCCTCGATGAGGGTTTTGCCCGCCTGCCGGCCACCGCGCACGGTGAAGGCGAAAACCGCCCCGGCACCCCGAGGCAGCAACTCCTTGGCCAGATCGTGGTCGGGATGATCGGCCAGGCCCGGATAGCTCACCGATTCCACGAGTGGATGCGCGGCCAGGAACTCCACCACGCGCTCGGTGTTGGCCACATGGCGGGACATGCGCAGGGGCAGGGTCTCCAGCCCCTGCAGCACCTGGAACGCGGTCGTCGGCGCCATGCAGGCACCAAAATCGCGTATGCCCTCCTTCCGCGCCCGGGTAATGAAGGCCTGGGGACCGAACTCCTCGCCGAAAACCAGGTCGTGGAACCCGTGGTAGGTCTCATTGATAGTGGGAAAGTCGCCCCCTGCCCAATCGAAGGTGCCGCCATCCACGAGCAAGCCGCCGATAACGACCCCGTGGCCGCTCAGGAACTTGGTGGCGGAATGCAGAACGAGGTTGGCGCCGAGGTCAATGGGCCGGCACAGATAGGGGGTTGCGAAAGTGGCGTCGACCAGCAACGGAAGATGGGCGCCGCGGGCGATCTCGGCCAGCGCCGGAACATGCAGCACTTCAAGGCCCGGGTTACCCAGAATTTCCCCGAACAGCAGCCGGGTGTTCGGGCGCACGGCGGCGGCGAAGGCACGCATGTCCCGAGGATCCACGAAGGTCGTCTCGATGCCGAAGCGCGGCAGGGTGTATTCCAGAAGATTGTGCGTGCCCCCGTATAGAGAGCGGCTGGCGACGATATGGTCGCCCGCCGAGCAGATGGTGGCCACGGCTAGATGCATGGCCGCCTGGCCGCTGGCCGTGGCAATGGCGCCCACGCCGCCGTCGAGGGCGGCAATGCGTTCTTCGAGTACCGCGTTGGTGGGATTGGACAAACGCGAATAGACATGCCCGGCGCGCTCGATATTGAACAGCCCGGCGGCGAAGTCGGAATCCGGGAACACGAAGGACGCGGACTGATAGATGGGCGTCGCCCGGGCACGCGTTACCGGATCGGGCACCTGCCCGGCGTGCAGGGTCAGCGTATCGAAACCGGCGGATCTCGGGCTTCTGTGTTGGCTCATCTTCGGGTTCTCTTGATGGCGGAACACAGATCATAAACGAGTTCGGTTTCGAACCGGGGCAGGGTGCCCGATGAGCAGCGAGCGCGGCCGATTCGCGCGGGCGATCCGGGCCAGCCTAGGCTGGCCCGGATCGGGTGGCCTGCAGCCCGAAGCCTTTGCTGCCGCGATTTTCCCGGAATTCAGAATACCGGCATCACGCCACTATGCTCGAAGGGCACAGACACTGTTGGCGGGTTGTCCGACCCAATGCGACTACCAACGGGGAAGCTTGGTCGGAAACGGCAGCCCCGGGCGAACCGAGCACCAGAGTGTCGGTTCCCAGCAGGGCCTATATGGTGGGCACGGGGGCGGCGCCCGAAGATCGAAACCCCTACCCCCCACTTCCAGGCGACCGCCATGCACCCGGTGGAGTTCCGCCCCGCTGAGGCGACGTACATGATCATTCATCTTTGTGTATCCTCCTAATTTGTGAAATTGCCGACCCAAACTACCGGAACCCGGGTGCCGGCTCTGTAAGCCAAGAGCCTCAATCGCTGCCCTACTTCGACCCAAAATGAGCAAAAGAGAATGATCGACTTCCCCGCACCGGAGCACATCGCCACCAACCGCATCGAACTGGAGGTTTTCAGCGCCGGCCACGGGCGTCCCGTGGTACTGTGCCACGGCTGGCCGGAACTCGCCTACTCGTGGCGCCACCAGATTGCGGCGCTGACGGGCGCCGGCTACCGGGTCATCGCGCCGAATCAGCGCGGCTACGGCAGATCATCGCGCCCGCGCGAGGTGGCGGCCTACGATATCGTCCACCTAACCGACGACCTGGTTGGGCTGCTCGACCACTACGGTTACGAAGACGCGCTGTTCGTCGGCCACGATTGGGGGGCCATCGTGGTCTGGAGCCTGGCGATGTTGCATGCGGATCGGGTACGGGGCGTCATCAACCTGAGCGTGCCCTTCCTCGACCGCGGCGACCGGGAGTGGGTCGGCTTCTGGGAGGAGTGGTTCGGCACCGACTTCTACATCGTGCACTTCAACCGGCAGCCCGGTGTGGCGGATGCGGTTTTCGACGCCAACGTCAAACGCTTTCTGCACAACCTGTACCGGGCGGGGCAGTGGCGGGAACCGGCCCGCAACCCGGCACCGGGCATGATGCTGATCAACCTGGCACATACCGACCAGCCAGCCGGTCAACCGATTATGGACGATGCGGAACTGGATGTGTTCGTGCGGGCGTTCGAACACTCCGGTTTCACCGGCGGCATTAACTGGTACCGCAACTTCACCCGCAACTGGGAGATGCTCGGCGACTACGAACAGCGGGTGAACCAGCCGGCGCTCGCGATTTTCGGCAAGTACGACATGGTGCCCCAATCCGAGCGGCTGGCCGACTTCGTTCCCGGCGTACAAACCGTCGAACTGGAATGCGGCCACTGGATTCAGCAGGAATGCCCGGAAGAAACCAGCCGCCTGATGCTCGACTGGATGGCCCGCAACTACCCCGCCTGATTGCGCCGCATTCCGGCGGCGGCAATGCGGATGGCGATGGGAACCGCCCCGCATATTGCACCAGGCCGCTCATCGAGTTCTCGAGTCTTGTCCACTTCCTGTCGACTACTTGCCTGTCGGCAAAGACCGTTTCCGGGTACAAACCGTGCTCGCCAAGCGGTCGCGGTCGATACCTGCCGCAGCGCCCCAAGTCCGGCAACACAAGCCGGCCGGCGGCTCATCCACCTCGGGGGCGAGGCTGAATCATGAAGCTGCCGGTGGCCTCCGCGACCAACAAGCCATCGGCCTGCTGAACCGCCTTGCCTTGCATCCGCGCCAGACGCCCCTTGCGCTGCATGCATCTGCCCTCAAGCCGGACGGTGGTTCCTATGGGAAGCTCGCTTCGGTACCGAATGTCCGCCTTCGCCGTGAAGCTCCTGATGTCTTGCAGCCACAGCCAATTCGCCATCACGTCGTCGAGCAGGCTGAACAGGATACCGCCGTGGGTGACACCCCGATAGCCAGCGTGCCGCCCATCCGGCGTGAACTCTGCCCGGCACACATCGTCTTCGATGCGGAACCGGACTTTTAGCCCGATCGGGTTGCCGGGGCCGCATACAAAACAGCGATTGGCCTCGTCATCCAACGGCATGGGTACGCCTCCAGTGTCGCGGGACGACAAGACTATCACCATCCCCGTACCCGACGCCGCCCGCGATGGCGCAGATGTTTCGCTTCCCCGCATCACGGGCCGAGGCCCCACTAGCCCGCCCGCTACATGTCCCCGATGGCACGGATACTTCGCTTCCCTGCATCAGGGCGCCGAGGCCCAGCATCAGGCCGCCCGCCACATGTCCGCGATGGCGCAGATACTTCGCTTCCCTGCATCGGCAGCCGCCGGACGGGCGCACCGCACCGCCGAGTATGCAGCAAATCCACAATCCGCCGCGAGGCGGGGCGGGGCGCATGCTCCGCCTCCATAACTTGGAACCTATATCGAGTGATTGACAAGCCACCACTTGCCGAGGTGGTGTATCAGTTTGCATCTGTGGATCGAGCAAGGGCACGGCACACAGGTGATTCCGCAGGGCAGGGATTCAAACTGATACACTGCCCATGCTGAGTCTTGCAGGCCGAATAGCCACTTCAGGTGGTGGTCTGTCACCCGATCGACATAAATCCCCAGGATTTGCGGTATCCTCCGCAGGATGCGGGCTTTATCAACAGCGGCGGTTCGACGCCGCCTCGACCGCCGCCGTAGCGGTCGGGCCGCTTGTGGTGGGGTCCGGGTTGCCCCACCGTAGCGGCAGAACCATGATCGATCTTCCCGGCATCCGCGGCAAACTGGCCGCATACGAAGGCATTACCCTCGTCCCCCAGGCGCAGACACGCCAAGCGGCGGTCGCCGTTGTTCTGCGCGAGTTCGCCAGCGGCACCGAAATTCTGTTTATCAAGCGGTCGGTCAAGCCCGGCGACCCCTGGTCGGGACAGATGGCCTTTCCGGGCGGTCACCGAGACCGTGCGGACAGCGGCCTCAAGGCGGCGGCCATGCGGGAAACACTCGAGGAAGTTGGGCTGGATCTCACCCGCGGGCACTATCTGGGCGCGCTCGACCACCAATGGGCAGCACCCCGCGGTCGGCGGCTCGACATGCTGATCGCGCCCCACGTATTCGCAATCGCCGGCGACCCGGACCTAGTGCTGAACTACGAGGTGGACGAAACGGTCTGGGCACCCCTGGCACCGCTGTTACAGAACGAACAGCACGATACGGAAACCCTGTCCATCACCGGCTCACCGACGGTTTTCAACGGCTACCGGCTAGCGAGCGGCCACTTCGTCTGGGGCTTGACCTACCGCATGCTGAAAGACTTCTTCCGCACCCTAGACCCGAACTGGGTCGCACCGGATCGGGAATAGGCGAAGCCATAGGGTTCAAGACGGCGAATGCCGACGGCCAGCCGCTGGGCCTGGCCACGCGGTGGAGCACCTACCGGCTCGCCGACGGTTTTCAACGGCTACCGGCTGGCGGGCGGCCACTTCGTCTGGGGCCTAACCTACCGGATGCTGAAAGACTTCTTCCGCACCCTAGACCCGAACTGGGTCGCACCGGATCGGGAATAGGCGAAGCCATAGGGTTCAAGACGGCGAACGCCGGCGACCAGCCGCTGGGCCTGGCCACGCGATAGGCCATTTATCGGGCCGCGACAAGGCCAATAGCCACGCTCGCCCGAGACGCCGCTGGGCCTAGCCACGCGGTGGGCCACCTACCGGGGACGCCGACGGTCGCGCATGTTGAAATCGGCGATCGCCAGGCCCGCGGCGACGCTCGTGAATGGGTCGTGCTCCACCACGCGCCCGGGAAATCGCTCGTCGAGTATCCCGCGCACTGCGGGTATAAGTATCGAGCCGCCGGTTCCCAGCACGACTCCGATATCCCGGGGCGCTAGGCCGGCCCGCGCCAGCGCGGCATCGAGCGCACCTTCGAAGGATGCGAGTAGACCCGCGATCAAGGCTTGGAAATCCGTCCGGGAAAGGCTCACAAGCACATCGAGTTCGGGGATGTCCAATACAGCCTCCCGAGTGGTTGACAATGCCACCTTGAGGTTCTTGAGGGCCTGAAAGACCACATAGCCCAGGTTGAGGCCGATAAGATCGCGCAGCCGGCGGAACTTGGCTGCGGCGGCACCGCCCTGGGCGATGCAATCCAACACCGGCGTCGTATACCTGTTCTGGTTCAGCGTATAGCCAACAGGCCAGTTAAGCAGCAGTTCCTCGTAATCCTCGAAGGGAAACCGGGTTTCTATTTCGCGGTGCATGCCACGCCGCCGCCAGGCTTCCCCCTTGCCCAACAGGGGAAACAGCAGCCTACGGAACAACAACTGGTCGATGTGGTCGCCGCCGAGCGCGATGCCGTGGGTGGCGACCACCCCAAACCCATCGCGCCCACGCTTGAGTACGCAGAAATCCAGGGTGCCCCCACCGAAGTCCACAGTCAGCAGATACTCGCCCGGTATGCTGGGGCTGCTGTGCAGAAAGCTCACCGCCGCCGCAATGGGTTCCGCATAAAAATGCCGATCCTTCACGCCCGCATACCGGTAGGCCTCGTCGAGCCGGGCGAGAGCCGTCTTGTTACGGTGTCGTTCGCGTCCCTCGAAGTTGACCGGATGGCCAAGATGCCCGTAGTCCACGCCACCCGCCTGCCGCTCGATGCGGCTGCGCATGTGCATCAGCAGCGGGGTAATCAGGGCGACTAGGCGAAAGGGGTGGTCGAATACCATCAGGCGGCGGATACGGCTGTTGCCAAGCAGCCGCTTGACACCGCGGAAGAGCCTGCCCCGGAGCCCGCTGTCGAGCAGCGGTCGCCCGTAGATCCGGGTTGTTGTCGTTTGCAGCGGCGCCGGCTCGTCGGCACCTCCGGAGTCGACGAAATCGCTATGCTCGGCGATGACCTCGGGAATCAGCTCGACGGTGCGCCCGGTATTGGCCGCGATGTAGCTGTCGATGGCTTGCTGCCCCACCTGGGTTTGCAGGTCGCGGTCGATATAGGTCGCCGAAGGCATGACGGGGCTGCCGTTTTGCAGATCGATGAGCGTGACGGCTTCCCCGTCGAAGATGGCGGCGGTGGAATTGGTGGTACCGAAGTCGATGCCTACGCCGGTTTTCATGTCAGCGCAAATCGGAGGCTACCGCCACGCAAGGATGCGTGGCCCAAATCAGATACGATATGTATTTGATTTTTCGGGTAAAGTAACAATCGCATTAGCGCGAATCTGAACGAGGCGCAGATGGGCTTGTGCAGAACTTCCCCAGTGCCTCGCCCGGCGCAGCCAACCCGCTACCGGGCAACCCTCAACGTGCGGCCGATACCGGCTCGAAGGCGCAGGCCACGCCGGTGCCGCCGAGCCCACAGTAACCGTTGGGCACCTTGGCTAGGTACTGCTGGTGGTAGTGTTCCGCGTAGTAAAACGCCCCCGCCGGCTCAATTTCGGTGGTGATCGGGCCATAGCCCGACCGGCCGAGCGCCTGCTGGTAGGCATCTCGGGAGGCCCTGGCGGCAGCCTCCTGGGCCGCATCGTAGGTGTAGATCGCCGAGCGGTATTGGGTTCCGACATCGTTGCCCTGGCGCATGCCCTGGGTTGGGTCGTGGGCTTCCCAGAAGAGCTTAAGAAGTTCGTCGAACGAAACCGCTTCCGGGTCATAGACCACCAGCACAGCCTCGGTGTGCCCGGTAAGCCCGGAACAAACCTCGCCGTAGGTGGGGTTCGGTGTCACACCGCCCGCATAGCCGACCGCGGTAACGAATACGCCATCGGTCTGCCAGAACCCGCGCTCTGCGCCCCAGAAGCAGCCGAGGCCGAAAAGGGCGCGGCGCATACCCTGCGGAAAGGGTCCCCCAAGCGGGTTGCCATTGACGAAATGCTGGTTCGGCACCGGCATCGGCCGTGAGCGGCCGGGTAGGACCTCGTCCTTACCGGGTAGCCGTATCCTTTGTCCCCAGGCCATCTGTCGTCTCCAGGTCGATTATGGAACCCGCGCCCGTGGGGGGAGCGAACAGGCCACATGATACTCACCCAAAAGGGTGCTATAAAAGACGCCATGCGTGTTTTGCCCGCCGTGCCGCCGCTTCTGTTCACAATGCTGATGGCGAGCTGCCAGCTTGCGCCTTCCCCGCCGGTCGCCGGGGCCGCAACCGTGCCGGTGCCCACCGACGCGGCGAACCTGCGCGAGGCGTTTCTGGCCGGGGAGGCCCCAACGGTAGACCTGCGCCGGCTTGGCGAACTCGAATCGCAGGCGCTACGCCTTGCGGAGGACGAGCCATTGCGGCTCGGCGCCATCGGCTCGGCGATCCTAGATATCCACCCCGCCAGCCTGACCGGGCACTACGCCCTAAATCGGTTCTACGAACACCTCGATTCGCCCGAGGCGGCGGCATCCCACGCCGCCTGGATGGCGGCCATCAAGACAGATATCGTGGGCGACGCAACGGGAGCCCAAGCTGACCCGTACCGGGCCATGACGCCGGCCGAGGCACAGATGTTCGTCGTTTCCGAATCGCTTTCGCCCGTGGGGACCATCTACCTGACCAACGAAAACGTACTCCTGGCGATACTCGTGGTCGGACGTCCCGACCAGGGGCCGCTGCGGAACCTCTACTTCGGCCTGGAGGGTCTCTATCGGAACATCGCCGCATCACTGGCCCCCGCAGCGGGCGACCACGCCGCCGATATCGGGTTCTCGCCGACGGCGCTTATGGGCACCCTGGCCAGGCGCGGCGATACCGCGGCACAAGCCGCCATCGGCGCCCTGATGGTCGCCAGCAAGCAGGACGACGACGCCATCGGCTGGCTGCGCGCCGCGTCGCGGACCGGCAATGTGCTCGCCAACGTGTTGCTGGCCGGGGCTTTCTGGGAGCAGGCCGAGCGGGCGGAATCCGATGCAGACCGGCAGCGAATTCTGCAACAGGTCATGGAAAACTACCTGCACGCCATTGCGCTCGGTTCCACAGATGCCATGTTTGCGCTGGGCGGCCTCTACCTGGCCGGGGCATTCGGCGCGGATAACGTTGTAGCCGGCCCACCGCTGCTTGAGCAAGCCGGCGAGCTCGACCACAGCGACGCGCTCCTTTACTTGGCCCACCTCCACTACAGCGGCGAGGTAGTGGAACAGAACGCCGCGCGGGCCGAGGCCTTCTTCATAGGCTCCGCGGCACTCGGCAACCGCCAGGCCAAACTGGGCTATGTGCGCTACCTGGTGCGTGAGCGCAAATCCGGCGGCGACAGCCGGGCGGTACAGTGGCTGACGCGCCTCGCCCAGGAAGACGAGGATCCCCAGGCAATGCTGCTGCTTGCCAACCTGTTCGCCCGCGGCATTGCCGTCGACCAGAACCTGCGCGCCGCGTATCGCTGGTATCGGCACGCCGCTAAGGCCGCGCCGAACGACGCCGACATCGTCAACGAAGTGGCCTGGACGCTGACGGTGTCGGATCTCGACCGGCTGCGCCGCGAACGCTATGCCCTAAAAATCATGACCAGAATGATGGAGGCCGACGAACGGGCGCGCACCAGCCCGGAATTCCTCGACACCTGGGCCGCGACCTTCGCCGCCAACGGCAATTTCGACGAGGCGGTGCGCCTGCAGCAACTCGCCCTGAAAGAAGCAACCGCGGCCGAACGCGATGACGTCATGGATATACTGCGGGAACACCTCGACCTGTTCCTATCCGGAAAACCCGTCATCGAACCTGCCCCTTGACCCCTGCCCGAATACTGCGCCGGGGGCCGCTATGATCGCGCCGGATTATGCGCTCTAGTGTGCTGCTCGCAACGGACGTTCCCCTCATCGACCTCCGCGCACCGGTGGAGTTCGCGCGGGGCGCCTTCCCCACCGCCGTGAACCTGCCCCTGCTCACAGACAGCGAGCGCCACGAGGTGGGCCTAGCGTATAAGAACGGGGGCCGGGAGGTGGCTCTCGCCAAGGGTCACACACTGGTCTCTGGAGCGGCGCGCGCAGAGCGCACGGCCGCCTGGGTGAACTTTGTTGCCCGGCAACCTGGCACCTGGCTCTATTGCTGGCGCGGCGGCCTACGGTCAAGGATCGCGCAGTCCTGGTTGCGGGAGGCGGGGCTGCGGGTTCCCAGAGTCGCCGGCGGCTACAAGCGTCTGCGCCAGCGCTGCCTCGACACCCTGGAAACCGCCGCGACGGGCGGCAGGCGGTGGCTGGTGCTGGCGGGACGCACGGGCAGCGGCAAGACCCGGGTAATCGGCAGGCTGGCCAACGCCATCGACCTGGAGGGGCTAGCGCGGCACCGGGGCTCCGCATTTGGCGGCCGGCCGGGGGGCCAGCCAACGCCGGTCGCATTCGAGAACGCATTGGCAATCGCCTACCTCAAGCACAACGGGCGCACGCTGGTTCTAGAGGATGAAAGCCGCACCATCGGCCGCCTCGCGCTGCCTGGGGCGTGGTTCGAGCGCATGCGCGGCGCGGCGCTGGTATTGATCGAGGCGGCCATGGAGATAAGGGCGGCCAATATCCGCGCCGAATACGTCGACGAACCACTCGCCGACGGCATCCCGCCCGGGGAACTGCACAACCGCCTGGCCGATTCCCTGAACCGCATCCGCAAGCGCCTCGGCGGCGACCGCCACCGGGAGATCAGCCGCGCACTGAACGACGGTTTTCGAACCGGTGCGCACGAAGGCTGGATCGAGCTGCTACTCAGGTGGTACTACGACCCCATGTACGACTACCAACTCGCCTCGAAGCGCGGGCGGGTGATTTTCAGCGGCGGGATGGATGCGGTTGCCGAGTTCCTGAAGGCACAGCCTTAACGGCGTCGATCATCCATATTCGTAGCATGGCGTACTCTACTTCACCGACGGCAAGGCGCGGCGCGCCAACCGCGCACCGGACTCGGCTGCACAGCACTTCCAAGCGTCCGCCCAACCGGCGCACCGCGGAGGCCACTAGGCAGAGCAACAATAGGGCGGCCCATACCCGCGACACCCCCGGTTCGGCATAGCGGGGAATAAAATGCGAGGCCAGCGCATAGACGGCGTGCAGATAGGGCGGCGGCGGGAACCTCCGTGAGAAATTCGTCAAAACCCCGCAGACTGATGAGACTTTGCGTAACCAGGAGAAATGCAAGAATAGGGGAGCCATCCCGCCCCCGCACCAGGGTCGAAACTTACAGCAGCCCCGCAGCGATCGCGCGGGTGAGATAGTCGCCGAGCACCCGGACGCGACGAGCGTAGCGCACCTCCGGCGCGGTCAGCAACCAGAGCGCCCTCGCTTCCACCGGGGCACCCGGCAGCCGCCGCAGACCCGGCGCGCGATCCCCCACCAGGCAGGGCAGTGCCGATACGCCAGCGCCGGCCCGCAGCAGCGCCACCGCTTGGGAAAGTGAATCACAGCGGCTCACCACTGGGAAGCCGTCCCATCCGGCAGCCCGGACCAGGGCGCACGCGTCCCCCAATTCACCCGGTTCCCGCCACTCCACCCAGTTGGCGGCTCCACGCCCGTTCGCGGTATGTACACCGCTGTCGCCGCCATAGGCCGTAACCGTAACAACGCCAACCTCGCGGCCAATTAGATCCAGTGGCGGCTCGGAGGTCACCTGTGCGCCGAGGTCGGCAACCCCCGCCGAAAACGCGGCCTCGGCCGACACCAACAGCCAGTCCACCGTAATATCGGGGTAGGCTTCCACGAAGCCAGCGAACTCTTCGAATACGCCGCCAACCAGCAGGAACTCGGGTACGGCCACTCGGACCTTGCCGGCATAGGCGAGATTTTCCTCCCTCAGCGAACGTTCAATGCGGCCGAGATCTTTCTCCACCTGCTCCAGATCGCGAACCACGCTCGCGCCCGCCGGCGTCAACACCAGTTCCTGGGCCGTCCGCGAGAACAGTTTGACCCCCAAACGCGCCTCGAAGTGCTCGATCCGCCGGGTTACCGTAGATGGATGCACACGAAGCTCCCGCGCAGCCCCACGCACCGAACCACAGCGGGCCACCGCGGAGAAGAACTTGAAATCGTCCCAGTCCATGCGGGATTCTATGCACTCCTGTTGCATATACGCAACAGCCCGTTGCGTTACCTAAGGTTGCATTTGGTGTTACGAAAAGTAACATAAGCGCTGTTGACTTTTGTTGCCCGCGGCCACTCCCCAAGCGTGGGGGTTTGTCGCGAAAACCGAGGGATACCCGACTTCCTTCCCTCCCCTCCCATCCCAGCGGGTATCCCTCACACTTTTTCCTTTTCCGTCGCGCAGCACCACTCTCTCCACCCTCCGGCATAACTGGTTTTTCGCCCGGTGCGATGACGGCAAGCCGGCCCGGGGCACCGTGCGATTTCGCGGCGCGGGTGCGCCGGGACAGGGTATCGCCACACTAGGCAACCACCTTCAGTGCCGACCCATACCCGGTGCTCGGCGTGGAAGTCGCAAACAACGAGAATAAGCCCAGGTACGGTATGAGCTTTCGCTAACGTGGCACCGATGCCCTGATGTAGGCGATGCGCTCCCTGGTTGCGGGATGCGTCGAAAAGTATTCCAGCAGGGATTCCGCCAATTCGTTCCCGGTGTCGGTGGATTCCTGGGTTCCAGCGGGGTTGCGGGCGGGGTCGCTGGCCACGGGCCCTGTGTTCGAGCCGGCTTCGTCCCCCGGCAGTTCGTCGTCAACCATGTATTCGAGAATATCCGCCAACGCCCCAGGATTCAGCCCCGCCTCGAGCAGCGCGTCGATGGCATAGCGATCCGCTTCGCGTTCGAACTCCCGCGAATAAGCCATCTGACCAACGGCGACGGGCAGGGACAGAATCAGCTCGCCGACGCCACTGAAATCTCCCGAGATCACCGTAAAGAGCACGACCCACATCGCATTCTGTAGGATCGACCGCTCGACATGGCGCAAACGCGCATGGCCAAGCTCGTGGAGATAGACGGCCAGCAACTGTTCGTCGGTATCCGCGAGCGCCACCAGCTCGTCGGTCATCACCACCGTGGTTGCGCTTAACGTGAAGGCGTTGGCGCCGATGCGACCGCCCTTGCGGAACTCCAGGGTCTCGACGGCGCCGAACTCAGCGAAATGATCCGCAAGCTCGGCCTGGCGTGCGGATTCCAGTTCGGATGGCGCAAGCAGTCGATCGATCGTCCCGAGGGTGGATGCGCCGAGCTGTGCGCTGATTTCCTCCGGAGCGGCGAACGCGGCCGCTTCGGAAACCCTTGGCACCCCCCAGACGGCGAAGCCGACACCGGCCGCGAAGATGAGCAACGCGGCGGCGATAGCGACCCCGGTGCGTGCCTCCAGCCAAGCGACGAGGCGCAGCTTGTCGTCCCGGGGGAGAAGTGTGGCGAGCGCATCGGCCCCGGCGTGATCGGAAGTAACGAACCGGAACCTGCCGTCCCAGGTAATCTGCCTGGGCGTGCTGCCAAGGCGCGCCTCGAGTTTCAGTTCGACGGCGGCGAGAGCCTCAACTTTGCCGTCGTAGTGCAGTTGCAGGGTGCCTTCCCGGGCGACGATTCTTGCCGGCACGGCAACACTGCTGACACCGTCGAAGTACTTGCCTTCCAGATTGATCGACCGCAATCGTCTACACACCAATGCCGAGATCGAAGGTTTCGCCGATTTCTTCGCCCAGTGCCGTGGTGTGGTCGGTCTCGTCGGCGATGAAGCTGTCGAGATCCTCGGCGAGAACCCACAGGCGGGAAAAGATGTAGCGCCGCATGCGCACACTGGCCCAGGGGTAGTAGAAGCCGAGGGTAAGGATCAGCAGTATCGAATTGACGGCGACCACCGAAAACCAACCGCGCACGGTGACGTCGGTGCGCACCTGATTGTCTGCGACGGAAACATTGTTGTAAACGGCCCTGAAGTGCATGGCCTGGTAAATCGCGTACATCCACAGGTACACGAGAAAATAGCCGAACGCAATGAATGCCAACCCCAAAACGACGACTTCTCCCTGTGCGCCCTCTGCCGCGGGCACGCCGACCGTGAATACGAAGATCGGCAGCGCACCCGCGAGCGCGGCACCCATGAGGGCGAAGAAGATCCGGAAAAACTCTGCGGGTCGAGCCGATGTGGACGCTGCGGTGCGGCCGAACCGATGGTTGTTGATCAGGTACTGGTTTTGCCTGTACCACGCATACGGCATGCCGAAGCCTAAGGTAATCAGGCCAAACAACGGCCAACCCAGATAGGCCGCCGCCGCACCGCCCGCAGTGCCATCGAAACCAAAGCGGATGCCGCGCCAGGAGGACATGACGGCATTGAAACGCAACGCTCGCATAACGATCCACGGCATGGCGATTGCCAGAGCGGCGAGCATCGCGAAACTCGCCAGCGGCCAGAATAACTGGACCAGCGTATAGACGATGAGCGCACCGATGGCGATCAGCCGGCCCTTGAGGATCATGACTGGGTTGGCCAGATAGTCGAAACGATCGCCGTCCAATTCCGTGTTGCCGTAGAAGTAGCGTTTGGTGCGCACCTTGGCCCATGCGGAATAAATACCCAGCGTGAGAATCGTCAGCGTTAGATTGACCATCCAGATGCGGAAGTATTCACCGCCCTCGGCGTGAAATTTGAAACGGATGTGTTTTGGCTTTTCTGCGGCAGATGGCCCGCCATCCACTAGGTTCGCTTCGTTCATGATTCGCGTCGGTTGTCGTTCATGTTTTAGTTCCTCCGGTACGTGCGCTACACCGCTTTTGTGACCGTGAACCGAAATGCCTTGCCGTCGATCTCGGTTTCCGTGCCGCCGCGCAGAACATCGTCGCGCTCGAAGGTGGTGCATAGGGTTTCCCGCATGATGTAGTCGCGGTGTTCGTCCGCCGCCGCCAGCAGAGCTCCGTCGCCGGTGAAGCGCACGACGATGCGGTCGGCAACGTTCAATTCCCGGTCCTTGCGGGTCCGCTGCACCCGGTTGACGATCTCGCGTCCATAGCCGCCCCGCACCAGCGCATCGTCCAGCGTACAGTCCAGGGCGACGCCAATCAGCCGGTTGGACACCGCGCTGGTGCCGGGGCGTTCCTGCTGCCGCACCAGAATTTCGCTCGGGCCGAACCGCTCGCCGTTGAGTTCGATGGAACCGCCCGACCGCAACGCGCCTAGGTCGGCCGCTGAAAGCTTTTCGATGAGCGGTTGGAATTCCCGCATCCGCCGGCCGAGCCGCTTGCCGAGCACCGGGAAGTTCGGTTTGGCGACCAGCTTGATGTAGCGCTGTTCGTCGGTCTCGTAGGTCACCTCCAACACGTTGAGTTCCGCCTTGATGTAGCTTTCGAGCCTGGCGATTTCCGCCAGCATGGCCGCATCGCGATTGATGATCGCCAAGTGCCGCAGCGGTGTGCGCAGGCCGATCCTTGCCTGTTCCCGCTGCTGCCGGCCAAGCAATATCACCTGCCGCATACGCTCAACGACCGCTTCGAGCTCCGGCCTCGCCAGCGCCTCGTCGGGGTTCGGGTAGTCGCACAGGTGCACCGATTCCGGCTTCGGCCGCCCGCCGTCGAGCACGGCGAGTTCGAGATACAGGTGTTCGGCGATGAAGGGCGTAAACGGTGCCATGACCAGGCACAACTCATGCAGCGCGGTATAGAGTGTGCTGTAGGCGGCAAGCTTGTCGGCGGTGATGTCCTCGCCCCAGTAGCGGCCGCGGTTCAGCCGAATGTACCAGTTGGTGAGATCGCCGATGAACTCGAACAGCGCCGGCACCACGTTGTATAGGCGGTAGGCCTCCATTTCCCGCACAATGTCGGCCTTCAGTGTTTGCAGCCGCGAAAGCAGCCACCGGTCAAGCACATTATCGCCGAGCCGAACGCCCGTTTGCGGTGACCAGCCATCGAGCTCGGCGTAGGTCTTCAAGAATGTGAAGGCGTTGTACCAGGGCAGCAGAACGCGGCGGGTCATGTCCCGGACGCCGCTATCGGCAAAACGCTGCTCCTCGCCCCGCACCAGGCCCGAGTTGATGAGGTAGAGGCGCAGCGCATCGGCACCATAGGTCTCCATCAACTCGTCCGGAGGCGTGTAGTTCCTGAGCCGCTTCGACATTTTCTTGCCGTCCTGGGCCATGACCATGCCGTTCACGATCACATTGCGGAACGCCGGCTTGTCGTAGAGCGCGGCGGCCAGCACGGTGAGGGTGTAGAACCAGCCCCGGGTCTGGTCGAGCCCCTCGGCGATGAACTCCGCCGGGAAGCCGGCCGCGAAGACATCCTGGTTCTCGAACGGATAATGCAGTTGGGCGTAGGGCATGGCGCCCGACTCGAACCAGCAGTCGAGCACCTCCGGGATGCGGCGGTACACGCCCGCCTCCCCCTCGACATGAAAGGTAAGCGGGTCGACGTGCTCCCGGTGCAGGTCGGTGACGCGCACGCCGGTGCGCTCCTGCAGTTCATCGATGGAACCGATGCAGATACGGTTGCCGGTGACGTCGTTTATCCAAATCGGCAACGGTGTGCCCCAGACCCGGTTGCGGGAGATCGCCCAGTCGATAGCGCCCGCCAGCCAGTTGCCGAAGCGGCCCTCCTTGATGTGCTCCGGTACCCAGTGGATCTGGGCGTTGGCGGCCAGCAGGCGGTCGACGATATCGGTTACGCGCACATACCAGCTTGGCACCGCGCGATAGATCAGCGGCGTATCGGACCGGTAGCAGTAGGGGTACGGGTGCTGAACCACGTCCTGTCGGTACAGGGTGCCGGCGTTCTTCAGGTAACGAATAATCTCGCGGTCGGCGTCTTTGACGTAGAGGCCCGCGAAGTCCTCGACTTCGGGGGTGAAGCGCCCCTGCATGGTAACCGGGCAGACAAAGGCGCCGATGCCGGCAGCTTCGAGCACACGCTGGTCGTCTTCGCCGAACGCCGGCGCCTGATGCACCAGGCCGGTGCCCTCGGTGCTGGTCACATAGTCGTCCGTGACGACGACAAAGGCACCCCGGTCCCGTTGGTCGGCGAAGTAGGGGAACGCCGGCTCATAGGCGCGGCCGGCAAGGTCGCGCCCGCGCAGGCGTTCCAGGATGTCGAAAGTGCCGAAATCCGCCAGCCGCTCCGCCGCGAAGTAGACCGTCTTGTCCGCGACCGGATCACGGACCCGCACATAGTCGATGTCCGGGCCGACGCAGACCGCCAGATTGGACGGCAGCGTCCAGGGCGTGGTCGTCCACACGGCAAGCCAGGCATCCTCGTCCGCGAGCTTCAGCAACACCGTGATGGCCGGATCCTGTACGTCCATGTAGTTGGACGTCGCCTCGAAATTAGAAAGGGGCGTTTCCAGGGCCGTGGAAACCGGCATGATCTTGTTGCCCCGGTAGATGAGGCCACTATCCCAGAGTTGTTTGACCACCCACCACAACGACTCCATGTACCAAGGGTCCATGGTCTTGTAGTCGTTGTCGAAATCGACCCAGCGGCCCAGCCGGGTAATGGTGTGGCGCCACTGCCGCACATAGCGCTGCACAATCGCCCGGCATTCGTCGTTGTAGGCGGCCACACCCAGCTCCGCGACGGCCTGCTGTGCCGACATGCCCAGGCGCTTGTCGATCTCGTGCTCGATAGGCAGGCCATGGCAGTCCCAGCCGAAACGCCTAAGGACATGGCGCCCCCGCATAGTCCAGTAGCGGGGAACGATGTCCTTGATGGTGCTGGCGACGACATGCCC
The DNA here is from genome assembly GCA_965215035.1 of Pseudomonadales bacterium. Taxonomy (GTDB): domain Bacteria; phylum Pseudomonadota; class Gammaproteobacteria; order Pseudomonadales; family Azotimanducaceae; genus Azophilus. The sequence continues at coordinate 262,385 of OZ244040.1, forward strand.
ATGGTGCGGCAGGCCGGTCGCAAACGGCGGGCCGTCATAGAAAATATAGGGTTTGCCGCCCCTGCGCGCCGCCATGGAGCGGTGAAACAGATCGGCGGACTCCCACTGCTGGAGAATCCGCCGTTCCATGCGCACGAAGGAAAAGGTGGTTTCCGTTTCTGTTGCGGCGGATTCCGCCATCGTCAATGGCCCGGTTCGAGTTGGCGGCGCATTGTAGGGTATCCGTGCGGCGGCTAGGACGCCACCATTGCCAACACCTGGTCCACCCACGCCCGCAGCCTGTCGGCATTACCCGCCCGAACTGGCACCAACAGTTGATCGACACCCGCATCTTCGTACTGGGCCAGGGTATCCCTGGTTACCGGGTGAACGTTGGGCCCGATGCAAACCTGTACATCCGACCGGCTACGGCCGGCATCCCGCAACCGCGCCTCGAGCCGGGCGATGCCGTCCCGCGCCCCCGCCGGGTCGCGGTTGAACCCGTACCAGCCGTTGCCATGGGAAGCCACCCGGCGCAGGGCTGGCTCCGACTCGCCGCCGAAAAAGATCGGCGGGTGCGGCTTTTGCACCGGCTTCGGGTTGAAGTGGCAGGCGTTCAACACATAGGTAGCACCGCTGTATGCGGAGACTCCGGGTGCCCAGAGCGCCCGCATGACTTCGATGTACTCCACCGTGCGACCGGCCCGGGTGGAAAAATCCATCTGCAGGTTCTCGAATTCCTCCCGGAGCCAGCCGATTCCCACACCGAAGTCGACGCGGCCCCCCGAAAGATAGTCGAGGTCCGCCACCGCCTTGGCGGTATAGATGGGGTTGCGCTGGGGAACTAGGCAGATGCCGGTACCGAGCCGTATGCGCCGGGTTACCGCCGCCATGAAGGTAAGGGCCGAAAAGGGGTCGAGAATACCCTCGGGCTCGCCCGGGAGCCGGCCATCCGCCGCGTAGGGGTAGCGCGAGCGGTATTCCGAGAAAAATACCACGTGCTCCGGTAGCCATATGGAATGGAAGCCAGCTTCCTCGACTGTCCTGGCCGCCTCGGCGATGAACGCGGGCGGCGTCAGGTGGCTGAACATCATGCTGGCACCAATCTTCATGTTCTTCCTCCTTCAGGGCTATCCCAAAGTCGTCTACTAGCCCTCGGCCAAACCCTGTATAGATGAAACATTTTTCGGAAAACTCGGTAGTATTTTTCGGAATCTAGTAAATATTCTGAAACTTTATCTCAAGAGCGAATACTTTGGGATGGTCCTGTCTTCCGCCTTACTTGGCGTGGCGGTCGCGCACGGGGCGCGGGACGAATCCTAGCGGGGGCCGCCCCGCTTGGCGATACCCAGGCCTCCCGTAGAATACCCTGTGCCCTCTCCAACAACCCGACCGGGGGTCATCGATATCGAAACTCCGCCCCGCTCCGCCTACCCCTGGTTTCTAGCCAGCTCCAGCTTCTGGATGGCCGGCATGAGCCTGCAGGGGTTCCTGTTCACCTGGCTTTTGGTCGGCACGCTCGACATTCCCGCGGACGAAATGAGTTTCGCCCGGTCGCTGGCCCAGTTTCCACCCCTGGCGGTGCTGTTGCTCGGCGGTGTGCTGGGCGACCGGGGCAACGCCCGATCCTACCTGATAACAATGCACCTGCTGATGAGCGTTCCGCCCCTGCTGGTGGCCATGGTATTCGGCCTGGGAATGCTGAGCTATTGGTGGGTGGTCGGCTTCGGCGTATTGATGGCAAGCATCCAGGCGTTGTCCGACCCCGCCCGCCAGGCAACACTGTCGCGGGTGGCGCGTATGGATGTGCAGCGCGCGGTCGCGGTGATGACCATTTGCACATCACTGGTGGGCCTGGCCGGCCTCGCCGTGGGCGGCCAACTCGAAACCCTTGGATTGCCCGCCGTGTTGGCGATTCAGTCGCTGTTGTTCCTGTGCGGCCTCGCTACCGTATGGCGCTTGCCGAACCTGCCCGTGGTGGTCGGCCAATCGCGTCCCGGCCTGACCGCGGGGTTTCGGTCGGTTCTACGCATTGCCCTCATTCGCGACATCGTGGGCCTCAACCTGCTGTCTAGCCTGTTCAACGCGGGGGCCTATGTCATCGCCATTCCCTACATCGTCACCGTGGTATACCTAGGCGATGGGCAGGCGCTGGCAACCGCCATGATCGTCTTCACCGCCGGCGCCATCGGCGCCAACATCCTGTTGCTGCCGCTTATGCCGCTCCGGCAACCGGGGCGTCTTTACCTGATCATGCAGTTGACCCGGATGCTGATCCTGGCGCTGATCTGGCTGCAACCCGCGCCCTGGCTCTTCCATGCGGCGCTGGCCGCCTGGGGGGTGAATATGGGCGTCACCTCCACGCTCGTGCGCACCACGGTGCAGGAATTGGCCCCGGCGGCGGAGCGCGCCCAGGTGCTTTCGGTGCTGCTGTTCAGCTTTATGGTCGCTGCCCCGGTGAGCGCCATTCTGCTCGGCCAGATCATCGAGCGGTTCGACCCGCTGACCGCCCTGATTCCCGGCATGGCCGTCTCAGTATTGATCTTCGCGGTAGGCGCGGCGGGTACGGGCATCTGGAAGTATCGCCCGCAACCTGTCCCGGGAGGATCAGGACTATCCCAAAGAGTTTGCTCTTGAGATAAAACTTCAGAAAACTCATTAGATTCCGAAAAACACTGCCGAATTTTCCGAAAAATGTTCGTAAGCCATCTGCAAAGGGCTAGCAGGCGGCTTTGGGATGGCCCTGCCCGGGGGATAGACGGACCCTAGCGTACGCTCAACGACCGGCCAGTTCCCGGATGCGCGCCGTTTGCCCCGACAGCCAACGAAAGCGCAGCAAGAGCGCCAGGGCGGCGACCGCCAGACCGGCCGTGAGCCCGCTCCAAACACCATACAGGCCGAGACCCGGCAGCGCAAAAATGCCGAATCCGAACACCACGCCCACCGGGAAGCCCAACAGCCAGTAGGCGACCGCCGCGGTCCACATCGGTGTCCGGGTATCCTTGTAGCCTCTAAGCGCCCCGGCGCAGGTCGCCTGGGAATGATCGAAAAGCTGGAACGCCACCACGAATACCACCAGTTCGACCGCCAACCCGAACACAGCCACATCCTTGGTATACCAGCCAACTATCCAATGGCGCCCGACGAAAATCGCCACCGACACCAGCAGCGCGAAGGAAAGGGATATGGCGATGGCGATGCCGCCGCTGCGGCGAGCGGCCGGCAGGTCTTCCGCGCCGACGTTGTAGCCGACCCTAACCGACGCCGCCGCACCCAGCGCCAGCGCCACCATGAAGGTCATTCCAGCCACGTTGTTCGCGATTTGATGCGCGGCCACCGCCTCTACACCCAGGCGCCCGACCAGCAATGCCAGGCAGGAGAACATGCTGACCTCGATAAAGATCGACAGGCCGATAGGCAGCCCAAGTTTGAGCAGCCGCCAGATCGCTCCGCCGTCGGGCGGGCTGAAGCGCGTAAACACGCCACAGGCGCGCATGCGCGAAAAGGCCACGATGCAGGCCATCGTCAGGAATTGGCAGGTCATCACAATGGCGCTCGAATAACCACAACCCAGGCCCCCCATGGCCGGCAAGCCCAGGCCGCCGTATATGAACAGCAGGTTGAGCGGCAACTTCAGAAACAACCCCGCAAGCGCCACAACCATGGCCGGCAGCGCCCAGGAATGGCCGTCGCACAAGTACCGGAATGACGCATAGCCGAGCATGGGCAGAACGCCCCAGGAAAGAGCTTCCAGATAGGCCACGGCGATGGGGATGGCAAGCGGATCGACATCGATGAATCGATACAGGGGTTCCGCATTCCGAAACAGCAGGATCAGCGCACCACCGCCGGCAAGGGCAACCCAACCGGCCTGGCGGACCAGTTCGCCGGATTCCCGACCGCGCCCGGCCCCATGCAACTGGGAAACCGATGGCGTGAGCGACATGATCAGCCCGACCATGAACAGAATAGCGGGCCAAAACAGGTTGCTGCCGAGCGCGACGCCCGCCAGGTCAACGGCGCTGACGCGCCCGGCCATCATGGTATCCATCACGCCCATGCCCATCTGCGACATCTGCGCGAGAATCATGGGCAGGGCCAGCCGCGACAACTGGCCCAGTTCGTGCCGGATCACCGATTCTCTCCATGCGGGGATGCGGCGCATTGTACCCCCAGGTGCCGCAGGCCTCTGTTCCCCACACATGGGGGTTCCGGCGCACCGGGTTGCCGACTCCCGTGGAACAGCGGTTTCTTGGTTCTTCATAGGCGGCCTCGCCGGACGCGAACGAGAACGATTCCCATATATGGAACTTAGGGGTCCGCCCCTTGACGATAGAAGGCACCTATCACAATGATTGAAACTTTCGACTACCACTCACCAGCCCAGTTCGTATACTGCGGTCTGCACAACCGTTAGCAATCCGCAAGAGGGCACAGCCAAATGGAACTCAAAGACAGCCAGACGATGCAGAACCTCAAAGACGCCTTCGCTGGAGAATCCCAGGCGAACCGGCGCTATCTGTACTTCGCCGCCAAGGCGGACGTGGAAGGCGAGAACGATGTCTCCGCGGTATTCCGTTCCACGGCGGAAGGCGAGACCGGCCACGCCCACGGCCACTTGGAATACCTAGAGGCCGTCGGCGACCCAGCCACGGGCCTGCCCATCGGCACCACCAGCGACAATCTCAAGGCTGCCATCGCCGGGGAGACCTACGAGTACACCGACATGTACCCGGGCATGGCGAAAAAGGCCCGGGACGAAGGTTTCGACGAGATTTCCGACTGGTTCGAAACCCTGGCCAAGGCCGAGCGCTCCCACGCCAACCGCTTCCAGAAGGCCCTAGACGCCATGGCGTAAGGGCAATAGCGCCACAGCTTGACGGGCGGGCGGCACCGGCGGGCGATAGCCCCAGGACAGCCTGACTGAGGATAACCCATGGTCCGCGAAGGCAGCCTCGAAGCTCCCGACCGTCAGCCGCTCGGCTGGCGGAATGCCGACTTCCATGACCAGGACAAGCTGTACGCGGAACTCGAGCGGGTATTCGACATCTGCCAGGGCTGCCGCCGGTGCGTCAGCCTGTGCAGCGCCTTTCCGACCCTGTTCGACCTCGTCGACGAGTCGCCGACGCTGGAAGTCGACGGCATCCCCAAGGAGGACTACGCCAAGGTTGTCGACCAGTGCTTTCTATGCGACCTGTGCGCCGAGACCAAGTGCCCGTACCTGCCGCCCCACGAGTGGGCGGTGGACTTTCCACACCTGATGCTGCGCGCCAAGGCCTGGCGTTTCAAGCAGCGGGACACCAGGTGGCGGGACCGGCTGATCACCAGCACAGACCGGGTCTTTAAGGTGCTGTCGGCACCGGGTATCGCCCAGGCCGCCAACGCCGCCGCCCGCAGCAAGCCGCTGCGCCGGGTCGGCGAGCGCGTCGCCGGCATTCATCGGGATGCCCCCCTGCCGGAGTTTACCCCCAAACCGCTATCGAAACGCGTTGGCGCGACCGTTGGCGAACAGCTCCGCGCGGTGCCGTGCGATCGGACCACGGGCAAGGTGGCTATCTACGTCACCTGCTACGGAGACCACAACACGCCGGAGGTCGTCGAAGATCTGATTGGCGTCCTCAACCACAACGGCATTCCGGTAACGCTGTTGAAGGACGTCAAGTGCTGCGGCATGCCCAAGCTCGAACTCGGCGACCTTGATTGGGTTGCCGCCCGGAAAGAGGCCAACCTGCCCGCATTTGTGGAGGCCGTCGATAGTGGCCACGACATCCTGGCGCCGGTGCCGTCCTGTGTGCTGATGTACAAACAGGAACTGCCGCTAATGTTTCCCGAGGACGCGGCGGTTGCCCGGGTAGGGGCGCATTTCTTCGACCCCTTCGAATACCTGATGCTGCGCCACCGGGCGGGGCTGGTGCAAACCGATTTCAAGCAACCCTTAGGCAAGGTGGCCTACCATGTCGCCTGCCACCAGCGTGTGCAAAACATCGGCATGAAGACCCGCGATTTCCTAAACCTGATCGAGGGCACCGAGGTAACCGCCATCGAGCGCTGTTCCGGCCACGACGGCACCTACGCGGTCAAGGCCGAAACCCATGCCCTGGCCATGAAGATCGCCCGGCCGGTGGTCAACCGGGTGCGGCAGGCCGGGGCCGACCGGTTCGGCTCCGACTGCCCGATGGCCGGCCGGCTGATCGCGCACGGCCTGCGCGCGCAGGGAGCAACGGAGGCCGTCGCGGAACATCCCATTTCCATGGTGCGCGCCGCCTACGCCATCTGAGCCGGCACCCTCATGCAAAAGCTCGACCGATCCAAGCTGTGGAGTCTTGAGGAATACGCCCTCGAACGGGCTGGTTTCCGCGCCACGGTCATCGCCCACAAGCGGCGACGGCAACTGCAACTGAACGATCACGCGACACTGCATTTCGAAGACTTCGTGACCATGAAATACCAGGTGCAGGAAATGCTGCGCGTAGAGCGCATCTTCGAGCCCGAGCAGATCGAGGACGAGGTCGCCACCTACAATCCGCTGATCCCCGACGGGTGCAACTGGAAGGCGACCTTCATGATCGAGTATCCCGACATCGAGGAACGACGGCGCGCACTGGCGGCGCTAAGCGGCGTCGAGCACCGCGTCTGGGCGCGGATTGGCGACCGGCCCAAGATCTTTGGCATCGCCAATGAAGACCTCGAGCGTTCCACCGAGGAGAAAACCGCGGCGGTGCACTTCATGCGCTTCGAACTCCAGCCGACGGCCATCGACGCGCTTAGAGCCGGGGCCCCCCTCGCCTTCGGCATCGACCACCAGCAGATGCATTGCGCGGTAACGACCGGCGGCGCAATCCGCGCGGCCTTGTTGGCGGACCTGGACTAGGAAAGCCTGATCAAGTTGATATCCACGGGAACCATGCTCCATAGCCGGTTGATCTTGCTTGGTGCCATCAGGTAACGGCGTGCTTGTTCAGACCTTCCCTAGTCCCCGGCTTGCTTGTTCCCGCAGCGCCCCGAGCGGGCTGCTCGGGCGGGCCGGGAACGGCGCACGCTAGCCAACGCCTCGCGCAACGTCCGGATCATCTGGTCGAGCAACGCCGTTCGCGGTGAACTGGCGCGCCAGGCGATGCCGATGGTTCTCGAGGGCGGGCTCGGGCCGGCAAACGGAATGTAGCTGACACCGGCGGTCCTCGCCGTCACCGCCAGCTCCGGCATCAGGGTAGTCCCGACGTTGGCCGCCACCATTTGCCGCAGGGTTTCCAAGCTGGTGGCCCGAAAGTTCGTGTTCTCCACGGCGTTGTGCGACTTGCAGACTTCCAGCGCCTGGTCTCGCAGGCAGTGGCCGTCCTCAAGCAGCAACACCTGTTCCCGGTCGAGTTCGGCCACACTCACCGACCGCTTGTTCGCCTTCGCGTGCCGTTGCGACACCGCGAGATAGAACGGCTCATGGTAGAGCTCGGCCTCGATGATGTTTTCCTCGCCAAGCGGCAGGGCGAGAATCACCGCGTCCAGTTCACCTGCCTTCAGCATCCTGGTGATCACCGCCGTCTGCGCCTCGGTAAGCTGCATCCTTAGGTTGGGAAGGGTCTCGCGCACGGGACCGAGAATTCTCGGCAGCAGGTAGGGTGCCACGGTTGGAATGATGCCCAGCCGGAATTCGCCGCCAAGCGGGTCGCGATGTTCTTCGGCCAAGTCCACCAGCCGATCGACCTCGCCGAGCACGCGCTGCGCCTGCCGCACGATAGACTCGCCCACCGGGGTGAGCATGACCTGCCGGTTGGTACGCTCGATGAGCATCACGCCCAGCGTTTCCTCCAGTTTTTTTACCTGCGTCGACAAGGTCGGCTGACTGACAAAACAAGCGGCCGCCGCGCGACCGAAGTGCCGGTGCTCCGCCACGGCAACCAGGTAGCGCAGATCACGCAGGTTCACGGCGGCCACCCGCCGCCGGGGGCGCGCATACGACGGGCGAGTCTGCCGTGTTGGCGATTCACCCCGTCAGGCGGACGATTTGCGTTGGCGCAGGCGTTTTACCACGCTGCGACCGAGGGTATAGCCAGCGGCGGCCAGCACCGGATGGCGAACCACAGCGAGCACCAGCAGGGCCAGGCCAGCCCCGGCAATCCAGCCTTGCAGTTGCGGACTGGTCGCCTGCCCCACAGTCGCCCGGCTCACCGTGTGCTCGCAGTTGTTGGTGAACAGGTTGTAGCGCCGTGCAGCCTGCTCGGCGGCGTCGAGCGCCCGCCGCCTCGCCTTAGAGTCCAGCTTCTGTACCCACAGCCGCCGGCCGGCTCGAAATTCCCGCTCTGTGCAAACATGTTCGCCCTGCCGGGGCGTGTTGTGCAGCACGCGGCCATCTTCGAGGACAATACCCTTGTGCATGACGATGCCCTTGCGGCGCACGAGGATGTCGCCCGGTTGGTAGTCAGCCTGCATGGAGTGTCTCCAAGCCACCCGTCATCGCACACAAGCTAGCATACTTTGGGCCGGGCTTGTTTGTTCGCCATTGCCATGGAACAGGACTTTCGTTTGGAACCCACATCGATTGATCGACAGACCACTACATGCCGAGTCTTGCAGGCCGCATAACCACTTCATGTCGTGGTCTGTCAACCGATCGACATAAGTCCTTTCGTTTCCCCCAACCGGCGGCTCGTCGGCGGCCACGTAACTGGCGCACCGCAACCACCCTACTCCGTTCCAGGCATGCAGGCCCGCGTGGGGCCAGCCGCCGATTGGAAAACACATCGTGCCCCGCATGTCGGCGCACCAGGCCGCTTCCGGGGCCGAAACTCCCTTCGGGCATACGAACCGCACGGGGACGGGCACCCGGTAGGAAGTATCCTGCTGCCTGGGCGTCAGCGCACCCGGGGACGGGGTGGAAGCCGCTAGCGGCTTCCGATGAGCATGTAATCGATGGCATCCGCCAGTTCCTGATCGGAACAGTCAAAGCAGAGACCGCGTTCCGGCATTCCCGGTGGCATTCCCTCGATGGTGGATTGCAGAAGCTGGTCCCTGCCCTTGGCCAGGCGCGGCGCCCAGGCTTCCGCATCGCCGGTCTTCGGCGCCCCGGCAACGCCGGCCGCGTGGCAGGAGAAGCAGAAACGCTGATAGACCGCCTCGCCCGGATGTGGCGGTGCGGGGGCTACATCACCGCCAGCCCCACCCGGCCCGCCTTCGGAGCAGGCCACGGCCAGGAACGGAAAGAGACAGCTCACAGCTTTCCAGCGATGCATAAACGCCTTCTCCGGCTAGCGCGCCGTGCGGCACGATGCCGACCCGCAAGTACATGCCCGAACTCCCGGTACCGCGACGAAGCCAACGCCGAAGCTCCGTTCTTCCATCCTCGCCCGGTACGCGTTCCGTTGCCGCCCGCTCCTTGGCCAAAACCTCGAACGACGGTGTCACCATCTGACGGTGAACGAGCAAAGTTTCGTCCCTGTACCGAACGGGCACCTAGTGTCAAACTGTGGAATCGCCCCGCCGGCGTTGCCTTCAGCCGATCAGGAAATCGAGCGCCTTGATCCCGGCGACGACCAGGCCAACCGCCGCGAAGAGCTTGACGGTCATGCGCAGCTCAAGATCCTTCATGTCGCTCCTGGTCTCCGCGCGGGACTCCTTGATATGGCTCTTGAACTCTGTACGAAGCGCGTCCATGCCGGCTTTCAATTCCGCACGGAGCGCCTTGATATCACCCTTGAACTCTGTACGAAGCGCGTCCATGCCGGCTTTCAATTCCGAGCGGAGTGCCTTGATATCACCCTTGAACTCTGTACGAAGCTCGTCCATGCCACTCTTCAATTCCGAGTGGAGCGCCTTGACATCGCCCTTGAACTCTGTATGACGCGCGTCCATGCCACCCTTCAATTCCGAGTGGAGCGCCTTGACATCGCCCTTGCTGGCGAGTTCGCCACTCGATGGAATGGCCCGCGCGGCCGCCGTCGCCTGTTCGTCCGAAACACCCGCGCTTCTGAACGCGTCGTAGACCTCCTTGATGATCGTACCCATGCGAACCCGCTCCAATCGCCACCACCTGCCCGAATCCACACGAAGAATATCACAACCAACGGTTGAGGCTGTGCGCGTTCGACCCCAACGGCGGTAGGAGAACGCGCATTGGACGCTCCAGGCAACCTCCGATTATGCGGGAGGTTCCCGCCGCCCGAGGATGTGCGGCCCAACCAGATACGATAGGTATTTGACTTTGCATGTCAAAGTAACAATCGCATCACTACGTTGCGACTCTGAACGAGGCGGAGATGGGCTTGTTCAGAGCTTCCAATCGCTCGAGCCTTTCCTCTGGACGATCCAACCACCCGCGTGTTCAGCAACCGGGCAAAACACCGAGCCAGGGTCGACCCGACAGCAGACTTGCGGCTGCCGCGACACCGGAGACCGGAATATGGATGACAATCATCCACACCGCGATTGAGTAGCGCAGACTCGACGCGTTTGGAATGCGCCGGGGCGTCACAGGTGGGCCAGGGTTTCGTCTCCGTGCCGAACGGGCGCCCGGTGTCGAACTGGGGAATCGCCCCGCCGGCGTTGCCTTCAGCCGATCAGGAAATCGAGCGCCTTGATACCGGCGACGACCAGGCCAACCGACGCGAAGAGCTTGACGGTCATGCGCAGCTCAAGCTCCTTCATGTCGCTTCTGGTCTCCGCGCGGAGCGCCTTGATATCGCTCTTGCTGGCGAGTTCGCCATTCGAGGGAATGGCCCGCGCGGCCACCGTCGCCTGTTCGTCCGAAACACCCGCGCTTCTGAAGGCGTCGTAGACCTCCTTGATGATCGTTCCCATGCGAACCCGCTCCAGTCGCCACCACCTGCCCGAATCCACCCGAAGAATATCACAACCAACGGTTGAGGCTGTGCGCGTTCGACCCCAGCGGCGGTAGGAAAATGCGCATTCTCGACTAGAAAAACAACCAATTGGCTGCATAGAGCACTAGAGCCCGCGCAGAATTTCCGCGCCCCGGCGCAACGTGTCGTCGTCCTTGCAGAAGCAGAAACGCAGCACCCGGTGGTCGTTCCGCTGCGGCACGTCGTAGAAGATCGACACCGGGATGGAGGCGATCTTGGCCTGCCGGGTCAACCGGAAAGCGAGCTCCCTATCCGCTTCGTTCGAGAAACGCCTATAGCCAAGCAGTTGGAAGTAGGTGCCGGCGCTGGGCACCAGGCTGAACTTCGACCCGGCGAGCAAGTCGCAGAACAGGTCGCGCTTGCGCTGGTAGAAGGCCCCCAACCCCAGGTGGTGCTCCGGGTGGCTCGTAAGGAAATCGGCCAGGCCGTGCTGAACGGGCGTGTTGGACGTAAAGGTGACGAACTGGTGCACCTTGCGGAACTCGGCGGACAGTGGCGCGGGGGCCACGCAGTAGCCGATCTTCCAACCGGTGACGTGATAGGTCTTGCCAAACGAGAAGACCGCAAAGCTGCGCGCAAAGAGCTCCGGATAGCGGCACACGCTCTGATGCGGGCGACCGTCGAAGATGACGTGCTCGTAGACCTCATCGGCGAGCACGTAGAAGCCGTGCCTGATAGCGAGCGCTTGCAAACGCTCGAGATCCTCCGGCCGCCATACGGTGCCGGTCGGGTTGTGGGGTGTGTTGAAGATCAGGAGCCGCGTTTTCCGGTTGACCGCAGCCTCCACCCGGTTCCAGTCCACCCGGTATCCGGGCGGCTGCAGCGGCACATGGCGGCTGATGCCGCCCTGGAGCGCCACCACCGGTTCGTAGCTGTCGTAGGCCGGGTCGAAGATAATCACCTCGTCACCCGGATGCACCACCGCCGCAATGGCGCAGAACAACGCCTCGGTGGCACCCGAGGTCACCGTTACCTCGGTTACCGGGTCGACCGCCGCGCCGTACAGGTCGCCAACCTTGCGGGCAATGGCTTCGCGCAGGCTCGGCACGCCCGTCATCGGCGGATATTGATTGAACCCGTGCGACAGGTAGTACCGAACCCGATCAATCAGCTCTTCCGGCCCGTCGAAATCCGGAAATCCCTGGGAGAGGTTCAACGCCCCCTCTTCGGCCGCGAGCGCCGACATAACGGTGAATATGGTGGTGCCGACCTCCGGCAACTTGCTGACCGGCCGCACCGGCTTGGTAGAACTCACCACCTCACCGGTTGGAAGATCGGCTACCGCTTGGCCCGGGTACCGCCATCCGTCGAGTTCTCCAGGCGGAATCCCGCAACGGCTTGGTAGCCGATTCCCCCACGCTCACCCGGCGACCCTCCTACACAATAGTTTTTTGGCTTTCGCGTCGATGCGCCCGCCTCCCTAGGCAGCGTTGAGGAAACCCTGAACAAGCCCATCCCGGCCTTGTTTGGGGCGGCAAGATCAAATACCTGCCCTATCCGGCAGTGTATCAGTTTGAATCCCGGCCCCGCCAAATCCCCTGTGTGCCGTGCCCTTGCCCGATCCACAGATTCAAACTGATGCACCACCCTCTATCCGATTTGGGCCGCACATGCTCGTGCGGCGGGAACTAGGGATACCGGGCCCGTCGTTTTGCCGTTCTCCGATCAGCTTTGGTAGCATTCGCCGCCCCGGTGGCTCACGCGCGTCCACCAGGGTGCCATCCACCGGGCATACGCCCGCTAGCCACGACAACGACAAGGAACGAACCATGCCCGAAGCCAGCTTTTGCGACTACCGAGTGGCCGATATCGGGCTTGCGGATTTTGGGCGCCGCGAAATCTCGCTGGCCGAGGCGGAAATGCCCGCTCTGATGGCGCTGCGCCGCAAGTATGCCGGCGAGCGGCCCCTGGCCGGCGCCCGGATCATCGGCTGCATCCACATGACCGTGCAAACGGCCGTGCTGATCGAAACGCTGCTCGCGCTCGGCGCGGAAGTCCGCTGGTCGTCGTGCAACATTTTTTCGACCCAGGACCACGCCGCGGCGGCCATGGCGGCCCGGGGTGTGCCCGTATTCGCCTGGAAGGGCGAAACCGAACCGGAGTACGACTGGTGTATCGAGCAGACCCTGCTCAAGAACGGCAAGCCCTGGGATGCGAACCTGCTGCTCGACGATGGCGGCGACCTCACGCAAATGGTGCACGAGCGCTATCCGGCAATGCTGCGCCACATTCACGGCATCAGCGAAGAAACCACCACGGGGGTGCACCGGCTGCGCGATATGTTGCGCAACGGTGAACTCAGGGTGCCGGTGGTCAACGTCAACGAGTCCATCACCAAGTCGAAGAACGACAACCGCTACGGCTGCCGGCACAGCCTGAACGATGCGATCAAGCGGGGCACCGATATGCTGCTCGCCGGCAAGCGCGCCCTTGTGGTCGGCTACGGCGATGTGGGCAAGGGTTCCACCCAAAGCCTGCGCCAGGAGGGCATGATCGTGCGGGTGGCGGAAGTCGACCCCATCTGCGCGATGCAGGCCTGTATGGATGGCTTCGAACTGATGTCGCCCTACGTTAACGGCATCAACACCGGCCGGGTGGAAGACATCGACACCCGGCTAATGGGCGATACCGACCTGGTGGTCACCTGTACCGGCAACACCAACGTCTGCGACTCCGCCATGCTGCGCACCCTCAAGCCCGGCGCCATCGTCTGCAATATCGGCCATTTCGACAACGAGATAGACACCGCATACATGCGCGACAACTGGCGCTGGACGAAGGTGAAGGATCAGGTGCACCAGATCTTCCGCAGCGATGCGCCCGGCGACTACCTCATCCTGTTGTCGGAGGGACGCCTAGTGAACCTGGGCAACGCCATGGGCCACCCGTCCCGGGTCATGGATGGCTCCTTCGCCAACCAGGTGCTGGCCCAGATGCACCTGTACCACGAGCACTGGGCCAGCCAGCCGGAAAATCAACGGGCACCGGTGACCATCGAGGTGTTGCCAAAGAAGCTCGACGAAGAGGTGGCCGAACTGATGGTGGCCGGCTTCGGCGGCACGCTCACCAGGCTCACCAACTCCCAAGCGGACTACATCGGCGTGGATGCCACCGGACCATTCAAAACCGATAGCTACAAGTATTGAAGGGAGCGGATGCCTTCGGCCTAGCCGATCTCGATCACCTCGGGTGCCTGGGCACCGGATTCAAGCGCCGCCTGCCGAAAGAACCCGACCACGGTCGGGTGGCAGGTGAAAACCAGTACCTGGTTGGTATTCGATAACTCCACAAATGCGGCGGCGGCCCGCAACGCGCGGTCGGGGTCAAAGTTGACAAGCACCTCATCGACGATAACCGGCAGTGGCTCCGTGCGCGTCCGCAGTTCCCGAATCAGCCCAAAGCGCAGGGACAGGAACAACTGCTCGCGGGTGCCCCGGCTCAACTGTTTCGGTTCCTTGGGGTCGCCGCTGTCCTCGCTGACCGTAATCGTCTGCTCTCCTAAGGGCGCGTACACCCGAGTGTATCGTCCGCCGGTAATCTCGCGGAAGAAGCGCTCGGCATGACGGACGACGCCCGGCTGCCGCTCCCGCTCGAACTTCGCCCGGGCTTCGCCAAGCAACTGTTCGGCCAGGGTGAGCTTCACCCACTCCCGCGCGTGGCCTCGAAGCTGTTCCCGGAGCAGGCCGCGCCGCATCCGCAGGCCGGACGACTCCGCTTCGCTAATGAGACCGTCGAGCCGTTCCTGGATGGAACCGCGTTCCGTGGATAGGTCGCTTTTCTTAGCATCAACCGCTTCAAGCTGCTCCTCGACCCGGCGCATTGCATCCGTGATTGACTGATCATCCGTCTCCCGAAGCGCCTTTTTGAAGACTTCGAGTCGTTCTCCGGGGCCGCTCAAGCACTGTAGCCGCTCCAGCGCCTCGCTCCGTTTCCTCTCTAATTCCTGGCGCTGCCGATAAAGCTCCGCACGCTTGCGGAAGCCTTCGTTGTCCTCGGCCTCGCCAGCCTGAAGCAGCCGCCGCGTCTCCTCATCGACCCGGTCGCGATCGCGCTGGCGTTCCTGCAACCGGCGCTCTGCCTCCCGCAACGCCTTGTTCGCCGCCGTCCGATTCCCAACCTTCCCCGCAACTTCCTCGCGCAGACGGGCCAGCCTGATGGCAGCCGCCGCGGCGGAATCGGGTGCCTTCGGGTCCAACGTCACCGCAAAGGCCGCTGCCAGCGGCACCACGGCAGCGATGTATTCATCGATGTACTTCTCGATCTCCCCGACGCGCCCGCGCAAGCTGCGCAATTCCCGCAGCCGGTCGAGCCCGTGCTCGACCTTGACGCACAGGTCAACAACGGTTTCGGGAAGGAAGGTATCCCGCAAACCGCGTTTCCGGAGCCACTGCTGCCACTGCCGTTGCGCTTCTTCAAGCTCGTTGCCAGCCGCCTCCGCCGCGGCCGCAGCCCGCTCCACACGGCTTCTGCGCCGCTCGGTCAAGACCCGCGCATCCTGAACGCGGTCGGCGAGGTCGGCGTAGGTTCGTAGCTGGGTCTCGGCATCCTTCAGCGCTCCTTCCAAGGTACCAAGCGATGCATCGTCCACCGATTCGATGCCCAGCGATGCGGCATCCCGTTGCAGGGCCGATTCCAATTCCGCAAGCTCCAACCGGCCTCGGCGTAGCGACTCGCCTAGCGCGACCGCCAGGGGAGATTCCGCACCGGGAGACGACCGGCCGGTTACCAACAGCGCCACAGCCATCGCGGCGAACGCCAAGCCGGCGGCAACACCGGGCAGGAAGGCCGCCCCGCCGAGCAGCGCGCCACCGGCCGACAGCAAGATACCCAAGGCGAGACCGGCGATAGCGAGTATTTTTCCGCCCTTGCCCCGACCCCTCGTCGCGTCCGCACTCGCAGCAGCATCAAGCTGATCGCGCAAATCGGCGACGCGCTTGTGGGCGGATTCCACCCGGAGAAGCCTGGTGTTGGCGGCACGAATCAGCGTCCGGCGCGGCGCCACCTGTTCTTCGTCCAAATCCGGTTTAGGGGCCGCCTCGAGCCTGCGCTGGGCCTCCTGTTCGCCGGCGACGGCCTCCGTCAGCGCGGCCTCGTCCTGGGCAAGCGCGTTCTTGCACCGGCCAAGCTCCGCGTCGGCTTCCCGCAACCGTTCCTGGAGTTGCGAGATTTGTTCGCGGACGGCTATGGACAGGTCGAACTTCTCAAGACGGGTCTCGTCAAAGCCCGTCCCGAGTTCCCGCAACGATTCCTGCAATGCGCGTTCCGCCCGCCGCATCTCGCTCTGGCGCAACGGCAGGTCGCCAACGGCCTTGTCGAAGGCATCGCGGCGTTCGACTAGGCGGCGGATGTCGTCCGAATACGCAAGGACCGCCTCGTGCTCGATGGGGACCTCGGCCTTAGCGGCCGCGGCGGCCACCTCTTCCTGGGCGTTGTCGTATTCTCGCCGCGCCGCCCGGTGCCGCTCTTCCAATTCGCGCAGGCGGGCGATACCGTCCACGGGGAAATCCTCGATGACCGGCAGTTCGGCCAACGCCTTCTCTGCTGTGACTATCGTATTCCAATCCGGCCAGGCGTCCTTAAGCCGCCGCTCGCGGTCGAGTTCCGACTGATACTTACGGCGGCAAACGTTCAGCCGGTCAAGCTCCTTACGGACCTCTTCAAGACGAGCGGTGAGTTCACCGTACAGCGCCGCGTTGTTCGCCACTTCGCCGAGCCTGGACTCGACCTCGCCCAACTGCCTGCCGGCCTCCGCCATCCGGTGTTTGCTGCCGCCCTTGCGGAATAGCTCATGCTTCTTCGACTCAATGTCCTTGAAGGCCGCCGGGAGCTTGGCCGCACCCATGCCGGCGCTGTAGATCTGGCTGTTGACGCTGTCGTTCCTAAGTAGGGCGTCGCTGTGCAGTTCGTCTAAGGTGAAGGCGAAGATGTTCTCGAATACATCCCTGGTGTGGTGTCCCAACAACCGGGATAGGGCCGCCGCGTCACCGCTCTGCCCGGCGGCGTCGGTTACGGTCACCGGCCCGCCGCCCTTGCCGCGCACGCGCTGCACAAGGTAGCGGTCGCCGGCCCGATCCACCGCGCTCAGGCGGCCCCCGTGACGCCCCCCTGAGAGCGGCGGGTAGTACTGGTCGGCGCGGCGCGGTGGAAATCCGAACAGAACGGTGCGCAGGAACGCGAGCAGCGTACTCTTGCCCGCCTCGTTCGAGCCGTGGAAAACGGTAACCGGGCATTCAAGGGGCCCGAACTCGCGATCGGCAAAACGGCCGAAGCCATCGATTCTGAAGCCGCATATCTTCACGACGGGTCGTCTTCAACCAGCCGATCCAGGGCAATGGACTCGGCGTCGTCGATTAGCGCGCGCAGTTCTTCGTCCGTGGGGGCCGACCCTTGCAGATATCGGCGGTAGGATCGGTGCTCGTACAGTGCGCCAAGGGGGGATCGCAATTGGCCCAGCAGGTCGGGTTCCGTTTTGGCCTGATCACAAAGGCGTAACAGGTCGGCAACGAAGTCAGTTCCCGCGAGCCGCTCGCGCCGATCAAGCGGCGATCTTGTCCGGTCCTCGATACCCACACACCAAGCGAAGGGCGAGCGGCCCGCCCAAGCGTCATTGAGGTCTTTGGTCGAGTCGGCCAGGAAACCCGGGCGGCGCAGGGAACGGTGCAGTATGCCCCGGCCAGTTAGCGCCACCCGCGCCACCACCGGGTGGCCCGCCGCCTGCACCGCGTCCTCCATAAGCTCATGCAGAGCCTCCAGCAACGCCTGCGCTGTTTCCATGCTGGAGATATCCACTTGCGGGCGCGTCCAGCGCACGACATCCGTGGGCCGGAAGTGGAGGCGAACGTTTCTCGCATCATCGACTTCGACAAGATATGCGCCCCGCGGCCCGGTCTCGTTCGGGTGCCGGCCCTGCGGGTTACCGGGATAGACGACCACCGGCTTTCGCTCACTCAGTACCCGCCTGGTGTGGACATGGCCTAGAGCCCAATAGTCGAGGCCGGTGCTGGCAAGATCTTCCAGGGAACAGGGCGCATAGGGGCCATGATTGGGGTCGCCGCCGACATTGGCGTGCAGCAAGCCAATCGAAAACGGGCCGGGGTCGACCGGGCCCAGGCGCAGCGCCAGGTTTTCGGTAACCTCCCGCTGCGGATAGCTGATGCCGTAAACGACGGCGCGGCCAGGGTCGTCCTCGATGAGGGGCACCGCCTCGAACTCCGCTTCAAAGCGCCGAGCGCTCGGCGGATAGGCCAGCCGCGCCTCCCAGCCGTCGAGGGGATCGTGGTTGCCGTGGCACACGAACGAGCCTATGCCGGCTTCGTGCAAACGCTGTAATCCTTCGACGAACCGGCGCTGGGCACGCAGGCTGCGGTCCGCTCCATCGTAGATGTCCCCGGCAACCAGCAGCGCATCGACACCTTCGTCGATGCACAGATCGACCAGGTTCCGGTAGGCGTCGAAGGTGGCGCTGTACAGCGCATCCGCCACGTTCTCGGGAGCGGCGGCGCGCAAACCCGTGAACGGGCTGTCGAGGTGCAGGTCGGCGGCGTGCACGAAACGCAGCAAGGTCATCTTTGCCTCTGCCTAGCGAGGCACAGCTTCGCCACGCAGGGCGGCAGCACCTAAGGGTATCCGTAGGGACGCTGCAAGTCCCTATACCGCTCAAATAGCCGGGTCTGCCGCGAGCGCATTGGCATTAGGCGGCCGTCGATCACCACCTGCTCCGCCCAGGTTGTTACCTCCAGCGGGTCGCCGCTCCAAACCACCACATCGGCGACCGCGCCCGGCTGCAAGATGCCCACATCGGGCATATCCCAGGCCAGCGCGGCCCTACGGGTTAGCGACTCCAGTGCGTCGTACCAGGGCACGCCGTGGGCGACGGCGTTGCCGGCAAGCTGGCGCAGGTTGCGCGCGTTGTGGGTTCCGTCGCCGGTGTAGAGCACATCCACCCCCGCTTGGCGCAGCAAGGCGGCGTTATCTAGGCGCGCGCCCAGCGCATCAAAACCGATGGGCAGATTGGCGGTGGTGGTGACGATCACCGCCGCGCCAGCCGCCGCTAAGGATTCGCCGACCTGCCAGGCCTCGGCGCCGCCGAGCACGATCAGGCGCAGCCCATGCGCTTCGGCCAGTTCGATACAGCGCCGGATGTCGGCGGCCCGGTTCACGCCCAGAACCAAGGGCTTGCCGCTGCGCAGGAAGCCCTTCAAGGCGGCCATGTCCTGCCGGCTGTAGTCGTTTCCCTGCGCCCGGTATCGGTTCGCGCTGAAGCGCGCCGCCTCTTTGAAAGCGCCGTGCAGCCGCTGCATCAGGGCGGCCCGGCTGCCGCCGGTAAAATCGCTGGCCGCGGCACCGACATCGCCAAACAGGGCCGCTCTCGGGGCCACAACCACATCCTCAAGCCCCAGCCGAATCGTCGCCGCCAGCCCGGCCAGGGGGTCCACGCCCGGCAGCGGCGCCACCACCGCCCTGGTAACGCCCCCCATCCGGTTGACGGCAAACAGCGTCGATGCCGGATTAACGGCAAAGCTGATATCGAGCCCCGGACCGAAAGCATACTCGGTCACCTGGCTATCCACGGTGGTCGCCTCCGCCGAGATCTCGACGATGCCCAACTGACTGTATGACTCGATGAAGCCGGGCGTGACGATCTTGCCCCGGGCATCGATGTGCCGGTATTCGAACGGTGCCTTGATTCCGCTACCCACCGCCTCGATACGCCCGTCCGCAATCAGCACGGTGGCCTCGCGCAGCGGTTCCGGCCCGTCCATGGTGTAGACACGCCCGCCGACAATGGCGATATCGGCGCATGCGCCGGCTATCCAAAAGCCACCCGCCAATAGAGCGATGCGGCCAAGCATCGCTACCATGCGTCTCTTGTGTCGCGGTCGCCGCCGTGGCCGCGGAAACGACGGGCACGGCCCCCGGGGCCCGCCCTTCACGGCACCGTCCCCGCAGCGGTCTGATCCAGGTCGAAGTCGCGCAGCGGCCACCTGGAAGCCTGCCGGTCGTAATAGGTGTAGCCATCAATCCAGACCCTATCCGCCAAGGCGTAGACACTGAACGGGTCGCGGCTCCACAGCACTAGGTCAGCGGCCTTGCCCACCTCGATGCTGCCGGTCTCCTGGTCGATGCCAAGCGCCTTGGCGGCATTCAGCGTGATCCAGGTCATCGCCCGCGCCTCGGCGATGGTCATGCCCACCCGCCGCGCCGCCGCCATGGCCTTGGCGGCCTCCTGGTTCAGGCGCTGAATACCCTCCGCCGAATCGGAGTGGACGATGGCGCAGGCACCGGCGGCATCCACCAGCGCCACATTCTGGGAAATGGTATCGAAGGCTTCGAGCTTGAAGCCCCACCAGTCCGCCCACATCGCCGAGCAAATGCCCGCCTCGGCCAGCAGGTCGGCGATCTTGTAGGATTCCACCGCGTGGTGAAAGGCGGTAATGCGGTAGCCGAACTCCCGGGCCAGATCCATCATGGTCGCCATCTCGTCGGCGCGATAGCAGTGGTTGTGCACCAGGATCTCGCCGTCCAGCACCCCGACCAGGGTATCGAGCATCAGGTTCCGGTCGGGCGGTGCCGCCTCCTCTTCGGCCAGATAGGCGCGGCGGGCCTCTGCATAGGCCACGGCCTCGGCCCAGGCGGCGCGATAGCCGGCCACATTGCCCATGCGCGTCGATGGCGCCTGATTCCTTTCCCCGTACACGCGCTTCGGGTTTTCGCCGCAGGCCATCTTCAGGCTTTGCGGCGCACCGGGAAACTTCATGCCCTGCACGGTGCGGGACGGCACGTTCTTAAGGGTGACCCCACGCCCACCGAACAGATTGGCGCTGCCCGGCAGTACATGCAGCGTGGTGACGCCGCCGGCCAGGGCGAGACCAAACTGCGGATCCTGGGGCCAAACCGAATGCTCGACCCAGACCTGCGCGGTGTTGGGCGCCGTTGCCTCGTTGCCGTCACTGGTGGAGTCGACCCGGGGCGATGGATAGGTACCGAGATGAGAGTGGACATCGATGATCCCCGGCGTCAGCCACCGGCCCGCGGCATCGACCACCTCCACGCCGTCGCGCGGCAAGCCGGGGCCAACCGCGGCGATGCGCCCGCCTTCGACAAGCACATCCACCCCGTCGAGCAGTTCACCCGACCCCGACAACACGGAAGCCGAGCCGATCAGAAAATCGTCGACCGGCCGTGGTTGGTAGGTCGATGCATAGGGCTCGCGGGCACCGGCGGTGGCGGCGGCCAGCGCAAGCCCGGCCACGACGAGGTTCCCGGCAAGTTTCCACACCGTAAGCCGGGGCACCGACATGGGGGCGCCAGGGTGTTTCCCAGTCGGCGGCCGGCCCCGAGGGGGTTCACCTGCCTGAGATAGGATGGGCGTATCGCCCTCATCCGTCGAACCTTGGAGGCTCGTGCCTGCGCCCATGGGTTTAAAAGGGCAAGCCCGCCCGGCGTTCGGCGGGAGAGTGCGGTGCGCCCACCCGGAGAACACACACGAAGGCAAATGAAACAAGAACTTGTGCCACGGAGATTTCCAACAAACAGTCCGGGGCGCGGCTAGGCGAGGCACAGGATGCAGCGGCACCCGTGACGTGCCGCCAAGTGAGTGCAACAGGTATTTCATCGCTTGTAGACCTTGCCAGCCTTCATCACGAAATGCACGCGCCCGAATTCCGCCACATCGTCACGGGGGTCCCCCGGCACCGCCACGATATCGGCGTACTTGCCAGCCTCGATGGAGCCCATGTCATCCCATTCGTTCAATAGCTCCGCGGCACTGCGGGTGGCGCTTGCGATCGCCTCCAGCACCGGCATACCGGCTTCCACCATGTACACGAATTCCTTCCAGTTCTCGCCGTGGGGCGAAACCCCGGAGTCGGTGCCGAACGCGATTTTTACGCCAGCCCGGTAGGCCCGCGCGAAGGTATCGGCGATAACCGGGCCAATCGCCGCCGCCTTGGGGCGCACCAGTGCCGAGAAGTAGCCGTCGAGCTTCGCCTTTTCCGCAACGAACATGCCGGCGGCGATGGTGGGCACATACCAGGTGCCCTGGCTTTTCATCAGCGCCATCACCTCGTCGCTCATGTAGGTGCCGTGCTCGATGGAATGCACGCCGGCCACCACGGCGCGCCGCATGCCTTCGGTGCCGTGGGCGTGGGCGGCGACCCGAAATCCGTAGTCCTGGGCGGCGGCGACGATGGCGGCGACCTCGGCTTCGGTGAACTGCGGGTTCTGCCCGCTCTTGGCCTGGCTCAGCACGCCCCCGGTCGCGGTGATCTTGATGAGATCGGCCCCTTCCTTGTAGCGGGCGCGCACCGCCTTATAGGCGTCGTCCAGACCGTTGACGACCCCGTCCGCCGGCCCCGGATCGCCACGCAATTCGCTATTGACGCCATTGCTCGGGTCGGCATGCCCGCCGGTGGTGGCCAGGCTCTTGCCGGCGGTGAAGATGCGCGGCCCCGGGATGTGCCCTGCCGCGACCGCCCGGCGGATGGATTGGGCAAGGCCGTGCGCGGTGCCCAGGTCGCGCACCGTGGTGAAACCCGCCATCAGCGTCCGTTCCGCGTAGGGTACCGCCCGCAACGCGGAGTCCGCGGGTTCCAGCGTGAAACCTTCAACGAAGACGCTGGGGCTCTGTTGGCTGGCGATATGAACATGCATATCGATCCACCCCGGCATGACAAAGGAACCGGTGAGGTCGATGTCCGCAGTGCCCCGGTAGCCCGCCTCCACCGACACAATGCGATCATCCCGCACCACAATGCTGGCGGCTTCCATCACCTCTCCGGCGGTCGCATCGAACAGCTTGCCGGCGTGGATAGTCAACTCCCCGAAGGCACCTCCAGACAACAGCAGCGCACAGAACCCGATACGGAATTTCATACCACGTCCTTTATTTTGTGTGTCGGCAGACAGGATAATAGCTAGCCGCCGCGTTGCCAAAGGAAGCTTCGGCCAAGACGGGCGCGACATGCCACTATGGAGGACCGGTGCGGGAAATCGAACGAACAACGGAGTCGGTAGCGGCGATCAAGGGGCACCTGGAGTCCCATCGCTACATATGCAGCGACCAGATCGCCACCGCCGTCTATCTCGCCTACCACCTGCGCAAGCCGATTCTCATCGAGGGGCCACCCGGCGTTGGCAAGACCGAGCTCGCCAAAACCACCGCCACCATGTTCAGCCTGCCGCTGATTCGGCTGCAGTGCTACGAGGGGCTAGACGAGGCGAAGGCAATCTACGAGTGGAAGTACGGCAAGCAACTGCTCTACACCCAGGTGCTGAAGGAGACCCTGGAAGAGGTCTTGCAGGGTGCGCGCGGGTTCGCCCAGTCGGTCGATCGCCTGCACGAGTTCGGCGACATCTTCTTTTCCGAGGAGTTCTTAGAACCGCGCCCGCTGCTAAAGGCGCTCCGCGAGGAAGGCGGCGCCATACTGCTCATCGACGAGGTGGACAAGGCCGACCACGAATTCGAGTCGCTGCTGCTGGAAATCCTCTCCGACTTCCAGGTGTCGATCCCGGAGATCGGCACCGTGAAGGCCAGCCGGGAACCGCCGATGGTGTTTCTTACCAGCAACAATACCCGGGAGCTCTCAGATGCCCTGAAGCGCCGCTGCCTGCACCTGTACATCCCGTTCCCCGATATCGACTTAGAGCAGCGCATCATCAACGCGCGGGTGCCGGATATCCCGCCGGAACTGCGGCGGCAACTCGTGGCATTCATCCAGGAACTGCGCGACCTAGACCTAAAGAAGGCACCCGCCATATCGGAAACCATCGACTGGGCGCGCACCCTGCTGCTGCTGCATGCCGAGCGCCTCGACCCGCAGTTGGTGCGAGATACGCTTAACGTGATTCTCAAGTTCCAGGAAGATATCGAGAACGTCGATGGCGAGGTGATGGCAATAACCAGCAAGGTCGTTGCCCGGTGATGCCGTGGCATCGGCCGGCCACCGTGCAGACATCATAGAACCGCGTACACCCATGCAACACCACGCCAAATGGACCGAACCCTCACCAATTTCATAGGCGCGCTGCGCAACGCCGAGGTACGCGTCTCCACGGCGGAAACCCTCGATGCGTTCAACACCGTCGAGCTGGTCGGCTACCAGGACCGCGAGTTCCTGAAACGTTCCCTGGCCTTGGCGTTGCCCAAGACCCTGGATGAGAAGGAAACGTTCGACACCTGTTTCGACCGGTTCTTCTCCTTCGACAATATCCAGGGCGCACGCGCCGAAGCGCCGGAAGGCACCGCGGATGCGGCGGTGGGCGAGGGAACCGCCGACCCTGGGGCGGGTGGCGGCGGCGGGCAGCGCAGCGAGCCCGGGCCCGGCCCGGCCAACGGCGGAAAGAAATCGAAGCGCCCGGGCTTGCCGGCCGCTGCCGGGGATGGCAGCGATGGCAGCCTGGACGAAGACCTCGGCCCCGGCCATATGGCGGTGCCCGTCTCGCCCCTCGGCAAGCTGCTCATGCTCGACTCCAGGGTGGAATTGTCGATATCGGTTGCGGCCGCCGGCGAAGCGGTGCAGGTCCGCGACATCCAGGTGTTCACCCAGAAGGGCCTCTACACACGCCGCATCATGGACCAGATGGGCCTGGCCGCCCTCAACCGGGAAATCGGCGAGCTCCGGGAGAGCCCCGCCATCCCCGACCGGCGTTTGGGCCAGGAACTGGGCCGTCGGCGCGAGTGGCTGCGCGAACAGGTGCGCGACTATGTCGAGCGCCAGTTCCTGCTGCATGCGGACGCCACGGGCCGGCGCCTGCGGGAAGAACTGCTGCGCAAGGTTAAGCTTTCCAACGTCGAACACAGAAGCTTCCGCCTGATCCAGGAAATCGTCTACAAGATGGCAAAACGGCTGGCCACCCTGTATGGCCGGCGCAAAAAGGTATTCAAGAAGGGCCAGCTGCATGTGCCGCGCACGCTGCGGCATAACCTCTGCTACGACGGCGCCATCTTCGACCTGAAGTGGAAATCCGTGAAGATCGACCGGCCCAAGGTGTTCGCCATCTGCGATGTATCCGGCTCCGTGGCCAACTACGCGCGTTTCATGCTGATGTTCCTCTATAGCCTGGAGGAGGTGATGCCCAAGGTGCGCTCCTTCGCCTTCTCTTCAGACCTCGCCGAAGTCACCGAGCTGTTCGGGCACAACGGCATCGAGGACGCCATCGCCAAGACCCTGCGCGACTACAGCGGCGGCAGCACCGACTACGGCCAGGCATTCCAGGATTTCAAGCGTCTTTGCATGGACGATATCGACAATCGCACCACAATCGTCATACTAGGCGATAGTCGCAACAACTACGGCGAACCACGGGTGGAGATCCTGAAGGAGCTGTACGATCGGGCGAAGCGCATCATCTGGCTCAATCCGGAAAGCCGGGGTTCATGGGCGGTGGGCGATGCGGAAATGCACCGCTACCGCGCCTATTGCCACCAGGTGGACGAGTGCAACTCGCTCGTGCACCTCGAACGGGTGGTCGGCAACCTGTTGAAGACGGTGACGTGAATCGGCCCCAATCCCCACTGTTGCCGCCAGGAGTTTTCGACCAGGCGGCCGACGCGACGCCGCCCACGGCAGTGGCTACCGCCATGCAAGTTGTCGCCCCGGCGACACGGGCGCTAACGCCCAGGGAAGTGGGTACTTCCTTGCCAGGCCGGTAAGCCATGCCGTCGACGGCCATCGCTTCCGAAGAATCCTTCGGCCGCTCCGCCGGCAAGCAGCTTGGGCTGTTCGCGCTGCTCGCGGTGCTGCTGCTGGCAGTGTTGATGTGGCTGCTCAATCTACTCGCCAGCCTCACCGCCTCGGCCACCGCAAGTGGCGGCGCCGTCGATGTCGAGAACAACGCCATTACCATCCTGCTGCGCGAGGAGCCGCCGCAGTTGAACACCACCCTGCTGACCGACCAGGTGAGCGGCACCGTTATCGGCCACGTCATGCAGGGGCTGTTGCGCTACGATCAGCACCAGCGGCTGGCGCCGGGCATGGCCGAACGCTGGACCATCACCGACCAGCGCGCCACCTTCCACCTGCGCGACGCCCTTTGGAGCGATGGCGAGCCGGTGACCGCCCAGGATTTCGTTTTCGCCTGGCGCACCGCGCTCGACCCGGCAAACGCCTCGGAATACGCCTTCATCCTCTACCCCGTCAAGAACGCCGAAGCGATCAACCGGGGCGAACTGCCCCCCGACGCGCTCGGGGCCAGCGCCATCGACGACAGAACCCTGCGCGTGGAACTGGAGCGGCCAGTCGCTTTTTTCGACAAGCTAACGGCGTTCTCGACCTACTTTCCGATACGGCAGGATTTCTACGAGGCGACGGGTGGCCGCTACGGCGCCGATGCGCATCAACTGCTCTACAACGGCCCGTTCACGATGGAGAGCTGGGTGCACGGCCAGTCCCTGGAACTGCGCAAGAACCCGCTCTACTGGGACCGGGACCGGGTTCGCCTGGACGCGATCAACGTCGGCTACATCGTCTCCGACGCGAACGCGGTGCTGAATCTCTTCAAGGACGGAAAGGTCGCGCTCGCCTCGCTGAACGCCGAGAACCTGGCGGAGGCCATGGAGCAGCGCTGGCACATCGAACGCTTCATGGACGGCAGCGTATTCTTCATCGAGTTCAATCACCGGCCCGAGCGGCTGACCCGCAACACGCACCTGCGCAAGGCCATGCAACTGGCGCAGGATCCGAGCGAACTGGTCTACCGGGTCATCAAGATTCCCGGCTATCTGCCCGGGGAATCCCTGTTTCCGGTCTTTCTGGACGGCGTGCGCGGCTCGTTCCGCGACGAATACCCGGCACCGGTTCACAGTATGGACATCGCCCGGGCGCGGCAGCACCTGGAACGGGCGCGGCTGGAACTGGGCCTGGAGGAGTTTCCGCCCCTGGTCATGCTCACCGGCGACAACCCGATTTCGAATATTCAGTCCGAGTACTTCCAAGCCGTCTACAAGAAGAACCTGGGCCTCGATCTCAAGATCGACCGGCAAATCTTCAAGCAGCGGCTGGACAAGATGACCAAGGGCGAGTTCGACCTGGTGCTGGCCGGCTGGGGCCCCGACTACAACGACGCGCTGACCTACGGCGACCTGCTCGCCTCCTGGAACCTCAACAATCGCGGGCGCTACAACAACCCGGAGTACGACCGACAGGTGCGCATCGCCCTAGGGTCTCTCGACCCCCAAGTGCGCATGGACGCATTCGGCGCGATGCAGCGCATTATCTACGACGACGCCGCCATGATCATCAACTACGAACGCGGCCAGGCCTACGTGGCCGACCCCCGCGTTAAGGGCATCGTGCGGCGCGCGGTGGGGGCGGAACAGGACTACACCTATGCCTATATCGATGTGGACGGTTGACGCGCCCCGCGCCGCCGGGGCGGCGCCAGCGCCCGGGCATGTCGCCTGGGCACGCCGCCAGCGCCGAGACTACCGGGCGGGCACCGCCAAGGCAGGGTGCCGGAACGCGCCATCGCCAGTGGCTGCGGCAAGCAGGGTGACATCGAATCCACAGGGCGCCGGAGCGAGATGGGCCGCTACGCCCTAAAGCGCCTGCTGCAGGGCGTGATCACGGTGTGGTTCATCGCCACCGCCACGTTCTTCGCCATGCACAGCGTACCGGGCGACCCCCTGGCCAATGACAAGGCGGTTTCCGAGAAGATCCGCCTCAACCTGGAAGCCAAGTACGGTTTGGATAAGCCGCTGCTGACCCAGTACACCATCTACATGGGCAACCTGGCGCGCGGCGACTTCGGTATCTCCTTCACCCAGGAAAACCGCCTGGTCAACGACATCATCCGGGAACACTTTCCGGTTTCCGCAACCCTTGGCATTCTCGCGGTGATGTTCGCCGCATTGGGCGGCATCCTGTGGGGTGCGCTGACTGCCCTCAACCGCAATCGCATGCCCGACATCGTCATCATGCTGCTGGTGATACTCGGCATTTCCGTGCCAAGCTTTGTGTTTGCCGCCCTCGGCCAGCTCACCCTGGTTAACCTCAACAACCTGCTCGGGTTCTCGCTGCTGCCGGTGGCCGGCTGGGGCACGGTAGCCCACATGCTGGTGCCCTCCCTGGTGCTGGGCCTGGGCACCATGGCCTATCTCACCCGCCTGATGCGATCGTCCATGCTGGAGATCATGAGCTCCGATTTCGTGCGCACCGCCAAGTCGAAGGGCCTGCCCGCCACGCGCATCTTCACCCACCACCAGTTGCGCAACGCCATCCTGCCGGTCATCACGGTACTCGGGCCGTCGATTGCAGCAATCACCACCGGCGGCTTTGTCGTCGAGATTGTATTCGCCATCCCGGGGCTCGGGCGCTATTTCGTGCAGGCGGTGCAGCAGTCCGACTACACAGTCATTATGGGGACGACGGTGTTCTACGGGGCCTTCCTCGTCCTGATGGTCATCGTCGTCGATCTGGTCTACGGGCTTGTCGACCCCCGGGTGCGCCTGGAGTAGTTCGATGGCCGAAACAGCGTTCCCAGCCAGCGATTTTGAACCGGTCCGCAGCAAAGACCAGATACAGGTTGTCTCGCGGCCATCGCTCTCCTACTGGCAGGACGCCTGGATCCGGCTGCAGGCCAACCGGCGGGCGCTGGTGTCGCTGTACCTGGTGATCGCGCTGTTGGTTTTCACCATCGCCGGCCCCTGGGTGTGGACCCTGGACCCCCAGGAACAGGATCTTGACCAGATCAGCCAGGCACCCGGCCCGGCACCGCGCGCAACCATTGTCGAACCCTATGCGCCCTGGGACGGTACCACACCGCGCCCGCCGGGAAGCGGGTTGCGGCTGGCGGAACCGGCAACCAGCCAGGCCGTGCGGCTGATTTGGGAACCGCTGGCGGGCGCCCACGGCCACCGGATATACCGGAACCTATTCCCCATCGACGCACGACAGGCATTCGGACTGCCCTTGGTCGATCTGTCCGATGTGAACGAAACCGCCTTCGAAGACCGCCTGGATCTGGAGCCGCGCAAGTACTACTACACCCTAGTGGCCCTTGACGAACGGGGCCGGCCCACGGGCCACCGGCAAACCATCGATGTGCAGGTTGAACGGGTGATCACCCTGGAGGAGGCCACCGCCAAGGGGCTGGTTGCCGAGGACGCCGCACCGCGCCTCGGAGAGCGCGTCGAACTGGTCTTTCACCCCCTGGGAACCGACTACCTCGGCCGCGACATGCTCGCCCGCCTGATGTCGGGCGCTCGGGTGTCGCTATTTATTGGCATATTCGCCCCCCTGCTGTTCATTCTGTTCGGTGTTGTCTACGGCGCCACCGCCGGCTTCTTCGGTGGCCTGGTCGATCAGTTGCTCATGCGCTTCTCGGACTTTGTGGTGGCGCTGCCGTTCCTGCTGTTTATGATCCTTATTCGCGTTGCCTCGGGCGTTCAGCCCGGCGAGTCGGGAATCACTCCCCTGGTGATCGCCCTGGTGCTGTTGATGTGGCCGTCCACCGCTAGGCTGGTGCGCGGCCAGATTCTACAGATTAGGGAGGAGGGCTATGTCAGCGCCTCGCGCCTGCTTGGCGCGAAAACGGGTTACCTGCTGCTGCGCCATATGATTCCCAACACCATGGGCGTTATCCTGGTTACCCTGACCTTTGCGGTGCCAACCGCCATTTTCATCGAGGCCTTTCTTTCCTTCATTGGCATGGGCGTCGCACCGCCGGAAGCCTCCTGGGGCAGCATGTGCAACGAGGGCATCAAGACCATGCTAAACCACCCCCACGAACTGATCTTCCCGGCGCTTCTGATTAGCCTCACCGTGCTCGCCTTCAACCTCCTAGGCGATGGGCTGCGCGATGCGCTCGATGCCCGCATGCGGGGCGCGGAATGAGCCCGCTCCTCGAGGTGGACGGGCTCAAGGTGGAGTTCGACACCTACGGCGGCGTGGTGCAGGCGGTGCGGGGCGTGAGCTTCACCGTGCAGGCCGGCGAGACCCTGGCCATCGTGGGTGAATCGGGCTGCGGCAAATCGGTAACCGTGCAGAGCATGATGGGCCTAATCCCCATGCCGCCCGGCCGCATCACCGCCGGGTCGGCCAGGCTGCGGGGCACGGAAATACTGGGACGCAACCAGGTTGACGGCCAGGGGATTCGCGGTGCCCAGATCGGCATGATCTTCCAGGATCCAATGACTTCCCTGAACCCCACCATGACCATCGGTGCCCAGATCGCCGAAACCCTGCGGGTGCACCGGGGCCAGGGCGGCAAGCAGGCGCTGGCGCGCGCGGTGGAATTGCTCGAGATGACCCGCATACCGGAAGCGGACAAGCGGGCGCGGCAGTATCCCTTCGAGTTCTCCGGCGGCATGCTGCAACGCTCCATGATCGCCATGGCAATCGCCTGTGAACCCGCGATACTGATCGCCGACGAGCCCTCCACAGCGCTCGACGTGACCATTCAGGCGCAGATTCTCGACTTGCTGCGCGACCTGCAACGGCAGAACGGCATGGCGATTATCCTTATCACCCACGACCTCGGCGTGGTGGCGCGCATGGCGGACCAGGTCGCGGTCATGTACGCGGGCCGGATCGTCGAAAACGGCACCGTCGACGAGCTGTTCTACCGCTCCGCCCACCCCTACACACTTGGCCTGAATGCCGCCATGCCGACCAACAACTCGGAGGCCGCACGGGAGCTGACCCCCATCGACGGTAGCCCGCCGGATCTATTCGACCCACCCCGGGGATGCGCCTATGCGCCGCGCTGCCCGCACCGGATGCGCGTATGCGGGCCAAGGGATCCCGGCCCGTTCGAGCTTTCCGCCACCCACTTCGCCCGTTGCTGGCTGCATCATGCCCAGGCGGGGCGGCGCGTGCCGGAAATCCACTATCGGGAAGCTGCCCCGTGAACCCGGTACTTGATGCCCAAAAGGTCACCAAGCACTTCCCGGCCGGCCGCAATCAGTGGGTGCGGGCGGTGGACGATGTCAGCCTGTCCATCGGCGAACAGGAAATCGTCGGCCTAGTGGGTGAGTCCGGCTCCGGCAAGTCGACATTCGGCAAGGCCATTCTGGGCCTGCACGACAAGACCGCCGGCACCGTGATATTCAAGGGCGAGACCCTGCCGCAACGCTACGCACCGGCCGACTTTCAGCGCTACGCCCAGCGCATGCAGATGATCTTTCAGGATCCGTACTCCTCGTTGAACCCGCGCATGACCGTGGGCGAGATCGTCGGCGAGGGGCTGCGGCTACACGAGCGCATCGGTGGCCGGGAAATTCGCGACCGGGTCGCCGAGTGGTTGCTGCGCGTCGGCTTGCAGGCCGACCACATGGCGCGCTATCCCCACGAGTTCTCGGGCGGCCAGCGGCAGCGCATCGGCGTTGCCCGCGCACTGATTCTCCGGCCGGAATTCGTCGTATGCGACGAACCCATTTCGGCCCTAGACGTTTCCGTGCAGGCCCAGGTGGTCAACCTGCTCGATGAACTGAAAGCGTCGATGGGATTGACATTGCTGTTCATCGCCCACGATCTGTCCATGGTGCGCTATGTCAGTGACCGCATGGCGGTGATGTACCTCGGCACCCTAGTCGAGATCGGCGCGGCCGACGATGTCTTCTTTCGGCCCAAACACCCCTACACCGAGGCGCTGATCGGTTCCAATCCAGAGCCGGACCCGGCCTCGGAACGGCGTCGGGTATCCACCCATATTCGCGGCGAGATACCCTCGCCAATCAATATCCCGCCGGGCTGCCGGTTCGCCGGCCGCTGCCCCAGAGTCATGGACCTGTGCCGGGAACAGGCGCCGCCGTTGATTCCTCTCAAGGACCAATCCGGCGTACAGGAGAACCGGCAAGTCGCCTGCCACCTGTACGCCTGAGGCGCGAATGCGCCGGTGCGAGGCCGGGCTTCCGCCACGGACTTAAGCTATAGGTTACCGAAGTTGAAGCGGAACGAGGCCCCAAACAGGCGCGGCTCGGTCAGGAAGTAGTTCCTGAAAAATCCAGACGTGTCCGACGTCAGGTACTTGCCCGTCACATTGTCGTCGTCGGCGATGTTGCGAACCCAGGCCTTCACCGTCCAGCGGCCATCGCCGCTCTCGTAGATGAGCGAGGCATTGTGTTGATCCCAGCTATCGATCTCATCGCCGACGGAATTGAACTCCCGGGCGTAGGAATCGCCCTGCCAGTAGTAATCCCAACGAGCGGTGAGCGAGCCGGCGATGGCCGCAACCTGCCAGGTGTAGGCGAGGCCGAGCCTTAGGGTGTGCTCCGGGGAATTCGGTAGCTGGTTGCCGTCTAGGTCCACCGGCAGCCCATCCAGGGTCTCGACACCCAACGCGTTCAGGAACCCCCTAGAGAAGTAGGCCGGAATGGAAACACCGTTGGCATTCGCCGGGTAGGAAACACTCTGCACCGTCGTGCCGTTGCGGATGTCCAGGGCCCCGCCGCCCGCCAGGGCCGCGTCGACCACGGCCTGGGTAATATGCGCTTCCCGCGCTATGTAGGTTACGCCTGTCAAGGAGCCCGGGTCGGTGTTCTTCAGCAGCACATAGTCTGAGTTGCCGGCGGTCCTGTTCAACGGGTCAAGCGACTGCGAGCCATCCACCTCCGCATTGAGCCAGCCGTACGCGAAATCCACCGCCGCGCCGGGCAGCGCCTCGGGGCGCCACAGCCCCTCGATCTCTATGCCCATGATGTCCGCATCGATGTTGTCGTTGATGGACGAGTTGTTGCGGATGCGCGTTACCTGCAGGCCACCGTAGTCGTAGAGAAAGAACGAGCCGTTCAGCACCAGCCGCCCGTCCAGGAAGGTGTTCTTGGTTCCCAATTCGATGGCATCGACCTGTTCCGCATCGAAGGTGAACGACGACGTAGACTGAAAGGCGGGCGGAATGGCGGGGTTGAAGCCGCCGGGCTTGTAGCCTCGGCTGTAGAACCCGTAAACCATGGAGTTGTTGTTAATCTGCCAGTCGATGCCGATACGGCCACTCACTTCCGTCCACTCCGCCTTGCTCGGGCTGCCGGTGACGAAACGTGTCTCGCCGAAGCCGGGGACCGGTGGTAGGGCACCGGCAATGGCGTTCCAGGCCGCAGTGGCCGCGGCGAGCCCCGGGTCGGCGGCGAGAGCGGCCGGGTCGCCGCTCAACAACGCCGCCACCGTGCCCTGCAGAAGGGGCGGCAACGGCAGGGCCGCAATGGCGCCGGGAATGAATTCCGGCGGTAGCTGCCCCGCCGCCACCGCCGCGCCGATCTGCTGTGCGGCGCCAAGCGCCACGATACCGCCGATAGCCGTCGGCGCGTTCTCGGCATAGATGCCCTGGGCATCCCAGAATTCCAGTACCCTGGACGAAGACTCACTCAATGCGAGGGTGGGGTCGCTGGCCATGTCCACCATTTCCAGGAACAGCGGCGTGCGCACCCAGATTGGATTGGCGCCAAACAGCCCGCCGAGTGCCGCATTGGCATTGATTGAGTTGAACAGTACGCTGGTGTCGTTGACTTCCTTGTTGTCCTCGTTATAGCGCAACCCGGCGGTGATCTTGACGGAATCGCTCAGGTCGAAGTACGCCTCGCCAAAAACCGCCCAACCGTCCTGGAGGTTACCTTCCCCGGGTTGGCTGGTATTGTTGAAAAAGCCCGGATACAACGGCGGAAAGCCAAGCAACGGCGAGCCGTACACCGACACGATATCCAGGGTGTTGGCGAGCACGTAGTAGTCTCCGTGGACGGTGGAATCGTACAGGCTGGCACCCGCCTGCAGGTTGAACGGCCCATCCAATGTGGTATGGAAGCGGGCCTCCGCCGTCCAGTACTCAGTCTCCGTGTCGGTCTGGTCGTAGGAGAACACCCGGGTCTGGTTAACCGGCAGAATGCAGCCGCCAAAAATCCCCGCGGTGCCATGCAGCAGGTTACAGGAGTCGGATTCCCAGTCGGCACCCGCAGACAGGCCCGCCGGCTCGGATGTGGGCCACAAGCCCGCCGGATTGAGCGACGTGGCCGCAAGGTTGGGGCCAACATCCATCAGGTAGTCCTGCCGCGAGGCATAGTCGCGGGTCTGGTAGGCACCGGATAGGTTCACCTGGAAGGTGTCGAAATCGTAGCTTAGGCCGAGGGTCCACAGGTCTTCCTCGTCATCGAATATCGGTTCGAAATCCGAATGCATCTCCCGGAAGCTGTCGATGGGCGGCTTCGGAAAGTTGTACATGGCTGGATTGGCGCCGTCCGCGCCCGGCGGCAGCGCACCCGCCAACGCGGCGAATATGCCGCCGGTGGTAGCCCCGAGATGCGGTTGGTCGAAGCCGAACCCGTCCGGCAGGCAACCCGTGGTGGGCAGCGTGTTGCGTGCGCAGATCTGGTTGGTGATGCGCGCCCGGTCGTCGTTTTCCCGGAAACGATTGTACTGAACCCAGAAGTCGGCTCGGTCGGTGGGCTGCCAGCGGAAAGTGGCCCGCAGGGCGGTCACATCGCGGCCATCGATATCATCGTCTATGCCGGGCAGGGTGCTGCCGTCGGTACCCGTTTGGCCATGGGCCAGATTTTTGGTGTACCCATCCCGGTCGAGCTTGAAGCCACCTAGGCGTAGCGCCGCGGTATCGCCAAGGGGAATATTCAACATGCCCTTGACGCGCCGGTGACTGTAGTCGCCGGCCTCTACATCTAGGAACCCCTTGGCGCTTTCGAATTCGGGCAACGCCGTAACGAAGTTGATGGCGCCGCCGGTGGCGTTACGGCCATACAACGTACCCTGGGGGCCGCGTAGAATCTCCACCCGTTCCATGTCGAAAAACTCGATGGTGTTGAGGTTCGTGGCCACGGGAATCTCGTTCAAATGCGCGGACACGCCGGCTTCTCCGGTGACACCGATCACCAGTCGCCCAATGCCCCGGATGCTAAAGCTCGAGTTCCCGAAATTGGTCGCCGTGAAGCTCACGCTCGGCGCGTTCATCTGTAGATCCGACGGATTGATGACCTGCCTGTCCTCCAGCATGCCGCCGGTCAGGGCCGTCACCGCGATGGGCACGTCCTGGATGCTCTCGGCCGTGCGCTGGGCGGTGACAATAACTTCCTCGATCGCGTCGACATCCTGGGCCAGAACCAGGAACGGTGCCCACAGGGCGCAGGCACCGGCAAGGACGGCGAGTTTTTGAACGCCGATGGAACTCTCCATGGTCATAATCTTTCCCCTTAAACATTCCCTAGGCACTATCGCCCCTAAGCCCTTATAGGCGCGTAGGCGGCCACTGTCAAA
Source organism: Pseudomonadales bacterium (assembly GCA_965215035.1). Taxonomy (GTDB): domain Bacteria; phylum Pseudomonadota; class Gammaproteobacteria; order Pseudomonadales; family Azotimanducaceae; genus Azophilus. Next base: position 297,405 of record OZ244040.1, read on the forward strand.
CGACAAACCACAGGGCGAATCGGTTCCCCAATCCCTTGATAGGGAACGGTCGGGCACACAGGAAATCCAAGCGCTTGCGGTACCCCTGACGCGACGCCGAGCTACCGGACGGAAGTCTTCTTGAACACCCGTTGCGTGCGGAGCGGCTAATTCGCTGGAATGCTTGGAAGCCCGACGCGCCGGGCTCCCGTCCCACACGGAACCACCCTTGGTATGGCCGGCGCAGTTGGACGTGGCCGGTGCGAAGGTGCCCTAGCGCAGGTTGGCCCGCAACGTCAATCCATAGGTGCGGGGCGGGTTCACGAAGGTATGCCAACTGCCCGCCTGAAAAACAGAGTCGAACACCAGCGTGTTAACCCGCTTGTCGGCGAGGTTGCGGCCCCACAGTATTACCTCGTAGCGGCCGTCGGCCGTGCCTATGCCCGCCTGGGCGTTGTACAGGTCGTAGGCACCCCGCACCTTCTGCGGGTGATCTAGGTCGGACCCGGTATTGACCTCTCCGATATGCGACCAGTTCAGGTTGAACAGCCAGCGCAGGCCCGTGCCGGGAATCTCCCGGTCAACGATAATCGATGCGCTGCCCTGCCACAGCGGCGATTGCGTCAACCGTCGGTCCGCGAGATGGGCATTCGCCGCTACCAGGTCGTCTCCATAGCGCGCATCCGCATAGGTGGCCCCCATGCTGATAAACAGGCCATCGCCAAGGGTGAGCCAGGACTCCACTTCCACGCCCTTGGAGACGGCTTCCTTCACATTGCCGACCGTAAAACCAAGCCCCGTGAAGGTATTGAGCTGAAAATCGTCGAATACCGTGTAGAAGAGGGCGCTGTTGAGGGTCAGCCGACGGTCGAGGAGCCGCGCTTTCAGGCCGAGTTCGAAGGAATCCGAGGTTTCCGGGTTGAACCGGCTTTGGTCGACGAAGTCGCCGTTGGCATCGCGGTTGCCGACGGCTTCCTGGTCGAGATTGAAGCCGCCCGCCTTGTAGCCCCGGCTGTAGCTGGCGTATAGGTTGACGTCTTCGCTCATCCGCCAAGCGGCCTTGAGGGTACCCGTGGCTTCGTTCTCCCGCTCCTTGTTGTTGTAGCTTGCGTTGTCGCAAAGCGACCCGATGGGCACGAAATTGCAGAACGGATCGCTGATGGCCTCGCCGAAGGCCGCGCCATTGATGATGGCGCCGGCGTCTTTCTTCTCCGTCGAGTAGCGGAACCCCACCGTCACATCGAATTGCGGGCCCACATGCCAGGTATTGTGCGTGAACATCGACCAGCCATTGGTATCGGAAAAGTAGAGCGCGTCGTAACCCTGTCCGGGCGCCCCCCGCCCTGCCGGGTCCCCGGCCAACAGCGGCGCCACGGCCGGCACGCCGATGAGGTTGGCGACATAGGTGTGACCATCGTTGGACAGCGCGACTATCTCGTCGGATTCCAGATCCTCCGTGTAGACGTAGACTCCGAAAAGCCACGAAAAGTTTTCATTTTCCCCGTAGAGCTGAAATTCTTGGGAGAAATTCTCGAAGTATTCGTCCGTAAGCTGGGGGTATAGGATGTCCGCGCCGGCAAAGTCGATATCCTGGGCGCGGGCGACCCGGTAGTCCCGATAGGCGGTGATGGACCTGAAGGTCGCGCGGTCGCCGACTTCCCACAGCACGTCCAACGACAGGCCCCAATCCTCCACATCCTCGTAGGGCTCGAAGTTCACGCCCACCCGCGCATCCCCATCGACTTCGAAGGGCGTGATGTCGCCACCGAGAGCGGCGACCAGCGGGCTCGTCGGGCCGGTGATCCAGAACGCCGCCGGGCAGCAGGATTCGTCCTTTTCCGTGTAGTCGCCAATGAACCGTATCTCCAGGGTCTCGTTCGGCGTCCATAGGAGTTGGCCCCGCAGGTTGTGCCGGTCGCGGTTGTCATAGGCCTCGTTGGAGACGATGTCTTCATAGAAGCCGTCGCGTTCCCGGTACGCGTAGCTAACCCGCCCCGCCAGCACATCCTCCGCCAACACGGCATTGCCTACCAGGCCCAGTTCCCGCGAATCCAGGTTGCCGAGCCCCAGGGTCACGCCTAGGCTGTTCTCGAACTCCGGCCGGCGGGTTATGACATTGACCGCCCCGGCCACGGTGTTCTTGCCGAACAGGGTGCCTTGGGGGCCGCGCAGAATTTCCACCCGGTCGATATCGGGCAAATCATTGAAGGCGAGCCCGGCGCGAGAGCGGTAGACGCCGTCGATGAAGGTGCCCACCGCGGCCTCGAGGCCCGGGTTGTTGCCCGTGGTACCCACGCCGCGAATACGCAAGGTACCGCCATTCGACGTGCTGTTGGAACTGTATACCGCAATCGAGGGGGAAACCTCCATCAGGCCATAGAGATCCTGCACGCCCCGGGCGGCGAGATCTTCCGCGCTGTATGCGGATACGGCAATGGGAACATCCTGGATTGATTCTTCACGCTTGGTCGCGGTGACGATAATCTCTTCAATCCGGTCATCGGCCGCCTGGGCGGCCGGCGCGGCTTCCGCCGCAGAAACGGTTTGCGGCAGCGCGAGTACACCCGCCGCGACAAAAAGGGGTAACGGTTTGCGCATGATTCTCCTCTCCTTAGCAGGGCCATCCCAAAGTCACCTATTAGCCTTAGGTCAAACCCTATATAGATCGTTTACAAACGTTTTTCGTAAAACTCGGCAATAGTTTTCGGAACCTAATGAATTTTCTGAAACTTCATCTCAAGAGCGAACACTTTGGGATGGTCTTGGCCTCTCCTTGGCAACCCCACGCAGCCCTCCCCCCGGAGCTCAGAGTCACGGTTTCAAGCTTGGCGGGAGATACCCCATCCAACACGGAAGGACACCGCCGAAACCTCGCCACAATAGGTAGGCACCCGGCGAGTGTCAATAGTATCCGCGGCCGGGCCAATGCCGGCGCCAGACCCGCCACTTGCGCCGCAACCGGAGCAGCGATTCCTCGCTGCTATAGGCCTCTAGGTTGTGCATGGCAACCCAGGCAAGGGCATGGGACTCCGGGCCGACCCTAAATGCCTCGGAGCGCGCGGCCAGGGCATAGCGCAGGTCGTAGTGGCGATGCGCCGGCACCTTCCCGTGCGGTGGGATCTCGTGGATGTCGATATCCATGGGGTGGGCGGAGCGGGCAACCAGGTCGAGGCCCGACTCCTCCCGCGCCTCCCGGAGCGCCACGGCGAGCCCGTCCGGCTTGCCGTCGCTGTGGCCGCCGAGTTGGAGCCAGCGGCCAAGCTTCCTATGATGGGTCAACAGCACGCGCCGCCCGCTCCGGTCCACGACCCAGGCACTCGCGGTAACGTGGCCGGGAAGGCAGGCGCGCTCGAAACAGTGCCGGTGACGCCGCACGAAATCGCGAAACCGCCGGGCCGTTGCCGCCTCCCCGGGAAAGCGGCGGGCATAGGCGTCAAGTTCGGCGATGAGTTTGCCCCGGTGCATCGAGTTGCTATATCTTGGCGCCTTTTGCGGAGGACCCCATGATAGCCGTGATCGCCAAGCTTAAGGTCGCTGCGGGCAAGGAAGCGCCTTTCGAAGCGGCCATGTCCAACCTCGCCGCGCAGGTTCGGGCCAAGGAGCCCGGCAACCACCTGTATTCGCTGTGCCGGGACGAGGACGGCAACTACTTGATGCTGGAGTTGTACGACAGCGAGGCGGATATCGACGCGCACGGCAAGTCGGAGCACTTCAAGGCCGCCGCCGCGAGCTTCCAGGGGCTGATGTCCGGGCCGCCCGAAATTCAGCGCCTGAAGGTTATCGCCTAGGCGTTTTCACCCCGCCGGTTCAGGCACCGATTCCCTCTGCTTGACCAGGTCGAGCGCCACATCGACGATCATATCCTCCTGGCCGCCGACCATGCCGCGCCTGCCCAGTTCCACCAGCACTTCCCGCACATCCAGCCCGTGGTCGGCCGCCGCCTTTTCCGCGTGGCGCAGGAAGGACGAATAGACGCCCGCATAGCCTAGAGAGAGCGTCTCGCGGTCCACGCGCACGGGACGGTCCTGCAGCGGGCGCACCAGGTCTTCGGCGGCGTCCATCAGCCGATACAGGTCGCAACCATGGCACCAGCCCTTGCGCTCCGCCGCGGCTATGAAGACCTCCAGCGGCGCGTTGCCCGCACCGGCGCCCATGCCGGCCAGGGACGCATCCACCCGCCGCGCGCCCGCCTGCACGGCGACTATGGAATTGGCCACGCCCAGGGACAGGTTGTGATGGGCGTGTATGCCCCGCTCCGTCTGTTCCGATAGCACCGCATCGTAGGCCTCGAGCCGCTCGCGATAGCCATCCATATCCAGTGCGCCGCCGGAATCCGTCACGTAGACGCACTGGGCACCGTAGGATTCCATGAGCCTAGCCTGCCGGGCCAGCGCCTCGGGCGGGCTCATATGGCTCATCATCAGGAAACCAACAGTGTCCATGCCCAGTTCCCGGGCCATGGCGATATGCTGTTTGGCCACATCCGCCTCGGTGCAGTGGGTCGCCACGCGCACCGAGCGCACACCGGCGGCATAGGCCCGCCCGAGTTCCTCCTTAGTGGCGATGCCGGGCAGAATCAGTGTGGTGACGACCGCGCGCTGCACCACATCGGTTACCGCCTCGATCCACTCCCAGTCGGTATGCGCCCCGAACCCGTAGTTGAAGCTACCGCCATTGAGCCCGTCGCCATGCGCGATCTCGATGGCGTCGACGCCGGCCTCGTCCAACGCCCGGGCAATCCTGGCGACATGATCGATTCCGTAGCGATGGCGAATCGCATGCATGCCGTCCCGCAGCGTCACGTCCTGCACGTAGATCTTCTGCTGGGTCGGGTCGGTGATCTTCCCGGTTCCGGGGCCGCTCATGCCGCCGCTCCGAACTTGAGTTCCGCAATGCGCTCGGCCGTGGCCAGGGCGGCGGAAGTCATGATGTCGAGATTGCCGGCGTACTTCGGCAAATAGTCACCGGCACCCGCTACCTCGAGGAAAATGGTGGCCTTGACCCCCTCGTACTCGCCCAGGCCCGGAATGCGCAATGGATCATTGCTGCCGAAGCGTTCGAACTGCACCTTCTGCTTGAGCCGGTAGCCCGGCACATACCGCTGGACCTCGCGCACCATCTCCTCGACGGACGCCTCAAGCTCCTGGAGTTCCGCGCCGATAGACAGTGTGTAGACGGTGTCGCGCATTATCATGGGTGGTTCCGCCGGATTCAGGACAATGATGGCCTTACCGCGCTCGGCACCCCCAACCACCTCGATGCCCCTGGCGGTGGTTTGGGTGAACTCGTCGATGTTCGCGCGGGTGCCGGGTCCGGCGCTCCTTGACGCCACCGAGGCCACGATTTCCGCGTAGGGAACCCGCCGCGCCACCCGACGCACGGCATGCACTATGGGAATGGTCGCCTGGCCGCCACAGGACACCATATTCACGTTGCCCTCGCCCAAGTGTTCGGCTAGGTTCACAACCGGTACGCAATAGGGCCCGATAGCCGCCGGGGTGAGGTCCACCAACTGCTTGCCCTCTTGCCGACAAACCGCATGGTGCTGGGCATGGGCCGCCGCCGAGGTCGCGTCGAATACGAGTTGCACGCCGGACCATTCGGGTAGGACGCGGGCCCCGTCAATGCCCGCATGGCAAGTCGCAACACCCCGCCGCCGGGCTAGGGCCAGGCCCTCGGAATCCGCCTCGATGCCGACCAGCAGACGCAGTTCAAGGTGCTCGGCGTGGTTGCCGATCTTGACCATGAGGTCGGTACCTATGTTGCCCGACCCGAGGATGGCGCAGCCGACCTTTGCCCCGGCATTCACCGCCGACCGCTCCCCAGAGCGCGCCGCCTCCCGTTACTCGGGCACCGACCCGCCTGTTTACCCTTCGATGGCACAGGTGTTTCCTTTACTTCCATAGGTGGCTCATAGGCGACCCGCAAGCCTGTGAACCCCGTCGGGCAGGCCACCGCTTGGGAACTACCCTGTTCCCCGCGCGTGCGCACCGGCTCGGGGTCGAAACTCATATGAATCGCGCTTCGGCCTCGCCGAGGCCGGTCATCGACAGTCTGAACACATCGCCCGCCGTCGCATCGGCCAAAGGCACCAGCGACCCGGACAGAATGAGCTCCCCGGCCTTTAACGGAATAGCGTACTCGCCGAGGGTGTTGGCCAGCCAGGCCACGGCATTCTCCGGCGCCCCCTGCACCAGGGCACCCGAGCCCGCGCTCAGATACTCTCCATTCCTGGTCAGGGTGACCTGAACGTCCTTGAGCTCCAGCCCGTCCACCGGCAACTCGTTGTCGCCCAGCACGAATACACCACAGGAGGCATTGTCGGCGATGGTGTCGCAAATGCCGATGCGCCAGTCCTCGATGCGTGAATCCACGATCTCGAAACAGGGCATGACGCACTCCGTTGCGGCCAGCACATCCGCCGGCGTCACCCCGGGGCCCTTAAGGTCGCTTTGCAACCGGAACGCGATTTCCGCTTCGGCCCGGGGAGCGATCAGGCTGCGGGCGTCCACCAGACCGTCCCGGCACCACATGGCGTCCGTCAGAAAGCCGAAGTCCGGTTGGTCGATGCCCAGCATCTCCTGCACTGCCGGGCTAGTCACGCCGATCTTCTTGCCGATCACCCGTTCGCCGGCCGCTTCCCGCAACCCCAGGAAGGCGCGACTGATGCGATAGGCATCGTCGATTTCAATATCGGGGTCGGTCTCGGTCGGGGGCGCCATGGGCGAGCGCTTGTGCATCGATCGGTGCAATGCCCGGGCCAGTTCGGCGATGCGTTCCGGTGCCAGCATCAGGCGGCAGCCAAGGAATCCAGACCGGCGTTGCGAACGCCCCGGTGCGCCCGCATCATGCAACACCCCCAGGCGGCGGGTTGCAGGTGGCGGCCTGGTCTACGGAAGACGGTGGCGACGCCACCCGAACCGCTACGTTAGCCATGGCCTTTCATCCGGGTTCGACAAGCTTGCAATATTCCACAGGCAAGGCGGTACTTCCACCCTTTAGTTGCAGCAGCTCCCGCGCAATCAGCGGCCAACCTTTTCCGCCGCGAACAGCGCCGCCAGTTGTTCGGTCATCGCGCCGCCGAGTTGCTCCGCGTCCGTGATGGTTACCGCCCGCCGGTAGTGGTGGGTGACATCGTGGCCGATACCGATGGCGATCAGTTCGACGGGCGAACGGGTCTCGATGGTGTCGATGGCGTACTTAAGGTGCTGCTCAAGATAGTTGCTCGGGTTGACGAGCAGGGTCGAATTGTCCACCGGCAAGCCGTCGGAGATAACCATGAGCACCTTGCGTTCCTCGGCTCGCACGACGATGCGGTTGTGCGCCCAGATCAGCGCTTCGCCGTCGATATTTTCCTTCAGCATTTCCTCGCGCATCATCAGGCCGAGGTTGCGCCGCGTGCGGTGCCAGGTGTCGTCGGCAGCCTTGTAGACGATATGACGCAGGTCGTTCAGGCGGCCGGGGTGCGCGGGTTTACCCTCGGCAATCCATTTCTCCCGGGAACGGCCGCCGCGCCAGCCCCGGGTGGTGAAGCCCAGAATTTCGACCCGCACCGAACAGCGCTCCAAGGTGCGGCCGAGGATGTCGGCGCACATGGCCGCAATGGTGATGGAGCGGCCGCGCATGGAGCCGGAGCTATCGATGAGCAGGGTGACCACGGTGTCGCGGAAATCCATTTCCTTTTCCCGCTTGTACGCCAGCGGGTTCATCGGATCGACGATCACCTGGGCGAGCCGCGAGGAATCGAGCACACCTTCTTCAAGGTCAAATTCCCAGGTGCGATTCTGCCGGGCCAGCAGACGCCGTTGCAGCCGGTTGGCCAGCTTGGCGGTGGCGTGCTGCAACGGCAGGAGCTGCTGATCGAGCAGGGCCCGCAGGCGGGTCAGTTCGTCTTGATTGCACAGTTCCTCGGCGGGCACCACCTCGTCGAATTCGCTGGTGTATGCCTGGTAGTTAACATCGACCCGGATGCGCCCGGCGTCGTCCGGCATGGCGCTCGGCGCTTCATCGGGGTCGGCCTCGGCACCGAGTTCATCCGCATCGAGATCGGCATCCATCTCCACCAGGGCGGCCTCGCCGTCGGTCGACTCGTCGGTCAACCCCTCGTCGTCAAGCGCCACATCCTCGGGATTGACCTCCGAATCCCCCTCGGCCTCCTCGTCCACCGCTTCGGACTCGTCCTGGTTTTCGCGCTCATCGAGGGGTTCGTCCAGTTCGCCGCCGAGCCCAAGATCGGCGATGATCTCGCGACAGACGCTGGCGAACCTTTGCTGGTCGAGCAGACAACGCTTGAGCTGGGCGATATCCGCACCGGCGTGCTCCTGCACATGGTCCCGCCAAAACTTGACGACATTCTCCGCCGACGGCGGCAACTCGCGGCCGGTGAGGTGCTGCCGGACGAGCAGGCCAACGGCGATCGACAGCGGCGCCTCGGATTCCTCCACGATGGTGTCGAATTCCGCCTGACGGCACTGGGCCTCCAGCGATGCCTCGAGATTCTGCGCAACGCCCTCCATGCGCAGCGAGCCGATGGAAGCGATGCGCGCGTCCTCGATCCATTCGAACATTTCCTGGGCGGGCCCGGTGCGCGGCGCGTAGCGGCTGTGCACGGCAGCGTCGTGAAACCGGAACTTGAGCGCCAGTTCATCGCCGATACCCCGTACCGCGTTGACCTCCGCCTCGTCGCAACCGAGCGACGGCAGCGGCATGCGCAACCGGTTGCCATGCGCCACCGGCGAGCCCTGGCCAAAAGCCACCTCTAGCTCGTCGTTCTCCGCCAGCGCGCGGATGGTGGCCACCGTTGCGCGCTTGAAGGATTCAAGCGGATTTTCCGGCTCGACCGGCACCGCGCCGCCCGCCCTCAGGCGGTCCGCAGGGTGATGCCATGCGTCGCATCGCCCAGGTCCTCGCCCATGCAGCGCTGGTAATACTCGGCCACGATGGGGCGTTCCAACTCGTCGCACTTGTTCAGAAAAGTAACGCGGAAGGCGAACCCCGTATCGCCGAAAATCTCCGCATTCTGCGCCCAGGTCAGCACCGTGCGCGGCGACATGACCACCGATACGTCGCCATTGATGAACCCCTGGCGGGTGAGGTCGGCGACGGCAACCATATTGGACACGGCGCGGCGGCCCGCCTCGGTGGCGGCGTAGCTCTTGGCCTTGCCCAGGACGATGTCGGTTTCCGCATCGTGTTCCAGGTAATTCAGCGTGGTGACGATGCTCCAGCGGTCCATCTGCCCCTGGTTGATCTGTTGGGTGCCGTGATAGAGGCCCGTGGTATCGCCCAGACCAACGGTGTTGGTGGTGGAGAACAGCCGGAAGTACGGGTGCGGCGCGATCACCTTGTTCTGGTCGAGCAGGGTGAGCTTGCCTTCCACCTCCAGCACGCGCTGAATCACGAACATGACATCCGGCCGCCCGGCATCGTATTCGTCGAAGCAGAGCGCCACCGGGCGCTGTAGAGCCCAGGGCAGAATGCCCTCCTTGAACGCCGTGATCTGCTGGCCTTCGTGAATGACGATGGCGTCCTTGCCCACTAGGTCGATGCGGCTGATGTGACTATCTAGGTTGATGCGCAGGCACGGCCAGTTGAGGCGCGCGGCCACCTGTTCCACATGCGTGGACTTGCCCGTGCCGTGATAGCCCTGAATCATCACCCGCCGGTTGTGGCTGAACCCGGCCAGGATGGCAAGGGTGGTGTCGTGGTCGAAGAGATAATCCTCGTCCTTGACGGGCACATAGGCCGTGCGCTCGGAAAACGCCGGGACCTGCAAATCCAGATCGATGCCGAACGCATCGCGCACACCTACCTTGGCATCGAGTGCGAGGTCGGGCGACAAACCCGATTCCGGTATAGTCACTAATACTCCCAAACGCGGGCAAAGCGCGCTATTTTACGGAACCGCCGGGGGGTGAACCAGCAAAAAGAGGCCGTTTGGATGGCGACAGTTTACATGGTGCGGCACGGCAGGGCGGAAACCGACGGCAGCCTCGACCCTGGCTTGGACGACCTTGGCAGGCGCCAGGCCCAGGCCACCGCGGCGGCGCTTAGCGGCAAGGGCCCACTGCCCATACTCTCCAGCCCCTTCGCCCGCGCCAGGCAAACCGCGCAACCGCTCGCGGCGCTGTGGGGGCGGGAGGTGGTCATCGAGCCGCGGGTCAGGGAGATTCCGTTTCCCACCAAGGATGCCGTGGAACGCGCCCGCTGGCTGTCCCGAGCCATGGCCGGAAGCTGGCTGGAACTCGGCGACGACCTGCTGGCCTGGCGGGATGCGCTGGTCGATTGCGTGCGCACCCAGCCTCACGACTGCGTCATCTTCTGCCATTTCATCGCCATCAACGTGGCCGTGGGCGGGGCCCGGGGCGATGACCGGGTGGTGATCTTCCAGCCGGACAACGGCTCCGTAACCACCCTCGACAACGGCGGCGGCGCACTGCGGCTAATCGAATTCGGCCGCGAGGCAGAGACCCGCATCAACTAGCGCGGCAGCCCCGCCAATTCGGGGGTGGGGGTGGGGGGATGCGGCGAGTTGGCAACCTCAGCGCCCGGGCGCGGCGAACGAACGGCGCAAGACGCGCATCTCCCTCTCTAAGGGCGGCAGGCGCACGCCGCAAAGGCGCAGCAAAAGGCGTTCAAGGGACAACCAGGCATCGCCATGCAGTTCGCCCTTGCCCTGCTGATCGACCAGGGCAACCTGGGCGAGCACCCGTTGCGGCGACCCGGCGCGTTTTAGAAACCCGGCAACCAGTTTCTTTCTGTGCGGGGGCATCCACTGGCCGCTACCGATGCCGCGCAACTGGCTTGCGAACGCACCCAAAAGCGCAAACAGCGATACTCCCTCCTCCCGCAGCGCCGCCAGCACCGGGCGCACCCGGGACGCATCGCCGCCGAATACCGCATCGATCAGTTCGAACGAATCGTAGTGGGACGCATCGGCGACCGCGAGGCTCTCGACACCAATGGGCTGCTCTAAGTCCGCAAGCTTCAGCTTGTCGATCTCCTGGGCCGCCGCCAGCAGGTTGCCTTCCACCCGCTCGGCAAGCCAGGCCCGGGCTTCAGGGGTCAGGTCCAGCCCGGCGGCGCGGGCCCGGCGGGCCAGCCAGCCCGGCAGCTCGCGGTGGCCAACGGGCCAGATCAGCACCACCGCGCCGGCCGCATCCACCGCCTTGAACCAGGCGCTGGACCGCTGGCGCGACTGCAGGCGCCCGGTTCTGATCAGCAGGAGATTGTCCGCGCTGGCGCTCGCCAAGTATTCGCGCAGGGCCGCGGAGGCCTGTTTGTCGAACCGATTGGCGGGTAGGCGCAGGTCAAGCACTTTTTGCTCGGCAAAGAGGGAAGGCGAAGCCGCCTCCTGCAACAGGTCGTGCCACTTGAAGCCCGGTTCCACATGCAGCACGCTGCGCTCGGTGAAGCCCAGACGCTGGGCGGCCGCCAGAACCAGATCGCACGCCTCCTCCACCAGCAGGGTTTCATCGCCGGCAACCAGATAGACCGGCCGCGGGCCTGCGGCCAAACTGGACGCCAAATCCTGGAGTTTAATCTGCACGGGGCACCGCCGGGGAAGCCAAATCGGCCGCCGCCGCGCCCAGGGCACGAATAATCTGGCGCACGAGATCATCGACGAGTTCCCCTTCGATGAGCGCCTGTTCCCCGGCCGTACCCGCTATGTTGTCCCGGTCTACCGCGAACACCCGGCTGGCATCCAGCCACAACGGTTCCCGCAACCTTCGCGCCCCCGATCGAATGGCGAAACGAATGCCTATGGTCACCTCGTACTCGGCGGCGCGGGCGCTGCCGGTAACCGCCACCGTGCGGCGCTCCCGCCGTTCCTCGAGCAGTTCGACAGTCATCGCCGCGGCCGTCGGCTCGGTTTCGATGCGCACCCCGGCGCTATGCAGCGCCCGGCGCAGCGGCACCACCAACCCAACGCGCGGCTTCGCCGCCAGGTGGACGCTTTCCACACTGCTTTGCAAATCCCAACCGCGCAGCTTGAAGCCGCAACCGCCGAGCGCGACCGCCACCAACGCCAACCCGGCTATTGCCACTCTCCTAGACGCCATGTTTGAACCGAACGCGATTGCTTTTTCTGTCATCTTCTGCCGTCGGCACTGTGTTTAGGATACCAAGTCACCCGCAAGTCACCACTGGCATCCATGACGCTGAGCTTTTGGGCATCACTGCCGCCGTTCGACCGGTGTCCGACGTGGCACCGGGCACCAGCGCCGCCGCGTGCCCGTCGTTCATGGCGGGGGCCTCCCGCCGCCTCCGGAGCCGGCGACGACGATGGCGCCCTCCCAGATCCGGCCCTCATCGGTGAACTGGCCGGTGCGGAGCTCGGCGATGGGATAGTCCGGCAGTCTACGCACCGCCGCGCAACGCTCTCCGCCCCCTGTGTATTCTTTCATCCGGAAATCCAGATTGTCGAAACCGTATCGCCGGCGCCCATCGGGAAGATCACGCCCATCGACCGGAACCACGTGCAGGAAGAAGGTCGCGTCGTTGTCGCCCGGGCGGCACGGCTGCCTGAAGTAGAGCAGACGCTTGCCCAGCAGGTGGACATCGAACACCGAGCGGATGGCGGGCACCCTCGTCCGCTCGACCTCCTCCAGCCGGGACGGATCGTCGACGACCGACCGGGCCCACTCCGGGGGCGTTATGGCGGTGGCCCGGCACAGCCCCGTCCCGCTGACCGTCCAGCGCTGGAGTGCCGGTATGTCCGTCTCTTCGTTCGACCAGGGCCATACCAGCAGCTCGTCCGGCGCGCAGTTCCCGGCGAACGCCTGCACTCGGGGCCTTAGGGGACTTAGGGGAAAAGATCGATTCACCACGAACCCCAACTCCCCAGAGCGGTAGTCGAAATCCGGCACCGCCTTCTCCCAGGACAGGCCAGCGTAGTACATGTCTCGCACACGCAGGCTGCGCCCGGCAAAACGGTCGAGAACCCACTCCTCGTCCGGTGCGTCGAAGGACATCCACAACTCCGGTCCGAACCGCACGGCATACTGCGCCCGCATGAATGCCTGCAATTGACTGCGCGCCGCGGGACGCACGGCGATATTGACGCCCCGCTCCTCGAGGTAGCCCGGCGGCGGCCGCCGGTCATGGCCGATTTCGCGTTCATGGTTGGCACGGGTCACCGGGTTGCGGGCCACGGTGGCATCGGTCAGGCCGAATCTGTCGATGATTTTCAGGTCCGGGAGATAATAGTATTGGATTCCGAGGGCACCCCCGGCCATCAGCGCGTCCGGGGGAAGCACGCCCCGCTCCATGTGCTCGTAGGCCTTGTACCGTCGAAGTTGGCGTGCGGCGAACTCGCGGTGTACTGCAAAGGATGTAGCAACATGCTGTTGAGCAGCTTGGCGTCGCAGGTCGTTGGAGATGGCGACGAGCATCGGCATTCCCGGGGCGGCCGGTAGCCATCCGGCGTTTTCATCATCCAATTCTATATGCGGCCTGCTAATGCGCTCGCGTATCGCAGCCCCCTCGAACAGCCGCGCGCCCTGGATTGCGCCGGCATAGAACAGCACCGGCACGAAAACGGCCACCGCGCAGGCCCGCGCGCCCATCCCACCAAGCCCGGGAAGACGGGAACGCCAACGCCCGGCCGCCAGGCGCGAGCCGAGGCGCGCGACCCCCCGACGCCGCGGGCAGCGCCAGCAGCGGCCAGTAGAAGTCCAGCGGCCGGTACTCGAAAAGGTCCCCGCCAATCCGCATCACGTAGGCCATGTGGACGCCCACCAGCAGGAGCGGTAGCGCGAACGCCCCGTCCCGGCGCGCCCGCCAGCGCTCGCGCGCCGCCACGGCGGCCAGCGGCAGCAGCAGGTACAGCCCCGTCTCCAGCGCCGCCGCCCACAGGTAGCGAAAACCCGACCCGTACCAGGGCCGCACGTGCTTGGCGTAATACGTGTTGGGCAGCCACTCGCCATAGTAGGCGTGGCGGAACAGGTAGTGCGCGGCCACCAGCGCCACGAACGGCGCCGCCAGCCACGCCAGCCGCCGCCAGTCCGGCCGGAGGCGCCCGGCGTCCGCCATCGTCTGCAGGGCGAACCAGCCGATGCACAGGCCCCCGACCAACAACCCCTCGGGCCGGGTATAGGCCGCCAGCGCCAGGCTCAGCGACGCCGCCGCCAGGCCCCGGCGCTCCGACCGCCACAGGCTCAGGCACACCACCGCCACCACGATGAACAGGGTGAACTGCCGCGTCTCCAGCCCCCCGCCCGAGGTCCACACCGCGAACGTGGCGCTGGAGCACAGCAGGCCGAACGCCATCCAGGCCACCAGCCACCGCTGGCGCACCCACGGCAGGCGGGCGAGCCACACCCCCAGCGCGGCGACGGTGCCGACGGTGCAGGCCACCGACAGCCAGGGCGCCGCCAGCTCCGGGGGTATTCCAAGCACCTTCCACAGCGCGGCCAGCTCCAGCACCCACAGGAGGTTGGTGTAGCCCTCCACGTATTCGCCGGGGTTGAACACCAGCCCGTGGCCCTCCAGCAGGTTGCGGGCGTAGCGGAAGCTGATGAAGGCGTCGTCGCAGAGGAACCAGGCGGCGGCGGAGAGCCAGCCCAGCAGCGCCAGCCACGGCAGGAACGACAGCGCGACTCCCGCCCCCCGGACCAGGCCCCCCGCCGCAAGTCCCGTCACAGCGCGAGCCCGCACGAAAGTCCACCGGCGGTCGAGCATGGCTCCGCCTCGCCCACTCCCTGCCGAACGGCACGGGGCCCGCGGCGGTGGTCCGGGCAACGTATCACCCTGTTCATCGTGGTGGCCGTGGTGTGCCTGGGCCTGCGGCGCTCGGAGCGCCGGGGCCTGGCGCTGGCTGCCTGGACGCGGCCCGAGGGGTTGATGACGGGGCTAGTATGCATCGGCTGGTTCATCGCCCAGGTACGTACCCGGATGTCCCGGGCTTCCCGATCGAGCCGCTCCAGGCCACGCCCCGCGAGCTGCATCGCGTAGCCGCCGCGTGCCCGTCGTTCATGGCGGGGGCCTCCCGTCGCCTCCGGGGCCGGCGACGACGATGGTGCCCTCCCAGAGCCGGCCCTCATCGGTGAACTGGCCGGTGCGGAGCTCGGCGATGGGATAGTCCGGCAGTCTGCGCAACGCCGCGCAACGCTCTCCGCCCCCTGTGTATTCTTTCATCCGGAAATCCAGATTGTCGAAGCCGTATCGTCGGCGCCCATCGGGAAGATCACGCCCATCGACCGGAAGCACATGCAGGAAGAAGGTCGCGTCGTTGTCGCCCGGGCGGCACGGCTGCCTGACGTAGAGCAGGCGCTTCCCCAGCAGGTGGACATCGAACACCGAACGGATGGCGGCCGCCCTTGTCCGCTCGGTCCCCACCCGCTTGACCTCCTCCAACAGGGACAGATCGTCGACGACCGACCGGGCCCACTCCGGGGGCGTTATGGCGGTGGCCCGGCACAGCCCCGTCCCGTTGACCGTCCAGCGCTGGAGCACCGGTTCGTCCGCCTCTTCGTTCGACCAGGGCCATACCAGCAGCTCGTCCGGCGCGCAGTTCCCGGCGAACGCCTGCACCCGGGGCCATTTGGGTTTGGATCGATCCACCACGAACCCCAACTCCTCCGACCGGTAGTCGAGGTCCGGGGCCGCCTTCTCCCAGGACAGGCCGGCGTAGTACCTGTCCCGCACACGCAGGCTGCGCCCGGCAAAACGGTCGAGAACCCACTCCTCGTCCGGGGAGTCGATGGGCATCCAGAGACTCGGGCCGACCCGCGCAGCATAGCGCCCCCGCATGAGCGCCTTCGCTGGACTGTCCGCCGCGGCATGTACGGTGATGTTGACGCCCCGCTCCTCGAGGTAGCCCGGCGGCGGCCGCCGGTCATGGGCGATTTCGCGTTCATGGTTGGCACGGGTCACCGGGTTGCGGGCCACGGTGGCATCGGTCAGCCCGTTTTCGTCGACAACTTTCAGGTCCGGGAGATAATAGAATTGGATTCCGAGAGCAGACCCGGCCATCAGCGCGTCCGGGGGAAACACGCCCCGCTCCATGTGCTCGTAGGCCTTGTACCGTCGAAGTTGGCGTGCGACGAGTTTGCGGTGTACTGCAAAGGATATAGCAACATGCTGTTGGGCAGCTTGGCGCCGCAGGTCGTTGGAGATGGCGACAAGCATCGGCATTCCCGGGGCGGCCAGCAGCCACCCGGCGTTGTCGCCGTCGAGTTCTACATGCTGTTCATGCTGTCGAGAACCCCTCTCGAGCCAGTCCCGTAGCGCAGCGCCCTCGAACAGCAGCGCGCCCTGGATTGCGCCGGCGTAGAACAGCACCGGCGCGAAGACCGCCACCGCCCAGGCCCGCGCGCCCAGCCCACCAAGCCCGGGAAGACGGGAACGCCAACGCCCGGCCGCCAGGCGCGAGCCGAGGCGCGCGATCCCCGCCGCCGCGGGCAGCGCCAGCAGCGGCCAGTAGAAGTCCAGCGGCCGGTACTCGAAATGGTCCCCGCCAATGCGCATCACGTAGGCCATGTGGACGCCCACCAGCAGGAGCGGCAGCGCGAACGACCCGTCCCGGCGCGCCCGCCAGCGCTCGCGCGCCGCCACGGCGGCCAGCGGCAGCAGCAGGTACAGCCCCGTCTCCAGCGCCGCCGCCCACAGGTAGCGGAAGCCCGACCCGTACCAGGGCCGCACGTGCTTGGCGTAATACGTGTTGGGCAGCCACTCGCCGTAGTAGGCGTGGCGGAACAGGTAGTGCGCGGCCACCAGCGCCACGAACGGCGCCGCCAGCCACGCCAGCCTCCTCCAGTCCGGCCGAAGGCGCCCGGCGTCCGCCATCGTCTGCAGGGCGAACCAGCCGATGCACAGGCCCCCGACCAACAACCCCTCGGGCCGGGTATAGGCCGCCAGCGCCAGGCTCAGCGACGCCGCCGCCAGGCCCCAACCCCCGGAGCGCCACAGGCTCAGGCACACCACCGCCACCACGATGAACAGGGTGAACTGCCGCGTCTCCAGCCCGCCGCCCGAGGTCCACACCGCGAAGGTGGCGCTGGAGCACAGCAGGCCGAACGCCATCCAGGCCACCAGCCACCGGTGGCGCAGCCGCGGCAGGCGGGCGAGCCACACCCCCAGCGCGGCGACGGTGCCGACCGTGCAGGCCACCGACAGCCAGGGCGCCGCCTGCTCCGGGGGTATTCCAAGCACCTTCCACAGCGCGGCCAGCTCCAGCACCCACAGGAGGTTGGTGTAGCCCTCGACGTATTCGCCGGGGTTGAACACCAGCCCGTGGCCCTCCAGCAGGTTGCGGGCGTAGCGGAAGCTGATGAAGGCGTCGTCGCAGAGGAACCAGGCGGTGGCGGAGAGCCAGCCCAGCAGCGCCAGCCACGGCAGAAGCGACAGCCCGACTCCCGCGCCCCGGACCAGCCCCCTTGCCGCAAGTCCCGTCACAGCGCGAGCCCGCACGAAAGTCCACCACTGGGGGTCGGGGATGGCTCTGTCCCGTTCACTACCCGCTCGTGCGCGATGGCCCGGCCGATGTCCGACGTGGCGCCGGGCGCCAGCGCCGCCACCCGCCCGTCATTCATGGCGGGGGCCTCCCGTCGCCTCCGGGGCCGGCGACGACGATGGCGCCCTCCACCCGCTCGACCTCCTCCAACAGGGACGGATCGTCGGCGACCGACCGGGCCCACTCCGGGGGCGTTATGGCGGTGGCCCGGCACAGCCCCGTCCCGTTGACCGTCCAGCGCTGGAGCGCCGGTTCGTCCGTCTCTTCGTTTGACCAGGGCCATACCAGCAGTTCGTCCGGTGCGCAATTCTTGGCGAACGCCTGCACTCGGGGCCTTAGGGGAAAAGATCGATCCACCAC
This sequence comes from Pseudomonadales bacterium, assembly GCA_965215035.1. Lineage (GTDB taxonomy): Bacteria > Pseudomonadota > Gammaproteobacteria > Pseudomonadales > Azotimanducaceae > Azophilus. Next base: position 315,199 of record OZ244040.1, read on the forward strand.
GAACCCCAACTTCCCCGACCGGTAGTCGAAATCCGGCGCCGCCTTCTCCCAGGACAGACCGGCGTAGTACCTGTCTCGCACACGCAGGCTGCGCCCGGCAAAACGGTCGAGAACCCACTCCTCGTCCGGCGCGTCGAAAGGCATCCACGACTCCGGTCCGAACCGCACGGCATACTGCGCCCGCATGAACGCCTGCAATTGACTGTGCGCCGCGGGACGCACGGCGATATTGACGCCCCGCTCCTCGAGGTATCCCGGCGGCGGTCGCCGGTCATGGGCCATATGGCGTTCATGGTTGGCGTGGGTCACCGGGTTGCGGGCCACCGTGGCATCGGTCAGGCCGTATCTGTCGATGGCTTTCAGGTCCGGGAGATAATAGAACGGGATTCCGATACCACCCCCGGCCATCAGCGCGTCCGGGGGAAACACGCCCCGTTCCATCTTCTCGTAGGACTTCCAAAATCGTAAACGCGATCTGGCGAACTCGCGGTGCTCCACGAAGGGCGAAGCGACCATCTGTTGGGCAGCCAAGCGTCTCAGGTCGTTGGAGATGGCGACGAGCATCGGCATTCCCGGCGCGGCGAGTAGCCATCCGGCGTTTCCATCATCCAATGCTATATGCAGCCTGCTAATGCGTTCGCGTATCGCGGCGCCCTCGAACAGCAGGGCACCCTGGATCGCGCCGGCGTAGAACAGAACCGGCGCGAAGACCGCCACCGCGCAGGCCCGCGCGCCCAGCCCGGGAAGACGGGGACGCCAACGGCCGGCGGCCAGGCGCTTGCCGAGGTGCGCGATCCCCGCCGCCGCGGGCAGCGCCAGCAGCGGCCAGTAGAAGTCCAGCGGCCGGTACTCGAAATGGTCCCCGCCAATGCGCATCACGTAGGCCATGTGGACGCCCACCAGCAGGAGCGGCAGCGCGAACGACCCGTCCCGGCACGCCCGCCAGCGCTCGCGCGCCGCCACGGCGGCCAGCGGCAGCAGCAGGTACAGCCCCGTCTCCAGCGCCGCCGCCCACAGGTAGCGGAAGCCCGACCCGTACCAGGGCCGCACGTGCTTCGCGTGGTACGTGTTGGGCAGCCACTCGCCGTAGTAGGCGTGGCGGAACAGGTAGTGCGCGGCCACCAGCGCCACGAACGGCGCCGCCAGCCACGCCAGCCGCCGCCAGTCCGGCCGAAGGCGCCCGGCGTCCGCCATCGACTGCGCGGCGAACCAGCCGATGCACAGGCCCCCGACCAACAACCCCTCGGGCCGGGTATAGGCCGCCAGCGCCAGGCTCAGCGACGCCGCCGCCAGGCCCCAACCCCCGGAGCGCCACAGGCCCAGGCACACCACCGCCACCACGACGAACAGGGTGAACTGCCGCGTCTCCAGCCCCCCGCCCGAGGTCCACACCGCGAAGGTGGCGCTGGAGCACAGCAGGCCGAACGCCATCCAGGCCACCAGCCACCGGTGGCGCACCCGCGGCAGGCGGGCGAGCCACACCCCCAGCGCGGCGACGGTGCCGACGGTGCAGACCACCGACAGCCAGGGCGCCGCCTGCTCCGGGGGAACCCCCAGCAGCCCCCACAGCGCGGTCAGCTCCAGCACCCACAGGAGGTTGGTGTAGCCCTCCACGTACTCGCCGGGATTGAACACCAGCCCGCGGCCCTCCAGCAGGTTGCGGGCGTAGCGGAAGCCGATGAAGGCGTCGTCGCAGAGGAACCAGGCGGCGGCGGAGAGCCAGCCCAGCAGCGCCAGCCACGGCAGAAGCGATAGCGCGACTCCAGCCCCCCTTGCCGCAAGTCCCGTCACAGCGCGAGCCCGCACGAAAGTCCGCCACCGAGGGGGCGGGTCGGGGATGGCTCCGCCTCGTTCACCACCCGCTCGTGCGCGATGGCGCGGCCGATGTCCGACGTGGCGCCGGGCACCAGCGCCGCCGCCCGCCCGTCGTTCATGGCGGGGGCCTCCCGTCGCCTCCGGAGCCGGCGACGACGATGGCGCCCTCCCAGAGCCGGCCCTCATCGGTGAACTGGCCGGTGCGGAGCTCGGCGATGGGATAGTCCGGCAGTCTGCGCACCGCCGCGCAACGCTCGCCCCCCCCCTCCATGTATTCTTTCATCCGGAAATCCAGATTGTCGAAACCGTATCGCCGGCGCCCATCGGGAAGATCACGCCCATCGACCGGAACCACGTGCAGGAAGAAGGTCGCGTCGTTGTCGCCCGGGCGGCACGGCTGCCTGAAGTAGAGCAGGCGATTCCCCAGCAGGTGGACATCGAACACCGAGCGGATGGCGGCTGTCCTCACCCGCTCGACTTCCTCCAGCCGGGACGGGTCGTCGACGACCGACCGGATCCTCTTCAGAGGCGTTGCGAGAGGCGTTGCGACGGTGGCCCGGCACAGCCCCGTCCCGTTGATCGTCCAGCGCTGGAGCGCCGGTTCGTCCGCCTTTTCATTCGACCAGGGCCATACCAGCAGCTCGTCCGGTGTGCAATTCCTAGCGAACGCCTGCGCCCGCATCTGGGTGGGCACCCAAGGGAGGTGCTGGGGCAGCGACACCACGAACCCCAAGTCTCCCGAGCGGTAGTCGAGGTCCGGAACCACCTTCTCCCAGGACAGGCCCGCATAGTACATGTCCCGCACATGCAGACTTCGCCCGGCAAAACGGTCGAGAACCCACCCCTCGTCCGGCGCGTCGAAAGGCATCCACAACTCCGGTCCGAACCGCACGGCATACTGCGCCCACATGAGCGCCTTCAATCGACTGTGCGCCACGGGATATATGGTGATGTTGACGCCCCGCTCCTCGAGGTAGCCCGGCGGCGGCTGCCGGTCATGGGCCATGTGGCGTTCATGGTTGGCACGGGTCGCCGGGTTGCGGGCCACGGTGGCATCGGTCAGGCCGAGTCTGTCGATGACTTTCAGATCCGCAAGATAGTAAAACCGAATGCCAATCCCTGCGCTGCGTGGGGTCCTTGAGTGGCTAGCCCCTACCGAGTCCATCAACGCGTCCGCAGGAATCAGGCCCCGCTCCATATGCTCGTAGTCCTTGTACGCTCGAATTCGGGATGCGGCACCCAAGCGCAGTCGAAAAAAAGGTACAGCAACGGATTGAGAGACGCATAGGCGTCGCAGGTCGTTGGAGATGGCGACGAGCATCGGCATTCCCGGCGCGGCGAGTAGCCATCCGGCGTTTTCATCATCCAATTCTATATGCAGCCTGATAACGTGATCGCGTATCGCAGCCCCCTCGAACAGCCGCGCGCCCTGGATCGCGCCGGCATAGAACAGCACCGGCACGAAAACGGCCACCGCGCAGGCTCGTGCGCCAAGCCCGGGAAGACGGCGGTGCCAACGCCCGGCGGCTAGGCGCGAGCCGAGGCGCGCGATCCCCACCGCCGCGGGCAGCGCCAGCAGCGGCCAGTAGAAGTCCAGCGGCCGGTACTCGAAATAGTCCCCGCCAATGCGCATCACGTAGGCCATGTGGACGCCCACCAGAACGAGCGGCAGCGCGAACGACCCGTCCCGGCGCGCCCGCCAGCGCTCGCGCGCCGCGACGGCGACCAGGGGCAGCAGCAGATACAGCCCCGTCTCCAGCACCGCCGCCCACAGGTAGCGAAAACCCGACCCGTACCAGGGCCGCACGTGCTTCGCGTAGTACGTGTTGGGCAGCCACTCGCCGTAGTAGGCGTGGCGGAACAGGTAGTGCGCGGCCACCAGCGCCACGAACGGCACCGCCAGCCACGCCAGCCGCCGCCAGTCCGGCCGGAGGCGCCCGGCGTCCGCCATCGTCTGCAGGGCGAACCAGCCGATGCACAGGCCCCCGATCAACAACCCCTCGGGCCGGGTATAGGCCGCCAGCGCCAGGCTCAGCGACGCCGCCGCCAGCCCTCGACGCTCGGAACGCCAGAGGCTCAGGCACACCACCGCCACCACGATGAACAGGGTGAACTGCCGCGTCTCCAGCCCCCCGCCCGAGGTCCACACCGCGAAGGTGGCGCTGCAGCACAGCAGGCCGAACGCCATCCAGGCCACCAGCCACCGGTGGCGCAACTGCGGCAGGCGCACGAGCCACACCCCCAGCGCGGCGACGGTGCCGACGGTGCAGGCCACCGACAGCCAGGGCGCCGCCAGCTCCGGGGGTATTCCAAGCACCTTCCACAGCGCGGCCAGCTCCAGCACCCACAGGAGGTTGGTGTAGCCCTCCACGTATTCGCCGGGGTTGAAGACCAGCCCGTGCCCGTCCAGCAGGTTGCGGGCGTAGCGGAAGCTGATGAAGGCGTCGTCGCAGAGGAACCAGGCGGTGGCGGAGAGCCAGCCCAGCAGCGCCAGCCACGGCAGGAACGACAGTGCGACTCCCACGCCGCGGAGCAGAGTCGACCGACTGCCCATGCCGCCCTTCCCTCTCACAGCGCCAGCCGCCGCGACAGGGCGGAGGCGAACCCGGGCGACGCCCCGGCCGTCTCGGCGCGTACCGCCTTGAAGGCGTCGAGGCGCGGATAGCCCTCGCGTATCCGCTCCGGCACGCAGCGGGCGTCCTTGGCGAGATAGACCCGCCCGCCGTGGCGATGGGCGATCTCGTCGAGCTCGTCGAGCAACGCCAGCACGCCGTTGCGCATCGGGAAATCGAGCGCGAGGGTATAGCCTTCCATTGGGAACGACATCAGCCCGTCTCCGGCAGGGCCGAACAGCCTCGCCACCGCAAGGAACGAACCCTGTCCCCCGGCGGCCATGCGTTCCAGCAGGGCCGTGATTCCGGAAAGGCCCCCGCTTTTGGGCAGCACGCACTGGTGCTGGACGAAACCCCGCCGCCCGTAGAGGCGGTTCCACATCCCGACCCGGTCCAGGGGAAAGAAGAATGGACCGAAATGGACCAGCCGCGTCCCGGCACGCGCATGTCCGCGGCGGTAATACAGTTCGTTGAAGAGACCCATCGAAAAGCGGTTGAGCATAACGGACGGCGCATCGATCGGAAGCGCGAGCTTGCCCCCAGGCACCGGGCGCAGGGGATCGGAGGTGAGCCGCGGCGGTAGCGCGGCGCGCTCCATGAACGCGCCGCGCGTCATCACCGCACGGCCCATCTTCGCGCCTTGCGCCAGACAGTCGACCCAGACCAAGCTGTAGGGCCACTCGTGGGACGTCTCTAACAAGGTCATAGTTTCGTCGAGGTTCCGCGTGGCCAGAGTCTCCTCCATCACGAAGGCGGTCTCGATCGGTTGCATCCGGAAGCTCGCGGAGAGGATCACCCCGGTCAGCCCCATCCCGCCGACGGTGGCCTGAAAGAGGCTGGCGTGTTCCGTGCGGCTGCACGTCCGGACTTCGCCGTCCGCGGTGGCCAGAATCAGCGATTCGACGTGCGCACCGAAGGATCCGTCGCGGTAATGGTTCTTGCCGTGCACATCCGCGGCGATCATGCCGCCGACGGTGACGAACCTGGTTCCCGGCACCACCGGCGGAAACCAGCCCCGCGGCACGAAGGTGTCCAGAATGTCGGCGAGCAGCACGCCAGCCTCGCAGGTCAACAGGCCGGTCTTCGCATCGAACGCCTGCATCCGATCCATCCCGAGCATACAGAGCGTCAGCTCCGGGTTGAGCGCGGCGTCGCCGTAGGAAAGGCCGTTGCCGCGGGCGATGAGGGTATCGGCGCAGCGGAGCAGGGCGGGCAACGCCTCGCCCTCGCGAAGGCGTTCGACCCGGCAGTCGAGCACCGGATACCGGCCCCAGCCAGAGAGTTTCATGTCAGGGTTCCCCGGAGGACGAAACGCTGGTCCAGCCGGAGAGCTTCATGCCAGGGCTCCCCGGAAGACGAAACGCCGGTCCAGCCGGTACTTGATCGCGTAACCGGCGGACAGCCCGAGAGCGGCCCCCGCGAACGACCGCGCCATAGCGCAGGGCCAGCACCGGACCCGAGCCCGCGACGCCCATCACGGCGGGTGTCGGCTATCGGTTGCATGCGGCGACCGGGACGGGTTCTGGGGGGGGAAGAGGGAGGACGCACCGCCCCTGTTCACCTTGAAGACCACACCGTCCGCCAGTTCCGCCACTGGCTCCAGGCCCGGCAACAACCATAAGTCGGCCTCACCGTAGTCATGGTCGCCGTCTCTCCACTGGTCGAACCAGATCACCTGTGCACCATCGGGAACCGTTTCCGCAAACTGCCTCTCCAGCGCAGTGTAGCGGTTCTGGAGATGAAGATAGCGTGTCACGTTCTTTCCGCCCCCTCCGCCACTGTGAAGAGACAAGGGGTGCGGTGCGTTGCTGTATATCTCTCCCGCAACGGGATTTGCGCGGACGTATCGCAGCACCTCGGAACCGGCCCAGCGTGGCCCGTTGAAGCCGAGGTACAGGTGGGGGCAGTTGCCGTCCATGATGGTGGAGACGGCCGGAACCGCTAGGCGCACCACCCCTAGGAAGAGAACGATGGTCACGATGGCGACCAGCACGCTGCCTTTCTTGCCGGCATCTTTTCCCGGCATCATCGTTCGAACGATCGGCAGGCTGCCGATGTCTCCCAAAAGCCTCCTCTGCCGTTCGTAGCCGAGAATACGGTCCAGTACGAACACTCCGGCTATCAGGACAGGAACATACAGCACACTCAGATATCTCAGCGGAGTACCGTATGCAACATAAACACCGACCAGAAGCGATGTGCTCGAGACGAGCAGGACGGGGTACGTCAGCGCAAAGCCCCCGAACAGCCAGACAGGGTGCCAACGGGCGACTGTGCGTCGCTTGCATTGCTCTCCGATCAGAATGCAGCCAACCGGTACCAGCAGCGCGGCGATTGCTGCCAGCAGCGCAATTACGACTCTATCGAAGAGAGGCCACCAAGGCAACCCGAGGAATCCACAGCGCCCGGTCTGCATCCAACTCCACAAGGCCCGGACGGCATCCCGCAGCGTTATCGGCACAGGATAGTCTTCAGCCGGCGGGTTCGTGATGAACTCTCCGGTGTACAAGAGATTGCGTAGCAGCCACAGCGCCATCGGCACCGCCACGATCAGCGAGTAAGCCGTGACGCGTCTCATCCTCCGGGCCATGGAGGCCCCAGCCCGAGGGTGGAAGAGCAGCAGCAGCCCCACGCAAGCCGGCACGGCCACCCCGATGTACCGGGCCTGCCAAGCCAGGGCGCTGAACACCGCCGCCCAAAGCAGCGTCCGGGTTCCGCCCTCGGTCAGGAACCTGTCCGTCCGGGTCAGGGCTAGGGTCACCAGCAGGATGAACAGGGGTTCGGTGAGCGCGGACGACGACCAAGTGAGCAGGGGGGGTGCCAAAGCCGTTGCCAAGCAGCCCCATGCCGCTAGGAATCGGGACTCCAGGCAGTGCCGTAGGTATCTTCCTACGATGAATACGGTCAGCCCGAAGAAGATTGCGTTGAGGGGGCCGGCGACGGCGACCGGATCGAACAGCCCCAAGCTAGCCAGGGCCAGCAGCATGGGGTAGAGAGGAGGCCATTTGGTGTAGGGTCGTCCACTGATTTCGAGCAGACCTTCTCCGCTCAAGAGGCTCCGGGCAGCGCCAGTGTAATGCGCCGTATCCGGGCTCAGCATCACTCCCAAGGCGAGTTCGCGCCCCAGCAACAGGGCGGTGCCCAAGGCGGCGATGGCGATCATCAACAGGGTGAGTCGGTCGGGCCGAAAGCGCGCCGGCGATACCTGCACCGGGGGTACCTTGAGCGACATCGCGTTAACCCGACTTGTTCACAGCGCGGCGGTGAACGCGGCGGCCATCGCCATGCCGGCCAGCCAGCTCGTGCGGTCCCGCAGCGTGAACACCACAGGGTCGTCGTCCACGGCACCGCGGTTGGCGAGCAGCGCCATGCGCCCCAGCCAGTAGACCAGCAACGGGCAGATCAGCCACAGAAACTCCGGCCGGGTATAGAGCGCGTTCACTTCCGGGCTGCGGATGTACAGGGCGACGACGATCACCGAGGCAAGGCCGGCGGCCACGCTGAACGCAGCCAGCACCGGGAGATCCTCGATGCGCCAGCCGCGCCCTTCGACCGCGGTGGCACCGGATTCGCCCAGCCTCTTGAGCTCGGCCTGGCGCTTGACAATGGCCAGGGAGAAGAACGCGAACATGAAGAAGGCGAGGAACCACGGAGACAGCGTGACCGAGACCGCCACCCCACCAGCCAAGACGCGCACCATGTAGAGCAGGCCGAGCGTTACCACGTCGACGAACAGCCTTCTTTTCAGCGACAGCGAGTAGGCCAGGGTCAAGATCAGGTAGAGCAGCACGCAGAGCCCCCCGGGCCAGGAAAGCTCGAAGGCGAGGGCGAGCCCGCCCGCCGACAGCGCCGCGCCGAGGCCCATCGCCGGCAGCGGCACCACCTGCCCCGCCGCCATGGGGCGATGGCGCTTGCTCGCGTGTTTGCGGTCATGAGGCAGATCGAGCAGGTCGTTGAACAGGTACGCACCCGATGCACAGGCCGACAGCGCCGCGAACATCCCCACCGCCGTCAGGTAAGGCCCGGCACCGGTCTCGTGCACGGCGACGAGCGGGGCAAACACCAGCAGGTTCTTGACCCACTGGTGCGGACGCAATGCCCGCAGCCAGTCGCGCGCACCGCTCCCGAGCCCCGGAAGAAACCGGGCGTCTTCGTCCAGCGCGCGCACTTGCCGAGCGAGGCGTGCCGGGAGGCTGACGCCGACGGCGCGCCGCGCGTGCCTCCACACCGCCAGATCGCGCCGTTCGTTGCCGACATAGTCGAACCCGCCTTCGCCGAAGCGCTCCACCAGGGCATGGGCCTTGACCTCGCCGGCCAGATTGGTGCGCCCGTCGGAGGCGAGAAAGCCCGTCGCGCCCACGGCTTCGGCAAGCGGCGCCACCGCCAGCTCGTCGGCAGACGACGCCAGCCAGACCTCGCGGCCCGCGGCCTTAGCGGCGGCGATCTCGTCGAACACCGCCGGGTTCAGCACCAGCGTCGACTGCGCGAGCGGAACCTCCTGCGCGACCCCGCGCTTGAGCGCCGCGCGCCCCCGGGCGAGCCGGAAAAGAAGGCCGAGGAGCTTCGTGGGGGAGGCGGTGAGCAGCCGGGCAGCACCTTCGATCAGTAGGTTGCCGCCCACCAGCGTGCCGTCTACGTCGACGACTAGGGGTGTCGCGGACGAACCTATCGGATGACCCTCCATGTATGGCCTGTGTATTGGCTCAGTAGCGATGGCGCTGTTCGATCAAGCGCCCTCCTAGGCGATAGGATATTCATTTCCTTAGCCCGCCACTAGGTTGATGAGCTTGTTCGGCACGTGGATGACCTTGCGCAGCGTCTTGCCGTCCAGATACCGGGCGACGTTGCGGTTCCGTTGCGCCGCCTCTTGAACCGTCTGGGCGGTTGCCGCGTTGGGCACGCTGACCTGTCCGCGCAGCTTGCCGTTCACCTGCACCGCGATCTCCACCAGTTCGTCGGTGATCTTCGCCGGATCGTAGGTCGGCCAGCGCGCCGAGGCGAACAGCCCCCCAGTGGCACCGAGCCGGGCATGCAGTTCCTCGGCAACATGGGGCGCGAACGGCGCCAGCAGCAGCACCAGGGGCGCAAGTTCCGCCCGGCGCGGTGCACGGCCGCCGGCGCGCACGACATTGAGGTATTCCATCATGGCGGCTATGGCCGTGTTGTAGCGCAAGTCGGCCGTATGCTCCGTCACCTGCTTGATCGTGCGGTGCAGCGCCCGCTCCACCGAGGGGTCCGCCGGTTCCCCGGAATCCTCTTCCAAGGCACGGCCCACACTCTGCCACAGGCGGTTGAGAAACCCCTGCGGCCCCTGGATGCCCTTGCCCTGATAGTCGCCGCCCTGCTCGTAGGGCCCGAGGAACAAGAGGTAGAGACGCATGGTGTCGGCCCCATATTCAGCGATGATATCGTCGGGGACGATCACGTTGCCCTTGCTCTTGGACATCTTGCGCCCGTCGCGAATCAAGAGCCCGTGGGCGCGGAACTTCCTGAAGGGCTCGGCAAAGCCGATGATACCGAGGTCGTGCAGCGCCATCGTTAGAAAACGCGCATACATCAGGTGCAGCACGGCGTGTTCGTTGCCACCGATATAGCAGTCCACGGGCAGCCACTTTTTGGTCAACTCGGCATCCATGGGCTGGTCGTCCAGGCCCACCGACGGATAGCGCAAAAAGTACCAGCCACTGCACAGAAAATTATCGGTCACGTCGGTTTCCCGGTGGGCACGCCCACCACAGGCCGGGCAGGTCGTTTCGTACCAATCGGCCACCCGCGCCAGCGGGCTCACCCCCGTATCGTCAGGCCGGAAGTCTTCCAGGTAGGGCAGCTCGACGGGCAGTTCCGATTCCGGCACCGGCACGGCACCGCACTCATCGCAGTGCACCATGGGTATCGGCGGGCCCCAGTAGCGCTGGCGGGACACACACCAGTCGTGCAGGCGGTAGTTGACGCGGGGTTGCGCCTCGCCCCGGGCCGCAAGGTCGTCAACGATAGCGCGCTTGCCCGCCGCCACGCGCAAACCATCGAAGCGCCCGGAATTCACCAGTACGCCGTCGCCACAGTAGGCTGCGGCCAGGAGCGTCGAGGCATCCTCCCCCGGCCCGGCCACGACCCGCACCACGGGTAGGCGGAAGGCGGCGGCGAACTCGAAATCGCGCTCGTCGTGGCCGGGCACCGCCATGATGGCGCCGGTGCCGTATCCCATCAGCACATAGTCGGCGATCCAAATGGGTATTTCTGCCCCATTGACCGGGTTGATGGCATGGCCGCCCGTGAAGATGCCGGACTTCTCCTTGTCCACCTTCTGCCGTTCGACGAGATCCCGGGCGGCAACACTGGCGCGGTAGGCCGACACCGCTTGCCGCCGGGGCCCGGTGGTAACCTGGTCAACCAGGGGATGCTCCGGCGCCAGCACCAGGTAGGTTGCGCCGAACAGCGTGTCGGGCCGCGTGGTGAACACCCGTATGCGCTCGGCACGGCCAGGGAGGGCAAAGTCGACATCGGCACCCTCGCTGCGGCCGATCCAGTTGGCCTGGGCTTTCTTGGTCGCATCCGACCAGTCCATGCCTTCCAGGTTATCGAGCAGTCGCTGGGCGTATTCTGTGATCTTGAAGAACCACTGGGGAAGCTGGCGCTGCTCGACGGTTGCCTCGCAACGCTCGCACTGGCCCTGAATCACCTGCTCGTTGGCCAGCACCGTCTTGCAAGACGGACACCAGTTCACGGGTGCGTGGCGCCGCTCCACCAGGCCACCGTGATAGAGCTTCAGGAATACCCACTGCGTCCACTTATAGTAGCTAACATGGGTGGTGTTGACGGTGTGGTTCCAGTCGTACATCCCGCCGAAGCGCTTGAGCATGCGGGTGAAGTTCTGGATATTCCTTGGTATCAGGTCGTTAGGGTTGGCACCCACCTTGAGCGCGTGGTTTTCCGAGTGGATACCGAACGCGTCGAAACCGATGGGCTCGAACACATCCTTGCCGCGCAGCCGCCAGTAGCGGCCGTTCACATCGGCACCCGTGTAGGCGTAGATGTTGCCGATGTGCAGCCCTTCCGCCGACGGGTACGGGAACATCATCAGGTTGTAATACGGATCACCGGCGTTTCTCAGATCGGCTGCGGTGAAGCGGTTGATGCCCGCGTGCTCCCACTTCCGCTGCCACTTGAGTTCCACCGCTTCGGGATCGTACCGGTCGTCCGTGGCGGCCATGGCCCACCCCGCTCAAAAGAGCGGGAATATATCACTTCGCAGCCGGACCTTGGGCGGTGAATCGACGTAGATGGCTCGCGGGGTGTCACGCCCCAAGGCGCACGGGCCTTGGGCCGGTCCAGCCGCGCTCGTAGTCCCGGCGGAAGTCACGCCCCGAGGCACCCCGGGGCCCTAGGTAGCGAATCGACCTAGACGTTCGCCGGGGTTCGCACCGCCGCGCGGTGGCTTTGTAACAGGCCAGCCAGCAAGGCCGACGCAGCACAAGGCCGAATACCGGAGGCACTACGCCCGCCTCTGGCGGTGCAACAGGCCGCCTAGAATGCCGGCGCAGCACAAGGCCACCAGCCAGCCATCGCCGTGGCGGCTGTAGGGGGTGCGTCCCAGCATGGTGCGGAACTCGCCCACCAGCACACCCGGCTCGAACTGCGGCAGCGCGCCGGTTACCCGCCCCCGATGATCGACGATCATGGTCACCCCGTTGTTGGTGCCCCGCAGCAGCCAGCGGCCGTTCTCCACCGCGCGGGCCCGGGCGATCTGCGCATGCTGCAGGGGGCCGATGCTCGCGCCAAACCAGGTGTCGTTGGAAACGGTGATCAACACATCCGCACGCGCCGCGGACTCGCGCATCAGGTTACCGTAGGCAATCTCATAACAGATTCCGAGCGCTGCCCGACCCACCCCCACGTTCAGCAAATCCTGGTGGCGCGGGCCCGCCGTGAATGACGACATGGGCAGGTCGAAGAAGCGAATCAGCCCCCTCAGCAGGTTTTCCAACGGCACAAACTCGCCGAAGGGAACCAGGCGTCGCTTACTGTAGCGCCCGGTTCCCGCGCCCGTGGCGAGCGCACTGTTGTAAACCAGCCAGTCGCCGGTGGGCTCGGGGTGCGCGGCGGCGATGCCCAATACAACCGTAGTTGCGAGTTCCTCGCCCCGTTCGTCCAGCATCGCCAACACCGCTTGCGCCTCGTGCTCGTATAGCGTGATCGCCGCCTCCGGCCAGATAACCAGGTCGGCGCCCCAGTGCGGTTCGCTCAGTTCCAGGTAGCGGTCGACAATCGGCACCCGGTTCTCCGGCTTCCATTTCTGCGCCTGATCCACGTTGCCCTGCACGAGCGCGGCCCTGTGCACGGCACCCGGTTGCACCCATTCCACCGGCGCCAGCGCCAAGCCGGCCACCCAGGGCACCAGGGCCAGCACCCCGGCGGCGACCCGCCGGCCACCCGTTAGCGCCACGGTCAGGTATACCGATGTCAAGACAAAACCCAGGCTCGCCAGACCCACACCGCCGACCGGCAGCAGGTGAACCAGGGGTGTCTCCAGGTGCCCATAGCCCACATAGAGCCAGGGGAACCCGGTGAGAAACCAGCCAAGCAGCCATTCGCAAGACACCCAAACCGCCACGAACAACGCGGCGTCCAGCAAGGGCGCGCGGCGGCTTGCGACCCGGCCGTACAACCATCCCTGCAAAAGGGTGAACAACGACAGCCCCGCCACGAACAGCGCCACAAGGAAGACCGCCAAGGGTACGGAAGCACCGCCGTACAGACGCATGCTGACGTAGACCCAGGATACGCCGACCCCGAACTTGCCGATGCCGAAGGCGAAGCCCAGGGCGGCGGCACGGTGCGGGTGGCGGTTTGCCAGCCAGAACCAACCGCCGATGGAGAACAGGCCAAGCGGCCACCAGTGGAAGGGTGCCAGGGTTAGCGGCAGCAGCGCGCCGCATCCGAGCGCCAGGGCGAGGGCGGACAACGGGGCGCGCGCCAGCCCGATCACGACACCCGGGATACCCTTAGCAGCCTCAGCCGCCGCGAATCGGCGGCCAACACCTCAAAGCGCATACCGCCGGCATCGACGAGTTCGCCGCGCCGGGGGAGGTGGCCGAAAGCCTTCAGTACGATGCCGCCGATGGTGTCGAACTCGTCCTCGCGGAAGTCGACGCCAAAGTAGGCGTTGAAGTCCTCGATGGGGGTGGTCGCCTTGACGTTGAACAGTTCCCCCTCCAGTTTGCCGATTGGGCTATCGACATCGATATCGTGCTCATCCTCGATTTCACCAACAATCTGCTCCAGCACATCCTCAATGGTGACGACACCCGAGACGTGGCCGTACTCGTCCACCACCACCGCCATGTGATTGCGCGTGGCGCGGAAATCCTGCAGCAGCACGTTCACCCGCTTGCTTTCTGGAATGACCTGGGCGGTGCGAATGCGGTCCTTGAGGTCGAACCCGGCCTGGCCCCCATCGTATAGCAGCGGCAACAAATCCTTGGCGTGCAGTATGCCCTTGACATCGTCGAGGTCGTCGCCGATCACCGGAAAGCGCGAGTGCCGGGACTCGATAATCACCTTCAGCAGTTCCCGCAGCGGCCTGCCCGCCTCCAGATACACCAGTTGCGCACGGGGAATCATGATGTCCCGGGCCTGCATCTCGGAAACCTGCAAAGCGCCGAAAATGATGTTGAGCGCCTCGCTGTCCATGAGTTGCCGGTCGGCCGCGTCGCGCAGCATCTCCAGCAACTCGCCCCGGTTCTCCGGTTCGTCGCTGAACAGATCCGACAGCCATTCCCGAAGCGAACGAAAGCCCCCGTCAAGAACGCGGTCGCCATCGGTTGACCGATAGCTATCGGTCATGCCGCGTAGGGGTCGGCAATGCCAACCTCACCGAGAATAGCGGATTCCAGGGCCTCCATTTCCCGGGCCTCGCGCTCGCCGGCGTGGTCGAACCCCCGAAGATGCAGCACGCCATGTACGACCATATGCGCATAGTGGTCGGCCGGCTGCTTGTTCTGCCGCCGCGCCTCGGCCTCGACAACCGGCGCGCAAACGACCACATCGCCTAGGTATCGCTCGCCCGGAACCGCGCCGCCGGCCGCGAAACTCAGTACGTTGGTCGGCGCATCGACGCCCCGGTACCTGCCGTTCAGCCGGCCGCCCTCCGCCGCGCCGACCACCCGCACGCAGATGGCCCCCGCATCGCCCTGCAGCGCCCGCTCCGCCCAGCGGCGTAGCTCCGCCGGGGCGGGCGCGGCACAAGGGCCGGCCGCGAGCTGCACGTCAACCCGCATCGCGGCTGGCCTTGCCGCCCCGCCCTGGCGCTTCCTCGGGCTGGCGCGCATAGGCGTTTACGATACGCTGCACCAGGGGATGACGAACCACATCCCTGGATCCGAAGTGCGTAAAACTGATGCCCTCCACGCCGCGCAGCACGTTGCGCACATTGACCAGGCCCGATTTCTGGCCCGGCGGCAGGTCGATCTGGGTAATATCGCCGGTAACCACGGCGGTGGCACCGAAGCCGATGCGCGTCAGGAACATCTTCATCTGCGCCACGGTGGTGTTCTGGCTCTCGTCCAAGATGATAAAGGCGTTGTTGAGGGTGCGGCCGCGCATGTAGGCCAGGGGCGCCACTTCGATGATGTTGCGCTCGATGGCCTTGTTGACCCGCTCGACACCCATCATCTCGAACAGCGCATCGTATAACGGCCGCAGGTAGGGATCGATCTTCTGTGCAAGGTCGCCCGGCAGAAACCCCAGTTTCTCGCCCGCCTCCACCGCCGGGCGCACCAGCAAAATGCGTGCGACCCGGTCCGTTTCCAGGAACTCGACCGCGCAGGCGACCGCCAGATAGGTCTTGCCGGTGCCAGCCGGGCCAATGCCGAAACTCAGATCGTGCCCGCGGATGGCCTGGACATAGCTCGTCTGGTTCCGGCCCCGGGGCTGCACGGTTTTCTTGCGGGTGTGAATGACGACGCGCTCATCGTCCGGTGCCCCCCGGGGCTCCGCCAGCAGCGCCTCGACGCCGGATTCCTGCAGAAAGAGATGCACCAGATCCGGCTCGATGGCCTGGCGCTCGAGCGTCTCGCGATACAGTTCCGCAAGCAGGGCACCGGCCGCGCGCACCCGCAAATCGGGGCCGCTGATCTGGAAACGGTTGCCCCGGCTGCGAATATGCACGCCGAGCCGCTTCTCCAAGTGCTTCAGGTTCTGGTCGAATGGGCCACAAAGAACAACCAGGCGGTGTGCATCGTTAGGTTCCAGGCTGATATTCGTGGTGAGTTGCACCACCTTGTCTTCCCGCGGCGCGGCGCGGGATTGCTCATCGCTCAAGTGTTCCGGTCACGCCTCTTGTGTACCCCCGTTACCGGCGAACATATAGGCTTCCAACCGCTGCATGTCAATGGAAAAAGGCGCACAACCATCAAGCCAGTTCGCCCCGCAGTGAATTCGGCAGGGCCTCGGTGATCCAAACATCGGCGAAATCGCCAACGAGGCCGCGATTTCCGCAGGGGAAGTTGACCACACGATTGTTTTCCGTACGCCCCTGTAGTTGCCCCGCATGCCGCTTCGCCGCGCCGGTGACCAGCACGCGCTGGCGGCTGCCGACCATGGCGCCGGCAATGGCGGCGGCCTGGGCGCGGAGGCGATCCTGAAGGATGGCCAACCGGTGTTTCTTGACGGCCAACGGGGTCGAATCCGGCAGGCTGGCCGCCGGCGTGCCGGGGCGGGGGCTGTAGATAAAGGAGAAGGACGTATCAAAGCCAATCTGCTCGATGAGCGCCATGGTCGCGTCGAAGTCCGCTTCCGCCTCCCCCGGAAAACCGACGATAAAGTCAGACGAGATGCTGATGTTCGGGCGCACCGCGCGTAGCTTCCTGATCTTGGACTTGTATTCAAGCACGGTATGCCCCCGCTTCATGGCGGCGAGCACCCGGTCGGAACCGGACTGCACCGGCAAGTGCAGGTGATCGACCAGGGCCGGCACTTCCGCGTATGCCCGCACCAGGTTGTCGGTGAACTCCACCGGATGCGACGTGGTATAGCGAATGCGCTCGATGCCATCGATGGCCGCTACGTAGTGGATCAGTTCGGCCAAGTCAGCCAGGTCGCCCTCGAGCGGCCCCCGGTAGGCGTTGACATTCTGGCCGAGCAGGTTGACCTCGCGTACCCCCTGGACGGCTAGATGGCCCACCTCCCGCAGAACATCGTCCACCGGACGGCTAACTTCCTCGCCGCGGGTATAGGGCACCACGCAGAAGGTGCAGTAGCGGCTGCAGCCTTCCATTACGGAGACATAGGCGCTAGGGCCATCGGCACCCGGCGGCGGCAACCGGTCGAACTTCTCCACCTCCGGAAAGCTGATATCGACCACCGGGCCGGCAATGCGCGCCCTGGCCTCGTCAACCATCTGCGGTAGCCGGTGCAGGGTTTGCGGGCCGAAAACGATATCGACGAACGGTGCCCGCCTAGCGAGCGCCGCGCCTTCTTGGCTGGCGACGCACCCGCCTACACCGATCAGGAGCCCTGGCTTGCGTTCCTTGAGGCCGCGCCAGCGGCCGAGCTGATCGAATACCTTGGCTTGCGCCTTGTCGCGAATTGAGCAGGTGTTGAGCAGAATGAGATCGGCCTCCGCCGCCGATTCGGCGAGTTCATAGCCGTGGCTTTCCCGCAGCGCATCGGCCATGCGCGCCGAGTCGTACTCGTTCATCTGGCAGCCGTGGGTCTTCACGAACAGCCGAGCGGGGGCCTGGTTTGGCAAGGTGCGCATCCGCCTGCCTAGGAACGGAGCGGGAATCTACTACAGATCGATGGAAATGTAGAACTGCGCATGGAAGCCGACTACCGCCAGCCGAAAAAATCGGTTGCAACCGGGCACGGTTGTACCTATATAGGGGCCATGAGCGACAATCAATCCCACATCTACAAGGTGCTGTTCCACAACATGGGCCAGATCTACGAGGTCTACGCCCACAATATCTACTCCAGCGACCTGTATGGATTCATCGAGGTGGAAGACTACATCTTCGGCAAGCGTGCCCAGGTGGTCATCGACCCGGGCGAGGACAAACTGCGCACCGAGTTCGAGGGCGTGCAGCGGAGTTTCATTCCGATGCACACCGTAATTCGCATCGACGAGGTGGAAAAGGAGGGCGTCGCCAAGGTCACCGAGACGACGACCGGCAACGTCACGCCCTTCCCCATGCCGGTTCCGGGCAACCGGGGCAAGAAATAGCCCGCGACGGCCCGTGTCGGCAATGATCATTGTGGGGGCGGGGCACGCCGGTGGCCAGGCCGCCGCCAGCCTGCGGCAGGAAGGCTACGATGGCGAAATCGTCATCATCGGCGACGAGCCCCATATTCCCTACCAGCGACCGCCGCTCTCCAAGCAGTATCTGGCCGGCGAGCACGGCCTGGAGCGCGTCTATCTGCGCCCCGAGAAGTTCTACGTTGACCGCGACATCCAGATCAGGCCCGGGGTTGCCGTGACGGCCATCGACCGTGCCGCACGCACGGTGACCACCGCCGACGGGCAGGTACTTGCCTACACGAAGCTGCTGCTTGCCACCGGTAGCCGCCCGCGCCGGTTGGCGTTGCAGGGCGGCGACCTGCCGGGCATCCACTATCTGCGCACCATCGGCGACGTAGACGCGATCAAGGCAGAGCTGGCGCCCGGCCGCCGGGTGGTGGTGGTGGGTGGCGGCTACATCGGCCTGGAGGTCGCCGCGGTTTGCATCGAGGCCGGCTTGCGGGTGCGGGTGGTCGAAATGGAAGACCGCATTCTAAAGCGGGTCACGACCGCTGCCATGGCGGACTTCTACCACAACCTGCACAGCCGTCGCGGCGTGCGCCTGCACACCGGTATTAGGGTTACCGAGTTCACCGGCAATGGCCGGGTCCGCCAAGTGCTGTGCGGCGATACCCGCTTCGATACGGACCTGGTCATCGTCGGCATCGGCATCGTACCCAACGTCGAACTGGCGGCCGCAGCGGGGCTGGCCTGCGACAACGGCATCGTCGTCGACGACCATTGCCGCACCGCGGACCCGAACATCTACGCCGCCGGAGACTGCACCAATCACCCCAATGCCCCGCTCGGCCGCCGCCTGCGCCTGGAGTCTGTGCCGAACGCCATGGAACAGGCGCGCGTCGCGGCCGCCAATATGTGCGGCGGCGACAAGGTCTACGCCTCGGTGCCCTGGTTCTGGTCCGACCAGTACGACCTGAAGCTACAGATGGTCGGGTTTGCCGCCGATGGCGATACCGAGGTGTTGCGGGGCGACCGGGCCGGCAACCGTTTCGCCGTCTTTCATCTCGGGGGCGGCGCCATCCGCGCGGTGGATGCCGTCAACAGCCCCAAGGAATTCATGATCTGCCGGCGACTGATCGGCCGCACGGTGGACGCGGAGGCCCTCGCCAACCCGGCAACGGACTTGAAAACGCTGCTTTAAGCGCCCGGAAACGCGGCCGCCGCTGCCCGTTTCCACCACCGAATGCCCACAACCCGCCCGCGGCCTCACCTCACTCGGCACCGCCCCCGCCGAATCCTCGCCCGTCTGGCCAACGCCGCGGTCTCCATCGTGCGCCTGCACGGGCGCTTCCGGTACCTGCCCCAGGCTCACCGGCACTACGCCGCCCGGCAGGGCGACGCGCTGCGCGAGGTCGTCCGCGCCGCCTGACGCCCCGCGGCCAACGGTGCCCGTCCGCCCGAACGAACGATCCACGTGGGAATGCACCCCCAAGATCGCTCCGGTCGCCCCCGCCGCGGCATCCCGAGACGTTCCGCGATGCATTCGACGCACGTTCCGACACGCAAAACCGCTGCGCTATGGTACCGAGCAGGCCAGCACCCGGGAGATCTGGCAGAGGCCCCGGCCACTCTCTTCGCGCCATTGGTTGAAGGCGGCCTGGGTTGCTGCGAGGTCCCGCTTGCTGACCGGCTCCTTGTCCACGACCCGCAACCGCACCAGGGCCTTGACGACATCCTTTGAGAACATGGGCGTGTCCTTGCCAATGAACCTCAGAAAGTACGACCCGGTGTGGCCACCGAGCCGGTCGCCGCGCCGCTTGAGATCGGCCCACAGACCAAAGATGTCGGCGGCGGGCCAACCCGCAAGGTAGCTGCCGAAGTTGCCGTGCTCGGCGCGCACTTCAAGAATAAAAGCCGCATTCCTGGGAACGGACCGAATCTTCTTGGCGTTGCGGATGATGCCTTCGTCCTGGGCCAGCGCCTCGAGCTCCTCGTCCGACAACATGGCGCAGCGCCTGACGTCGAAGCCGTGAAAGGCCGCTTCGAAGTTCGGCCACTTGTTCTCGACGATTTTCCAGACAAAGCCGGATCGGAAGATGCACTTGGTCATCTCCGATAGAACCCGGTCGTCCGGCAGGCGCCTAAGCTCTTCCGCCGATGCGGCCACGGGCAGAAGTTCCTCTAGGGCGGCATCGCCCCCCTTGCGCTCGGCGGCGCACTGAAAGATGCTAGCGAAACTCTCCACGAATAGTGCCTCTCGAAGGGATTGGCATGATCGACATAATCGACAAGGAGCGTCAAGCGCTCGACCCAAAATTACGCGACCTGCTGCAATGGGACGAGGAGGAAGCCGGGGACTTCATCTATTGCGGAACCTGCTCCGCGGTCATCGGGCGCAACACCGACCGCATTGAGATCGACGGCAGCCACGACCATCGTTTCACCAACCCATACGGCTATCTGTTCCACATCGGCTGCTACCGGGACGCGCTTGGTTGCGGCATCGCCGGCGCACCCGAGGCGGCGGATAGCTGGTTCATGGGTTTTCAATGGCGCATTGCCGCCTGCGGCGATTGTCAGCGCCACCTCGGCTGGTACTTCGACCGGGTTGGCCCGGGTGCGGAGCAGGACTTTTTCTATGGGCTAATACTCGACCGGATTCAACATGAATGACCACAACCCAGACAGGATCGACCCGGCTCGGTACCAGACCCTGACCTTCGATTGCTACGGTACGCTAATCGACTGGGAAAACGGCCTGCTCGCCTACCTGCGGCCGCTGTTCGAGCGCCACGATGTGCACGTAATCGATGAGTTCGTGCTGGAGTGCTTCAGCCGCTACGAACCGGCGGCCCAGGCCGAGGGGGGTTCCTATCGAACGGTGCTTGCCAAGGTACTGCGACGCTTCGGTGAACGGCTCGCGTTCACCCCGGGGGATTCCGACCTAGATGGCCTGTCGACCAGCATCGAGCATTGGCAGCCATTCCCCGATACTGTCCCCGCCCTAGAGGGGCTCGCGGAGCGGTTCGATCTAGCCGTGGTATCGAATGTCGACGACGACCTGTTCGCACTGTCTGCCAAACACCTGCGGGTACCCTTCCAGCAGGTGATCACCGCCCAACAGGTCGGTGTCTACAAGCCCGCTCCAGAGATGTTCGCCACCGCCCTGGAGCGGGTGCGGGGCCCGGTGCTGCATGTCGCCCAAAGCCGTTTTCACGACATTCTGCCGGCCACCGCCGCGGGTCTTGACACCGTCTGGATCAACCGGCCATCCCTCGGTGCCGCAAAGCCCGTCGAGGCCCAGCCGACCTGGACCTTCACCAGCCTCGCGGATTTCGCCGCCGCGGCCCGGGGGTAGCGAGCGCCGACCAGCGCGATTTGCAAGCCTGCGCTTGGGAAAGCGCTTCTTCAGATAAAGCAGGGCCGCGCTTTGGGCCGTTCCCGCGTGGACGCCGACAAGCCGCTTTTTTGATAGTGGCCCAGTTTAAATCCGCCCGGCTGTCAGTCGGAAGCTTGGTTTGTGCCCACCGGGGCGAATACTACAAGGCCCATCGGGGATGGCCCGGGCCTGCGCCGGACGTTGGCTTGGCCCGAGTTGGGTTCCACCGACATCAACGTCATCTCGATACGCGGCCGCTCGCCGCCTTGGCATTGCTTGCCGCGGCGAACAGGCGTTCGGCGACGGGTTCGCCAAGCGCTCTTGCGGCACTGAAGGCGGCGAGGCCGCCTATCCCTCTCAGTTCGGCCAAGGCGTCCGGCAGGCAGTCGGCGCGGACGCCGGGCAAGAGCCGGGAATACTCCAGGGCGCGGACGCCCTCCGGCACCTGCAGATCCAGAATGCGCGGGGTGCGCCGCTTTTCGCCGGCCGCCAGCTCCCAGAGTTCCTGAACCCCAACCGCACGGTAGACATCCACTTTTTCAGCATCGTAGTGGGCGTACTCGACCTCGACGGCGAGGTCCGGTGCGGAATCGCCCAAGGACGCCAAGGCCGCCTCCTCCCCTTCGCGGGACTCGATCTGCAGGAAGCGCGCCGCCCGCTCGCCGATCAGGAACGACTCGTCGGGCTCCAGACTGCGCTTTCCATCCTCCGTGCGCGCCGTCGTGGCGCGCATCGAGACCACCGCAATCCCGTTGGCGAGACAAAGGGCCGCCACCAGTTCCTGAATATTGCCCGTCGTGAATTCGTGGGATCTGCTCGGCGCCATGAAGATCGCTAGGTGCCTGGTGAGATCGAACCAGCTCTTGCGGAACCGCTTCGAGAGAACCTCAATCGCCGCCTGGAGCATGTGCGGGTCGCCCCCGCGCATCGCGAAGACATCCGAGCCGAGGGAACTGGTCCGCCGTTCGCAGTGCGGCAGGATGGACTCCGGTGGTTCTTGGCTGCGCACTGCTGTCGCGCCCACTCGCGAAGTGCTCCACATCATGGAAGGGAATTCATCCTCCTATTGTTTGCGGCGGATTGCAACGGCGGCTTGGACGACTTGGCGGCATCCTGTTCAGCTAGTTCGACGATGTCATGGCGAACTAGGTCTTCCTGCGCGGCGAAACATTCGGCCTCGGGCAGCATGTCGCCGTCAAGGAAGACGAGAATTGAATGCGCTGCCGCTTCTGCACCGGCGTTGCGTACCGCCGCTTGGAGGTCGAGCGGATTCCGTCTACACTGAGCCTGTGTCGCGGAACGCCCCTTCTTCGGCTAATTTCCCAGCCGCCGAACCTTGTTTCCAGACAAGACTGCGACGCACCTTTCCGGTTTGAGAATCTGGGTCGGGGATCTGGGAAGGAGAGACTGAAATGAATCCACACGCGCCGATGAATGCGAAGTTGGATACGGGTGCGCGTCCCGCCGCCGTAGGTGGGGCGACGGACGCCCTCGCCTATCGGGGGGGGGGGGGGGGGGGGGGGGTAGCAGTGTGGCCTAGGATTGGCGCTTGGTCTGGCCCGCCGGCGCCGCAACTCGTCCGGTACAACGACTGGCGGCGGGTGGAGGTGCCGGCGCCCGGCGTGTTCGTGCCGGAGTTGCCGGTGAGCGTGGTCGTGCCCTACTACGCGCAACCGGAGGAACTGGCGCGAACGCTGGCGGCGCTGGAGCGCCAGACGTATCCGCGGGAACTCTTCGAGGTGGTGGTGGTCGACGACGGCTCGCCGGCGCCCCTGGCGCGGCCGCGGTCGACGCCGCTCGACCTGAAGGTGGTGCGGCAGGAGGATCTCGGCTTCGGGCTGGCGCGGGCGCGCAACACGGGGGTGCGCGCGGCGGCGCACGACGTGCTGCTGTTTCTCGACGCCGACCTGCTGCCGGAGGCGGGCTGGCTGGCGGCGCACGCGCGCTGGCACCACGCGGTGCCGGACGCCGTGACGCTGGGCCCGCATGCCCATGTGCGGATGGACGGCGTGGACGCCGGGACGATCCGCACCCGGCCGGGGACGCTTAACAAACTGTTCGCGGGACGGAGGGAGCACACGCCCATCCGTCGCTCGGCGGAAAGATTCCTGAGCACAACCGACGATCT
Organism: Pseudomonadales bacterium; assembly: GCA_965215035.1. Lineage (GTDB taxonomy): Bacteria > Pseudomonadota > Gammaproteobacteria > Pseudomonadales > Azotimanducaceae > Azophilus. The sequence goes on from OZ244040.1 coordinate 338,370, forward strand.
GACGATGAAGTCGGAAGATCTGTTCCGGATGGTCATGGGCGGCAACATGGGAATCCGTCGCGGGTTCTACGAGCTGGTGGGCGGGTACGACGAGTCGTTCACGCGGTGGGGCGGGGAGGACACGGAGTTCGGCTACCGGTCCTATACGCGGGGCGGATTGCTGGTGCCGGTGCGGGCCGCGCTCGCCTGGCACCAGGGTTCCTGGCACGACGGACGGGCGGAGAAGGAGCGGAGTCGGGCGCTGCAGCGGGCGAAGCTGGCCCACCTGATTGCCCACCCGGTGTTCCGCGGCGGGACGGACGGGCGGATCTTCAGGGTGCCGCGGTACGTGGTGACGATGCGGGCGGGGGAACTGCCGGAGGAACGCCTGCTGGAGGCGGTGGAGCGGGTGCTGTCCGGTCCGACGCACGACCTGGTGGTTCGGGTGGAACTGCCCGGGCACCACCCGGGCCGGGCGCGGCTGGAGCGCCACCTGGGGCCAGACCCGAGGGTGCGTGTGGCGCCGTCGCGCCCGGCGCTAGAGGAGTTTCCCGCATCCCCGTTCCACGTCACGCTGCCGGCCGGGAGGCCGCCGCATGCGGACGTGGTGCACCGGCTACGCGCCGGGCTGGGGACCGCGGTGGTCGGGCGGTCGGAGCTTCCCGACGGTTCCCGCGCGTCGATCGTGCGGGCCTGGGCGCTGCACCGGGCACTGCGCACGCCCTGGGAGGCATCCGACTTCGGCGAGGTGGTGACGGTCCCGCCCGAGAATCTGTGGCCGGGGATGGCGGCCGATGGCACCGGGCGGGTGTCCGCGGTGGCCGGCCTATGGGCCGCCAGCGGCGCGTCGGTTTCGGAGTTGCGCCGGGCATGGCGGCTTGTCAGGGCCGAGTTGTGGCTAATTGACGGCCTCGGCGGGGCCCGGCGGTTCGTCCTCTGGTTCGTGGGCGCGGCTCTGCGGCAGGTGTCCGGCCGCTTTCGCGCCGATTCCGGGCGGCCGCGCGGCGCTCAATAGCGCGGTGGCGGCGTCGGACATGACTGTTCAGATGGACCGGGGCCGCTCCGAGAGGTACGGCGCGAGGGGCGCCGGCGGCGCCATGCGATTGCTCAAGGACGGCTATCAACCGGTTGAGGTTTCCGTCATCCAATAGCGATTTCGATGCTTACTAAGCTTGTCATACGTAACTTCAAGTGCTTCGGCGAGGTCGAGGTCGAACTGGGGAACCCGGTGGTGTTTATCGGCCCCAACAATTCGGGAAAGACCTCGGCCATGCAGGCACTCGCCCTGTGGGATGTCGGCCAGAGGCGCTGGAACGAAAAGCGCGCGGGCAAGAGCGCACCCGAGAGGCGGCCCGGCGTGACCGTCAACCGCCGGGATCTGTTTGCCATCCCTCACCCAAAGGCCAACCAGTTGTGGCATGCCCTTCGGGTGCGGAATGTTCGCCGCACTGAAAGCGGACAGCAGACCGAAAATGTGCGCATCGAACTCATAGTCGAAGGGATCGATGATGGCCAAGCCTGGGCCTCGGGGCTCGAACTCGACTACGCCAACGAAGAGTCGTTCTATTGTCGGCCCCTGCGGCTCGAAAACGGCAAGCATCCACAACGCATGCCGGTGCCGAAACAGGCCGGGGCGACGCAGATTGTCTTTCTTCCGCCCATGTCCGGCCTCGCGGCGACGGAGACCCGGCTCGACCAGGGTGCCGTGAACGTTCGAGTGGGCGAGGGCCGCACAGCGGAAGTTCTGCGCAACCTGTGTTTCCGCGTCCTAACCGAGCAACCCGACAGGTGGAAATCGCTGGTCGGTCGCATCCACTCGCTTTTCGGCGTCGAACTCGACCCGCCCCGCTACATCGCCGAAAGGGGCGAGATCAGCATGGGCTATCGGGAACGCGGCACGGCGCTCGACCTTTCTTCGGCCGGGCGAGGCTTGCAACAGACCCTGTTGATCCTAGCCTACATGTATGCCAACCCCGGCGCGGTGATCTTGTTGGATGAACCCGACGCGCACCTCGAAATCCTCCGTCAGCGTCAGATTTATCGCCTGATAACGGAGGTTGCCTCAGAACACGGCAGCCAGATCATCGCCGCGAGCCATTCGGAAGTACTCTTGAACGAAGCGGCCGGTGCGGATCTCGTCATTGCCTTCGTCGGCAGGCCGCACCGTATCGGGGGCAGTACAAGTCAGGTGCGCAAGGCCCTCTCAGAGATTGGCTTCGACCAGTATTACCAGGCCGAACAAACCGGGTGGGTGCTCTATCTCGAGGGCTCGACGGACTTGGCGATACTGCAGGCCTTCGCTAGGCGACTCGGGCAGGACGACGCCGTCAAGGCGCTTGAGCGGCCCTTCGTCCACTACGTCGGGAACCAGCCAAGCGCGGCGGCCCGGCACTTTCATGGCCTTAGGGAAGCCCTTCCCGACCTGAAGGGCGTTGCCCTCTTCGACCGTCTTGAAGGCGGCGCGCCGGACCATCCGGCACCCGAACATCTGATGTGGGCCAAACGGGAGATCGAGAATTACCTTTGCACCGAGAAGACACTTGAAGCCTACGCGCGCGCATCGGCGAGAACCGCACAGCCACTGCCTCTCTTTGCGCCGGCGGAAGTCGAGCAACGATTGCAGGCCATGCGCGAGGCCATTGCCGAAATCGGCGGCGCTTTGGAGGCCCTCGGCAGGGGCTCTCCGTGGGATGGGGACACCAAGGTGAGCGATGAATTTCTGACGCCCCTTTTCAGGGCCTATTTCCGGAAACTCGGCATTCCAAACGTTATGGAAAAGAAACGCTTCTACGATCTCGCCGAACAGGTTCCCGAACACGAGATCGACAACGAAGTCCGCGCCAAGCTGGCCTCGATTGTCGCCGTCGCGAACAGCGCCAAACCCGCAACGCTACAGGCACCACCGCCACCCGATGACAACTGACGACGCCATCCACCGGCTATCGATACCCTGCACCAGCAGGGTGCGTACCGGTGAAACGGGCGGGCTGCCTGCCTGTCGGGCTTAGATACTTTATCCAGGTCGTGGGGCTCGCCATCCGCGAAACGCCAGACGCGTCACCGCTTGTTTTTTGACGAAGCGGCGCGCTCCGCGGCGTTCTCCCGGGTCGACCCGCGTAGCAGGCACTCTGCAGCGTCCGCGAAGCTCGACAAGCGCCCGAGTAGCGCATTGTAATCAAAGTAGTCACCGCCGCCGTCGCGCACAGCCGCGTACAAGGCCAGATTGGGCGCTGCTATGCGGTCCGCGGCTTCTGGAACATTCAGGCCGAGCGCCCGCAGCCGAGCGGCCGCAAGGGCGACGAGCAACGCCTCGGCCGTGTGCTCTCCGCGCTCAAGCGACGCCATCCCGGCTTCGACAAGATTGGCACCGGGCAGACTGGACGACAGGCCCCGCAAATGGTGGCTACGACGATGGCCTGCGCTTGTTGTCATGTTCCCCGTTCTCCGTTAACCACCCCCACGCCGTTTCGACCTTTCGGCGGAGGTGTCGAGGGTCGATTGCCGGATAGCGTTTGAGTTCCGGCCCAATCGCCTCGAAAAGACGCCGGAGCAACTCCAGTTCGATCAGTTCAAGCCGATGCATTGCCTTGACGTCGAGACGGTCCGGGCCGTAGCCACGCGCGATCTTGGCGAGCGCCTGGGCGTAGAAGTCGTAGTGGAAAAAGTCCGTAGTACCATGCCGGATGATGAATCGGCTTCGCTTGCGCCAGTCCGGCAACGCCGGAATAAAGTCGTCGGGCGCCGCAAGTTTCACATTTATATCCAGCGCCTCCTTTGCGCCAGCGATGGCCTCGAAGACGCCCGCTGGTTCGGGATCTAGCTTCAGATCAACATCAACCGTGAGGTCGCGCCACCCGATGAGTACAGCACTGGCCCCGCCGGTTAGAAACACCCGGCCTCCCCGGGTGCGCGCGCCGATAAAACGCATGAAATCGCGCACCTTGCGGCTGTTGCTGGGATTGCGAGACATCACAAAACAGTACCACATCCATCCGGCGCAACGAGCTCACCCAAACATCCAGGAAGATCCCAGGCAGTGTATCCGTTTGAATCCCGTCCCTGCCGAATCACCTGTGTGCCGCGCCCTTGCTCGATCCACAGATTCAAACTGATACACCAGCCGATGCCATAGTCGCGCAGGTCGGAGGGGGTTGGCCAACACGGGTGGGTGACGGGTGTTCGGCATGGGCGTCCGACTGGATAGGGTCTTGTTTGTTCGACAAAGTTGTTCACGCGGGGTTGGTGACCGGCACGGACCGGGGTTAGCATGGCTTATGGCCCGCACCACCATCGAGATCAGCAAGGAAGCCCTGCACTTCGCGGCGGCCCACTTCACGATATTTTCGGCTACCGAGCGGGAGAACCTGCACGGCCACAATTTTCGGGTCGCTGCGGAGGTCGATGCCGATGTGGGGGACGACGGGCTGGCGTTCGACTACAACCTGGTCAAGACCCGCCTGCAGGCGCTGTGCGACGGGTTGGACGAACGCATGCTGCTGCCCGAGCGGTCGCCACACCTGGCGGTTACCGAGGAGAACGGCTATACGGTCGCGCACTTCAACGGCGAGCGCATTCCCTTCCTTGCCAGGGACGTGCTGACCCTGCCGGTCGGCAACATCACAGTGGAAGCGCTGGCGGACTGGATCGGCGGCGAACTGCTGGCCGACCCGGCGATTGCGGCTCTGGATTTCCGCAACCTGATCATCAGGGTGTCTTCGGGGCCCGGACAGTGGGCGCGGGCCTCGTTCGCCAACCAGAACAGTCATTCCGGGCGCAAGAGCGAAAGCAGGTTCGCAGATAGCGCTGCCGCCGCCCGCGGCGACCCCGTTGCTACCGGAGACCCGCACCCATGAAGTGCGCCATCGTCACCGGGGCCAGTGCCGGCATTGGCCTCAGCACCGCGCAACGCTTCGTTGACGAGGGTTACGCGGTCGTCAACCTCTCGCGCCGGCCGTGCCCCCTAGACGCAGTTCACAGCATTCCCTGCGACCTCGCGATACCCGACTTCCTAGACGCAATCGATGAGCAACTGCGGTCGCTGCTTGCGCAAGCCAAAGCAACCGTACTGATCCACAACGCCTCAAGACTAGTCAACGACAGCGCGGCGCAAACGCCGAGCGAGAGTTTGCGGCAGACACTCGAGATCAACCTGGTGGCACCCAACAGCCTGAACGGTTTCGCGATTCCCCTCATGCAGCCCGGCTCGTCCATCCTCTATGTCGGTTCCACCCTGGGCGAGAAGGCGGTGCCCAACAGCTTTTCCTACGCCGTCTCCAAGCACGGCCTGATCGGCATGATGCGCGCCACCTGCCAAGATCTTGCCGGGCTGGGCATTCACACGGCCTGCATCTGCCCGGGTTTCACCGACACCGAGATGCTGAGGGCCCATGTGCCGGCGGAAGCCATGAACGCGGTGCGCGGCATGTCGGCGTACAACCGCCTCATCGAGCCGGCTGAAATTGCCGAAAGCCTGTTTTGGGCCTCGCAAAATCCAGTGATCAACGGCGCGGTGATGCACGCCAATCTGGGTCAGGTGGAACGCTGACCGCTCAATCGGCAACGGCCTCCTCGGTGATGCCGAGCCCCAGGTAGGGGCGCAGCCAGCGCACAAGCAGGTAGATGGGGCCGGTATCCAGGGCAGCAATGCTCAGCTTGAAGACGTATCCGGACAGGATGAAGATAAGAAGCTGCGGCCAAAGCGGCTCGTCGGCGGCTATGGGCAGCGCGTTGGCGTAGAAGTGGGTGATGAGTATCACGGCGGTCGTGTCGAGCAACTGACTGGTCATAGTCGAGGCGTTGTTGCGCAACCACAGGTGGCGGCCGCCGGTGAGGCGCTTCCAGAAGTGGAACAGGCGCACATCGCAGAACTGCGCCGCCATGTAGGCGATCATCGACGCCGCCACGGCACCAAAGGCAAGTTGCCGAACCTCGTAGAAGATCGGCAACCGGCCAGCCTCGTCGGGCAACGGCAGGCCGGTCGCCGCATCCACCGGCTCGAAGCCCGGCAGTGCGCCGCCCAGCCACAGTAGGAATACCACCCAGCCATTCAGCAGCAGACCCACCCACACCATATCCCGGGCACGTTTCTCGCCATACAGTTCGCTGATGAGGTCGGTGCACAGGAAGGTCAGTGGATAGGGGAGTACGCCCACCGCCACCACCATGGGTATCGACAGGCCGAACACCGTAAAGGACAGGTCGATGAATCGGCTGATACCCAGCACATTCAAGAGCGCCAGGGTTCCCAGGAAAAACCCCGACAGCACCAGGAATACGCGCTGTCGGCGCTTCCTGTAGTCGGGCCGAACTAGCCCATCTGCCACAACCAGGCCTCCACCCGCGCCACTACAGTGCAAAGCCTCCAGTAATCGACCCGCTCTGCGCCGGTCGGTAGTGTATCAGTTTGAATTTGTGGGCCGAGCGGAGGCACGGTACACAGGGGATTCGGCAGGCTCGGGATGCAAACTGATACACTACCCGCCGGGTGCCATCGTCGCACCGGCCGCTATCGCCCCGCCCGGTGCCACCACCTCCGTCGCCATCGCCGCATCGGTCGCCATCGCCCCGCCGGCCGCCACCACCTCCGTCGCCACCGTCACATCGGTCGCCATCGTTGCACTGGTTGCCACCGGCGGCCCTCTCACGCTGCGTCGTTCAGAACAGCGCCGCGATTTCCGCGACCGATTCGTGCAGGCGCCGTTCCTCGATACCGCCGATGCGCAATCGCGTAACCACCATGTGGGTGGCACCCAGGGTTTCACGGTACTCGACCAACTTAGCCGCCACAAACCCACCGTCACCGATGATCGCCCAGTCATCCACCCCAGCACCGTTGTTGCGCCGCGGCCGGCCGGCGGCGCCGAGCCGCGCCTTTAGCTCGTCCACTTCGCGCCGGCCCCGACCGATGAACACCGTGCGCATGATCGGCCTGGTGGCGACCTCATCATGCCCGGCGGCCTGGGCCGCTTCACCGTGCAGGGCAAGATTCGCCCGCAGATCCGCCATGGTCTCCATGGGCGAGGCGAGATAGGGCAAACCCAGCCGCCCGGCCTGGGCGAGGGCCTTCGGACCGAATGCCGCCACCCACACGGGTGGATGCGGTTTCTGTACCGGCAGCGGATCCAGCACAACGGCGTCGCCATCGGCGCCCGCCGCTACCGCCTCTCCGGCCCAGGCGCGCACCATAACGGCCAGGTTCTGCTCGAAACGCCGACGCTTTTCACTCGGCACGACATCGAAGGCCCGCAAAACGTCGGCCGCATAACCCCGTCCAACCCCCAGCACAACGCGGCCATTCGACAACCGGTCGAGCACCGCAACCTGCTCGGCCGCCTGTAGCGGGTTTCTCAGGGGAACCAGGTACGAGGTGGTGCCAAGCCGCAGCCGCCGGGTGCCGGCTGCCACCGCGGCCAAGAGCATCAGCGGATCGGGAATGGCACCGGCAATGAAATGGCTTTCCGGCAACCAGAAAGATTCATAACCCAGTGACTCGGCGACCTGTGCCTGCCGGGTAAGCGACGCCGCCGAGCGGTCATTGAAATCCCAAGGGGTAAGACCCAGGCGCATCGTCAGCAAACACCCGCCCCAGGCGCCACCCGCTCGCGCGGCAAGCCCACTAGGGCAACAGGGCCGGGTTGGCCAGTGCGCGTCGCATCACTCTGGGGATGCGGCCCCGGGGAGCCCCTGTGCGAGCAACATGGCCCGCATGCTCGCCACGACCGCTGCGGCGTGACGCTGCAACGCGAAGTCCGCATACAGCGGGTCGTCGCGCAGCAGCACGCATTTTTCCGGCTGCCCGCAGGGAAACCGCGTACCGCGCCCGAAGTTGTTGCCCGCCGGGCCGTAGGAACCGAACCGGCCCGGGTTCTTGTGCGGCCTCCAGAAAACTTCCCAAGATACCGACAACCCGTCTATCGTCTGCCGCACCGCCGCCAGCGTGTCACGCGCCGTTTCATCCAGCACCACATGGTAGTCCCGGGCGGGCTTCAGGGCAGCATCGCAACTCTGTGCCACCAACGCCGTCACCCCTTCCTCATCAACGGGGTAACGGTCAAAACGATCTTTGAGGGCAAGGCGCCACCAACGCGTGGCATATACGGGCACCACATGGGGCGGCGATGTGACATCCTGAACATAGCCGACAATGCGCCCCAGATCCCGATAGCGGGCGCTAGCTTCCGGGGCGGCATCCATACGCCGGACCACCTCATCGAAATGCTCGTGAAAGCGTGTGTCGATGACCCACAGAATATCCCGGTCGCCCACACCGCTGCGATCATAGTAGTTCCAGCGAAACAGGCGCACGAACAGGTTGGTGTCCGCCTGCCGGGTGTTCGCCTCGGCGATGTTGCGGACCTGCAATGCGTTAAGGCCCGGCACCGCCTGGTCGGCGAGACAGCGTTTGAGTTGCTTAGCCGCAACAAAGGTGAGCTTCCGGTGGATGGAGGGCTCGTAGGCAAACGATCGGCCAGCGGCAATGATTAAGAGCGCACAGACCACGCCGATGGCCATGGCAAGGCCACCGATTCGCCGTCGCGCCGCCTGTCCCGGAAGCGAGTACAAACCATTTCTCCTTACAAGAGGAACCTATCCTACAAAGATACGTTGACAAACCACCGCCAGGGCCATCTCAACTCATCATGGCTGTTAGCCCCTCCACAGAAAGGGTTTGCCGCTCGAGTTGGGCCGCGGAGGCACTCGGTGGGCGCAGGGCACCTTGCCCCGCCCGCGCCATCCTTCGGACCTTGCCGCTGCGGGGACCGGAGCATCAACGACCTCGCAACCAAGGCTTCTGCGCCCGCCACCGTCCCCAACCGGGTTCTCCAGTGTTCTCGTACATGGCCGAAGCAGGCAAGATAGTAGTCACCCCGGTTGTTTGGCAAGCCTAGCGTCACCGGCCGAGCAACGAAACCGAATCGGGAGGAACAGTGAAAGCCGCCGTACTACGCGAAGTCAACAAGCCTCTGCAAATCGAGAATGTCCAGCATGGCGACCCGGGGCCGCGGGAAGTGCTGGTACGAACCGTGGCGACCGGCGTATGCCACTCCGACCTGCATTTTCAGGATGGCACCTATCCGCATGTGCTGCCCACGATTCTGGGCCACGAGTCGGCCGGCGCAGTGGAGGCGGTGGGCAGCATGGTGAGCTACGTGAAGCCCGGCGACCATGTGATCACCTGCCTATCGGCATTCTGCGGACACTGTGATCAATGCCTGACCAGCCAAGTTGCCCGCAACGTGATTCTGTTTAACTGAACGGGCAAGCCCTTCCAACCAACGGCAGTGGCTTGCGGCTCTGAACGAGGCGGAGATGGACTTGTTCGGGGTTTCCCTAACGAACGGCGATGTATCCGAAACGCCCAGATCGGTAGACCCTTAGCAGGATCTGCTGCGAATTGAGGCGCGCCGCCTCGCGTAGATGCTTCAGGTTGCGGATGGCCTGCCGATTGGCCGCGACAATCACGTCCCCCGGCCGCAGGCCCGCCCGGGCGGCACCGCTGTCGGCGTCGACGCCGGTCACGAGCACACCGGTACCGAGTTCCTCCCGATCGCGGAAGTTCTGCAGTTCGGTGCCGGACAGGCGCCGGTCGATGCGCGCCCCCCGCACTTTTTCGAGATCATCGTCCTCCACCCGCAGGCCCACCTCAAGGACGCGGCCACCCCGCAGCACCTCCAGATCGACCTCGTCGCCAATGAAGATAGTGGCTGTCTGGCTTTTGAATTCATCCACGCTACGAATATCCCGGTCACGCACCCGCGTGATGATGTCCCCCGCCTCGATGCCGGCAGCCGCAGCGGAACTCTCCGGCATGACTTCCACGACGAGGACACCTTCCCGGTAGTCGACATTGAAAGCCTCCGCGAGTTCCGGCACCAGGTCCTGAACGGCAACGCCCAGGTGACCTCGCCGCACTTCGCCGTGGGCGATCAGTTGCCCCATGACCGCCAGGACCATGTTGGAGGGAATGGCGAAGCCGATGCCGACGTTGCCTCCGGCCGGGGTGAATATGGCCGTGTTGATGCCCACCAGGCGGCCGCTGAGGTCGACCAGCGCACCGCCCGAATTGCCCGGATTAATGGAGGCATCGGTCTGGATGAAGTCCTCGTACCCCTCAATGCCCAGGCCGCTCCGCCCCAGGGCGCTTATGATGCCGCTGGTCACCGTCTGATTGAGCCCGAACGGGTTACCAATGGCCACGACGAAATCGCCCACCCGCAGGTTGCCGGAATCGGCAAACCCGAGCTCGACGAGCTTGTCGGGGTTCACCTTCAGCACCGCGAGATCGACCTGGGGGTCGCTACCGACCAGGGTCGCCTCCAGCAGCCTGCCGTCCGCCAGCGTCACGTCGATGTTGTCGGCGCGCTGCACAACATGGTTGTTGGTCACGATGTAACCCTGGTCCGCATCCACCACCACGCCGCTCCCGGCGCTGCGTGTTTGCCGGTAGCGTTGCCGATCCGGCACGTTGAAGAAGCGCCGGAAGAATGGATCTTCGAACAGGGGGTTTCTAACCGGTACGGTGGTGGATGTGGCAATGTTGACCACCGCCGGGTTGACGCGGTCGAGCATGGGCGCGAGCGTCGGCAATTCCTGCCCATCCGGCAGTTCCAAGGGCAGCGCCGCACGAGCGGGTACGGCAACAGTTGGCGCAACGATTAATAGGGTTGCCAGCAGGCCGCGCAACATCATGTTTTTCCTAGTTCGTCCTATGTTGGTGTCTGTTGGTGTTGGTGTGGCGGGGCCTTTCCGCCCCACCCGGTCGAGCCAACGATCGATCCTCTATATACCGGCAGTGCCACTATCCTTCGGTATAGCCTGTCGCCCCTTCGACACAACCTGTCACCCCTTCGGTATGACCTGTCGCCCATGCCCCTGGACGGTGCCCACCGGATTTGGAGCGGGAAACGGGACTCGAACCCGCGACATCTTGCTTGGGAAGCAAGGGCTCTACCAACTGAGCTATTCCCGCCGGAAACCTGTCTTCGGGCCCGGCGCACATTCCCCGGTGCCGCGAACGGGCCAACCAGCCACATTCTAGTGCATTACTCGGCAGGTGTGCGATGTCGTCGGCGGTGGATTCCCGCCGCTTTTTGCGAACGCCTACCGCCCCGGCCTTGCGGTCGGCGTCGCGCCCCGCAGCACGGTGCGCAGGATATCCGCATCGACATTGCCGCCGGTAAGGATTGCGGCGACCCGCTTGCCCGCCAGCCGGTCGCGCTCGCGCATCAGGCCCGCGAACGCGGCGGCACCCGCCCCTTCGGCGACATTGTGTGTGTCGCTGTAGAGGGCGCGCATGGCGGCGGCGATTTCATCCTCGTCCACCTGAACGACGCGCGCGGCACCGGCGCGGATGATGGCGAGCGGTTCCGGCATCGGCACCCGGCAGGCCAAGCCGTCGGCGAAGGTATCCGCCGAATTGGTCTCGACGAGCTGCCCCGCCGCCAGGCTCAACGCCACCGTCGGTGCCGCCGCCGCGACCACACCGACAATGTCCGTTTTCAACCCCAGCAGATCCCGGGTGGTAATCAGGCCGCAGATGCCCGAGCCCATGCCAATGGGCGCATAGACCGCGTGCAGGTCGCCCAGCGCCTCGAACAACTCCAGGGCATAGGTCGCCACGCCGCGCACCAGGGCCGGGTGATATGAAGGCACGAGCAACAGTTCCTCGTCCTTGGCGCGCCTTTCCGCCTCCACGCGGGCCATATCGAAGTCGCGGCCGTGTTCGACCACCTCCGCTCCCCAGCCCACCATGGCCGCATTCTTTTCCACGCTGTTGCCCTCCGGCACCAGTACCGTCACCGATACGCCATAGGGCCGCGCGGCAAACGGAATGCTCTGGCCGTGGTTGCCCCGGGTGGCGGTGACCATACCCCGGGGCAGCCCCGGCCCGCGCCGCAATTCATCGAGATAAACCAGGCCACCACGCACCTTGAATGCGCCGATGGGCGTGTGGTTCTCGTGTTTCAGCCACAGCTCGCAGCCCGCCCGCCGGCAAAGCCCCGGCCAGCGGTAGGCCGGCGTAGCTGCCATGTGGGCGGCAACCAGGGTTCGAGCGCGTTCCAGATCCTCAAGAGTGAATAGTTTCAACCTTTTATCGCCATCCTGTTTGCCCTGGGAATTGTATCGATCAGCTGACGGGCCCCGACATGTGGTGGTTACGCGGTCCGCAAGTCACCCACATAGATCCTCCTACACCACAGTACCAGCGTACATCCGACATGCGATGGTTACGCGACCCGCAACTCACCCGGCCCAACCGATCAACGACCCGCCCATCAGGAGGCCGACATAGTAGATGATGGTCCACAACCAGATGCCAACGATCATCCAGAACGCGAGTTTCCCGGTGGGGGCACCAAGAACCACCGCACCCACCGCCGTTATCGCATGCCCGAGGATCATGGGCGCCAGCAACCCAACGCCCACGAGACCGTATCGAACCATGAACCGCTCCGTGCGTCTGATAACGACGCTTGTCATGCCGTAGCGCCTCACCACCCAGCGCCTTATCGGCTGGGACAAGTAGATGAAGAACAAGCTGCCCAGGGAACCGGAGATGGCGATAACCAGGAATGCGGGTTCGATGGAACCGTCCATTGCAATGACGATCGGCAACGGCAGGCTGATTTCCAGAAAACCCAAGAGGAAGATGCTGATTAACGCCATTGCGACTTTGCCTAGAGACAACAGACCTCAGGTTGGGATGACAAGCCTCCCACGACCGGATACTAGCCTGCAAACGCCGCATCGGTAACCACCAACTTGCACGAGACAAATTCAAACCGAGCCACTACCCAAGTTCTCGTTTCTGCCGCTGGCAGCCCAAATCAGATAGGATACGTATTTGATTTTGTGAGCAAAGTAACAATCGCACCGTCACTTTGCGACTATATTTGCGACTCTGAACAAGGCCGGGATGGAATTGCTCGGAGTTGCATGGGGGAACGAGCATGGAAGTCATGAACAAGATCGTCGTCGTCACCGGCGGTGCCAGCGGCATCGGCAGGGCGATGTGTGAACGCTTTGCAAGCGAAGGTGCGAGGCATGTGGTGGTCGCCGACTTGAACAGTGATGGCGCCACCGAGGTGGCCGGGGCCATCGGCGGCACCGGCCGTAGAGTGGATGTCGGCGTGGAACAGGATATCGCCGCTCTCATCGAAGAAACCGAGCGCGAGGTTGGGCCCATCGACCTGTTCTGCTCCAACGCCGGCATCAGCCTCGGCAAACAGCTCGATGAGCCCGACGAGGTGTGGGACAGCATCTGGCGGGTCAACACCATGGCGCATGTCTGGGCGGCACGCCATCTGGTTCCACGCATGATCGCCCGGGGCGGCGGCTACCTACTGAACACCGCATCGGCCGCCGGGCTGCTCACCCAAATCGGCTCCGTCACCTACGCGGTAACCAAGCACGCGGCGGTCGCCCTGGCCGAATGGATCGCCATCACACACGGCCGGGAGGGCATCAAGGTTTCCGTGCTCTGCCCCCAAGCGGTGCGCACCGCCATGACGGCGGGCGATGGGCCGGGCGTCGCCGCCGTCGACGGCATGATCGAGCCGGAGCAAGCTGCGGACGCCGTTATAGAGGCACTGCGGGAAGAGCGTTTTCTGGTGCTGCCGCACCCGGAGGTCGCCGAATACATCCGCCGCAAGACATCGGACTACGACCGCTGGCTGCACGGTATGCGCCGCCTGCAGGAGAAATACCTAACCGAAACCCTCTAGTGTCGTGTCCCGCAAGTAAGTGGGCTTTGGTCGCCAGGCCGTTTTGGTTCCCGGCCAGGACCTTTCCGTTACCGGAAAGGGCGACAACGCCGTGTGGCGGGCCCCACACAAGGCGGAGCAACGAAGCCGGGGGCCGAAACGGCCACGAATAATCACACTTATCTGCGGGACACCATACTAGGGGAACTCTGAGCAAGTCCATCCCGGCCTTGTTCAGAGTCGCAAAATAACAATGCGAATGTTGCCTTGCTCACAAAATCAAATACATATCGCATCTGATTTGGGCCGCGCATCCTTGGACGGCGAAAACCTCCCGCTTAATCAGAGGTTCCCTGGGGAAACCCTGAACAAGTCCACCTCCGCCTCGTTCAGAGTCGCAATGCAGTAACACGATTGTTACTTTGACCCGCAAAATCAAATACGTATCGCATCTGATTTGGGCCACACAGCCTTGGGCGGCGGGAACCTCCCACCTAATCAGAGGCTTCCTAGCGGTTCCCCGCCCCGGTGACCGGCACAGAATCCGGCACGATCATGGCGGCCCCTGGCGCTATATGCGGGCCAGCTCGGCACGGATTCTTGCCGCATGGTCGGCGAGTTCGGCCGGGTCGGCCATCGAGCGGGCGTGCAGGGTCAGGTCTTGGCCCCGGTAGCGGGGAACGACATGAAAGTGGATGTGGAACACGGTCTGCCCCGCATCCGCGCCGTTTAGCTGCATGATCATCATCCCGGCCGGAGCAAAGGCCGCCCGCACCGCGCGGGCCACGCGCCGCGTAGTTGCCATCAATTCCGCGAGGCCGGCGTCGCTCAGGTCGAAGATGTTTTCCGCCGGCTCGCGTGGAATCACCAGGGTGTGGCCGGGACTCTGCGGCATCAGATCCATAAAGGCGAAACAGCGGCCCTCGTCCAGCACCACCTCTGCACTCGCCTCGCCACGCAGTATCTTGGCGAAGATGTTATCGGTGTCATATGCCATAGCGATATCCTAACAGCCAATTGGCCCCTAGCAGTAATCCGGCACTGCGGGTAGTGTATCAGTTTGAATTTGTGGGCCGAGCCGAGGCACGGCACACAGGGGATTCGGCAGGCTCGGGATTCAAACTGATACACTACCCCACTGCTCCCGGCGTTGATTTTGGGGACTCGATGCGGTTCCATCGGTGGCTCGGCTTGTACAGAGCCCGTCACCGGCCCCTTAAGGAGAAAAGCGTTGGGCGATATACAACTCTTCGATATCGAAACCCTGAAGGCGCCCCATGCGGCCCACAAGCGGCTGCGCGACGAAGCGCCGGTCTATTTCGCGCGGGAACTCGGTGTGCATGTCGTCACGCGCTACGACCTGCTTCGCGAGGCGCTGCGCGACCCTGAAACCTACTCCAGCCAGTTCGGAGACTTCCTACAGGAGCCCCAGCGCCGGCGCCTGCAGGCCGCCTCGCCGGAAACCAGGGAGGCGATCCTGGCGCTTGCGGGGCAACTGATACCCGAGCCGCCGACCATGCTGACCTTGGATCGCCCGGAGCACACCAACTACCGTACGCTGGTCAACGAACTCTTCACCGGCTCCCGCATCAAGCGGGCGGAAGGGGCCGTGCAGCGGGTGATCAACGACACCATCGAACGCCTTGGCACAGCCACCGCCATCGAGTTCGTCGCCCAATTCGCCATGCCCATTCCGCTGCGAATCATCGGCGACCGGCTTGGCGTGCCGGAGGAGGACCGCGCCCTGTTCGATCGATGCGCCAGCAACGCCGCCGACGGCCTGCGCCTTAATCTCTATGACGACGAGGAAATGGTGCGCCGCATGGGACTTGAGGTGGAACTCCAGCGGTTGATGCTGCGGATCTACGAGGAGCGATGCAAAAAACCCCGCGACGATATGATTTCCATCCTAGCCGGTTCCCGGCTGCAACCCGAAGACCGTCCGCTCACCCAGGGCGAGGTGTCGAGCATCCTGCGCCAGTTCCTGGTCGCCGGCCATGAAACGACGAGCAGTGCCTTTGCCTGGGGCATGCTCGCGCTCTGCGAGCGGCCCGAACTGCAGGACCAACTGCGTTCGCACCCCGCAAAGCTGCGCACCTTCGTGGAGGAGGTTCTGCGCCGGGAATCGCCCGTCCAGGGTCTTCCGAGAATGGTCACCAAGAACACGGAACTCGGTGGTTATCCGTTGCGGGCGGGAGATATCGTGATGCTTCGCTACGGGGCGGCCAATCGCGACGAGCGCGCCTTCGACAACCCCGACGAGATCGACTTGGATAGGCCCAAGGCCGGTACCCAGATGGCCTTTGGCTCGGGTGTGCATCACTGCATCGGGGCACCCCTGGCGCGCCAGGAGTTGAACCTGGGGTTCCGTACGCTGCTGCAGCGCGTTGCGAATTGCCGCCTTGATCCAGATCAGCAGCCACCCGAGGCCGAACCCAGCTTCGTGCTGCGCAATCTTGCCCATCTGCACATCCGCTTCGATTGGTTGTAGCGGCACCCGGGGCAACCTCACTCCCGCAGCCAGATCGCCGCCGGGGCCGCCAGCGATACCCGCAACCGCTCCCCTCCCCCGGCTCCGCCCGGTTCCCCCCCGGCGGCGGCCGCATGGGTCAGCGCGCGAATCGCGTGACCCCGCGCCCGCAAGTGGTAGACGGTGTCTCCGCCCAGGCGCTCGATGCCGTCCAGGGTGCAGGGCAGGCCCCCGGTTTCGACGAATCGAACGTCTGCGGGCCGTAGGCCGTAGAAGCCCGATCCCTGGTGGTGAGCGAGGTGTTGCGGCAGGTTGAACGCCAATTCGCCAGAGCGGAAGCCGCCATTTTCGGCCACGCCCGCCAAGAGGTTCATGGCGGGTGCGCCAAGAAAGGATGCAACGAAGGTATTGGCCGGCCGGTGGTAGGCCTCAAGCGGTTCCGCATGCTGCTGCAGGCGCCCTTGCGCCAGGATGGCGATGCGGTCCGCCAGGGTCATGGCCTCGACCTGATCGTGGGTGACATAGAGCGTTGTCGTGCCGTGCAGTTCATGCAGGCGGCGCAACTCGAAGCGCATGCGGTTGCGCAGCTTGGCGTCGAGGTTCGACAGGGGCTCGTCCATCAGCAGCACCCGCGGTCGCCGAACCAGGGCGCGGCCAATGGCCACTCGCTGCCGTTGGCCGCCGGAGAGTTCCCGGGGTTTCTTGTCCAGGAGGTCGTCCAGGCCCAGCATCCGGGTGGCTTCTGTGACGCGCGCGGCGATGGCGTCCGGGGCGATGCGCGCGCCACCCCGGGCGCGGCGCAGCCCAAACGACAGGTTATCCGCAACCGTCATGTGGGGATACAGGGCATAGGACTGGAAGACCATACCCAGGCCCCGGGCGCCGGGCGGCAGATCGTTTACCCGGGCACCGCCCACCCGGATGGTGCCGCTGGTAAGCTCCTCCAGCCCGGCCAGCAGCCTGAGCGCGGTGGATTTGCCGCATCCCGACGGGCCGAGCAACACTAGGAACTCGCCAGAGGCGACCTTAAGATCCAGCCCATCGAGCCCGACGGTGCCGTCGTCGTACACCTTGCGGGCACCCTGAAACTCTACATCCGACATGCCGCTATCCCTTGATGGCACCCGCGCTCAAGCCCCGGATCAGCGCCTTCTGGAAGAAGATGAAGAGAACAACCACCGGCACGCTGACGACGACACTGGCTGCCGCAAAGTCGCCCCAGCGTTGGCCGGTGCTGGGGATCATCGAAGCCAGGCCCACGGGCAGGGTGTATTGCTCGTTGGACGTATTGAACACCAGCGCCAGCATGAACTCGTTCCATGCCACCAGCGCGGAGAACAGCGCCGTCATAGCCACGCCCGGCAATGCCAGCGGCAGCACAATCCACAAGAACAACTGGAGCTGTGTGCAGCCATCTAGAATAGCCGCCTCCTCGGTTTCCCGGGGCACGGCGTCGAAGTAACCCTTCAGCATCCACACGCACAGCGGCAGGGCCGTCACCGAATAGACAACGATCAGCCCGATACTCGTGTTGAGCAGGTCGAGCGTTTTCATAACCATGAAGTAGGGCACCAGGATGACGATGCCGGGGAACATCTGCACGAGTATGAAAACGAACATCAGCCCCTTGCGCCCGGCGAAATCGTAGCGGCTGTAGGCATAGCCCGCCGGTATCGCCAGGGCCAACCCCAAGAGGGTGGTTCCACCGGCGACGAGCAGCGAATTGCGCGCCCACAGCCAGAACATGCCGTCGCCGAGCACGGTGCCGAAATGCTCCAGCGTAAAGGCATCGCCCATACGCCCGCCAAGGGCGTTGCCGGGCGAGAGCGCCACATCGAGGATCCAGACCACGGGAATGACAATAAGCGCGGCGGCGTGCAGCAGCAGCGTGTGCAGCCCGACCGACGCCAACCGTGGCCCAACTGTTCGGTTGCGTTTCAGCCCCGCCTCGATGAGTTGGGCGTCCAGCCCGCCGGCGGCCCAGGTTGCAACGGGTGCCCGCAACAGCCAGAAGAGGGCGAGCGCCCCGGGCACCGCCAGCCAGGCCCGGGACCAGAAGTCGTATAGCCTGAAATCGCTGGCGGTCAGGGAAAGAACCCCCG
This sequence comes from Pseudomonadales bacterium, assembly GCA_965215035.1. Lineage (GTDB taxonomy): Bacteria > Pseudomonadota > Gammaproteobacteria > Pseudomonadales > Azotimanducaceae > Azophilus. Next base: position 356,624 of record OZ244040.1, read on the forward strand.
CCAAGAGCGCGGTACCCGCGAGCATTGCGGCGGCGCCTCGCCGCCAGCGACGGGTGCCGTCGGGCAGCACCAGCCTAGTGCCCAGCAGAGCGAGCATGCCCAGCGCGGTCAGCCACATCCCCTCTGGATCGCGGCGCACCCATTCGCCGCACAGCACCAGCAGGTTGGCCAGACCAGCCGCGGGCAGCCAACGGCGCAGTGCCCCGACCTCGGCGGGTACGTACCAGCTTGCGGCCAAGTTCATGCCGGTGACTCCGTTGCCCGGGTGGCCCTGATATAGAGCCAGGACAGCCCGGCCAGCAGTAGGAAGATGAGCAGCGACCAAGCGGCCGCAACCCCATAGTAGCCATACTCGAAGGCAACGCTGAAGACATGGGTCACCATGATATCCGTCGCGCCCGGTTCCCCGAACCCCATATAGGGTTTGCCCCCGGTCATAAGATAAATGGTGTTGAAGCTGTTGAAGGTCCAGATGAAGCCCAGCAGGCTAACCGGCGCCAGGGTGCTGCGGATGTTGGGCAGCGTTAGATGCAGCAACTGATCGCGGGCAGCGACGCCATCGACCTCGGCCGCCTCGAACATATCCGCGGGCAGCGCCTGCAGCGCGGCGCTGAACACCATCATCATGAACGGCACCCCAAGCCAGATATTGACCAGTATCACCACCAGCCGCGCCGAGTTCGGGTCGCCGAGCGGATTCAGTTGGGTACCAAGAATGGCGTTCAGCAGCCCATCGGGTTGCACCATGCCGGTCCAGGCGAGAATCGAGATGTAGCCGGGGATCGCCCAGGGCAGCAGCAGGGCGGTGCGGTACAGGGTTCTTCCGGCGAGCCCCGGCCGGTTCAATGCCAAGGCGAGCAGGAACCCGAGCAGAACGTGGGCCACGACGTTGCTCACCGCCCAGGCCAGGGTGAAAAGGAGTAGGCGCCACACCCCAGGGGCGGCGAAAACGGTTACGAAGTTGGCGAGCCCCACCAGGGACGAGTCGCCGAGACGGCTCTGGTCCGCATCGGTGAAGGCGAGCCAGATGCCGTAGAGAATCGGGTACAGGGTCAACACCGCGATGCCGAGCAGCGCCGGGGCGATGTAGCCGTGCGCCCTCGCCGAGCGCCTCTTGCCCCGCCGGGCATCCAAGCGCCCTAAGTAGAACAGCAGCACCGCAACCGATACCACGATGGAACCGAGCGCCAGCGCCAGGGGACGCGTATCCGGTGGCGCCGGCCGCTCGTCGGGCGCATCGGACCGACCCTTGACGGGGCGCAGGGCATGCGTATCGATCAACGCCCTGCCCTCGGCATCGGCCGGTACCACGGCGATCCAGTATTCCACCCCGGGAATCATGCCGCTCAAGCTACAGGACCAGGTTTTTGCCCCGGCATCGATCACCGGCGCTCCCGCCGCATCCCGGTGCATGGGCAGTCCATCACTGGTGCAGTCGTCGAAAGCGGCACCCGGCAGGGTTCGCTCAAGGTCGCTGGTATCGCCGACCCGAACGAGCGAATGCAACCGCGCCCGATCGACGGATACGAACGGAGCGTCCGCAAACCAGATCGCAAAGCCCCGTGTTTGGGAGCCCGGCACACCGGCAACCTCGATGTGGATGCGGCGGTAACCCTGACCGTCCTCGCGCACCAGCACATCGGGCGGCGCGACGGCCTCCGCCTGGACGGCCAGCAGCAGCATCAGCCCCGCCCGGAGCAGTTGTACCCACGCACCCCTCAACGACGCAGCCTTTTCATCAGTTCCAGGTTCGCCGCCGTCAGCGCGGCCTGGGCATCTAATTCCCCCGTCTGGACCATCTGTAGCGCCGTATCGAGCTGGTCGAACATCATGACGGTCGCCCTGGTTGTCGGCATCGCCAAGCCATAGCGCACCTGTTTTAGGAAACCCGCCAACACCGGGTCGGCGGCGATTTGCGGGTCCGTCGCCAAGCGTATATCGGTGGGGAGGGTGTAGGTTCTAAGCGCGAACTCCCTTTGTACATCGGCGGACGCCAGCCACAGCGCCAGCCTAGCCGCCGCGACCTTGGCGTCGCTCTGCTTGGCGACGGCCCACCCGAAGTAGGAGTATAGCGGCCGCATGCGCAGCCCGGTTTCCGCCACGACGGGCATGACGGCGAGCCCTAGGTCGACGCCCGCCTCGACATAGGAATGCCAGTTCCAGGAGCCATCCAGAACCATCGCCGCCTGGGACTGCATGAACTGTTTCGACATGCCCTCAAGGTCCGTTCCCCGGGCGACGACCCCGTGCCGGCGTTCCAGATCCAGGAACCAGTTCATGGCGGCGGCGGCACCCGGCGCGTTCAGGGTGGGGTTGCCGACGGCATCGAGCGGTGCGGCGCCGAACCCGCCGGCGAATGGCAGGAACCAATACGACCAACGCAGGGGCAGTGTCATGCCCATGCGCCCCTGGCGGCTCAACGCCCTGGCGGCGGCAAGCAGGTCGGTCGTCGTCCAACCGTCGTCTGGATAAGGAATGCCCGCCGCATCGAACAGGGTCTTGTTGTACAGGAGCGCCATGCAGCCCTGGCTGGCGGGCAGGGCATAGAGCGGCTGGCCGTAGCGCATCGCGGCAAGCGCGCGGGGTTCGATACGGCCTCTTTCCATGGGCGTTAGGTGCGGGCGCAGATCTTCGAGCAGCGGCAGCCCATTCATGGAGATACGGCCGATACGGCCGAGCTCGCTGTCGGAAACGCGCACCATGTCCGGAGCTTCGCCGCCCTGGGAGGCGTTGATGAACTGTTGTAGGTGCTGCAGATAGGGAATGCGCGTTACGGTAACCCGGATGGCGGGATGCGCCGCCCTGAAGCCCGCTATGGCTTCGAGAAAGATGTCCTCCTCGGTGCTGGCAGCGGCGAAGGTGTGCCAGATTTCGACATCGCCGCCACCCGGTGCATCCGCAGCCGCTGGATGGAACAGTATGCCGAGGGCGAGTGCGCCGATGGTCGGCAGCCCGGCGAGCAACCGGTGGAATCGGCGGGGACAGCGGATCATGGAGGCCATCCTACCCAAAGGATGCAATCCCGGCACCCGGCTTCGAGGTAGTGGCTTAACGACCGGCGCCCGTCCAACGGCACCGAGACGCTGTATGGAAATCCACCAACAAACACATTCTTGACAACATGGATACTCCGTTTGAATTTGTGGATCACGGCAAAGTCGTCCCACGTGGAGTTCGACGCGGCCGGAATTCAAACTGAGCCATTACCGGCTTGGGGCGGACCGTTCGGCGTGGTATACCGCATGCTCCGCTTCGCGTGGGATCATGGACTATGGCCCAAACAGACCAACGAGACCCGTTTGCCACCCTGCGCCGGGAAATGGGCGTCGCCGTGGCCCGGTATGGCGAAGAACGCATTCCAATGCTGCTGCGGCACCGGGACGTCAAGGCGGCGGCCGCGGACTGGCGGACATTCTCCTCCGATGCGCCCTTCCGCATACCCATCCCCGGCGAGCAGGATGTGCGCAGCGTGCGCCAATTGCCGATCGAGATCGACCCACCGGCCCACGGTGACTACAAGAAGATTCTGCTGCGCGTGTTTCGCCGGCCTCACGAACCGGGCTTCGCGGTCGCGATGGAGGCGCTGGTGGATGCATTGCTCGATACCGCCCCGCGGGGGCAGCCGGTGGATATGCTGAGCGACTTCATCCGGCCGCTGCAGGCCCGGGCGCTTGCCGCCCTGCTCAACCTGCCCGAGCAGGACGCCGATTTGTTCGTGCGCTGGGGCAACAACGTCTTCCGCAACAGCCGGGGCCAGCCCGACCTCGACAAGGTGGGCGCGCTGGATCGCTATTTGACCAGCCGGTTGGACCGCGCCGCGGCCCGCCCCGGCGATGACCTCTTCGGCGATCTAACCCGGGCCCGCATTCTGGAACGGCCGCTCTCCAGGGAGGAAATGTTGGGCATGGCGAATCTGGTATTCGCCGCCGGGCGCGATACGATCATCCACCTGATTGCGGAAGTTCTCGTCCGGCTTGCCGAGCAGCCCTCCGACTTCGCGGCGTGCAAAGCCGACCCGTCGTTGGTGGTCAGCGCCACCGAGGAATTCGTACGCTATTTCTCGCCGCTGACGCATATCGGCCGCGTGGTCACACGAGACCTCGATATAGCCGGCGAGCCGGTTCGCGCCGGCGGTCGCGCCTCGCTGTGCTGGGCATCGGCAAACCATGACGAGACGGTATTCGACGCGCCCCACGAATTGCGACTCGGCCGGCATCCCAATCCACACGTCGGTTTCGGCGCCGCCACCCACCGGTGTCTGGGCGCGCTACACGCCCGGGTGGTGTTGCGCGCCGTACTCAAGCGGCTTGCTGTTCGGGTTGCCGCGCTGAGGGTTGTAGCGGCGGAACCGGGACTTGAGATTCATGGCAACATCCGGCGCCGGGTCGGCTACCGAACCCTGGTTATGACCCTAGATGGAGACAAATAGCCGGCCGGTTGCGAATGCCGGCACCCACTTCCACGGCGATTTCCGTGGACGCATCGAAACCGAAGCTTTCCGGTGCGGCGTCGAACTCATCGCTGCGGCCATGGTCTTGCTGCGGATACAGGACTCCGGGGCGATGGCTGCCCGGCAGCACCCGCAGGCAGCCGTTTTCCACGGTTGCGTCGTCTAGGGCAATCCAGGCACCGCACAGGCTGCGGTCGCGGGTGGGGATATAGATTTCGTCCTGATGCCAGGCCTGGCCCGGCTTGCCGGGTGGCTTGGCGAAGAACATCGACTGCATGCACTTGACCGCGCCGTCCCAAAGCCCGTCGCGCAAGTGCGCACCAACGATGCGGCCGAGCACCTCCGCCACGGCCGGGTGGGTGGTGTAGCGCCTAATCACCGGTGACAGGTAATGGGGCATGTGAATGCACAGTATGCGTCGCATGGCCTCGTCGTCGCTCAGTTGCGCAGACACGGGTTGCAGGCTGGCGCAGGGATAGCCGCCGCGGGCCAGCTTGATCAGGTCGGCATTGAGTTCCTCGACCTCCTCGGTGCCGAACAGGTTTTCCACCACTAGAAAGCCGTGCCGTACATAGTGCGCGGCCTGTTCGTCGGCATCGAATCGGTTGGCGTCAGCCGGCATGTCGCACCTGGCCCCAGCGATAAAGCCTATTGGCCGCGCCCGAGTTCCAGTAGCACATCGTCCATGATCTTGGGGCCGTCCGGCGCGCCGCCGCCGAAGTACCACTGGCTCGGCTGTGGACGGAGGTCCATATACACGCCTTCTCCGGTGGTTGCCCAGGTTGTCAGGTAAATTTTCGCACCGGCCCAGTCCTCGACGCCAAGCAGCGACCCCTGGTAGAAGAGCGTAATGGTACGCTCCTGCTTGTGGGCACTAACCTGGGGGGAAACGCCGAGCTTCTCGCCCTGCCGGTTGGCATCGCTGCCGGCGGAGCGGTAGGTGTAGCTGTCCCAACCCCGGGCGAAGTGCGCTAGATCCCAGTTCAGGGGCGGCGGCATGTCGGCGTTGAGCAGGGGCAATGTGGTGGCACCGCGGCGGTGCGGCAAATCAAAGAAGGTGGTGACAGTCAGGTTGTCAAAACCGAAGGGTGGTAGCCAGGGATCGGTGATTTCCGCCATCTTCAGCCGGATCTCCAGATTTCGTCCGGCCGCCCGTGCCGATACAGACTCGATTTCGCGTTGCCTGCCGCTTTGCCGTTGTTGTGGAATCAGGTACTCGCCGGTCGGCCCGTAGGCATCGTCCGGGGCGTCCTCGACCACCGCCGTTAACTCCGGTTCGGCGACCCTTGTGATGTAGTTGAACCGCGCCGACAGTTGGTTGGTATCCTCCGCGAGTATCTGGGCATAGCCCGCCACCTCGCCTAGGTCGCGCACGGGCACGGGAACTTGCCAGCGGCCGTCGTCATCCGCAACGAATGCCCTGGCCCGGTCTAGGTTGCCGTCGAGTATCAGTTGCAGCCGTGCACCGCCCTGGCTGACCCGGCCCGTAAGGATGAAGTCGCTGGTGAATACGCCCGGCCGATCAGCGGTGGCCGAACCCGGCCGGCCAGGGTCGTCCTTGCCGGTTGCCGCACCTGGACGCACGAGCTGGTCATCGAATCCAGGCGGCCCGCCAGATTCGTCCTTCCCGTTTGCCGCACCCTCGATGACGATGTCCAGGGCTGCGACGGGCATGTTATTCGCATCCACCGGCTCGCCAGGCCGCAGCACGACGATTGCCCGGGGCGACAGCCGCGCACTCAGCAGACCACGGCTATCGGTTGCCAATGATTGGGAAAAACGTTCCGCGAACAGGGGCTCAAGCCTGCGGCCGGGTGGCAGCCCGGCGTCCAACCCGCTCAGCAACACGCTGTGCTCCGCGCTGTTCAGCAATACCACCACAACCTCGCTGCCGTATTCGCGGCGATAGGCCAGAACGCCGGGGCCCGCCGCTTCCGAGGCCAGCACGCGCAGGTCGCCCCGGGTCAGCACCGGATGCGCGCGGCGCAGCCGGGTAAGCCGCTGGATATAGCGGTAGTCGGGGGATTCCGGGTCGAATGAACCCCCGGCGTTGCGGTGCCCGCCAGCGAACATGGCCTGGCGCGTCTCCAGCAGCCCCTGTTCCGTGCCCTGGTAGATGATCGGGATACCCGGAATCGTGAAGAGCAGGGCCAGCGCCTGCCGGAATGCCCGGGGGTGGCCAGTCGCCAGGAATCGGGCGGTGTCGTGATTGTCGATGAAGTTGGGGATGATGAAGGGGTCCGGGTAGAGTTCCATGAACTTGCGCAGCCGGTAGGCGAGCAAGCGGGTCGCACCGCCCCGGGCCAGCACCTGGTTGATCTCGTGATAGAGCGGGAAGCCCAGCATGGAGTTGGGCCCCAGGTCGTCGCCGCTGCCCAGATAGCCAAGAATCTTCCGTTCGCCGTTGTCCGCAAAGGGTGCGGAGACCGCGAACGCTTCGCCGAAGGTAAGAAAGTGCGCCTTGCCGAGGCGGTTCGCATGGGCGTAGATGCCGTCGCTGTCGCGGAGGAAGCGGTGCCAGAACTCGTGGGGTACGAGCATGACCGCATCCATGCGAAAGCCATCGACGCCCACCGCATCCATCCAGTACTTGTATGCGTCCTTGAGCGCGTGGATCACCACCGGGTTTTCGGAGTTGAGATCAGCCACATGGCCCAGTGAATAGTGGGTTTCCTGGTGGCGGTCGGTGAAATCCTGAATGGTGGGTGTCCAGTGGTAGATGTCCGCCGCCGCATGTTCCGGATTGCGCCGGTCGACCAGGTTGAACGGATACTGGGTCGGCGCCGGTTGATGGGAATGCTCCTCTAGCAGGTAGAAGTTTTTAGCCGTATCGCTGGGGTCGTAGGTGCCGTCATAGGCGAAGAAGTTGCCGGCGTGATTGGCGATGACGTCCTGGATCAGGTACATGCCATTGCAATGCAGCCTGTGCGACAGCCGCCGGTAGTCGCGAAGCGTGCCGAAGTGAACGTCGGTCTCCTGGAAGTGGACGGGCCAATAACCGTGCCATCCCGTCGCCTGGTAGGGCGTGCTCCACCATTGGTTGGCGAGCGGCGGCGATATCCATACCGTGGTGGCCCCCAGCGACTTGATGTAGCCGACCTTGTCGGTTATTCCCCGCAGGTCGCCGCCGCTGAAGTGGCTTGCCCGGTTCGGGTCGTACTCGCCCCGCCCCTGGTCGTTGTTGCTGGGGTCGCCGTCATTGAACCGGTCGATTAACAGCATGTAGATGATCTGGTCGCGCCATTCCGGCGATGGCACGTGCAGCAGCGGTTCCCCGTTGTCGGCGCAGGTTGCCGCAGAGTCGGGCGGCGGTGCCGATGCGGCATTGCAGCTTACCGCCAACGCCGGGGCAAGCAGCACCAAACACCAACCCGGCACGGATATCTTGCGCATTTTCCAAGGCTCCCTTGAATTACTACGGGCTATGCCCGCGCCGGCCCCAAAGCCGGACGGCAACCCGACTGCATCGAATTCCATATTTGCCGACCTTGCCATGACCAAAAAATTGGGTCTTATGTAGATTGGTTGACAAGCCGCCACATGTTGGGTCTTGCGGGCCGCATAACCACTTCATGTCGTGCTCTGTCAACTGATCGACGTAGTTCCCAAAAAATTCAACGGGGCTAGTAGTTATGGGCTTGCCGCTATCAGGTAACGGCGTGCTTGTTCAGACCTTCCTAGCGTCGGTTTACAATCGTAGCTTCGGCAACGCCGCATCCATTACCATGCCCCGATCATGACGATTGCCTCCGCCAGCTTCATTTCCAGCCGCAATCGGGCGCTGTTCGCCCGCGAGGGCTACATGATACTGGAGCGGGTCATACCCGACGACATGCTGCAAATGCTGCGCGAGGAGTGTGCCTATTTTATCGGCTACATGGATGCGCGCATGGATGCCGGGCTGGTATCCAGCGAAGCCCTGTCGCAGCGCCGCAAACGCTACTTCGTGAACAATCGGTACCGTTTCAGCCCGCGCCTTTGGCGGTTCATCTACAGCGACCTCATGGCCGGGGTCTGCCGGGCCACCATCGGCGAGGATGCCTACCTTTTCAACGAGCAGTGGGTGGCCAAAGGAGCGGAACAGGGCATGAAGTTTTCCTGGCATCAGGATTCCGGCTACGTCAAGTTCATGGACCCCAATACCGACCACCCGCCCTACCTCACCTGCTGGTGCGCGCTCGACCCCGTTGATGAAAACAATGGAACCATTTACCTGATGCCGCACTCCCTGGGCGGGACGAGGGGCAGGATCATCGACCACACCAGGGACCCGCTCACCAATGACCTCATCGGCTATACCGGTGAGTGCCCGGGCATCGCCATCGAGGTGCCCGCCGGCAGCATCGTCGCCTTTTCTAGCTACAATCTGCACAGTAGCGGCACCAATACCACCCAGGCCATGCGACGTGTCTACCTGCCACAGTATGTCTCCGCCCCGGTTCGCCACTCGCGCACCGGCGAGCGGTTCAACCTTGCCGTTCCATTCATCAGGAACGGCGAGAATATCTACGACCACGGGGCCGACACCCCGGAGAACTGGGGGGGCCTCGCGCCACCTCCGGCCGATGCCTGACCATCCGCCGCCAACCGTCGGGCAACCCCCATGCCGCCACGCATGGGCGTCGCTGCGCCGGGCGCTGCTTGCGGCGTTGCTGGTTTGCGCCGCATTGCCCGGTGCGTCGGCTTTGGCAGAACGCCCACCCAACGTGGTTCTGCTCATTGGCGACGACCACGGCTACCCCTATTTCGGGTTCATGGGCGATGACAACGTGGTCACGCCCTCCATGGACGCCCTTGCCGCCGGCGGCGTGACCTTTTCCCACGCCCATGTGACCGCCCCCTACTGCCGCCCGTCGCTGCGCACCATGATCACCGGCCTGCACCCCGTTCAATATGTACAGCGCGAGGCCGAGGTTTTAGAGCACCGACGTCGCGAGGACGCAAGCTACGCCTCCCTTGCCGGCCCAGAGCGGCGTATTTGGGAGGTGACCCAGCAGGCGATGGCGATGCGCGAGTTCGATACCCTCCCAAAGCTGCTTGGCGAGGCGGGCTATGTGAGTTGGCAGGGCGGAAAGTGGTGGGAGGGCTCCCACCGCAACGGGCATTTCACCGAGGGCATGAGCGACGGCTGGGATCTGTCCGTACACGGGCAGGACCGGTTCTTCCTCGAAATGATGGGCGGGGCGGGCAACGACCTGGTTCGCGTTACCATGGAACCGGTATTCGATTTCATCGACCGCCACCGCGACCGGCCGTTCTTCATCTGGTTCGGCCCACAGCTTCCGCATACGCCCTTCGATGCGCCCTATGAGTTCACCAAGTACTATCGGGACCAGGATCTATCGGAATCGGCTAAGCTGTATTACAGCAACATCACCTGGTGGGATGCCGGTGTCGGCCGCCTGCTCGATCATGTGGAGAGCCGGGGCCTGCTGGACAACACGCTGTTCGTCTATCTCAGCGACAACGGCTGGGAGCAGGATGCCGACATCGAGTACCAGCGGCAGGATCCGACGCCCCTCGACAACCTGCAGTTCGCCAATGGCGGCCTCAAGGGCAAGGGCGGGCTCTTCGACCAGTCGTTCCGCACACCGATCATCTTCTACTGGAAGGACCGTATTCGCAATTCGTTCAACACATCGAGCCTGGTTACCTCCATGGAACTGGTGCCCACCATCCTCGATCTGGTCGGCGTGGGCGTTCCCGAGGGGTTGCCCGGCTATTCGCTGCGGCCGCTGCTGGAGGGCCGCTCTATGCCGGAGCGCAGCGCAATCGTGGGTTATACGGACAACCGGCATTCGGTGGAGGACATGATGGGCCAACCGGCAGAAGGCTATTACGTCAGAACCCATCGCTGGCATTTCCTGTGGTATGCGGATTCCGACGAAATGGCCCTGTACGACATCACCGTCGACCCCGGCGCCAACCATGATCTGGCGGGCCAATACCCCGACCTGGTGGCCGGGTTCCTAGACCGGATAGAGGCCTGGAAGCAAGACATGGGACTGACCGGAGGGCGACTCGCGATTCACGAATGATGCCCGGCGGGCACCGGCAGCAGAGCCCGCCGACCTGCCCGCCCAGCATCGATGAATACGAATGCAGCACCATTGCAGTCCGCCCCCGCCGCCATAAACTCAATCGTACGGGCTTGAAACCGCCGCATGGCTGATTGGATGCTCCGCAAGTCGGAGGCCATCACCAGGGCGGTGCCAGCGCGGTTTGTACCCGGAACAACCTTCACCAACATGAAGGCAATCGAGAGAAAACGAACAGAATTCGCGAACCCCATGAGCGGCTTGGCGCAATATGCGGGCTAGCGACTGGTGGCGCAACGCCGTCATATACCAGATCTATCCACGCAGCTTTATGGATAGCACCGGGAACGGCACCGGCGATTTGCCGGGCATCATCTGCCAGATGGACTACATCGAGGCGCTTGGTGTCGACGCCATCTGGATCTCGCCGTTCTTCAAGTCGCCCATGAAGGACTTCGGCTACGACGTAAGCGACTACCGGCAGGTCGACCCGCTGTTCGGCCGCCTGGAGGATTTTGACAGGCTGGTTGCCGAGGCCCACCGGCGGGGGCTAAAGGTCATCATCGACCAGGTGCTAAGCCACACATCGGATCGCCATCCCTGGTTCCTAGAGAGCCGGGAAGGCCGGCAAAACAGCAAGGCCGACTGGTACGTATGGGCCGACCCCAGGCCGGACGGCAACCCGCCCAACAATTGGCTCTCGGTATTCGGCGGGGGGGCCTGGCAGTGGGAGCCGCGCCGGGGCCAGTACTATCTGCACAACTTTCTCTCCAGCCAGCCGGACCTCAATTGCCATAATCCGCAAGTGCGTCAGGCGAGCCTAGATAACCTGGAGTTCTGGCTGCTCCGCGGCGTTGACGGATTTCGGCTGGACGCCGTCAACTTCTGCATGCACGACCCGCAACTGCGCGACAACCCACCCAAGTTCCGGGGCCAGCAGGAATTCCTCAGCAGCGGTGGTGCCCGTTCGCCCTACGCCATGCAGGAGCACCGCTACGACCATACCCATCCGGACAACTTGGAGTTCATGGAGGACATTCGCCGCCTGCTCGACCGCTATGGGGCGGTCGCCCTGGGCGAGATCGGTTCAGATTGTTCCATGGACGTCATCGGCGAATACACCCGGGGCGAGCACCGCCTGCATATGGCCTACAGCTTCGATCTGATGGGCACCGACGGCTCGGCGAACTACATCAAGGGGACTATGGAAGCCCTGCAGCGCAAGGCCGGGGACGGTTGGTGCTGCCTCGCGATCGGCAACCACGATGTGCAGCGGGTCGCCAGCCGCTGGACCGGCAACGCGCCGCACCCGGAATCCGCCAAGCTGTTCTGCATCGTCCTGAGTTGCCTGCGCGGTGCCGTCTGCATCTACCAGGGCGATGAACTGGGGTTACCGGAGGCCGAGGTACCCCACGAATACCTCCAGGATCCCTATGGCCGTAATTTCTGGCCCGTATACAAGGGCCGGGACGGTTGCCGTACGCCGATGCCGTGGCGGCAAGACACCCCCCATGCCGGGTTTTCCAGCGCCGAGCCCTGGTTGCCCGTGGATGCGAAGCACTTCCCCCTGGCCGCCGACCGGCAGACGGGCAATCCAACGTCCGTCTACGAGTGCGTTCGGGACTTCCTGCATTTTCGCAAGGGGCAGCCGGCCCTGCTGCACGGCGATCAGAATTTTTTGCCGGTGCGGCATGACCTGCTGTCCTACGCCCGTTCCACGCCCGAGCAGACGCTGTTGCTGTGCTTCAACCTGAATGGCGAGGAGCGCCGTATCGCCCCGCACGAGCTGGGCCGGTTCAACGGCCGGCACTTGGAAAAGCTTGACGGCTACAGGGCCCCGCAGGGCACGATAGACGCCGGGGCGCTGGTTCTACCGCCGCGCTCGATGTTAATCGCGGAGGTTCGCTGAAGCCGGCGGCGCGCACGACTTGCGCACGATTAACTCGGGTTCAATCAGTTGGGATGCTACCGGATGCCCCCGGATCAGCCGCAGCAGTGTATCCACCATGACCTGCCCGGCCGTGGCCGTATTCTGCCGAACGGTGGTGAGTGGCGGTGAAACGTGCGTCGCGGAGGGGATGTCGTCAAAACCGACCACGGACACCTCTGCGGGTACGCTCAGGCCCGCTTCGCGCAGGGCATGCAAGGCACCCAATGCGCTTAGATCGGTGCTGCAAAACAGGGCGCTGAATTCGGCCCCCCGGCGCAGCAATTCGCGTACGGCGAGCTGACCGCTCCGCTTGGACAGCCCGCACGATGCCCGTAATACAGGATCTGCGCACAGCCCGGCCCGTCTCAGGGCGTCGCGGTAGCCGTGGTAACGCTCCTTAAATTCCGGGCAGTCATCGGAAATGTCGCCCAGGAAGGCAATCCGCCGGTGGCCTAGTTCGAGCAGATGCCGGGCCGCGACGAGGCCGCCGCGTCGGTTGTCGCAGCCGACGAAGTGGCCGGGCTGTCCCTCTAGCACAGGCCCCCAGGTCAGGACATGGGCATTGTCGAGCAGTTCGATCTTGCGAATGTAATCCCTGTAGCCGCCGTAGCCCAGGAGAATGATGCCTTCCGCCCGGTTGCTGCGCTCGTAGTCGCCGATCCAGTTATTGCTTAGTTGCTGGAACGAGAGCAGCACATCGTAGTTCCTCGCCGCCGCCGCCCGGGTGATGCTGGCGAGCATGGATACAAAGAACGGGTTGATGTCGGAATCCATGCCGGATTCCTCGTGTACAAGCATGGCGATGGTGCGGCTGTGCTGAGAGCGCAGGCTGCTGGCGCTGCGGTCGACCCTGTAGTTGTGTTCCCGGGCGATGCGCTGAACTCTGCGCCGGGTCTTGGCGTTCACCAGCGGGCTGTCGCGCAGGGCCCGGGACACCGTCGATTGGGAGACCCCGGCCAACTCGGCGATTTCCAGCGATGTTACCTTGTACATACCGCGGACCTATCGCCAAAGACCCGAAGGTAGCAGAATTTCGGCAAGCCGTCTTTAACGTCTCGAGCCACTCGGATTGTCGGTGACCGCCGCCGCTACTCACCTCGGCGTTTCCCGACAGTCCCTGTCCGAACTGGCTAACGAGCGCACAGGCGTCTCCGTCGACATGGCGACCCACCTCACCAAGGCGTTCGGCTCGACGCCGGCAACTTGGCTCGGCCTGCAAATGGCCTATGATCTCTGGCTGGCCCGTGGTCGTTGATATCAAGGCCAAATTGCCTTACTCTGAGTGCGTTTCCACGCACAGGTTTCACGCTATGACCATAGCCCTTACAGTCACCGCCAAGGGACAGGTCACGCTTCGAAAGGAAGTGCTCCGGCACCTCGGAGTGCGGCCTGGCGACAAACTCAGTGTCGATCTCCTCAACGATCATCGCATTCAGCTACAACCGCAGTCGGGGAAGCCGGTGTCGACAATTTTTGGGATGCTGGAGCGGGCCGACACAGAGCGCCTTTCGATAGAGGAGATCGGGGAGGCCTCTGCAGCCGGATGGGCGGGTGAAGAGTGAGAATTACTCTGGACACGAACGTGCTTCTGCGCACCGCACTTCGAGACGACACCGAACAGGCGAACGCTGCCGAGGCGCTGCTGGCGCGCGCAACGCTCCTCGCGATTCCAGTCCCGGTCTTCTGCGAGTTCTCCTGGGTGCTGAGACGCAGCTACGGTCAGACTGCCAGCCAGGTCGCAGACACGATTCAGTCTGTCTGCGCCGTCGAGACGGTGGTAACCGATAACCTTGCGGTCGATGCGGGTATCAAAGCGCTTCGGTCCGGCGGCGATTTCGCCGACGGTGCCATTGCCCAACAGGGCGAGAGCCTTGGCGGAACGGTTCTGGCAACGTTCGACCGCCGTGCCCTGAGAACCCTGCGCCAAAGCGGCCTAGCGGCCGCCGAGCCAGCGGCTATTAGGGACTGAGCGACTACTTGCCGACGCCTCTTCCATGGCATTTGTTGTCGATTGTCATGATAATCAGCGGCTACACCGTTGATTGTTTTCGATGTTCCATCCCGACATTCCACGACACCTAAACATCCGCGAGGTGCTCGAAAGCAAGTCCTGCTTCCTGTTCGGCCCCGCCAAACCGGCAAATCCACGCTGATCCGCCAGCAGCTAACGGGCTGCCCCGTTTATGATCTGCTTGACCAAACCCTGTATCTGCGCCTGTCGCGCAACCCGGCGCTGATCCGCGAAGCCCTGACGCCGGAAACGACCCTAGTGGTCATAGACGAAATCCAAAAGCTGCCAGAATTGCTGAACGAAGTGCAGCTCATGATTGAGCGGCACGGGGTGCGGTTTCTGTTGACCGGCTCCAGCGCCCGCAGCCTGCGCCGCAAGGGCGTGAACTTGCTTGGCGGCCGGGCTCGATCCCGTGCGCTGCATCCTTTCACCCGGCATGAGTTGGGAACGCGCTTCGACCTGAACCGCGCCTTGGAGCATGGCTTGTTGCCACCCATCTACTTTTCCGATGCACCCCGCGAAGACTTGGCGGCCTACGCCGGCGACTATCTGAAGGAGGAGGTTGCTGCGGACGCGGTGGTGCGCAACGTCGGCGCGTTCAGCCGCTTTCTGAGCGCCGCCGCCCTGGCCCACGGGCGCATGATCAACTTCGCCAGTTTCGCAAACGACGCCCAGGTGCCCGCTTCGACGGCAAGGGCCTACTACGACATTCTCAAGGACACTTTCATCGCCCACGAGGTGCCGGCCGTCACGGAAACTCGCAAGCGCAAGGCGGTGTCCACCTCAAAGTACTACTTGTTCGACATCGGCTTGGCGCGGTACCTGCAGGGCCGCAGCGGTCTGGCACCGGGCACGCCGGAATACGGGGAGGCCTTCGAGAGCTTCATTCACCAGGAAATCACCGCCTACTGCAGCCACCACCTGCTCGACCCGCCCGGCTATTGGCGGTCCAAGTCCGGATTCGAGGTGAATTTCGTGTTTCAAGACATCGCCGTCGAGGTGAAGGCGAAGGCAAACGCCAGCTTCCGGGACCTGCGCGGCCTAGCAGCGCTTGCGGAGGAAGGCATCACCAAACGCCACCTGCTGGTGTGCATGGAGCCCATGCGCCGCGTCGTGGACGGCATTGAAGTGACGCCTTGGCAGGTGTTTCTGGATGCGCTGTGGCACGGACAGTTGGAAAACGATTGAAGTCCCGCGCGACGGCTGGCAACGCGTAAAGAGCGAACACTTTGGGATGTTCCTTAAAGCGCAGGTAGTGGGTAGTGTATCAGCTTGAATTTTTGGGCCGAGTGGAGGCACGGCACACAGGGGATTCGGCAGGCTCGGGATTCAAATTGATACACTACCAGGTAGTGCAGCAGCTTGACCTTTGCCGCAAACTTGCGGCTCAATCCAGCCCCGGAACCACAGTATCCAGGAAGTTGCCGTAGGGAACGGCCAAGCCGAGATGCTCGAACCGCTGCTCGAACCCGCCCTGATAGACTAGGTATCGTTTGACCTTGCGCTTGGCGATCTGTTCGAAACTCACCATTCCCCTGAACATCTTTTCATAAGCCCTCGCTGAGGATTTGAACTCGACCGCGATACACTCGGTGCCGGTTTCGATCACGAGATCGACCCCGACCCCCATGGCATCGCGATAGCTGCTGATTCGCCAGCCTTTCCTATGCAGCCGGTTGTAGTACAGGATCTGGAGAGCCATCCATTGCTCGAACAGGCTGCCCAGTTCCTCCCTGCTGAAATAAGCTGGATTTCTTCTGCCCAGCAGTGAATTCCTGACCCCGAGGTCGAAGAAGATGAACTTCTCTTTCTGCCTGGCTCGTCGTTCCTTCCCCACTCCCGTATAACTCGGGAGCAGCTCGACCAGCAAGGTGTCGGCAAGCATTTCCATGTAGCGCCGAACCGCATCCTTTTTTATTTCGCTGTCGGAAGCGACTTTGGAATAGTTGAGGTACTGGCCGCTGAGTTCGGCGGCCAAGTCGAGAAAACGGCTGTAGGACGCCAGATCTTTGGTCAGCGCCTCTGCCTGAATCTCTTCCCGCAGGTAGCCGGCAACATAGGCATTCAGGATATCGGGGCCGTAATCCTGCAGATAGACTTCGGGCAGGGTGCCAATGGTCAGCGCCTTGCGCAAATCGAACCGATCCCCGATTTCCCAATAGACAAGAGGAGCGAGGTATTCGAGCAGAACCCGGCCCGGCAACAGGTTCGCACGGCCGCGCCGCAGTTTTCGGGCTGACGAGCCCGTCAGCAGAAACCGCAATGATGCACGGGAATCCAGCAGCGCCTGAACGGTGTTGAGCATGTTGGGCAGGCGTTGCACTTCATCGACCAGGATGAGGCGCGGCCCCTCGGGCAGCGCATCGACGATTCGCTTGATCAGGCCCGGGTCGTTCAGATGCTGCCTGAAGGTCTCTTCATCCGCCAGATTTACGACGAGGTCCGGCTCGAGCTCGAGGCACAAGGTGCTTTTGCCGACCTGCCTCGGCCCCAACAACAATACGCTCTTGGGGTGCCCTGCGAGGCGGGAATGTAGAATTCGTTCGATCATGGTCGTTATATTCAGTGAATTCGACGCACATAACAAGAGTTATTCAAATGAACTTCCGAGCTATGACCCTGACCGAGCCCCTACGCCGGCACGAGGGGCGCTAAGGGAGGTCTGAACAAGTGCCTAGATTGGCGGTTTGAGGCCAGCTACTGCCGTTTCCGCGCCCGGCGGCACAGTATGGGTGCGTGCGGCATGGTTCCGCCGGTTTTGCCGCCGTTCGCGGCAATCGGACGCACGGGCACGCTATCAGGCGACCAGCGATCAACAGATTCGCTAACCCCAGTGGCATCGCGATGCGTCGCGTGTTCTTCGCTAGGCCCCGCTACCTCATCTTGCCGTAGCCGAAATACCACTGCTTGCCCTTCCTCGTCTGACGCATCTCCGGGTCCCGTTCGCCCGCCTGGTTCTCCTTCGAACTCGGCGGCGAATTGTGTGCAACCGGAGCGCGGTTCGGGGCGCTACTCCACTCCCACGGCTTTATCTATCAACCCCACGAAATCCCGCACAAACTCCTCCGGCGATTCCGGTGCCACATCGCGCGACTCCGCCAGGAAATCGTACCCACCACTCGCGTACGCATTCATGCAGCGCATACCTTCTTCCGTCAGTTGCGTCTTTGAACCCGGAGTAACGAGTCGCCGGAACACGGCGCGAACGGCGGCCTTCTCGCCGAGGTCGATGCCGCCCCGCCGAACCTCCGCGGCGACGAGCAGTCCGATCAGCAGCCGCTGCGCCGGTTGGTAGTCCTGGATGAACTCGTCGATGATCTCCCGCGCCCCGAAGTCCGACGGATCGCTCGCGCGACCACTCGCGAGCCCCGCCATCAGGCAGAAATAGTAGAGGTCGAACTTGGTCTTCGTCGGCTCCTTGCCGTCCAGCTCCCTGAACCACCGCTCTGCGTCCTCACGAAGCCTGAACGGCATCTTCTTCCTCCTCCTCTATGTCGAAACCGAAGAAGTAGTCCCTGTCGTCCACCAGAACCGCGTTGCGGGTCTCCGTGTACCGCTTCTCCGGCAAGGCATCCATCATGCGTCGGGTTCCAGGGGTCTTCCTGAACAGGGTGAGGTAGACGATGTCGTCGACCCTCGATTCCAGCGCGTCCACGAAGCCCTCCCGCTCGGTGTTGATGGTGAACCCCACGAACTGGCTGCACAGCTTCGGCAGCAGCCGGCCGATCCGCCGCCGCACGCCCTTGTCGATCGGCCCCGCCGGACTGTCCACAACCAGTGGGAAATCGTTCTGCCCCCTGCTCAAAACGCTCATCAGGAACGTGTAGCCAATTGCCAGCGTTTGCCCCGCGCTTGCCCCCCGCTGTCCGCGCAGCCGGATCGAACGGTCGATTCGCTCGATGGCCAGCGGGTCGTTCTCGAGAATCACCGACAGCCGACCGTTGCACTCTTCGAGCAGCTCCGCCTTGATCCGCTCCCGCGCGCGCTCCCTCGCCTCTTTCAGCAACGAGGCGATCAACTCCGTCTGCCGGCGCAGCCGGACCGTTCCCTCGATCTGGGCGATTCGCTCGTTCAGCTTTTCGATCTTCCGACGGATCACCCGCAGGCACTTCGATGTCTCCGCGTTGGAGTCTCCCACGCCCTGCCCTTCGATCTCCGCGACCAGCCTTCGGCGCTCCTCGATCCGATCCTCCTTCTCCTCAGCCTCCGCCTGCCACGCCTCTAGTTCCGTGTCCCCGGCTTTGATGAGGCGGTCCATCAGTACCCGCACCTGCTGGTCCGCCAGCCGTTCCCTGCGGAGCGCTTCCGTGAGTTCTCTCCGCAAGCGCAGCACACGCGAGTAGCCGGCGTCCTCCTCGTCATCGTCCGGCTCTTCGGTATAGCGGGAGATGTCCTGCTTCAGCGCGTTGATCACGCCCGAGTCGTCCGCATCCAGGTACCGCGCCGCTCTCGCCCGAATCACCTCTCGTGCCCCCTCGTCCATCGGCCGACCGCAAACGCAGTCGTCCTCCTCGACCAGCTCCTCGAAGAACTGGGCCGACGTGTTCTCCGGCAGCCGCACGCGATCCAAGTTGTCGCGGAGTTCCATCAGCCGGACGGCCAGGGTCGGATGCACGGCATGCGGAAGCCGCAGGGCTGTCATCAGCTTGGCCCGCCTCTCGGCCACGTCCCTCCGCGCTTCCGCCCGTTCCTCCTCGGCAGCATCGCGCAGATCCCTCGTCTCCGCCACGCTGTCGATCCGATGTCGTATCTTCTCGCGGAGCTCGTCCACGGATTTCGCCAACTCGGCGCTTTCCGCCTTCGCCTTTTCAAGTTGGCCGACGACCTTCGTTTCCCGACCCGCCATCTGATTGCGGCGGTCCCGGACCCTGTCCAGCCCCACTTTCGTCCGTGTCGTGTCCGCCTTCGACTCCCTTTCCCAATGTTCCCGCGCGAACGAGGCCGCGTCTTGGAGGAGATAGACTTGGCAAAGGGCATCCACGACTTCCTCCGCCTCGGTCTTGCCACCATCGAGCAGACGTCCAGCGAACTCGCCGTCGAAGATGAACAGACTGAGAAACTCCGGCTTCAAAAAGCGCGTCATCGCCGGAGGAACGCGCCACACCGGAACGACGCCCCCGCTTCCCGGACTGGTCGACCGATAGCTTGCCCGTCCCGTGCTGTAGTTGAGCAACAGTTCGATCGACAACGGCTTCCCATCCACCAGCAACATCACCTTGAATCGCCCGACCGAGCCCTCGCCGCCCCGGCGGTACCCGCGAACCTGTTCTGGCTTCCATTCCCGGGCCGAACCGCTCAGCGCCGCGTTCAGGAGTTCCAGAGTGGTCGTCTTGCCCGTGCCGTTCGGCATCTGGACCAGCGACACCGAGGGCACCTCTCCGGCACGGCGCAGATCCACCGCCATGTCGGGGCAGCGAAGCCACTCGCTCTCCCACCCGGCAATCTCAATCCGCATCCTCTGCCTCCAGCTTGAGTTCGTCGCAGACCGCGTTCAGGAACCTGGCCTCTTCCTCCTTCGTCAGCGGTGCTTGGCTCATCTGCCGCAACCAGGCCGTCAGCCGCCGGGCCACCGCTTCCGGCTGACCCCGGTCCCGCACCGTCTCCGTCAGCGCCTGCTCGAGCGCCTCGTCAATCGTCATTGGACCTCCTCACTTTCGACAACGACCGCAACCACTCGAATCGCTCTTCGTCCGCGCTCGGGATCTCGTCGCCCCTGGAACCAGCCCCCCCGGACCGGACGAAGTCCACAACCAGCGCGCGCTTCGCCGGCGCGTCCGGGTCCACGCGCAGACAGCGACCGATCCGCTGGATGGTCTCCAGCTTCGAGCGCGCCGACGCGAACAGGACGACCGTGCGCAGCGAGCGCAGGTCGATGCCCTGCGAGATCCGGTGGCAGGTGATCAGGCAGTCTATCTCGCGCCGGGCAAACTGTTCCAGATGGCCCCGGTCGTCCTCGGCGTAGTAGGTGCGGTACTTCGTCGTGTGTTCGTGCAGACCCTCCAGCAGTCCGTTGCCGTATTCCCTCGTCTCGACGAAGATGATGCAGTCGCGCAGCAGCGCCGCGTGGCCCTCCAGATACCCGCCGAACACCTCAGGCTTCATCTCCGCCGTCTTGTACACCTTGGCGAGCTCGTTCCAGAGCTCCTTGTCCGACATCGGATCGCCTTCGCGTTTCCGCGCCGCGCGCCGCGTGTACACCGCTCTGATTCTCTGGCGATCCCCGTCCGTCAGCTCGTACGGCAGCGGCACGTAGTCGAACTCGCTCAGAACCCCGCGCGCGATCGCCGCCCCCAGCGGAAACTGGTAGACCGTCGGTCCGATCTCGTCGAGGATGAAGCGGTTGCCTTCCTCATCGTAGCTCCGCTCCGGCGTCGCGCTCAGTCCCAGGCGCCAGCCGAAGTGCCGATGCCACCCCTTCACCGAGGCTACCAAGGTGGGCACCCCGAGTCCATGCACCTCGTCGTGCACCACGATCATGTTCCGCAACGCCTCGCACGGGATCCGCCGCACCGCCTTTGGCAACTGCGCCCGAGAAATCACCAGGATCCCGTCTTCCGGCGCGAGCGCAAACTCACCCATTTCCTTGTGGCGCTCGTACTGCCGGTAGACAAGCCATGGCCGCTTCGCCGCCAGCGCCCAGCCGTCCAGTTCCACCGCCCACTGGTCGAGCAGGTCCGTGCCGTCCGTCGCGATCACCGCGCCTTTCAGCTCCCCCGAGTCGATCAGGCGCTGGAGGATCTTCAGCGTCGTCCGCGTCTTGCCGGTGCCCGTCGCCATCTCCAACACCCCGGCCCGCTTCGCCAGGAACGCGTCGACCGCTTCTTCCTGGTGCCGCCAGCGCCGGTCCTCCGGTTCGTCGACCGCCCGCGGCCCGCGTCGGCGCGGCAGCTTGCCCGGGGCCCTCGCGCGGAGCCTCGCGACCGTCTCGGCGCTCGGCCGTTCCACGTCGAGCCCCTCTGCTTCGTTCTCCCAAGCCTCGTCGAACTGAGCGACCTTGGTGCCGACGCGCTCGGCGTCCCCCGCCACCCAACTCCGGTAGACATCGATCGACTCGTAGTTCAGGCGGTGCCCGCCCAGCGTCTCGTTCGCGGACCCCGTGAACGCCACGCGGGCCTCGTCGCCGAAATCGAACACCCCCATCTTCTCGTGGAAGATGCCGGGCACCTCGATGTGCTTCGGGAAGGCGAACCGGATGTCCAGACGCCCGTTCGCCACGAGCCAGGCGAAGATGCGCGCCCGGACGCCGTCGTCCGCCGGGTTTTCGGCCAGAGCGACGACCTCGTCCAGCATGCGTTCGACCAGAAACCGCCGGTGCTTCGCCCGCTTGTCCTCGCTCACGAGTTCCTGCAAAACGTCCTTGTCCTGCGCACTCAGTTCCGGCGCTGCGATCAGCCGCACCTTCAGCTCCTCGCCCTGCACGAGCCGAGGTAGCGCCTCCATCCACGTCAAGAGCGCCGTGCTGGAGAAGTATCCCGCCGCGCGCCGGTAGACGCTTGCATTGCGCAGGCACGGCGCGAAGAACTCGGCGGCCAGGTCGTCCGCGCCGCTGCGGTAGTGGGACTTCAACCGAGCGAGATTCGCAGGCATCGTCGCGTGCGCCCTCCCGTCCGTGTTCCCGGACTTGCCTGCCGTCCCCGTTGTCACCGTGCTCCCTGCCTACGGGCCAGTGGCGCACATTACACCCCTTCCCCGCGCTTGCCCATTCTAGCCGCCTTTCCGCCTTCAGACCGGCATTGGACGTGAAAATATTGACATACAGGCGCGGGAAACGTTATTTTTGCCCCAAAAGTATGACTTCCAACCACGCATGGACGGCTTCAACCACACCTTCCCGGCCTTGAGGGGCACCCAGGCCGGTGCCGAGTTCTACGTGGCGATGTGTCCCATGCGCCTGCTCCCCAAGCTGTTCGTCTTCGACGACGACGAGGTTCCGCCCGAGCTCCGTGCGCAGCGCACGCTCAACCGCCACCGAGTACCCGAGATTGCCCGCTATTTGGTCCAGAATCGTACCAACTACGTGGTCTCGGCCCTGACCGCCTCGGTCGACCAGTCCGTCGGCTTCACCCCCCTCGGCGACAGCAACGGACGCGAGACCGTCGGCACGCTCGAACTCCCCATGGACGCCCGCCTGCTCATCAACGACGGGCAGCATCGCCGCGCGGCCGTCGAAGAGGCGCTCGCCGAGTGCCCGGAGCTGCGCGACGACCATGTTCCGGTCATCTTCTTCGTCGACCGCGGGCTCAAGCGCAGCCAGCAGATGTTCGCCGACCTCAACAAGCACGCCATCCGGCCCAGCGACTCCCTGAGCACGCTCTACGACCGGCGCGACCCCAGTTCCGAGCTCGCGCGCTACCTGGCATTCACTGTCGAGGGCTTCAAAGGCATGACGGAGATGGAGCGTTCGAGCCTATCGAATCGAAGCACCAAGCTCTTCACGCTGAGCGGCATCAAGACGGCCAGCCGTGCGCTGCTCCGCAAGGGACGCAAGGACGATATCTCCCTTGACGAGCGGGCCTTCGCGGCGGCCTTTTGGTCCGCCGTCTGCGACGCCATGCCGGACTGGCGCATGGCTAGGGCACGCAAGGTCTCTCCCGGCGACCTCCGGCGCGATTGCATTCACGCGCACGGCGTCGCCTTGTCGGCCATCGCTGCCGCCGGTGCCGATCTCGTGGCGGACCACCCGAAGCGTTGGCGTCGCCAGCTGTGCAGGCTCGCGGACGTCGACTGGTCACGGTCCAACAACCAGCTCTGGGAGGGGCGCGCCATGCAGCACGGCAGAATCAGCAAGGCCAAGACCAGCATTCAGTTGACCGCCAACCTCCTCAAGACGCTCATGGGGCTCGACCTCAGCGCCGAAGAGCAGGCCCTCGAACACGAACTGGCCGCAAACGGTGGCTGAGGCGTTCCTCTACGAGTCCACTTGGGAGCAGGCCGATGCGCTCGCGCCAGCGGGGCGGCCGCTCAAGGATCTCATCACCGAAATCCGCGACCTCTACCTCGAGGACGACCGCCCGTGGGTGATCGGCTTCAGCGGCGGCAAGGACTCCACCGCGGTGCTGCAACTCGTATACGCAGCCGTGCTCTCGTTGCCCGCAGACCAACGCGTCAAGCGCATCTTCGTCGTCTCCTCGGACACCCTGGTCGAGACGCCCGTGGTCGTCGACCTGCTCGTCCGGACACTCTCCACGTTGAACGAGACCGCCGCGGCGACGAGCGTCCCGCTCGAAGCGCACCAGGTCACCCCCGACGAGAACCAGACGTTCTGGGTCAACCTGCTCGGCAGGGGCTATCCGGCACCCACCAAGGCGTTCCGGTGGTGCACCGAGCGCATGAAGATCAACCCCGTCAACGCCTTCATTCTGGACAAGGTGGCGCAGCACGGCGAAGCGGTCGTGGTCCTCGGCGCCCGCAGCGCCGAGAGCGCCACCCGGGCACAGGTCATCGCCAAGCACCGCGTCGACGGCTCGCGCCTCGGCAGGCACACGTCGCTGCCCAACGCCTATGTCTACACCCCGATCGACGACTGGACCGCGGACGAGGTCTGGGAGTACCTCATGTCCGCGCCGCAGCCCTGGGGGGGCGACAACCGCGCACTCCTCGAGCTCTACCGGGGTTCCAACGCCGGGGAATGCCCGATCGTCATCGACACCAGCACGCCGTCGTGCGGCAACTCCCGCTTCGGTTGCTGGACCTGCACCGTGGTTACCAAGGACAAGGCCATGGAGAGCCTCGTCGAACAGGGCGAGGACTGGATGAAGCCCCTCCTCGAATTCCGCAATGTCCTGGCCGAAACCACCCAGCCAGCCCGCAAGAACGAGTTCCGCAACTACCGACGGCGCACCGGAAAGGTGTCCTTCGCCCGCGGCGGCATGCAGGACGACAGGGAGGGCAACCGCGTCCGCAAGCATGTCCCCGGTCCGTACTGGATGCGCTACCGGCGCAAGTGGCTGGAACGCCTGCTCGTCCTCCAGCGCGACTTGCGCACGGCGGGCCACGACATCGAGCTTGTCACCGAGCAGGAACTCCACCACATCCGGCGCCAGTGGCTGAACGACCCCAACGAACCGGACTGGGCCGACCATCTGCCGGCGATCTACCGGCGCGTCTTCGGCAAGGATCTCGACTGGACGCACCACGACGCCGGCGCTTTCACCGCCGCCGACGAGCAGATCCTCGCCGACCTCGGCACCAAGCACGCCGTGCCGCCGACGCTGGTGCGCAAGCTCCTCGACCTCGAGCTCTCCATGGACGGCCTCGCCAGGCGCCGAGGCATGCCGGAGCGGATCCGGGCCATCCTGACGGAAGAGTGGCAACCGCTCCACATCGTCCTCGAACAGGGCGAGCGCGTCCGCGACGGCGGCTACCAGGACGAGATCAACCGGCTTCAGGAAGCGCTCGCGGCGCTCGACGACGGCGACGACGCGTGATCCTCGAACGCCTGACCCTGTGCGACTTCCGCGCCTACCGGGGCCGCCATGTCATCGACCTCGCTCCCCGCGTCCGATACCGGGCCGAGCGACCGATCATCCTATTCGGCGGTCTCAACGGCGCCGGCAAGACCACGCTCATGCTGGCCATCAAGCTGGCTCTCTACGGGCGCCACGCGCTCGGCATGGGCACCTCGATGAGCGCCTACCATCTGTTCCTCCGCGAGAGCATCCACGCCCCCTCCGCCCTGATGACCCGCAGCCACGAGGCATCCGTCGAGATCGACTTCGTGTACGGCAAGCTCGGCGACCGCTCCGGCTACACCGTCTGCCGCTCCTGGTCCACAGCCAGACGCCGCGTACAGGAAGAACTGTCCGTCTTCCAGGACGGACAGCCGCTCTCGCTGTCCCCCGAGGCCTGCCAGGGCTTCCTCAACGAACTCGTGCCCATCGGCGTCTCCGACCTGTTCTTCTTCGACGGCGAGAAGATCGCCGAACTCGCCGAGGACGAGACGGGCCGCACCCTCCGCGATGCCATCCAGCAACTGCTCGGCCTGCACCTCGTCGAACGCCTGCGCGCCGACCTGCGGATCTACATGCTGCGCCAAAGCGCCAATGGTGCGAAACGGGATGAGAGCGACGAACTCGATCGATGCCAAGCCGAGTACGAAGACCTACTTGCCGAGATCGATGCCAAAACGGACGAGCTCGCTCGCGTCCAGGAACACCTGGACGAGCTCGTCGCAGAACACGACCGGCTGGACCTACGGCTGAGCGAACGCGGCGGGGACTGGGGCGTCTCCCGCGAGTCCTGGCGGGCCAAGTCCGCCGACCTGGCGGACGCGCTCGCGAAGAGCGAACGGGAACTGCGCGACGAACTCGCCGGCATCTACCCCCTGGCGCTGGCCCGCCAAGCGCTGCTCCCCGCCGTCGAGGCCGCTGCGGCAACCCTCAGCACCCGCGCCCGCGCGGACGCCAACGACCTGCTCACCTCCTTCGCTGCGACCCTCAAGAACGAGCTCGACGGTTCCGCCGGGGAAACGATCGACCACCTTCTCAACGCCGCCCTCAGGCCCGTACCGCCTACGGAAACGCGGCTCGACGTCAGCCACACCGCCCTCGGCCGCATGGAACATGCGATCCGCCACGCCATTCCGGAGTCCACGGCGCGGGTCGAGCGTATTCTCGAGCGCATCGAATCTACCCAAGGGGAACTCGACGCCGTCACGCTCCGCTTCGAACAGGCCCCCGACGAGGCCGCTCTTGCCGACGATGTCGCCAAGCTGGCCGAACTCGCCAAGGAGACCCGTGACGCCGCCGTGGATGTGGCCGTCCGCAAGCGCGAACTCAAGACACGCTACCGCATCGCGATCAGCAAGGCGCGCACGCTCCGCGAGAGCCATACGGCTCGGTCCGCGCAGGAGGAGATCGCCCAGCCACTCGAGTACGCCGAGCGGTCCCGTCGCCTCCTCAAGGACTTCCGCCGCGTTAAGGCGCAGCGCACCCTCGCAGAGCTCGAGTTCGAGTTCGGGACCGCCTTCCAGGAACTTGCGCGCAAAGACGATCTTCTCGCCAACGCCCGCATCGACCCGCTGAACTTCACCGTCAAGCTGTTCAACCGCGAGGGCCGAGAACTGCGCAAGGCGCAGCTCTCCGCGGGCGAGAAACAGATCTACGCCATCGCCATGCTCGATGCCCTCGCGCGCACATCCGGCCGCCGCCTTCCCGTCGTCATCGACACCCCCCTCGGCCGCCTCGATTCCCAGCACCGCTCGAACCTGGTCACCAGCTACTTCCCCCGGGCGAGCCACCAAGTCATCCTGCTGTCCACCGATGTGGAGGTCGACGAGTCCTTCTACAGGAGGCTCTCGCCCTCCGTCAGCCACGCCTTCGAGATCCGCTACGACAACGCCGAGCAAGCATCCAGCCTTCACGAGGGCTATTTCTGGCGGTCGCGGCACTGGGCCGCAGGATGATTCCCCACCGCGTACGCGTCTCCGAGCGGGCCACCGGGCGCCTGCGGTACCTGAAGTCCAGGACCGGCCTGACGCCCAACATCCTCGGGCGCTTTGCGTTCCTGCTGTCCGCTCGCGACATGCGCTGCGTCGCCCACGGGGCCGCCGACCTAGCTGGCCAGGAGTTCAATGCGCCCACGCTCTTCGGCGAGCACCAGGAGCTCTACGAGGTGCTGCTCGTGCGCTACGTCGAAACCGTCAACGACAACCGCGACCCCGGCCTCGTCATCGCCAGCCACATCGAGAACGGACTGCACAAGATGGGCCACGTGCGCTCGCTCGAGGATCTGGCCGTCCTGAAGTAGGGCCTATGCGGCATGGATCGTTCTCCGCACCTCGACATCAAACTCGTCCGCTCCCGGTTGCAGGCAACCGCCCGGGGCAAGCATGTCGGGCCGTCCAGCTACTTCCACATCGAACTCATCCGCACCCGGCCCTGCATCGTCGACCTGCTGAACGCGACCTGGCATCGCTTCTCGCCCGAAACGCCCGGCTACAACGTCGTCAAGCTGCAACCGCCCGCACGCGTCAGTTTTCTCACCTACAACGACTTTGCCAGTCCCTTTCCCGTCCTTGCCGGCTCGCTCGCCGTCGACCTCGCTGCCGGAACCGCCCGGCAAACCGACTACCGCAATCGCCGTAGTCCCCCGATCCTCCACCGCAAGGAACTGCTTCTCCCCGCGGGCCATCCCCTAGCTGCGGGCGCCGCCGACCTGACGGCCCGGCTCGAGGCCAGAGGTGCCTTCGCGAATGCCCGGCGCATCGGGGCCTTGTACGGCTGGTCGCGCGCGTTGGCGAAAGTCGGCCTCGCGCTCCACCGCGGAGAGGTCGTCGGCTGGTGATCGGGTCCATCGACCGGCAGCGCACCGCCCTGCAGCGGCGCGAGCTTTCCTCCCCCATGCAGCACCTTCTCGCGTTGGGTTTCCTCGACGGCACCCGCTCGGTGTTCGACTACGGCTGCGGCCAGGGCGACGACGTGCGGTTGCTCGCCGCCATGGGCGTCGACGCCGCCGGCTGGGATCCAGCGTTCCGACCGGACGACCCCCGCCTCCCCGCAGACATCGTCAACATCGGCTTCGTGCTCAACGTCATCGAGGATGCCGACGAGCGACGCGAGGCTCTCCAGACCGCCTTCTCGCTCGCCCGCCAAGTGCTGGCGGTCAGCGTCATGCTCGGCTATCAGAGCAAGCGCGCCCGGTTCGCCGAGTACCGCGACGGCGTCGTCACTCAGCGTAACACCTTCCAGAAGTACTACGCCCAGGACGAGTTCCGCACCTACCTCGAGGCAACGCTGGGCACCAACCCCATTCCCGTGGCACCCGGCATCTGCCTAGTCTTCCGCCAGCCCGCCGACGAGCAGTTGTTCCTGCTCGCCCGCCAGCAGGTCCGCCGCGAGTGGCGCCTCCTGCGGCGTGAAAAGACCAGTCGGGCAGTTGCGCGCCTCATCGAGGACAACCGCGCGCAGATAGAGACCTACTGGCTCAAGACGCTGGAACTCGGACGCCCCCCGGCAGCGGACGAGTGTCCCGCCGCGCAAGCCCTTGTCGCCACCCTCGGATCACGGCGACGGGTGCATGACTGGGTGAGCCGTCTCTACGAACCCGAGCAGTTCGAAGCCGCCGCGCTTGGACGGCAAGAAGACCTACTCGTCTACTTCGCGCTCGGCCACTTCGCCCGCCGCAGACCCTACCGCACTCTGCCTGTTCGCCTACAGCGGGACGTCGCCCACTTCTTCGGCAACATCACCAAGGCGCGGGCCGCCGGCAAACGCGCCCTGTTCGCAGCCGGTGACGCCGCCCGCGTCGAAGAAGCCGCGGTCTTCTGCCACCGGGAACTCCGCATCGGGCGCATGGAAGGCACGCACGATCTCACCTTCCACCAATCCGTCCTGAGCGAGAGCCTGCCACTCATACGCGTCTACGTAGGTTGCGCGTTGCAATTGTTCGGCGACGCTGGCTATGTCGACCTGGTCAAGGTCCACCTCGAGTCGCGCAAGGTCACGTTCCTACTGTACGACGACTTCCACGCGCCCGAACCCAACCTCATAGAACGAATCAAGGTGGACCTTGCGCGCCTTCGCGTGGACTACTTCGACTACATCGCCGTCGGCGAACGGCAGCCTTTGCTCGGAACCGCGAACGACTACTATCAGCGTCCTTAGCCAAGCCTCCCGCCGCCTGCCCAACGACCCCGATTGGTGGCTGGCCCCGGCCATGGGGTATCCTCCTCCTTTCCCATGCTCGTAGGAGGGCCGGTATGAACCGAACGCTCACATTCAAGGCGGAAGACCGCCTGATGAAGGATGTCCTCTTCGCCAACGACGCCCGATTTCGCATCCCCAGGTACCAACGACCGTACTCGTGGGGCGAAGACGATGTCGAGGAATTCTGGAACGACCTCCTTCAGGAGGAAACGCTTTTCATCGGTTCGATGATCTTCAACTACGAGCACCAGCGCACGGAGACCTACATCGACGTCATCGACGGCCAGCAGCGCCTCCTCTCCATCACCATCCTCGAGGCGGTGCTTAGGGACGTCGCGAAGCTTTACAACCCGGACCTGTCGCAACTCATCCAAGAGTTCGAGATCGCACTAAAGGACCGCCACGGAAAAGAAGATTACCGCATCCTGTGCGGCGACACGACGCAACCGTTCTTCGGCGACTATATCCAGAAGGGCGGCGTCGACATCCGCAACGCCAATACCAAAACTGCGGAAGAGCGCCGGATCAAGAGCAACTACTCGTTCTTTTTCGAAAAGCTCAACCAGGAACTCGATCTTCTACCCTCCAACGAACAGAAGCTCGAGCGCCTGAAGGCGATTCGCAGCAAATTGGAGACGCTGATCGTCATCCATGTGCGCATCGATTCGGAGGAGGAAGCCTACGAGATATTCGAGACGACCAACGCCCGCGGTGTCGACCTGTCCGTTGCCGACCTCCTCAAGAACCTCATCTTCAAGAAAATCCGCGTCTCAGACGGCACTGACAAGGCAAAGGGCACGTGGGAGGAAATGCGCACCGCAATCCAGGCCACGAACACCGAGCTCACCCGCTTCATCCGCTACTACTGGATCTCCAAGCACAAACCGTGTCCCGCAAAACGACTGTTTCGCGAAATCAAGAGGGAAACGACCGACTGGCAGGGCCTCCTCGACGACCTGCACCACGATGCCGGCATCTTCAATGACCTGTACGTTTGCAACGAAGATGATTGGATGGCTAAAGACATCCATCCCGAGACATATCGTTCCCTCCTCGCGATCAAGCGCATGAACTACACCATCTCCTACATCTTCCTCGTCCGGCTGTTCAGCAACCTGCACAGGCTCCGTCTGAAGCCCAGGTTCATCGTGCGGACCATCGAGCGGTTCACGTTCCTCTACTCCGCCGTTTGCCGCCAACCCATCAACAAATGCGAGAAGGTCTACAGCGAACACGCCAGACAACTGCACGTGGCTGTCCAAGTTTCGGACTCCGAACAGCGTCGCGTTGCGGTCGAAAAGGTGCTAACCGCCCTCAGGAACGCCTTGATTCCCCTTGTGCCTGCCCGGGAGGTCTTCAAGGAGTCCTTCATGGGCATCGCCTACAAGAACACCCAGCAAGCCAGGCGTTTTGTCGGGTACATCCTCGACAACATTAACGCCGACATGGCATCCACCAAAGAGCTGCGCATCGATCCTAACAACGTCAATACCGAGCATGTCCTTCCGCAAAGCCCAGCCCAAGGCTGGGGCCTCTCGAAAAAGGACGTGGCACCCTACGTCAACCTGCTTGGCAACCTCACGCTAGTCGACAAGCGGATCAACTCCCTCGCCGGCAACGAGGGCTTGGCCGAGAAGCTTAACGTCCTCCACGAGAGCGAGCTCCCTATCACCAAGGCTCTTGTCAAAGAAATACGGGGTCCAGACCCGAAGCGGGGCCCGGACCCAACCTGGGGCCAAGCCGAGATCAAGCAAAGGCAAGCTCGCCTAGCCGACCTCGCGTACGACCGCGTGTGGCGGATCTCCTAGCGAATCCGGGGACCACCGAGACCTGCAGACTGAGCTAGCGATGCCGTCGATTTGCCCGTCGCGCGTATGCCTGCTTTAATCCCCATCAGTCCCAACTAGCGCTGAACTGAGAGTGAAAAGTCCCGTCACAACCGACGAAGTCCTGCGCAAGGTCGAGCCCTCGATCAGGGAGGCCGTAGCCGAATCGCACCCCGGCGTCGTTTTCACCGACATCTGGGTGAAGCGGCGCCCCTCGTGGTGTGGCAACGACATGGTCCACGTCTGGGCGATCTACGAGGGCGACATCGAAGACCTCGGCGCTCCGGCCAAGCCCAGTCTCGCGACGCGGATCCAGGACATCCTCTGGAACATGGAAGTCGACGCTTCTCCCAGCACGCACCTCGTCGCAAAGGCGGACGCGAAGGATCTCTCGCCTGAGACCGTCTGACCTTCTGACCTCGGCCGAGAACCTCGTCCCCGCCGGCCCGGGAAGACCGCTGGAGTCCGATCTCCGCCGGGCGGTCAGCACGGTCTACTACGCGCTGTTCCACGGCCTAGCCGAATGCTGCGCCAACGAGTTCTTCAACAGGAACATGCGCGGCCACCCCGGTTGGGTCCGCATCTACCGCAGCCTGAGCCACGGGCGCGCCCAAGCAGCGTGCCGGGCGCCCGCGGATATGCGCTCTTTTTCCGTCGAGATCCGCGATTTCGCCAGCCGTTTCGTCGACCTGCAGGAACAGCGGCACCAAGCGGACTACAACCCGTAGCGACTTTCTACAAGAGCGACGTGCAGCGCCTAATTGTGGACACCCGGGCGGTGCTCCAAGAGTTCGAGCGGGCGGACCGCCAAGAGCGGCGGTCGTTCGCGGCTCTCGTGCTGTTCAGTGCACGGAACTGAGGTCTCCGGGCCCTCGGACTGCTGCCCAGTATGTTCCAGATTGGGACAGGGGCGATCCCTCTCGAAATGCCGATCCAGCGAAGCTTCGGCCCTGCCACGTACCTACGAACAACCTTGCATGACGCTTAGACCCAGCTCACTTCGTCGATGAGTTCGTAGAACACGTCCACTTGTCCGTTCGATTCGGCACCGCATTCGCCGCCGTACACCCATCCGGGTGGACGGGTGCCCTGTGTTGGTTGTGTCTTGCGCACCCGGTGCCCGTCAGGCGGGTGGAACGACCTCGCAACGGGCTGGAATCCGCTGGGTGCCTTTTCCATCGCTACGCCCCGCAACAGCAGCCCGGTCGCATTGTGAACCCATCGCGGTGGGCGTTGTGCACAGCGGCAGATTTGCCCGCCACCGCGAAACATTAGGGAACACCTTAAGATGATTCCGACTGAGCCGGTGCAAACGATTCAGGTCGGGAGCGCCGGGGGACTATAATCGCCGCCGCCGGCGGGCTTCGCCGCTGTGCGTGGCAACCCCGCGGCGGTGGCCAGCAGGTGGCCGGTATAGGGAGAACTTCGTTTCCAAGGAGCAACGACAGATGGTCTATTCGTTTCGCGCCACCGGGGCAGCGGCGGTCCCAGCGACGGCCGCGCGGGCCGCGGCATGGTCGATGGTTCTCTGGCAACGCCCGGTGGACCCGGTACGTCGAATGGCGGCCGTGTGGGCGGCGGTTCTCTGGGGAATGGCGCATGTGGCTGTCGCCCAGCCGACCGACGGCGAGCGCCTGCGCTCGCCGGGCGGCGACATCGAGTTGCGCATCGGTGTGCGGGATGGCCGTCTGCAATACGCCGTCGGCTACCGGGGCGACGAAGTCATCCGACCGTCACGCCTGGGGTTGCTGTTTCAACGCCGGCGCGGTTTCGACGACGGGATGGTGCTGGTCGGCGAGGCGGAACGAAGCAGCGTGGACCACACCTGGGAGCAGCCCTGGGGAGAGAATCGCCTGGTTCGCGACCACTACAACGAACTGGTCGTCACGGCTCGGCAGCAGGCATCCGGGGCGCTGGTGCGCATTCGGCTGCGGGCCTTCGACGACGGCATCGGGTTCCGCTACGAGGTGCCGGCCCAGAGCGGCATGGAATCGCTCAACATCGTCCGGGAACTGACACAGTTCGCCGTGCCCCCTGACGCGCTGGCCTGGTGGATTCCGGCGGACCGCACCAACCGCTACGAACTGCTCTACCGGCGGAGCGGCCTGCGGGCGATAGACCGCGTCCACACGCCGGTGACGTTTCGCCTGTCGAACGGCGTACACCTGAGCATCCACGAGGCCGCGCTGCTGGACTACTCCGCCATGACGCTGCTGCAGGAGTACGCCGGCGGCTTCCGCGCCGCGCTGCGGCCCTGGTCTGACGGCGTGCTGGTGAAGACCGCCGCGCCCTTCGTCAGCCCCTGGCGAACGATACAGGTCGCGCCGGACGCCGCCGGCCTGGTCAACTCCAGCCTGATCCTCAACCTCAACGAACCCAACAAGCTCGGCGATGTCTCCTGGGTCAGGCCGGCCAAGTACATCGGCATCTG
Source organism: Pseudomonadales bacterium (assembly GCA_965215035.1). Classification (GTDB taxonomy): domain Bacteria; phylum Pseudomonadota; class Gammaproteobacteria; order Pseudomonadales; family Azotimanducaceae; genus Azophilus. Next base: position 389,955 of record OZ244040.1, read on the forward strand.
GTGGGCGATGCACATCGCGGAGCGCACCTGGGGGCGGGACGGCGTACATGGCGCCACCACCGAGGAGACCATGCGCTACATGGACTTCGCCGCCGCCAACGGCTTCGACGCGGTGCTGGTGGAGGGCTGGAACCTGGGCTGGGACGGCGACTGGCAGGGCGCCGGCGATCGCTTCAGCTTCACCGAGAGCTACCCGGATTTCGACCTGCAGGCGGTCACCCGCTACGGCCGCGAACGGGGCGTGGAGTTGGTCGGGCACCACGAGACCTCTGGCAACGTAACCAACTACGAACGGCAGATGGCCGCGGCCTTCGAGCTCTACCAGCGGATGGGAGTCAGCCGGGTCAAGACCGGCTATGTGGCCGGTACCGCGTGGCTGAAGCGGGTGGACGAGAACGGGGTTCCGCACTACGAGTACCATGACGGGCAGTTCGCCGTGCGCCACCACATCAGGGTTCTGGAGGAGGCGGCCAAGCGCAAGATCTCCATCAACCCCCACGAGCCGGTCAAGGATACGGGGCTGCGCCGCACCTACCCGAACTGGGTGACCCGCGAGGGTGCCCGGGGCCAGGAGTACAATGCCTGGGGCCAGCCGCCGAATCCGCCGGAACATACCGCCATACTGCCCTTTACCCGCATGTTGTCGGGGCCGATGGATTTCACCCCGGGGATCTTCGACCTCACGCCCAACGAGCGCCCGCCGGTGCGCGCAGATATGCCCAGGGGCAGCCCGGAAAGCCGCGTGCAGACGACGCTCGCCAAGCAACTGGCCCTGTACGTGGTTCTGTACAGCCCGCTGCAGATGGCCGCGGACCTGCCCAAGAACTACGAGGCGCACCCGGATGCCTTTCGGTTCATCCGCGAGGTGCCGGTGGATTGGGGCGAGACCATCGCGCTGGCCGGCCAGGTAGGCGAATATGTCGTCATCGCCCGCCGAGAGCGGGATTCGCGGGACTGGTACCTAGGCGCGATCACGAATGAGGAAGCGCGGTTGGTCGATATCGATCTATCCTTCCTAGACGCCGGGGCGCGCTACGCTGCGGAGCTCTATGTGGATGGCGACGCCGCCCACTGGCGCTCTAACCCCTATCCAATCATCATCGAGAAGCGGGAAGTCGGGGCCGCCGACGGCCTGTCGCTACGGCTTGCCCCCGGCGGGGGCGCCGCCGTGGCCTTGCGCCGGATACATAGTGAACCCCAGGAAACCTCCGATTAAGTGGAAGGTTCCCGCCGCCCAAGGATGTGTGGCCCAAACCACATACGATATGTGTTTGATTTTGCGAGCAAGGTAACAATCGCGTTGTTACATTACGGCTCTGAACGACACGGAGATGGGCTTGTTCAGAGCTTCCCTAGGGAAAGCCTGACAACTACTGGATATCGGTCGAGTCATTTTGTGGAATCAATAAGTTACGATCTTAAACCACGCTCGAGCGAACTTGCTCGGAGTATTCCCGCGAGTTTTTTGCCCCGGCGGCCGGCGCACAGAGAAGTGGGTACTTCCATGCCAGCGCGACCAGCGACACCGCAACGGCTGACGCCCCGCTGACTTGCCCTAGTGGGTATTTCCATGCCAGCCCGAGCAGCGACACCATCCCCGGCCCGCCCCACCCTGGCGGGGCGTAGGAGCTCCAGATAACCATGCCCGATCACGTGCCCATCGAGCGGGTTGTGATTGCCGGCGGCGGCACCGCCGGATGGATGGCGGCGGCTCTGCTCGCCAAGACGATGGGACCGACCATCGAGATTCACCTGGTGGAGTCGGCGGACATCGGCATCGTCGGGGTCGGCGAGGCCACGATTCCGCCCATTCGGGAATTCAATGCGGTTCTGGGCCTGGACGAGCACGACCTGCTGCGCCGCACCCAGGGCACCTTCAAGCTGGGCATTCAGTTCCGGGACTGGGGCCGGCTTGGGGACTGCTATATGCACGCCTTCGGCTACATCGGCCGCGACCTGGGCCTGGGCAGCTTCCATCAGTACTGGCTGCGGGGCCTGCAGGAGGGCCATGCCGGGCGGTTTTGGGACTATTCGGTCAACGAAACCGCGGCCCTGGCCAACCGTTTCGACCCGGCGGAGAAACTGCCGCACAGCCCATTGCCGGGCATCCAGTATGCGTTTCATTTCGACGCCGCCTTGTACGCCCGCTATCTGCGGGAGTACAGCGAGCGGCGTGGCGTGGTTCGTACCGAGGGCATGATCGTCGATGTCGAGCGCCGCGCAGCGGACGGTTTCATCCAGGCGCTGGTGCTTGCCGACGGGCGGCGCCTGGCCGGGGACCTGTTCATCGACTGCACCGGTTTCCGGGCACTGCTGATCGGCAAGGCGCTTGGCACGGGCTATGAGGACTGGTCGCACTGGCTGCCATGCGACCGGGCGGTGGCGGTGGCCAGCGAGCCGGTGCGGCCGTTGGGATGCTATACGCAGGCAACCGCCCACCAAGCCGGCTGGCAGTGGCGCATTCCCCTGCAACACCGTATCGGCAACGGCCACGTGTATTCCAGCCGCTACCTGAGCGACGACCAAGCGACCGCCGTCCTGTTGGACAATCTGGACGGCCGGCCCCTGGGCGAGCCCCGCCCGCTGCGCTTTACCGCCGGCCGACGGCGCATATGCTGGAACCGCAACTGTGTTGCCCTGGGGCTCGCAAGCGGTTTTCTGGAGCCGCTGGAATCCACCAGCATCCACCTGATCCAGACCGGCATTAGCCTGCTGGTTCGCCTGTTTCCAGATCGGCGGTTCGAGCCCGCCAACATCGACGAGTACAATCGCCAATGCCTGTCCTACTTCGACCGCATCCGCGACTTCCTGATTCTGCACTACAAGGCCACCCAGCGCGGCGACTCGCCCTTTTGGCGGGACTGTGCCCAGATTGTGGCACCCGAACGGCTACAACACCGGCTGGCGCTGTTCGAGGCGGTTGGGGGCGTTTACCGCGAATCGCTAGAGCTGTTCGCAGAGCCGGCCTGGCTGCAGGTGATGCTGGGCCAGAACATCGTGCCGCGTGGCTATCACGGCATCGCCGATGGCATCGGCTCGGCGCAGCTCCGGCAGTTTCTCCAAGACCTTAAGACCATTATTCAAGGCGCGGTACAGGGCATGCCGGAGCATGAGGCATACATCCGCGCCCACTGCGCGGCGGCACCGCCGGAACCGGGGATGTAGGCGCGATGCCGGCCCAACCAAAACCGACGCTGGGGTTCTGGCAGATCTGGAACCTGTGCTTCGGCTTCCTGGGCATTCAGTTTGGGTTCGCGCTGCAGAACGCCAACGCCAGCCGCATCTTCCAGACCCTCGGCGCCGACATCGACACCCTACCGCTGCTGTGGGTGGCCGCGCCGCTGACCGGCCTGGTGGTGCAGCCCATCGTCGGCTACATGAGCGACCGCACCTGGAACTTTCTTGGGCGGCGGCGCCCCTATTTCTTCTATGGGGCGATCTGCACGACAGCGGCGCTGGTGGTGATGCCCAATTCCCCGGCTCTGTGGGTGGCCGCCGGAACGCTGTGGATTCTGGATGCCTCCATTAACATCACCATGGAGCCATTCCGGGCCTTCGTCGGCGATATGCTGTCGCCACGCCAGCGGCCCACCGGCTACGTCATGCAGAGCTTCTTCATCGCCTGCGGCGCGGTGGTCGCCTCGGCGCTGCCGTGGATGATGAGCAACTGGCTGGACGTCGCCAACACGGCACCCGCCGGGGAAATCCCCGACTCGGTACGCTATTCCTTCTACATCGGCGCCGCTGCGCTGTTTGGCGCCGTCATGTGGACGGTGATTCGCACCCGGGAATACCCGCCCGAGGAACTGGCCGCCTTTGCGGACAGCGCCGGCGAAGCGAAGCCGCGCGGCCAGCGCAGCGCCGCGGTCTTTCGTCCGCACGTTGCACTGGCCTGGTCGGTGGCGGGCATTGCGGGGCTGGCGGTGGTGGCGCTGGCCGGTGGCGATGCGCCCCTGTACCTGCTGGCGACCGGGGTGGCGGCCTTTGGGCTGTTGCAATACCTGGCAATCGCCATGCAACGCCGCAATCGGGTGGACAACCTGTACTTCGACCTGTGCCGGAACCTAGTGGAAATGCCGGAGACCATGAAGCGCCTTGCCTGGGTGCAGTTCTTTGCCTGGTTCGCCCTGTTTGTCATGTGGATCTATACGACGCCGGCCGTCACCAGCCACCACTATGGCACCCAGGATGCGAGTTCGGCGCTCTACAACGAGGGCGCCGACTGGGTGGCGGTGCTGTTCGCGAGCTACAACCTGGTGGCCGTTGTCGCCGCGATGACCATTCCGTGGCTGATCCGCTGGCTGGGCCTGTTTCGCGCGCACCAGGTCAACCTGCTGCTCGGCGCGCTGGGGCTCGGCTCGTTCGTGCTGATCAGGGACCCGGCCTGGCTGCTGGCCGCCATGGTGGGTGTCGGCTTCGCCTGGGCGTCCATCGTATCGGTTCCCTACGCGATACTCGCCAACGCCATACCGGCGGCGCGCATGGGCATCTTCATGGGAATCTTCAATTTCTTCATTGTTATACCGCAGTTGTTGGCCGCGGCGGTGCTCGGCCTGGTCATCGAATACCTGTTCCTTGGCCAGACGATCTACGCCCTGCCACTAGGCGGTTTCTGCATGTTGGTGGCCGCGGTGGCGGTACGGTTCGTCGAGCGGCCACCCCCTGATTCTTCCTAAACTATTCGAGCGGGCGCAATCTATGTATCCATCAATCCATCCAAGGCGAACGGCGCATCCACATCCACCCCAGTTGGTGGCGGCCGGGGCGGCGCGAATTCCAAGACGGCGGGCTGGCCAGTTCGGGGGCACCGCGCTACATCGGCATGTTCCTAGTCAGGCTGTGGAGGGGCGGCAGGACCGCCAACTCGGGGGTGCCGCTCCGCGCCGCGGGGCGGGCGATTCACGCGGAACGCGCCGCTGCGGCTAGAGGGTGACAATAGACTAGAGGGTGACAATAGAGATGATGATTATGACCGCAAACAGCAATCGACTGGTTGCGTTTTCCTCCTTCGCGGCGCGCCGCTGCGGAACCACCGTAGCACGAGTGTCCGCGGACGAGCGCCCCGGCCATCCATTGGGCACCGCTCCGCGTCGCGGGGCAGGCGTCGTCAACATGCGGATTCCGCGACGATGGGCCCACCGCCTCAGGTGCCTCGCAGCCGCCTGGGCGGCACTATTCGCCCTGCAAGCAATGGCCGAGAGCGCGGCGTTCAGAAACCCGATTCTGCCCGGCGGCTATCCCGACCCGTCCATCACCCGGGTGGGCGATGACTACTACATCGTCAATTCCACCTTCGAGTACTTTCCCGGGCTGCCCATCCACCACAGCAGGGATCTTGTCAACTGGGCACTGGTTGGGTATGGCATCCACGATCCGGACCTCTACCGGAACGCGGTAAACCTAGTGGATGTGCAATCCAACGGCGGCATTCACGCCCCGTCCATTCGCTGGCACGACGGCCTCTTCTACATCATCACCACCAACGTCTACAACCCCGGGAACGGGCAGCCAACCCGGATGGTGAACTTCATCATCACCGCCGAGCAGGTGACCGGGCCCTGGTCCGAGCCCCATGTGCTGGAAGGCGCCCCGGGCATCGACCCGGACATCTTCTTCGACGACGGCCGCGTGTGGTACCTGGGCACCCAAGCGCCCGCCGACCCGGAGTTTCCCGGTCAGGGCGAGATCTGGCTGCAGGAGCTCGACCTTGACAACTGGGCACTGGTCGGCGAACGCTTTCTGCTGTGGCGGGGGGCCTGCGATGGCACCTGGGCCGAGGGCCCGCACCTCTACAAGCGCGACGGGCGCTACTATCTGCTGATCGCCGAAGGGGGCACGGGTTTCAACCACGCGGTGATGGTCGCGGTAAGCGACGACATCCGGGGGCCGTACATCTCCAACGCCAGGAATCCCATCCTGAGTTCCCGGCATCTCTCCTACCGCAACTGGGTGCACAGTACCGGCCACGCCGACCTGGTGGAACTGCCCGACGGGCGCTGGTACATGGTTGCGCTGGGCAAGCGCAACGATGAACAGGGCGACTCCAACATGGGCCGCGAGACCCACCTGATGCCCGTGGTGTGGGAGCGGGAGCCGTTTGAGTGGAAGGAAGTCAAGTACGAATGGCCCGTGGTTGCGCCGCAGACCGGGCGCGTGGAGCGCCTGACGCCGCTGCCCTTCGCGGGCGCCGCGCAGCACCGCAACAACGCCTTCGTGGACGATTTCGATTCCGGTGCCCTCGACCTACAGTGGAATTTCCGGCGCGTTCCCATGCAGGGCATCTATTCCCTGAGCGCCCGGCAAGGGTACCTGCGCCTCTACGCCCACCCCAACGTGATCGCCGAGCGCGGCCGGGCGGCGCTCTTGGGCATACGCCAACGGGAGAGCGACTTCCGGTACAGCGCCCGGATGGCATTCGCACCGCGGCGGGAAAAGACCGAGGCCGGCATCAGCCTATTCCAGAAGGACGACAACTACCTGAACTTCACGGTGCTGCGGCGCGACGGGGCAAACCGGCTGCGGCTGGTGCTGGCGGAGCGCGGGCGGCAACCACGCACCGTCGAAGAGCAGGTGCTGGAGGCCTACCACGGCGAGATACTGTTGAGGGTGGTATCCAAGGCGCACCGGTATCGGTACGAATACTCCCTAGACCGGGGCAACAGCTTTCTGGCGTTTGCCGAAACGGATGCCGCCCGGCTCCTAAGCCGTGGCTACACAGGTGCCTACCTAGGGCTCTACAGCACGAGCAACGGCGAGCCCTCCGGGGAGTACGCCGATTTCGACTGGGTACGATACGAGGGGTATGAGCGGTTCTAATCGATGGCCCGCCTGAAGGTGCCCCCTGCGCATGACGCATGCATACGACCAAACGAGACCCTGTTCCAGAGGGTGGCAGAGCCCCTGTCCCTCGCACACGGGTTCAATACCAGGGATACGAGAGGTTCTAGCCGATGGCCTACCCCGCCGGCGTTTTGAGGCTGACCGCCATACGCTGCCAATCCCCCGGCGGCGGTTTCCGGCCGCGGACGGCCCCGTGCGTCGCCTCGGCACCCATACCCGCGCTGGTGCTCGCTGTCGCCTTGGCGCTGGTACTGGCGGTGGCCCCGGCGATTGGATACGGCCAAGCACCCTCGGTTGACCGGGAACCCACAGCCGAGCGCCCGAACCTGATTCTCATCATCGCCGACGATATGAGTTGGCTGCACATGGGCGCCTACGGCAGCAACGAAGTCGCCACGCCCAATCTCGACCGGCTGGCGCACGAGGGTGTGATCTTTGACCATGCGTTCGTCAGCACGCCCTCCTGCACGCCGTCCCGGGCATCCATTCTCACCGGTCGGAACGGCTTCGAACTGGACGAGGGCGCTACGCTGTGGGGGTACCTGCCGGCCCGGTTCCAGACATACACGGAACTATTGGCGGAACGGGGCTATCGGGTGGGCGCCACCGGCAAGGGTTGGGCGCCCGGGTTCCTGGTTGACCGGGACATAAACCCGGCGGGAAAGCCCTACAACGGAATCAGAACCCGGCCCTACGGCGACCGGTTCGACCCAGTACAGATATCGGATATCGACTATGCGGCCAATTTCGAAGCCTTCCTGAAGGATGCGAACCAGAACCCGGAGCAGAACGAGAACCAGAACGCCAGCGAAGACGCGCACGGCAATGCCGACCGTGATCGGCCGTTCGCCTTCTGGATAGGCACCTTCGAACCCCACCGGGGTTATACACCCGGCCTGGCGGCCGTCCGGGGCAAGAACCCCGCCGATGTGACGGTACCCGCCTTCATGCCCGACGCGCCGACAGTGCGGGAGGATATCAACGAGTACTACGCGGAGATCGAGCATATCGATGCCCAGGTGGGCCGGGTGCTGGCGACGCCCCACCGGCGCGGATTGCAAAACGATACGGTCGTCGTATTCACCTCGGACAACGGCATGCCGTTTCCCCGGGCCAAGGCAACGCTCTACGACTACGGAACGCGCATGCCCCTAGTCATCTGGTGGGGAGAACGCATTGACGGCGGCCGCCGAGTCGAGGAACTGGTGAGCCTCACGGACATCGCGCCGACCTTGTTGGAGGTGGCCGGCATGCAAGCCCCGCCACAGATGACGGGGCAAAGCCTGGTGCCCCTGTTGGCCCTGGTGGAAGCAGTCGCCGACGACACCGCTCCGAAATCGCCGCGCAGCAAGCCCGCCACATCCCTGTCGGCCCCGGCGGAAGCAGTCGCCGACGACACGGCCACCCGGCGGGCGGCGGATACACCGTTCCCTGCCCTAGCGCACCGGGATGCGATCTACATGTACCGGGAGCGGCACGGCTTCCATCCCGGTTCCGGTGGCCTATCCTATCCATCGAGAGCGATCAGAACGCGGGACTACCTGCTGATCTGGAATGCCAGGCCAGAAGCGATTCCCCTCGATGTGGATGGCGGGCCAGCCAAGTCCTATATGGAGGAACACGCACAAGACTACCCACGGCTGCATGCGTTGAGTTTCGGGCGGCGCCCCGAGTACGAGCTTTACCAGGTGCTCGCGGACCCGCTACAAATGCGCAACCTCGCCGGGCAAGCGGCCTATGCGTCGGTGCTGAATCGGCTGCGGGCGAGGCTCTTTGGCTACCTGGAGTCGAGGGGCGACCCGCGCATACTGGGCAACCCGGAGGCTTTCCGCTACGCGCCATACTTCGGCGTAGCCTTCCAGGAGGGATTATTGCGGTGGACCCCCGAGCAGCAGGGCCAAGGTCTTTCCTTCGACGAACGCCGCGAGCTATTGCGCCGGGCCTACGCCATGCTGGACGAGGACCAATTCTTTCGGCGGATGATCCGGGCGCAGGACGGTGCGCTCTGATCGCCTGCCCGGAGAGTCGCCCACTCGAAGCCCGCCCGGCAAAGCATGCGCAACCAAAGTCGGTAGTGTATCGGTTTGAATCCCGAGCCTGCCGAGTCCGCTGTGAGCCGTGCCCTCCCCCGCTCGGCCACAGGTTCAAACTGACAGACTACGCTGTGTGCCGTGCCTCCGCTCGGCCCACAAATTCAAACGGATACACTACCTAGAGCCATCCCAAAGTCGCCCACCGGCCCTCCGCAAAGCCCTACATAGATGGTTTATGACTATTTTTCGGAAAACTAAGCAATATTCTGCGGCATCTAACGGCTTTTCATCAATTTTCTTTCAAGAGCAAACACTTTGGGATGGCCTTGGATACACTACCCTAAAGTCTGTCCCCTGGCAGGTTGATGGTGCTATGGTGCCCGGGGTGTTTGCACTCCGTCGCGAGGAAACCGGCCCTATGTTCATTACCCGCTCCATGCGCCGCGCCCTGGCGGTGCCGATGCTCTGCGTGCTGTCCGGGCATGCCGGGGCCAAAATCGACATTGCCCACCCCCATGCGCTGGACGCGGTTCTCGACCGGTACGTGAACGACGGTTACTACCCCTTTGTCTACGCGCGGCTGGAAGACCGCCACGGCAACCTCGTCTACGAGCACAGCGCCGTCAATCGAGACTTGCTTGGGGATGCGGTGGTGGACGGGCAGACCTGGATACGCATCTGGTCGATGAGCAAGATCGTCACCATATCGGTGGCGCTGGACCTGGTCGAGGATGGCCTGCTCGGTCTCCACGACCCGGTCGCAAAGTACATTCCCGAGTTTGCCAATATGCGGGTTGCGGTCACCGCCGACGGGCGCGACCCGAGTGAGCTGGGGGCTGAGGAAAAGGCCTCGGCCTGTCCATTGCGGTTGACGCCGCTGGATTCGGCGATGACCGTGCTGCACCTGATCAACCACGAGGCGGGGTTCTACTACGCCACCACCAACATCCCGTGCCTCGACGCCCCGCTAAAGGCGCAGAACGTGGCCACGGCCAGGGATTCGCGAGATTTCATCGAACGCCTGGCGAGCCTACCGCTAATTCAGCAGCCCGGAGCCCGGTATCACTACGGAACCAATACCACCGTGCTGGGCATGGTGGCGGAACGGGCCACGAACAAGAGCCTCAAACAACTGGTGGAAGAGCGCCTGACCGGCCCCCTGAAGATCGAGGGGCTGCGCTACGGCCTGCCTGCGGACGTGGAGCTGCTGCCGAGAATCAGCGGCCGCGATGGCGCACTGCGGCTGGCGCATGCCGGGGAACTGGACATCTTCGGTGCCGATGTACCGGACTATGACCCGGGCCACCCGCTGTACCTGGGCGGCGAGGGAATGCTGGCGACAGCCGATGGCTACGCCGATTTCCTGCGCATGCTGTTGCATCGCGGCACCCTGAACGGGCGGCGCTTCCTAGAAACATCCACCGTGGAGGACATCTATGCGCCGCATACGCAACTGGACAACCCCGAGGGCCACAACGGCTACAACCTGTGGGTGACCGGCGAGCCGACCAGAACCCGCGGCGAGGGGGAAGCGGGGCTGTGGGTCGGCGGCGGGTACGAGGGAACGCACTTCTGGGTCGACCCCAAGCGGGAATTCGTGGGTGTCATCATGTCCCAAATGTTCTGGATACCCCCGGGCGGCGAACTTAGGAACGAGACATTCCGCGCCGAACTCTACCGGCAGCTCTGGGCGGCCGAGAGCGACGCGGAGGCAGCCGAATGAATACCCTCTTCATCGTCGCCGTCAGCGCTATCGCGACCATCGGCGGCTTCCTGTTCGGCTTCGACAGCGGGGTCATCAACGGTACGGTGGACGGCCTGCGGGGCGCCTTCCAGTCCGATAGCGTCGGCACCGGCTTCAACGTCGCCTCCATGCTGCTCGGCTGCGCCGCCGGGGCGTTGTTTGCCGGCCGCCTAGCCGATCTGGTTGGGCGCCGCGCCCTGCTGATCTTCGCCTCGGTGTTCTTTGTCGTCAGCGCCTGGGGTTCGGGCATCGCCGCCGGCTCCCTGGAATTCGTCGTCTACCGGGTACTCGGCGGGACGGCGGTCGGCGCGGCCAGCGTCATCGCGCCAGCCTATATCGGCGAGGTTGCGCCAGCCCACTACCGCGGCAGGCTGATCACGATTCAGCAGATCGCCATCATCACCGGGCTCTTCAGCGCCTTTGTCAGCAATTATCTGCTGGCCGGTGTCGCCGGCGCCTCCACCGCCGAGCTGTGGTTCGCATTCGAGGCCTGGCGGTGGATGTTCTGGGTCGAGATTCTGCCCGCCGTGCTGTTTTTCGTCGGGTTGCTGCTGATTCCAGAGAGCCCCAGGTACCTAGTGATTCGCGGCAAAACAGAGGCGGCGCGGGCGGTCCTGACCAAGCTGTACGGCGCGGACCGGGGCGAGGAAAAACTCAGGGAAATCGACGCATCCCTGGCCGCGGACCACCATCGCCCGAAGTTCGCGGACCTGATCGACGGCACCACCGGCCGGGTTCGCAAGCTCGTCTGGGTAGGTATAGGTCTCGCGACATTCCAGCAGCTTGTGGGCATCAACGTCGTCTTCTACTACGGTGCGGTGCTGTGGCAGTCGGTGGGATTCTCGGAAAGCGACGCCCTGCTCATCAACGTGATTTCCGGTGCCGTCAGCATCGGTGCCTGCCTGCTCACCGTCAGCCTGATCGATAGAATCGGCAGGAAGCCGCTGCTGTGGATCGGTTCCGTGGGCATGGCCGTTACCCTAGCGGTGATGGCGGTGGCGTTTTCCAGCGCCACCCTGGACGACCAGGGGTCGCTTGGCTTGACGGACCGGATGGGAACGGTCGCCCTAGTGTCGGCCAACCTCTATGTGTTCTTCTTCAATGCATCCTGGGGGCCGGTGATGTGGGTCATGCTGGGCGAGATGTTCCCCAATCAGATTCGGGGTTCCGGCCTTGCCGTCAGCGGCCTCGCCCAGTGGGGCTCGAACTTCGGCATCACCGTGACGTTCCCGATCCTGCTGGCCGGCATCGGGCTGATGGGGGCCTACTCGCTGTACGCGCTGGCCGCGGTGCTCTCGGTGTTCTTTGTGGTGCGCTATGTGCACGAGACCCGCGGCCTGGAACTGGAGGAAATGCAGGGCTGACCTGTTCGGTGCCCAACACCCCGCACTTCCGGCTTAATTCGGGCCAAATCGACCGGCAAACCGCTCCTGTGGAGGGGCTGAAAGCCATAGTGAGAATTGCCGGGACGAGCAGGTTGTGTATGTCGGCTAGCGCAAAGGGACTGGCTTGCTGTGTGGGTGCCGTTGACATCGCCCCGCGTCATCGGCAAGTTCCGTTCATCGAAGGCTCCAAACCAACCGGAGTACAACCTATTCTCGCCTTTTGTTGGACAAAAATGGAACCCAATAGCAAATCACCCGAATACAAAACACGGCCAACCGCCAGCTTCAAAAGGTTGTGCACCACCCTACTGGTCGCCCTGGCGTGGCTGATCGCCGCCGCCCCGGGCAGCACCGCGCCCGCCGGGGTCGAGCGCGTTGAACCGCCATTCTGGTGGGTCGGGTTCCAGCATCGGGAGCTTCAGTTGCTCGTCTACGGCCCCGGCATCGGAACCCTGACGCCAACTGTGGACCGGCCCGGGGTCAGCGTCGACAGGGTGGTTGGAACGGGAAACCCCAACTACCTGTTCGTACACCTGCAGATCGACGCCGATGCCCCGGCGGGAGAATTCGATATCCTATTCAGCGATGGAGACCGGCGCATCGCCCATCCCTACCAACTGCACGAGCGCAATGCCGACCCCGGCCATACCCGCGGCTTCTCCGCCGCCGACGCCATCTACCTAATCACACCAGATCGCTTCGCCAACGGCGACCCCGGCAACGACGAAATCGAGGGCTTGGGCGATATCCTAGACCGCAGCCAGGCGAGGGCGCGTCATGGCGGCGACCTCAAGGGCATTCTCGACCGTCTCGACTACATCGCCGGGCTTGGCTTTACCGCCATCTGGCTGAATCCGGTGCTGGAGAACGCCATGCCACGCTATTCCTATCACGGCTATGCGACCACGGATTTCTACCGCGTGGACCCGCGGCAGGGCCGCAATGAAGACTTAGCAGAGCTCGCCCGGGCCGGCCGTGAGCAGGGCGTCGGGCTGATCATGGACATGATCGTCAATCACAGCGGGCTACATCACTGGTGGATGGCGGACCCACCCTTAGAGGACTGGGTGCATCGATGGAACGGCTATGTGGAGACCAACCACGCCAAGACGCTCAGCGTCGACCCCTACGGTGCGGAGGTCGACCGGCGGGAATTCTATGACGGCTGGTTCGTGCCGGACATGCCGGATCTCAACCAAGACAACCCCCTGATGGCGGAATACCTTATCCAAAACGCCATTTGGTGGATCGAATACCTGGGCCTAGCCGGCGTGCGCATGGATACCTATCCGTATTCGGGCAAGGCGTTCATGGCGGCGTGGACGCAGCGCGTAATGCAGGAGTTCCCGGGGTTCAACGTGGTCGGAGAGGAGTGGACCACCAACCCGCTGATCACCGCGTACTGGCAGGGTGGCGCGGACAAGCACGATGGTTACCGGTCATGGTTGCCAAGCGTCATGGACTTTCCGTTGAACTCGGTGCTGGCCCCGTCACTGACCGGCAGGGAGCGGTCGTTCGACGGCCTGGTCTCGCTCTACTCCATGCTGGCAAACGATGTCCTCTACCCAGACCCGAACGCCCTGGTCATCTTCGGCGACAACCACGACATGCGGCGGCTCTATTCGCAACTCGGGGAGGACGACGGGCTGTTCGAGTTGGCCATGGCCTACCTGGCGACCATGCGCGGTGCGCCCCAGATCTATTACGGCACCGAGATTCTCGCCAGCAGCGATGGCGACCACGGCATCATCCGCAGCGACTTTCCAGGCGGCTGGACCGGCGACGCCGTAGATGCCGTTTCCGGGCGCGGTCTGACGGATGCGCAGCGGGGGGCCCAAGCGCTGGTTCGAACCCTGTTCAACTGGCGCAAGGGCAGTTCCGTTGTGCATCGGGGCGGCCTCACCCACTTCCTGCCGAAGGATGGGGTCTATGTCTATTTCCGCCACCTGGACGGCGAGCGGGTGATGGTGGTGCTGAACAAGAATACCGGCCCCCATACACTGGCGACGGAGCGTTTCCGGGAAGTGCTGGGCGATGCGCGACGCGGCACGGATGTGATTCGCGGCGAGACCTTCGATCTCACCACGGCCCTGGAGCTGGCACCGCGGACCGCCCTGGTGCTGGAGGTCGAGTGAGCCCCTGGCCGATATCCATAGGTTGAAAACCCGAATTGGGGTACGGCGGCGGCCCTATGAATACGTATGCAGATGACTCTTTCGGGGGCCGCCTGTGCCTATAATTCGGTGATGTCTCATCGACGATTTCCTGGGGGGGCCAAGATGGCTAGGAAGACGCAGGCGAAACGCCGGGTAGCGGCAGGCCGTGAGTTTCACTTCCAACCGAAGCTGGTTTCACTGGCGGTCGCCACCGCTAGCGGCATGATGATCGCGCCGGTGGGGGCCCAGGAATCGGCACCGGGCGCCGTGGGCGGCCCGGTCATCGAAGAAGTTGTCGTCACCGGGTTTCGGCGCAGCCTGCAGGACGCCATGCGGCTGAAAAGAGACAACGACCTCATCGTCGAGGCAATTTCCGCGGAGGATATCGGCAAGTTGCCCGACAACAGCATTGCGGAGGCACTAACCCGCCTTACCGGTTTGGCCGGGCAGCGCCTAAATGGCCGGCAACAGGTCATTAGCGTCCGCGGCTTGGCGCCGGATTTCTCGACCGCGCTGTTGAACGGCCGCCAGCAGGTGAGCGCCGGGGACAACCGGGGTGTGGAGTTCGACCAGTATCCGTCGGAACTGCTGAGTGGCGTTGTGGTCTACAAAACACCGGCGGCCTCCCTGACCGGGCAGGGCCTGGCCGGAACCATCGATATGCGCGTCATCAACCCCCTCGATTACGGGGAGCGCACCCTGGCGGCGAATGTCCGCTACGAGTGGAACGAAGTCGATGCGCTCAATCCCGAGTCGAGCGACAACGGCTGGCGCTACAGCCTTTCCTATATCGACCAGTTTGCCGACGACAGCGTCGGCATAGCGCTTGGTTACGCCCACATCGGTTCCCCCGGCCAACGGGAAAATCTGGATGTTTGGGGCTACCAAGCCGGGGCCGCCGGGGTGGAGGGCGCAGACCTGCAAACCGGCGCGATCGTCAAGGCGCAATCCAGCAAACTGGAGCGCGATAGCTTCATCGGGGTGCTCCAGTACGACCCAAGCGAGACGGTTACCACAAAGGTAGATCTGTACTACTCCGATTTCGACGAGCGCACACTCTCAAGGCAGTTCGAAATGCCGCTCTTTCCGAATTGGTTCGGCACCTCGCTCAGCAACGTTCAGTCCAGCGACGGCATCGTCCAGAGCGCCACCATCGACGGCGTCAAGGCGGTACTCGGCAACAACCTCGACAACCGCGAGGCTGAACTCTGGGCCGTGGGATGGAACCTGGAAGCTTCCCTGAACGAGCGCTGGGCGATGACTTTCGATATCAGCCACTCGGCCATAGACCGCGAGGAGGTGATTCTGTCGCTGAACTCCGGCACGGGGCCCCAGGGCATGGGCGCACTCGACACCATCGGCATGACCGTCGGCGACAACGGGGTGCCGAGTTTCTCGTCAACGCTCGACTATACCGATACCAACCAGATCAGCTTGACCAGCCCCCAGGGCTGGGGCGCCTGGGGGTCCGGTATTGCGGGCGGCCAAGTTGGTTACGACAACCGACCGTCAATCGACGACGAGCTGACGCAGATTCGGCTGAGCGCCGAGCGCTACTTCGACGGCCCGATCAGCCGTGTGGAAGTGGGTGTGCAGTACGACGAGCGCACCAAGTCGAAGATCAACAGCAACCAGGGCTTCCTCGGTTTTGCCGATGGTTCGCTCAGCAAGCCCTTGACCTCCACCGGCGTAGTGTCGACACCCTACGGTCTCCCCGGTATTGCGGCCTTCGACCCGGAGGAAACCTTTGCCAGCGGCATCTACTATCGGGTGGACAACTTCCACAGCGGCGTGGTTTCCAACGACTGGACCGTCGACGAGGAGGTTACCCTCGTCTACTTGGAATTCGGCATCGATACCAGCCTTGGCCCGATTCCGGTAACCGGTAATTTCGGCATCCAGATGGTACATACCGACCAGAGTTCCACGGGTTCCAGCGCCCAGCAGGGTCAGGCCCTTTCCCCCGAGCAGGCGGGGCTACAGGAGATCACGGGCGGCACGAAGTACACGGAATACCTGCCCAGCCTGAACCTGAATTTTGAAGTCGCGGAGCAGACGTTCGTTCGCCTGGGTGCGGCCCGCACCTTGGCCCGGGCGCGTATGGACCATATGCGGGCCGGGCGCCAGGTTTCCTTCAACGCCTCCTTGGCCAGATCGACGGACATCGCACAGTCCCCGTGGGGCGGTGACGGCGGTAATCCGGAACTTAAGCCCTGGGTGGCCAATGCGGTAGACCTATCCGTCGAATGGTACTTCCCGGAGGGCCTGGGGTATTTCGCCCTAGCCGGGTTCTACAAGGATTTGCGCACCTATGTCTACGACCGGTCGATACTGGCCGACTTCTCCGAGTTCCCCACCGGGGCTATCATGCCGGCGCTGACCACCGGCCTGGTCACCCGGCCGGACAACGGCGAAGGCGGCGAAATGCTGGGCCTAGAATTCTCCCTGCAGGTAAGCGGCGAATTGCTGGCACCGGCGCTTGCCGGTTTCGGTGCGGTATTCAATGCCTCGCTGACCGACAGCGAGATCGAGCGTGGCACCGGCGACCCGAACACGCCCCTGCCGGGCCTGTCGGACGAGGTCGTGAACCTCACACTCTACTATGAGAAGGGCGGCTTCTCGGCCCGGGTCAGTAACAACTATCGCTCCGAGTTCCTCGGCGAAGTGGCCGGGTTTGGCGCGGCCCGCACCGAGCGGTCCATCGCCGCACAGGAACTGCTCGACGCGCAGGTGAGCTACAGCTTCGACTCCGGCAGGTTCGATGGCCTGACGCTCTTCTTCCAAGGCACCAACCTGACCGACGAACCGTTCTACAGCTACCTGAGTGACGACAAGAGCCGCATCAAGGACTACCAGATATACGGCCGCACCTACTTCCTCGGGCTGTCGTACAAGTACTGACCGGGCTACCCCCGGCAAGGAACGCCCCGGGTACTGCGCTTTGTGAACCTGGTCGCAGATGCGGTAAGCGTTTACGTATGGTTAGGTGGCACCAAGGTTCGGAGTAGTTGCCGCAACTGGCCCTTCGGTGGTGGTTGACCTGAATCGCATTCGCTTGCCTGATTCGGGAATGTGCTGCCGAGAAGCCCAGTAAAAAACGTCGCGCCTTGGCTGGGCGTGCCGAGCGATATCTCGGATTACGGTAGTGTATTAGTTTATTAGTTTGAATCCCGGGCCTGCCGAATCCCCTGTGTGCCGTACCCTGCTCGCCCCACAAATTCAAACTCATACACTACCCGGATTACGGAGTGCTGGGCACCTGGGATGCTTGGTAGTTTTCGAACTGCTCCCGGTATTCCGGCAAGATACCCTCGATGCGCGAGGGCGTGTGCGCCAGGCTCTCCTCGTGCCGCCTCGCCGCCGTACCGAGCCTTGCCGCGATGCGCGGATGCTGCGCCGCGACATTGTGTTGTTCAGAGGGGTCAACCTCAACATTGAACAGCCAGGGCAACTCGCCCTGCTCGTTCTCGTCCTCATCCGACCAAGGATTCGGGTCGCGCAGAAACAGCTTCCAAGGGCCCTGCCGGTAGGCCACCAGTTCCGTCGAGCCATAGTAGTGGACTTCGTCGCGGACCGGACGCCGCCCGGTGAAGGTCGGCAGCAGGTCTAGCCCGTCGATATCCACGTAGGCCGCAAGGTCGACACCGGACATCCCCAGGATGGTCGGAAACAGGTCCAGCGTGGTCGCAAGCGCCCCTGAGGCGGCATCGGCCGGTACCGTGCCCGGCATCCAGGCGATGGCGGGTACCCGATAGCCGCCCTCCCAGGGGCTGCCCTTGGCACCTCGCAGCAGGCCGGCCGAACCACCGTGCGTGCCGCGCCACCCCCAGGGGCCGTTGTCGCTGGTGAAGATGACAAAGGTGGTTTCGCCCAGACCCAGGCGTCTTAGCGTTCCGACAATCTCGCCGACGCTCCAGTCGAGTTCTTCAACCACATCGCCATACAGGCCACGCCTGCTTTCCCCCGCCCGCTCCGCGCTGACCGCCAGCGGTGTATGCGGTGCCGTATAGGGCACATAGAGAAAGAATGGCCGCGTTGCATGCGATTCGATGAACTCCACCGCCTGTTCCGTGAAGCGCCGGGTTAAGCCGCCCTGGTCCGGGCTGAGTTCGATGGTCCGCCCGTTCTCCATGAGCGGCAGGGGCGGGAAGTTCTGCCGGGCGTAATCCCAGTGTTCATTCTCCGGGCGCATGTCGTTGGAATACGGCAGCCCGAAGAAGTAGTCGAAGCCGTGGTTGTTGGGCAGGTATTCCGGCAGGTGCCCGAGGTGCCACTTGCCGATCAGGGCGGTTGCATAGTCCTGCGCCCGCAGGGCGTCGGCAAGGGTCGTCTCCGTGGCGGGCAGACCGCCATCGGAATCGGGAAACAAGACACCCCGCTGGCCGGTCATGCCGTTGCGAATCGGCAGGCGGCCGGTAAGCAGGCCCGCCCGGCTCGGCGTGCAGAGCGATGCGGCCGTGTAGAACTGCGTCAGCCGCAACCCTTCCCGCGCCAGGCGATCCAGGTTCGGGGTCTTGATGGTCGGATGGCCGTAGCTGGCTAGGTCCCCATAGCCGAGATCATCCGCCAACAATATGACGACATTGGGCCGGGCCGGCACCGCGACCGGGTTCGAACACCCAGACGCCAGCAGCAGGAGACAGGGCGAGACGACCGCCAACAGGCGAGCCATCGGGCTCAACGTGCACAACATAGCGGTCCGACGCGAAGCCATGGGATGCACCCGCCCTTCGGGCTCAACGCGCGCAACATGGCGGTTCGATGCGAAGCCATGGGGATGTACCCGCCTTGATCGATGCACCCGCCCTGCTCGACGCACCCGCCTTACTCGACCCTGACGAACACCACGAGCCGGCGGGGAATATCATCCTCGACATGCGGGTGGGCTATGGCCTAGGTTCGATCTCGATAAGAACATCATCCTCGACATCCAGGCAGGCTAGGGCGCAGGTTCGATTTCGATAAGGAGCGCGTCCATGGCGATCTGTTCGTTCGCCTGTGCGTGCACTGCGAGCACCGTGCCATCCACCTCGGCGGTGATCTCGTGCTGCATCTTCATGGCTTCAAGCCATGCCAGGCGCTGGCCCCTGGTCACCGAATCGCCCGGCCCGACGAAAATCTCCAGCAGTTGCCCGTGCATGGGGGAGACGACCCTGCCGCTACCCACGCCATCATCGGCCGCGCCGCCGGCGGCAATGTCGCGCACCGTAAACTCCAGTGTTTCCGTCGCCAGCGTAAGCGTCACGCCATCCCCGTGGGCATGGTAGGCAATGCTGTGTCGTTCGTCCCCGGCTTGCAGGCTCAGTGTTCGCTCAGCAAAATCCAGCACCCTAAACTCAACGCGGTAATCCCCACCGTCGGATAGCAAGTAACTTTGCGGGCCGGTTGGACGTACAGTGAAGGTGGCGAGCTGGTCGCCGGTTCGATAGACACTGACAGCGTCGATACTCCCCGCACTCGACCAGTTCAGCAGTTCCGAATTGACGCCGACGGCCTCGGACAGGGCCATGGACGTACGCAGCTTGTATTGCACCACCGCCGTCATGCCCAGTTCCTGGCACCCGGGGGCGAGGCTGAATCCCTGCTCGCCATATTCGTCGTCGATAAAGGCCGTGGTGGCCCGCCCCCGGGCGAAAGATTTCCGCCCAAGCGCATCGATTAGGAAGTCGCGATTGGTCGCCGGGCCCACCAGAAAGCTGGCGGAAAGCGCCTTGACAAGACGCCGACGGGCTTCCTCCCGCGTTCTGCCGCTGGCGATAATTTTCGCCAGCATGGGGTCGTAGTAGGGTGAAACCTCGCTGCCACTTTCCACGCCGGCGTCCACACGTATGCCGGCCCCCTTGGGGACACACCAGTGTTCGATGGTGCCCGTGCTCGGCAGAAAGTCGTTTTGCGGATCTTCCGCATACAAACGCACCTCGATGGCGTGCCCGGAGAGCTGTACCCGATCCTGCTCGAACCCCAGAGATTCACCGGCGGCCACCTGCAACTGCAGTGCAACCAAATCGAGGCCCGTGACCAGTTCGGTGATCGGATGCTCCACCTGCAGCCGGGTATTCATCTCAAGGAAGTAGAAGACGCCGTCTTCGCCGAGCAGAAACTCCACGGTGCCCGCACCGACGTAACGCACCGCCCGTGCGGCGGCAACGGCCGCCTCGCCCATCGTTGCCCGAAGTTCCGGGGTCATCACCGGGCAGGGTGCCTCCTCGATCACCTTCTGATGGCGCCGCTGCACCGAGCAGTCCCGCTCGCCCAAATAGACGATGTTGCCGTGCCGGTCGCCGAATACCTGAACCTCGACATGGCGTGGGCGGACGATGGCTTTCTCTAGGATAAGCTCGTCGGCACCGAACGCACTCAACGCCTCGGACCGGGCGGTTGCTATGCCGTTTGCCAATTGCGAGGCGTCCTGTACCAACCGCATACCCCGCCCGCCGCCACCGGCGGCGGCCTTGATCATGAGCGGGAAACCGATGCCCCGCGCCGCCTGCATCAGGGTTTCCGTGGCCTGGTCTTCGCCCTGGTAGCCCGGGATACAGGGCACGCCGGCCTCGATCATTGCCCGTTTGGCGCGCGCTTTGTCGCCCATAAGGTCGATGGCGTGCTCCGACGGGCCGACGAAGACTATGCCAGCGGCCCCACAGGCCCGCGCAAAGGCCCCGTTCTCGGATAGGAACCCGTAGCCCGGGTGGATGGCGTCGCTGCCGGTCTCGCGCGCGGCCTCGAGGATTCGCTCGATGTCCAAGTAGGATTCCGCCGCTGCCGGCGGCCCGATGTAGGCCGCCCGGTCCGCGGTTTTGACATGCAGGGCGTTGCGGTCCGCATCGGAGTAGACGGCTACCGTCTCAATACCCATCGCCTCGGCGGTGTGCATGATTCGACAGGCGATTTCGCCCCGATTGGCAATCAGTAGTCGCTGTATTGAGCTCATTGTGGGCAGCCGTCTGTTACTTTCCAGCTTTCGCGTCGCTTGCCGGGGAAACAGACGCGGAGTGTAAGTCACCGCCGATGGGAGTGTAAGTGCTCTGGGGCGTTCATGCCGTCGTCCCGGCCGGCGGCCTCGCGGCGCAGCCGGCACCACGCCGCCTGTTCGACTTCATCTATTCGGCGTTTGAGCGGCTCTGAAATCAGGAACGTTGGGTGAGGCGCCAGCTCTCGTTGCCGGTCTCGATGATGTCGCGGTGATGGGTGGGACGGTCGGACAAGGCCGTCGTCATCTTCGGGTCCCCGAACACGGACACCAGATTGACACACCGCAAGCCCATCACTACTCTGCCGATGTATGGGCTGACACTTGACGAGTGGGTGACTTTTCGCTTTGTGACCCAGGCCGCGCATTAAGGGGGCTAGCTGGCCGGTACACATGGAGACAGCATGAATGTAAGCTCTGACTGGCTTGGCGATTCCTCACAGCGTGTTGCTGAAAGCCTAGTTGAATTCACAAAATCCGCCGAGCTGCTGTCGAATGACCCGCACTTGGTGGAAAGGTACGCGCAGAAGTGGATTGGCGTGTGCTCCGGCGAGGTGAAGGCAGCCGAGGACGACCTAGAGTCATTGCTGAGAGCACTAGATCGTCAACACATCGTTCGCTCGGAAACGGTTGTTCGATTTATCGAGAAAGAGCAGCGGACGTTGATTCTCTAGGCATGCTTTCTGGGAGATTTGGCGAGTCGTCCGGGCGCCCCTATATGTCCGCCCGAGTCCACATCCCGAAATTCGACTTGGCTGGCAACGTATCTTTCATATTCGATACGGGTGCCGATAAGACGGTTTTGATGCCTGTGGATGCCATGACACTTGGGATTGACTACAGCCTGCTATCAAACCCATCCGAGTCGTTTGGAATCGGAGGATCAGTACTCACCTATGTCGAGCCAGCCCGGGTCGCCTTTGTCGACATCAACGGGCGATTGATCTACGGCTACAACATTCAGCTTCTAATCCACCATCCAACGCCCGAAGCGATGCGGGTACCATCATTGCTGGGTAGAAACATCATAGACCGATGGCGCGTGACCTACGACAAGTCCGCTGCCTCGTTATCAGCGGAAGTTCTTTCAGCAGACATGGAGCTACCAGCGTAATTTGCGGCGCATAGATGCCCGCCCGCGGTGCCGCGCACATGGACTTTGGCGCCCGGCGGCGAAATAATTCACCTTCGGTTTCGAGGAGGCAACGGCACATGTCCACTTTTCACGACCTGACCATGAACGCAATCACCGGAGAGCCGGTGCCGTTCGAACAGTACAAGGGCGCCGCCTGCCTAGTGGTCAACCTCGCCAGTCAGTGAGGCTTCACGCGCCAGTACGCAGGTCTGCGTACCCTGCATGCGGAAGGCAAGGTGACCGTGCTCGGTTTTCCCTGCAACCAATTTGGTCGGCAGGAACCCGGTTCCAACCAGGAAATCCTGAAGTTCGCGCAATCCCGCTACGATGCGAACTTTCCAATGTTCGAAAAGGTTGAAGTCAACGGGGCGGGTGCCTGTGCGTTATACCGCTATCTCAAGTCCCGCAAGCCGGGCCCCAAGGGCGCCGACATCGCGTGGAACTTCACCAAGTTCCTGGTCGATGCGCAGGGCGAGGTGCTCGCACGCTACGAGCCCGGCATTGGGCCGGAAGCTATCGGAGAAGACCTCTCGAACCACGGCCTATAGGAGTTTTCGCCCCGGCAACCGAAGCACCGACGCACAGGGAAGCGGCTACTTTCATGCGAGTCGGCAACCCGGTGCGCCGGGACGCTGACGTGTGTGGGGAACAGGGTACTTCTCATTCGGTGGTCAGCCCCAGAGGACTCGTATGCTTAGGAAGGTGTTTAGCAAAATGCACGGCCGTCAATCAGGACAGCTTGCGGTCTAGCCGGTAGCGGCGCTCAAGTTCAGCCCAAGTCGGTTCTCGACTCTCGCTTCGCGTCTTTACCGCGTGGCGCGAGCAGGACGCTTTCTAGGGAACCCATCAATTCATCTTTGGTCACTTCGCGCCGTTCTTCCCTGTCGAACGGTTTGCGGTTCATTGTGGACTCCGCCTGTGTTTGGTCATGGGACTGTGAACTCCGCAACGACGGCATCGGAGCGAAGTTTCGTGCGAATAACGTCGAACTCGGGA
This sequence comes from Pseudomonadales bacterium, assembly GCA_965215035.1. Classification (GTDB taxonomy): domain Bacteria; phylum Pseudomonadota; class Gammaproteobacteria; order Pseudomonadales; family Azotimanducaceae; genus Azophilus. The sequence continues at coordinate 413,214 of OZ244040.1, forward strand.
AAGGAAGGCGTGTCCAGCAGGTGCGCCCAACATGCGTCGCCGTTCCGCGTTGGAAAGACGGGGCCGGCGTAAAGTGTCAATTCGCCGGGATTCTCGATGCTCGCTGCGAGCACGTTGACTTCATCCAGCGTCCAATCCGGCCGTTTCAGTTCGTTCAGGCGGATGCCGGTGTTCGTAGCGATGTAGTCCGTGAGGGCGTCCTGCACGACCCAAATCGTGCGACCTCCCCAATGGTTGACGATTTGCGACTTGACGACGAGTTGCGATGCCATCCGCGCCCAAACCTGCCGGACATTGACGCCCGGCGACTGGCGTTGTTCCGGTATCTGCCCAACGCCGAATAGAACCGCGTCGCAGAAAGCGTTTCGGATGTCGGTGCGCTCGTTGCGGTTCCCGCCCGATGTTGAGGCGGTCATTATCTCCACGACGACCGGGGGTCGCTGACCGCAGCGCAGAACATAATCGAGCCGGTAGTTGATGCCTTCCTCGCGGGAACTCAACGCGACTTCCGACCAAACCCGAACAAAATCGCCGCTGACAAATCCGCCGAGATTCAACACGCGCCGGAAAAGTGGTGCCTGTGCGGCAGAAGGACGCCCCGCCATGAACGACAGTAGGCGATGCGGACAAATGGCCCATGTGCGATTCGTTCGCACAGAGCAAACTCCGCATGGAATGTCGCCCGCCCTCCGCACGGAAGCATCGAAGAACGGCGCGAGAGGCTGCTCTTCGGACGGCCAACGAGCCATGTCGCGATTACCGCCGCCGTTGCACAGAGCGTTGCCCATGTGCGGACAGGTCGCATTTAGCGATTCGCCTTGACGGTCGCCCGCTGACAGAACACGTCCGAACAATTCGTGGACTAGAGGCACAGCGCGGTTCTGACACTGTCGGCAATAGCACGTCCCAATGGCGGTGGTACGGCGTTCGCCACTTGCCGGTGCTGGTCGAGGTTCGGAACTGTCCCGGTTCTACGCCTGATCGGGCCGACGAAAACATGCCTGTCGGGGAAGCCCTGAATGCGGGCGGCCTCTCGCGGCGTGATGTACCGATCCTCCACAGGATGGTACATGGCTTCGCCGCAACGAAGGGTGAGTGAAGGTTGCGAGCGGTCGAGACGGCGGAACTTTGTGGAGTCCTTCGCCTTGAGGTTGCGCACAACGTTCGCGGGTGCGCCGGGAACCTTCGACAGCCATTGCCCTTCCGGCACGAACGATATGCGGTGCCTATCACGGTCGGGCGTCACGTCCACATGGTTCGGTATTGCCGGTTCTTCCGTTGCGGGCACGGCGGCGGGAAGATCGTTTATGGCGTCGCCCACCGTTCGCGGCGGCTCGAGCAACGCCGAAAACGGCGGGAAGCGATAGTCCTGTCCGGAGGGGATGCACACGATTACCGCACGGCGTCGCTTCTGCGGCACGCCGAAGTCCGTCGCATCCAACAACGTCGAATGCAAGTCGTATCCGATCCTGGCGAACTCATCCGCAAGTATGTCCACGACCGTCGCGTGATCTGTCGCAGCCGCGACTAGGAACTTGGGGACTTGCTCGATCACAACGGCAATTGGGCGAAATGCGTCAGCGAAGCGAACCATCTCGAACACGAGTCCGCCACGCGGGTCTTTCAGTCCGCCGCGCAATCCCATTTGGCTGTATGGTTGGCATGGTGGCCCGCCGTGGAGCAACGCCAATTCCCCCGCCTTCATGTCTAGCGCGGCCATCATCCTCAAAGGGTCGATTGCATGCACATCAACTCGCCACACGACCTTGCGCGGATCGTTCAGTATAAGAGTCGAAGCGCAATGCTGATCTAGTTCAACCGCCCACCGGGTCGTGAATCCGGCAGAATCGACGCCCACATCCAAACCGCCCGCACCTGCAAAGAGGCTTAATGCTGGATGCCTCATACAGCCACCGGCGCAGCGGATTCGCCATTGTCGGCAATCAAGGCGGTGGAGTCGGGTTCAACCGCGCCCCCAACAAACCCGATCAGCGTGTGAGTGTCCGTGCGATCCACAGGTTCAGCCTTAACCTTGCCGCCGCGCTGCCGGACGCCGACGACTGCCGTCTTTCCCACCGCGCCGCGCCCCGTGCGTCGCCTCTTGGCCTCATGCTTTTTGGCCTCTTTGCGGCCGATGCACGTCTCGTCAACTTCGACCGTATCCCGTAGCGTGAAGTCTTCGCGCCCGCATCCTTCGCGGATGCGATGGGGCATGTGCCAAGCCGTCCGACATTTAACGCCAAGTTCTTTCGACAATTGCATGACGTATATGCCCTTGCGACCCGTCAAGACGTTGTAGATCGCGCAAATCCAGTCCCGAAAGGGCCGCTTGGTTGCGCGCACGCATGTGCGGGTGGTAGCCGTGAAACGCTTGCGGCAACCTTTGTGGCGGTAGTGGCGCTTGCGGCTGGTGTTGTGCCCATTGCCCGCCGCGTCGTACTCGACTACCGCCGTCACCGCATTCCCTTGATCAACCTTGTGCATTATTCAAGTCAACCGGGAAAGGAGGATGGCGGTGTTCGAGGACACATACTCGATGTGGACGGAGAAGCATGGCCATCCAGCGAGTATACATCGTGCAGGTGGTCGTGTTCGAGGACGCATACTCGTGTTCTCCTAAATCGGCTTGGCGGCATTCGCCCCCGAAGCCAATGCCTCTTCGATGACCCAAAGCTTGTCCCGCCCCCAAGTTACGGTGTCTCCGACACAAAAACTTGGTACGCCCCAAACCCCAAGGCTGAACATTTCGGCCTGATTGGCTTCGGCCTCGGCACGCCAGTGGTCCTGGCCGATCAGCGGCCGCAGCTCTGCCCACGGCAGACCCGCTCAGTCAGCCAACGCCGCCACCGCCCGTTTGGCCATCACCCCAACAAGGTGCGCACGGTATTCCGCCGAGGCGTGCAGATCGTTGTTGAAGCCCGCATCGCCCACCTCCACGCTATCGAGCGACGCCGGGCTCGGGTCGATATTCAGCGCATCTTCGAGTGCCCGCGCCCGGAATGCGCACGGCCCGGCACCGGTGACGCCCACCCGCACACCCTGGTCGAACTGGGCAACCATCACCCCCACCACCGCATAGCGCGACGCCGGGTTCGGAAACTTTCGGTAGGCCGCGCGCCTCGGCACCGGGAACTCCACCGCGGTGATGATCTCGCCAGGTTCCAGAGCCGTCTCGAATAGATCCTGGAAGAAGTCGTCCCCCGCGATAGCGCGCCGGTCGGTGCGTACGGTGGCACCCAAGGCAACGACCGCGGCGGGGTAATCCGCGGCCGGGTCGCTGTTGGCGACGGAACCGCCGATGGTGCCGCAATTGCGCACCTGGGCATCGCCGATCTGTCCGGCCAGCTCGGCCAACGCCGGAATGACCGAACGCACCGCACGGGAGCTGGCCACTTCCGCATGGCGGGTAAGGGCACCAACGGAAACCATGCTGTCGCCGAGGGAAACCCCACACAATTGCGCAACTCCCGATAGGTCGATCACGTCCGTCGGCGCGGCCAGCCGTTGCCGCATGGACGGAATCAAGGTCTGCCCACCGGCAAGGTATACCGGGTCTTCGGCAGCCGCGTACAGCGCCGCGGCTTCCGCCAGGGTGGCGGGTTTCCTGTAGTCGAACGGATACATCTAATTCCCCCTCAACGCCCGCCAAACCTGTTCCGAAGTGGCGGGCATGGCGATGTTGTGGCCGTCCAGCGCATCGCTGACGGCATTGATGATCGCCGCCGGCGAGCCGATCGCCCCGGCTTCCCCACAGCCCTTTGCGCCCAAGGGGTTATGGGTGCAGGGCGTCACCGTGGTGTCCACCACGAAGTCGGGCAGGTCATCTGCCCGGGGCATGCAGTAATCCATATAGGATCCCGTCTGCAACTGCCCGTTCTCGTCGTAGACGCCGCGCTCTAACAGCGCCTGGCCGGCACCCTGGGCGAGCCCGCCGTGCACCTGGCCATCGACAATCATCGGGTTGATGATCTGGCCGAAGTCGTCCACGGCAACCAAGCTGGCCAATTCGACTACCCCCGTTTCCTCGTCGACTTCCACTTCCGCAATGTGGGTTCCGGCGGGATAGGTAAAATTCTTCGGGTCGTAAAACGCCTTTTCCGACAAGCCCGGCTCCAGTTCCTCGGGATAGTCGGCAGGCACGTAGGAAGCGAATGCCACTTCCTGGATGGTGACCTGCTGATTGCCGCTTGTGAAGGTGCCGTCCTCGAACTCCACGGCATCCGTCGCTACCTGCATCATGTGCGCCGCGATCTTGCGGCCCTTGGCGATGATCTTGTCGGCGGCGCTGACCAGGGCAGAGCCGCCCACCGCCAGCGACCGGGATCCATAGGTGCCCAGGCCGAATTCCAGCCGCCCGGTATCGCCGTGCACGATCTCTATATCGTCGAACGGTACCCCGAGCTTCTCGGAAACCACCTGAGCGAAGGTGGTCTCGTGGCCCTGGCCATGGCTGTGCGAACCGGTGAACACCGTAACCGACCCAGTCGGATTGATGCGCACCTCGCCGCTCTCGTACAGGCCGACACCGGCGCCCAGCGAGATGGCAAGCTGGGAGGGCGCTAGGCCGCAGGCTTCGATGTAGCAGGAAATGCCGATACCCCGACGCCGGCCCGCCGCTGCCGACCGCCGGCGGCGCGCGGCGAAGCCGCCGTAGTCGGCGAGTTCAAGCGCCTTGTCCAGGCTCGCCTCGTAGTCGCCCGTATCGTAGACCAGCGCTACCGGGGTCTGGTAGGGAAAGTCTTCCGGCTGAATCATGTTCAGGCGCCGCAGTTCCGCCGGGTCGCGGCCGAGTTCCCGGGCGGCCGTTTCCACCAGGCGTTCCACCACAAAGGTGGCTTCCGGGCGGCCGGCGCCCCGGTAGGCGTCCACGCAAACCGTATTGGTGTAGACGCCCTGGGTCTCAACGTAGATGTTGGGCGTCTTGTACTGGCCGGCGAGCAGGGTGCCATACAGGAAGGTCGGCACCGACGACCCAAAGGTCGAGAGGTAGGCACCCAGGTTCGCCGTTGTGTGCACCCTAAGCGCGACGAAGCGCCCATCCCCGTCGAGGCCGAGTTCCGCGTGGGTGACGTGATCGCGACCGTGGGCATCGGCGAGGAAGGATTCGTAGCGATGCGCCGTCCACTTGATGGGACGGCCGAGCTTGGCCGCCGCCCAGAGCACCACGGTTTCCTCCGCGTAGACGAATATCTTGGAACCGAACCCCCCGCCAACATCGGGAGCGACCACCCGCAGCCTGTGTTCCGGCGCGATTTGCACGAACGCCGACAACACCAGGCGTTCGAGGTGTGGGTTCTGGGTGGTTGTATACAGCCGGTAGTCGCCGCTCGCCGCGTCGAACACACCGATTGCCGCCCTGGGCTCAATGGCGTTGGGAATCAGGCGGTTGTTGGTGAGGTCGAGACGGGTGACATGGGCCGCCTCAGCAAGTGCCGCCGCCGTGGCCTCCTGGTCGCCAAGCGCCCAATCGTAGACGATATTACTGTCGAGGCCGTCGTGAATGGCCTCGGAAGCGGCGGCCGATGCCGGATCCACAACCGGGTCCAGTTCCGTGAAGTCGGTCATGACCAGTTCGGCGCCCTGTTGGGCGGCCGCCAGTGTATCCCCGACGACAAGGCCATAGGGTTCGCCCACATAGTTCACCTGGGCGACAGCCAGCGGCGGGTGTGGTGCCGAGACCATGTCGGACCCGTCCTTGGATTTCACCAGCCAACCGCAGGGCAGGTCGCCAAGCCCGTCCGCCGCCGTATCCTGGCCGGTGTAGACCGCCAGCACACCCTCCAGCGCCAAGGCATCGGTAGCGTCAATCGCGCCGATGCGGGCGCGCGGATGGGGCGAGCGCAAAAAGACGCCGTAGGCCTGCCCCGGCTGATTGAGGTCGTCGGTATAGGTTCCCGAGCCGGTGATGAATCGAATGTCTTCGCGGCGCTTTACCGATGCGCCGATACCGGTTTCCTCACTCATCGTTGCCTCCCATCGACGCCTGGGCCCGAAGCACCGCCTTGACGATGTTGTGATAGCCGGTGCAGCGGCAAAGATTGCCTTCCAGCCCTTTCCGCACCGCACTGCCGTCGAGCTCCCCCGCATTCTCCACCAGTTCGATGGCCCGCATGATCATGCCGGGGGTGCAGAAACCGCACTGCAAACCGTGGCAGTCCCGGAAGGCCTCCTGCATCGGGTGCAGGGCACCCGGCTTGCCGATGCCTTCGATGGTGGTCACCCTACCCCCATCCGCCTGGGCGGCGAATAGGCCACAGGACTTCACCGACCGCCCATCCAGATGCACGGTGCAGGCGCCGCACTGGCTGGTGTCGCAACCGACATGGGTTCCCGTCAACCGCAACCGCTCGCGCAGCAGGTCTACCAACAGCGTATTTGCCGGCACATCCAGTTCGTGGGGGGTGCCGTTTACCGTTATCCTTATGTTCATCAGGTGTCCTTGGTGTCGGTCCGCCGCACCGGCGGGCAGCTCGATTTTAGCTCGCCACTAACTGTGCCGGTCTGTGCCGGCGGCGCCTTGGTCGGCACAGCGGCTGCCAGCGGCATCGGGCTACAGCCCATAGCCAGCGTACGCCCATAGCCAACATGGCCGCGCCGGGCCAACACACAGCCCGGCCGCCGCTGGTTGGCTCGACGCTCATCACAAACCACCGCTTAAGGATACAACGCCAATGATCGAGACAATGGCAATCGCCGCCCAGAGCTTCCAGCGGCCACCGCCCCGCACCCCGGACTCGTCCCCGCTCTCGCCGGCACCGGGCCGCGCACCGCCCCGGTCAGCGATGGCCTCATCAGGCACCGTCACCCGGGCTTGCCCGGCATCCAACCCGGGCTGGTCGCCAACCGGCCCCACACCCAACGCGGTGCCCGTTGCGTCCTGTGCCGCCGCATCCGGCCCGCGTGACGACATCTGTGCGTGGAATGCCCCGAAGAAATCTTGCGCCAGCTTGCGTGCCGCACCGTCAACCAGACGCGAGCCCACCTGCGCCAACTTGCCGCCGACACTGCCGGTGGCGGCGTAGCGGAGCAGCGTCGCGCCGCCTTCATCGGCAAGCACCACCTCGACCGCCCCCTTGGCGAAGCCGGCCGCACCGCCCTTAACCGCGATGTTGAGCGTATAGCTATTGGGGGGATTGACGTCGCTGAGCTCAAGGGTAGCGTTGAAGGCGGCGTTGACGGGCCCGACCTTGGCTTTGACGACAGCCACAAACCCGCCGTCGGGCCGTTCTTTCATAGACCGGCAGCCCCTGATGCACCGCCGCAGCGTTTCCGGATCGTTTAGCGCCCGCCACACCAGGCCACGCTCGGCTGGAATGCGGTACTCGCCGGATTGCTTCACCTATCTACCCCTATCAAACCCTTCTTGAAACTACAACCCAGGGCTGGAGTTTTCAAGCCACTTGTGGGATCTGTGTGGAACACAGAGCCATCCCAAGGTGTTCGCTCTTGAAAGAATATTTCTGAAAGGCCATTGAGTGCCGCAGAATATTGCGGAATCTTTCGAAAAACATTCACAAATCATCTATACAGGGCTCCGCCAAGGGCTGGTAGACGACTTTGGGATGACCCTAGTGTGAAACAACCGCAAGCACGCAACCCCATCGACAACAGACACACTATGCCCTGTCGGCTGCGGTGGACGAACCGAAACCGAAACGGCCCCACACGGGGCATTCCCGGATGCCACAGCGGCGGCACCCTAGGCATCGAAATCGAGTTGCCGGCCGGCGACGAAGTCGCGGATGCGCACCTTGGAATCGTCCTCGCCTCGCACATTTTCGAGCCGTCCGCGCAACCCACACCCGACGCCGGCAAAATCCGCGGCATGCCCGGCTCGGCGATGTCATCCTTCAAGCGCTGGCCCGTCCCAGCGTTCCAGAACGGCGATTTCTTGCACCGGTTTGCGCTTCAGCCTAGTGAGCTGCCTGACGGGGCGGCCGAGGGGCAGCATGGCGGCAAACGCCATGTGCTCCGGCACGCCGAGATGTTCCCGCAGTTCCTTTTCCCTGGCACCGGCGAAAGTGGTCAGCGTGCCGCCGTAACCCTCGTTGCGCGCCGCGAGCAGAATGTTCCATACCAACGGGTAGACCGAGGCACCGGAAATCACGCCAACCCGATCCAAGCCGCTATCGAACGAAGCGACGACACTGAGGTCGACGAAGACCAGCAATAACACCGGAGCCTGTACAACGTTCTGGATATAGTGGGCGGGCACTGGTGTCGCGGCAACCTGTTCCTCCGATACCCGCGACGCATCGACTGTGTTCCAGGGTGCTTCTCCCGCCATCACCTGGGCGACATAGCGCCTGAAGGTCGGCTCGATCAGCGCCGCCAATAGCTCGCGGGTGGCGGTGTCGCGCACCACGAGAACCCGCCAACCCTGCCGATTGCCGCCGCTCGGGGCAAACCTGGCATGCTCCAGAATCTTGTGCAGCACACTGTCGGGAACGGGCTCGTCGGTGAACTCCCGCGCCGCGAAGGTGGTGCGCATGACATCGTACAGTTCCATCGTTTCCCGCCAGCAACCAAAGGCCCATTTTAGCCCAGTTGGCGCCGCGCTCGGTCGTCCTCGCTCGAAGGCCAGGGCGGCGGGTGACTGCTGTATTCGTCAATTGCCACTCTGCACTTCGAAACCGAACCGGAATTTCAGCGGCAACTTGACGGTGACTGTATATTCGTTCATTGCCATTCTGCACAGGCATTACCGTCGTGGACAAAAACACCTTCTGGCAGTTGGCCGCCTATGGCGCCAGCATCGCCGGTGCCTCGCTGTTTGGCGGTTGGCTGCTGAATTTTTTCCGCATCGACCACAGGCGCATGCAAATCGTCATGGCCTTCGTCGCCGGCCTGGTTCTCGGCGTAGCGATTCTGCACCTGCTGCCGCACAGCCTGGCCGCACATCCCGGGCCCGGGGCCGTGGAGGCGGTGGTGGGATGGATGATGGCCGGCCTGATCGTCACCCTGGTCATGATGTACATCTTCGATTTCCACGAACACGGCTTCAGCGACGAGCACGGGAACCAACACGACCGCCCCAGCCCTGCGGCCCGCCCGATCAAAAGGTTCACCTGGGTGGGTATCGCGCTCGGCCTCGGGGTGCATTCACTCACCGAGGGCCTTACCTTAAGCTCCGTCATGCGACTGACGCACCATGGCGAGGTCACATCGGCCGGGTTTGGCGTGTTCCTGGCCATCGCCCTGCACAAGCCCCTTGATGCGCTGGCAATTCTGAGCACGATGCGGGCAAGGGGCCTCGACCGTTGGGCGACAACGGCGGCGAATTTGGGGTTTGCCCTATTGTGCCCGGCAGCGGCCTTCGCGAGCTACTGGGCCGTCACGCTGATCGGCCCCGCAGAGATGGTGGTGGTCGGCTGTGTGCTGGCGTTCGCGACAGGCTCCTTTCTGTGCATCTCGCTCCACGACCTGCTACCGGCAATTCACTTCCACAGCCACGACCGGGTGAAACTCGCCACCGGTTTCCTGATTGGCCTCGGCATCGCCTATGCGCTGCACTGGGTTGAACCGAGCGCCTTGCACGGCTGGAGCACGGGGGCAGGCGAGGCCGGCCTCAACCCTTGAACTCGGCGATGAGGCCGGAGATGGATTGCTTGGCATCGCCGAACAGCATGCGGGTGTTCTCCCCGAAGAAGAGCGGGTTGTCCACACCGGAGAATCCTGATGCCATGGACCGCTTGAGCACGAACACCGTGCGGGCGTGGTCCACGTTGATGATCGGCATGCCGAAGATCGGGCTGTTCTCGTCCTCCCGCGCCGCCGGGTTCACCACATCGTTGGCGCCGATCACCACCGCCACGTCGATGTTGCCCAGGCGCGGGTTGATGTCGTCCATTTCAACCAGTTCGTCGTAGGGCACGTTCGCTTCCGCCAGCAGGACATTCATGTGCCCCGGCATGCGCCCCGCCACCGGGTGAATGGCGTAGGTGACCTCGGCGCCGTTGCTCTCCAGCAGTTCCCCCAGTTCCCGCACAACATGCTGGGCCTGGGCAACCGCCATGCCGTAGCCCGGTACAAAGGTCACGGACGAGGCGGCCTCCAGAATCAGGTAGGCGTCTTCCGTGTTGATCGGTTTCACCTCGCCTTCCACCTTGCTCGCGGTCTTGACCGCTCCGAAACCGGAGAACAGCACATTGGCCAGCGACCGGTTCATAGCCCTGCACATGATGTTGGTGAGAATGATGCCCGCCGCCCCCACCAGCGACCCGGCAACGATAAGGATATTGTTGTTGATGGCAAAGCCCGCCGCACAGGCCGCGAGCCCCGAGTAGGAGTTGAGCAGCGAGATAACCACCGGCATGTCCGCTCCACCAATGGGTAGCACAGCCATGACGCCGAACAGAAAGCTCAAGCCCAGGATGGCGTACAGATAGGGCGACTGCACCCCGGGTTCCAGGCAGAACAGCACACCACATACGGCCAGGGCAACCAGAATCAACCCGTTGACGAAGCGCTGCGCCCCAAAGACAACAGCACGGGTGGTCATAATCTCGGAAAGCTTGCCCCAGGCAACGATACTACCCGAGAAGGTCACCCCGCCGATGAGGATGGAAAGCACAATGGTGATGTCGGTAAAGGTCGTATTGCCGTTGTTGTAGAGCGCCGCCCAACCAACCAGCAGGCTGGCGACACCCCCGGAGCCGTTGAACAGAGCCACCATCTCCGGCATACCGGTCATGGCGACCCTCTGCGCCGCCAGGGCACCGATGATGGCGCCCACCGCAGCGGCGATCAGTATCCAGCGAAATTCCAGAATCTCCTGGGATAGGAGCGTGACCACCACGGCAATCAACATGCCGGCGGCAGACAGCAGGTTGCCGCGTACAGCGGTGGCCGGCGAACTGAGCCGCTTTAGCCCGAATATGAACAGGGCCGCCGCGACGATGTACCAGACATTAATGAACGCCAGGCTCACGCCGATTCTCCCGGCCGCCCCTTGGCATCCTTTTTCCTGAACATGCCCAACATGCGGTTTGTTACCAGGTAGCCACCCACCACGTTGACGGTCGCGAAAACCACAGCGAGCGCCCCGAGCCAGGTGGCCACCGGCGCCATGCCGGCACCCGCTGAAATTAGCGCCCCGACGACGGTGATGCCCGAAATCGCATTGGCCCCCGACATCAAGGGGGTGTGCAGGGTCGCCGGCACCTTCGAGATGAGCTCGAAACCGAGGAAGATGGACAACATCAATACAAAGGCGAGAAATATCGCTTCCATGTCCGTCTCTCTTAGCGGTTGCGGATGGTCTCGTTGACGATCTCGCCGTCCCGGGCGATCACGCAGCCGGCGACGATTTCATCGTCTGGGTCCAGATGCAGCGTTTTGGCATCCCGGTTCCAGAACTCATCGAGCAGGTTGACCAGGTTGGCCGAGTACATGTCGCTGGCGTGACGACACACCTCCGAGGGCAGGTTGCCGAGGCCGACGATCTTCACCCCGCCGAGGTCGACCACCTCATTTAGCACCGAGCCTTCGACATTGCCGCCCGACTCCACCGCCATGTCCACGATCACGCTGCCCGGCCGCATCGCCGCTACCATGTCGGCGGTGACGATGCGCGGTGCCGGCCGGCCGAAAACCTGGGCCGTGGTGATGGCCACATCCGCTTGGGCGAGCACCCGCTTCTGGCCCTGTCTCTGTCGTTCGAGCTGCTCCGGCGTCAGTTCTCTAGCATAACCCTGCTCCGTCTGGCCAACTTCGCCTAGGTCGATGTCGACGAACTTCGCGCCCAGCGAGCGCACCTGCTCGGCGACCACTGGCCGCGTATCGAAGGCCTCCACCCGGGCACCAAGCCGCTTGGCGGTGGCGATGGCCTGCAAGCCGGCCACCCCCGCACCGATGACGAACACCCGGGCCGGGGCGATGGTTCCCGCCGGGGTCATCATCATGGGAAATATCTTGCGGCTGTGGTAGGCCGCCTGCAGCACGGTCACGTAGCCGGCTAGGTTTGCCTGGGAAGACAGGGCATCCATCTTTTGCGCCCTTGTGGTGCGCGGGATCATCTCCATGGATAGAACCCCGACGCCCCGGGCCGCCAGGGATTCCACCAGGGGCTTCTCGTTGAACGGGTCTAGGAAGCTAATGTGGACACAGCCTGGTTTCAGCAACGCCGTCTCGGCCACATCCGGCTTGCGCACGCGCAGCACGATATCCGCCGAACCGAGCAGTTCCGCCCGGTCCTCACAAACTACCGCGCCGACCGCCGCATAGTCGCTGTCCGCATAGGCGGCTGCGGCACCCACGCCCGCCTGCACGGCAATCTTGAACCCGGCCTCGGTCAGCCTCCCAACACCGGCCGGCACCAGCGCCGCCCGCAATTCGCCGGGCCAGGTCTCCCTCGGCACCGCAACCCGCATGAACATCCCCAAACAGCTCCGGCGCACGGCCGAATAGCGAAAGCGGCGACTTTACTAGAGAGCACCGCGAAAGCAAGCGGCGATGAGCGCCGGTCAACAGCATTCCAACGTTGCCTGCCGGCCCTAGGCGCGGCCCGTGGGGTGGAAGTCGCCGGGAATCGCGTGATTGAGGCAACCGGCGGCAACCGCGAACTCAAGGGCCGCCGGCGGCGGCGCACCGCTTAACATCGCTCCAACGTTGTCTGCCGGCCCTAGGCGCAGCCCAATATGGATGGTTTGTGAACTTTTTCGGAAGGTCATGTACGGCCTACCTGGCTTCGGAGTCTCCCCGGTGAAGAGCGCCGGTCCGTGCCTCGGCGCGGGCCCGCGGTGACGAGTCACGACGGGAACGCGGGCCGCGCAGCCGCAGCAAGGGTTGAGGAAACTCCGGGCCATACATCCCGTGTGTCGGCAACCCGCGAGTCAACCGGAGGTTCCCTAGCGCTGCACACGGGCCGACGCCGCGCCGCTCAGCAGGCTCTCGATCTCGGCGGTGCCCGTGCGGTGGAAGTCGCCGGGAATCGCGTGATTGAGGCAACCGGCGGCAACCGCGAACTCAAGGGCCGCCGGCGGCGGCGCACCGCCCAACAGCCGGTAGATCAATCCAGCGGAGAACGCATCGCCGGTACCGATGCGGTCGGCGATATGGCGTATGTCGTAGTGCCCGGCCCGGTGGAACCCCGTTCGCGAGCGCAGGCAGCCGGACCAGCCATTACTGTTGGCGTCCCAGACGTCGCGGCAAGTACCGGCGACCAGATCAAGGTTCGGATAAGTCGCCATTGCCGCCGCGCTCAGCGTCTCAAACAGGGTCGCGTAGTCGCCCTCAACCGGCCGCGGCGCCACGATCTCGAACATCTCCCGGAAATCGTCAGCACCGGCAATTAGCACATCGACGCCGGTGACGACCTCCTTCATCACCGATGCCGGGGAGGCACCGTAGTTCCAGAGTTTGCTGCGGTAGTTGGCATCGCAGGAGACCCGGATGCCAAGCTTGCGCGCGCAGGCCACTGCGGCGAGGGTGGCATCCGCCGCCGCCCGGCTGAGCGCCGGCGTGATGCCGGTGACGTGCAGCCACTTCGCGCCCGCAAGTATGGTGGGCCAGTCGAGGTCGCCCGGCCGCACGGTTGCCAACGCCGAACCCGTCCGATCATAGGTTACCCGGGTCGCAAGATAGCCGGAGCCCGTTTCCACATAATAGATCCCGAGCCGCTCCCCACGCCGGCAGATGGCATCGGTGCCGACCCCAAAACCACGTAGCGCGGCAAGGACGGCATCGCCCAGCGGGTTGTTCGGCAGCGCCGTCGCCACGGCGACATCGATGCCAAACCCCGCGAGCGCCACCGCCACATTGGTTTCCGCCCCGCCGAGTGCGGCATCGAAGCGGTACGACTGCAGCAGGCGCTCGTGGCCCGGGGCCGACAACCGCAACATAATCTCTCCGAAACAAACCACATCCGCCACCAGCTTTCTCCTCCACTCCTACCGGCAAGAGCCGCCCAAACCATTCCACACCCAGGCCCACCGCGGCCCCATCGGCTACCATTATGCCCCTAAGGGCGACCTGTCTAGCCCGCATACTGCGCCAAGGGACGCGGCCAGCGCGGTTGGTACCCGGAACAACCTATGCCAACATGAGGGCATTCGAGAGGAAACCGCCAAATCTGCGAACTCGATGAGCCGCACTAGAATCACCAACGCCTCGGCGGCGGTCGCCGTTGGCGCCGCTTTTCTCGCCGGGATAATCGGCAGCCTGGCGCTGCGGCCGGCGGGCGGCGGGGCCGTTGCCGATGGCAGCGCCGCCACCTCCGAAGCCGGCGTGGTCCGGCGCGTGCACTGGCGTTTACCGCTGTCGTTCCAGACCACCATGCCGGTGCTCGGCGACAACCCCATCTATGTGACCGAAGCCCTGCGCACGGCCTCCGGCGGCGCTGTGGACATCCGCATCTTCGAACCCGGCGAGGTGGTACCGGCGTTCGGGATCAGCGAGGCGGTGCGCGACGGCAAGATCGAAGCGGGCTATACCTGGCTGGGATACGACCAGGGACGCATTCCCTCGGCGGCTCTGCTGGCCGCGGTGCCTTTCGGTATGGAGCCCTGGGAGTTCGCGGCCTGGTGGTTCGATGCCGGGGGCCAGGAGGTGGGCCAGGCGCTATACGCCAAACAGAACACCCACATCATCTTTTGCGGTTTGACCGGCCCCGAGACCGCCGGTTGGTTCCGGGCACCCGTGGGGAGCCTCGCCGACATACAGGGCCTGAAGATTCGCTTTGCCGGCATCGGCGGCAAGGTCATCGAACAGGCCGGCGCCTCGGTTACCATGCTGCCGGGCGGCGAGATCTTCCAGGCCCTGGAGAAGGGCGCCATCGACGCCACCGAATACGCCCTGCCCATCGTCGATCAGGCGCTCGGCTTCAACCGGGTGGCCACCTACAACTACTATCCCGGTTGGCACCAGCCAGCGACGGCCTCGCACATGATCATCAACATGGATGTCTGGAAACAGACCTCCGTGGCCGACCAGACGTTGATCGAAACGGCCTGTACCGCTGGCGTGCTGCGCAACCTAGCCCGCAGCGAGGCGCTGCAGGGCGCGGTGATCGCCGGTTTTCCCGAGGTCGGCGTCCAGGCGGAGACGCTGCCCGAAGACCTGTTGCGCGAACTGCAACGCATAACTGCCACCGTGCTGGAGGAGGAAGCGCGCAACGATTCCGACTTCGCCACCATCCTGGCATCGCAGAACGCCTTCCGGGCCGACTATGCGCACTGGAAGGCGCGCGCCTACCTACCGAGGGATTTTTGATGGCCGGTTCGCCGCCCGCAGCGCCCCCGGATTCCAGAGTCGAGCTGCGCCTGCCGGAAACCCGCCTGTCCCGCCTGGTCGATCCGTGGCTGGTCAAGGTCGGCCACTGGTCCTCCTGGCTCTGGCTGGCGCTCACCGCCATCATCGTAATCAATGTGATTCTGCGCCACGTCTTCAACGAGGGCCGCATCGAGTTCGAGGAAATCCAGTGGCATATCTACGCCGCTGGGTTCCTGCTCGGCCTCGGCTATGCCCTACAGGCCGATGCGCATATACGGGTCGATGTGCTGCACGAACGGTTCTCGCCGACCCTGAAGGCCTGGATCGAGTTGTACGGGCTGGTTCTGTTGCTATTGCCCTTCATCGCCGTGGTGCTGATCTACAGCGTGCCGTTCGTGCGCACGAGCTTCGAGCTCGGCGAGGTCTCCGCATCGCCCGGAGGGCTACCCTACCGGTGGGCCATGAAGGCGGTGTTGCCCGTCGGCTTCGCGCTGTTGTTGTTGGCCGCCTTGGCGCGCCTGACCAGGCTGTGGGCCTTTCTGTTTCTGGACACCGACGCCAACGACAGCGGCGATGGCGGCAGCGATGCCTGAGCCGGGATTCATTCCACAACCGGGATGGAACGCCTATGCAGCCGAATGAAGTGCTGGCGCTTTGCATGTTTTTCAGCTTCATCGGCCTGGTGTTCAGCGGGTTTCCGGTGGCCTGGATTCTGGGCGGGCTGTCGATTCTGTTCACGGCGCTGGCCATCGTGCTGCATATCGATTTCAACGTGCCCTTCGCCATCGACTGGGGCTATGCCTCGCTGGTTGTGGACCGCTCCTGGAACGTGATGGAGAACTGGGTGATGGTGGCACTGCCCATGTTCATCTTCATGGGCCTGCTGCTCGACCGTTCGGGCATCGCCAGGGAACTCATGGTCAGTTTCTCGCGGCTTTTCGGGGGCGTTCGCGGCGGGCTGGCCGTCACGGTGACGATTATCGGCGTGCTGCTTGCCGCCACCACGGGCATCATCGGCGCCTCCGTCGTGCTGCTGGCCCTGCTCGGCCTGCCCGTGATGCTCAATCAGGGGTACGACCGGTCGCTCGCCTCCGGTACCGTTTGCGCGGTCGGCACCCTAGGCATTCTCATACCGCCAAGCATCATGCTAGTACTCATGGCGGACCGCATGGCCATGAGTGTGGGCGACCTCTTTCTGGGTGCCGTGTTCCCCGGCATGCTGCTCGGCGGGTTGTACGTGGGGTACCTGCTGCTATACGCCCAGTTGCGCCCCAAGGTGGCGCCGGCGGGCAAGCGGGAAACCGTGGACTGGCGGGCAATCCGCGCACTGTTCGCCGCCATTCTGCCGCCGGCGCTGCTCATACTGGCGGTGCTCGGCAGCATCTTCTTCGGCCTGGCGACACCCACCGAGGCGGCGGGCGTCGGCGCGGCGGCGGCCCTGTTGTTGGCGTTCGCCAAGCGGCAACTGGATAGCGGCGTGCTGAAAACCGTGCTGGTGGAGACGACGCGCACCACGGGCTTTATCTTTGGCGTGCTGCTCGGCGCCACCGCATTCGCCTTGGTGCTGCGCGGCCTAGGCGGTGACGAGTTGATCGAGCGGGCCTTGTTGAACCTGCCATTCAGCCCGGCGGGTATTGTCGTCACCATACTGTTCGCCACCTTCCTGCTCGGCTTTTTTCTCGATTGGATAGAACTGACGCTGATTATTCTGCCCCTGGTTTCGCCGGTGGTAGCCAACCTGGGGTTCGACCCGGTCTGGTTTACGGTGCTGTTCGCGGTATGCCTGCAAACCAGTTTCCTGACACCGCCGGTGGGTTTCTCGATCTTCTACCTGAAGGGCGTGGCCCCGCCGGGCGTGGATGTGCGCACCATCTATCGCGGCGTGGTTCCCTTTATTCTGCTGCAACTCGCCGGGCTCATCATCATCTTCCAATGGCAGGAGCTGGTCACCTGGCTGCCGGCCCAGGCGTATGGCTGACGAGGCATCGCCGTGACCCGCATCGCTGTCCTCGCATCTCACGGTGGCTCCATCCTGCAGGCCGTACTGGATGCCTGCCAGTCCGGCGCACTTGCGGCGCAGGTGGTGCTGGTCATCAGTAACAACAGCGGCTCCTTCGCACTGCGCCGCGCCGCCAAGGCAGATGTCGGCCGGCTGCACCTGAGCAGCGTAACGCACCCCGACCCGACCCGCCTCGACCGCGCCATACGGGCGGGGCTGCTGGGTGTCCGCGCCGATTGGGTGTTGCTCGCGGGCTACATGAAAAAACTGGGCAATGAGACATTGGCGGCCTTTCCCAACCGCATTCTGAATACCCATCCGGCCCTGTTGCCGAAGTACGGCGGCAGGGGATTCTACGGACGCAACGTGCACCATGCCGTGCTCCAGGCACAGGAACCGGAATCCGGCGCCACCGTGCACCTAGTGGATGCCGACTACGATACCGGCCCCATTCTCGCCCAAGCCAGGGTGCCCGTAGAACCAAGCGACAGCGTCGAGACGTTGCAGGAGCGGGTACAGGTGGCCGAGCGCGAGCTGGTGGTGAATACGCTGCGCGACCTGGTCCAGGGCCGCCTATCGACCGCCTAGTGCTGTGTCCCGGAAACAACTGAACAAAATCGCTCGATGAACTGAGCGACGACGACCCCGAGGTCGCGAAGGCAAAGGCGGAGCTGGACCGGATCGAGGATCGCCCGCGCCCGGGCGGCGCGATGTCCGGGGATGCCCCGACCGGTGCCGGGGCGCCGGCCAGCAATTGCGCGGCAACGCGCTGGGCGTTCGCCTCGACCACCGGCGCGTCGTCGAGCGGCGGTGACAACGGCGGCTATTGATGCAACTGGCGTAACGCAGCCTGGTGGACGCGGGCGTCGCCGGCGGCGACTACGGTACCGCCCATTGCCGGGTCGTCGCCCGACCAGGTCGTGATCAGGCCACCGGCGCCGCGCACGATGGGAATGAGCGCCTGGATGTCATAGGGTTTCAGACCGGCTTCCACAACCAGGTCAAGGCAGCCCATCGCCAGCAGCACATAGTTGTAGCAATCGCCGCCGAACCGGGTGAAACGCACCCGTTTATCAACCCGCGCAAACGCGGCACGCTCGTCTCCGGGCGCGAAGATGCGCGTGCTGGTGCAGGCCAGCGCCGCCTCCTCCAGGGCCGCGCAGGGACGCACCCGCACCGCGCACTCCACCGCGCCGCGCCGATAGCCGGCCCGCTCGCCGTCCCCGTAGAAAGATTCGCCCGCGAACGGCTGGTGCATCACACCGAGCAACGGCGCCTGTCCATCGAACAGCGCCACCAGCACGCCCCAGTGCAGCATGCCGGTCACGAACCCCCGGGTTCCGTCGATGGGGTCGATCACCCAGGTCAGGCCATTGCCTTGCCGATGGTCGAACTCCTCCGCGAATACGCCGTGCTCCGGCCAACTTTGCCGCAGGCGCTCGCGAATAACGGTTTCCGCGGCGCGGTCCGCCTCGGTCACCGGATCGTATCCCCGGTTGTATTCCCCGCCATCGCCCTTGTTGTCCACCCGCACACCCGAGCGGAAGAACGGCAGGGTGGCGGCCCCCGCGTGCTCAGCCGCATCTAACGCAAAGGCCAGGTAAGTCCGCCTGTCCTCCGGGGAAACCTCCACTCTTCTCGAATAATCCAGCATCGCCCGCCGCCCGGCCGGTTATCTCGGCATTATCGCCCATGACGAACAGCCATGCCCACCGCGCCACCTACGCCAACCGGTGGTAGTGCATCAGTTTGCATCCCGAGCCTGCTGAATCCCCTGTGTGCCATGCCTCCGCTCGGCCCACAAACTCAAACTGAGTATCCATGTTGTCAAGAATGTATTTGTTGGTGCATTTCCATACAGCATCCCGGCGACATTGGACGGGAGCCGGTCGATAAGCCGCTGGCCGAGGTCGCTTGAGGCAGGTCGCGTTACTACCCAAACTGTCCTTGAGCGCGGCGCGGCGCTAAGGTGCGCTATTGGGCGGCAGCCGTTACCGCCGCCAGTCTGGATTGAACGACAAGCAAGGCCTTATGTCGCAGCGAGACCTCACCCGCGGCCCCGTATCGATGGCGCTTCTGAAGTTGACCGCGCCCATGACCCTGGGCATTTCGTCGGCGATCCTCGTACAAACTCTGGAAATGGGGTTCATCGGCCAACTCGGCACCGAACAGGTTGCGGCGATGACGTTCACCTTCCCGCTAACCATGATGCTTACGAGCATCGCGCTGGGCATAGGCATCGGCGCCTCGTCGGTCATCGCCCGCAGCGTCGGCGGTGGCGACCAGGAGGACGTCAAGCGCCTGGGAACGCACAGCATTCTTCTGGTCACTGTTTGCATGACCGTAATCGCCCTGATCGGCTGGGCAACGATCGACCCGGTATTCACGGCGCTCGGCGCGCCGGCCAGCATGCTGCCGCTTATTCACAGCTACCTGGACATTTACTATCCGGGTGCGGTGCTGTTCACCATCACCATGATCGCAAGCAGCATCATGCGCGCTAGCGGCAACGCCAATGTGCCGGGACTGATCATTACAGTCGCCGCCGTCCTGAACCTCGCCATCGACCCGATACTGATCTTCGGCTGGTTCGGTTTCCCCCGCCTGGAACTCGCCGGCGCCGCCATTGCGATGACCCTAACCCGGCTGCTCACCACCCTGGTGCTGTTCCACTACCTCTATCGCAGCGGTTTGATCTATCGCCGCGCATCGATGGGAATCACGGCGCTATTGGCACGTTTCGGCGAGTCCGCGAGGCGGATTCTACACATCGGCATTCCCGCCATGGCCACGCAACTCATCGCCCCGGTATCGGCCGCTGTCATCACGCGGCTGCTGGCAAGCCACGGCGAGGCGGTGGTCGCCGGATTTGGCGTGGCCAATCGCATCGAGTCGGTCGCCATCATTGCGCTGTTCGCCCTGTCGGGGAGCATCGGTCCGTTCGTAGGGCAGAACTGGGGTGCCAACCGTTTGGAGCGAGTGCGCGAGGGCATGCACGTTGCCTATGTTTTCTGCCTAGGCTGGGGGCTGGTCGCCGCCGCGGCCCTGTTCAGCTTCGGCGAGACCGTCGCACTGTGGGTGAACGACGACCCCGAGGTGCTATACGTGGCGGCATTCTATCTGGCGCTGGTTCCCTGGAGTCATGGGTTCTGGGGGGTGCTGATGATGGTCTCGGCGTCATTCAACGGCCTTGGCAGGCCCATCCCTTCCACCGTCCTCTCGTTCACGCGCATGTTCCTGCTGAACGTACCCCTCGCCCTGATCCTGAACGGGTTGTACGGGTACCAGGGCATCTTCGCCGCTACCTTGGTGAGCAATTGCCTGATGGGCATGCTGGGATACCTGTGGTTTCGCCGCGCGTTCTTTGCAGGCCGGTAGTGGTATTCCAGCCATTCTCAGTTTGGCGTCCGACTACACCTCGGCAGCATCGGATAGCTGGAGCACACCGATTCCAGCCATTCCCACTTTGGCGTCCGACTGCACCGTTCGGCGCATAACGCCCCGCATTTCCGGCCTAATTCGGGCCAAATCGACCGGCGAACCCTGCCTGTGGAGGGGCTGAAAGCCATAATGAGAACCACTGTTTGTATTCACTAAGGCTGTACTTTGCTGGCGATATCACCCACCCGGATGGCGCCGGGCTCGATGACCTTGGCGTTGATACCCCGCAGATTGTGCCGCCGGCCGTCGGGCGAGTTGACGAACCGGACGGCGTCTAGGCCGTAGCGGGCGGAGAACTTCCGGCAACCGGTGTGCGGAACGGCCGTCACCTCGATGACCGCCCCGCCCAGCGTCAGCCTGGTGCCCGGCGGCAGGTTGTCTTCGCCGAGCTGCAGATCAACGAACAGTTGATCGCCGGCCAGTGGCCAGCGCTCAGGACTCCGCGCCACCAGGGCGGTGACCCGGCAGTTCATCACATTGAGCTGCATGTCCGCGTATTCCGAGGCGCTCCGCCCACTGCCCCGGGTGCGCCAGTTGTCGCCAACCAAACCTTCCTCTAAGTCGAGCACACCCTCTTCCAGAACCTCGCGTTCGTCGACCCGTGGCCGACGAACGATCATCCGCAGAGCGCCACCGTCCCTAGGTGCCGCGAGGATGTGCGCCAGACCGGCTTCGAGTTCTTTCCGGGTCGGGTGTTGCATGGGGCGGCGCTCCTTGGGAGTGGCGATGGAAGGCGGCAATATGGGCCAAGCCGCAGGGCGATTCAAGCCGCGGGCGGCCGCCACCCCGGGGCACCGCAACCACATCGGGCAGTGTCCGGTTGCCGCGAACATTGCCCGCAATAACCGGGAACGCCCACTTTCCGCCACGCTCGGCCCGCACACACTGCCGCCAACCAATGCCATAATGTCCGCAATGGGTCTTATGTAGATTGGTTGACAAGCCACCACATGTCGAGCCTTGCGGGCCGCATAACCACCTCATGTCGTGCTCTGTCAACTGATCGACATAATTCCCTTCGCAATTGAGCGGCCGGCCCCGCACCGCAACCGGAACCAATTCGAGCAAGACAAGGACTCGAGCAAGACAAGAAAAGGAAACGCAGCATGAGATTCGGCGTGTTCTACGAACTGCAATTGCCCAAACCCTGGACAGAAGGCGCGGAGCACCGCCTGGTGCGGGAGGCCGTGGAGCAGGTGCAACTGGCCGACCGCCTGGGCATCGACTACGCCTGGGCGGTGGAGCACCACTTCTTAGATGAGTATTCGCACTGCTCGGCATCGGATGTTTTCCTTTCCGCCCTGGCTGCCAACACCCGGAACATCCGCGTAGGGTTCGGAATTCGCCAGGTCATCGCCAACTACAATCACCCCGCGCGAACGGCCGAATCCGTTGCCATGCTGGACCTCCTGTCGAATGGCCGGGTGGAGTTCGGCATCGGCGAGGGCGCAACGCGCCTGGAGTTGCATGGCTATGGCATCCCGGCCAGGGAAAAGCGGGCCATGTCATTCGAGGCGGCGGAGCAGATCGCCAACATGATGGTCATGGACCCCTACCCCGGTTACCAAGGGAAGAGTTTCTCCATGCCCTGCCGCAACGTCCTGCCCAAACCGCTGCAGAAGCCCCACCCGCCAATGTGGCTGGCCTGCACGAACCGCAACACCATTGAGGTGGCGGCGAGAAACGGGCTGGGGGCGCTGGCCTTCACCTTCGTCGATTCCGAGGAGGCACGCACCTGGGCAGATACGTACTACTCCATCATCAGGTCGGGCGAGTGCGTGCCGCTCGGGCATCGGGTCAATGCGAACATCGCCGTCGTCGCGGGGTTTTCTCTGCATGAGGATGCGCAGGAGGCGTTTCGCCGCGGGGCCGACGGTTTCGCTTTCTTCCGCTATGCCGTCAATGCCCTGGTCGCGAACGACACCAGGCCCGGACGCACGACCCTATGGCAGGAGTACGAAGCCCTGCGCGACCGGGACCTGCCCATGATCGCCTCCCCTGGAATCGGCACGCCGGCCCAGTTCTCGGAGCACATCCGGGAGTTCCAGAGCGCGGGCGTCGACCAGATCATCTTCCTGCAGCAGGGCGGCAGGAACCGGCACGAGCACATCTGTGCGGGCCTGGAGTTGTTCGCCGATAAGGTTCTGCCGCAATTCGTCGCCGACCGTGACCGGCGCGAAGCCGAGAAGGCGGAGGAACTGGAACCCTACCTGCGCGCCGCAATGGCAAGGAAGGAATGGATGCCCGATCTACCCGATAAGGACATACCCATCGTGTACGCATCCCGGGAACGGGACGCCTTCTATCACAAGAACTAGCTCGCGCAGCCAGTCGGCCGACGACGGTCCCGAATACCCGAGACACTACGCGCGCATCACAAGAACTAGCCCGCGCAGCCAGTCGGCCGCCGGCGCACGGCGCAGGTGACCCGCACCGGGGCGAAGGTCTCAGACGTCAATCTTGCGCTTACGGTGCATATGCCAAACGGTGCATGGCTGAATATCCACGATCATGCGCTCGTCGCAGACAAAGGACCATCCCAAAGCGTTCGCTCTTGATATCAAATTTCAGGAAATTCATTAGGTGCCGAAA
Source organism: Pseudomonadales bacterium (assembly GCA_965215035.1). Lineage (GTDB taxonomy): Bacteria > Pseudomonadota > Gammaproteobacteria > Pseudomonadales > Azotimanducaceae > Azophilus. The sequence continues at coordinate 436,456 of OZ244040.1, forward strand.
AATATTTCCGAATTTTCCGGAAGTCGTTTGCAAACCATCCATATAGGGCTCTGCCGAGGCTAGCAGCCTGTCGGGCTTAGATACTTTGAATATCGCAACATATTGAAATATATGGAATTTTACTTTTGGCGCGAAAAACCAGATTCCTTATAAATCAAACACTTAGCTACAAAGTCCGACAGGCTCCTAGTAGGCGATTTTGGGATGGCCCTGTGTCGTGGGCAACGAAGGCTCGCTTTGCCGACGCGGATGGGGTATTAGTTACCGCTCCGTCCCAATGCATCCCGAAAGCCCATGAGTGAACTCGCGTTTTTGTCCGCCACCGCCCTCGCCGCCAGAATCCGCCGCAAGGAACTCGGCTGCGTAGAGATACTGCGCCACTACCTCGCCCGGGTAGACCGCTACAACGGCGCGCTGAACGCCCTGGTGGTGGATATCCGCGAACAGGCGCTCGAGCAGGCGGCGGCGGCGGACCGGGCCATTGCCGCCGGGGCGGAGGTGGGGCCGCTGCACGGCGTACCGATGACGGCCAAGGAGTCGTACAACCTGGCCGGAACGCCCACCACCTGGGGGCATCCCGAGTGGAAGGACAATATCGCGAGCGAGGACGCGGAATCCATCAAGAAGCTCAAGCAGGCGGGCGCCGTGATCTTTGGCAAAACCAACGTACCCCTCATGCTCGCCGACTTTCAGAGCTACAACGCTATCTACGGCACCACCAACAACCCATACGACCACGCACGGGCGCCGGGCGGCTCGTCCGGAGGGTCCGCCGCCGCCCTGGCCGCGGGCCTCACCGGCATCGAAATTGGTTCCGACATCGGTGGTTCCATCCGCAACCCCGCCCACTACTGCGGCGTCTTCGGTCACAAGCCAACATGGAACCTGCTCTGGAGCCGCGGGCATGCGCCGCCGGGCGATATGCGCAGCAAGCCCGACATATCCGTAATCGGCCCCCTAGCGCGCTCGGCAAGCGACCTGGAAACCGCCACCCGGATCATGGCCGGCCCGGACGAGATCATGGCGCGCGGCTACAGGCTGAACCTACCCGACCTAGGTGGACGCGGCCTCCGAGACCTGAAGGTGGCCGTATGGGCCGACGACGAGCAGATGCCCGTGCACGCCGAGGTGCGAACCGCGGTGCAACAGGTCGCCACCGCCTTCCGGGACGGCGGTGCAATGGTCGACGAGGCGGCGCGGCCCGGGTTCGATGCGGGCCACAGCCACGATACCTACGGGGTGTTGTTGCAGGCCACCATGGCGGCGCGCATGCCCGATGCGGAGTACGAGTCGTTGCGGCAGTACGTCGCCCAGCTCGACCCAAATGACGACAGCGCGGCCGCGCGCGTCTTCCGCAGCCAGGTTGCCTCGTTCAAGCTGTGGAAACAAAACGACGAGCGGCGCTCGCACCTGCGCTGGAAGTGGCACGAGTTCTTCCGGGAATACGACCTGCTGCTGATGCCGATCATGCCCACCACCGCCTTCAAGCACGACCATCGACCCTTAGGCGAGCGCACCATAACCGTCGATGGCGAGGAGTGGCCCTACTTCGATCAGGTATTCTGGGCCGGGCTGGCGAGCGTCAGCTACCTGCCCTCCACCGTCATTCCCGGCGGCCTGAGCGATGCCGGCCTGCCGATTGGCGTGCAGATCATTGGGCCGGAGTATGGCGACCTGGTCACTATTGGCGCGGCGCGCATGATGGAGGCCGCCGGCTTCGGTTTTACACCCCCGGCCGACTACGCGGAGCGCGCCGGGCCGCTGCCCACCACCTGAGTTGCGGCGCTCGACCGGTTCTGGGCACAGAGGCCTTGACGTGGAACAGATTCCCGTTTCCTGCACAGGGCGGCACCCGGGCGGGCGCGCCGCGCTCACCCGCCGAGCACCGGGCCGGCTTGCCTTGCCATGAATACCAAGTCCGAAGTTGTCTCCGCCAATGACGAGCCGCTGATCCTGGTCGATTCCAGCGACCGGGAACTCGGCTATCTGGACAAGACCGCCTGTCACGATGGCCCGGGGCGTCTGCACCGCGCGTTTTCCGTCTTCGTTTTTAACGAGCGGGGCGAGGTGCTCGTGCAACAGCGGGCGGCCGCCAAGCGCCTGTGGCCCCTGTACTGGTCGAACAGTTGCTGTTCCCATCCCCGGCACGGCGAGTCGATGGAAGACGCCGTGCGCCGCCGCGTCGAGCAGGAATTGGGGTTCGACGCGAGCGCCCTGCACGACCTGCGGTTCGTCTACAAGTTCGAATACCAGGCCCGATTCAGCCCGCTGGGCAGTGAGCACGAGCTCTGTTCCGTCTACCTCGCCCAGACAGGTCGGGCACCCGTGGTGAACACCACGGAAATCCACGACTGGGCCTGGGTTTCCCGCGATGCGTTAAGCCAACGCCTGGCTACACAACCCGACGAGCATACACCCTGGCTACATCTGGAGTGGGCGGCGCTGCTCGAAAATCACGCCGACGAGTTGCCCGACCGGCCGCTGCGTAGCGCGTCCGGGGGCGGTGCCCCTTGACCTGCCCGATATCTAGGCGAGAGCCGTGGCGCCATGGCGGAACCATGGAGCGACGCTGCCGACCCGTAGCGCCCCCGGGGGGCGGTGCACCTTGACTTGCCCGACATCTAAGCGAGCACCGTGGTGCCACGGCAGAACCACGGGGCGACGCCGCCGACCCGTAGCGCGTCCGGGGGCGGTGCCCCTTGACGTGCCTGACATCTAGGCGAGCGCCGTGGCGCTATGGCGGAACCATGGGGCGACGCCGCTGACCCGCAGGATGCTGAAAATCCCCGTGGCGGGGCGCATACGCACCGCGGCGGCGCTGCTGAACTGGCGCAGGGTCTCGCTGAAGGCCGGACACTGCCCGTTGTGCGGGCGAACCGGCTTCATCAAGCTCAATGACAACGAGCAGGCCATCCGCTGCCTGCGCTGCGGGGCCAGTGTCGTCACCCAATCCCTGGTCAGTGTGCTGAAGCGCACGGTCACCGACTTGGGCCGGCGGCATGTTTATGAACTTTCCGCCGGCGGCCCCCTGGTACGTTGGTTGCTGAGCCATGCCGGCCGGGTGACGCTTTCCGAATACCTTGACGACGTGCCGCCCGGCCAACACCGAGGCGGCACTCAATGCCAGGATGTGCAACGGCTCACCTACGCGGAAAACCTCTTTGACGTTTGCACCTCCACCGAGGTCTTCGAGCACGTGGCCGATGACCTGCGAGGTTTTCGGGAACTGTGCCGGGTACTGAAGCCGGGCGGCTTCCTACTGTTGACCGTACCGCTAAACCAGGCCGCGAAGACCGTGGAAAGAGCCCGGCTCGTGGATGGCCGGGTCGAGCACCTTCTGCCCCCGGAGTATCATGGGGACCGGCTTCGAGGGGCGAAGCAGGTACTGTGCTTCCGCAACTACGGGTTGGATATTCTGGATCGAGTGGGCACGGCGGGCTTTGCCGAGCGACACCTGATTCAGGGCGACGATGCCAGCGGCTGGGGCTTCACCCGCCCAGTTCTCGTCGCCCGCAAGACACCCGGGCGCGACTAGCGGTTTAGCGCCCTACCCCGCTCATGTCCATGCAGTCCACAACCGCCCAGGCCCACCCCAATATCGCGTTGCTGAAATACTGGGGCAAGCAGGATCGTCCCGGCAACCTGCCGGCGGCACCGTCGCTGTCGATTACCCTAGACACCCTGGCGACAACCACCACCGTAAGCATTGCCAAGGACGATTCCGTTTCCCTCAACGGCGAGACCGTCGACGACCCCAGGATCGCCCGCGTCCTGGCGGACTGGCGGCGCAGCCACGACATCCCGCCGCTGGCCATTTGCAGCCGCAACAACTTTCCCACGGCGGCGGGGCTCGCCTCTTCCGCATCCGGTTTCGCGGCGCTGGCCACGGCCATCGACAGCCATTGCGGGCTGGGCCTGACCACCGCGGAACGGTCGGCGCTGGCGCGGCGCGGCTCCGCATCCGCGGCGCGGTCCCTCTATGGCGGGTTCGTTACACTGACCGGGCCCCACTGGCGGGGCGCGCCCCTGATGAGTAGGCGCGAATGGCCGCTGCAAGTGGTTATCGCCGTGACCTCCACCGCCCCCAAGGCCGTTTCATCCAGCGGGGGCATGGCGATATCGAGGCGCACTTCGCCCTACTTCGACGCCTTTATCGCCAAGACCGAGAGCGACTATCCGGTACTGCGCGAGGCGATACGGCATCGGGATTTCGCACGGGTCGCCAAGCTGGCCGAGGCGAGCTGCCTGGGCATGCACGCTCTGATGATGAGTGGCGACCCGGCGCTCCTCTATTGGAACGCCGCCACCTTGAACTGTATCCAAGCGGTGCGGGGCCTGCGCGATGCGGGCATCAATGCCTTTTTTACCGTCGACGCCGGGCCCCAGGTCAAGGTGGTCTGCGAGCAGCAATACGCGGGCAGGGTTCGCGAGCTGGTTGCCAAGCAGCCGGGTGTGCAGCGCACCCTGGTGGTCGGCTTAGGCGGCGGGGCCCGGGTGGTAGACGGGTGATTACCGCCACCGCGCCCGGCAAGGTTGTGCTGTGGGGGGAGTACGCGGTGCTCGAGGGCGCCCCAGCCGCCGTTGTCGCCGTAAACCGCTACGCCCGCTGTACACTTCATGTCGACGTCGCCGCAACCGTTGATTCGCTGCAACATAGGGGCCCGCCCCCGCGTGGCTTGTTTGCCGCCGCAACAGGCACGCCGGCCAGCGCTTCGCCGCAACCGGGGTTCGGGTGCCCGCGCTCTGCGGCCACCGCAACAGGTCGGCCAACGCGGCCGCAAACCGACGCGGGCACTGTTGCGCAACATCCGCCAAGCGCCCGGTGGCGATTCCACGCCCACGGCTTTGACTCGCCCGCCGCGAAGTACGCCCGCCTGCCCGGCACATTACCCACGGAACCCGCCGCCATACTGCCCTGGTGCGCACTCCAGGCTTCCCAGGGGGCAAACCTCACCCCGTCCTCGGTACACATGCACACCGAAGCGTTCTACCAATCGGGCTTGAAGCTCGGCCTCGGCGGCAGCGCCGCTCTTTGTGTTGCATTGCAGGCCGCCTTCGCCGCCCAGGGCGGCGGCGAGCCCAACTACGCCGCGGCCCTGGCCGCCCACCGGCACGCCCAGGGCGGGCGCGGCAGCGGCATCGACGTGGCAGCCAGCTTCTTCGGCGGCTGCCTGCGCTTCCAGGATGGCAGCCCACAGTCGGTGCCGGACGTGCTGGTCAACCGCTGTTTCGTCTGGGTGGGCGCCGCCGCGCAAACAACCGCAAAGATCGACCGCTTCGCACACTATCTCCAAGGCGGCAACACAACGGCCCTGCAAGCGCTGGCGGACTGTTCGGAACAACTTTTTGCCAATTCCGCACCGGAAGCGCTGCACGCCTACACCGATGCCCTAAAAGCCCTAGACAAGGCCGCGGGCTTGGGTGTTTACTCCGCGGCGCACCTTGCCCTAGAGCGGCTCGCCTCGGCCGAGGGCCTGGTCTACAAGCCTTGCGGAGCGGGCGGCGGAGACGTCGGAGTAGCCATTGCGGGCACGGCCGAACGGCTACCGGATTTCGCGACCGCCGCGCAGAAGGAAGGATTTACCATCTTGAACCTGGAGACCGACCAACATGGCGTCCACCTCGACATCCGATAGGGCGGCACCCGAGCAGCCCGCAACCCGGCAACCGCACCGCGAGGGTGGCTCGCGCATACCAAATTTTTTCAACATGAGCGTCGCGGAACGCATCGACGCCCTGCACCACCGGGGGCTCCTAGGTGACGAGGATATCGGCATGCTGGCCGGCACCGGCCACACGCTACGCCTGCCCGTGGCAGACAAGATGATCGAAAACGTGGTGGGCGTTTTTGGCCTGCCCATGGGGGTGGCTTTGAACTTCCTGGTCAATGGCCGCGACTATGTGCTGCCGCTGGTGGTGGAGGAGGCATCCATCGTCGCCGGCCTGTCGGGCGTCGGCCGGCTCACCCGGCTTGGCGGCGGGTTCACCGCGTCGTGCACGGAATCGATTCTCATCGGCCAGGTGCAGGCGGTCGGCATGGAGAACCCGGCCCTGGCCAAATCCGCGCTGCTGGAACGCAAGCGGGACATCATGGCGCTGGCCGACAGCCTGCATCCCAACATGGTGGCCCGGGGCGGCGGGGCCCGGGATGTCGAGGTGCATCTGCACACCGGCCCCGAAGGCGACCCCATGGTCGTGCTCCATCTATTGGTCGATACCTGCGAGGCCATGGGGGCCAACCTAGTCAATACCATGTGCGAAGGCATCGCCGCCCTAGTGGAAACCATCACCAACGGCAAGGTGTTCCTGCGCATCCTTTCCAACCTGACAGATCGCGCTATCGCCACCGCCGGTGTGCGCATTCCCATCAAGAATCTCGAGGGCAGGGGCTACAGCGGCGAAGCGGTCCGCGACGGCATCGTGCTGGCCAGCAACCTGGCCCAGGTGGACCCCTACCGCGCGGCCACCCACAACAAGGGCATCATGAACGGGGTGGATGCGCTGGCCATCGCCACCGGCAACGATTGGCGCGCAATCGAAGCCGCCGCCCATGCCTATGCCGCGCGCAGCGGGCGCTACCGAGCGCTGTCCCGCTGGTACAGGAACACCGAGGGCGATCTGGTCGGCGAGATCGAGATGCCCATGAAGGTGGGCACGGTGGGGGGAGCAGTGGCCAACAACCCGGCCGCGCGTATCGGCCATCGCCTGCTCGGCTCACCGTCTGCCAACGAACTGGCCGGCATTCTGGCCGCGGTCGGGCTCGGGCAAAATCTCGCCGCACTCAGGGCACTAACCACCGATGGCATTCAAAAGGGCCACATGACCCTGCACGCGCGCAATGTCGCCACCACCGCCGGCGTGCCGGAGGGCCTGTTCGATGCCGTGGTGGAAGGCCTTATCGAATCGGGCGAAATCAAGGTATGGAAGGCCAGGGAGATCGCCCAGGATCTCGCCCGCAAGGTCATCACACCCGAGCAAGCCGAGCGCAGTTCCGCCTGCGGCAAGGCGATTCTACTCGGCGAACACGCCGTGGTTTATGGCAGGCCAGCCATTGCGCTGCCCCTGCCACTGACGGTCGAGGCGGCGGTGCGCGAGGGCGGCATCGGGGTGCACATGGTGATTCCCCGGTGGGGATTTGAGCAGCAGGTCAAACCCGGCGTGACCCAGGGCGTAAACGGCACCCTCAATACCATGCTGGAATCGTTGCAACTGGCCGGCGTGGCAATGACCATAGAAGTGATGCCGCATCTGCCCCGGGGGATGGGTCTCGGTGGTTCCGCGGCACTCGTGGTTGCCGTCATTCGCGCACTCAGCCACGCCTTCAAGCTGGGCTTGAGCGACGAATCCATCAACCGCCTGGCATTCGAATGCGAGAAGACCGCGCATGGAACCCCCTCGGGCATCGACAACACCGTGGCCACCTACCACAAGCCACTGATCTTCCAAAAGGACGGCAAGCCGGAGTACCGCGAGCTGAGCCTACCCCAGCCGGTGCCGCTGGTGCTGGGCATCACCGGGCGGGAAAGCCTGACGGCCCGCTCCGTCGCCCTGGTACGCACCGCGTGGCAGGCGAACAATCAGCGTTTCGAGGCGATCTTCGACCAGATGGCGCAACTTACCCGCGCCGGTGCCGACGCGCTCGCCGACGGGCGGCTCGACGAGCTGGGTCAGCTCATGAACCTTTGCCACGGCTATTTGAACGCGCTACAGGTTTCCTCCCCGGAACTGGAGGAATTGGTACACATCGCCCGGGACAACGGCGCACTCGGCGCCAAGCTGACCGGCGGCGGGTGCGGGGGCTCCATGATCGCGCTCTGCCCCGGCGTCCAGGATCGCGTGGCAGAGGCGATGGAGGCAGCGGGTTACCAAACGCTGCAACTCACCGCCGGGGGTTGAGCCCGCCCGCCGCCGCCAAGGCCGCTCGGGAGCAAGGGCAAACAGCTTTTCCGCCGGTGACCCGCGAACATCGAACGACCCGCCGCCTGACCGCGGAATTCGTCGGCACCCTGCTGCTGCTGGCAACCGTGGTGGGTTCCGGCATCATGGGCGAGCGGCTCGCCGGGGGTAACGACGCCCTGGCGCTGCTGGGCAATACCATCGCCACCGGCGCCATTCTCGTGGTGCTGATACTCATGTTCGGCACCCTGAGCGGCGCTCATTTCAACCCGGCGGTGACCCTGGCGTTCTTGCTCCGGGGCGAGGTCTCGTTGCGCCTAGCCGGACCGTACTGGGCCGCCCAGGTGGCTGGCGGACTGGCCGGCATGTGCCTGGCCCACGGCATGTTCGAACAACCGATTTTGCAGCTATCCACCAACCCCCGCACCGGTGGCGGCCAGTGGCTGGCGGAGCTGACGGCGACCTTCGGGCTCGTCTCGGCCATATTGGCCGTACTGCGCTACCGTGCCGAAGCGGTGGCCTACGCCGTCGGTCTATACATCACCGCCGGCTACTGGTTCACGGCCTCCACATCCTTTGCCAACCCCGCCGTCACCATCGCCCGCTCGTTCACCGACACCTTCTCGGGCATTCAGCCGACACACGCGCCGGGCTTTATCCTCGCGCAACTGCTCGGGGCCGTCATCGCGACCTACCTGTTTCGCTGGCTGCTCGACGAACCTAGGAGATAGGTCAGCCCGCCAATTGCGCCGGGGGCCGCGACGAGCGCGCCCGAGAACCTGATGGGCGGCCTGGCGCAATGTGCGGGCTAATCGGTTCTAACTTACAACCAACAGTGCCGGAAGGTTTTTTTCTGGCGCAAATGTTGACTGCAACACCGGACTGCTCGTTTCGACTTGCCGGCTCGTTACAACATGGGGGCTAGCAGCCTGTCGGGCTTAGGTACGGCTACAAAGTCCGACAGGGTCCTAGCCTAGCCTGTAGGCCGACACGGCGCTGTCGTGGAAGAGCCAGTTCTTCTCGTCCTCGGATGCGTCGATTACCAGCTTCTTGAATGCGTTCCAGAGCACCGCATAGGAACAGCTCGCCTTGTCTACCGGAAAGTTGCTCTCGAACATAGCGCGCCGGACGCCGAAGCAGTCGATGGCATGGGTGTGATAACGGCCGCTGGCGGCGACCAGCTCATCCGAGTTGGCCGGGACGCCCCGCTTGTGGAAACCGAACCCGTTGATGGGCATGACAATGCCCCCGAGTTTCGCGTAGACATTCTCGCAACGCGCCAGTTCGGCAACATCCGTGCGCCATTTCCGGTAGACCTCCTCCCGCTTGCTTGCGTAGGGGCCGATACCGAGCGGGCCGCCGAAGTGGTCGAAAATGATCGTGGTATCGGGAAACGCACGGGCGAGGTCGGTCAACTCCGGAATCTGCCCGTGGTATAGCCAGGCGTCGAAAGACAGGCCTCGGGGCGCGAGCTCCGCGAACCCTTTGCGGAAGCGGGCATCGAGCAGCAGGTGTTCGCTGGGGTTGGTGTGGGAGTTGCGGATGTCGGGGCTGGCATCCCAACCCGCCGCGTGGCGAATGCCGCGGAACCGGGGGCTGGCCGCGAGGTGCGCATCGAGCACTTCACCCACAGCGCGGCCGAGCGTCAGGTCTGCATAGCCAACGATGCCGGCACAGGCGCGCATGTCCCCATAGCCACCGCTTGCCGACATGGCCGCCACCCCGTTCACGAACTCGGTCTCGCCGACCGGCCGCAGCGCCTCCGGCCCCGCCGCGCGGTACATGGCACCGCACTCGACAAATACGGTGCTCACGACGTTGTGGCCGCTGTTCGTGTCGGCCAAGAGTTCATCGAGCAGATAGCGGCTGCGCACGTTGTCCCAAAGGTGATGGTGGGGGTCGCAGATGGCGCGCTCCGGTTCAATGATGGGCTCCTGCACCTGGTCCAGCCACTCTGCTCGGTCCATGATCCACTCCGACGACTGCAAGGATGTTCAGTGTACCCCATGGTCTGGGCGTGCTTGAACGCCGCGCCCGACCCGAGCGGGCGGCTATTCCTAAAACAACGCGTATCTGCCAACATGCAATCCGTTCCAGGTACGGAGAGGAGCCATGTATCCAGGCAAATGGGGTATTGAATTCCCGGATAAGCCGGCGGCAATCAACGCGGCAACCGGTGAATCCATCTCCTACGGCGAGTTGAACCGGCGTTCCAATCGTCTCGCCCAACTCCTCTGGGCGCACGGCCTGCGGGCGGGCGATCACATCGCTGTCTTCATGGAAAACAATATCCGCTTCTTCGAAGTAGCCTGGGCCGCGTTGCGCTCCGGGCTCTATATCACCACCGTAAACCGATACCTCACCGCCGAGGAAGCGGGCTACATCGTCGACAACTGCGAAGCGCGGGCCCTGATCGCCTCCCATCACCTAGCCGAGGTGGCGGCGGACGTGCCACGCCACGCCCCCCGATGCCACAGCCGGCTGATGGTCGACGGTGCTGTGGCGGGTTACGAAGACTACGAGGCGGAAACCGCCCGGTTCCCCGCCACGAACCTCCCGGACGAGCCCGCGGGCACCTTCATGTTCTACAGTTCCGGCACCACCGGGCGGCCCAAGGGAGTTGCGCGGCCGCTTTCCGGCGGCAGGATCGATGCCGAGCCGAGCCCTCTTTTGGCCGTACTGCAGGGGCTCTGGGGTTTCGACGAGGCCACCCGGTACCTCTCCCCGGCACCGCTGTACCACTCCGCGCCCGCTTCCTTCTGCAGCACGGTACAGACGCTGGGGGGCACGGTCGTGTTTATGCCCCGCTTTGACGCACTGGGCGCCCTGAAGGCCATCGAGGAACAACGGGTAACCCACAGCCAATGGGTGCCAACCATGTTCAGCCGCATGCTCAAGCTGCCCGCCGAAGACCGCCTTGGCTTCGACCTCTCCTCGCACAGGGTGGCGATTCATGCCGCCGCGCCCTGCCCGGAAGGCGTAAAGCGGCAGATGCTGGACTGGTGGGGCCCCATCATCTACGAGTACTACGCCGGCACCGAGTTCAATGGCATAACCCACACCACGCCAGAGGAGTGGCTCGGCCATCCGGGTACTGTGGGCAAACCCCTGCTGGGCATCATCCACATCTGCGACGAGGCGGGGGTGGAGCTGCCGGTGGGCACGCCCGGCCTAGTCTATTTCGAGATGCCTGAGGCACCATTCGAGTACCACAGGGATCCGGCAAAAACCCGATCGGCCCAACACCCCCAACACCCGAACTGGACCGCGCTGGGCGATGTGGGCTATGTAGATGACGACGGTTTCCTGTACCTGACCGACCGGGCGACCTTCATGATCATTAGTGGCGGCGTCAACATCTACCCCCAGGAAATCGAGGACGCCATGATCATGCACGACAAGGTTCTCGATGTGGCCGTGGTCGGCGTGCCGGACGAGGAGATGGGCGAGGCGGTGAAAGCCGTGGTGCAACTCGCCGACGGCGTGCCCGCGAACGACGCAGTGGCCGCCGAACTGCTCGCCTACACCCGGGAGCATATTGCCCACTATAAGAGCCCCAAGAGCATCGACTTCATCGATGAGTTACCCAGGCTGCCGACGGGCAAGCTCTACAAGCGACTCATCAAGGACCGCTACTGGGGCAAGACGGGCTCCAGAATCGTTTAGGGAACGGAACTGTATAGCAAAATGCACAGTCGCCGCGCTATCGCGGCTCCCCATCTAGGTGCCACCGCGCTTCAATCTCGGCCTTCGTGGGCTCCCGGTTCTCACTCTTGATGTTGCCCGGGGGCAAGGAATACGGTTCCTAGCGCGGCCTCGAAATCATCCCCCGTGACTTCCCTACGTTCCGTCTTGTCAAATTGGTTGCGGTTCATGCCTGAATCTCTCCGGTCACGTTCAGAAGGTGCTCCGCAAAGTTCGCTATGGGCCGCAATTGGGCGGCCGCTTGGTGAGCTTGTGGGTGGCGGACGAAATGGATTGGCGCCGCCTCCCCAATCCCGTACATCTACGCACCATCCCCGGGGTACTTTTGTGCATAATGGGCACCGCTCCGAAGGGGAAGAACGCAACATCATGGAAGCGATGCACAAGACCATCGTTGACCGTATCGACGAACTCGCCGATACGCTGCTTGAGGTGTCCCATGCCATTCACGCCCGCCCGGAACTCGCGTTCCGCGAACACCACGCCTGTGCACTCCTGACCAAAACGCTCAACGAGCATGGTCTACCGGCCGCCACCGGCGTCTTTACACTGGAGACGGCATTTGAGGCGCAAGTTAACGCCACCACCGACGGGCCCACCGTGGCCCTGCTCGCGGAGTACGACGCCCTGCCGGGCATCGGCCATGCCTGCGGCCACAACCTGATTGCAACCGCCGCCCTCGGCGCGACCCTGGGGCTGCACAAGGTGCGCGGTGCGCTGCCCGGCCGGGTACGGCTAATCGGCACCCCCGCCGAGGAAAGGGGCGGCGGCAAGGAACTGATGGCCCGCGCCGGGGCCTTCGACGGTGTGGACGCCGCCATGATGATGCACCCCGCCGGAGTCAACCTGGCGACCATGCCGTGCATTTGCATTGCCGAGGTGGAAGTCATCTACCACGGGCGCGCGGCCCACGCATCTGTAATGCCGCACAAGGGCATCAACGCGCTCGATGGCCTGTTGCTTGCCTACCAGGCCATTTCCAACCTCCGGCAGCATATTCGCGAGGACGAGCGCATACACGGCATCGTCACCGATGGCGGGCAGGCACCAAACATCGTGCCGGAACGGGCCGCCGGGGACTTTTACGTTCGGGCCGCCAACCAGAGGGCGCTCGCCGCCCTGAAGCCGAGGGTGCAGGCCTGCTTCGAAGGTGGCGCCCGGGGCAGCGGCTGCGAGGTCGAAGTCAACTGGGCCGATGTTGACTACCTAGACCTGAAGACAAACTGGCCCCTAGCCGAGGTGTTCCAGGCACACGGGGAAAGCCTGGGCCGGGAATTCCCGAGCCGGGAAGATTTCGGCGGTGCCGGCAGCACCGACATGGGAAACGTCAGCCACCGGGTGCCGTCGATCCATCCCATGCTGGCGGCGGCCCCCCCGAATGTGGTCATCCACAACCCCGAATTCGCCCGATGGGCGGGCTCCGAGATGGGCGACGCCGCGGCCATCGATGGCGCCAAGCTATTGGCCATGACGGCCGCCGACTTCCTGACGAACGGCGAGCTGCGCACCGCAAGCGCCCGGGCCTTCGAGGTTTCCAAGGGGCTCGCATAGGCGGCGCGGCAACGGCCTGCCTAGAACCGTCCTTGGCCAGGCGGATTGGGCGACGGGGGCGAATTTCCGTTCCCCGCGCATAGGCGGGACGAAAACTGCTAGGGAAGCTCTGCACAAGTCCATCTCCGCCTCGTCCAAAGCCGCGCTAATGCGATTGTTACTTTACCCACAAAATCAAATCTGATTTGGGCCACACATCCTTGAGCGGCGGTAGCCTCCGACTTGATCAGAGGTTCCCTAGTCGAGTTCCTTTGCGCTAGCGATAATTTTGCCGACCAGTCCGTATTCCCGGGATTCCTCGGCGCTCATCCAGTAGTCCCGATCGGTATCCTCGGCGACCTTCTCCAAAGGCTGGCCGGTACGCTCGGCGATGATGCGATTGATTCGCTCCCGGGTCTTGACGATTTCCCGGGCATGGATCTCGATATCCGAGGCGTCGCCGCCGAAGCCGCCAGCCGGCTGATGAATCAGAAAGCGGGTGTTCGGCAGGCAGAACCGGTTTTCGCGCTCCGGCGCCAGATAAATGTGGGTGGCGATGCTACCCACCCAGCCCGTTCCGATAACCCGCACCGTTGGCTCAATGTAGCCGATCATGTCGAAAATGGTGTCCCCCGACTCCACATGGCCGCCGGGCGAGCCGATGAACAGGGTGATGGGGTCGCTCGACTCGAACGACAGGCTCAGTAGCTTCTCCGCCGTGCGCTGGGCAACATCCTTGGTGATCTCGCCGAACAGCGTGAGCGTGCGATGCTTAAGGAGCGTGCTCTCCAGCAGGTTGAACTGCTTGGCCGCCGCCAAGATTTCCCGCTCGCCGTCAAGCCCGGTCATAGTCGCTCCTCTGGTTTCGGGCAGGCATCTCCGCCCCTATGCAGTCCATTCCCGCAAAACGCACCCGGCCGGCTTTGACCGGCGGTGGGCACACTCCCGTTGCCCGCCGTCAGGAATCCACCCGCGCCGATGCGTACCCACGCACCACCACAACGCCGTCCTGGTTGGTGGTTTCCACCTCAAGGTTGACGACCGGTTCGCCGTCTTCCTCCTCGAGCCCCGCCACGGTGGCGGTGGCATTCAGCGTGTCGCCGGGCCAAACCTGATTGGTGAAGCGCACGCCGAATTTCTTCAGGCGTCCGTCGCCGACATAGTTGGTCAGCATCCGCCCGGTCATGCCCATGGTGAGCATGCCGTGGGCGAAAACGCTCGGGTACTTGGCGATCTCGGTGGTAAAGACCTCATCGGTGTGCACCGGGTTGTAGTCTCCCGAGGCACCCGCGTACTGCACGATCTGCGTGCGTTTGAGGTCTTCGACCAGACACTCCGAGTAGGTATCGCCCAGGTTCAATTCACTTGCTTTCAAGGCCATGCTGGTTCTCCTATCGATCCACGGGACGTTCGGTGCTCACGCCGACGCCGCGCGCCGTGATGACGAGTTCGCCGTTCTGGTCGCGATACTCCGTAATGGTCTCGGAGAAAACCAGCTTGCCGGCGCGCTTGCTCTCCCGTTCCCAGGTCTTGCCGGGCTTAACGGTCGCGCTGAGCACATCGCCTGGGCCGACATGGCGATGGTATTCGAAATGCTGCTCCGCATGCAGCCCACCGCCACCGCCACCCCCGCCGCCGGAGCCCTCTCTCCTTATGCCGGTGGCTTCCTTGCCCGAACCGAGCCACGGCCGCCCAGGTTTGGGACGCAGGAAATAGTCCGGGTCGAACTGGGCGCTCGCCTGGGCAAAGGTGGGCGGCGCGACCATGCGGCCCGGCTCCGTCGCCCGGGCGTAGTCCTCGTCGTAGTAGATCGGGTTTTCGTCACCGATAGAGCGGGCGAACATCATGATATGGCTTGCTTCTACCGGAAACTTCTCAATAGCCATCTTTCCCCCTGTTTGGAACTGATCTGCCTGGAAACATCAAGAAGCGCGAGTATCCAACAGCGCCAGCCATGGATCAACGGCCTTGTGCAGCGGGTGGTGTATCAGTTTGCATCTGTAGATCGAGTAAGGGCACGGCATACAGGTGACTCGGCGGGGCCGGGATTCAAACTGATACACTGCCGTGCAGCGCTTAAGGATTGCCCGGACATAAGAAAGCCGCCGGCCTGGAGAGGAAGCCGGCGGCTACAGTAGACCAATTAAGGTCTAAGGGGATAGAGATTGCCTCATGGGGAAACAACCTGTTAGGTCGCTTCCCAAGGCCAATATCTCAAAAAGGTGTTACCGGACGATTTCTCGCCGCGGCAGTTTTGTGTCATTTTGTTACCGAGCTCGCATGGGCCGTTCACCGGCGGCCCGTGGGAAGCCTCGCGGCGGGCGCACCGCCCTCACTCTTTACAGGCATGCGAAAGGGAATGCCGGCCTAGTGCAGGACCATCCCAAAGTGTTCGCCCTTGAGATAAAATTTCAGAAAATTCATTAGATTAAGAAAAATATTGCCGAATTTTCCAAAAAATGTTCGCAAACCATCTATATAGAGCTGTGCCAAGGGCTAGTAGGCGACTTTGGGATGGCCCTGGGGCTAGTGAGAAGTAGGCTGTTCTTTAGCGCACCGGCACCCTCAGATTGCCAGGCAGACATCGGTTTCACCCCCGGGCGTGGCGCCGATTTCAATGCGCCAACCGTGCGCCTGGCAGAGCTGGCGCACGATGGCAAGCCCTAGGCCACTGCCGCCGGTGGCGGCGCTACGCGAACTGTCCAATCGGTAGAAGGGCTGAAACACCGCCTCGCGATATTGCGAGGGTATGCCGGGGCCGGAATCAAGAACATGTATCTCCCGCCCCAGCAATTGCACCCGCGCGTCGCGGCCGTGCTGCTGTGCATTGGTGAGCAGGTTGGTCAACACCCGGCGCAGCGCGACCGGCGCGACCCGCACGGGTTTCGTCGGGCAATCCCGGCACTCCAGTGGCAGCGGCGCGTCGTAGCTCGACAACAGCGCTTCGACAAAGGGCCGTAGATCGACTTCCTGCTCCGCTTCAGGGGTATCGCTCGCCAGCTTGAGCGCATCGGTAAGCAATTCGTCCATGGATTCCAGGTTGCGTTCGAAGCGTGCAACCAGCGTCGGGTCCACATCGTCGGGCAACAGTTCCACCGCCAGCCGCATGCGGGTAAGCGGGGTCTTGAGATCGTGCGAGATCCCGGCGAGCAGCGTGGTGCGGTTGGATAGGAGCGCGGATATCTCCTGCGCCATGGTGTTGAAGTTGCGGGCCAGCACCACCAGCTCGCCCGGCCCCTCCTCCGGCAGCGGTTCGAAATTGAGGCCGCCGCGAAACGTCTCCGCCCGTTCCGCGGCCTGCACCAGCGGCCGGGTGATGCGCACCACGATGAAGAGCGATGTAAGGAACACAACGGCGGCGCCCAAGCCGACTATAACAATGCCCGTGTAGGTGGTGCGAACGTCGCGGCGGGTGGGCTCGAAACCGATCTGCAGCTCATATCCTCCTATGGGCAAGGTTGCCCAGATCAACCCGTCCGACAACCGCGACATCGCAACCGGCGCATCGAACCGTTCGTTGAGCTTTTCCTGCAGCAGGGATAGAAAAGGCGATTCGCCGTAGTCGGCGGGGGCGTAGGGCTGCGGCACGGCGCTGATGACCAAATCATGGGATTCGGATAGTTCCAGTTCGAAAAGTGGCCGCGTCTCGGGAGGTAGTTCCACCCAAGTCTGGGCCGACAATACCAAGAGCGCCGCTTCGTCGGCGGCGGATTGTTCCGCGATGGGCTGTACCACGAAGTACTGTAACGCCGCCACCGCAATAGTCACGATGATCAGCGAACTGATCCCGAGCGTCAGGTTGGTTCTAACAAGCAGCGAAGTGGCCTGGATGTTGGGTCGTTTGAACCCGAAACGGTCAGTCCACATACTTTTTCACGCTCCTTCTACGAGGGATCCCGTATGTCGGCACAGGCTGCCAGCGGCACCGGCCATGTCATCGGCCACTCGCCGCGCCGCCTGGTGGGGCGAACGCTCCCAGCCGGAACCCTCGCCGGCCAGCGCCCGTCTGGACAAAACACCTGCTCTCGCCGAAGCTTGAGGGTGGTCGCGCGCCGGTCAGCGCCCGTCCGGGCAAAACATATAGCCCTTGCCCCAGATGGTCTTGATGTACGCCCGCTCGGCCGGGTCGGGCTCAATCTTGCCCCGCAGCCTAGTAACGCGCACGTCGATACTGCGGTCGAAGGGCGAACGCTCGGCACCGGTTAGCAAATCCAGTATCCGGTCGCGGTCCAATACCTTGTTGGGATGGGCCGTAAGTACGCGCAGCAGGTCGTACTCTCCAGAGGTCAACAGCACCGGCACGCCGTCCCGAGTCAGCCGGTGCGCGGCGGTATCCAGTGCAAATGGGCCGAACTGTATTCGATGCTCCACCGCGTTCGCCTGGGCAGGGCCGATGCGCCGCAGCACGGCCCGCACTCGGGCCAGAAGTTCCCTAGGATTGAAGGGCTTGCCGAGGTAGTCGTCGGCACCGACCTCTAAGCCGACGATGCGGTCGACATCCTCGCCGTGGGCGGAGACGATGATGATGGGGATGTCCTCTTCGCCCTTCAGCCGCCGGGCAATGGACAGACCATGCTCCCCGGGCAGCATCAGGTCAAGCACGATCAGATCTGGCCGCTCGGTGGCCAGATAGGCATCCATGGCCTTGCCGCCATCGACGCAATCGACCTCGAAGCCCTGCTTGGAGAGGTATGCCTGGGTAAGTTCCCGGATCTCCGGGTCGTCGTCAACGACCAGAAGCCTAGCGCCTTCGGCTTCCATTGGTGGCCGCCTACTCCGGGTCGGCCACCCTGATGACCGGTGGCTCCGACTCGGGCACCGGCGGCGCATCGCCGCCCCGCTGGATGCGGCGTTCAAACCCGACCCCAAAGCCCTGTGTGCCCTCTTGCACGGACGGGGCCTCGGGCGTCGCTGCAGGCAAATTCGAACCTTGACGGCCCTGTCCGCCCCTCTTTACAGACCGGATGTCGATGTGCAGTGTCGCCGTGGTGCCGTCGGCGTGACGTATCACGGCACCGTAGCGGCGACCGACCTTAAAGCGCAGAATCCCCTGGGTGGCGCCCTTGCGCTTCATGCGCGTCTTGACTTCCAACAGCAGCGCCCGGCGCTCTTGTGCGTCGAGATCGTCCCAATGGGCGGCGATGTCGGTAAGTTCCTGGTCGCTGACAGAGGCGTAGCTGACCGGCACCGGTGGCGACGCCACCTCAAAGCTGTCTAGAGCGTGCGCCGCAACCGCCCAAAGCAACGCGACCACGCCCAAGGCCGCGCGGCCCGTGGTGCCACAAAAACCCTTCGATACGACCATGCCAAGTGCCGTATGCAAACCCGTAGAGTAACTTTTCATTTTCTTGCGCGGGTGATTCTTTACTACTTCCCGCGAGTTATAGAATGTATCTCGCCTAGGGCGTGCTATGCAACCGTGGCAGTTTACACCCCGGCGAGCCGGGACGCGAACGCACAGGAAACAGGCGCACAGGAAACTAAGGTAGCGTATCAGTTTGCACCCCGAGCCTGCCGAATCCCCTGTGTGCCATGCCTTCGCTCGGCCCACAAACTCAAACTGATACACTACCCGGAACAATCGGTGGTTGTGTGTTGTGACCATCATTGCCAAGTACGTCTATGAGGATGTCGGATCCACCCATGCGTCACGCCGAATCATTATCGCCTGCATTCCGAACGGGGAATTACAGAACCGATATAAAGCGACTGAAGAAGATCATGTTTGGCTTGCCGGCCGCAATGCGCCATTGGACCAAGCGGCCCGTCTTCTCTTGGGCCTGGAACAGCCGCCCGAAGACCCCGACGAAGACGAGCCGGAGGCCAGGTGACGGCGCAGCTTGTCAACTATTCTACGCAATGCCCATTGCGTTCGTCGGCGGCCGGGTGAATCCCCGGCGCACAACCGCCGGGGGCGGTACGGGCTCATGAAACCCGGAATCCGGGGGCTGGCGCGGTCTGGCCGAATCTGGCTGTGGGGCCTGCCGGCGGCCGTCTGGCTCGTGTTTTGCTTCTGGTACGCCAATACCGCGGGGCCGTTGTCCGCTGAGGAAATCGCCGCGTTCACCGCCGAGGCGGAGCGCCTCGGCAGAAGCCCGGATGGGGTGCGGAGCCTGGGCCAGTTCATGGCGGAAGACAGCGGCCGTCAATTCCTGATGGTGAACCTCATCGACATGGCCGCCCCGAATTCGGCCCGGGAGCTATCGCCGCAGGAGTCGCTGGATCGCTACATGGCACATATGTACCCGGAACTGCTCCGGCGCGCCTGCCACCCGGTGCTGGCCGGGCCAGCCGTATTCCGGGCCATGGATGTCGCCGGCATCGAGGACGCGGAAGAGTGGAGCAGCGTTGGCATCATGCGCTACCGCAGTCGCCGCGATCTCATGGAGATCGCCCTGAATCCCATCTTCGATGGCAAGCACGAATTCAAGATCGCGGCCCTTGAGAAAACCATCGCGGTGCCCATCGAGCCGAACCTCTACCTGGGCGACCTCCGCCTAGTGGCCTTCTTCGGCCTGTTCTTGCCAATCGTAATTGCCGATGCGCTGATCTTTCGACGCCGGCCGCGGACACCGGCATAACCCGCGGAGCTGGGTTCGGGGCAGTCGAAACCGGCGTGCCCATGGTGCCGCCGGCGTCGTACAGGCCGTATTGTCGCCAACCGAGGGTTCGCCCACCGGTTGGTCCGAGGTGCCAACGCCGGGGCTTGTACGGACCTCCCCTGCGTCATTCCGGCGAATAGCCGAACAGCCTAAGGTCCTCCCGGTACCGCGCCCGCAGCAGCGTCCTGCAGCGCCGGGTGAGATACGCCTCCCGCGCCGCATGGGCAGGGGGCAGCCGGTCCGGGCCGCCCTCCGACTCCACCATCGTGTTCAGTGTCCTGAGCGACGGCGTCGGCATGCCGAGAGTCGCCGAGACCCTGGCTAGGTCTTCGTCGAGCGTCTCGTGGCGGCCGACGAAATCGGGCAACCGCCCGTCCTCCAGCCGGATCTGCAGATGCTGGGAGAGAAAATGCCTATCCCCGAACGTGTCGCTGCCGTAGGGCGTATGCAGCCAATGGCAGTAGTCCTCGAAGCTCTTCGTTGCCGCCAGCCCCGGGAAGTCGGCGAGCATACGTCGCAGCTTCACCTCCTTCACGTGGCGGCGCGGCCAATCCGCATCGTAACTGCGCGCGAAGTACTGGGGCGCATAGGGGAACAGTTCCGAGTAGAACGAGAGCGTCCGGCGAAACGGGTGCCGTATGAATGCGAAGCTGTGGTACTCCCGAGCTTCGGGGTGCGCTGCGTAGACTTCGGCGATAGTCCCGTGGATCAGTTCCGCCTCCGGATCCACGGCCTTGAGCCCATCGACGAGACTGCGCGACGCGACCTTGGGAACGCACAGCCAGACATAGCGGTAGCGGCGGCTGACGATCTTCTCCGCACGCACGTCCGGGCCCTTGGTCAGCCGTTCCCACACCTGCTGCCCGCCGGCCTGCCGCCTGCCACCCAACGCCAAGCCGACGACGGCACGGGTCATTCCAGGATGGCGCACCAGAACCTTGGCGACCCGTGCCGCTGTGATCAGTTTCCTCACGAACCCATACCGCCGCCGCTCTTGTCACGCGGGAATCACGCACCTCGCTCAGGCTCATCTTCGCACAGTATCGATCCCGACACGAAAGCCGTCGCTTGCGACAGCCACAACCACTTGCGGGTGCCGAGCAACCCCGCGCCACGAGGCCATGCTATAGTCGCCAACCTCGTCAAGGTCATGCCTCGGTATGGACCAAACCACCGATGTTCGTGACATCGCCGAACACTTTGCCCGTAGCATCGGCGGGCCGATCACCGCGCTGCGCAAGATCGTCGAGGCGCACGGCGCCATTCAACCGTCGCACATGGCGGTGGTTGCGGACGTATTCAACCTGAGCGTTGCCGAAGTGCGTGGCATCGTCGGCTTCTACAGCGATCTACGCACCGAGCCGACGGGCAGAACGCACATCCGTATCTGCCAGGCGGAAGCCTGCCAGGCGGTAGGCGCGCGGGAACTCACGACGGCGGTGCGGGACAAGCTCGGCATCGGTCTGGGCGAGGTGGCCGCGGATGGCGGCGTGAGCCTCGAAGCGGTGTATTGCCTGGGGCTATGCGCGTCCGGACCCAATGCCACCGTGAACGGCGCGCCGGTGGTACGCGCCACTGTACAGGCGCTAATCGGATGAGCGTCGCCAAGGTACCCTTTGAGACGCTGGCCAACGCCTTAGGCGCCAACGAGATTGCCATGGCGCTGGAGCGGCGGGGTCATCGGGTGGTTCGCACCGGGTCCCACGGGCTAGGCTGGGCGGAGCCCCTGGTGGAGATCGACGGCGTGGCGCATGGCCCGGTCACCAGTGTGGACACCCTAGATGCGGTGCGGCTCGACCCGGTCGACGAACTGCCGGCGCTGGCACGGCAAACGCGGCTGGTCTTCGAACGCTGCGGCCATGTGCATCCATTCGACTACGATCCGGCCTGGCTGCGCTTGCAACTAGAGCGCGAGCCGGCGGATATCATCGAGCAGGTCCGCCTGAGCGGGCTGCGCGGCCGGGGCGGCGCCGGGTTCCCCGCCCACATCAAGTGGCGCACCGTGCGCGATGCGCCCGGGGACGAAAAGTACATCGTGATCAACGCCGATGAGGGCGATTCCGGCACCTTCGCCGATCGCCTGCTCATGGAGGGCGACCCGTTCCGGCTCATCGAGGGAACACTTATTGCCGGCCGTGCGACGGGTGCCAACAAGGCCATTGTCTATCTGCGCTCGGAGTATCCCCTAGCCGCCCAGATACTACAGAAAGCGATTGACTTGGCGCGGGGCCTGGGGCTGCTCGAAGAGGTTGCCATCGAGCTATTCGTCGGCGCGGGCGCCTACATTTGCGGCGAGGAGACCTCGCTGCTGGAGAGCCTGGAGGGCAAACGGGGCGAGGTGCGGTCAAAACCGCCCGTACCGGCCATCGCCGGGCTCTTCGGACGACCGACCCTGGTGCACAACGTGATTACCCTCGGTTCCGTACCGGCCATCCTTGCTATGGGCGGCGCGGCCTACGCGGAACTCGGCGTCGGCCCTTCCACCGGAACCATGACCTTCCAACTCGCGGGCAACGTGCGCCGTGGCGGATTGATCGAGCTGCCCTTCGGCCTGCCCCTGCGCGAACTCATCGAGGACTGGGGCGGCGGCACGCTGAGCGGGCGGCCGGTGGGGGCCGTGCAGGTGGGGGGACCCCTTGGTGCCTACCTGAAAGCGGGCCAACTGGATACGCCGCTGACCTACGAAGCACTCGCCGAACTGGGAGCGGGCGTGGGCCACGGCGGCATCGTGGTATTCGACGACCGGGTCGATCTCGTGCAGCAGGCGCACTTTGCCTTTGCCTTCTGCGCCCACGAATCCTGCGGCAAGTGCACCCCCTGCCGCATTGGCGCGGTACGCGGCAAGGAAACGGTGGAGACCCTGATGGCCAATGGCTACCGGGGCGTTCCGGCCACCGACGGGGCGGGCGGCGACGCGGGGCATGACAGCGCGGAATTGGCTATTATTGCGGATCTATGCGACGTCATGGAGCAGGCGAGCCTCTGCCAGATGGGCGGCATGACGCCCATTCCGGTACGTAGCGCCCTAGGTTTGCAATGAGAACCGCCGAGACCGATTACGGTACACCCGCCTCCGGAGCGGAAGAGACCGTGGCGCTAAGCATCGACGGTACCCCCGTTTCGGTGCCGGCGGGCACATCCATTATGCGGGCGGCGGTGACCGCCGGTATTCCGGTACCGAAACTGTGCGCCACCGACAGCCTCAAGGCCTTCGGTTCGTGTCGCTTGTGCCTAGTCGAAGTCGAGGGCCGGCGCGGCCTGCACGCGGCCTGTACCGAGCCGGTTCGCGCCGGCATGGCGGTGCGCACGCAGACCGAGGCGGTGGCCAGAATACGGCGCGGCGTCATGGAACTGTATATTTCCGACCACCCGCTGGACTGCCTCACCTGTTCCGCAAACGGCGACTGCGAACTACAGGACATGGCCGGTGCGGTCGGGCTTCGGGAGGTGCGCTACGCCAATGGCACCGAGCACGCCAACCACCTCGATGCCGAGGCCGATGCCTCCAACCCCTATTTCACCTTCGACCCCGCCAAGTGCATCGTCTGTTCCCGTTGTGTGCGCGCCTGCGACGAGGTGCAGGGCACTTTCGCGCTGACCATCGACGGGCGCGGTTTCGATTCGGTGGTGAAAACCGGCGCCGACGACTTCTTGTCCTCCGAGTGCGTATCCTGCGGTGCCTGTGTACAGGCCTGCCCGACCGCCACGCTGATGGACAAATCGGTGATCGAACACGGCGTGCCGGATCGGGTGGTGAGGACTACCTGTGCCTACTGTGGAGTGGGCTGTTCCTTCAAGGCCGAAGTGAAGGGCGAGCAGGTCGTGCGCATGACGCCCGACAAGGACGGCAAGGCCAATCATGGGCACTCCTGCGTCAAGGGCCGCTACGCCTGGGGCTATGCCCAGCACCAGGACCGCATTCTCAACCCCATGATCCGCGACCGCATCACCGATCGCTGGCGCGTGGTGTCCTGGGAACAGGCCATCGAACACGCGGCGACGCGGCTCAAGACGGTGCAGACCACCTACGGCGGCAAGTCCATCGGCGGCATCAGCTCGTCGCGTTGCACCAACGAGGAAGTCTGGCTGGTGCAGAAGATGGTGCGGGCCGCCTTCGGCAACAACAATATCGACACCTGCGCGCGCGTCTGCCACTCGCCGACGGGCTACGGCTTGAAGCGCACCTATGGTACTTCGGCGGGCACCCAGGATTTCGACTCGGTGGCGGCGGCCGATGTAGTTCTTGTTATCGGCGCCAACCCGACGGAAGGCCACCCCGTGTTCGCGTCGATGATGAAACGGCGCCTGCGGCAAGGCGCGCGGCTTATCGTGGCGGATCCACGGCGCATCGGCCTGGTGCGCTCGCCACACATCGAGGCCGAGCACCACCTGACGCTGCTGCCGGGCACGAATGTGCCGCTGATGAACGCCTTTGCGCACGTTGTGGTCACGGAAGGGCTGATCGACCGGCAGTTCGTCGATGAGCGCTGCGACCGGGGGTCGTTCGCGGAGTGGCTGGCGTTTGCCGCCCGGACAGAGAACTCGCCCGAACAGGTGGCGCCCATCGTGGGCGTGCCCGCGGAGGATATCCGCGCCGCGGCGCGCCTGTACGCCAGTGCGCGCAACAGCGCGATCTACTACGGCTTAGGCGTTACCGAGCACAGCCAGGGTTCCACCATGGTCATGGCCATGGCGAACCTGGCGATGGCCACCGGCAACATCGGCCGGCCCGGCGTGGGGGTCAACCCCCTACGCGGGCAGAACAATGTCCAGGGCTCTTGCGACATGGGCTCCTTTCCCCACGAGTTACCAGGCTATCAGCCGGTCACCGACGATGGCGTGCGCGGGCAGTTTGAACGGGCCTGGGGGGTCGATCTGGATGCTAGGCCCGGCTTGCGTATTCCCAACATGCTCGACGCGGCTTGCGCGGGGGAATTCAGGGCAATCTACATTCAGGGCGAGGACATCGCCCAATCGGACCCGAACACACAACACGTCGAGGCGGCCCTGGAAGCCATGGAGTGCGTTATCGTCCAGGATCTGTTCCTGAACGAGACCGCCAAGTTTGCGCATGTGTTTTTACCCGGAACGTCCTTCCTGGAAAAGGATGGCACCTTCATCAACGCCGAACGGCGCATCAACCGGGTGCGGCCGGTGATGCGGCCGAAGTCCGGCATGGCGGAATGGGAGGTGATCCAGGCCCTCACCCAGGCGCTTGGCTACCCGATGCAGTACCAGTCGGCGAGCGAGATCATGGACGAGATCGCCCAGCTCACGCCGACCTTCGCGGGGGTTTCCTTCGCCATGCTCGACCGCGCGGGCAGCGTGCAATGGCCCTGCAACGCCGCCGCCCCGCAAGGCACGCCGATCATGCACAGCGAAGAATTCGTGCGCGGCAAGGGCCTGTTCGTGCTTACCGACTATCAGCCGACCGACGAACGCGCGACCCGCAAGTACCCATTGCTGCTCACCACCGGGCGCATTCTCACGCAGTACAACGTCGGTGCCCAGACCCGGCGCACGGACAACATCGAGTGGCTGAACGAGGACCGGTTGGAAATCCACCCGGCGGATGCGGAGTTGCGCGGCGTGCGCACCGACGACTGGGTATCGGTCACCAGCAGGATGGGTGAGATCACGCTGCGCGCCGACGTCACTGAGCGGGTCGCCGCCGGTGTTGTGTATACGACCTTCCATCACCCATCCACGGGCACCAATGTCATCACCACCGAGTTGAGCGACTGGGCGACCGAGTGTCCGGAGTACAAGGTGACCGCCGTAGAGGTGCGGCCCGCCAATCACCGCTCTCGCTGGCAGGAACAGCATCTAGGCCGGGCAAGCGAGCAGGTTGGTCTGCTACCGGCCTGAACGCCGCATCGCCATGCAGGGCATCAACAACGGCCCGGACGCGAAACCGCCCCTGTTGGCGGCGGCGTTCTGGAACGACGCCCTTGTCTGAGTCAACGCCGACAAATCCCGCCGGCAGCTCGCCCGCCGCCAGCCTGCGGGTGGACATTGACAAGGTTTGCCGGGATGCGGGCCGGCACCCCGACAGCGATGTCATTACCGTCGAAGAGCCTCTGGAGATCCGGCTGTCGTATACGGCGGGCGGCGCGCGCGTCGAGCAGAGCATTTCGGTCACCATGCGCACGCCGGGCAACGATGCGGAACTGGCGGTCGGGTTCCTGGCCGGCGAGGCCATCGTCAGGCACCCCGCCGATGTGCGTCTAGTCGAGCACTGCGGGCCGCCTAGCCCGGACAAGGGCATGCGGAACATCATTCGGGTTGAGCTTGCCGATGACATCGGTGTGGACGCAGGCGGATTGCTGCGGCACTTTTACACGACATCGAGCTGCGGTGTGTGCGGCAAGGCTTCCCTAGATGCGGTGCGCGTGCAAATCGAACCACGTCCAGCATCGACCTTCCGTATCGCCGCAGCGGCGCTCAAGGGGCTGCCGCAGGCGCTTCTTGCCAAGCAGGCCGAGTTCGCCCACACCGGTGGGCTGCATGCCACAGCGAGTTTCGATGCGACCGGTGCCCTGCTGCGGGTGCGGGAAGACGTGGGCCGGCACAACGCCTTCGACAAGCTCGCCGGCTCGTACCTCGCCGACGGTGGCCTCGCCAACCGCGGTGTGCTGCTAAGCGGTCGGGCGAGTTTCGAACTGCTGCAGAAAGCCGCCGTCGCCGCGTCGCCGTTCGTCGCCGCCATCGGCCCGCCATCGAGCCTGGCGGTGGAGCTTGCACAAGACCAGGGCATCGCCCTAGTGGGCTTTCTCAAGCCCAACCGGTTCAACGTCTACGCGGGCTTCGAGCGGATTATTGTCTGAGCCGCGAGGGCCGGTTGTTGCCGAACGAATCGCGCCTAGGTTAACGTCACCCCATGATCGACCAGCCCGCATTCCTCCTGGAGGACGGCCAAGGGCAGCCGCATTCGTTTCCCGGTACCAGGCCCGCCCTGGTGTGCTTCGTCAAGGAAGACTGCCCCACCTGCAACGAAGTCATGCCCCTCATCGAACAGGTCTACACCGAATGGCGCGACCGGCTCGACTTCTTTATCTGCGGGCAGACCGAAGCGGGCAACCGGGCGCTGGTGCGGAAGCACGGCTTAACCGTCCCTATCCTGAACGATGCTTCGCTGAAGGTCTCCTTCGCCTGGGATATCGAGATCGTGCCGACGCTGTACGTCGCCGGCACCGACGGGCAGCCGGGGCGCAGGCTGGTCGGGTTTGTGCGTGAGGAATGGCGGCAGGCGGTGCAGGAGCTTGCGCACGCCGCTGGCGGGCCGCAACCGCAAATCGATTGGCCGGCCCTGCCCGAGTGGCGCCCCGGTTGCGGTGCCCTCTCCGCCGACCCGACAATCGCCGCGCGTCTACGGGCGGAGGCGGAGAACAGCCCCCTGCGCGCGCGGCGCATCGACATCGCCGAACGCGACGACGAGTTCGAATTCATGTTCGACCAGGGATTCAGCGACGGGCTGCCCCTGGTACCGCCGACCCCGGAGCGAGTCATACGCATGCTCGGCGGCACAGAGCGCGACCCCCAGGCCGTGATTGCGACCGTACCACCGAACATGGGTGCGGCGACGGTGGAAAAGGTCGCCATCAATGCTGTGCTGGCCGGCTGCAGGCCCGACTATCTGCCGGTGGTGCTCGCGGCGATGGAGGCGGTTTGTACGGACGAGTTCAATATCCACGGCGTCATGGCCACCACCATGGGCGCCAGCCCAGTCATGGTGGTCAACGGGCCCATTCGCCACAGGCTTGGCATGAACATGAAGCTCGGCGCGCTCGGCCAGGGCAACCGGGCCAACGCCACCATCGGCCGGGCGCTGCGCCTCGCCCTGCGCAACATCGGCGGCGCCAGGCCCGGGGGCCTAGAGCGTTCCACCCTCGGCAACCCCATGAAGTTCACCCTGTGTTTTGCCGAGTGGGAGGAGCGTAGCCCCTGGCCGCCGCTGCATGTGGAGCGCGGGTTCGACCCCGAGGACTCCGTCCTGACGGTATTCGCCATGACCAGCGGCCCCGTGCTGATGGTCGACCAGGATTCGCGCAGCGGCGCGCAGTTGGCCGGCAGCTTGGGGCTTTGCCTGGAAACCATGTTTCATCCCAAGGCACATCAGTTCGGCGAAGCCCTGGTGGTGGTTTGTCCAGAGCACGTTGACACCTTGGTGCGGGACGGCTACGGCAAGGCCGAGATCCGTGCGCGTATGCAGCAGGTCACGGAGCGGCCGATACGCGAGCTGGTGGAAGACGAGGTTTCCGCCCCCGGGTTCAAGCGCACCTTCGCCGAGCGGATGGACGCCGCGGCGCTGGACACAAAGCTGCCCAAATTCAGGAAGGATACAGATATTCACCTGGTCGTGGCGGGTGCCGACGCGGGCAAGTTCTCGGCTGCGTTCCACGGCTGGGTGACCGGCGAGACTGGCTCCATGCCGGTCTCGAAGAAAATAGTGTGATAAGCGCCCGCCGCGCATGTTCGGGGTCGTCCCGGGCGCGACGGGCCGCAACTCGGCAGACCACAGGAGGTAGAAATGCCAACCATACTCGATCCCACCGACGAACGGGTGCCGGTGGCGCGTCAGGTGACGCCCAGGCCCAAGGCCATTGCCGGCAACGTGGCGTTACTGGACATTGCCAAGCCGCGCGGCAACGTGCTGCTCGACCGGCTTGAAGCCTTGCTGAAGGAGCGCACGCCGGGCATAAGGGTCAATCGCTACGCGAAGCCCACCTTCGCAAAGCCGGCACCGGAGGCGCTGCGCACGGCTATCGCGGCGGGCAACGACTTCGTCATCGAGGCGCTAGCCGACTGAGGCTCCTGTACCACGTGCAGTTTGCATGACACGGTATGGTTCGAAATTCAGGGCAAGCCCGCGGTATCGATCGCCTCGACCGAATTCGTCGACGCCGCCGCGGAGCAGGCCAGAGCACTCGGCATGAACGAGGCCCGGGCCGTCTTCGTCGCCCACCCGATTCAGGACGCCACCGATGATGAGATGCGCGCCAAGGCGGATGCCGTGGTGGACAGCGTTATCGCATCGTTGACGGAATAGGACGAGCGAATAGCACCAGGCGCCGAATTGTCGGCCCCGGCCGATCGGCGCTCTATGCCCCGTCGCGGTTCCGGTAACCCGGCGGGCGGCGGCCGTTTTCATCCAGGATATCGAACTCTTCGCCTAAGTCCTCCACCCACTGAATGCTGCCCGTGCGCTCCATGAGCCGGTCGCTGGCCAATAGCGCAACCGCGCAACGGCCGACATACAGCGGCGTCTGCGCATCCGTTAAGTCCATGCCCCGCTCCTTGGCGGCATCCTGGATAAACTCGGTGCTGACGGAACCCGGGTATAGGGCGATGGCCGCTATGCCCTTGGGTTTCAGTTCGATCGCCATATCGGCCGTCAGGCGGTCCAGGCCAGCCTTGCCGGTACCATAGGAGCAGGAGAAGTGGTAACCCTGGCCGCCGGGGGAGGAAACGTTGAGAATCGCGCCCCCCGCACCGGCCGCGAAAAGCAGGGGTGCTGCAAACCAGCTCGCTACGTAGTGCGCCCGCAGGCCGATGCCCACCTGATCGTCCCAAATCTGTAACGGATGATCCCAGAAGCCGCCGCCCCAGGCCGGAGGATCGGGAATCTTGTACACATTGTTGACCAGAAGGTCGATCTTGCCGGCTTCGGCCCCGACCCGCTCGAACAGGGTGCCGATCTGCTCATCGACGCCGTGGTCGCAGCGAATCGCCCGACCGTCGCCGCCAAGCTCGGTCAGCAGGCGGGCCGTGGTGTCGATGGTGCGCTCACCGTCGCCCTGGGTGCGGCCGGTCACGTAGACCGTCGCGCCCGCCTCGCCGAGCGCAAGCGCAATGCCCTTGCCGATGCCGCGACTGGCACCGGTGACCACCGCCACCTTGTCCTTGAGTGCTGTCATATTGGAGAGTCCTGCAGTTTGTTTGGCCGGCACTATAGCGCAAACGGCGTGTACGGGAAGGCACCTGTGGGCACCGGTGGTGTATCAGGTTGAATCTGTGTATCGAGCAAGGGCACGCTACACTGGTGATTCGGCGGGGCAGGGATTCAAACTGATACACTGCCCGGGCACCGTTCATCCCGCCCCGCCCGAGTTGCCGGCGGGCACCGCCGCCGCATCGTCCGCTAGGGAACGGATCAGGCCGTACGCCATGAACAGCAGTACCACGCTTACGGGTAGCGCCGCGACGATCGACGCGGTTTGCAGAGCGTGCAATCCGCCGGCCAACAGCAGCACCGCGGCCACCAGCCCCTGACCCAGCCCCCAGACCACGCGGAACCGCCGCGGCGGATGATCATCGCCCATGCTCAGCATGGTTGTGATCACCAGGGTGCCCGAATCCGAGGAGGTGATGAACCAGGTCGCCAACAGGAAGGTCGCGAGCGCCGACATGGCCCAGGTAAGCCAGGATAGATCGCTCATCGACGCAATGGTGCGGTACAGGGCGGCCTCCAGATTCCAATCCCGCACCAGGTCCATGATGCCCGCCGTGCCGACGCCACCGGCGGCGTGCAGCTCCAGGTAGATGGCATTGCCGCCCAGGATGGCAATCCACAACACACCCAGCACCGTGGGTACGAACATCACGCCGGCGATGAACTCCCTGAGCGTGCGGCCCCGCGAAATGCGGGCGATGAACATGCCGACGAAGGGCGCCCAGGATATCCACCAGCCCCAGTAGAAGATCGTCCAGTTACTCTGCCAGGCGGCCGTATCTTCCTGCCCCGCCGTCCAGAAGCCCATCGGAATGGCCGTCCAAAGATACTTGCCGAGGGTAGTGGCGAGAAATCCCATGAGCCATTCGAATGGTCCGCAGAACAGGAAGAACCCGAGCAGCACAACCGTAAGGTAGACGTTCCATTCCGAGATGATGCGAATGCCCCGGCCAATGCCCGATACCGCCGATAGGGTGGCCACGGTCGAGATCGCGGCGATTAGGGTGATCTGCGTTGCGATGCCCGGGTCGAGCCCAAACAGGACATGCAGCCCGGCGCCCATTTGCTTGACGCCCAGGCCGAGCGAGGTCGCTACGCCGAACACCGTGCCGAACACCGCGAGCAGATCGACCACATGGCCGACGGTGCCATAAATCCGGTTGCCGAGCACCGGGTACAGGGCGGAGCGCAGCGTCAGCGGCAACTTCTTGCGAAAGCCGAACCAGGCGAGGCAGAGGCCGACGACAACATACAGGGACCAGGCGTGAATTCCCCAGTGGAAATAGGTCACGCGCACGCCGTGCTCGGCGCGCAGCAGGTCCAGCGCTTGTGCACCGGCGCGGTCGGCGTGGGGATTGTTGGGATAGCCCTGGGTCTCGCCTACATCTAGGTAGAACAGCGGTTCGGCGATGGAGAAGAACAGCAGCCCGATGCCGAGGCCCGCCGAGAACAGCATGGCCAGCCAGGAAAAGTTGCTGAATTCGGGCCGCGCATCGTCGTCGCCTAAGCGTAGGCGGCCGAAACGGCTGCACATCAGGTACAGGCAAAGGAATACCGCGCCGCATACGGTCAGCACGTAATACCAATCAAGCGTGCCTTCGATCCATGCCCGAACGTTTGCATACAGAATGCCCGCCTCCTCTAGGAGCGCCACGGTGAGGACGACGAAGGCCAGCACCATGCCCTTGGCGGCGAGCGCCATGCCGGGGTGCAATCCCTTCCAGAAGCCCTGTACCGCAACGGTCGGGGCACTCCGCGGATGCCTATGCATTGACCCTGTTTCCCCTCGGATCGATCACCGCCCGGATACCGTCTGGAGCTGTCCCCGCCGCCGGACGGCGTGCATCGGCCAATGCCTAGCGCACTTCGGTTATGGGCGAGCGCCTACTATACGCGAGTCGCAATGCCCTGCGGAGCGGGCGTTGCCTAGCCGCTAGGTGCGCCGACGCCGGCGACCACGTGCCTTCGGTGCCGTGGCCCTGCCGCCCCCGGGCGTGGCCCGGGGTTCGGGAACCGCGAAGACCGATGACAGGTTGGGAAACGGGTCGCATGCATGGGGTATCGCCATGGCGTTGACGAAGTATTCCTGAAACTTGGGTTCCACGGCGGTCTCCACCCGCTCTATCCGTTTGACGACCAGCTCAATCTCGTCTCTGGCACCGTTGTTCAACAGGGCGATCCGTGCCCCGGTTCCGGCCGCATTGCCGGCTGGTGCGGCCTCAGCCAGCGGGCAATCCGGAATCAGGCCAAGTGCCATGGCGTACTTGACGTCGATGTGGCTGCCGAAGGCGCCGGCGAGGCGAATTCTGTCCACGGAGTCGATGCCGAGCCGGTCCATCAGCAGCTTCACGCCGGCATAGAGGGCGGCCTTGGCAAGCTGAATCTGCCGCACATCGTTCTGGGTGACGGTAATGACGGCGTCCTCCCGATAGAGAACGAAAGAGAACGTTCGGCCGTCTTGAACAACAGCATCCGACCCGGCGGCCAGGGCACCGTCGATGACGCCATCGCGGCTAAGAACGCCGGCTAGGTACATCTCGACAACCGCTTCGATGATGCCCGAACCGCAAATGCCCGTCACGACACCGCCGGGCAGCGCATCCGCAAACCCGGCGTCGTCCGACCAGAGTTCCGAGCCGATGACCTTGACCCGGGTTGCCAGCGTACGCGGGTCGATGCGCACCCGCTCGATGGCGCCTGGTGCCGCCCGCTGGCCGCAGCTTACCTGGGCGCCCTCGAATGCCGGGCCCGTCGGGCTTGAGCAGGCGAGTAGCCGGTGCCGATTGCCCAGGACGATTTCCGCATTGGTGCCGATATCGACAATCAGGTTGATTTCGTCCCGCTCGTGGGGCTGTTCGGACAGAATGACTCCGGCCGTGTCGGCACCGACATGACCGGCTATGCAGGGAAGCACATAGGCGACGCCGCCGGGATGAATGTCCATGCCAAGCTCGCTCGCCGCCGCGTATACGGACGTATCCAAGGCGAGCGCGAACGGTGCGCCGCCCAGTTCCACGGGGCTTATGCCCAGCAGCAGGTGATGCATGACGGGGTTGCAGACAAATACGATGCTGACGATGTCCTGCCGTGCGGCCCCGGCTGTGGCGCTGGCCTGGGCAATCAGTTCATTAATCGCGCCGCGCACGGCCCGCGTCATCTCCTGGCCGCCCTCGGGATGCATCATCACGTAGGAGACCCGGCTCATCAGGTCTTCGCCGAACCGGATCTGCGGGTTCATCATGCCGGTGGAACAGATGACCTCGCCGCTCGCCAGGTCGCAAAGGTGGGCGGCAATGGTGGTCGAGCCCACATCGATCGCCAAGCCCAGCACCTCTTCCCGGTACCCCGGCCACAGGGCGATGATCTCCCGGCCCCGATGCACCGCCACCGTAACCGACCACTGACCCTTCCGCAGCGCCGCCTGCAGGCCCGCCAGCACCCCCGTCGCGCAACTCAACCGGGCCAGCCCCCATTGCGCACCCAGCGCCTCCTTAAGCCGAGAGAGGTCGCTGGTGGAGCCTTCAGCCGGGGAGCGCGAGGGGGTACCCCTCGCATGAGAAGACTCAGCCGGGGAGCGCGAGGGGGTACCCCTCGCATGAAAAGACTCAGCCGGGGTGCGCGAGGGGGTACCCCCCGCAGGTAAAGAACCCTCTACCCCCGAACCCGGAGCATCCGCGGCGGGCAAGGAATCATGCAGCCCGGCTTCCTCAACATCGACCAGATACAGGCGCACCACCGGGTCGATCCGGATGGCCCGCTGCTCGGCGTGCTTGCGCACCACTTGTCGATGAATCTGGCTCTCGGGCGGGACATCGATCACCAGGTCGCCCTGAATCGTGGCCTGGCAACCAAGCCGCCGTCCCGGTGCCAGTGGCTGGCGCCGGTCGGCGTAGGCCCGTTCAGTTGCGGTAAAGGGGGAGAGGTGAGCCCGCCCGGAAACGATGCCGTGCTTTGGAAAGCTACCCTCGCTACAAAGCACCTGGCAGCGACCGCAAAGCCCCCGCCCGCCGCAGACCGAGGCGACATCGACACCGAGTTCCCGGGCGGCCGCCAATACGGGCGTGCCAAGGGCAAAGGAACCGCGCCGCCCGGATGGGGTGAAAACAACCTTGGCGAGTGTCGGCATGGCTCACCAATCTCCTGCCGGAAACGCCGAGATAGACGGTTTGCACAGCCCAACCCGCAACCCGGTTGCGGTCGCTTGGCGCAGGCTGCCCCCGCCCAGGCGACCGCGCCCTGCCCAGCAGGTCTGTGCGGCTATCGACCCCAAGCCATCGGTTGCTTCCACCAGCGGTGTTGCCGGCTTGGCCAGCCGCCGGATCAGGCCCGGCGGCGGCGGGCCCGTTCCCGGCGACGGCCCCCGTTGGCGGCCTGCGGCGGCGGCCCGCGATACTTCCTGATCCAACGCGCACAATCCGGGTCGTGGCCCATCATCACATCGGCACCGAGCACCGCCTGAACGACCTCGCCATGCAGGGGATTGGTAATGGCGGATGTGAGGCCGGCGCCGATGCCCATGGTTAGAAACGCGCTGTTGATGCCACCCCGATTCGGCAACCCAAAACTCACGTTGGAAGCGCCGCAAGTGGTATTCACCTTCAGTTCGCCGTGCAGGCGCCTCAGGATGTGCATCACCTGCCATCCGGCGCCGTTGACGGCCCCGATGGGCATCACCAGCGGGTCGACAACCACGTCTTGCGCCGGAATGCCATGGTCGGCCGCCCGCTCGACGATCTTCTTGGCGACCCCGAAACGCACCTCCGGGTCTTCCGATATGCCGGTCTCGTCATTGGAAATAGCGACCACGGCGGCACCGTGTTTCGCCACCAGCGGCAGCACCGATTCGAGCCGTTCCTCCTCGCCGGTCACCGAGTTGACCAGCGCCTTGCCCTGGTAGGCGGCCAGGCCCGCCTCCAGGGCGGCGACGATGGAGGAATCGATGGAAAGCGGCACATCGGTAACGGACTGCACCAGCCGCACCGCCTCGGCCAGGATGGCCGGCTCGTCCGCCAGGGGAATGCCGGCGTTGACGTCGAGCATGTGCGCACCCGCCTCGACCTGGGCGACAGCATCGGCAACCACGCGGCTGTAGTCGCCGGCCTTCATCTCGGCGGCGAGAATCTTGCGGCCGGTAGGATTAATGCGCTCGCCGATGATGACAAAGGGCCGGCCAAAGCCGATCAAGACCTCTTTCGTCGCCGAACTGATCAGGGTATCCGTCATTGGCTTGCTCCGCAGTTCGCACCCGCCATGGCGGGATGCCAGGGCGTCCTGCCTTCCAGGACACCGGAAGTTTCCACGATTTCGGGTACGCGGTGCTCCTGGCGGTAGGCCATGATGTGCACCCCGTGAACGCCATCGATCTCGCGCAGGCGATGGATCACGTCCTTGCAGATTTCCACACCCTCCTGGGCCTGGTCACGAGCGCCCCGCAAACGTTCGATGTATGCGTCTGGAATAACCACACCAGGCACGTTGTTGCGCATCCACTCGGCGGAGCGGGCGGAGGCCAGCGGCCCCACGCCAGCCAAAATGAACGCCTGTTCGTGCAGCCCGGCATCGCGCACCCGCTGCATATACCGCTCGAACAGGTCGAGGTCGAAACAGTACTGGGTCTGCACGAACTGGGCACCGGCGGCCACCTTTTGGGCGAAACGCACCGGGCGGAAATCCTGGGGGGGAGAGAATGGGTTGATGGCGGCACCTAAGAAAACCCTGGGTGGCGTCTTTATCTTGCGGCCGCTTAGGTATTCGCCCTGGTCGCGCATGGTGCGAATGGTGGTCAGCAGGGTCATGCAATCCAAGTCGAAAACGGGCTTGGCCTCGGGATGGTCGCCATTCGCGACGCCATCGCCGGTGAGGCAGAGTATGTTGGCCACGCCCATGGCCGAGGCGCCCAGCACATCGCCCTGTATGGCGATGCGGTTCCGGTCGCGGCAGGCCATCTGCAGAATCATGGCGTAGCCCCGCCGCGTCAGCAAAGAACATACGCCCACGCTGGACATATGGCAGTTGCCTCCAGAGCCGTCGGTGGCGTTGATGGCATCGACATAGCCATCGAATACGGCAGCCCGGCCGTAGACGTCGTCGGGCTCGGTGGAATCCGGCGGCGCGACCTCCGCGGTCACCGCGAAGGCGCCGGACCGCAGTACCCGCTCCAGCCGCCCCGGCGAGGAATGCCCGGGCAGCACGGGCAGGTTCTCGCCTGGGTTGGGTTCGTCTTCAAACAGCATGGCGTTGTTCCACAGATTCGATTTCGGAATAGGCGTGGCGTTTCCTGACCTCCCGCAACCAGGCAGAGGTGTTCTTCAGGCGTTGATCGACGGGGGGCAACAGGAATTTGACCACCTGCGCGTCCGGGTGCAGTCGCCGGCGGCCTTCCCAGGCGATTACCCATACGCAGGGCATACCCGGTTTTACCTCGCAGTCGCCGTTCTGGCGAACACCGCCGCAGGGACCGTTGCGCAACCCCTTGGGACAGTTCATCGGGCAGGACATGCCGGTGAGGTGCAAGGTGCATTGGCCACAGGATTGCGAGTCGAACAAAAAGCCCTTTACCACCTTCTCGATGGCAAGGAAGTGCCGGTCGAGACGCGCATAGCCGATGCGCGCGAACAACGGATGCAGCAGCGAGAGAAAGCTCTCCCAGCCGCTGTACAGATAGCTCAGCCAACGCGCGTTGCGGGCCGACCAATAGCGCATTTTGTACATGGCCACTACCTCCGGGCTCGCCCGTGATTCCTGATCAACCCCAGCAGCCGCTCATCGGAATAGCCGCTTTCGATCTCCTGGGCAATGCGGTTGGCGATGGCCCGCAAATCCGCCCGTGGATCTGCATCGCCATCCAGGGTGCTTCGGTCCCTTACCCACTCGCTCATGTAGGCGTCCTCGCTGTGCTTGCGGGCGCGCATGGCGGCCCGGTCCACGGCCTGTTGGAAACGGGAACTCAACAGCGCCTTGGCGCGTTTTCTGCCCTTCTTGACGATCACCTGGGAGGGTATGTCGCGCCAACTGACCACAATCCTTTCCATGGCATCAGGCAGCCGCCGTTCGGTGGATTTCCCGATCGGTCGCGGCGGGTCGTTCTGCACCGGCGCCATCGGGTTGGAACAGGGTGGCCAGGGAAGTCTCAAGTGCGCCATAGCCGCTGTGCAGGTGATGAAACTCCAGGTTCAGGGTCGCCGCCGCCCGCTTGGCGGCGGCCAGCAGTTCCGCATCCCGGGTTTGCGACAGGTACAGCACGCGGCGGTAGTTGCCGAAGAACGCCTGCAGCAACTCCGGGTGGCGGTCGAGCATTAAGGCGCCCATGACCAGGCGGTCGAAAAAGCGCACCAGGAAATCGGTCAGATAGAAGGTGCCCGGCTCTTCCTCGGACAAGCGCCGGAACCGGGCCGCCCCGGCGAAGAGCTGGTAGCAGTGCGGGCCGGGCAGCCGTTCGATGCCCGGTTCCCCGGCGAGCACGCGATCAACCCCGCCATAGGTGCCGCAATCCGCGTAGGCGACAAAGATACGCCGGTACGTCTTGCGCGCGCGGGCAATCTCCTCGCGCAATCGCCCGGGAATCAGGGCCGGTCGATTATGCAGCCGGGCGTCGATACAGCGGATGCGCATGTGGTGCCAACCGTTCGCCCGCCTGATTGCGTGCAGTTCCCTGGCCAGTGCGCCGCAGGCTATCACCAGTATGGGTTCGGGAACCCTTGGTGCGCTGGCGGGCGGGCTGCCAGGCCCCGGCCCGGTTCCGACGCTGTGCAACTGGCTTTGCATCGCCCCGCTACTCCTTGTCATTCCTTGTCCGGGAGTTCCGCCTTGCGGCGTGCAATGAACGCCTGCAGGGCTTCGTCAACCGCTTCGTCGAGGGGCGGAGAAACATGGCTCGCCAGCGTCTCCTTCCAGATTCGGTTGGCACGCTGTGCGGCATCTAGCTCGCCGTCCTCGCGCCACTGCTCGAAACTGTTATTGTCGGCCACGTTGGAACGGCAGAAAGCCGTCTCGAAATTGGCCTGGGTATGCCGCGCCCCCAGAAAATGGCCGCCTGGGCCGACCTCGCGCAGGGCGTCCATGGCCATGCCGTTCTCCGTGGTATCGATGCCCTGCAGCAACACCCCGATCATGTTCGCCTGGTCCGCATCCATGATGAACTTCTCATAGCCCATGACCAGGCCCCCCTCCAGCCACCCCGCGGTGTGCAGCATGAAGTTGACACCCGCCAACGCCGCCGCCTGCAGGGTGTTGGCCGATTCGTAGGCCGCCTGGGCATCGGCCACCTTCGCGGCGCTGAGCCCGCCGCCACTGCGAAAGGGAACGCCGAGCCGGCGCGCCAACGCCGCGCTGGCGTAGAGCACTAGCGCCGGTTCGGGCGTTCCGAAGGTGGGTGCGCCCGATTGCATGGACAGGGACGAGGCAAAGGTTCCGAACACCACCGGCGCACCGGGCCGGACGAGCTGCACAAACGCCATGCCGGCGAGCGCCTCGGCGAGTATCTGGGCCACGGTGCCCGCCGTGGTGACCGGCGACATAGCACCCGCCAGGATAAAGGGGGAAACGACAGTGGCCTGGTTGTTGCGGGCATAGACTCGCGCCGCGCCGAGCATGGTGGCGTCGTAGGTCATGGGCGAGTTCGCGTTGATCAGGCTGATGACCACCGTATTGCGGTCGACGAAGTCCTCACCAAAGACAACCTTCGCCAAGTCCACGGTGTCCTGGGCCCGGTCCGCGCGGGTCACCGACCCCATGAACGGCTTGTCGCTGTACTTGATGTGCGTGTACACCATGTCCAGATGGCGCTTGTTCACGGGTAGATCCACCGGCTCGCAAACAGTGCCTCCCGAGTGGTGCAGGCCGGGGCTCGCCGCGGTGAGCCGGACGAAATTGCGGAAATCCTCGATCGTGGCGTAGCGCCGACCCTTGTCCAGGCAGCGCACGAAGGGCGACCCGTAGCCGGGAACCAATACCGTGCGGTTGCCGCCGATGATGACGCTGCGGCTGGGGTTGCGGGCATGCTGGGTGAACACCCGGGGTGCGGAGGCTTGGATGATCGAACGGCACATACCCCGGGGAAAACGAACCCGCTCGCCCTCGACCATGGCGCCGGCCGTGCGGAACAATCCAAGCGCCTCGGCATCCTCGCGGAAC
Organism: Pseudomonadales bacterium; assembly: GCA_965215035.1. Taxonomy (GTDB): domain Bacteria; phylum Pseudomonadota; class Gammaproteobacteria; order Pseudomonadales; family Azotimanducaceae; genus Azophilus. Next base: position 475,273 of record OZ244040.1, read on the forward strand.
TCGATGCCGATTTCCTGCAGAATCGTATCTGCATGTTCCTCGATCAGCGCCAGGGCACCCTCGTCCAAGAGTTCGTAGCAGGGGATTCTTCTCTCGATGAACGGCACCGCTTGAACCTGGGGCTGCGAGCGCTTGGCCTGCCGCACGCTTCGGCCTCCGGTTCGTCTGCGTCGCCCTGGTCGTTCGCTCATGGGGGTGGTTGCCTATCCTTGCCCGGCGGGGATGGAAACACCGGTGTCGCTACGCCCTTGTTATGAAGGTCAACAAGATACGCGGGTCGATGCCCGAATCGGTCTCACGAAAGTTTGGAACAGGCTTGGTTTTCCTGCATGTAAAAGTACGACAATACTGTACGCAAGTACGACGCAAGGCATGATAGCCGGATACGCTTTGACTACCCTTCGCCGACCCGCTGGTGGTGTAGCCAACCGATTCGATAACCTCGGTTGGTTGCATCGCCGAGTGGTTCGACCCTTCGCACAATAGGGCGATATGAAAAATCAGGCCCGCGCAGTCGTAATTGGCGGTGGTGTTGTCGGTGTCGGCACCCTGTATCACCTGGCTCGCAAGGGCTGGGGAAGCGAGGCCGTGCTGCTTGAAAAGGCGGAGTTGACCTCGGGTTCCACTTGGCACGCCGCCGGGCTGCTGCCGCTCTTCAACATGAGCTACAGCGTTGGGCAGATACACCAGTATTCGGTGCAGCTCTACCGGGGGCTAGAGGCGGAGACCGGGCAGGCGGTTGGCTTTAAACAGGTGGGCAATCTGCGCCTGGCGATGAATCGGGACCGCATGGACGAGTACTATCAGTACGCCGCCACGGCGCGCACCATCGGCATCAATATCGAGTTTCTGACACCGGCCCAGGTGCGGGAAATCTGGCCGCTGTGCCATACCGACGGGCTCGTCGGCGCCTTGTTTCACCCGGACGACGGATACATTCAGCCGGCGGACCTGACCCAGGCGCTCGCCGCCGGCGCCCGCGCCCGGGGCGCGGCCATCTATCGGCATACCCTGGTGACGGGCATCGAACAGAGGGCCACCGGCGACTGGCTGGTGCGCACCGACAAGGGCGATATCCGCTGCGAGCACGTCATATCCGCCACCGGCAGCTACGCCCGCCGCACCGGCGCCATGGTCGGGCTCGATGTTCCGGTCATGCCGGTCGAGCACCAGTACATCGTCACAGATGCCCACCCCGAGCTTGCCGCCCGGGCGGAGCGGGGGCTGCCGGAAATGGCAGTGCTGCGCGAATCCGACGGCTCCTGGTATCTCCGGGAGGAGAACCGCGGGTTCATCCTGGGCCCCTATGAAAAAGGCGCGCCCTGCTGCTATGTCGACGGGCCGCCGGTCAGCGCGGAGTACGAATTGTTCCAGGAAGACCTCGATCGCCTAGCACCGCATATCGAGGCCGCGATCCATCGCGTTCCCACCTTTGCGGAGTGCGGCGTCAAGCAGGTCTACAACGGTGCCATCGCCTATACCCCGGACGGCAACCCCATCGTCGGCCCGGCCTGGGGCCTAAGAAACTTTTGGCTCAACGAGGGCCACAGTTTCGGCATTACGGCGGCCGGGGGAGCCGGCTGGCAGCTTGCGGAATGGATCGTCGAGGGCGAGCCCACCATCGACATGCTGGGGGTGGAACCCCGGCGCTTCGGGGCCTATGCGGACCGGGACTACCTGATCAAGAAGAACGAAGAAGCCTACTCCCATGTCTTCGTCATCCACTATCCCGACGAGGAGCGCCCCGCCGCCCGTCCGCTGAAGACGGCGCCCTGCTACCAGCGGCTGCGGGAGCGCGGGGCCGTATTCGGCCAGAAGTTCGGCTGGGAGCGTCCCAACTGGTTCGCCACAGACGGCATGGCCCAGGAAGACCACTGGTCGTTCCGGCGCTCGCGCTGGTTCGAGGCGGTGCGCAGGGAAGCCCTGCACGTCAACCAGGGGGTTGGCCTGCTGGACATGACGCCGTTCGCCAAGTGCCGCATATCCGGCCCCGGCGCCACCGCCTGGCTGGACGGCATGATCGCCAACCGCTTGCCGTCCCGGGTGGGCCGCATTGGCCTGTGCCACTCGCTCAACAAACAGGGCGGCGTCCATTCGGAATTCACCATAACCCGCGAGGCGGACGATTCGTTTTACCTGGTCTCCGCCGCCGCCTGGGAGCGGCTCGACCACGACTACCTGCAAAAGCACTTGCCGGGCGATGGCTCTGTGCGGTTCGAGTATCTGACGCAGGATATGGGCGTGTTCGTCGTTGCCGGGCCGCGCTCCCGGAGCCTGTTGCAGCGCCTGACCAGCGCGGATTTTTCCAACACCGGGTTCCGCTTCCTAACGGCGCGGCAGGTGGAGGTCGCCGGCATCCCCTTGCAGGCCATGCGGGTGAACTATGTGGGCGAGCTGGGTTGGGAACTGCACCATCCCCTCGACCGGCAAAACGAGCTGTTCGATGCCCTGTTCGAAGCGGGCCGGGAACTCGACTTGCGGCCCTTTGGTATTCGCGCCATGGACGCGCTGCGCCTGGAAAAATCCTACCGCATGGTGGGCACGGAACTATCCATCGAATACTCGGCCTATGAATCCGGTATGGATCGGTTCATCCGTCCAGAGAAGGGCGATTTTCTCGGCCGCGCCGCCTTGTTGTCCGGCCGGCAGCGGGGCCTGAACAACCTTCTGGTCACCCTGGAGGTGCTCGACACCGAAGATGCGGATGCGCTGGGCAACAACGCCCTGACCCGCAACGGCGAACTGATTGGCCGCGCCACAAGCGGTGGATTCGGGTTCCGGGTGAACAAATCCCTGGCTCTCGGCATGATCAAACCGGAGTACGCGGTGCCGGGTACAGAACTGGAAATAGACATCCTCGGCCGCAACTACCCGGCGCTCGTCATCCCCGAGAGCCCATTCGACCCGGACAACGAGCGACTGCGGGACGTCAATGGCGCCAACCAATAACCTGGGCCGCTCGCCGACGACCTTCCTGGGAAGGGCATCGGGGGACCGCCGGCGGCAACTCAGGGTACGCCAGGCGGATGGGCGGGCGGCCTGGGCGCAAGATGGGCGGGCCAAACCGGCCACAGGCGCCCTGTGCCATGGAGCGGCGGCTTGAAACGACAGAAGTATTCGGCCTTCTCCCTGCTGCGCAACGCGCTCGCCCACAACGAGCACTGGCAGCCCGCATGGCGCAATGCTGAGCCCCGGCAAAGCTATGACGTGGTCATCGTCGGCGGGGGCGGGCATGGCCTCGCCACCGCCTATTACCTGGCGAAGCTGCACGGTGCGCGCAAGGTCGCGGTGCTGGAAAAGGGCTGGATCGGCGGCGGCAATACGGGCCGCAACACCACCATCGTGCGCTCCAACTACCTGTGGACGGAAGCGGCGCTCCTCTATGAGAAATCGCTAAAGCTGTGGGAGGGGCTGAGCGAAGAGCTGAACTACAACCTCATGTTCAGCCAGCGGGGCGTCTACAACTTGGCACACAGCCTGCAGGACCTGCGGGAGATTGAGCGGCGGGCGGGCGCCAACCGATTGAACGGCATCGATGCGGAGGTGGTCACCCCAGCCGACATCAAGGCGGCGATACCCATCATCAACACCTCCCGGCGGGCGCGCTACCCGATTATGGGGGCATCGCTGCAACGCCGCGGCGGCGTCGCCCGGCACGACGCGGTGGCCTGGGGGTTTGCCCGGGCCGCGGATGCCTTAGGTGTGGATATCGTTCAGAACTGCGAAGTCACCGGTTTGACTGTAGCCGAGGGCAAGATCACGGGCGTTACAACCACTCGCGGGCGCATTGGCACCGCCAAGGTGGGGGTGGTGGTTGCCGGTCACGCCAGCGTGCTCGCGGCCATGGCCGGCCTGCGGCTGCCGATACAAAGCCACCCGTTGCAGGCATTCGTCTCGGAGCCCCTGAGGCCCGTTCTGGATACGGTGGTGATGTCGAGCGCGGTACACGGCTACATCAGCCAGTCGGACAAGGGCGAGCTGGTCATCGGTGCCGGCATCGACGCCTACACCGGCTATGGCCAGCGCGGCAGCTTCCAAACCATCGAGCACGCCGTTCAGGCCATCGTCGAGTTGTTTCCGGTATTCAGCCGGGTGCGCATGTTGCGCCAGTGGGGTGGCATCGTGGATGTCACACCCGATGCCTGCCCCATTATCGGCAAGACGCCGGTGGCCGGCCTCTACTTCAACTGCGGTTGGGGTACGGGTGGTTTCAAGGCCACTCCCGGGTCGGGTTGGGTATTCGCGCACACCATCGCCCGGGATGCACCCCACGAACTCAACGCGCCCTTCTGCCTAGAGCGGTTCACCAGCGGCGCGCTCATCGACGAGCACGGCGCCGCGGCCGTGGCGCACTAACGGGCTGATGGCGGCGGCATGCTCCTTATAACCTGCCCGTGGTGCGGCGAGCGCGACGAAGGCGAGTTTAGCTACGGTGGCGAGGCGGACATTGTGCGGCCCGAGTCGCCGGAAGCCCTGTCCGACATGGAATGGGCCGACTATCAGTTCATGCGCCGGAATGCCAAGGGCCCCCACCGGGAACTCTGGGTTCACACCCACGGATGCCGCCGTTGGTTTTCCGTGGAACGGGATACCCTCACCTACCGGTTCGCATCCCGAAGCCAAACCAGGCACAAGGAGTGACAACAATGCAGCCCGGCCGCCTCGCCGAAGGTGGGCGAATCGACCGCTCCCAACCGCTAGCCTTCCGCTTCAACGGCCGGGCGTACAGCGGCTACGCCGGTGATTCCCTAGCCTCGGCGCTATTGGCCAACGGTGTGCACCTGATCGGCCGCAGCTTCAAATACCACCGCCCGCGAGGCATTGTCGGCAGCGGCCCGGAAGAGCCCAACGCCATACTTCAGGTCGGCTCGGGGGCCGAAGCCACGCCGAATATGCGCGCCACGGAGCTGGAACTGTATGACGGCCTGACCGCAACCACCCTCAGGGGTTGGCCGGGCCTCGGTTTCGATCTCATGGCGGTGGCGGATTTCTGCCACGGGTTGCTCGGCGCGGGCTTTTACTACAAGACCTTCATGTGGCCAAGGGCGTTGTGGAACTGGTATGAGCACTTCATCCGGCGCGCCGCCGGGCTGGGCGTCGCCCCGACGCTGCCCGATGTCGATCGATACGCCCATCGCAATGCACACTGCGATGTGCTGATTGCCGGTGCCGGCCCGGCGGGCCTGATGGCGGCGCTCGCGGCGGCGCAGAGTGGCGCCCGGGTGATCATCGCCGACGAACGCAGCGAACCGGGTGGCAGCCTGCTGTACGCGACGGCGGCCCTAGACGGCAAACCGGCCAGCGATTGGCTGCGCGAGACCCTGGCGGAACTGATCCGCTGCCCGGAAGTCACCCTGCTGCCCCGGAGTACCGTTTTCGGCTACTACGATCAGAATTTTCTCACCGTTGTTGAACGTTGCCGCGAGGCGGCTCAACTGTCCTCAACCGGCCAAGGCAGCCAGGGCAACCTCCGTCAACGTCTTTGGCGGGTACGCGCCAAGCGGGTCATTCTTGCCGGGGGGGCCTGCGAACGCCCCCTTGTGTTCCCGAACAACGACCGCCCCGGCATCATGCTGGCCTCGTCGGTATCCGAATACATCCACCGCTACGCCGTTCTGCCGGGCCGGCGGGCGGTCGTCTTTACCAACAACGACAGCGCTTACCGAGCGGCCCTGGACATGGCGGGAACGGGCGCACAGGTCAGCATTGTCGATAGCCGGGCCGGTGGTGCGGGCCCCCTCGCCCAGGCCGCAGCAGACGCCGGCATCGAGATACAGGCCGGCTGTGCCGTAACCAACGTTCGTGGCCGCAAGCGGGTGCGATCGGTGGAAGTAGCGCCTTTGCGCACGGACGGCACTCGCCGCTCCGGGGCAGCGCGGCGGGTCGCCTGCGATTTGCTGGCCATGTCCGGGGGTTGGATGCCCGCCGTTCACCTGCACTCCCAGGCGGGCGGGCAGGTGGCCTGGCGGGAGCCCCCGGGCTGCTTCGTGCCGGGCGATCCGGTCCAGGACAACGTCTCGGTGGGCGCGGCCAATGGGACCTTCGACCTGGGTGCCTGCCTGGAGGAGGGCCGTAGCGCGGGCCTGGCCGCAGCGCGGCATTGCGGCTATGACCCGGCCGAGGTCGCCGTGCCCGGTGGGCAACCGGCAACCTCAAGCCATGCATCGCCGCTGTGGCGGACGCCATCGTTAAGACGGCCGGAGCGTTCCCCCAAGCAGTTCCTCGACTACCAGAACGACACTACCCTGGCGGACATACACTTGGCGGTGCGCGAGGGTTTTCACAGCGTCGAGCACGTTAAGCGCTATACCGCCCTGGGGTTCGGCACAGACCAGGGCAAGCTCGGCAACATCAACGGGTTTGCGGCGCTGGCCGAGTGCCTGGACGTGCCTATGGACGTGGTGGGCACCACCAGCTTCCGACCGGCCTACACACCGGTAGCCTTCGGTGCCTGCGCGGGCATGCACGTGGGCGACCTCTATGAGCCGGTGCGCAAGACCGCGCTGCACGGCTGGCACGAGGCGGCGGGTGCCGAGTTCGAGGTGGTCGGGCAATGGCTGCGGCCCTGGTACTATCCCCGGCCGGGGGAGGATATGCACGCGGCGGTGGCCCGGGAATGCCTAGCGGCACGGCAGTCCCTGGCGATTATGGATGCCTCCACACTGGGCAAGATCGAGGTGCGCGGGCCGGATGCGGCTAGCTTTCTGGAAAGGATCTATACGCATCGCATCGGCGGCACAAAGATCGGGCGCTGCGCCTACGGCATCATGCTCGGCGAGGACGGCATGGTCATGGACGACGGCGTGACCGCCCGGCTGGGGGAAGAACACTTCTACCTGACCACAACGACGGGCGGCGCCGCCAGCGTGTTGAACTGGCTGGAACGGTGGCTACAGACCGAGTGGTCGGAGTTGCGCGTCTACCTGACCTCGGTAACGGATCGCTGGTCCACCATCGCCCTTGTCGGACCCCACAGCCGGGAGCTGCTGCGGGGCCTGGCTAGCGACATCGATTTCGATGCGTCCAACCTTCCGTTCATGTCCGTGCGCACCGGTTCCCTGGCCGGCTTCAGGGTGCGGGTATTTCGCATCAGCTTCAGCGGTGAATTGAGCTTCGAAATCAACGTGGAGAGCGATTACGCCAGGGCGCTTTGGGAACTGCTGATGGCGGCCGGGCAACGCTATGGCATCGTTCCCTATGGCACCGAAACCATGCATGTGCTACGGGCCGAGAAGGGCTTCGTGATCGTCGGCCAGGACACCGATGGGTCCGTGACCCCCGTCGACCTGGGCATGAACTGGCTATTGGCCAAGGACAAGGACTACCTCGGCAAGCGATCGCTGGGCAGGCCCGACTGCCTGCGCAAGGACCGGCAACAGTGGGTCGGCCTGCTGAGCGAGGACGGAACCACGATGTTGCCGGAGGGGACGCAACTCGTAGAACCGGGGGAGGATGCGAAAGCGGCGGCTATCGGCCACGTCACCTCCAGTTACCATAGTGCTTGCCTGGGGCACCCTATCGCCCTTGGGCCGGTGAGCGGCGGGCGGGCGCGCCGAGGCGAGACGATTCAAGCGGCGTTGCGGGATGGGCGCTCTATCCCGGTCAGAATCGTATCGCCGGTGTTCTACGACCCGGGGGGAGAACGGCAGCGTGTCTGAGCGGCGGCGGCACCAGGTACTGGAACCCTTCCTGGCGCAAACGGCCGGGCCCGCACCCGAGGGCAGTGGGGTGGTATTGGAGGTCGCGCCGTTCCGGGGATTCCTTGGCCTACGCGGTGCACCAGACGACGATGGTTTTATGGAAGCCGCCCGCAGCCAATTGGGCCAGCCGTTGCCGGTGGCCGCCAATACGTTCACCGAGGGAGATTGCCAAGTGTACTGGTTGGGTCCAGATGAGTGGTTGGTGATGACGGAACCCGGCAGGGAAGTGGAATTGCAGGCGCGATTGGCGGCCGGCCTGGCTGGCCGGCACCACGCGCTGACCAACCTGACCGGCGGCCAAATTTGCATGCGGCTCGGTGGCGACAACGCCCGGGACGTGCTCGCCACCGGATGCACCCTAGACTTCCATCCCCGGGTATTCCGGCCGGGACAGTGCGCACAGACTGTCCTGGGGAAAGCATCCATGCTAATCGGCCTGTCGCGGCCAGCCCAGCAATCCGCCGATGCGGGCGAACCGGCGGCGGGCGGCTCGGGACCACCCGTTGACGGTGGAGTGTTCGACATCGTCGTGCGACGCACCTTTGCCGAGTATGCGGCCTGGTGGCTGTATCGCAGCGCGCTGGAATACGGGGTATGGGTGCATTGCCCTCGCCGCTCAAGCCTGCTCGTGGGCACCGCCCCCCACCAAGGCCAATGATGCCAACAAGGCCGACCGTACTTGATCGAACGGGATCCGGTGGGTGTCGCTTTATACGGAGATACTTCGGCGCTCGCCGCTGACAAACGCCAGGCCCGGCTGAACTCATTGGTCCGGGAGCCCGTCCGGAAGCCGCCTATAAACGCGCCTAGCAGCCCTTCCAGACGGGGTCCCGCCGCTCCGCAAAGGCGCGGGCGCCTTCCTGCAGATCGTCACTGTCATACAGGCGGTCCACCGTCGGGAACTGACGCTTCATCACTCGGCTGAGGGCATCTTGGCTGCGCAGGTTCTCCGCCTCTCTAACCACTTCCTTTATGGCGGCGAAGACCAAGGGTGGGCCGCCGGCAAGCGTGCGGGCGAGTTCCCAGGCGCGGTCCAGCAACCGGCCAGGATCAAGCACCTGGTTGACGACGCCCCAGCGTTGCGCCTCGGCGGCATCCATCCAACGGCCGGTTAGGAGCATTTCCATCGCCACATGGTACGGCAGGCGCTTCGGCAGCTTGATGGTAGCGGCATCGGCAATCGTGCCGGCACGTATCTCCGGTAGCGCGAACCGCGCCGTCTCGGATGCCAGGATGAGGTCGCAGGAAAGGGCCAGCTCGAAACCGCCGCCCACCGCCATGCCGTTCACCGCCGCGATCACCGGCTTGTTCAGGCCCGGCAGTTCCTGCAATCCCCCGAAACCGCCGACGCCGTAATCGCCGTCCACCGGGTCGCCCCCGGCTGCCGCCTTCAAATCCCAGCCAGCACTGAAGAACTTGTCGCCGCCGCCGGTGACAATGGCGACCCGCAGCTCCGGGTCGTCGCGAAACGCCCTGAACGCCTTCCCCATCGCACGGCTGGTGGCAAGATCGATGGCGTTGGCCTTGGGGCGGTCCAGGGTCACTTCGATCACCCCGCCTTCCCGGCGGATGCCGATAACTTCCGTCATATCGCTACTTCTCTCCTTGCGGCGGGCGCGTCTCCCGCATTCGAATAAGCGCATCGAGGGCCACGGCACCCCGACCACGTGGGCCAACCCCCAGTGGATTAACATCCAGTTCCTCGAGCCGGTCGGCGTGGGCGGCAGCGAACTGGGCAATGGCCAGAATCGCGGTTACCGCCGCGTCGATATCGGCGGGTTCCTGGCCCCGATAACCCGCCAGTACCGGGGCGCACTGCAGAGTCGAGAGCGCCGCACGCACCTCGGTTTCGGTGACCGGCAACAGCAGGGTAACGGCGTCCTGAACGATTTCGACCAGGATTCCACCGGAACCCAGGGTGAGCAACAGGCCGAGTTGCGGGTCTCGGTGCAGGCCCACGATCAGCTCGGCGGCCAGGCCCGGCTCGAAGCGCTCCACCAGCAGGCTGTTCACACGGGCGGGGTGCTCCCCGGCGCGGCCGGATTGCGGGCCTGCATCCGGGCAGGGCATTGCTCCGGTGACCGAAGCGGTGCCTGGGGTAGCGGAACCGTGCAACAAGTCGAGTAGCTCGACGGCCGCGGCGCGGATTGCCTCCGGCTGGGTAAGGCCCAGCCGAACCGCGTTCTGTTCCGACTTATGTGCAATACCCTGGGCCTTTATCGCTACCGCGCCGTCGAGGGTCCCGGCAATGGCCACCGCCTCGTCGGCGCTCCGGGCCACCCCGCCCGGAGGAACGGCAACCCCGTGGGCGGCGAGCCGCGCCTTGGCCGCCGCTTCGTCGAGCACCACGGGCGTAGCGGCCACAGATCGGCTGCGCACCAGCGGTTCGGGTTGCGGAGATTGCCACCAAGCCCCGATCGAGGCCGCGCACTCGATGGCCCGCAATGCCTCGCCAACGCCCGCAAGGGGCGCGACCCCGAGCCCGATCAGCTCGGTCGCGATGGCTTCGGGCAGGTTTTCCGGCATGGTGGCGACGATTGCGCCCTTGGTTGGCGCACCGGCCATGGCGCTGCCGAAAGCCCGCAGCGCAACCCACCAGTCGTCGTCCCGGCAGCGGTCGCCACGCGGGAAGTCGAGCACCAGCAGGCACGCATCGAAGCTGCCCCGGGCGAAGGCGGTGAAGGTCTCCGTCAAGGCGGCCTCGTCGCCCCAACTGAAGGTGTGGTAGTCGAGGGGGTTGGCAACCGTGACCAGTGGATGCACCGTGGCGGCCACCGCCGCAGCCTGGTCGGCGGGCAACCCAGGACAGGTCAACGCCGTTTCCTCCACGGCGTCGGCAATGACACTCGCCTCGCCACCGGAGCAGCACATGGCACCGATGCCCGTACCCTTAAGCGGGCCGTGGACATGGAGAAATTTCAGGGTTTCAAGCAGTTCCGGAATGCCCTGGGCGCGGGCGAACCCAAGCCGCCGCAGGAATGCCGCGGCACCGGCATCGGACCCGGCGATGGAGGCGGTGTGGCTGAGTGCCGCGGTACGGCCCCGCTCCGAGCGGCCGGTCTTCATGACCACGACCGGCACCCCCCGCTCCCGCGCCTGCCTAGCCAAGCTCTCGAAGCCCGGTACCGAATCAAACCCCTCGACATGGAGGCCGAGCGCGGTCACGCGCTCGTCGGCGAGCATCGCCGCCGCCAGGATGGAGATGCCCAACTGCGCCTGATTACCCGCCGTAGCCATATAGGCCAGCGGCAGGCTTCTTTGCTGCATGGTCAGGCTCACCGCGATGTTGGAGGACTGGGTTACGATGGCAACACCGCGCTCGCCGGGGCCGAGCCGCCGGCCGCCGTGCTGATCCGGCCAAAGGGGTACGGCGTCGAGGAAGTTGATCAGCCCATAACAGTTCGGCCCGATGATGGGCATGGTGCCGGCCCCGGTCACCAGGGCGTCCTGCAGCGCCGCTCCGTCTTCGGTTTCCAGAAAACCGGATGCGTAGCAGATGGCGCCACCGGCACCCAGTTGGGCGAGTTCCGCCACGGCTTCCACCGTCGCGTGGCGGTTGACGGCGACGAAGGCGGCATCCGGCGGCGAGGGAAGCTCGGCAATCGAACGAAATACGGGCCGCCCGGCCAGTTCCCGGTGCTTGGGATGCACCGGCCACAGGTCGCCGTCAAAGCCCAATCGATCACATTGCCTGATGACCTCCGTCGCAACGCTCCCACCGATCACCGCGATACTGCGGGGCCTGAGCAGGCGCGCAAGGCCCAGGGCCGATGGCGAGCCGCCCGACGGGATGGGGCGGCGGTCGGCGGGCTCGTTCACCCCGGGAACTACCCTCAAGCGCCCAGCGGCCGCAGCAATCCGCGCCCGATAATGTGACGCTGGATCTCCGATGTGCCGTCCCAAATGCGCTCCACCCGGGCATCCCGCCAGAATCGCTCCAGGGGCAGGTCGCTCATCAGCCCCATTCCGCCGTACACCTGAATGGCTTCATCCGTGATCCGGGCCAGCATCTCCGTAGCGTATAGCTTGGCGGAAGCGATCTCCCGACCAGCCGGCAGCCCTTGGTCGAGGCGCCAGGCGGCGGCCAGTGTCAGCCAGTCCGCCGCGTCGATTTCCGTGATCATATCCGCAAGCTTGAAGGAGACGCCCTGGAAGCGGCCTATGGGCTGGCCGAATTGCCGACGTTCGGCGGCGTGGGCAAGCGCGAGGTCAAAGACCCGGCGGGCGCGGCCCACGCACATGGCGGCAACCGTCAGCCGGGTACCGTAGAGCCACTCGTCGGCGAGCTCGAAGCCGCGATGCACCTCGCCTAGCACCTGGGCCGAGGGCAACCGACAGTCGTCAAAGACGAGGATGCAATTCTGGTAACCCCGGTGGGATACGGACTCGTAGCCGGGGCGAATCTCGAAACCCGGTGTACCGCGATCGACCAGGAAGCAGGTGATGCGTTTCTTCGGACCACGTTCGGTCGACTCTTCGCCGGTAGCGACGAAGACGATGACAAAGTCGGCCAGGTCGGCGTGAGAGATGAAGTGCTTGGTGCCGTTGACAATCCAATCGTCCCCATCACGACGCGCAATGCAGCGCATGCCGCGCACATCGGAACCCGCGTCGGGCTCGGTCATGGCCAGGGCGTCAAACCGCGCGCCGCGGGCCGCGGGCAACAGGTAGCGTTCGCGCTGCTCGGCGCTACAGGCCATGAGGATACCCGACGGCCGACCCCAGAACACGCTGAGCGCCTGGGATGGGCGGCCGAGTTCGCGCTCCAACAAGGTGAAGGTCAGGCAGTCGAGCCCGCCGCCGCCAACCTCCTCGGGCAGGTTCGGCGCGTAGAAACCCAGCTCAATGACTTTCCGCTTAATCTCCTCGCCCAGTTCCGGCGGCACCTGTCCGGTGCGTTCCACTTCCTGTTCGTGTGGATACAGTTCCTTCTCGACGAAGTCGCGAACCGTATCCACCACCAGTTGTTGCTCGGCTGTCAGTTCGAAGTTCAATTCGCATCCCTCCCCCGCACGGGCTCGTGCCCCTCGCGCGCACGGCGTGCCTCGTTCTCGGCCAGGGTTTTGCCGGCACCCACCTCGTAGCGGCGTAGCGCCCGCATGATGGCAATCAGGCATTCGTCGCGCAATCGCTCCAACTCCCGCACGGTGCGTCCCGCCGCCTGTTGCCGGGTTCCGGCAGCCATCTTGCCGATCAGTTCATCGGTGAGTTCCGGTGCCTCCAGCCGGGTCCAGGGCAACTTGAGGGCCGGGCCGAACTGTTTCATGAAGTGGTGCATGCCCTGCTCGCCGCCGGCCATGTGGAACGCCAGGCAGGTGCCCATGCAGGCCCAGCGCAGGCCCGGGCCGTAGACGATGGCCGCATCGAGTTCCTCGGTGCTCGCCACATCGTCGTTCACCAGGTGCAGCAACTCGCGCCACAGGGCTTCCTGCAGGCGGTCGGAGAGAAAACCCTCGATCTCCTTGCGCACCCGCAGTGGGTGCATGCCGATATCGGTATAAAAGGCCATGGCGCGGTCGATGCTTTGGCTCGCCGTCCGCTTGCCGCCTAGGACTTCCACCAGCGGCAACAGGTAGACGGGATTGAACGGGTGGCCAACCACCAGCCGTTCGGGATGGCGGCAACGGGATTGCATTTCCGTGGGCAGCAGGCCGGAAGTGCTGGAGGCAATAACCACATGGTCGGCGGTGGCGGCATCGAGCCCACTGTGCAGGCTGCGCTTCAACTCGATCTGCTCCGGGGCGTTTTCCTGAACGAAATCGGCGGCTTCGCAAGCCTCGCCGAGCGAGTCGGCGCAATGCAGGCGGTCTTGGCTCGCACCGGCATGCAGGCCCAACTCTTCCAGCGCAGGCCAGGCATTCTCAACCGCGGCCCGCAGCCCGGCCTGCCAACCGGGTGCCGGATCCCAAGCGACCACGTCCCGGCCGTGGGCCAGCGCCCGGACCGCCCAGCCGGCACCGATAACCCCGGTGCCGATAACGGCGAGGGTGCCGATCCTTTCTTTCATCGTCCTTGCATCGTCGTGCCACCCCCAGGCCTGTGCCGTAGCTGCCGGCGAACCGAGCGGCTCGAGCCGGCCCCGACGGCGGAGCGATCAGGCGCGTCGCGCCAGGCCGAACCGCTGGCGGGCTTCCTCGGGGCCGAGCACCCGGGCACCCATCATCTCGACGATCTTGCGGACGCGCTCGACCAGTTGCGCATTGCTGGCGAAAACCCCCCGTTCAAGATAGAGATTGTCCTCCAGCCCCACCCGCACATGGCCACCGAGCAGCACCGACTGGGCCGCCCAGGGCATCTGGTTGCGGCTGATGGCGAACGCCGTCCAGTTGGCGCCGGCGGGCAGTAGCTCCACCCAGGACTTGAAGACACCCACTTCGGCCGGTGCCGCCCAGGGAATGCCGAAACAGAGTTGAAAGAGCGGGGGATCGTCGATCAGGCCCTCGTCGATCATCTGCAATGTGAAGTTCAAATGGCCCGTATCGAATATCTCAAGTTCGGGCTTGACGCCAAGCTCCCGGATGCGCTTGGCACCCCGACGCAGCATGTCCGGGGTAGATACGTAGACCAGGCTGCCCTCGCCAAAGTTGTAGGAGCCGCAGTCCAGGGAGCAGATCTCCGGCAGCAGTTCCTCGACATGGGGCAGTCGCTCAATAGCGCCGACCAAGTCGGTATCCGCACCGAATTCCGTCGGCATCTCGTCGGGGCCGATGACCAGGTCGCCGCCCATTCCCGCGGTCAGGTTGATCACCACATCGGTGGCGCAGTCCCGGATGCGCGCGACCACCTCCCGGTAGAGCGCCACATCGCGGCACCCCCTTCCGGTGTCCGGGTCACGGACATGGCAGTGCACGATGGCGGCACCGGCCTTGGCCGCATCGATGGCGGACTCGGCGATCTGCCCGGGCGTGATGGGAATAGCCGGGTGTTTGCCCACGGTATCGCCGGAACCGGTCACCGCACAGGTGATGACGACATCGGTATTCATTAGCCTATCCTCCCGTCTGTGTTCTAGCGCTAGAGTGCCCAAAACCGGATCGTTTTGCGATAGCAAAATACCAGCAATTTACATCGCCCCGCGGGTATCTGGCCGCCCTTTGGGAAGCAACCTGTTCCCTAGGCGTTGGCGCCGGTCGCCGGGGCGCGCGCCCAGGGGTACAATCCGCTTGTACTGCGAAGAGCGTCGATGGATGAACGCATCCTACGGAACCGGCGATTGCATTTGGATTGTTGCCGCAGGCGGTTCTGCAGAATCGGCCGGGGCGCGGCGGTGCGGCTGAACGAACCCTTTATCCGGCTGCCCTTTCGTTTCGATGCAAAACGGCTCGCAGACGAGGTGGGGCAGTTCGGCGCCGCCGCCTGGATGCCGCACCCCAGCGGCATGCGCGGCAACTCGGCAATCGCCCTGATTTCCAGCGGCGGTGGCGACAACGATTCCTTCGAAGGCGAAAAACAACCCACTCGGCACCTGGCGCAATGCCCCTACATGCGCCAGGTGATGGGCAGTTTCGACGAGGTGCTCTCCCGCTCGCGGCTAATGAAACTAGATGCCGGGGCCGAGGTGGGCCTGCACGTGGATTTTAACTACCACTGGTTCAGCCGCGTCCGTATTCACATACCCATACTCACAAATCCCCAGGTAATTTTTTGCTGCGGCGAGGCGAAGTTGCATATGGGCGCCGGCGAGTGCTGGATTTTCGATTCCTGGCGCCGCCATCGGGTTATCAACAATAGCACCGAAGACCGGGTGCATCTGGTCATCGACCTCTGTGGCTCATCGCGGTTCTGGAAACTGGTCGAGGAGGCCGAAAGCCGAGACCTAGCGGCAATCGGGACGGCGGCGCGCCTGCTACCGTTCGACCCAGGCAAATCCGTTGCATTGCGAACGGAGCGATTCAGCAGCGCACCGGTGATGGCACCGGGCGAATGCGCCGCTCTCGTTGAGGATCTAATCGCCGATTTCTCGCGCAACCCCGCCAACGATCCTGAATTGGTGCGCGCCTACGGCGCGTTGTTGCGCGGCTTTGCGCACGACTGGCGGGAGTTGTGGGTGTTGCACGGCCAGGAACGGGAAGGCTTCCCCCGCTATCGCACCCTGATCGAGAACACGCGCCGGCAACTGCACCCGAACCGCCGGGCATTGACCACCGCCAGTAACAATATCGGCGTCAACGCGGTGTTTTCCCAGCGCATTCTGAACGCGGCCCTAGCCCAGGATGCTGGGCATGCAGCAGGCCCTAGCTGATCGCGTAGCGCTCCAACAATTCCGGCCCCAAAGCCTCCTTCAGGGGTGCAAGCCAGGGCTCGAAGTTGCGCCATTGCTCTAGGCCCGTCTTGTAAATCGGTTGTCGCACCTGTTCGGAGCTGGGGGTACGAATGCTGCGTTCGGTGCGGTGATAGTGCACGCAGGCCGGTTCAAAGGGCAGGTTGCAGAAGCCCAGGATGCGGCGCACCTGTTCCTCTAGGTTGTCCACGACATCTTCGTGCTGCACACGCAGCACGAAACCCGGCAATACCCGGTCCCAGTGGTCCATCAGCCTGACGTATTGCCGATAGTAGTTACCAACTTCCGGCAACCCGTAGGTAAACTCCTGGCCCTCGCCGAACAACTGCTTGAAGCAACCGAAACAGCAAGCCATGGGGTGGCGCCGCGCATCGATAACTTTGGCGTTGGGCAGGATGATTCGTATCAGCCCGATATGGAAGAAGTTGTTCGGCATCTTGTCAACGAAAAACGGGGCGTTGCCGCGATAGGGGCGGGTATCGTCAATGTACTGCTGGCCGAATCTTCGCCAGTAGCTGTCGTCGATTTCCGTGAGAATTCGGGGATAGCGCGGTGACCCTTCGCGGTCACCGCCGCGCCCGCGCAACCGCTTCGCCAAGTTCAGGATATTGTGCAATTCCATGGTGCCGTCGACCAGCGAATGCGACGACAGTATCTGCTCAAGTAGCGTGGAGCCAGACCTCGGTAGCCCGACGATAAAGATTGGGTCCGGCGCTTCCAGCCCCAGACCCCGCTTACCGGCAAACAGCGCTTCGGTGCAAACCTCGACCTGGCTGTCGACCCGCACCCGCAGATGCCGGGGGCTGTGCTGTGTTTTCTCCTGTTTCAAGGCGTTGCCCCTGCTGTAGTAGTCGAACGAGGGTTGATGATTCCGCCTGTCCTCGTGCGCCTTGCCAAGGGCGAAGCACAATTGAATGCGGTCTTCCTCGCCCGTCGCCGGGTCCGATTCCAGCTCGGTCATGCGCGCCAGTTCCTGTTCGGTGAAAGCGTGCGACTTGGTGTTTGCCAGGCTCCAGTAGGCATCGCCGTAATCGCGCTTGATTCGGTATGCCTGCCGGTACAGCGCCACCGCCGTGTCGATGTCGCCGTCCGCCTTGTGCACATGGGCCAGGGACAAGGGAAAAAAGTGGTTGTCGGGATGCGCCTCAATTAGCATTCTGTAGCTTTGTATGGCGTCGGCGTTCCTGCCCGCACCGCTGCAGGCGGAGGCATGGAGAGCGCGAATGGTTTCCGTGTCGCCCGGATACCTGGCAAGCAGCAGCTCCGCCTGTTCCAGAGCCTTGGGAAACTTCTGAACACGCAGCAGGATGTTGACGTACTGAATACGCGCATCGCGATGCTCCGGGTGGAACTCAACGCAACTTTCCAGCAGAAATTCGGCGTCGTTGTAAATCTTGTTGCGGGTTGCGATCTCGGCGAGCAGCCGCATGCCCTCGGGATGGGTCTGGTTGGTGCGCAGGAAGTGCTTGCACAGCCGTTCCGCATCCGCCAGCCGATTTTCCGACAGGTAGCTTACTACCGTGAGCAGTTCCGGCGGCAATCTGTCGAGAAACGCGATCTGTTCCCGCGCCCGCGCTAGTCGCTCGGTATTGCCATCGTCCTGGTAGAGCTTGGCCAGACACCTCCAACTATTGACCAGCGATGGGTCCGCGGCAACTGCCCGTTCAAAGGCGGCACCGGCGCGGACAAGGTTTTTTTGGGCGATGTGGTTATAGCCGACCTCTTGGTGTGCCCGGCCAAAGTGGGGTTTGATGGTCAATATCCCGGCAAGGGTTGCGAGGGCCCGCGGCCACTCGTGGCAATGGCGCTGAGACACCGCCAGGGCATAGCGCGCCTCGACGTTGTCCGGATCGTCGCCGAGCACGGCGGTCAGCAACTGCTCCGCGCCGCGCGGGTCGCCCTTGCCGATCAGATACTGGGCCCGCTCAATGCTGCTTTGTACTTCGGTCACGCTTGGAATCTTAGCCGGGCCTCGAAAGCGATTCACCCCCGTCTACGATCAGGGGGTTTGGCGACCCTGTTGTCTACGCGAAGACAAACGCCAACGGCGCAGTCCAAGCCTGGGCACCATCACCCGCCCGCGCACATTCGCACACGGTACCAACCGGCGAGATAGTCCTGTGGCGCCGCCTGCGCCCCGCCCCGGGTTACTCGAAGTCGTAGCTCAGCCGCAAACCGATGGTGCGCGGCCGCTGGACACTGACGACCGGCGTGTAGTGGCCGGCGATCTGCATCACGGGCGCCTCTTCGTTATTGATGTTGTCGATAAACAGCTCGGCGCCCCAACTGTCTTTCTCCAAGCCGAAGGCGACATTGAGCGTCGTGGCGCTCGGATTGACAAACCGTGAACTGGTCGGCAGGCGCATCCCGCCCGCGCCGTCCGGTATCTCAACGGTGCCGTAGGTGCCCTCCTCGTACTTGATGTCCAATCCGGAATACGCGCCCGATTGCCTGAATAGCGTATCGTCCATGAACTCCGCGCTGCCGACGACGCCCGTTACATTCTTGCTCCGGTATCTGAGGCCGGCGAGCACGTAGGCATTGGCCCCTAGGCCTTCCAGGTAGAAGGCGTAACGCGCGCGCAGATTCCCCGAGAACGAACTTGCCATGGGAAGTTCACTGCCAGTCGGCACCGAGATGCCCCGCAACTGTGGATTCAGGCTCTTGAGTTCCGTATCCAGGATGCTGAAAGCGCCGGAGATCATGAGTGCATCGGAAACGGCCCATTGAAAGTCCACGTCCAGACCCATCGCTTCCGCATCCCCAACATTCTCGATGAAGTACAGGAAGGCTACGTTCGACGGGTCGAAGCGCGAAACCTGGAGATCTTCGATGTCGGAATAGTAGAAGGTTGCGTTCAGCCGCACGGAACGATCGAGGAGATCGCTCTTCATACCCACTTCGTAGCTGGTCAGGGTATCGGTACGCGCCACCGCCGGCACCACGTAGTTTTCAAAAACGCCCGACTGATTGGTGGAAAGCTGCCCCGCGTTGCGGTTCAGGTTGGCCGGGCGGTAACCTTCGGCGTAGTTTGCAAACAACATCAGGTTGTCGGCGACCTGCCAGTCGATGGAAGCCTTGAGGATGGTGTCCGTTTCGTTGATGGACCCATCGCCTTCAAGTCCTCCGAGGTCGAGATACCCGTTTTCGATAGCGGCCAGGGTGGCCGCGTTGCTGCCGCCACCGCGGAACATATCCCGCGCGCCGTTGGGGCTGCGGGCGTCCAGAATGGTGGCGTCGTTGCCGTCTTCGTTGTACTGCCCTAAGGTGCGCAGGCGCGCTGTAACGTCGTTGCTAAAGGCGTGACTGTTGCAGCGGCCATCGGCGGTAGCCGCGGAGTTGCCGAACCCGCCGATGCCATAGCGGCACCCGAAGGCGAAGTTGGAGGCGCCCTGCAACTGCGAGGTCAGGTCGTAGTAGCGGGCACTGACCGAGGCTGTCACCTGGTCGGAAAGGTCGAAGGCGATTTCACCGAACAACGCCCATTCCTCCTCCTTGCGGGTGAAATCGTTGAAGAAGACGGTGAACGGAGAGCGGGGGCCGGAGCTATTGACGCCGTCGGTGGGAACCGCGATGTTGCCGAGCAGAAAGCCGTCGCCCCGGTTGTCATTGTAGTAGCTGCTGGCGTGCTCGCCGAACGCATCGTTGGCGGATGCGTATTGAAAATCGCCGATATGGTTGGTTTCCACGTCATTGTAGTAGGCACCGCCAAGCAGCCGGATGCGCTTGGCCGGGTCTGTGTGCAGGCGAAACTCGTGGGTCATGCGCTTGTTGGCCGTTTCCTCCGTGTACTGCTTGGTGGGGTCGTAGCAGTTGTTCACGTCGCTGGCGTCGTAGACGTTGCCACTGCACAGGTAATAGGTGATGTACCCGCCGCCATTGTTGTAGTGGGTATAGTCGATAATGCTATCCACATCGCGATCAAGGTAGCCACCGGTGTAGATCACATCTAAGTTGGCCATACGGCCATTCAGTGTCCAGGTGGTCAACCCGAATTCGTCCCGGTTGTATTCCGGCGAAAACTTGGCTGACGCATCGTCGCCGATGCTGGTGTCGACAATGAACGAGCCTTCGGCTTCCAGGGTCTGGGCGGTGTGCTGCAACACCAAATCCCAGTCTTCGTTGATATCGAAGGCTAGGCCGAAGCGGGCACCGCGATAGGTCGCCTCATTCCAGTCGTCCTGTACCAAGGCATCGTTGCGCGCGGTTTCGATAGAATCGGCGCCTGTCAAAAGCGGGCCGAAGCCCGCGACATTGTTGCGGTCGACCACTTCGCCGCTGGGGGTGAAGGTGGCGGGTACATTGTCGACCCAGCCACCCTGGGTATCGCTGTACACGGCGATGCGGGCGGCGACCCGGTCGCCCAACGGGACGTTGATATACGCATTCGCGGCACCGCTGTCGGCACCGCCGTCGGTGGTTCCATAGGTGCCGTCGAAGCCCGCCGCAAACTCCCCCTGCACCGGCTTTTTGGTGATAAGCCGCACGTTGCCGGACTGCGAACTGGCACCGAACAACGTGCCCTGGGGACCCGACAGCACCTCGATGCGTTCCATGTCCACCGCATACACGTCTAGGTTGCGGCCGCCGAAGGAGACCGGCTGCTCGTCTAGGTAGAGAGCAACGCCGGGGGCCGAGCCCTGCGCCGAGGTTATGGTTACGCCGGTCTGCTCGGTGGTGCTGCCGCGAATGTACAGTTCCTTTTTTCCGGGACCGTTGCCGGCACTTACGACGTTAGGCAGATAGTCGACGTACTTGTCGAAGGTCTCGATGCGCAGTTCCCGGAGGGTGTTGCCGGTGACCGCCTGCACCGCAATGGGCACCCCCTGTGCGGTTTCCGAGCGCTTGGTGGCGGTGACGATAACCTCCTCGATCTCGGCGGCGCTGGCCAGGCCGGCGGCAGTGGTTGCAATGGCCGCGGAAACTGCCAGGCTAAGCTGTTTTCTCTCCCACATGACACTCTCCCCTTGAGACGATTACGGATTGGGACTTAGGGAGTATATTATTGAACGCTGAGCAAAAGCCATTGCCGTTTAATGGTATGCGACATTCGCCATACTATTCTCGACATTGAAAAGCGCCGCTGATTGTGGTACGGGCCAGCTTGGCGAACCATCACTCCCTGGGCCGCGCTGGCCGATTGCCCAGTCGGCCTGTTGCGGCACCGGCCAGCCAGAAGGGTTGCGGAGGGCACCATGCACAGTCAAGCCCGCATCGTCATCGTCGGGGGCGGCATTATGGGCGCCGGGCTGCTCTACCACCTGGCCGAAGCGGGCTGCGACGATGTGCTCCTGATCGAGAAGGGCGAGCTTACCTCCGGTTCCACCTGGCACGCGGCGGGTCAATGCCCCAATCTGGTCGGCAACTACAACCTGGCCAAAATCCACCAGTACAGCAACTCTCTCTACAAGCGCCTTGAAGCGATCACCGGGCAGTCCGTAGGCTGGCACACATCGGGCAGCATCCGGTTTGCCCTGACCCAGCGCGATCTCGACTGGTTCGAGTATGTGCGCGGCATCGCGCAGAGCGTCGGCTTCCGCATGGAAATCATCGATGTTGACAAAATCAGGCAACTCAATCCGTTCATTGCCACGGACGGTGTATTGGCCGGTGCCTGGACGCCCGACGACGGCCATGCCGACCCGTCGGGCTTGTGCAATGCCATGGCCAGGGGTGCCCGGAACCTAGGCGCGCGCATCGTGCGGCACGACCGGGTCACCGAAATCAATGCTTTGCCGAGCGGCGAATGGGAGGTAGTCACCGAGCGGGGGCGGGTCATTGCCGAGATCCTGGTCAACGCGGCCGGCTGCTACGCTAGGCAGGTGGCGCGGATGGTCGGTGCCGATGCGCCGATCTGCAACATCGAGCACCATTACCTGGTGTCGGGGCCGGTTGCGGAATTCGCGGGCCGCGCCACGGAGCTTCCGGTAATCCGCGACCCCCACGCATCCGCCTACCTGCGCCAGGAGCAGCAGTCCGGCCTGATCGGCATCTACGAGCAGGACAACCCGGCCGAGGCCTGGCCGCCGCAAGGATTGCCGGGTTGGGAATCCGACAGCGAGCTGTTCGCGGACAATCTCGAACGTCTGCTGCCCTGGCTTGAGCGGGCGTTGCAACGTATGCCGATACTCGAGCCCGCCGGCATCCGGCGTATCGTCAACGGTGCCATCCCGCATAGCGCCGACGGGCTGCCGCTGTTGGGCCCGGTCGGCGGCCTGCGCAACTTCTGGTTCTGTTGCGGGTCGTCGTTCGGCATCGCCCAGGGCGCGGGCTGCGGCAGGTATCTCGCCCAGTGGATGCTGCACGGTGACTCGGAAATCAACATGACCGGGTTCGACCCGCGCCGTTTCGGCGGTTTCGCCGGTGACAGCTACATGAAAGCCCGGGGCCGGCAGGACTACAGCATGACCTATCACACACCGCTACCGGGTGAGGAATTGCCCGCCGCACGGGGCCGGCGTGTCGGCCCGCTGTACGAAAAACTGCTCGGCCGGGGTTGCGTTTACACCGAAGCCTTCGGTTGGGAACGGCCAAAGTGGTTCTCAACCGATGGCCGCGAGGAGGACTATGGCTTCCGGCACAACAACGTTTTTGCGCTGGTGCGCGACGAATGCTTAGCGGTTCGGGAACGGGCCGGCCTTCTGGACCTCACCGGGTTCGCCAAGTTCGAGGTCACCGGCCCCGACGCGGGCACCTTCCTGAACCGCATCTCCGCGAACAGCATGCCGCGCAACGGCGGCATCGTGCTGGCGCACCTGCTGTCGGCGGGCGGCCGCATCGGCGGCGAGTTGACCATCACGCGCCTGGCCGACCAGCATTTCTACCTGCTCTCGGCGGCCGGCGCCGAAATTCGCGATCTCGACCACCTACTGCAGAGCAGGCGCGCCGACGAGCGCGTGCGGGTGGCCAACGTAACCGACGAACGCGGCGTGCTGGTGCTGGCCGGCCCCTGCGCCCGGGACATACTCGCCCGGCTCACCGCCGCGCCCCTGGACAGCGGCGCCTTCCCCTGGCTCCGCGGTCGGGAGATCACCGTCGCCGGTATGCCGGTGCGGGCGTTGCGGATCAACTATGTGGGGGAACTGGGTTGGGAGCTGCACCCGGCCATGGCGCACATGGAGGCGCTGTACGATGCGCTTCGGGAGGCGGGCGCCGGCTTCGGCATCGCCGATTTCGGCCTATATGCGGTGAACAGCCTGCGCATGGAGAAGGCCTACCGAAGCTGGGGGGCGGAACTGACCAACGAGGTTACGATGACCGACGCCGCCATGGAACGCTTCATCAAGTTCGACAAGGACGATTTTGTCGGCAAACGGGCCACCCTGGAGCAGGGCGACAGAACCTTGCAGCTCATCTACTTCGAGGTCGATGCCCTGGACTCGGACGTTCGCGGTGGCGAGCCGATTTTCGCCGGGCAACGCTGTGTCGGGGTGACCACGTCGGGGGCCTACGGCCACTGCGTTCGCAAGAGCCTCGGCTTCGGCTATGTGCCTCCCGGGCTCAGCGGGCCGGGCGGCGAACTGGCAATCGGGCTGCTAGGCGAACGACGCCGCGCCAGAATTCTCCAACAGCCCGCCTACGACCCGGCAGGCAAACGGACAAGGGCGTAACGGGATCATGGGCCCGAACCACAGAGTGCCGGGCGGGCGTGGCCGGCGCGCTGCGCTGCAACTCTAGAGATTCATGGGACAGGGCAGCACGCCACCGGAGATACCGCCTCGCGCCGAGGTTGTCGTTATCGGCGGCGGCGTCATCGGCTGTTCCATCGCCTACCATCTTGCGCGAGCCGGGTACTCCGACCTGGTACTGCTGGAGCGGCGGCAGCTCACGTCCGGCACCACCTGGCACGCCGCCGGCCTCATCGGCCAACTGCGCCCGTCCATCAACATGACGAACCTGGCCCGCTATACCCGGGAGCTGTACGGCCGGCTGGAGGCCGAAACCGGCCAGGCGACGGGCTACCGCCACTCCGGGTCCATCTCCATCGCCACCAACGGGGAGCGGTTGCAGGAACTCAAGAGGAGCGCCTCCATGGCGAAGGTGTTCGGGCTGCGGGTGGATGTGGTCTCGGCGCGGGCCATCAAGGACCGGGTACCGCTGCTCAACACCAGCGATGTGGTCGGCGGCATTCACATTCCCAGCGACGGCTATGCCAACGCCGTGGACGTTACCCAGGCACTGGCCAGGGGTGCCCGGGCGGCGGGCGCACGCATTCTGCAGAACGTGGCGGTTACGGCGATTCATACGGCTTTCGGCAGGGTCACGGGCGTCGCCACCGATCGGGGCGACATCGAGGCGGACCAGATCGTGCTCTGCACCGGCATGTGGACCCGCGACCTCGCCGCCTCCATCGGCGTCAACGTGCCCCTGCACGCCTGCGAGCACTACTACGCGCTGTTCGAATCCGTCGAGGGGCTCGATGCGAGCCTGCCCGTTATACGGGACTACGATGCCCACACCTATTACAAATACGATGCGGGCAAGCTACTCGTGGGCGCGTTCGAACGGCACGCCCGGCCCTGGGGTGCCGACGGCATACCCGAAGACTTCAGCTTCGACGAGATTGCCGGCAGTTTTGAACATTTCGAGCCCGTTCTGCGCGGGGCCATGGCGCGCGTACCGGCCCTGGAGCGGGCCGGTATGCAGAAGTTCTTCTGCGGCCCGGAGAGCTTCACTCCGGATGTTCGCTACCACATCGGCCCGGCACCCGAATATGGGAACTGCCTGGTCGCGGCCGGCTTGAACTCCATCGGCCTGCAGTCCGCCGGCGGTATCGGCAAGGTCGTCTGCGAGTGGTTGCACAACGGGCATCCGCCGGCCGACCTGTGGGAAGTGGATGTGCGGCGCAACATGCCCTTCCAGCGCAACCGCAAATACCTGCGCGAACGGGTCGCGGAGAGCCTGGGGCTGCTCTATGCCACCCACTATCCCTACCGCCAGTTCGAAACCGCCCGCGGGGTGCGCCGGTCGCCGCTGCACGACCGATTGCGGGCGGCCGGCGCCTGCCACGGCGAGGTCGCCGGCTGGGAACGGCCGAATTGGTATGCGCCAGCGGGCGTAGCGGCCCGCTACGAATACAGCTACGGCCGCCAGAATTGGTTCGAATACTCGGCCGCCGAACATCGGGCGGTGCGCGGCAGCGTCGGGCTGTTCGATCAGTCGTCCTTCGCCAAGTACCGCCTAGAGGGCCGCGACGCCGCCCGGGTGCTTAACCGGATTTGCGCCAACGACATCGATGTGCGGCCCGGACGCATCGTCTATACCCAGTGGCTGAACGATCGCGGGGGCATCGAGGCCGACCTGACCGTGACCCGGCTGGCCGAGGACAGCTTTCTCATCGTTACCGCCGCGGCGACCGAGGTGCGCGACCTGCACTGGCTGAAGGCGCATATTCCGGCGGATGCCCACTGTGTGCTCACCAACCTGACCTCGGCGCTGGGCGTGGTGTCGCTGATGGGCCCGAAATCCCGGGCGCTGCTGCAGTCGCTGACGCCGACCGACCTGTCCAACGCGGCGTTCGGCTTTGCAACCAGCCGGGAAATAGAGGTGGGCTACGCCCTGGCGCGGGCCGCACGCATCACCTATGTGGGCGAACTCGGCTGGGAGCTGTACATACCCACGGAGTTCGTCGTCGGTGTCTACGAGGAAATCGTGGCGGCCGGCGAGCCATTCGGCCTGGTGCACGCCGGCTACCACGCGCTGGACTCCCTGCGCATCGAGAAGGCCTACCGACACTGGGGCCACGACATCACCGACGAGGATACGCCCCTAGAGGCGGGCCTGGAATTCGCCGTCAAGTTCGACAAGCCGGGCGGCTTCATCGGCCGCGAGGCCCTGCTTCGGCAGCGGGAACGGGGAACGCCCCGGCGGCTTGTGCAGTTCCGGCTGCGCGACCCCGAGCCGCTGCTCTACCACAGCGAGCCGATCTGGTACGGGAGCGAGCTCGCGGGCTACATCCGATCCGGCAACTACGGCCACAGCCTAGGCGGGGCCATCGGTCTCGGTTACGTCAGCACCGCGCTCGCGCCCGACCTAGCGGAGTCGACCGGCGAATTCGAAATCGAGGTGGCGGGTACCCGCGTGCCGGCGGATGCCTCGCTACAACCCATGTACGATCC
Source organism: Pseudomonadales bacterium (assembly GCA_965215035.1). Classification (GTDB taxonomy): domain Bacteria; phylum Pseudomonadota; class Gammaproteobacteria; order Pseudomonadales; family Azotimanducaceae; genus Azophilus. The sequence goes on from OZ244040.1 coordinate 501,372, forward strand.
CGGCGGCAAGCGCATTCGCCGCTGACGCCTAGGGAAGCTCTGCACAATTCCCAATACATACCGTATCTGATTTGGGCCACACACACTTGCGCGGCGGTAGCTTTCGACTTGATCAGAGGCTCCCTAGCGGAACCGCAGAGGAACCCCCGGCGCACCGGCAACGGAATCTAGGCTCCCGCGCCCTAGGGTGTCCAAGCGGCACCAGGCCAACGTTACCCGTGCGGCGAAGTGCGCACCGCCACCGCCCATCTAGGGCATCGCTCGGAATCAGGCCTCGGCGGCTGCCCGTTTGCGCGCGATCAGGGCGGTCGCGGTCTCCACGGCGACGGCAGCGTCCCGGCAGTAGGCGTCGGCACCGATCGCCTCGCCAAACTCCTCGTTCAGCGGCGCCCCGCCAACCAGCACGATCAGCTCGTCGCGAATGCCATTGTCCACCAGCGCGTCGATAACCACCTTCATATAGGGCATGGTCGTGGTCAACAGGGCGGACATGCCGAGAATGTCGGGCCGATGTTCCTCGATGGCCTCCAAGAAATTCTCCACCGGGTTGTTGATGCCGATATTGATCACCTCGAAGCCGGCACCCTCCATCATCATGCTGACAAGGTTCTTGCCGATATCATGGATGTCGCCCTTCACCGTGCCGATGACCATCTTGCCGATGGGCTTAGCGCCGGTTTCCGCGAGCAACGGCCGCAGCACGGACATGCCGCCCTTCATGGCGTTCGCGGCCAGCAGCACCTCGGGCACGAACAGGATGCCATCGCGGAAATCGATACCGACAATGGTCATGCCGTCAACCAGCGCGGTCTGCAGCACCTTGTCGGCCGACCAGCCCCGCGCCAGCAGAATCTCGGTACCCTCGATGATCTCGTCCCTAAGCCCGTCGTACAGGTCGTCGTGCATCTGCTCGATAAGCTCGTCGTCCGGCAGGGCGCCGAGGTCGATATCGTCCTCGTCGACTTTGAGGTTTTCAGAAACGGGTTGATCCATAGTTGTTCATCCTCTGCCCATCGCTTCGCGGGAAAGAAAAATCGGAAATCCCGACCGTATGAGGTCGTCGGTCGAGTCGGGGATGTGCCTCGGGTAATAGCGGTCCAGAACGATGTGCTTTTTCTCGATGGCCTTGTGCAACAGAGCCGGCTTGCCCTGCTGCTCCCACACCGTCGGGCTCGTGCGGTCGCTGAATTCCGGGTAGAGGTACTCGCTCTGCATGACCGCAAGGGTGCGGCTGGAACCGAGATAGTGCCCCTCGCCCCCGGTGCAGACCTGCTTGATCTCATCGAAGCCCAGGGTCTCGGGGGTTACTTCAATGCCCCGGGTCACGCGCAGCGTGGCACCGAGCACATCGTTGTCGAGCAGCAGGCTCTCCGGGCAGGTTCCGAGCAGGCTCGCGTACATGCCCGCGGCTTCATAGATGATGTTCGCTCCGGACAAGGCGGCCGAGAGAACGGTCAAGGCGCGTTCCGCGCCGGCCTGGAAGTCGGGCAGCTTGGCGTCGGTCATGCCGCAGGCCGTGCCGAAGGGCAGGTCGTAGGCATTGCCCAACTGTGCGCAGGCCGCAGACAACAGCCCCTGTTCCGGCGAGCCGCCACTCATGGCACCGGTGCGCAGGTCGGAAACGAACGGCCAGGCACCCAGGATGGCCGGGGCACCGGGTCGAATTGCGTTAACGTAAACTAGGCCACCAAGGCACTCGGCCCAGGCCTGGGAGACGGCACCCGCAAGGCAGGCAGGCGTGGTAGCGCCAGCCTGCCCGGCGGACAGCAGCAGCACCGGCATACCGCCCTGCACCGCGACGCGCAGGCATTCCAGGGCGTCCACCGCGAACTTCATCGGCGGCACCACGAAGCAATTGGATTGGCTGACGAACGGCCGGGCCCGCCACTGCGCCTCGCCGCCGGCGATGATGTGCAGCATGTCGAGGGTTTTCTCGACATGGCGGAAATGGGCCCAACTCGACCCGACATGCTTGGTCGTGCCCGATACAGCGCAGTAGGTGGTGTTGAGATCCATGGCGTAGTTGTCGGCAATGTCGCGCAGCACACAGGTGCGCTGGAACATGTGGATGTGATCGCAGAGGTCGGCGATGCGCGCCATGTCGTAGAGATCCTGGGCGGTGGATTCCCGGTACTCGTCGTTCTCGGGGTCGGCGACCATGACCGCCGCGCCGGCCGTGGCAAAGTGCACCCTGCTGCCGCTGATTTGCAGGTCGTGCCGGGGATCCTGGCCGTGCAGAACCAGGTTGCGCGCCGCCTGCTCGATGGTCTTCTCGACCAGGCCGTGCGGCATCCGCAAGCGGCCGTCGTCACCGAGCACCGCCCCGGCGCGGGTACAGACCTCGACGCAGTGTGGGGTCGCATCCGCAAAGCCGACTTCCTCAAGTATCCTCAGTACGTTTTCGGCGACGGCGGCGACACCGGCTCGGGTCAGGGGTTTGAACCGCCCGCCGGATTCTCCCGGGTGAACGGGCTGCAACGCATCGGCTAGGGGCGCGCCGCGTTGCGCCTTGCGTGCCTGCCTGCCACCGGACCGCCTTGCCATGCGGGCTTCCCTACGCCTGTCCGTTCTGCACGCTTCGCATGGGCAGCTCCGTGCCCATGCTCACCGGCCACGCTCCTGGGTGGGGCGAACCTTGAAGTGATCGTAGTAGCACTTGCTAAAGTGCTGTAGGGACTTGAAACCGGTCTCTATGGCGATTGTGCGCACGGTCATGCCCGAATGACGCAGGAGATTGCGCGCCGCATTGAGCCGAACCCTGAGGTAGTACTGGCTCGGGGAAGTATTGAAATGACGCTTGAAGGCCCGTTCAAGCTGGCGCGTGGACACCTCAAGGTACTTGGCGATTTCTTCCACGAATAGGCGTTCCGAGACGTTGTGCCGCATAAGCTGCACCGCGTCGCTCAGGTAGTCGGGTGCGCCCGGGGACTGGTGGTGCACCGACACCTCCTGGGTTTCGCCCATATCCCGAATGCGCTCCACGATAAACTGCTCGGAGACGGCCAGGGCCACTTCGCGGCCGTAGTCCCGGGCCACGATGTGCAGCATCATATCGAGCGGTGCTGTTCCGCCCGCGCAGGTGTAGCGCCTGCGGTCGATCTGAAAGATGTCGTCCTTGACGGCGACCCTTGGAAACTCCTCCCTTAGGCTGCTCAGATATTCCCAGTGCACGGTGCAGGAACAGTCGTCGAGCACACCGGATTTGGCGAGCAGCCAGGTGGCGGTACAGAGCCCGCCTAAGGGCAGGTTGGCGGCGGCCAGCCGGCGCAGGTCGGCACCGAGCGGCCCGTTCCAGTTCTTCCTGACATTGACGCCCGCGCAGACAAACACGGCATCGAGGTTCGTCGCCTTGGCAAACGGCAGGTTGGGCTGGATTTCGAGCGCCGCGCTGGAGGCGACCGGTTGGTCGTCGATGCTCATCACCGACCATCGATACAGTTCCCGTTGAGACGTCAAGTTCGCCATGCGCAAAACCTCGACCGCCGAAGAGAACGCGATTAGCGTAAAGTCGGGGGTCAACAGAAAACCGTATCGGTATGGGTGTCCCTCCGGCATTTGACTCGCTCCGTAGCGCCGCATCAATAGCACAATGCGACAGCACATATACTACAGGCGACTTCCGAGTTGAAGGTTCGGTTTTGGCATTTGACTTAAACTGGGTGGCCAGTGTTCATTGTGCGCCGCCGCGCCACGGTGTAATCGGATATAGGGGTGGGAAGTATGGCTAGAAGGACGCTGCGCACCATTGCGGATGTCGCCTCCGATCTTGGGCTGGGGCCCGCCGACCTAGAGCAGTACGGCGCGGTGAAGGCGAAGGTTCCGCTGGACGCCTTTCCCAGCCGCCGCGTTCCCGGCAAGCTCGTGGTGGTCACCGCCATCACGCCGACGCCCGCGGGCGAGGGCAAGTCCACGGTGGCGGTCGGTCTTACCCAGGGGCTTGCGCGGCTTGGCACGAGCACGGCGTTGACCATTCGGCAGCCATCGCTCGGCCCGGTATTTGGCCACAAGGGCGGCGGTACCGGCGGCGGGCGGGCGACGGTGCAGCCGGCCGAGGAGATCAACCTGCACTTTACCGGCGACTTTCACGCCGTCGAATCGGCCCACAACCTACTGGCCGCAATGGTGGACAACGCCGCCCACCGCAAGGCGGTGCCCGGCCTGGAGGCGGACGGCATCACCTGGCGCCGGGTCACCGATGCCGAAGACCGGGCGTTGCGGCAGGTTGTCGCCGGGGTGGGCGGGCGCGTGAACGGGCCGATGCGCGAGGCGCGTTTCGATATCTCCGCGGCATCGGAGATCATGGCCATATTGGCGCTGGCTTCGGGCTACGCCGACCTGCGCCAGCGCCTAGGTGACATCGTGCTCGGCTGGACGAAGGAGCGCGCACCGGTGCGGGCCCGGGATATCGGTGGCATCGGCGCCCTGATGGCGCTGCTGCGCGATGCGCTGAAACCCAACCTGGTGCAGACGGCGGAGGGACAACCGGCCATCGTGCACATGGGGCCGTTCGGCAACATCGCGCATGGCTGTAGTTCGATACTCGCCGACCGGCTGGCGGTGAATACCGCCGATCTGACGGTAACCGAAGCCGGGTTCGGCGCCGACCTCGGCTTCGAGAAGTACATGGACATCAAGGTGCGCCAAGGCGCACCGCCGCCGTCGGCCGCCATAGTCGTCGCTACGCTGCGGGGCCTTAAGTGGCATGGGGGCGTCCGGCGCAACGAACTGGATTCGGCGAACGTCAAAGCCGTACAGACAGGTGCCCGGAATCTCGCCAACGCCATCCGCATCGTTAGGATGTACGGGCTTCCGGCGGTGGTGGCGATCAACCGCTTCCCATCGGACCGCCGCGCCGAAATCGAGGCGGCCAGCCGCGCCGCGTTGGAGGCGGGGGCGGCGGCGGTAGCCGAGGCGGACGGGTTCGCCGCCGGTGGCGCGGGCATGACCGATCTGGCCGCCGCATGCTCGGAGGTCGCCAACCAGGGGGATGCCGACATCAAGCTGCTCTACACCGACAACGAACCCTTGCAGGCCAAGGTGGAGCGCCTCGCGGAGGATATCTACCAAGCGGGCTGCGTGGAGTGGGGACCCAGAACCCGGGCCACAGCCGAGCGCTTTGCCAGGCTCGGGTGGAACTTCCCGATATGCATGGCCAAGACGCATCTTTCGGTTTCCGCGCAGGCACAATTGCTGAACGTGCCGACCGGGCACACGCTGCCGATTCGCGAACTGCGGGCGCAGGCCGGTGCGCAACAGATCGTCACCCTGGCCGGCGACATCAACACACTGCCGGGGCTGCCCTCGCGTCCCAATGCCCTGGATATCGACTTAGACGATGCAACCGGCGAAATAACGGGCATACTCAGCACCTAATTAGCGGCAGCCACCGGTGATCGGTAGCCCCTGTGGTTGACGAGGTCGCCGCAAGGGTGCCTTCTATCTAGTAATTTCGGTTTGCACCGCGCTTGCCCGGGCGAGGCAAGCCCTGTGCGCGATACCCGCAGTGGTATCCCGGCCTGCCGGGCGGTGGCGTCGGTGCAACCAAACGGGGTTCCGCATGCCTGCTCGCCTGCGCATCAATCGAGCTGCCCTCGCCGCCAACTATCGGCTTTACCGCGCCGCGGCCGGCTCGCGCTGCGGTGCCGTGGTCAAAGCCGACGGTTACGGCCTTGGCGCGGTGGAGAGCGCATCCGTTTTCGCGGGGCTTGGCTGCGCGCATTTCTTCGTCGCCACGGCCGCCGAGGGCGTGGCGCTGCGCAGCGCCGTACCGAACAGCACCATCTACGTGCTGGAAGGCGCGCTGGCCGATACGGCGGGGTCGCTGGCGGCGGCGGGGCTAGTTCCCGTCATCAACCATGCCGAACAGTTGGCCGCCTGGGCACCGTATCGCGACCGGCGCATCGCGGTGCACATCGACACCGGCATGAACAGGCTGGGGTTCCCCGTTGACGTTTCCGCGGCAACCTTCAAGGGCCTGCAACCGGCACTGCTAATGACACACCTGGCTTGCGCGGACGATCCCGATCACTCGTTGAACGAAACCCAGTTGCGGCGTTTCGCACGGGTAGCCCGGGGGTTTCCCGGTGTTCCAACCAGCATCGGCAACTCGGCCGGCAGCCTGTTGGGAGCGCGCTATCGGGGCGATCTGGCGCGCCCGGGTATCGCCCTCTACGGTGGCAACCCCTGGTTGGACCGGCCGAATCCGGTGCGGCCGGTGGCCACACTCGAAGCCGCTGTGGTGCAGATTCGGGAGGTACGGCCGGGCGAACCGGTAGGCTACGGCGCTACCTGGCGCAGCGACCAACCGCGCCGCCTAGCGGTGCTTGGCCTGGGCTATGCCGACGGGCTGCCGCGGCGGCTTTCGAATTGCGGCCGGGCCCTGGTGCGGGGCAAGCCCTGTCCGATCGTGGGACGGGTATCCATGGATTTGACCGTCATCGATGTCACCGAAAGCAAAGCGGTCACCGGCGACTGGGCGGAGTTGTTCGGGGCCCGGCTGCCCATCGACGACGTAGCGAGGACGGCGAATACCATCGCCTACGAATTGCTCACCGGTATCTCGCCGCGGGTGGCCCGGGTATACGAGGACGGTTGATGAGCCCCGGCTAGGAGTTTTCGCCCCCGCGAGCGGTGCGCCGGCACACAAGGAAGCGGGTGCCCGCCTGCAAGGGAGGTTTTCTACGGCGCGGGCTGTTGGTGTCCCGCCATACATCAATTATGGGATAAGGGCGCTTCGGTTTGACGCGGGCTTGGTCGCTGGCGACACGTCAGGATGCTTACGACATAGCACAGGTGACATGACACCGGGGAAACTCTCGGCAAGCCCATCCGCGCCTCGCCGAGAGTCGCAAAGTAGTAGTGCGATTGTTACTTTTACTTAAAAAATCAAATACATACCGTATCTGACTTTGGCCACACGTCCTTATGCGACGGGCACCTTCGGCTTAATCGGAGGTTACCTGGCAGCTTCCGCCGCCCGCCCGGATCGGCACCTCGGTCTTCTTGACGACCGTGCGCAGCGCGAAGCTGGAATGCACTCTGTCCACGCCGGGCAGGCGGGTGAGGTACTGGCTGTGAATGCGTTCGTAGTCCCGGGCGTCGCTCACGATCACTCTCAGCAGGTAGTCGGCATCCCCAGACATCAGGTAACACTCCATGACCTCGGCCAACTCGCGCACAGCGCTCTCAAACGCCGCTAAGTCGTCCCGCTGCTGGCTGTGCAGGGTGACGTGGACAAATACGTTGTCGGGGTAGCCGGCGTCGGACTGCTCCACCAGCGCCACATAGCCGCGCAGCACGCGGCTCTCTTCCAAGCGGCGAACGCGGCGCAGGCAAGCGGATTCGGAAAGGTTGACGCGCTCGGCCAGAGCGGTGTTGGATAGCCTGCCATTCAACTGCAGCTCGTGCAGGATGCGACGGTCCAGTCGGTCGATATTCATATCATGCTCCAACGAACAGGTGTTTCATTTGCGGGGTTAGTCGTTATGGGCTTGCCGCATATCATCGTTCGGTCCGCGTTTGCGGGTGTTGGGCTTTGCCCACCACCGTAGGCGTTTCCAAGCGATTGCCCAGCAGTATTTCAGGCACAGAAAGAATCTGCATCCTTGGGTAAACGCGGGCCGCACCTTGAATTTCGAGACCACCCGCCTCGGCAGCGAACAAAACCAGCAGAGAGGCAAGCCCATAACTACTAACCCCGTTTTCGTTTCCACCAATGGGCGGGCCATTGGCGGTCTCCAAGCGGGCTGCCGCGCTCATTGATGGAATCTTGCACAATTTCATCACTTAGGAAAATTATATTGTGGCCAGTTAGGGATATCACGCAAGAAAGCAATAATCTTCGATGGTGCTTTGGATAGAATTCTTCCCGAAGGGGTTCTGGAGCGGCGATCATGCGAGTGGGTGTTCCCAAGGAAGTGAAGGTCCACGAGAACCGGGTGGGACTAACCCCGGATTCGGCGGCGGAACTGATCGGGTTCGGTGCCGACGTGATCGTCCAGGCGGGTGCCGGGGCGGGCGTGGGCTATAGCGACGACGACTACCGGCGCGCGGGGGCGCATATCGGCTCGGTGCAGGAGGCGTTCGCCGCCGACCTGATCGTCAAGGTCAAGGAACCGCTGCCCCACGAATGCGAACGGCTACGTCCCGAGCAGGTGCTTTTCGCCTACCTGCATCTCGCCGCCGACCGGCCCCAGGCCCTAGCGCTCTTGGAGTCCGGCGCCACGGCCATCGCCTACGAGACTGTGACCACCCCCGCTGGCGGATTGCCGCTGCTGACGCCGATGAGCGAAGTCGCCGGGCGCATGTCGGTGCAAGTGGGCGCCTACGCGCTGCAGAACGCGAACGGTGGCCGGGGCATGCTGCTCGGGGGCGTACCCGGCGTCGCGCCGGCCAAGGTGTTGATTCTCGGCGGCGGCGTTGCCGGCACCAATGCCGCGGCCATGGCCGTGGGCCTAGGGGCGGACGTGACGATTATCGACAAGTCGGTAGCCCGCCTGCGCGAACTCGACAGCGAATTCCGGGGCGGGACGCGGCTCTTGGCGGCGTCCCGGCGCAACATACTGCGGGAAACCCTGGCGGCCGACCTAGTGATCGGGGCGGTGCTGATTCCCGGCGCGGCGGCCCCAAAATTGCTGAACCGGAGCATGGTCCGGGGCATGCGCGACGGAGCCGCCATCGTCGATCTGTCCATCGATCAGGGCGGCTGTTTCGAGACGAGCCGGCCAACCACCCACGACGACCCCATCTACGTGGAGGAAGGCGTCGTGCACTATTGTGTCACCAACATGCCGGGCGCGGTCGCCAGGACATCGACCCAGGCTCTTAATAACGTTACGCTGCCCTATGTGCAGGCGCTTGCCACGCACGGCTGGCGGGAGGCCTTCCGGCGCGACTCCTGCTTTGCCGCGGGCCTGAACGTGCACGATGGAGCGATCCGGCATGCCAAGGTCGCGGAAGCGCTCGGGCTGCGGTTGGTTGCCGAGGCGGCCTGAGCGCGGCCACGCGCTAGCATCGGATTCAAACCTGCGCACAAGTGCGCACAAGGAAGCGGACCATGGCCGAACCACTGCATAACGTATTCCCTCCCGGGTCTCTCGAAGCAAAAGATCTCGAACACCTGCTGCACCCCACCACCAACCTGAAGCTGCACCGGGAGAAGGGCCCGGCGGTGCATGTGCGGGCACAAGGAGTGTACCTGTGGGATAACCAGGGCCGGCAATACATCGAGGGACTAGCGGGCCTGTGGTGCACCGCGCTCGGCTACGGCGAGGAAGAGCTTGCCCGGGTTGCCATGGAGCAGATGAGGAAGCTGAGTTACTCCCAGCTCTTCGCCGGCAAGACCCACGAGCCCAGCATTCTGCTCGCCGAGAAACTGAAAGGGATGGTGCCCTTCGATGCCGGACGGGTGTTCTTCGGGCTATCGGGCAGCGATGCCAACGATACGCAGATCAAGCTCATGTGGTACTACCACAACCTGATCGGCAAGCCGGAAAAAAAGAAGATCATCTCGCGCTGGGGGGGTTACCACGGCGTGACTATCGGCGCCGGCTCGCTGACCGGGTTGCCGCCGTTTCATGCGAACTTCGACCTGCCAATTCCCCAAGTGCTACACACCGACCGGCCTCACTACTACCGCGACGCCGAGGGCGCGGAAAGCGAACGCGACTTCTGCGAACGGATCGTCGCCAACCTCGAAGACCTGATTATCCGGGAAGGCCCGGAAACCATCGCCGCCTTCATTGCCGAGCCGATACTCGGCGCCGGCGGGGTGATCGTGCCGCCGGCGGGTTACTACCGCAAGGTTCAGGAGGTGCTGGCCAGATACGGCATTCTGTTCATCGACGACGAGGTCATCTGCGGGTTCGGCCGCACCGGCAATCCCTTCGGTGCCCAGACCGTCGGCATCGAGCCCACGACCATGAGCATAGCCAAGGCGCTGAGTTCCGCCTACCAGCCCATCTCCGCCGTGCTCATTCCCGAGTTCATGTACGAGCCGTTCGTAGAGGCGAGCGGCAAAGCCGGCATTTTCGGGCATGGCTTCACCTATACCGGCCATCCCGTGAGTGCGGCCGTTGCGCTGCGCAACCTCGAACTCATGGAAGAGCGCGACATATTCGCCCACGCGGCGCGGGTCGGTGAGGTTTTTCAGCAGCGGCTGCTCGGTCTTGAGGAACATCCCCTGGTGGGCAACGTTCGCGGGGCCGGATTGATCGGCGGCGTTGAACTGATGGCCGACAAGGCCGCCAGAGTGCCCTTCCCTCCCGCCAGGGGTGTGGGTGCCTATTGCAACGACCGGTGCGAGGCGCGCGGGCTCATCGCGCGTAACCTCGCCGATACCATCGCGCTCTGCCCACCACTCATCATCACCGAAGACCAGGTCGGCGAACTGTTCGACAAGTTGGAACTGGCGCTTAACGATACGCTGCACTGGCTGCGCTAGGCGTTCGGCCGAAGTTCCCAAGGGAGTTTTCTACGGCATAGCCTGCTAGCCGCACCCGGGGGCGGGCTGTGGCAACGAGTTCGTCGCCAACGCGCCCTAGGGTTCCACCGCTTGAGCGGGCGCACATTCGACTTTGACCAGCATCCGTGGGTCGGGCAACAATGGCCGACACGCCGGAATCAGGGAATCGTCCATGAATCATCCCCAGGGCCTTTGGGTGCTTTTCATAGCGGAGATGTGGGAACGCTTCAGCTATTACGGCATGCGGGCACTGCTCGTTCTGTATCTGATCACCTCCACTGCCGAAGAGTTCGCCGATGGCCAGGCCAACTGGAACCCGGGCTTCGGCTGGTCGGAAGACGCCGCCTACCTCCTGTACAGCCTGTACACCTGGGCGGTGTACCTGACGCCCATCCTAGGCGGGCTGTTGGCGGATCGATTCCTCGGTACGCACCGTTCCATGGTGCTCGGCGGCTGGATTATCGCGGCCGGTCATATTCTGCTTGGCGCAACCGAATTCTTCGGCATCACCGCCGGCCAGGCAGTGACGCTGCAAACCGGGCCCGGTGCGCTCGTCTGCTTCATGAGCGGCCTGTTCCTTATCGTTATCGGCACGGGTTTCTTCAAACCCTGCGTCAGCGTGATGGTGGGCCAGCTCTATGAACCCGGCGACGAGCGCCGGGACGGCGGTTTCACCATCTTCTACATGGGCATTAATGTGGGCGCGGTGCTCGCCCCGCTGATCGCCGGCACACTCGGCGAAACGGTGGGTTGGCATTGGGGCTTCGGGGCGGCGGCGGTCGGCATGATCCTAGGCATTTCCATCTACCAGGCGCAACGGCCACGTTATCTCGAAGGCATCGGCCTACCGCCGGAACGTGCCGCGCCCACGCGGCAACCCACGGCCGGGGCGCATGCGCTAACGCGGGTGGATTGGCAGCGCATCGGGGTGATTCTGGTGCTGGCCTTCATCGGCAATATCGCCTTCTGGACGGCGTTCGAGCAGGCGGGCAGCTCCCTGAACGTGTTCGCGGCCCAAAGCACGGACCGCACCATTTGGGGCCTGTTGGACGGGCCGTTTCCGGCAACCTGGTATCAGTCTGTCAATCCGGCCGCCATCATAGTGTTCGCGCCGGTTTTCGCCTGGCTGTGGATGTTCCTGGGCAAGCGCGGACTCAATCCGTCTACGCCCCTGAAGTTCGCCCTCGGCCTGTGGCTGCTCGGCCTGGCCTTCCTCGCCATGGTGTTCGGCGCAATCGAAGCTCGCGACGGGCTGGCCGGCCCGCATTGGCTGCTGATCACCTTCGTGGTGGTTACCTGGGGCGAACTCTGCCTGTCGCCCGTCGGGTTATCCATAGTTACCAAGCTCGCGCCATTGCGCCTGCAGTCGTTGCTCATGGGGGTGTGGTTCTTCTCGCTCTCGCTCTCCAACCTGTTGGCCGGCTTGGTCGCTCGCTACTCGATCAAGCTGAAATCCGGCGAGGCGACCTTTGTGATCGATGGTCTGGGCGGCTTCTTTCTGCTGCTGGTTATCGCGCCCGCCGCCGTGGGCGTATTCATTTGGGCGATATCGCCGGTGTTGCGGCGCTGGATGCACGGCGTGCACTGACGCCGCCCCGGCAGCCCGTGGCGATAGCCCGACAGGTTGCGACCTTTTCGGCCCGTCGCGCATCTCATTCCTAGTATGGCGAGTTTTGCCGACATAGAACTCGAACCGAAAACGGTTCGGGGCCTGCAGCAAGGCGATGCATCGGCCCTTGCGACGGCCTATGGACTGTTGGCACCCGTCATCATGGGTATGGCGCAGCGGATACTTCAGGATAGAAGCCTTGCCCAAGAGGTGCTGCAGGACACCTTCGTGCAGCTTATCGAGCACGGCGGCAAGCTGCGAACGCCCCGAGCGGTGACCGGTTGGCTGCGCAAGGTGGCCGTCAACCACTGCCTGATGCGGTTGCGCTCGCCGTGGCGCAGAGATCGGGTCGGTCAAGCGCCCGAGGAAGGCGCCGACGGGTCACAGGCCGCCGAGCGCCTGGAGGGCCTGGCGGACATCGAGCGCGCATTGGCGGCGCTACCGGCGGAATTTCGCCTGGTGATCTGGTTGCACGATGTGGAGGGCTATACCCACCGGGAGATTGCGGGACTCATGGGTCGATCGACCAGCTATTCGAAGTCCCGGCTCGCCCGGGGCTACGAAAAACTTCTGGAGCGGTTTGGAGAAAGAGATGCGAGCGAAAGAGCCAACCCTGTCAGAGCTGCTTGCCCATCGTGACGGGGAACCGGTCGATCTCCAGGTGGCACGGGAGATCGAGCGGAGTACGGCGGCGGACGAGCTGCAATCTCGCCTCGGGACGATAAAGAGGGAACTGCGGGAGCTGCCCGGTATCGAACCGCCGGCCGGCGCATGGCACGCCATACGAGCTGCCGGCGCTAAGAGGGAAAGGCGCCCCAAGATGCCCGCGCTACTGGCGACGGCCGCCGGAATCTTCCTGGCGGCGATGCTAACCGTTGTCTTGGTCGATTCTCCAGAGACGGATAGGCGCCCGGGGGCGCTGGCGGAGCCAGACCTAGCGGCGCTGATCAGGCGCTCGCAGGAGCTGGAATCCCGGATCGTTCCAGCCTGGTTCGCGCAGCCTACGCCCAGTCAGCAGGCACTAGTGTATCGAATCGCCGACATCGACGCGGAGTTATTCGGGCTCTACGGTGAAGGAACGGCCGATGCCGCCCGGCAAGCGACGCTCTGGCGGCAGCGAGTCGAGATGCTGGAGAGCCTACAGACGGTACAGCGGGGCCAGGCCCTCCTACGGCCGGCGGCCTACTAGGGGAACTCTGATCCAGTTGATGTTGACGGGCACCATGCTACATAACCGATTGATTTTACTTGGCGCTATCAGGTAATGGCGTACTTGTTCGGACCTTTCCCAACCTAGTGCATGTGCACAAGAAAGACGCATATGAACACATCAAGTAGTGGCGTACTTGTTCAGACCTTTCCCAACGGGTGCCGGATGCGCTCGTATTCTTCTAGGGAAAATGACGCTTTCGCGAACCAAGTCGCGCAGGCACAGCGGCAAAGCGCCCGAGACGGCCTTTCCGAACAACCAACACGGAGGATATTGACATGAAGATGAGTCAAATCGTGCTCGCCGCCTGGGCGGCAACCACCCTAGTCGTGGCGCCACTCACCGGCCTAGCAGCCGACGGGCAGGCGGAGGACGAAGACTGGCGCCAAGCCCTGGAAGCCCACAAGGCGGAGATGAAATCGGCATTGGACGAAGCCCGCGCCGAACTGGACCGGGCGGCCAAGCAGCTCGCAGAGGTTTACCGGCGCAGCTACGAAGACAACTTCGAGCATTTCCGACACCCGCATTTGCACGCCGCCCGCAGGGCTATGCTCGGCGTGCTGTTGGGCGAGGGCGGCGACGACGACGGTGTTCCCCTGGCCGGCATAACGCCCGGTGCCGGCGCCGCCGAGGCGGGCCTTGGTGCCGGCGACAAGCTGGTGATGATTGGCGATGTGCGCCTCGACGAGGGGGATGGCCGCAAGGCGCTGCTGTCGTTCATGGAATCTGTGGAACCCGGCGATGCGGTGGCCGTGCGGTATCTCCGCGATGGCGAACTACAGGACGCGGTGATCGATACCACATCCGCATTCAAGATGGGATCCACAACCCTGGCCCGGCGGTTCGGCAAGGAATTGCGGGAACGATGGCCGCACGGCGACTTCGATATCGACATTCCATTCGTCGAAATCGAGCGTGTCCACATCAAACAGGGGCCACGGTTCATCGACTTGGACGAGACCCTTGGCGACTATTTCGGCGTCGACTCCGGCGTGCTGGTGCTGAAGGCACCGAAGGAAGGCGAACTCAGGAGCGGCGACGTTCTGCTGACACTCGACGGCGATTCGGTGGCCTCGGCGCGGGACGCCCGCCGGATGCTCGCGCTTGCCGACGAGCCGCTTAGTGCCGAGATAAGGCGCAAGAATCGTCGCCGCTCCGTGCAGGTCGAGCCACAGCACTTCCAGTGAATCTGCGCTGCCCTGTTGCCATGCGGCATCGGTAGTCGGTCGCGAGGCATTGTGGATCATGTCGAACTTGCCGAAGACCGCCTTCGCGATGCTGCAAACGGGCGTTCGCGAGCTGATCGCGAAGGACATGCCCATTCCCGACTCTGAACGAGGCGGAGATGGACTTGTTCAGAGCTTCCCTAGAACGGATCGGGCGACTGTCTAGTCACCTCGCTGGCGCCGAGCAGGCCCGGCTGGGGATGCTTGATCACCAGGGTGGGAATCTTCTCCATGATCGCCCGGTGCCGGCCCTTGTTCTCGAAACCCGATCGAAAACGGCTCGCCAAGAGCATGGGCAGGTGTCGCCCGACGATACCGCCGGCGATGTAGATGCCCTGGAACGCCCCCATGGACAAAGCCAGGTTGCCGGCGACCTGCCCGAGCAGCTCGAAGAACAGACCGACGGATCGGGTAGCCGCCGCCTCGCCCGAGTGGGCTTGCGCAAAAATCTGCGCCGCATCCATCTTCCCATCACGGCCTAGATGAAGCGCCCAGTGGATGTTCTCCAACCCTGCCCCGGAAGCCACCCGCTCATCGGAAACCCGTTCGTATCGGCCCTGCAGCCGGACCAGCAGCTCGCGCTGCACCGGCGTCTCCGGAGCGAAGCCGACATGGCCGGCTTCGCAGGCCAGCGCCTGGGTCAGCCCGCCGCGGCGCAGGAGCCCAGCGGCACCCAGACCGGTGCCTGGGCCCAAGACGCCGACGGTGTAGTGGGCACGGGTCAGATCGGGCGGCGGCGGCTCGCCAATGACGTGATAATCGTCCTGCCCCAACAGGGGGAGAGCGTAGGCGACGGCTTCGAAATCGTTGATCAGTCGCACCCGATTGGTGGCGAAAGCCGCCCTAAGGGGATCTTCGGAGATGCGCCAGCGGCTGTTGGTGAACTGTACCGCGCCGCCCACTATCGGCCCCGCCACCGCCAGACAGATGCTGTCGGTGCCTTGTAACCCGACATCATCGAGATACGCCCGAACGGCCTGCTCCAGGGAGGGGTGGTCCGCGCAGGCGTATACGCGCTCCTCCAAATATCCCGGGCGGTTTGCCCGTGCGAGCGCGAAGCGGGCGTTGGTGCCGCCAATATCGCCGATCAGGCAGCGGTGGGAGTTCATGGGGGAATTGCGCGTCAGATCGAGCGCGTAGTCAAGCTATCATTTATGCAATGATGGCGATGCGGTGGTGTCGAGTTCCGGATGATCCTGGCCACCCCAGGTCGTCAGATAGCCGCTTTGGGCCATCTCCTGGAATGTCGACAACAGATCTTTCCACGTGACACCAGGAGCGTCACTATGGCCTATGACTATCAGAGGCTCGCTGTGGACATTGTCGACGGCGTCGCCAAGGTTACCTTCGATAACCCGCCCATCAACCTGATCGATCGGCAGCTCTTCATAGAACTCCTTAAGCTTTCAGCGGAACTGAAAGCAGACCCGGACCTATCGGTGGTGGTGCTCAAAAGCGCCGATGCGGACTTCTTCCTGGCCCACTTCGATGTGCAGGCCATCCTGGCCATGCCCGTGCATGCGCCAGCGGAGCGGGATGCGGAGCTGAACCCCTTCCACCAGCTATGCGAGCGCCTGCGCACCATGGACAAGGTTACCATCGCCCAGATCGAAGGCCGGGTGGGGGGCGGCGGCAACGAACTGGCGGCAAGCTGCGACCTGCGCTACGGGGTGCGCGGCAAGACCCTCATCAACCAGATGGAGGTGCCGTTGGGGATACTGCCGGGCGGCACCGGCACTCAGCGCCTGCCGCGCCTGGTGGGGCGCGGCCGAGCCTTGGAGATCATCTTAGGAGGAGACGACTTGGATGCCGAGACCGCCGAGCGTTGGGGCTACCTGAACCGCATCTTCGCCGCCGAGGAAATAGGCCCTTTCGTGGATCGGCTGGCCCGCCGCATCGCTGCCTTTCCCGTCGCCGCGGTGCGCCTGGCCAAACAGTCCGTGGACTGCGCGGAGAAGCCCCTTGCGGAGGGCCTGCTGGATGAGGCCTACCTGTTCCAACGCCTCCTGCGCAACGAAAGCGCCCGCACAGCCATGAGCCGGTTTCTGCAGTTGGGCGGCCAGACCAGGGCCGGGGAGCTGCGCGTCAACGAACTCTGCGCGGACACCAATCCGTGATGAGCCTCTGACAGGACTATCCCAAAGTCGCCTACCAACCCTCGGCAAAGCCCTATATAGATGGTTTATGAATGTTTTTCGGAAGATTCCGCGATATTCTGCGGCATCTAATGATCTTTCAGAAATTTTCTTTCAAGAGCGAACACCTTGGGATGGCCCTGGGAGCTTCTGAACAGTTCGCGTTTGCTCTTCGGAAGGGGCCAAAGGGCGCTTAAGACATATGGCTCATTGTTTGATGACTGCCACACGGCTGCGCCGCACCACTAGGCGGCGCGATGCCGAAAAGGGAGAACGCTCAACCCATGACCTTATATAACCGACTGTTCGAGCCCGTTCAAATCGGCTCGGTCACCATCAGGAACCGTATCGTGCGCTCGGCGCATTCCACCGGATTGGACGACGCGGCCCTGATCGCCTATCACGAGGCCCGGGGCCGGGGCGGGGTCGGCATGTCCACCATCGAGGCGACCAGCGTGCATCCCCTGGCACCTGGGCGCACCCCACTGTGGGACGATTCCTGCCTGCCTTACCTCCGCCAGATTGCCGATCGCATCCGGCCAACGGGCATGAAGCTGCTGTTGCAGCTCTACCATCCCGGTGCCGGCTACGCCGAGGCGGCGGGCATGCCGGAGCACTGGTCGGCGAGCGCCATTCCCAACCCCATGGCCGGGGTCGTTCCCATCGCCATGACCCAATCCATGATCGACGATGTGGTGGAGCACTTCGCCAATGCGGCACGGCGATGCCGGGATGCCGGCTTGGATGGCGTCGACATCCACGCCTCCAGCGGCTACCTGATCCACGAGTTCCTATCCCCGGCCCTGAACAAGCGCAGCGACCGGTACGGCGGCTCGTTCGAGAACCGGCTGCGCTTCCTCGACGAGATCATCGCCGCCGTGCGCGGGGCTGTTGGCGACAGCGAATTCGCGGTGGGCGTGCGCCTGCCCAATGAAGACCATGTGCCGGGCGGCCTGACGGCCAGCGACAACGCACGCATCGCCGCCGCCGTGGATAATCGGGTCGACTACATATCGCTGCACATGGGCGCCTATTGGCGCTTTCACAAGCTGATCGCGCCGGCCGACGATCCTCTGGGGGTCGAGATGCCGGCCAACGAGGTCATCGCCCCGGACTTGTCGAGCCCGGTCATGGTGGTCGGGCGCATTATGACTCTCGACCATGCCCTGCACATCGTCGATAGCGGTGCTGCACAGATGGTATCCATGGTGCGGGCATTGATCGCGGACCCGGAGCTGGTCAACAAGGCGCGGCGGCGGGAGGAGCATCGCGTGCGGCCCTGTATCGGCACCAACATGGGTTGCGTCGGCCAGTTGATGACCAACGGCCGGGTGAGCTGCGTGGTCAACTTCACCAACGCCCGGGAATACCAGCTTACCTACGAACCGGAGGATCGCGTTACGGCTCCCAAGAAAATCCTGGTAGCCGGTGGCGGCCCGGCGGGGCTTGAGTTTGCGCGCAACGCGGCGTTGCGCGGCCACGAGGTCGAGCTACACGAAGCCATGCGACGCCTTGGCGGACAGGTGGCCATAGCCGCCAGCGCACCGCACCGGGCGGATGTGGGCGCGATTATAGGCTGGCTTGAACAGGAGCTCGAAACCTTGGGCGTCGGCGTGCGGCTGAATTCGCCGGTGGACAGCGCAACCATCGCGGCGGCCGACCCGGATGAGGTGGTCATCGCCACGGGCACCACACCGCGCACCGACGGTTTCCAACTCGCCACTCCCGCCGCGCCTGTTCCAGGATTCGATTTGCCCCATGTACATACCTCCTGGGATTTCTTCGGCTTCGGGCGCAAGCCGCGTATCAACGGCCCGACCCTAGTCTACGACGACACGGGTTCGTTCGAGGCCATTTCCGTGGCGGACGTGCTGTTGCAGGCCGGTGCGCCGGTGACCCTGGTATCTAGGCTGGATGCTATCGGCGGCTCGCTGCCCTTTCCGCCCGTCACCGCCGGGGCAGCGCGGGAACGGCTGTTTGCCGGGAACTTCGACTTCATCGGCGGGCACTACATTCGCCGCATCACACCCGAGGCCGTGGAGATCGGTGTTCTATTCACAAAACGGGTGCGGCAGGTGCAGGCTGGGCTGGTCGTGCTTGTCGGCTACAACGAGCCAAACCGCGAGCTTGCCGAGGCAACGGCGGATTCTTCGATTCCCTGCCACCTAATCGGCGATGTGCGGGGCCGCAACAGCATCCTGAGCGCCATGCACGCCGGTGCCGCCCTGGGGCGGGCGATCTGAGTCGCGGCATGCCGGCCCGGCCGCGGGCCGGGCCGGCAAACGTGCGCAACAACCCCCATCCACCCGTATCCCTCTGGAATCTAGTATCGTGTCCCGCAAATAGGTGTGATTATTCGTGGCCGTTTCGGCCCCCGGCTTCGTTGCTTCGCCTTGTGTGGGGCCTGCCACACAGCGTTGTCGCCCTTTCCGGTAACGGAAAGGTCCTCGCCGGGAACCAAAACGGCCTGGCGACCAAAGCCCACTTACTTGCGGGACACGACACTAGGCTCGACAAGGTGCCGGGACGGGTGTAGCGAACAATCCGGCATGTAAGCCCAAAGCGGTAATGTCCCCTTTCTCCAATTCTAAAATGTCCCCTTTTGTTCGAGGGGGAGTCGGTGGAACTGGGCAACGGAACGGGGACAATGAGTTACCAGGAAGCGGATCGCGCGGGTGTGATTGGGGCCGTGGTGGAGAAGCGTTTGCGGCAGCGCGAGGCGGCGACAGGGCTTGGGATCGGTGTGCGCCAAGTCAAGCGGCTGGTTCGGCGGTACCGGTCGGACGGTCCGGCGGGGCTGGTATCGGGTCATCGCGGGAAGCGGCCGAACAATGCCATCGGAGAGGGGGTTCGGCGGGAGGTTCTGGCCTTGGTGCGGGATCGCTACGCGGACTTCGGGCCGACGTTGGCGCGTGAGAAGTTGGTGGAGGAGCACGGTTACCGGCTGTCGGCGGAGACGTTGCGGCAGTGGATGATGGCGGGGGGATTGTGGCGCGCCAAGGCGCGGCGCGAGGTGCGGGCGCATCCGCGGCGGCCGCGGCACGCGTGCGTGGGGGACTTGGTGCAGATCGACGGTTCGCCGCACGAGTGGTTCGAGGATCGGGGTCCGGTGTGCACGCTGATCGTGTATGTGGACGATGCCACGGCGCGGTTGCTGGCGGCGGGATTTTTCCCCTCGGAGACGACCGAGGCGTACATGAGCACGACGCGGGCGCATCTGGCGGCCCGCGGTCGGCCGGTGGCGTACTACTCGGACCGATACGGTGTGTTCCGGGTCAACCGGAGGGACAAGGAGAACGAGTTGACGCAGTTCGGCCGGGCGCTCAGGACGTTGGACATCGCCTCGATCCACGCCGGCGGTCCCCAGGCGAAGGGGCGCGTGGAACGGGCCAACCGGACGCTTCAGGACCGGCTGGTGAAGGAGATGCGGTTGCGCGGGATCAGCGACATGGAGGCCGGCAACGCGTACTTGCCGACGTTCATGGCGGACTTCAACCGGCGCTTTGCGGTGGCGCCGCGGGATCCGGTGGACGCGCACCGCGAAGTGCTGCACGACGCCAGGGAGTTGGACCTGATCCTGAGCGAGCATCATGAGCGCAAGCTGACGAAGGACCTGACCATCCGGTTCCAGAACCGCGAGTATCGGGTGACGGGGCGCGGCAAGGGGTATCGTCCGCGCGGCGCGGCGGTGACGGTATGCCGGGCGTTCGACGGTTCGGTAACCGTGCTGCGCGGCGGGCGGGAGCTGCCGGTTCGGTTGTTCGGGGAGGGCGAGGCGGCGGTGGCGGTGCGGGACGAAAAGACGGTGGCGCGGTGCGTGGACCGGATCAAGGAGGAACAGCAATCGCGCCCGGCCTACAAGCCGGCCCCGGACCACCCTTGGCGGCGGGCGTGGAAGCCCCACGCCGACGGGGTCGCCGCCGGATGAACCCCGCGCGCATCGGCCTTGGGCTTCGGTCGCTCCGCTCCCTGCGCCCAAGGCCGATGCCGGACCGCCACTGGTGTTTGGCAAGACCAGACCAAAGGGGACATTTCTGCTTTGGAGAAAAGGGGACATTTCTGCTTTGCGTTTACAGCGAACAATCCGGCATAGCCTCGCCGGTGCCCCCGCGGTTAGAATACGCGCGCCCGCGACTCCGGGCATGCCGGATAACCTTGGAGAAACAACAGATGAAACTGGCCCTATCCCTTGTGGTTTGGACACTGATCGCCTTGGCCGCGTTGTTCGCTCTCGGCCCCGACACCAGCCGCGACCTGCCCAAACCAAAATCACCCCCGTCCCACCCGGCGCAGCATGCGTCGGTACCGTCGATGGGTCTGCTTGCCCCAGCCCTTGCCGCCGGGACGAAGCGCACCGCCGCCGTGTCGGCCTTCTCGACGGTCTGAACACCCCGCGTTGGCACCCTAAAACCGCAGGTAACCGTGACGATGCCGATATTCGCCGCTAAATCACGCGGGTGGCTGCACCAGCGGGCACCGCACAGCCGCCTTGCCGGGCGCGGTGCGGTGGGTGCGATGAGAAGACTGGTCCCGGCGATAGCGGTACTGCTACTGCTCGGCGCCTGCGAGCCGCAGGACCAGCGGCCGGGCCTGTGGTTACGCGGCTCGCTGCAACCCTATCCCGAAGACTGGAGCTTCACCCGCGAACACCGGGAAATCGCCATCGAGGTGCAAGCGCCCTACTTCCTGCCCCATTCGGTAACCATCCTATGCGCCACCTTCGACGGCGACCTCTACGTGTCGGCATTCCGGCCGGAAACCAAGAACTGGACCGCCTGGGTCGGCAACGACCCCAATGTCGTTCTGAAAATCGGCGACAACCTCTACAAGGGCCGGCTAAGCCGGGTCGACGACCCACTTACCATCATCGACGTTCTAGGTGCCTATTCCTCCAAGTACCGAGTTGCAGGGCGGGAACCCACTGCCCTGCGGTTCTGGCGGGTTGACCCGCGGGCTTAAGCCTGGGGCCCGGCACTGCGGCGGTAATCGTCCATGACCTCCATCGCCGTTCTCGGGCTTGGTAACTTCGGGACGGCGCTGTCCCGTATCTGGTCGCTACAGGGAAACAGAGTGTGCGGCTGGACGGTGGAGGAAGAGGTGTACGCGAGCGTTCGCGACACCGGCACCAACGCCAAGTACCTGCCGGATGCGCAACTTCCGGGTGTGGAAGCAACCATGGACCTAGGCACCGCGCTGGCCGGTGCCGAAGTGGTGGTGCTGGCACTGCCCTCCCATGTGATTCTCGATGTTGTCGACGATATAGCGCCGCAGTTGGCGGATGGGCAGTTGCTGCTGGATCTTGCCAAGGGCCTTGCGCCCGGCGAACGGCTGGTATCAGAGGCCATTGTCGAGATTCTGCGGGCCGCACGGCGTGCCAATGAACTAGCGGTGATGACCGGGCCGACCATTGCCCGGGAGCTGGCCGCCGGCGTGCTGAGCACCGCGCTGGTCGCCGCGGAGGATTCGTCCGTCGCGCAGACCCTAGCCGACTGCCTATCCACCGACACCCTGCAGCTTCGCTACGCCAACGATCCCCTGGGCGTGGAACTCTGGGGCGCGTTCAAGAACGTCA
Organism: Pseudomonadales bacterium; assembly: GCA_965215035.1. Lineage (GTDB taxonomy): Bacteria > Pseudomonadota > Gammaproteobacteria > Pseudomonadales > Azotimanducaceae > Azophilus. The sequence continues at coordinate 523,586 of OZ244040.1, forward strand.
TCGCCCTGGCCTGCGGGGTCTGCGACGGCCTCCGCGGCCAAGATGGACCGGGCGGGGACAATCTCAAGGCAGCCGTTTTTACGGCCGGATTTCGAGAAGCCTGCCGGCTGCTCCCGGCGCTGGGGGCGCAGCCGGATACGGCGCTGAGCGCGGCTGGCGTGGGCGACCTGTTTGTGACCGCAACCTCCCCGCATGGCCGCAATCGACGCACCGGCGAGTTGCTTGGTTCCGGGCGCCACCTCGATGAGGCCTTGGGGAGTACCGTGATGGTATCCGAGGGTGTGCGGGCCACGCGCATGTTCGTGGCGCACGCCGCCGCCGAAGGCCTAGCGGCGCCGTTCGCGAACACCTTGCTGACACTGCTCGATGGCCAGATCGATGCCCGGGATTGTGCGGGGAAGCTGCTGCGGGCCGGGGATTGACCGCGCCGCGCCGATGGCACTGAAAGGGAGTTGTGCAGCAACTCCCGCTAAGCTCCATGCGTTCCTGGAATCGCCACAATTGGACGCCCAAATCGACCGAAATCCCGTCAAGTCGAGCCGCGAAATTGGGCATTGGGGCGTTGGCGGGAGTTGCTGAGCCACTAGCCGCTGAAAGGTCGTGTATCAGTTTGATTTTGTGGGCCGAGCGGAGGCACGGCACACGGGAATTCGGCAGGCTCGGGATTCAAACTGAGCCACTACCCGCTGAAAACATCACCGAATCGGCAGTTCTCATTATGGCTTTCCGCCGCTGCACAGGAAGTGTTTGCCGGTCGATTTGGCCCGAGTTGAGCCGGAAATGCGGGGTGCCGCGCACCGAAAAGCGCAGTTAGACGCCAAAATGAGAACCGCCGCCCTTGAATTAGCGGCAGTGATTGCCTATATAGAAGCAGAGACATTGACTTTCGAGGCATCGAAATGGCCCAACCGAACCTGATCACCTCCCGCACCCGCACTGCCCAAGCGGTGCAGATAAACAGCGTGCTGCGCAACACCTACCTGCTGCTCGGCATGACACTGGCGTTCAGCACCGCGATGGCGTTGGTCGCCATGGCCATAAACGCCCCCCATCCGGGCATCATCATTACCCTCGTCGGCTTTTTCGGGCTGCTCTATGCGGTGCACAAAACCGCGGACAGCAGCCTGGGCCTGTTGTTCACCTTCCTGTTCACAGGCTTCATGGGCTTTATTGCGGGCCCCATCCTGAATGCCTACCTGAGCTTGGCAAACGGGCCTGGCCTAGTCGCCTCGGCGCTTGGCACCACGGCGGCCGCATTCATCGGCCTTTCTGCCTATGCGGTGGTCACGCGCCGGGATTTCAGTTTCCTTTCCGGCTTCTTGGTGGTGGGCTTCTTCGTGCTGATGGGCGCGGTCGTGCTTGGAATATTCTTCGACCTGTCGGCGTTCTCCGTGGCCATTTCCTGCGGTTTCGTGCTCTTTGCCAGCGCCGCCATTCTCTGGCAGACCAGTGCCATCGTGCACGGCGGCGAAACCAACTACATCCGCGCGACCGTGACCCTGTACGTGTCGTTCTACAACCTGTTTATGGCGCTGTTGCACATCTTCGGTGTCATGAGGGATTAACAACCGTTCCAGGTGGGCGCTGGCCCGGTGGGGCGGTTCCGGCGCCCCTGACTGTTTGTTGCTTAGACAACTTCATCCAGTCAGACCGGAAACACCGTCCCGCACAATTTGCGGAACAATCCTACGTTATCCGCCGCCGACCTCGTCGGTGCCAGTGCCCGGCTTCAACCACCGGCAAATCACTGGCCCCGGACGCGAACAAACGTACCGAAAAACGGCAAGGCTCTCCCTGCGGAAAGGACCGTTGTGGAGGTCGCCCGGCTGAAAGCGGCGTATACGAGGAGTTGGCATAACCGGACCGTTGGTCGACTGGTTCTTGCCGAGGCGTGCGGATCATGATCCGCTCCGCAACCACCATGTGCGCGACACCGCGCTCGGCGAGTATGCATGCCTGACCCGCACCGGGAGCGGTCCCCTGAACCGGGCCAGCCTGAACACCATCGCGTTGGCCTTGGTGTTCGCCCATCGCCCCGACGGCGAAACCCTCGCCGCCAACTTCCGAAGGTTCCAACTCCGCCCCGGGGGCGCGGTGCGGTTGCACATCGCATAGAATTATTGCGAAAATTGAAATGCAAGAATATCCATGCTGCGGGAGATCGTCATGTCCACACGGCGAATCGGTACGCGATTCAGGGCGCTACGGGAGGAGCGCAAGCTCTCCCAAGACGATCTTGCGCGGATGTTCGGCTTCAAGGATCGGCAGACCGTCTCGGCCATCGAGACCGGCGCGCGTCGTGTGACGGCGGCCGAACTGATGCTGGCCCTGGAGATGCTGGATGTGCCCTTGGAGTATTTCACGGATCCGTTTCGGCTCGTTGGTGAAGGCCGCTTCTCGTGGCGGCAGACAGGTGTCGGGGCCGAACAGCTCGGCGAGTACGAACGCGTCGCCGGCCGCTGGATCGCGGCGTTTCGTGCTCTGGCGCCGCAGGTCGGACGCGAAACCCCGTTCATGCGCCGGGCGCTCGGCCTCAACCGCCGTTCGTGTTTCGAGGACGCGATGCTGGCCGGCTCGCGGTTCGTGGCTGAATTCGGCCTCGGCGAGGCGCCGGCAAGGGGTCTGGTCGAGGTCATGGAGCGGGAACTGGGCATCCTGGTTCTTATGGTGGATACCCGCGAAGGCATTTCCGGAGCGGCCTGTCGCCTGCCGGAACTGGACACGGTCCTGATCGCGCGCCGAGAAGTCGAGGGTCGCCGCCACTTCGACCTCGCGCACGAGTTGTTTCACATCCTGACCTGGGACGCAATGCCGCCGGAACACTCCGAGGAGGCGCGGGAGACCGGCGGCAATCGGGTGGAGCAACTCGCCAACAATTTTGCTGCGGCGGTACTGATGCCGGCTGCGACGCTGGAGCGCTACGGAGACTGGGGGTCTCTGGTCGAGGAAGAGTTGATCGCCCGACTGAACGCCGTGGCGGACGACCTTCGCGTAACGTCCTCCGCACTGCGCTGGCGGCTGGTTGCGCTCGGTTACCTGAAACCGGCTGTGGCGCGCTCCCTGCCGGAGGCGGCCTTGCGCAACAACGGCGGGCAAGTCGCAAGGAGCGTCACGCCCGCCCTGTATTCGAAGCCATTCGTGGAGGTTCTCGGCCTTGCCATCGAACAAGGCCTTGTCTCGACACGGCGCGCGGCGAACCTCGTCGATATGACGGTGGACGATCTGGCAGATCTGTTCGCAACGCATGGCGTCGAGGTGCCTGTGAAGTTGTGATCTTCGATGACGCGACATCAAGGTTCCGTGCTCGTGGACACGAACGTCATCCTCGAATGTCACCGTACGGGTTCGTGGCGGGCGCTGGCAGGCGGCTATACGGTCAAAACCGTCGAGGATTGCGTGGTGGAGACGCAAACGGGCTTTCAACGGCGGCGGCGGGAGCAATGGATCGACGGGTCGGAACTGCGGGCTTCTCTGTCGGCGGTTCATGAAGTCGGCGAGCGAGAGCGGGCCGAATTGGCCGTGCGGGTGCCCGATATCGTCCTAGATCGCGGAGAGGCTTCGCTTTGAGCGCACGCCCTCCATCGGGACGATGGTTGGGTGCTGTGTGGGCCGGACAAGGCCAGCCTGCGCTTCGGTATCCGGCTCGGATGCCGGGAGCGGCTGGTGTCGCTGGAACGACTGCTCGAGGATGCCGGCCATCGGGCAATCCCGGCGCTGAAAGAGGCGTATACGAGGAGTTGGCATAACCGGACCGTTGGTCGACTGGTTCTGGCCGAGGCGGGCGAATCATGACCCGCTCCGCAACCGTCGTCGCTGTATCTCGGGCAACAGGCGCGGGCCAATACGTGCCACGACGCTCGCTTTGGTCGCCATCTCTTCGCCGGAAAGCGAGACGGTAGGTCAATAGGATGGATATCCCCGCATTTTTGCGCCTGTTTCAGCTTCGTTCCAAGCAGATCATGTGGTTTCTGGGCGCTGGCGCCTCAAGAGCCGCGGGCATCAAGACCGCGGGCGACATGATCTGGGATTTCAAGCAGCGACTCTATCGTTCTGAAAGGAAACTTCCGCCATCCGCCATTACAGACATCGGCGAGCCTGCGGTCCAACGCAAGCTGCAGGCCCATTTCGACGCGCTGGGGAACTTTCCTCCAGAGGGATCGGAGACCGAGTACTCGACGTACTTCGAAGCGACCTTCCACGCACCGCGAGACCGGCGCGCCTACCTCGACGAGCTGATTGCCCGCGGGAAACCGTCGTTCGGGCACATGGGGCTGGCGCTACTCATGTCCGAGAACCTCTGTCGCATCATATGGACGACCAATTTCGACCGCACGCTGGAGGACGTCGCCGCGAACATCCTCGGAGGGACCGGTCGTCTGGTGACGGGCGACTTGGGCGAACCAGAAAAGCTCCGCCATGCGCTGGAAGAGAACCGCTGGCCGATCTACGGAAAGCTGCATGGGGACTATCACTCGGAGGCGCTGAAGAACACCAATGACGAGTTGCGGAGGCAGGATGCGAAGATGCGCCGCAGCCTCATTGATACCTGTCGGCGGCATGGGCTGGCCGTAGTCGGCTATAGCGGCAGAGACACCTCGGTGATGGAGGCGTTCGATGAAGCCTTGGACGATGGCCAAGGCTTCCCCGGCGGGCTTTTCTGGTTCAAGCGAAGTCGGGACGAACCGTTCAGGGCGGTCTCTGACTTCATTGAACGTGCCCAATCGCTCGGGATCGACGCGCATATGGTTGAGGCCGAGACGTTCGACGAGCTGTTTGTCGACCTAGTGCGCTACCTGCCGCAGACTGCGAAGAAGTTGACGAGCCTAGACAGCAATGTCCGGCCGCGCCTGACGAGCACGACGACGCGAAGGAGCATCCGAGCGACGCCGGCCATCCGTACCAACGCCCTGGCCGTAGTGTCGAGGCCTGCGATGTGCCGACTGGTGGACTGCACCATTGGCGGGTACAAGGAGATCAATGAGGCAATCAAGTCCGCGGAAGTGGATATCGTCGCGAGCCGGAGTGAACATGGGGTGCTTGCCTTCGGACGAGATGTGGACATCCGAAAGGCCTTCGGGCCATTCGACATCAAGGATTTCAACACGCATCCTCTCTCGGCCAACCGCCTCGTCCGCGAAACCGGCGAGCGCGGTCTGGTTCGCGAAGCGCTTTTCCGTGCGGTCGGACAGATGTCGGGTCTGCGACTGCGTCGCCGGGGGCGTGCAACGGTGCTGCTGCCCAATCCAGATAAGGTCGGTGCCTCAGTGTTCAATTCGGAAAGCGCCCGGCCGGTCGATCGAGTATCAGGAGCTGTCCCCGGGACCTCCGTGCCATGGAGCGAGGCCTGCAGGTTGCGCATGGACTATCGGCTCGAGCAGACATGGCTTCTTCTCGAGCCGATGATCGAGACCGAACTGCCCGAAGACACGCCGGAAGATGTGGTCGAGGCGACTCGGGAGTTCGTGCGTGAGCGTCGGGCCAGACGGCACAACCGTATGGCGAATGCGTTGCTGGATGGATGGATCTCGCTGATTTTCGGCAACGAGAAGAGTGTTCTATGTCGCGCGTTCGGCATTGGTGACGGTGTGGATGCGGAGTTCGAGTTGTTGCGGACATCGGCCTTCAGCGGGCAGGCGCAGCGATGAGCGCGACTCCGAGACCATATCGCCTTCCCGGTCACGTCGTGCTCGATGAACCCGGACTGCGGTTCGGGTCGCGGAGCGCGCGTGATGTTGACACCCATCCGATTCGCGGGTTGCTGCGCTTCGGCCCGTACAGTCGAGACAAGATATCTGCGGTGTCCAATTCAATCCGGATCGCGATGATCGTGCCGCCAGGAGATGCCGGGCGCGTGGTCACCCAGATTCGCGAGCTGGAACAGGCGCATCGACCACGAGAACGCAGGGCGTACCTGCTGGACTATCCGGGGTTCGAGAAGGTGTTCGGCGTGCCGCTGGTACGCGCAGGCGAGGGCACGACGATCGAACTGCCATCGGACCTGTCGAGTCGAATGAGTGCCTCTCCAACCCCGCATCTGGAACTAGGCCAAGCGCTCACACGGGCACTGTTTGCGCTGCGCAACCTTCGTGATGCGTTCGACGTGGTTCTGATCCTACTCACACAGCAGTGGCAGGCAGGCTTCCGCGGGCCCGCGGGCGATGACTTCGATCTCCACGACTACGTGAAAGCGTATGCGGCTTCGGAGGGCATCTGCGTCCAATTCCTTCGGGAGGACAAAGCGCTCCAGTATCTCTGCCGATGCAGCGTCGCCTGGCGCTTGGCAATCGCGCTCTACACCAAGGCGGGTGGCATCCCCTGGGTCTTGGCCGAACCGGATCGAGGCACTGCCTTCATTGGCATCGGCTATGCCTTGCGGTCCGGTTTCAGCATGGATTCCAGGTTTGCGATCTGCTGCAGCCAGGTGTTCGACGCGGAGGCTTCCGGACTGGAGTTCGTTGCCTACGAAGCAGGCGACGTCAGGCTGTTCGGCAAGAACCCTTTTCTGCGCCGCGACCAGATGATGAAGGTCATGGCACGGAGCCTCTCGATTTATCAACGGAAACATTCCGGAGATGCACCAAGACGAATCGTCGTGCACAAGAGCACCGAGTTCCGACAGGAAGAGATGAACGGAGTGTTCGATGCGTTTTCCGGGGCCGATGATATCGAGCTCGTCCACGTTCAGCAGAGCTGCGGTTGGCGTGGAGTACTGATCCCGGCCCGCAAACGAGTGCACGGTTATCCGTGCCGAAGGGGAACGACATTTCAGCTCGGTCCGCAAGAGGCGCTACTGTGGACCCAGGGCAACCTGCCGGAAGTTGCGAACGGAAGTGACTATTACAAGGAGGGAAAGGGTATCCCCGAACCCCTGTTGCTCGTACGCCACGCAGGATTGGGGTTGATCGACGATCTGTGCCTGGAGACCCTGGCGCTGACGAAGATGAATTGGAACAACGACGGCCCCTATGATCGACTCCCTGCGACTCTCAATTTTGCTGATAGGCTCGCCACAATCGTGAAGCGGATGCCGAAGCTGCAACCGCACTCCTACCCCGTGCGATTATTCATGTAGGTGAGCGGTTCCGGTAGATTCAGCATACAGACGATCCCGCAAGTCGTTGACGACTCGTTCGATCAAGGGTCAAGACAACAGCAGTCTTTCAAGGTTAGCCTGCTGGATCAGCGACGTGAAATGGCCCTCGATCCGCTGCGCCACGGAGCGCGACGTCACGAGCAGGCCGAGCTCGATGTTTCGTTCCTGCGCCGCCTCGGTGAAGTTCGCCGAGGTCACCAGGGCCTCCGCACCATCAATGACCACGCACTTGGCGTGCATCGAGCTAGCCCTGCGGCCTGCGTGTTCTAGGGACCGGGGGTCGTAGTAGACGCGAGGCAGACGACTGCCGGGCCATTCGTTGCGCACGAACTCGTTCGCGAAGCGCCGGAGAATGTGACGGTCGATGGTGGTATTGCCGGGCTGACGGCGCACATCGATGCACAGGGTCGCCTCGAAGGCATCGTCGCTGTCGAGCCGCTCGGCCAAGGTACTGAACACGGACTTTCCCTGATGGACCGCGAAGCCCACCGCGAGCACGCGCCTGTGCGCCCTGGCGAAGAGCTGCCGCATGACGACACCGGTATCGCGTGCGCCGCCGGCAGCATCCGGGCCGCTGACCACCACTTCGACGGACGACGAGGAAGCGTCAGCCGCCGGTGCGCCGGCTGCAAGGGCACGAAGCAGGAGCGCGATATGGGCGGGCGACATGTCTCTTGCGACGAGCTCCCCGAGGTATTGCGCCAACGGTGCGGCCTGAGCAGCGTCGATGTGATCACGCAGCGCCAGCGCACTCGGGGGCGGTGTCAGAAGGCCGGCTTCCAGCAGGTTCGCTAGCCGGACGAGATCCTGCCGGCTGGCCGCAGCCAAGGCGCCGAATTCCACTACGACTCCTGTTCGGAGAGATCGAAGAAAGCGGCATCCTCGACACCGACCGTCGGAACCACAAGCGCCCGGTCGAGGAAATCGTTGCGCTGATCAAGGCGGCTCGGGTTCCAAGGCAGGTCGAAATGGAACAGATCATGACAGTGCCGCTGCAGATTGAGGCCCTCCCGCGCAGCGTCCGTCGCGATGAGGATGCGCAGCGGATGGTCGCCCGGCTCCGTGTTAAAGGCGTGCTTGACGTCTTCCCGCCGCTGCCGGGAGGTCGTGCCCGTGAAGGCCGCGATCCACTCGCGTGGCCGGTCGGAGTGCGCGATCGCCTCGTTCAGGCTGCGCTGAAGCCAGCGGCGCGTGTCCTCGTACTCGGTGAAGATAAGCAGGCGACCGCCGGTCCACTGAGGTGGTGTCGGGGGGGGGGGGGGCTTTAGACGCTGCATACAGCGGGCACATGTTGGCGTCGATCCACTCGACGATCCTGCGCACACGCGCATCGGCGTCGTAGCGGCCTGCCTCGGCGACCTTGCGCAGCGGGTCGAGCTGGTAGGCGTCGATGCGAATGCCGGCGCGGAAGGGCGCCTGAAAGAGGTTAGGGTCGGTCGCCGTCACGCAGTTCCACGACAGCGTGCGGAGATAGGCGGCGAACAGCGCCGGATCGTCGAAGCCCTTGTCGGCCACGGCGGACCAGCCATCGTCCTCGAGCACACGGGCTTCGAGCTCGTGCTCCCACAACACCGACAGCGGTTCGCCCTGCGCGTCGTCGTCAAGGCAGGAAAGATCGACGAGCATGGCTTCACCGGATGACGGAGGCGGCACCACCTTCTCGACGAGGTAGCGGCGCTGGCGGACCAGGGCGACTCTGCCGGGTTCGGGAGAGAGCGGCGTCATGCTGTCGACCCGTTGGCTTGGACCTTGATCAGGATGCGTCGCTCCATCAACTTACCGAACGACTAGGCGGTGGGGACCGATGAGTTCAGCGCGGCGGCCCGCTTGAACGCCTCGCGCGCGGTTAGACGGTCGCGGTATTCCGCGAGCGTGTCGGGTACGCCAACCCCATAGGCGCGGGCCCAGATTAGACAGGAGACCAGCATCAGGTCCGCGCCGGTGAATTGCGCACCGACCAGGTAGCCGCTAGCGCGCAGCCGCTGTTCGGCGAAGCCGATGAGCTTGCCGAAGCCCTCGATGGCCGTGGCCACCGCTGCCGGCGCCTCGCCATACAGTTCGGCAAGGTCGCGGTGCTTACGCAGGATATAGAGGGTATGCGCGTCGAGTTCCATCTGTACGTAGGCGAGCCACTCGTTGTATCTGGCGCGGTCGGTCGTATAGGGGGCGGGCACCAAGCCGGTGTCGGGGCCGTAGCGGTCGCCTAGGTAGGTGATGATGGCGGCACTTTCCGTCAACACCATGTCTCCATCGACCAGCACGGGAATCTTTCCCTTGACGTTCAGTGCCAGGAATTCCTCGGTGTGGGTTTCGCCGGAGCGCGGAGCGATGAGCTTCGCCTCGTAGGGCACATCGAGTTCGTGCAGCATCCAGTGCGCCCGCAACGTGCGCGCGGTGGCGCCGCCCCACAGGGTGATCATTGGGGCATGTCGATTTCGGTGGCGTCGTAGAAGTGGGCGCTGACGTCGCGCGGCGGGTGCGCCTGCATGGCCTTTTGAAACTCGGCCATGTGCGGGGTTTGGAAGTGGGCGGACAGCGCCTCCCTGGTTGCCCAGCGCTCGGTGATGCGGATGGCACCGGGGTCGGCCAACTCCACGCTGAAGCTGTAATCCTCGCAGCCCTCCTCCTGGAGGGTGGCGGCCTGCATTGCGATAATGGCATCGCGCATCACCGATACGGTTTCCGGCGTGGTCTGGATGCGGGCATTGACAACGATCATGGTGCTTTTCCTGCTGTTTTGCGTAGTCTAACAGCTATGCGCAGGTGCGCTTAAGGTCGATGGCTGTGATTCCCAGGGCGGTTAAACACCGCCGGGTTATCCGGTTCGCCGCACTCCGCTTTACTCCAGATACATGGCGGTGCGGGCGGCTGCAATGGTTCTAGGGCGGTTGCGACGGCATCCAGTGCAGCCGGTCGTGGCCGCTTTGCCGTAGCACGCATTGCCCCGCCGCAGCCACATCCCATAGCGCAATATAGGGTCTAGGAACTCCAAGCAGGCCCATCCCCGGGTGGTGTATCAGTTTGCATCTGTGAATTGAGCAGGGGCAGAGCACACAGGTGATGCGGCAGGGCCGGAATGCAAACTGATATACTGCCCATCCCCGCCTCGTTCAGCATCGCAAAGTAATAATGCGATCATTACTTTACTAGAAAAATCAGATACATAACGTATCTGACTTAGGCCGAGCATGCTTTTGCGGCAGGAACCTTTGACTGAATCAGAGATCCGCCGAGGCGATGTATTGGCCAAAGCTCTCGCACCAAATGGTCAAGGCACCCGTATTGGCGAACGCCTCCTCCTCGACGGCATAGACTTGGGAGCCTGTGAAACTCTTCAGCTTGGCGATGCGGCGGCGTTCGCCATCGGCCTCGAAGTGAGCTTCGTCGTCGATACCGCCGCGGGTGTTGAGGTAGACCCAGAAGTTCGGCCCAGGGCCAACCTCGAAGTCCGGCTGCAATTCGATCAGCGCGCCGCCGTCGATGCCCCGGTAGACACGCACGCCGCCGCGTCCCCAGTGAGCGAAATCCTGTCCGGAAACGCCTTCCCGAAACCGCGTCTCGATGATCGCCGGCACCTCCCGACCGGCATAGGTCGCGACGGTTTCATTGACCTCCGCAGGCGGAAACAGGAATGGAAACAGGAGCAACGCTGCTCCACCACCAAGCAAGGTCGCGAGTGAGCCGACCAGGACACCGATGAGCACGTTCTTCGCTGTATCACCCCAACACACAGAAGCCGCCCATGAAACACTAGCTGGCTACCATGATAAAACATGTTTCGGGCACCGGGTGATCAAACATGTCCAACATGTTCTTCCGCGGGACATCGGGCGCGCCGGGACCGCTCCGGGTTGTTCGTGGCTATTCGAGCGCGTTGGGCATGGCGTTGCCCAACCGGGGACTGAACCCAACGGATTGTTTGATGTCGGGGCCGGCGGTGTTCGGCTCGAGACACCCCTCGCCGTCGAGCGCACTTCGCACAACGATCACCCAACATCTCCTATAGCGGAAGCCCGGCGAAGGGATCAAGAATCCCGTACTGGCCCCCCGAAAAAAGGAGTACACTTGTGCCAACCGAACTCGGCGAATACAGGGCAATGGTGGACAGGCTAGCCGAAGGCGGCTTCACGGATTCCCAGACCCGGGCGCTGGTTGACTTCGTCGCGGGCGTGGTCTCTGGACTGCGCGATGAGATGCACGACGGATTCCGCGCCCTACACGAACGCTTCGACCGGATCGACGACCGAATCGACCAGGTCGACCACCGAATCGACCGGGTCGAAGACCGCCTCGACCGGATCGATGATCGGTTCGACCGGATTAATGATCGTTTCGACAGCCTGAAGAATTGGCTGATCGGGGGCCTGGGCACGCTGGTCGTCTCCCTGATCGGTGCCATTGTCGCGCTGACCGTTCACCTGTAACGAATTTCCCGGCCCGACAGCACAGCATGTGCGCCGACGAGCCACAGGGTTGATTGCGCAAAGCCTACGGTAGCCCGGCGTAACGCGCCCAAGGGCATTTCGCCCCGAGCACGGCGACCGGTTTCTCCTCCATACAGGGGTAGGCCAGATCGCCAAAGAGGCGGCGGAACTCGATGTGCTGTGCGCCGGGTACCTGCGGCCCCGTATCGATGCCGGCGGCAACCCGAAGGGAGGCACCGCGATCAACGAAGACCCCCACAATTTATGTAACTTATTGAAATATAAAAGTTTGATCTGCCGATGGACACATATAATCGTTATGGTTACCCGTCGGACAGCACACTGGGGAAGGTCTGAACAAGTACGCCATTACCTGATAGCGTCAAGCAAAATCCATCGGTTACGGAGCATGGTGCCCGGAACATGAACTTAATCAGGCTTTCCCTAGATGCGCTGGGGAGAAAAGGCGTCGAGGTCGATGGCGGGCGCAGCGCCGCAAATCCGCTCTGCCAGTGCCTTGGCGGAGCCCGCGGCCAAGGTCCAACCCAGGCCGCCGTGTCCGGTGTTGGCGTATACATTGGGCACGGTCGTCGCGCCGACCAGAGGCAGGCCATCGGCAGATAGCGGCCGCAATCCGGCAAAGGGCTGGATAGCGTCCCGATCCATCGTCCGTGCAAACTCCGGCAACACCGTTTCCACCAGGCGCACCAGGTAGGCGATGCGCTCGGGGTCGATACGCTCGTCGAAGCCGCAGAAGTCCGCCGTACCCGCCACCCGCAACGAATCGCCAAGCGCGTTGATGCCCGCATGCACCCCCATGTCGCTAATAACGTGGCGCGGCCGATCCCGCCAGTCTCCCAGCGGTATCGTCAACGAATAACCCTTGGCCGGAGCGATGGGCAAGCGAATGCCCAACGCGCCGGCCAGGCGCCCGGAGTAGGTTCCGGCCGCGATGACGAGGCTATCGGCGGACACCTCGGTTGTGCCCACCCTGACCCGTACACCGGAAGAGTCGGCGGCGATAAGCGAAACCGGTTGCCCATACTCGAACTTGGCGCCAAGTTGCTGCGCCCGGTCGGCGAGCGCCCTGGCAAATAGGTATGAATCGCCGGATTCGTCGCGGGGAAACAGTATTCCGCCGTACAGTGCGTCGCCGATAGGAATCAGACTCGGCTCGGACTGCAACAGCGTATCCCGATCCAGGCGCTGCCACGCGGCCCCTCGTTCGCCCAGGTGGTCGAGGAGCGGCGTATAGCTGTCAAGGGCGCCTTGATCGCGGAAAATGAACAGGCAGCCACAGGCGCGGTGACTGTATTCGATGCCCTGATCTCGGCGCAGTTCGGCCATGCATTCCAGGGAATAAAGAGCAAGCTCGCGGTTTAGGGCGACATGCCTGAAGAAGGTATCGGTGTTGGCCGCACGCAGGAAACGCATGCCCCAGGGCAACAGCCGAACCAGCTCTCCGGTGCGTAGCAGCTTGGCGGCGTCTTTCCGGCTGCGGCCGATACTTGACCACCACCAGCTCGGCAGTACGCTCAAAATGCCCGGCTTGTTCCAGATTTCCGGGCATTCGGCCTGCAGATACCCGCCATTGCCGAAGCTCGCCTCCAGGGCCGGGCGCCTGTTGCGTTCCAATACCGTCACCTCGACACCCGCCCCGGCGAGGTAGTACGCGGTGCAGATGCCCTGCAGACCAGCGCCAACAATCACGACCCGCATGGTGGTTCCCGCTCCTTGCAGCCCCCCGACTCCACTGGCTAGAGCCTAACAGAAACGGGCCCGCGCTACGGCTACCGGACACTCAGGGCGCGATGCCCTCGTAGTGGCTGTTTACCATTAGGTGGACCCAGATGCTGGCGAAGTAGCCGAGCGCAATGACCGGAGTCCACTTCAGGTGGCCGAAGAACGTGTACATGCCCCGCGCCTGCCCCATCAGCGCCACACCGGCCGCCGAACCGATGGACAGCATGCTGCCGCCGACGCCCGCCGTCAGCGTCACGAGCAGCCATTGGGCGACGTCCATGGTCGGTTGCATCTGCAATACAGCCACCATAACCGGAATGTTGTCGACAATCGCCGAGAGGATGCCAACCATGGTGTTGGCAAAGGTGGGACCGAGTTCAATGTACATATACTGGGATACCAGGTCGAGATAGCCGACAAAGCCTAGGCCGCCGACACACATGATGACCCCGAAGAAGAACAGCAGGGTATCCCACTCCGCCCGTGCGACTTCCCGAAAGCTGTCGAACGGTACAACATCGCCGGTCTCCTCACCCGGCCCCGCGGCGTTCGCCCCGCCTTCGGTGCGGCTCAGGTAGTGGCCGAATATTTTCAGATACGCAAGCCCCGTCATCATGCCAAGGAACGGCGGCAGGTGCAGGAAGTTGTGGAAGGATACGGCAGTTGCCACCGTGCATCCGAACAGGAACATGATGCGTTTCGCGCCGCGCCGCATCACAACCCTTTCATCTGTCACCTCCGGCGTCGCATTCTCCACAAAGAAGGCCATGATGACCGCCGGAATCACGTAATTGACCACCGAGGGAATGAACAGCGCGAAGAATGTCCAGAAATCCAGGACGCCGCGCTGCCACACCATCAGCGTGGTTATGTCGCCGAACGGGCTGAAGGCACCACCCGCGTTGGCGGCCACGACGATGTTCACGCACCCTATGCCGATGAAGCGGGTATTGCCCTTGCCCACCGCCAGCACCACGGCGCACATCACCAGTGCCGTAGTAAGGTTGTCGATAATCGGCGACAGGAAAAAACTGATGACGCCGGTAATCCAGAAAAGCTGCCGGAAGCTGAACCCGTGGCGCACCAGCCAGGACCGCAGCGCATCGAATACGCCCCGGTCACTCATCGAGTTGACGTAGGTCATGGCGCACAACAGGAACAGGAAAAGCTCGCCGAATTCGATGAGAAAATGCCGCACCGCCTCTTCGGCCTCGTGGGTCATGCTGCCACCAACGTACTGCCCGGCGATGAAGGCCCAGATGACCCCAGCGCCGAGCATCACCGGCACCGACTTGCGCAGGTGCGTGAATTCCTCCGCGATCACGAAGGAATAGGAAAGAACAAAAACGATGATTACGGTAATTCCAACCCAGTGCACAGTGAGATCCATGGTGCTATTCAATTCCTCTTGTCGATTTCCGGTTTGTCGATTTCCATCGCCGCCGGCCACCAGCCGGCGGAAAGGCGCAGTTTGCCAAACATCGGGCGCGAGCGCATAGGCCCAATTCTGATGGATCGGGCTTTGCCGGGGGCTGGTAGGCGGCTTTGGGATCGTTCTGGTTGCCACCGACCGGCTCTCAATTTGGTGGCGGATACCCGGTAGAATGCGCGGTTTTCGTGGCGGAGGATGCATGGCCATGCGCGACGGGTTCACCGGCAGCATCGGCAACACACCGCTCATACGCATCCGCACACTGAGCGAGGCGACCGGCTGTGAGATTCTCGGCAAGGCCGAATTCCTGAATCCGGGCGGGTCCGTCAAGGACCGGGCGGCGCTGTGGATGGTGCGCGAACACGAGCAGAGCGGCGCACTCCAGCCGGGCGGCACGGTGGTGGAGGGAACAGCGGGCAATACCGGCATCGGCCTGGCCCATGTCTGCAACGAGCGCGGCTACCCGTGCGTAATCTATATGCCCGACAACCAATCGCCGGAGAAGGTCGACATCCTGAAGACCCTGGGCGCCGAGGTGCGCGTTGTCGCCACGGTTCCCTACAAGGACCCGATGAATTACCAAAAGCAGGCGGGGCGTTATGCCGCATCCCTTAAGAACGCGGTATGGGCCAACCAGTTCGACAATGTCGCCAACCGCCTCGCGCACTACGAATCGACCGGACCCGAGATCTGGGAGCAAACGGGCGGCGGAGTGGATGCCTTCACATGCTCGGTGGGCACCGGCGGCACCCTGGCGGGCGTATCCCGGTACCTGAAGGAACAGCGCCCGGACATCCGCATCGTCCTGGCCGACCCCCACGGCAGCGCCCTGTACAACTGGGTGACCACCGGCAAGGCTGTTATGACGCCCGGCCCGTCCATCACCGAGGGCATCGGCAACAGCCGGGTTACCGACAATCTCGCCGGCACCGAAATCGACCATGCCGTGCAGGTCGGCGACCAGCGCATGGTGGCCATGGTCTACAAGATGCTGCGCGGCGATGGCTGGTTCTTCGGGTCAAGCACCGGCATCAACCTGTGCGCCGCGGTGGCGGTGGCCGAGTCGCTCGGCCCCGGCCACACCATCGTGACCGTGCTAGCCGATACCGGCCACAAATATCAGTCCAGCCTGTTCAATGGGGATTTTTTGGCGGCGCGGGGGTTGACACCTGAGAGTCCACCGGCCGAGTCGCCAAGCCAGCGGTAGTCCATCGACCCGAGAATCCGCGAGCCGCGTCCGGGCGGGCTAGGGCACCTCGCCACGAACGTAGTGCTCCAGGTTCTCGATGGTGCTGGCCTGATCGTCGATAATCGCGGAGAACAGGTCTCTCAGGCTCAGCATGCCGGTCACCACGCCGTCGTCGATCACAGGAAGATGGCGGATGTGGTGCGCTTTCATCAAGTTTACGCACTCGTCGATGTGATGGCCGGACATCGCCGAGATGACCTTCGAAGTCATGATCTCCGACACCTGGGTTTGCTTCGAGGATTTGTCCCTAAGAATCACCTTGCGGGTGTAGTCCCGTTCCGAGACGATGCCCACCGGTTGACCCTTCCCCATTACCAGCAGCGCCCCCACCTCCTTTTCGGCCATCATGGCGATTGCGTCGTAGACAGTGGCGGCGGGGTCGATGCTGAAGATGCCCCGGCCTTTCTGCTTCAATATGTGGTAGACCGTTCGCATGGCCCTCTCCCATCAACGTCTCAATAGGTCCGATTGTCCTCGGTGAGCGCCGGTTTGACAATCCGCCCCCGACACGCGGGAAAACGACAACGATGCCGTGCTGTGTGGTAAGCGCCTCTTGACAAACCCGGTGCCGCCCAAGGCAGCGAGCCCCGGCCTGGTCCACCCGAGACGGGCAGGTCGTCGGGGCGGTGTGTAGCGACGGGCGTGTCGCCATCTCGATCACCCGCATGGTCCACCCAACGGGCATGTTGTCGGGGCACCGATAGCGGTACCCGCCATGGACGGTTGCCCCGGCCTGCACAGGGCGGCCGCAACGGCGCGGCAACGCCGGGGCCGGCTCGGGTAGGACGGAGCGGGCGTTGATCAATCCTGGTGCAGGATTGCCCCGGTTCTGGCGATAGCCACCCGGGGCGGCGGTGCCGTCGCGGGCAAGGCGAGGAACGCGCCCTGGTGACGGTGGGTGAGTTCCCGCATCAAGATAGCGAAGTTGCGGGTCGAGGCGGCGAAGTACCCGCCGCCGAAACCCTGTTCCAAGCCCTGGTTCCAGAAACCGATAGCGTGAATTCTGAGCGCACCGCGCCCGACGTCACGGCGGGCCACGCTACTGTCCACCGCGTCTAGGAAGCCGTCGAAATCGTCGCTTTGGTACTCGTCGCCCACCACAAAGATTGCCATCTTGCGGTCGCTGGCATAGAGATCGCGTATCGCGGTGCGGATACCCGGTGCCGGATTGCTGCCGGAGAACGGCCGCCAATTCTGCATACGGTTTAGCGCCCGCCGGCGGTTCGACGGGCTATCGGGTATCCACCGGCGGTTGCCGCCACCGTAGAGATAGGTACCCTGGTCATTAAGCACCTGAAACCCGCGAACCCTGGGGTAGATCGACAGGATGTTGCCAATCTCCTCCACCACCCGGTCCCAAATGCTGGGCATGCCGGCGAGCAGGCCGAACACATCGCCGGTGACGCTGCCGGATGTGTCCACCACGAAGGCGATGTACTCCGAGTCCACGGGAATGCCGGCCAACTCGGTATCGACCTCCAGCTCCTGCTCGTCCGCCGCCGCCGGCGCCTGGTCGAGAATTTTCTGGCTGGCGGCGATAGCCGCGCTGCGGCGGCGCAGCCGGTTGGATTCGGCCCTTGTGCGCTCCACAAGGCTTTCCAGCCGGCGGCTCACCGCCTGGGCGCTGGCGAGGTCGGTGCTCGCCTCGACACCGAGCCGGTCGTTTTCGGCAACTTCCCGCCTGAGCGCCGCCACCTCCTCGCGCAGGCCCGCCAGGGTGAAAAGCATACGGCCGTAGTCGGCGGTGGGTGGCGCCTCCGCCTCCGGTGCCGGTCCCCACTCGCCAATCGGTAGCATCAGCACCAAGAGCGCGATGGCACCGAAGGCACAGGCAATCACGTCCAGAAAGCTGACCGAGGAGTCGCTGTCGTCCGGGCGGGGACGCTTCATGGCCAGCCCTCCGCCGGGGTCAGCAGTCGGCCACCACTCAGCGCCGTCAGCAGCCAATAGCCGCGCACCGCATCGGCGTCGCCATCGAGAGGGTAGAGCACCACATCAATAGACACGCCGGCCAGGCGCCGCTCGACCACCCGCACCGCATCCAGATAGATGCTGGCCCGGCAGGCCGGCGACAGCACGGGCCTGGTGCGGCGACTCGATTCGCGACAACCGTGCAGACTGCCCAAACGCCGGTCTCCGGGCAGGGTTGGCAAGCCGTCGGTGAGAATCAGCAACTGCTCGGGCCTCGGGTCGAGTCTGGCCGCCGCTTCGAATACCTGCCTGAGGTTCGTGGGGCCACCGGGGAGCATCGGCGCCACGGCGGCATCGACCGCCCCGGCGTTGGCGGAGCGCGCATCCTTGATGCGCCAGTCCAGGGCATCGCCGGGCTCGACGATGGCACCGTCGAGGTCGCGCAGGTCCTGGGCGTAGGTGAATAACTGAAAGCGCCCCTCGTGGGGCAGTTGCCGATACGCCCAAAGGACCGCTTCCTTGGCGTCGGCCCACTTCTCTGCCTGCCGCTGCGCGGCCGGGCCGGACGCGCGCAGACGTATGATCTCCACCAGCGATCGATGCAGCATGCTCGCGGAACGGTCAAGAAAAATGGCTACCCGGTCGTCCTGTACATTGATGCCGGTAAGCTGGCGTTTGGGGGCATGGGTCTCGGGTGGCCGGTCCGGTTCCCGCGCGGCGACTTGCGACTCCCGCAGCTTGGCAACGGCGGCGCGCAAGGCGGCGCGCTCTGCCTGGAGCTGGCTAAGCAGGGTGGTGTAGCCCAAGGCTTGGCTGGTCTGTTGGTCCGATGCGGCCTGCAGGGAAGCCAAGTTGGCGGCGAGCGCCTGTTCCTGGGCCCGGCGCCGGGAGCGAAGCCCGTCGCGCTGCTCGCGCACCACGGCAATGTCGGCCTTGGCCTCTTGAATCCGTTCGGCGACCAAGGCGGAGTCGGCGGCATCAACAGTCGCCGGGCCATGTTTGACGATCAGCAACAACAGCACCGCCGAACCCAGGCCGCAACAGAGCACATCCAGAAAGGCGAGCCCGAAGCCCGCGAGCCGCGGCCTTTGCACCGGGCGCTTCACGCCGGAGCGCCTGTACCGGTCTCCTTCGTGGAAGCCGGGGCGGCCCCCTCCACCACGGTCGTCTTAGCCAGCGCGCTGAGCTGGGCGATCACCCGGGAGGAAATGAAATGCTTGCAGTTGGCGACCAGGCGTTCCTCGCGCCCCTGCAGCAGGCTGGAGACGAGCATCAGAACGAGGCTGACAAACAGGGCCACGAACGTTGAATTGAAGGCAATGCCGAGGCTAGCGGCCACGCCCGAGATGTCACCGGCCATCGCCTCGCCGGCCTTGGTCAAGGCTTCGCCGATGCCGCGCACCGTGCCAAGAAAGCCGATGGAGGGAATCGCCCAAAGAACATACCTGGTGATTGCCAGCTTGGCGTAGAGGGTCTCTAGGTGGAGGTCGCAAGCCTCGCTGGCCACCTCGTTGGCCTCGTGAAAATCACCGTTTAGGCGGATGCGGTCGAAGGCCAGACCCAGGCTTTCGAGCAGTAGCGAGTTTGGCACCTTGGCGGCCGCTTCCGCGAGCCGCTGCCCCAGGCCTTCGAGGGTTGCCTGGCTCGCGTCCGTGGCCGCGTCGAGCTGTAGGAAATCCAGCTCCAGCAGATAGCCCTCGCTTTCCAACAGCCGGTATCGAAAGGCCAGCAGCCAAGCGCACCACAGGCCGATAACGAGGCAGATCTCCTGCTCCAGATCCTTAAGAATCACCGCCAGATTGCGTTCCGGCACGGCGCCTTCGGCGGTGGCCGCCCGTATGGCGTCGCCAGCCACCGGATCGATATAGAACAGGTAGACGAGGTGCACGAGCGCGGCGCAGAGGATCAGCCCGACGAGATCCAGGATGACGCCGTGCCCGGCGGAGAAGCGCACCAAGCGACGGCGCAGCGTCAGGGCGGCGGGTGGCTCAACGATCACGGCGGAGCTCCCGCGGAAAGCCACAATGAGCATTGCCCAACATCGGGTTGCTGTATCGGTTTGCATTTGTAGACCGAGCGAGGGCACGGCCCCGGTGCCGTCTATTAGATATCCTGGGGGAGATCGACATTGGCGTTGACCCGGATGGATTCGGTTTCGATGGGCGCTAGAGGTGCGCGTATCTCTGGGCGGGTTTCCTCGGCGCCATCGCCGGTGGCGGCTTCGGCACCTTGGTTCCCGTCGTCGTCTTGGCTGGCGACATCGCCTCGTTTTGCAGCATTGCCCTCCTGCGCCGCCGGTCGCTCGGTCGGCCCTTCCCGGCTCGCATCGTCCAGCCCCACTGCTGGCTGGTTCGGTGGCTGGTTCGGGGCAACCAGACCCGCGACCAGGAGCAACCGCCAAGCGAGCGCGGCGGGCATCAGTAGAGCCACTTGGCGATACGAAAGCCCACCGCATCGCTGCTGGTTGTCACAAAGGTCCGGTGGCCGGAGGTGAGGGCTGCCAGTTCATAGGACCGGAAGCTCGAACCCTTAACCACATGATCGAAGCCCCGGGCCGGTCCGATCGGGTCCATCAGCGGACCGTCATCCACTGCGGAGGGCACGGGGGCGTAGTAGTCCGTCACCCATTCCGCTAGGTTTCCGGTCAGGTCGTACAGGCCGTTGAAGTTAGCCGGATAGGTACCCGTGGGTGCCACCTGGGCGTGGTTGTCGGCGTGGTCGGCAAGGAACAGCCCGCCTAGGTGCCGCGCCTCGCGGCCAGCGAAATTCGCGAAGCCCCGGGGGATGGTGGCCGCCTCTCCCCATGGATAGGGCCCCACCGGCCGCTTGCTGTTGAAGTCGTAGCCGCTCACCGCCTCCCATTCGGCCTCCGTAGGCAGCCGGTAGCCGAGCGCACTGGATACGACCAGCCGCAGTTCGCCCCGCCCATCGAACTCGTAGACCGGGGCCAAGCCTTCCCGGCGGCTGAGCCAATTGCAGAACTCCGCAGCCCTTTTCCAAGTCACGTTGGCCACCGGATGCTGGCCGGAAAGCCCGGCGGGTATCGGTACCGGGTCGAAAGCCCGGAACGCATCGTAGTCCAGCTCGCGCCTGCCAATGTAGAAGGCCCGGGTCAATACCTTCTCCACACCCCGCTCCGGCCGCTCCGCCAGCCAGGGTCGAAAGCGAACGGCTGGAAACTTGCGTAGCACCGACCCGTCCACCGTCCTGATCTCCGCCGGGGCTTGCTGGAAGGCCCACTCCTCGGGCAGCATCATCTTGAACGCGTAGTTGCGCTCGGGACCGCCCACCGCAGCCACGACCACCGATTGCGTCTGATAGCCTTCGCGAACCACACCGATACGGTCGCCCGCCCGCACCCGTATGCGGGTCGGCGTGGTGCCCCGGTCGATGCCGTTGACCGTCACCCGGGCCGCCAAATCGGCGCTCACCTCGGCATCGAAGCCGCGGCCTCCAAGGTGAAAGGTGCGCTCAAGCGCCTCGCCCGGGCCGGGCCGTATCTGGCTGTGAAGCACCTCGTGGCCGAATTTCCGAATCGTCAAGTTGTGCGTGCGCAAGGCGGCAAGCTCAACCTGTAGCGGGGTGTTGCCGACAAACTGGCCGTCCACCAGGACGGCGGCCCTCTCCGGAGCGGACCTCAGGGTAAGGGTCGCGTCCTTAGGCGCGAGTTCAATCAGGCCTAGGTCCGCTAGGCTGTCCGGAACGGCGGTGAATTGCCGTCGGGCGCTGTGATATCCGGGCAACCGAACCTCCACCTCGTGCAAACCAAGCGGCACCGCGTGCGCGTGGGCGGCACCACGACCCACTGGAACGCCATTCAGGACGATCTCCGCCTCACCCGGCCGGACCCAGACAGCAAAGGTGCTGCCGCTCGGCTCGGTGGTGAACCGGAACTGCTGCTGCTCGCCGTAGCCAGCCACATCGATCAACTCCTCGATGGGCAGAATCCAGCCACCCCGGATGTTGATCCGGTGTGCGCCGGGCTGTAGTTCCAACTCGGTGACGGGGGCACCCCCCAGGGCGTCCCCATCGACCAGCAGTTCGAAATGCGACGCCGAATCGACGCCTACGACCACCCTGCCGGGCAGCGGCTCAAGCGCTACCTCGATTAGCTGTTGGCCACCCGCCTTGGCTAGCTCGACCAGCTTGGGCGCATAGCCCCTAGCCGCAACCTGGACACCGCCTACCGCGGAGAACAGCAGCACCCGGTTGCCCATGATCAGCAACGCGCCGCTGGACCGCCGCAGCGAGCTGGTGGCGGCGGCCCGCTCCGGGGTTGCCTGGAGTTCGAAGGCCCTTGCCGTAAACACCAACACGATGGGCGCGGCGGCGATCAGCAGTATGGCCGCAATGATCATATTGCGATGCAGGCGCCGCCTACTGATGTAGGCATCGATGCCCGTCGGCGGCTCAGAATCGCTCATCGCAGACGATCTCGAAGGCCAGGGGGCCAGATTCCAGGGGCACGGCGAACGGCAGGCGGGCCTCTCGATAGCCGGCCCGGCGACCGCTTAGCACGTAGTCGCCCGGCAGCACCTCTAGTTGCAGTTGTCGGAACTTGCCCAGGCCGCGTCCTGGCATGATGCGAACCTCGGTCCTGTTGTCGGAGCGCAGGGTCAGTTGCACCCGGCGGCCCCAGGCAGCCACAGCCGTGCGCAGATCGACCAGCTTCCCGCCGATGCGCACCCCATGGTCGCCGCGCTTTGCGGCCTCGACCAACAGATCGGCCGCCTGGTTGCGCACCGCCGTGGTCGCCAAACGCCCTGGCTGGCTGAGGAACGCATCGATGCGCCCCTCGATGTCCACCAGCCAGGCGACGCGGACCAGCCGGTCGGCGGCCAGTGCGTCATTTGGCGCAAGCTGCCGAATGCGCCGCAACGACGCCTGCGCCTCCGGCCACCGCTCCGCATTGAGCGCCGCCTCCACCTCGGTGCGCCGGGTGGCCAACTCGGCATCGATTTGCCGGCGGCGCACATCCTCCAGGGCCTCCTGGGCGGCGACCGAACCGGGGTCAGCCTGCAATGCCGCCTGAAAGGCCGCCTCCGCCTGCGCCCATTCGCCACGATCAAGATGCGCAAAGCCGCTGGACATGCTGCCCTTGAAGCGATCTTGACGGCGCAGCGCCACAATGCGGGCGCGCGCGTCACCGACACCGGGGCGCAGCAGCCCGGACGGTACCGCCTGGAGCGTCTTCTCCGCCGCCCGGAGTTCGCCCCGCTCGATGAGCTGGTTGGCCTCCTGAAGCAAAGCCAGGGCCTCTACCCCCTGTTCCGCAGTGGCGAGCCCGTTGGCCGCCTCGGCCAAGCCCGGCTGCCAATGCAAGACGGCTTCGAACTCGGCGATGGCCGCCCGGTAGTTGCCGGTGTCGAGGAAGCTCTGGCCGGTGGCCAGACGGTGCCGCACCAACGCCTCGAACGCATCGCCAATGGCGGTCAGCCGGGTAAGCGCCCCCTGGAACCTAGCCGCCGCATCGCCAAAGTACTCATCCCGGTATAGCGCCATGCCCTGCCGGCGCAACTCCTCGGCGGCGGCGAACTCCTCGGCATCCCAGGGCGGCTCGTCCACTACGGCTAGGCGTTCCATAACGGCATCGACCCTGGCCCGCGCGTCGATGGCCGCCTGACGCTCCCGGCAGACGGGTGAATTCGCCCACTCCCCGGCGCAGCCCACCCCGGCGGCAAGGGCCGGCAAGGCCGCTAGGCCGCCCAACAACAGGGCAGCGGCGAGTACCGGCAAGGCGTAGCGGGCCGGCGAACCCGGGCGCAAGGAAGCGCAGCGAGCATCCAGGCAAGAAGCCCGCCCGCCGCTACGCGCACGGGGGTTCCCACTTCGATTTCCTGGCAGGCAAGACAAGGGCACCGCTCGGTTCTTGGCGCGATGCCCGGCCTAGGGGCTCGCGCCAACCACGGCGACGGCGGTGAGATCGTCGGTCTGGTTGGCGTACATCGCGCGCAACAGTTCGCGCCATTGGGTGAACTGCTCGGTTGCGGTTCCCCGCAGGGTGACCGTACCCTGCTCAAGCTCCACCACCGCCGGCGCCAACTCGGTTTGTAGAGACCGGCCCAGTTCGTTCAGCTCCGCCACCTCGGCCCTTCTTTGCCGGTTGGTGCGAAAGCTGGAGTACAACAAGGCCGCGCTGGCGGCACCGGCGGCCACGGTGGGCAGGGTGCCCACATCCTTGTCGGCCGCGGCGGCAACCGTGGCGGCGGCGGCCAAAACGCCCAGGATGGCCTGGGCCGTGGACCGCTCCTTCAATAGGCGCTGCTGCCGCGCGATCGGGTACGAATCTCTCTGCCAGAGCGCGTAGGATTGCTGCATGCGCCCGGTAAAGTCGGCGTAGCCCCCGGACAACCGTTGGCTGAAATCCCGATCGCGGGCCTGCACGGTTTGTATTCGAATCCATTCTTCGGTGTCCATGGCGGGCAGGTAGCGCAACCGCAACCGGCCATTCGATTCCCGGAGGGTGTCCGCGTAGATGTCGGGGGCGAAGTACCTGGCGAGCACCAGATCCCTGGTGAGGGCGAGCTTCTCCACGTCGCTGAGCCGCGGACTTCGGCCCTTGGCGATACGGCTCTGGTTTCTCTTCTCGGCAGCGGCATGCCGCCCAGCTTCGACAAGCGCGCGCTGCTCCACAAGGGTGGCGATTTCCGTGTACAGGTCGGCGAAGGGATCGGCGCTGCGGTGGACGTTGTTCTCATGCCAGCCCTCCGGCACACGATGGCGAACCGTCCTGTCGGCAAGCCAGTTCCTACCCGTGGCGTCGAGCAGCCGGAAGCGGATGCGAAGGTCTTCGCCGTTGGACCGGGTGATTTCGCCGAGCAGGTACAGATCTGCGCTCGCCGCGCTGTCTGGTGTGACGATAACCCTATCGAAGAGCCCCCGGGCGCGGATAGCCTCGGCAATCATATGGGCACTGCGGACGGCTTCGGCGCGCCGCAGTTCTGGCCAAATGCCCCGCTTCTCCCAGACCTGCTGGTTCGCCGGCAGGCCCGGATCCAATATCGGCACCGCCAAATCGAGGGGCGGCAGGCGCCGTAGGGGGCGCTCGGCCGTCTGTGCGCCGGATGGCTCCGCCACGCCAGGGCCAGGTTCGATGCGGGGCCCCGGGGCGTCCGGCCAGGCCGTCGGCACCCAGGCGACTAGCAGCAGCGCCGTCAGACGCGTTGCCGCCAATAGGTGGGTTGCCAGCACAGATTCAGAGGTTCTTGACGTAGTTTTCATATTCCTCCCATAGCGCCGCCCGGCGCTCCGGGTTGGTTTCCTTTTCCGCCGCCTCCCGCAGGATACGGGCGACATCGTCTTCGACAGAACTCTGACGGAGCGGTTCGCGAGCGCTACCACTGCCTTGTTCAACCCGCCCGGGCGATGGCTGCGGAATATCGGTTCGCCCCTTGGCGCCGACGGTGCTGTGGCCCTCGGGCTGCTCGCGTCCGATGCTTGCGACCGAGTCGCGCGCCGCATCAGTGGCACCCTGCGCCACCTGGTCTGGCGAAGCGCCGGCGTCGGCGCCCCGTTCGCCACCGCCCGGTGCCAGGGCACCCGTCCCGCCGGTAGCCGCGCCTGAGCCGCCTGCCGCGCCGGCACCCGCCTTGCCCTGGCTGGCACGCAGGTGTTCGGTGCATGCATCGAATTGCCTGAGCTTGATGGCGAGCTCCGTGTGCAGCCGTTCCTCCACCTCCTCCCTGGATTCAACCGAACGGTCCCCGGTTTCGCTGACGATCGTCCAATCGCAGGCGTTGGCTGCGCCAACCTCCGTCGATGCGGCCACCGTCCCGTACAGCACCCCACCAGCCACCAGCACGGCAATATTCGCGCGGTGGTGCCTGAGAACGCCAGGCCGCCCGCCAAGGGGCGGGCGGTACCGGGGTGCTGAATACCGGCCACCCACCGGCCTAACCCTAGCGGGGCTTCTCATGGACGGGCGACCGCAGGCGCACCTGGTCGTGCAGATGCGCCTCGATACGGAGCAGCACGACGATGAGCATGATCGAGACCAAAAGACCCAGCCCGCCAAGCCCCAGCAACAGGCCCAGGCTAGCGGCTTCGGTGCGCCGGGCGACTACGGCCGCCCGCTCCGCCGCCACCCGGCGCTCGGCGGCGGCGATATTGGCGAGGTAGGCTTCGTTGAAGGCCCGCAGCGCATTCATGATGACCTGTGCACGGTCATCCAGGGCACCAATGCGGTTGATTCGGCCATCCTCGCCAATCTCCTTGGAAACGGCCACCAGTTCCTCGATGTATTCATCCAAATAGACCGCTGGCACCGATTCCTCCAGTATCCAGGATTCGAGCAGACGCCTGGGGTAGCGGTCGGTGAACCCCGCCTCGTCGCCGGCACTGCGAGTGAACTGGGCGTTTAGCTGCTCCGCAATCCGCAAGACGCGCTGGTCAATGCCCTGGCGGCCATCCGGTGCCGCGTCGCCGGTGACCGCCCGATCAGCGGCCGATGCCGGTGCCGCCGTAAACGTCGGCAGCACGCTGGGCCGGACGGCCTCCCAATCCGGCGGCTCCAGGTAGTCGGTTGCCTTGCGCTCCCCGGCGGTGGCCAGATGCACATAGAGGTACCAACCTGCGGCCCCCGCCACGGCCAGGACGCCTAGGACAATGACTGCGGCCAGCGCGACCCGCAGCACATTGAGGTACCCCGTCTCGAGTTTGTGGACCCGCCGCATAAGACTCTGCTTGGCCGGAGTTTCCGCGGCGGGGGTGTGGATGTTCGTCATGTTCCGGCTGGGAACCTGTGTTTACCCTAGGTAGCGTCGAGTGTCGCGGACGGCCGCACCGCCCATCCGGTACTACTGGCACCCCGAAACCCACATTTGCCCAATGCACCAATCATCTCCAACCGGCGTTGGCCCGTCAATGCCGCCCCGCTCCCCTGTTGGGCATTAGCGGTGGACGCCGCATCGCGCATCGGCTAAGTTGGCATCCTTGAACCGGCGGGGAACATGGCGTTGAGCGGGGCCGATCTAAAGAAGGCGGGGCTGAAGGTGACGCTGCCCCGGCTGAAGGTGTTGGAAGTGCTCGGCAACGCCGAGCCGCACCACATGAGCGCCGAGGATGTCTACAAACGCCTCCTCGAGCAGGACGAATCCGTGGGTCTCGCCACCGTCTACCGGGTGCTCACCCAGTTCCAGGCCGCGGGCATTGTCGAGCGCCACAACTTCGACGACGGACACAGCGTCTACGAACTTGCCGCGGGCGACCACCACGACCACATGGTTGACATCGATACCGGCCAGGTCATTGAGTTCGTCAACGAGCGCATCGAGACACTACAGAGAGAAATCGCGGCGGCACGGGGCTACGAGTTGATGGATCACCAACTCGTACTGTACGTGCGCAAGAAAAACTAGCGAGAGCCCGCCGCCGTGCGCGGCTTGCCCGGGTACAGGCTCGCCACCTTGGCCACAAACAGGTAAGATATTGCGTGCCGGACCGCCACCTCGGGCGCTTCCGCTTCCTGAACCCCCGGAACCAGACTAGGTAATGACATGACTTTGCCGAACCACGCCATGCCAACCGATCGCTGGCGTGCCTTGGCAACTCGGTATCTGGGCGTGGCGGTGGGAGACGGGGTCATTGCCGCCCCGTGGCGCAACGCGCTGTTCGCCCTGTTCGTCACGGGCATCCTCGCCTACGGGGCGGCATTCGCCTGGTACATGCTCGAACGCTTCGACCTGGTCAACCTGCTCCGCGATGTGAACCTGGACGACTCCTTCTACTACTTCCAGATCGCCAGGAATCTGGCGGAGGGACAGTTTTCGACCTTCGACGGCGGCATTACCCGAACCAACGGCTACCATCCGCTGTGGCTGGTTCTGATCACGCCCTTCTACTGGGTCTTCGACAAGGAAGCCGCGCTGTTCGCCATCAAGGCGTTCGAGATCATGCTCGTCGCGGGCGGCGCGGCGCTCATCGCCGTTGCCGTCAGATTGGCGGGTATGCCCTGGATTCTTCTGCTCGCCGTATTGCCAACACTCTACCAACGCGACGGCTTGTTTGCGGGGTTGGAAGCGGCGGCGGCGCTGTTCATGCTGGGCCTGTTCTCCTTGGCGCTGTGTCTTTATGCGCGGGATCCCGCGCGATGGCGGTGGCCGCTTGCCGCCATCGCCTTTGCCCTGCCCTGGGTGCGTCTGGAGTATGTCGCCATATCGCTGGCTGCGATGGGAGCGCTGTGCCTTGTCGAGTGGTCCCGGCAAGACCCCCCCCCGCCCGGCGCGCGGGTTCGTTCCGCATTCTCCGCCAAGGCGACCGTTCCGCTCCTCTCCGGTTGCGCAGGCATCCTAGTCTACTTCGCGTACAACGGCCTGGCCTTTGGCGGCATCGTGCCGGTGAGCGCCGCATTGAAACAGCTCTGGTCGCAGCGGCGATGGGAAAACAGAGACGGATACAGCCTGACGCAGAACTTCCTGGACACGCTGCAGATCGACGCCTTCGGCCGCGAGTTGCCGGTTGCGCTGGAAGTCTGCGCCTACCTGCTGTTGGTGTGGTGGTTCGCCCGCCGCTCGCAGAGCCGGACGGATTGGCTGCTTCTGGTCTTTCTTGTGGGCATGTTCGGCTTGGCGGCAGGTCACCTGGCGAAGTTTGCGCAGAGCGTTCTCACCATACATCCCAGTTGGGGGTGGCACTCCTGGTATTTCGTTCCGGGCTACCTGATGATGGCGTTGATCGTACCGGTGCGATGCTATGTCGCCATTTACCTTGTTCGACGTTTCATCGGGCCGGGACCGCACCGGGCGGCGGCTGTTTTGCGCCTGGGAATCGTCGTTGCCGGCGCGGTCTTCCTGCTGGCAAAGGCGGATTTCACCTCTCCGTTCCGGCTTGTGGACTCGAAGAGCAGGTCAACCGACCGCGAATGGGAGGCCACTTCTTATATGGGTACGCTGGTCATGGACCGCATGCTTCCCGAGGACAGCGTGATCGGATCGACGTCCGCCGGCGTCATAGGATATTTCTCGCGCTTTCCGGTAGTGGGCCTGGACGGCCTGGTGAATTCCTACGATTACATGCGCGCCCTACTGGAAGGAAACGCCACCATGTTTCGCCGGCAATATGGGATTACCCATTTTGCGGGCGTCGCCGATACAAGGGACAGCTCGGGCTCTGAAATGTTCTACAGTCCGCGCTCCCTGCTGTTCGAAGGCCCGCCGTATCGCGACCGATCGGGCGAACGCCAATTCAGGCTGTGGTCGAAGGAGCCGCCGCCGTTGACGTCGCCTAGCGGATTCGATCGTTCCGCGAAGTTTTGGCAGAAAATGACGCCGCATTTCGATTACGTGTCTGATTCAATTGCGGTCATCGTCGACAACAACATGGTACAGGCGTTTGCCAGGGGTTGTGGGCCAACGGAAATACGCGACCGGCTTCTGACATTTTCCTGGTTGACCGAAGAGGGCGAACCGGTTTCCCGCGCCTGGCGTCCGTGGGCGGACGCGGGCGAGAACAGTCTGGGCTTTTGCGCGAACACCATGGAACTTCCCAACGATGCCCGCTCTCCCATTCGGATCTGGGAGACATGAGCAGACGGTATCAGGATTCACGGCGACGGCCGTCCGTATCCTGACGACCGGGTGCCGGCGCGCTTCGAGAACGGCTTCAATGGTAAATCAGCGCCTGAGACCACATCATGCTGGAGTGGCGCAGCACAAGCGATCTCCAATAAGGGCGGGAACCTTGCGCAATACACGAGCAGTCCTGCTGCATTTGCCGTGGTTGGTACTGCTGGGCTGGCTGGCCGGCGTGTCCTGGTTCCTGACGGACGACGCCTTCGTCAGCTTCCGCTACGCCCGCAATCTGCTGGAGGGGCACGGCCTGGTGTTCAACCCCGGCGAGTACGTCGAGGGCTATTCCAACTTCCTGTGGGTGTTGGAACTCGCCGCGATATGGGCGTTGTCGGGAGTCGCGCCGGAGGTTGCCGCACCCTGGTTGTCCGTTGCGTTCACCGCCGGCACTATCGCCGCGATGATGTGGTGGGCCGCCCGCCTGCCGGGGCTACGCCATCGGGGCCTGGTCGCATGGATGGCCCTCGGCCTCCTGTGCTCCAGCGCCACCTTTGCGGTATGGACGTCCGGCGGCGGGCTCGAAACGCGGCAGTTCACCTTCTTCATCGTCCTGGCCGTGATGTGCCTGAGCCTTTACCGGAACAGCCGCCGAGCCCTTCTGGCGGCGTCGTTGAGCCTGGCCGCCGCCGCCTTGACGCGGCCCGAGGGCCCGCTGTTGGCGGCGTTGTGCTTCGGCTGGTTCGTTATCCAGCAGATGGCATGGGCCGGACGCCTGAAGCCGGACTGGCGCCGGCTGGCCTGTCTGATCGGGCCCTTCCTTGTCCTGGTCTGCGTTCATTTTCTGTGGCGCTACGCCTATTACGGCGAGTGGCTGCCCAACACCTACTACGCCAAGCATGTGCGACCGTGGTACGAGTCGGGTTTCCGCTATCTGTGGGCGGCGGCGGTCGAGACGGGGCTGTATCTGCTGATTCCCCTGGCCGTCGTCGCCATGCGGAGTCGCTGGCGGGTGTTCCGCGACGGGACAGGCGCCCTGGTGCTGCTCCTGGTCGGCGTCCACATGGTCTATGTGATGCATATCGGCGGCGACCATTTCGAGTACCGCCCGCTGGACTTCTACTGGCCGCTACTGGCGGTCCCGGCTTCCATGGGAATCGTACGCCTGGGCTCGAGGATTGCCGCCGGCCGCTGGTTGCGAAAGCCCCCTCCCGGTGCCTTGCGGCAGGTGTGCGCAGTCGCCCTCTTCGTACCGGTGTGGTTCTACGCCGGTGCGATTCAGGGTGCCCTGCTGTTCGAGGGCGCGGCAATTCGCGAACGAATCCTGAAGTTGCATATAGAACTCGATGGCGACAACGCCGGGTGGTTGCTCGCCGTGCCGGGGATGCCGATGCTTGTCGCCGTCTCAAACGATTTGCGCCGCCAGTCCGCCCGGCAGTCCGTCGCTTCGCCTTTCACGGAACACCGCGAGTTTGCCAACATGCTGTTGCGGACCTGGAAACCATACGAGAACATGGAGAGAGGCGTGATTCCCGATGACGCGCTGATGGCCGGCGGTGCGCTTGGCATCCGCTTCTATTATCTTCCCGACCTGAGGGTCATCGACATATTGGGCCTGACCGACGCGACGGTGGCGCGCAACCCGGTCACAACTCCCAACCACCAGCGCGTCATGGCCCATGATCGTTATCCACCCCCCGGATACCTCGAAGAACGAGGCGTCAACTTCGCTCTACGCCCCGCGGCTCCCAGCGCATTCCGTGCGCTTCGCCGCGCGCCATACGCCGTGAAGGTCGGCCCGAGCCTGTGGATGCCCTTCAAGTCCCCCGATCGGCGGTGGGTCGTCGATCGGTTTTCCGGGCGGGACTTGCGCGCCCGCGTCTTCGAGTATGACTTCGACTCGGAAGACATCCCCGACGGCTGGCTTACGGAAGGCGAGGCGGTCACGAATCACAGCCAGCACGAGCGCTACAGGGGTCAGCAGCCGATCAGTGGCAACGGGGGCCGAGGCTTCCTGACGAGTTACCATCCCGACAAGGGAGACCGGGCCACCGGACGGGCACTCTCGCCAGCGTTCACCGCAGCGCGTGGCCAGTATCTCGGGTTCCTGATCGCCGGAGGCGCGGGCAGCGGTGTGGGGCTTCGCCTGTTGGCCGACGGCGACGAATCCGCGGTCTGGCGCGGCCGGAACACCGGGCGGTTCGAACGAGTCGTTCATCCCCTGGCCGGGGTCGAGGGCCAGAGCCTGCAACTTGAGCTGTTCGACGATGCAACCGACGGCTGGGGCCATATCATGCTCGACGAAGTCATGCTGGTGCGGCAACTGGCCGAAGAACCATCGGCGGAGCCATGATACGCCCTACCCCGTTGACGATTGCAATTGCCGCGCTCGGCGGCGCCCTCGTGCTGGGGCGCGAGTTCACCTTCGGCGTGACGCTGGGCGCGGATTCGGCGAGTTTCGTTGCCGCCGCCCGGAGTCGTCTTCAAGGTAACGAGGTGAACAGAGACCACGCAAGCCGACAATGAACAAAATTCATACCGGCCAATTCACTGGCGAGGGCCCACTCTGGGAAGGCACTATCGTCGTCGCCCACCCCGGTAGCGACGGGAGGCCCGCACCATGAACGACAGGTGCACGGTAGTGCCGCTGACGCGAACCAACGCGCTGTTCGCCGTGCTACCGGCGCTATTACCAACATAACACCCTGTTTGCAGGGCTGGAAGCGGCGGCAGCGCTATTCATGCTGGGCCTGTTTATCCTAATCATTTGCCTCTTCGCACGGAATCCGGCACTTGCACCCTCGCCAACGGGGCCTTGCCGAATGCCAATGCCCCGTGTTGCCCGGGACGCCGTTACGGTCCATCATCGCCGCATCTGGGCAACATCCCAAGCCCGACCTGAACGGCGTCTTCGCGACCGGAGTTCAGGCTCATTTCTGTATGGGATTAGACTGGCAGTGCGCCGTCTCGCCCAG
Organism: Pseudomonadales bacterium; assembly: GCA_965215035.1. GTDB lineage: Bacteria > Pseudomonadota > Gammaproteobacteria > Pseudomonadales > Azotimanducaceae > Azophilus. The sequence goes on from OZ244040.1 coordinate 555,914, forward strand.
GGCCATCTCAAAGTGCCGTAGGCGGGCGGGGGCTCTCCGGGGCTGTTGGGCGAGGGGCGCGTTGGATCGAGGGGCCCGGGTCGGCCGTTGGGCCGCCGGAAGGCGTTTTACGGAGGTGTGGAAATGACGAAACGGATGGATACCCACGAGCGGCTGACCCGAGACGAACGGGGCTCGGGGGGTTCCAACCGCGGCTTCGGCGTCGTGTTCGCCGTTGTGTTTACCGTGATCGGCCTGTTTCCGCTGCTCGACGGCGCCCCGCCCCGCGCGTGGTCGCTCGCCGTCGCCGGTATCGTCCTGACGGCGGCGCTGGTCAAAGCCGACCTGCTGGCGCCGCTCAACCGTATCTGGTTCAAGTTCGGCCTGTTGCTGCATGGAATCGTCAGCCCGATCATTCTGGCAGTGATATATTATGCGGTGGTGACGCCGACGGGCCTTGTCCTGCGTGCGATGGGAAAGGATCCGCTGCGTCTGCGGCGCGATCCGAACGCCGGGAGCTACTGGATACACCGGGATCCGCCGGGGCCGGCGCCGAAGTCAATGGAGAACCAATTCTGATGTCCGCGATGGCCTTTCTTTCCGAATTCTGGACCTTCATGCGCGCGCGCAAGAAATACTGGCTGCTGCCGACCATCGTCATGATGCTCTTGCTGGGCGGCCTGCTCGTGCTAAGCCAAAGCAGCGCGGTGGCGCCGATGATCTACACGATCTTCTGAGCCGTGCGGATCCTCGGGGTCTCGGCGTTCTATCACGACAGTGCCGCCGCCCTGTTCGGCGGTCCGGCGCGGAAGCCCGAGTCGCCGCTCGCGCAGCGGCACATGGATCTGGCCGCCTCTGTGCAGGCGGTGGTCGAGGAAGCGGTGCTGCGGCTGACCCGGTCGCTGCGCGAGGAGACCGGCATCCCCTATCTGTGCCTGGCCGGCGGCGTCGCGCTTAACTGTGTGGCCAACGGCAAGGTTCTACGGGACGGCCGGTTCGACGACGTAATGGATCCAGCCTGCGGCGGGCGACGCTGGGGGCGCGCTTGGCGCCGCGCTGGCGGCGAGCCACCGTCTGTTCGGAGAGCCGCGGAGTGCCGGCGGCCTTGACCGGTTGCAAGTGCCGCATTCGGAAATCCCTGCCGTCACTCACGTGGACTATTCCGCCCGCGCACAGACCGTTCACCGCGGGACCAACCCCCGCTATCACGAGCTGCTCGAGGCATTCAAGTCAAAGACCGGCTGCCCCGTGCTCGTGAACACCAGCTTCAACGTCCGCGGCGAGCCCATCGTGTGCACACCCGCGGACGCCTTCCGCTGCTTCATGCGCATGGACATCGACTGTCTCGCCATTGGCCCCTGCTTCCTGCGCAAAGGGGCGCAGGAGCCGTCGCTCAAGCGCGTCGGTAGGGACTCGTTCGAGCCGGATTGACGAGTCGGGTGCATGAGTGCTAACTGCTCTGGCATGAATGAACAGGGGCAAGCCGCCGCAACAGAAAGAGGAGCAGGCAATATGGGACTCCAGGACGCACGGCGTGAATCCGCAGAGAAATCTTAAAATCCGCCGCGTCCTGCGCCTGGTCGGCTGGAACGCGTTGCTGCTCGTCGCCGGTCTGACCCTGATGGGTGCCGTAGCGGAAGCGTGGCTTCGGCTGACGATGCCCTTTACCGTCCGCAATTGGCCCACGATGCACTTCGTTCCCGGCATAGGTCTCCATTATGAACCCAACGTGGAGGTCCATTGGACCAACCACCGTGATTTTTGGGCCGTCTCGCGCACCAACAGCCTGGGTTTTCTCGACCGTGAACCCGTGGGCACCGAACGTGCCGCGGCAAGCTGCCACGTCGCCATGATCGGCGATTCCTTCGTCGAGGCAAGAGAGGTTCCCATTGTGGAGAAGTTTCACGTCCGGCTGGAAGAGCTTGCCGCCCGGGAACTGCCCCACCTCGACGTCACCACCTCCGCGTTTGGAAGGAGTGGTTCCGGCCAGATTAACCAGTTGCCGTTCTACGACGAGTTCGCACGACACCTCCATCCCAAATTGCTGGTGCTCGTGTTCGTTGGGAACGACTTCAGGGACAACGTGCCGGTTCTGGACGCATTGCAAGCGGGAAGGGATCCGGACCGGCTTCCCTGGGTTACCGCGGAAAGGAACGAGGACGGAACCATAACGTTGCGTCCGCCGGTTCCTGGCCGGAAGTTCGGGGAACAGAGACTGGTGCGTCCTCGGTGGTACAGGCTTCTCGCCAAGCATATTCCTATTATCCACACGTCCTACTTCGCGAACTGGCTGCGTGCCAAGAAACATATTCTGTTCCCACCCCGATTCAGGAACATGCGCCCGATCGAGAAGGCGAAGATTCTGAGCCGGCGCTCGCTCTATGCGTCGCTGATCGACGGGTGGGAGCCGACGACGGAGGGTGACATGACCCCGGTCTTCCACAGAAAGGAAATGCCGCCCTACTTCGAGTCGGCCCTGGATTTCACGGGTTTCGCACTGGATCAGTTCAAGGAACGCGCGGAGCGCGACGGCGCGTCCCTGGTCATCCTGTCGACCCACACGATGTGGACCCGGGGTTCGCCGATATTCGACCGCCTGAACGCCCTGGCCGAGACGCGGGGCATTCCCGTCATCGACCAGTACGACTACATCCTCCGCCAGGGTGCCAAGTTCCAGGACACAACCTGGGCGCACAACAGCCACTGGAACGCCGCCGGTCACCAGTGGGCGGCGGAAGCCCTGCTCGAATACCTGAAGCGGAATCAAACGGTCTGTGAGTGATTGCAACCGCGGCGAACGACGTCTGCAGGGTGAGGAGGCCGGTTGGGCGCGCCATGGCGGCTCGGTATCTGGGCGTGGCGGTGGGAGACGGGGGCATTGCCGCCCCGTGGCGCAACACAAGCGACCTCCAATGAGGGCGGGAACCTCCCGGCCTCGGCACCGCTCTCCCGGTCACCGTCGGCGGTGTGCCATATGTGTTTGAGCTAGAACATGGTTCTGGTAGGTACGGACCTATAGTTGCAAATGAGAATTGGTTTTATTTAAATAGGCGGGCTCTCCCAGCGGAACGGCCATGGATCTCAGCCTGAGCGACCTCAAACCCGGTGAGTGGGCGCGTATCGCCGGGTATGCCAATCAGTCGCCCTACAGCGAGAGCCTGTTGCGGCTCGGGCTGATTCCGGGAGCGCGCTTCGAGGTCAAGCGGCGGGCCCCCTTAGGCGACCCCATCGAAATCGGGGTGCGGGGATTCTCGTTGATACTCAGGCCCGCCGAGGCGCGTTGCCTGCTGCTGGAGAGGCTATGACCACCATCGCGCTGATCGGCAACCCGAATTCCGGGAAGTCCACGCTGTTCAATGCGCTGACCGGCGCCCGGCAGCGGGTCGGCAACTGGCCCGGGGTAACCGTGGAGCGCAAGACCGGCCAATATCGACACGGCGGCAGATCCATCCATGTGGAGGATCTCCCGGGCACCTATGGCCTTGAGCCGCTAGGCGAGGCCATCGACGAGCACATCACCCAACGATACCTGAGCGACGGCGCGGCCGACGCGCTGGTCAACGTCATCGACGCCTCCTGCCTCGCCCGGGGCCTGTACCTGACCCTGGAACTGCTGGAACGGGGCCAGCCCCTGGTGGTGGCACTGAACATGATGGATGTGGCCGACAAGCACGGTTACCACATCGATGCCTTCGCGCTCTCCCGGGAACTCGGTTGCCCGGTTGTCCCGGTCGTCGCCACCCACAGAGACGGCGTGGATGCGCTGAAGGACGCGATCATGGCGCACACCGGTGCCGAGCCGGCCCCACCCCAGGCACCCTTCGTCAACGCCGAGGCCCGCTACGGCCGGGTGGACGAACTGCTCGAGGAATGCCTATCCCGCACCGGCATTCGGCGCACCCTCACAGAGCGCATCGACCGGGTGGTGCTCAATCGCTACCTGGCCTTTCCGATCTTTCTCGGCGTCATGTACCTGATGTTCCTGTTCGCAATCCATGTCGGCTCGGCGTTCATCGACTTCTTCGACATCGCCGGCGCCGCGCTGTTCGTGGAGGCCCCCCGGCAATTGCTGCTCGCCATGGGCCTGCCCGACTGGGTCGTAGTGTTCCTAGCGGACGGGGCCGGCGGCGGCGTACAACTGGTCGCCACCTTCATCCCGGTGATCGGCTGCCTCTTTCTGGCCCTGTCGTTTCTTGAGGATACGGGCTACATGGGCCGCGTCGCCTTCATCGTCGACCGGCTGCTGCGCGCCCTCGGCCTGCCCGGCAAGTCCTTTGTGCCGCTCATCGTCGGATTCGGCTGCAACGTGCCCGCGGTCATGGCGACACGCACCCTGGACAACCAGCCAGACCGCATACTGACCACCATCATGGCCCCCTATATGTCCTGTGGCGCCAGGCTCACCGTGTACACCCTGTTTGCCGCGGCGTTCTTCCCCACCGGGGCGCAGAACATCGTCTTCGCCCTATACCTCATCGGTATCCTGGTTGCCGTGATCTCCGCCACCGTTGTACGCAAATACCTGATTGCAGCGCCCACCGGCACCTTCCTGCTGGAGTTGCCCGCCTATCACATGCCAACCCCGAGGGGCCTGCTGCTGCAAACCTGGCAGCGCCTGAAGGGATTCGTGCTGCGCGCCGGCAAGGCCATTGTGCTGGTTGTCGTGCTATTGAACACCGTCAACTCGTTCGGCACCGACGGCAGCATCGGCAACGAGAACAGCGAGAACTCGGTGCTCTCCGCCATCGGCCGGGCCATCACGCCGGCGTTTCACCCCATGGGCATCGACGAGGAGAACTGGCCGGCCACCGTTGGCATCTTTACCGGCATTTTTGCCAAGGAGGTGGTGGTCGGCACCCTGGATGCGCTGTACGCGCCGCAAACCGAACCGGAAGAGGCCGATCTGCTGGCCATGCTGGGCGCCGCGGCCGCGAGCGTTCCCAACAACCTTGCCGACCTGGGAGGGGCCTTTGCGGATCCGCTCGGCCTTAACCTCGACGCACTGGGCGATGCCGAGGCGACCGCTGCCGATCAACAGGTGGAGTTGGATACCATTGCCGTCATGCGGAACCTCTTCCACGGTGAACTGGGGGCCTTCAGCTACCTGCTGTTCATTCTGCTGTACATGCCATGCGTAGCGACCATCGGTGTCATCTACAAGGAACTCGGCTCGTTCTGGGCGATCTTTTCCACCGCCTGGTCGGTGATCATGGCCTACAGCGTCGCGGTGGTGGTCTACCAGATCGGCAACTGGGCCAACGACCCCAGCGCCGCCGCCGGGTGGGTGGCACTGGTTGCCGCGTTGGCCGCAACCGGCTTCGTCCTGCTCATTCGCTGGGGCAGACGGCGGCAGCGGGCCGAAAACCTGATACCGGTGCTACAGGTCTCCGAGTAGTTCCGGCCCGGGCACTGTATCCCCACCGCGTTCAGGGAGCGAACGCCCGTGTTTGATCGTTGAAGACGGGGCTCGCGGTATCCCCACCGCGAACCGCAGGAAACGCTAGCGGCAACTCCGTAGCGGCGTTCGCGCGACGGGGGTTCGGCCGCTATGGGTTGCGCGGCGGCGGACCCTGCCCATTGCCGCCGGATTGCGGCGGGAATGCGGCGCGCATTGTCTTAAAGATCGTCTTGCGACGGCCCCCGCTGTGCCGACAGCTCCTCATACTGCCGCAGGTGTCGGGCCTCGGACAACCGATCGCCCCGCCGCCTGTAAATGCGCGCCAGGTTGTAGTGGGCATCCGGCACATCGGGTGCCAGCCGGTAGTGTTTCGCCGCCGTTTCGAATTCGTCGAGTTCATCGAAAATCGTGCCGAGGTTGTAGTGGGCGAGTTGATGCTCGCCGACGATCTCGGTCGCCAGCTTGTAATGCCGTCTAGCCCGCTTGAAATCGCCATCAAGCTGGTAGAGGCGACCGAGATTGACATGGGCGTCCGCGTTGTCCGGATTGAGTTTCAGGGCCTGCCTATAACAGTGGGGGGCCCGGCCGATATCCACCTCCTCAAAGTCGAGGCCCAGGTCATACCATTGATCGCCGGTCAAGTCACCGATCTCCATGGCCGCGGCAAGATGGTCGTTCGCCAGGTTCGCGACATTGTCGGCCAGTTCCCGCACCGCAAAATTGAAACGTCCCTGGCCGGTCGCCACGTCCCAGGTCTGCTGCTCGCTGCTTACGACCACATTCCCGCCATCCGCGAATATGCGCACACTGGCCAGCGACTGCACAGACCGGAGTTCGGCCTGCAGCTTGGTCAGCGCCTTGTATACCTTGCGGGTGCCCACCTCGGCGTCGATCAGGCCCTTGGCGGTGCGCAACAGCACGATGTCCTGGAAAAGGAACCGGTACTCGCCATTGGCGCCGCGCTGGGGATCAACCAGCTCGCGGCGAACATAGTGGCGTACCTGGGAGGGTTTCAGGCCGATGATGTCCGCGACTTCTCTGGTGCTATAGCCGCCCAAGCGCGGCCGACTTGATCTCTGACTGGAACCCCAACCCTTGGGCACTGCACCGGCACCTTGTAGTTTTCCCCAACACAGCCGCGAACAGGATTCGCGGCGGCGACGCATCCCCGCAGATTCAAAGCGCGCTACTCCAGGATCGGAAGCGCGGCCGGAGGATCAGGCCAAGTAAGATAATGCGGCCTGCGGGCAGGCGCAATCATCGCGGCCGCAGCCCTTTGATTGCCGGTCAAACAGCCAACCGGAAGAGCAAATCCGCGCCACAGGTTTCCCCCGCGCCGCCGGCACGAGCACCCCCGGAAGCATCGTTTGCTCCATGCGAGTCGGGAACCCGGCGCGCACCGGGGAATAGGGAAATCAGCGCGCCCTGGCCTGCCGCAGCGACTCGCGCAGCAGTTCGACCTGTTCGGGAGTGATGCGCTGAAAACCGGGAATGGTGCACCGGGGCCCCAGTTTCCGGGTGCCCGGCCCAAACCCAAAGGTGCCCCAGATGCCGTCGCCGCGGCAAACCGAGTTGCCGCTGGTACTCTCGTAGGCAATGGTCTCGTTCCTGCGAATTCCCGGACAGCGGCGCGGAAGCTGCACCAGGTAGCGTTCGCCGCGGTTGGCCCGGAAAACGATATGACGGTCATCGAGAGCCGTCACCGACCGGATTCGCGACGTCGGCAGGCAGCGCACGCTTTCCACGTAGTCCCCGGAATCCGGCGCCCCACTCAGAATCTCCTCCACATCCAACGGCCCTTCTTCCGTCAAACCGAAAGTCGGCGACGACAACAGCAACAACGCCAATACAACCAGGGCATCGCGCACCAGCCCGGCCCCCATTAACCGCAATAGTGCCCCTATGATGCGCCGCCAAGCGATGTTTGCCAATCCGCCGCAGCCACCGCGGCAACTCCCACAGCGGGCGATGCGAACCATCGATGATGCCGATAACCCGCCGGGGGACGCCGAGCCGACCGCGGGATAGCGCCGTTTCCATCTTGTCTCGCACTAGAACCGTTTTATCGAGTTTCTATTGCATAGACAGCGGCGTTGGAGGATAAACAAAATCGGGCTAAATCAAGATTCATCCACACGGGTTACAGGAATGCGCAATCCACTGCAAAGACTGCCGAATTTGATCATATGCTGCCTGCTCCCGGTACTGACGGTTGGCTGTTCGGACAGGGATTCGGCGGAAACCGAGCCGTTCTTCCCCGCGGCGGAGGAGGAATGGGAACTCGTGTGGAGCGACGAGTTCGACGGCGGCGGTCTGGATACAACGGGCTGGGACATACAGTTGGGGGATGGCACCGACTACGGGCTTGATCGGTGGGGCAACAATGAACAGCAGTGGTATACCGCCGACAATATTTCGGTGGCGGATGGCCAACTGACGATCACGGCGCTGCTTGATCAAACCCGCCCCGCCTTTTGCTGTACCTCCGCACGGGTCCGCACCTCCGGTAAATTCGAATTCAAGTACGGCCGCGCCGAAGCGCGCATCCGGGCGGCCAGCGGCCAGGGTATGTGGAATGCGTTCTGGATGTTGCCGACCGATTCACCCTACAGCGGCTGGGCATCGAGCGGTGAAATCGACGTCATGGAGGTGGTAAACGCGGGCACCGACGCGGAGGATGTATGGATTTCCCTGCACCACGGCTTCGCCTGGCCGTTCAATCAGTTCTGGTCCCAGTCCGTTGCGGCAATCGACCCCAGCGACGATTTCCATGTCTATGCGATCGAGTGGGAAGAGGACGAAATCCGCTGGTATATCGACGACACCCACTACATGACCATCACCTCCGACCATTGGTACAGCTACTTCTACGCGGATCGGCAAACCGGCTATAAGACCGGCGAAGGGGCCGCCCCCTTCGATACCGAATTCCACCTGCTGTTGAACCTGGCGGTGGGTGGCAACCCGGTCGGAACCGTGGATACCGACGCGTTGCCCGCCGAGATGGTCGTGGACTACGTGCGTGTCTATCGATGCGCCTATGGCGAGGCCAACGGCGGTGGCTGCAACTCGAACGCGGACCGCAACCTGGAAACTCCGCCATCCCAGTCGCCGTTCGAGGCAAGCTTTGCACTCTACACCGACGGTGCCGAGTCCTTGAGTTGGACGATTGCGGGCGAGGCCGTGGAGCGGCCCCTGGCTGTCAACTCATTCTGGAACAACAATGGCGCCCTGTCGTTTAGCGAGGTGTCCGAGGGCGACCGGGGCATGGTCATCGACATCTCGACCACCAACTCCGGCAACATTTCCATCAATGCTGTCGATGGCGATCCCACCAGCCTGCTCGGCTTCGGGAACAACCCGAATTGGTGGGAACTGGGCGCGGGCGAACTGAAGTTCGACCTGTACGTCGACAGCGAGAATACCGACCCGAACGGCGCCCTGCTTATCAAGATGGATAGCGGCTGGCCGGCGCTCGGCTTTGTGGAATTGGCCGTGGCGGATCTGCCACTCGACGAGTGGACAACGATCAGCATCAAGGTCAACGACTTGCTGCATCCCGACAACAGCGGCTCAGACCCACTCGACACGGATTCGATCATCAGCTTCTTCGTGCTGGAGCCCACCAGTTCGGCCCATGTAAAGGTCGACAACATCCGGCTGAAGTGCGGGCACCCGGCCCGCAATGGATGTGGCATTCTGCCGCCCGGCGGAGAGATTGAGGGTGAGCTCGCCAACGTCTTCATCGACGCGGTGGATCCGATCTGGAGCAACGGCATCGGGGCCTGGGATACGGTCGCGGGCACCGACTATTTCGATGGCGCCAGCGGCAACCACATTTCCTGGAGCATCGTCAGTTCCGGAGATCCGGATCGCCAGAACATTCTCAACGTCAACTTTGGCACCGGTACCGCAAATGGCGTGTTCTACATTCAGTCCGCAACCGGCATCGACATGAGCCCGTTCGCGGCGGATGGCAAGCTCATCTTCGATCTCCGGCTGGAAGCGGGCTCCACCCACGGCATGGTCTATAAGGTCGATTGCCTGTTCCCCTGCACCTCGGGCGACCAGGTGCTCGATGTATCCGGCCATGTGCGCGGCGAGTGGACCACGGTGGAAATTCCGATTTCCGACCTGGTGAGTAGCGGGCTCGATATCACCCGGGTGAATACGGGCATCGTGATCTTCCCGCCCTTCGACGGGCAGCAGGGGGTTTCATTCGACCTCGACAACATCCGCTGGGAGGTTGCCAGCTCCACCACCGACCCCGTCGCGGGTCTGACATTGGAAGTATTGGACAACGGCGTGCCGGCGCCGATCTGGGACCAGGGTGTCGGCGCGTTCGACGAACAGATCGGCTGGGGCTCCTGCTTCGGCAACGGTGAAGACTGCCCCAGCGTCAGTTGGGCGGTCGCCGCCGACGCCGAGCGCGGCGATGTTCTCGAAGTAAACTATGCTGGTCCCGGCGCGGCGGGCCTCTTTGTGCAGGCCAACGCGGGTATGGATCTGTCCGACTACGCGGATGGCTTTGTCAACTTCGACATCAACGTTGTTGACGCCGGCAGCAACTCCAGCGGCTTCGTTATGAAGGTGGACTGCGTCTTTCCCTGCACATCGGGAGACCAGCCGATAGGCGTGGTTGGCCTGGGCGATTGGGAAACGGTATCGGTTCCTGTTGCCCAGTTGGTTGCGGGCGGTCTTGATTTGACCAGCGTGAACACCGGCCTGGTCATCTGGCCCGCGTTCACCGAGCAGACGGGTGTCGTCTTCCACCTCGATGACGTGAATTGGACAAGCGGCCCACCTTCGCCGGCACCCGGCGGCGGTCTCACCGTCTTTGCGGATCGGTTGGAAGATGTCTGGGTGCTCTGGGATTGTTGCGGTGGCGCCAACGTTTCCGTACAGGACGCGGGCGGTGATTACGGCCAGGTCGCCGAGTTGTCGTTTACCGGTGCGGGCGGCACCGTGTCTGGATTCCTGTACGGGGGCGACCCCGATGCGAGTACCTCGCTGGACGTGAGCGCCTACAACAAACTCGAGTTCGATGCCCGGGTGGCCTCCCACCCCGATACGGGGGACGACACCTGGCTGATCAAGATCGAGTCCGCAGACGCGAGCCAGTTCGCGGAGGTAAACCTCAACACCAGCGTGGAGGGGCAGGCCCCGGTGGAAGGGGAGTGGCAGCACTATACCTTCAACTTAGCGGACCTGTCCGGAGTGGACTGGAGTCAGTTGCAGATAATCCTGATTTTCCCGCCCTGGGGAACCGCCCAGGGTGGCCTGATTCAGATCGACAACGTCGAGTTCACCGAATAGGCTTTCAAACCAGCACAGGTCGGGTGCCCAGCCCGGCCTTTGCCTATTTGCCAGTGCGCCCTTCTAAGCTCCCCTCCAAGGGCACCCCGCGGCCGCAACGCCATCTCCGGCCGCAAACAATAGGGCGCTGGGCGAACGCGACTTGTTCAGAGGTTCCCCTAGGGGAGGGCCGCAGGAGCCTGCATGTTGCTCCAAGCCGCGCATCTTGGGGAAACTCTGATTCGGGCCGCACATCCTGTGCGGCGGAAACCTCCGACCCAATCAGGGGCCCCTAGTTGTCAGTTCGCTTGTTTGCAGTAGTGGGCTACGAATTCGCCGTGCGGAGGCAACCGGGATACAAGCTGCCGAGCTCGGTCCCTGTGGCCACCTAGGAAGGCCTCCAGTTCCGCATCGCTCATCATGTCCACGATGGGATGATATTGCTCTGGAACGATGCCCTGCCCCATCATCACCTGAATCCATGAATTTTCCGCGAATAGATCGTCCTGGGGTTTGAAGATCCTGCCAGATTGCCGGAACAGCTCCAGCCGGTGTTGTAGGCTGTCTGGAATCGACATGGTTCGGCAGTAGTTCCAGAACTCGCTATCGTCGCGCTCGGTGACATGGTAGTGCAGTACGATGAAGTCCCGGATATTCGCCGCTTCCCGCTTCAATACGGCGTTGTACTCCGCAACCAGTGGTTCGGTAATGCCCTGGTGGGGAAACATCAGCAGCAGCCAGAGTACGCTGTTCTGGATGAAATGAATGCTGGTGGATTCAAGCGGTTCCACAAACCCGCTGGACAGCCCCACCGCAATGCAGTTCCTGTTCCAGTACAGTTTTCGCTGGCCGGTGCGATACTTGATGACCCTGGGTTCGATCAGGCGTTTGCCGTCGATGTTCTGAAGCAGAACATTTGCCGCCTCATCGTCGGACATGTAATCGCTGCAATACACCAGGCCGCTGCCTACCCGGTGTTGCAAGGGAATCTTCCACTGCCACCCCGCGCCCCAGGCGGTGGATCTGGTGTAGGGCACCGCCGGTTCCACCGACTCGCACTGCACCGCCTGTGCCGAGTTGCACGGCAGCCAGTGAGACCAATCATCGAAACCGGTTTTGAGGGTCTGTTCGATCAGCAGCGCCCGGAAGCCGGTGCAGTCCAGGAACAGGTCGCCCTCGACTATCTGCCCGGATTGCAGCCGTAGATGCCGGATATGGCCGGTCTCGGGGTCACAGGTCACCGAGGCGATCTTGCCCTCGACTCTGAGGGTGCCGTGGGCTTCCGCCAAACGGCGCAGATAGGCCGCATAGCGCCCCGCATCCAGGTGATAGGCGTAGTTCAGCTTCTGTTTTGACAACACGGCAAAGCGGCCCCGCTCCGCCGCCTGCAACTCGGCGCAATAGTCCCCGTAGGGCCGGCTCACTCCTTTTCCAAGGCCCTTCAGCCAGAAGTGATGGAAGCCCGCAGCCCAGCACCCCTGACCGGTTTCGCCAAAGGAATGAATATATCGGTGGCCGATCTTGCGCCAATTTTCAAACTGAATGCCGAGCTTAAAGGTGCCTTGCACCGCCCGCAGGAAGTCCGGTTCGGGTATTTGCAGTAGCCGATTGATGGTGAGGATGGTTGGAATAGTTGCCTCGCCGACGCCTATGGTGGGAATGGCGTCCGATTCAACCAGGGTAACCTGCAGGTTTTTGCCGATAAGCTTGGCAATCGCCGCCGCCGCCATCCATCCCGCCGTGCCGCCTCCGGCAATCACCACGCGATGCACGCCGCCCGGGTTCGCTTCGCCGCCAGAATTCACAAGTTGCTCCTATTTGTTCAACCGGTTCAGAAGTTCCGCCCGCAAGCTGCGCGCGGTGCGCTCATCGATATCGCCAAGCCTGCCTCTTGCCGGTTCGGGAATGTGGCCAAGCCTGTGTTCCCCGCCGGCGAAAACGTAGTACTTGAAGTGCTCCAGCCAGGCTTGTCGCTGTTCCTTCGATAAATCCTTGATGGCCATGATCGCGTGGGTCAAGGCATCGGCGGGGGAACCCATGAAATCCGGTGTGGGCGACAGCCAGTAGTTAACCAGCACGTTCACGGCATCCAGCGCCTCCACATGATGCCACCACATGCCGGGAATGAAGATGGCGTCGCCAGGCGCCAACTCGGCAACCAGCGCACTTTCCAGCGCCTCGGCAAACTTGGGGTAGGTATCGAAATCGGGCTCGGCGAAATCCACCAGGCTGATCTGCTGCCCCGCGGGGGTGAGATCAAGCGGGCCCACGTAGAGGTTGCGGATCTCTGCCGGAGGAAACAGGGTGAACCGCCTACTGCCCGCCACACAACAGGCAATGTTGTCCGGAAAATCAAAATGCGCCGCCACCCTGCTGCGGTTTCCTAGCCAAATGCTCACCAGGGCGTTGGCGGTGCCTAGGTTAAGGTCGTTGTCCGCCCGAAAACCCGGCAGCCAGCCATCCACAGCGGTGGCACCGATATAGAATGCGGGCGGTTGCCCATCGTCGCAATGCTCGAGGAGCTTGCCCAGCACCTGGTTCAGGTTGGAATCCGCCTGAAAGAAATTGAAGCCCGTCAGATCTTCGTTGTAGAAGAAGCGCCCCTTGATTTCCGGAGCGCCCACGAAGGTCGAGACAGGCTTGCCCCTGTAGTAACCGCCCAGATAGGTCACCAGCTCCGCATTGGAACGGCGCGCCTGCTGCACCACCGGCCAGGCAGAAACCAAACCGCGCAGAAGCAACGGTTGCGTTGACGACAGTACCGACTCCGGCAGGCAATCCGTATCCAGCCCGTGGCATTCCTCTACCCTATGCCGAATGTTCATTGTCGGGGTCGGCCAGGGGTTGGTTAGGCATTCGCCAAACGGGTGTTGCGCAACTCAACCAACCTACCCAGTTGCGATTGAGAGGCGAGCATCATGTACGCGGGCAACAAAAAGCCCGCGCCATTCAGTTCGCCAAGTGCCCGTGCATCCAGTTGCTGTAGCTTTTCGTCGTTCAGCCCGTACATACCCCGCAACTGATTTTCCGATTGGTCATTCAGCGTGATATCCAGCGTGACCCCCTCGATGAGTTCGTATTCAAGCATGGCCTGGACAAAGGCCGCATTCTGCTCGTGGCCGTTGTGAATCGTTTCCAGCATATTGGCGATGCCCTCCAGAAACTCGCTGTTGCCACCCCGCTCCAGAAAAAGCACCGTCCCTTCGTGCTCGCTGACCCGGGGGCTGTCTAAGTCGATGGTGACGACGCGCTCCCGGGCCGCTCCGGGATTCCGCCTCTGAAACCCGATCAGGAATGGTTGGCGCCGAATCATCATGGGAATATAGGCCGCGTGCCACGACTCGCCTTCCAGAAAGAGATTTTCCCCCTCCTCGAACCCGAACAGCGCCACGGGCGTGAATTGCCCCGAATCCGGTTGCTTGTGGAAAAGGATCGGGTAGTGGGCCTGTACCGCCCGCATCTCCACGGGAAACGTGGGCACGAACATGACGTTGTCGCCGTAGCGCGCCCCGCGCCGGGTGATCACTTTCAACGACCCGTGGTCTAGGTTGTTCAACAACTGATAGTTGGGCATAGGTGATGTTCCCCGCCGGCGACGCCCGCCCAACTACACCTTGCCAAAGCCGCGTTGATGAACCAAGTCGATCAGTTCGCGGTTGGAGGGCAAGTTTTTCAGCAGAGTGGCGGTTTTCGCCGAATTGCCGGCAAACAAATCACGGGCTTGTTTTTCTTCCCGCTCGAAGGCGCGGCGACGCGACAGGCAAGATTCCGTGGCAAAGTTCATGCCGTACAGAATGTACTGATAGCTGGCAGCAGGGAACATCTCATCCACACGGCGTTCGTCCCGGTGCCAGGGGGCGCGGTAGCGCCATGACTCCAACGATTCCGCCAAATCCTCCGGAATCGAGCCCCGGGCTCTGTTTGCAACCCAATAGGCCGTGTCGGTTCGTTGCGACAGCGCGTAGTGCAGCTTCAGAAATCCAATCACTTGCCCCCAGCGCGACAGGAACTGCTCGTTGTATTTTCGGCACACCCGGTCCATCACCTGGCGGTTCTCCGGCATGTGTTCCACCAGCATGCGTACGCCGAGTTCAACCAGGACAAGCGCCGATGCCTCCAGGGGCTCGATAAAACCCGCCGACATGCCAATGGCAACACAGTTCTTGTGCCAGAAGCAGGCGCGGTGGCCGGGGTTGATGCTGATTTTGCGCACCGCGAGCTCCTCAATCGAGGCCCCGGCACCTGTGGCGGCCAGATACTCCGCCAGCTCCGCCGTGGCTTCGTCCTCGCTGATAAAGCTGCTGGCGTAGACGTAGCCGGTTCCCCGGCGTGTTGGCAGGCCGATGTCCCATATCCACCCCGCGTTGCGGGCCGTCGCCAGTGTGGTCGAGGCAATCGGCACCCTAGGGTCGGCATAGGGAACCTGTACGGCAAGGGCGGTGTCGTTGAACAGAACCTGCTTCTTTTCGACAAATGGAATTCCATAGTGCTCGCCCAGCAACAACGATGCGAACCCGCTGCAATCGACAAAGAGGTCGGCGGCCAGCTCGCCCGAGTTCCTGCAGTTTACCGCGGCGATATCGCCATTCGGATGTGCCTCGACCCCTATGACGTGGTCGACGACATGATCGACCCCCAGATTGTCGGTCGCGTGACCTTTGAGCAGGGTGGCGAATTGCCCGGCATCGAGGTGATAGCCGTAGTTCAGGTTGTATGCGTACTCAGGCGTGGCAATCTGCTTGGGTGCCTTGTGCGCCTCGCAGATGTGGACCTGCGGGGTGACCGCTTCCGCGAAGCGAACCTTGTCGCGATAGGGTAGCCAGTATTCGGCCAGATTGATGTCGCTATAGGCCTCCGGCAGGGAAAACGGATGGTAGTACCGCTCGCCTTTGCCGTGGAGCCAGCCCGTGAATCTCGTGCCCTGTTTGAACGAGGCGCTGCATTCGCGAATAAAATCCGACTCGGATATACCGATCTTGAGTAGGGTGGAGCGCATTGAGGGCCAGGTGCCCTCGCCAACGCCAATGGTCGCGACATCGGCGGATTCGATTAGGGTGACGGAAATGCCGCCCCGGCTGGAGTCGAATTCCGCCGCCAGGGTGGCGGCGGCCAGCCAGCCGGCGGTGCCGCCCCCCACGACGATAACGCTCCGAACGCGATTCTCCACGGGTCTGCCCACCGGCACCACCACCCTATTCAATTCCAGGCATGCGAACCCCCACGGGACTGAACGCCAGATGGGAAGCACCCTGTTCCCAGCGCGCCGGCACCCCGGCCACCGGGGATGAACAGGTCCATGGAACAGCTATTTCGTTCCCTGTCATAGGCGAATCATGGACGGCCTTCGAGTAAGCGTACCGCGCTCACCCTATTTCATCCAGGCATGCAGGCCCCAGGCCTCTTGGAACTGATCGCTGATTGGAAAACCCTTGTCCCCCGCGCGTTGGCACCTCGATCACCCGGGGGAACTCGCATGGAACAATTGTTCGGTTCCCCTTGAAGTGTGGCCGCCCGGGCGGGCTCCCGCGGAACCGAATGCCAAGTGAGAAGCACCCTGTTCCCTGCCAGCCGACGCCCCGGCGCACCGGGGGAAACTCCCACGAACCAACTCATCGGCACTCGAACAATCCAGAGTGGGGGCGGCGATGGCCCCCGGGAGAACGACCAGCGTCTTGGCGATCAATCAATAAGAGTAGCGGATGCCGAACTGATACCGCTCACCGCCCAGGCCAACTAGGTTCGACTGCAGTTCGCTTCTGGCGTACTGGTAGTAGGTCTCGTTGGTTATGTTGATCCCCTCAACAAAAACCACCAGGTTCTTCCTGATCTCATAGCTTGCGTTGATGTCCCACTGCTCGTAGGCATCGGTGTAGCTTGGCTGCGTCACACCGCCGGTAAAGAACGAATCTCGCCAGTTGTAGGCGACCCGCACCTGCAAGCCGTACTTGTCGAAGTAGGCGATGAGATTGCGGGTATCGCTCAGCCCAGGCAGCGCAAACTGGGGTTCATCCGATAGGTCGTTGAAATCCGCATTGCCGTTGGCAAAGGTCGCGTTGGCAATGAAACCGAACCCGGTGTCGCCGATTTCATGCTGCACGGTGATTTCCCAGCCATCGATATCCGCCACATCATCGGAATTGATTCGTGTTTCCACATCGAAGAAGGCCGCGCCATCACGGTCGGCGACACCGCTGATCGTTTGCGTCGCAACGTCCACTCCCGGCTCATTGGGGAAGTTGGTAAAGATGTAGTCGCGAATATCGGCATTGGATGCGGTAGCACCAAGTGCGCCGACGGCCTGTTCGTAAAGTGAACCCAAGGCGGGGTGCGCGAGCCCCGGGAACAGAACCGCGTCTTCCTGCTCGACGGCTGTGACGAAGTTCTTCACCGACTTGTTGAAGTAACCCACGGAAACGTAGCTGGCATCGCCGTAGTACCACTCCAGGGACAAATCGAAGTTATCCGATTCGTGCGGCTTCAGGCCCGGGTTGCCGACCGACCCATCGGCGATGTGTTCGCCCTCCACGACACGCAGTATCGAGCCAATGGAAAGGTTGCCCCGCAGGTCGCCATAGCCGGCCCTGGCAATGGTTTCGCTATATGAAAAGCGCAATTTGAGGTCGTCAATAACCTCTAGGTCAATATCGAAGCTCGGCAACAGCACGCTGTAGTTGGCTTCCAGCCCCGACGGTATCAACTCGTCCGCCTCGATTGCGGTAAATTCGTTGGTCGAGGCCCAATCTATGCGCACATAGTTCACCGATTCCGCGCTGGAGGTTACATCCGTTTCCTCGTAGCGCAAACCCGCCCGCATGTTGTAGGGCCGGTCGAAGAGATTGCCGCCGTGGTTGAACTGCACATAGGCGGCAATGGATTCCTCTTCAAATTGATTGCCGAAACCTGGGTTGCTGTCCGCACAGAACCCCGTACCGCAGTCGCCATCGGTCAACGCCGTGGGCAGGTGATACGAATCGCCGACCGGCAATTGCTGCAGAAACTCACCGCGCTCCGCCACCTCTTCCATATCGAAGAGGAAGAAATTGTTGATGACCCGTTCGCCGCCGGATATTTCGTCGAACACGCCGGCAAGCGACGCGGGCACCATCAGGTCTGCAATGGAGCCAAAGGCCGACGCCTGATTTTGCCCCCAGGTGTTGCGTTGCACGTTGTTGCCCGATTCGAAATTGTTCACGTCCGTGAGCGAGGCACCAAAGTCGATGCTGGTCATTTCATTGAACGCCCAGTTTCCTCTGAAGCGTGCCTGTTCCACATCCATCTTGGCCCAGCTATTGGAGAAAACCGAGCCTGTGATCTGCATGTCGTCGGGGGAAAGGGGGTCGTTGGTGGTGACGGTGGTGACGGGTATGTCGTCGCCATAGTCCACCGACGCGGATTGCCGCGCGAAGCTCGCAATCGTGATTACCGCCGAACTGCCAAAGGGGCTGTTGGGCGAGCGCTCAGAGGTGGAATCGTGGTAGTCGAATTCCAATGACAGGCGGTCGGTTACATCCCACAGCAGGTTGAAGCCCAGGGAATCGATTTCGTTCTGGGAAGCGTCGACGCCGGCGCCCATGGGCATATCCGGCTGGTTGTTGCTTTCCGAATAAACCAGGGGAGAAACAATGGGCCCATCGGACCAGGTGCCGGACTGGCCCGTGGGGCTGAACCAGATGGACATGTTGTTGTAGCGATGATCGAGTTCCAGATCCGCCATCGTATAGTCCAACGTCGCCGTCACGGTGGCTATCGGGCGCCATTGCAGGGTAAGTTGACCGTTGATGCGCTCCCGTTCCCACTCGTCCAACTGGTAAACGATCTGCTGGGGCAGGGCGACGATATCTCCTTCGGCAGGGAGATTGGTCTGTTGCCCGTTATCGGGAATGTTGGCCCCATCGCGCTCATGCCAGGTTGTATTGGATGCGGTCGCCGCACCCGCGTGGCGTTCCTGGTAGCTCGCCGAAACCGCAACGCCCACCGTATTGTCGAAAAATGTTTGACTATAGATACCCGAGTATTCCGGGGTGTAGTCATTGCCCTCGACGGTGGAATTGTCCCGCACGGCCTTGGCACCGATATTGGCAATCAGCCCGGGGTTTTCCAGCGGCCGCGTCGTCTTGATGTTGACCGTCGCGCCAATACCACCAGTCGGCACATCCGCCTGGCCGGTTTTGTAGATCTCGACCCCGGATACGCTTTCCGCGGCCAGGTCGCCAAAGTCGAAGGAACGACCGAAGCCGCTGTGGGTGGGCATTTGCCGACCGTTCAACGTCACCAGATTAAAGTCCGGGCCAAAGCCCCGAACCGTCACCCGCGAGCCTTCGCCCCGCTCGCGGTCGATGGACACGCCGGTGATCCGCTGTAGCGATTCGGCGAGGTTGGTATCGGGGAACTTACCGATGTCTTCGGAAGTGATGGCATCGACGACACCCATGGAATCCCGCTTGGTGTCCACCGCCTGCCTCAGGCTGGCCCTGATTCCCTTGACAACAATCTCTTCGATGACTGCGCCGTCCGCGGCCTGGGCATAGGCAGGCAGACCCGCCATGCCGCCAATCGCCAGAGAAACTCCAACCGATATTTGTTTCTTCGCCAACTGATTTCCGCGCATTGTTGGTGCCACCCTATGAGTACGCTGCTGTCGCATGGAAAATTCGCAAACTAAACATGTCACAAAATAGAGTCGAACAAAACCGGCTTGCGACAAGTTGGACTCGCCCTGCGACGAAGTGGAACAACAGCGCCCAATTCCCGGCCTTAACTCGCCGGGCACCGGAACAGAGCCGCGCCTCTTGGCATAAATACCCTTAGATCAAACAGTTACAATAAGGCAGACGAGCACCGCAGCAGCCTCCCGCAGGGCACCCAAGCAGTAGCCCGCACAGCGCCGCCGACCCTAGACCGATATGCGGTCTAGGTACTCGCGAATCGCGGACCGGTAGCTGCGACTGACCTTGACGACACCACCGCCCTGCATGGTGAGCCGGTACTCGCCCTTGTCCAGAGACCGGGCGCGCTCTATGCGCTCTAGATTGACCGCGGTGGAGCGGTGCACCCGCACCAGCCGGGGGTCGTCGAGGCCCGACAGAAGATCGCGCATGGTCGAACGGACTACGTGGGTATTCCCGTGCACATCGTGCAGACACATGTAGTCGCCGGCGGCGTCCACCCATACGATTTCCCGATAGTCGAGAAACTCTACCCGTGGCCCCTCGCGCACGGCAATGCGCTGGCTGGCCCGCCAATCGGCAGCGGCGCGGCCGGGGTCGATGCGCATGATCGCATCCACTACCCTGCCCTTATCCGCCGCCGCCTGCTCCTCCGCGCGGGCCGCGAACCGGCGTGTGGCCCGTTGCATCGCCTTGGCGAGCCGGTCGTCGTCGATGGGCTTGAGCACATAGTCCACCGCGTTGATCTCGAAGGCATCCACGGCGTACTGGGAAAAGGCGGTTACGAAGATCACCAGCGGCAGCGTATCCGCCTGCAGGGCGCGCACGGCATCGAATCCGGTCATGCCCGGCATCTCGACATCCAACACCAAGAGGTCCGGCTCCAACTCGCGGGCCGCCCAGACTACTTCGCGGCCGTTCCGGCAACGCCGCACGATGTCGGCCGCGCCAGAAGCATCGAGGGATGCGCTCAGCAGACGAAGTGCCAGCGGCTCGTCGTCGGCCACCACGGTGCGCAGCGGGCGGAACATCAGCCCGGCACCACCACCGACCGCGACCCGTGCCGCACATCCGCGGCACACTGATACGGCAGGGCAATACCAATGACAAGGTGCTCGCCGCGCTGACCGAGTTCCAGACTGTAGTTGTCGCCGTAGAGGGTAGCCAGGCGTTCCCGCGTGTTCTTCAGGCCCACTCCCCGGCCGTCCCGCAAATCCGCCGAGCTCATGCCCGAGCCGGTATCGCTGACTTCAACGCGCAGTGTTTCCCCGACGACATGGGCGGCAACGCTCAGGCTGCCGCCTTCCTCATTGGGCGCGATGGCGTACTTGATCGAATTCTCGGCCAGGGGTTGCAGAAACAAACTGGGCACCAGCGCCGCACGGGCCTCGTCGCCGACATCCAGATGGATCTCCAGGCGCTCGTCAAAACGGGTTATCTCGATATCCAGATACAGCTTGAGCATTTCCAGTTCCGATTCCAGCGGCACCAGGGCCAAGGGGTCGGAGTCCAGTGAATAGCGTAGAAATCTGCTGAGCCGCGCGATCATTTCCTGGGAACGCCCGGCATCTCCCAAACGCACCAGCGCACCCACAGCATTGAGCGTGTTGAAGAGAAAGTGCGGGTTCAACTGATAGCGCAACATCTTCAGTTGCGCTTCCTTGGCCAACGCCTCGGCTTGCAGCGAGCGCGCCGACGCCTCCAGCACCTTCCGTTGCTCGGCCTGCAACAACCGATAATAGTGGATGGCGTAATGCAGCCCAGCCCAACACAAAAAGATGAAGATGGCGCCGAAGTACCATCCACCGAAGTCGGCCCACAGGCCGGTTGCGCCGGTCATCCAAGTGAATGTCACCATGCGCAGCAGCGTCCAAACCAGTGCCGTGCCCGCCACCGCCGCCATCACAATCAGCGCACCGCGAATAGACTTTAGCGTACCGACGGCCTGTAGGATCCGGTAGAGAGGCCAGGACAGCGAGAGGCCCATAGCCCCCTGCAGCAGCGTGTGCAGCACGTGGGGCCATTCGATGGTCGCGTACCAAACCGTCAGCGTCAGGAAGGTAATGGCCGACAGGCAAAGCCAGAACAGGCCCTGAACGGCCCACCACCGCCCTAGTGACCAAGCCGTCGGTGTGGAAGCATCGTCCAAATCGTCACCTGTGCCCTTGCTTAGGCCTCTGACAGACGGAGTATCGCAGAAAACGAGGCGACTCCGGCTTATCGATTCGGAGTTCTTCAACATGCCACGCTCCGAAAAGATCGCAACTCGCCCGTGAGCCCGAATGCCAAGCTGCACGCCCCCAAGGGATGCATTCCCAAACAGACCAGCTTGGGACTTGTATCGATCAGTTCTCATTTTGGCTTCCAACTTCACTGTTCGGCGCGTAACACCCCGCTTATCCGGCCCAATTCGGGCCAAATCGACGGGCTGCCCGCG
Organism: Pseudomonadales bacterium; assembly: GCA_965215035.1. GTDB lineage: Bacteria > Pseudomonadota > Gammaproteobacteria > Pseudomonadales > Azotimanducaceae > Azophilus. Next base: position 577,689 of record OZ244040.1, read on the forward strand.
TAAGTAGAGCGGTGCCATCCGACTTGTCGTCCCTTCAACCCGGCTTGGCGCAAACCCGTCGAAGGCCACCTCGGCACCGTGCTAGGCTCCGCATCCGCATATTGCGTCGAACCGCCCATTGGGTTGCCAAATGTTCTTGGATTACAGCCGATTACCGCCCGGTTTTGAACAGGGCTCCCGACCCAGGCCGCACCGGCCGCGCCTGCTCTGGCCGGTTGCCCGCCGATCCGCCCTGAGAGGGATACGGCTTGGTGTCCTCCTCCTGTGTTTTGGTGGTTCGAGTGTTTGTGCCGAAAACAGCACGCTCCCGCTCGACCCGCAACAGTGGCCCAGAGTGGCCAGCGCCATAGGCCCCGATGCAGAGCTCGAAGCCCGTGCCGCCGCCCTGTTGAGCACCATGACCCTTGCGGAGAAGGTCGGCCAGATGGTGCAGGCGGAAATCCAGCACGCCAGCCCGGCGGATGTTCGGCAATACCATTTGGGCTCGGTACTGAACGGCGGCGGTTCCTGGCCTGGGCAGAACGCCTTGTCCACCCCGGAGGATTGGGTCGAACTCGCTAGAGCCTACCATCGCGCATCCATCGACCCGGTTGGTGGCAGAACGGGCATTCCGGTGATCTGGGGCACAGACGCCGTGCACGGGCACAACAACGTGGTTGGCGCCACCCTGTTTCCCCACAATATCGGACTGGGCGCCGCCAACGACCCCATATTGACAGAACGTATCGGGCGGGCGACCGCCCTGGAAACCGCCGCCACCGGCATAGATTGGGTATTCTCCCCGACCTTGGCGGTAGCCCGAGACGACCGCTGGGGACGTACCTACGAGAGTTTTTCCGAGGATCCCGAGATCGTCGCGCGCTTAGGAGCGGCGCTGACCCGGGGCTTGCAGGGCGCATCCACGGAAGAGCGCTTTAAGTCCGGCCGCGTCCTGGCCACCGCCAAACATTTCCTCGGTGACGGCGGCACCCTGAACGGGCGGGATCAGGGCAACGTGCTGACCGACGAACGCGCCCTGCGGGAGATACACGGCACCGGCTACTTCGAGGCGCTGGCCGCCGGCGCACAAACGGTGATGGCCTCGTTCAGCAGTTGGCGCGGCCGGAAAATGCACGGCAACAAGTACCTGTTGACCACCGTGCTCAAGGGCCGCATGGGTTTCGATGGCTTTATCATCGGCGACTGGAACGGCCATGGGCAACTGCCGGGGTGTACGGACGACTCTTGCGCCGCCGCCATCAACGCCGGCATCGACATGATCATGGTTCCGGAGGAATGGCGGAACTTCATCACCAATACGCTGCGCCAGGTGCGGGCCGGCGAGATCGCGCAATCGCGCATCGACGATGCCGTCCGGCGCATTCTGCGTGTCAAGCTGCGGGCCGGCCTTTTCGACAAGGGCTCGAATCCGCCGGTCGACCGGGGTTGGATCGGCCACGCCCAACACCGGGCGCTGGCCCGGCAGGCCGCTAGGGCGTCCCTGGTACTACTCAAGAACCGGAACGCTGTACTGCCGCTGCAGAAGAGTGCGCGGGTGCTGGTGGCCGGGCACGGTGCCGACGACTACGCCGTGCAGACCGGGGGCTGGACCATAACCTGGCAGGGCACGGACAACGACCGCGCCCACTACCGGGGCGCCACAACCATCCTGCAAGGCATCCGCGCCGCTGTGGAAGGCGGCGGCGGCAGCTTGGTCCAAGCCCCGAAGGGGCGTTTCGACACCAGTGCCGACGCCGCCATCGTGGTATTCGGCGAACCACCCTACGCCGAAGGGGAAGGCGACCGGCAACACCTGGTCTATCACAAGTACAACCGCCGGCCGCTAAACCTGCTTGGCAAGCTACGCAAGCGCCGCATTCCAACCATCGCCGTGTTCCTATCCGGCAGACCGATGGTCGTCAACAAGGAGCTGGACGCGGCGGATGCCTTCGTCGCAGCTTGGCTGCCCGGCTCCGAAGGCGGCGCCATCGCAGACCTGTTGTTTGCCGACAACACCGGTGCGCCAGCCTATCAGTTTACGGGCAGGCTGCCGTTCAGTTGGCCGCGCAGCGAAACACAGTTGCGCTTGAACCGCGACGATGACGTCTACCTGCCCCTGTTTCCCGTCGGCTACGGGCTGCGTTATTGAACGCCTGCCGTTCCCGCAGCGGCTCGCATGCCCGGAAAGAGTGGGCGCACCCGGGGCGTCACCGAATCGGTGTTGATCTCGACGGGCACTGATCTCGACGGGCAAAGCATCGAGCACCACAACCCGGCGCAGGACATGCCGGGCAGCCCGCGTCGGTCAGGCCGCACATGAGCACACCGCCGCCCGCATTGGCAAACGCAGCCGTTTTGTCAGCCAGGTTGTCGCGACTCCGGGCCGCGCCACAAGCCCTCTGCGGAGAAGCAGCGCCACACCCAAGGTAGCCAGCGCAACAGGACAAAGCTCAACCAAAGCGCCCACGCCAGGATGAGCGCCTTGTAGATCCACAACGGCACCGACCAGACGGTGGCGACGGGCAGCACCGACGCGCTCCGATCAGCAAACCATTGCAACACACCCTGTTGGGAAATGTGACCAGCAACCTGCATGTCCGGCGTCCCCAGCAAACCGACCGGCAGGGTCACCACGACGGCGGTTAGCGCCAGCACCGTCATGGCGGCGATGGCGGCCTGAACCCCGTTGTATCGCCACCGTGACAGGTCGGCACGCCACCGTTCCCGCGCACCGCAAAGCAGCAGCCAAGCGGCGACGATGCCCAGCACCGGCCAGCTATAGGTACTCAAACCGATACCCAGCAACAACCAGTGCCCGCCGTTCAGCGGCGTAAGACGGGTACGTCCAAGAATCAACGCGAACAGAACCAAGGCGATGAGTTCCACCCAGTAGAGCACCGCCGGCCCCAGCGGCGGACCGCGCGTGGCCAACAACCAGCGGCTGGCCGGCAATTTCAGGCCCAGGTTGATGTTGCCGACCGGGGCACCCAGGTCGACAACCGGGGTTGTCGTGCGCAGGGCGCTACCGCCGCCGCGCCAGTTCAGGCTAACGCTGTGCTCGCCGGGCAGTATGGGCAGGTTCAACAGGCCCCCCTCCGCCCGCAGCGGTTGCGGCAGCCCGTCGATAAGCACGCCGGTCAATACCGCGTTCTCCGGTAGCCGGATGCCGTGCTGCGCCCCACGGGTACTGCGGTAGTCGAGAACCAACCGCGCATCGCTCGACCGACTACCGTAGACGACTAGGAGCTCCGCGGAATCGAATGCCAGCGTCTGGCCGGGGCTTGCCTCGGGCCGCGTTGCGTCGAGTGTCAAGCTCTCCCCGGCCCGGGGATGGTATTCCGCGATGTACCGGTTCGCCAAGCCATCCGTCTTGAGACTTTCCGGCACGCCGCTGATCTCCGCATGCCACATGCCGTCCACGGCAATGCGCCACAGTTCCCGCCACGGCTGGCCCGGTGCCGACTCGATAACCATGGGCGACCCGCCGGGCAGATAGGATTCCCAGAAGACGCTCTGCACTGCCGGGCCCATCGACACGGGCATGACAGCATCCCCGGCGGTCAGACCTTCCGTGGCGGCGACCACGGATTCGCCCGCCAGCAACGGCACATCCAGCGCAATTGTCCCCTCCACCGGGGCGATGCGCGTCACGGTGGTCTTGGCCCCCCAGTCGAGACCGAGCTCCAGGGTGCGGTCAATGTGCACGAAGGGCGGAAACCGGCTGCTCTCCCAGCGCGCCAACGCCGGTTCCGCGCCAGCCGCCGTCGGCACCCGGGTGAGCTGCAGCGAACCCGAGAGCAACCGCCGGTCTTTGATGCCGGTGATCGACCAACCCTCGGCCCGCGCCCGCAGCACCCGGGGCGGGGCTGGGAATGGTATTTCCAGGCCGTCGATGGCCGGCAGGGCACCGCTCAGCAGAAGCTGGTGTCGCCCCGGCGGCACACTGACCCAAAGCACAGGGCCTGGCGTACGGAACACCGGCGCCGCCGCGGCACCGTCAACCAGGACCGTCTCGGGGCGCCATCCCGACTCGGTGCCCGGCAGCGGCAGAGCCACATGCGCCAACGCATGCACGCTCAACTGCATGCGCACGCCGGCCGCGGCAACATCCACCTCGGCGGCAGCGATCTCGGCACAACGCGGTGCGCACCCGGGCGGTTCGAGCAGCCGTTTTTCAAGCTCGGCCAACAAGGCAGCGTCGGGAAGTTCCGCCTGCGCCGCGGGCGGGGTGCCAAACCAGGAAGCAAGCACCGCCACCAGCAAACCGCCCGCCGCACCGCCGCGGCCTAGGGTCCATCCGCCGGGCAGGGTCAGCCGTCTGTTCAGCACCTCGGCGGCGAGGATGGCGGCGAAAGCCAACACCAGCAACACCTGCAGAAAGCGCAGCACGGTGACCAGCCACCGGGGCGCAACAACGAGCCGCAGGGTCTGACCCGCATCCACCGGGCCGCTCCAATCGAGATCGTGGTGGTTCCAGCGCCAAGCCGGAATTCCGGGCCCGGTCTGCACCAGTGCATTCGGCAGATAGCGTGCATAGTCAGGGCGCTCCGCGGTGGCGAACGCAACGGCCTCCTCCACCGCGCGCGGCGCACCACGGGTTACCCGCTGATCAGCGCCCTCGAACCGCCGAGACTCAATCGGCGCCGCCACCTCCAACGAGTCGGGCGGCAGCCCCGACAACCGAACCTCATGGGCATCGGTGAACACATTGGCCAGCCGCAGCGCCTGCGGTTCGAGCTGCGGATGCACGGCAATGCGCACCTGGCCGGCGACGAAGGGCACCAACCACAGCACCAGGGCAATGGCGCTCACCGCCTGGTAGACCCGAGCGGATTGCCGCAGCCGACCCGGCGGGGCCACCCGCAGCAGCGCGACCGCGACCAACAGATTGAGCCACAGCCAGGCCGGGGCATCGAACTCGTGATAGCTCAGCACCAGCGCCAACAAGGCGACGATACCCGCCGGGCGCCCGAATAGCCGCCATGCGCCGACGGTAATGATCAACACGAGGAAGAAATCGAGCACCTCCCAACGGCTGGCCCAACTGGTCTTTGCCTGGTCTGCGCCGGGCGCACCCAGCAGCTTGTGGCCCGGCGGCAAATTGACACGAATACGGGCACCCGTGAAAGCCGCGTTCCAGCCGGTGACCGGCATCGCACCCCGGGTGTCGACGCTCGCCAGAGCCTGGACATCGGTTGCCGGGAAGCGCAGTTCCACCCCGGTTTGGCCCGCCTCGGCACCACGGGTAACCAGCAATTCCTCCCCACCCTCCGTGGCGCTCAGCAGCCGGTATGGCGGTGCCATATCCAGCCGCCAGCCACGGCGCATTTCGCCCTCAATTCGGTCGGAGGTCAGAAATCCCGATCCATCGAAGGCCATCCACATGTCACGGTGCAGGTAGAGCTGATTGCCGGTGGCACCGATACCGCGGCTGCTCTCGGTGACCGCGAGCGCCTGCCCCCGCTGAATGCGGAACGCCGGGAGTTCCCTCCACTCCTCCGGCACAGCGGCTTGTTGCGGGTCCACCGACGGCAGGCCGTCGGCGTGGGTGACCCGCAGACGGTCGTTGGCCCGGTAGCTCCAGATCTCGCTGTCCGGGAGATTAGTCTCCGGCGCGGCCAGAACAATGGCATCGAGAACCCCGGACGCCCGCGCCGTCACGCGCACCCGCCACTCGCCCGGCCGCACTTGAAGGCGCAAGCTGCCATCTGCCTCGAGCCGTGCCGGCAGATCACTGTCGATAGCAAGCGGTACCAGACCTTCCGGCAACAGCGGACCGAACAGTTCTTCACGGGCCTGACCGGAAACATCGATGAACAGGACGGTAACCATGCGCGTCGGCACATCGTCGGCGACCAGACGATAGACCTCGGTGCGCACGGCATCCTGTTCCCGGCCCGCCGGGTCGCCCGCGCCGAGAAATATTCCTGTCTCCACCCGCACCGGCCGCAACACCCGGTGCCCGTCGATGGCGAGTGATACCAGCCCATTGCGGTCGGGCACGGCCAGCACACCCGGGCGCTCATCCCATTCGAAGCGCCCAGCGACCCGATAGCTACCCGGGCCAAGCACCAGGCTCGGTACCCCGTCGCGCATGACGACCTCGATGGGCCGGTCGTTCACGGTCACGCCATGCGGCCAATAGGTTCCGTCACCGGGCAGCGGCAGCCACTGTTCGCCCGCATACAGGGTCCAGGCCTGCAGGAAGCTCGCGCCACTCGCATCAATGGTCAATTCGAGCCGGCCAGGCCAGGCGCAGATGAAGTCGTCGCCGCTCCCGGGGTGCCGATCAAAGAAGAACGGGCAGTTAAGGTACTCCTTGTCCTGGAGCACCCAGGCCCGCCAATCGCGCAACGCCTCGGGAACGGCGACTTCACTCGCCTCGGCAACGCCAAAGAATAACAACAGCGCGAGCAGGCCTTTTCGCCATGGGCCGGTCGCGCGCACCGCCGAAGATGGCGCGGGCACCGGGTGCGGGTACGGCCGCCTAGGAACCCGCATGCGGCCGAAGCCCACTGCACCGGTTGCCCGATTCAAGGACAGGGCGTCAAACTCGCGTAGTAGGCGGCCAAGTCTTCGATGGCCTGGTCCGAGAGGTTCTGCACGAAGGGTTGCATGGTGATTTCCTGGCGCTCGCCATCCCGGTACATGCGGATTTGCTTCGCCAGGTACGCCTGTTGCTGCCCAGCCAGGTTGGGCCACAGGGGATTGACCGACACCCCCGCCGGCCCGTGGCAGGCGGCGCAGAGCCCCGCCTGGGCCTTGCCCGCCTCCGGGTTACCGGTCGGGGGCGTCTGGGCAAATGCGCCCGCGACGGTTAGTGCGACACCGACCATCCCTAAGGCCAACCCAAACCGCTGCATCGTCATCGTCGCCGCGTACTTCAATACGTTTCTCCCGGCGGGTCGGCTATTCCGCGTCCCGCGACGTTATCTGCTTCATCGGGCGGGACTCGCCAGAACCGATCTTCAGGAAATCCCAAAGCAGCAGCACCAGCCCCAGGGTCATGATAACGCCGAACACCATGCGCCACTCCATGGCCTGGATGAACCAGGGCCGCTGCTGGCCCTCAAAGTAGGCCTGCCATGTCGAACCGCCGATGGCGCGTTCAACAAAGGATTGCTCGTAGCCGGCGATCAGGAGCGCGATGGTCATGCCCAGCATACCGATGTGCAACAGCCCAAGCGCCCATTTCCAGCGCCAGGCGCCCGGCAACCCCGCCGACATCCACACGCCACCACGCAGATGCTGAATCGCCATATAGATGAATGCGACGATGATCGTCACATAGGCGCCAAAAAAGGCCAGATGCCCGTGCGAGGACGCCCACTGGGTGCCATGCGTATACAGATTGATTTGCGGCAGGGTTTGCATGAAGCCCCACACACCGGCACCGAAAAAATTGCCGAATGCATGGGCGATCAGCCAGGCCAGCGCCGGGTGGTTGTTCGAGCGAAACGCTCGTTTGCCCACGTCGTACACGGCATGCACCACCATCGCCACCAGGGGCACGGGCTCCAGCGCCGAGAAGAACCCGCCGATGCCGAGCCAGTATTCCGGAGTTCCGATCCAGAAATAGTGGTGCCCCAGGCCAAGAATGCCCGAACCGAACATCAGCGCCACTTCAACATATAGCCAGGTGGTGACGATGCGGCGGCGCGCCCCCAGCGTCGCGATCAACCCCCAGGCCATGATGCAGCCAACCAGCACTTCCCAGGTGGCCTCGACCCAAAGGTGGATGACCCACCACCACCAGTACTGGTCAACGGGCAGGTTGGTCGTGTAGAACATACCGGCCAGGTACAGGCCGGCCAGCGCCACCAGGTCGAGCACCAGTACACCGGAAATGCCGCTCCAGCGCCCGGCAACAAAGGTGCCCAGCACGCTGTAGAAGACCACCGCCATGCAAACGACGATGCCGATATCCGCCCAGCGGGGCGCCTCGATGTATTCGCGTCCCTCGTTGATAAGCCATAGGCTCCAGGGTTCGCCGGGCCCCGTCTGCACCGTCAGGTACACGACCACCACCACGCTCACCGCCACGGTGAGCACCCAGAAGGTGGCGTTGGCGAGCTTGGCCCCCACTAGGGCCACACCCGCCTCGTCCTCAATCAGCCAGTAAATCGCGCCGATGAAGCCGAACAGCATCCACACCACCATGGCGTTGAGATGCACCATGCGATTGACACTGAAATCGAGCACGCCAAACAGAAAGCTTGGATCGATGAACTGCCAGGCCGCGATCAGGCCAAACAGCATCTGCGCCAGGAACAGCACCATGGCGACGATGAAGTAGCGTATGCCGAGCCGTTGCCCGGTGCCGAGTTCACTGTAGTTCAAGGCACCGAGCGTCATGACTGCTCCCCTTGCGGCAGAGGCGTGAAACCGGCCGGAAAACCGTTGGTATCGATGGCGGACATCCACTTGAGATAGGCCATGACACCGCGTACCTCATCATCGGTCAACTCGAGATTTGGCATGCGTCGATTGGTGCCGAACGTGCGCGCATTGGCCGGGGGGTCTTTGAGGAACAGGCTCATCAGCAGTTCCCGCGACGCCTCGTTACCCCACAGCGGGTCGAGCCAGGCCTTGGTGAGGTCGGGCGCATAGTAGGCACCGTTACCCAGTATCGTGTGGCAGTTCATGCAGTTCCGGGCCTGCACGGTCAGTTTGCCGAGGTTGACCAGTTCGCGGGCATCGTCTTCGCTCAGCATCTCGCCAAAGAGCGGCACCTCGGGGCCGATAACAGGCACTTGATAGTCGCGCTCTTCGTCGAATTCATAGCCTATGCGGTGATTGATAACCGCATAGGCGGGCACCCGCCCCGCATCCGCACCCGCGGCGATGACACTCAGGGTGTGGAAGGTCAGGATAACGAGCACCAGTGCCATGAAGGCGGTGACGAACACCGCGCACTGGCGCCAGAACTTCTCGCTGGCCCACCAATCGACACTGCCGCTGCCTTCCGGTTCCCTATGATCGGACACTTCCTCCTCCCTGTATCTGCCTAGGATTCAACCTCCGCGTGGACCGCCGTGGACAGGCGCCATATGAAGCGCGGCACGGCGAAGTAGCCGACCAGCAGGGCAAGACTTAAGCCAAGCCACCAACCCGCCAGCTCGAGCACCAGCGTTAGTGCCGCGACGGCGGCCGCAAGCCCGCCGTAGCAAGCGAGTGAGGCACCGATTAGTAGGCCGGAGCCGCGCAGGCGGCCAAGGGCGTGCAGCAAGGCGTATCCAGCACCGAACATCACGATGGAACCGCCGAGCATGGTCGCCCAGGCCAGCCTGTGAATGATGGACGGATCATTCATATCCGGTCTCGCCGCTGCCGGGCAAATTGAATCACTTGCCCTCGCCTATTGCAATTGCGCGCAAAACAGTGGGCTCGGCGTAGGAATGCCGCCGGAAAACCCATTCGCCGATCTTCAGATCGCGCAGGCCCGGCCCGACAACCTCGATATCGCCCTCCCGCAACATCAATGCCGGGTCGGCAATCTCTACAGGCCCGTGCAGAGATATGAAAACGGAGTGCCATTCGCCCGCTTCCCGATAGTAGATATGGCCCCTTGCAAAGTTCGGCTCCGCGCCAACCAGTGCATATTCGGGAACGCCATCCCCACTAAGATCCACTTTCACGAGCACGGGGTCGGGCGGTATCCAGCGGTGCTCATAGCTTTCATCAATCGCCGTGCGCAATCCGGCGGGCAACTCAAAGGCCGTCGGCCTGTACGCCATGTTTCCCCATAGGTCGCGCTCATACGGGTAACGCATCGGGTCGGTAATGCGTTGCACCAGTTCCGGGTCCGAATCCCGATACCGTTCGATCAACGCCTGCATCTCGAGCCAGGCGGGTCGGGCCAGGAAATTCCTGGCGTAGTCGAAGTCGAAATCCGCTAAATCGACATCACCGGCCTCCACCCGGGCCAACTGGCTGGCCATGGAGATCGACCGGAAATCCAGGGCCGGGGAGTTCACCAGCAGCATCAGCGCCAGCATCACCCAGCCCATCGCCGTATTCACCCGGGCAAGGCCACCGGGCCAGCTATCGCGCCAGCGCACAATGCTAAAGCTATACCCCACGGAGAACGCCGCCAGCAGCAGTGCGGCCGCGAAAGCCCAGCAGCGCTCCACAGTCCAGCCGTACTGCGCCACGCGCAGGGACAAACCGTATAGCGCCAGAACGGAAAGCACCGGCAACAGGGCGATGCCGACGTACAGCGAGCGGTGGATCGCCAATGGATAGGGCGGCGGGTTGCGGCCGGTCTGATAGACCGCGTTCACGGTGAACAGGGCCAGGGCGTTCAGCCACATCACCATGGCGGTGCCGTTGCCGGTGTCCCAAAGCGGCCGCAGGCCCGTGAAGGTCAGCACCGCGAGAAAGACTGAGCAGACGATGGCGAGCAAGGGCAGCAGCAGCCGCGTGAGGCCTTCCAGCAGGCTGGTGATGCCGTCGATCACCTTGGTAAGCCGCCGGAAAATATACACGCCCAAACCCAGGGCGACACTGAGCACGGGAAACAGAAACCAGTCGTTGGTGAAAAGGTCGGTGAAGAAATCGATGCCGATGGCGGAGAACAGCGCGGCCCAGAGCGTCAGCACCAACCCCACCCCCAGGGTAAAGGCACCGGACAACAGGGCGACCAGGAAGTTGCGCCACGAGCGGGCAAACAGCATATCGTAGCTGATGGGACTGCGGGCGGCGAACTGCTGCAGGTACATCAACGCCTTGAAACAGGCGATGAGCAGCGTCAGGGCGTAACCCGCCAACAGCGGACCGACGGGAAACGCGCCCAATGGCGATGCCTGCCAGCCCACATAGATGCCCAGCGCCACCAACAGCGCCGAGAACAGGCTGACAAGCGCGAAGACGCGCCCAATCTTGCCCGCCTCCAGGCTTAGCAGAAGCAGCATCGGCCAAGCGATGGCGAGCGTCCAGAGCGGAACGTTCAAAGCCGGAACTAGAAGCAGCCAAGCACCCTCGGTGGCCGCCCGCCAGAGCAAGAGCAGCGCCACCCCCTGAACCAGGGCGAGGGCGATCATCAGGTTGCGGGGCAGGTGCGCGGACATTGGTGGCGCCTCGACCCCGTTCGTTCCCCGGCTCGGCGTCGCAACCGGCTGCCCGAGCTGGCGCAGCTTGCTCAACAGCTTCATGGAACCCCCGCGCCGATCGGCGATATCCCGGGCACCAGGGGCAAACCCAAACCGCGGCGGCAGGGCGCAACACCAGGGTGGATGACGATTTCAGTGCGCTGGTTCATCCTCGGAGTGATCATGATGCGCATGCTCGCCATCCCTGCTTACCGCAACGAATCGGGGTCGCCAATGCGTTGGCACCACCGGTGGAAGGATCGCACTTCGCCCGTATCCATGGCAACTCCAAGACGATACCGGCGCGGATTCATCCCCACATCGTCCGCCAGCCCTCGGCAAAGCCGGCTAGGGATGGTTTTGCACCAGGCCCGCCTCGATATCCGCGGCGACGGCCCGCCCATCCCGTTCCGTCGGATCGCCCATGCCACCGCCGCCGGGTGTCTCCAGCACCAGGGTCGCTCCCGCCGGCACCAGGTGCTTACCCTTGCCGGGCAGCTCGGCACCGTCCTTCAGATAAACCCGGCCGGGGCTGCCGTCGCCGCCGCCGGCGCGGCCCCGGGCCGGGAACCGGACCCGGTCGAACATCTTGGAGACATGGAACGGGGCACCGTGGCGATGGCCGATCTCGATGGTCTGGCCCAGACCACCGCGGTTACGGCCCCGGCCGCCGGAATCCCGGCGGTACTCCTTGCGCCAGATCACCAGGGGTGAGGTCACCTCGTTGACCTCTGTCGGTGTCGTGCGCACACCGCTTGGGAAGGCGGTGGTGGAAAGCCCGTCCTTGCCCGGGCGGGCACCGGTGCCGCCGTTGAATATGGGGTTGATCACGAAGTGCTCGCCCTGGAAGTTGCCCGACGCCCCGGCACCGAGAAAAACCGGGTTCCAAATGCACGAAGCGCCTTCCGCCGGTGCCCGCCCGGGCAGCGCCTGCTCCAGGCAGCCGAGCACCACATCTGGCAGCATCTGGCCGATGGCGTGGCGCGCCGAGACGGCCGATGGCGGTACGGCATTCAGGATCGAACCGCGCGGCGCCGTCACCGCCACAGAGCGCAGGGAGCCGGCGTTGTTCGGAATGGTATTGCCGACCAGGCACCGCACACCGAAAGTAGCGTAGGCTTCGGTATAGGGCAGGGGGACGTTGATGCCGAAACCACTAGCCCCGGACGACCCGGCGAAATCCACCGACAGCCGCTCGCCGTCGATCTCTAGGGCGGCCCGCAGATCCACGGGTGAATCGTAGCCATCGACACGCATCTCGTATTCAAAGCGGCCGTCCGGCAGCGCTCGGATCTCCCGGCGCATGGCCGCTTCCGATGTCCGCAGTATCATCCGTCCCACCTCATTTATGCCATCTAGGCCGAAATCGTCCAGCGTCTCTAACAGTCGGCGGCCGCCGCCATCGTTGCAAGCGGCTAGGGAGTAGAGGTCGCCTTCCGCCACCACGGGATCCCGGACATTGGCGGCCAATATCGACAGCAGGGTCTCGTTGCGTTCGCCCCGGCGAAAGAGATGGCCGATGGGAATGTTCAACCCCTCCTCGAACACCTGCTGCGCATCCGCGCCGAATCCCCGGCCGCCGATATCGGCGATATGACTGGTGCTGGCGAACAGGGCGACGCAACGTCCGGTTTGGAATACCGGTGTGACGACGGTGAAGTCGTTCAGATGGCCGGTAGCGTCCCAGGGGTCGTTGGTCAACAGCACATCCCCCGGCGACAGCTCCGCCAAGGGGTACTTCGCCAGGAATTTGCCCACCGAGGCCGCCATGGCATTGACATGCCCCGGCGTTCCGGTAACCGCCTGGGCAAGCATCGCGCCACCAGTGTCGAAAACGCCCGCCGAAAGGTCGCCCGCTTCCCGCACGACGGTTGAGAAGGCGGTGCGCATCAGGGTCTGCGCCTGCTCCTCGACAATCGCCAGCAGGCGGTTCCAGACAAGCTGATCGCGGATGGGGTCTTGCTCAGCCGGCATGGGCGATGCGCTCCAGATGCAGGTGCCCGGCGCCATCGACGGTGCCCCGAAAGTCGGCGGTGACCACGGTGGTGGTCTGGCTTTCGACAACCAGCGCCGGTCCGGCGAACCAATCCCCAGCCGCTAGGGATTCGCGGCGATGCAGCGCCGCATCCTGCCGCACCCCTCGCGGCCCATCGCACAGGCCAACCTGGGCATCTGGGCGCGCCCGGCGCCTAGGGGTCGGCTGCCGCGCCCGGGGGGGGCTGTGGGGCCGGGTGGCCAGGGCCAGGGTCCAACTGAGTATTTCCACCTCGGCACCGGGAATCGTTCTTCCATACAGCGCCCGGTAGGCGTCCGCAAAGGCCCGCGCGAACCGGGGCCGGATATCGACGGCACCATCGAGCGGCGGCACATCGACGGCGATCTCGAACCCCTGGCCAACATAGCGCATGTAGACACGGCAGGTCTCCGCAAGCGGTTCCGACGTGGCGGCAGCCACCACGGCGGCCGCCTCGCGCCGCATCTCTTCGAGCAGGCAGCGGATGGCTTCCTCTTCGAGCGAAGCCAAGGTCATGTAGCGGCTGCGGACCACCTCGAAGCGGATGGGCGCCAGCAGGAACCCGAGGGCGGAGCCCACCGCGGCCCCCAGCGGCACAACGATGCGGTCGACCTTCAGCTTCGCCGCCAATCGACAGGCGTGCAGCGGTGCGGCGCCGCCGTAGGCGATTATCGTCCGGCCCGCGGTGTCCTTGCCCCATTCAACCGCATGCGCCCGCGCCGCCGCCGCCATGTTCTCGTCGACGATCTCGCAGATTCCCACGGCGGCCCGCATTCGGTCGAGGCCGAGCGGCTGTGCGAGCTGGGCATCGATCACGGCGGCACCGGCGGCGCTGTCGAGTTGCAGGGAACCCCCCGCGAAGTGCTCCGGAAGGATCTTGCCCAGCACCACATCCGCATCCGTGACCGTCGCTCGGGCCCCGCCCCGGCCGTAGCTGGCCGGACCCGGCTCGGAACCGGCGCTCTCCGGCCCCACCTGAATGCGCCGCAAAGCATCGACCGTGGCGATGGAACCGCCGCCGGCACCGATTTCCACCATCTCGATTACCGGGATGCGCAACGGCAAGCCCGAGCCCTTCTTGAACCGGTAGGTACGGTCCACCTCGAATTGCCGCGACAACAGCGGCTCGGCCGCATCGATGAGGCAGATCTTCGCGGTCGTGCCCCCCATATCCAGGGATAGCACCTCATCCAGCCCATAGCGGGCGGCGATATCGGCGGCCAGCATCGCGCCGCCGGCGGGGCCCGATTCCACGAGCCGGATGGGAAATCGGGCGGCGGTGCGCAGGTCGGTCAGGCCGCCTCCCGAGGTCATGAGCAACAGGGGCGCCCCTATTCCGGCGGCCTGCAGTTGCCGCGCCAGGCTCTCGAGATAGGACGCCATCAACGGCTGCACGTAGGCATTGGCGCAGGCCGTGGACAACCGTTCGAATTCGCGGATCTCCGGGCAGACCTCGCTAGCCAGCGTAACCGAAACACCCGGCAGCCGACTGCGCAGCGCCGCTGCCACCTGTTGTTCGTGGGAGGCGTTGCGATAGCCGTGCAGAAACCCGATGGCGACGCTCGCCACGCCCTCCCCGGCCAGCCTGTCAATCGCCGCATCGACCGACGACACATCAAGCGGCACGAGCACCTCGCCATCGCCGGCAATCCGTTCCCGAATCGGCAACCGCAGGTGCCGGGGCACCAGGGGCGCGGGCCGGTCGATATTGACGTCGTACTGCTCGAAACGGTTCTCGAAGGCCATCGCCAGGGCATCTCGGTGGCCATCGGTGGTCAATAGCGCCGTCTTGGCGCCACGGCGTTCGATAAGCGCGTTGGTGGCGAGCGTGGTGCCGTGTATAAAGAGGTTAACCTCCGCTGGCTGCCGCCCAGCTTCCCGGAAAACTTTCCCAAGCCCCTCCAGTACGGCGTTCGCCGGGTCCCCGTAGGTGGTGAGAACCTTGGCGGAATAGCAATTGGCACCGTCATCAAGGACAACATCGGTAAAGGTGCCCCCGATGTCCGCCGCAACACGCACCCCGTTCATGCCTTGCCCTAGCCCACCGGCTCGTCATGCCCCACGGCAAAGACCGGAATCCTATCACCAGCGCGGTGTGCGCCATAGCGGTGCCGGCCATCCGGGCGGGATTATCCCAAAGTCGTCGGCCAGCTCTCGGCAAGGCCCGAAACAGATGGTTTCTGAATATTCTCTGGCGGCTGCCGCCATACCATGCCAAATAGGGCGAGCAACCCGCCCCGGATTCCCTCCGGAGGAATGGGCCACCCGTGCCCAAACAGCAACCGTGCCGGTGGCCTAGCAAAAAGTGGATTGTCCAGCGGCAAGCGGAGCGGCCGCCTGTGCGCCAAACTCCCGGCGGAAAGTGCGTCCGCACTCCGAAGAACCCTGCCATTTGTAATCCAACGCCCATGCGCGGCTCTCGTGTTGACATCGCAATGTGAAGATATCGTTGAGATCGCCGCGCTGGCGTTGACCCGCACGCCCCTGCATGCAAGCGTTGCCCTCCCATCAACTTTCAGGAGACAATCAAATGCGAGAACTTACAGTACAGGAAATGGATCAGGCCAGCGGTGGTATTCTGCCGTTGATCGGTTTTGCCATCGCCTTGGTCAGCAAAGTGACCGGATCGACAGGAGTCGCCTGGGCAGTCAGCTCTGCAGGCTTGATTCTGGGAACGTTCGAAGCGGCCAAGTACCTGGGTGACCTGAAAAAGGAGTAACTCGAACAGCTACGGCAACGCAACCGGGGGGCACTATCGGAGCCCCCCTCTACCTCCACGGACATAAAGTTGCTCACTCGTAATCATGCTCCAAGTGGCCAGGATCCTAGTAAAAACAAGGAGTAGGAGTTGTGAACCCACGTGACCCCAAGTTCAGCATTTGGGCGGCGTCCTGCATTGCCATTGGCCTGTTCATCGCATATATCGACGGCATTCGCGTGGAAGGCATCGTAGGCTCCGCGCTGCTGATGTCATCCCTGGTTTGCGCGGCCCTCGCAATTACCTGGGCCTATGGCTTGTGGAAACGAAAGCCTCCGCCGGACAAGTGATATCGGCCCTGCTATATCATCACCATCATCACCTCTGGTGTGATTGGCGGCACCGTCCCCAGTATAGTCGCCATGTGGTGGGCCCGGCGGAAACCGGAGAAAGGAAGCAACGATGAATCGACCTGATCCAGGTTCGCGCCTGGACGCATTCAGAACCTCCATATGGGTTTCGTGCTGTTCCGGTTTTGGCTTCTGGATGGCCTATATGGATGGCGCAGACCTTCATGCGTTCCTCGTCGGTGCCCTCGCCCTGTCGATGGTGATGATCGTCTACTTCGGCGGCCTTATGCTTTGGCGCGCATTGCGCCAAAGGCGGCGCCCACCTAGCAAGCCGAACCGCTAACGCACAGAGCCCGCCAACCGGGCAGATGCCCCCTACAATTGCCCAGGCCTATGGCTTGTGGAAATGAAAGCCGATGCTATTCGGCGCGTCGCGCCAGCCGGAACACCACGGTTTCATCCAACACCTCGCCGCCCTGGCTGCCATACCAAGTGGTAACCAGACGATCATCGCCTTCCCATGCCATCTCGGCGTGATGCATGAAGTGGGCATTGGGTGATGGCAGATTGGTAATGCTGTCGAACTTCAGCAGCAACCCCTCGCCATCGTCCGCACGCACCACCTCAAGACGCGGCTGACTGCCAGCGCCGCAATAGTGGGTCATCAATACGCGGTCGCCGTCGGCATGATAAACATTGAGCATTTCATGTTCCTGGCCTGGAAACATGTATTCGCGCAGTGTCGAGCCATTGGCCGTCAACCGGAACTCGGACCCAACCTGCCCTGTCGGCTCGCCCTGCTCGTCAAGTAGCATCCAATCGCCTTGGAGCAATTTGAGCTGTTTCATGATCGCGTCGGAATCGGCCTGCGCGGTACCCCCTAGCGCCAACGCCAAGCCTATTCCCATCGCCCAGATTTTCATTGCCATGAAAACTCTCCTTTGGTGGGATTGGTGGATAGGACGATGGAGCATAAGCCTTTTCCGGGGCGATTGCACCGGGTTCCCCTGGGCAACTCAGGGCCATCCTAAAGTCGTCTACTAGCCCTCGGCAAAACCCTATATAGATGGTTCACGAACATTTTTCAGAAAATTCGGCAATATTTTTCCTAATTTAATGAATTTTCTGAAATTTTATCTCAAGAGCGAACACTTTGGGATGGTCCTGCACGGCAACTACAGCCCCGTCCTGCCCGCTTCGCGGATCATGGGCTCGTACTGATCGAAAGCGGGCGGGTTGGGGGACGAGCCCGTCGTCATGCCGGCATCGGTGGTCAGGGTATGCCCGCTGGTATAGCCCGACTCGTCGCTCGCAAGCCACAGGGCCGCATTGGCAACATCCTCGGCGAGCCCGGGGCGACCCCTGAGCGGCGACGCCTCGGCCAGGGCCTGCTTGGTTGCCTCGATGGCCGCCGGGTCGCCCTTGGTGACATTCGCCACCATGGGCGTTGCCATGCCGGCCGGCGAGATACAGTTGACGCGAACGCCAAAGCGGCAGAGTTCCGCCGCCGCGCTCTTGGTCAACCCGACCACCGCATGTTTGGCCGCCGTATAGGTATGTGGGCCAAGGCCACCGAGAATGCCCGCCGTGCTCGACATGCTTACGATCGACCCCGAGCCCTGCGGCTTCATAACCCGGGCCGCGTGCTTCACGCCGTAGAAGACGCCGTTCAGAAGGATATCCAGGGTTGCCTGCCATTCCGCCGCCGGCGTGGTGTCGATCGGCCCGACCGCGCCGACGATGCCGGCGTTGTTGTACATGATGTCCAGCCGTCCAAAAGCGCTGACCGCGGTGTCCACAAGGTTCGCGACATCCTCCTCCGAGGTGACGTCGCAACGCACGAAAACCGCTGCTTCGCCGAGTGCCGCCGCCACCGCCGCGCCGGCCTCCTCCTGAATGTCGCCCAACGCCACCCGGCAGCCTTCGGCGACGAATAGCCGCGCCGCCGTTTCACCGAAACCGCTCGCCGCACCGGTGATGGCGGCGACCTTACCTTTTAGTCTCAAGCCCATGGGAGTTCCTGTCGATTGCCATTGCCCCACTATATTCTGGTATCCGACACAAAAGTCAATTCGTCCGGCCCACCCGCTGGGATGTCCCCGAGCCGTCGGCGTAGAACACCAACCCGCAGAGCTACCGGTAGGTCCAGATATGCCTTCCATTCGCCCTCGGACATCTCCCGTTCCACAGGGCGCACCATCTCGTTCTCCTCCTGGTCGTGGCGGCTGAAAGGCGTGGTCACGACGGGCACGAGCGGGCGTCCGGCCGCGTCCGCCGCCACCTTGCCCACGGCTGTCTCGTTCTCGACCGGCTCGAAATCCGACATAGTCGCCCGCGCACGCTGTCTCGCGAGATGGGAAACCTGAACACTTTGGGATGGCCCCGCCCGGCTTGCGTATTTGCATCGATCCAGCAACTACCGCTAGCGTCCCGATGGCCGATTTCGCGGCTCGATTGCACGGGGATTCGCTCGATTTGGGCGTCCAATTATGGCGATTTCATGGACACATTCCGCTTAGCGGGAGTTGCTGGCATTGATCCTTTTGCATTGATCTTGGCCGAGCGCCGTGGCAGCATGATTGAGATTTCATCGGGTTCGGGCGAACGATGACGGCAACAAGCGTCGACTGGTACTACTACCGTAGCGGCTGAACCAGTTGCAAGCGGGCCTCCAAGTTTCTGGAGGCTAGGAATATCCCGGTGGCCGAACCCGTCTCGGCCAGCCGCAAGCTGCAACGGGATGACGCCGTGGCGCTGCTCAAGGCCACCAAGGTCGCCCATGTCGCCAAGGGTAGGAAGGTGCAGGAGTTCGCTGGCGATGGCCTGTTGTCCGACCAGGCCGTGGCGGCGCTGCTGGGCACGACGGGCAACCTGCGGGCGCCGACCCTACGCGTCGGCAACACCTTGCTGGTCGGCTTCAACGAAGCGGTGTACACCGAGGTGTTTGACTAGACAGGTTCCCTGGCCTAGGAGAAGTTTTCGCCCAAGCGACCGGCACGCTGACGCAAAGCGAACTGGGTACTTCCGTCGAATTCCCGACAGCGCCGGCACCCTAAGACGTTGTACAATAGGCGTTGCTCTTTGTTCCAGCCAGCAATGATGATCGCGCCCTCATTCCGGTTGCTCATCAAGTCGGCTTTCCGACCCGGCGAGGCCTTGGAGCGTCTTTCCGAAACCCATCCCGCGCCCCATTTCGTATTCCTCCACTATGTTATCTGGCTCGCTCTGGCACCGCCGGTATTCATCGTCATCGGCACTTCCTACTTCGGCTGGCGGCTGGGGGCGGAACAGCCGCTCTATCTGCCAACCGACGCCTTGGCCCTGGTCGCCGTTGGCTATTTCCTGGCACTGCTGTTCGGCCTGGTCGGCACAGCGGCCATCGCCCGCTGGATGGCGGCGACCTACGGGGCCCGGGATAGCTTCGGCATCCATCTGGCGTTCATCGGCGTCACCGCCACGCCGCTGGTGGTGGCCAGCATCTTCCACTTGTTTCCGCATGTCTTCGTCAACATGCTGGTGCTGATACCGGCGCTCATCTGGAGCATGCACCTGCTATATAGGGGACTGCCCGTCGTGCTGAAGACCGGGCCGGAGCAGGGCATGCTGATGGCGTCGGCGCTTATTGCCTGGCTGCTGGTCGCGGCGGTGAGCCTGCTCGGCCTGACCGTGGCCCTGTGGACCGGCGGCATCGGCCCCGCCATCGGCGTCTGAGGCCGTGGCGGCCACGGGCACCGCGCATACCAGGGCCGCTGCCGACCACGCGGCCAGGGTAACGCCGACACCGGTTGCCGCCGCGGAGAGGTACCAGGACCGCGTAGTCACCGCGCTGGTGGTGTGCGCCATCCTCTGGTCGCTTATCGGTATGGTTGCGGGTGTGCACGTGGCGGCCGAACTGGTTTGGCCGACCCTGGATTTCGGCAGGGAGTGGCTGTCGTTCGGCCGCCTGCGCACTCTGCACACCAACGTTGTGATCTTCGGCTTCGGCGTTTCCGCCCTGATGGGCACCGCCTTCTACAGTGTGCAACGCACCTGCCACGTGCCCCTGTTCGCGCCAGGACTTGCCTGGTTTTGCTGCGTGGCCTGGCAAATCGGTATTCTCGCCGGCGGTGCCTCCCTACTGGCCGGCTGGAGCGGCGGCAAGGAGTACGCGGAACTGGAGTGGCCCTTCGACATCGCAATAGCCGTGGTGTGGGTCGGCTTCGCGATCGTGTTCTTCGGCACCATCGCCCGGCGTCGGATCAAGCCAATCTACGTTTCCAACTGGTTCTACGGTGCCCTGATCATCGTCATCGCCATGCTGCACATCGTTAACAGCTTGGCGCTGCCGGTGTCGATCTCCAAGTCCTATTCGTTGTTCGCCGGCGCACAGGACGCGATCGTGCAGTGGTGGTACGGCCACAACGCCGTCGGCTTCCTGCTCACGGGCGGCTTTCTCGGCATGTTGTATTACTTCCTGCCGAAACACGCGGGCCGACCCATCTGGAGCTACCGGCTTTCCATCGTCGCCTTCTGGGCGTTTACCTACAGCTACATCTGGGCGGGGCCCCATCATCTGCACTACAGCTCGATACCGGAATGGGTGCAGTCCCTGGGCATGGTGATGAGCCTGATATTGCTCGCGCCATCCTGGGCGACCATGATCAACGGGGTCATGACGGTGGCTGGTGCCGGGGAGCAGCTTAGGCGCGACCCGGCGCTGAAGTTCATCGTACTTTCCCTGGCTTTCTATGGGCTGGCGACCTTCGAGGGGCCGATGATGTCCATCAAGAGCGTGAATGTCGTCAGCCACTTCACGGACTGGACTGTCGGGCATGTGCATTCCGGCGCCTTGGGCTGGAACGCCATGATCACCTTCGGCACCTTCTACTACCTGGTGCCGCGGCTGATGGGAACCACTCTGCATAGCGTACGGCTCGCCAACATTCACTTCTGGCTGGCGCTGGCGGGCACCATGCTCTATGTGCTGGCCATGTGGGGTGCCGGGGTCTCCCAGGGGTTGCTGTGGCTCAGCCTGGATGAGATTGGCGAACCGAGCTTCAGCTTCAAGGACATCATGGCCAGCATGGCCCCCTACTATGGGCTGCGGCTGGTGGCCGGCATCCTGTTCCTCGCCGGCGCCGGGTTGCTGGCGTACAACTTGTTCATGACCATCCGGGGCCGCCGCACCCTGGCGGTTGCCCCTCCGGTGCCCGGGGCTTCGTGACCATGGACGGCGTTGGACTGCATCGAAAACTCGAGGAGAACGCGGGGCTGCTCATCTTCGGCATTCTCTGTGTCGCCGCGGTCGGCGGCCTAGTGCAAGTGCTGCCGAGCGTTCTGCAGGAATCCCTGGCCGCTCCGGATGCGCATACGGCACCCTACGGCGCGGTGGCATTGACGGGGCGGGACATCTACATTCGCGAAGGCTGTGGCACCTGCCATTCGCAGCAGGTACGCCCGCTGTTGGCGGAGGTAAAGCGGTACGGGCCCTATTCCCGAGCCGGCGAATCCGCCTATGACCGGCCCTTCCTGTGGGGGTCGAAGCGCACCGGGCCGGACCTGCACCGGGTCGGCGGGCGCTACACCGACCTATGGCACCGCCTGCACCTCATCGACCCGCGCAGCGTCGTGCCGGATTCGATCATGCCGGCCTACCCTTGGCTCGCCGAGCGTCCGGCCAGCGCCGCCGGCGACATTAGGCGCAAGATGCGCGTACTCAGAACCCTGGGGCATCCGTACAGCGATGCCGAGATCGAAGCGGCACCGGAGGCCCTGAAGGGGTTGATGGAAATCGATGCCCTAATCACCTATCTGCAGGGGCTCGGCGTAGCCGGCGGCACCGGAGGCCCATCATGACCTGGTTTATCTTTCTAGGCGACATGCTGGTCATGCTGTTCATGGTGGTGTTGGCCGTTTGGGTGCTTTGGCGTTCGTCGGACAGCGCGATTGAACGCGCCGCCCGCATCCCGCTGGAGGACGAGCGGCCCGAGCCCGGCGAGAGCACCGATGGCTGATTTACCCACCGACTTCTGGGCGGGCTGGGTTGCCGTATTGACAATCGTCAGCCTAGTCGGCCTGGCATGGCTGATATGGAGCGTGTATTTCACACCCGAGGCTTCGGATGGGAAGGCCGACGACCCGGTCTGGGACGAAACCCTGCGCGAGGGAGAACACCCGGCGCCAATGTGGTGGTTCTGGTTGATCTTCGTGCTCCTGATCTTTTCCGTCCTCTACCTGATTCTGTATCCGGGCCTCGGCAGCTATGCGGGGGCATTGCGGTGGTCCCAGGGCGGGCATTTTGAGGATCGTCTAACCGCTTTCGAGACGGCCTTCGGGGGTGTGCGCCGGCGGGTCGAGGAAACCCCGCTGGCGGCGCTGCGGGCCGATGCGCCGCTCATGGCATCCGCCCAGCGAGTCTACGACCGCCATTGCGCCGCCTGCCACGGCGCCGATGCCAAGGGCCAGGCCGGCCACTTCCCCGACTTGACCGACGCCGAATGGCAGTGGGGCGGCAGCGCCCGGGACATCGAACAGAGCGTTCGCCACGGGCGTACCGCCGTCATGGTCGGCTGGCTACCGGTGCTCGGCGAGGCGGGTGTCGCACAGCTCGCTGACTTCACCATGGCGCTGGGGCGGGCGGGCACGGGCACGGCAGACCACCCGGGACAGGCCGCCTACGCCCAATACTGCGCCGCCTGCCACGGTGCCGACGGCGGCGGAAACCCGCTGCTGGGCGCACCAAGCCTCACCGACGAGGTGTCCCTGTACGGCGACAGCATGGAGGCCATTGAGCACTCGATCGGCGTGGGCCGAACCGGACGGATGCCGGCATTCGCCGAACGCCTAGACCAAACCCAGATCAGGCTGCTGGTGGCGCTGCTGACGCCGACGACGGCGGATTAGATCGCCTGCTCAGATAGGGTAGCCGAACGTAGCTGCTACCCGCTCGTCAAGCGGAGATGCGGCTGACGAGCGGATGCGCGACGAAGCCACGTCGCCGTATGGATCGGGACTATTGGTTGAACACCGGCTTGCGTTTTTCCATGAAGGCGCACATTCCTTCCATGGAGTCCGGCATGCCCCGATTTGCTGCGAACGCAGTCATTTCGTCAGCCATCGACTGGTCAAGGCTCTTCGTCTCTTGCCCCACGATCACCCTAAGCATGGACTTCACCGCCCGGCGCGGCTGAAAGGACTGCACAACCGAGGTTGACGGGTGGATGTAGCGCTGCTTTTTGGCGAACGGGATCAGCTCCGCGCCAGTCCATACTGATCAAGCCGCCAACGCAGTGTGTCGATGCGATCTTGGCCAAAGAAAGGTTCATCTCGCAGGACCATGGTCGGCACACCCCAATGGCCCGCTTCTGTGAGCGCCTGCTGATTGCGCTCGACTTCCTCCAGGTGACCGTCATCCTCGATGGCGGCATCGAGCTCGCCCAGATCAAAGCCCGCTCGGGCCGCTGCGTCTTTGAGGTGATCACCTTGGTCCCAACCATCAGTACCGCCAAAGATGAGCGCGGATACCTCGGTGACGAACTCGAGCCCTCGGCCACGGCGTTGCGCTTCGACGCCAAGTGCGCTGAGCCGGCGAATGTAGGGCTGCTCCGTCGCGATGGCCATGGACGCGAGATCCTGTACGATCGGGTCCGGGCGCGGAGGCGCAAAAGGCAAACCCAAAAACTCTGCACGTCGTTGAGAGTCGCGCACAATGTAGAAGACCTTGCTGCGATTCGCAGGATCGAACAACAGCGATGGGTCGCGGATGGCGATTGGGAAGACGACGCGCATGCGCATGTCCACATCGTAGTCATCACGCAGACGCAGCAGGTCGGGCGTCACAAGATAGGAATAAGGGCTACGGAACGACCAGTAAACATCGATGGCTTCAGTCATTGAGTGTTCCTCCGGAAACATTTTCAACTGTCATTTTGCTGAAGTAATGGATAGCACTATATTAATCTATCGCATTAGTAGTTACATCAGTTGATACGTGGCACCGACTTAGGATGCGTCAAGACCTTAGCAAGAAGGCGAGTATTGAGCTGATTTCAGGAATTTTGATCTTCTTGTACACCTTCGCGATTGCGCTGGTCTTTCGATATCAGATTAGTCGGGAAATGCACGAGAGGAACCTTCGTGAGTTGGGCTGAGCGCCATTTGCCGGCACAAGCGTTTCGAATGTATTGACATAGTATAGTCAATAGGTAGCCTGCACTTTGACGCAACAGCACCATGAATCAACTGACTTGATCATTAAAGGAAAGGAGACGTCATCGTGAAATTTGGATTCGTCCCGGTCAACATTGGCATGACCGATCCGCGCACGCTTGCGGGGATGGCTCGCAGGGTAGAGTCACTTGGCTATGAGTCCGTGTGGACATTCGAACATGTGATGGTCCCTGTGAACTACGATTCCAAGTACCCCTACAACAAATCGGGCAATATGGGCGCACCTCCTGAAACCCCATTTGTTGATCCTCTAATAGCGTTGACTGCCATTGCGATGAGCACCCAGAAACTTCGATTGGGTACAGGAGTTAATATCCTGTCGCAAACGAACCCGCTCACGCTCGCAAAACAGGCTGCGAGCCTGGACGTTCTGTCTGGCGGCCGCCTGATGCTGGGCCTTGGGATTGGCTGGTTGCGGGAAGAGTTCGTCGCCATGGGGGTGCCTTTCGAAAAACGCGGCGCTCGTTTTGACGACTATGTGCAGGCAATGCGTAAAGTCTGGTCCGGTGATGTTGTTGAACATCAAAGCGAGTTCCTGAACTGGACCAACTTCAAGAGCCACCCCACGCCTGTCCAGTCGCCCTTGCCCATTGTCATGGGTGGGAACAAGGGCAAGATCTTTGAGCGAATTGCCAAGCACGGCCAGGGTTGGTTTGTGCCCCCGACAAGTCCTGACGAAACCGCCAAGATGCTCGAACTGCTGCGTCGTACCTGTGATTTAGTCGGCCGCGACTTCGGCGAAATTGAAATCACGATGATGTGGCCTGGCCGAGGTGGGGCTGAAGCCGTCGCGGCACTGGAATCCGCGGGTGCCCATCGGTTGGTCGTGCCTATTCAGGCACTCGGCGCAGACCCCATCGAGGGAATGGAGAAACTTGCGGAGGAGGTTGGCCTGGAAGGGCGGGGGAGCAAATGAAGGCGCAGCGGGTGACGTTGTATGGAATGAAGGTGTCGGGACATACGGCGCGCACACGCAGTTACTTCATCAAGGCGGGCATCCCTTTCTGCGAGCGGGCGGCGAGCACTGAACATTATCTTAATGCGGTCGTGCCGCTGGCCGGCGGCGTGCGCACGATGCCGACGCTAGGGCACTAATTGCTCCAGTAGGCGAATTCATCGCCTGGCTGATCCTCCTGCGATAGATCACGGTCGACGTTTTGGGCCGTCGTGGTGGTCCATGGCCAGCGCGGCTCGGCCTGCTCACTGTTGTGGACCTCGAGCACGCCGCGCAGCCGATCAGCGACTTCCGGGTGCTCTGCCAGGAGATCGGTCCATTCCCCATCGGCAGTGAGGTCAAACAGCCATTCCTTGCGGGGCAGGCCTTGCGGTGCGCTCACCATCAGCTTCCAACGCTCGTCCCGAACCGCCTGGGCGGCGCCACTGCGGAAGAAGAGATAGTCATGCGGCGCCTCGGTCGGGTCGCCGCCGGTCACGAATTTCGTCAGGTCAACACCGTCGATCACCCGGTCTGTCGGCAGATCAGCGCCGGCCGCCGCCGCCGCTGTGGCATACATGTCAAAGTGGTGAACCGGCGCGTCATAGGTCGCGCCAGCCGGAAGCTCCGCCGGCCAACGCGCCAGGAAAGGAACCCGGATGCCGCCCTCAAACAAGGTGATCTTCCAACCCCGGTAGGGGTCATTCACATCCGGCAGGCCGATGTAGCCGGCACCGCCGTTGTCAGACGTGAACATCACCAGCGTGTTTTCATCCAGGCCATTGGCTTTCAGGGCCTCCATTACCCGGCCCACGCCCCGGTCGAGGGAGCGGATCATGGCGGCGTATACACGCTCCCGGTGCAGTTCGATGTTTGACAACGCCTCATAGTCTTCGCGGGCCGCCTGCAGCGGCGTGTGGGGCGCCCAGTGCGCCAGATACAGGAAGAACGGGCGATCCTTGTTGGCCTCGATGACCTTGACCGCCTCGTCCGTGTAGTAGTCCGTTAGGTACTTCGGCGGCTCGAACAGGGGGCCGCCGTTGAAACTAGCGGCAAAGTTCATGGCAGCCCACAGAAATCGATCAATCGGGTCAAAGCTCTGCCTCGCTTGGATCAGGTTCTCGTCGTCGCGCCGTCCATACAGACCACTGGCCATCAGCAGACTTTCAGCAAATCCCTGGTCATGGGCGGCCATGCCGTTTGCACCCCCTAGGTGCCACTTGCCGATGTGTGCGGTGTGATAGCCCTGTTCGGCCAGCAGTTCAGCCAGCGTGATCTCCGAGGGCGGCATGCCCATCTCGTTAAAGCTGAGGCTCGACTCCTCAGTATTCTTCACTGCGGGTGGCGCTAGCGGCCGGTCCTGCGTACCGCTGACAAGGCCGACAATGGGCATGAAGCCCGTGGGCGTTGGCGTGAATTCAAAGCCAAAGCGGGTGCCGTAGCGCCCCGACAGCAGTGCCGCCCGTGAGGGTGCGCAGGTTCCGTTGGCGGCGTAGCCCTGGGAAAAGGTCACTCCCTCTGCCGCCAGCGCATCGATGTGCGGGGTCAGGACGGTCGGGTTCGGGCCGTTTATGGACACATCGTTCCATCCCAGGTCATCGGCCAGTATCAGTACGATGTTGGGCGGGCGACTGGCAGGGTCACGCCCCTCGCTATCCGTGCCAGTGGACCAGTTGATTTCCTGTGTCGGGCCAATGTCCATCTGCGAGGCCATCATGCGATTGATGCCAAACAGGGCGATTTCCGCTCTGAAGATCCAGCCGGCCCCCAACAGCGCGACCAACGCCAACGCGACTCCCGCAGTCCACTTCATTCCTACGCCTTCTGCTGCTGCATCGGCCAAGCACCCATTGGCTCGACCCGTTCGATGTTGAGCTGACCCGCCAGTCCTGCGGCCCTGTGGACGGCGGAAGCCTGATAATCCGGTGAACTCATCAGGTGGGAATTACGTAGAATAGTTGACGGCTGGCTGCTAGGCACCACCAGCTTTAGAGACCAAGTTAACTATCTTGAATACCTCGTCGGTCCGTGAAAATGGGGTCGAACGACAGAAGCAATCGCTCGCCCGCCCCATGAGGAGATCGATGCGCGACGCCGCCGAACCGGTCGTCCCAAGCGCCACCCTTGAGCAGCGACCAGTTCCCCGTGGCCAGGTGCTTGATGTCTCCGCCGCCTCGGACTGGCGGTGCGTCGGTGTCGCGGTCAGCCAGAAGCGCACGGTTGAGGTCAGCGCTCGGAATCCACTCGGTGCCGGGCCCGCGAATCGTGATCAGCAGGCGGCACGGTATTTGGTCTACATGAAAGCGGGGGCACATGGGGCGACGCAGCGTGGTCACCCGAATTCCGATTTGCTCACAACCCATCAGCTCGCTGAGCCACTCGCTGGCAAGCGTGATCTCTTCGCAGAGCGCACGAAGCAAATCGGCGTCGAGAACCATGGAAAGAGTGGCCAACGGCGCGTCAGAATCACCCGCAGCCTGCTCCCATTGTGCCTGCACGATCTGGCGCGACGCGAACAACTGGCCTGCCAGAGCCTCAAGGTAAGCCGAAGCCGGACGTGC
Source organism: Pseudomonadales bacterium (assembly GCA_965215035.1). Taxonomy (GTDB): domain Bacteria; phylum Pseudomonadota; class Gammaproteobacteria; order Pseudomonadales; family Azotimanducaceae; genus Azophilus. Next base: position 605,523 of record OZ244040.1, read on the forward strand.
GACACTGACGAGTTCCACGTCTTCGTCGTAGATTGCGGCGAAGTCACTCGCCTGATCGCTCAACAGGTAACGCATCGTTCAGGCGCCTTCTCCACACTTGTTCGCACCACCTTTCTGGCATATTCCCTTTTTAAAGTAATGGGTTATGTTCTTGTCTGGCGGAGCGGACGGACTCGAACCCGCCACCTCAGGATTACGAATTCCTAGTCAACTAAACATATCTCCCTGGAATTTCACCTCCGATTACTGACATATTGCTGACACGATTTCTCTTTGGAAAGGCTCACTTGTTGTTAACCTATTGATTTGTTTGGCTCCGCCTGCTGGGCTCGAACCAGCGACCCGCTGATTAACAGTCAGCTGCTCTACCAACTGAGCTAAGGCGGAATAACTCGTTCGGCGGGCCAATTCAGCACCGCCGTGGCAAGGCGGGCAAGTTTATCGGTACCGGCCCCAATTGCAACCAATCGTAATGGCCCAGCAGGGCCATCCCAAAGTCGTCCACCGGCCCTCCGCAAAGCCCTATATAGATGGTTTATGAATATTTTCCGGAAGATTAAGCAATATTCTGCGGCATCTAATCGCCTTTCAGCAATTTTCCTTCAAGAGCAAACACTTTGGGATGGTCCTGAATGGCTCAGACACATCTGGCACACCCCCGGCGGTGACCGGGAGAGCGGTGCCGACGCCGGAGAACCCCCGCCCCGGCACCGGATCGGGTAGCCTTCAGTAAACCACAAACCCACAGATAAGGAGACCGATCCACGAACATCGAGTCCATGCGCATCAAACCGTACCGCAGTTTCGCCGTCGATGCGCCCCTGCTTGTCCCCAGGCACTTCCGGTGGCGGGCCGAGGCGGGGAACCCCGCATGTGTCTCCGTCGGAGATAAACCGGGTGCCCGTGCTGATGCCTCGCGGGAAAAAATCGACCAGTCGCCGGGAATCGGCGACTAGGGTGCCGGCACCCGCTCGAATACCCGTGTCGCGGCCAGTTTCTCGCCGTCGGAATCGGCTTCGACCTCCACCACCAGGGTTTGCCCGTGCCCGCTCAGCCGGAAAGTCTCCCGGCCGGTGGTGTCGGACGCCTTGGAAAAGATCACCAAATCGCCTTCGAACCAGCCGGCGGAAACCTTCCACAGGCCACGCTTGCGCTCACCCCAGGATACGTCGCGGTAAACCCCGGTGTCGTAGCGAATGCCCATGGAGTCGCTATTCTGCTCGATGACCATCGACTTCGCCGCCAGCACCGGAAAGTCCTGGGTTACGAAAGCCAGCGCCCCGCCGCTCGGCAAAGCGACGCGCCCTTGCACGAAATCCCGATCGGCCCGCGCCATAATCTGCCGCGTGTTGGGCGGCGGGTCGCTACGCTCCGCATCCAAGGCCCACTGACCTCCAATGTCGAAGCGGCCGGGAGGCTCGACATCCAGCGGAACACCCGAGCAGGCGGCCAAGGTACCGACGGCCACCGCCCCGATGAGGTGACTGAACATTCGCTTCCCATCCATTCGGTTCCCGAAGACCGCTACTATGACAGAATTTCCCTGGCCCATGCCAGAACTTCCCACGAATCATCAGCAACTCCCAATAAGCTCGATGTACCCATGAAATCGCCATAATCAGACACCCAAATCGACGGAATCCAATTGCAATCGAGCTGCGAAATCAGGCATGGGGCGTTAGCTGGTGTTGCTGGCGTTCAAGGCAGTTTGTAGCCAGCAAACGAGTTTGCGTCTTTGGTAACGAGCGCAATCAGCTGCGGGTGAACAAACAATCTTTCCCTACCAAATGGCCGTTCAGCCAACACACCAATACCTACCAGTTTTTTCAAATATTTGGAAGCTGTTTGCCGCTTGGCGATGCCTGCCTCCACCAAGTTGCCTATACGGCAATAAGGTTGTTCGAAAATCGCATCGATCAATTCGCGGCTATAGATCTTGGGCAACCGCGCCCGCACGTAATCAGCGGTATGGTCAGCCAGATTACGAATGCTGATGATTTTTTGTGTTGTCCACTGCGCGGTAACCTCAACCGCTTCAAGCATAAACAGTAGCCAAGGCTCCCAAGCCTGCTTTCGGGTCACAGCCAACAGGCCGCTGTAGTATTGATTCTTGTGGGCAATGATGTAGCGGCTCAAGTACAGGATTGGAAGGGTTAGCAATTCCTCCTGCACCAAGTACAGGATGTTTAAAATTCGCCCAGTTCGTCCGTTGCCATCGGCAAAAGGATGAATGGCCTCAAATTGATAGTGCATTACCGCCATGCGAATCAGCGGGTCCAGTTCTGGCTGCTCATGCAGAAACCTTTCCCAATTGCGCAGCAGATCCCGCAACAGCTTTTCACCGGCCGGCGGCGTACTGATTATCTCCCCTGTTCTGTCGTTGGCCAGCCTGACCGGCATTCTGCGAACGACCATATCCACACCCTTGATCTGGCTGCAGATGGTTTCGGCCATAGTGGTACTTATGGGACGCTGCGCCAGCGCCTGGCACCCCCGATGCAGGGCCATGCGGTAGCGAAGCGCTTCTTTGGTGGCCGGGTCTGCATGGGTATCAGCAACGCCAGCAAACTGAAATAGCCTGTCGGCGGTGGTGACGATATTCTCGATCTCTGAACTGTCTCTGGCTTCCAGTATGGGCAGGATGTTAATCAACATCGCCTGATTGGGAATGAGTTCTGCCGCTTGCTTAAGCTCAGCAAGGGCCGCACGAGCGGAGATGCACCGCTTCAGCGCGGCTTTGGTTTCCAAGTCAATGGTCGGGGGCAGTAGGGGGAGGTCGTTATGCGGCCTTTCGGGGTGCCAGCTCATATGTTTATAAATTTCAATTATAGAGACATATTGGCAGCTTAGGTCGATCACATCGACACGTCAAGCAAATATGTCTAAATTTTTATAAAATGTAGGCATATTGATTGGGTTCTTTGCGGCGGTGGGCATTGGGGCCACTTGGCGAACCTGCGTTTTATCGGGCCATGCAGGCCTTCACGGTTGGTCGGAGAGACAACTCGCAAAATTTGCGGAAAAACCAACCGAAAAAATTTAGCTTTACTTTCCGTGCGCGGTTCTCACAGCATGAATCCCCATCCATGAGGAGACGCTCCATGCACTTTGAGCACACTGTCATCAGGAATGTCGGACGCGTCTGGTTGCTGCTTGGGCTAGTCTTCGCCCCGCCGGCCTTCGCCCAACCCCAAGACGCCGCCACGGAAAGCGGCGTGTCGCGGTCACTCGCAGACAGCGAAGAATACGAGGTGATCATCGTCAAGGCCAGGCGCCGTTCCGAACCGTTGCAGGATGCGCCCCTGGCGGTAAGCGCCTTTACCGAAGGCGCGTTGCGCAGTGCGGTCATCGGCAGCCTTGATGGGCTCGATATGCTGGTCCCCAACTTGAACCTGAACACCGGTGATGCCTCCAATGCCGTCACCTACGTGCGGGGCATCGGGCAGCGCGATTCCCTTTCCTTTGCGGACCCAGGCGTCGCCGTTTACCTAGACGACGTGTATTTAGGCCGTTCCCAAGGCGCCGTATTGGACATTCTCGACATCGACCACATCGAAGTGCTGCGCGGGCCGCAGGGTACCCTTTACGGGCGCAATACCATCGGCGGCGCCGTCAAATACATCTCCATGGCACCGGAAGACACGCTGGGTGGCCGCCTTGAGGCCCGCTTCGGCAACTACGATCTGCAAGAGTTTCGCGGTACCTTCAACGCTCCGCTCGGCGAGAATCTTGCCACCCGAATCAACTTCGGCTTCAGCGCCCGGAACGGGTACTCCCACAACCTGTTCAACGGTGAGGATGACGGCGACAAGAGCCTTACCCTGTTTCGCGGCCAGTTGCTCTGGCGTAACGAAAATAACCTGGGCGTGCGCTTGAGCGTCGACTACTCAAAGAACGACCCCGATACATCGGTGACGCCATCCATCAAGGACGTGTCGGTGGTCGGCAGCCTGCTGGGCATCGCGTCGGCAAGCACCGACCCGTTCGATATCAACGCGAACTTCAACAATAGGGAGCAGTTAACCGCCAAAGGAATAGCAGCCACCATAGACCTGCCTGTCAACTATGCGCTGAGCTTCAAATCCATCACCAGCTACCGCGAACTTTCGCACGACGCCTTCCTAGACCTAGATGGAGACGATGGCCACTATTTCGGCGTATTCGTTAGCCAAGAGCAGGATCAATTCAGCCAAGAGTTCCAGGCGTTGATCGATTTCTCCAATGACTTCGATGCGTTGCTCGGCATCTACCACTTCCAGGAGAGCGACATCACGCCTGATGGGGTATTTGGAACCGAAGCAAATATCTCGTTCTTCGGCATACCGGGGCTGACGCAGGGTTTGTCCACGGCTTCAACCAACGATCTCGAAACGAATAGCTGGGCGCTATTCGGGGAGTTCAAGGGCCGTTTCGCGGAAAAATGGGAGTGGACCTTGGGCGGACGCTATACCCGGGACAAAAAGAGCTCCTCTCGGGTATACAACGGACTAGTGGGATTCGGCAATCCGAACCTTACCGTTGCCGACCTCGCAGACGCCAACATGCTTAGCGGCAGCTTTGCGACCAGTGGCAAGAAAACGTTCTCTGCGTTCACACCCAAGGCAGGGCTGAGCTATCGCGTGAACGACGACGTGCTGCTCTATGGCCATGTCTCGCAGGGCTTCAAAAGCGGCGGCTTCAATGGCCGCGCACGCGATAATAACGAAGCCGAGCCCTTCGATGAAGAAAAGGTGACCTCCCTGGAAGTGGGATTGAAGGGCGCTTGGTTCGATGAACGCCTAGTTTTCAATGCGGCTGCCTTCCGCAACGACTACCAGGACATGCAGACCAGCAGCTTCGGTTCCGCCAACGCCAGCTTCATAGCCATCTTCAGCAATGCCGGCGAGGCGGTGACCCAGGGGGTGGAGTTGGAGTTACGGGCGCGCCCGGCCTCGAGCCTTTACCTGCGGCTGCATCTTGGCTATCTCGACGCAGAGTACAAGGAGTACGATGCACCGAATCTTGGCACGGGCCAAGTGCAGGATCTGAGCGGCCTGGACTTGATTCAAGCACCTGAGTTCACCTATGGCCTCGGCCTGCGCTGGAGTCTGATCTCCAATGATACAGGCCGCCTGACGTTGAATGGCCAATACAGCGGCAGCTCCAGTTACTTCACAACCGTGATGAACGAAGCCAGCCTCAAGGAAGATGGCTATGGGTTGCTGAACCTCAGTTTGCGTTGGGATAACCCAAGAAACGGCCTATCAGTGAACCTGTCCGCCGCCAATCTGACTGACGAACAGTACATCATTCACGGCTTTGATCTGCTTTCCTATCCAGGTGTGGCGTTGGCCTATCAGGGCGCGCCTCGAACCTACGCGTTGTCAGTATCCTGGGACTATTAGAGTTCGGTAGATGGCTGCTATTCCATCTTTTGCAACTCAGTTTGCGCCAGATCCAAGGTGCGGTCGAGATGACACAGAATCATCTCCTTAAGGCGATCGGTGGGCAACAATAGCACTTGGCGGGAGTCCTGGCCGCTGCGTTCCTTTTCCAGGTAGCCGTCCACAACGGCGCGCTGAATGCGGTTTTCCCGGGTTCGGTTGGAACCTGACTTCATTGATTGCGCAGCCAAGCTGACTGTGAATGGCCTTGCTTCCACCGCAGCCAAGGTGCAGCGCACCAGCAAGTACCAATATTCCTGAGTGAAATAACTCGGTCTGTTGTCGAAGGTGTTATCCCAGTCGACGGCGTACCCCTCTAGGACTCGGCCCCACCGCATCAGGTGTTCCACGGGATGGTGGGTGTTGAAAAGCTCCGCCTGCTTCGTATCCTTTACGCCGTGACCGTTCGCCATCGCCACCTCCTCCCAGCATGGCAGACCACAATGTTGACCCCGCCAGCGCCATGACCAGACGGACGCCGCCAAGTCGCGCATCCACAATATTTCACCAACAACCCCGAGATGCCCATTGCGGGAATCCTTCTAGCGCACGAAGGGTAACCCTATTGCGAAACTGTATCACTGCATCGCCGGGAGAATCCAGTTTGTACCGGCTCAGCACTTATGGCGCAGGTCAATCAAGCGGCCTCCAAGGTGGCAAGATACTCGTTCGGGGTTTGCTATTCGAGGGATGCATGGAGGCGCATGTAGTTGTGGAGGAACTTGCAATCCCCCCAAACCGCATCCACAAACCGATAAGCTTCCGGCCATGACCGGACTGCGCTTCAGGCTTGCCGCACGCACCATGGCGCACGCCTTGATGGCCCTGATGACGTTGTCCCACACCCCGCTTGCCGCGGCGGCGACGCCCGAGCCATTGCCAAGACCATTCCGTGACCAGTGGTGCGCCTACCACACCGAGCACTTTGAACTCCTAACCGATCTCCCGCACAAACAGGCGCTCGACACCATAAACGGACTGCACCGCTTTCGGCAGATGTTTATGGAGCTCTTCCCCACAGCGCACGCCAACGCGAGCCCGCCCCTGACGATGCTCATCTTGCGGCGAGAGCGGGATTTCGCGGCCCTGACCGGCACTTCCCGATACGCCGGTGTGACACTGCCATCGATGCACGAGTACCGCTTGCTGGTCGCCCGGGGAAAGCGCCGCGCACCGACCGACAACGCCTGGCACGAGTACACGCACTACCTGCTCCGCAGCCGAACTGATCACAGCTACCCCCTCTGGTACGAAGAAGGGCTGGCGAGTTACCTAGGCGCGGCGGAACTCCACAGGAACCCGGTACGTCTCGGCAAGCTGCCGCGCCGCGAGACGCTCGCCGTGGCAAAAGACCACCGGGTAACGCTCGACGCAACCATCGAAACAACCTCGGTGCTGGGCTTCACCAAAGCCCAGCTCATCACGTTCTACGGCAAGGCCTGGCTGTTGACGCATTTCATCAGGCTGGGGCACCAGTCCGGCTTTGCGGACAGGCGTCCGGCACTCGCCCGCTACCTGAACAGCACCGAACGCGACTTCGAGTCCGCTTTCGGGCAATCGCCCGAGACATTCGGAACGTTGCTCGCCAAATACCTTGCCCAACCACCCCTACCGACAGAGACCCTGAGCGTACCCAAAACCGAGATGCTCGCCCCAGCGCGCACCTGCCTGACCCGGTCGCGGCGCAACTACGAACTGGCCGTCAGCATCATACGCATGAACCCAGACCTTGCGATTCGCGTACTGGAGGAGCTGGAACCCACCGCCCAACACCTGACAGCGCTGGCGCAAGCGGTCTGGAGCGATGCCGGCCGGGCGGCCGCCCTAGTAAACCAAGCGCTGGCCCTGTCGCCAGCCGACCCCAACGCCAATGTCCAACGAGCCCATCTGCTCGGGCGCGGCTGCGCGTTCTCCAGCCACGCCACCTGCATTGGCAAGTGGGTGCGGGCCGCGCAGCTCTATCGCGACGTGCTCAACCGAAACCCGACGCGCTTCGATGCCGCCTACGGCCTAGGCGTTGCCTATCTGCACACCGGCCGCGCCTCGGAGGCCATAAAGCACCTGCGCCTGGCGTACCAAAAGATGCCCTGGAACGTGCCCATCAACTTCTATCTCGGCGAGGGCTATCGAATTGCCAACGACCGACGCGCCGCCGTACATCTGCAAAACGCCCGCAACTGGGCCCAGGACGACCTCTGGCGACAGCGCGCCGAGTTCTCCCTACAACGGCTCAAAGATGCACAATAGCCAGGATACCAACACCGGGAACAGCGCGGCCGCGCTCAATTCAGCCTAAGAATCGGTGCCTTGCGAACCAGCCCGCCGAGCAGCGATTCAAGGTCCGTACCGCCCACCAGCCCCTCGGTAAATGCCCTGACGGCATCGAAATCGTAGCTGTCGCAAGCCCGCTCAAGTGACTTAAGCGCTACCCGCAATTCCTCCCAAGGCACAAAACTTTCTTCCGCCCGCATGATCCGGCGGTGTTCGGTGCCGGTCACATCCTCGCCAATCAGCAACTCCTCATGCAGTTTCTCACCCGGCCGCAGCCCGATGAATTCGACCTTGATATCGCCATAGGGTTCCTGCTTGGTTTGCAGCCGATGTCCCTTGATCGCCGCCATGCGCTCCGCCAGTTCCATGATCTTCACGGGCTGGCCCATATCCAACACAAAGACATCGCCACCGCGGCCCAGGCTCGCCGCCTGCAACACGAGTTGCGCGGCTTCCTGAATAGTCATGAAGTAACGGGTGGCATCGGGATGGGTTACGGTGACCGGCCCGCCGTGTTTGATCTGTTGGCGAAACAGGGGCACCACGGAGCCCGACGACCCCAGCACGTTGCCGAACCGAACGATAGAAAAACAGATATGCGGAGATGTTCGCTGCAACGCCTGCAGGATCATCTCGGCCAGCCGCTTGCTGGCGCCCATAGCACTGGTTGTGCGCACGGCCTTGTCCGTAGAGATCAGGATAAAGTCCTTCACGCCCGCGGCCAACGCGCCCTCAGCGGTGTAGAGTGTTCCGAACGCATTGTTCTTCAGCCCCTGAATCACGTTGTTCTCAACAATTCCCACATGCTTGTAGGCGGCCGCGTGATAGAGCGTCTCCACCTCGTGGGCCGCGATACACCAATATATGAAGGGGCGGTTCGTCACCGATCCGAGAACGCCGATGATAGCCACATCGAGGCCCTCCGCAGCGCAAAGCTCATGAAGTTCCCCCTGTATCTGGAACAGGCCGTACTCGTATTGGTCGAGCAACACCAGCCGACGTGGCCTCTGGCGCACAATCTGGCGGCACAGCTCGGCACCGATGGAGCCGCCGGCACCAGTCACCATAACCGAGCAACCCTTGACGGATTTACACAGCAGGTGCGGAAGGGGGTCGACTTCGCTGCGACCCAGCAGATCCCTAATGTCAACATCCCGCACCTCGGGCAGACCGCCATCTCGATCTAGCATCAGGTCGCCGATATCCGGGAGCAGGCGGACACGTACCCCAAAAGGCTCCAGGTAGCGGAGGATGCGCCGCCGTGCCGTGGACGAGGAGCGGCCGCCAACAGCGACGAGCACCTGCCGGGCCCGGGTATCACGGAGCAGCCGGGCCAGCGAGCTAGGCGGGTGAACGTACAGGTTGTCGATCACCCGATGCTGCAGCGCCTTGTCGTCATCAACGAATGCGACAGGCCGATACTCGCCCTGGCGCAGCAGCGAGCGGACGAGTTCGACGCCCCGTTCGCCCGCCCCATAGACGATAACCGGCTCGCGCGGATGCAAGCCCTCGTGGTGCCACCGCAGCAGACTGCGAACCGCGGATCGGCCGCCGACGATATAGAAAACGCAGAGCAACCAGAACATCATCGGTACCGAACGCGGGAAACCCGCCAACGGCACCATGTAGGCAACCACCGCGATCATCAACGCACCAATGGTGACGCCCTCGGCAACCATCCAGACGGCCCGGCCGCCCATGTAACGCACCACCTGCCGGTAGAAGCCAAAGTAAGCCAGCGCGGGAATACAGCAGAGCGCGGCGGCGAAGGCCGGCCACAGTGCACCGATATTCAGCGACCAGTCGCCGATGCGCAATCCGAGCGCCGTCCACAGGGCAACGGGCAAGGCGATGGAATCCGCCAGAAGCGCGAGTGCTTTTTTTTGACGCCGCGACAGATTGCCAATGAAGCCGTCCATTCAATCCATCTCCCCGCTCGCCGCCCGCAGGCGGACAGTTCGGAGCCTCAACCCCGCCGGTCCGGGCACCCGGCGCGCCAGAGCCAGGCGGCAACCGCTAGCGGTAGGGCCGCGAGCAACTGACAGGCAATGCCATAGGCGGGCGACGCCGCAAAGGTGACGGCAACCAGGGCGAGCGGCAAAAGCCAGAGAACGCAGAATGCCGAAAAGCCAACGATGGTCCATAGTTTGCCGAACCGCATCGCCAGTTTCTGGTAGAGATGGCACCGATGCGGTTTCGTGAATTCCTGCCCGGTCGCTATTCTGACACAGAGCGTGTAGCTGGCGTCAAACCAAAACACCGTCAACAGAATCGACACCGCCATAAGAGGCAGGTGGCCGCCGGTGACCAGCCATACCGCGACCACACCAACTAGAAACCCGAGAAATACGCTGCCGGCATCCCCCATGAATATCTTGGCCGGTACCCAGTTGTAGACCAGAAAACCCAGCATGGAACCCGCAGCCAGCCACAGCACCGCACCCGGCCATCCCGGCACCACACCGACAAGAAGATGCGCCGCCAGGCAGAAAAACAGCGTTTGCATGGCAGCCAGTCCGTCGGTCCCATCCATGAAGTTGTATAGGTTGACCTGCCATAACAACAGGAACCCCACCGGCCCGTAGGCCCACCAGGGCCAACCCAGTTGCAGCGTCCACAGCACCAGCGCCAGGGCCACAACCTGAACGGCTAGGCGAACGCCCTGGCCGATTTCTCGTAGATCGTCCAGCAACCCAACCAGGGCCAACCCGGCACCCCCGGCCACGAGGCCGCGTAGCGGTGGCATCGATACGCTAAGCACTCCAAGGTAGACCAAGATGGGCGCCACGAACCCGAGCCCCCCGACCACCGGGGTGGCCGTCCGATGTAAGTCGCGGTCGTTGGGGGGCACCAGCCACTCGTGCCGACGCGCCAAGGTGACTAGCACCCCCTCGAGAATAGCGGTGGCCGCGAACCCCGCAGCTAGTAGAATCAGGGCCTGTTCCGCGCCCACGCCACCGATTCCAACAGGAGCTCCTCCGAGGCGTAGGGCGGCCTCCAGCCCACACGAAGCTCCGAACTCCGCGCCTCTACCCGCAGGGGGTCGAACACCCGGGACGGGATGCCCGGCATGAACAACCCCCGGGCCACCGCTTCGGCAAGTTTCCTGGATACCGGAAATTGACGGCCCGGATGGCCCGCGAGCCGCTGCAGGGTGCGGGCCAGTTCGCCGACGCGCCATTCCTTCGCATCGCGCACATGCACTATGTCGGCTTTGCCAAGGTCGACCACCGCTAGCCTTGCGAGCAAATCGACCAGATTGGCCAAGCCAACCATGGAACGCCGCGCCTCCACCGCGGCCAGTGGCAGCGGCAGGCCCGACCGGCATAGCCGCAGCAGGGTGGCAAAGTTGCCTTTCGCAGCGGGCCCATAAATTAGCGGCGGGCGCACGATCACGAGTCCGGTGGAACCGTCCGCGGTCGCGAGCAGGGCCTGTTCCGCCCGGGCCTTGCTGCGGGCGTAGGCACTAACCGGCGCCCGGCGCGCTTCAGGAGACAGCGGCGTCGCCGCCACCTCCCCGAGCACCTTGATCGTACTTAACCAGATGAATTTACGCACATGCGCGGCAACCGCCGCACGGTACAGGCGCCGGGTCAGCGCGCAGTTCACCGCGTCGAAATCGGCGGGCGTGGCGCGCCGCGAACCCTCCGACAGGCCAGCGATGTGATACACCGCGTCCACATCGGCAAGGGCACCGGCGAGTTCCCCCTCGGTGCGCCGCGCCAACTCACTGATTCCGCCCCGCGCCTTGCCGTGGTGCGCCGCCAGCACTCTATGGCCATCGGCCGCGAGCCGCCGAACGAGGGCACCGCCAACGAACCCCGAAACCCCGGTGACGCAGACAAGCGTCATGCGCGGTCCACTCGCTTACGCTTGCACGCGCTGAACATCTCCAAAGAGTACCTACAACTCGTCTGGCGGCGAATAGGCTCATTGTAGCGCGAATGCGCACCGCGACTGGCGCCTGCCTGCGATGCGAGCGGAACCGCCCGTCGGCTATGCCCGCCCAGCCCACCGAGTTCGCGATTGCCGGCGGCACCACCCCGTTACGGCAACTGCACCTCGATACGGCTCGCATTGGCGTTGACGGTGCGGGTGCCGATGCCCTTCACTTCCGCCAACTCGCCAGGTGTCTGGAAGGGGCCATTGGCTTCACGATACGCCACGATAGCCTGGGCACGCTTAAGGCCAATTCCATCAAGCCCGGCGGCAAGCGTCTCGGCGTCATCCGTATTGATGTTCACCCGCAGTTCATCCACGGCCAGCTCCACCGCCGCCACCGCATCGGTCGGGGACTGGTCCGCCGACACCGCGAGCAGCGACTGGCCCGGTAGGAACATGGCCGCTACCGTAATGATCGTGAGGATTCTTCGCATGGGAGGCTCCTTGCATTGGTCGTCTATGGGAGTTGTGCAGGCTACCGAAGCGAAGGCCGGGCCAATGTATGGCGGCGACCATACTCCGCGTAGGAAATTGGCCCCGCTTAGCTTAGGACAACGCCACCGGCCGTCTGTGCGTCAGGGCCCATCCGCGGGTGCCCGCTCCCGCAGCCGTTGCAACTCTTCATTGGCGGCGCGCACCGCCTTGCGCAGTTTGCGGTTGTGCATGGAGCGCTTAGCGGCCATTCCCATGGCGGCCGCCAGACCTAGGGTCAGGCCCAGCAACAGGGCGATCAGCAGCCACCAGAACACGCTCAATGCCGGCGTTTGCCAGGCCAGGAACTTGAGCGATATCTGTTCCTGATTCACCGCAACCACCGCCAGCAGAAACACGACCAGCGCCGCAAAGGCCGCCAGCACACGCCGGAACCAGGTCAGGATGCGCCCCGGTACCGATTCACTGGTCACGGGGCGTGCCCGTTGGTCGCGGGGTGGTCGGCAGTCGCACCACTTCCGCGAGGTGCTGTGCTGCCTCGGCGGGCTGTCCAACGGGGCCGGCACCTTCCCGCACCGGCGCTTCCGCCTGCCAGCCCAGAGATTCCTGAGTTGGCGCCGCCTCCGCTGCCAGCGGTTCAATCATAGCCTTGATCTCGGCCAGCGGCGGCAGCTGATCCAGGCTCTGCAGGTTGAAATAGTCTAGGAAGGCCCGGGTGGTACCGTACAGGTTCGGACGGCCCGGCGTCTCCCGCTGCCCCACCACCCGCACCCAGTCCCGGTCCAGGAGCGTGCGCACGATACCCTGGCTGACCGCCACACCCCGCACCTGCTCGATGTCACCGCGAGTCACCGGCTGTTTGTAGGCAATGAGCGCCAGGGTCTCCAACAAGGCCCGGGAATACCGCGGTGGTCTCCCATCCCACAACCGGCTGATCCATTCACTCAGTTCCACGCGCACCTGAAACCTGAAACCCGATGCGACCCGCTTCAATTCATAACCACGCCCAGCCGATGCTTCGCCCAGTTCGCGCAGCGCCTCGCGAATGAGGCGTTTGCCGGCCGCCGGATCCAGTTCGCCCGGCTGGAAGAGCCTAAGCAGCCGATCGACGGACAGGGGTTCGTCCGCGGCCATAAGTGCGCCTTCAACGATCTGCTTGATTTTCCCGGTTTCGATGAGTTGGAACTCCCGCAGCCCTCAGCCCGCGGCCCGCAGATAGATGGGCGCGTAGGCTTCGTTCTGTACGAAGTCGACCAGCCCTGCACGGATTAGCTCGGTGACTGCGATAAAGGTCACCACCACACCCGCGCGGCCCTCCTCGGTGCGGAACAGTTCCGTGAAGGGCACGAAATCCGGCCTTTCGCCAAGCCGCGCCAGCACATCGGACATCCGCTCGCGCACCGACATGGGTTCCATGGGCACGATATGGTGTTGAAACAGCTCCGCCCGGCGCAGCACCTCGGCCAGGGATACCAATACTTCCTTAAGATGCACCACCGGTTCCGCACGCCGCTTAATCACCTCCGGGCGCTGTGCCCGCACCGGAAAGATGTCCCGCTCCAAGCGCGGCAGAGCGGCAATGCCTCCGGCGGCCGTTCGGATCTGCTCGTACTCCTGAAGCCGGCGCACAAGCTCCGCCCGGGGGTCCTCCTCCTCGCCGTCTTCGGCGTGGCGGGGCAACAGCATCCGCGACTTGATCGACGCCAGGGTCGCGGCCATCAAAAGGTATTCCCCGGCAAGTTCGATCTTCAGCACCTTCATCAGGTCGATGTAGCACATGTATTGCTCGGTGATTTCGAAGACGCTGACCTCGAGGATGTCGACATTGCGGCACCTGATCAGGTAGAGCAGCAGGTCGAGGGGGCCTTCGAAAGTTTCCAGGATGACTTCCAGTGCGTCCGGGGGAATGTATAGGTCGCCTGGCAGCTCGAGCACAGGTTCGCCGCCCACTACTGCCAGCGGGTTAGGGCCCCCCTCCGCCCGCAGCCGCACGAGGTTGTTCGGTTGGTTGGGTGCGAGGGGTGTCCCCTCGGGCTCCCCGGCTGAAGGCTCTTTTCCTGCGAGGGGTACCCCCTCGCGCTCCCCGGCTGAGCCTTTGCTTGCGAGGGGTACCCCCTCGCGCTCCCCGGCTGAGGGCTCCTCCCCTCTAATCATCGGTGCAGAATCCTAACGCTGGCGCGGACGTCTTCCAAGGTTTCCCTGGCTACGTCGCGGGCCTTTTCGGCCCCTTCCTGGAGTATGGCCTGCACCACATCCGGCTGGTTCCGGAATGGTTCGGCCCGCTCGATCATCACAGCCTGTTCCGCATTGATCGCCTCGATGAGCGGCTGCTTGCAATTCAGGCAGCCGATGCTCGCGCTTCGGCAGCCCTCGGCAGCCCAATCACGGGTTTGCTGGTCCGAGTATACTTCGTGCAGGTCGAAAACAGGACAGTTGGCGGGATTGCCCGGATCCCGGCGCCGTACACGCGCCGGGTCGGTCTGCATGGTGCGCACTTTCCGCTCGACCACCTCGGGTGCCTCCCGCAACTCGATGGTATTGTTGTAGGACTTGGACATCTTGCGGCCATCTAAGCCCGGCAGCTTGGCGTGCTCGGTCAACAGCGGCCGAGGCTCCGGCAGGATGATGCGGCCGCCCCCTTCCAGGTAGCCGAACAACCGCTCGCGGTCGCCAATGGAAAGGTTTTGCTGCTCGGCGAGCAGCGCCCGCGCCCGCCCCAACGCCTCGGTGTCGCCGCCTTCCAGGTAGGCGCGGCGCATGGTCTCGTAGATGCGCGCGGCCTTGCGGCCCATTTTCTTCAGCGCGGTGCGGGCATGTTCCTCGAAGTCGGGTTCGCTGCCGAACACGTGATTGAATCGGCGGGCAATGTCCCGGGTCAGCTCCAGGTGGGCGACCTGATCCGCTCCCACCGGCACGTTGCGGGCCCGGTAGATCAGAATGTCCGCCGCCTGTAGCACCGGGTAGCCCAGAAACCCATAGGTGGCCAGTTCCCGGTCGTTGAGTTGCGCCTGCATATCCTTGTAGCTGGGCGTCCGCTCCAGCCAACTCACGGGCGTGATCATCGACAGCAACAGATGCAACTCCGCGTGCTCCGGCACCTTGGACTGGATGAAGACCGTCGCCGCGCCGGGATTGATGCCCGCCGCCAACCAGTCCACCACCATGTCCAGGGTGTGTTGCTCTATCTGTTCCGTATCCTGGTAGCCGGTGGTGAGCGCGTGCCAATCAACGACGAAGAAATAGCATTCGTATTCGTGTTGGAGCCTTATCCAGTTCTTGATCACCCCGTGGTAGTGGCCGAGGTGCAGGCGCCCGGTGGGGCGCATCCCGGAAGCTACCCTCCGATCCGAATCGCTACTGCTCAAACGAGCGGCCTCCGCAAAAGATGGGGGCATTATAGTCCTCTGCACAACGCCGCCGCGAGCCGGTGGTCAAAGGGCGTGATCGACCTGTCGACCCGGCCAGTGGCATCAACCCGAGGCACTACCCTCAACCTCTTCCAGAATAGCCGCCAGTTGCGTGGTCAGGCCCACCGCGTCCTCCACATCGATCTGCAAAGCGATACCCGCACCCGGCTCGCCATCGAACTGTCCCGCATCGCGAATACGTTCCAGAATCTTCCGCGCACGCGGCGCCGCCACCAAGAACAGCACCACATCCCGCTTGGATGCCAACTCCAGGCCCAGGAAGGTTCGATTCGGCGTGCGGCCCTCGCCGCGCGCACTGGTGATGACCGTGGCGCCGGTCGCTCCCATGTCGCGGGCCGCGGCGATAACGGTGTCCGTCTTGCGGTGGTCCACCAAGGTTACGAGAAGTTTCAGTTGCATGGCTCAAGCCTCCGCAGGACGATTGGCCGTGGGTTTGCGGCGGTGCAGCCAGGACGCCGCCATGGCGTAGCCCAGCACCGTCATTATGGGAAATACGCTGGCAAAGGCGATAAGGCCAAAGCCGTCGATCAGCGGGCTGCGACCCGGTACGCTCGCGGCAAGCCCAAGACCCAGGGCGGCAACCACGGGCACCGTCACCGTCGAGGTGGTGACGCCGCCGCTGTCATAGGCGAGCGGCACGATGGTGCGACTCGACCGAAAGGTCTGGAGAATCACCACCACATAGGCGGCAATGATGTACCAGGGCAGGGGTGTGCCGGTGACGATGCGAAAACAGCCAAGCGCCACGCCCAAGGCAACCCCCACCGCCACCGCCAGCCGCAGGCCCCAGGCGCGCACTGCACCGCCAGATACCTCCTCGGCCTTCAGCGCAACGGCAATCAGCGAGGGTTCCGCCACCGTCGTGGCAAAGCCGATTGCCGCCGCAAACACATAGACAAGCAGATAGTCATTCCACCGCACGTCCTCATGCGGGCCTGGCGCCGTGTCGGCACCCACCGCCGTAAGCTGGCTCGCCATGGTCTTACCGATAGGAAAGAGCGCCTCTTCCAGGCCAATCAAAAACAGGGTGAGCCCGACCAGAACGCAGGCGAACCCCGCCAGGATGCGGCGCAGATTTGGCAACCTGCGGCGCAGCACCGCGAGTTGGAAAAAAACTAGAATGCCGACGATGGGCGCGACATCCGTCGCCGTCGACAACACCGTAGCGAATACCATCGACAGAAACTCCGGCATCAGATCACCATGCCGTAGCCGAGCACGAAGATCATGGGTGAGAGGCTGGCAAAGGCGATGAGCCCGAAGCCATCGATCATCGGGTTGCGCCCCTTGATGGATCGCGCCAGCCCAACGCCGAGCGCGGTAACCAGCGGCACCGTGATCGTACTGGTGGTCACACCTCCCGAGTCGTAGGCAACGCCGATGATTTCCGGTGGCGCAAACAGGGTCATCAGGGTGACCAGCACATAGCCCCCGATGATCAGCCGATGGATAGGCCAGCCCTTCAATATACGCAACACACCGAGCGTGATCGCCGCTCCCACCGACACCGCCACCACCATGCGCAGGTTGAAGGCGTAGGCGGTCCGCGCCGCATCGTTGGCGGCGATGGCGCCGGCTTCGGCGGCGACCTCCGCCGCCTCGGCGGCAACGGCGATCAATGCCGGCTCCGCCACGGTCGTGCCGAAGCCCAGGCAGAACGCGAACGCCAGCAGCGCCGTCAGGCTGCCCTTGTTCGCAAACTCCTCGGCCATCTCTTCGCCAAGGGGAAACAGGCCGCTTTCCAATCCATGGACGAATAGCGTCAGGCCGGCGATGACGCAGACGAGACCCGCCAAGACCGCCCCGAGATTCGGAAAGGGCTGTTGCAGCACCACGACCTGAAAGAAGGCGATAACCAGGATGATCGGCGCCAGATCGCGCAACGCGTCTATGATTCCCCTCGCCAGGGTCGCCAGCAGCCCGGTCACTGTGCTTCCAACATGGTTGCGCACCGCCTCATTGTAATAAGCCCGATATCTCGTTTCGCGGCACAACGGCCACTACCGCAAACCCGGGCGGCAGGGCCATCGCCCGCTAATCCCAACCCAGCAAAAGATAGCAGAAGGTCGCGATAACCAGCGCACCGATGAAGTTGAGCGCCAGCCCTTCCCGAATCATGCGTTGCACGGGGAACCGGCCGGTGCTGAACATGATGACGTTGGGCGCCGTCGCCACCGGCAGCATGAACGCGCAACTGGCACTCATAGCCGCGGGCACCATCAACAGGCGCGGGTCGATGGCCGCACCCACCGCGGCCGCCGCGAGAATCGGCATGAGCAGCGATGTGGTCGCCGTATTGCTGGTCATTTCCGTAAGAAAGGTCACCGACAGGCAAACCACCAGGATAATAGCGAAGGTGGGCCAGGCGGCGACCACGGCAACGGCGTTGCCGACAGACTCCGACAGCCCCGATGTCTTGAACGCCGTCGCGATGGCGAGCCCGGCCCCGAACAGAATCAGCATGCCCCAAGGGATGTTCGCGGCGGTTCTCCAGTCGAGCAGGCGCCCACCCTTGCCATTCGGCACGATGAACATCGCGACCACGGCAAGGAAGGCCACCATGGCATCGTTGGTATAGGGCAACCCGAACAGCGCCGTCCAGCCACCCATGGGTTCCTGGCGGGTGATCCAGGCCAGCGCGGTCAGGCCGAAAACGGCGAGCACCCGTTTTTCTTCCGGTCGCCAGGGGCCGATTTCGGGAAGCTGCAGAGCGCCACGATGGGTCATTGAACGCGTCAACCACAGGCCCATGAGCGGCAGGAAAACACAAACCACCGGAACACCCCAGCCCATCCACTGCGCGAAGCCGATGGATGCGCCAAAGGTATCTTCGTACACCCCCCGGAAAATCATATTCGGCGGCGTACCGATCAGCGTACCAACACCCCCGATGTTGGCCGCGTAGGCAATGCCGAGCAGCAACGCCGGGGCCAGCTTCTCATCGCGCGATTGGTCCAGCACCGCAAGCGCCACCGGCAGCAGCATCAACGTGGTCGCTGTATTCGAGATCCACATCGACAGTGTCGCCGCAGCGATCATGAAGCCGAACACCACCCGGCGGCTGCTCGCGCCACCGACAGCGCGTACCAGCGTCAGGGCAATGCGCTGGTGCGCCCCGCTGCCGGCCATGGCGGTGGACAAAATAAAGCCGCCAAGCAGCAGCAGCACCACAGGATGACCATAGGCCTGGCCGACCTCCGCGCCCGACAGCACGCCGAACATCGGCAGGACGGCCAGCGGCACCAGGGAGGTTGCCGGTATGGGAATGGGCTCGAAGACCCACCAGATGACGCACAGCACCGTCACCCCCAAGGTTACCGCAGCCGCCGGCACCGCCCCGCCGGCCAGCATCGCGTACCAGGCCCCCAGGGCCGCCAGCGGACCCAAGGCAAGAGCGACGGTGCCGGCGCGCACCACCCGGCGACCCCCGTTCAGCATCGAGGCCATGCACGAATTGGTGCGGCGGGTGTTGGCAAGCAAGACGCGACGCCCCCCCGGGTCCGACGCCCAAGGTACCGCCCACCGTCATATCGGGCCGCACACCGGAGTGGCCGGGTCGCTCGCGTCATCGCATCAGGCTGTCAGAAAGGCGATCCCCGTCCAGCAAACGGCAGCCAGACCGGCGGCGACGGATGCCTGGGGAATCTGCGTGCGAACATGATCCATCAGGTCGCAGCCGGTACAGACCGAACTGAGCACAGTGGTATCGGAAATCGGCGAACACTGGTCGCCGTAGACGCTGCCGTCCATAACGGCGGCAAAGCAGAGCGTCATAAAGAGTTCCGGATGGGCGAGCCCCTGGCCCGTGGCCACCGCCCAGGCCAGCGGCATCGCCAGGGGAAAGGCCACGGCGTAGGTGCCCCAGCTAGTGCCGGTTGAGAAGGCAATGACCATGGTCATCAGTTGCAACAGCACGGGCAGCAGGAAATAGGGAATGCTGTGCCCGAGTTGCTCGACCAGGAAGTTGCCGCCGCCGGTCTGCTGACTGATGCCGCCGATGGTGATGGCAAGCAGCAGGATAACGGAGCCAATCAGCACCCCCTTGATGCCATTGTGAAAGCCCGACATCAAATCCTTCAGAGACATGCCCTTGGCAAGCGCCATCCCGGCGGCAAGCAAGAGCGCCGTGCCGAACGCCCAGTGGACATTGGGCGACCCAAACACCACGAACGTCGTGACGGCAATGGCGATAAGCGTTCCCAGGGGCAGAAAGAATTCCAGCACATTCGGCCGGTAGCCCGCCGGCACATCGCTGCCCTGCAGCTCCTTGGCGCTGAGTGGCGCGGCACCCTGCGCATCGAGTTGGCCGGTCTGTCGCGACCGGGCCATGGCCTGCGCCAACTGCCGGCCTAGGAACAACGGCTTTTCGACGCTGAGCAGCAGGGTGCCCAGCACCGCGAATATCGCGTAGAAGCAGAAGGGCACGCTCTGGAAGAAGAAGGCGATGCGGTCCGCTTCCGTGGCCAGGAAACCCACCCCGGAAACGAAGATAAAAGCCTGCACATAGCCCGGCCAGGCATTGAAGGCGAGTTGCGAGGCGATGGGCGATGCGGTCGAGTCGACGATGTAGGCCAGTTCCTCGTGACTGACCCGCTCCTTGTCGGCAATGGGTCGCACCGTGGTACCCACCAGCACCGTGCTCACCGTGCCCCCCTGGAAAAAAATGACCCCCAGCATCCAGGCCACCAGCTTGGCGGTCCTGGGGCCCCGAACGAAACGCACCGTGACGAATTCGGCGAACGCCTGGGCCGCACCGGTACGCGACCAAACGCCCATGAGCCCACCAAGCAGCCACAGGTAGAGCACCAGTACACTGGCGGAACCCGTGGTCGCCAGCGACGGAATCAGTACCTCGCCCGTCAGATCGTACTTGCCCAGTATCAGTGCGCCCGAGGCAATGCCGCCGAGCAGGGCGGTGACCGGTTCCCGGGTCAGCCAGCACAGCATCACCGCAACCAGCGCGGGCAGCAACGATAGCCAGCCAAAGTGGTACTTGGCGATGAGCTGGTAGAAGACGGTCTGCCGGGTGCCATCGCGAGTCTCCACGACCGAGACGAATTCCTGCCTGACCGGCGGCGTCACTCGTGTACCCGCTACCTTGGCCCGGTCGAGCCGCGTCTGGGCCAAGGGAACGGGGTCGAAGGCAACCGGCTCGCCCTCCACCCGGTAGTAGAGCTGGCCCGTCGCATCGGTTTGCGCGTCCAGGGCGATCTGCTCCACCGTCCAGGTGGGCGGCACGTACAACCCCACGACCCAAGATGCGAGCAGGGCGAGCGCAAACAGCAGAAACTTGCGAATTCCGGGAGACATCCGTTCCTCCAGGATAGGGTGGCCGGCAGGCGCTGTATCTTACTGTAAAGTGCGCCCCGGGCCAGCATCCTGTCGCCCGTCCCCCGGGCCATCCCACAGTGAACCACAATCCCCTGACGCCGCACGGGGTTGCAAGGCGATAAACAACCGTGCCCGGGATGGGTGGGCTTGGTCTTCATCGCGCCTACCATCGAGTCGAGTTTTCACGATGGGTTCCACAAGAGGTGCAACACTGGGCTCGTCGGTAGCGGCGGCACCTCGCCAGGGTGCCGGGTCGAATCGAGCGGGGGTGGTCATGGCGCGAGGTGTTCTGCCGGTTAATCCGGGCACGCCCGCTCGGAGGAAGCTTGCCGGTTACAAGTACATGCGCCTTGGGTTGTCTGGCCCGGCAAGCTACACTGCCCGCCCCATGAAGAGCGAGTTGTACTACCCCTACGCAGAACATCCCGCCCCCTGCACCACCGTCGAGGTCGCCGACGGCGTGCGTTGGCTGACCATGCCCATGCCCGGTTCGCTCAACCACATCAACCTCTACCTGCTCGAAGACAGCGACGGCTGGTGGGTGGTGGACACGGGTCTTGGCAACCCGGAGACCTGGAACCGGTGGCGCGAGTTGTTCCGAGACGAACTGGGCGGTCGCCCCGTCAAGGCCGTCATCTGCACCCACATGCACCCCGACCATATCGGCCAGGCCAAGGCGATCACCGACGAATTCCACTGCCCGCTCTATATGACGCGCACCGAGTACTACCAGGCCCGGGCGTTCTCGGCCAACGACCGCAGCCACCATTCGTCCTGGCTCGGCCAGCAGTTCTACCAGCGTGCCGGCATGACGCCGGACTACCTGGAACAACTATTCGGGTCTTGGAGTCGGCGCGACGGCGAACGGATGAGCATGCCGGCGTTGCCTCCCGGCTATCGCCGCCTGGAGGATGGCAACGTGCTCACCATCGGCCACTGCGACTGGCGCGTGCTCGTGGGTGCCGGCCATTCTCCAGAGCACGCCTGCCTGTACTGCGACGCGCTGAAGATCATGATTTCCGGGGACCAGATACTGCCCGTCATCACCTCCAACGTAAGCGTCTTTCCGAACGAGCCGGAGGCCAACCCGCTGAAGGCCTGGATGGAATCCCACGACCGCTTTCTCGATACGCCCGAGGAAACCCTGGTGCTGCCGGCGCACAACCTGCCCTTCCAGGGCATCCGCAAACGCCTGCGCGACCTGATCGGCCACCACGAAGACCGCATGCTGGCCATCGAGGAACACTGCCTGGAGCCCGCAGTCGCCAAGGATCTGCTGCCGGTGCTGTTCGCCCGGGAACTGGGCCCCATGCAGATGATGATGGCCCTGGGCGAGGCGATCGCCCACCTGCACCTGCTCATACACAAGAACCGCATCGAGCGCACCCTGCACGAAGATGGGGCATACCGTTTCCGGTCCATCGACCCGGACCTGGCGCGCCGCGCCCACCCGGGGGAGCACGACGCACCGGACGACCGGCCCATGATGGTCTGATGGCCATGCACAAGCTACGCCGCCGAATCGCACGCTATTCGCATCGCACGCTGCGCTGGGGGCGCGACCACGCGCCGCCCGGTGTGCGCTCCGGCATCGGTGCCCTGCTTATGGTGGGCGGTGTGTTTGGTTTCCTGCCGGTACTCGGCTTCTGGATGCTGCCCTTGGGCGTCGCCTTCATCGCCCTGGACATCCCTCCCGCCCGACGTCGGCTAGACCGTTGGCTGGCAAGAATGGAAGCCGGCGAAAGCGCGGCGACGCACGTTGCGACATCGGCACCGCCAACCAGGAAGTAGCTACCGAACGGCCTATACAGGTTGTCGAAGTTGGGCCAACTTAACAACGTTGCTTAACCATGCAGCCGATCTTTAGTACGGAACAATAGCTTGCTGCGAGCTTGGGGCGTTCGCAAAGCGCATAGTGCGCGTCGCTGGATGGAACGACGGGGATTGTTCCCGCCACCCCCTAGCGATGCTGGGCTGACCGCCGACATCGCCACCTATATTGCCAATTCCTACCCGCACAATCACAACTACAGTGTTCGAGCCGGTCGGCTCGTGCCCCGAGACAAGCTGCGGGCGCGTTTCGATGTGCTTAACAGCGCCTATCCCAGACCCCTGGAAAGCCTACTAGATCTCAGTTGCTCGAAAGGCTACTTCGTCCTCGATGCCGCAGGGCGGGCGACCTGTCGTCGGGCGTTGGGAGTAGACATCGACGACCGCGAACTCAATGCCTGCCGATCGGTTTCCCGCCATGTTGGGCTACAGTGCCGGTTCGAACGTGCGCACTTGCATGAAGTTGCGCAAAGCATCAGTGAATTCGGTGGTCCGTTCCAGACCGTGCTGCTCATCAACTGCTATCAATACCTCTACTTTGGAAGCTCGCGTTCGCCGGTAGGCTACCGCGACCACCGCCGCATCTTCGAACTCGCGCGACAGGTCTGCGCAGAGCGGCTCTTGTTCAGCAACCGCACCGAAACCGGGCAATTGCAGCGCTACTGCCGGGCGGAAGCCGCCCGCTTGGGGCATAGCCATCTGTACACGGAGGCGGCAATTCTCGACGCCGCATCCCAATACTTTAACGTTACCCGTATCGGGACAATCAACGGGTTACCGTTGTGGAACCTGGATGTCTGATTGCTGCACGGACCGGAGAAATCACCATGACGAAAGCCCGATACACGGCATTCCTGATTGCCCTCTGCATGGGGTCGAGCGCCGTTCACCCGACGTACCCCGCCGAGCCACCCGTTAGGGCCTCGGTGGCCGATGTCGCCTGGCTGACCGGTTTCTGGACCGGACCATTCGGCGAGGGCACGCTCGAAGAGACTTGGACCGCACCCAACGAATGCATATCGCAAGCAAGTCGTTGTCAACTGTTAGCAACTATGTGCACTTGACCAAGCAAGATCGATATGTTGTGGTCAACAGGGTCGTATAGGCGATTATGAATACAATATGTTGGCAGTTCTCATCTTGGCGTCCAACTTCGCTGTTCGGCGCGTAGTACCCGGCATTTCCGGCCTGATTCGGCCCAAACTGACCGGCAAACTTCGTGAGATCAAGCTGTATTCTGCGGTGCCCAGCGCTTTTCGGGAACGAATGCTTTGGGATGGCCCGGCTCGGAGTAACTAGGGGAATGGGAATTCGCGACACCCTGTCGACGCTGGCCCAATTGCCCCGCCTGCTCGCCCTGAAAAGGCAGCTCAAGCCCCGCTCTCTCACGGAGAAGGACTGTTTCGCCCGACTGGTGGAACGCAATGCCGAGCAATTCGGCGAACGCCCCGCCATTCTGTTTGAAGGCCGTTCGATCACCTGGGCGGAATTCAATGCCCTAGCGAACCGATACGCCAACTGGCTGAAGGCGCGGGGCACGCAAAGAGGCGATGTGGTCAGCCTGCTGATGGAGAACCGCATCGAGTTTCTGGCCGCCATGACCGCGCTCAACAAGCTCGGCGCCATCAGCGGGCTGGTCAACACCAATCTGCGTGGCCGGCCGTTGGCGCATTGCATTAACACCACGGTCGCCAAGGCGTGCATTTTCGGCGAAGAGTTGACCGATGCGCTGGCCCAAGTGAAGGGTGAACTGTCTCTTGAGGAAGGCCGCGACTACCTATTCGTGCCCGACGCGGGCGGCCCCGCCCCCAACTGGACTGTCAACCTGGCCGCCGCCAGCGAAACCGCGTCCGCCGACAACCCGCCCGATGCGCGGGAAGCCAGGCTTGGCGACACCGCCACCTACCTGTTCACTTCCGGCACTACAGGGCTTCCCAAGGCATCCGTGTGGTCCAACCGCCGCATCCTCGCCGCCGCCGCCATGTCCCACCGGGCGGGGTTGCGGTGCACCGAGCAAGATCGCCTGTACCTCTGCCTGCCGCTGTACCACGGCACCGGCCTAATCATCGGCGCCGGTGCCGTCATCAGCGCCGGCGCCTCCATGTTTCTGCGGCGCAAGTTCTCGGCCAGCAACTTCCTAGCCGAAGCACGCGCATTCAACACCAACCGGCTGATCTACATCGGCGAGCTCTGCCGCTATCTCACCAATACACCGCCGCGAAGCGACGATCACATCAATCCCATACAGGCCGCCATCGGTAATGGCCTGCGCCCGGACGTTTGGATGGAGTTCAAGCAACGATTCGGCATCGGCCGTATCTGCGAATTCTACGGGGCGAGCGAGGGCAACATCTCCTTCGTCAACCTGCTGAACAAGGACCGCACCATCGGCATGACCACGAACGAGATTGCCCTGGTGCAGTACGATACCGTCACCGACGAGATCGTCCGCGACGAGGCGGGCCGATGCGTTCGCGCAGCCGCCGGCGAACCGGGCCTGCTGCTGGGCAGAATCTCCGAGACGGCCGCCTTCGAGGGCTATACCAGCCCCGAGGCCACCGAACAGAAGATCCTGCGCAACGCCCTCCAGGACGGCGATGCCTGGTTCAATACCGGCGACCTGGTCCGCGAGATCAACGTTGGCTATGCCCTGGGCTACACCCACTACCAGTTCGTCGACCGCGTGGGCGACACCTTTCGCTGGAAATCCGAGAACGTCTCCACCACCGAGGTTGGGGAAATCATCAACGGCCATCCCCAGGTGGAGCTATGCAACGTCTATGGCGTGGAGGTTGCCAATGCCGACGGTCGTGCCGGCATGGCGGCCCTGGTGCTGCGGCCCGGCGCGAATTCCCTCGACATCGAGAGTTTCTCGGCCTATGTGGGCCGCGAACTGCCCGCCTATGCGCGGCCCGTTTTTCTACGCCTGCAGGCAGACCTCGACCTGACCGGAACCCTGAAGATGGTCAAGGGCGACCTGAAAAAGCAGGGCTACGACATCGAAGCCAGCACCGACCCCATCTACGTTCTGAAACCGGGGCACCAGATCTACGAGCCCCTCGACGCCGATTTCGCCGCCCGGATCAAGGCCGGTACCGCCGGGTATTGAGGCTCGTTCAGGTGCCCACCGCGTGGGCGATTTCCGCGTAGCGATCCAACAGCGGTATGACCGTATCCGCATCCGCCGGCGGCAGGCCGAACACCACCCGGCCGAAGCCCATGGCGATCAACTCCTCAACCCGGCCCCGGTCCGGGCCCACCCCGTAGATCGTGAAATCCGGCACCCCGGCCCGGCCGGCTTCCGACCAGGCCGCGCGCGTTGCGCGTATGCCGGCGGCGTAGTCGACCGGCCCCGCGGCGGAAGCCCGGGCCGGATCCTGGTGTATTGGGAACCAGCCGTCGGCATACTCGGCGATACGGCCCCAGACCCAGCGCGAGGACGCGCCCAGCAGAATCCTGGGGCCACCGGGCTGCACCGGTTTCGGGTACGACCACAGCGGCTCGAAATCAACGAACTCGCCGTGGAATTCAGCCTGGTCGGCGGCCCAGATTTCGCGCATCGCCAACACCCGCTCGCGCAGCACCTTCCAGCGGTCTACGTAGTTCACGCCGTGGCTGGCCATCTCCTCGACGTTCCAGCCCGCACCGACGCCGAGCAGCAGCCGGCCTCCCGACAGGTGGTCCAGGGTCGCCACCTGTTTCGCCATGAGGATGGGGTCCCGCTCGGTCACTAGGCTGACGCCGGTGCCAAGCCGCAGCCTGCTCGTCACCGACGCGGCCGTTGCCAGCGCCACGAATGGGTCGTGGCAATGCCAGTATTCCTTGGGAAGCTCGCCGCCACCCGGCCAGGGCGTCCGCCGGCTCGACGGAATGTGGGTGTGTTCCGGGAAGAACAGCGATTCGAACCCCCGTGCCTCGGCGGCCTGCGCCAGTAGCACGGGTGCAATGGCGTAGTCGGTCGGAAAGATCACCAATCCAAACTGTGCCATGGCCGCGCCTCCTAGTGCTCCATCAAACGGATAATGACGTATCAGCGCGCCCACAAGCGCCCATCTGCTTTGTTGCCGGCTCTTGACGTATCTCGGATACGCCAGCGAGCCTCCGCCGCCGCCATGCCAAGGTTGCGGATACGCGCAAATCAACCATCCCCGCGAAAACCGGCACCAGGGGAATTAGCCAGCGTGCCGGTCCCTCAAAGCGTCTTGAGCTGTAGCAGTTGGTGGTCGATCTTGGAGACGTAACGGCGGGCCGCCTGTTTGCGGGTGCTGTACATGCCCACGTTGTAGGCAGCCAGGGCACATTCCGCCCCGCCGCACAGCCGCTTCAGGTGCGCCAGCACCTGGGCACCGCAATGAATATTGTACGCCGGGTCGGTGAGGTCATCGCCGCCGCAGAATTCGCTCCAAAAGCGCGGCCGCACCTGGGCAGGCCCGATGGCGCCAACCTGGGAACGGATGTTCTTGCGAAACCCGCTCTCCACCTGCAACAGGCTCGCGATCAGTTCCGCATCTAGGCGCTGACGGTCCGCCGCCTCGAGAATCCAGCCGGCAAACTCCAGGGCCCGACCGGGCGCCAAGCCGAAGGCGTCGCTTAGCCGGTCGCCAAAGTCGGCGACCCGCTGCTCCCAGGACACACTCGGCAGCACCGGTTTGGCGAGCGTCGCACGGTAATAGCCCTGGTGGCTAAGAACATTGGCAAAGGCGAGGTAAACGACCAGAACCAAAGCCGCGACAAGGCCAGCAACGGCACTGGAGCAATACCCGAAAACGCCTCGCCAAAGCCCGGCGGCACCCGCGATGATGGCCAGACCATTCGAGATGGGCGCACTCGCCTTCCGCCGGCGGCACCGCCCCCGCGTAAACAACTCGGTAACCATCCTCTCCAATCAAGATCTCGCAAACCGTCCTACATTATGAAGAAAAAATGGAAGCGCCTCCTTGTCCAGAAACGAAATTTAAATAATATTTTCTTATAAGCAAGTTCTTATTCATTCCTAGATGAGTTGATAGATAGCTTGCAATGGTCCCAGGAGACGATGTACTCCGGTGCCATCACCACCCAGCGCCGGTTACGCCCCCGGGCCGTTGCCGCGAAGGGTGGCGGCGCATCGACTAGCCGCTGGCCATAGCCGCCGTTGTACTTCAGCCCAATCTGCACGCGTACATCGGCAAGGTGCGGGTCGCTGTTTTCCGCTTCCACATCCTCGAGCACCCGCCCCTGACCCTGCAGCATGATGCCCTGCAATTCGGGAAACTTTTCGTTGCGGTCAACGATTACCGTGCAAACGGGATTGCGGCGCAGGTTGACGATCTTCTGGCCGCGCCCGAAGAAGTAGATGGCCCCTCCCGCCCAGGCGAACCACATGGGTGTCAGGTTGATGCGCGATCCGGGGCCGATGGTCGCCACCCGCATGGTCCACTGGGCGGCCATGATCTCGTCGACCTGCCCGGCGGTGAGCGGAATCTGGCGCGGTGGCGCAGTTCGGAGCTTGCCTTGCTGTGCCGGGAGGCCCCTATCCCCGGTCGGTGCGCGCCCCGGTGCCGCAACCGGCTTGGCGGTGTGCGCCAGCCGGTCGCGCAAACCCCGCAGAACCTTCCGAAGCATGGGCTCGGCCGCCAGCCTGGTGGTGCGAAACTCAGGCCGCCTGTAATTCCGCGACCATTTCCCGGCGCATGGTGTCCGGAATGCCTCCATAGGCGGCCGCGGTCCGATCCACCAACCCCCCGTAGCGGCTCTTGAATAGACTCGGGATCGACTGTGGCTCGCCGATAACGGCGAAGGCCTCCAATATGTCGTCAGTGATGAGATTCCCCATTTCCGCCCAGCGGCCCTGTTTCGACATGGCATTCAACTCCGGCTGCAACGCACCCGCGCCGATGCTGTCGAGCACCGGCCTGTACGCCGGTGTGGAACCGTAGAAGGCGATCTGCCGGCGGGTCTGAACCAGGGCCTGGGCCACCTGTTCCTCGGTCTGGCCGGTGACAATGAAGGCCGGGTAGCTGATCTCGAAATCTTCACGCTTCTTGCCCGCCTTGGCAAAACCCCGCTCAAGCGCCGGCAGTGTCGTTTCCCGCAGGTACTTCTCCGTCGTGAAAGCGTGGATGATCACACCGTCCGCCACCTCGCCGGCTACTTCGGTCATCAGCGGGCCCACCGCCGCCAGAAAAACGCGCGGCGGCCCGTAGCTGGTATCGGTGGGCGTGAAGAACGGTGTCATCAACGTATGCTTGTAGAACCTGCCGGTGAACTGTAGCGGCTCGCCGCTGTGCCAATTGGCCCAGATGGCGCGCATCGCCAGGATGAACTCCCGCATACGCGGCGCCGGGTTCGACCAGGGCATGCTGAAGCGCTTGGTGATATGGGCGCGAATCTGCGAACCCAGGCCGAGCACAAAGCGCCCCTTGGAAGCGGCATTCAGATCATGGCCGACATTGGCGAGCGTCATGGGCGAGCGCGCGAAGGCCACCGCAATGGCCGTCATCAGGTCAACCCTGTTCGTGGTCTGGGCCGCCATCAGCAGCGGAAAGAACGGATCGTGCCCGGTCTCCGCCGTCATGATGCCCGAATAACCCATCTCTTCCAGCGCACGGGCCTCAGCACCAACCTTGTCGAGTTGCCACCCCACATTTCCGTCTACCTTCATCCTGTTCCCCCTATCCGGTAGGTGGTGCGCATCCGTTGCCTGGCAGGCGCACCCTCGTTAGACACTTGTCGAATTGTTCCAGCTTGGCGGTGGTGAGGCAATCGTTAACTTGCGCGCGCCCGGCTTCTGCCGACGAGCAGAATCGCCATGCCGAGCAGGAAGGGCACGGCGCGCTCCGCAAGGTCGCCGGGGGTGTCGGGCGCCAGGTACAGAATCACCGTCAATCCGAAGCCGGCCGCCACCGCCCCGGTAACCGCCGCGGGCGGCAACCGCCAGCGCAGCAGCCGCGCGATTACCACCGGCCCAAAGGCCGCGCCGAGCGCATTCCAGGCAAACAGCACCCGGGAAAAAATCGCGTCCGGCAGGCCGTAGGCGACCAGCACCGCCAGTACGCCGACCAACAGCACCACCAGCCGGGAACCCAGCAGCGAGGTGCCGCGCATGAGGTCGTGGCCCACCGCCGAGGCGGCCACGAGCAACTGGCTGTCCGCAGTGGACATAATGGCCGACAAAACCGCCGCAATCAGTATGCCCGCCAGCACCGTCGGCAGCAGCCGGTTGGTCAACTCGAAGAAGACCTGTTCCGAATCGCCCACCGGCGTTGCCGCGAGCAGCACATGGCCGCACAGGCCAAGCAGGAACATGCCCCCGAGCACGACGACGAACCACACCAGCGCCACTACCCGGGCGGTGCGCAGATGCCGCGTATCGCGGATCGCCATGATGCGATTCAACAGGTGCGGCTGCCCAAGCGGCCCAAGGCCGACGCTCACCATGCCGAGCAGAAACCCCGCCGCCAACAGGCCCTGGCGTTCTCCGGTGAACGACAACTGCGCCGGCGACGCCGTTGCCGCCAGGCCCTCGACCAGGCCAAGTGGGCCACCCGCCGCCGCTAGGGCAAACCCGGGCAGCAGCAGCGCCGCCACCAGCATCAGCAACGCCTGCAGTGCATCGGTGACGCTGACGGCCCAGAATCCGCCGAGCAGCGTATAGGCCAGCAGAATGCCGGCACCGAGCAGCAGCGCCTGCAACTCTCCCACCGCCATGAAATTGGCAAAGGTCACCGCCGCACCCTGGAACTGCGCGGCCACATAGAAGATGAAGGAGACGGCAACGACCAGCCCCGCGACACTCAACAGCACCGTTCGCGCCCGGCCGCCAACCCCATCCGCGACCAGGTCGTTCAAGGTCACCCAGCGATCGCGGTGCGCCGCATCGCGCAGCCGCCTGCCGAGCCAGAACCAGGCGAGCACATGCCCGGTTAGCGTTCCCGGCAACAGCCAAATTGCGGACACCCCCTGGCTGAAGGCGATGCCGCTCACCCCGAGAATGGTCCAGGCCGAAGACGAGCCGGCCGCGTAGCTGAGCGATGCCACCAGGGCACCGAGCCCGCGCCCGCCGATGAAATAGCTGTCGCCATCCCGGGTGCGCTGCCGCGCCCAGGCGCCGATGGCGAACAGGGCAAGAAAGTAGACCGCCAGTGTCGCCCACAGAATCTCGATGGATGGCGCCGCGGTGCCCATGGCCCGACCCCGGTCAGTCGCCCTCGCCCGCCGTGCGGTAGTCGCCAAAGGCCGCGTCGCGCCTGCTCAGCGCCTGGGTCAGCCCGTCGCGCATCTCCGCTAGGTGTGCCTGGGTCGTGCGGGTGAAGGTCGCGAGTTGCTGCAGCTCGGTGCCGGCGCGGATGCCGGCGCGGATACCCATGGCGTCCATCTGCCGGTGCACCGCCCGCTTGTTGATCTGCTGCAGGTCGGTTGGGGTCATGGCCACCCTTGCGGCGATGTCGAGAACCCGCCCCTCCAACTCGTCTTCCGGGAAGGCCCGGTTGGCGAAACCGCATTCGGCCGCCTCGATACCGGACATGTGGTCGCCGGTGAGCATGAGTTCCATGGCCCGGCGCAGACCAACGATCCAGGGATAGAACTGGTTGTCCGGCGGACTGATGGCACGCACCACGGGGTAGCCGATCTTGGCGGTATCCGCCACGTATACCAGGTCGCAGGCCGTCGCCAGCTCGGTGCCGCCGGCCAGACAGTAGCCGTGCACCTGGGCGATCACGGGCTTCGCCATATCCCAGATCTTGAAAAAACCCTCGACGACATGGCGCGGCCAGTTGGCAAGCCCCCCAGCCGTATAGAACGGCTGCCCCTGGGCCACGTTCGACTTCAGGTCGTAGCCCGCCGAAAAGCAGGGGCCGGCCCCGCGAATGACCATGACCCGCACATCCGCATCCTGGTCGGCCGTCTCCAGCGCGTGGAACAGTTCGCCGCGCAGTTCGTTGGACAGCGGGTTGCGCTTGGCCGGTCGGTTCAGCGTAATGCGACGGATACTGGGGCGGGGGTCGTCAACAAGGATTTTCTGGTAATGCATGGGTCTTTCCTG
Source organism: Pseudomonadales bacterium (assembly GCA_965215035.1). Lineage (GTDB taxonomy): Bacteria > Pseudomonadota > Gammaproteobacteria > Pseudomonadales > Azotimanducaceae > Azophilus. The sequence continues at coordinate 637,205 of OZ244040.1, forward strand.
TGCGGATTGTCCGAGACCGGCGCGAGGGCGGCCATGGCAACAAACTTGGATGATCGGCCAGTCGCCTACCGCGACCCGCGAGTTTCATTCGAATTGAAACCGACTGGCGGCAAAGGCCGCGAAGGTGCGGTCAACATCCTGCCGATTTGCCCCCAGCGGTGCAACGATATGGGTATGCACGCCGCCCCGGGCGTGTTCCCGAAAGCGCTCGCGAATCTCGTCCTCTGTGCCGATCACCGCAATTTCGTCGATGAGTTCGTCGGTAAACGCCCCGGTGGTGCGGGCACGGTCCTTCAGCGCCCAGCCTTCGGCGATGGCGGCCGCGGTTCGCGGGAAACCGGCCCAAGCCAGGAACTTGTTGTAAACAGGCGTTGCGTAGTAGGGCGCAAAGGCGGTGCGGAACAGGTTGCGCCCAGCGTCCTTGTCGTCGGTTGCCAGCACCATGGCACGATGCACAATTTCCACCTCGTCCGGGTTCTTCCCGGCCCGCTTGGCACCGATTCTGACATGCTCTATCATCCTCGGCAGTGCGCTCTTCGGCCACAGGTTGAAGATTACGCCGTCGCCGACCTCCGCGGCCATCTCGATCATCCTCGGACGCAACGCCGCCAGGTAGATGGGGGGCGGATTGTCCAGGGGCGGCTGACGATAGCCGTGGCTCTGCACCGTGACCCCGTCATAATCCGATTTGACGCCGAGCAGCATGGATCGCACCAGTTCGGTGGTCTCCCGTACCCGCGTCACCGGTTTATCCAAGGGAATACCGTTCCAGCGCTCCATCATGGTCTCGCTGGACGCGCCAAGACCCATCACAAAACGCCCCGGCAAAAGCTGGCCGAGCGCGTTGAGGGTCGCGGCCATGACCGCCGGTGTGCGCGTGTACACCGGGGTCACCGCAACGCCTAGGCGAATGCTGGTGGTATGGTGGGCAACGGCCGCCACCCCGGTGAGCGTATCCGGTGCTCCGGAATCGCTGAACCAGGCATCCGCATAGCCGTTCTGCTCCGCCCAGCGCAACAGCTCGATGGTGTGCCGAAGGTCCGGCCCCGGCGGCAAGGTTACCGCCACGCGTCTGGCAAGCGCCATGTTTCTTCCCCCTGGTCGTTATCTGCCAATGAGCGGCCGACCCGCAGGATGCGAACCCAAAACCCTCTTGCCGGGTTGCAGGCATCCCGGGGTCCCAAACGTTGGGGAAACTCCGAGCAAGCCCATCCCCGCCTCGTTAAGAGTCGCGAGGTTCCCTAGAGCATCTCCTCCGCCACCAGCGCAAGGGCCTCCGGCTGCTGACAGCCAAGCAGCATACTGGAAACCTGGCCGCGCTTGCCGGCTTCCCGCCAACGCTGCAAACGGTCCTTGATGCGCTCCGCCGGACCTACCAGGTGGCAGGCATCGATGAGTTCCGCGGGCACCGCCGCCATGGCCTCGTCCCGGCGACCGGACAGATACAGATCCTGGATCTTTACCGCCGCCTCCTCGAACCCCAGCCGTTTGGCGTAGTCGTTGTAGAAGTTCTTGTCGCGCGCACCCATGCCCCCCACGTAGAGCGCCATGCTACCGCGCATGGGCATCATGCACTGTTCCACGTCGTCGCCCATCACCACCGTGACAAAGGGCGCCATGTCGAAGCGCGTCATGTCCTTGTCCCCGGCCTTGGCGAAGCCGCGCTGGATCGGTTCGCCGAAGATGTGGAACTGCTCGGGGTCCATCCACACAGGGAACAGGCCATCCGCAACTTCCGCCGCCGCTGCCACGCCACGGGGGGTGATACTGGCCGCGTAGATCGGAATATCCTCCTCGCAGTGCAGGATGCTCTTCAGGGGCCGGCCAAGACCGGTGGCGTTTTCGCCGCGATAGGGAAGCTGGTAGGTATCTCCGGCAAAGGTGACCGGCGCCTGCCGCGCAAAGATCAGCTTCATGATGCGCACGTACTCCCTGAGGCGCGTAACCGGCTTCCCGTACGGCACGCCGTGCCAGCCTTCCACCACCTGGGGGCCCGAGGCGCCTAAGCCGCAGATGAATCGGCCACCGGACAGTTCCGCCAGGGTCATGGCCGTCATAGCCGTCATGGCCGGGGAGCGGGCCGGCATTTGCATGATGGCCGTGCCCACCTTGATTTTTTCCGTCTGCGCGAGAATCCAGGCCGCCGGCGCAACGGCGTCGGAGCCATAGGCCTCAGATGTCCAGATGGACTCGTAACCCAGGTTCTCCGCATGCCGGATCGCGTCAATCGGTATGCTCATCTTGCGCCCGGCGTACCCGGATATCAGCCCCAGTCTCATGGTTTACCTCGAAATGGTTGCAACAAAACAGGTTGCAAAATAACAATCCCAGCCGGAGCACTCAATACGGGGAGGTGAAAAGAGGCCCATTGAGCGCATTGACTTTCGTCCAATAGTCCAAGATGCCGCACCACTCGGTAGTAGCTCAGTTTGAATTTGTGGATCATGGCGAGGCCGTCCCACATGGAGTTCGACGCAGCCGGAATTCAAGCTGAGCCACTACCCACCACTCCGTAGGGTCTTGTTTATCGGCGAGAAACTCGCCAATGCTTAGATGGCAATAACGCCATCTACGCATCGTTCCCGCGCGTCACACTAGGCTGGAGTCACAGGAATCTTGGCAATGGACAGATTCGCGAACTCGATGGCGGCTTGATGCAACATGCCGGCTAGAACCGCAACTCGCCCCGTACCTCGATCAGGTTGTGCGCCTCGTCTCTGAAGCGGTCGTATACCTGGCCGCCACTCAACTCTAGGTTCAGCCATTCCGCCAGCCCGGTGTTCGCCTGATCATAACGGATGCCCATGCGCATACCGCGGCTGTTTTCACCTGTCATGTCGAACTTGGCAAATGGTGTCAGCAGCCCAGACAGGCGTTGAACGCGCAAACCGTAGCCGAGCCGGGCGTCCATGCCCCAGGCATCCCGTTCGGCACCGAACTCTTCCCACCGACCGGGATAGCCATAGCCCTGTTCAAGCGGCCGGTTGTTCGCACTCATGCCAACGCCCAGGTAGGAAGACAGCGCCAATGACATGCCGCCGCCGTCGGACCTAGGCCGCACGATGGCGGACAGGCTTACCCCGTTCTCCTCGTAGTCTTCGGCGGAATGGAGGCTTAGCAGGCGCGCCTTCGCCTCGATGCGAATGCGCCCGGCAGTGTCGTAGCGCACGCCGCCGGTCAATTCCACGCCGGTTCCCGTATCGCCGTCGCCCGAATCATGGCGACCACCCACCTGGCCGAAAACGCTGAACGTGTCGCCACCGTCCATGACGATCACCCGTGCGCCCTCCAAGCCAAACTTGACGCGGCCCACCGAAACGTTCATGTCATCAATGATGCCGACGCCGTCGTCGGTGCGCATTTCCAACACGCCGGCATCACCGGTCAGGGCGAAATCCCACTCGGCCCCGGCGGCCAGGGTACGCCTGCCCCCAGCGGACAACATCCACATGGACAGATCCGCCTCGCCTTCCTGAGCCGTGGCGCTCCGCACGAGATCCACATCGCCCCAGCCAGCACCAACGATGGCCCATAGCTCAGCCACATCATCGACCGTCCAGTGCATATAGGGATGCACGCTAACCAGGTCCGTGTCGAGGTCGCCGGTGCCGCTCGCCCGGGTGCTGGTGAACTCGTAGTCCGCATCACCGGAACTCCGCGACACGGCTATGCCGGCCAGCCAGTTCTCGCCGAAGCTCGCATCGGCCCCAACATAAAGGCTGGTGAGCGATCCATCGTAGCCGGCGCCTTCAAACGACTGGCGATCAACCTGTCCCCAAAACGTCCATTGCGCCGGCGCGGTCCACTGGCCAGCCTCGCCGGACGCCGAGGCGTTCAGGGGAATGGCAAAGTTCATGCCCTGCAGCCCGTGCAAACCACCTGTCATCGGCGACGGCGCGAACCGGAACGGCCCGGCACCGGGTTGGCTGGCGCAGAAGCCGGTATTGTGATTGAACCCGGTGGGGAGAGCTCCGCCGGAGTGCCCACCACATTGCCCCAAGGCACCGAACTGATTCGCGTGCCAGGGCGTGAAACCCGCAGCCTCGGGTGCCGGCGTTCCCACGCGTTCGGCGCGGAACCGTGCCCCGACCGCCGAGTTCACGCTCGCTAGCGTGTTCCTGGCAATGGCGGCCACCGCATTCTCCAAGGCATCGGTTTCCGCAACATCCGTGGATACCGTGGCATTGAAGCCGAGGCTGGCGGCCCCCTCGCTGTTCGTCGCCGTCACCGTTATTGTGGCGGCACCTTCCACCAACGGCACCACCGTCACCTGGCTGCCGACCACGGCAACACTAACCGCATCACCGGAAGCCGCGACGGAGTAAACCAGCGCGGTGCCCGCAAAGCTGTCAGTGGCGTCCACCAAGGCGGCTTCGCCACCGACAATCAACGCCACATCCGGCAGCGAGCCGGCAGCCGCCGGCGGCACGTCCCTAACCGTCGCCACGAAGCTCTGCTCCGCACTGCCCTCGCTGTTCGTCGCCGTCACCGTCACCGTCGCCGTGCCCGCCGCCAGCGCCGTCACCGTCAGCGTCCCGCCAGCCACCGACACGCCCGCAACATCCCCCGACGACGACAACGCCGTGAAAACCAGGGCGCTGCCCGTAAACGCCGGCGCAACCTCAACCTCCGCCGGGTCCCCGCCAACCGTCACCGTCACATCCGAAAGCTCGCCAACCGCCCCCGGCGCCTCGTCCCTAACCGTCGCCGCGAAGCTCTGCTCCGCGCTGCCCTCGCTGTTCGTCGCCGTCACCGTCACCGTCGCCGTGCCCGCCGCCAGCGCCGTCACCGTCAGCGTCCCGCCAGCCACCGACACGCCCGCAACATCCCCCGACGACGACAACGCCGTGAAAACCAGGGCGCTGCCCGTAAACGCCGGCGCAACCTCAACCTCCGCCGGGTCCCCGCCAACCGTCACCGTCACATCCGAAAGCTCGCCAACCGCCCCCGGCGCCTCGTCCCTAACCGTCGCCGCGAAGCTCTGCTCCGCGCTGCCCTCGCTGTTCGTCGCCGTCACCGTCACCGTCGCCGTGCCCGCCGCCAGCGCCGTCACCGTCAGCGTCCCGCCAGCCACCGACACGCCCGCAACATCCCCCGACGACGACAACGCCGTGAAAACCAGGGCGCTGCCCGTAAACGCCGGCGCAACCTCAACCTCCGCCGGGTCCCCGCCAACCGTCACCGTCACGTCCGAAAGCTCGCCAACCGCCGCCGGCGCCTCGTCCCTAACCGTCGCCGCGAAGCTCTGCTCCGCGCTGCCGCCCGTGTTGGTCGCTGTGACGGTTATGGTTGCCATACCGGCGGCAAGCGCGGTAATGGACGCGGTTGAATCGGCGACGGAAACAGACGCGGTGCTTTCCGACGAAGAAGATAGGGTGTAAGTGAGCGCTTCGCCGCTGAACGCATCGGCCAACTCCACCGGCGATACATCGCCAACCCGCAGGTTGAGCTCAGGCAATTCACCAACCGCAACAGGCGCTACGTGATTCACGGTCACCATGAAGCTGTGATCGGCGCTGCCGTGCTCGTTCGATGCGGTGATGGTGATGGTCGCCGTGCCAACCCCCACCGGCGTGAGGGTCAAATCGTAGCCTTCCTCTATCGATACGGTGACGACGCTCTCATCGGAAGATACGGACTCGCACTTCTCCGGTGCGCCCCAATATACGCCGCGTAGATCCACGATGTGCGGGCCAGTGCCTACGGTAAGGGTAACGTCATCGAGAGGCCGCACCACCCGCGGCGGGTCGGCGGCAACTCCGAGCGGCATCACACCGGCGACGGCTACGACAAGCAACAGCGCCCGCACGGCCCATTGCGTTGCACCCAAAAAACAACCCATGGGCACCGCGGCGTCCGTGGGGTGAGCAGTCCTGCTTTCCTTCTCTAGGTGGAACGGCTTGGCCGACATTGAACCTTCCCTCCGCATTATTCTTTGCCTACGCGTTGTTGCCGGGCACTCTAATTGGAACATTCTTGCTTACAAGCACCCCAAAACACAACCGTAATCGCCGCGGGAGCAGCGGTTCAGTGCGAGCTTGTGGACCATGGCAAGGCGGTCACACATGGAGTGCGACGCGGCCGCGATGCAAACGTAAGCCACTCCCCGCCGCGACGCCAGCGCAGACGGCACGGCCCTTGGTGCAATACGCCGGCTAGTCGGCCAGAACGCGGACCGTCATTGTGGTGACGCGGCGGTTTTGTTGCCGTCCCTCCGGAGTATCGTTATCGGCAACCGGCCGGGTCTCGCCATAGCCCACTGTTGTCAGGCGGCCAGGGTCGATGCCGCCCGCTGCAAGATGGTCGCGCACACTCGCCGCGCGCCGTTCCGAGAGTGCCTGGTTGTATGTCTGGCGTCCACGGGCGTCCGCATGCCCCTCGATGACGGCGGTGGCGGTGGGGTACTGGCGCAGCAACTCCAGCCCCCGGCGAATTGTCGGAAGCTGGTCGGAGCGAATATCGGCGTTGTCCGTATCGAAGAGAATCGTGAAGGTGATCGGTTCTTCCGGCAAAGCGTAGCAGCCGTCTTCGTCCACCCTGGCACCCGACCGGGTATCGGGACAGGCGTCGCCGTAGTCCGGCACGCCGTCGCCATCGCCGTCGAGGGGGCAGCCCCGAGCATCGACGGCTGCCCCCGCTGGGGTGTCGGGGCAGGCGTCCCGATCATCGCGTACGCCATCGCCGTCCGTATCGGGCGGGAATTCGCAGCCCGACGCATCGACCGGCCGCCCAGGCGGTGTTCCGGGGCACCCGTCGTTCACGTCCGGTACGCCGTCGCCATCGCTGTCGCGCAGCGGGTAGGGAGAAACCTCACCAAGGAACAGGGTGATGCCAATCTGCCCAAAGGGGTCGACCGCCCCGGCACCATCGGTCTTTACCGCCCTGAAATCGCCGCGCCAGGACAATCGCTCGCCGAGGTCGCCGAAGGCACCGAAACCACCGAAGAACTGAGCGCGGGTGTCGCTCCCCCGGCCCTGTGGGTCGAATTTGCTGCGGCCACCACCGAGTAGTACGAACGGTTGAAAGCTGCTGCTGGCCTTCGGCAGGGACCACAGGCCGGTAACCCAAGCGGTGTCGCCATCGCCGTCATCGCCGTCCCAGGCGAGGTAGGAGAATTCCGCGGCCAAGTTGTCGGTGAACCCATAGCCGATGCCGATGCCACCGCCGGCCATGTTGCCGATGTCGTAGTCGGTCGGCGAATCCGCCATGGCGCCCAAGGGAGACAGGAACCACTGGCCAGCTTCAGGGTTCTCCCGCGCTTGTGGTAGAAGCGGAACAACACCCAGCAAGACAGCGACGGCAATAAAGGAATAACGGAACATAGCAGATATACCTCCCGTCCTGCGCCAACCGTTATGGGCCAGACGCAAACCGAGTTTGTTGTGCAGCGGCATCGACGCCGTTGATTTAACCAGAACGGAGGGCAAATTCAAACGGATATTGGAGGAGCCCTGTTCGAGCGGCCCAGCACCCGCCGGTGCCCGACCGTTGATCATTGCGGACTATTTCGACTGGGAAACCGCCGGCGCGGCACCCCGTTCCAGCTTGATCAGGTAATCAACAGTATCCAGCGCCTGGCGCCGGCTCACATCCACGCCAACGGCGTAACGCCCGGCAACGACCAGGGTCGGCGTTGAGGCGATGGCGAAGCGTCGCTGCCGCGCATTCTCGGCGGCGACCTTGCGGCGCACCGCCCCGGAATTGTAGGCGTCCAGGAAGGCTTGCCGGTCGGTGCCCCGGCCATCCACGAAGTCGGCGAGCTGCTCGCTGGTCGGGAACTGCCGTCCGTTGTCGTGTATCGCCCGGAAGATGCGTTCGTGGTTGGCATCTACGGCGCCAAGCTGCTCCAGGGCGGCATAGGCTTGGGCTAGGATCGCCCAGGAAGCATTGAAGGAAACAGGAGAGCGTTCGAAGCGCACATCATCAGGCAGGTCGCGTCGCCAGTCCTCGATGAGCGGCTGGAGATTGCGGCAGTGCACGCAGGCGTAGGAAAAGAACTCGGTGACGACGATGGGAGCACCCGGACGCCGCCGGCGCGCATCCTCAATGATGCGGTAGTGCTCCCCCGCAACGAACTCCCCGGATTCCGTTACCCCGGTGCTGTACAGCAGACCGTAGCCGAGCACGGCGACAACCACCACAACGGCAGCACCGATAATGCCGTTGCGCACCCGTTTGACCTTGCGGGCCTCCCTGCCGCGTCTGCTCTTGACCATGGGCCGGAACCTTACCACCGTCCCCCGGGCTGTGCATCATCCCGATTCCGCACCCTAGCCCCGCACCGTTTCGAACAGGCACCGCCGGTCGCCTTGATAGCGCTCTCCGGCAACCTAGCGGCCAGCGCCAGGCCGATTGCACCCAGCAGATAGAAGCCGTTGCGCCAGCCGATGGCCGGGCCCAGACAACCCATGATCGGCAGGCTGACGCCGACGCCAATGGGAGCACCTATGTAATAGAACCGGGAAGCGAAACCGAGCCTGCCGCAGAGCTTTGGCAAGGAAGTGGCAATCAATCGGAATACTTGGAGCTATCTGTGGCGGCGAGCAATTCGGCCCAATGCACCACCGGAACCGGTGCCGCCGAGGCCAGGTGGGTCTGGCAGCCAACATTCGCCGTGGCGATGATGTCCGGGTCGCCAGCCATCAGGTTCGCTAGCTTGTTATCCCGGAGTTCGCCCGCAAGGCGGCGCTGCAACAGCGAATAGGTGCCGGCGGAGCCGCAACAGATATGGGCATCGGCCACCGCCGCGAGCTCAAACCCGGCCCGTGTCAGCAGGCCTTCCACCAGGCCGGACAGCCCCTGGCCGTGACACAGCGTACAGGGCGCGTGCCAGGCCACCCTCTTGGGACCATTCCCATCGCGCTGCCCAGCCACCCTGAATGGTGCCGCCACCTCGGCGAGATCCCGAGTCATGTCCGCCACCCGCGCCGCGTCCACCGCATACTCGGGGTCGCCCGCCAGCAGACGGCCGTAGTCCTTGACCGTCACGCCGCAGCCGCTGGCGGTGGAAACGATCACTTCCACCTCCTGTAGCAACGGGCGCAGGGCATCGATATTACGGCGCATGGCATCGAGAGCGGCTTTGGTTTGCCCGAGATGCAGGTTCAAACCGCCGCAACAGCCTTCCTGTTCCGCCCAAACCACCGCGATGCCATTGGCATGCAACAGCCTCTCGGCCGCGGCGTTCGCAGCGGGCGTCGCCACCCGCTGCACACAGCCCTGCAGAACCAGGGCTCGACGAGCAGATGCAGAAGCCGCAGGCTGCGGACGCCCAGGATCATCAACCTGGGATTGCGGACGCTGCGGCAGCAGTTTTCCAAGCGACCCGGGCAGCAGCCTTCGGAACCAGTTACCGACGCTCACCCAGCGCGCGAAGACTTCCGGGCGGGGCGCGACCCGTCCCAGCCAGCGCCGGGCGGCTGCATCCCAGGGCGTGCGCCGAGTTCGCGCCTCGACGGTTTCGCGTCCGATCTCCAGCAGTTCCCCGTACTGAACCCCGGACGGGCAGGCAACCTCGCAGCCCCGGCAGGTTAGGCAACGGTCTAAGTGGGTTCGCACCGTACGGACACCGGCATCACCCACGCGCCCGCCCACCTCTCCCTGCTCCAGCAGGCCCTTGATGAGATAGATGCGTCCACGCGGCCCATCCAGTTCATCGCCAAGCAACTGGTAGGTCGGACAGACCGCGTTGCACATGCCGCAGTGCACACAGGAGCGCAGAATTTCGTCCGCCCGCCGTCCCTGGTCGGTGGCCAGTAGATTGTCAGGCAGCCGCGTTTGCACGCACGATTCCCGGGTTGAGCAGGTTATCGGGGTCGAACGCCCGTTTCAGCCGACGGGAAATCTCGCCTTCGAGCAGCGGCCCGCCATAGGCCGCCAGCGCCCGGCCACCGATGTCCGCAGCGTAGGCCCGCACCCGGCCGCTCGGCAGGTCGGTCAGCCACCAGCGCCGGGCACCTGCCCACTCGATCACGCATTCTCCCGGCGGCAGCGGTGCCGCAGGCGGGCAGAGCACTTCCCAGAGCACCCGGCCCGGCCACTTCTCGAAACAGGGCAAAGCCCGGTCGCGCAGGCTGTTCCATGGGGGCGCGCCGGCGGTGGGCTCTCCCCCCAACCCGGCCGCCGCTCCGCGCACCCTGGATTCGGCCCCAGAGAGCCGAACATAGAGGCGCCCGTCGCGGTAACAGGTTGCCGTCACCGGCAGGGAGGAGCGTGCCCAGCCGCGTACCACGTCCTGGCTCGCGGTTGCGGTACACTCCAGGGCGCGGGTTTCCTCGGCCTCGGGCAGCGGCAGCAGGCGTAGGCTCACCGACAGCAGCAACCCCAGCGTACCGCAGGCGCCCGCCTGTAGCCGCGACAGGTCGTAGCCGGCCACGTTCTTGATTACCTGGCCGCCAAAGACCAGCCGCTCGCCCAAGCCATTGAGCATTTCCACTCCGAGCACCGCATCACGTACCGAGCCGCGCCAGGGACGGCCCGGCCCGGCCAGCCCCGCGGCGACAGCCCCCCCGAGGGTGCCGCCACCGCCTACCCGGGGCGGCTCGAAGGGCAGGTACTGGCCATGTGCCGCAAGCAGTTCCGTCAAGCCCGAAAGCGGCGTCCCGGCCCGGGCGGTAACCACCAGTTCCTCCGGGTGATAGTCCAGAACGCCAGCGTGTTCGGCCACGCCCAGCAGTTCCCCTTCCGCCCGCGCCAGGCACCAGCCCTTGCTGCGCGACCCGAAAATGGCGAGCTTCGCCCCCCGCGCCCGTGCCTCCCGTATGCTGCTGCTCAGTTCAGCGGTCTTGTCACCCTCTACCACCAGGCCTCCCTCGCCCGCCTTCAACTCGATGTTCACCGCAAGGTGTTCAAGGCCACCATGCTCCATAACCGATTGATTTCGCTTAAGGCAATCAGGTGATGGTGTGCTTGTTCAGAGCTTCCCTAGCCCGTCGCAGCGCACAACGGCCTGCGGTTCAGAACCGCTCCATCCTAGAGAATGGCAGTTTGCCGCCGTGCACATGCATGCCGCCCAATTCGACGCAACGGCTGGGTTGCGGAATGCCCTTACCGGGGTTGAGCAGTCGGCCGGGGTCGAAGACCTCCTTGACCCGCTCGAACTGGGCAAGCTCCCCGGCACCGAATTGAACGCACATCTGGTCCAGTTTCTCCACGCCCACACCATGTTCTCCGGTTACCGTGCCCCCCGCCTCGACACAGAGCTCCAGAATTCTGCCGCCCAGCCGCTCGGCCCGCTCAAGCTGACCCGTCTGGTTGGCATCATAGAGAATGAGGGGATGCAGGTTGCCGTCGCCGGCGTGAAAGACGTTGGCAACGGCAAGCCCATGTTCCTTCGACAGTTCCGAGATGCCCGCGAGCACATCGGCGAGCGCCCGCCGGGGAATGGTGCCGTCCATGCAATAGTAGTCGGGAGAGATACGGCCCATCGCGGGAAAGGCGGCCTTGCGCCCCGACCACAGGCGCGCCTGACGTTCCGGGTCGCGGGCGCATTGGATGTCGTAGGCACCGTTGCCGGCAAGCACCGGCTCGACGGCGGCCTCCAACGCAGCGAGTTCCTCCGCCACGCCATCGAGTTCGCAAAGCAAAATGGCCGCCGCGTCCCGGGGATAGCCAGCACCGGCAAAGTCCTCCGTCGCCCGAATGGCGAGCGCGTCCATCATCTCCAGCCCCGCCGGGACGATGCCCTGGCGGATGATCTCGGTCACCGACCGGCCGGCATCGACTAGGTGCCGGAACGCCGCCAACAACACCAATTTTGCGGGCGGGTTGGGCAACAGGCGCACCGTGATCTCCGTGACCACCCCCAGCAGCCCTTCGCTGCCGCACATGAGCGCCATAAGATCATAGCCCGGATAGTCGAAGCCCCTACCGCCCAAGTTCAGCAACTCGCCCTCCATGGTGAGCACACGCAGGCCGACCACGTTGTGCACCGTGAGGCCGTACTTTAGGCAGTGCACGCCGCCGGAGTTCTCGGCGACATTGCCGCCTATGCTACAGGCAAGCTGGGACGAGGGGTCGGGCGCATAGTAGAGGCCGTGCGGCGCGGCCGCCTCGCTCACCGCTAGGTTGCGCACCCCGGGTTGCAGCCGGGCTACGCAGTTGTCCGGGTCCACTTCGAGGATGCGGTTCAGCTTGGAGAGCCCGAGCACCAGGCCACCCGCCACCGGCCGGGCACCTCCAGAGAGGCCGGTACCGGCACCGCGCGGCACCACGGGCACGCCGTGCTCGCGGCAGATGGCCAGCACCTTCGCAACTTGATCTTCGGTTTCGGGTAGGGCGGCCACCCAGGGAACTTCCCGGATGGCCGTCAGCGCATCGGTCTCGTAGGGTACAAGCGCCGCGGCCTCGGTAATCAGACAACCGGCGGGCAAGGTCGCCCGCAAACGCTTGAGGACCGCGGAACGGTTCATCGCGCCAGTATGACACCGCGGGTTGCCGGTGTCATCGGGACGCCGCGGCCGGTAAGTGTATTAGTTTAAATTTGTGGACCGAGCGGCGGCACGGCACACAGGGGATTCGGCAGGCTCGGGATGCAAACCGATACACTACCCCACGGCCCCGCCGGGAGCACAGCGCGGCGGCGGCACTCCGGTTGCCTTTATCCTATACGTAGCGCCCGCCGCGCTCCACCACCTCGATCTTGTAGCCGTCGGGATCCTGGACGAAGAAAAACTTGGCCAGTAGCGACCCGTCGTGGCGCATCTCTTTCACCGGGTTGGGGTTGAAGCCAAGCTGTTCGAAGCGGGCGTGCTCGGTGGCGCAATCATCGACAGACACCGCGACATGGCCGTACCCACTACCGTGGGTGTAGGCCTCCTGTTGGTCGTGGTTCCAGGTCAGCTCGATTTCGAATTCGCTCTCGTCGTTGCGCAGGTACGCCAGAGTGAAGCCATCGAAGTCGAAGCGCTTGGCCAGTTCCAGGCCGAAGGCGCGTTGGTAGAAATGCATGGATTTTTCCAGGTCCAGGACGCGGACCATGGTGTGAATTGCTTTAGCCACGGCAAATTCTCCGGTTAGACGGTGCGCCGAATCGCCGACGCGGACGGGTTGCTGCGCCAAGTGCTGCGGCGCGGTTTCATGTGCATAATCCTCCAACGGGCATTCTAGCCGTTCGCCGCAATTAGTCTATCTGAGCCACTACCCCTTGCCCATAGAGCCTTTTTCTTTGATGATGGGGCTGCATCCATATGGGAGGGAGTATCGGATAATGAACATTGCACTATCAATGGGCGTTCGTGCGGCAACAGTTGCGGCATCGCTGGTGGCCCTGGGGCTCGCGCCCATGGCCCATACCGAAACCAGGGACGAAACCCGCGCCGACCAGGGCCTGGTGGAGGAAATTCTGGTAACCGCACGCAAGCGGGAGGAATCCGTACTGGAGATTCCAGAGTCGCTGTCGGTGCTCTCCGGAGACGATATCACCCGGCAGAACATCAAGGATCTGAAGGATGTGGGCTTCAAGGTGCCCAACCTCAACCTATCCATGCGTCTTGATGGGTTTCCGAACGTATCCATTCGTGGGCTCGGTGCCTTCGGCAACACCCAAGGCGTGGGTTTCTACCTTGATGACGTGCAGATATTCTCCGATGCCTCGTCGCGCTTCGGGGACCTCGCCCGCATCGAGGTGCTCAAGGGGCCCCAGGGCACACTGTACGGCGGCAGCAACATCGGCGGCGCCATCAAGTTTGTTAGTGCCCGGCCCGATCCCGGGGAAGCCTTCGGCCGCATCAAGGTGCTCGGCGGCGAACAGAACATGATCGACGTCGAAGCCAGCGTGAACGCGCCCTTAGGTGATGGGGGCTGGGCCATGCGGCTGTTCGGCTTCGGTGCCCGCCATGACGGGTTTCTCAAGCAACGCAACGCCGTGCGGCTCAACGGCCAACGCACCGCCAACAAAGAGAACACAGGCGAAACCGAGGCCTACGGTGCCCGGGCCATGCTCGCCGGTCCACTCGCCGAGAACCTAGCACTGTTCGCCTCGGTGCGGTGGAATGAGTACGACGGCCCCAACAACACCTGGAGCCGGGAACTGGTTACAGAGAACTTCCAATACCCGCGGGTAATCAACACGTCACCGCACAACCCGCGTCATACACGCCGAACCTATGCGGCCATGGTGGAACTGGTATGGGAACTGGAGGAATTCGATATCGTATCCGTCACCTCCTACACGGATACCGATAGCGACCGTCAATCAGACCTCGACATCCGGGAGGAATTTCTGCTCGACCTGTTCCGGCCCGAGAAGATGAACGTTCTCACTCAGGAATTGCGCTTCACATCCACTGGCGATGCACCGGTGCAATGGATCGCCGGCGCCTACTATTCGCTGTACGACGAAGCGATGGATTCCCATCTTATCATCTACGACAGCCGGGTAACGGCCGATGGCCGGCTGGACGGGGTGCTGGGCTGCATCGCCGGGGATCTTTGTTCCGGCATCTGGGCCGGGGAGGTTGTCCCACCCAACGAAGAAGCCGAGGAGTTTCTTCTGCCATTCGAGTTCCGCCGACGCGATAAGAGCCACCTGGCCGCCTTCGCCAACGTCACCTACGAAGTCGAAGACTGGGAACTGGGCCTGGGGCTGCGCGTTGACCAATGGAAGAACAAGAGCAAGAACCTCGACGTCAATCTATCCAGCGGCCTGAAGGAAACAGAAGTCCTGCCCCGGGCCTCCATCAGCCGTTGGCTAAACGACGACTCCATGATGTACGCCACCATCGCCCTCGGCTATGAACCGGGTGGCCTGAACATCGGAGAATTCGGGCTGCTTCCCTTCAACGCCGAGAAGGCCACCAGCTACGAGGTCGGTTGGAAGGGCCGCTGGGCGGACGGCCGCGCCACGGCATCAATCGCCGGGTTCTTCATCGACTACAACAAGCGGCAGGTCGAGTACCACATCGCCACGCCGAGTGGGCCGGTGGAAGGCATCGGCAACTTTGGAGATTCCGAGCAGTTGGGTTTCGAGGCCGACCTGTCCGTGCAAGTGAGCGACGAGCTAAGCCTGTCGTTCGCCGTCGGGGCCACCGATGCCGAGTGGACTGGGGAAACCCTTGCCTACGACATCGATTTCGACGGAGAAAAGCCACCGAACGTGCCCGAGTTCAGTTGGAACATCAATGCAGACTACCGCCAGCCCATGAACGGCAATATGGACTTCCTATTCGGCGTGCAGGTCAGCAAGAACGGTGCCTACGAGGGCGTGCAGGCCTATTACCCAGTCCGCAACCCCAGCTACACCATCATCAATGCCCAGGTGGGCGTGGCCGGGGAGAACTGGGAACTGACGGTGAATGCCGAGAATCTGGCCGACAAGAACTACTACACCGATGTGCAAAGTTTCCCGAACTTTTTCTTGCTCGACGCGGACGACGTTTGTGTATACCCCAACGGTGATGCGTGCGTCACCATCGGCACACTTGGTCAGCCGCGCCTGATCACGGCAAGTCTGAGTTACTTTTTCTAGTCAGAGCCCCGCCAGGCATCATAGACTTGCTGCCAGCCGACCAGGGCGACGGTGTTGCCGTCGTCGTCGATGAAGTTCAGCGGACCTAGGAAGGTCATGTAGAACTCGCTGTCCTCGTCGAACTCGGTGTGGTCGTGCTGCGCATTGCAGGCCTCGTAGCCGTAACCCGGTGCCACGGCGGTCGCCCCGCCCTCGACGCTGCCGCCGCGCACGTGCATGCGCCCCTTGGTCAGAAAGTATTCACCGGGGCCCATATGAATGTGCTTCGCGAACGAAGAACCCTTCGGGCAATCGAAGATCGCTGTCCAGGCACCCGCCTCCGGCGATACGTGCAGCAGCTTCCAGCGAATGCGGCCACTGCAAAGGCCCTCTGGAAAATCAACCCAATCGACATCGTCCATTTGGACATAATCGGCCATAAGCGCTTCAGCCATTGTTTCCTCCACTTGTTACCCCGCGGCGAGCGCCTTGACCCGCCGCCCAACGCAAACACCACCCCCGCTCTATACAGCCCCGGAGGCGGCACAGAGTCCAGTTTCTTACTCCAGAGTGCCCAGGTCAACCATCGTGCACACGGGCGCGCTGTGAGGCGACCGCGTGGCGACCGGCGATCACCAGATTCGCCAACCCCAGCGGCGTCGCGATGCGTTGCGTGTTCTTCGCTAGATCCCGGTACCTCACCCTGCCGTAGCCGAAATGGCGCTTCACGTATGTGCCCGCGGCTGCCGCAATCGAGGCGCGAGGAGCGAAGTTTGGCCGGCTTGGCAGCGCGGGTGCGCTTGGCCGAGTTGGAAACCCAACTGCGCGGCCTGGCCAGATCACGTCGGGCCCGGGTGAACGAAATCGCTTCAATTGCCGCGGATGCCCACCGGCCTTGTGTGTATAATGTGCCCCGAATCGCACTAATCGTGGTTTCCCGGCCTAGCCGCACTCCTGCATCAATGTCCCAATCCACAACTGCGCCTTTGGACGAGGCTGGGCCACTGTTTCTAATCGGTGCCCCGCGCTCGGGCACCACCATCCTGACCCGTTTGCTGAACGCCCACAGGCAGATCCTGCTGACCAACGAATCCGCCGTCTTTCTGCAGTTGAACGCCATCGTGGCGAAGAGCCAGGTGGGGTCGCGTTCCGGCATTCTGTTCGGTAAGGCCTACCATGAACTTTGGGCGGCACACCTGCACAGCCAAGTGAAGGCTTTGGTGGAGCCCTTCTATGGCCAGATAGCGCAACGGGAGGGCAAGGAGCAGCTAAGGTATTGGGGAGAGAAACATCCGCACCTGAATAGCTGCCTGCCATTGGTGACGGAACTGTATCCACAGGCCACCTACATCTACGCTGTTCGCGACCCCCGGGACGCTGCCTGCTCCATGGCGGAAATGGGCGGCGTGCCGATCAGCCGCGCCGTGGACAACTGGATGCGTTTCGCTGATGCCTACGAGGCTTTCGTCGCCAAGCTGCCGGAAGAACGGCTGCGTGTGGTGCGCTACGAAGATCTGGTGCGGGATTATGAAATCGTGCTAACTGACCTGCTGCGATCCTTGGGGTTGGCGCTCGATGCGGATGCGCGGGCCTACCTAGCGCAGCACAGCAGTCGGGACAGCCACAAACCGGGTGCATGGCGCATCGTTGACTTCCAAGCCAAGTCGGTAGACCGCTGGCGGCGGGAGATGACCAAGGAAGAGCAAGCCCATGCCGAACGCCGGTGCAGTGCCTTTCTGGCGGCCCACGGCTATGAAGCCGCTTCAGGCGAGGTGGAGACACAGGACGGCACCATTTATTTTGACTGTAACATTTGCGGTGCAAGCAACAGCCTGGCGCGGTCTGAATTCGACCGGGAGCGCAGCAGTTGCTGGCGCTGCGGTTCCTCAGTGCGCACTAGATCCGTCGTCCATTTGCTGTCTTTGGAGCTCTTTGGGGAGAGCCTCAAGTTGCCGGACTTTCCGAAACGAAAGGACATCAAGGGCATCGGTCTCAGCGATTGGCATGGTTACGCCAAGGGCTTGGCCAAGCGGCTAGGCTACCTGAACGCCAGCTACCACAAGCCCCCGAAACTGGACATTTGCCATCCCCGCGGCCTAGCGCCGGTGGACTTCCTGCTGGCCTCTGAGGTGTTTGAGCATGTCGCCCCTCCTGTGCACAGCGCATTCTGTGGCGCCTACAGCCTGTTGCGGCCGGGGGGTGTACTGGTGCTGACCGTCCCCTTCGTTAACCGGCGGCACACCGTGGAGCACTTCCCTGAGCTATTCGACTACCAACTCAGCAAGGCCAAGAACGGCGCAGTAAAGCTGATTAACAGGACCTTTGATGGACGGCGGCAAGTGTTCCGGGATCTTAGCTTTCATGGCGGCGCCGGGGAGACGCTGGAGATGCGGCGGTTCTCCAGAGGCGACCTCATAGCCAACCTGCGTTCCGCCGGCTTTGATAGGGTGCGGGTGTGCGGGGAGGACTATGAACGCCACGGCATCATCTGGCGGCACCCTTACTCCACACCGCTGGTTGCGCACAGATCCTGAACTGCTTCTGGTTTAGGGTCTCTAGGCGGGGCGGCCATTTGCGGGTCCATGCTGCCCAGGCCCCTCAAGCGGCGACCTGAGCGGGTTTACCGGCCTTTACACCCTGCTCAAAGTGCTCCCTCGCCTTGCCGATCCTGCTGCGCGTCCCTTTAGTTGCTTCACCACTTTGCCCGCCTTCCCGAGCACATATTCCCGCGCACTGCTGCCATGTTCATGCTCAGACAGATGAACCAGAGGGCACATTGGTCACCAGCCCCTGCAACGTGGTGGTGCTCCAATTGCCAAGCTGCCCGGCCGCGCCGCCGAACCAGACGTTCAGATGCTCGTCGGCGCTTGCCGCCATCTTAGGATCTTGTAATGGATGTTACGCGACGCCTTGGCGTACGGAAGGCCAAACGAGTATATTGTTTTCCTAGAGGCTACCCCCGGTGCCATAGGTACCGAGCCAGCGCACAACCTTGACCTCCGCTGTGTCGGGCGGGAACATGTCGGGGTGGCACTGCTTCAACACATCCGCAACCACCCGCCTCGACGCTTGGGTAAACCATGACCCGTCAACGCATCGTCAACGCTCGCATCGTCAACGAGGGCGCCACCATCGAGGGCGACCTGCTCATCGAGCGGGGACGCATCGCGGCCATCGGCCACGCGCCCGATGCCGCAGCCGAGGTATTGGATGCCGAGGGCGGTTGGCTGTTGCCGGGGATGATCGACGATCAGGCGCACTTCCGCGAGCCGGGCTTGACTCACAAGGGAACCATCGCCACGGAATCGGCGGCCGCGGTGGCGGGCGGCATCACCAGCTACATGGAGATGCCGAACTGCGACCCGCCGACCATCGACCAAGTGGCCCTGAACGAAAAGCACAGCCGCGCCGCGACGCGTTCCGCCGCCAACTACGCCTTCTACTTGGGCGCGACCAACCACAACCTGGAGGCGATCAAGTCCGTCGACCCCGCCACGGCTTGCGGCATCAAGGTGTTCATGGGCGCGAGCACCGGCAACATGCTGGTGGACGACATGGCGGCGCTTGAGGGCATATTCGCCGCCGCGCCGCTGGTGATCGCCACCCACTGCGAGGACACGCCCACCATTCTGGCCAACGAAGCCAAGGCCCGGCAGCGGTATGGCGACGCCATCCCCTTCCACGAACACCCCAACATCCGCTCTGTCGAGGCCTGCTACAAATCCTCTTCGCTGGCTGTTGATTTGGCCCGGCGGCACGGCTCGAAGCTGCATGTTCTGCACCTCACCACGGCCCGGGAGCTGGAGCTGTTTTCCCGGGGCGACCTGGCCGATAAGCGGATAACCGCCGAAGTTTGCGTACACCATCTGTATTTCGACGACGGCTGGTACGCCGCCAAGGGCGCGGATATAAAGTGCAACCCGTCCATCAAGCAGCCGAGCGACCGCGAAGCGCTGTTGGCCGCGGTGAACGAGGGCCGCATCGACGTTATCGCCACCGACCATGCCCCCCATACCCGGCAGGAGAAGGCCCGCCCCTACCTGGAAGCCCCGGCCGGCCTACCCCTAGCCCAGCACGCCCTGATCTGCCTGTGTGAACATATCGCGACCGGCGGACTGACCATGGAGACCATCGCCGCCAAGACCGCCCATGCCCCGGCGCGCCTGTTCGGTGTACGGGAACGGGGCTTCATCCGCGAGGGCTACCACGCGGACCTGGTGCTGTTGCAGAAGCGGCCCATCGCGGGCGACGCCAACCTGTTTGCCAAGTGCGGCTGGAGCCCCTTTGCGGGCATCGAGTTCAGCCACCGGGTGCGGGCCACCTGGGTGAACGGCCACCGCCGCTACGACGACGGGCGCCTGCTCGACGGGCCACCCGGCCGGCCCCTGGTATTCGACCGCTAGCCAGCCGCCTTGGAGCACCCGCTCTAGAACCCGACCTTGCCGGGCGACTTCCGGGCTCGCCTCGATCGATCGCCAACGGACCGCCCATGCCCTTGTAGCGTTCACACTTTCTGCCAAAATGGCGCCCTTATCATCAGACATGTAGAGAGAAACCCATGGCGCTCGTCGACTTTGAACTGCAAGGCCACATCGCCCTCGTCACCTTCAACCGCCCGGAGGCGCGCAACGCCATCAACGCCGAAGTCGGGGTACGGCTCGCCTGCGCCTGGCAGGAAGTGAAGGACAACGATACGGTGCGCGTCGCGGTGGTGACCGGCCGGGGCAGCGCGTTCTGCGCCGGGGCCGACCTTGGCCAGCTAATACCCCTGGTCTCCGGTGCCCGCAAGCCGCAGAACGACTGGGAAGAGCAGGTACTGGCCGAGCCAGGCATCACAGGCCGGGCCCTGTTGCGTAATTTCGACCCCGAGAAGCCGATTATCGCCGCCATCAACGGCCACGCCATCGCCGGCGGCATGGAGATCGTCCAGGGTACCGACATCCGCGTCTCAGCGCCCGGCGCGAAGTTCGGCGTGCAGGAAGTGAAGTGGGCGATCTTCCCGGCGGGCGGCTCCACCGTGCGACTGCCCGCGCAGATCCCGTTCGCCAAAGCCATGGAGTTGCTGATGACCGGCGACCTCATTACGGCCGAGGAAGCACTGAACCTGGGGTTCCTGAACCACGTTAGCGAAGACCCCATGGCCAAAGCGATGGAGATTGCCGAAAAGATCGCCGCCAACGGGCCGCTGGCGGTGCGCGCCATCCGCCGTTCCGCCCGCGCCTGCCTCGGTGTGCCGGAACAGGAAGCGCTAAAGATCGAAAGCCAAATCTCGCGCCCCATCTTCCAGACCGAAGATGCCCGCGAAGGGCCACGCGCGTTCATGGAAAAACGCCAGCCCCAGTATCACGGCCGGTAAGGCACCGGCGAGACCGGACCAGTCACCTGTACCATAGCAGGGCAATAGGCGCCGCTGGTGGGGAGGTAGTGTATCAGTTTGAATTTGTGGGCCGAGCGGAGGCACGGCACACAGGGGATTCAACAGGCTCGGGATTCAAACTGATACACTACCGGTGGGGCAGGTCCATTTCAAAGTCGCCTACTAGCCCTCGGCAAAGCCCTATATAGATGGTTTACGAACGTTTTTCGGAACCTATTGAATTTTCTGAAACTTTGTCTCAAGAGCGAACATTTTGGGATGGTCCTAACCGGTGGGGAATGTAGATCGTATGTCGGCCATCGGAAGCTTGAAAGTGGGAGAGATGCATCGCTTTGGCGATACTTTGTCTCTTGGCGCGGGAACCTGTTGCCACGGAATTCTCCACGGCGCAGGCTTGCATGGAAGTACCCGCTTCCCGGTGCCTCAGCGCGCCGGTCGCCGGGACGAAAGCTCCTAGGCGCGGAACACCGGTAGTGAAGAGCCTGGCAGAAGCGGTGCGCCGCCGCTGGCGCATCGCCGATGCCGCCGGGACGCGCAACGGCCTGGGTATCAGCGGCTTGGACTGGGGTGGCGATGGGCCAATCGCCCTAATGCACCATGCCAACGGTTTCTGCGCCGCCACATTGGCACCGCTCGCACAGTTGTTGAAGCCCCATTACCGGGTGATCGCCATAGACGCCCGCGGCCACGGCGACTCGGACAAGCCCCTGTTGCCGGAGGGGGTGCAATGGGAACGATTCGCCGACGATACCGCAGCCGTTGCGCTACAGATTCTGGATGAGACCGGCCACGAGCGGATCGAGTACGGTATAGGCAGTTCCTTTGGGGGCATCGCCGCAGCCATCGCCGAGGCGCGTCATCCCGGAACCTTCGCCCGCATCGCCATGCTCGACCCGCCCCTGCGCCCGAGCGACGAGTGGTTGGCGAACAGGCCGGCCGACAGCGGATTGGCCGCCCAGGCGCGCAAACGCCGGGAGATTTGGCCATCGCGGGAGACTGTGCGCGAAGCCTGGAAAGATAAGCCGGCGTTCGCCTCCTGGATACCGGAAGCATTCGATATCTACCTAAACGAAGGCTTCAAGGAGCTACCCGACGGCAACGTGGCGTTGAAGTGCCCACCCAGCGTCGAGGCTGGCGTATTCGAAGCGACGGTTACGGACACCAACATCTACGATGCCGTGACCACCGTCGCCTGTCCGGCGCTCTTGGTGCACGCCGCAAAGGGCAACTTCCCGCCCGAGCTTCACCAACGGTTTGCCGGCCGGTTTCAAAACGGCACCTACCAGGTAGCGGACGCCGGACATCTAATGCCCCTGGAATCACCGGCGCTGTGCGTCGAACTGTTGCTGGAATTCGCCGGTCACTAGCCGCCGGCCGACGAAAAGCTGGCCTTATGGAACCGAGGAACTCCCGCTAACGCAGCCCGCACTACAACGGCACGGAATTTCCCGCATACCGCAACCACTTCCGACCCGAGCCGGTCGCCCCGTGGCAGCGAGGCAAGGGCGCATCCGGCCAATCCGCGCTCTCCGCTGCCATACTTACTCGCGGGCACCCCTCGGAATCATGGGCATGGCCGGATCATGCCATCGCCACCGGCATCGTGGAGGGGCCCGCAAGGCCCTCGTCGGCCGCCGCCTCAGGTGTGGGCGGCCGGGGCGGGGCGAAGCCGAGTGCGATCATCCCGGCCCTCCGTGGATGGTTCCCGTTAGCCGAGCACCGCTTCGTATAGGGTGTCGAGCGCTGCGTCAGCATCGATCCGGTAGGCGACCTCGGCGTTCGGCGGGTCCCGCCGCCGCAGGGTGCGTTCATCGACCACCGTCATGCCCCGGGTGAACTGGCCGGAAAGCTCGACATCCACGGCCCTTGGTTCAAAGCGAAGCAGGTGCGGATGCGTCAGCGCCAGCACGGCGCAGGGGTCGTGAAGTGCGGCGCGGCGCTCGCCGACGAGCACTTCCATGCGGTCGTGCATGAAGGTGAACAGCCGAGCCACCAGTTCCGGTAAGGGGCCTCGGCCCGCCAACCGGGCAACTAGGCCGTCATCGGACTGGATTTGGCTGGTCAGGTTCAATCCGCACATCTTTAGCGTGGCACCGGCACGGAAAACCACGGCTGCCGCCTCTGGATCGGCCCAAACATTGAATTCCGCCACGCGGGTGACATTACCGGCGGTCGCGCTGCCGCCCATCAACGAAATTCCGGCGACCCGGCCAGCGAACCCGGGGTCCCGGTCGATGGCAAGGGCGAGGTTGGTGACCGGACCAGTGGCGACCACCCATAGGTCGTCGACTCGCCTCGACATCTTCAGCAGGAAGCCCACCGCGTCGGTACTCGCCAGCGATGTTGAAGGGTCGGGCAAACGCGCCCCGCCAAGGCCGGTTGCGCCGTGCACATAAGCTGCGTGTAGCGGTTTGCCGGACAGCGGCGCGGCGGCGCCACTGTGCACGGGCGTCGACCAGCCGGCGAACTCCGTCAAGGCCAGCGCATTGCGCGAGGTATCCGCAAGCGGCGCATTGCCGCTGACGGTGGTGATTCCCAGCACGTTGGCGTACCGGTGCGCCACCATGAGGGCAACGGCATCGTCGTGGCCCGGGTCACAATCGATGACGACGTTTAGCGGCATGCCTCACAAACTCCCGGTGCGCATCGCTCGCAATGCGGGCGGGCATGCTACACAATCTGCCACTGCACCAGCCACTTTCGGAACGACTCGGGCAGATGATCGGCTTGTTGCAAAGCGGCCAGTACGCGGTTTTCGCCCTGCTGATCATCGCCCTGGTGATTTCGCTGTCCTTTCACGAATTCGGCCACGCCCTGGTCGCCAAGTGGCACGGCGACGATACCGCCCAGCGTGCCGGCAGAATGACGATCAATCCGCTGGCCCATATCGACCCGGTGGGCTTGCTCATGGTGGTGCTGGTGGGGTTCGGCTACGCCAAGCCGGTGCCCACAGACCCCCGCAACTTCCGCTCGGCCACGTCCGACCTATGGGTGGCGGCGGCGGGCCCGTTCATGAACTTTCTACTCGCCCTGGTCACCTGGAACCTTTACCTGTTGCTGCGCATGGGCGGTTGGGACAACCCGGCGGGGGAACTCTTCTTCGCGCTGCTCGCCCAGATCAACCTGCTACTGATGGTGTTCAACCTCATACCGCTCGGGCCACTGGACGGCCACTACATACTGCCGCACTTCCTGCCCGCCCACCTGGCCCGTCGCTACCGGTCGCTCAACGCGCGCTATGGCACCGGTATCTTCCTGGCGCTGATTGTGCTTGGCGTGGTCGGGCTGCCGATCTTCCGCTACCTGGCGGAATTCTCCCTCATGCTGTTGCACTGGATTACCCTGGTTTAGGGAGCTACCGGCAACCCTAATCAAACTTGACTTCGACGCCAGCAACTCCCGCTGAGCTCGATGTGTCCATGAAATCGCCACAATTGGAAAGCCAAATCCACTGAATCCCCCAGCCGCGAATTTGGGCATTGGGGCGTTAGCGGCTCTGTCTAGCACGAACTCAAACTGTGTTGAAGTCGATGTGCTCTCACACCGCATGGGTAGTATGCCAAGCCAACACGGGTGGCACCGCGTTTCCGATTTGCCGTTCCGCGGCTCGCATTGCACTCGCAAACGCGAACTCGTCGGGGTGCCCCGCACCAAAGTGAATACCGGTGGCTGGCGTGACGCGCACGCCTAGCGTGACCAGTGTAGCCGCTCTATGTGTTATAAACCCTAGTCGGCAAGCGGAATTCACCAATCAGGTCACAAGCGGAGAACAATGCAATGCTCAAGCTGCACTTTGCACCGAACAGCCGGGCCGGACGTATCGTCTGGCTGCTCGAAGAACTGAACCTGCCCTACGACCTCAACCGCATGGAGTTCCACCCGAAAGACCTGAAGTCGGCGGAACACCGCGCCAGACATCCCCTTGGGCGGGTACCGGTGCTCGACGATGGCAACATCCGCATCTTCGAATCGGGCGCCATCGTGGAATACGTGCTGGCCCGCTACGGCAATGGCGCCCTGAGGCCAAAGGTCGAGGATCCGGAATTCCCGGTCTACCTACAGTGGTTCCACTACTGTGAAGGCATGGTTATGCCGCCCATCAACACCATCGTCGTGCACACCGTGCTGCTGCCCCCCGAGCGGCGCGACGAGGTGGTGCTCGGCCAGGCGCGACGGCTGGTCGGCAAGGCACTGCCGCCCGTCGACCAGGCCCTAGAGGGGAAGGATTACCTGACCGGCGATCTAAGTGGCGCCGATATCATGCTCGGCCACGCCTGCTTCATGTGCGGCCGTCTCGGCCTCATCGGCGACGATATGCCCAACCTGCGCGCCTATGTAGACCGGGTCGCGGCACGGCCGGCGTTCCAAAAAGCCATGGCCACATAGCCGAGCATCGGTATTTCCTGCTAAGGTCGCCGTACCTAGGCGCCCGTAGCTCAGTTGGATAGAGCGTTGGCCTCCGAAGCCAAAGGCCGTGCGTTCGAGTCGCACCGGGCGCGCCATCTACGCCGTTGCAACCGGCCTCGACGGGGCCTTTTCCTCCGGTAGCCGCAACAGGGCCAGCGCCGCCAGCGAAACGACAAAACCGCCGATCAGCACGGCGAAGGCCGGCAGATAGCTGCCGGTCATCTCGTAGACATAGGTTGTAAACGGCATCCCGGCAAGTATGAAGGGGGTGGTGAGAGGGCTCATGATGCCAATGATCCGGGCAAACGCCGCCCGGCCGAATACGGCACCGAGCAGCACCGACCACAGCGGCATCACCGCGCCGTAGCCCAGGCCAAAGATGAACAACGCGATAACCAGCCCGGTTTGGCTCACCACGCCCATAACCAGCGCGAGGCCGACGATCTGACAGCCGAGGGAAACCGCCACCGCCAACCGCTTGTTCATGTGGTCCGCCATGACGCCGAAGAGCGGTTTGGCGATAGCGGCCATGAACGTGAGGACCGCCATCACCGAGGCCGCCTGCAACGGCGACAGGCCGATATCCGTCATATGCGAAGGCAGTACCAGCAATACGCCGCCAATGCCGAAGAAACTCGGGCCCATGATGACAATGAGATGCCAGACACGGCGGTCACGCACCGCCCGGGACATGCTCCAGTAGGAAACGCTAGCGTCCCCTTCCGGTGGTTCCGGTGGTTCCGGCCTTTCCTGCTCGGCCCCGGGCACTGCGTTGTCCGGCAACAAGCCCCGGTCTTCCGGCCGTTTTATTGCAAAGCACCAGATGAGGGGAACCAGTATTGCGAATGCGGCCACGCCAAACGATGAAACCGCCATGCGCCAGCCATATTCGAGCACCAGCCAGGAAGTCAGTGGAATGACCAGAGTGCCGGACACCGAGATACCAAACCCGGCGATGCCGAATGCGGTGCCCCGCCGCCGATCAAACCAGTTGGCCAGCAAGGTGTTGTTCGGAATTGGCCCCGCCAACGCCATGGCCAGGCCCAGCAGGGCACCGAAGGCAACATACAACTGCCAGACGCCGCGCGCCTGCCCCATGGCCAGAAAGCCAATCAGCAGCAAACCGGCACCGGCCAGCATTACCCCCCGGACCGACCGCTCCGCAACCAGCTTGCCGACCCAGGGGCCGGCCAACGCGACAATCGCAGATTGTAGCGAGAGGGCGAGCGATATCTGGAATCGATCCGCATCAAGCGCTTCCGAGAGAGGTTTCAGCAGAACGCCGAAGGAGTAAAACAGGGTGCCAATGGTCAGGAACTGCGCGACGAAGGCAAACCCCACGATCGCCCAACCGAAGAAAGGCCGTCGCAGCCGGCGCGCCTTCGCGGGGGGAGTGGCTATTGATCGCGATAGCGGTGGGGTGTCCATTCGCCCCATTTCTCCTCGTAGAGTGCCTTGTTGCGGTCGAAGAGCGCCTGCCGGCGCTCGCGATCAAGCAGATCGAAAGAGGCGGACAGATGATGATGCACGAATACATCCTCCGCAATCGTGATTCTGTAACCCGCCTCGGCGACTCGCCGACAGTAGTCGTCGTCCTCAAAAAAGCCGAGGCCGAAGCGCTCATCAAGCCCCCCCACCGTCTCGAAAACCACGCGCGGCATAGCAGTGCAGAAGAAGCCCACCACGTTAACGTCAAGCTCCTCCCGGGCATGGCATGACGTGTACGCATAGGCGGCTTGCTGCATCTCGGCCATGTCCTTGTAATGGATATCGATCTTCGCCTCGTTGCCGATGTTATTGGTCACCGTTCCGACCAGACCGAGATTGGGGTCTTGGCGTAGGTGACGCACCAGGTCCAGCAGCCAACCCCGCGTGACGTAGGTGTCGTTGTTCAACACCACCAGGTATTCACCCGCCGCCGCTTCCAGGCCTCGGTTGTTGCCCGCCGCGAAGCCGAGGTTTTCGTCATTTTGTATGAGCTTAGCGTGAGCATTGCGTATCGAGTAGTCGGCGAGAAATTCGCAGCTCCCATCCGTGGAAGCGTTGTCGACCAATACCAGTTCCCAATCGGGGTAGCGGGTGTTGGCTTCCAAACTGTGCAGGCAAGCCTTGGTGAAGCTGAGATTATTGTAGGTAAGAACAATTACCGACACCTTGGGAAACGCGCTGCCAATCGCCTTTTGCAATCGGTCGGCACGGTCCTTCCAATCATGTGCGGCGGCCCATTGGCGGCGTCGGGCCGCAAGCGCACTATCGTCGCGCTCCGCCATCGCGGCCTCAAGCAACTGCATAAACCCCTCCCCGGTGTCGGCCACATGGGCTACCTCGCCCATCAGCCTAACCTCCGGTAGGCCGGTGGCCACAACCGGCTTGCCGGCGGCCAAGTATTCGTAAATCTTCACCGGGCTCGTGCATTGCGTCAGCTTCGTCAATTTGAAAGGAATCATGGCCACATCGAAGCTATGTACCCAAGCCGCGGCCCGGTCGTAGGAAACCTCACCGATCAGCTTCACGTTGGCCAGCTTCTCGGCACGGGAAACATCACAGAAGTCCGTACT
The DNA here is from genome assembly GCA_965215035.1 of Pseudomonadales bacterium. GTDB lineage: Bacteria > Pseudomonadota > Gammaproteobacteria > Pseudomonadales > Azotimanducaceae > Azophilus. The sequence continues at coordinate 664,992 of OZ244040.1, forward strand.
GCCCACCAGCACAAAGTCCCAATCCGGGAAGCGGCGCGCTGCCGCGGCTACCAAGTCGATATCGAACCAGTCGGCAATAGCACCCAAGTAACCCGCAACCAAGCGCTCGGACGGGTAGGCAGGGGACTCGGCGGTTTTGCCGAAGTAGGCGATCTCGCCGGCATTGCGGATCAACACGTTTTCCGCCGTCTGCCCGACAATCTGCGACAATCCGGCAGAGGAGGTGATCACCAGATCGGCCTGTTTCAGCAAGAGAGGCTCTTCTTCGATCAGCTTGGGGCTATTGGTGGAAAAGCCTCCGTGGTAGTCCATACAGTCGTAGACCATCAGGCAACCGGGAATCGCTTCCACTAGAGACCGCCAGAAAGGTAGATCGACGATCGCGACCAAATTGCCTAGGCGCCCCTTCTCAACCAGGCGGCCGATAGCCACCGACAGCAGTTCCCGCTGCCGATCTGTCAGCAGATCTTTGTAAATGCTTGGATGGTTGCCCGGCAAACCGAGCTTGACGAGCACCACGTTGGTCGCCGGCGACTGCTGAATGCTGAAGCTTGGCGCATCGGTAGGTTCGAAAGTCGTGGAGAGGTAACACACCCGGTGTCCGCTCGCCCCAAGCTGCTTCGCCAGTTGCTGCGGGCGCTGAAACCTGAAATGCCAATCGATAACCGGGCATACCAGGATGTCGTAGCATCCGGGCGACCGGTCAAAGTCTCCAAATACGCCGATGTCGTTTTCCACCTGGCCAGCTTCGGCGACGCCGCCGATGGTAACTGTCGTCGCCATGGATGTCGGCAGCAGCTTTCGTTTCAGGCGCCTCAATCGCTGCTCAACGGGCGCGGGCAGGCGCTGAACTGTCCTGGCTCCGAAGCGATACGTCCGGCGCAGCAACGGCTTTAACACAGAGTACCGTTCCTTGTTGAGCAATTCGTTGGCAAACGCAAGGTCCGCCCGCGAGCGTTCCAAACCCGACTCGACGGTCAGCAATTGCGACTGAACCTGCTCGATACGGCGGCCAACTTCGGCAAACTGCTCCCGATGCTGCGACGCAAGGGCCTCATGCCGCTTTTGCTGCGATTCCGACAGCATCGTCTCCGCCTCCCCGACACGGCGGCCCACCTCCGCAAACTGACCCCGCAGCGTCTCCGCCATCTGCTCCCGCAGCCCCGACGCAAGGGCCTCATGCCGCTTTTGCTGCGATTCCGACAGCATCGTCTCCGCCTCCCCGACACGGCGGCCCACCTCCGCAAACTGACCCCGCAGCGTCTCCGCCATCTGCTCCCGCAGCCCCGACGCAAGGGCCTCATGCCGCTTTTGCTGCGATTCCGACAGCATCGTCTCCGCCTCCCCGACACGGCGGCCCACCTCCGCAAACTGACCCCGCAGCGTCTCCGCCACCTGCTCCCGCAGCTTCGTCGCATGGTCGGACTGCGAACGACGCTGTTCCTCACGCAAACGGTTCTCTATCTCCCGCAAGCTGCTAGCGGCAACCGTGGTAATGTCGACACGCGGTGCCACATCCGCAAACGTGGCCGCCTCCTGGCAAACATCCCGCCACCGTGCCTGGAAATCCGGGTCTGTCAGGCGGGCCGAGTCACAGGCCACAGGTTCCAATATCCGGTACGCTCGAGCTGCCACTAGGCCCAATCCGGTGCTAGCTGTCGATTCGCCGTCGTGCCCAAAATGCCGGAGACCCGGGTCGAGAAACCGGTCGGCAAACCCCGCAATGGCGGGTTCGTCTTCCACCTCCAGCGTCAAGGCACCGGCCATGCGTTGCAACTCAACGCGCGGCTGACGGAGCATCCGGTCATAGTCGACCACCACATGGCGGTTCGCTGCGATGTCCCGAAACGGAATGGTGTTGTGGCGCAGCCACAGCAGGTGCGACTTCAGGGGGGTGCAACCGTCACGTCGAGCCAATGATCGCGCCACCGGTAGTGGATGCCTGATTACCCAGACGAAGTCGGGTTTTCCCCAGCGGCCTTGCGCAAGAACCCGGTGCCAGAATGGCCACAGCCGAGCCGTGCGCGGGTCCTTGAAAGCCCAAGCCGTGTTGCCCGCTGTTTTGGCCTCCACCAGCGATCTGGCTTGTTCGACCAAGGGCATCAGGCTCGGTGCCGCCATGAGCGCCTCGTCCCCTGCTCCAATCACATCCCATTCCAACGCCAGAACCCTCATAAGACGCCTGTTCAGTTCCAGCACGTCTCGGTCTTCCCAGTGTCCCTTGGCGTTGTCCGGGGCGGCATCAACAGAAAGATTGTCACCCAGTTGCACACCCATGGCCTGTAAGCCTCGGGTCACCAAGCTGGTGCCGGACCGGTGCATGCCGACGACAACAATCACCCGGCCCATAATCGCTCCCTGAGATTGCGGGTTGGCCGCCAACTGAAGATGCCGGAGCTAACCCGCATATCGCACCCAGCCCCTCGTTGAGTTCTCGAATTCGTTGGTTTCCTCTGCATTGCCTGCATGTCGGCAAAGGTTGTTCCGGGTACAAACCACTCTAGCCGCACCTCCGCTTGTCCTTTGCCCAGGTGCGCACTTGCTCCCTCCACCGCTGGCGGGACGAGGCCTCCGGTCGCGGTGGCGGGCGTGCGTACGGGCAAAATCCGGCGCAATCACCGTGGCCCTTGTTGCAATATGCGGGCTAATCGGGGTGCCGGCGTACAGCACAGGTACCCACAGGGGCCGGGATTCCGACGGGTTTGATAGCGGCGGTTCAGGCGGCACCCCGTTCAGTGAACACCCGTCTTTAGCACATGAGCGTTGAAAAAGGCCGATCTCTCGAATCTTGAGCGCCAAGCATGCTCGGTTCGAAACCGGGCAAGTGCATCGCACGAAACGCTCAGGCCCTCTCCGATGCGGCCGAGTATACCCTGAAAATCCGTGCCCCGATCCACCAGATACACAGCCTGTTCCGACCCGCGCACCGCCATCTCGCCGAAACTGGTGGAAATCACAGGAAGCCCCGCCGCTCGGTACTCGTAGTACTTGATCGGGTCCACGGCAGCGGTGAGCCGGTTAACCTTGAAAGGGATAAGCCCGGCTGTAAAACCACAGAGCGCACCCGGTACTTCCTCGCTCGCCCACTCGCCGCGCAGATGCACATTGGCAGGCAGTCCAGGCGCCGGCGGGGTCACCACCGGCCCCACGAGGTCGAAACGCACTTCCGGGAGCTTTCGAGCCATCTCGTCGAGTAGCGCCCAGTCGAACCAGCTACCAATCGTACCCACATAGCCGAAAACCGGTTGGCCGCCATCATTGTTGCCAAGGGTTTTCCGGGTAGGCTCCGGCGGCGGAGTGAACCCGTTGCGCAGCAGTTCCGCATCGAACCCCCCTCGGGCAAACTTGTCCTGCAACGCTCGGGAGGAGACGAGTATGGCATCGACACCACGGGCAATTCGGCCTTCTATCCGCTTGCTCAACCAGCACGAAAACCCACCATAGAACTCGGGAAAATCGTCCATTGCATCGTAGCAACTCGTGCGGGGGGAGGTGTTCCCGAGCAGGTGCAGGGCAAGAAAGTGGGGACGCCCGACAACCAGAATCCAATCCGTCCCCACGGTAAAGGCATGGACACGCTTGAGTACCGACTTCCAGACGAGCCGCCTCACCGAGGGTGCGCTCATTACGGGGTCCGCGCCCAGAACCGTGGGCAACAGGACTTCCACGGCCTTATCGACCCTCGGGTACTTCCGCGACGCCCCCCGCCTGAAATCGGCAAGTCTTGGCAGCCGACCGGGATAGGGGTCGATCCACAACGTACGCCCGCCGCTGCGCTCGTTGAAAAACTCGACGAAACGATGCGGCCGTTGCGCAAAGCCCGCATAAGGTACCGGCGCCGCGTAAACCAGCCTCACCCGAGTGCTCCCAAGCCACCGATGTGCCGCACGATACGCTCGGCGGCTTTGCCGTCCCCGTAGGGAGAAACGCCCTTGGCCATTCTGCGGTACGCATCCGGGTTATCGAGCAGCACCGATACCCGGTCGACAATTCTTTCGCTGTCTGTCCCAACCAGTTCCACGACGCCTTCCGCAACGGCCTCCGGGCGCTCGGTTTCGTCTCTCAACACCAGTACCGGCTTGGCGAGCGCCGGCGCTTCCTCCTGGACCCCCCCCGAGTCGGACAGCACCAAATAGGCCCGTCTCATGGCGGCTACAAACCTGGGGTAATCAAGCGGCTCACACAGAGTCGCCTGGCGCAGCGCACCGAGCTTGCGCTTGACAACGCACTGGACATTGGGATTGGGGTGCACGGGAAACAAAAAATGCAGGTCCGTGTATTTCCTAGCCAGGTCACTGATCGCGTCGCATATGGAGGCCATCCGCGACCCGAAGTTCTCGCGACGGTGCGCGGTAACCAGAATCATCCTGTCGCTAGGCGACAGCTCGAAACCCAACGGCGGTTTCTGCTCCGCGACCATGTACAACGCATCGATCACCGTGTTGCCGGTTACACAAATGCGACTGGCGGGTACACCTTCCCGCAGCAGGTTGTGGCGGGCCCCGGGCGTCGGCGCGAAATTGATGCTCGCCAGCCGCCCGGCAACAACCCGGTTCATCTCCTCTGGCCAGGGGTAGTCGAAATCGTGGGTTCTAAGGCCCGCCTCGACATGGCCGAAGGGAATCTTTCGGTAGAAGCTGGCAAGCGCTGTCACCATGACCGAGGTCGTATCGCCCTGGGCGAGCACCAAGGCCGGGCGAAACTCCTCCAGACAGGAATCCATGCCCGCCATCAGCCGTGCGGTCAACGCCGCAAGCGCCTGATTCGGGCGCATGGCGTCCAAGTCCATGTCCGGGACGATGCCGAACACTTGCAATACCTGATCGAGCATCTCGCGGTGTTGGGCCGTGGCCACCACCTTGACATCCCACCGCCCGGAACGCCGCAACGCCAGCACCACCGGCGCCATCTTGATGACCTCCGGCCGGGTGCCGACAACGCAGAGAATTTTTGGCGGGCACGTTTGCTGTTCGGTTTCGGGGTAGAATTCCACCATGACCATAACCATCCTAACAGGGCTGCCCGGCTCGGGAAAATCCGAAACACTCATCACCCAAGTCAAATCCGCGCGACGCGAAAACCGCACGGCACTCACGTTCATGTGCAGCGACTCGCCGACGCTCCGCGCCCGGCCCCGCATCACCGACCTCGGACAAATGGGCTGCCGTTCGGGCTTGAGAATACCCGTGGATCACTTCGTATCCTCCGAGCGGGCCATTGAACTGATGGTCAAGGCCTCCCCGGGCACTCTACTGGCTTTTGACGAGGCCCAACACTTCAGCGAACGACTCGTCGACTCCTGGTGTGCGGCCGCGGACGGCGGCGCGGAGATACTAATCGCCTCCCCCAGTGCAGCCCAACTCTGCGCGTTGAACCGCCTCGGGCATCGGGCCACCCGCCTGCGGATCCTGTGTCAAGCCTGCGAAGCCCAAGAGGCTGCCCGGTTTTTCTGTTTCCTTGAGGAAGACCGGACCGAATCCCTCTGCGAGGGCTGCTATAGCCACAGGCAGGCCGAGGTGGAAAACGAGATTGTCGAGCACCTGCGCCGCAACCGACCCAGGCCCGGAGAAAATTGGACGTCCCAGCCCGTCGAGTTGCCCGCGTGCGCCAGTTGGCGCCTGACCCGGGAGGATAGCCGGCAGCGCTTCCATATCATGCACAACGCCTGCGCAGGCCAAGGCCTGCCCGGGGCCTATTCGACATACCTCGACATCGGCTGCAAGACCGGCTACTTCTGTAGTCGAATGGCTCAAGCGGGTTTCAAACCCACGGGCATCGACACGGCAGCCAACGACATAGAGGCTGCACGACTACTTGGCACCTTTTTTCGCCACGACTACGCAACCTATGTGCTTGCCGACATTCACGAGTACATGCATGGCATGCAAGACCACGCCTTCGATGTGGCCTCGGCATTCAGCGGCTCGCAACGGGCAGTGCTTTGGGGCAACCCCGAAAAGACCTTCAATTGCCTGCGCGAACTGTTCCGGATAACGGGACGCATCTGCGTTCTTGAGCCCGGCGGGGCGGCCCGAGCCGAGCCCGCCGACCAGCTCGATGCACCGGACAACATCCGCCCGGTGTACAACTTGATGCAAACAGAGGGCGGATTCGAGCGCATCGATCACATCGACAGAAGACACGAGGGCCTCATGCACGACCTGTTAATCGGCTACAAGCCCCGGTAGGGGCCCGTGCAAGCGGGGGCCGTTCGTTGATACTCGCCGATACCGGTGAGCTTCGCCGCAAGCTTACCTACGACATCGCAATCTACGGCACCGGACCCGCCGGGGTGGAGACCTCCGTGCGGCTTCATCCGCGCTCGGCCGGCCGGTTATGCTCACCGCTCCACGCGTCCTCAAATCGGGGGCATGGTTACCGTCTAGCATGACTGGGATGTCTCAGATTGTCGTACTCGGAATGCGCGAATCCGGCGCACCCGCCCTAACCCGGCTGATCGCCTCCATGGGCGCACAGGCCGACCGGCACCGGGGTTTGGAGGGCGACCGGCCCGAGCGTCCACAAAGCGCCTGGGAACACCCCGGCGTCCGGGACCTGAACGAGGGCATACTGGCGGCGCTGGGAAAAAGTTGGCTCGATTGTGGCGACTTGGCCCTCGACAGGCTACCCGCGGCCAACTTGCGGCAATTCCGCAACGCGGCGGCGGCTATCGTCACCTCGCTGGAGACCGGTACCCCCTGCGCAATCCATGACCCCCACATGCCCCTCCTACTCGATCTTTGGAAGCCCCTTCTGCCCCGGGCAGTGTATGTTCTGGTACATCGCTCACCGAGGATAGTCGCGCAATCGATCAGTTTGCGCTACGGCCTGCCCCTGGAATTCTGTTTGGCGCTGTGGGAGCGGTATAACCTGGCGGCACTTGCCGGTAGTTCGGGTTCGCGCCGAACGATTATCGCCTACGAGCAGATGCTACGAGACCCGCTGAGGACGGCCGGAAAGCTCCATGCGGAACTCAAAGCACTGGGGATTGGCGGCTTGGAGGTTCCAGCCCCGCGATCCTTTCACGCATCGACCGACGCTGGGCTGGAGGATGTACGCCTTACCCCCGAACAGCGCGCTCTGGCGCACGCACTTGAAGACGGGTCCGCGCTCAACAAGCACGCCTTCAAGGCTTCGACAACCGCAGTCGGAGGGGTTGGGCAAGGCCAGGCTCCGCCGCAAGCCGCCGAACAACACCCCCACACCGCATTGCTCAAAGTAAAGCTGCTTCGTCAACGCGAGAAAGTGCAAGCACTGCGCACCGAGATTGAACAGTTGCGCCAAGCTACGGAATCGCAACCCGCAACTGAGGCACCCGGGCGCTCCAAGGGCGTATTCATCATCGGTTGTCCGCGCTCTGGAACCAGTGTCTTCGCCTGGGCGCTCGCGCAGCACCCCAATTTCTGGACATCCGCAGAGTCGGATTACCTGCTGAGACTTTTCGGTCAGGGGCATCTACACACTGTGTACACGGAGGCACTTAAACGCGCCGATGTGGGTTGGTTGAACAAACACAAGGTCGGCTTCACCGAATTCGTCGAGAAGCTCGGGCTCGGTGCGGAAGCCCTGTTCGCCAGCAGGGCAGGCAACGCGCGCTGGGTCGATGCCACCCCAGGTTACACCCTGATGATCGAAGAATTGCTCAAGCTCTTTCCCGCCGCCCGTTTTCTGCACATTCTGCGCGACGGTCGGTCAGTCGTGAACTCCATGATCTCAAGCGACTTCGACATCGATTGGGCTACCGACTTCGCCGCCGCCTGCCGCACCTGGGCTCACTACGCAATGCTCGGCCACAAGGCTGTCCAAGCGCATCCCGAGCGCGTGCTCGAGGTCCGACACCATGAGCTGGCAGCCCGGCCGAAGTCCGAGCTGGCCCGGGTATTCGCATTTCTTGGCGAACAGCCATGCGATCGGTCGGTCAACCTGATCTCCAAGGGACGCATAAATTCCAGCTACGGAAATGTTCGTCCGGGCGACATCAAGCTAGCCAAGGACCCGGCGACGGTGCCCCAGCGACCCTGGGAACAGTGGACACCCGCACAGCATAGGATTTTCTCGCGGATCGCCGGCGAAGCGATGGCGATACTCGATTACTGAATTGCCTTGCTGCACGGTGATCTTGTGCATCCGGGGCACCTTGAACTTGGGCAACTTCGGCATCTTCGGCATCGCGCGGCCCGCCACCAGCACGGCACTGGCCAGCAACAGCGCGAACAGGCTTCGGCTCATCCGGGCATCCCGTAGCGTTTGCAGGCGGCGATTAGTAGCGGCAAATCCCGGCTGGGACAAAGTGCGAAGCGAGCGGCTACGCACGGGCGCGAGAGGCGATTCGAGCTGAGCACTGGAATCTGGAGCGCATTGTTAAGAACGACTGGAACCAGTTCCACGATGGCGATGGGACTGCGTCGTTTATAGTCACTTCAAACACTGGATATGAATCGGACACCTGGTCACAAGAACTGAACCTGCACGCCTCGTTGATGGACGGCAGCCTCTCTCGGTCCCGTCGCCGGTATCCTTTAATCGAGCCACTCATAACTGGGCACCACCACGCACGTGGGGATTGGAGGCGATTTGGGGGTTTTAGTCGGGCGCAGCGGACTGGTGCTCGATGCGGTGGTGGAGGAACGCAAACCGGCCAACAGCAGCCGTTGCCTGCCGATTCTCGAACGGCATGTCGCGCACTTACGGCGCCGCGCCTGCACGGGCCGCCTTCGACGGCGGCCACGTGGTCATTACGCAATGTGACGACCACCCGGCCAGGCGAGCGCGAGCGAAAGAACTGGGGGTTCGAACCGTGCTGGAAAGCCAGGCTGACGAGTACATCTCCATTCAGTTGCACCCACGAGACACCGGCGGCAATTTTTTTGATAGACCGACAGTTGGGTGGAGGCGCACTAGAAGTTGAGTGTCCTTGGGGTCCAGCAGGATCTGACTGGTAGGCGTCGAGGAACCTTGACAGGGTGACAGGTATAGCGGCGGCCGAGATTCAGTGTGATGGCGCTGAGATTGTCGCAAACTAGTGGTCCGAAAATGCGGAGATCCCGGTCGACAGTTCTGATGGGATCCACGTCATGCCGGTGGACAACGCAATCATCCCTGCTGTTGAAGCAGCTTGTACTTTTCTGGACAATTAACCCGACGGTGTTCGAAAACATCTCCTGTAAGCGCTATACCTTCTGTGGGAATTGTTGGTCTTAAAAGGCGGTGTGTTAGAAAGTCTGTTAATCGAAGTGCCGTTGCTGGGTTGAACTAGGCAACGCTGGTGTGAGGAGGATTCAAGCTATGGCGTACGTAATTACAGCATCCTGTATCGGGGACTACTCGTGCTGGGAGATTTGCCCCGTTGACTGCATAGGTCCCGGGCCGAGTGACTCGGGATTTGAAACGTGCGACCAGTTATACATAGATCCCGAAGCGTGCATCGACTGCGCGGCCTGCGTGGACGTTTGCCCCGTTTCGGCAATAGCTGAAGAGGCCTCTCTGTCGGCTGGTCTTCAGCCCTACGCGATGATCAATCGCGCCTATTTCGCTGATCTTCGCGCGCCAAGCTTGCGATGAAGGACACACTAAGAGTCGCGATTGTAGGAGGAGGCCCAGCAGGGTTTTATGCCGTCCAACAATTGTTGGCGAAATCGGACTTAAACCCCGAGATCGATATCTTCGAACGACTACCTACCCCTTGGGGGTTGGTTCGCTATGGTGTCGCGCCAGATCATTGGCAAAAGAAACGCATTGCAGATCGCTTGTTCAGTGTCTTGATGGAACGGCCCAATGTTCGCTATTTCGGCAACGTCGAAATCGGGAACGATATTCAGTTGACAGAGCTGCGCAATTGGTACCACGCAGTGGTCATATCCATTGGTGTTGATTCTGATCGGCGAATGGGCGTTCCCGGAGAAGACTTGCCGGGTAGTTGGTCAGCACGCGAGTTTGCATGTTGGTACAACGGCCACCCAGATTACAAGGATCTCGAATTTGATCTTTCCGTAACCCGAGCAGCAATCATCGGGCAGGGCCATGTGGCGCTCGATGTGGCGCGAATACTCGCTGCGCCTATAAGTGATTTAGAAACGACTGATATCGCCTCCCATGCCTTCGAAAGGTTACGAAATAGTCGAATTAAAGAGATAGAGATTGTCGGCCGCCGTGGCTGTGCGGGTTCGGCATTCGGTATTGCTGGGCTAGAAGAGCTCGGTCAACTGAGAAATGTCGGTATTAGTTACCATCCTTGGGATAACGCACTACTTGCGCGGAGCATCTCCACGACGGATTGGGAAAGCCAGCTCAAGTTTGAGACGCTAAAACGATTGGCGCGGCGCGTTGGGAACGAAGTCGAAAAATCTATTCGCTTCCGCTTTTTCTCGTCCCCGCTCAAATTGCGGGGGAATGGTAGAGTCGAAGAGCTCTTGTTGACTAGTACGAATGTCAACGCATCGGGGAACGGTGGGCATGCTCCTCGACAAACTCGTGAGGAATCCCCACTGAGAACAGGTCTGGTGTTGTGGGCAATTGGTTGTCGAGGGACAGGGTTACTGGGCCTCCCGTTCAACGAGAAGCTAGGTGTCGTCGAAAACTCGGAGGGTCGAGTGGTTTCGGGCGGGAAATCTTTGAGAGGGGTCTATGTGTGTGGTTGGATAAAGCGGGGACCAAAGGGGCTTATTGGCACCAACAAGCATTGCGCTGGTCAGACGATTCGTCATTTGCTCGCTGATTTTGGGGACGGCAAGTTGCGTCGGGCCCAGAAAGCAACATCGGAAATTCCTGAACTTGTTCAGCGCCGAAAACCCAAGCATGTGAACTTTCACGGATGGCAGCGAATTGATCGGGCAGAGCGCGAATCTGGGCGTCTACAGGGGCGGAGCCGCAACAAGATGCATGATATTTCAAAGATGTTGGAAGTGGCTGGCACTACCACAGGCACCTGAAAAGCACGAACATGCTGGAACGGCTCAACGAGGAAGTTCGGCGCCGAACCCGGATCGTGTGGATCTTCACCAACCACGATAGTCGCCTGCGACTGATCCGTGCGCCGGCGGTCGAGACCCACGAGGACTGGCTCGAGGCCAATCGCTATCTGAACATGGACTATCTCGAGGAACTGAAGAAGGAAGAACTCCGGAAGGCCGCATGACCACGCACACACCCGACCAAACCTTTTGCACAACTTGACGCACACAACCACGTCATGACGAACGATACACCGCCTGCAGTAGTTTGAATCCGCGCAGATCGCCCTACAGGTCGCCTTCCATGCGGTTTATCACGTAGGACAAAAGTCTCGCAGTACGATCCCACGGACATGCTCGGCCACTTGAGTGCCGTCTCGAAGGCATGGCGGAAGTGGTGTTCGATGCTGTCGATGTCCCATCCCTCTGGGCGGAAGGCAAAACGGTCTTCCATGGGGTGACGCACCAAGGCCAGGGAATCGCCGCCCGGGAATACGATCTGCCCGGATACCCAGTCGGACGAATCGCTGGCCAAGTAGGCGGCCAACGGCACCACGCTCTCCGGCAACGGAGTTTGCGCACGCATCTCGGCAACCGTTTTGCCCGGCTCGGGTCGTCATGGCGGAACTCATCCCCGAGCGCATCGCGCGGCTGGTGTTCGTCAACTGCGTGGTGCCGGCGGGCGAAGCCGCGGCGCGAGCTGCGCGAGCATCCGTGTCGTCCGCACCGGAAGTGTCTCGGCGACCTGGTGCAGGTCAACGGCTCGCGCACGACTGGTTCGAGGGCCGGGGCCCTCGGTGCACGCTGATTCTGTACGTGGACGTCGCGGCTGTTGGCGGCGGGCTTCTTCCCCGCCGAGACGACCGAGGCGTACATGAGGACGACGCGCGCCCACTTCGCGGCCCGCGGGCGGCCTGTGGCGTACTACTCGGATCGCTACGGGGTGTTCCGGGTGAACCGTCGGGACCGGGAGGGCGGGCCGACGCAGTTCGTCCGTGCGCTGCACACGCTGGATGTCGAGTCGATCCACGCGGGCAGTCCGCAGGCGAAGGGCCGAGTGGAGCGGGCCAACCGGACGCTCCAGGACCGGCTGGTGAAGGAGATGCGGCTGCACGTGGATCGCACGAAGGAGGAGCAGCGGACCTGCCAGGACGGCGGAGCTCCGGAAGCCGCCCCAAAGGGGGCATTTCTACTTTGCTCTTACATAAATCAAACACCGCTTGTTATTGGGTTGGTTCTGGTGTAGTGTTGCCACTATTACGCCTGACTTCATGGACAAACTCGTAGGAGGGTCCCTATGGACAAGGTTTACAACCGAGGAAAGCAAGGGTTTATCAAGATCTCGATTATGGCGGCAGCCTTGGCCCTGTGGCTGGTGACTCCGATGGGCGTTGCGGCTCAATCCAATGAAGAAGGTTCGTTGGAGGAGATTGTCGTTTCAGCCAAGCGCACGAATGTGACGACTATGTCAATTTCTTCCGCAGTCACGGCTGTGAGCGCTGAAGAAATTGAGCAATTCCAGATATTGGATGCACGTGACCTGCAGGCACGCGTGAATAGTCTCGTGATCGCGGAAGAACTGATGATACCTAAGGTATTCATCAGAGGGATTGGCCAGGAATCCACTACAATTTCCTTCGATCCCGGGGTAGCGATTCATACCGATGGGATATACAGAGGTCGCAGCATGTCGAGCTTCTCCGCACACATTGATCTCGCCGCTGTTGAAGTGCTGCGTGGTCCTCAGGGAACTTTGTTCGGGCGCAACGCTACCGCGGGAACAATCAACTACGTAAGCAATCGCCCCACTCAAGAAAACTCACTGCGCGTCACGGGATCGTTGGGTGACTATGACCGAGTGGGTGTGAAACTGGTTGGAAACGCAGCCTTCTCAGAAACCGTTCAAGGACGTCTGGCCGTAGCCCATCAGAATCGGGACGGATATGTCGAAGATCTGGCTGGCGGTGAAGACCGCGATGATTTCGAGGTGACAGCAGCTAAAGCTTCGCTTTTGCTCCGCCCAACCAATGAGGTTGACGTTTTGCTGGCGTTCGATGCGCTATCGGAAGAAAGCAATGGACCGGCCTTCCTAGCCTTGGATCTCCCAGTGTTTCCGGTCTTTTACGGCGGTGCCGTGCCAAACAGGAATGTGATTGTCGTCGATGATGAGCGCAAGACCTATAAGTCACCTGACAACGTTCAGCCCGCGTTTACCGAGCGTGAAGACTATGGCTTACTGCTTGAGGTCAATTGGAGAATCAGCAGTGAGCTTACGTTAAAGTCACTTACGGGCTACCGATCTTTCATACACGACCAGGCGCAGGACTCCGATGCGACCTCCGTTCCCTGGGTCGGAGCTAATGCGGTAGCCGACGAGGCGGACCAATTCAGTCAGGAATTCAACCTGATCGTAACCAAACCTTCCTTTGACGCGGTATTTGGTCTTTTTGCCTTCATTGAGGATGCGGAATCCGCAAACGACGTACTGTTTCACCAGGGAATTCCTAATCCTGCGGCTCCTGGAGGATTCGCCCCGCCGTTCCTCCTCACTTATGTCGCTGAGCAGGATGTAACGAGTTATGCTGCTTTTGCCGATGCGACGATTCAACTCCCTAACATCAACTGGATGCGCGTCTTGGCGGGGATAAGATATACCTCTGACAAGAAGGAAGTGGAACAGCGGTCCGGGGCCACCTCCTATCTCGGCGGCGGCTACGGTAGTGCGCCCGCCTTCACTTTTGACAGTTGCGGCAATCCTGTCTTTCCGGTGGCGGAGCTCGCGGGACACTCGGCGGATGAACCTTGGAACGAGTGGACAGGAAATTTGGGGTTGGAGTTCGATGTTGGGGAGCACGGGATGGCTTATGCGAAAGCCAGCCGCGGCTATAAAGGAGGTGGCTTCAGCGATTTTCCAACGTCTCCCGAAGTTTGTGGGACACCCTTTGATCCGGAAGAGGCGATCACCTACGAGGCGGGCCTGAAGTTCACCGCCATGGATAACCGTTTTTCGGCGAGCTTAGCCTTCTTTTCAACTTCCTATGATGATCTACAAGTACAAAGCACCGAAATTGCCGGCGTAGCTACCGTCAACGCGGCGAAGGCTAAGATTAGGGGGTTCGAAGCGGATTTCGACTGGCGTATTGCTCAGGGGTGGTCGCTAGACGGGTTTATAAGCCTACTCAACGGTGAATACGATGATTTTGATTATGTGTACCCCTTGGACCCCATGCAGCAGGTAGTGAACCTGAAGGGCGTGGATATGCCTAGAACCCCCGATTATTCTGGTTTGCTGGGTATCGAGTACACGCACATGATTTCGGGCAGTTCAGCCGGGCTGACCGCTCGCGTGGAAGGCTACTTCTCTGATGATGTGTCTTTGACGCCCGGAGGTCCCGAGTTCGGTAATCAACTGGGTGTCCAGAAAGGCTATGAAACCTATAACGCCTATTTGACATACTGGAACGAAGATCTCAACGACTTGACGATTCGATTGTTCGCCAAGAACCTCAGCGATGAGTTCTACCTGTCCGCCGTCCTACCCCTCGCCTCGACTTTCAACCATATGGGCTTTGCAGCACCTCCGAGAACATGGGGTGTTGAAGTAGCCGTAACTTTCTGAGGTCGAGATTCGGAGCTTGTGGATAAATCCCTGTTTATGACGGGCGAGTCCTAGTACATTTTGTGTGCCATGGTTCAGCCATCCTATGGCCAATGAAGAGTCGGCGAAAATTGGGGGAATGGTTTGGACTTTGCGCGACTGGCATGACGCTGCGCCATGACCGAATTCACCAAACACGACAAAGAAACGCCATCGGACGTCAAGTTGAGGCTGCAGAATTGGTTTTCAAGGCGAATCGAGCATCAAGGGAATTTGGAAATATCTAGGTTAGAAAGTCCAGCGGCCAATGGCTATTCGGCACTGACCTACGTGATGACACTGAAATATGGCCAATCGGCTCACCAAGTATCTACAAAGTACGTAGTTCGGCAGGACGCGGCAAACCACGTCAGATTGTTCAAGACGGGTTTTCTGCCTCCAATTCAAGTTCAACAGGCGCTTGGAGAAGTCCAAGGACTTAGGGTTCCTCGAGTACTCTGGATTGAAGCGGATAGGTCTGTATTAGGCTCTCCATTTTGTGTCATGGAGTATGTGGATGGGTTGACCCCAAGTGACGATCCACCCTACAGCACTTCCGGCTGGGTTCTTGAGGCAACGACCGAGCAACGCCAACGAATGGCTCGTTCAGCGGCTCATTTCCTGCAAAGGCTCCATGCAATAGAGTGGCGGGGACTGGGCTTGAACTCTCTGAAGAAAGCCACTGGGCCAGGGCAGATGGAGGTTGAAGCGGGCTTGGACGAGTATTCGGAACTATTGTCCGATGCCTGTGAGGGAGAGATGTCTGAAATAGGCAAACGAACCAAAGAATGGCTCCTTCGCAACATGCCTTCATCAGAGCGCCTCGGCATCGTCTGGGGTGATGCTCGTCTGGGAAACATGATCTTCGCAGACTTTGAACTCATGGCTGCGCTTGATTGGGAAATGGTGAGCCTTGGAGACCCGACAAGGGACGTTGCTTACTTCAGTTATTTGAATCGCTACCATAGCGACGGCTTGGGCATGAGTCGCTTGGCGGGGCTTCCAATAGGCGAGACGGCTGTACGGCTTTATGAAGACTTGGGTGAGATGCGGGTGCGTGACTTTGCGTTCTACGAGGTGTTCGCGGGTTACAGTTCGTTGGCTATCTTCACCCGACATCTTCAGATATTAGAACAGCAGAACAAAGAGGTGGGCGACCTTACGCGTGAGCACAACCCGGCTGCGAAAATTCTCAACCAACTCATGAACGGGAAGGCTAAGGTGTAAAGGTTGTGGTCATGCCGGCGTCCCGAGAGAAATGGCCTGCCTACATGTGCAACACACTGAAGAACAGGAACTAGTAGATGCAAGAGAACCAGATTTTCAAACCCTTTGACGAAGCCCAGAGCATCGATCATTTGCCCGATCCTGTTCGAACCCTGTGTGATATTGCCCAAGCACAAGGTTCCGTTCTCAAAGGACGGGGCACGACCTTTAGCGGGGTCACGCTGCCTAACTATTTCGGGCACTTCGGCGAACGAGACAGCTATGCTGTCTTCAGCTTCAACGCCGCGCAAAGAGTGCTGCGGGATGCTGGGAGATTCAGTAGCGACTACTGGGAAGATACGAATGTGCGAGTCCAGGGCAGGAGTTTGTTCACCATGGATCCTCCAGAGCATTCTCGATTTCGAGGGCTGATACAAAAGGGATTCATGCCACGAATGGTCGGCAGATGGGAAGATGAGATCATTCGGCCGCTGATTGCCGCAGCGTTTGATCGAATCAAGGCAAATGGAAGGGCGGATTTGGCGCGAGACCTCAATGTCTCCTTTCCCTATCAAGTCATATGCCGAATCCTAGGATTCCCGACGACGAATGAGGACTTCGTGAGTGACCGGATCACGAAAATGACGCGGGGCGTGTACGAATTAGACAACGCGCTGGCGGCTGTCGCGGAGCTTAAGGACTACATTCAGCCCTTTCTTGAAGAGCGCCGCAGGCATCCCCAGGACGACTTTTTGTCCGCCTTGATCATGGCTGAATTAGATGGCTCGCGTCTGTCCGATGATGAGATCATGCGCTTTATTCTACACTTGTATCCCGCAGGCATGGAAACCACTTTTCGCGGTGTGAGTAACTTGATGCTTCTACTGCTGACGAATCAGGATCAATTTGAATCGGTGAGGCGGAACAGATCCTTGATTCCAGCAGCGATTCAAGAAATGCTGCGTGTCGAGGGACCGGTTCCCATGTTCGCACGTTTGGTGAAGATGGATACTGAAATCGATGGGGTGGAAGTGCCAGCTAAGGCCATGGTGTACGTCATGCACGCGGTAGCAAACAGAGACCCTAGCCGCTGGAAGAACCCCCATGAGTTTGACGTGACTCGCGAGATGAAGTCAAACATCGGTTATGGATATGGCCCGCACGTTTGTATTGGCATGCATTTGGCAAATCGTGAAATGGCGATATATCTGGAGCATGTTTTGAATGATCTACCGAACGTGCGGATAGATCCGGAACGAAGCGAACCGCCCCGGATCGAAGGCTGGACACTGCGATCAGTCTTGTCGTTACCAGTCGTGTGGGATGCCTAGAGCAGCGGACAGGGAAGTAGCAGAGTGACAAGAGTATTGAATACATTACCGGTCGAAGACGATTACCCGCGCAGAACGTTTCCGGACCTTCCCTTCTGGACTGAGAGCTACGCACATTGGGCCTATCCGAAGGAAGGAGACTTTGGGATTTATGTGCATTACCAACGCCAGTCAACCGATCCACGGATATGGAAATGCATGACCACTCTCTTAATGGATGACGGAACGGCCTACGTGATGAAAGCCTATGGTCCGCAAGCTGATGACTCTGGTCCCGGGCCCTCGACTATGAAGACGACGATCAGGTCGCCGGGTCAAAAGTACCATTTTGTCATGGACGGTTGCGCCATGAAGGTCAATCAGGAGGACCTGTGGAATCGCGAGCTTCGCGACACGATTGTGGAGGCTGTGTGCATTGACTTTGAATTGGATGCTCTAGCGCCACTCTGGTGCATGGATGCTTCGCGACTCAAGTCTAAGAGTAATGCAGCCATGCACGCGCACTATGAACAGGCGCATACGTCTAAAGGCCTGATTCGATTGGCAGGTAGGCAGAGGGAGTTCGAAGGATACGGCTACCGCGATCATTCCTACGGACCGCGTACCTATAACAAAATGGGGGACGGAAACATTGTGTTCGGCATGTTTCCAAGTGGAAATGCTCTTTGGTTTATGTACACAGAAAACGCGGACGGGAGTTCGGGAATATGCGAGGGAGCGGTCTATTGCGAGGGCCTACTGGAGCAGGCTGAAATCCTAAGTCCACCCCTGTCAGTCAAACTGCTGAGAGAGCCCAACCTCAAGTATTTGTTTCGAACCCCCTCGCAGGACGTTAATCTGAACGTCACCTATCTGGGGCGGGGAATGCCCTTCACGCTGGTACATCCTGCCGAACAGATTATTGGTAGCTTGGGCGGATTCTCAGCCCTGAAACAAGCTTACTGCGAACTCAACATACAATTGGAGTGGAACGGTGAAATCGGTTATGGAAGCGCTCAGTCAACGATCACCGGCTGAATCGGCAACGAGAAACTAGGTGGCGATGTGGCATTTGTTGATATTGATCATGCGACCCGCGCGGAGTTGCTCGAACTCCCCAGTCGGTACGCGGACGCGCTCAACACCAATCGGGTGGAGGGCTTTGTTGGCTCGTTTGCTCCCGATGGAGTCTGGGACGTTTCATCTTCGAACCCCAAGTGGCTCGCACAGGGAGGAGATGCGATTGCGAAACTCTACGAGTATCTTCGTGGGGCACATGAGTGGGTATTCCAGGTCGTCTATCAGTCCATGATACTAGAGTGCTCGGGAGAACACGCAAGGGTTCGTACGTACGTTGGGGAGTACGGCAATATAAGGGGTGGCGGTGTGCAGCTCTTTGGTGTGTATAACGATGAATGCGTCAAACACGAAGGTCAGTGGTACTTTTCGTACAGGAAGTTTGATGCGCTCTACCATGGGCCTCCCGACCTGCTGGCAGATCCAAAGCGCTACCCCGCGCCGCGGAATTTTCGTTAGTTGGACAGGACACTAGAAGTCGGTCGGAGGCAGAGTAGGGGCAGATGGCTGAGACCAAGAGAATTCGCGTAGCAATCGTCACGGGCGCAGCTTCTGGTATAGGAAGGGCTGCTGCCCAATGTCTTGCCGATGCGGGAAACACCGTGGTGCTTGCCGATATTCGGGAGTCTGAGGGGACGACCGCAGCAGAGACTATTGGACAGGGTGCGGTGTACCGATATCTGGACGTGAGTGATGAGCAAGGTTGGTTGGATTTGATCGCTTGGGCCAAAGCCGAGTTGGGCGGTTTCGATATTTTGGTGAACAACGCCGCCACCTTTACGTTTGGCGCTATTGACAGCGTAACCTACGAGGATTGGTTGCACACCTTCAAAGTCAATGCCGGAGGACCGTTTCTTGGCTGTAAGCACGCGGTGCGAGAAATGAAGGGCACTGGTGGGGTGATCGTGAACGTGTCCTCGAACTCGACAATCCTAGGTATCAACAACGTTCCTATATACTCCACTTCGAAGGCGACGGTGAACACTCTGACACGTTCAATAGCGGCGTACGTGCGCAAGCACCATCTTCCAATTCGTTGCAACACAATTGTTCCTGCCGGAACTGTAAGCGACTCCCTGCGCTCATACTTTCTGGACTCGCTCGACATCGATATTCTCTCAGGCACCCCTGAGGCGGAAGAAATTCTCAAGCAGTTCACGCCGGCAGAACATGTTGGGGCGGCCATAGCGATGCTATGTTCTGACCAGGCTGTCGGTGTGAACGGTGCGGAACTACTCGCCGACGAGGCGCAAACACTCACGATGTTGGTGTAGGACGTTCAATGGAGATCAGGGAAACCTTTTGCCGCATCTGTGAGCCAGCCTGTCCCATGCGGGCGCGTTACGGCGCGAGTGGAAAGCTCGAAAGGCTATTGCCCGATCCAGATCATCCGAGCGGAAGCGTGGCGTGCCACAAGGGGCTGTCGTTTCTGGAGATTCACAACGATCCAGATCGCCTCCAATGGCCGCTGAAGCGCAGGAACCCGAGGACGGAGTCCAAAGGCGACTTTCATGCAATCAATTGGGAGGACTCATTCGCAGAAATCGGCGAACGACTGAGATCGATTCGAGAAAAGCATGGTCCGGATTCAATAGCTCTCTTCTACGGGAATGCCGTATTGGGGGATTCAAGAGGGTTTTTTGCGGTGAGCCAGTTGATGAACCTATCAGGGTCACGGATGTTGTTCAACGCCAATTCTCAAGATGCCGCGAACAAAACGAGAGGCTGTGCGGAGATCTATGGAAGTCCCGCGTTTCTCTCGCCGGATCTTACCAACGCCCAGTATCTTCTTTGCATCGGCGCCAACCCCAAGATTTCGCGATGGACCGGTGTTTCGATCCGCAATGATGCCTTAGAGGCACTCAAAGCTATCAGGCGTCGTGGAGGAAAGGTGTGCTTCGTGAATCCCCGGCAAACCGAATCCTCCACGCCGGAGACCGGTGAAACCTTGCGCATCAAGCCTGGCACGGACGTGTACTTCCTAGCTTCTTTGATGAATGAAATCCATCGTCGCAACGGATTCGATCGCGAGATTATTGGGAAATATGGTAAGAACGTCCAAGGTCTCATTGATTTTGTGACGATCTATCCAACCGAAAGGGTCGCATCGGTCACGGGATTGTCGGCCGAGGAGATCAAACAAGTCGCATCGGATCTTCTTGCCGCAGAATCAGCGATCGTATACAGCGGCACTGGACTTAACCAAAGTAGACAGGGACTGCTCGCCTACTGGCTGGCGGAAATGGTCAACTTTGTCACTGGAAATATGGGCCGGGATGGTGGGACATTCAGCCCGAATGGGTACTTTACGGAAAAGACGCCCGTTGATCTCGATGGCCTGAAACCTTTTGCCACCAGCGTTGGAGAGCTCATGCCGCCACCGGGGGAATTTCTGCCTCAGCCGGCCGTATTGTTACCTGATCTCATCAAAGGTGGCGACGTTAAAGCACTCGTCACCTTCTATACCAATCCCATGCTGTCTGTGGGTGGGGAGATCAAGCTTCGCGAGGCTCTGCCTGACCTTGACTTGATGGTGTGTGTCGATATCTACAGAAGCGCGACCGCGGAGATGTCAGATTATGTGCTGGCCGCGACGGATTGGCTCGAACGTGAAGACATTAACTATTTTCTCGGAATGGGATACCAACCTCAGACTCCCTACGTTCAATACAGCGATGCGATGGAGACCCCGGCACCCGGACGTCGCCATGATTGGTGGATAGTAAGCAGAATAGCACAGGAAATGGGCCTTCCATCGGTTCTCGATGACCCGGACTTGGCTCAGGATGGATTCGCGCCGGTAAATACGCTATTGGCCGCAAGCAACCTGTCCATAGACAAGCTACGAACAATGCCGAGGCAAACCGCCGTATTTGAGCAGTCCAGCAAGGATGCCGTTTTCGAACGAAACCTCGTACGCGAGGATCGTAAGGTCGACTGTTGTCCACCCAACTTCTCCAAGGCGGGGCTGTTTGAAAGATGCTCGGAGATTTTCGAGGAGCTCGTGAACGAACCGGAAGGTGTTCTGAAACTGATCTCGCTGCGTACAAACCATATGCACAACAGTTGGTTGGTGAACAGCCGAAAAATCCGACAAGACGCCGTCACGGAAAATCCACTCTACATGTCTTCGCTGGATGCAGATCGGCTAGGTCTTTTTGATGGGGACATGGTGAGCGTCTTCAATGAAAACGGCCGGATCAGGGTGCGACTACGCATAAGCGATGAATTCAGATCCGGAGTTGTTGCCATGACTCACGGATGTGGCAACTCAAAAAGCCATGGACTCAGATTCGCGCAGGGGCATCCGGGTGTCAACTGCAACCAACTCATGCCAACCAGCAAGGGCAGTGTTGAGCCGCTCAGCAACATGTCTTGGTTGAACGGCGTGCCGGTGCAAGTTGCCAGGGTGGCTTAGCACAATGTCTGAACCAGTCCTACTGGCAGCATGAACCAAGGAAAAGCAGGGATGAATGAAGCAACGATGGTTAGGGGACGTGGCGATGTCGAGTAGAGAAGATGCTGCTCTGGTTGGCACGGCCAGGTGCGATGCGCCGTCCGTACAGGAGATCTATGAATACGAAAGAAAACGCATCCCCGCAGTGCTGCTTGAGGAATGCTACACCTACACCGGCAGCGACAATATCCCAGTCTCTAGGTACACCAGCCGGGAGTTCCTCGCACTCGAGTATTCGCATGTGTGGCAAAAGGTCTGGCAAATGGCTGGCCGTATTGAACGCATACCAAATGTGGGCGACTATTTTCTCTACGAAATTGGCGATCTCTCCCTGATCATCATCAGAACTGCGGAAGAGGAAATCTCCGCTCTGCACAATTTTTGCATGCATCGCGCACGTAAGCTCACCAACACCGAGCAGGGAAGCGTGAAGGGATTCCGCTGTCCATTCCACGGTTGGGAATACGAGGTTGATGGGAGTATTAGGAACGTGCCCTGCAGGTGGGATTTTTCTCACCTGACAGACGAAGAAATGAGCTTGCGCAAGGCGAAGACCGCAACCTGGGGCGGATTCATTTTTGTCAATTTCGATCTGAATTGCGTTTCGCTGCGCGAATACATGGGTGACTTTTGGACCCATTTCGATTCATATCCATTGGAGGACACTTATACCCATACGCACATTCGAAAAAAACTACCCTGCAACTGGAAGGCGGGCATAGAAGCATTTTCTGAAGGCTACCATTCGATCGCCACCCATCCTCAGTTGTTGCCCTTCCTTGCGGATGCAAACTCACAATACGACAACTATGTTGGTGAGCATTTCAACCGTATGCTGAATCCGCAAGGCGTCAGCAGTCCGCATCTCGGCGAGCTGGCTGGACAAGAAATCGTAGACGCCATGTTGGGCGGGGCGTCTTCGCACCAAGGCTCGGATGGACCCAAACTTCCACAGGGTGTCAGCGCTCGCAGCTTCCTCGCGGAGTCAACACGCAAGGCCGCTCATAGGGTAACCGGTGTGGACCATAGTGATCGATCGGATGCTGAAATGCTCGATGTCATTCAGTACACGGTCTTCCCCAACTTTTTTCCTTGGGGTGGGACATGGCTAAACACTACCATTTACCAATTCAAGCCCAATGGCTACGATCCGGACACATGCCTTTTGGAGATTTACTTGTTGAGGAGATTTGACAAGGAAAAGCCGCGCCCACCCCCGAGAAGATTGCAGATTCTTCGTGACGACCAATCCTTCACCGAAGCCGAGAACTTCTCGTCGCTCGGACCTATCTTTGATCAGGATATGCTGAACATGGAGTTTGTGCAGAAGGGCATGAAGGCAGCAAAGGCGACAAAGAAGGCCATTAGTTTGGGGAATTATCAGGAATCAAGGATCCGCGATCTTCATGAGATGATCGACCGATATCTTGCCGGGGAACTTCCAGCCAAAGCCTAGTGCCTCGTCCAACTGATGATTGCGTAGATGGTAAAAATTGTATTCGTCACTGAACTTGGAGCCCGTGTAGATGTCGTAGCCACTCCCGGCTTGTCCTTGATGGAGGCTGCGCTGGAAGCCGGGGTCGAGGGTATTCTGGCGGAGTGCGGTGGAGCATGTAGCTGCGCCACCTGCCATGTCATCTTGGATGATGATTGGCACCAGCGACTTGGGAGTCCCAGCGAACTCGAAGATGGAATGCTTGAGTTTTCCGAAAATGCGTGTGAACGGAGCCGCTTGAGCTGCCAGATTGACGTTATTGAGGAAATGGACGGAATGATTGTTCGAGTAGGGGGTGCCTAAACCAGGCGATCCCCGAGAGAAAGAGAATTGGTCAAAAATAGCGAGCTTTTAGCGGAAAAGGCAGTCCAGTCGGGTGTCGATGGAATCGCGCAACCGCTGACGGTTTTTCTTGCTGCGCACATGCCGGAAGCGACGGATGTTCGGGTCGCCAACATCGATACGCCTCCCGTCGACAGCGGCTTCTCAGCGGAAAACTTCTTTGTCGACCTGACCTGGACGGAGGGAAACACGCCGCGTCAGGCGCGCTATGTCGTCAGGCGGCAAGCCAAGTTTACGATGTTCCCCGGCAGGAGTTTCAGCCGGGAGCGCCGCATCCAGGAGATCCTGTCCACAAAAACGGGTCTCCCGGTACCGGAAATCCTGGCCTATGAGGACGATCCGGCCGTTCTGGACGGACGCTTCTACGTCATGTCGTGCCTGCATGGTGCCACACCTCCGTCGGCTTCGCCCCATGAAACCGGCATGCTGACCGTGTTGTCCGAACAGGCCCGCCGCAAGTTGTGGTTTTCAGGGCTTGCGCGCCTAGGCGAGCTGCACAGACTCGACGCCGTCGGCCTAGGCCTGGATTTCGTATCGGATTCCGCTCAATCCGGTTCCGAGCTGACCGGCCTGCTCGATTACTGGGAGCAGCACTACGCGCAGAGTTGCGGCGGCAGACCCTTGCAACTGATGAGCGAGGCATTGGCCTGGCTGCGCAGCAACAGGCCGGAAGAAACAGAAGCGTCACTGGTCTGGGGCGATGCGCGCATCGGCAACATGTTGTTCGACGATAACCAGGACTGCGTGGGCATCGTCGACTGGGAACTGGCCTCACTGGGCGACCCGCTGCAGGATCTCGCTTACTGGACCTACATTGACGACCACTATATCCAAATCGCGAGTCACGGCGCGTTGCCGGGGTGGCCGACAATGGAAGACACAATCGCTGCCTACCAGGTCGCTTCCGGGAAAGCCGTGGACGAAAGGAAGTTGATGTACTACCGGCTGGTAGCCGGCTATTGGACCGTGTGTACGTTGAGCCGGTTGGTCGCCATCAAGAAGCAGGTAGGGCAATTTCCCGCGGAGCTGGAAGTCACCGAGGCCACTTTTTCGCCCGTTTCCTTTTATCGCTCGGAGTTCGAGTCGACAGTTTCAATATTTTAAGCAAAGGCGTGTATTCGATATGACCCAACGCAGGAGCATACTCTCGAGATTTGACCTGACCGGCCGCGGTGCGCTCGTCACCGGCGGCAGCAAGGGCATCGGCAAAAGCCTTGCCCTAGCACTGTCGGAGGCGGGCGCCGACGTGCTGATTGCGGCGCGCAACGTAGAAGGCCTGAAAGCCGCGGCCGAAGAAATTGCGGTGGCTTCGGGAAATCGCGTGGAGTATTGCGCCGTGGATCTTGCAGACCGTGAATCGACCAGGAGCCTAGCCATCCGGGCGCAAGAGATTCTCGGTGGCGTCGACATCCTTGTCGCCAATGCAGCGGTCGAAATGAACGAGCCCGTCGCGAGCATTCTCGACGAGAGCATCGACCCGGTGGTGGAAACGAATTTCATCTCATCCGTCGTGCTCACTCGCGAACTGGTGCAAGGGATGAAACGGCGGGGTTGGGGGCGGATCATCTATATCTCGTCCGCCACCGTATACAAATCCTCGGCAGACGGACACTCGATCTATTCGGGCACCAAGGCCGCATTGCACGCGTTCGCGCGTACCGCGGCGGTAGAGCTCGGAGGCGAAGGCATTACGGTGAATGTGGTCGCGGCCGGAACCTATTACACCCAGATGGCGGCAAGGCATTTCGATGCGCTTGAGCCGCAAGCCAGGGAAGCCGGGTTAGCCCTGTATTCGCAAATGAATGCAGTCGGCCGCTGGGGCCGGACCGATGAAATGGAAGGGCCGGTGCTGCTGCTTGCCAGCGATGCGAGCAGCTACATGACGGGCTCGGTCATAACGGTCGATGGCGGCTTGTCTATCCGAATGACACCGAACGCTCCAAGTCCCACCCCAGGTCCGTAGCCGGTTAGGTTAATTGCCTGTCTTCACTGGTGCTGCTCAGACACCTGCGTAGCGCTGGATTCCGACTCCGGGAATTCACAATACACCGGAATTACTCTTCGAATCCCACAGTGCAGGAAGTTTATTTGGAGATCGCAAGGCAAAACCTAGGATCTTCGCTCGATGCCAACGCTCAGGATCTTTGCGCAGATTGTGAAGACGGTCCAGCACCAGATTCATTGCAATCTGCATCTCAGCCCGGGCCAGATTCGCGCCGAGGCAAGCGTGCACCCCGGCACCGAACGTCATGAGGGGCCTGCGTGGCCGATGTATATCAAATACCTCGGGACTGTCCCAAATGCGCTCGTCAAAATTCGCCACGCCCATTGATGCCAGAACACCAGCACCTTTTGGCACGACAACTCCTTCGACTTCAACATCATGCTTCGCAACCCTGGGTGAAACCCAACCGGGAGCGTCAAATCTGAGGGCTTCCCAAATGGCACCGTCAAGAAGCGCTCTATCGTCTCTCACCGCATCTAGCTGTGATTGATCTTCGAGAAGGTGGTAGATCAAACTGCTGGTTGACCGTGTCGTCGTATCCAAACCAGCGCTAATTATGTTTCTCAGAAAGTTGCAGATTTCCTCATCTGTAAGCCGTTCACCATCGACCTCGGTTGAAATCAGCTTGCCAATGAAATCGTCTCTCGGGTGAAGTCGACCGTCCTGGACGACGGAGAGAAAGATGTCGTTCATTGAAGCGAACGCCGCAAGCGCCTGCTCGTGTCTTGATGCTATTAACAGGGAGTCGGTTACCAGATCGGAGAGCGATGCCTCGTACTTATCCGGAATACCAAATATATGCGCCACCACGAGATAGGGATAGTGAAGTGTGTATTCCTGAACGAGGTCGCCTCGGCCTTTGTGTACAAATTTGTCAAACTGTGCCGAGATGATGGGAGCGACTTTTTCCTGAAGCCAGTTTTCCGAGACACTTCGATGTGTGAAGGCTTTGGCGACAAGCTTGCGGTACCGACCATGCTCTGGCTCGTCCATTGTGAACAGCACCTTGCCAAACGACTTTCCCATGCTGAAACCGTAGCCCTGAGCCGCCGAAAAATTCTCTTCATCAGAGAGTACCTTGCGTACTGCGGCGAAGCTCAAGGCGAGATAGACATCTTGATCCTGGTCGGGCAGCAAGAAATGATTGGAAACCCTTACCCCATCAAAGGTTGCGTCTCGACCGGCCAGAATTGGGTTCTTTCGGGCAAGCTTCATTAGTGGAGTTAAGGGATCTTCCATGAACTCCTGGCTAACATTGAAGTCGACGTAGTCGACTGACCTTTCCATAGTAGATTCTTCCATCTGGTCCTACCTCACGAACGGGCAGCGCAAGTGATCGATTCCGCCCGTTAATCTAACACTGTTGGGATTAGGTGGCAAGCTTCAGCCTTGTCTAACGAGAAGTAAGCCTGAACAGCTTCGCCCTGTGGTCGTTACCGCCCTAGATCCTTTGCGGAGCAGCTACGCTTGGCGACCGGAAGAAGGTTTTTCTAGCGTCCAATGACGATCATCGGCTCGCAAGACTCTCCCAATTTCTCGCAAGCCCGGCGGTAGGCATTCACGGCGATTCCCGCGTCGACGACGCTTGTGACCCTTGCGTTATGGTCCAAGTTGATGTTGGCACCCTGCAGGATAAACCAGGCCTCCGTTGGGAATTCCTGATCCTCAGGAACCGTCAAGGTGTGAAGTGATGAGGCGGGTTCAACGAGAAATGAGCCGGGGACATTCCTTGTGTCTGGTTGTTCGAGATAAAACCAAGCGCCTTTTCTGGTAATGCCAAGTACCATCCCGGTGTGGTAGTGGGTTTCAAACCGAGCACCTGGCTGCAAGCGCACATTTGAAACATACATGCCGGTGTTTAGATCGGCTATGGGAATCTGGTATTGAGATCCAACGTCGTCGAGCGGCACCCAGGGCAGATCTGCCTCCATTACGTGAAGTAGGTCGTCAGTGTGGACTGGAAACTGTCCAAACATTTGTCTCGACTTGTCCGCACTTGGAATCGACTTGCCCATCGACTTCTTCTCCCGCACACACAACGGGACCATAAGGCCCCTGATTTGCGTTTAATCAAACATTGTTGTATTTTGAGCAGGAGAGTCAACGAAGTCAAGTTCGTGCATTCTGTTAAGCGATTGGAGAGAAGGCAACGGCTCGGCCTTCACTGGCTTGATGTTGGGGATAGAGGGAGATTTGCGATATGAAGTTTGGGCTCTTCTACGAAATCCAAGTCCCCAAGCCTTGGACCGAGGATACCGAACACCAAGCTTTTCACGAGGCGATTGACCAAGCAGTTCTTGCGGACAAACTAGGTTTCGACGTTATTTGGTCAGCCGAGCATCACTTCCTCGAAGAATACAGTCACAACTCCGCGCCCGAGATCTTTCTTGCGGCTGTTGCTGCGAAAACCAACCAAATCCGCATTGGGCATGGCATTAAGCACTTGACCACAAACCATCCGCTGCGCGTTGCAGAACAGGCAGCGACTCTGGACATCATCTCCAGCGGACGACTTGAGCTCGGATTTGGTGAAGGTTCCAACACGACAGAGTTGCATCCCTTCGGAATCAGGTTCCGGGATAAGCGCGAGCTATGGGAAGACGCCGTCAAGGCGGCGGTTCCGGCCTTCTGGAATACCAGTTGGTCATATGAAAGCGGGAATTTCTCAATTCCTCCAAGAAATGTCCTACCAAAACCCTTCCAGAAACCACACCCACCTCTCTGGGTCGCTTGTTCTCAAATGAAAACCATACTCGACGCCGCACGTTGGGGGATGGGGGCTATGGGATTTGCCTTTCTGGATGACGAGGCCGCAAGAGCTTGGGTGAACGCCTATTACAACGAGTATCTCAGGAATCTTTCTCCGCTTGCGGAGTACCAAACGAATCCGAACATTACCTGCAGTTACTATTTTTCCTGCGGCGAAACGGACGAGGCTGCTCGGCAAAAGGCTGAAGGCGCGACATTTTTCGAGTTTGCCCTTGGAAGCTATCAGAAGTACGGGCCTTTTGCTGCGGGAACCACCGATTTTTGGCGTCAGTATCTTGAATGGCGAAAAACGGAGAAGGCGGCAAGAAAGGAAAAAGCCTTGAGCAGAACACAGCTCATTGGATCGCCCGGAACCCTGCGCGTTCGACTCAGAGATCTGCATAGCCGACACATTGATCAAGTATTGTTGCTGGCGCAAACTGGCAAAACGACCCATCAAGAGATCTGTGAGAGCCTTGAGTTGTTCGCCGATAAGGTCATGCCAGAGTTTCAAGCCCTGGAGGTTGAACACCAGGAATGGAAGCGAAAGGTCCTTCAAGGCGAAATAGTCTTGCAAGACTACGACACGGAGGCGCACTCCAAGCACGGTAGTGCGATTGACCAGTCCCTGAGCAAGAAAATCCAGCAGGAAAAGACTTTTGCAAGGAACCTGTGACCGGAGACCGATTCCATGGGGTTTGAGTACGACGGGTTTGAATGGGGAGCTGGCGTAACGACGGGGGTCATCAATGGCCACCCCTGCCGCATGTACGGTGCCCGTCGAAAAACCATAACCGATCTGTTGATTGACGCCCGTAGATGGCCCGATCATGAGTACCTTGTATGTGAAGAACGTCGTTTAACCTACAGGGAGCACGAACAAGCGGTTTACCGGGTAGCGGCAAGGTTGACTGGAATGGGTGCCAAGCAGGGCAATAGGGTGCTCCTGCTCGCGGCAAATAGCATGGAATGGATAGTTTCCTTCTGGGCGATACTGCAAGTTGGCGGTGTTGTTGTGTCGGGAAACGCTTGGTGGAGCAAGCACGAAGTGGAACATGCGCATGAAACTGCTGACATTGATTTCACCATTGCTGACAAAAAAAGACTTGCCGACGTGCCGCCGCATCAAAGGTCCGTGGCTGTCGAGAAGATCCGTGAGTGGGTTGAGGATCGAAGCATTTCCGGGCAGGATGCGCGGCCTAATGTGAACGAGGATGATCCCGCGATCATTCTCTTTACCTCCGGGTCCACCGGCGCACCCAAGGGAGCGATCCTATCGCACCGCTCTCAGATAGCAAACGTTCATAATCTTCAGTGCGCAGCCAACAAGCTGCCCCATCAGAGAAGCACTGCTGATCCATCGCCGATACAACTAATATCTTCACCACTCTTTCACATTGCGGGCATACAACTGATTCTGTCTATCTTGATTTCTGGCGGAAAGCTCATCATGACCGAGGGTAGATTCGATCCGTTGAAGATCCTCAGGACCATAGAGAAGGAAAGAGTCACGGCTTGGGGTGGACCGCCTACGATGCTCACCCGACTGATTGAATGTTCTCGTCTTTCAGAGTTTGACCACTCAAGCTTGCGGTCTATTGGCACTGGCGGAACGAGAGTGCCGCCTGAGATCACGGAGAAAGTGCGGGCAACATTTTCTTCCCTTCGTGGAAACGTCAGCGTGGTGTACGGATCAAGCGAGGCGGGCGGCACACTCACCACAATGTCGGGACTGTCCTATGCGCAAAGGCCGACAGCCTCCGGTAGACCGCTGCTAGTAGTGGAACTTAAAATCGATTCTCCGAAAGACGACGGAGTTGGGGAGATCTGTGCGCGGTCCCCAACCAATATGACGGGCTATCTTGGGAGTGCGGATAATCCAATTGACTCTGAAGGCTGGCTGCATATGGGTGACTTGGGTTACTTGGATGAGGATGGTTACGTACACGTAACTGGACGCAGTAAGGACGTCATCATCAGAGGCGGTGAGAATGTTGCCGCCGCCAACGTGGAGGCGGCGTTGATAAGGCATCGGGATGTCTTGGAAGTCGCGGTCGTTGGGCTAGAGAGCCGTGAATGGGGAGAGGAAGTCGGTGCAGCTATCGTCTTACGCGAAGGGGCGAGATTGACCGAGGCCAAATTGGCAGAATATGTCGCACCACTTCTGGCATATTTTGAACGACCCACAAAATGGTGGTTGCGTACCGACCCGCTTCCGGTTGGTGCGACTCAAAAGGTACTGAAAGCCAAAATCGTCCAAGAATGGCCTTTGGAGGTCAATCCATAATGCCTAAACAGAGGCTCGATCAGACTAGAACGCAAATGTTTAGCGGAGAAAATTGGTATGGCGACGGTAAAGCTTGATATTGAAACGCGGCTTGCGATCGAGGCCGTCCCACTGAAGCTCATTGATGCGGTGACGCGGAATGATCCTGAGCTCTACGCGAGTTGTTTCCTTGAGCATGATTCGGTTTGGGATGCCTCCAAGCTGACAGGCGACGAGGCCGGATTCCCCTTTCGAGGACGCGAAGCGATCAAGGCAGCAATGAAGGCTTTTGAAGACTCTCTGGCGTTGGCGGCTCAAACCCACTATTCGACGCACATCGACGAATATACTGGGCGTACTGCCTGCGTTCGTTACTATATCGGTGAATATGGTCGGGTTCCAGGTGGGGAAATGGAGTTCGGTGTCGGAATGTACTCCGATAAGTACGAGCTTTGCGAAGATGGAGAGTGGCGTGTGCGAGAGCATGTCTTAACCCCGGTGTTCTTCGGCTCGGGCGACTTTACGAACATCTCGAAAGAAACCAATACCATCGCAATAGAAAAGCCCTCGGCTGCCTAGCTGAATTAACGAGGTTGCGGAATCGCTGTGGCCGGTCGCTATCTGACTTGGTCAGCCTTCAGTCCTGCTGTTGAAGCGCGCCGGTCAAAACGAGGTGGCACATCTGCGTAAAGCTTTTTTGGAGATCAATACTCTTTCGCCGTGTGGCTTCGTAGAGTAGCGGGTAGTTCTCTGGATCGACCGCTCCAAATTCAATTCGCTTTCCGCCGGTTACCTCGGCCATTGCACTCCCTAGCGAAAGAACTTCAATGCTCACCATCAAGAGGAGGGATTCTTCAGTATTGAATCCAGCATCTCTGAAATTCTGTAGGCAGCGCTCGTATTTGTCGTGGTTGTTGGGGCGCGGATTGTGGGCACTCGTCAGCATCGCGGCATTTGGATGCTGAAGGATTGTCTCACGGTATGACATTGCCATTGTCATGAGCGCTTGCTCCCAGCTATCGGGTGTTCGCGCACGGGGTACGTTTCCGCTGTCCACGATTTTCTGCGCGACGGCGCGGAGAATCTCATCCTTATCCTTGAAATGGTGGTAAAGCGATGTCGAATTTATATTCAGCCTTTTCCCTAGCTTACGCATGCTAAAGCGGGGTAGGCCCTCTTCGTCAATGATATTCAGCGCTTCGTCTACGACTGTCTCGTAGGTGATCACAGGTTCGCTTGGACGGCCACTTTTTCGCATTCTCTATTTCTCTATGGTAATGGGTAGGGAGATATGTGTGATTCCAAGCGGCTTGGCCTTGGGGCGGGTGTAATGGACGACGCCAACTGCGAGCAGCCCTTTGTTGGTTATCATCGCCACGCGTTGACAACCCTGGTCTGTAGAACTCTTTGGCACCAACGAGCGACATCCAAGGCCTATCTTGACCACAGTTGTAGATTCCCAGTCGAATGATTGTTGTTCAGTCATCTGTGAATCTCCTAGCCGTCAGTTCATATGCTACAGCGATACCTCAAGCTCGTCGAGGACGCCCAAGGCCACGCCTGGGCCAGGCGCATGGGCAAGCTCCTGCTCGAAACCTGCCGCACGGTCCGCGAACTCGAACGCATGGCGCTCGACGACACCGCCCTCAAGGCCGTGTGCAAACGCTACTGCATCCCCAGTCGGCCTGACCCTACCGTTCGCCGCTCTCGAAAACCGATCTTCAACACCGAGAGTCACCTGTGGCCGAGCGCTCGCCGGCAACGCCGTCCTCGGTGCCAATCACCGTTCTCGACTGTCCTTTGAGCTGTTCGCCCAGCTTATCGACCGAAAACATGGACGGACGCACCGTTCGAACCGCTCGTTGTGAGATACCTCGCGACCCGCCCGCACCAACCACCTCGCCGGCAGATTCCGTATCTACGGACAGGAGCTAACTAGGAGGGGTTGGCTTGCTGTGACAACAGCATAATACACCGCTTGGTAGTCAACCGGCGATATGGCAGCGCCTTTTCACAGTATTCAGGGTCTAGATGCAACTCAATAAAAGATTCTGCACTTGGGTACTGAGTCACGACCACCGTATCCCACTGATTGCTGTCATCACCGATAATCGTGAGCGGCAGGCCACTCACATAAACGGGCTTCACGCCGATGCGCTCGATGAGAGGCGTAGTGACTTCAACGTACTTCGCCAGTGCTTCAGCCACACTGCCACGAAAACCCAGCTTCTCATCGCGCAATTCGCCAGTAGGCAGTTGCAGAAAGCTTACGGTCACAATGGGCTGTTTGTTGGGATATAGCAAAATACAGCGCCATTGTTCTTCTGTTGGAAAACCTGTCGAGTTGCCATAGATCACCATCAACTCGGCTAGTTTTTTGTCAACATTAGTCGTTGCATTATCAGTCGTCATAACTCGATCTCTTCTTTGTATAGTACCGAGCACCTGAACCCACGAGTATCGCACCGGCGCTCGAGTACGCCATGAAGTTACGGGCTTCAATGGCGACAACGTTGTCGAATGGTGTTGCCATGCCGTCGCACGGCCGAGTTCACGGCCGGTCGCGACTTCGACCTTCCGTACGCTATGCTCTGCGGTCGCGTTCATGTAGATAAAGCGGCCATCGGGCGAGGTAACGACCCCGTTGGGCATCGCGCCATCGGTCCCGCCAACCTTTCGAAAGCTCTTCTCGGACTGCGACCAAGCAAATACATGGCCTGTAATATCACTCGATATATCTTGGGTCGCAAAGCCGATCTGAGCACGCTGTCTGGTCGCTATCGTAGCGGCGGGAAGGATCCGTGTCGTCCGTCGCTAAAGCAATGCTTTACTAAACATGGGAATCGCCAATTAAGATGTCCGCGATACGACCACATTAGTCTTCCATAATGTGAGTGAGTTCGAGAACATGTTTTTGGACACTGCGAATCACATGAATCGTTCCCGTTATCACACCCTCAAGCTCAATGATTTTTGACTCGTACAGCGTGAACAAGCCATCTAGGCTTTCGTCGGTCATAATGAAGACGATATCGCATGCTCCAGAAACCAACGCGATGTATCCAATCTGGTCGATTTCTTTTAAGGCACCGATGACTCGTTTTATCGCTGCTGTTTCGACCACCAAGCGAACATCAACGATTGCTGTCTGATTGACTTTGACGGGGTTGACGAGTGCACTAATGCGCATGGATTTTGCTGACGTCAGTTTCCTTAGTCGGTGACGGATCGCACCTTCAGTGACTTTCAGTTCGTGCGCCACCACGCGATTGCTGACCCTAGCGTCCGGTTTCAGAATCTCGAATAGTTGTTCTTCAAAGTCATCGAGCGGTTCTTTCATAAATCTATCCGTGCGTAGTGCAGGTTGTACTTTTCTATGTTGAGCACTGTAATTGTTTCGGTTCGTTCAATGCCTCCGATCGCTGTGACCTTGTTCTGTATGAATTCGACGAAGTGCTTTTGGTTGCGAGTCGCTGTTCTAATGATGATTTCAGGCCGACCGGCTGTGATAAGGCAGTTCGTTACCTCATCTAAGCTGGCGAGTGCTTGGGCTACGTCTTCTTTACGACCGTGTGCAACATACACATCGACATGGGCAGGAAAGTGTGCGCCTGCCGCTTCAAAGTCTTTCTGAACGGTGATTCGAAGAACCTCATTTTCTATGAGGAAACTCATTCTGCGTGCGACATACTGTTGAGAAACGTCGAAGTCTTCCGCCAGCGAACGATAAGAGCGCCGTGGTTCCTTGATCAACGCCTGAATGATCTGCAAATCAAGTTCTGCGAGCTCTTCAGCCACAATAATTGTCTCCAAACATTATCCGAATTCTATACCAACCGTGACGACAGCGCCGGTCAGTCGATGGGCACGACAAATTCAAGAGACGTTTATGCAAATCTTCCCGAAGTGTTGTTGGGATTCCTGATAACGAAAAGCATCTGCTAGGTCCTCTAATCCGTACTGAGCTGCTACCGGGGCATTTCCTTTACCGTCGATAATGCTGATGTTTTCAATCAACATATCACCGGTAGATGAGGCTTCCCCTTCTGCGAAAGCGATCGACATACTGAAAAAAAGTACGATACCCGTGTGTAATATCGTCAGTTTCTTTGAATTCATCTGTAAACTCTATAGGCTCGCCTAGTGCGACAGGGGCGAACTCGGGGTTGATTTAGGCAGTGGAAATACCCATGGGGCATGGGCCGACGCACTCGACAGACCCTTTTTAATATCGCAACATATCTAATTTAACATCTACGTGTTGTTTACTATAACGCATTTATATGGTTTTCTTGCGTACTATCTAGTGCGATTCGCCTCAATTTCTGAGGAAACAACCGCATGCCCCACTATGACCTGGTACTCAAATCCGGAACCGTCGTCGACGGCACCCAGTTCCCCCGATACGTCGCCGACATCGGCGTCTCGAATGGCCGCATCGAGAAGATCGGGCCCCTTAGTGACTACACCGCGACCCGCGAGATCGCCGCGGAGACGGGACGGCCGGTCACCGACCTGTTCTTCGACATCGTCGCTCAGTCAGGTCTCGACGCCGACTTCCGCACGACGGAGGTCCTCGGCCAGGATCCAGCAAAGAATGCCGAAATTCTTCGCCACAAGCGGTCTGTGCCCGGCACTTCGGATGGCGGAGCGCACGTCAAGTTTTTCTCCGGAGGGCACTACTCGACCGAGATGATCTCGTGGCTGGTGCGAGAGGAAGGGCTGCTGTCGCTTGAGGATGTTCATTTCCGGATGAGTCAGCTCCCCGCCCGGATCCTCGGACTCGACCGGCGCGGGACCCTCATCGAGGGCAACGCCGCCGATCTCTACGTCTACGATTACGACTCGATCGGGTACGAGCGTGACAACTATGCCATTCGGAACGACCTTCCGAACGGTGACTGGCGACGCATCGTACCGGCACAAGGCATCGACTGGGTCATCGTCAACGGCGAGCCGATCTTCAACAACAGTGAGACCTGCGCGAAAGCGCTGCCCGGGCAACTCGTCTCGAATCAGGGAGCCGAGATGGACGCGCGCCTGTGCAAGGTGGCCTGATGGCGAGCGCAGAGGCGATCGTCGTTTCGACGACGAACGAAAAGCACCCTCCTGCCTACACGGATACCCAGCGTTTCGATGGTAACTTGCAGCCGCAGCTATTGTTCAATCGGAATTGAGAACTCGACCGCGATTGAGGTGCTGCCTCAGGTCTGAAGGGACCTAAACACTCGCGCCCAGTCCTCGATCGCCTCCTCCTGGCCATGCACTAGCTGCACGGTGACCTGGTTATAACCAGCTTCCGCCAAAGTTCGCATGTTATCGACCAGTTCGTCATAGGTGCCGCTCATCGTGGTCGCCTTGACCAGGTCCGGTGAATACAACGAGGCTTCTTCCGGGCGCACAAACATGAGATGACCCCGGTGATTTTGAAGGTATTTAGCATCCTGTGGCTCGTAACGATCATGTTCTTTCATGTAGGCCTGGTGCAGTTGTCCAATCGGACCATCGGGGAATCGCCCTCCCATCGGGGGGAGGGCGTCGGCAAGGTTATGCATGATCACCGCTGTAGAAGGTGCGGCCTGTTTCATCAGACGATCCCGATCCGTTGCCTCGTCTCCGGTCAGAACTGCTCCCAGGAAAAACAGCACCGACTTCAGATCCTCAGGGTCGCGGCCCGAGCCCTGCCAGTCCGACTGCATCTGCTGCAGCGATTCAACCGCGCCGGTCATACCGCTGAAATTCAGCCAGCCCGCATCCAGTTCGGCAACCAATCGGCGTCCTTTCGGACCGAACGCGGAAATCCAAAGCGGAACCTCGTCCTCAACATTGATGAGGCCAAGATCGGAGTTCAGAAACCCGATCTTGCGCTGCTTGCCTTCAAAGTCCCAGGTGACAATCTCGCCGCGCACCAGGGCGCGGACACGATCGACGTAGGTTCGCATCTTCTTCTGCGGTATGGCGCCGAGTCCCATGGTCCTGCGGGCGGTGAAGCCCGTGCCGACACCAAAGTCGATGCGCCCGGGTGCCAGCCGGTTGAGCGTGGCAAGGGCGTTGGCCGTGACCGGCTCAATCCTGTTGGACGGTACCAGAACACCTGTGCCCAGCCTGATGCGTTCCGTCTTTTCTGCAGCAAGGGCCATGCAGATAAACACATCAGGGTTAAGCAACTGTGTGTCGTAGAACCAGGCTGAGCTGAATCCCAGGTTCTCCGCCCGCTGGACCCATCGCCAGCTATCGATCTCGGATGCAAGCGCAATGCCGTATTCCATATCCAGTCTCCAAGCCTCGTTTTCCATCTTATACTTATACTCCTATTGTAGGATCTGTAACTCAGGAGTGAACGATGGATCAGTTGTCTGACGATGAACTTAGTGCGGTGCGAGAATCACTGGCCATCTTGAAGAGCGCAACCTGAACCCCGAACCGTAGGCCTGGAAACAGACGGGACAAGACATCCCAGCCAAGATCCAACGCGTTCGACAAGCACACAAAAAAACACAATATGGTCAATTAAGAGACGCAACACTAGCACGGAGAGGTTACAAGCAAGGCGGACTGAGGCTGTAGCTATGTTTTGGAGCCGCCCCAAATTGTGACCCATGACGCCTATGGCGACCGATAAATTTGGATCCCCGTTTTTTTATGCGGGTACTGGCGACGGGTCAGTTCCATCCGCACCTGTGCCGATGCTCGAGCGCGCCAACGTCCCTGTGGTGCCCATAGAGCCGGTCACCGATGTTTGGGACGCCCAATGGGTGCTGGAGCGCCTGGCGCCCTTCAATACTTACAGCGTCTGCTCGGTCGTTCCCCAGGGGTTTGCGCACTACGCCCGGATCTTCTACCCCGGCCGGCGTCGCCGCGGTGGACGGCGGCGGGAAGAGCCGGTGCGGTGGGCGGAGATGGCCCGCCGCACCGGGCGCCGCGCTCATGCGCTGATGCAATGGGATTCCATTGCCGAGCCGGGCGTCGAGGCACCGGAGGAGGGAACGGTGCCGCCCGTCGTATTTCGGCCGTTGCGGGCCATTCTGGCGTCGCATACGGCCTGTCGGGGCGTCTGGCTTGCCGTGTGGCGGGGGTGGGGGTGGGACTACGAGGACTTCATTCCAAACACCAAGTTCATCGCGACCCCTCAACGGGAGTGGGATCTGTTCCGCACGCCGCTGGAGCATATGGACATGCGGTTTGACAAGCAGTTCTTCGCACGGGAGCAGGAGGAGGAGCGTGGCTTCACCGCGAACATGGTCTGGCCGGACGACCGGAGCTGGCACCTCGCGGTGGAGATCGACCACGACACCGCCTACATCGGCGGTTCGGTGCCGCTGATCGAGGCTCTGCTGGCCTCGGACGATCTGGAGGTCTGGCCAGCGGAACCGGACGACCGCATCTAGTCGCACTCGAACTGGGCGGCCAAGGCCGCCTCGCTCTCCCACCGCTTGAACACGCGGATGCGACCGGGATGCAGGGGGTCCGGGCACCAGCCGTAGTCCAGGCAGCCCTCCTCGGTCAGGGCGCTTTCGATGAGGCACCTCATCACTAAGGCCCGATGACCTACCATCAAATCTCTCGCTAGATACTAGTGCCACAAATCGTTGGTGCGCACCCGCGGCGTTGTCATATCGTGGCCGATCAAGCCCACTGCCGAATTCCGGCAGGTCTGGGTTGAACAAACTGAGTGAGATCGTAAGCAATGCACACTACACCCGCCTCCCGCATATCACCGCGAAAACTCTCAATAGCCATTGTGGCTTTTTTGGGCATGCAAACCACCAACTCCCTGGCCCAGGCCCTAGAAGAGATTGTCGTCACGGCGACCAAACGGGAAGCCAGTCTTCAGGATGTGCCCGTTTCCGTGTCGGTCATGACCGGCGACCGGATCAGCGAGCAGGGCGCATTCTCGCTGGAAGACATTACTCAGTTCATCCCGCTGGTGAACATCACTGAGACGTCAGGCAACGAAAAACTGTTCATTCGCGGCGTCGGCACCTACGGCAACGCCGGATTCGAACAGTCTGTAGGTACGTTCGTCGATGGCGTCTATCGTGGGCGCGGCCAGGCTTCCCGGGCGGCCACTCTCGACCTGGCACGCGTGGAAGTATTGAAAGGCCCCCAGAATACACTTTTTGGAAAAAACACAATCGCCGGTGCCATAACCGTTACCAGCGCCGACCCCACCTCTGAGTTTGAAGGTTCTCTGCTGGCCACGGCAGAGCCGGAGTTCGGCGGCTGGGGGACACAGTTGGTCCTGTCGGGGCCGCTTACGGATGGACTGAATGCCCGGCTGGCGCTCAGG
Organism: Pseudomonadales bacterium; assembly: GCA_965215035.1. Classification (GTDB taxonomy): domain Bacteria; phylum Pseudomonadota; class Gammaproteobacteria; order Pseudomonadales; family Azotimanducaceae; genus Azophilus. Next base: position 703,774 of record OZ244040.1, read on the forward strand.
GCCGATCAGACCGACGGCTACTTCAACAACCGGACTATAGGTCAGGACGAACGGCAGGAAGACGAGTTCGTGAGTCGTCTTGGGCTCGAATGGCTCGCCAGCGACAACCTCCGGTTCCTGCTGAAGTGGGAACATGGAGAGCAGGATACGATCGGTCGTCAGAACAAGGTTGGCATCGCGACACCCACAGCCACATTCATTTATCAGGCCTTTGGCGATCCGAATTTCCAGGCGGGGCTGGATTACGACAAATACCAGGATGGTGCGCTGCCTGGGCGTCCTTCGCAATTTGATGATTCAGAGTGGGATTTGGTGAGCCTGAACACCACCTGGAACATCGGCGACTATACGCTGCAGTCGATCACCGGCTACATAGATGCCCAGGCGCATAACTCTCTGGATCTGGACTTTGCACCGGTCCAACTCATCGGCCAGCAGCGAAGCGAGGGCCACAAGCAGTTTACGCAGGAGTTTATTCTGACCTCACCCCAGGGTGGGGCAGTTGAGTGGCTGGCAGGATTTTTCTATCAGGACGAGGAGTTGAAGCGCTTCGGCGACCTGGACATTTTTCTTTCTGGAATCGCCCCATTGTTTGCCGGCAACCCACTGGAACCGTTTCTGCAACAGGGATTTGGAGATGCCACGATTGTCCGCGAGTCCTATCAGGACACCGAGACAGTTTCTGCGTTTGGCCAAGTTACCTGGAATGCGTCGCACAATCTGCGCTTCCTAGCCGGATTACGCTACTCCAAGGACGAGAAGGTCCTGGACAAATCACTCGTAGTGGATGAGTACCTCATTGAGGGCTACCGAACCTACCAAGGGTCGGTGAGCCTTCCAAACCAAGCTTTTTACGACCAGTTCCTTGGGTTTGCCAAGGAACATTCCTTCGACGGCGCCGGTTTTTTTATCTGCGACACGTTCTTTCAGCTCCCCGCGCCGGTTCCTGCCCGGACCTGCAACGTTGCACCAGGCTTTGACAATGTACGCAAAGAAGACCATTGGACTGGCGACATAGTCGTCCAGTACGACGTCAATGACGACGCCATGCTCTACGCCAAGTGGGGCGCAGGTTACAAGGCGGGGGGATACGATGAAGCCAATCTCCTCGGTATACCAGAGGCGCAGGAATTCGGCGACGAAACGGTAAAGAGCATCGAGTTCGGTGCCAAGCTCGGCCTGTGGGACGGCCGTGCCCGCCTGAATATCGCAGCATTTCGGAGTGAGTTCGAAGACTTGCAGGTCAGCGTCTTCGACGGCGTGGCCGGCTTTGAGGTAAGAAACGCGGCGGAGGCCACGAGCCAGGGTATCGAACTGGATGGCGAAGCACTGCTGAGCGATGCGCTGACCTTGTACTTCACTATGGCCTATCTCAACTCCGAATTTGATTCCTTCCCCGGCGCGCCCTGCCACGCAGGACTGGCCGCCAGCTTTCCGGGGTCGGGCCCCTGTGTTGCGGATCTCGCCGGTCAGAACACGCAGTTTGCACCCGATTTCTCAGCAAATCTGGCACTCGATTACGACACTGCGATTACGGATTCGCTCGATCTATCCTTGGGAATTGACGTGCAGCATTCGGGTGACTACTTCACAACCGGTGACAATGATCCGACACTGGTCCAGGACTCCTTTACAAAGATCAACGCTCGCGTGGAGTTATCCGGTTCGGGAAACTGGAGCGTCGCTCTGCTTGGCAAAAACCTCACCGATGAAACGATTGCCAACGCGCCAGATGACATCCCGGTGGGCAATCTGGGGTTCGCGGGAAGTTACTTCTATTTCCTGGATCCGCCTCGAAGCTATGAGCTTCAAGCCACTTATCGTTTCTGAATGCAACGCGATAGGTGACGTTGGGTTAGCCAACTACACAGCTTTCGGTTGTGCCCGCTCAATTTTGCCTTATGGCAGCTAGTGTCCTGTCTCATAAGCTTCTTACATTTCAGCGTGCCACACGAGGTCTGTGGCAAGGCGCGGCATGAAGCACGTCATCATTCTGCTTGTCGCGTTCACGCTGCTAAGCTGCAATGCCGAGCGAAACAATCCAGAGCCACGTCCGAATTTCCTTCTAATAGTTGCAGATGACCTAGGCTTTACGGACCTCGGCGCTTTCGGCGGCGAGATTCGCACGCCTCACCTTGATGCAATCGCTCAAAACGGCCTTCGGCTGTTAAACTTTCACACGGCGCCAGCGTGTTCACCGACTCGTGCGATGCTGCTGACGGGAACAGACCACCATATCGTCGGGTTGGGCGCCACCGAAGAATATCTGAATCTGGCAGCGCCGCATTTGAGAGGACAACCCGGCTACGACGGATATCTAAACTTCAGCACACAAATCTTGCCCGAAACCCTCAGCGCCGCAGGCTACCGGACCTATTTGACGGGAAAATGGCATCTCGGTCTTGAGGAACACACAAGTCCGCATGCGCGAGGCTTCGAAAAGACCTTCGCGATGTTGGAAGGTGCGGCGGGTCACTTCGACGACCGGCAACTGGTTCCAGGCACCGACCGGAACACCGTGTTATTCCGAGAGAACGGTGTGTTGATCAAGCCACCGGCTAAGTTTTATTCAACGGCAACCTATGCCAACAAACTTATTGAATTTCTTGAGGCAGATCGGACGGACGATCGACCTTTCTTTGCCTTTCTGTCGTTCACTGCACCCCACTGGCCATTGCAGGCGCCTGCAGAGTCTGTTTCACGGTACAGGGGGCGATACGACCAAGGATACGAGGTCATCTATTTGGAGCGCCTAGCCAGATTGAAGGCACTGGGACTGGTCGACTCTTCATTTGATGGTCAGCCGGAGCCGCCGGGGTTTCAAAAATGGGATGAACTCACTCCCGACGAGCAGCGTTACTCAGCCAGGCTGATGGAGATTTACGCGGCGATGATCGACGACATGGACCATTACATCGGAGAGGTCATTGCAAAGCTCAGGGAGCTGGGACAATACGAAAACACCATTGTGATCTTTATGTCCGATAACGGTGCAACCGGGGGTAATCATGTGGCCTTGCCTATGTTCAAAGACTTCATTACCCAATGCTGCGACAATCGATTTGAAAACCTGGGAGAAGCAAATTCGTATTTGGTTCTGGGCAACGAGTGGGCAAGAGTGAGCTCCGGACCTTTCCGATTCTACAAGTCCCACACAACCGAAGGTGGCATCAGGAGCCCCGCTATCGTTAGTTATCCCAAACAGGCCAGTGCGGGTACCTACGGAGAGTTCCTGACAGTGATGGACATTTTTCCGACCGTCCTAGAACTAGCGAGAGCTGAACGACAGCCCGCACGGGACCGTGAGATTCTACCGTTCAAAGGTGCCTCATTCGCAGCAGTGGTTGATGGATCAAAGGCCCCTGTACACAGCCCGGATTACACGGTCGGCTGGGAGCTTCACAACCACCGGGCGCTCTGGGCGGACGGTTGGAAGCTCGTCATGTCGCAGCCGCCCCTGGATGACGGCTCCTGGCGCCTATACAATGTCAGGAAAGACCCGTACGAAATTGAAGACCTGTCCGATGCCTATCCGCAAAAGTTCGCTGAGCTTCTGGGCACCTGGCAGGCTTACGCTGAGGACAACGGGGTCGTGTTGCCATAGATGTAACTCACGACCAGATCGGTGAGAGGGCGCATATACGGTGTCACGATAGAAATGCGTTGCGCCGAGAGATCCTTCAATCCATCCACCAGCGCGCCGGCGGAGGTGACCACTGGCGCCGGGTGACCGGTTTCCACAGCAATTCGGGTTAGCCGGTGCTCGCTGGTTTTGTGATAGCCAAGCCCCATGCTCATAATGGCCACTAGGCAAGCATAACCCATGACGTCCACATCAGCGTCGGCCAGTTCTGCAGCACAGCGCAACGAATCGGCGTCCATGGCCTCAAGCTGTTCCTTGGTGACTTTCTGCATCCGCATGCGACTGGAGTGAAAGGTAAACCGTTCGTCACGAATTCCTTCCCGCCCGCGCAGCATCGCCGGAATCTCGGTTTCCATGGTGGTGTTAGAGCTGGGCACTATCTGCCCGATGCGAAAGGTTGTTGTCACAGAGTCTTCCTGGCAGTTGCCTGGGGTTTATATGCCGCCGATGGCCTTTTCCACCATCTCGCGGAACCACTGGTGTTCGGGGTCATTGTCGAAGGAACGGTTCCAGAGCAGACCCACTTCGAATTCCGGCGTCTCGTAGGGCAGCTCAAGTGCCTTGACGCCAGCGTCTTCGCCTAGGGCCTGCACCACCTTGCTGGGCATGATGGAAATCACATCGGAATAGCGCAGCGAATAAAGCAGGGTCGTCATGGTGGTGAATTCGGCGACAGACTTGATCTGGAGCCCCTTCTCCTCGACAAACATCTGGGTGGTCGACTTCCATCCCCCTACCATGCCCGGATTGAAATCCAGATGAGTTGCTCCGAGTAACTGTTCTTCGGTGATCTTTTCGTCATATTTTTCCGAATCGGCCGGCACAGCCACGATCAGGTGGTCGGTATAAAGCACCTGGAAGTTCACCTCCATTTCCGCGAACCCACCCACATAGGGTGCCACCATAAGGTCTAGGTGACCTGACCGAATCCGGTCGCGAGTATCTGTCGCAAAGGGTGTAAAAATTACCCGCGTGTTAGGCGCCACGGGGTGTATATGCGCAATGATGGGCCCGGCATAGATTTGCAGGAGAAAATCAGTGGTGGCAAGCGTGAAGTTGCGCTGCAGTTTCTCCGGTTCGAAGTGCACCTCTTCGATCAGATTCTCGATTCGCTGAATGATCTCTTCGACGGGTTCCAGCAAACCTTCGGCCCGCTTGGTCGGCGCCATGGCGCGCCCAGAGCGGACAAAGAGTTCGTCCTGAAAAGCCCAGCGCAGTCGGCCTAGGGACGCGCTCACCGCAGACTGGGTCAGCCCCAGCTTTTCACCGACCCTGGTGGTATTCGGTTCTTTCAGCATCTCCCGCAATATGTAGAGGAGGTTAAGGTCCACCCTGCGCATGACGATGCTCCCAAAACGTCAACGCAGGATACTACCGCCGGTGGTGCGCGGTGTCACCGAACTGGATTGTGGGTCACCCTACCGGTGATTGAGCATCTCCTATCCAATGGTGTAGTCCAGACCATGGACAGGTCAGCTCCGTCACGGCAGACCGATACCCGGTAAACGCCGGGAATCTCCTGTTACAGTAATCTCAACGTTGCAGCTATCGGGGAGGAGAAATGTCCGAGGGCGCGATCAAAATTGATGAACTGATCGATTCGAATCCAATCGGCGGTCTGCAGTGGCGGGTGGTGGTTTTATGTTTTTCCGTGGCCATGATCGATGGGTTCGACGCCCAGAGCATCGGCTACGTGGCCCCACTTCTGGCTGAGCAGTTCTCGCTCTCGCCCGACGTGATGGGGCAGCTTTATTCCTCGGCGCTGATCGGCCTGATGGTCGGCGCGCTTGTGGGCAGCTCCATGGCTGACCGCATCGGACGCAAGCCGGTGATCATTCTGTCGGTGGCGGTAATGGGTTTGTTTGCGCTTTTGACCGCAACCGCAGGCAGCACCACCGAATTGTTTCTGTATCGTTTTCTCACGGGCATTGGGTTGGGCGGCGTGATGCCCAACGTCAATATCCTCACCGCCGAATTTGCACCTGCCCGACGGCGCGCCCTGCTCATGACCGTTATGTTTGTCGGATTCCCCATCGGCACCATCGTGGGCGGGCTCGCTGCTGCGGGACTGATCCAGGCGTTTGGCTGGGAATCGGTTTTCATCGTGGGCGGCGCGGTGCCCCTGGCTCTGGTGCCCCTATTGGTGTTTCTGCTGCCCGAATCGCCACGATTCCTGGCGCTGAAGCCTGACCACGAAGCGAGCCTTGCCCAGATCGTCAATCGCATCGCGCCCGACACAAGTGCCACGGCCACCAGCCGGTTTGAGACTCTGACACCTCAACAGCCGGGCGGCAGCATTCAGGGCTTGTTCACGGCGGGTCGAACACCCATCACGCTTTTGTTGTGGGTGGTCTACTTTGCCAATCTGCTTACGTTGTTCGCGATGGTAGCCTGGTTGCCCTCGGTGCTTAACGCCGCTGGCTTCCCGCTGGAACGAGCTATCCTGGCTACCGTTCTGTTCGCTACTGGCGGAGTGATCGGTGGTTTGCTGATCGCGGCCGCCGTGGACCGCATGGGTGCGATCCCGATCATGGTTGCGGCATTTGCAGTAGCCGCGGTTGCAGTGGGCTCGCTGGGTCAGGTGACGGGCTCGTTGACCCTACTGATCATCATCCTGTTCCTGGCCGGGGTCACGGCCATGGGCAGTCAGTTCGGCCTCAATGCCATAACCAGCAACATCTATGACACCCATGCCCGCGCTACCGGCCTGGGATGGGCCCTGGCGGCGGGGCGACTGGGCGCAATCATCGGCCCCATCGCGGTTGGAGCGGCGGTCAGCCTGGATTTGCCCCTGTCTCGGCTGTTCATGCTGGGAGCCGTTCCGATGGTGATCGCCTCTGCATCGGTGTTTGTGCTGGGACGGCTGAAAGCCGCCCGGCCCTGAACTCGCGAACCGGTCAAAGGCCAACCGTCAGAACTGCATCGTCAGCTCCAGTTCCACACTTCGCCCTTTCTTGACCAGCGTAATCGTGCCGGCGGACGGAAACTCCGCATAGGGCATGGGGGGAAGTCCCGTCGAATAGTTCTGCCCGCCATGCTGTTTCCTAACTGCTGAGTTATTGGGGCGGCAGAAGATCCTGCTGCCTGAAGGGCTTGCCGTGTTTGACGACAAGGTCAATTGCCTGCAGGTTGGCAATGTCGGCCAGCGGGTTTTTCGACAGCACCAGGAAGTCGGCGAATTTGCCTGCCTCGACACTGCCATACTCATCTTCCCGGCCTGCAACCTTGGCGCTGTTTAGGGTGGCCGCAACGATTAAGGCCTCAGCGGGAATGCCCACCTCGTTCATCGTCTTCAGCTCGAAGTGCATGGACGCCCCATGGGGCATCCCCATTAAGGCGGCATCCGTCCCCACCGCGAGGGTGACGCCGGCGTCATAAAGGGACTTTGCGTTGGCGAAAGCCGTTTCATTTCCGGCGATAACCTGTTTGAACCGATCGTCACCCACACCCGGCATCTCATCCACTTCGTACCAGGAGCGGATCACGTCCGGGTCAGCACAGGTTTCTTCTGCCAGGGTCAGTTCGTATCTCCGGTCGAAGGAATTCTGAAACGACCGGATCCGGAGACTGATGGTCGGAACCACAATGACGTCATTTTCTTTGGCCAGAGCAATAAACTCTTCGTCCACAGGCGCGTCTGCGGGAATGTGCTGCAGGCTGTCGGCGCCCACTTCCATCATGCGTTTTCCGGGTTCGAGCTGGTGGATGTGGACGGTGACCTTGAGTCCAAGCCTTGCGGCCTCCTGGGTCATAGCGGTGACGATTTCCTCAGTGCCGGCTTGCATCCATTCGCGCACCTTGCTGCCGCTGTAGTCATAGGCAAACTTGACCACATCCGCCTTTAGTTCGGCGGCTTCGCGGACAAACTCAACAGCGGCCTCCGGTGACTGCACCGGAACCAGAGCCAGTTCACCGTCCCACAGCGGAAAAAAGGTTTTGACGACAAATTCCGGCATGTTGGCCGACACGCCGTGACTTGTGAATATGGTCGGAGCCTCATCCATGGTGCGTGCAGCGGCACGGGCCTGGAACTCGATACTCGGGCCGCCCATGGAGACGCCACCGGTGACACCTGCACAGGTGTAACTGCGCAAGTTGACCGCCACTTTGCTTTGGATGAATTTGACTTCCTCGTCGTAAGGCACGATGTGCTGAAGATCGATCATGGCGGGTCGAGTATAAATCCGCCCCGACACCATAAAATGGACATGGGCGTCGATCAGGCCCGGCGTAATCCACTTTCCGCTGGCGTCGACAACTTCAGTCCCTTCCGGAATGGCGATGTCTGCGCCCGCCGCAACAATCTGGTTGCCGTTAATCAACACGACAGCGTTTGGCACAGGCGCACCGCCAGTTCCATCGATCAGCGTTGCGCCGGTGTAGGCGGTTGCAGCGCCTTCCCTCGACATCACCGGAACAACGGTGCCTGCCTGGATTGCTCGAATCTTGTCGGAGGTTACCCTGGTTAGGCCCTCGGACAGGTCGCCCTCGGCCATCAACCAATACACTGCCACCGCCGCCAGAAGGACTAGGACTGCAAATACCGCCAATATCTTTTTGAACATGGCGCGGGCTTTCCCTTTATTCTGGGTTCCAGCCAAGTACTACGTTGGCAACGCGTTCTCCCAGGTAAGCAGCCGTCTTGAGGTCGCTCTCGGCAATGCCGTCGATGCCCTGGTCGGTGTTGGACTGGGCCATTGCACCCATCCAGCTTCCCAGTCGATTCAGATCATCAACGCTGCCCGAGCTTGAGTTGTTGCCCCCGGGCAGATCCAGTCCAGCCCAGATCATGCCGTGCTGCATGGCAAACACGCAGAGCTGCATCAGGGTGTTGAGTTTATCGCCACTTTGGTTACCCGAATTGGTAAATCCGCCGGCCACCTTGTTGCGCCAGCCCTGCTCGTACCAGATGCGCGCCGTGTCATCCATAAACTGTTTAAAGGGTGCCGACACCGACCCCATGTAGGTGGGGCAGCCGAAAATCATGCCGTCGACCTTTGAGATTTCTTCCAACTGCTCGCGGGCGTCTTCGACATAGATCAGCTTCACGTCGACCCCGTCAACGCGGCTCGCGCCATCCCGCACGGCCTTAGCCTGATACGAGGTATGGCCCATACCGCTGTGAAAGATGATGGCAAGTGTTTTGGAAGGCATCAGGCTACCCGATAAACAGACTTCGGCAGGGGCGCTGCTTCATAGCGTCGCACAAACTCCGGGTCGGTTTCCCGCAAACGCGCATAGTCCACACGGCCGGTGCGCAGCATGTAGCTGAACGCCATGGTGACGGGATCAAAATGAAGCCGGTCTTGCAAAGACTCATACCACTTAATGCTTTGTATCGCGGCCTGCTGAAACAGGTCTGCGCCGAACTGCCGATTAGCCCGATAGTAGGAAAACACCGAGTTTAGATCCGTCCCGTGCTCGCTGAACCCTTCCCCCAGAACAGCGGCGTCTCGCATGCCGACACGGGTGCCCGAACCGATGGAAGGGTGAACGGTATGGGCAGCGTCCCCGATCAGCACCACATTGTCCGTGGACCAGTGTTCGTTTTTGACGATTGCCGGATAGAAAACCCGCACGGTTCCAGACAAAAGGGGCTGCCCGTGGAGATACGGGGCGAAGATCTCTTCGAATCTCACGTCCATCTCCTGTGGCGTCATCTCACCAAACCCACCACGCTCCCAGACTTCCGGATCACACTCAATGGCGAAGCCCGATCGGTCCGGCCGATACTGGTAAGCATGGGCAATCACCAGCCCGATATCGGATTGTTCGAAGATCATCAGCGCCGGCGTGAACGGGTGCTCGGTGGCGTACCAGGCAAAGATGTTGCGCTGCGGTTCCACTTTGGATCCAAACCGGTCCTGGTAGTGCGTCCGGGTCCGGCTGTTGACGCCGTCGGCGCCGACTAGGACATCCACCTCTTGGCGCAGGGTCTCGATGTCTTCGACCGCTGTCTTAAAATGCAGATCGACACCCACCTCTTCGCAGCGGCTCTGCAGAATATTCAAGAGCGCAATCCGTTCGATTGCGACGGACTCGCCGTCAAAGCCGGACTCCACCACAACAGTTTCCCCGTTGTGCACAAAACCCATAGCGGAACTGGCAAAGGCCGCTTCGACGATGTCGTCCAGCACAGGCGGATCGGTAAGTCTGACAAATTCCAGGGATTTACCGAGCAGCCCAACCCCAAACCCATAGGTGGCATCTCGCGCGTTCTGCTCAAACACCTCCACCTGCCAGTCGGGATAGAACTGTTTGACCCTGCGGGCAAAAAAGAGCCCCGCCGGCCCGCCGCCGATGACCGCAATCCTCATTGGATAGAGTTCTGCCCTTCCAGCCGGCAAACGCTCATCACAACCCGCATGCGCCTCAGTTGGCCGCGCTTTGCGCAGCCTCCTCGCGCAGCTTCTCTTCGATCATGGCCTTCAGCATGGGTTTACTGGTTTTGCCGGAGCTTGTGGTGGGAAAGTCTGCAATCAGCTCAATTCGTTCGGGGCACTTGTACTTGGCCAGACCTTCGCCCACCAAAAAATCCATCAGCCCGGTCACGTCCGGTGCCTCTTCCGCCCCCGACGGCACCACAAACGCGCAGGCGCGCTCGTCGTAATCCCGGTCAGGCATGGCCACGATCAGAATATCGCCAATACCCGGGTGACGGCGGGCCATGTGCTCCACTTCTTCGCAATTGATTTTCTCGCCGCCGCGGCTGACCACGTCTTTCAGGCGGCCATCAAAGGCATAGTAAACCTGACCGTCAATTTCATGGGCCGACATCAAGTCGCCGGATCGATAGAAGCCGTCACTGGTAAAGGCCTCGCGATTGCGTTCTTTTGCATCGTAATAACCGCAGAAGGTGTATGGCCCGCGGGATACCATCTCTCCGGTTTCACCGAGCGGTAACTCATTCTCGGTGCCCGGCTCGAGGATGCGGACTTCATCCCATTCGGAAATCGGCCGCCCGATCGTAGTGAACCGCGCTTCCTGCGGATCCTCAGGACGGCTGAACGCGATCAGCCCTTCCGCCATCCCAAACAGGTGCAGCCCCGTAACGCCCAGAACTTCCTCAGTCTGACGCGCAGCGTTGGGACTGAACACGCCCTTGACCTGGCCCAGGGGCAGCTTGTCTTTCACACCAGCCTGCTGCATCCGCGCCAGCGCTGCACCGATAGCCACAAAGTGGGTGGGTCTTTTCTGCACCAGCAACTGAAGAATAGTGGCTGGATCGGACTTGGAGGTGACGACCGTCTGACCGCCAACGAGCAGCACGGGAAACGCAAAACACACCATGGCCGCGTTGTGAATCACCTGCATCGGCGAGAACATCACCGTGTTCTCATCTAGGCCCTCCCACTCGACAAACGCCCGCATGTTGTAAAGGTACTCATTACTCATGCGGGGAATGATTTTGGGAATGCTGGTCGTGCCCCCGGAAAGCTGGAATACGGTCACCTGGAAGGGATCGCGATCGATCACCTCAATTCGGGCGCGAGCTTCATCTCTATCCTGGGAGTCAATCATCGCGGCCATGTGGGGAATCTCTTCCGGGCCGTCTCCGCGAACCACTACAAGGTGCTCCAGAGAATCCGTTTTAGCCGCGATATCCCGCGCAAACCCCACAAAATCAAAACGCTCTTCGATGCCGATGAAATGCGCCTTGGCTCTGGAATGGCCGGCGAGATAGGAAATTTCAGCATCGCGGTGCGCTGCCAGTGTGCACACCGGAATCAAGTCGGCTTTCCAGCACGCCATTAACGCCACAATCAGTTCAATGCTGTTCACCACCTGAAAGACCACCCGGTCCAGAGGCGCAAGCCCTAGGTCGAGCAGCGCGGCGGCAAAACAGTCGGAGTCGTGATCCAGCTCACCGAAAGTCATCTCGCCTTCCGGCGAGGAGATCGCGACGCGATCGGGCCATTGGGCAAACGCCGCCATCATGCCTTCGGCGAGCGTTTCCTCACCCAATGGACCATTGGTGACGTAACGATCCAGCGCTTCTTGAGTCGGATAAACCACACCTGGCAGCGGATTCTTTACACCCAGCATCATCACTATCCTTCCAGTTTGCGGGATTATTCTAAGGAGCAGTGCCCAGGCGCGAGAAACAAAAAGATGAGATACCAGCTATGACGCAAAATCGAAATAGCGGGTAAAAAAACTGCAATAGATACCAGCAGAATTTTCAATCATGGGCCGGGACGCATCGGGCAATAGTGAGCCGCAGACTCAGCGATCCGGTTTACCTGCAGCGCTGTCATTAACATTCCGATCATCTACTCCCTTATCTTAAACAGGTACTATACAAAGAAGAGATAGAGTTATGACGACTGATAATGCAACGGGTAGTGTATCAGTTTGAATTTGTGGGCCGGGCGGAGGCATGGCACACAGGGGATTCAGCAGGCTCGGGATTCAAACTGATACACTACCATGCAACGATTAATGTTGACAAAAAACTAGCGATCTGAAAGTAGGACGGTCGTGCTTTCGCTAGAGTAGAACTTGCGGACGACGGTGACGAGGGGCAAAAAGGCGGGAATCAACGTAAGCGGCCATTCCAGGCCGTTGTGGACTTTCGCCGCTTAATTGGGTGGTGGATCCCGGCTCGGGTCACCCAACATCAACCCTCGACAGACCCGGAACCGCGCATGTACTGCTCGTGCAGTTCCAGTTCCGCCTTGATGCGCTCTGTCAGCTCCTGGCCTTCCTCGAAATTGGCCACTACATAGGGAATTACCATGATCATCAGTTCCGTGCGGTCTTCCTGAAAGCTGTCGGCGCGGAACAGCCGCCCGAACACCGGAACGCGGCCGAGCCCCGGTATACCCGCCTGGCCCGCGCTCTGGCTTTTGGATATCAGTCCACCCATCACTAACGACCCCCCGTCCCGGAGGGTGAGGTTTGTGGTGATGCGGCGATTCAGAATGGTGGGCGTACCCTCCAGACTCGTCGTTGCCGCCGGCCGGGCTTCGCTCAATTCCTGGGAAATGCGCAGATCCACCAGCCCGTTGGCCTGAACGATAGGCTCGATCTCCAGAATCACCCCGGTCTTGCGGTATGAAACCTGCTGCAACACGTTGGTTGTGCCCCCGATTGCAACGTCCGAATCGGAAGTTTGCACCACAACGGGAATCTCGTTGCCCGCCTCGAACGATGCCGTCTCGCCGCTCTTGACCAGAAGACGTGGCCGCGACCGAATCATCACCCGGTTCTCGTCGTAGAAGAAGTTCAGCATGGCGCGGGTTTGGCCGGCGCTATCGAGGGTGAGCGAAAACGCCTTGTCCTGGAGGCCCAGCGATTGCAGTGTGCCGCCGGTTAAACTGCGCCCGTTGCCGAGCGTAGATCGGAACATGAATTCGACCCCGGACTCCTCCTCGTCGCTAAGCGTCACCTCGGCGAGCACCACCTCGATCAACACGGACGGCACCGGCTTGTCCAGTTCCTTGATAACCGCGAGCAGTTCCCCCCATTCCTTGCCAGAGCCGCGGAATAGGAGCATGTTGCGGTTGTTGTCGACGACGATACGGCCGTCAGAGGCACTGACGCGCGGGGCGCTCCCTTCCCCGTCGTCGCCGATATCCGAGAACCCACCGGTACCTAAGCCCCGAATTTCGTTCAGCGTATCCGTCATCCTTTCCGCCTGGGTATGCTGCACCTCGTAGGTGAACACGCCATCCTCGATGGTCTGTTGCTGCTCCGCATCCAGAGCCCGCGCCCATTTCTCGATGTGGCCCAGGGTCTGCCGATCCGCGGCAAAGGCCACCAGCTTGTTGGCGCTTTGCAGGGGAATCAGCATGATACTGGTGTACCCATCGCGAATGCTCACCCTGTAGCCCTCGGCTTCCATGACCGCAGCGATGTCGCTGGCCATGGTGGCGGCATCGAGGAACTGCGGTTCGATGATAACGCCATGCAGGCCCCGCAGCGCTGGCTGGTCGAGCACCTCGATCATGTTGATCGCCTGCCCGATGGTGGCGAGGTTCCCCTTGAGCAGCAGCGTATTACGCGTTGGATCTTCGACAATTCCCAAGTCGCCGCTTTTGAATGCCTGCTTGAGCCAGGGCGTGATACTCACCGTGCGCTGCACCTTGAGGGTGACGAACTGGAATATCGTCCGGTGGGTGGGGGGTACTTCCGGCAGAGCACGGCCGCTGATAAGCAGCGGGATGTCGTCGGAACCGATCTCCTGGGTGGCGGCGAATGTCAGTACCCCATCCCGCTCGCCGAGTGAGATGCCGTAGTCCTGCAGCACCTGCCGGGCAGTGGAGAAAAGCTGCCTCGGCGGCACTGGCTCCGTCAGACGCAGTGTCACCAGATCGGTTTTTTTCTTGAGGCCCGGCGAGATGAAGAACGACATACCCAAAAGCTCACCGAATACCTCGTTGACGAACGCAATCAGGGGCACATCGTGGAAACTCACCTGGATGTCGCCACCGCGCAGATTCTGGCCTAGCTGGTCGGCGATGCCTTCGGCGATGCTTTTCTGAATGACGACACCCGGCGTCGGCTCGAACCGAGCTTCCTCCTCCCCCGCCGCTAAGCCCTCGGGTTCCGCAGCCGGTCCATCAGCCCCATGCACCACCGCCTTTGGCCCCCGGATCGGTTCCGGGAACGGGTCCACCCCGAGGGTGGTGCAAGACCCGGCCAGTACTAGAACGCCGAGCGCCATGCAAACGCGGACGATCATCCTTTTCTACTCCGTGCGAATCCTTGGAAACAGCGGTAATACGTCCCGGTGCCGGTCACTGTCTTCGAGTGTAAGGGAATTTCCGGTGACGGACACAAGGGTACGACCATCCGGCAGCGCATCGCCCCCGGCTAAACGTGAGAGTTTACCATCTGGCAGCACCAGCAACACGGCATACTCGTCTGGCTCCACCATCAGGCCGACGAAGCCGATCTTCGCCAGTTCCGCCGTGATCTCGATCTCTTCGGCTTCCCTGGCCGCGGCAGCGGCAGCCGCGGCCGCCTCGTCAATGATATCCCGCAGCGCGACCCCCCAGCGCCGACTGTCAAGAAAGGCGCCCAAATCCTCCGCCGCCGCCACCTCGACCACCGGGCCGGTCGGATCCTGGCCGCGCCCTTCCGCCGTGGCCCGATCCGGCAAGCCCACGGGAATAGCCAAGCCCGCAAGCACCACAACCAACAACGCGCCGAGCATCGTAATCAGCGGCACCCGGCGCCGCCGCGCCGCATCGACCAGGGCCGTCAGAATCTCCGCTGTCACGGCCACTGCGCTACTCTGCCACCGAATCGGCGTCAAGACCCACGAAGTAGGCCGACAGGATAAGCGTAAGGCGCGCTTCTCCCCGCATGACATCGAGCCGGTCGATAATCAGTTTCTTGGGATGGGTTGCCAAAGCGTGCAACACCTGGAGCTGGACGCCGGATTCATGGCTGGCGCTGAACTGGACCTGCACACGCCAGACTCCCGGCACACCGGGCACTGGCTGGGTCAACCCCGGCTGGATGCGCACGTTGCGCAGTTCCAGCCCCCCGGCGATGCCGGAGAGCGCCGCCTGCAGTCGCGCTTGGGCAAGACCCTGGGTCTCGGCCCGCCAGTAGGCCGCCTCCAATGCCTGGTTGGCAGACCGCTCCGCTTCCAGCAACTGCGGCCAGTCTTCCCGCCGCAGCAGCACCTCGGCTCGCGCCAACCGCCCCGCTTCCGCAACGTAATCGTCGTGGGCCGCCGTTACCCGCTCGAACTGGACAAGTGCCATGTAGAAAAGCAGCACAGCGGCCATCAACCAGATGCCCGCCCGCAACCGCGCATTGGCCGCGAACTCCGACCGAAAATCCTGGAGCATCCGCCACTGCGCATTCACGAGCGTACCCTCAGGGTGATGTCGACCCGGTTGTTGCGCTGCGACTGGCCCACCCGCACCTGATCGAACAGCGGCACCGCCTCCAGAGCGCGCACATAGGCGATAGGGTCAAGGTTCGGGTCTTCGACGGTAACCCGCAGTTCTCCCTGCTGATAGCGCCACTGGTGGAACCGGGCGGAGTCACCGGGCAATGCCTGGTCGACCAGCCCCATGATGCGAGCCTGGGAGGGTTGGTTCAGTATATCGGCGAGGGCTTCGTTCCTGGCGCGCAGGCGCACCAGTTCGTTGCGGGCGTTTAGCGCCGGGGCCAGCTCTTCTTCCATCTGCGCCAGCTCCGTGGCGGCCGCCTCCCCTAGGTAACCCATCTTCCAGACGCGAACTTCCTGCCACACCAGCACCAGCATCAGCGTGGCCAAGAGCGCTAGCGCCAACGGGCGTTCGTTCGCCCGCAGCCATTCCCGCACCGACACCGTGCCCGACCAGGGCTCTGCGGCCATGGCACTGGCGGCCGCCTCGCCCCGTATGCCGTCGGCGACACCCCGGCGGCGACAGAACCAATCGATGCGGCCCTGGTCGGGACGCTCTGGAAACCAGAAGGTGTCCCGCAGTACATCTTCTTGCCAATGCTGTAGTTCGAACCCCTCCCGACAGGCCTGCAGGTGTACGCCGTCCGACTTGCGGGGCATAAACAGGGTCTCTGGCCGAATACGCACCCGGGTCGCCGCCTGGGGGCCGGCATTTGCAAAGAGCTCCTTGGGGCGAACTCTGACCACGGTGCCGTCCCAGAACCATACCATCGCCGTGGAACCCGACCAGACGGCGTGATGGCCGGTGTTCTCAAAGGGGCTCCACACCGACAATTTCAATGCCAGCGCCTCGGGACGGCGGCCGCTCGGCACGTTGGCGAAGTCCTCGCAGCGGTACATGCACAGGCCCCGGCCCACGACCCAGTGCCGGTGGGGCGATTGCACGGGCAGCCTCGCGACACCCTCCCGTGTCTGTATCGCGTTGGGCTTGTCAGAGAAGCGGCGTCGCAGCTCTCTGAAGAGCTTCAGATTCATGATCAGGTGCTATCTCCGAATACCGGTACTCGGTCCGCCAGGGCAATAGATCGCCAAGGATGAAGCTGAACCCCGCTACCGACTGTCTGGCACCGCCCGCGGGCCAAATGGCGATTCTCACATAGGAAGACGGATACATCACGATCAACTCTTCGTCGATGCGCGGAAACTTCCCGGTCAGCATGGCGATCTGGCCGGGCCGGGTGATGGGCCGCTCCGCCCGTGCCTGCAACACCGCCCGCACACCGGACCGGTCAAGCCGGAGCAGCGCGGCGAGCACCTGGGGCTGCATCGTGTTGAAATTGTATTCGCCGGCACCCCGGGTCGAGAGCAGGGGGCTCAACGCCCGCCACTGGGTCGGCGAGATGAGTTGCCCAACACCAAGCACCTTCTTGAGTTCCATAGGCCCTGCCAGAAACCAGTTGGCCGGGGGCGGCAAGCCCTGTTGCAGGTAGTCGAACCGTTCGGCGCCGTTCAACGAAAGCTGGTGATCCACATCGATGTAGTCGCGGATGCGGGGCAGTATGCGGGCGATGTCGGCTGGCGCGACTCCCGCCCGTTCCAGCACGGAACTCAATACGGGCGAATTCGGAATGTTGACGGGCGCCAGCCCGCGCTCGTCCTGCAACGAGAACCTCATCCTGCCGAGCCCCGCGTAGGTTTCCCCCGCCATGGTCAATTCGCCGTCTCCCGGCGGCAGGTCCGGGTCGTCGAAGGATTTCAGGAACCGCTGCTTCTCCTCCAGTACCAGGCCCCGGTGGCTCAGCCGGCCCGTGGAAAACAGATACAGCAGCGTAGCCTCGGTACCGCGGCGGTGCAGTTCGTCCTGAATGGACTGCCGGTACAGCCGGGCGCGCTCTACATCGGCCGCCACCATGCCATCAATGTAGGCCGCCAACACGGCCAGACCCGCCAGCACCCAGAGGGTGGCGACCAGCACGAAACCCTCAACGCGCAACACGGGCGCACGGCGGCCAGGACACAACCGATGCGCACTTCGACACCGAGCATTCACCGCAACTCCTCGTCCGTGACGACCGGGGTGGCGGAGGCCTCGACCCGAGCTGTCCACAGCGGGCCGCGCCCAGGCGAGATCAGGCGGATGGCCCGGGGCAACCAAGCGGCGGGCGCGTCATCGACCGGCCAGCGAGCATGCCAACGGCCCCCGGCATCGGCGTACTGAAACCTGAACCCGGGCTCTGCAGAGGTTAGCACCGTCCACTCGACACCCTGGGTGTCGGACCCCGGTTCTTCCTGGTACACCACGGCATAGGAGCCGTCCCGGTCATCGACGAACCACCGGGCGCCAACGGCCATACCGGGCTCCGCGGCCAGGGGTTGCAAGGTGATTCCCTGAAACGAGGAGGCGTGGCCACGAAAACGCCGCGCCCGCAGGCCGTAGGGCACCAAACTCTGCACCGTCGAGATAAACCAGTGCTGTTGCAATCCGGAAGCCAAACCGTCCCGATGCATGCGCTGAACCGGCTCGTAGTGCGTGGCGAAGAATCCGGTTCCCTGGAAGAGCAGCGTGCTGACAAGCCCGAGCAGCACAAAAACCACCAGCATTTCGATGAGCGTCAGGCCCCGCATCCGCACCATCAGAAGATCTCTTGTTCCGGCGGGCGCCCCCGCACCCGCTCATAGCCCACCGCACGCATACGCCAGGTGCCCGATCGACGCTCTGCACCGGCAATCACGAACTCGATCTCGTAGAGACCGAAGTCGAAACCGCTCATCATGCCCGCGTTGGTTTGCCCGTGACGAAGCGGCTCGATCAGTTCCGCCTTCCAGTTGACCAGGTAGCCGTCAACCTGGAACTCCCCTTCGGAGTGGTGCCAGGGATTGACGGACGCCAACACCTCGATGGCGTTGCGCACCACAGGTAGATGTTCCTCGGTGGCCCGCACCCGCTCCAGCGCGATCAGGTTGGTGTTGAATAGGCCATAGAGCGCCATGGCACCGCCAGCGAAGATCGCGAGCGCTACCACCGTTTCCAGTAGCGTGAAACCGCCAATCCGCCCTTTAGCGGTCATCCGCCTGCCCTGGAATTTGTACGCGGCGGCCCCGGGGCAAGCCATCGGCGTTGTTGCAGTGCCAAGCCGCATAGCCCAGCAATCGGCCACTGTGTTTGTCGAGCCATTCGCCCTAGCGGGGAAGACGGACGGCATGGGCGGGCTACACATCGCCATCGACCCGGCAGTAGGGCGCCTTCAGGACCAATCGCGCCGCGGATTGACCCCGGTGCACTAATGTCATAGTCGCACCTAAGCAGATACCGTTGGACCGCACCAGCAGGGGCTGGTCAAGGTTGACCTGCCAACCCGCGGGTACCGTCAGCGCATAGCGTTCGAAGCCCGGCAACTGGCCGCCGCCCTGCTCCCGCGCCGCATCGCTGCCCGTGCCGTACACCACATAGGCGCGCCCGCGCAACATTGCCTCCCGACCCAAACCGGCGATCTGATTCAATATGCGGCCCTGCTCGGACCTCTTGGTAAAGCCCTCGTACAGCCTTGCCACGTTCGGTAGCGCCAGCACCGTCACCAGGCCGACAAGGGCCAGCACCACGATCAGTTCCAGCAGAGAGAACCCGCTCGCACCGCACCGCGCCGCAACACCGGCAACCCCGCTCCGGATACCAAGAGCCGACCCTGTCCTCATCGCTTCACTCTATCACAGGTGCGCTCCCACCCCCGCCGCTCGGCGCCCGAGTGAAGCACCAAGGGATACCCACCCCTTACAACGCCGGGCCGACATCGATGCAAGCGAGTTAACAGACTCCGGGGCTCCGCCCTAGATGCCTGCAATTTTCGATTGACATTGACAACACCCACCCTGCGCAATGACGGGGAACGCGCTTATGCCGGATGCTGTGGCCGCTTCCCAAACTTGCGCATGCGGATGAATTCCGGCAGGTACGACAGCCACAGCAACCAGGAAGTGACGCGGTGGGTTCTTCCATCCCGCTCGCCCTGGAATACCCTTGTTGCCTCGATTCCCCGGTGCGCCGGAACGCCCAGAAACCGGAATATTCGCTGCATCGTCTGGTCGTGGCGCTGGGCAAGATGGTCGGTGCGCACAAGCAGCACCTGGCCCACGTTGAAACAACGGTATAGGTTGCGCAGTTGCCGGCTGTAGAGGCCGCGCCGCCGATAGGAGTGGCGCCGCCAAGCCGAGCCTAGACGCCGCGCGTCGGTGCAGCGCCGCAGCCGCCAGGGTTCCCAAATCAGTGCGCACCACAGGGGTAGCTGTTCGTAGCCGCGGTTGCGCTCCATATAGTAGTGCGAGATGGCCCGCCGTACCGGGTCGCGCAGCAATACGATCAACTTGAGGTTCGGGTTGTAGCGCATTAACTCGGGCGCGATCTCCGGCAGAAACAGGTAAATGGGCGTCGCTTCTCCGCGTATCAGGATGCCTGGTGATGCTTCCTCGGCGGGTGGCCCTTCTTGGGTATCTTCAGTGGCGGCGGGCGTCCCTTCCCGCATGTCCCGCGGTGCCTCCCCGCGTGGCGGCGGGTGTCCCTTCCCGTGCGTGGCAGTGGGTGTCCCTTCCCGCGTCCCTTCCGGCGCGTCAGTGGCGGTGGGTGTCCCTTCTCGCGCTTCCCGCGTGCCCGGCGGCGGGGCGTGCCGAAAAAAGGGCTTGTAGCGTTCATCGATCTGTTCCGGCGTCCAATTCGGGGAATAGTCCGGCGAGTCGAACAGATGGGGTTCCTTTACCGATGACATAACAATCCCGGGATGCTGCCCCAGGTAGTGCGCCAAGGCCGTCGTTCCGCATTTCTGGGCACCGACGACCATGAAATCAAGCAAGGGGAGGTAGGCCGAGACCACGCATCACCCTTCCGCCCAGAGCCGGTCGATTTCGGCCAGCACGCCGTGAAAGCGCTTTCTTTCGGCGTCCAGCGTGTGCCTGCCGGCGGTCGCCGCGGCCTGCCGGAGCAGCCCGGCGCGTTCCTCCGTAGGCAGCTCCAATGCCAGCTGCGTCGCGCCGACCAGCGATTCGACCGTGGGCTCGGCGAGCAGGCAGTTCTGTTCGGCACGGCAGAAACTCCGATTGCCAACGCAGTCGAAGGTGACCAGGACGCAGCCGAGCCGCATGGCTTCCAGCGCCGGCAGATAGAACCCCTCCTCCGCCTGGGGCAGGCATACAGCGACCGAACTCTCGGCGAGCAGGGTCAGAAATTCCTCTCTGGCGCGAAACTCGGTAAGCACCAGGTGGTCGATATTCGCCGCCGCCAGCCGCATGGCCACGGCTTGCGCCAGTTGCGGGGCCTTGTAGCCGACGATAAGCACAGCCCGGCGTTTCGCCGCCCGGGCAGCGGCGGCGTCTGGAACAAGGTCGATACCATTGGGAATGGTCAGCACCGGGCCGTTCACCCGGCCAGTGCCGCCAATCGCATCGGCAACTTCGCCGCTGACGCAGATGCGCACCGCCCTGTGCGCCAGATACCCGTACAACTCCGTGCCCGGGTGGGCGTGGCGCACACCCTGGACCAGGTTGACCCTGGGATTGAGCAAGGTTTCGAGGCGCTGCGCGGCAAGATAGCGCCAGTCCACCCCCGCCACAAACAGCACATCGCCAACCCCCGGTGTCCAGCGCCCGGCAACGCCGGCGTCACCCGGCGGCCAGAGGTCGGCACGTTCCCTGGCCAGTGCCCCGGTAGCGGGTTCACCCGTAAACGTGATTCTAGGTGCAAAACCCGGCATGTGCATAACATGCCCAAAATAGTGCGAGTGCTTGAGATGCCCGCCCCGCAGCCGCGTGTATTGCCTGTGAAACCACACGGTTCTCATCGATGGGAGCAAATCATATCCGCCACCCGTTCGCAATCGGCAGCCGTGTAGAACGCCTGCCAGGCACCCCCATCCCGCAACAGGGCCGCAAGCAGCGTATCGACCCGGGCATGCCTGTACAGCCGATTGCCGTTGCGGTTCTCCAGGGCCACGGGCGGCACACCGGGGCGGCCGATGCGTCGGAACAGCGCCACTCCGCCGCTTTCGATCAGGTCTTCGTAACGGAAGATTTGGTCTGCATCCAGGTGCGCACGGAAGGCGGCAAAAAACCAGTTCAGCACGGCGACCTGCTTGCGTATGACGCCGGGCTCCCGCTCCAGCGCCAGGTATAGTTCCCGGTCGAATTGCTCCCCGGCTGGAATACGGCCCCGGTGCACGGGCAAATCCACGGTCTGCCAGGAAGCCAGCACCGCCAGCGGGTTGCGCACCACCGCCAGACACTTGAAGGATACGCCAAGCGGCGGCAATAGCGCCGCAAACAACGCATTGTGCTTAATCAGCAGCGTAAAACCGCTAGACAGCGGTTTCCGTACCTCGATTTCGCCCGACTGGCCCTGCCGACGGCGCAACCCGCCCTTGGTCAGTAGAGCTTCCACCATATCGTCGTTGAGCTGACCATCCACCTGTATGGACGGCGCCCGGCCCGCCGCCAGGATGTGCGCCCGCGCCTGTATCGCGAATGTCTCAACTCGCAAACACGCCTCGTCCGGCGTGTCGACCCCGGCGAACGCATCCCGACGCATCGGTTCCGACAACGCCACGGTATCGGGCAGCTCCCCCGCCAGCCGGCAGCACAGCGAACTGCCGGAGCGCGGAATACCGCTAAGCAGCCAAGTGCCCGGTATCATCGCGCCCGGCGGGCGTCCTGCGGTCACAACAGGTCTTTTAGGCGATAGTACAGCATGCCGAGCGCGATGAGTTGGTTGCCGAACCATCGCGAACCAGGAATGCGGATGTGTTTCATGCCCGCGAATAGGTCGAACTTCTCCATAGTGCCGCCAACCGCATCGGCAACCACCTCTCCCATGACATGGGTCGAGTTCACGCCGTGGCCGGAGTATCCCTGGCAGTAATAGATGTTGTTGTCGATGCGGCCGACCACGGGTATGCGGTTCGGCACGATACCGATCTTGCCGCCCCAGGCGAAGTCGATGTGCACATCCCTAAGCTGCGGGTAGACCTTGAGCATGCGGGGCAGGATATAGCTCTTGATATCGACCGGGTCGCGCCCGGAATAGTTGCAGGCACCGCCGTAGAGCAGCCGCCTGTCCGCCGACAGTCGGTGGTAGTCCACGATCTCGTTCATGTCGCAGACGGCAACATCCAGCGGATTGAGGGTACCCGCCACCTCCTCGGAGAGCGGCTCGGTAGCGATGATGTAGCTGCCGGCGGGGAAAATCAGCCCGGAAAGATGCTTCTGTTCCAGCCGGCTATAGGCGTTGCCGGCCAATACAACCGCATCGGCCCGCACCGAGCCGCCGTCCGTTTTCACCGTTGGCCGAGCACCATGCTCGATGCCGGTGACCGGCGACTGCTCGAAAATCGCAACACCCAGCCCAGACGCCGCCCGCGCCTCGCCGATGCACAGGTTTAGTGGATGCAGATGACCGTCCCGGTAACAGGCGAAGGCACCCTGGTAGGCGTCCGTGCCCAGCATGGTCCGGGTCTTTTCCCGATCCCACACGGCAAAGGGGTAGGAAAAATTGCGGCGTTGCCGCTGCTCGGCATATTCCTCGATTTCCACCAAGTGCCGGGGTTTGAGCGCCACACTCACAAAACCCGACTTCAGATCGCAGTCGATGCCGTACTTCTCGACCCGTTCATGGATGATGTCATGTCCCCGCCAACCCATATCCCAAAGAATATCGCCGACACCGGGGCCACATTTCTTCTCGATCTTGGCGTGACCGTTAATGCCGTTGATAAGCTGGCCGCCGTTTCGACCGGACGCGCCCCAGCCGACCCGGTTCGCCTCGACAAGCGCCACGGAATAGCCACGCTCGGCTAGGGTCAGGGCAGTGGCAACGCCGGTGAATCCGGCACCGATCACGCAGATATCCGCCGAGACGCTGCCGGCCAGGGCGGGGTAGTTGGTGGCCTGGTTCGCCGTGGCGGCGTAGTAGGAGCCGGTGTGCTCCTGTTTAGGGTGCATCGCCCGCATCAGGATTTCCCGATGTATGTGCACCGGATTGGCGGTCGCGAACTGGGCTCGCAAAGATAACCCGCGGGCACCCCGCGTCCATGACGAAATTCACCGAATTACAACAAGCCGACAACTGCAAGCACGAGGCTGATGCCAGCGGTCAGCATTATGCCAAACTTGACCGTTATTCTACGTTCGAAGTCGGCGAGATCGCTTTTCGTCGCTACCAACCTAAAATGTCTTTGAAAACTCTCATCGAAACGCTTCCACTGTTCCGCAAGCGCCTTTTCCGAATGTTCCTGGGTGATGGACGGCCGCACAACCTCCGCCAGGTCGGCCTTGGTGACGAACGGACGCAGCGCCTCCTTCAGAGCCTCGTCCAGATCCTTCTTGGTAATGAACGGACGCAGCGCCTGTTCCAGGTCCGCCCTGGTTACCTGGCTTTCTTGGAGGGCATCGCCAACCGTCCCGACCAACACTTCGGCCTGGCGCTCCTCAAAGCCCACAGCCTGCAGCGCCTTGGCCGCCTTGAGTGTGTCGAATGCGGTAACGGTCATGGCGTGATTATAGCACCGGCCCCGCACAGTGATTGCCGGACTTTACCCATAGCCGTGTAAGCCAAACGCCCTCATCGAGGTTAGTCCTTGACCCGCGCCCACCCACAACGGGCCGCACACATGATCGCACCCGGCAAGAGCCTGCAAGGCGCACCGCTTTGCCGATCTGTTCGAACGGGCGCATTCAAGGACATATAACAGACAAACACCGCTTCACGCTGCCCGGAAACTTTGCTCAGGTCATTGAGAAACTTGCGGAAACACCGACCGAATGGAGCCCATAACCAACTGATTTAATATCAATTTGTTGGGATGACGGAGTGAAAAAGATGCTCAGCATGAAAACTCTCAGGGTTGCCATCGTAGCCATGGGGTCGGCGTTGTTGCTTGGGTCGGGCTTAGCGGCGGCACAGACGTATCAGGATGCTCGGGAAACCCAGAGGTTGAAGCGGTGACCTACGCTGCGGAATCCCTAGGCGCAGGCGTCAACAATGTTGAGGATGCCGGTGGTCCCGTTACCCACTACGGTTTCGTCCTGATCCCACATTGCGGGGAACACTACCTCGCTGGAGACGAAAAGGAGGGTCGAACTTCGAGCGAGGGTCTGTTCGTCACGTTGGAACTCGGTGGTGGTTGGTTTTCAACCTTCGGAACATGTCGTATTCGCATATGGATCGGCGAGTATCTGTGTTTACATGACTAATCAGGTAGGCGGAACCATTTTATTGCGACGGTGGGGCCGGCCAGGGAGATAACGAACTTCGTCACGTTCAAGATCGGGGAGTACGTTGCACCGAGTCGATTTGGTTTGAGTGTGCCGGTTGGCGGTTCCGGCAGGCGCGGGAAGCTATACCGCGTCGATCACTTCCCGAGGGGGGAATGACGATGTGATCGCGAGTGCTTTCTATCGGCTCGGCCACAGTTGTCAGCGTGGTTTCGGGCCTCGATGTGGGGGTTGCGATGGGTGCGCCGGCTACCGCCGACGTGGCCACCGGATTCAAAAACTTCGTTGACGGAGCAAACCAGGCGGCGCTGGGCTCCCTGTGGGCAAATAAGGGCAAAGCAGGAGATGCCACCGTGCTAGCCGATAGCCGATGGTGACACCGCGGAAAGTGGCGATATCCTTGCCGCCGGAGCCGACGCGCTGGGCGTCACGATCAAGGGCGATCTTTCGGTCGGCACCTTTCAGCTTGTAAGCGCCACGAGCACCGTTGCCGACGGAGCCTTCGTAGGCGAGCCAAGTGAACTGCGCCACGGCTACGGCTGCAGACGCGTTGGCGATGGAGATTGGAAGAGGTCGCAGAGGGCGAGGACCCCGTAACCGACACGAGCATGGGCACGGCGAGCCGGATAGGCCGGGGAATACGGCCTGTGCGTCGATGTGACCGAGAACGAAGACCGAATTCCAGCCGGTGCATACACCGCAAGCCTGTCGACCACTGCTGTCGGTGAGGGCGCGATGCCCATGGAGGTGGTGACGGATGCGGCCATTGGCAGCATCGAGCAAAACGGCACGTCGGTGAACATTGCCTATCTCACGGCTTCCGATAGCTACAACCAGCGGCTATCATCGTGAATCGGAGTGCGAGAACGGTCCAGTACAACGTCACCGACTTCGTCGTGGAGGACGGTACTACGGTTGAGGCCATCGGAAGCCGCAAGCGGCACCATTGGGCCGATGAGCCAGGTTGTTCTTCGTGTTGAGGGATCTGCTGACCTTCACCGGTAGGAGTCGCGCCTCCGCCACCGTGTATATCGATGCGCTTACCGGGGAGGTTTCGAGTAGCGACCGTACAGATCAACCTGTCAGACGGTAGCACCGATACGGTTCTCTACAACTGATCGTTCATGCAACTTCTGCATCCAATCGGATGCTTCAAAGGAGGGCGCAAGCCCTCCTTTTTTTTGGGAACCTATAACGATAGGCTGACAAACCACCACATGCCGAGTCCCGATAGCCGCATACGCCGCCACATGTCGTGGTTTGTCAACCGATCACTGCAACCCCAACCCACCCGCGTCTTGTAGGAAAAATTTCCGATATCAATAGGGATTCAAGCCCAAGCGTGTTTGCTTAAAGTTGAATGCCCGAGGTTCGGCGATTTGCCGATATATCACGCACACAAAACGGTACTGGGTTGCCTCGTAGGGGTTGTTAGGCGGCTTGGCGCAATGTGCGGGCTGGTTCTCGCCTCGTTTTTATTTATCTCACGAGGGGCATTACAATTCGCCGCTGTTGCGAACCCTCACCCTGTACCGCTGCCCAATCGGTAGGATCCCCTACTTTTGGGGATTGTAGTGGTTATGCGGCTTGCTGGGCTCGGCATGTGGCGGTTTGTCAACGTATCTTTATAGGTTCCCTATTTTGCCGGGCAGTGACCTGCCGCTGGCCCCATGTATCCCAAGGAAGCGCAATATGCTCACCGAGCGGACAATCCGAGATCAGAAACCTGGGCCTAGAACCCATATCAAATGGGATACCAAGCTGAAGGGGCTCGGTTGCCGCATGACCCCGGCCGGTACCCAAGCGTTTGTCTTGCGTTACACGGATGGTACCGGCAGGCAACGGCTGGCTACCCTGGCGAGAGTCGGCGAGGTCTCACTGAAGGACGCTCGTGCGCTGGCCGGCAGAGAAATGGTAAAAGTACGCATGGGAGAGGTTGATCTGCTAGCTCGCCGCCGGCAACGGCGTAGCAGTCTCACAGTGGAAGAGGGTATCGAGACATTCTTCGGCGAGTTCTGCCCCAAGCGCATCAGAACCAGGAGAATGGCCCCGCGATCCGTCCGGGAATACAGGAAGCAGGCGCAGCGCTACCTTATTCCCGTGCTCGGCAAGCTCAACATCAACGAAGTCAAGCGCTACCACGTGGAGCGGATGGTGGACCCGCTCCCCCCCGTAATGCGCAACCGGGTGCTGGCGCTTACCAGCCGCATATTTCGATATTTTGAAGACCAAGACCTAAGACGGCAGTACGACAACCCCTGCCGGTGGTATCGAGCGAAGCCGGGAGGAGCCTCGTGACCGAACCCTTAGCCATGCGGAGATCGCCGCACTGGGCAGGGCACTCGCGGAGTCGGATATACATCCAGCGTGCCGCGACGCGATCAAGACTGGGATGCTGACCGGGTTGCGCATCAGCGAAGTGATTTCGATGCGGTGGGAGTTTATCAACTTTGAATGCGGCAGCATCCTGTTGCCCGCCACGAAAACCGGGCGGCGAACCCACCCGTTGAGCACAGCCACCCTTGCGCTGCTGGCGGGCATTGCCCGTGTTGGGGACCAGGTGTTCTGCACCGGCCCCAACACTCCCATCACCTACTGGAAGGTGAGATCGGCCTTCATCACAGCGGTTAAGGCCAGCGGCCTAGCCGATGTGCGCCTGCACGATTTGCGGCGCACCTTCATGACCCGCGCCGCCGAATCGGGCATCGGTGCACATACGTTGCGGGACCTGCTTGGCCACAAGACCGCGACCATGGCCGACCGTTACATACGACACACCAACACGCCAGTGGCAAATGCCACCGAGGCGGTATCCGGAAGGTTGGCCGCCATGATGAACAGCCGGGCGCCGGCGGTGGCATAGGTTCCAAAAAAAAGGAGGGCTTGCGCCCTCCTTTGAAGCATCCGGTTGGATGCAGAAGTTGCATGAACGATTAGTCGTAGAGAACCGTATCGGTGCTACCGTCTTCCAGGTTGACCTGCGTGGTCGCTACCGAAACCTCCCCG
Organism: Pseudomonadales bacterium; assembly: GCA_965215035.1. Classification (GTDB taxonomy): domain Bacteria; phylum Pseudomonadota; class Gammaproteobacteria; order Pseudomonadales; family Azotimanducaceae; genus Azophilus. Next base: position 731,523 of record OZ244040.1, read on the forward strand.
GTAAGCGCATCGACATCCACGGTGGCGGCGGCCCGAGTCATGCCGGTGAAGGTCAGCAGATCCCTAACACGAAGAACAGCCTGGCTCATCGGCGCAATGTTGCCGCTTGCGGCTTCCGTGGCCTCAACCGTGGTGCCGTCCTCTGTGACGAAGTCGGTGACGTTGTACTGGACCTCCCTCGCACTCCGGTTCACGATGATGAGCCGCTGGTTGTACTTATCGGAAGCCGTGAGATAGGCAATGTTCACCGACGTGCCGTTTTGCTCGATGCTGCCAATGGCCGCATCCGTCACTACCTCCATGGCCATCGCGCCCTCACCGACAGCAGTGGTCGACAGGGATGCGGTGTATGCACCGGCTGGAATTCGGTCTTCGTTCTCGGCGACATTGATGCACAGGCCGTATTCCCCGGCCGTCCGGCTCGCCGTACCCATGCTCGTGTCGGTTACGGGGTCTTCGCCCTCTGCGACCTCTTCCATCTCCATCGCCAACGCGTCTGTTGCCGTAGCCGTGGCGCAGTTCACTTGGCTCGCCGCGAAGGATCCGTCGGCGGCAACGGTGCTCGTGGCGCTTACAAGCTGAAAGGTGCCGACCGAAAGATCGCCCTTGATCGTGACGCCCAGCGCGTCGGCTGCGGCAAGGATATCGCCACTTGCCGCGGTCTCACCATCGGCCGCGGCTAGGACGGCGGCATCACCTTCCTTTGCCCTCGCCCACAGGGAGCCCAGCGCCGCCTGGTTTGCTCCGTCAACGAAGTTTTTGAATCCGGTGGCCACATCGGCGGTAACGGGCGCACCCATCGCAACCCCCGCATCGAGGCCCGAAACCACGCTGACCACCGTGGCTGAGCCGGAGAAAGCGGCACCGAGCGCAGAGTCATTCCCCCCTCGGGAAGCGATCGACGCGGTATAGCTTCCCGCGCCTGCCGGAACCGCCAACAGGTCAGTCACTTTAAACCAAATCACATCTTCAGGTGCAACGTTGCCGGTTATCTTGAACGTGGCGAAGGTATCTCCCGGCCCGCCGTTAATAAAATGGTTCGCGCCGCCTACAGCATTAGGCGTTTCAATAGTAAGGGTGGCAGGGTCATCTCCTCCTATGGCGTATCCGACATCCGCCGCCGTGTTGTTCGCGAATACCATTCCACCACCGAGTTCCAACGTGACGAACAGGCCCTCGTCGCCTTCGATCCTCCTTTTCGTCTCCATACCGACATAGTGATCACCCGAAGGAGGGGACGTCAAACCGTAGTGGGTAACGTTACCATTGGCATCCTCAACATTGTTGACGCCTGCGCCTAGGGATTCCGCAGCGTAGGTCACCGCTTCAACCTCACCCCCGAGATCCTGATTCGTCTGTGCCGCCGCTAAGCCTGGCCCAAGCAACAACGCCGACCCCATGGCTACGATGGCAACCCTGAGAGTTTTTATGCTGAGCATCTTTTTCACTCCGTCATCCCAACAAATTGATATTAAATCAGCCATTCGGCCTAGGTGCAAGCACCGCCGCCTTGCAGCTACAGGCGGATTATCCACGGCTTCGGCAAAATGGCAACCCTTTTTTTCACCTGATACCAAAAAAAGATTCACAACCGGAACCGGCCCCACAAGAGACAGCGGCCGGTGGCCTAGGCCGAGCCATCAACATGCACAACCGCCGCCGGAGCGGCCGCCGCGCGCCTGCAAACGCCTCCGCAAAAACCCGGGGCCGACGCCCTAAGGGGCCGCGAATCGATGGGCCGAATACTTGCACATCGGGTATCTAACAGGCTACTCCGCCAGGTAGCCGATGTCCGCATCAATGTCCTCGCCGCCGCTTTCGGAATCGGCACCTAGGGAGTAGAGGGCAAAACGCTGGGGGGTTTCCGCCGGGTACTCGTACCTGTAGGGCTCGCGCCAGGGGTCCAGGGGCAGTTTGTCTGCGAGGTAGGGCCCGTGCCAGTAGTCGGCGACATCGGTGGGCGGGCTCATCAATGCCTCCAGGCCCTGGGCGGTGCTCGGATAGTCGCCGATATCGAGCCGGTAGGCTTGCAGGGCACCGCGCAGCATCTTTACCTGGGTTTCGGCGGTTTGCACCTTCGAGGCATCCACCCGACCGAACAGGCGCGGGCCGACCAGCCCGGTGAGCAGGCCTAGGATCACCAGCACAACCATCAGTTCAAGGAGGGTGAAGCCAGCCGGCCACGGCTTGTTCCGCCCGCGGCCGGTGCCGCCCTGTATGCCGTCGTTGCGTTTTGTTCCGGTGTTCACAGCACCCCCTCGTTGACACTGGTCATGGCCAGAATGACACCGATCATAATCGACCCCAGCAAACCGCCGATAAGCAGTATGGCCAGCGGCTCGATGAGGCTGAGAAAGCGCTTCGTGCGCCGCGTGCTGTTCTGCTCATACAACAACGCCAGAGAGCGCAGCATTTGCGCTAGCTGGCCCGACTGCTCGCCAACCCGCACCAGATTGTAGCCCGTGGGGGTTAGCGCGTCCTGTTTTTCGAGTGCCTCGGCGAGCGATGCGCCGCCGCGCACGTCGGCCTGGGCGCGGCCGAGGCCGACACGGCGGCTGGATACCCGCACACTCCGGCCGGCCAGGCCAAGGGCGTCCATCAGTTCCACGCGGCTCGCCAGCATGGCGCTCATCACCGATGCCCACTTGGCGATATCGGCCTCGGCGAGCCAGTCGCGCAGCAGCGGCAGCCTGGCGAGGCCGTCCATAAACTTCTGGCGCACCGCCGGCCGCCGGAACAGGGCGACGGCCATGGCGGCTAGTGCGGCGAGCGCCCCGGCCACGAGTAGCACGTTGTCGTTGAACCAGATGCCGGTGCGCAGCACCACCTCGGCGAGCAGCGGCAGGTCGTTGCCCGGGTCGAGCAGGTTGGAAAACTGGGGTACCACGAAGACGAAGACGAAGAACACCGCGGCGCTGCCCGCCGTGATCAGGATGGCCGGATAGGTCAGGGTGTTCTTGAACTCGGTGGCGACCTTCTGGTCGTACTCCATCTGCTGCACGGCCTGGCGCAGCGCGGCGGCAAGTTGGCCGCTCAGTTCGCCGGCCGCCACCAGGTGATGCACGTAGTCTGGCAGGGGCAGCTCGCTCGCGCGGAGCACACCTGTGAAGTTCTGGCCCTGGGCAAGGCCCTTGCCGATAGCGGCGAAACCGGCCGCCAGCGCGGGATGATGGCTGCCGCGGCTTTGGGCCAGGATGGCGTCGCCCAGGGAGACACCGGATTCCAGCAGTGTGGCCAGTTCGTGGAAGGCCACCGCCAGCTCCTGGGCGCGCAGGCGGCGGCGCGGGGCCAGGCGCAGTTCCGCGCGGCGCTCGCTTACTTCCACCACGGTGTGGCCGTCGCCGGTGAGGCGGCGCACCAGCGCGGTGGCGGATTCGGCCTCGGTCTGGCCGGTGCGGCGCCGGCCCTGGCGGTCGAAAACCTCGTAGTTGAACTGCGCCACGGCGCGGTCAGCCTTCGGTGAGCGTCAGCCGGGTAACCTCGTCCAGGGTGGTGCGGCCGTGGGAGGCCTTGATGAGGCCGTCCTGGAAAAGGTTGCGGTGGCCGCGACCGGCGGCAAAGCGTTTCAGGTCGTTCAAGGGTGCGCCGGCGACGATCATATCCTGCAGTTCGCCACTCATCGGCACCAGTTCATAAATGCCCGTGCGGCCGCGGTAGCCGGTTTGCTGACAGGCCGGGCAGCCCACCGCCCGCACCCAGTTGTCGCCCAGCAGCGCCCCCGGAATGGCGGCAAGCTGCTCTGCCACCAGCGTGGGCGGGTCGATGGGCTGTGCACAGCGAGAGCAGGGTTTGCGCACCAGGCGCTGGGCCTGCACGCCGCGGATGGGCGAGGCCACCAGGAAGGGTTCAACACCCATGTCCAATAGGCGCGTGAAACTCGAGATGGCGTCGTTGGTGTGCACGGTGGAGAGCACCACATGGCCGGTGAGCGCCGAGCGGATGGCGATTTCCGCGGTTTCCAGGTCGCGCATTTCACCGATCATGATGACGTCCGGGTCTTGCCGCAGGATGGCGCGCAGAGCGCGGGAGAAGGTGTAGCCGATCTCCGCCTGGGTCTGAATCTGGGTGATGTTCGGCATCTGGTATTCCACCGGGTCTTCCACGGTGATGATCTTCTTGACGCCGTCGTCCATCTCGCCAAGGGCGGCGTATAGGGTAGTGGACTTGCCGGAGCCCGTTGGGCCGGTGACCAACACGATGCCGTTGCTGGAACCGAGCCAGCCGCGGAACAGGGCCAGGTGGTCGGCAGCCATGCCGAGGCCGGCTAGGGCAAGGTCGTCGCGCTCCTTGGGCAGCATGCGCATGACGATGGATTCGCCGAAGGCACAGGGCACGGTGGAGACGCGAATGTCCATCTCCCGGCCAGAGATGCGGACGGTGATGCGCCCGTCCTGGGGCAGGCGCCGTTCGGCGATGTCGATGCCAGAGATCAGCTTGATGCGCGAGGCCACCGCGGGAAAGCGCTCTACGGGCTGGGTAAGGCGGCTGTGCAGAATGCCGTCTACCCGCATTCTGACGGCGAAGTTCTCTTCGGCCGGCTCTACGTGGATGTCGGAGGCATCGAGGTCGACGGCCTGGGAGAGCAGGTTGTTGACCAGTTCGATCACCGGGGCCTCTTCGGCCATCTCCCGCAGTTGCCTGGCGTCGCCGCCGGCAAACAGGTTCTCGACGGCGCGCTCTTTGCGGACGAACTCCACCAGGCGGTCGACCTGATGGTTGGCGGCGAGGTAGAAGGCCACGGGTTCGCCCGGGTAGAAGTAGTTGAGGACGCCGAGCAGTTCCTGGTCCCGGGGGTCGCGGGCCAGGCATTGCAAGGCGCCTTCCTGGCGCCAGAGCAGTACGGCGCGGTCGAGCAGCCAGTCGAGCTTGATGGGCGAGGCCACCATGAACTGGTAGACCGCTAGGCTGTCGGGCAGTTCCTCGGCGTTCCGCAGGTAGACGGCATCTAGGCGCTCCTCCAGGGTCCTGAGCAGCAGATCTTCAGAGATGGCGCCGATTCTGACGAGCAGCGCGCCGAGGCGGCCGCCCACCTGTTGCTGGATCTGGACGGCCTTCTCGACATCCGCGGCATCGACCAGGTTGCGGGCGACCAGCAGTTCGCCTAAGCGCAATTCCGGTTCGGCACCATGCTGGAGTTGCGGTTGCCCGGCATTATCCGGCTCACCCTGACCGTGCTGGGGCAGTTCCGAACCAGTGTCGTCCGGGAGTTGGGGGGAAGGTTCGCTCATGGCGCGGTACCTAGTGCTCCCGCTATCGCTGATACGTCATTATCAGCTCGATGGAGCACTAGGGGGCGCGGCGCGATTTCGCCCACCGGGGAAAAGCCGCCGGGTTGTTTGGTGCTGGTCATGGGTCAATTCTACCAGCGGGGGTGCGCCACAGCACCCGGCGGGGGCGGGGACATGGTGCGCGGGGCACCCCATCGAGAGGGCCCCGCAGAGCACCGGGCGCACGGTGCTGGCCCGCGCAGGGTGCGGGGGGCACCCCATCGAGAGGGTACCGGAGAGAGACTTCGTGGCGGCGGAGACATAGCGCGGGGGGCACCTCCCACAACGGAGAGCAGGGGCGTCCTTCCGGTGGCGGGGACATAGTGCGCGCGGCGCTCCCTCCTCGTCCCAGTGCGTCGATGCAGCGATGGGCATGTCGTCGTAGCCAGTACCGCTGCGCGCCCCTCAAGCCGCCCGCGCATGGCATCGGAGTCGTGAGGTGTCGCGGTAGCCAGTGCCGGGGCGTGCCCCTCAGTAGCCGACATAGTCATCGGCCTTGCCGAGTTCGAACCGCAGCGTACTAACGCGGTCGCGCAACGCGACATTGCGGCCGCTTACCATGGGCGGGCGGAACCGCCATTGGCTCACGGCCCGCAGTGCCGCCGCGTCGAAAACCCCGCTGGGCACCGACTCGACCACCCGCGGGTTGGCAACCTCTCCTTGGGCGGTGACGTCATAGCGCAGGGTTACGTACCCCTCGACCCCGGCCGCCTGCGCCTCCGGCGGATAAACCGGGTCTGCTCCGTACAGGAACCGCATGGGCTGCGGCGTGGCGCAACCCGCCAGCAGCGCGAGCAACAAGAGCAGCAAGAATGCGCCGACACGCCACCTGCACAGCACCGCTTCCATGGGTGCGCAGAGTACAACAGATCCACCGTCGAGTCCGGCCTGGGTTCTGCGGGCGTGATGGTCGCCCCGATCCCTGACCTGGAGCGCCCCGCGACAAAGGGTGGGTGTTCCTTTTGCAAGACGGCAAGTGGATACGAGCCCCTCCGGGGAATTAGCCGTATAAGCCCCTCTATATATAACAGATGAGGTGGGTACCCCAGATATAGGGGTGTCCCACATATGGGCAGTATGGCCGAATTGACACCCCGCGCGGCGCCCGCCTAATATTCCGCGCAGCCGGATCTGGTGCCCGAGGGTCCGTCTTGCCAAGCCGCTGTTAGGCCGGTACGGCAAGCAGGTTCCAAAGGCTTCATGGGAAACAGGTGCAAGTCCTGTGCTGCCCCCGCAACGGTGAGCGTCGCCACGCAAGCCCGATACCGCCTCCCGGTGAACACGATGTTGCGGAGGGCTTCATCCGTGGTCGCGAGTCCATTGCTCCACGAACCCTCCCCAAATCTATCTTGCCGTTGTTTGGGGACTGCCATGCAAAACAAACCACCTGCTCAAGCACTCGCCGGGCTTGCCGCTCTCGGCGTGCTCACCGGCGCATTGGCGCTATCCGCGGCACATGCCAACCCCACGGCTGCGGAAGACGCCTGTTCGTCCGCCACCGTATCCAGCCAAACCGAGACACGGCGAACTGCCACCGACGATGCGGGGTCCGGCACCGGCACGGCCTGCACAACCGCCCGAGTATCGCAGCCGCCGGATGTTACGAATGCGCATAGGCCCGCCAGGGGTAGCCACAGGCCCCAACCAGAGCCCGAAACCCTGATTGTGCGGGCGGCGCGCCTGCCGCTGTCCGCCGCCAAACTCGGCAGTTCGGTAACCCTGCTCGACGGCGACCTGCTGGCACGGCGTCAGGGTGCGCTGCTCGGTGAACTGCTGCGCGGGGTGCCCGGCGTGGCGGTGAGTCGAGCCGGCGGGGTCGGTGCCCTTACCCAGCTTCGCATGCGTGGCGGCGAATCCAACCATGTGCTGGTATTCATCGACGGTGTGCGGGCCAACGACCCGGCGCAGAACGGCGAGTTCAACTTCGCGAACCTGCTGGCTTCCGGCATCGAGTCCGTGGAGATCATCCGCGGCCCTCAGAGTTCCCTATGGGGCAGCGATGCGCTCTCGGGCGTGATCAGCGTAACCACCCGCCGGGCCGATGCGGGCACCGACGCCGCAGCCTTTATGGAAGGCGGCAGCGACGCCTGGCGGCGCTTCGGCGGCAGCACCAGCTATGGCGGCGAGCGGCTGCGCATGCGCCTCGGCGCAAGCGAGCTAAACACGGCCGGCGACAACATCTCCCGCAGCGGCAACGAACAGGACGGGCATCGCAACACCACGCTCAGCCTCGCCTTTGACTATGCGTTCGCGCCAAGCCTGCGCACCGCCGCGAGTTTCCGCTACACCGATGCCAACACCGAGTTCGACGGCGTCGACTTCGGCACCGGCCTGCCCGCCGACCGAGACAACGAGACCGATGCCCAGCAGATCTACGGGCAGCTAGGCGCCACGCTCGATGCCCTGGACGGCCGATGGCAGCATCGGCTCGGCTACGCCCTAACCGACACCGGCAACAACAACCGCACCGAGAACGCCTTCGCACCCACCGGCTACGACCTGAACACCACCGACGCACGAGCGGATGTGTTCAGCTACCAGACCAGCTTCGCCATCGCCGAGGGCCAGGTCGTCACGGGCGCCTACGAGCGCCAGCAGCAGCGCTTCTCCCAGCGCGGGCCGGTGGGCTTCGGCGACCCGAACCGCGACGAGAAGATGAGCGCGGACTCCTTCACCATCGAGTACAGCGGCAGCATCACCCCGGCGTTCGCACTGCTTGCGAGCGCCCGCAAAGACCGCAACAGCGATTTCCAGAACAACACGACCGGGCGCCTGAGCGCCGCCTGGCGGGTCGCCCCGGCAATCAAGCTGCGCGCCGCCTACGGCACCGGCAGCAAGCACCCCACGTTCACGGAGCGCTACGGATACTTCACCAGCTTCATCGGCAACCCCAACCTCAAGCCCGAGCACTCGCGCGGCTGGGAGTTGGGTGCGGACACCGGGCGACCCGGCGGCCCCTTCACGCTGGGGCTCACCTGGTTCGACGAGGCGCTGCGCGACGAGATCAATGGTTTCGTATTCGACCCAGCCACCGGTGCCTTCACGGCCCGCAACGAGGACGGCAAGAGCCGGCGGCGAGGCCTGGAACTACAGGGCCGCTGGCTGCCGGCAACGGGGCTGCGGCTGGGTTTTGCCTACACCTGGCTCGACGCCGAAGAGGACAACGCCGACACCGGCCGCGCCCTGCGGGAGATCCGGCGGCCCGAACACACCGCCAGCGCCAATCTCGACTGGGGTTTTCTGGATGGCCGCGCCAATCTCAATCTGAACCTTGACTACAACGGCACCCAGGACGACTTCTACTACCCGCCGGTACCGCCCTACCAGGAGCGCGTGCAACTGAATGCGTTCACCCTGCTGTCCGTGGCCGGCAGCTACCGCCTGGCCAGGGGCCTGACCCTATTCGCTCGGGCGGAAAATGCTCTGGGCGAAAACTACGAGGAGGTGTTCGGCTTTTCGGCCCCCGGCCGAGCCGTCTACGCGGGGTTACGCTACCAGTTCGGGAACTAAGATGCGTACGCGGCCTGGTCGTATCTGAGTGCGGCGAACTGTGCCTGCTGCAGCATCGGGCACAGATTGAATTCCAGACAGACAGCCTCGGCGGGCACCGCTTTCGTTCTATAATTTCACGCTTGAGGTTGCCTGGGTCGATTGTGTCGAGCGAACTCCTGCCGATGGCGACGATGATGGAAGCCGCGGGTCTGTTGCTGCGGTCGCCGCGCTGGACGGTATCCGAGGTGCTCGACCTGCTCGATATCGGCGACGCCGAGTTCCGCGAAATGGTGCTGGGCAATCGGCAACTCGCCAATATCCTGGAACGGCGGCGGCGGCTCGGCGTTGACGTTCGCGAGCGCCAGTGCCGTGCCTGCGGGGAGATGTTTCCGACAGCAACGTTCCGCAATTACTGCGGCGCGCCCGCCTGCCGGGCGGTGGCCAGCATCGAGCGCGACTGAGCGGCGACGTTCGATCTACCAGCGCTGGCACTTTTCCGGTCGGCCACACCCCGCATTTGATTCGAACCGCTAGGACGGTACGGCTGGGTAGTGGCTCGGTTCGAATCGACCGGCAAGCCCTTCCTGTGCAGGGACTGAAAGCCATAATGAGAATTGCTGGCCACGGTTGGGTGGTGGTTCAGTTTGAATTTGTGGATCATGGCGAGGCGAGCGACGACCCACGGTTGTCAGTGGACGACAACATCTCTTTAATAGGGCGCTAGGAATAGAGCACCACCGTTTGATTCGAACTCCCAAGGAGACGCCATGCGTATCTGGACCCTGACCGTTCTCACCTTGTTCGCTACGTCCTCGTTCGCCGACGAAGGCGCGCAGGATTACCGCCACCACACGATGGAGGCGGTCGGCGGCCACATGCAGGCACTCGTCGATATCTTGATGGGCAAGGTTCCACACCAAGGCCATCTGGCCCTACACGCCGGCAGTATCGCCGAACTCGCAGCTATCACCGGCACGTTGTTTCCCGAGGGCTCCGTCGGCGGCGACTCGCTACCCGCCATCTGGGAACAGCCGGAGGATTTCGCGGCGCGCGTCGCCAAGTTCCAGGAAACAGCCGAGGGCTTGCGCGATACCATTGCCGCGGGTGGCGAGGTTGGGCCCGCCGTCCAAGCCCTGGGAGAAGCCTGCAAGGGCTGTCATGAGAACTATCGCAACGAGTAACCCTGGGCGGTAGCCCCAGCCGGCGCTCCGTGCCGCCGCTCACTGGCCCGCATAGCGCAGCGCGAGCCGGGTTCAGCGCGCCGGATTGTTACAGAATGTGCGCCCCGGCAACCGGAACCTGGTCAGTGCAGGCGCAGGAACAGCATTCAAAAATACCGAAGGCCGGCCCATACGAGCCCACCCGAAATCGCCGCCGTAACGAGGGCGCGGAGCCAGTAGTCGGGGGTTGCCGGAATGTCCACCGGCTTACACCCTGTGAACATCCCGAGCGGGGTTCTGTCCTGGCGTAGGGCATAGACCAGGTGCGCGGTCAGGTGCACCGCCACACAGGCGATGATCGCCCAGAACACGCGGTTGTGAATCCTGGTGAGCAGGTTCGAGGTGTCCCCGGACACGTAGCGCGCCAGAGGGCCCTCGGTGAATATGGCGTCGTTGGCGAAGAGCCCGGTACCCGCCTGGGCGATAGCCAGCAGCACGAGAGCCAGTGCCAGGGCCCGGCCCGGAGCAGTGTGCGGGTCGTCCAGGCGGCCGCCCCGAAAATGGTCGAAAAACGCCTTCGGCCCGACCCGGTAGCCAGACCAGCGGGCATAGCGCCCACCCCAGATTCCCCACAGCAACCGAAACAGGATGAGCCCCACCATCGCGCAACCGAAACGCATGTGCCAAGCGAGCAGCGCAAAGTCTCCCGACAGCCCCGTGTACAACAGGCAGCCAAGGCAGATGGCGAACAACCAGTGCCATAGCCTAAGCGGCCAATCCCAGACCTTGACCGGCACCGATTCCATCATGGGCATCGCCTCCCGCGGCCCAACACCCGCCGATGGGCACCCGGGGGTTGTCGCGCCGGGGCCGGGCGCGACAGTTCGGTCAGGGCAAAGTCACCGCCCGGCTCTGCTAGCAGCATGGCTTGCATGTGCCGAATAGTAGCCGATATTCCGTGGAAAACAGCGGCGGCGAAGCCCCCCGCGGGCCATCAGCGCAGCAGGCCCTCGGCAACCACAAGGTCGCTCGGCTCGTTGAGGTTGAAGAACGGGTCGAACGGCTCATCGGAGAAGTTCACCTGGGCCAGCCGGTACCTGGCCATCCAACGATCCACCTTGCGCACACCCTCCTCCACCAGGGCCCGGCGCAGGTCTTCCCGCAACGCCACCGGCCACAGGCCGAACACCGGCTGTATGCGGCCCCCGGAATGGGCGCAGGCCAACTCCGCACCGCCCTCGATTGCGGCCGCGAGCCGCTGCACTAAGTCCTGGGGGAAAAACGGTGTATCGGTAGCAAAGCTTGCCACCTGGCGCACCTCCGGCATGTGCTCCGCGGCCCAATCTAAGCCCGCCAGCACCCCCGCGAGCGGCCCTAGGCCGGTGCCGACGCTGTCGGGAATCACCGGCAACCGCACGGCACCGAACCGCTGTGCATCCCCATTGGCGTTCAACACCAGCCGCCGCACCTGGGGCGCGGCCCGCTCAATCACCCGCGCCAACAGCGTGCGGCCGCCAAGCATCATCAAACACTTGTCGGTGCCATCCGGCCGCACCATGCGCCGCGACCGGCCGCCAGCCAGCAGCAACCCCGCAATCCCCACATCAGCCACAGCGATAACCACCGCGCCGCACCGATTCAGCCACGCCAGCGCCCTGTATCTCCCCGTGCGCGGGCAACACGGCTGCCGTCAACCGCCGCGCCCGCACCCCGCATCACGATGCTACACGGCTGCCGCAAAGAGGCAACAACAAACGCAACAAACCGCAACAAACGGGACACCCACCAAACGCCGGACCAACGCGTAGAAATTCGCGGCCACCGACCGGTCAGGAATGCCCCGGTGGCTTTCGTGGGGGCCGGGCGGCTTTCAGGCAACGAGGCGATAACCGCCGGGAGTCGAGGCGTCGATGAGGATGGGTTTTTTGTTCTCTGCAATCAGCCTGCACCAGCCGCTGACTATTTCCGGGTCGACGATATCCAAATTCAGTTTGTGGGATGCCAGTAGCCGCATATATGCCTCGGTGGCACCGTCCGGCGTCACCTCGCCTCGTTCCCAGCGCGAAATGGTTAACCGCTCACGGTGTACCAACTCGCCTAGCTGTGTCTGCGTGAAGCCCATTTCGGTGCGCAGATAGCGTAGCTCCGGGCCAGTCAAGGTGCCTGGAGAAGCCACGACTTCCCTTGAGATCAGCTCGTGCAGGCTTCTTACGTTGGGAATTCCGATGGTTGCCTCTCCCGCATCGTCCTCGATACGCAAACCCTCAATCCATACATTGGCTAGCCCGCACTCTGTGTAATGATGGCGAACCGTCGTTTGATTCATCACAGATCCTTCCACATGGCCGTAACAACCTTAACAACAAACGGGACACCCACAAAACGCCGGGCCAGTCAAGGTGCCTGGAGACGCCACGACTTCCCTTGCTATCAGGTGGTGCAGGCTTCTTATGTTGGGAACTCTGATGGTTGCATCGATGGCGATTAAGCCGCAAAGTCACTATCCATCATCAATCCGTCGTCGGTAGCGCACTGGGGAGTTGGAGATGTCTGTAGGGCGGGGGCCAGGGGTAAACAGCATTTGGCGGTACGCGGGCACCATCGCGGGCGTCATCGGCGGCCTCGCCGCGGTGGCGGCGTTCGCCGATGTCCAGTACTCGGCGCCGGTAGGCAAGAACTACCCGCAAAACCTGTACTGGGGGGATACCCACCTGCACTCCCGGAACTCGGCCGATGCCTACTCCCTGGGCAACATGAACCTCACCGCCGCCGATGCGTACCGCTTCGCGCGGGGCGAGGAGCTGACCGCCCACAACGGCATGCGGGTGCGGCTGCGCCGGCCACTCGATTTTCTGGTGGTTTCCGACCATGCCGAATATCTCGGTGGCTACTACCGGTACTATGTGGGCGACCCCCTGGTGGTCGATACCGAAGCCGGCAAGCAGTGGGCTGAGTTCATCGCGGCAGGCGAGCCTGAGCGCATGTTCGCGGCCCTCGTTGACAGCATCAGCGACCCGGAGGCCAATCCGGGCTTCCCGCTCGAAACCCGCAAGTTGATCTGGAAGGATGTGGCCGAGACCGCGGACGACTACAACGACCCCGGGCGATTCACGGCGCTCATCGGCTACGAATGGACATCGATGACCGAGGGCAACAACCTGCACCGGGTGGTGGTGTACCGGGACGGTGCCGACAAGGTCGCCCAGGTACCGCCGTTCTCCGCCCAGGACAGCGTCGACCCGCAAGACCTGTGGCGGGCGCTGGCGCGCTACGAAGCCGAGACCGGCGGCGCGGTGCTGGCCATCCCCCACAACGGCAACCTCTCCAACGGCCTCATGTTCCCGGCCAAGACCCTCGACGGCCGACCAATCGACCGGGCCTATGCGGAACTGCGCTCACGCTGGGAGCCCATCGTCGAGGTCACCCAGGTAAAGGGTGACAGCGAAGCCCATCCCACCCTGTCCCCCGACGACGAGTTTGCCGACTTCGAGAACTGGGACTGGGACAACATCGGCCGTAGCGCCGCCAAGGAAGACTGGATGCTGCCCCACGAATACGCCCGGGGCGCCCTAAAGCTCGGCCTTGGGTACGAGGCCGAGCTCGGGGTAAACCCCTTCAAGTTCGGAATGATCGGCAGCACCGACAGCCACACCTCTCTCGCCACCGCCGCCGAGGACAACTTCTTCGGCAAGTTCCCCGAATCGGAACCTGGACCAGAGCGGCTGACCAACGCCATGGCGGCCAATCGCCTATGGCAGAACTGGAATATGGTCGCTTCTGGCTACGCAGCGGTATGGGCGCGGGACAACACCCGCGAGGAACTGTTCGCCGCCCTCCGGCGGCGCGAAGTGTACGCGACCACCGGCACCCGCATCGCCGTGCGCTTCTTCGGCGGTTGGGACTACGAACCCGGTGATGTGCACAAACCGGCCTACCTCGATATCGCCTACGGCAAGGGCGTGCCCATGGGTGGCGACCTTACCGCGGCACCGGGGGGGCGCGCGCCGGTATTCATCGCCGCCGCCGCTAAAGACCCGGACGGCGCCAACCTCGACCGCATCCAGATGGTCAAGGGCTGGCTGGACAGCGACGGCAATCCCCAGGAGGCGGTCTACGATCTGGCGCTGTCGGACGGACGCGTCGCGGACCCCGCCACGGGCAGGGCACCGCCGGTGGGGTCGACGGTAGATGTCGCCGCAGCCAGCTACACCAACACCATCGGCGCCCCCACCCTGGCAACGGTTTGGACCGACCCGGATTTCGACCCGGGCGAGCGCGCCTTCTACTATGTGCGGGTGATCGAGATCCCCACGCCACGGTGGACCGCCTACGACGCGAAATTCTTCCAGGTCGAGTTGCCCGACCAGATTCCAACCGTGGTGCAGGACCGCGCCTATACCTCGCCCATCTGGTACACGCCCTGAGTGCACCCGCCAGCTCGGGAAAGCGGGCCCGCCAGACGCACCGGCAAGGCACTGCCCCCTACCGGTTGCCGGGACGCCCCGGGGGGCGCGGGCCGGCGACGCAACTAGGCTACCTTCGATTCATGTCCGTTGCCACGATGGCCGCGTTCGGCCCGTTCTCGAAAAGCCAGGTCGTTGAAGCGCCGCCGCGCTTTGCCGGGGATGGGCCCGCCTGGCGCGCGGGAAAACGCCCACTACCCGGAGCTTCCCCAACCCTCGCCCCTGCGCCACTACCCCCTAGTGGCCCGACTCCCTAAGCCCGATGCAACGAGTCTTCAAAGACCCCCTGTTCCTGTTCCTGATCGCGGGGGCCGCCGTCTTCGCCGGGTACCGGCTGACCGCCGACACCCGCGACCCGCACCACATCCGCGTGCACCTCGATGCCCTAACCACCTTCGTCCAGCACCGCTCTCAACTCCAGGATCCAGACTTGGCGCGGGCACGCCTTGCGGGCATGACAGCGCCGGAACTGAGCTTCACCATCGACAGCTATGTGCGCGAGGAAGCCCTGTACCGCGAGGCCCTGCGGCTCGGCTTCGACGACAGCGACTACGTCATCAGGCGGCGGCTGGTGCAGATGGTGGAGTTCATGGCGGAAGGCGCGGCGAGCGCCCTGCCGCCGTTGGACGAGGCCGCATTGCGAAGCTATTTCGACAGCCACCGCGAGGCGTATCGGCAACCGCCCACGCTCACCCTTACCCATGTCTACTTCGAAGACGCGGTGCGCGGTGCGGCCCAAGCCCGGCAGCTAGCGGAACAGACGCTGACAGACCTGCGCACGGAGGGTACCGGCTTGCACGAGGCATTGGGCTTAGGCGATGCGTTCCTGTACCACCGCAACTATGTGGAAAGCTCCCGGGTTGACTTGGCGGGCCATTTCGGGGAAACCATGGCGGATGCCCTGTTCGACCTTCAACCCGGCGTCTGGGCAGGGCCGTTGCGGTCGCCCTACGGCCTGCACCTAGTGCTGGTGGCGGCACGCACCCCCGGCGACTCCCTCGAATTCGACGAAGTCCACAGCCGGGTTCGGGCAGATGCCAAACAGGCCCGGCGCCGGTCGTTCGCCAACGCCAAGCTCGATGCAATCGTCGCCGCCTACCGGGTGACCGTCGATGCGCCGCTGAACGGCAGCACAGCGGGGGGCCGGGCGGCAAGGAAGCATAAGGAACCCAGCAGGGAAAGGGCCGCCAAGAGCGCAAACGCCGCTCGATAGTCGCCCAGGACATCCGCCATGTAGCCGGCAATGATTGGGCCGCCCGCCATGCCGAGCATGACCACCAGCGAGGAGAACCCAATGATGGTGCCGAACGACGAGGATCCGAAGTAATCGGCCCGCAGCGCCACCATCTGCGGCCCGCGCATTCCCCAGGCAAGGCCATGCAGCAGGGCGAAGGCGGCAACGGCGGTGGTGGTGGTGGCCAACGCGATGAGCAATAGCGCACCACCGTGCCCGAGCATGCACAGGGTACAGATGTAGCGCTTGTTGAACCGGTCGCCAAGATACCCGCCGGCAATCTGTCCAACCAACAGGCAGCCCGTCACCAGCGCGACCGCCCACCCGGCCAGCGTCAGCGAGAACCCAAGCCCCTCGGTCAGGTGCGGCATCAGGTGCACCATAATCGACGACACCGCCAGCAGCGCCAGGGCGTGACCCACCGAGATCAGCCAGAACGACCAGGTGCGCATGGCTTCCCGGGCCGTGTAGTCGCGGCCAGCCGCCGAGCGCAGGCGCGCTTCCAGATGCGCTGGCCGCACGGGGATGCCGTCGGGCCGTTCGCCGTGATCCTCGGGGCGGTGCCTGATCACCTGAACGAGCGGCAGGCCGATCAGCAGTACCGCCACGCCGGAATAGAAGGCGGTCGTCCGCCAGCCATACGCCTCCAGGCACCAGACGATTAGCGGAATGGACAAGCCGCCGACCGACATGCCGAGCTGCGCGAGCGCCATGGCCTTGGCCCGGTGGCGGTTGAACCAGCTCACCAGCGAGACCACGAGGGTGCCCATGCCGCCGAGGCTGGAGCCGAGCGCCATCAGCGCAAAGGTGAGAAAGAAGACCAGCAGCGAATCCATGGCGCTGAACAGCATGAACCCGATGCCGAACAGCACCGTGCCGATACTCATGATGATGCGCGGCCCGAAGCGGTCTGTCAGCCAACCCTGAATGGGGCCGAGCACGCCGCTCTCTATCCGGGTAAACGCGAAGGCGATGCCGAGAACCGTCTTGCTCCAGCCAAAATCGGCCTGCAGGAGCACCAGGTAGGCACCGTAGGAATGCATCCACAGCAGCGCCGACAGCCACATTACGCCAGCACTGGCACCGACGATCCACCAGCCATAGAAAACCCGGCCCGCCGGGCGCAGGACGCTGTCGATTTGTCGCGGCAAATCACGCACGCATGCACTCCATGTCGTGGCGCATGCCCGGCGCGAAACGTCGCTCGGGCCGGTACGCCAGCTTGGTTAATCGTGAAACGCCGGCTCGCGCCGGCCAGCCGCGATCAGCGCGGCCGAACCCCCCGCCGCGCATACGGCCCCAATCCGACAGTCGGGCCCACCGACACCCCGGTCATCGGCGAGCCCGATGGCTAGCTATCGCCCGATTCGGTGTTACCAGCGCCGAACGCCCGCTGCAGCCCTTCCATAATGGAAACCGGCAACGGGAAGACGATGGTGGAACTTTTTTCTCCGGCAATTTCCGTCAGCGTCTGCAGATAGCGGAGTTGCATGGCCCCGCCTTCGGCGCTGAGTTCCCGCGCCGCCTCCACCAGCTTCTCCGCCGCCTGCTGCTCGCCATCGGCGTGGATGATTTTGGCGCGCCGCTCCCGTTCGGCCTCGGCCTGCTTGGCAATCGCCCGGATCATGCTCTCGTCGATATCGACGTGCTTAATCTCCACATTGGATACCTTGATACCCCACTGGTCCGTCGCCTGGTCGAGAATCGACTGGATGTCCTGGTTCAGGCGCTCGCGCTCGGCGAGCAGTTCGTCGAGCTCGTGCTGGCCTAGCACCGAGCGCAGGGTGGTCTGCGCAAGCTGCCCGGTGGCCTCCATATACTGCTCCACGTTGATGATGGCGCGTTGGGAGTCCACTACCCTGAAGTACAGGACGGCGTTGACCTTCACGGAAACGTTGTCCCGGGTGATGAGATCCTGGGTCGGGATGTCGAGCACCACGGTACGCAGGTCAACGCGCACCATCTGCTGGATGACGGGAATGATGATGATCAGGCCCGGCCCCTTGATCTTGTAGAAGCGCCCGAGGGTGAACACAACCGCACGCTCGTACTCCCTCAGAATCCGGAAGGCGCTCGCCAGAATGGCGATTACGACAACCAGGATGATGGTGGTGAAAATTTCCATAGCTAGTCCTCCGGTTCGACGGCGAGGATCAGCCCGTCCACACGGATGATCCGCACCTTGGTGTGTTTCAGAAGGGGCGTCTCGCTTTGCGCCCGCCAGATCTCGCCGAAGGCGCGCACCAAGCCCTCGCCCTGGAAATCGTCCAGCACCAGGGCGCTGCCGCCGATCATGCCCTCCACCCCCGATACGATCTTGCGGCGGCGCGCCTGCACCGCAGCGCCAATGATAAAGAAGGCAATGCCCCCGGTGGCCGCGGTGAATCCGGCAATGATGGCGATGGGCAACTGATAGCCCGGCAGGTCGCTGTCCACCAGGATGATGGAGCCGATCACAAAAGCGATGACCCCGCCGATGCCCAGGACGCCGTAGGTGGGCGTCATAACTTCCAGCACCAGCATACCGATGCCAACGGCAATGAGCGCGAGGCCCGCGTAGTTGACCGGCAGCATCTGCAAGCCGTAGGCCCCGAGCAACAGGCAGATGATGCCCGTCACCGCCGGGAAGAAGATGCCCGGGTTGTAGAACTCCAGCATGAGCAGATAGACCCCAATGATCAGCAGGCCGTAGGCAATCGACGGGTCGGTGATAATCGAAAGCAGTTCGTGGCGCCAGTCGGTCTCCACACGCACCAGTTTGGCGTCGGCCGTGGCGAGGGTTCGGACATCGTCGCCGACTGCCACTTCCCGGCCGTCCACTGCCTTGAGCAGGGCCGCGAGATCCGGAGCAATGACGTCGATGACGTTCCGCTCCAATGCCGCCGACGCGCGCAGGTTGTCGCCGTCGCGCACGGTCCGTTCCGCCCACTCGACATTGCGGCCGCGCAATTCCGCCAGGCCTTGCAGGTAGGCCACCGCGTCGTTGACCACCTTGCGCGTCATCGCGTCGGCGGGTGGCGGCGCCCGCTTTGGATCGTCCGGCGCCTCTTCGGCGGCATCCTCTTCCCCGGTGCCCTCTTCCCCGGCACCCTCGGCCTTGTCCTCGCCCTGGGGCTTGGGCGGCAACGGCGCCCGGGGCGACGGAGACGGGGGGGCAATGCTCACCGGTGTCGATGAGCCGATGTTGGTGGCCGGCGCCATGGCCGCAATGTGGCTGGCGTAGGCGATATAGGTGCCCGCGCTCGCCGCCCGGGCACCGCTCGGCGATACATAGGTAATGACGGGCAGCTTCGCGGCGAGTATCGCCTTGACCAGATCGCGCATCGACTTGTCCAGCCCGCCCGGGGTATCCATGCGAATCACGAGCGCCGCGGCATCGGCGTCGCCGGCATCCTCGATGGCGCGGATAACCAGGTCCGCGCTCGCCGGACCCACCGCGCCATCCAGATCAACCAGCCACACCTCGCCCGCGGCGGCGGCCGGCGCGGCGGCGACCA
The DNA here is from genome assembly GCA_965215035.1 of Pseudomonadales bacterium. Classification (GTDB taxonomy): domain Bacteria; phylum Pseudomonadota; class Gammaproteobacteria; order Pseudomonadales; family Azotimanducaceae; genus Azophilus. Next base: position 750,636 of record OZ244040.1, read on the forward strand.
GCCCCAATGTCAGGATGAATGCAGACCAGATACGCATGGAATCTTCCAACCGCGATCTTACTCCAACTGCGCCGCCGGGCGCAGATCCGGCAGGACATAATCCTGGCCCGCCAGCTCCGCGCGCACGACCTTCTTGTCCATCTTGCCGGTCGAGGTAAGCGGAATGCTATCCACGTAGAGCACATCGTCCGGCAATTGCCACTTGGCGAACGCCGTCGCACAGTGCGCCATAATCGCCGCGGTGGCCACCCGTCGGCCCCGCTCCAGCACCACCAGGGCCACCGGGCGCTCGTCCCACTTGGGATGCGGCTGCGCCACAACGCAGGCCTGGGCGATGCCGTCCAGCGCTACGATGTGGTTCTCTAGGTCTACGCTGGAAATCCACTCGCCGCCGCTCTTCACCAGATCCTTGGACCGGTCGGAGATGATCAGGTATTCCTCGGCATCGATGCGGCCCACGTCGCCGGTGATCAGCCAGCCGTCGTGGAACTTGTCCGGCTGGGGGTTCCTATAGTACTCGGAACAGATCCAGGGGCCGCGAATCAGAATCTCCCCCACGGTCTCGCCATCGTGCGGCAGCCGGTTGAAGTGCTCGTCGAAGATATCCAATTCCAAGCCCGGCATAAGCTGGCCGGCCTTGGCGACATTGGCAAACCGATCGTCCTCGGAAATCGACAGTTGGCTGCGCTTCATCACCCGCCTCGACAGAGTCGCCAGCGGCGATGTCTCCGTCATCCCCCAGCCCTGCACCATCTCCACGCCCAGGGCGTCCCAGTACCAGCGGATCAGCGATGGCGGTGGCGCCGACCCGCCGCAGGTGACCCGTTGTAGCGCCGAGGTGTCGTAGCGCTCCGGTGCCGCCTCGATAACCGCCTTGACGCCCTGCCAAATGGTCGGCACCCCGGCGGAGATGCTGACCCTTTCGGAGACGATCAGTTCCAGCAGGCGGGGCGGGTCCATGAACCGATGCGGCATGACCTGTTTGCAGCCGAGCATAAGCGCCGCCCAGGGTATGCCCCAGCCCATGGCGTGGAACATGGGTACGACACCCAAAACCGTATCCACCCCGGACAGGCCCATCGCATCGACCATGCATTCGGTGAGTGTGTGCAGGTATTGCGAACGGTGCTCGTACTCCACGCCCTTGGGGGCACCCGTTGTACCGCTGGTGTAACAGAGGCCGAGCGGCGAATTCTCGTCGATTTGCGGCCAGTCGTACTGGGTCGGCCGGCCAGCGATGAAATCCTCGTAGTCGACCGCCCCCGGCAAGCCGGTGGACCAGCCGTCGAAACCCTCCTCGGTCGCCACCACAATGCGTTCGACCGTGGTCAACGAATCTCGCAATGGCTCCAGCAGCGGCAGCACATCGGCATCCGCGATAATGATGCGGTCGCCAGCGTGGTTGATGATGTACGCTAGGTCTTTGGCGCCGAGCCGGATATTCAGCGTATGCAGCACCGCGCCCATACCGGCGCAGGCGTGGTAGGCCTCTAAGTGGCGGGCACCGTTCCACATGAAGGTTCCCACCCGGTCGCCCACCCCAATGCCCGCATCGCGCAACGCATAAGCGAGCCGATGGGCCCGGTCGCGGGTTTCCCGGTAGCTCTGCCGGCGCGTGCCGGTGGCGGTGGCCGTGACGACCTCCTCGTTGGGCGCCACCCTGGCACCGCGCTCGATCAGGTTCGACATCAAAAGCGGCGTATGCTGCATCGCCATAATGCGGCCCTCCGGGCACCGGTTGCAAAGCTGTGAGTTTAGCCGCTTACCGGCGTCAAGCGAATGCCCAGCCGCCTTGCAATCGCCCAATGCCGCAGCCTAGACGCCGCCTGTCGCATCCGCCACCGCGTCGCGCACGCTGGGCGGACCTGCAATCACCAGGGATCAAATTCGCCAAACATTGGCGCAATCCGCCAGTGCTGGGCACCAAGGGTGGCCCAGGGCCAGCCAACAGGGCACGGGGCATCGGCCGGAATCCCCCGTCCGGCGGCGACATCCGCCGCAACCGGCAGGTTCGACAATCCCTCGGACGGGTTGGCACGGCTCTTGTATAAGAACCAATCAGACCCATATAGGAAATGGAAATGAACACCGGCAATAAAGTCTTTCGACTGTCAAGGGTCAGCCATCCCCGGGCAACGCTGTGGGCGATGCTATTGCTGGCGCTGGTATTCCTGGGTTTCGGCCTAGTCGCCGAAGCCTTCGTGCCGGCGGCCACCCTGTCCATGGCGGGCGGCCTGGATGTGCCGGGCGGGGAGTCGGTGCTGAACATCCTGACCGCCCTGATCCCCTGCCATTGAGGAATTGCGGAGATGACCGAATCGAGGGCACAACGCCTGCGCTTGAAACTTTACCTAGACAAGAGGAACGGCTGGATCGGCGGAGTTTGCGCCGGCATCGCCAACCGCGCGCGCATCGACGCGGCAATCGTTCGTGTTGCCGTAATCGTCACCGGGCTTTTCCTGCCGAAGCTGGTGGTCGCCACCTACCTGATCGCCTGGCTGGTGCTGGACGAGCGACGGGCCTGACGCCCGCAAACTCCGTGGGGAGGGCACCGGGGGGCTGGTGCCAGGCATAGATTTTTACTATCAATATGATAATAACAATCGATTGTACAAATTATCTCCAAGGCGACACACTCCCCCAGCATAACGTCTGAGGAGCACATCATGAGCGAGCAAGTCAACATCGGCATTGACGACCAGGCACGCGCGGCAATCGCCGCCGGGCTGAAGCGGCTGCTGGCGGATACCTATACGCTGTACTTGAAGACCCACAACTACCACTGGAACGTGACCGGGCCGCGCTTCCGCGACCTGCACCTGCTGTGGGAGGAGCAGTACACGGAACTTGCGGTGGCCGTGGACGATGTCGCCGAGCGCATTCGCACACTGGGACATCCCGCCCCGGGTACCTACCGGGAATTCGCGGACCTGACGAGCATCGAGGAACCGGCTACCGTGCCCGACGCCGAGGGCATGTTGCGCGACCTCGTCCAAGCCCAGGAAGCGGTGGTGCGCACGGCCCGGGATATCTTGCCCTCAGCCCAGGAAGCCGGGGACGAGTCGAGCGCGAGCCTCATCGCCGACCGCATGGCGGTGCAGGAGAAGGCGGCCTGGATGCTGCGCAGCCTGCTGTAGCCCTACCCTTGGCAGAAGCTGAGTATCCAGCGGGCGACGGTGGGGCCGTGGATGTCATCGGCAAGGGATGCAACGCCCGCCCGATAGGTAGCTTCGCCGAGCTGTTCGCGGCGCAGGTTCATGAGCTCCATGGAGTAGGGTTTGCTGAACTCCGGGTGACCCTGGAATGTCAACACGCCGTCTCCCCAAACGAAACCCGCGATGGGGCAGAAATCGTTCGTGGCCAACAGCTCGGCACCCGGCGGCAGGCGCGTAACCTGGTCCTGGTGGCTCGACAGCAGCCCGAACCGCGCGAGCTTCGGCTCGAGCCAAGGCGCATCGGTGACGACCCGGCTCTGGTGCACGCCCACGCCCCACCCCCGGGCGGGCCCCGCCTCCCCCCCAAAGAAGTGGGCAATCAATTGGTGCCCAAAACAGATGCCGACCACCTTGCTACCCGCATCAAGCGCCTGGCCGACGAATTCGGCCAGCGCCGGAATCCAGGGCCGGTCGTCATAGACGCTGTGCCGACTGCCGGTAATGAGGTAGGCATCGCAGGCACCGGGATGCGGAAAAGCCTGCTGCTCGGCGGCAATGGTTTCGAACCGGGGCGGCGCGCCCGCCGCCGCATCGAGCAGCATATCCCTGAACATGCCCGGATAGTCGCCGTGGCGGCCGCGAAACCGCTCCATCACCCGGTCTGTTTGTAGGATGCCGATGCGCATGGCTGCAGATGATTTCAAAATAGCGCTCTAGCTGCCAGCTATTGACGTGGCGTGCATGCTGCCTCCGCCTCGAACTCGCCAATGACATATGGGTACCCTTCTGCCTGCCGCCAGCCAGCGCTCCGTATCGGCCAGTAGACGGTAGCAGGCGTCGGGAAAACCGGTATGCCAGCCCGTATGGCGGGCATCGCCGTAGCGTTCGTCATGGATATCCCAGCCCATCATCAATCATTCCGCGCCACCTGTTTCACAGCGACTTGTGGATAACCTATTGGATAACCAATGGAGAAATCCGCACAACCGACAGAATACGGTAGGGGGCGGTACTAGGGCAAAACCGGGTTTCTATCGAAAATCTATTTTAATCAACCAGTTAGGGGTAAATTCCGGTATCGGGCCAGCACCGGACCCGGTAATTGGCGCAGACTTGGGAAAAACCTGGAGTATGTGCACAAGCAATGGGGTTGCATCGGCCCGGGTACAGACGCCGGGAACAGGGTGGTTCCCAACCGTCGGCCGTCCCCGCCTGGTGGCCGATTTGTTGCTGTGCCTGTCGGTATCTCCGGCACACCGACCAAGACTAGGCGCGTCGCATGGCGGCGACGCGATCAAGCTGCTGCGCAACTAGGGAAGGTTGTTCAAATAGGCCGTACATCCTTGAGCGGTGAAACCTCCCGCTCAATCAGGGGTTCCCTAGTGCAGGAAATTGAACATGCGCCGCCGGAATTGATTGGCAAGCGCACTGCCTTTGCCCAGCACGGTGAAGATACGGAGCATGGTCTTGCGGCCGATATCGTCGCGAAAGGAACGGTCTGCCTGAAGCAGGCTCATTGCGTGTTCCAGGGCCGCCTCGGCGTTGCCCGCGGCCGCTTCCACCACAGCGAGCGAGTAGCGTGCCTCGAGGTCGCCGCTGTCGGCGGCTAGGGTCGCCTGCAGGGCTTCCCGGGTCGGCAGTTCCGCCGCCTCTTCCGCCAGTTCCAGCCGTGTTTGCGGCCGCTCCCGGCCCTCCGCATCCGCCGGTACACCGGCCAGAGCGGTGCGGGCATCGTCGAGTTCGCCCCGCCGAACAAGCAGGTCGGCCAGCTCCACACGAAGCGCCGAATTATTCGGTTCTTCGCGAATGGCCCCCCTGAGCACGGCCAGCGCCCGGTTGAAGTCACCCTGTTCGAGCAGTTGCGCAACCTGCGCACTGACTAGGTCACTGGACGACATCGTCAACTGATCGAGCAGCGCCCGCAGCGCCGCCTCTGGCTGCGGGCCGTCGAGTTGCTGGACGATCTGCCCCTGGTCGATGACGCGAATACTCGGTAGCGCCTGTACGCGCAGGTGCTGGGCCAGGGTTTGATCCCGGGCGACATCGACAAGACCGAGCAGCACCTTGCCGCCATAGCCACCGACCATGGCTTCGAGCCCGCGCCGCGCATCGGTGGACGGCGGCACCTGCTCGGCCCAGAAGAGCAGCAATACCGGGGTGTCCCGAGAACGCTCCAGCACATCCGCCTGAAACGACTCCGGGGTCGTGGTGAAAACGTATTCCACTTGGTTACTCTATGGATTGTTGCCTGTTAGCCTTTGGCAAATGCCCGCTCCGGCATTCGCCTAAGCCCAATTGTAGGGCTGGCGTGAATGAATCGCGAGCGGGGGCTGCTTGCCGGCTGTCCGCGCCAACCGTAGTCCACTCAGCGCCGCCCTCCTGGGTCGCGTACGACAACGACCGCACGCGGTCCGCCCAGCCGTCGAAGGTGCGCCGCAGCAGCTCTGGATGGTTGTTGCGCTCGCTCACATGCCCGATCACCACGCGCAACCCAACGCTTGCCACGCCAGCCAGGAATTCCTGGGCCTGGCTGTTCGAAAGATGCCCGAGGTCGCTGGCTATGCGCCGCTTCAACCGCGCCGGATAGCTGCCGCAGAACAGCATCTCCCGGTCGTAGTTGCTTTCCAGCAGGAGTCCGTCACACCCCTGAAAACGATCAAGCACATGGGGCGTCACGCAGCCGAGGTCCGACACCACACCAATCTTCTCGCCGGCGCGGTGGAACACGAATTGCACAGGCTCGCGCGCATCGTGGGGCACCGTAACCGGCATCACCTCCACACCCCGCAGTTCGAAGCTGCGATCACCCTGCACGGTTCCCCCGATCCTCACATCGGCGAGCGCGTCCGGGGCAAAGCCCTTAAACGTACCCTGGGTGGCGTATACGGGAATGTGGTACCGAGTGGCCAGTGCCGCTATGCCCAAGGTGTGATCGCTATGCTCGTGGGTGACCAAAATGGCGTCGATATCACCCGGATGTACGCCAAGGCGCTGCAACCGCACTTCGGCCTGCCGCCGGGAGAAACCGCAGTCGATGAGCAACAGCGCCCGCCCCATGCGCACCAGAGTGGCGTTGCCGCGGCTGCCACTGCCCAGGGAGGCGAAGGCGCTCAACCCGCGTACTCGCGGATCAGCACGAGTACCTGCTGCTCGAATTCATCGTCAAGCGGCTCGCGATTGGCGCCGGACACGCTGATGGCATACAGCCGATTCTGTTCGCGGTGAATGCGCAGGAGAATCTCCGGGATTGGGGCGCCGCGCCCGCCGCCGAAGGAGAAGAGCCGGCGGAAGAAGCCGCGCTTCTCGGCCACGGGGCCCATGAGGGCCGTCTCGGAGAGGCGAACGTGGCAGGTACCCGCCTCGCGATCAAGTTCGAGAACGTCTATGGCGGCGGCGGCCAGGGCCTGGTTGAGGGTTGCCCAGACACGCTCCGAATCCAGGTGCAGCCGCAGCACCGGGTCTCCGGAATCGTTGCGGCCGAGCACCGCCTTTTCCTGCCCGGCGATCTCGAACGCCACCATGGATACCGTCTGCTCGGCGACCCGGGCAGCGATATAGGCCCCCAGTTCATTTAGGAAGCGCCCCTCCACCGGGGGCAAATCGGAGCGGATGGGCTCCAGGTCGGTGATGGCATCGGGGTTGACGATGGCAGCGCGATCATGCTGATGCCGCACATGCAGTTCCGAAGAGAGCGCCTGCAAACCCGGTTCCACCCGCAGCAGTAACCGTTCGCGGCTGGAAGCCCCCTGTTCCGGCGGCTCTGCCTGCTTGGCTTCGCGCAACAGGGCGCGAATGACATCCCGGTACGGTTCGTCCGCCACCGTCAACCACTCGGTGGTGATACGTCCCTGGCCGGGCGCCTCGGATGCGATCCCGACGCCGTTGTCCGCCAGGAACTGCTTGATCTTCGGCCACACAGTGGTTGGCGGTTCCGGCACGAGCAGCCAGGTGCGCTCGCCCAGCCGCTGTATGCGAATCTCGTCCCGGTTGTCCGCGGCATAGATGGTGCCGGGCAACGGCGGTCGACCGGGGTAGAACCGCGCATTCGGCTGCTCTGGGATCGAGGGAATCGGAAAGGGATCCGCAATGGCCGGGTCGAGATCCTCGGGAATCACGAGCCCCGGGCCTTGGCGGGCATCGATATAGTCATCGGAACGGTTGACGAAAAAGCCCTCGTCGTCCGAGAACCAGCCGCAACCGGCAAGCAGACAGGCGAACAGGGCGGCGCTCGCGTGCCTCGCACGAAACAGATTCCTATTTACTTGCATGGGGGCGCTGGCCGGTGCGTGCTCTGGTTGTTGGCGCGTCTCGCACGAAACACCTTCCTGCTTACTTGCATGGGGAGCGCTGGCTGGTGCGCGCTGTGGCCGCTGGCGCGTCCCGCACGAAACACCTTCCTGTTTACTTGCATGGGGGGCCTCCAGGCAGGCGAGCCCCGCGCGACCGGTCGCCGCATGAGCAGCCCCCTGTTGCCCGTGCGCCGGCGGCGCGGCGGGCCAGCCGCCGCGTTGTGCCGGCCTTGGCGGCTTGGGCACCGCAACCGAGCGGGCCGCAGCGGTCTTGGAGAGACACCCTCAGCGCCTCGTCGCCGCATTGACGGCGTCCATCACCGGCTTGCGCTGGCCTTCCGACAGGCAAACCAGCGGCAGGCGAATGCCCCGGTCGATTTTGCCCATTGCGTACAACGCCCATTTCACCGGGCTCGGGCTAGTTTCCACAAACATGGCCGCGTGCACCGGCTGCAACAAGTCATCCAACGCCTGGGCGTCGTCCGACCGGCCGGCCAGCCAGGCACCGCAAAATTCCGCCATTTGCCGTGGCAGGACATTGGCGGTGACCGAAATGGTTCCCACGGCACCGAGGCGCATCATCCCCAGGGTCTGCGCGTCCTCCCCCGACAGCACGATGAAATCCGCGCCGCAGTGGGCGCGGAGCTGCGCCGCCCGGCGTACGTCGCCACTGGCTTCCTTGATACCGACGATATTGTCGATGGGCGCCAGACGGGCGACCGTCTCGGGAACCAGGTCGCAGGCGGTGCGCGGCGGCACGTTGTAGAGCACCAAGGGTAGGGAACAGGCCGCGGCGACCGCCTTGAAGTGCTGATAGAGGCCCTCCTGGGTGGGCCTGTTGTAGTAGGGCGTAACCAACAGGCAGGCATCCGCCCCGGCTTTCTCCGCCTCCCGGGTCTGGTGGATCGCCTCGCTGGTGGCGTTGCTGCCCGTGCCCGCAACCACGGGCACCTGGCCGGCAACCACGGCAATGGTCCGCTCGATGACCTCAAGATGCTCCTCGGTCGCCAGGGTCGCGGATTCGCCGGTGGTGCCCATCGGCACGATGCCATTGGTGCCGCTGTCGAGATGCCAGGCGATGAGCCCGTCGAGCGCCTGCCAATCGACCGCCCCGGATGGCGTCATGGGCGTTACCAGCGCAACCAGGCTGCCACTCAACATAGAACCATCTGCTCGGCGCTTACCATAAAGTGGGCAATGTTACTCGAAATCCAGGCGCAAGGCCCTGCCGGGCAGGGCGTCCGGGGATTCAGGATTCCCCGGGCACCGCCTCCCGTGGCCAGGAGTTGTAGACCGCCTTGACCAAGGTGGCGAGCGGTATCGCGAAGAATACGCCCCACACCCCCCAGAGGCCGCCGAACACCAGCACCGCCACGATAATGGCGATGGGGTGCAGATCCACCACCTCGGAGAAAATTAGCGGTACCAGAACGTTGCCATCGAGCATCTGAATAACCCCATAGGCCGCCATGACGTAGGCCAGCTCCCAGGACCAGCCGAATTGAATGATGGCCACCAGCAACACCGGAACGGTCACCACCGCGGCACCGACAAAGGGGATCAGCACCGAAACGCCCACCAGCACACCGAGCAGCAGCGAGTAGTTCAACCCGAGCAGCTTGAAGGCAATGTAGGTGGCGAAACCGACAATCAGTATCTCGATGAACTTGCCGCGCACGTAGTTGGCAAGCTGCACGTTCATCTCGTCGCCGACCCGGTCGATTAGAGAATGCTCCGCCGGCAGCAGGGAGCGAAACCAGCCCAGCAGGCGGCGGCCGTCCCTAAGGAAGAAAAACACCGAGATCGGCACCAACACCAAATAAATGAACAGCGCGACGAGCGAGGGCACATTGGTCACCAGCCCCTGCAGCGCGGTGGCGCTCCAATTGCCAAGCTGTCCGGCCGCGCCGCCGAACCAGACGTTCAGATGCTCGTCGGCGAAGACTTCCGGAAACGACGCCAGCAGCTCCCGACCCACCTCGCCCAGGCGCGAAATCAGTTGCGGCAGGGTGATCGCCAAGCTTTTCAACTGCTGCCAGACAGGCGGAACCACGAACAGCACCAGGGCAACCAGGCCGCCCACGAACAACAGAAACGTCAGGTAGACCGCGGCCCACGCAGGCACGCCCCAGCGCCGCAACACATTCACGAGCCCCTGCAGCAGAAAGGCCAGCACCAGCCCCGCCAGCACCGGTGCCAGCACATCGCCAAGAACCAGCAACACCAGCAAACCGGCGACGAGCAGCACAACGAGGTAGATGGCCTCCTCGTTCGAGAAATACCGGTTGACCCAGCCGCCTATGACTTCCAGAAACCGCAACGTTCCGGCCGGGCTATTTTTTTTCCAGGAGATAGGCGTAGGTGTCCCCGTTCCGGCCGGATTCCAGCAGGGCGTGTCCGCTCTGGGCGGAGAACACCTCGAAATCCCGAACCGAGCCCGGGTCGGTCGAATAGACCAGCAGGCGTTCGCGGCTCGCCATGCCGTTCAGCGCCTGCTTGGCCTTCAGCAGCGGCATGGGGCAGCTAAGGCCCTTGGCGTCCAATGTGACGGATGCCCTCGACATGCGCGAAAGTATGACACAACAGGGGTTGCGCCGCCCTCGGCCAGCTGCGGCAATGGCTCAGTCTGAATTCCGGCTGCGTCGAACTCCCTGTGGGACGGCCTTGCCATGATCCACAAATTCAAACTGAGTATCCATGTTGTCAAAATGTATTTGTTGGTGGATTTCCATACAGCGTCTCGGCGGCGTTGGACAGGAGCCACTACCGGTGCTGCGCGTCCGCCCGGCAACCCGCCGCATTCGGCACCGGCAACTCTCGTTTTGGTGTCCAACCTCGGTGTTCGGTGAGCAACACACCGCATTTGCTGCTTACTTCGAGCCAAATCGACCGGCAAACCCCTCCTGTGGGGGATGAAAGCCCGACTGAGCATTGCTGATTCGGGGCGCGGACGGGTTGGTGGGAAACGGTCGCCTAGGAGTATCATGGGTGCCATGAAGGGCTTGAGACTCGGCGCAATCTCCGCGCTCGTCCTGTCCGCCACCGTGCACGCGGATGTCAGCGACGACCTCCCGGTGGTGGGCGATGCGTCCTCCCGCCTGATTTCGCCGCAGATGGAGCGGCAGCTCGGCGAGGACTTTCTGAAACAGGTGCACGCGGCGCTGCCGACGGTCGAGGACCCGGTGCTCAAGTACTACGTGCAACGCCAGCTTGCCAGTATCGTTCAGTACAGCGAGCTGCGCGAACCGGTGCTTGGCACCGTGTTGATCGACAGCAGGGAAATCAACGCCTTCGCCGCCCCCGGCGGCATCGTCGGCATCAACCTGGGCCTTATGCTGCACGCTCGGGACGTTCACGAATACTCCAGCGTGGTGGCCCACGAGCTGGCCCACCTGAGCCAGCGGCACTTCGCCCGGGGTATCGAAGAGCAGCGCGCTCAGACGCTGCCGATGCTCGCGGGCATGATCGCGGCGATCATGATCGGCGCCATGGGCGGCGGCGATGCCGGCATAGCCGCGGTATCCGGCGTGCAGGCGGCATCCCAGGCCAACCAGCTTCGTTACAGCCGTGGCCGCGAACAGGAGGCCGACCGGATTGGGCTGAACACCCTGGTGCGGGCCGGCCTCGATCCCTGGGGCATGAGCCGGATGTTCGACCGCATGGACCGCGCCTATCGCTTCACGCGCAGGCCCCCCGAATTCCTGCTGACCCACCCCCTGACCGAAAACCGCATCGCCGATGCCAAGTCCCAGGCGATGGAGTATCCCCAGCGGCAGTATCCATCGTCGCTCGACTACCAGTTCATGCGCGCCAGGGCGCGCGTACGCTACGCCGAATCGCCCCAGGCCGCCGTATACAGTTTTGAAGAGGAAGTGGAGGCGCAACCGGAAAGCGCCGCCGCCCGCTACGGCCTGGCCATGGCGCTGGCCGGCACCGAACAATACGACGAAGCCATCCCGCTCATCGACCAAATCCACACCACGAACCCACACAACATCCTGTTCAGCGCCAGCCTAGCGGAATTGCTGACCAAGGCCGGCCGGCTCGACCAGGCCATTGCCCTGCTCGAACGCGAACTCGCCATCAATCCGCAGAACGCTCCCCTGTCCGTGCTCTACGCGGATGCGTTGGTAGCCAACCGGCAATACGTGGCCGCCGAAGCGGTGCTACAGCAACAGAGCTTCGTCAACAAGGCCGATGTGGATGTTTGGTACGATCTGGCCGAGGTGTCTGGCCTAGCCGGCAACATCATCGGCGTGCACCTCGCCCGGGCGGAATTCTTCCAACTGCACGGGGCCTACCAGCGGACCATTCAGCATCTTCAGTACGCCCGCCGCCTGGCAGGCCACGGCAACGAGCCGCTCCTGGCGCGCCTCGATCAGCGCATCAACGACATCAGAAACAAGCTGCGGGAACAGCGCTCATAGGCACCGGATAGCAGCGGCAAAACCCATCGCCCGACAGCGGCCCGGTTGCATCGCGGATTCCCCGGCAAGGCACCCGCAGCCCGCAATTGCAGCAAGGGTTCCGATGCAGCCACCGGTCAAATCGAACGCCGCGATCGCCGAGGAAATCGATTACCTTGTCGAGGCAGACAACCTGCGGGCCCTGTTGCAGAAAACCGCTTACAAGACCGGGGAGTGCGACAACCTTGGACGGTTTTTCGTTCGACAGCCCGTTGTTTGCCGGTATTCGCCGGGATGGGTGGGCCGATTCGATTTGATTCCCCCGGGAGCTTGCCAGCTCGACCGCTATCCTGCCTAACAGACAAGCTAGAACATAAAATTCACATATTTCAAATGAGTTAATTGAAAAATCAAAAAACTCCGACCGGCCCGTCGATGCAGTGCCGGATTTAGCCCGCTCGCGATGGGCTTCTAGTGCTTGGGAAAACGCAGCATTCGTTCGAGGGGCACCATTGCGCGGCGGCCGATATCCGGGTCTACCAGGATCTCGTTCGCTGCCAGGCGACGCGGGTCGCGCAACACCCGCGCCAGCACGCGCAGTTCGTTCATCGCCATCCACGGGCAATGGGCGCAGCTACGGCAAGTGGCGCCGGTGCCGGCGGTGGGTGCCTCGATGAAGCGTTTGTGCGGGTTCTTCGCCCGCAGTTTGTGGAAGAGGCCGCGGTCGGTGGCGACGATGAATAGCTCGTGGGGCAACTCCCTGGCGGCCTTGACGATCTGGCTCGTTGAACCCACCGCGTCGGCCAGCTCGATTACGGCCGCAGGCGATTCGGGATGCACCAGCACGCCGGCGTCCGGGTAGATGCCCATCAGATCCTTGAGCGCCTTCGCCTTGAACTCCTCGTGCACTACGCAGGCGCCGCTCCACAGCAGCATGTCGGCGCCGGCCCGGTCCTGGATGTAGCGGCCGAGATGTTTATCCGGCGCCCAGAGAATCTTTTCGCCCCGTGCCGCGAGGAATTCGACGATGGGTAGCCCAACGCTGCTGGTAACTACCCAATCGGACAAAGCCTTCACGCGCACCGATGTGTTGGCGTAAACCACAACGGTGCGATCGGGGTGCTCGTTACAGAACGCCTCGAACGCATCTGGGGGACAGCCAAGGTCCAGAGAGCATTCCGCCTCCAGCGTGGGCATGAATACCCGCTTCTCGGGGGACAGGATCTTGGCCGTCTCGCCCATGAAGCGAACCCCGGCGACAATCAGTGTGCCCGCCGGATGATCGCGGCCAAAACGCGCCATTTCCAAGGAGTCGGAGACGAAGCCGCCGGTTTCCTCGGCGAGATCCTGCACATCGCCGTCCACATAGTAGTGCGCCACCAGCACGGCGTCCCGCGCCGCAAGCAGCGCGGCTATCTCGCCCTTGAGCCGCTCGCGCTCGTCCTTCTCCAATACAGCGGGTAGGTACTGTGGAATACGGTCGGGGCCCAGGCTGTAGTCCGGCAGATTCAATTGCGCACTTTGCATGTTCCCACCTAGCGCTGCCCTTCCGGTACCGGGCCAGGAATTCTAGCACGACTCTCCCGGGCGCAACCCCACCTGTACTGGCCTTACCATGGCGCAAAATTTCAAACCGAGCCACTGCCATGCCGCGTATCCTATTTCTTGCCAGCCATTCAGCACCGGCCCGCAACGACAACCACCTGCGCCTGCCCAGGGCGTTCGCGGCGCTCGGCTGGCAAACGGTCGCCGCCGACCACGACGACCTGCGCTGGGACCATGGCCGCATTTTCGTCGGCACAGGGGATATCGGCGGCTACGACCTGGTCTGGCTGCTCGGGTTCGGGCGCCGGGAGTCGTACTATGACCGCATGCAACTGCTGCGGCGGCTCGACCAGCGCCGGTTCGTCAACGCCGTCGATGCCTACACCTATCTGCACGGCAAGCTGCCCATGGCCCCAGCTCTCGCGGAGCACCTGCCGGAAAGCTACGCCGCCGCCACCGCCGAGTTTCTATTCGAGCGCCTCGACAACCGCACGCCCTGGGTACTCAAACCAAGCGGCGCGAGTTTCGGGCGCGATGTCTCGCTGCTTCGCAACGACGCCGAGGGCCGGCAGGCGATACAGCGGCTGATCGAGCGAGACGGCTTTGCGGTTTTGCAGCGGTACGTTCCCGCCGTTGAACAGGGCGAGGTCCGCTGCATTCTGGCCGGTGGGGAAGTCGTCGCCTGCTACAAACGCCTGCCGTCGCCGACGGATATGCGGACGAACCTGGCCACCGGCGGCAAGCCGGTGCGCCATGCCCTGAGCGGCGCCGAGCGGCTGCTTGCGGAAAAGATCGCCCGTCGGCTTGTCGGCACCGGGGTCGGCTTCGCCGCCGCCGATATCGCCTTCCCCTACCTGATAGAAATCAACATCGCCAATCCGGGCGGCCTCGCTACCCTAGAGACATTGACCGGAGCGGACCCAGCCCCGCGGGTGGTCAAGGCAATCGCCCGCCGCGTCGGAGACGGCAAGGCCGCGGCCGTTGAAAGGCGACAAACCCCCGTCAGCTAGGGTGCCCGTGCGAGATGATCGGTGCGTCGGGTATGGTACCCGGACGAAACGACCGGGGCGCCGGGAAGTTGCCCGGCACGGCCACCCCGGTCAGGGCTGCCCGCCATCGACGCGCAGCAGGGTGCCCGTGGTGAAGCTGGCGCTGGCGCTAGCTAGGTACAGCGCCGCGCCCACCACCTCGCCCGGCTGCCCACCCCGGCGCAGCGCCATGGACGCCTCCGCGCGTTTTGTGAAGGCCGCCATGTCCCAGGCTTTGGAGATATCCGTCAAGAAGGGCCCCGCGACAATGCAGTTCACCCGCACTTTTGGACCGTAGGCCCAGGCGAAGGAACGGGTAATGGCATTGAGGCCGGCCTTGGCCGCGCCATAGGGCTCGGAATCGGGGCTAGGGCTGAACGAGGCGGTGCTGCTGACATTGATGATCGAGCCGCCGTCACCCGCCGCCATGCGCTCGCCGACCAGCGCCGAAAGCCGGAACGGCCCCTTGAAATTGACGGCCATCACCTTATCGAAGAGTTCCTCGCTAATCGCCGTCAAGGACGGATACAGCGGTGACATGCCGGCGTTGTTAACCAGAATGTCCAGCCTGCCGAACCGATCGTAGGCGGCCTCCACCAGCGCCCCAAGCTCATCCCAGTGACCGACGTGGCAGCCATACGGCAGCGCTTCCCGCCCAAGCGCACGCACCTCCTCGGCGACCCGCTCGCAGTTGTGCGCCTTGCGGCTGGCGATGACGACATTGGCACCACGCGCCGCGAAGGCCAGAGCCATTTCCCGACCAAGGCCGCGGCTGCCTCCGGTTACGAGGGCCACCTTGCCGGTGAAGTCGAACAGTTCATCCATGTTTTGCTCCCTAGATTCCGTTGGGCGATCAATCGAATCCGCGTAAGCCGCCATTGGCGCCGCACCGGGGGTCACCGCGCCGGCGGCGCAGCCAGCGGTTTTGATCGAACTACTGGGGAAGGCCTGAACAAGTACGCCATTACCTGATAGCGCCCACTCGCAAACACGCCTCGTCCGGCGTGTCGGCTCCGGCAAACGCATCCCGCAGAATCAACCGGTTACATCGCACGGTGGCCTTGAACATCCACGTAATCAGGCCTTCCCTAGGTGGCATGTTCCCGCAGGAATGCCAGTACCCGGGCCTTGGCGGCGTCCCGGTGTTCGGGTTCCTTCCACCGCTCGATCAGTTCCGCGTTGCGCGCCAGGGCAACCAGCTCCCGGGAGATCACCGCTGGGTGGTAGAGGTCGTTGCCGAGCAGCACCAGAAGCGGCGTGGCAACACCGCGCGCGAAGTCCCGGGACACGCTGAACAGAAAGTCGCCGCCATACATGGTTTTCCGAAACGCCTCGAGATCATCCCGGGCGACATCGTCGCGAACCTGTTGCAGTTCTTGCGCCCAGTTGTCGAACATGGCGTGGAACGCTGGCCGGTTGTCCTGGAGGCCAATGGGCTGGAACATCACCGCCGAGGCGACCCGGTCCGGTGCGGCCTCGATGAGGCTCATGGCGTAGGCACCGCCGATGCACATGCCGACAACGTGAAACCGGCCGATGCCCAGTTCGTCCATCAGCCCAAGCTGGTCTTCGGTGTAGACGTGCCAAGAATCGCCTGCCGCCACCGGTGCCGACGACCGGCCGGCGTTGCGCTGGTCCATGGCAATCGTGCGAAATTCCCCCGACAACTGCTCCACCGGATGCCAGGGCGCATTTCCCCACAGGCCCAACGCCGACTTCATCCCGCCCGGGGCGATCAGCAACACCGGAAAGCCCGAACCGCTCTCCTCGTAGTAGATGCGCACATTGTCACTAACAAAATACGGCATATCCGTCTTCCGATCCGAAAGTAGCCAGCGTTGCAAAAACCGCAGCGAGGGTCAAACCCCTGTATTAGCTCAACCAGGGCGATCCTATAGTTGCATGGGTCGGAGAGCGCCGGGCGGACTGGGGCGATTCGACCGACAATTCGGAGGTCGGAACATGCGTCGAAGGCGTCTTGGAACCGTCCCGGGATGCCGATGCGGGGGCGACCGGATGGTTTTGGGGGCGCATTTCCACGCGGGCCGGACGGACGGGCGCCGTTTGGCGGCGGGGCGTCAGACGGCGCGGTACTCCCTGGAGACCTGGCTACAAGGTCCGACCCGGGGAGTCGGTGGTGGCGGCCCGCTCCGCGTCCGGTGCCCCGCCAGCGCCGAACGCGAACCCTTCGTGCCAGACCCGTCCCTCGCCGGCAATAAACTGCCCCGTGCTGATGCGTACGATGTCGTAGCGAGGAAGCCGGACGCTCGTGAAGCATATGTCATCATCGAACATCAAGCCTTCGCCATCGAAATCAAAGTCCAGGTTGTCGAAACCATGCCGTCGGCGGGCAACGGGCAGGGCGTTCACGTCGGCCGGATGAACGTGCAGAAAGAACTTCGCCTCGGTGTCCTCCGGAGCGCAGGGGGCCTTGACATAGATCAGCCGGTCTTCGCCGAGATACAGATCGAAGGTGGAATGGGCAACCAGGCGGCCGTGTTCAAGTAACCGTGATATCTGTGATATCCAGGCCACCTCCCTTGCCAGATACTTGCTTCGAATGGCGGCCAGATCCCGGGGTTGCATCGACGTCGGTCTGGTCCACTCTTCGGGAGGCATCCACGTCTGGAAGGTGGGCCTGCGAAGCTGCTCAAGAAGTCTGCCGATATCGGCCGAATCCCGCGGACGAGGCGACGTCGGGGTGGTCGAATGGTTGCGGCGGCCCTCGTCCTGAAAGGCTGCGTAGTATCTGTGAAGCTGCCCAAGAAGTTCGTCCATGGAACGCGCGGGAAGGTTCAATTCCCGCTCGAGAAGCCTGTGGAGGCATATGGCGGCGAGCATGTTTCCCTGTTCGTTCCAGTGGGGATCGTCGACGAACCTCCAGTCCGGTACATAGCTGTATTCGACGACCTGTTCGTTGAAGCACTCGAACAGGTTGACCCTGTCAATCTCCGGAGGAATCATCGTAGCCATCCGGTCTTCCTCCGGCCTCGGCAGGATGGCGACGACAAATCGTCCGCCCCGCTCCTGCACCCTTTGTTGCCAAGTGCGAAGCAGGGATTGAAAAACGACGACGACGTCCTTTGCGAGTTCGGACTCCGCCTCCCCGTCGACAACGTCGGCCTGGAGTGCCCTGGCATTGGCGCTCCCGACCCTCTCATCGCGTCCCGCACTGAGAAGTTCGACATCGATGCCCCCGATCGCTTCGAGAAATTTGTCGACCACGTCTTCAACTTTTCCCTTGGCCAGAATCGAGAATCGTCTCGTCCCGTCGATGGCGAGGTATGTCATGTGGAGCCTGGACAACAGCGAGACCCAAGGAGACCGCTCAATGGCGGGGTTTCGTGTCAACGCTCCGGATTCGTCGAGATGAAACAGTCCGTTTTCGTAGACATCCTTCGGATCGTTGGAACAGAACACGTAGAGCACCAGGTCGAGATCCGATGCGTGCCGGAACTCTTCGTAGTGAAGGAGCAACTGGCCGGTACCGTAGCCAGCCGTCCCAAGATTCAGAACGTTGATTCTATCCTGTGCTTCGTTGTCGCGGGAGGGAAAGGTCAATAGATGATCCAGCACTTCGGTGAACGAATACGGGCTGGGCAAATATAGGTTTTCGGTAAAGGAGTCGCCGAAAACGCCTATGTTGACGGCGTCCGCGAGGTCGTCCTCGCTGAAGTCCCGATGCTGCCTCAGGGCCAGGTTGTTGTGGATGACGGCGTGACGCACGCCGGTGTCGAGATGCCGACCAAGCCTCGCCGAATGCGCCCGCCGCGCAAAGATGCGCCGGCGGGAGAGGTCGTATCGGGATTCGGCGGCGTGCTCGTAAACCGGATGGAAAAGGCGCAGGTACCCTTCGCCGGCGGCGAGGCACACCAGGAGGGACGCCAGTACCAGGGAGAGGTTGACGGCCGCCGTTCGGGCGAGCGCCCATGGGCCCGCAGGCATCAGCCGTGATCCTCCCGCCATCGCACTTCGCCTCTCAACCCCACGAGGTAATGACATGAAGACTCAGGGAGTGAGCGTCCGGGCAACACGAATCCCGAGGCTGTTGCTCCGGCGCTTGGAATCGAGCCTGATGCGGTAGGCGGAGCGGAGGGAAGACGGATAGCGGCCCCAGGAGCCGCCGCGCAACACCCGTCGCCCGCAGTCCCCGGACTCCCACGCACTCCCATCAGCAGGCGCCCCCCGATAGTCATCGTTCCAACAGTCCTCCACCCACTCCCATACGTTCCCGTGTACATCGTGCAACCCATATCCGTTCGCATCGAAACTGCCTACCGCGACCGTCTTTGCCCGATACAGCCCCTTGCGTCCAGGGCCATAGGGGTTACCTTTTCCATTATAGTTCGCCTGCTCCGTCGATATCGTCTCACCCGTGTGAAATGGTGTCCTCGTCCCACCGCGCGCCACGTACTCCCATTCCGACTCGCTCAGCAATCGGTACTCATAACCCGTCTCCTTCGACAGCCAACCCACATACGCCTTGGCGTCGTGCCAACCCACATGCATGACTGGTCGATTCCCTCGGCCCCATCCTGTATCGGGCGGGCGATATCCCCCGCAGCCACCTCCCGACACGCACGCATCCCATTCCGCGAACGTCACCTCATACACCCCCACCGCGAACGGACGCTCAATCCCTACCCGATGCACCGGGCCTTCTTCATCGAATCGCCCCGCCTTCGACTCCGGGGAACCCATCATGAATTCGCCCGGCGGCACCACCACCATCTCTGGACACGCCGGGCAGTCACGGAACACGGTGCCGGGCTCCCACGCCGCCTTCGCTGCCGGCAACCTGTCCATGTCGGCCGATGCCGGAACAGCAGTCAGTGACACGAGCAAACCGGCAATGATCAAGCGGAAACGCATCTTCATCGGTGGCCCTCCTTTGTCTTGGCTCCGAAATCAACTGGGCACGCCCAGCCTTCATCACCTTGCAGACCTGCTTGTTCGAGACCGCGACACCGCCGCGACGGGCGACGATTGAAGACGAAGCCGAAAGTGCGGTTGGAGCTCAGGGCGCGGTACTCCCTGGAGACATGGCTACAAGGTCCGACCCGGGGAGTCGGTGGTGGCGGCCCGCTCCGCGTCCGGTGCCCCGCCAGCGCCGAACGCGAACCCTTCGTGCCAGACCCGTCCCTCGCCGGCAATATACTGCCCCGTGCTGATGCGTACGATGTCGTAGCGAGGAAGCCGGGCGCTCGTGATGCATATGTCATCATCGAATATCAAGCCTTCGCCATAGAAATCAAAGTCCAGGTTGTCGAAACCATGCCGCCGGCGGGCAACGGGCAGGGCGTTCACGTCGGCCGGATGAACGTGCAGAAAGAACCTCGCCTCGGTGTCCTCCGGAGCGCAGGGGGCCTTGACATAGATCAGCCGGTCTTCGCCGAGATACAGATCGAAGGTGGAATGGGCAACCAGGCGGCCGTGTTCAAGTAACCGTGATATCTGTGATATCCAGGCCACCTCCCTTGCCAGATACTTGCTTCGAATGGCGGCCAGATCCCGGGGTTGCATCGACGTCGGTCTGGTCCACTCTTCGGGAGGCATCCACGTCTGGAAGGTGGGCCTGCGAAGTTGCTCAAGAAGTCTGCCGATATCGGCCGAATCCCGCGGACGAGGCGACATCGGGGTGGTCGAATGGTTGCGGCGGCCCTCGTCCTGAAAGGCTGCGTAGTATCTGTGAAGCTGCCCAAGAAGTTCGTCCATGGAGCGCGCGGGAAGGTTCAATTCCCGCTCGAGAAGCCTGTGGAGGCATATGGCGGCGAGCATGTTTCCCTGTTCGTTCCAGTGGGGATCGTTGACGAACTTCCAGTCCGGTGCATAGCTGTATTCGGCGACCTGTTCGTTGAAGCACTCGAACAGGTTGACCCTGTCAATCTCCGGAGGAATCATTGCAGCAGCCATCCGGTCTTCCTCCGGCCTCGGCAGGATGGCGACGACAAATCGTCCGCCCCGCTCCTGCACCCTTTGTTGCCAAGTGCGAAGCAGGGATTGAAAAACGACGACGATGTCCTTTGCGAGTTCGGACTCCGCCTCCCCGTCGACAACGTCGGCCTGGAGTGCCATGGCCTCGGTGCCCCTGAGCCTCTCCTTGAACCTCTCCTTGAGGAGTTCGAAATTGATGTCCCCGCTCGCTTCGAGAACTTTGTCGACCACATCTTCAGTTTTTCCCTTGGCCAGACTCGCGAGTCGTCTCGTCCCGTCGATGGCGAGGTATGTCATGTGGAGCCTGGACAGCAGCGAGACCCACGGAGACCGCTCAATGGCGGGGTTTCGTGTCAACGCTCCGGTTTCGTCCAGATGAAACAGTCCGTTTTCGTAGATGCCCCTCGGATCGTTCAAACAGAACACGTACAACACCAGGTCGAGATCCGATGCATACCGGAAATCTTCGTAGTGAAGGAGCAACTGGCCGGTACCGTAGCCAGCCGTCCCAAGATTCAGAATGTTGATTCTATCCTGTGCTTCGTTGTCGCGGGAGGGAAAGGTCAATAGATGATCCAGCACTTCGGTGAACGAATACGGGCTGGGCAAATATCGGTTTTCGGTAAAGGAGTCGCCGAAAACGCCTATGTTGACGGCGTCCGCGAGGTCGTCCTCGCTGAAGTCCCGATGCTGCCTCAGGGCCAGGTTGTTGTGGATGACGGCGTGACGCACGCCGGTGTCGGGATGCCGACCGTGCCACGTCGAATGCGCCCGCCGCGCAAAGATGCGCCGGCGGTCGAGGTCGTACAAGGATTCGGCGGCGTGCTCGTAAACCGGATGGAAAAGGCGCAGGTACCCCTCGCCGGCGGCGAGGCACACCAGGAGCGACGCCAGTACCAGGGAGAGGTTGACGGCCGCCGTTCGGGCGAGCGCCCATGGGCCCGGACGCATCAGCCGTGATCCTCCCGCCATCGCACTGCGCCTCTCAACCCCACGAGGTAATGACATGAAGACTCAGGGAGTGGGCGTCCGGGCAACACGGAATCCGACAATGTAGAGCCGGCCTCCGGAAACAAACCGAAGTGGAAGGCGGAGCGGAGGCTCCGCGGAACGTCGCTCCAGGAGCCGCCGCGCAACGTCCCGCGCTTAAGCCGCAGCCATTAGGCATTTCTGATCGTCAGCCCGCCATCGACCGGCAGTGCCACGCCAGTGATGTAGCCCGCTGCCGGCAGCACTAGGCTGAGGGTAGCGTGAGCGACCTCCTCCGGGTCGGCGTAGCGCTTTAGCGCCACCCGGCGGCGCGCGAACTCGCGCTTGTCGGCCTCGGGAATCGCCTGGGTCATTCCCGTGCGTATCGGCCCCGGGCAGATGCAATTGACGGTAATGCCCTCGCCCCCCAATTCCACGGCAAGTGACCGGGTAAGGCCGATCACACCGGTTTTGGCCGCGGTGTAGGGGCTCTGGTGCCGGGTCGCGCCAAGCCCCTCGGTGGAGGCGATGTTGACGATGCGTGGGTGTTCGGCCCGCCGCAGATGGGTTAGCGCCGCTCGAATGGTACGGGTGTGCGCGGTCAACAGCACCGCCAGCGAGATATCCCAGGCGGCCGCGTAGTCCTCGCCGTCGATTGGCGTCGGCACAGAGATGCCGGCATTGTTGACGAGAATATCGATACCGCCGAAATGGGCGGCTATGGCCGCGAACACCGTCTCTATGGCATCGCCGTCGGCGAGGTCGAGGGTCCAGCCACGCACCGGCCTGCCGGCGGCTTGTATCTCCCGAACGACGCGCCCGAGCCGTTCGCTGTCGATGTCGATGGCCGCCACCAGGGCACCCTCATCGGCGAACAGTTTTGCCGTTGCCTCTCCCATGCCGCTTGCCGCGCCGGTCACAATGGCCACCTTGCCCGTAATCGACCGGCTTAAGCCGCTCAATGCCATCCTTATACTCCCGACCCTGTGGGTATGGGCATTGTATCAATCGACAAGGGAAACTCCGAGCAAGCCCTCCCCCGCCCAACGACTCCCATTGTGGCTTTCAACCCCTACCGGCAAGGGTTTGCCGGTGGATTTGCCCGAATTAAGCCGGAAATGCGGGGTGCTACGCACCGAACAGCACCGTTGGACGCCAAAATGAGAATGGCCGATGCGCGCCTCGTGCAGAGTCGCAAGATAGTAATGCGATTGTTACTTTACCAGCAAAATCAAGTACATATGGTAGCTGATCTTGGTTGCACGTCTTGTGCGGCCCTTGGGCGATGCTTATAATGCTCGCCCGTGTGGGTCGTTAGCTCAGTTGGTAGAGCACCGGGCTTTTAACCCGTTGGTCCTGGGTTCGAGCCCCAGACGACCCACCAATACCAGCCGGCGTCGCCACGGCACAGGTCTTCGCATCCAACACCCCAGGGTGCCCCAGACGCGGTGCCTACTGCGGCGGGCGGGCTATTCCTGTTCCGGCCTATAGGCCCGCGCCAGCCCCGCCGCCGGACTGTCGGGGTATTCGGCAATGACCCGGTCGAGGTATTCCTGCGCCCGCTCCCCGTCATCTAGGCGAAAATGGACCACACCCAATTTGAACAACGTATCGGCCACCTTGCCATGTTCCGGGTACAACGCCAGCACCTGTGCGAACGACTGCCGCGCCCGTTCCACCTCGTCCATGGCCAGATACAGTTCCCCCAGCCAGTAGAAGGCGTTGGGCGTGTATTGACCACTGGGATAGTCGGTGATCAGCCGGTTGAACGCCTCAGTCGATTCCTCGAACCGGCGGCCCTGCATGAGGTTGAAGGCGTTGGTGTAGGCATCCCGCTCGGGCGGGGCGGTGCCGCCGGGCGACGGCGGCGGAGGGCTTGTTCGCGACGCCCCCGCCGTGGCGGGCGCTTCGTTGCGCAGCGCGGCTAAGCGCTGGTCAAGATCGATATACTGTTCCTGCTGCTGCCTGGTTAGGCGTTGCAGCCGAAACGCCTGCTCTTCGACCGTGCCGCGCAGTTCCCGCACTTCCTGCTCAAGGACTTGCAGGCGGTGGAAAAGCTCGCCGAGCTGTGCCGAATCGTCCCGGCCGCCCAAGGCCACGGATTCCTTAACCGGAACCTGCGCGCTCGCCGCCGCGGCCGCAAAGGCCAGCAACACCAGAAACCCGACCCGACCGGGACGCCGCGGCGGCGGGCAGCCGACCCGCGGCGCAAAGGCTGGTTCCAGTGCTCTCGCCTGGAACAAAATTCTGCTTCTTTTCATCGGCTCATCGGCTCATCGGCTCATCGGCTCTTCAGCGGCGTCCGGGCGAGGGCGATGCACCCACTCATGCCGAGCCGGCGTGCGCCCCGATCAGATGGGGCGCGTCGGCGGCGGGCCGTCCGCCGAGGGCCGCGTCCAGTCGCTCTAGGGCAACCCGGCAGGCACGTATGATCGCGGAGACGACCGACGCGGCCAGCTCCATCGCGGCTGCGGTCAGGCCGGAGAGGGGCCCTGGCGCGCCCGCGGGGCTGGTGGCGGGAACGGCGGACATGGCGTTCTCCGTCAGTCGGCAGCCGGGGCGGTGCGGGCGATGAGGGTTTCGAGCGCGCGCATCGCCTCGGCGTGGCGCTGGTCGTTGGCCCTCGCGGCCTCGGCGTGGCGCTGGTCGTTGGCCCTCGCGGCCTCGGCGCGGGCGGCGGCGCGCTCGTCGCTCGACCGGTTCATGGCGCGGATGCCGATCCACAGGATGCCTATCTGCCCGAGTCCGATGCCGAGGCTGATGGCTAGGGAGGCGATTTCGTAGGCCATGCGGGCGTCCGTGTTGGCTTCCGATAACAGAATTTATCGGAAGTTATCTAGGGTCTGTCAACTGGTTTGCGCATGATCGTTTCTAGCCCAAACACATTTGGTACACCCCTGGCGGTGGGTGACCGGGAGAGCGGCGCCGAGGCCGGGGAACCCCCGTCCTGCTAGCGATAGATCATCACGGCGCGGCGATTGCGCGCCCAGGCGTCCTCGCCCTGTCCCGGGTCGTCCGGCCGCTCCTCACCGTAGCTGACGGTCTCGATGCGTGACCCCGCAATGCCGGCGGCGGCAAGGAAGCTGCGCACCGCGTCCGCGCGCCGCTCGCCAAGCGCTAGATTGTATTCTCGGGTACCCCGTTCGTCGCAGTGGCCCTCAATCACCACCCGACGATCCGGGTTGTCCCGCAATACCTCGGCGTGGAGCTGCAACGCCTCGAGATCCGCCGCGCTGATGACGGAACGGTCGAACTCAAAGTAGAAGACCCGCTCCAACAACCGGGACGTACCCGGATAGAAGGGTTCAATATTGTCGTTGAACGCCGGGGGCGGTGGCGGCGGTGGCGGCGGCGCCGAAAGCTGATCGGTAACAGGCTCCGGTTCGGGCGCGGGTGCCTGCTCCGGGGTTTGGGTCTTACCTGCGCAACCGGCGATCACCAAGCTTGCAAGCAACAGAGCCAAGAATTCGTAAGACCGCTGCAACATCTGTTTCTCCTATGCGTTCTTGCTGTTCTGTTATGGCGGGATGCCAACTTCGGTTTCCCGTTTCGACCGGTCCTACTGCAGCGTGTCGATAAACGGCGACCATGCGGGTTCCCGCACATCCCCCGACGACGACGGTAACCGATACTTCACGCGCCCGTCGATCGAAACGACCGCAAGTATACCCCGACCCCGTTCCTTAGTCGCGTAGATTAGCATCGTTCCATTGGGTGCCAGCGACGGCGATTCATCTAGGCGTGTCTCCGTCAGAATCCTCAGGTCGTCTCGTTCCAAGTCCAGCCAGGCGACGTGATCGATGCGGTTGCGGCGGTGCACGAATATCAGGTGCGCACCGTCCGCAAGCAGGCGCGCGCGGGCATTGTAGGGGCCGTGGAAGGTCAGTCGCTCAACGAGGTTGGTGGCCAGTTCCAACTGGTAGATCTGCGGTCGGCCGCCCCGGTCGGACGTGAATACGAGGCTACGGCCGTCCGGGGTCCAGCTTGGTTCCGTATCGATGCCGTGGTGCCGGGTGACTTGGCGCAAGCGGCGGTCGGCCAGGTTCATAACATAGATCTCCGGATTGCCGTCCCGGGAGAGCACCAGGGCGAGGCTTCGGCCATCCGGCGAGAAGACCGGCGAACCGTTGATGCCGGGGAAGCTGGAAATGATTTCGCGATTCCCCGTCTCGATTTCCTGCAGGACAACCGTGGGTCGACCGGTCTCGAAGGATACGTAGGCCAGCCGCTTGCCGTCCGGAGACCAGCTTGGCGACATGATGGGCTCAACGGACGACAACAGCGTGCGCGAACGGGCACCGTCGGAGTCGGCCAGTTCCAGCCGGTATCGTGCGTAGCTCGTGCCCGCATCCTGGGCCAGCACGTAGACGATTCGGGTGGAAAACGCGCCGCGGATACCCGTGATCGCCTCAAAGACGACATCGGAGATGCGGTGTGCCAGATCCCGCCATGCAGCGAGCGGGGCGGTAAGCCGCTCTTCGATCAAGAGCCGCTCGTTGGCCACATCATAGAGTTCGTAGGCCACCGAGACGTCGCCGTTGAACTCGCGGTCGACCCGGCCGATGACCAGATATTCGGTCTTCAGGATGCGCCAATCCCGAAAGAACACCTCCTTGTGCTCGCTCGGGAAAGAAAGCATGTTGCGCCGCTCCTCCGGTGCAAACTGGCCGCTGCGCGCCAAATCGAAGTCGATGATCTCGGCCATCTGTTGCTGGCCAGCAAGCTCGGGGGCCAAGCGGAACGGAACGACGGCTATCCTGGTGGGATTGTCGTAACCGGCATCGATGACGATGGTGTCGAGGCCCTCGGAGGCGTTGGCAACCCCCAGGGCAAGCAGCATCGCAACCGCCCCGGTGATACTTCCCGCCCAGCGCAACCAACTGGGTGGCCCCTCGGGGGTGGCCTGCGAGGGGTGCCCCCTCGCGCTCCCCGGCTGAGGGCTCTTTTCCTGCGAGGGGTGCCCCCTCGCGCTCCCCGGCTGAAGGCTCTATCACCTTAGTAGATCCTCTGGCTTGAACAATAGGGAGAATCGGCGGAAGTAGCGTTCGAATAGGTCCGCCTCCGCCGGAACCTCGAAGTCGTGGGCCTTGCGTACCGCGGCTTCGGCCGAGCGGTCGAAGGCGGCGTTGCCGCTGGAATCGAGCACGGTAACACCCACGACCTCGCCGGTTGGCACCAACTCCACGAGCAGCCTGGCCCGCATGCCATTGCGTGCGCTTGGCGGGCGCGACCAGTTGGCGACGACCCGCTGATAAATGCCCAACCGGAAGCTCGCGGCGGCATGCTCCTGTTCGCCCGCGGCAAGTTCCCCGGCCTCGAACTCCAGCGCCTGGTCAAACGACTGCCGGGCGAGTTCGGCCAAGCGTTGCCGCTGCCGTTCAAGCTCACGCTGCCGCTGCTCTGCCCGCCGATCAACCGCCGGGCGCTCAGGCTTAGCGGCGGGCTTGGGCGGCGCGGCGCGCACGGGGGCGGGTGTGGGCGCGGCCTTAGCGGGAGCGGGCGGCGCGGGCTTGACCACCGGCGCCGCCCTGGGTGTTTGCCGGGATTCCGGCTGCATCACGATCAATTGCGACTGGACGATGCGCGGCTGGATCTCCAGGATTTCGCGCTGCAGCGGATTCCAGCCCACATACAGCGCCGCCACGGCGGCGAGATGCACCCCGGCGGCCAACAGCAGGGGCAAACTGTAAAAGCGAACCGCATACCACATCGGTCAGCTCTCAAGGTCCGGTGGATCGGTGATCAGGCCGACGCTCTCGGCACCGGCCCTTTGCAGGACCGACATGACCCGCACCACCGCGCCGTAGTCCAGGCGGTGGTCGGCCTTGATGTATACGCCCACATCCGGCCTGGCGCGCAGGATCTTCGCAGCTTGATCTTCCAAGGAGTAGAAGGTGACCCGGGTTCCCTCCTCATCGGCGTTGCGAATGCCCAGGTTGACAAACAGAGCACCATCCTGCCGCATCGACACGACCAAGGGATCTTCCGCCGTATCCGCAATCGGCTCGGATGGCGCTTGCGGCAGATCGACCAGCACGCCCTGGGTCAGGAGTGGCGCCGTGGCCATGAAGATGACCAACAACACCAGCATGACATCGATATAGGGCACGACGTTGATTTCCGACATCGGCCTTCTGCGGGTGACCATGGTGCCGGTCATGGGTGTTTCGCCGCCCGGGCCTGGACGGCGCGGTGCAGAATACTGGTGAGTTCGTCGCTGAACGATTCGATGCGCTTCATCGAAACCTCCACCCGCGCCGAGAACCGGTTGTACGCGATCACCGCCGGAATGGCGGCAAACAGACCCATTGCGGTCGCCACCAGCGCCTCGGAGATGCCGGGCGCCACCGAGGCCAAGGTTGCCTGGCTCATATTGGCCAGGCTGCGGAATGAATTCATGATACCCCAGACCGTGCCGAAAAGGCCGACATAGGGGCTGGTGGAGCCCACGGTCGCCAGGAAGGTCAGATGCGTTCCCAACCGCGCCTCCTCCCGGGTCAGTGCCACCCGCATGCCGCGTTGCACACCCTGCATAACGGAGTCCACCTCGGAGCCAGGCTGCTCAGACAGCCTTTCGAACTCCTTGAATCCGGCGACGAAGACGGTTTCGATACCGGTGAGGTTCTCGCGCCCATCGAGTTCCACGTACAGTTCCCGAAGATCCACACCCGACCAAAAGTGATCCTCGAAATCATCCGCTTCCGAGCGCACCCGGCGCAGGAAGAACCAGCGCTGGAAGATCATCATCCAGGAGGCGATGGAAGCCAGCGCCAGCATGACGATGACAATCTGCACCGGCAGGCTGGCGTTGGCGATGAGTTCTAATACGGAAAGTTGCTCGGGCACGGTGTCGCTTAGGCTCCCTGTTAGCGTTCGGGCAGATTTAGAATCGCCTGGGCATCCTCGGCTCGACCGTCCCCCGGGGGTACCGCCAAGCCAAAATGCAGGTACGCCTTGCCCGTCGCCACCCGGCCTCGGGGCGTGCGCATGAGAAAACCCTGCTGAATAAGATAGGGCTCCAGCACATCTTCGATGGTGTCTCGTTCCTCGCTGAGCGCCGCGCCTAGGGAGTCGAGCCCCACCGGGCCGCCGGAGAACTTGTCGATTATGGTCTTCAGCAGCCGTCGGTCCATGTTATCGAAACCCTCGCCATCGACGTTTAGCATATTCAGTGCCGCGTCCGCGGTGCCACGGTCGACCGCGCCATCCGCCCGCACCTCGGCGAAGTCGCGCACCCGCCGCAACAGGCGGTTGGCGATGCGGGGCGTACCCCGGGAACGGCGGGCGACCTCCCGGGCACCGTCCGGGTTCACCGCCAACTGTACCTTTTTTGCCGATCTCGCGACGATCTCGCACAGTTCCTCCACCGTATAGAAATCCAGCCGCTGCACGATGCCGAAACGATCCCTGAGCGGCGAGGTCAACAGGCCCGCCCGGGTGGTGGCGCCGATGAGCGTGAAGTGGCTCAGGTCGAGCTTCAACGACCGCGCCGCCGGGCCGTCGCCGATGAGAATGTCGATCTGAAAATCTTCCATGGCGGGGTATAGCACCTCTTCGACAACCGGCGAAAGGCGGTGTATCTCATCGACAAAGAGCACATCGCGGTCTTCCAGGTTGGTCAGCATCGCCGCGAGGTCGCCGGGCCGTTCCAGCACCGGCCCGGAAGTCGACTTGATGGCAACGCCCATCTCGTTGGCGACAATGTTGGCCAGGGTGGTCTTGCCCAACCCCGGAGGGCCAAAGATCAGGGTGTGGTCGAGCGCCTCGCCACGTCGGCGCGCCGCCTCCATGAACACCGCCATCTGTTCCTTGGCCACGCTCTGGCCGACGTATTCATGGAGCCGTCCGGGCCGCAGGCTGCGGTCGAAGCGGGCCTCGGCCGGGTTCTCGGCGCCGGGGTCGAGCAGGCGGTCTGGCTCGATGGTCACGATGTTCGCTCTGCCTGGGCAAAGCGCCGCAGCGCCTCGCGAACCACCTGCTCGGCGGAAAGCCCCCTGCCTTCGATGCCCGCCACCGCCCGGGCCGCTTCGCCCGCCCTGTAGCCAAGCGCAACAAGTGCCCGCTCGGCCTCGGCGACCGCCTCGGTGTGGGTGGCCCGCACCGGGTCGGCAGCGGCGATATCAAGCTCGGAGAGCCGATCCTTGAGGTCGACAAGCATCCGTTCCGCCGTCTTGCGGCCCACGCCCGGCACCTTGACGAGGCGGGAGACATCGCCTTGTGCGGCGGCTAGGGCTAGCTCGCCAATTTCCACGCTGGAGATCACCGACAGGGCGAGCTTGGGCCCCACGCCACTGATACGGAGCAGGGCGCGAAACAGGTCGCGCGCCTCTGTGGAATCGAATCCGTACAACTGCTGGGCATCGTCGCGAACGATAAAATGGGTATGCAGCACCAAGTCGCCGCCCGTCCGGGGCAGGGCGGCAAGTGCGGGAACCGGAATTTCCACCTCGTAGCCGATGCCGGCAACGTCAACCAGCACGGTCTGTTCGTTGGCCGCCACAAGCTGGCCACGAATGCGCCCAATCACCGGCCTCCGCCCCGCACATCGCACGCATTTCGCCTACCACTCACAGTAGCAGTATTTACGTGACAAATGGCAATCGCAAGGGCATCCGCCGCATCCGGGGCCGGCAAACCGCCCAGGTTCAGCAATACGCGCACCATATGCTGCACCTGCGCCTTGGTTGCCCGCCCGGTGCCCACGACGGCTTTCTTCACGGTACGGGCAGAATACTCGAAAACCTCGAGATTGGCGGCAACCGCAGCGGCAATGGCGACACCCCGGGCCTGCCCGAGCTTCAGGGCGGACTGCGCGTTGTGGGCCAGGAACACATCCTCGATGGCCAGCACATCCGCCCCGTAGGTAGCAATCAGTTCCGTGACGTCTCCGTAGATCCGTCCGAGCCGGGCCGGCATGGCACCCGCCGGTGGGCGGATGCGCCCGGCGGCGACAAAGGCGGGGCTGCCGCCATCGACTCTGATTAGCCCATAGCCGGTGATCCGGGAACCGGGGTCGATGCCGAGAACCTTGACCGGGCCCGCCCGCCCAGACGGCGCCGCACCGGCACCGCGAATATCAGGGGCCATGGTCGACCTTGTAGTAGTCGCAATACCAGTCAATGAACCTGCGCACACCGGTTTCCACCGGTGTTTGTGGCCGGTAGCCGAGGTCGCGCCCAAGCTCGGTAGTATCCGACCAGGTATCGGCGACATCGCCCGGCTGCATGGGCAGCAACCGCTTCTCCGCCGTGCGGCCTAGGAATCGCTCGATGAGTTCGATGTAACGTACCAGGTCCACCGGGTTGTTGCTGCCAACGTTGTAGACCCGGTACGGTGCCGCCGATGTGGCCGGGTCGGGGGCATCGCCGTCCCAGCCGGCATCGCCCTCGGGCACCCGGTCGATCACCCGCACCGTTCCCTCGACGATATCGTCGATGTAGGTGAAGTCGCGTTTGTGCCGACCGTAGTTGTAGATGTCGATGGGTTCGCCCGCCAGTATCTTGCGGGTAAAGGTGAACAGCGCCTGGTCAGGGCGACCCCAGGGCCCATAAACGGTGAAGAAGCGCAGCCCCGTGGTCGGCAGGCCATGCAGGTGGCTGTAGACGTGGGCCATCAACTCATTTGACCGCTTGGTGGCCGCGTACAGGGAAATCGGATGGCCGGCACCGTCGTGCTCGGAATACGGCAAATGGGTATTGGCACCGTAGACCGAGCTTGTCGAGGCGTAGACAAGGTGCTCCACCCCGGTTTCCCGCGCCGCCTCCAGTACATTGGCGAACCCAACCAGGTTGCTCTCGACATAGGCATGGGGGTTGACCAGACTGTAGCGGACGCCGGCCTGGGCGGCCAGGTGCACCACCCGGCGGGGCCGGTGCCTCGCGAACAAGTCAAGCAGGGCTTCTCGGTGCCCCACATCCCGTTGTTCAAAAACAAAGCCCGGGCTGCCGCGCAACAGCGCCAGGCGGGCGCGCTTCAGGGTAACGTCGTAGTACTCGTTGAGGTTGTCGACGCCAACCACCTCATCGCCCCGGTCGAGCAGGTGCCGAACAGTGAACGAGCCAATGAACCCGGCCGCGCCGGTAGCGAGTATCTTCATGCCAAAGCGGCCTTCGGTTCATCCGAGTTCGATTGCCGGCGACTTGCCCGGGCCGAACAGGGGGCGGATGATTATAGGGGTCGTTCGCCACCTATCCCGACCGTCGCCCATTCACGGGTGTGGAGGCGCACGAATTGTTGCAAAGATGTCTAGGGGCTTCAAGGAGGCGGCCATGTGGGACTTCGATTTCGGGCTCGGAGAAACGCTGGACATGCTCCGCGACAGCGTGCGCGCCTTTGCGAGCGCGGAGATTGCACCCCAGGCCGCGCAAATCGACGCGGCCAACGAGTTCCCGCGCGCACTCTGGCCCAGGCTCGGCGCTCTCGGGGTGCTCGGCATCACCGTGGAGGAAGGCTACGGCGGGGCGGGCCTTGGCTACCTGGCCCACTGCGTGGCAATGGAGGAAATCAGCCGCGCCTCAGCCTCGGTCGGGCTTTCCTACGGTGCCCATTCCAACCTCTGCGTGAACCAGATACGGCGCTTCGGCACCGAGGCCCAAAAGAACGCCTACCTGCCCAAACTGGTCTCCGGCGAATACCTCGGCGCCCTTGCAATGAGCGAGCCGGGTGCCGGGTCGGACGTCATGGGCCTTAAGCTCAGGGCAACCCGTGACGGCGATGTCTGGCGCTTGACGGGCAACAAGATGTGGATTACCAACGGCCCGGGCGCCGATGTGCTGGTGGTCTATGCCACGGTGGACCCCAGCGCCGGGCCGCGCGGTGTCACCGCCTTTCTGATCGAGCGCGGCACCCCGGGTTTCACCACCGCACAGAAGCTGGACAAGCTCGGCATGCGCGGGTCCGACACCTGCGAACTCCTATTCGACGACTGCGTTGTGCCCCAATCACAGATACTCGGCGGTGTTGGCGAGGGTGCCGCCATTCTTATGAGCGGCCTCGACTTTGAGCGTGTTGTGCTTGCCGCCGGCCCACTGGGCATCATGCGCAGTTGCATCGATCTGGTGCTGCCCTATGTTCACGACCGCAAGCAATTCGGACGCCCCATAGGCACTTTCCAACTCATGCAGGGCAAGGTGGCCGATATGTATACCACCATGAACGCCTGTCGCGCCTATGTCTATTCGGTGGCTGCCGCCTGCGACCAGGGCCGCACCACTCGTTTCGATGCCGCTGGCTGCATCCTGTTCGCGGCCGAGAAAGCCACCTGGATGGCGTCGGAGGCGGTGCAGGCACTCGGTGGCAACGGCTACATCAACGACTATCCCGCTGGCCGACTGCTAAGGGACGCCAAGCTCTACGAGATCGGCGCCGGCACCAGCGAAATCCGCCGCATGCTGATCGGCCGCGAGTTGTTCCAGGCAACGGCGCCACCGGGCCAGGGCTAGCCCCGAACTCTGAATCGCGGGAAGTTGCGCGAATCCCTATAATGCCGCGCGTTGCGTTCCATCCGGTGACCCTGCTGTGAAACACCCCGCTCGCATGATCATTGTATTCGCACTCGCGCTCCTAGCGGCGCAGGCTACCCTGCCGGCAGCCGCCGACCAGGTCCGCGAGCGCCTGCGGCCGTTCGGACAGGTCTGTCGAACGACCGACGCCTGTCCCGCCCCGCCCGGCAACCCGACAGCCACCACCGAGCGCCCGAACTGGCAAGTGGTGGATCTGGCCGATAAGTCGGGGCGGCAAACCGGCCAACAGGCTGTGCGAAGCCCATGGGTAGCCACCCATATCCGCTGGCCCGAAACCGCCGCCAGCATCGCCTTCTCTTCCGGTGCCTTCTCCACAATGCGCTTCACCCATCTGGATCTCGCGGCGGGCGAACCCAGCCGCTATGGCAATTGGCAGAATCACTGGATAACGCTCGGAGTCGGCGATCGTGAGCAGGACTTCCGGGTCAGGGCACCTGCCGATGGGCAAGATGTCCTGTTGCTGGGAACAGGGCCCGCCAGGTTCATCGCCCAGGCGGTGGAGAACGACGCCGGCGATACCCTGACGGTTGCCATGCACTATCGCGACAGCGGCCAAGTCGTATTCCCGGTGCCCTTGAATGGCGCAAAACAGGCATTGCAATCCATTGGTCTCATTGCCGCGACGGGTAGTGGGGACGAGGCCGACGAACCCGCGCCGGCCGAGGTGGCCGCGCCCCCGGCGGAAACGGCAGCGGCAGCCGCCGTGGCGGCGGCTGGCGGCGTCGAGCGCTCCGGTCAGGAGATCTACGAAACTCGTTGCTTCGCCTGCCATGCGGCCGGTGTTGGCGAGGCACCGTTGTTCGGCAGCCTGGAGCAGTGGCAGCCGCTCATCGACAAGGGCATGGACACGCTGGTGGCAACCTCGTTGACCGGCCTTAACCTGATGCCGCCCATGGGCACCTGCATCAGTTGCACGGAGGCGGAGATGCGTGCCGCCATTCAATACATGCTCGACAACGCCCAATAGACGCCCATCGCTCGGCCAGGGTTTCCAAGCGGCCTCGGTGTTTGCGCCTTGGCCGCACCAGTCGCGCCTACCCTTCCTTATCCCTCGGGTTAGCGGCCCATCATCGTCTCCCAATCGATGGCGCGGTAACTGAGCGCTTCGGCAATATGGGCGGCGGTAATCGATTCGGCCGCCTCTAGGTCGGTGATCGTCATCGCCACCTTGATAACCTTGTGGAAGCTCCGCGCGGACAGCCGATAGCGGTCGATGGCCTGGGTCAGAAAGGCCTGCGCCGGGCCATCTAGGGGTGCCCGCTCGGCGGCGACCGGGCCGCTCAAGTGGCCGTTCAGCTCATCCTGGCGCCGCCGCTGCCGGGCCCGGGCATCGGCAACCGCATCCGCCAGGGCCCTGGTATTGCTGACCGCGGGCGTGCGATCCGCCAGCAATTCCCGGGGCAGGTTTGGCAACCAGAGCTGCATGTCGATGCGGTCGAGCAGCGGGCCGGCAATGCGCGCCTGGTAGGCCTGTACCTGGCGCGGCTGGCACCGGCACAGCCCCTCGATGCACACCCGTCCGGCCGGACAGGGGTTCATCGCCGCAATAAGCTGGAACCTGGCCGGGAATACCACCCGATAGTTGGCGCGCGCGATGGTCGCCTGGTGGGACTCCAGCGGTTCGCGCAGCAGATTGAGCACGCTCGGCCGAAAGTGGGGCATCTCGTCGAGGAACAGGATGCCGTTATGGGCAAGGGATGCTTCCCCCGGGGTCGCGGTCTGGCCGCCGCCGATAATGGCCGGCGCACTAGCGGAATGGTGCGGGTCCCGGAAGGGCACCCGCTCGTAGGCGTCCCGCAACAGACCGGCGCTCGAATACACCGCCGCCACCTGCAGCACCTGGCTTTCGGTGAGCCGGGGCAAAAGGTTGACGATGCTCCGCGCCAGCATGGTTTTGCCGGTGCCCGGCGGGCCCACCATCAGGAAGTGGTGGCCCCCGGCCGCGGCCACCTGCAGGGCGCGCTTGGCCGCCTGGTGGCCCTTTACCAGACTCAAGAGGTCCGGGTGCTCCGGCCCGGAGTCCGCGGGCGTCGCCCGGGCGGGCCTTGGCACAGGTTGCGGCCGACGAACCAGGGCGACCACCTCGCTCAGGTGCCGACAGGGCAACAACAGGTGCGACCCGGCGAGTTCCGCCTCGCGCCGGTTGGCCTCCGGCACAATCAGGCCGGTATCGGGGTCGTTTAGCGCCAAGGCGGCGGGCAGTACGCCACGTGTACGCCGTAGTGCGCCGTACAAGCCCAGTTCCGCGAGAAACTCGAACCGGGATAGGTTTTCCACCGGCAACTGACGCGACGCCGCGAGCAGGCTTACGGCGATGGCGAGGTCGAAGCGGGCACCCTGCTTGGCAAGGTCCGCCGGTGCCAGGTTGACCACCACCCGCCCGTCCGGAAACTTGAAGCCATTGTTTTCCAATGCGCTTCTGACCCGGTCCCGGGCCTCGCGCACCGCCGCCTCCGGCAAGCCGACTAGGGTGAAGCGAGGCAGCCCCGCACCGATGTGGGTTTCCACGGTAACGCTCGGCGAGGCCATGCCCACCTGGGCGCGGCTGAGCACCGCGATGGTCCCTGGTTCAACGGGTTCGGGCGCGACCGGCGCGCACACGGACGGCGACGCCGTCAATCGCCCTTGGATTCCAGCGACCGCACGCGGCGCGAGAGTTCCGCCACCCGCGCCTCAAGATCCGCCAGGGCCTTGAGCTGGTTGTCGAACTCCCGTTTCGGCACCAGCCGGAACGCGGCCAGGAAATCCGCGATAACCTGCTTTACCTGATCCGCGGTGCCGGTGTCCACCAGCCCCTCAAGCAGGCGACCAACCCGGGCCAAGAGGGCATCGAGCGGCGATTTTGGCTCGGTCATCGTCGGCACTCCCAAAATAGGCACTATGCTAACCAGCGGCCCGCAGCCGCTCCAGCACCAATCGCCGCTTCGGCCTGTGCGAGATCGCCCATCAACACCGCACCAAAATAGTGCATGGCGGTGTCCCAGAGGTGCGCACAGCCGTACCCCGCCACTGCTGCGATTCGCGATGCAAAACCCAACCTATTGAAAAATAGGGTGTTACTAAGTTGGCACGAATCTTGTGAGTTGAAATGGTCGTCGATACGACAAACTGACATTCCATAGCTATTCCATAACATAGGGGTTAAATCATGAAGAGAGTAATCGTGGCCTTGCTCCTCTGCGGAGCGGGGTACGCATCCGCAGCCGAGTTTTCCGGCAATGTTGCCTACCTGAGCGACTACCGTTTTCGCGGCATCTCCCAAGGCGACCGGTCCCCGGCGCTACAGGGCGGCTTCGACATCGAGCTCGAAGGTGGCTTCTACTTGGGCACCTGGGCATCGAATGTCGGCTCTTGGTCCGGCGGCACCATAGAACTCGACTGGTACGGCGGCTGGACCATGGACTTGAACGAC
Organism: Pseudomonadales bacterium; assembly: GCA_965215035.1. Taxonomy (GTDB): domain Bacteria; phylum Pseudomonadota; class Gammaproteobacteria; order Pseudomonadales; family Azotimanducaceae; genus Azophilus. Next base: position 786,896 of record OZ244040.1, read on the forward strand.
AGTTCCGGCATCGATGTCGGCGTCTTCTACTACGGCTACCCGGAAGACGATTCCGACCCCGGCCTAGACTTTGTCGAGCTATATGGCAGCTATTCCTACGAGGACCTGACCCTGGGCGTGGCCTTCTCACCGGACTACTTCGCGGAGACGGACAGCTTTTGGTACGTCTACGGCGACTATTCCTACGGCCTGGCGGAGAACCTTTCCCTCGACCTGCACCTAGGTGTGAACATCTTCAACGGCGACAGCGCCGGCGCAGCCTTCGGCATCGGCGAGTCGGGCGACCCCAAGGACAAATACATCGACTATTCGATCGGCCTGTCCACATCCGCCCTGGGTGTCGATTGGGGCCTGCAGGTCATCGGCACCGACCTGAGCGACGCCGAGTGTTTCGACGGGTTTAAGGGCTGCGAAGAGACCATCGTGGTTTCGGTATCGAAAAGCCTCTAATTGCGAGAGAATCCCTGCCTACACGGGTCTTCCACAACTTGCCCGCTCACGCGGGGAACCCCCGGCAAGCTCGGGGGCGTGTTAAGTAAGGGTTTAACAAAGGAGACAAACCATGAAGCTCATATCAGCGATCATTAAGCCGTTCAAGCTGGACGACGTTCGCGAGGCCCTGTCGGGTGTCGGCGTACAGGGCATGACGGTCACCGAGGTAAAAGGTTTCGGCCGCCAGAAAGGCCATACAGAACTCTACCGGGGCGCCGAGTATGTCGTCGACTTCCTGCCCAAGGTGAAGTTGGAAGTGGCCGTCGACGACGCGCTGCTCGAGCAAGTGTTGGAGGCAATCACCAAGTCGGCCAATACGGGCAAGGTCGGCGACGGGAAGATTTTCGTCGCCACCTTGGAAGAAGTGGTACGCATACGTACCGGTGAAACAGGGCCGGAAGCCGTCTAGCTAGGCAACCGGTTTTTTGCGCGGAGTGCGGGCTTGCCGCACCCCGCTCGATCAGGAGACAGGATTGTGGAAGATCTGATTCAAACCAACTACGCGCTCGACACCTTTTACTTCTTGGTAATGGGCGTTCTGGTGATGTTCATGGCACCCGGCTTCGCCATGCTCGAAGCGGGCATGGTCCGGGCCAAGAACACCTCCGAGATTCTCACCAAGAACGTGGCGCTGTTCGCCATCGCCTGCATCATGTACATGATTTGCGGGTACTACATCATGTATCCGGGTGCCAGCGAGGGTGCCTGGATGCCCATGTTCGGCTTCGGCATCGGCGCGGAGAACTCGGAGGCCGCGGTGCTCGCAGCATCGGCGGACCCCTACGACACCTACTACTCAAGTCGCTCCGACTACTTCTTCCAAGTGGTGTTCGTGGCCACCGCCATGTCCATCGTTTCGGGCGCGGTGGCAGAGCGCATGAAGTTGTGGGCTTTCCTAATCTTCGCCGTGTTCATGACCGGCCTTATCTACCCCGTTCAGGGGTTCTGGAAGTGGGGCGGCGGTGCGCTGGACGCAGCGGGCTTTCTAGACTTTGCCGGCTCTGGCGTGGTGCACCTGTGCGGCGCCACCGCGGCATTGGCCGGCGTGCTACTGCTCGGCCCCCGCTCCGGCAAATACGGGCCGAACGGGCAGGTGAACGCGCTGCCTGGCGCCAACATGCCCCTGGCCACGCTCGGCATGTTCATCCTCTGGTTCGGCTGGTTCGGCTTCAATGGCGGCTCGGAACTGAAGCTCAGCAATGTCGGCGAGGCCAACGCCGTGGCCCAGGTATTCGTAAACACCAATATCGCCGCCTGCGGCGGCCTGATCACAGCCCTAATCCTCGCCCGCGTGCTGTTTGGCAAGGGTGACCTGACCATGGCGTTGAATGGGGCGCTGGCGGGGCTGGTATCGATTACCGCGGAGCCGCTAGAGGGCACGATACAGCAATCGGTGATGATCGGCGCCGTCGGCGGTGCCCTGGCGGTCGGGTCAATCATCTTGCTGGACAAGCTGAGAATCGACGACCCGGTGGGCGCTATCTCCGTGCACGGCACGGCCGGCGTCTGGGGCCTGTTGGCGGTGTGCATCACCAATTCCGAAGCGACCCTCGGTGCCCAACTGCTCGGCATCGTCGCGATCTTCGCCTGGACCTTCGTCGCCGCCCTGATCGTCTGGTACATCCTGAAGCTGACGATGGGCATACGCATCTCCGAGGAAGAGGAATACGAAGGAGCGGACCTCTCCGAGACCGGCATTGAGGCGTATCCGGAGTTCGTCAAGCTATAACCTAGGGCCATATAACCCGCCCGGGATCGGCGGGACAAGCAACGCCCCGGTGGGAGCCCCCTTCTCCCCCGGGGCGTTGTGCTTACTAAGGAAAGTCTGCACGCGTGCATAACTTCATATCTGCATACGCCTGCTCGCAGACTCAAGACGGCGCCAAATGACCCGTACCCTGATGTCGTTATCGAACGATTTTACCGAACTGGCTCGCAACGACGCACGGCGTCGCGGCTGGAGGAACCCAAGATATCTTCTTACAGACCAAGCACTAGCTTGGCGACGATGTTCTTCTGCACCTCGTTGCTGCCGCCGGCAATTGAGATGGCCCGCATGTTGAAGTAGCGCGGAAAGGCCGTGACGGCCGCAGCCGGGCCGATGGCGTCAACATTGGCACCGGGCACCAGCGCTTCGGTCTGCTGGGGCGCGGCGTAGGCGCCCAAGGCTTCAAGCACGAGCTCCGTCGAGGCTTGGCTGATGTCCGCGCTCAGGTTCTTCAGGATGGAGGACTCCGGGCCCGGATTGCCCCCTTTGGACAGCGCGGCCATGATGCGCAATTCCGTATGCTTGGCGGCCTGCAGCCTGATGTCCAAGGCGGCCAGCCGACGGCTGAAGCCCGCATCCTCGATGAGGAAGCCACCAGCCGCCGGAATCTGCGCCGCCAGCCGCCGGACGCGCTGCAAAGCGGCTTGCTGGGCCGCCATGCCACCGCCGCCCCGCTCGAACTCCAGCAGATACTTGGCCACCGTCCAGCCTTGGTGCTCCCGCCCCACGGTATTCGCCTTGGGCACACGCACATCGTCGAAGAACACCTGGTTCACCTCATGGGTGCCCGATGCGAAGACGATGGGCTGCACCCGGATCCCCGGGGAAGCCATGTCCAGCAGCAGGAAGGTAATGCCCTCCTGGGGACGGGGCCGGTTGGCGGTGCGCACCAAGCAGAACATCTTGTTGGCGTAATGGGCGTGGGTGGTCCAGAGCTTCGTGCCGTTCAGCACGTAGTCCGCCCCGTCAGACTCCGCCCTAAGCTGCAGGGACGCCAAATCCGAACCGCTGCCCGGCTCCGAATAGCCTTGGCACCAGTAGTCCTCCCCAGACAGTATGCGCGGCAGCAGCTTCGTCCGCTGGGCGTTGGTACCATGGCCGATGAGCATCGGGCCGCACATGCCCAAACCCATGGGCGCCAAGCTGGGCGCTCCGGCATCGCTGGCCTCCAGGGTCCAAATGTAGCGCTGCATCAGGTCCCAGCCCGGACCGCCGTATTCCGCCGGCCAGGCGGGCGCCACCCAACCCTGGCGATGCAGAATGCGATGCCAGCGGATGTTGTGGGCATAGTCCAGAAACATGCCGGGACACAGGCGCTGCGCTTCCTTCAGGTCCTCCGGGAGGGCGCCGCGCAGAAAGTCCCGCACCTGCTCCCGGAAGGCTTCATGTTCGTCGCTGAAGGAGATGTTCAAGCCGCGGATCAACCCTTGTCAGTTCCAACCCCAATCAATTCTTGGGCCAAGCCCAACCCACCCAACTCGACCATGCGCCCGATACAATCACGGATACGGGGCCGCACTTTGCGCCGCGCCCCCGGCCTCTACTGGTTGCCCAGACGATAAGTCAGGCCCAGCTTGATGATGCGCCCGAAGGGGTTGTGGGTGAACGGGTCGTAGTTCATCTCACGGGGCACGAAGGGCGGGTCTGCATCGGTCAGGTTGAACACCGACAGGGAGATGTCCACGCGCTCCTGCATCAGGCTGTAGTAGAGATGCAGGTCATGGGTGACCTGGCTCTTGATGGGCGTTTCGCCGTCCAAATAGTCATGCACGTAGTTGACGATGTAGCGCAGATTCAGCGGCCCCCAGCCATAGTTGGCCAGGCCGCGCACCTTCCACTCGGCCAAGGTGCGCGCCAAGGAGGTGGTGTAGTTCAGCCGGCCTAGGGCGTCGTAGGCGCCGCCTAATTCCCAGGCGTCGATGTCATAGCCGAGTATGCGGGTGCCGGTGGCACCAATGGTGAACAGCCCAGGCCCCACATTTAAGCTGTAGCGGGCGGTGAAGTCGATGCCGTCCGTCTTGATGTCCGGGCCGTTGATGATGTTGATGTCGATGATCTCCACATCGGAAGCCACCGGATTGCCGCCGAACGTCAGCCGATCGAAGTAGGGGCTCGAGGTGTCGCAGGCCGGCGCCGCCGCTGGGCAGGCCGTCGCCAAGACGCTGGTGTAGGGCTCCGTGACCAGGGGTTTGCTGAAGTCATAGGACCAGTAGTCCAGGGTGATGAACAGGTTGTCGCCGTCCAACAGCAGGGCGTCGTGGTTGACCAGCAGGCCGACGTTGAAGGTGGTCGCCTCCTCCGGCTCCAAGTCCGGGTTGCCCTTGGTGTCGATGCGCTTGAAGGCGCCGGTTTGGGCAACGTACTGAAGGGAGTTGGAGGAGTTCGTGGCCACCGTCTGGTTCAGCGTCGGCCCACGGAAGGTGGTGCCCACGGAGGCCCGCAGGCCGATGCTCGGCAGAAGCTGCCAGCGGGCCGCCAGTTTCGGATCTACACTGGAACCGGTGCTGCCGCCATAGTCTTCAAAGCGCAGGGAGAGCTGGGCCTCAAAAGTATCCGACACCGGCAACTGCAGCTCCCCGAAGAGGGAATAAACACTGCGGTCCTCATCGATGTGGGAGAGTGGCGGCAGGAAGCCGAACAGGCCGTTGCGGTTAATGGTGCAGTCCTTGATTTCCGGGCCGGCGGTGCAGGGGAACTGCGCAAAGTCGTTGATGGGGAAAGGCCCGCTCTTGTAGGTTTCGCTGCGCCACTGGGCGCCAAGGGCGAAGTTGACTTCGCCGCCAGCCATACCCCAAGGCAAGGCGCCGCCGAAAATGGCCTCCAGCACCAGCAGTGAAGTTTCGCCGTCAAGGCCGTAGTCTCCGCTAACCATGTAGTCGAACAGATCCTGGTTGTTCAACGCTGGATTGAAATCCGGGTTGGAGGCGATGCCGCCCGGCACCTGGGGGTGCGAACCAGGCATGGCGTTGGAAAAGGGTATCCAATATTGGCAAGGTCCTTGGCCGGCGTGGGCCATCACGGTCGCCAAGGAGAAAGCCAGGTTGCCGTTTTCATCGTACTCGTTGGGCACCTGCTGCTCGCATTCGAAGCCCCCTAGGCCCTGGCGGGCGCGGGCGTCCCGATAGACCATGGTGTCACCACCGCCGGAAACGCGCTCTGCAGCGGAGTAAGTGGCGGAAGTCTGCCAGTTGTAGTCGCCCCACTGCCCATCCAGGCTGAGGTTCAGCCGCCAAAGGTCAGATTCCCGCAAATGGTCCCGCAATGGGCCGTCCTGCCCGTAGGCGCGGCCGTAAAACCAAGCCACTTCCTGCCAGGCGGCGGGAATGCCTGCCGCAGTCTGCGCCGGGTCCCCGGCCCAGCGGCAGTAGTCCTGCGCGCAATGGGCGTAGTCCCCGTAAAGCTCGGGATACTTGCTGGCCATGTCCACCAAGCCAGGATTGTTGGCCCGAATGGTGCGGGATTCGTCCACCAGCCGGTTGGGCGGATAGGAGGGCGAGGTGTTCCAGGCGGGCACATCGCTGTTGGCCAGCAAAAATTCCGCCGACAGGGTGGTGGTGTCGTTGAGGTCGTAGGACGCCTCCGTGAACCACTGCCAGCGCTCCGCCTTTTCGGCCAGATTGTCGAATGGCGTGTACTGAAAACGGCAGAAGCCGCCGTCGGCGTTGCCGGCAACGCCGCTGGTGGTGCGGGCACCGCCCAGCGCCTCGCAGTTGGGATCGACGATGCCAGTGGCCAGCAGCCCGGTGAAGCCGCCGATGGGGAAGGCGTTCCAGCGGTCCAGAGGCACCACCACGGAGGGGCGCCCAACGCTGGACCAGCCGCCCAATGGGCTGTCCGCATAAGGACGCACCGCCCAATCCCGCTCCGCAAGCTCCAGTTCGCTGCGCTTGACGTAGCTGAAGGAGCTGACCAAGTGCCCCCGGCCATCGGCCAAGCCCGTGCCGAAAATGACGCCCGCCTCACTGTCCCCGTCGCCGCCGTCTATGAACTTGTGGCCGGCGTTCGCCTCGATGCCGGTGAAGTCGCTGCGGGTGATGAAGTTCATGACCCCGGCGATGGCGTCTGAGCCATAGGTGGAGGCGGCGCCCTCGCGCAGGATTTCGATGCGCTCCACGGCGATGGACGGAATCATGTTGACATCGACCAATAGCTGCGCCTGGGCACCGATGGCGTGGGGCGACCAGGTGGTGCGGCGCCCGTTGATCAGCACCATGGAGCGGCTTGGGCCGAGCCCGCGAATGTTGACGGTGGCGCGCTCCGCCTCCGCGCCTGCCTGGAACTGGTCCGTCTCGCCGTCCGCGCCTTGGCTGAACGAAAGGTTCTTGATCATGTCCAAGGTGGTGGGCGCGCCTTCGTAGGCGAGCTCATCCTTGGTCAGGGTGGTGACCGGCAGCGGGGCATCCTCCGGGGTGCCCTTGATGTGGGAGCCGGTGACGACGATCTCCTCGATCTCCTCCCCGGCGTTGGCCGCCGGCGCAACGGCCAGCAACACCGCGCAGAACAGAACGGATAGGGTGGAGAAAAAGGCTTGGAATTCCTTAAACATCAAATTGCTTCCCCGCGCTTGCCACGCAACACATCGGTTTGTTTCATTATGCAGTATTCCCTGCAAGGGTACTCTAGCCAAGCTTTCAGCAATGGCAAACCGCTACTGCGAATGCGAACGCCGCACCAGAGTTGCGGCGGTCGATGGACACAATGGTGGACTGAACGAGCCCCACCCCGGGTTGTTCAGCATCCGGGGCGGCCTCCTAGCCGAGGGCACCAAACCCCGAGACCGCAAGCCCCCAGCCCCGCCACGGCATACCAATGCTTCATGGCCCCCACAGTAGCAGCAAATGGGCGGTTTGCGTCCACGTTCAAGGTTCAACCACTATTTCACGCCCCAAGGCCAGCCGCCCACAACACAGGCCTCCAACGCCCAACCGTCAATATGCTCTATAATTCGTCAACGGAAGACATTCGCTGACGGCAACAGCCAACGGAAACAAAGGCCCAAAGTTCAAACTAAACCGCCGCCTGCAATTCCACCCGAACGCACTGGGGAGAAGACCAAATGCACGACTACCTCATCAAGGGCGCCACCATTGTAGACGGCACCGGCGCCGCCCCGTTCGACGGCGACATCGCCATCAAGGACGGGCGCTTCGCCGCCGTCGGCGCCGCGGATGGCCGCGCTAGGGAGACTATCGACGCCCAGGGTGCGCATGCGACACCCGGCTGGGTGGACGTACACACCCACTACGACGGCCAGGTAAGCTGGGACGACACCCTGAACCCCTCCTTCGAGCACGGCGTGACCACCATCGTCATGGGCAACTGCGGGGTCGGCTTCGCACCCTGCCCGCCCGGTGGCGAACAGCGCCTGGTTGAACTGATGGAGGGCGTGGAGGACATTCCCGGTACGGCCCTGCACGAAGGCATTGAATGGGGCCGATGGGAGACCTTCCCGGAATACATCGCCTACCTGGGCACACGCACCTACACCATGGACGTGGGAACGCAGGTGCCCCACTCCGCCGTGCGCAACTACGTCATGGGGGAACGGGCGCTGCACCACGAAGACGCCACCACCCAGGATTTGGCGGCAATACGCCAGATCGTGCAGCAGGGTCTGGCGGCCGGCGCCTTGGGCTTCTCCACCTCGAGGACCGTCGGCCACCGCTCCCTGGCGGGCGAGCCCATACCAGGCACCTTTGCCGAGAAGGCGGAGCTTCTGGCCATCGCCGCCGCCCTGAAGTCAGCCGGACGGGGCGTTTTCCAAGCCGTTCCCGCCGGGGTGGTTGGAGAAATAGCCGGCCCGGAGAAGTGGACCACGGAGCAGGAGGTGGAGTTGTTCGCGGCGGTTGCCCGGGAAAGCGGACGCAACTGCACCTTCACCCTGGTACAGAACGGCAACCGCCCGGATCAGTGGCGCAACTGCCTAGAAATCGTGGAGCAGGCCAACGCCAGCGGGCTGAACCTGCGCCCACAGGTGGCCTCCCGCCCCATCGGCTTTGTCACCAGCCTGAAGTCCTACCACATGTTCCAGCAGCGCAGAACCTACCTGCAGCTAGCCGGGCTGCCCTTCGCGCAAAAACTCGCCGAGATGCGCAAACCCGAGGTGAAGGCGGCCATCCTGAATGACGTGGACATTCCACCGGAGCAGGCCGGCGTTATGGCCAATGTTTACGGCCTGTTGGCGACAACCGCGCCGGCCATGTTCCCCATCGAGTTGCCCATCAACTACGAACCGGCATCGTCCGGCAACATCGGCGCCCTGGCCGCCGCCGCCGGCCAGGACGTGGCGGAGTACATGTACGACTACCTGACCGCCGGCGACGGCGGCAATTTCGCCATACTGCTTGGGGCCAACTACGTGGATGGCTCTTTCGACGTGATGGAGGAGATGCTGCGCCACCCCCACACGACCATTGGCCTGTCCGACGCCGGTGCCCACGTCAACCTCATCTTCGACGCCGTGGCACCCACCTACCAACTCACCCACTGGGTGCGCGACCGCAGCCGGGGGCCTAGGCTGCCCGTGGAACTCATCGTCCACAAACAGACCCAGAGCAACGCCCGGCTCTTCGGCCTGCCCGACCGCGGCAGCATCGAAGTCGGCAAGCGCGCCGACCTGAACCTGTTTGATCTTAAGGCGCTGGGGCTGGGGCCCCTGGAGGTGCATAACGACCTGCCGGCCGGCGGCAGCCGCATCCTGCAATCCGCCCACGGCTATCTAGGCACTTTCGTCGCCGGGGTGAAGACCCGCGCAAACGACCAGGACACCGGTGCCAGACCCGGGCGGGTGATACGCGGCGCGGCCAGCCACTAGGCGTCGCCAACCTGCACAGCGGGTTACCGCCGTCCGAGCGCCAGGCGACGACCCCACGGATGACGTGGCCAGCGTTATCGCCAACAGTCAGGTCGACGCGTCGGCGCGTGACCGCGATGTTCAAGCGCGACGATGGACGCACACTGCCTGTGCACAAGGCGACGCGCCCGGAAGCGAAACAGCGGCCATCCTCGATGCCTTGGGAATCGCCTCCTCGGCCGGAGGGATGCACCAGGCCCCGGCCCGAGCTCCGACCCTGGGCTGTGGCGCGAATGCAGTGCCATACGCGCAATTCTGTCAACGTATATCATTGCTTCCCTCTACCAGCATTTGTGACAGCTCGGCCAGCCCAATGGCTTCTACGCCCTCTGCAATTGGATAACGCTCATCACCGGCGTAAACAACAAAACTCCTGTCCGGCTGTATGTCTTCACAAGCGTGATAGAAACCTTTTTTGGGTTTCGCGGACAAGGCTCTTTTGATCTCAATGGCCCAAATCTCAGAAAGCCCTGGAAACTCCAGCACCAGGTCAACTTCGGCGCCTGCCGAAGTCCGGTAGAAACTGGCAAGCGACCTGTCTTTAACGACGGACAGCAAATTCTCAATAACAAACCCTTCCCAACTCGCACCCACTACAGGATGTCCCGACAACTGGTTGTAGTCCTCAATGTCCAGCAGCGCATGCACCAAGCCGCTGTCTCGCACGTAAACCCTCGGTGACTTTACCAAGCGTTTTCTGACATTCGCATGGAAAGGCCTTAATTGTCGAACCAGCAGCAGGTCAACAAGTAGAGCGATATACCTCGTTACAGTCGGTGCCGACAGGGATAGGGCTGCTGCGAGGTTTGAGGCATTAAGCAACGTTCCCTGCCCGTGCGAGAGCATCCTCCACAGCCTTTCCAAGGTCTCAGCCGGAATGCGTGGGCCGAATTGCGGAACATCCCGTTGCAGATAAGTCCGAATAAAATCCTTCCTTAGCCTAAAGCTGTCCCTGCCTGTTTTGGCCAAATAGCTGTCTGGAAACCCGCCTCTGATCCAAAGGCGGTTCACGGCGTTATCCGCTGCCCCCACTTCAGTAACATCCAAGGGCTGCAGCTCGACATATTCGATACGCCCGGCCAGCGACTCCCCGGACTGCTTCAACAGGTCGGTGGAAGCCGACCCTAGGATCAAGAAGCGCCCTGTTCTCTTGCCCTTCCGGCGACCTTTGTCGATGATCCCTCGCAACGACTGAAACAACTCCGGTGCCCGGTGAATCTCATCCAGAATAACCAACCGGTCTTCATACTGATCCAAAAACAGGGCCGGGTCGGATAGCTTCTGCCGATCGTTGCGATCTTCCAGGTCCAGGTAGAGGGCATCCCTTTCCCCGGTAAACGCATAAGCCAGGGTTGTCTTGCCGACCTGGCGCGGGCCGATCAAGGCCACCGCTGCCTGGCGACCCAGTGCTTCCCTTACCTGTTCCTTGACTCTTCTGTCAATCATCCTTGAATTTTGAAAAATATAATTTCAATTTGCAAGGATAATTCTGCTATCACGGCCCTTGCTACACACTCGGGGAGTATCGAGGGCGTCATTCCAAGAAGCGGCTGATCTGCTACATCCGCGAGAGCTTCCACTACGGCCGCGCGTTTTTGAACGATGCGGACCTGAACATCAGGCCGGGCGCTTCGCTCGCATATCAAGCCCCAACGAGTGTCTTGTCACCTAAGAGGCCACCTGATCGAACTGTGCCATAGCTACTGAGCCCGTTCATGGGCTTGCATCTGCTCACGGACTAAACATAACCTCCCAAGGTACGCTGGCCCATTGCGCGACCTCAGCATCCTGGACTACACCAATGACTCCGCATACCACCTCACCGGAACTCGACAACGCCATCGTGGACCCCGCCAACTGGGCGGACGAGCAGGGCATCCACGAACAGCTACGCTGGCTGCGCGAACACGACCCGGTACGCCGCTTGGCGCCCGCAGGCTTCGAACCATTCTGGAACCTCACCAAGTACGCCGACATCAAGGAAGTGGAGCAGAACAAGCGCTTGTTCATCAACGACCCGCGCCCCACTCTGGCGCCCACCGCCACCACCGAGTTCGTACAGTTGATGACTGGCCGCAAGCACCTGGTGCGCTCCCTGGTGCAGATGGACGACCCGGACCACAGCAAGTACCGGGTGCTGACCCAAGGCTGGTTCATGGGCACCAACCTGCGCAGGTTGCAGGCGCAGATCGATGCGCTGGCCGCCCAGTACGTGGATCGTCTTGGGGAACTTGGCGGCGAGTGCGACTTCGTAGGGGATCTGGCCATTTGGTATCCGCTGCGGGTAATCATGTCCATCCTGGGTGTACCGCCCAAGGATGAAGCCCTGATGCTCAAACTCACCCAGGAGCTGTTCGGCAGCACGGACCCGGACGTGCAGCGCTCCTTCGAACTGCAGGACTTTGTGCAGGTGGTGGAGGACTTCGAAGCCTACTTTGCGGAACTGACCCGCCAGCGCCGCGCCAACCCCACGGATGACGTGGCCAGCGTCATCGCCAACAGCCAGGTCGACGCGGCGCTCATCCCCGGCCATGAGGCCAACGGCTACTACATCATCATCGCCACCGCCGGCCACGACACCACCAGCGCCTCCATCGCCGGTGGCCTGCTGGCCCTGATGCAGAACCCGGAGCAGTTGGACAGGCTGCGCAACGACCCGAAAGGGCTGATGCCCACCGCCATCAACGAAATGATCCGCTGGGTGTCTCCGGTGCGCCACTTCATGCGCACCGCCACGGCAGACCACCAATTGCGCGGGGCGACCATCCGCGCAGGCGAATCCGTCATTCTCTGGTATCCCTCCGCCAACCGCGACGAGGAGATCTTCGACGCCCCCTTCGAGTTCCGCGTGGACCGGCAGGAGAAGCACCTGGCCTTCGGCTTCGGTGGCCATGTCTGCCTAGGCCAGCACCTAGCCCGTATGGAGATGGCGGCGCTGTTCCGGGAGCTGCTTAGGCGTGTCGAGCATTTCGAACTGGCCGGTGAACCCCAATACACCCAAGCGACCTTTGTCGGCGGCCTGAAATCCCTGCCCATCCGCTACCGGATGAAGTAACTTGGCCGTTCCGCCCAATCGAATATCAAAGAACATAGGGTCGCCAAGACAAAATCCGCCAATCAGGGCAAATTCCAGACAAGATCAGGGAAATGTTGGTAAAGATGGGCCAACCGGGGGATGCAGCATGCAATACGTCAGCACCAGGGGGCAGACCGAGGCCCTGGGGTTCCAGGATGCGGTGCTGACCGGCCTGGCACCCGACGGCGGCCTGCTGCTGCCGGCCCGAATTCCCGATATCTCCCCAGAACTCGATGACCTAGCGGCATTGGGCTTCGTCGACCTGGCCAAGGCTATCCTGCCGCGCTTCATCGACGATATGCCGACGCCGCATATCGAACGCCTGATCGATGCGGCGTACCGCTCCTTTGGCTACCCAGGCGTGGTGCGCCTGGCCACAGCGGGCGACCTGCGGGTTGTTGAGCTCTTCCACGGCCCCACCCTGGCCTTCAAGGATGTGGCGCTGCAATTGCTGGGGCAGCTTTTCGACTCCATCTTAGAAGGCCGCGGGGGACGGCTGAACATCCTGGGCGCCACCAGCGGCGATACCGGCAGCGCCGCCATCGCCGGTGTTCAAGGCCGGCCGGCTATGGATATTTTTGTGATGTACCCGCACGGCCGTATCAGCCCCCTGCAAGAACTACAGATGACCACCGTGCTCGACGACAACGTGCACTGCATTGCCGTGCAGGGCAGTTTCGATGATTGCCAGCGGCTCATGAAAGCTGTTTTCGGCGATCTCGACTTCAAGGCGGCCTATGCGCTGGGCGCCATCAACTCGGTCAACTGGGCCCGGGTTCTGGCGCAGATCGTCTACTACGGCTACGCGAGCCTGCAACTTCCCGGCCCGGTGTCGTTCTGCGTGCCCACCGGTAATTTCGGCAATGTCTTTGCGGGCTATCTGGCCAAGCGCATGGGTTTCCCCATACACCGGTTGATCGTGGCCACCAACGAAAACGACATCCTGTCGGTGTTCTTTGCTACCGGGCTCTACCGGCGCGGCCAAGTACGCCGCACCACATCGCCGTCCATGGACATTCAGGTGGCGAGCAACCTCGAACGCTTCCTGTACTACCACCTCGGCGAGGATCGCGCCGCCCTGCGGGTGTTCATGGAGACCTTCGAGCGCACCGGGGAAGCCCGTCTGCGGCCACCCGGCGAAGACACCTTTCTCGCCACGGCCGTGGACACGCCGAATGCCACGGCCGCCATCCGGCAGGTCTACCAGGAGACGGGCTACCTAGCTGACCCCCACACGGCGGTGGGTCTCGCCGCCGCAAGGCGTCTCAAGGCGGCGGGAACGGTGGACGGCACAGTGGCCTGCCTGGCAACCGCCCACCCGGCCAAGTTCCCGCAAGCGGTAAACGAAGCGGTGGGCCTGCCCATCGCCCGGCACCCCACCCTTGAGGCACTGCGGGACAAACCCTTCCGGCGCACGGTCATCCCCGCCGACATCCACAGGGTCAAGGCGCTCATCCAAGAGCGGGCCAGGCCATCGGGCCGCCGCCCGCCCGGCTAGCAGCCTGCAGCCCGCTGGGCCTAGACACTTGGCATGAAGCTGAGCATGGCTGGCACCAGGTAAGCTCTTCGGACTCTAGTCCACGCCATGTCTCCCCGGCATCCGCAGCCGAGCATGGCTGGCACCAGGTGGGCTCTTCGGACGCGCCAAGAACATGACTCGGTGGACGTCGGCTTCGCGACCCTGCACGTCTGGCTGCGCCTCTTCGCCAGGCTCGTCATCGGCGCCGGGCGTCCGCGGGGCCGGCGGCGCCGGTTCCTAGTGTCCGTGAGCCAAGCGCGGCATTGGCTCGAGAACATCCGCAATCGCCGCATCATGCGGCGGTGCATCGTCCCGACCGTGCTCGTCTGGACGGCGGTCATCGCTGCTTGCTGGACTGTGGGCCAGGCGGTCGGCCTAGACCTTACCCTGGCCGAGTTCGGCTTCGCGGCCGCCGGCGGCAACCTGGTCGCGGCGCTTCTTGGACGGTCGGAGCAGGCGTCGGCCGCTACTGATTAGGGCGATGCCGCCGCAGTCGCGCCTACAGATTCTCGATATGCCGTATGGCGCTGTCGAGTTCGTCGAGCCCATCGATTTCCACCGTGGGCGCCACCGCTGTTCCCGCCTTGCGCGCGGCGCGTTGTACCGGGCCATTCGCCCAGACGGTGTGCATGCCGACGCTCGCCGCGCCCTGAATATCGTCTACCGGATGATCGCCAATATGAACCGCCTCGTGCGCCGGCACACCCCTGTGGTTGAGTGCCGCCTCGAACATGGCGGGCGCCGGCTTACCGGCGCCAACACCGGCGGCGGAGAAACTGAACGAGAAGTACCTGTCCAGCCGCAGCCGCCTGGGGTCGGCGTTGCCGTTGGTCAGCGAACCCAGGGTGTAGCGCTGCGATAGGTGCTCCAGGGCATCCAGCGCCCCGTCGAAGTACTCGATCTCGTGGCGCGCATCCAGAAAGACATGGAAGGCACCGCGCGCCAGCCGCTTCGCCGGCCCATCGTCATGGCCGACACGACGGATGCAGCGGTAGATCAGCTCCTCCCGCAGCCTAGACACATCGTGGGCCATGGCGGGCTGCTCCTCGATGAGCGCCGCGCGAATCGCAAAGACCGCGCCGCCATCCCTATACAGCGCCATCACCTCGGGCACGCGCTGTTCGAGCCATTGCGCCATCTTCTGTTCCGCCCCCGCGATCACCGGGTAGACGTTCCACAGCGTGTTGTCCAGGTCGAAGGTAATGAGGCGGATGCGGGCCATGGGCACCGGAGAAGCTAGTCCTCCTGCTTGGCCGCCCGGGGATGGGCGGCATCGTAGACCTTCGCCAAGTGCTGAAAGTCAAGGTGTGTGTAGATTTGCGTCGTCGAAATGTCGGCATGGCCGAGCAACTCCTGCACGGCCCGCAGATCGCCGGACGATTCCAGCAGATGGCTCGCGAAACAATGGCGCAGCATATGGGGATGCACCAAATCGCTGGCCAGTTGCGCACCGCCAAGCCGCTTTAGGCGCTGCTGCACCGTGCGCCGACTAATTCGACGTCCACCCCGGCCAGTAAAAAGCGGCGCGCCGGCGTTCACCGGGCCCCGTACCCGCAGCCAACTCTCGATGGCGGCTACGCAGGGCCTCCCTAAGGGAACCTGCCGCGACCTGTTGCCCTTGCCGGTAACGGTGACAAACCCACCCTGGAGGTCGAGGTGCCGCACATCGACGCCGACCAGCTCCGCAAGCCGCACACCGCTGCCATAGAAGAGTTCCAGCATGGCAAGATCGCGTTTTTCAAGCGGTGTGCTGGCCTCAAAGTCGAACAACCGCGCCGTCTTGTCGGCATCGAGAGTACGGGGCAGCCGGTTCCTGGATTTGGGTGCCCTAGCATTGGCGGCCGGGTTCGCCTCGATCACGCCCTGTTTCTCCAGATAACCGAAGAAGCCGCGCACACTCGACAGAATGCGCTGCAGGGTTCGGGGACTGAGGCCCGTGGCGTGCAGACGCGCGGTCAACGCCGAGATGTGGTGCGGCCGGACATCCGCCCAGGGCACATCGACCGTTCGCGTCAGCAAATCGAGGTCGCGCCGGTACGCCCGCAGTGTGTTCTCGGAATAGCGTTTCTCGAATCGCAAGTGGTCGAGGAAGCCGGAAACCCGATCGTCCATGGATACATTCAGTCCAGTCGATCAACGATGCGACAGAGCACCTCGCCGATGTAGCCGACGAACAGGGTATCCAAGTCGCGCGTGAATTGGTGCGAGTCGCGGCTGCCAACGGCGAGACAGCCGGCACCGCGGCGCAACGCTAGGGGCAGTAGCACCGCACTGCCATCGCCCCGCCGATGCTGCCGATGCTGCATGGGAAACAGCGCCCGCAGTTCGTCGGCGCGCAAGGCGACGCACACCGGCAGCGAACCGCTTACCAGGGAGTCGAACGGCGCCTCGTCGCCATAGGCCCGGATGTGGTCGAAGCCGACATCGTCGCCCGGCACATGGCAGCACACGAAGTCGGCGCCGAATTCGACCAGCAGGTTGGTGGCCAGCACCTCGTTCAGATCCTGCCAGGTGGAAACCTCGATCAGCGCGCAGGTGAGCGAGCGCACCTTGGCAAACAACTCATCGTTGCCGCGGGCGGTTTGCAGCAACTGATTCAGGCGCCGGCGCATGAGCAGAATGCGTTCGCGCAACGCCTCCACCTGATGCTCGATCAGCGACACCGCCGGGCCGGAAGCGTGTTCCACCTTCCAATTGGAAAGCTCGTTGGCGTATGTCTGGAAGAACTCCGGGTTTGCCCGGAGATACTCGATAACCTGTTGATCGTCGATGTGGGAACGCACTGCCATTCAGGTCTCGAGATCGCCCTGGAACACCACCTTTGTGGGCCCGGTCATTGTAACGGGCGTGCCGGGGCCCTGCCAGGCAACGCGCACCTTGCCGCCCGGCTGCGCAACCTGCACCGATTCACCGAGCTTGCCCTTCAGCCGACCGGCAATCACCGCGGCGCAGGCGCCGGTGCCGCAGGCGCGGGTTTCGCCAACGCCGCGCTCGTACACCCGCAGCCGGACGGAGCCACGGTCGACCACCTCGCAGAAGCCTATGTTGGCGCCTTCCGGAAACAGCCGGTGGTTGGTCAGGGCAGCGCCGGCCACCGCCACATCGGCGGTCGCCACGCTGTCGACAAACACGACCCCATGGGGGTTGCCGACCGATACCGGCGTAACCTCGAAGCGGCCGCATTGAGCATCCGCGGCCTGGGTAAGCCCCTCCCGCTCCGCCCTAAACGGCACATCGTCCGGCCGCGTGGATGGAATGCCCATATCCACCTGCACGCCCCGCCGCACCAGCCGGGTTTGGATGCGCCCTGCCGCCGTTTGTAGATTCAGCTCGGTCTTGGGGCTCAGGCCCGCAAGGTGGACGAAGCGGGCTATGCAGCGGGCACCGTTGCCGCACTGCTCGGCGCTGCTGCCATCGGCATTGTAGATACGGAACCAGAAATCCGCATCCGGCGCCGAGGGCAACTCCACGGTGAGTAGCTGGTCGAAGCCGACGCCCGTTCGCCGATCAGCCCAGCGCCGTACAGCGTCCGGTGTGATCTCAAGACCCTGGGTAACCAGATCGACGACCATAAAGTCGTTGCCAAGGCCGTGCATCTTCGTGAAACGCATGCTCACCGCGACGGCGCCACCGCCAACCGTTCCAGGCGCAGTTGGTCGTCAATGTGTTCCCGGCTGCGAACCACTTGAGCGCCGTCGCCCGCAACCAGCACTTCCGCGGGCCGGCCGCGGGAATTGTAGTTGGAGCTCTGCGCCATGCCGTAGGCACCAGCCGACCGCACGGCTAGCAGGTCTCCCGAAGCCACCGCCAGTTCCCGCTCCCGCGCCAGGAAGTCGCCCGTCTCGCACACCGGGCCGACCAGGTCCCAGATTTTCTTTTCCGCACCGGGCGCGGGTGCCACAACCGGTTCGACGGCATGCCAGGCCCCATACAGCGCGGGGCGCAACAGGTCGTTCATGGCGGCATCGACGACAATGAAGTTGCGTTGCCCGGCCGCCGGCGCCGGTTTCAGATATTCCACCCGCGTCAGCAGCACACCGGCCGCCGCCGTCAGGAACCGTCCCGGCTCGATCATCAGCCGCTGCGGCCGCCCGGCCATGCGTCCGGCCACAGCGGCACCGAGAGCCGCGGCGTCCAGCGGCTGCTCGTCCCGGTAGGTGACGCCGAAGCCGCCGCCAATATCGACATGGTGCAGGGCGATGCGCCGGGCCCGCAGTTCATCCACCACGCGCAGCAGGCTGTCCAGCGCCTGCAAATAGGGTGCCGCCCGGCCGATCTGGGAACCGATATGACAGGCGATGCCCCGCACCAGCAGCCACTCGTGGGCAGCGGCATAGGCGTACAGGGGCAGCGCCTCCGGAGGGGACACGCCGAACTTGTTCTCCCGCAAGCCGGTGGCGATGTACGGATGGGTGCCGGCATCCACGTCGGGGTTGACGCGAATGGCCACGGGCGCCGCCCGCCGCAGCAACTCCGCACGGGCGGCCAGGCGGTGCAACTCCGCCTCGCTCTCGACGTTGAAACAGCCGATGCCGAGCTTGAGGGCCAAGTCGATCTCGGCAGCCGACTTGCCGACGCCCGAGAACACCGTGGCACCGGCAGACGCGCCCGCCGCCACAACGCGCTGTAGTTCGCCGCCCGAGACGATGTCGAAACCCGCGCCGAGCTCCCTGATCAAACCCAGGACGCCGAGATTGGCGTTGGCCTTCACCGAATAACAAATCTCCGCCCCGGGAAATGCCTCCTGGAGTGCCCGGTACCGCGCGGCGATCTCTTCTCCTGAGTAGACATAGGTCGGCGTGCCCACGGTGTCGGCTATCTCGGGCAGCGATACCGAATCGGCGCAAAGTACGCCCTCATGAACGTGAAAAGGCACGCGGGATCCTGATCGGTTGCGCCGTGGCTATGGTGTCGGCATAAAACCGAAGGCCGTTCTCATCGCCATCGGCAATTTCTTGGCATGGTTCATAAACCGGGACAGCCTCCTCGTCTACGCGGAGGAGGACTAGGAGGACTGCTTCCGCCACCCCCTGCCGGCCCACATCGACAACCAGCGCGGGCGGAACGCCCCCGGCAAGCCCCGCCGCGTGCCGAGCGGGCGGGCGCGACGACTCCTCTTCCGGCAAGGTCAAGGGCCCCTTTTGCCCGCAGGTGGCGGCCAGCACCGGCAACAGGACGCATGCTATCCAGCGCATCTACGCAATGCTCAGATGCGTTCCCGGGCGGCGGCAATCGCCAGAACCACCGCCTCGGGTGCCGTTCCGCCCGGGTGATTCCGCGCGGCGACCGAACCCTCGACTTCCAGTACGTCGAATACATCCGCCTCGACGCGGGGGCCCGCGAGGTCTCGAAGGGTTGCCAGGGGCAGGGCGTCAAGGGTCGTGCCTTGTTCGACGGCGTAGGCGACGGCCCGGCCGACGGCACCGTGGGCGTCCCGGAACGGCTCCCCCTTGCGTACCAAGTAGTCGGCGAAGTCGGTGGCGGTGGTAAACCCGTCCCGCGCGGCACCGCGCATTGCCGAGGCATCGACCTCGACACCGGATAGCAGGCCCAGCATGGCCGTAAGGCAGTTGTCCAGGGTGTCCACCGCGTCGAAGAGCGGTTCCTTGTCCTCCTGGTTGTCCTTGTTGTAGGCCAGCGGCTGGCTTTTCATTAGCGTCAGCAGCGCCAGCAGGTGCCCGTAGGCCCGGCCCGCCTTGCCGCGAATCAACTCCGGCACATCCGGGTTTTTCTTCTGCGGCATGATGCTGGACCCGGTGCAGAATCGATCCGGCAGCTCGATAAAGCCGAACTGCTGGGAACTCCACAGCACCAACTCCTCGCACCAGCGGCTCAAATGCATCATGGTCATGGCCGCCACCGCGCAGAACTCAATGGCGAAGTCCCGGTCGCTCACCGCGTCCAGGGAGTTGGCGGCCACCGCCGCAAAGCCCAGTTCCCCAGCCACTGATTGACGGTCGATGGGAAAGGTTGTGCCGGCCAGGGCGGCGGCGCCGAGCGGCAGCACATCCACCCGCACCCGGCAATCGAGCATGCGGTCGCGATCACGCAACAACATTTCGAACCAGGCCAGCATATGGTGCCCGAAGGTGACCGGCTGCGCCCCCTGCAGGTGGGTAAAACCGGGCATGACGGTGCCGCGGTGTCGCTCCGCCAAATCCACAAGCGCCCGCAGCAGCGCGTTTTCCCGCTCGACGATGCTGTCGATCGCCTCGCGCAGGAAAAGACGGATATCGGTTGCCACCTGGTCATTGCGCGAACGGCCTGTATGCAGCTTCTTGCCCGTTTCGCCGATCAGCTCGATAAGCCGACTCTCGATGTTCATGTGCACATCCTCAAGATCGGTGCGCCAGGCAAAGGTGGACGCCTCGATCTCCTCGCCGATGCGCCGCAATCCATCCACGATGCGCTCCACTTCAGCGGCGTTCAGCACGCCCACCCGGCCGAGCATGCGGCAGTGGGCAATGGAACCCCGGATGTCCTGCCGATACAGCCGTTTGTCGAACGATACCGAGGCGGTGAAACCCGCGATGAACTCTTCGGGAGCTTCCCGCAGCCGGCCACGGTTGTGCTTGGGGGAATCACGCATACGGCGGATTATAGCGGCATCGGGCATCGGGGCGGCCAACAGTTAGCCGCCGGGCAGGCGCACCGCACTCACCCGCCGAACGCTAAGCGGACTAGCCCGCCCGATTGCGTGGGCGCACGCACGAGCCTTAAAGGCTAAGCGGGTACGCGATACCTCCGCTCTCCACCGGCATGCGAGCCCGTTGGGTTGGCTGTCCATTGGGAAACACCCTGTTCCCCGAGCACCCGCCACCCGGCCCAAGATTGGAAGCTCGCTTGCAAAAGACCGGGCACCAAGGCATACAGGCCATTCCATAGCCGGTTGCTGAGTGTGCTCTCTTACATGGACGAGTTGCGTATCGCTACCCGCAAGAGCCGGCTGGCGCTGTGGCAGGCAAACTTCATCAAGACGGAACTCCAGCGCCATCATAGGGGGCTGCGCGTCGAGCTGGTGGGTATGACCACCGAGGGCGACCGGCGGTTGGATGCACACCTAGGCACGGTCGGCGGCAAGGGGCTGTTCATCAAGGAGCTGGAAGCGGCACTGCTGCGCGGCGCTGCCGACCTGGCGGTACACTCCATGAAAGACGTACCGGCGGTTGTCGACCCCCGCTTCACCCTGGCGGCCATCGGTTACCGGGAGGATGCCCGCGATGCCTGGATAAGTCCGCACGGGGCATTTGATTCGGTGCCGCGGGGAGCGACCGTGGGGTCGTCGAGCCTGCGCCGCCAAGCGCAGCTTCTCGCGGCCCGCCCGGACCTCAGGGTGGTGCCGCTACGGGGCAATGTGGATACCCGTTTGCGCAAGCTGGAGCGGGGCGAGTTGGACGCTGTGGTGCTGGCCACGGCCGGTCTGGCGCGCTTAGGCTGGGCACACCGCATCACCGAGACGCTTAGCATCGAGCGCTGCCTGCCCGCGCCCGGCCAGGGTGCCCTCGGCATCGAGTGCCTCGCCGGCACGGCCCACATCCAAGAGCTTCTTGAACCCCTGAACGATCTGCGGGTTGCTCAATGCGTACAAGCGGAGCGGGGCGTAAGCGCCGCCCTCGGCGCGGACTGTAACATGCCGCTCGGTGCCTACGCGGCCCCCGCCGCGGGCGGCCTGCATCTGCGCGCCCTGCTGGCATCGCCGGACGGCCGGATGCTGCTCTGCGCGGCGGCCACCCACCGCGAGGCGCACTCGGCCGTCGCCGGAGTGGTGCAAGACCTTCGCCGTCAGGGGGCCGACCGGCTATTGGCCGCGGCCCGGCCGCCCCATGAGCAGCCAGAGGTTGCTCCATAGGCACCCCTTGGTGAACATCTGGGTCACACGCACGGAACCCGGCGCAAGCGCACTCGCCGGCGCGCTCGCAAACGCCGGGCACCGGGTGCTCAAGGCACCGGTGCTGGGAATCTCCTACCAGCCATTCGATCTTCCCCAAGGTCCATTCCACTACGGCATCTTTCTGTCGGTACACGCCGTGCGCGCCGCCCTGGCCAGCCTGGCGGACGAAATATCCACCCTGTACGCCGTCGGGCGGCAAACCCGGGCCGCCTTGCGGGAACTCGGGTTCGATGCCGTGGTGCCCGCCGTCGAAACCAGCGAGGGGCTCCTGGCGGCCCTGCCGAACCCGGCGGACAGGCGGGTGCTGGTGGTAACCGGGGCGGGCGGCAGGAACTGGCTGCCCGAGGCCCTGGAAAAACTCGGTGCCGAGGTGACACGACTCGATGCCTACGTGCGGTATCCTTTGGCCCCGAAGCTCGACCCCATGGGCGTGGACGCTATTGTGGTTTCGAGCGGCGAAGGATTGACGCGGGCCGCACGCCTGTGGCAGGCCGCCGGTGGGGCCCCCGATGTCCCGGTAATGGCACCGTCGGCGCGCGTCGTAGCCCTCGGCGAGGGTCTCGGGATGCGCTCTGTGCACAACTGCCAGGGCGCGAATGCACAGGCCGTGCTGGGCACGCTGGGGCGCCTAGCGCACCAGGGGCCGCCATGAGTGGCTTGGCGCAATATGCCGGCCAGGGGCGCCGGGGTTTGACTAAAGGCAGGGCTGACGCACGATGAGCGATGCAGACGAGCCCCGGGACCAGGGCAACAAGGGCCAACCCAGGGCGGCGCGCGGTGCGCGTTTGCTGGCCGCACTCGGGCTGCTTTTTGGGCTCGCCGGGGCAGCCGGGGCCGCCTACCTCTACTACAGCCTCATCCTGCTCGGCCCCGCCGCCGACATCGGCGAGCGTATGGCCGAACTGCGGGAAGAACAAGCACAACTCCGCGCCCACCTAGGCCGCCTGACCAGCGAGCAGCGAACCGCATTCGAGGCCTTGGAAGCCGAACAGCGACAAAGGCAGCGGGCCGCCGAGGAGTCGCTGGCGCGGCAGCTTGACCGACTAGCCGTTCCCGAACCAGCCGGAGAGCGCGAGTGGAAACTTGCCGAGGCCGAACGCCTGCTAAGGCTCGCCAACCAGCGGCTGCCCATGGAGCGGGATACCAAGCAGGCGGTGGGCCGGTTGCAATCCGCCGACGACCTACTCGCCGGTCTCGACGAAGACGCCACGCGCGGAGTACGAGCAACACTGGCCGACGAAATACGGCGCCTTGAACAGGTCGCCTTCGTCGATGTTGCGGAGCTCTATCTGCGTCTGGATGCGGTCAAGCGCCAACTCGGCACCTTGGCGCTCGACGCACCCGAATACACCTTGGACGAGCCCGGCCCCGCCCCGGCAACGGCACCCACCGCGATGCCGGATGATGCGGCCAGTGGCCCCGGCCGGGAGGCCGAGCTAGCCAATACCCCGGTGGCCGGGGAGGAGGCGTTTTCCCTAACTCCCCCCGCCCCGACCGCCGCCGGCAACGAGCACGGCACAGCCCCGGCCGATAGCGGCAACGAGGCACCTGGTTTGCTCAATGCCCTGGTGTCCGAATTCGGCAGACTGGTGCGGTTCCGTCGTATCGACACCGGCTTCACACGGCCACCGGTGCCCGCCGAGGCCGTCTATCTGGAACTCAATCTGCGGCTGATGCTGGAGCAGGCACAGCTCGCCGCACTCAGATACGACCAGGCCGCGTACGCAGCCAGCCTGGGCTCCGCCGTGGAATGGGCCCGTGCCTACCTAGACGGGCAAAACCCGGAGGTTTTGGCCACACTGGATTCACTGGAGGCGCTACGCGGCCTGAACCTGCAAACCCCGCTGCCCGACATTTCGGGTTCCTTGCATGAACTCCTACGGGCACGGCGGGAGCGCCCGTGAGGGTCGGCCTGCTGTTGCTGATTACCGCCGCGGTGCTCGGCGGGCTCGTGGGGACGCTGATGCTGCGCGACCCCGGCTACCTGATGCTCGCCTATGCGGGCCGGGTGCTGGAGACCAGCCTGTGGTTTGCGGTGGCCATGCTCATCGTTCTGTACGCCGCCCTGCGCGTGCTGGTCTTCGTCGTCACTCGGTTGTTGCAGGGCAGGGGCGTGTTCGGTGCCCAGCGGGCCGAGCGGGGCGCCCAGCGCCAAACCGTGCGCGGGCTGCTGGCGTTGGCCGAAGGTCAATGGGCCGAAGCCAAGCGGCTGCTCACCGGCGCCGGGGGCAGCGCGGCGATGCCGCTGGTCAACTATCTGCATGCCGCGCACGCCGCCCACGAGCTTGGCGAGGCGACGGAACGCGACGAACTACTTGCCCGCGCCGAACAGAGCACCGCCCATTCCAAAGCCGCGGTGCTGCTCACCCGGGCCAGGCTGCAAATGGCCGAGGAACAGTGGCAAGACTGCCGGGCCACACTCCTTGAACTGCGCGAGCAATCGCCTAGGCACCCGCTGCTGCTTGACATGCTGCGGCGTTGTCATGAACGCCTGGAGGACTGGCCGGCGTTGCTCGAACTGCTGCCCGACCTGCACAAGATCGGCAGCGGCGACAAGGAATCAACCAAGGCCCTGGAACGCCGCGCCTGGGCACACCGGCTTGACGCGGACGACCACGACGAAGTTTGGCAACGCATGCCGAAGGACCGCAAACGCGACCCGGAGCTCGTCCTGGCACGGGCGCGGCGCATACTGGCGGATGGCGAGCCGGCCACCGCCGAGCGCCTGGTGCGCAAGTCTCTGGACCGCAGCTGGCATGGGCAACTGGTCGACCTGTACGGGCGCATTCCCTCGCCGGACCCGGCGCGGCAGATGGCCTACGCCGAAGTCTGGTTGCGAGACCAACCCGACGATGCCGCCCTGCTGTTGGCCCTCGGCCGCATCGCCATGATGAACGGTGCCTGGTCGAAAGCGCGCGAATACCTAGAGGCGAGCCTGCGGCTGCAACCTTCCGTCGCGGTTTACGGGGAACTCGGGCGGCTGCTGACCCATCTCGGCGAATTCATCCGGGGCAGCGAATATCTGGGCAAGGCCTGCCCGGAACTACCGAATCTGCCACTGCCGGAACGGCCCGGAAGGTAGGGCTTGTGGAGTGGGAGTTTCCCGCCGCCCAAGGATGTGTGGCCCAAACCGGATACGGTACGTATTTGATTGTGCCAGTCAAAGTAACAATCGCGTTACTACGTTGCGACTCTGAGCGAGGCAGAGATGGGCTTGTTCAGAGCTTCCCTAGCGTGCCCGCATCGAGTTGAAAAACTCGGCGTTGGTCTTGGTGTCCTTGAGCTTGTCGATGAGGAACTCGATGGCCACCAGATCGTCCATGTCGTGCAGGATCTTGCGCAATATCCAGACCCGCTGCAGTTCCTCCTCGCCCATCAGCAGCTCTTCTCGGCGGGTGCCGGAACGGCGAATGTTTATGGCCGGGTAGACGCGCTTTTCCGCAATCTTGCGCTCTAGGTGCAGCTCCTGGTTGCCGGTTCCCTTGAACTCCTCGTAGATCACCTCGTCCATTTTGGAGCCGGTGTCGATCAGGGAGGTGGCGACGATGGTTAGGCTGCCCCCCTCCTCGATGTTCCGCGCAGCACCGAAAAAGCGCTTGGGACGTTCGAGCGCGTGGGCATCGACGCCGCCGGTGAGTACCTTGCCCGACGACGGCACGATGGTGTTGTAGGCACGGGCGAGGCGCGTGATGGAATCGAGCAGTATCACCACATCCTTCTGGTGCTCCACGAGACGCTTGGCCTTCTCGATGACCATTTCCGCCACCTGCACATGCCGGGTGGGGGGCTCATCGAACGTGCTCGCGACCACCTCGCCGCGCACGGAGCGCCGCATCTCGGTCACTTCTTCCGGCCGCTCGTCGATCAGCAACACGATAAGCACCACTTCCGGGTCGTTGGCGGTGATGGACTGGGCAATGTTCTGCAGCACCAGGGTCTTGCCCGCCTTGGGTGGCGAGACGATGAGGCCCCGCTGGCCCCTGCCGATGGGTGCGATTAGGTCGATGATGCGGGCGGTGATGTCCTCGGTGCTGCCGTTGCCCCGCTCGAGCCCCAGCCGCCTGTTGGGGAACAACGGCGTCAGGTTCTCGAACAGCAGCTTGTGTTTCTTGGTGTTTGGCTCGCTGAAGTTGATCTCGTCGACCTTGAGCATGGCGAAGTAGCGCTCGCCGTCCTTGGGCGGGCGAATCTTGCCGGCCAGGCTGTCCCCAGTTCGCAGGTTGAAACGGCGAATCTGGCTTGGCGAGACATAGATGTCGTCGGGACCGGCCAGGTAGGAACTGTCGGGGGAGCGCAGAAAACCGAAACCGTCCTGCAGGATTTCCAGGGTTCCCTCCCCGAAGATGTCCTCGCCGGCCTTGGCGAGCTTGCGCACGATGGCCGCAATCACCTCCTGTTTGCGGGAACGGGCGAGGTTCTCAAGGCCATGGTCGCGGGCCATGTCCACCAAGTCGACCACCGGCTTGGTCTTGAGGTCTTTCAGGTACATCGACATGTCGAATACTTGCTCTGGTTTGTGACTTGAGACGCGACAATGCGGGGAAAGCCGGCCCAATCCGAGCGCCTTTCGGCGCATCCTCCCGGGTCTAATGCAAAGTGCCTGACTGAGGGGTTATGAACTTTGGATACGATTGGACAGGAGAGTTGTGTCCGCCTCCAGATACCAAGTGTAGTTCTTTGTCTGCCGCCGTCAAGCGCCAGTTTTTCCCAATGTTGTCGATAGATAGAACTGTCCGGTTTTAGAATAAATGAACTGTCCGGTTCTCAGATCCGGGTTCCGCCCTTTGCCGCCGCCCTCCGGAAGGAGCGGAGCGACCCCAGGGAGTTACAGGACCGGAGAGTTTACTTGTTCTCAACAGCGCCAGTTTTTCCCGAGATGCGCTTGGCGCACTCTCTAGCGGTATGCACTCCGGCAAGCGGCACTAGCCATGCCGAACTCCGCCCGCCAAGCCAGCGGCAGTTCCTCAATGCGGGCCCCGGGTGAATGTCAGGTTGAGCTTCAGGGTTCCCAGCATGATGCCCGGTTGATGCAGGAAATCATTGTCCGGCGCGTAGGCAAACCGCTCCACCCGGTCGAGCAGCGTATGCCAGGCAATCGTCTGTTCAAGGCGCGACAGGTGGGCACCCGGGCAGACCCTCGGCCCCTGGGAGAACGTCAGGTGCCGGGTGGCCGCCCGGCGGTCAAGCTTGAGTTCCTGGGCCGCCTGCCACTCCTCCGGGTCGATATTGGCGGCCGCCCAGCGCAGGTGCAGGTAGGCGCCCTTGGGCACGTGCACACCCTGGAATACCTCGTCCTGGCTGGTGATGCGCGTGGATAGGCCCTGGGTTGGCGAGCGCAGGCGCATGCCCTCCTCGGTAAATGCCCGCACCTTCTCGCGGTCCACCTTCAGTTCATCCCAGACGCCCTCTCTCTCGATTAGCAACTGCACCTGTTCGGCCAGCGCATACTGGGTCGTTTCCAGCCCGCCGATAACCATTGCATAAACGATGCCGTTGATCTCCAAATCCTTGAGCTTGCGCTGCAGCGGCGAGTACTCCACCTGGGTGAGAAAAGAGATCATGTCCTCCCCCGGTGTCTTGCGCTTGTCGCGGATCAGATCGGTCGTGTACTGCTTGAATTCCTCCAGCACCTCGAACTGACTCCTGCTCTCCTCCTCGGTGAGAACATTGTTATGGCCGCTGCCGTAGACAAAGGGCTTGACGGTGCCGTCACCGAAATACTTCAGCAGTTTCAGGTCGGCCAGGGGCCAACCAAGAATATTGGCCATAACGGTATGCGGCAGCGGCTGCGCGAATTCGGACACGAATTCCACCTCGCCCCGGTCGATCCACCGGTCCACCAGTTCGTTGGCCACCCGCTCGATCATTGGCCGGTTGCGCCCTGCGCCTGGCCCAACCCAGGGATCGGTCAGTTCCTGCCGGTGGGCACGCCACAGCGCGGGATTGGGCCGCAAGGTGGTCATGGAAGCGACCAAGGTGGTGATATTGGGCAGTTCGAATGGGTCGCCGCCCGCCGCCAGCACCTGTTGCACGCCCAGGCTGGTGATGACGGGAAAACGCTGCTCATCGCGCACCACCCGGGCGATGTCCTCGTGTTTGGAAAGAATGAAGGCGTCGGTGCCCGGCTCGAAACCCGCACCGGGAATGCGATGCACGGGTGCCTGTTCGTGCAGGATGTCGTAGGCCTCGTACCAGTACTCCTGGGCACCGGGGGAGAAGAGGTCGACATCCTCGAGCTGTACCGGGCACCGCATTGGGCTTACTTGATGGTTGGGTTGCTTACCGTCCAATGTCTTCCCCGTCTATAGGCGTATAGGTTCCGCCATGCTATCTCGCCGGGGCGAAGCTACGCAAAAGTAATTGTTCGCGGGTCAGGGCCATCCCAAAGTCGCCTACTAGCCCTCCGCAAAGCCCTATATAGATGGTTTACGAAAGTTTTTCAGAAGATTAGGCAATACTTTTCGGAGTCTAATGAGTTTTCTGAGGTTTTATCTCAAGAGCGAGCGCTTTGGGATGGTCCTGGGCAACCGCCTACTGGCCCGCGAAGGGAACCACTTCGGCGACGGCGTCAGCCCTGACCGCCAGCATGATGAGCCTATCCAGCCCCAGCGCGACTCCCGCGCAATCGGGTAGCCCGTGCCCCATGGCCGCCAACAGGTGCTCGTCGGGTTCCAGGGTTGGCAGACCGCGTTGCCGGCGTATCTCGTTGTCCCGCTCCATGCGGGTGCGCAGTTCCTCGGCATCGGTGAGTTCATAATAGCCGTTGGCCAACTCAACACCCCGCACAACCAGTTCAAACCGTGCGGCCAACCGGGGATTGCCGGGCCGCAAACGGGCCAGCGCCGCCTGATCCGCCGGATAGTCCGTTATGAAGACGCGCTGCTCGCCGAGTTTCTCCAGGGCCTCGACCAAACGCAGGTCTGTATCGGCCGGGCCGGTCGGATGCAGCGCCAGCAGCTCCGCATAGGTGAGAAAGCGGTGTGGTTCCGGCCCAAGGATGCATTGCACCAAATCGGCGACCTCCCGCATCAGCGCCTGGTCGTCGTAGCCCAGCCGATACCATTCCACCAGGGTGAACTCGGTCAGGTGCAAGCGCCCCGACTCGCCGGCCCGATACGCGGGCCCCAACTGGTAGATTGAGGGCGCGCCCGCGGCCAGCAGCCGTTTCATGTAGTACTCGGGCGAGGTTTGCAGGAATTCGCCTCCGGTCGTGCGCAGGCTTTCTATATGCGGGTCTGAAACCGAGGTTCGGCCCAGAGTCGGGGTCTGCACCTCGACGATGTCGCGTTCCGCGAAGAACCGGCGCACTTTGCCGACGATGTCCGCACGAATGCGGAGCATCTCGATGGTGCAGGTGGGTTGCCAAGGTTTCCGCATCGGGTGGTTTTTCCAATCCGCCGCCGGGGCGTGCTTGCCGCCGGTCAACGCTCTTCGCCGCCGATGGCGGAGGGCGGGGTTGGCCGGCTAACCAGGAATACGGCCACGCCCGCCAAGATGACGCCCTGGATAGCCAGCGCCCATCGGGGAACCGCCACAGCGTAGGAGAAGACGAATAGCAACAGCATGGCAATCAGCGCCGACAGCTTTGCCCGGGTAGATACCGCGCGGTGCCGGCGCCAGTTCCGAATCGGCGGCCCGAGCAGCCGATGGTTGACGAGCCAGGCGTGCAGCCGCCGCGACCCCCGGGAGAACAGATAGGCGGCCAGAATCAGGAAGGGCGTGGTGGGCAACAACGGCACTAGGATACCGGCCACCCCAAGGCCGAGCGCCACCGCGCCGAGCATCGTCCACAGGCGACGCCGCACGAGATGCCGGGCGGATTCGGGCATGGGGCGGGAATCACGCGCCATTTGAGATGGCCTTAAGCGCATCCGTCAGGGCCATGCCAAAGTCGTCCACCGGCCCTCCGCAAAGCCCTATACAGATGGTTTATGAATATTTTTCGGAAAATTAAGCAATATTCTGCGGCATCTAATGGCCTTTCATCACTTCTGGGACTTGCGTAGAACAGTTGACGAACCACCACATGCTGAGTCCCGCAAGGCGCATAACTACTAAATGTCGTGATTCGTCAACCAATCACCACAATTCCCTCAATTTTCCTTCAAGAGCAAACACTTTGGGATGGTCCTGGCGCATCCGTTGTGTTCCTAGCCGCCCCGCGATCAGAAGTGTACCGTAGCCTCGATGAATTCGCGCTTTCGCATTGCCGTGCAGGTTCCACCGCAACGACGCCGATTCGGCGGCACCCTCGCCGATGCCTGAGCTGCCGGACCTAGCCGTCTACCTTGAGCACCTCGACCGCCGCATCGTCGGCGACCGGCTGCTCGATATCCGCCTTGCCAGCCCGTTCGTGCTGCGCTCGGTGGCACCGACCGTGGCGGAGGTGCGGGGTTGCCTGGTGACCGGTTTGCAACGTCTCGCCAAGCAGCTCGTCATCGAACTGGAGCGCGACTGCTTTGTTGTTGTGCACCTCATGATCGCGGGCAGGTTGCGCTGGTTCGAGAAGGCCCGCGCCATACCTAAGCGCGGGGGCCTTGCGGCGTTCGACTTCTCGCGCGGAACGCTGATCTTCACCGAGGCGAGCAAGAGGAAACGGGCATCGCTTAAGCTTGTTCGGGGCCCGGAGGCATTGCGGCAACTCGACCCCGGCGGGCTGGAAGTGCTGGAAATCGACTTCCCCACCTTCCTGGAACGGCTGCGCGCCTCGAATCACACCCTGAAACGGACGCTGACCGACCAGCGCTTCTTTGCGGGTATCGGCAACGCCTATTCGGACGAGATCCTGCTGTACGCCGGGCTGTCGCCATTCAAGCGCGCAAGGGATGTCGGCGACGGGGAAGCGCGCCGGCTGTTCGCCGCCTGCCGCAAAACCCTTGGGGACTGGATCGGCATTCTGCGCACCAAGGCCGGCGAGGGGTTCCCCGACAAGGTCACCGCCTTCCACGAGGAGATGGCCGCCCACGGCAAGTATCGGCAGCCCTGCCCGGTATGCGGCGCTCCCATCCAGCGCATCGTCCACGCGGAGAATGAGAGCAACTACTGCGCCCGCTGCCAGACCGGCGGCCGGGTACTGCGGGACCGCTCGCTGTCCAGGCTGCTCCGGGACGCCTGGCCGAAGCGCATCGAGGAGCTGGAAGGCGGCCGCAATCAATGAGGAAACGAACAGAGTTCGAGAACCCCGCCCGGCGGCGGAACCCGCCGTCAGGACTGCGCGTAAAGGGATTCGGCCCGTCGCTTGAGCGCGAAGGCCGTATCGTCGAACGCACGCTTAACCCAGGGCCCCGCGAAGCGGTAGACGTGAATACCGTTGGGGCCCAAAAACGCGTCGGTCGAATGATAGGCGCACCTTTCCTCTCCCAAGGGTTCAACGATCTGATCGCGCCGCGCGGGATAGGGCCAGGCATCGTCGTGCGGGAGTTGCCAGGCAAGCAACCGGGGCGGTTCCAATGCACAGACGAACTCGCAGTTGTCGAAGTAGACACCCGGCTCGATGTAGCTCTTCAATCGCATGCGCACCGGCGCATTCATCTGCAGCGAAGACTCGGCCGCCACGCAGAATGGGTTCCATTCACCATAGGCGGGCAGGTCGGTAAGCACGTCCCACACCACGCCCGCAGGCGTGGCGATCTCCACCCGCTCGGAGGTGACCACCGCATCGGGATCGTATGCGCACCGGGGATCGTTCGAGCCTTCCATACCCAGCCCTCCTATCGCTTCGTCCACAAACCTGTTACCGGGCCCGCCGGAAGTTCTCCACCCATGATAAGCAACCTATAAAGATACGTTGACAAACCGCCGCTTGCCGAGTTCCGTATCGATGCGCCCGCTGGTCTTGCCCGGTCAAGCATCGAGCCGTATCACTTCCGTTTGCGGCAGGGGGTGCTCCTTGGCGCCGATCCAGCGCAGCATGGCAACCCCGCGTGTGTGGCCCGCCATGTCGATCCAGTTGCCGAAGCCCGGGTCGCGCGGCGCGACGATGAGGGTGACCGTGCCATCGGCGTTCGGCACCGCACTGGTCTCGTTGACGTGAATGCGGTGGTAGCGATAGTCAAGCGATTCCATCCATACATTGTTGAACTGAAAGTTCCAGCCGTCGCACTCGGGAACACGCGCATCGATGCGAAACGCCTCGCCCGGCCGCAGCTCGACCCAGCCGTAGATGTAGTGGATTGTCGGGTCGCCCCCGGCGCGAAAGTAGAGCTCCTGATCCGCGCAACGCATCGCGTTGGTGGACTGCTCGCGAAACGTCCTCACCCACTCCTGAAAGGTCCGTGCGGTTCCCTCCACGAACGCCGCCGCTCCGGCCAGCCCGGCTGCGAGCCTGCCGACGCTCAACGGAACCGGTGTGGGCGGCCCGTCGATGGTCTCGATTTCGAGCTCCGCCCGCCCGCGCCGGTCCGCACCGGTGAAGGTCTGCCTTATGACAATGAAGGAAGAATCCGCCGCAATGGGCAGCCAATTGCCAGGCACCGCTTCCCGGCAAGCGATGATCTCGAAGCTGCCATCCGGCTCGATGTGCATATGCTGCGCATTGAGCTCACCCGTGGAGGCCATGGTGCCGTCTATGGCATAGCGGTTGGCTTTGGAGCCGAAGGTGAGGATGGGCACCGTGCCGCGCCGGCCGCGAATGCGGTACCGCCGATCACCGGAGATGGTCGCGTTCCAATAGTAGTTGTCCGGGTTGTCGCCACCAATTTTCGCCGTCTCGTGGGATGCCCTATAGAGCCCTGGAAAATCCACATCCGCGCACTCTAGGTTCATCTCAAGGGCAATGCGCAAAAGGCGGGTCAGGTAACGACAGCCCTCGGCGCGGTCGAGTTCCGAATCGCCAAAACCCGGTGCCATCACCAACCGGCCGGTCTCTTCCAGCCGGCGACAGAAGGAGGCCCAGGCTTCCGGAGTCGGGGCGTCGGCGTCCCCGCTCACGGTGCCATGTACTCGCCGCCGTTCACATCGACCGAGGCACCACTCACTACCCTGGAGTAATCGGAAACCAGCCACAGAACCGCTCTGGCGCAGTCATCCTCCGGCGGGATGATGCCCAGCGGAATGCGAGCCGTGATCTCGCCTTCGACTTCCTCCCTGGGCCGCCCCGCAGCGACCTGGGCATCGATGAAGCCCCGCACCGGAGCACCGTGAATCCAGCCGACGCGGGCGGTATTGACGCGAATGCCAAAGGCACCGAAATCCCGCGCCATATGGCGGCTCAGCACATTCATAGCGCCCTTGGCCGCAGCGTAGGCGGCCTCGCCCGGGAACGGCTTCACCGTCGCCATGGTCGATACGTTGGCAATGGCGCCGCCTCCGGCGCGCCGCATCGCCGGCAGGCACGCCTGGGACATGCGCAGCACCCCCGCGCAGTTCACATCGAATACCGCCTGCCAGCCCTCTGGATCCGCAACGTCGGCGGTCGCCCATTCGCCGTGGTTGTAGGCACTGTTCACCAAACCGTCTATCGCGCCGAAGGCCGCCTCGGTGGCGTCGGCAAGGGCACGGCACTGTTCGGCATTGCCCACATCGGTGGGCAACGCCACCACCTCGCCGCCGCGTTCGCGTATTTCCCTGGCCACCTTGTCCAGAAAGTCGCCGCTGCGGGCGCCCATGCCCACCCTGGCACCCTCCATTGCGGCAATTTTCGCCATCGCCTGGCCCATGCCCGGACCGACACCGGAAACGACAATAACCCTGTCCTTCAACAACACGCGCAATCCGCCGCACCCGCCCGATGGCGGCAACCATATCGACTGCGACATCCGAAGGCAAAGTTGCAACAATGCAAGGTGGGAAGGAGCAGGAAAAGGAGTGACGACCGTGCCTGCCAAGATACCGCCACGCCATGTGCTGGAAGAAGAAGCGCGCTCACAAACCCAGCTTAGCGACTTCGGCGACGGCTGGTTGCTCGGGCACCTAGAAGCCCTGATTCCCATTCTCAACAGCGAAGCCCGGCTATCCGAGGCTGGAGCGGCCTCGGCGCGGGGCATGATCGTCGGCGCGCTTGGCAACCGCCTGCGTCACATCGAGCTCCTCAAGAGGCACCCGGAAATTCGCCAACAGGAAGTGAATGTGGCCGCCGTGCTGGTCGGGTTGCCCCGCTCGGGCTCCACCATGCTGCACCGCTTGCTTGCATCGGCACCTGGTATGACGGGCGTGCGCTGGTTCGAGGCGCAGAACTACGCGCCCTTTGCCGGCGAGCGGCGCGGCGATTTCGGTGCTCGCAGAGCAGCGGCGGCCGCCATTCTCGCGCATATGCTCGACGTTATCCCCGACCTAATGGCCCTGCACCCCATGAGCATCGACCAGCCCGACGAAGAGGTGGTTATCCTCGGGCAGCTATTTTCCTCGACCATGATTGAAGCGTCGTACTACGTGCCCTCATACGCCGCGTGGCTAATGGCATCCGACCGGGTTCGACCGTACCGGGAGCTGCGCGAGATACTGCAATCCCTGCAATGGCAGGCACCGGCAAGACGGGGTGCGTGGTGGGTGCTGAAAACCCCCGGGCACCTCATGGCGCTGGAAGCCGTCGAGGCGGTTTTTCCAGAGGCAAGGGTCGTCATGACGCATCGGGACCCTATCGCCACCGTCCCCTCGTATTGCTCCATGGAGGCGAGCCTGTACCGCATGGCGTCGGATCGCATCGGCAACGAGGATGTCGCCGCATTCTGGGTGCCCCGGCTGAAGTCGCTGCTCGATGGCTTCCTCGGGGCGCGACAAAAAAGGGGCAACGAGGCGCGCTTCATCGATGTCGATTACCAAGCCTTGCTCGACGAACCGGTGGCGACGGGCGAACGCGTGCTGCGCGCATCCGGCATAACCCCGGATGAGCACACCCACAGGAGCATGTTGCAGTGGGTGGAGGCAAACAGGCGCGAACATCGTGCGCCACATCGCTACGACCTGGCCGATTTCGGCCTGACCCGGGCGGATATCGAGACCCTGTTCGCCGACTATCGAAGCCGCTACATCGGCCGCCGGGAACAAGGCGGGCACTAACTAGGCAGGAGCTGCCCGGCGACCCGGAAACTCAGCATCGTAGAAGTTTTCGCCCCGGCGACCGGCGCGCTGACGCACAGGCAAGTGGGTAGTGCCATGCAAGCCTACGCCGTAGAAACTTCAACACTGGGTTCTCGCCGGAAAGATGGACGAGGGGATCGCCTAGTTCGCCGCCGGCCGATACCAGATCGGCGACGTCCAGGCCATCTCCACTGTGGTATCCGCTAGACTGCCGTCGCTACAGACCGCGGGCGCTGCCGCGCCGAGGCGGTCGCAGTCATAGGCACTCCAACGGCGCGTTGGCATGGCAACCACACGCAGGTAGTAGTAGGCCGACTGGCCGGCATCGAAATCGGCATCGGACACAACGGCGCACAGGGTATCGGCACCCGATGCGCCAGCGCCGGAACTGGCGATGCTGCGCACCAATGTGTGCATTTGGTTCTCGCCGTCTATCCAGCCCTTCACCAGTTGCAACTCCCCGAGCGGCGCGGCGCTCGCCGCCGAATCCCGGGCGGCAAGGGCGATGAACCTAGGATGAGCGCCACTCGCCGGCATGGCACCCAAATCGCCGCCCATGGGAACGCCACCCGCATAGCCTTCCTCCACCAAGCCGTCATCCGCACAGAGGTCTTCCGCATAATCCCAGCCACCGAAGAAGCGCGGCGCAATGCGCGGCCCCGAGGTGCCGAACACTTCCCGCCGCTGCATGGCCGCAAAGATCGCGTCCCGCGAATTCTCCACCGCCCAAACGCCGGCAAGGCCACCGGGATTGCCCTCCGGGCCACTGGTTAGAATGCCCGGCTGAAGCCGCTCGGCGGGCGTCATCTCGCCGCTGACGGCACCGCGATAGTCGGATTCGTCAACGGCACCCGGCGTTGCCGCATGGGTATCGGTGGCGGCGATGATGCCGAGCTTTATCGGGTTCAAGCCGGTCGCCCGCTCCTCCTGTAGACCCACGAGCAGCGCTGAGCGCACAAAATCCGTTTCGTCCACGCAGCCCGCGCCCAACATGCCCAGTTCCCCAACTGCGTTGCCGCACTCCTCGGTCACCAGGCTGGCCTGCCCCATTACCAGTTCACCGTCCACATTGGTGGCCGCGGCGTAGGTCTCTAAGCGTCCCAGCACGCGAACCGCCTCCACATCGCAGAGCTCATCGGGCGCACCCAGCACCGAGGCAAGGCCATTGATGCACTCCGATGCCCCCTTGTGCTGGAAAATTTCGATGATCGGCTCTCGTTCCAGGCGCAGGGACGCATAGCCGCGCCTATTGTCCAGCGAGGCCGCCATGCCCATGTAGGGTGCCATCCTGCCGTTTGCCAAGTTTGTGTTGTGGGGAATGGTCAGATAAGCGCAGCCATCTTCGGCGCGACAAACCCGGTCGAGTTGCCGCCATAGCTCGCTGTCGAGCGGCGCATCGATATAGGAAACCGGCAACTCCGGCACATTGCCGTTGCGGAAGATGACGTTGCGGTGATAGTTCGAGATGCCCGGTGTGCCCGTGTACTCGTAGCCGACAAAACTCGTAAACGCGCATTGTTCGGTGCGGTCATAGGCAGCCTCGGCGGCCTCCACGATGCGTTTCCAGGGCGTGCGGGCCGCCGCCAGGCAGAGCTCTCCGTCATCGCCGCACACTTCGGCAACGCGGACGGGGTTCTCCGTACCGATAACCTGGCCCAGCATCACCATGCCCTGGCGCTCGTCCTGCCGGAAGGCGACGCAGTATGGCGTGTCGTAGCGGGGCGAGCCCGGCGTTCGACAGATTGCGCGCTCGCCGAGAAACTCGCCGTGGTCGGTCACCGCCAGAAAGTCCAGGGGCCGATCGATGGCGAACTTTCCGGCCGGTTCGCCATGCTCGTCCAATGGCCAGAAATCGATGGGCTGGCCCTGGGCAAAGCGATGCGCATCCTCCGGCGTTGCGCCAATGCTGTTGGCGGCCGCATCGAACGAGTAGCTGGTAT
Organism: Pseudomonadales bacterium; assembly: GCA_965215035.1. Taxonomy (GTDB): domain Bacteria; phylum Pseudomonadota; class Gammaproteobacteria; order Pseudomonadales; family Azotimanducaceae; genus Azophilus. The sequence continues at coordinate 823,452 of OZ244040.1, forward strand.
GTACGTGCAGGTCGCCGAACAGTGGTTGGCGCAAGGGCGTGTAATCCAGGCAGGGAGCGCGCTCTTCGGTGTAGTTAACGGAACGCCCGGTGGCTTGCGGTGCACCGACCGGCGCCGCATCTTCGGCAGCCGGTTCCGCCCCGGCATCCGCATCGCCGCCGCCGTCCGGGTTGCACCCGCCAGCGACCAGGGCAAGCCAGAGCACTAAGGAGAGTCTGATTAAGTTGATGTTCAAGGGCACCGTGCTCCATAACCGATTGATTTTGCTTGGCACCATCAGGTAACAGCGTGCTCGTTCAGATCTTCCCCAAGGGTATGCGAATGGAAGGCATCATCGGATTCTCCAGTGTCCAAGACCCGCCCGGGGCGCTTGCGCAACCTCGCGCAATCCGGCGTCTTCGACCTCTTCGACCGTCGGCTTCGCTGGTCCGGTGAACGGGCTTGCTCCAAGTGGATAAAGCCTGTGTTGGAATTCGCGATCCATGACCGCGGCATAGTATCAGGCTCGGGAACCCGGTGCGAAGACATCGCCGGGCTTTCCAGAGCGCCGGACAGTTCCTTGTCAGGGGATTCAGGAGCAGGGCGGCAACTCCCGCTAGGCTCGATGTGTCCATGGAATCGCGTTGATTGGACGCCCAAATCGACCGAATCCCCGTAAAATCGACCCGTGAAATTGGCTATTGGGGGAACGTTGGCGGGAGTTGCTGGGAAAGGGTACGCGCTATGAACGACTGCCTGTCACCCGCGGAACTGCTGGCGCGATACTCGGCCGGGCACGGTGCGGTCACGCGGTCAACGGTGTCGGAATGGCCGGGTGCGGGGCCTGCCCCATGTCGGCTAGGTGCTCGCCGCCGACATCACACGGCCAACGGTGCCGGGATGGCCGGATGCGGGTTGTAGTTTTCCAGTTCGAAGTCGTCGATGCGATAGTCGAATAGCGAAGCGGGACGCCGCCCAATGCGAAGCTTTGGGAACGGGCGCGGTTCGCGCAGTATCTGTTGCTCGGCCTGCTGGATATGATTGAGGTAGAGGTGCACGTCCAACCCGTACCAAACGATCTCCCTTGGCCGTAGACCCGTCTGTTCGGCCAACATGGTCGTCACCAGGGCCAGGTTCGCGATGTTCCACGACAGGCCCAAAAACGAATCGGCGCTCCTCTGAATCAGGGCCCCGCACAGTGTTCCCCGCCCGGGTTCCACGAAGAACTGGTATTGCTTGTGGCAGGGTGGCAGCGCCATGGCTTCCAGTTCCCCTACGTTCCAGCCATCCCAGAGAATCCGGCGTCCGCACGGGTCTTCCCTGATCTGGTCGATAACGCGCTGCACCTGATCAATTTCCCGGCCATCGTTCGCAAGCCACCGGCGCCACTGCTTACCGTATACGGGCCCCAAGTCGCCCCACTGCCGCGCGAAGGCCGGATCCTCGAGTATGCGTCCTTCGAAGTCTTCCTGGGAAATCTTCGCATCGACCGCCTTTCGATACCTTTCCAGTGGCCAGGCGGTCCAAATCCGCACGTTCTGCTCCAGCAGTTCGCGAATGTTGGTGCCGCCCGACAACATCCACAACATCTCCTTGAAGGCGGTTTTCCAGTAGACCCGCTTGGTCGTGAATACGGGGAAGCCCTGTTTCAGATCGAAGCGCATTTGGTGGCCGAACAGGGCCCGCGTCCCCACCCCGGTGCGGTCAACGCGCTTATCGCCGTCTTCCAGCAGACGGCGCAGCAGGTCTAGATATTGATACTCTGGATGGTTCATCGCCTGTATGTTCCTACTCTAAGGAAAGTCTGATTAGGGAATTGTAGTGGGAGTTATGTCGATCAGTTGACAGAGCACGACATGAAGTGGTTTTGCGGCCCGCAAGGCCCAACATGTGGTGGCTTGTCAACCAATCTACATAGGACCCATTGTAGTGATCGGTTAACGAACCACGACCTGTAGTGATTATGCGCCTTGCGGGACTCGGCATGTGGTGGTTCGTCAACTGTTCTACGTAGTTCCCTCTGATTAGGTTGATGTTCAAGGGCACCATGCTCCATAGCCGATTAATTTCGCTTGGCGCCATCAGGTAATGGCGTGCTTGTTTAGGTCTCCCCTAATGCTCTATCGGATATTTCTTTTCGAGAGCGAGCTTTTTGGGGTGCTCCTAATCCTAGCCAGGGAATCAACGGGCGACCGGCGCACCGCCCAAAGAATAATCAGCATGCCAAAGATCGCCATGGGCAGCGACAGCAATTGGCCCATGGTCAACCAGTCGAAGGCGAGATAGCCGATGTGGGCGTCCGGTTCCCGGAATGTTTCGCTGACGCAGCGCAGCACGCCGTAACCCGCAAGGAAGGTGCCCGCAACCACCCCGGCCGGCCGTGGCCGGGCAGCCACCCACCACACCAGCAGGAAGAGCAGCACACCTTCGGTGAAGGCTTGATACAGGGACGATGGGTGCCGCGCGAAGGACTCCCATTCGCCGGTGCATAGTACGTTGATGCTACGGACGGCGTCCGCATCGCAGGGATACACCAGCCCCCAGGGCACCTCCGTCATGCGGCCCGGCAGCTCGGTATTGGCGAAATTGCCCAGACGGCCAAGGCCCAGACCGGCCGGCACCAGCGGCGCGACGAAATCCGCTACCTGCCAGAAGCTGCGGCTCACCCGGCGTCCAAACCATGCCATAGACACCAGCACGCCGAGCAGGCCGCCATGAAACGACATGCCGCCGTCCCAGATTCGCACCAGCACCAACGGGTCGCGCAGCAGGGATTCAAAACCATAGAACAGCACGTAACCGATGCGCCCGCCAATCACCGCTCCGAGGGCACCGTAGAACACCAGGTCGGAAATCTGCTCTGGGCGCCAGTCCCGGAAGGCCCTCCCGCTCTGCCGCTTACCGAGCCACCAACATAGGACAAAGGCGGCCAGATAGGCCAAACCGTACCAGCGCACGGCCACTGGCCCGACGGAGAAGACTACGGGGTCGATATCCGGATAGTACAACGGCCACCCTCTCGCTGTGCTGATTGCGCACCCTCAATTGTCTACCGGGGCCCATCGTGTGACAATTCGCGCAATTCTGCCAGCAAGCGGCCTAGCAGCCTGTCGGGCTTAGATACTTTAAATGTCACAACTTATTGAAATATATGGGATTTTACTTCTGGTGCGAAAAACCAGATTCCTTATAAATCAAACACTTGGCTACAAAGTCCGGCAGGCTCCTAGCTCCCCCGTTATCAACCAACTGCAATGACCAGTCTGTTCAAGGGCTGGCGCAACGCCGCTATCACGGAAACAGGCATTGGTCGGAGGCGGCGGATTTCCATAAGGCGATGGTCGCCGACTTCCAAACCATCCGGGAAATCACTACAGGCCGGAGTGTCGTCGCCACCACGCATGAACACGACGGTGCACGCCCCCGTTTCTCCGGCGCGACCCACGCGCTGCACTACTATCTGGCCGGCAGCCCCATTGCATACAATGGCGACCTCTACCACACCGACTTCCTGATCACACGCAACCGCGTCGCCGGCGTCGCCACGCTCACCCCGGACAACCGGACGATGTATCTATACGATACCGCCAGCCTGATCGAGATGTACCAGTCGGCGTATCGGCAGCTCCGGTCCGGCGCACCCCTGCGTCGCTCATACTTCGACCTGTATCTGCACGACCCCGGCGGTACCGGCACCAGCACGTTGTCCTACGTCAAGGAACCCTGTAACAAGCATCACAGAATGCACCAGTTCTGGCTGAACATCACGCCAGTCGATCCGGAAGCTATCGCTGCCGAAGACCGCACGGAGCACGGGACCGAGCTCCGTACTTTCGACTTCTACGAGGAATCCGGCCTCGCGTTCCGCGGCACGTGCATGGTGACCATCGATCTTCCCGATTACGAAATCGCCCACATCACCACCGGTCAATACAAGCTCGTTCCCGGCGAGCGCAGAGCATGGTCGGTCGCTTTCAATCCCGAGAAATCCCTATGAATCAGGGTCTCCCCTTCGCTTCCAGGCTGTCGCGAAAACCGACCCCGCGGACCTGACCGTATAGGTGGGCGTATCCGTTGCCTCATGGTAAATGCGAGCCATGAATTCCCCGAGAATCCCCGTGGAGAAGAACTGCGCCGACATAATCACCAGGAGTATCCCGGCCAGCAGCAACGGCCTGCCGCCTACATCCTCACCCAGAATCGTCTTCACATAGAGCAGGTAGCCCAGGATCAGGCCACCGGGCAGGGCCAGCGCCAAGCCGATGCTCCCGAAGAAATGCGCGGGACGGCTGCGAAAGGATATGAAGAAGTACACGGACAACAGGTCAAGCAGCACTCGATAGGTACGCGAAACGCTGTACTTGGAGCGGCCCGACCGCCTTGGGTGATGTCTGACGGCCTGCTCTTTGATTCTCCGGATTTTCGTGTGCATGGCCACTAGCGCGGGAATGAAGCGGTGCATCTCGCCGTAGATTCTGAGTTGCCTTATAACTTCCCCCCGGTAGACCTTGAGAGAGCATCCATAGTCGTTTAGGCGCACACCGGTCAGGCGGCCAATCAGGCGGTTGGCAAGGCGTGAGAGCAACCTTCTGCTGAAGTAGTCGTCACAGCGGTCCCTGCGCCAGCCGGACAGCAGGTCTAGATCCTCGTCAACCAGCCTTTGCACCATGGCGGGAATGTCGGCGGGGTCGTTCTGAAGATCCCCATCCAGGGTTACCAGGATTTCCCCGCGGGCCTTGTCCATACCCGCCTGCATGGCGGCGGTCTGCCCGAAATTGCGCTGTAGCTCCACCAGGCTCAGGAAGCCAGGCATAGCCCGCAACGCCTCATCGAGTTTCTCATGGGTGCGGTCGGAACTGCCGTCGTCAACAAATATCACTTCCCAGGGATGGGGGAAGTCCCCGAGCGCCGCCAACAGGGCTTCCACCAGCGGCATCACGTTGTCTTCCTCGTTGTGGATAGGGACGATGATAGAGACGCTTGCCAAGTTCATTGCACAGCCTTTGCGGACGTAACGGGTAACAACAGTTGTCCCAGCATACCCAGCACCAGGGTGAGTGACATCGACTTGCCAGGGCTGCGACTGCACCCACTCAAGGGCGAACTCCAGGGCCACTACGCCGTTGCCGTCTCCGCCAACTGGCGCGTGACCTTCCGCTTCGACGAGGGCGACATGATCGATGTAGACTACCTAGACTACCACTGAGGAGCAAACCAACACGCCGATGCACAATCCCCCCCATCCCGGCGGAATCCTGAGGCGCCAGTGTCTCGAGCCACTCGGACTGTCCGTGACCGCCGCGGCCCGGCACCTCCACGTCTCCCGACAATCCCTGTCGGAACTCGTCAACGAGCGCGGGGGCGTCTCTGTGGATATGGCGATCCGCCTTACCAAGGCGTTCGGCTCGACGCCCGAAACGTGGCTCGGCCTGCAGATGGCCTACGATCTCTGGCAGGCGCGCCGGCGCATCGACGACATCAAGGTCGAGCGGATCCAGGCGACATGAGGGTGCCCGATGCCGCCGCCCAGGCCCTCGACAGTCTCGCGCTTCCCGTCGAGGACTGACGGCGATGGGCGACCAGCACGCCACCCAGGGTCACGCCGCGCCGACACCCTCCGCCGGTCAAGGGGACATCTGCCCCGCGTCTCGTGCGCCTCGGCTACGGCGCCGTGTCGCGTCAAGCGCTACGCGAAGGCGCGCTCATCCCGATACTCGAACTCGCACAAGTACCGCTTAGGCACACTTGGGTCGAATCACCGGCTAGTTCCACGCCGGCCCGCACACTATACTGCCGCACCCTCGTCTCGCCCCCGTGCCGCCATGTGCCTCATCCTGCTCGCCCACCGGATTCGGCCCGAGACGCCCTTGATCGTTGCCGCCAACCGGGACGAATTCTACAGCCGGCCGGCGCAACCCGCGCACTTCTGGCCGGATGCGCCCGGGCTGCTCGCCGGCCGGGACCAGACCGCCGGCGGCACCTGGCTCGGCATCAACCGGCGCGGTGGCTTCGCGGCCATCACCAATTTCGCCGTGGCGGGCATGACCGACACAGCCGGGGAGACCCTAAAGAGCCCTTCCATCGCGGTGCCCGGCAGCGCCTCCATGCGCGCCCGGCACCAGGCCTTGCGTTCCAGGGGCGAGTTGACCAGCGGCTTCCTGCGCGGCACCGCTACCGCCGCGGAATACGCCCGGAGTATTCGTGGGTTCGACTACCAGGGCTTCAACCTGCTGCTGTGGGATGGGCAGAATCTCGTCTATACCTGCAATTGCGGCATCACAGGCACCCTTGCCCCGGGCTACTACGGGCTCACGAACGCCGAGCTGGGTGTGCGCTGGCCCAAGGTGACGGATGGAATCGAGCGGCTTGGGAAAATCGCCGAGGCCGGGGCAACGGCGGACGCGCTCATCGACGCGCTGCGCGACGACCGGATACCGCCGGACCACCGGCTGCCCCACCGCGGGCGGCCGCTGGACTGGGAACGACGCCTGGCCGCCTGCTTCATTCGCGGCGAGGACTATGGCACACGAGCCAGCACGGCGGTTATCTGGCAAGGCGGCGAAATCTCGCTAACCGAACAAGGCTACGTCTCCGGCGGCAGGCCGGCGCACCGCGTCGGCTTCAGGGTGGAACTGGCCGATGGCTCGGAACCACCCGGTCGAGGCCCGCCGCCACAAGCTGATCTTCCATATACTGCTGAATCTCCCTGGCGGTCTGCATCCTGAGCGCCCTGGCGAGCATGCGCCGGGCATCGGTACGCTTGATGTTGCGCAGCACCCACTTCACCTTCGGCAGGTTGGTGGCGTTCATCGAAAGTACCTGATAGCCCATCCCGACGAGCAGCACCGCGCCCACGGGCGTGCCGGCGAGTTCGCCACAGATGCCGAGACCCTTTTTTTCCGCCTGGGCATGGCGCGCCACATCCCGCAGCGCCCGCAGCACGGCGGGATGAACATCTCGGTACAGCTCCGCCACGCGGGGGTTGTTGCGATCCACCGCGAGCATATACTGCGTGAGGTCATTGGAACCCACCGCTAGGAAATCCACCCGTCTCGCCAGTTCCCGCGCCTGGTATACGGCCGAGGGCACCTCCACCATAACGCCGATCTGCGGCGGCTTGACGTCGAAGCCCTCCTCGATGACTTCCCGGTACGCCTGACGCACGAGTTTTTCGGCCTCGTCCACCTCGAACATGCTCGAGACCATGGGCAGCATGATGCGCAGTACTCCTTGCAATCCCGCATTGGCCTTGAGCATGGCGCGTGCCTGCACGAGAAATATCTCGGGGTGGTCCAGCGTGACGCGGATGCCCCGCCAGCCCAGAAAGGGGTTGTCTTCCGAGATGGGGAAGTAGGGCAACGCCTTGTCGCCACCGACATCGAGGGTGCGCATGGTCACGGGCCGGGGTTCGAAGGCTTCCATGTGCTCGCGATAGAGCCGGCGTTGTTCTTCCTCGGTGGGAAAGCGATCCTGGGTGATGAAGGGCACCTCGGTGCGAAACAGGCCGATGCCCTCCGCGCCCCGGTCCAGAGATCGGGAGATATCGCCGGTCAAACCGATGTTCACCCACAGCAGAATCCGCCAGCCATCCAGGGTTATACACGGAAGTTCCCGTAATTCGTCGAGTTCTTCGGCGAACTCGCGGTCTTCCTCCAACAGCCTCTGATAGGCCGCAAGCAGTTGCGGAGATGGATTGGCATAGATGTCCCCGTAGTAGCCATCGACGATCAGTGGTTGTCCGTCGGCCTGAAAGACCGGCAGGTCCACCGCGCCCATAACCGCCGGGATGCCGAGCGCATGCGCGAGAATGGCGACATGGGAATTGACCGAACCGCGCATGGAAACGATGCCTTTCAGCCGCTCGGACGGCACGTTGGTGAGCATGCTGGGCATGATCTGCTCGCCAACCAGAATGGCGCTCGCCGGAAAGTCCCGCTCCTCTGCGCCTATATCCTGGAGGTAGGTGAGCACCCGCAAACCCAGGTCCTCCACATCCGTCGCCCGTTCCTTCAGATAGGAATCCTCCATCTGCTCGAACCGGCGCACGTGCTCGCGAATCACCCGCTTGAGGGCGCCCTGCGCCCACTGGCCCTGACGAATGCGCTCCCGAACGTCCCCGGTCAGGGCCTCGTCGTCCAACATGTGCAGGTAGGCGTCGAACAGCGCCAGTTCCTCCCGGGGCAGGCTCTGCGCGAACTGCTGGCTGATCCGGCGGATATCGTTGCGCACCGAACCCACAGCCTCATCGAAGAGCGCCAGTTCCGCCGACACATCTTCGGCTTCCCGGTCGGGCACGTCGTACAGGCTGGTGGCGGGCTGCATCGCGGTGGCCGTGCCAATGGCAATGCCCGGCGACCCGGCCAGACCCCGGATGCGCAGGCTCCGGGTCGCGTAGTCCGCATCCACCAGCGCCTCGATACCGCCCACCGCCTCGGCATGGGCGATGATGGTTGCGAGCTGTGCGGCCAGGGTGACCAGGAAGGCCTCTTCGTCCGCATCGAAGCGTCGTTGCTCCCGCTGCTGTGCGACCAGCACCCCCAATACACGGCGATGGTGGATGATGGGCACACCCAGAAAAGCATTGAATGGCTCCTCGCCAAGCTCCGGCATCGGGTGAAACCGCGGATGTTCGCTCGCGACCGGCAGGTTGATCGGTTCCGCCCGCTCGCCGACCAGGCCCACCAAGCCGGCGTGGGTGTCGATGGTCGACTCACCCACCGAGCCCGGGTTCAGCCCCTCGTTGGCGGCGAACAGATACTGCTGGCCATCCGGCGTTTTCAGGTAGACGGAGCAGACTTCGATGGACAGGGCAGCGCACACTTCCCGGACGATGACACGCAGGGCATCGTGAAACGACGACGCCGCGGCAACCTCCTGAACGATCTGTTGAAGCTGCGTCAACACCGGAATTCAGGCCGCCAGGTGCGGGGCCAACTCCTTGAGGGCCTGTCGGTAAACATCCTGCTTGAATCCCACCACCCGGCCTACCGGATACCAGTAGCTCACCCAGCGCCAGGTATCGAACTCCGGTTTGGCGGAAAGGGAAACGCGCACCTCTTGGTCGTCGCCGAGCAGGCGCAACAGAAACCACTTCTGTTTCTGGCCGACAAACGTGGGGTAGGAATCCCGGCGCCGCAGGTGCTCCGGCAACCGGTACTTAAGCCATCCGCGGGTTCGCGCAACCAGCCGCACCGCATCCGGTGCAAGCCCGACTTCCTCGTACAGTTCGCGGAAAAGCGCCTCCTCCGGAGTCTCCGACGCCTGGATGCCACCTTGGGGAAACTGCCAGGCGTCCCGCCCGCCGACGCGACGCGCCCACAACACCTGGGTGCGGTCGTTGACCACCACGATACCGACGTTCGGCCTAAAGCCGTGTGCATCTACCAACCGATCCCCCATTGCCACCGGCAAGCAGCAACCCGATTGAACCTCAATCAGGGCGGAAATACCAACACGGCGAGCCTCCCGCCCCGGCGGCCGCACGAAGCGGGTGGCGGCCGGCACATGGGGGTTGGGCAGCGGCCATGCTAAGGTGCGGCGGATGAGCAACCGCTTGGCCCAGGAAACCAGTCCCTACCTGCTGCAACACGCCGAAAATCCCGTTGACTGGCAGCCCTGGGACGATGCCGCGCTGGCCAACGCCCGCAAAGCCGGCCAACCGATCCTGCTTTCCATCGGCTACTCGGCCTGTCACTGGTGCCACGTCATGGCGCACGAATCTTTCGAGGACCAGGCGACCGCGGCGGTGATGAACGCCCACTTCATCAATATCAAGGTTGATCGCGAGGAACGGCCCGACCTCGACAAGGTCTACCAGGCCGCCCACGAACTCCTTACCGGTCGCACCGGCGGGTGGCCGTTGACCCTGTTTCTGGATCCCCAAACGCTAGTGCCCTTCTTTGCGGGAACCTACTTCCCAAAGACGCCGCGCTTTCAGTTGCCCGGTTTCACAGACCTGTTGCTGCGCGTCCACGAGGCATTCGCCAACCACCGGCAAGACCTCGAGGACCAGGGCCGCAAGCTCGTGGAAGCCATGGGCCGGCTCGACCACCAGGAGGCCGACGACAACCGCGTCGATGACGGCGAGCTGATCGACCGGGCACGCGCCCAGCTCGGCGAGCGGTACGATACCCAAGAGGGTGGTTTCGGTTCGGCACCCAAGTTTCCGATGCCCGCCATCCTAGATCGCATACTGCGCCACCAGGCCTACCGGCAGCGTGCCGGCGGCCGGGGCCGAGGCGGTCTCGACATGGTCATGACGACCCTGACCAAGATGGCGCGGGGCGGCATCTATGATCATCTCGGTGGCGGCTTCTGCCGGTATGCCACCGATCGCCGGTGGATGGTGCCGCACTTCGAGAAGATGCTCTACGACAACGGCCAATTGCTGTCGCTGTACGCCGACGCGCTGTCCCTGGCGCCCGACGCACTGTTCGAAGGCGCGCTGCGGGAAACCATCGGCTGGCTCATGCAAGAGATGCGGCACCCGGACGGGGGCTTCTTCGCCGCGCTTGACGCCGACTCCGAGGGCGAGGAAGGCCGCTTCTACCTATGGCGGCGGGAAAAGATCAGGAAGCTGTTGACGGCCGATGAGTACCTGGTGGTCGAGACCCTGTACGGCATCGACAAGCCCGCCAACTTTGAAGGCCAATGGATACTGCATCGCTACGACGCCTGGCGCGCGGTGGTGCAGCGCCTGTCGTTGCAGCCGCCGCAGGCAACCGACCTGTTGGCGAGCGCCAAACGCAAGCTATTCGAGGAACGCGCCACCCGGGTGCGCCCGGGATTGGACGACAAGGTACTGACTTCCTGGAACGCACTCGCCATCAAGGGGATGGTCAAGGCCGGTGTCGCGCTCGACGAGCCCGCCTGGCTGGAAGCGGCAACCGGGGCCACCGATTTCATCCGCGAGCGGCTATGGCGCGATGGCGTGCTGTTCGCCACCTGGAAGGCAGGCACCGCGAAGTACCGGGGCTACCTGGACGACTACGCAAACCTGCTCGATGCGCTGCTTGCGCTGCTCGCCGCCAATTGGCGCGATGCGGATGCCCGGTTCGCCCTGGAGCTCGCCGATGCGCTGCTGGACGGCTTTCTCGATCGGCAGCGGGGCGGCTTCTTTTTTACCGCCAACAGGGGCGAACAGCTCATCCACCGGCCCAAGCCAACCATTGACGACGCCCAGCCGCCCGGCAACGGTGTGGCTGCCCGGGTTCTCGCCCGCCTAGGGCATCTGTTTGGCAACCCCGCCTACTTGGACGCCGCCGCCGGCGCACTGGAAGCCGCAAGGCCCATGATGGAACGCTACCCGGCCGGCCACTGCACGTTGCTGACGGCGCTTCAGGAGCAGCTCGACCCCGGCGAGCTGGTGATTTTGCGCGGCGCTACAGAGACGCTTCGGGGTTGGCGGCAACCCCTGACGGACGGCTACCGGCCTTGGCGGCGAATCTACGCCATTCCCGCCGACGCCACGCTCACCCCGCCCTACCTGCCGCCCTGGTCCGGGCCGGAACCGGCGGCGTTCCTCTGCTCCGGGCTCAGTTGTTCCCTGCCCATGCGGTCCCTCGGCGAGTTGCAGAAAGCACTCCGATAGTGTTGATGGAAAATGGGACGCTGCGCGCGTCCGGTTCGCCCGCCGAAGTATTCACGGAAAACTTGGTTGAGCTAGGTCTACCAGACGCCGCTGCGCATCGAGCGGCACGGGCGTCTCGACCGGCTCGTGGTCCACACTGAATGAAAAGCCAATCGCCCGCCGCTCGCACGCGCCCGGTTCGAATGAACCTCCGACGCCCGGCAGAGCAGCCTATTCGGGTGTCCAGGTCAAATGCAGTTGCCGCGCCGCCCTGACCTCGTCGAGCCGCCGCAGCGGCAGGTTGTGCGGTGCCTGTTTCACTAGGTCCGGGTCATGCTCCGCCTCCCCCAGGATGGCGGTCATGGCCGCGACGAACCGGTCCAACTCTGCCCGGCTCTCCGTCTCGGTCGGCTCGATCAGGAAACACTCCGGAATCAACAGGGGAAAATAGGTGGTCGGCGCGTGCATGCCATGGTCTAGCAGCCGCTTGGAGAAATCCATGGCGGTGACCCCGAACAACTTTGCCTGCTTGGATAGGGTGAGGGCGAATTCGTGGGTCGCGCGGCGCTCCGGATAGGCCAGGTCAAAGCCCGCCTTGCGGAGCCTTGCCGCCAGATAGTTGGCGTTCAACGTGGAGAATAGACCGACGCGGCAGAGCCCCTCGCGGCCGAGCATCAGCGCATAGGCCAGCGCCCGCAGCAGGATGCCGGCATTGCCCGCAAAACAGGACAGGCGCCCGATGGTGCCGGGCACATCCCGCTCGGTCAACCAGCGATAGCGCCCCCCTTCCCGACCGACCATGGGCACCGGCAGATGCGCCAACAGGCGCTCACCCGCCCCGACCGGCCCGGCACCGGGGCCCCCGCTGCCGTGGGGCGTGGCGAAGGTCTTGTGCAGGTTCAGGTGCAATACATCAAAGCCCATGTCACCCGGTTTGACCTTGCCGAGAATCGCGTTGAGATTGGCACCATCGTAGTAGAGCAGGCCGCCCGCATCGTGAACGATGTCCGCGATCTCGCCGATGCGGCGCTCGAATACCCCGCAGGTCGACGGATTGGTCATCATCAGCCCCGCGGTATGCGGGCCCACCGCCGCCTTCAGGGCTTCGACATCGATGTCGCCGGAACGCTCCAGGCTGACCTCCCGCACACGATAGCCGCACATGACGGCGGTGGCCGGGTTCGTTCCGTGGGCGGCGCTCGGCACCAGAATCTCCATCCGCCCGGTATCGCCCCGGGCCAGGTGATAGGCGCGGATCATGCCGACGCCGGCCAATTCCCCCTGGGCACCCGCCATGGGCGTCAGCGACATGCCGGCCATGCCGGTGATGTCCTTGAGCAGTTCCTGCAACTCGAATAGGCAGCTCAGGAAGCCTTGGCTGACCCGCTCCGGAGTCAGCGGATGGCGATTCTGGAAGCCCGGCAGGCTGGCGGCGCGGTGCGCTCCCCGGGGATTGTATTTCATGGTGCAGGAGCCCAGTGGGTAGAACTGGGTGTCGATGGAATAGTTTCTGGCCGACAGGTTGGTGTAGTGACGAACCGCCTGCAATTCGGACACCTCCGGCAATCGGGGCGGCTCGTCGCGCCGCAACGCCTCCGGCAACTCGTCCTCCGGGCGCGGCCCGTGCATCCTGGCCGGTGCGGCGGCGGCCTCCGCGCCCGCCGCATCAGGCCCACCCGCAACGTCCCGGCTGTCTGGATACTGGGCCCAGGCACCCCGCCCCGGCCGGCCGATATCGAAAACGGTGGTCACGCCAACACCTCCGCGAGCGCCCGCCCATAGAGCTCGATATCGGCGCTGGTCCGCTTTTCCGTGGCGCACACCAAGAACGTGCGCGCCAGGTCGGGAAAGTAATCGCCCAGCGCCACACCCCCGAGCACGCCCCGTTCCACCAGGGCATCGAGCACCTCGTCCGCCGGTGCCGGCAGTTCCAGTGCGCATTCATGAAAGTAGGGCGCGTCGTATCGGGCGCGCACGCCATCAATGCGCGTTAACCGATCAACCAGGCATCGGGTGGCGCGCATACTGGAGCGGGCCACCCGGGCGAGGCCTCCGGCACCGAGCAGCGCCATATGAATGGTTGCCACGGTCACCAGCAACCCCTGGTTGGTGCAAATATTCGATGTGGCCTTGCCGCGCCGGATGTGTTGTTCCCGGGCCTGTAGCGTGAGCGTGTAGCCCAGGTTGCCATCGCGGTCCAGGGTGCGGCCCACCAGCCGCCCCGGGAGTTGCCGGACGAGGCTCTTGCGGCAACACAGGAAGCCGAAGGACGGGCCACCAGAGGCCATTGGCACACCGAGCGGCTGGCCATCGCCGCAGGCGATGTCGGCACCCGCGGCACCCCAGCGACCGGGCGGCCTAAGTACGGCCAGGGTTAGCGGGTTGACCAGGGCAATAACCAGGGCACCCTGGGCATGCGCCCAGTCGGTGACGCGGTCCACCTGTTCCAGTAGACCGAAGAAGTTCGGCTGCTGCAGGACCACGGCCGCCACCGGCGCACGGTCGGGAAGCCCCGCCGGATCGATGACGCCATCGCGCATCGGCAGCGTCTCGATAGCCACACCCTGGCCGGCAACGATGCTGCGCGCCGCCTGAAGATAGTGCGGGTGTATCGTTGCGGCGACCAGTACCGGCGCACCCCGGGCCCGCCGATTCGCACGCACGGCCATTAGCACGGCCTCGCCGAGCCCGGAGGCACCGTCGTAGACACTCGCGTTGGCAACGTCCAGCGCCGTCAGCTCGCTCATCATGGATTGGTATTCGAAGATAACCTGCAACGTTCCCTGGCTGGCCTCCGCCTGATAGGGCGTGTACGCCGTCATGAACTCGCCCCGGGCAGCCAGATCCCATACGGCCGCGGGGATATGATGGTCATAGCTGCCCGCGCCGGCGAAGCAGACGAGCTCTGTATCCTGGGCGGCCCGTTCCCCCATCCAGCGCAGCATGGCCATCTCGCTCATGGCGGCTGGTACGCGCGGCAGCGCTGCCGAGCGCATACCCGACGGGATCTCGTCGAATAGCGCCTCGATGTCCGGGACGCCAATCTCGGCGAGCATGGCATCGACTTCCTCGTCCGTGTGCGGAATAAAGGGCATGGGGATGCGCTTGCTACTCGTCTTCCGCCGCGCAGAGTTCGATGTAGGCTTCGAAATCGAGCAGTTCTTCCAGTTCCCGGGGGTCGTCCGGTTCCATCCTGAAGAACCAGCCGTCCCCGTAGGGATCCTGGTTGACCGTCTCCGGAGCATCTTCCAAGAGGGCGTTGATCTCGACGACCGAGCCCCCGACCGGCGTGTAGATGTCCGATGCCGCCTTTACGGATTCGACCACCCCCGCCTCCTCCCGGGCACCGAGCCACTGGCCGATTTCCGGCAGCTCGACAAAGACCACATCGCCCAGGGCATCCTGGGCGTGGTCGGTAAGGCCCACGGTGACGATACCGTCTTCCTCCCGGGCCCATTCGTGAGTACTGGCATATTTGAGTTCGGTCGGTGTTTCAATCATGGGTTCCTCGTTCGATATCAGCACTCGGGGTGGGCACCGCCGTTGCCGGGCCCCGACGGCGGACAAAGGGCATGCGCACAATGCGCGCCCGCCGCGGCCGGTTGCGAACCAGCACATCCACTTCGCCGACAGCCGCCCCGGGCAACCGCGCCAACGCAATACTGTAACCCAGGGTGGGTGAAAAAATACCGCTGGTGACGGTGCCCTCTCCGACTGGGGTCAGCACCCGCTGATCCCGGCGCATCACCCCCTTGACGGTAAGTGCCAATCCCCGGAGCTTGCAGGGCGGGCCGCTTGCCCGCTCGGCCTCCAGTGCCGGCCGGCCAATGAACTCCCGGTCGTCGGGGTGCCAGTGCACCGTCCATCCCAGGTTGGCGGCAGCGGGACTCGTGGTCTCGTCCATATCCTGACCGAACAGGTTCAGGCCCGCCTCGAGCCGCAACGTGTCCCGGGCGCCGAGCCCCGCCGGCTGAACACCGGCGGCCAGCAGCCGCCGCCACAAGCCGGGCGCCTGCTGGTTCGGCAGCATGACCTCGACGCCATCCTCCCCCGTATAGCCTGTGCGGGCGATCACCCGGTCGCTGGCGCACATGGCGTTGAACCGCCCAAGCGACGCCAAGGCACTGGTTCCGCCGGCCGCGGCAAAGGCCCGCAAGGCACCAGGCCCCTGCACGGCCAGCATGGCCAGGTCTCGCTCAGTGACCCGCACGGCACCGGCGCGATGACTGTGCAGCCAAGCCAGCACCCGCCCGCGGGTAGTGGCGTTGGTCACCAGCCGATAGCCCTCGGCCAGGCGGTAGACGATGAGGTCGTCAATAATGCCCCCCGCTTCATTCAACATGGTGGTGTAGAGGGCCTGGCCGACCCGCGCCAAGCGGCCGGCATCGCCCGCCAGTAGATACCGTAGCCAAGCCAGCGCGTCCGGCCCGGTCAGGTCGACGATGGTCATGTGCGAAACGTCGAAGACGCCGGCGGTGGTGCGCACGGCCCGATGTTCGGCAACCTGTGACCCATAGGTCAACGGCATGTCCCATCCCGCGAACTCCACCATTTTCGCGCCCCCGGCAACATGCTCGTCATAAAGGGCTGTCCTGCTGTTCATGTTCCCCTGCACTTCCCCTGCACCGCCGCCGCAGGGCGCCTTGCCGCGCGAGCCCGGCTGTTGGCACTGTTCCTCACCGCAGCCTAGCGGCAATCGGGCCGAAACCCAACGCTTCCCGAACAAGCTGCCGCTTGAGCGGCCCAGCCCGGTCAACGAAGCGCACCCCTAGGTTGCGCACCGTATGTGCAACGGGCTGGGGCATGCCGTAGAAGGCCCGCAGCCCCGCCAGGAAACCGATCATGGCCATGCCCCGGGCCCGGCGGCGGCGGGCGAAGGCTCGCCAGCGGCCGGCGGCGCCCGGGTCCTCTCCCAACGCCCGCCGCAATCTCTCCAGCACCCCGGCGACATCCTCGAAACCAAGGTTCACACCGAGCCCCGCCAGGGGATGCACGACCCGCGCCGCATCGCCGATCAGCAACACCCGCCCATGTGGATGTGGCGTGGCGCCAATCGCCTGGGATATGGGAAAGCCCACGCGCCGGTCGACATCCAGAATCTCGCCGTGGCAGTAACCGCTGGCCCGCCCCAATTCCTCGCGAAACCCGGCATCACCCAGACCCTGGCGCCGCGCTGCGCTAGCGGTGGGCTGCGACCAGATCACAGAAACCAGCCGCTCGCTGTTGCCCGGCAGCAGGGCGAGCGGACCCTCCAGCAGAAAACGCTGACAGGCGGCCTGGCCGTGGGGCCGTGCGGTCCGCGCTACCGTTGCGATTGCCACCTGATCCGTTTCGAACTCCCGCACCGCCACGCCGAGGCGCTCTCGAACCGCCGAATGCGCGCCGTCCGCCGCAATGACCAGCCGCCCCCTGACCGTTCCGCCGCCAACGCCCACCGCAATGCCGCCAGGCACCGGGGATAGGTCGGCGACGGGTTCGCCAACCAGGCACTCGACGTCGGAGTGACTCTCCAAACGCCGCCACAGTGCGGCGCTTAACACACCCACCTCCACGACCCATCCGAGCTCCGCACGCCCGACTTCGGAGGCCGCAAAGTCGAGCTGCGCCGCGCCCCGTTCCTCCCAGACGCGCATGGACCGGTAGGGCACCGCCGGTATCTCCCGCCACAACCCCAAATCCGCCAGAAGTGCCTGGGAAGTCGGCGCGAGGGCCACGGTGCGCAGTTCCATTCCCAGTCGCCCGCGCCCAGGTTCGGGGCGCTGCTGTTCGATGATCGCCGTGCGCCAGCCGAGCGCCGCGGCACCGAGGGCGACGCTGGCACCCACCAGCCCACCGCCCACGACCAGCACATCGAACGAATCAGGGCGCATGTTTCACCGATGGCCCCAACCCGGCGGCGCCCCGAGCCGGGCAAGGCATGGCCAGCGGGCGCACACTCGACTCATCCGCCATGCCCTTGCCAAGGGAAGCCCAGTCCACATACTGCTCCAAGCCGCTCTTCGAGTTCCCGAATGCTGTTGTTTCTTCGCCATTGCCTTGCATGATTGCCTTGCATGCCGGCAAAGGTTGTGCCGGGTACGAGCCGCGCCGGCCGGGCCGCAGAATCAGGCACCGCCCATCAACGCCTCGATGTCCGCAATCTCCTTGGGCGCACCATCGGTGAGGATCAACGGGCCGTGCTCCCCGATCAGTATGTCGTCCTCGATGCGAATGCCGATACCGCGCCACCGTGCCGCGACGCTGGTATTCCGCGGCGAGATGTACACACCGGGTTCAACGGTGAGCACCATCCCCGGCGCAAACTTCCGCCACTCGTCGCCGACCCGATATCCTCCCACATCGTGCACATCGATGCCCAGCCAGTGAGAAGTCTTGTGCGGACAGAATTCCCGATAGTCCTCGGTGTTGAGAATCTCCTCGACATCGCCGCTCAGCAAACGGAGCGACAGCAGCCCCTCGACCAGGGCACGCAACGCAACTTCGTGGGGCCGGTTAAAGTCCGCGCCGGGCAAACAGGCCGCAATGGCCAGCTTCTGCGCCTGCAGCACCACCTCGTAGAGGGCGCGCTGTACCCTCGAGAAGCGCCCGTTTACCGGGAACGTGCGGGTGATGTCCGCGGCATAGTGCGCGTACTCGCAACCCGCATCCACCAGCACCAGGTCGCCCTCGCGCAACGGCGCGTTGTTGTCGATGTAGTGCAGCACACAAGCGTTGCCGCCACCCCCGACAATGGGCGGATAGGCCGACGCCCGGGCACCGCCGCGCATGAAGGCGTAGATGAGTTCCGCCTCCAGTTGCGTCTCGTTCAAGCCGGCCCGGCAGGCGCGCATGGCGCGTACATGGGCGGCCGCACTGATGTCGGCAGCCCGCCGCATCAGTCGCTGCTCGGCCGCCGACTTGATCAGCCGCTGCTCGTGCAGCAGCTTCTTCAGGCCGATGAACCC
Organism: Pseudomonadales bacterium; assembly: GCA_965215035.1. Classification (GTDB taxonomy): domain Bacteria; phylum Pseudomonadota; class Gammaproteobacteria; order Pseudomonadales; family Azotimanducaceae; genus Azophilus. The sequence continues at coordinate 841,944 of OZ244040.1, forward strand.
GTCGGGGGAAACCACCCCGCCCGACTCCCGGGCGCGCAGCGCCGAGACCCAGCCCAACAGACGCCGGTCGAAGTCGGGATAGTCGCCCAGGGTTACATAGACCGTCTCGGCACCCTCCAGCAATTCGGGGAGAACCGCGGCCATATCGCCCTCCGGGTGGGCGCAGTCAACCGCCAATGCCGCCACCGCCCGCTCCGGGCCCAACCGTTCGCCGTTGTAGAGTTCGTAGCGTTCGTCGTGGTCCCGGCAGAAGAGTATCGCCTCGCCCTCTGCCCGGCCCGGCACCAGCGCCAACAGGGCACCCGGCTCCGCGAAACCGGTCAGGTACCAGAAGTCGCTGTCCTGGCGAAACACGTAGTCCACATCGCGGTTGCGAACCCGGGTTTCGGCGCCCGGGATCAAGGCGACCGCACCGGACACCATGGCGTCCATCAACGTCCGGCGCCGTTGCCGGTATTCGTCGCAACCAATCTCCTCAGCACTCATCGCGCAGTCGCCTCCAGTGTCTTGCGAAACCCCGCGTAACCGCCGCTATGCTAGTGTGCCGCAATGGGTAACGCCAGCCAGCGGCCGCTTCACATGGTCTCGATTTCCGGCCACACTATGGCGCGAATTTGGAACAGGCTTGATGACCGGCACAACAGAATCAGGATGGGCGGCCCTTGAATCCAGGTTGGAAGCCTTGATTGCACTTAATCTCAGGCTGCTGCGCGAGAATCAGGCATTGCGGCGGCAACAGCGGGACTGGACCTCGGAGCGGGCGGCGCTGATCGAAAAGAACGAGCTTGCCAAATCCCGCGTCGAGGCGATGATCGGCACGCTTAGGGGGATGGAACAGGACTAGGCCGCATGGTAGATACCGCCAGCATCAGCGTCAGCATTCTGGACAAGGACTACGAAGTGGCCTGTGCACCGGACGAGGTCGACGCCCTAAGGGCCTCGGCGCGACATGTCGATCGGCAGATGCGGGCGATCAAAAATTCCGGCAAGGTGATCGGGCTCGACCGCGTGGCCGTTATGGCGGCGCTGAATATCGCCAACGACTACCTCGGTGCCGAGGCCAGGTGCGGACAAATCGAAAAGCGGGTTGACAGGCTGGCCGAGAAGCTGCGCGGCGTGCTTGCGGAACAACAGGCGGGGGAGACCGTTTGAATGGACGGCAGCGGGGTATCGAGAGCCTTCAGCCGGGGTGCGCGAGGGGATACCCCTCGCAAGAAAACAGCCCTCAGCCGGGGAGCGCGAGGGGGTACCCCTCGCAGGAAAACAGCCTTCAGCCGGGGTGCGCGAGGGGGCACCCCCCGCAGGAAAACAGCCTTTAGCCCGGGAGCGCGACGGGGTACCTAGTCCGGCGGTCGCGGCCGGCCCGCTTCCCGGCTTCAGCCCGGGAGCGCGAGGGGGCACCCCTCGCAGGAAAACGGCGAAGCTGCGGTACGATTTAATCCGCATGGACTCGATGTTCATGAATCGGTCTCCTTTCAGTGGATTTGTCGTTCACTGCAGGCTACCCAATCCGGCACCGGGGCGGGGACTTCCCGGCCTCCGCACCACTCTCCCGGTCACCGCAGGGGGCGGGCCAAATGTGTTTGAGCCAGAACACCCTGCAAAACCTTTTGGATTCGCTATACTCGGGGGCAGTCTCCTGGAATGTGCGCCAGTTGGTGTCGTCCTTGAGCCGTTATAGAAAACTAGGGAGACTTCGGCAGCGTCGCCGGTGAGCCCGCCCGTCGTGGGATGCGTCCCGCTCGGGAAGCCTTAGGCGTCACCCGGGTTCCCGCCTTGAACCACAACGGTTCAGGGCAAACCATCAGCGGCATTACCGGGAGACCTTATCCGCCCGTTGCGGGTGCGCACGGCCCCACAGGCCGGCGTTCGGCCGCCCAAGCAACGACGCTGGGGGGATCTGCAGCCCAACCGGGGAGATTCGGGGAGTTCCGCGTGGATTCGGCAACCGACCGTGCCGCCCTTAGGCGACGCTACCGGAACTTGAGGCGCGCGTTGTCCGCCACCGCGCAACGGCGGCATTCCATGCGCATCTGTCGCCATTTCCTGTGCTCGCCCCTCGCCTGGCGCGCCCGCCGCATCGCCGCCTACCTAGCAATCGACGGCGAAGCCGATCTGCAACCGCTGCTGCCGCGGCTGGCTGCCATGGGCAAACAGCTCGCCCTGCCGGTCGTTGGCCGGAACCAACGGATGGACTTCTTCGCCTACGAACCTGGAATGCGCCTGGTAGCGAACCGCTACGGTATCTTCGAACCCGCACCCGGTGCCCGCTACGTGCCTACCCTGGCCCTCGACCTGGTGTTCGCGCCCCTAGTCGCCTTCGATGCGCGGGGCAATCGGCTGGGCATGGGCGGCGGCTACTACGACCGGCACTTTGCCCGGGCGCCGGCCGGCCTGCGGCCGTTGCTGGTGGGCGTTGCCCACGAGGCGCAGCGCACCGTATCGCTGCCCGCCGCCCCCTGGGACCAGCCCCTGGACGCGGTGCTGACCGAAGGCGGTTGGCAGGCGCTCGGCAAGGCAGTAGCCCGCATACAAAATTCGTGAACTCGATGGGCGGCCTGGTGCAATATGGGGGCTCGGGTTCCGATAGGAGGTTCCGGGCAACATGGCCGTTCGCAGAATTATTCGCATGGGGCATCCGACGCTGCGACGGGTGGCCCAGCCGGTACAACGGAGCGCCATCGGCGGCGAGCCGCTGGCGCGCCTGGTTGATGACATGGTCGATACCCTGCACGACTACGGCGGTATTGGCCTGGCCGCGCCCCAGATCGGCGAATCCCTGCGCCTCGCCATCATCGAAATATCGGCGGAATCCGGCCGCTACGGCGATATTCCGGCGCTGCCACTGACGGTGTTCATCAACCCGGAAATCACCGTCATCGATCCCGCCGCCAAGGGCTATTGGGAGGGCTGCCTGTCGGTACCGGGGCTGCGCGGGTTCGTTAAGCGGCCCCAACACATCCGGGTCAATGCGCTGGATCTGAAGGGAAACCCCCGGCAACTGGAGTTGCAGGGGTTTCTCGCCACCGTATTTCAGCACGAGTTCGACCATCTCGACGGCAAACTCTACATCGACCGTCTGCACGATTCCGCGAAGCTGGTCTTCGAAAACGAATACGTCCGCTACCACGCCGAGGAGGCTGTGCGGGCGAGCTAGCGCAGGAACAGTTCCACGGCGGGGTTGCCCGTCTCCTCCCAGTAGCGGTAACCGATGCGATTCAGGTAGGTCGAGAGCCTCGCCCGGTCCTTAGCCTCCGCTTCAAACCCGACCAGCACCCGCCCCCAAGCCGACCCGTGGTTGCGGTAGTGGAACATCGTGATGTTCCAGCGACTGCCGAGCCCGTTAAGAAAACGCAGCAAGGCACCGGGACGCTCGGGAAATTCGAAGCGGTAGAGCAGTTCCTGTTTGCTGCCGAAGGCCCGGCCGCCAACCATGTGCCGCACATGCAGCTTGGCAACCTCGTTGTCGGTCATGTCGCTCACCCGGTAGCCGGCACGCACCAGACCCGCCGCCACCGCTTGGCGATCCTCGCCCGGATTCACCTGCAGGCCCACATAGACATGCGCCTCGTCGCCACTGGCGAAGCGGTAGTTGAATTCGGTTACCGAGCGCTTGCCGAGCGCCTTGCAGAAACGCCGAAAGCTGCCGCGCCGTTCTTCGATGGCGACACCGAAGATCGCCTCTCGGTGTTCGCCCAGTTCCGCCCGCTCGGAGATGTGCCGGAGCCGGTCGAAGTTGACGTTGGCACCGCTGATGACGGCCACCAGGCGCATGGCTTTGTCCCCCGTGCCGGCTTCGGCATATTTCTTGAGCCCGGCGACGGCCAAGGCACCGGCGGGCTCGGCGACTGCCCGGGTATCGTCGAAAACATCCTTTACGGCGGCGCATATCTCATCGATGGACACGGTCACCACGCCATCGACATAGGTTTTCGCAATCTTGAAAGGTTCGCGCCCGACCTGTGCCACGGATACGCCATCTGCGAACAGATCCAGGGTGTCGAACGGCAGGCGCACCCGACGTCCCGCCTTGAGCGCCGCGGCGAGAGAGGCCGAGCCTTCCGCCTCCACGCCGATAATGCGTGTGTGCGGCCGCAGGTACTTCACGTAGGCCGCTATGCCGGCTATCAGGCCACCGCCGCCCACCGGAACGAAGATGGCGTCCGGCCCGGGATGCTGGTTCATGATTTCCATGCCCACGGTACCCTGGCCGGCGATGACATCGACATCGTCGTAGGGATGCACCAGCACATGGCCACGCCGCTCGGCCAACCCGGCCGCGTGTTCGGCCGCGTGCTGATAGGTGTCGCCGTGCAACAGGATGCGCCCGCCGAGGTTGCGCACAGCATCGACCTTGATGCTGGGCGTGTTGCGCCCCATCACGATGTGCGCCTTGATGCCAAGCCGGGCCGCCGCTAAGGCCACGCCCTGGGCATGATTGCCCGCGGACGCGGCCACCACGCCCCGCTTCCGTTCCGCGGCCGGCAGTTGCACCATCTTGTTGTAGGCGCCGCGCAGCTTGAACGAGAAGACCGGCTGCATGTCCTCCCGCTTTAGCGCCACCTGGTGGCCTAGGCGCTCCGAAATACAGGGCGCATCTTGCAATGGCGTCTTGATCGCGACATCGTAGACGCGGGCACCGAGGATCTTCTTGATGTAGCGTTCCAGCATTCCCATGCGGCGGCGGGGCCTTAAGACCTCGAATCACGGGCAGCGTGATAGCAGGCCTAGTTCGCGGCCGCCGGCCGCCCTCTCGTCGAATTGGGGCATCGCCCCGCTAGGAGCTGTACAGTATGGCCCAAGACACCCTGAAACGCAGCGCCGCCGAGGCGGCACTCGACTACATCGAAAGCAGGCTCGGCCGGCACTCCGTCGTTGGTGTTGGCACGGGCTCCACGGCAAACTTCTTCATCGACGCTCTGGCGCGCATTCGGCACAAGTTCGACGCGGCGGTGGCGAGCAGCGAAGCGACTTCCCGGCGCCTAGCCGACCACGGCATACCCGTTCTCGATCTGAACGCCGCGCCACCGCCCTGCGTATACGTGGATGGTGCGGATGAAATCGCCCCGAACCGATGCTTGACCAAGGGTGGCGGGGGTGCCCTGACCCGGGAGAAGATCGTTGCCGCCTCTGCCGACGAATTCGTCTGCATCGCCGACCAATCGAAGCTGGTGGGCCGTCTCGGCGGGTTCCCACTGCCCGTGGAAGTTATCCCCATGGCTCGCGGCCTAGTGGCCCGCGCACTATTGCGGCTCGGTGGATCGCCCGAATGGCGGCAGGGCTTCACCACCGACAACGGCAATATCATCCTCGACGTGCACGGCCTGCACATCGAGGATCCAGCCGTTCTTGAAGCCGAGATCAACAACATCGCCGGGGTGGTGTGCAACGGCCTGTTCGCCGCCAATCGGGCGGATATGGTGCTTGTGGCGGGCGCGGGCGGCGTACGCCGCATTAGCGCGGACTGACCGCGGGCGAAAACCTTGGAGTGGCTCTGCAGGGGCGTTCCCGGCGGCGGCCCCCGTACCGGATGCTCAACCCAAAGGATGCGCCGCCGGGGGCGCAGGAACCGCTATATCCGGTAGGTCAGCATCAGCCAGAACTTGCTGGTGTCGGTGGCGTGGCTCTCGGCATCATAGTGCGCAAACTTGAGCAGGGCGGAAAAATTGTCCCGCACCGGATACGACGCCATCACGTCAAACTCCCGGCCATGATCGGTTCCGCCTTGCGCCGCCCGGTAGTCGTGGTAGGTCAGGGTGAGCGTGACCGGACCGATGTTGGCCGCCGCCCCGAGGTAGGCGTCCTCGACACCGGTCGGCGGCGTCGCCGTAAACTTGTCGGCCCAGCCCTGGAACTTGTGCAGGGAGCCGAGCGGGGTGCGAAAGGCCGCCCGCCGGCCGTCGCTGCCGAGCACCTCGTAACCCGCCGTGAATGTCATCGGCCCGCTTTTCAGGCTGGCCTGCACGGCGTAATACATAGCCTTGTAGGAGAGCGGGCTGTTGGCCCAGTCGGTCTGCCGCGCGAGGTGCCCGAGCACCGAGAAGGGCCCGAAGGTGCCCCGATAGTCCACCCCATAGGTAGCCGTCGAATTGGGCGGGCCGTTGTCGTTCTCGAACTCGAGCAGATAGGCGAACGCCCCCAGCGACTGGCCTGCCGTCCAGTCGAACGCGCCACGAAATAGGTGGGAATCCCCCCGCCAGTCGCCGGGCTGAGCGCCGTCGCCCGGGCCGAACACCCGGTTGACGTTGATCAGGTAGCTGTAGTCCAGGCTCAGCCGGTCATGGGTGGACTGGATGCGCAGGGCATCGAAGGTCTGCTCGTTCTGTCGCCAGGCCGCGCCGGCCACGAAGCGCTGTTCGAAGTGATTGATGCGCTGGCGGCCGGCGGTCAGGGTGAGGCCGCTGTGGCGCCAGCGCAGGAACGCCTGATTGACCTCTAGGTCGGTCGGGTCCGCCACCACCGGGTACCGGGTGCGCCCGTTCTGCGTCGAGTTGAAGTTCTCCCGGGCACCCGGAGGAACGACGAAAACGTAGTCTCCCTCTAGCCCAATGGAAAACCCCTGGGCCACCGGCGGGTTCCACGTCAGCCGCGCCCTTGCTGTGGACGCCCGCGCCGTTTTGTCAATGCCGTCCTGCTCGACGCCCTCAAACCGGTAGCGGATGCTGATATCGGGCCTCGTATCCCACAACGACTCGGCGAACACCGGCGGCACCGCCACGAGCCCGCCTATTGCGCCAAGGGCAAGTGCCCCGGCCAGGACGATGGCTCCCGGGAAGTATCGGGCGCACTCGCCAATCCGATTCATGAAATCCTGCCGGTTGCGCCAAGCCCGGATGGGGCCGCGCGGTGCCCGCTCCACATGGCTGTGCGCGGATTGTCCGGCAAGGCCCAGGAAAAGGGAAGCGCGCCCGTCGCCGGGGCGAAAACCCCTGGGCACCCGCGCCGCAGAAAACCTCCTTGGGAACTTCTCCCGCTTCTGGGACAACAAAGGAGAAAGATCGCGATGATGGATGCAGATTAACGGACTTTCTCATGCAATTTTGGCAGGTTTTCGGGATGGTTTCCCACCAGCGACTGCCGCAAGGGTTCTACGGTGCGCACTCCCGGGTGGCCGCCTGCCGGGGTGTCGCCAGGGCGTCGTTCAACACGCATTTGACGCCATCCCGATCCATTTCGGCGACGCACAGGTTGCACAGGGTGCAGCCCGACTCCGTCTTCCGGCCATCCCGATACTTGTTGACCAACGCGGGATCATGAATCAGCGCACGACCGAGCTGAACGGCCTGGTAGCACTCGCCAAGCGCCCTCTGTACAGACGCAAGGCTTTGCACACCGCCGACGCAAATCAACGGCAAGCCAACTTCGGCGCGGACTTTCTTGGCGAGGCTTAGGAAGTAAAGCTCTGCAAACGGTTGGGACCGGAGCGCGGGCCGGGCCAGGGTGTAGATGAGCTTGTCAATTTTGCGACGCTGCACCTTGATCAACGCTGCAACGAAGGTTGGGCCGCGAAATAGGTACATCGCGTTCTTCGAGGAGAATCCACCACTCAATACGAGGGCATCCGCATCGTTCGCTTCTAGGAGTTTGGCGAAGGCTACGCTGTCCTCGATCTCCAATCCGCCCTTGAATCCATCGCGCAGATTCATTTTTACGATGATGGGCGTGCTGTTTCCGACGCCGTCGCGCACGGCGCGGATGACCTGCAAAGGGAAACGGGCGCGATTTTCCAGATCGCCCCCGTATTCGTCCTTGCGCCTGTTGGTCGCCGGGCAAAGGAACTGGCTCAGCAGGTAGCCGTGCCCCATGTGTAGTTCCACCGCGTCGAAACCGGCATGCACGGCGCGCGTGGCGGCTTTTCTGTAGCTATGGGCAAGTTGGCGGAGTTCATCTGTTCGGAAGGCTCTCGTAAACGGCGTGCCGATAAGGGCACCCATGCGATTAATACCGCCACTAGGCCCCCGAGCGCACCTACCGACCCAACCGCTCCATTTGGAAGAGCCGCCGCAATGGGCGAGCTGAATGGCCGCCTTGGCGCCTTGGCGGTGGATTCGATCTGTGACGTACCTCAGGTCATCGAGAATGTCATCCTGCAGGCACATCTGATCGTCAAAGGTTCGGCCACCGGGCACCACCGACCCGTAGGCAACCGTGCACATGCCAACCCCGCCTTTGGCGAAGGCTTCGTGGAAAGCGGCGAGCCCCATTCGGTCGGGGCGGCCGCCTGGACAACGGCCTTCGAAGGTCGCCGCCTTGATGAATCGATTGCGCAATTCCAACCCACGTAGCTTCCAGGGAGCAAAAGGGTCGATTTTGTCGATTCGATTTGTTCTATCGCTCATGCCGTTCGGTTCCGCCTAGCGCCCACTAAGGAAAGTCTGATTAAGTTGATGTTCAAGGGCACCATGCTCCATAACCGATTGATTTTGTGTGGCGCTATCAGGTAACGGCGTACTTGTTCAGACCTTCCCTAAACCACCCGGGCCGGATGCGGTACCCTGGGTTCGCCAAGCTGGCCCCGGTACGATGGCGGCTGCATCCCGTTTCGGTCGGTAATGTCGTATTCGAGGGCCAGTTCCGCAGTCACCAAAGTCTGGCCCGACTTGTGCATTAACCGGGAGTCGCTCGCCAGGGCGTGGATTATCCTGCCGTTGAATTGGGGCGTCTCGGCGACGGCCATGAAACTCTCGTACTGCTCCCGCCGATGCCGCAACACGACTTCGGTTCGTTCGGTGAGCTGTGGGCCGAGCCAAAGCGAAACCGCCGCGACACCTTCGTTTTCCAGATCGACGGCCATGTCCGCGGCCAGCTTGTCGCAGCCCGCCTTTTGCGCACCGTATGCGGGGCCGTGCATATAGCAGGCGCCACCAAACGAGGAAGTAAAGGTGATGAGTCCCGACCGTTGGGGAACCATGACCTTGGCGGAGTAGTAACTCGCCACATAGGCCGATCTGAGGCCGATATCCAGGATATTCACCAAGTCCAGAGGCTTTTCCCAAAAGCCGCCCGGGTCGATGAGACTATCGTGGATACTGGCCGCATTGTTGACCAGAATGTCCAACCGGCCCTGCTCCCCCAGCACCCGCTCCACGACCGCCCTGGTCTCGCCATCGTTGTGGTGGTCGCAGACCAGGCCAACGCCCCGGCCGCCGGCGGCGTTGATTGCATGCACGGTCTCATCGAGCGTACCCGGCAGCACCTCGCCCTTGAGCCTGGCGGTGGCCACGCTTTTCGAGCGACCGGTTACATACACCGTCATGCCCTCGGCGGCAAGGCCGAGCGCAATGCCCCTGCCGGCACCCCGCGTGGCGCCGGTAACCAATGCAACCTTGGGCTTCATCATCGGAAACTCCGTATCCGGGCCGGATGCGACCGCAACCAAACTAGTAAAAAAAAGCTTATGTTGCAATGTAAGGACATGAAAACGCAGCAATTCTCATTTTGGGGTGGTGTATCGGCTTGCATCCCGAGCCTGCCGACCGTACCGCGCCAAGACCAAGGGGAAAATCGAAAGACCCTTTCGCTACATCCGCCAGGATTTCTTCCTCGCCCGGCGCTTCCGTCATCTCGACGATCTCAACCGCCAGTCCGATCACTGGCGCATTACCTAGGCCAACCCGTGCGTCCACACCACCACCTCCCGCATCGTCGATGAGGCCTACACCGAGGAGCTGGAGCGCGTGATCCCGCTACCGACCATCGCCCACGGCGCCCCGAACCATCAGGCCCTTGCAGTTGGCGTTGTCGGCGATAAATCGCTGGTTCCTCTCGAATTCCTCCCAGGAAACGTAACCCTCGTGATGATCGCGGATCAACACATCCCAGTCCTCGCGTTCCCGGCGCAATCCCCGGACAACGCGCTTGCGGCCGTTCTCGACCGTCACCCGGCTCCCGGTGCGCCCATACGCGTACGCGCCGGCGTAGACCGGATTGGTCAGCAGCTTGTGTACCCTGCCATAGACCGGTGCCTTCCATACAACTCCTCGATCATCACCGACGATCCGAATCGCCGGGAGCGGCACCTCCTCCTGGCGCAACGAGAGGTGGACCTGGCGGATGCTCCGGAACTCCGAGAACTTGCGGAACACCAGCTCGACGGCTTCCCGGACGCGACGGTCGGGATCCTTGGCGATGCGGTCGTGCCGGACCTTCGCGTATCCCACCGCGACGCTCAGCAAGAGTTCGCCCCTCGAAGCCTTCAAGCGTAACGCTTCGAGCGAACGCTGACGCAACGTGGAAAGCTCCATCTCGCTGATGGTGCCCTTCATGCCCAGAAGCAGGCGATCGTTCGGCAGCTTGGGATCGTAGACGCCGTCCTCGTCGCCCAGCAGGCAGCCCACCAGTGCGCATAACTCCAGTAGAGTGTGCCAGTCGCGGCCGTTAAACGTCCTGCGGCCCCATTCTTCGATGATGCCGCGCCGATAGAACGTGCGGGCGATGAGCGGGTTCCAGGGGCGCGAGTCGTGTGGGCCGGCAGGTTGACCGTTTATTCCGACATGGCTGAGTGACCGTCCGCGACGGCTTACGACTCAACCCGACGCTGACAAGCGGCTGTCGTTCGCCAGCGACGGCAGGTGCTCGATCTCCGCGCCGTGCTCGCGTTCCGCCAGCCTCAACTCGTACAGCTTCTGCAGGTTCAGCCAGAACTCGCCTGACGTCCCAAAGAACCGTCCTAGACGCAGCGCGGTGTCTCCCGTAACGGCGCGCTGACCGTTCAAAATCTGCGTAACGCGGTTCACCGGCACTTCTATCCGCCGCGCCAGCTCCGCCGCGCTCATGCCGAGCGCTTCCAGATCCTCACGTAGAGTCTCGCCGGGATGTATCGGTTCGCGCGTCATGTCACGTCTCCCTCTTTCAGTGGTAGTCGACGATCTGAACTCTCGTCGGGCCGGGACTCCTGTCCGGCCATTTGAAGCCGACTCGCCACTGGTCGTTGATGGGTATGCTCCATTGCCCCTTGCGATCACCCTTCAACCTTTCCAGGCGGTTCCCGGGCCGCGCTAGGTCGCGTAGCTCAATCGCCGCGTCGAGCTGGTCGAGCTTGCGCGACGCGGTCCGCGCAAAGCCGGAGAAGGCGGCAACCCTTCGTCCGTTGTAGAAGTCCTCCGTTCTCCTGTCCGCGAAGCCGGCAATCAACGTCCGTTCGATTCGTGTGGCGGTTGACGTTCGAGCGTAGACCTCGGTATGCGTTACGTCAAGCGTAATTCCACTGGATGTCCGACCTAGCGTTTCGCGTAGCTCCATCCTCCGGTGCATCGCAGTCAGGCAACCCGTGAATCAGCACGTTCCTTGGTGAAGCACAGTCCGGTTCCCCAGGCCACGCAACCGCGGTGAAATGATTGAAATTTTTGCTAGGTCTCTCGGCTGCAAGCGCACAAATCTGGCCGGGGCCTATAGCCTGCCCTTGCCGAGGTCGAGAGCACCCCGTGCGAGGTTGAGCCGCAGCGCATCGGATGCGCCCTCCGCTAGGCGCAGGGCGCGAACCCGGCGATACAGCGCTTCTAGGGGATGCCCCGCGGCGAGCGCTTGGCCACCGAGCAGTTGGATGGCGGCGTCGACGATGCGGCTGACGGCTTCGGTGGCGAAAACCTTGCAGATAATGCCTTCGTTGATGATGTTGTTGCCGGATTCGGCTAGTCGCGCGGTGCGGTACAGCATGCTGCGCGCCGCAAACGTCTGCATGCGCATGTCGGCGTAACGCAGGCGAGTGCTCTCCCGGTCGCCACGCGGTTTGCCGTGGCGGTCGGGTGTTTCGAGATGGCGGGTGGTGAACCCGACTACCCAACGGGCCAGCCCTACGCACTCGGCGCCGATGGCCAGCCGCGTATCGACGATCTGGCCCATGGCTCGTGGCAGGCCCTCGCCGGGTTGGCCGACTATGCGGTTGGCGGGCACCCGTACGTTGTCGAACTCAAAGACGGCGTGGTGGCTGCCGTCCAGGGATGCAAAGCGCCTGGTCATATGCACGCCGGTTGCGCCAGTGTCGATGACGACTATGGCTGGACCCGATCCCTCAATGCGTACCAGGGTATTGATGAAATCGGCGTCGGCCCCGCCCGTTACATAGGACTTGGTGCCGTTAACGATCAGCTCGTCCTTGGCAAGCGTGCCGATGGTGGGTTTGTCTTGAGGTTCTGTGAAGCCGAAAGCCGACCGTTTCTCACCGCGCAGCATCGGCTTGAGATACTCGCTGGCAAGAGGCTCCCGGCAACCATCCAGAACACCGGGGCCGGGTCCGAAAACAGCGTCTAGGAATGGCGGGTTATGAGATGCCAATTCCTCGCGTACCACCGTCAGGGCCAGCGGCCCGGCCGCGCTGCCACCGTAACGCCGTGGCTGCGTCATCTGGAAGAAACCGGCCTGTCGCGCAGCGCTGATCGCGTCGCGGCGACTTTGCAGGGCGGGCAGTTGTCTGGTGAATTGGGTGGCGCGGTCGCGCAGCACCAGCAGCTCTTTGGTGAGCTGTTCAGGCATTGGGGCTCCTCACAGGGCGGGGCCAACTAGAATGACGACGATTAGGAGGGCGCACATAACCATGATGCCGACGGCGTACAGGATCAGGCTCTCCCGCCTAGCCTGGCTGGTGAGGAATGGCTCCACCGCTTCGGGTTGCCTAGCGGTCATTGCGCTGGTCAGGCGGTAACGGGTGAGGCCGTCGCGCTTGGGCAGCCGCACGAACAGTTCCGGGGTGCCGTCGAGCAGCCGCACCACAAGGGCAAAGCCGATACCGGTGTGCCGGGCTATTTGGGTGGGATGCAGCCCCTTGCCGGGATGGGCCAGGAAACAACGGTACATGTCGTACAGCCTGCGGATTTTGCCGCGAAAACGAAAGGTGAAAGGGAACAGGCTAAACATGTTATGCGGTGGGCTTGATTGGTGTTGGCCGGCCAAGTCTAGCAGTTGCGCCTGTCGAGGCATCGCGGCAGTGGTTGGCGGTTGTCACGTCCGTCCCGGGCAGACGGGTTGCGGGGTGGGTGTTTCTAAAGGGCGGTGCGGATCCCCAAATGCGTGAATTTGGCACAAAACTCGAACCGACCAGCTCTCCGCCAGCAACTCAATAAAAACAATAATTTATAGTGATCGTACCTAGATTTATACCACAAAATCGAGGGCTTGACGGTACGAATCGGCACGCATTTAATCCATGGAGATCTGAATGCCGGACGCTTTGAGCGTATCCGTCCAGTCCCGGCTGGTGAACTGGCCGCCTTGGTCCGTATTGAAGATCTCCGGCGTTCCCAGGCGCTCACCTGATTCGGGTGGACCCCATGCCGGGCCGCAATGGCCTGTACCGTGCAATCTCCGCGAAGCGCTTCCAGCGCCACCTTCTTCTTGAAATCCGCCGTGAACCGGCGCCGTTTGGTCGTCATATCAGTGCCCTCCTTGCGGCACCGAAATACACCTTAACGACCTGTACAAAAAAGTGGGACCATCTCACCCTGCCCATGAGGGGTCTGCAAGCCATAGTGAGAATTGCTGGTGAAAACGCTTTCAATAAGCATAAGAAATTCGCAAAATGCTGCGCATAGTGACAACGGCCGCAAGGTACACAGAATAGGGCATACAAGGTCGAGGTGGAGGAGCGCTGCTCGGTGCAACCCGGTAAACACGGTTGGCATTCCTTTGTCGACGCGCCGCGCTGCATAGCATCAGCGGACCAGATTGCCTGGGACCAAGAGGCGGATCTGGTGGTGGTGGGGTTTGGCGGCGCGGGCGCCACGGCGGCCCTGCGCGCCGCCCAACAGGGGCTGTCCGTGGTCGCTGTCGACAAGGCCGAGGGTGGCGGGGCAACGCTCGCCAGCGGCGGCGTGGTGTATGCGGGAGGCGGCACGCGCATTCAGAAGCAATTCGGCGAAGTGGATTCGCCGGAGAATATGTTCGCCTATCTTAAACTCGAGACTGGGGATGTGGTGGGCGACAGCACGTTGCGGCGCTTTTGCCGGCACAGCGCCGAACACCTGGACTGGCTCATGGAACAGGGGGTGGCCTTCGGTGGCCCGGTTTGCAAGGAAAAAACCTCGTACCCCAACGTCGACTACTTCCTGTATCACTCCGACAACTCCCTTTTGCCGGAGTATGCCAAGCGGGCACGGCCCGCCGCGCGGGGGCACCGGGGGGTAATGCGCAAGGGACGCAGCGCGGTGAATCTCGGCGGCGCCATCTATCTGCCGCTTAGATCCCGCTGCCTACAGGCGGGGGTGTCGCTTCTTACCAAGACCGAGGCGCGGCGCCTGGTAGTCGACACCGAGGGCAGGGTGCTGGGTGTGGAGGCATTGCAAATCCCGGCGGATAGCCCAGCCTACGCGGAGCACCAGGCCTGTTTGCGAAGGGGCGGTTGGCTCGCCAACCGATATCCTTTCTTTCTTCCCGGTGCACGGGCCGTGCATCGGCGAGTTGCGCGGTATTTCGCCCGTGCCGCCGAGATTGAGGCCTCGGCCCGGGTTACCCTGAGCATTCGGTCGCAGCGTGGCGTTTGTCTGAGTGCCGGGGGATTCATATTCAATCGCGGGATGGTCGAGCATCACTGTCCGGCCTTCGCCGCAGGGGTTCCCTTAGGAACGCCCGCCGACGATGGCTCCGGCATCCGTTTGGGGCAAAGCGTGGGCGGCGCGGTGGCAAGCATGGATAGAGCCACCGCGTGGCGCTTCATCAACCCACCGTTGGCCTGGTCCCAGGGGATTATCGTCGACGACGAGGGCAAACGCTTCGTTAACGAGTCATGCTACGGTGCCACCATCGGCGATGCCATGGTGCAACGCGCTGGCGGCAAAGGTTGGCTGATTCTGGATAACCGCCTGGTTCGCCGTGCCTGGCGGCAGATCTGGCCGACCAAGGTGTTGCCGTTTCAGTGGCAACTAGCGGCGCTGAACATGCTTTTCGGAAAAAGCAAGTTCCGCAATCTGCCATCTTTGTGCGAGCGCTTCGGCTTCGATGCCGAGACCTTGCGGACCACACTGGCACAGTATCGGCGGGTTGCGGCGGGCGAGGAGCGCGACCCCTTTGGCAAACACCAGGCGGATGCGCACCATCTGTCCCCGCCGCTGCATGTAATCGATGCCTCCGTTGCCGCGCGCCTGTTTCCCTGTACGGTACTCACCCTGGGCGGACTTCGAGTCGACGAGGCGAATGGCCGCGTGCTCAACGAAACAGGCGAGGCAATAGAAGGCTTGTTCGCGGCGGGGCGCAACGCCGTCGGCATACCTTCACACCTTTATGTGAGTGGCCTTTCCATCGCCGATTGCGTCTTCTCGGGGATGCGTGTCGCCGATACGGCCGCAGGCCAGGGGGCGGACCCAGTTAAAGCCTGAGGCATTCAATTTTGCGGCGCTTTGTGAGCGAGCCGGTGCGACCCAGATCGAGTTTCTGCCATTCACCGCTACCCCAACCGCATCTTTGTCCAGAGGGCGATTGGGGTCTCAGTGAACTCGAACCATCATCGCCAGGACAGCAATCCCTGGCGGAAATCAGTGGGACCGCGATTCAAACGCTGTCGAATGGCCAAATTCTGGCCAGTAAACTAATTCACCGAGGATTCCAGGGGCTCGCCCGGGATGTGTTTGATCTGGCTATCGTCCAAACACCGGACAAAACAGCATTCGACCAAGCTGCAAGCCTACGCCTACCAGCGGGTGCCGAGTTGCTGATCTAGGAAATTCGAGGCACGTCGACCGCGTATTGGGAGATAGTTCCAAATTTAATTAGGCTTACAAACCCGCAATGGGCCGATCTGGTTCATCGGGCACCAGAAGTTGTCGCCAAGGCGCTTCAATGCCATGTGCGGTCCACGCCAACCGCCCCATCCCCCAGCGGGTGCGCCAGCGGCATTGCCCTCCGTATGGGATGTGTTCCGTCTGCTCTGGTCGCGCCGCAGCTTCCGCTACATGGCCCTTGCCGGTCGCGGACCTCTGCCCTGATGAAGAAGGGATTAAGACCGCCGGCGGCTCAATCGGGTGAGCCTCCTGGCGTGGCTATGCGCTGTGCTTGCCGCGATGTACTAGCCAGGGGCGAATCGGGGGGGCGCTAAGCGTGGCACACAGGGTGTTCATCAGCTATCACCATGCAAATGAGCAGAGCCATAAAGACGAGTTGGTCCGCCGGGGTGAGGAACATCAGATATTTGTGGACCAGTCGGTGGATACGGGAGACATCTCCGATGAACAGTCGGACGAGCGAATCAGGGAGAAGATTCGCGACGAGTACTTGCGGGATTTGAGCGTCACGGTCATTTTGGTGGGAACGGAAACCAAGGGGCGGAAGCACATCGACTGGGAAATCTACTCCAGCATGATCGACGGGCAGGTGAACAAGAAGTCCGGCATCCTGGTGATCAACCTACCGAGCGTGGACAACGGGATGGTCTGGGCTCCGCACGGCGAGAAGGAAAAGAGCTGGTATACCCGGATGTAAGGAACTGGACCAGCGTGACTCGAAGGACGGAGATCGAAGACCGATTTCCCTACATGCCTTCGAGGATTGTCGATAGCCTTGTGGCAGGCGTGAAGATTTCGGTCGCACGATGGAACCTGTTGACGGCGGCAAGGCTTCGATTTCTCATCGAGGCGGCATTCAACGCACGGCGTAGCTGCGGCTACGACTTGAGTGCGCCGATGAGACACAGGAATACATTTCTCTGACCCGCATTGTAGGTCAGGCGTCTCTTGCCAATCGACTTAGCCCGCACAGGACCAGCGCTATGGCCTCGTGGATATAGGGAGTCTGGGCGAGGGTCCGGTTTTCGGAGGTATCTAGACCGTTGCTCAGGACGCCGACATCTCCGGCGTAACGCATGAATTCGTCAAGTCGTTCCCATGAGCGCGGCGAGGAACCCGTGACACGTTCAGCTAAACGCATGGCCTGTGCGATGTCTCTGGCGCAGCCGCCGAAGCCGCCAAGGACGTACAACGGCTTGTGATGCTGTAGCGAGATCAAGCACTCTTCCGCAACGCCGGGCATGCGGCCTTGGTACCCCGCGACCCTTCCGCCGAGGACTATTCTCGCGTCGGTATCGCGCAGCATCTTCATGCGCATCGCGGTAAGCGCCGTGGCAATCTGCTCGGGCCTAGGCGGAGAAGATGGGTAGCGCAAACGGTCGAGTTCGGCGCCATCGGCGGAGAGGCAGACGATCTTGGCAACGCCTACCAGTCGGTCGGAAAGGTCGCGAAGTTCGTACTGAGGTATGGAGGTCCATACAGGCCAAGCCAAGTAGTCAGTGACGGGCGGACCGGGTTGGGGGTCGGAGGGTCGTCCGTAGCGGCTGGCGATTTCGAAGAGCTCCTCAGTGAAGCCGCCGTGCCGAAGGTCGCCACCATAGGCGACATGGTATCCGTAGGAGAGTAAGTAGGTCGCTAGGCCGGTCATAGCCCGATGGAGATGGCGTTCGCCCATGCCTAGGAACGGGAGATCTGGGCTGTCGGAT
This sequence comes from Pseudomonadales bacterium, assembly GCA_965215035.1. Taxonomy (GTDB): domain Bacteria; phylum Pseudomonadota; class Gammaproteobacteria; order Pseudomonadales; family Azotimanducaceae; genus Azophilus. Next base: position 859,357 of record OZ244040.1, read on the forward strand.
ACCGAGACCGCGATCATGCGGGCTGTGGAGGTAGCTGCTGCGTCAATCATGACTGCGTCTCCGTGAGCCATTGGCCTAGGGTTTGCACCGGCGGCCCGAATTCGTTTAGGAGCACGGACTCGCGGGTGCCGAGGGGAGGGTCCGGATAGACGATGCGGGACGGCCCGGGCTGCCGACGCGCGGCGGTGGCAAGCGTGACGAGTTCGGGTGGGCTTGCGACGAATTCAATATCGGGATTGGCGCAGGCGAAAGGCGCGGTGCGGGATTTCCACAAGAAGTGCTTGAATATTTCATCGAGTAGCAATTGCACGACAGGTTCCACACGCTTTGGATTCCTTGGGTTCAAGCGGACAAGAGGGACGTTGCCAAGGTACGGGTAAGTACGCTCATCGAGCTGTTTGATGCAGTCGACGACGACCATAGGCCGGCGCGTCTCCTTGGCGAGCAGCACTTCGCGGCGGCACCACTCGCGGGAGGAGAAAGTGTCCGTGTGTATTGCGAGGATGGCGCTCTGCTGAACGTAGTGGTCCAGTATTTCGCCCGGAGGAAGCCCGGCGGGGACATCGAATACGTCTAGGAAAGCATGCAGTTGGACGTCGTTCAAGAGCCAACTCCGGACGTGCTTAGCCGCACGCTGACCGACGGGATCGTGCTTCGAGTGGCTCAGGAAGACTCTGACGGGTTGTACTTGGCTGTCTAAGTCGAAGTCCTGTTCGGCGACAGCGCGCAAGAAGCGCGTGGCGGCGTGGGTTACTTCCCGAAGTAGGCGGCCTAGTTTGGCCTGCAAGCTACCCTGCCAAGAATGCCAGCGAAGCGCTTGGACACCAAGACTGGTAGCCAAGGAACCGGCCGTAGGCGACATGGCAACGGGGAACAGGCGGCGATGCGGCTGAGGGGCGCCGGCGGCCAGCGTGGAGTGCACAACAAGGTTGCGAACATATCGCGTCCATGCTGGGTCGGCTTCGATCTGGGCATCGATGAGAACGACGATGGCGTGAACCGTGGCACCGTGAAATAGGATAGGCGGTGGAGAGGTCGAGCCGGGATAAGGTGCCGACCACTCGAAGACGGCAAGTCCGTGCGGTTCCTCGACGGGAAAGCGGTCTCTGGCGAAATGGCTGGCGAGACGGCGTGCGGCGGCCGCGGATTGGGCTGAATCGGGGTGCCAGACAAGGTGCATGACGAGATACGGTTCTCCCCAGCTAGGCGTTGGCACTTGGGGTTAAGTCCTTAGTTGTCCGAATGAAGCTCAACATGGTAGGGATTTCGCCGATTGTCAAGCGACGGCAAGGGTGGCTGATGGGAGCGAGCGGCTCTGGTTTATGGCCGAGGGAAGAGATTGGGAGGCTGCGGGTGAGGATGCGATCATAGCCTGAACCGGAGCGCCGCGAGGCAAAGATCGGAGCCGGGGTTGAAATACGTGCGCGGAGCCTCACATATAGGGCGCGGTAGCTTGGGTATTGTCGGGCAGGTGGGTATGCACGGCAGAGTTTCAACGCGGCATGCTCTGGTGCTTGGCATGCTACTTGGCAGATGATCCCAGAATGTAGCGTTGTATTGCGGAGGTTCGGAAAGAGATGGCAGCAAAGAAGCGTAACGTATTCGTGAGCCACATCCACAAGGACGACGCTGGGCTAAGCGACTTCACCGCCTTGCTCGCAAAAAACGGATTGGAGGTGCGGAATTACTCCATTACGTCGGATAAGGAGAATAACGCAAAGTCACCGGACTACATCAAGAACCGGATCCTAGCACCGAGAATCGACCTGTGCAGTACGCTGGTTGTTTATCTGACGCCGAAGACCAAGCAGAGCAAATGGGTGAACTGGGAAATCGATTACGCGTTTAAGCAGGGAAAGACCATCGTAGGGGTTTGGGAACGAGGGTCGCGGGGATGCGACCCGCCAGAGTCGCTCGAAAACTACTACAACGCCATCGTCGGGTGGAACAGCGAGAAGATCATTGATGCGATCAACGGCGAATACACGGGTGCGAGCAACGCGGACGGCTCGCCGAGGACCGAGTCGACGCCCATTAAAAGACATCCCTGCTGAACGGATGACCCGGAGCCTGTTCTCTTATGTCGTGCGATACGACAGCGGGTTCGCGCCGAATCCGTTTCACGGGTATTGTACGCTGGCAACCTGCAAACCCCTTATACGAAAGCACGCGAGCGTGGGCGACTGGCTAGTTGGAACGGGTAGCAACGGAGCTCCCGCACGTCGCGGTGGCTACTTGGTCTATGCGATGCGGGTCACGGAGGTACTGGAGACCGCGCAGTATTGGCAAGACCCGAGGTTCCAACGCAAGAAACCGGACATGTATCACAACTGGGTGGCGGCGTCCGGAGACAATATCTATGAGCCGATCGGAGGGACGAAATGGAAACAGCACAACTCGTACCACAGCAACCAGGACGGAAGTTCGAATGCAAAACACATGAAGCGTGACACCGGGGTGCAGCGGGTGCTGGTGAGCGATGACTTCGTGTACTACGGGGGAGAGGGCCCGAGATTGTCGAAGAAATTCCTCTCAGGAGGCGGGATGAACCTGTGTCACGCCGGCCGGAACTATCGACGCGTACAAGATGAGACAGTGATCGCAGGGTTCGAGGCATGGCTGAGATCACAAGGCCACGGAGGGTATGAAGGAACGCCGGGGGATTGGATCCATCGTAGAAGGTGATGTAGGGAATCCGCTGGGTGGGGGTTAATGACACGAGGTGAAAGCCGTGGAACTAGGTGCGTATCAGAAGGCAGCGAGGACGACTGACCAGAATCCAAAGGACGGCGAAGCGAGTAGCCTGAGAGAGCCGTACCCGTACGAGGTGATTCCGCTGCTTGGGCTAGTCGGCGAGGTAGGAGCGCTGCTCTCTGAGTACAAGAAGCTGTTGCGGGACGGGCAGATCCACCGGAGTTTTCGCGACGAGGCGACGGAAGAGTTAGGCGATGTACTTTGGTACGTGGCGAATGTTGCCGACAAATTCGATTTGGATCTTGAGGAAATCGCGAGCCTGAACCTGCGCAAGGTGCGGGGAAGGTGGCGGCATCCGGAAGGAGGCGTCCGGCTGTACGATGAGGACCTTCCCGCGGAGCAGCAGTTGCCGCGCCGGTTTGCGTATCGGTTCGAGCAGAAAGAGGCCGATGGGCGAACCAGAGTCCGCATACTGGACGCGTCGTCTCGAACACCGGCGGGCGATCCGCTGAGGGACAACACATACGAGGATGACGGATACCGCTTCCACGATGTCCTCCACTTGGCGTTTGCGGCACGGCTTGGCTGGTCCCCGGTACTAAGGAAGCTGTTGAGGAAGCGGAACCAGATTATGCATCGGACGCTTGATGGGGTGGACGATGCGGAGGACGGCGGCAGGGCCCAAGTGGTGGAAGAGGCGATCGTGGCGGCGGCTTACATCTATGCGGAGGACCACGATATGCTCCAGGGGGCGACCACGGTGGGCCAAGGCCTACTCCGGCACATCCAGAGGATGACCCGGAAGCTGGAAGTCAACGACCGATCGGCGTGGGAGTGGGACAGAACTCTTCTGGACGGCTTCGCGGCGTGGAGGGAACTGAGCAGACACGCAGGCGGGACCGTGTCTGGCGACCTCAAAGAGCGGAGGCTGGAGTTCAATCGCTAGGAAGCGTGCCTGTTCAGAGGCGCAATTCTGCTGCGTTCTCGGCAGTTAGTGAATCTGGAAGATCGAGATCCCTTCCGCGGCGCGATAGGCGTTGGTGAACCGGTACCGCTTCCTAACGCTAGTATGCGTTTGACATGGAGCGCATTTCCTCGAGATAGTTCAATTTGGTGGGTGCTGGGTCCAGTCGCCTAATCCTCCGGCACCAACAGTGCAGTTTGCCGTTTTCATCGGGGTTGCCTTTGGGTTGGTCAGGAATGTTGGGCCATTTTTCAAGAAAGGATGGATTGAGGCACCTATCGCCGAACGAGGCAAGGTACTTGGACAACTCAAACGCGATGCCGAGCTCGAATGGCACCCACCATGACTGCTTTGTATTTGTCGTGACAACGGCAAGGAGTGAGTTGGACTTCCGCAAGACGTCGGCGATGTAGTTCGCCAGACGGGGACCGTCGCCGGTCACACTAGAGTCTATGAGGTCGAGCCAAACCGAGAGTCCGTTACCTTGCACGGCGGCGGCGACTTTGGTGGCAAGCTCGCCATCGTCGGATTGATGCGATATGAAAACGTCGATTCGCGCTTAGCTGCCAAGCTCAATTCAACCCTCTCGTAGAAGACACTAAGGCCCGGTTGATTGGCGGCATAGTATCTAGCCATGAAGCGTTCTCTTGTTCCTCTCTTTGTTTGCTGACTCTGGTTCCAAGGGGTGAGGATGTGCGTCTCCCCCCTCAACTGTCAACGACTGGTGGACCTCGCCCAGGGCGACCCTATAGTCGTTCACAACCCATTGAACCGTTGGGCAATTGCCCAAACGCGGACATCCGCGTTCGAAGGGACTATGTTGTGCGTCTATTTTCGTCTTTCTTTGGCGGACTTTTGGGATCCGCCCCCACCAATGCCTGCTCGAAGAGTTCTACGGCGCATTATGTGGTTCGAATCGATGTCGGTCCGCACCAGATCCATCCCGAGGTCGTCTACCAGCCCTCGGCAAAGTCCCGTATAGAAATGAATGTTTTTCGGATTACTCCGCAATATTCTGCGGCATCTAATGGCCTTTCAGAAATTTTCTTTCATGAGCGAACACTTTGGGATGGTCCTGCCGGTCCGCACACATTGACTCGCAACTCGAGCCCTGTTTCACTCGCAGTCTGGCGTAATAGATGCCCCATGTAGGGACCGTACGCATTGACTCGCAACGGAAAGCCTGTATGACAGCACATAATTGGGTGGAACTAGTCGCCAAAAATGTACAAGCCTTGGGAGAGGATTTCCGGCCCAACGAACTCGCCTATCTCGCGTTAACCTCGAAGGTCGAGCTGCCGATTCGCGATCGGTTGGCCTTCCGAATACGTCAACAGATACGGGGAACCACTGAACTTGCTGTCGCTAGGGAGTGGATGGGAACGGGAACGAAGCGGGAAAGATTCGACCTAGCCGTCGTAACGGACGGATCGGAGGCGCGGCTGCTTCTGGAAGCCAAGGCAATGTATTCCTTCGACCTATTTACGAGTTATGGCAGAAAGCGGTTCGTGCGCTATTGTTCGAATGACCTGCGAAAGTTGCAGGAGGCTGGCGCCAATAGCCCGACCACGCCAACGCTTCTGACGCTAGTCCTGGCAACCCATCCCCATCATCCAGAAGCCATTCCTCTTCATTGGAGCGGGGTGGTCAAGTATTTCAACCAAGTCCAGCGCTTCCCCGACAGACCGGTGTCTGATGTCACACAAGAGATCCTTCAACATTTCGGGCCACCGAATTTCCCGCTCATCGTATCAGGCGAAATTCATGGTGGTCTGGCCTTCGGCACCGAAGTCTCTGTGGTATATGCCTTGTCTGGCCCTCACAACGTCGCACGGAGCGTGTCGTGATCTCACTCTAGCCCGACCTATTGACGTTGGTTGGGGTTCGCCTGAAACGATCGCGACTTCAGATGGGTTGTTGCGTTGCCTCAGAAGTGGACCCCAATTCGTCGAACAACACGGCAGCAGAAATAAGGTGTGGTCGCTTACTTGGTGTTTGTTTCTGCCGTTGTTTCCGGTGAGCGGTTCTTGCCGCTTACGCCTCATGATTAACCCTCGCCCGTGGCAGTCGCACCGTCAAGCAGGAGTCCGAAGGGAGCTCCTTGACGACCGTCCGCCGATCCAGGACGCCAACGCTGTTGCGTCAGGCGGCGTCCAGAAACCGGGGCAGCACACCCACTTCAGCAGTCTAGCGTTTACTGGTCGGGGTCTGGTGGCCAAGAGGAGCACGATAGCGGACTCATTAGGGGGCATGCCCAGCGGCCGGTGTCGGCGGTCGATTGTAGTAGCCCGTACACACCGACAGCACCTCGTGCACGGCCGTGCGGGTCAACTTGGGGCGGTCGCCGCCTGATGTTCGAAGCGCGTGGGACTATGCGCTAGTGTGCTGGAGGTTCAACGGCACCCCAATCCAGCCGAATGTCCCAATCGAACATCAGTGACTCGGGTAAGGTGTGCGCGGTTTTGTTGTCAATGCGCAGATGCACATTGGTCGGCGCGACTGGGTTGAAGATCATTTCGGTGGATTCGGAACCGGCCACCTGCAGGCTCATGAAGTGGTCCAGCGACTCCGCAACGCCGTCACTGTCCTCATCCCGGGCGAACCAGATGTTGCCGCCGACATCACAGCAATGAACCGACCACCAAGCTATGGTTGTCGGCGTTGGTTACCTGTTTTTGTCATTCGCGTGAATGATTTGTGACGATTGCGCACCTAGGGGGCGGTGCAGAGGGCTTTGCCGAAGGCCGGTAGATGACTTTGGCATGGCCCTCGGCTGTGGGTCACCACCAAGCCTTCGCTTTCGCCACCTCATTTGGGTAACTTGGCGCAATGGGAAGAACAACGCCGCCTATCGGTGCCTGGGTGAAGTTCAATTTCGGCTTTGGCCAGATAGCCGAGGGCATCAAGACCTGCAGTTTCGGCACCTTTTTGCTGTTCTACTACAACCAAGTGCTGGGGCTGTCGGCGGATTTGGCGGGGCTCGCCATCTCCTTGGCGCTGATCTTCGATGCGGTCACCGACCCTATCGCCGGCAGCGTATCCGACCGCTGGCAAGGGCCACGCGGACGCCGCCACCCCTTCATGTACGCTTCCGCCATCCCCTTGGGCATCAGCTTCGTGCTGTTGTTCGACCCGTGGGTGCGTTTGGAGGCTGTCGGCCATCTGGGATTGTTCGCTTGGATGCTGATGGCAACCGTGCTCACCCGGGGCTCCATGACGCTTTACCATGTGCCCCACATGGCCTTGGGCGCGGAGTTGTCGGATGATTACGACGAGCGCACCGTGCTGGTGGCCATCCGCCACTTTTTTGGCGCACTGGGCTTCATTCTGGTCTATGCGCTGGGGTTTGGGCTGTTCTTCGCGCCCTCGCAGGCCTTTCCCAACGGGCAGACCAACCCTGCGGCCTATCCCCCCTATGCCTTGACCCTAGGGGTGCTTATGGTGACGAGCATTTTTGTCACCGCCCTCGGCACCCGCAGCCGCATTCCCCATCTGCCCCGGGCACGGGAGGTGGAGGCGCGGGTGCGGGTTGGGGATGTGGTGCTGGAGGCTTGGCAGGCCATGCGCAACCCATCGTTCAGGTGGATGATGTTCGGCTTCATTCTGATCATCGTCGCCTTTGGCGTGGCGGCGGCGACCGGGTTGTACATGTTCACTTTCTTCTGGCAACTGGACCGCTTTCAGATACTCATCGTGCTGCTCGCCGGGCCGGTGGGCAGCATGCTCGGCTACGCCGTAGCGGGCCGGTTCTTCGCTTGGCTGGACAAGCGGGATGCGATGATCGTCGGGGGCGTCCTGTGGATGTTCGCCCATGCCCTGCCCGTACTGCTGCTTCTGGCCGGCTGGGCACCGCGGTTTGGCTCCTGGAACTTGACGATCTTCCTGACGCTAATCGTGGTATTCGCTGGCATCTCTATCGCACAGCTCATCACGGGTGTCGGCACTGCCATTGCGGACATTGCGGATGAGAACGAGCTGCGCACGGGCCGCCGGCAGGAGGGTGTGTTCTTCGGTGCCTCGGCGTTCGCCACCAAGTGCTCCGCCGCCTTGGGCTCCTACCTCGCCGGGCTGGTGCTGGTGTGGATCGATTGGCCGGTGGGCGCGGACATCCGCGGCCCAACCGATATTGCCGAGGATGTACGGCTGCAGTTGGCCATCTGGTCCGGCCCTCTGGCGGCCCTGCTGGCGCTGCCCGGTTTGCTCTGCCTGCGGGGCTATAGGCTGAACCGGCGTAAGCTCCAGGCCATTCAGGCGGCCCTGCACACTTCCGCTTGAGCCCTGCGGCCGCTCCGCTGATCCTGGCGTGACCGCTGCAAACTGAATGCGACGCTGCTATGCGGCGCCAAAGCGCGCAACGGCATGTCTTGAAGCATCGGCAAAAAACACTCTGTGGGCAGGGGCGTTAATCTTGTCCCGCTTCAGGCGCTGGATGAAGGCTCGTGCGATGCGCTTGCTGACCTTAGGTCCCAGCCAAGTCTCGGATATCTCCTGCAAAGTGGCGTTCGAGTGGATAAGGTGGCGTTCGAGTGGATAAGCCGGCGACGCGGTCTACACACTTGCGCCGCCTATCGAGCGGCTGCTTCGGTCGGCGAGAATCCGATCAGGGCTAACCGCAGGCGGGGCTAGGGTTGTTCTAACGACCCCGGAAGGTTCGGAAAGTAGACTCCCGTGGTCATACCGCCGTCGATAGCCAGTTCCGTTCCATTGCAGTAGGCGGCGGCATCCGATGCGAGATAGGTCACCCCATGCGCAATTTCCTCGGGCCGGCTGCCTCGTTGCAGCGGCACGAAGGCGCACCCCCTATCGAAAGTCTCCTGGTCGTTGCCCATTGGGTTCGACATGGGGGTGTTAACGCCGCCTGGGTGTACGGAGTTTACGCGGATGCCGTGCAGCCCCAATTCCAGCGCGGCTGTGCGGGTGAGCCCCCGCACCGCGTACTTGCTAGCGGCGTAGGCACCAATGAAATTGCTCGGCAGCAGGCCCGATGCGGATGACATGTTAACAATTGCGCCACGGCCCCTGGACTTCATGGAAGGAATGACGGCTTGCATGCCCAGCAGCAACCCGACCACATTGACCTCCAGGACTCGCCGAAACTGACTGGGGTCGGTGTCTGCGACGGTGCCGAAAGCGAGTACTCCGGCATTGTTGACCAGAATGTCGATTTGTTCGTGGGACGCCTGTACGTCGGCAACGAGTTGCTGCCACTGATCTTGCCGGGTGACATCGAGAGCATAGGATGTCCAGCGTTCGTGATCGGGAAGTTCGGCTAGCGCATCTGTAAGAATATCCGCGCAAAAGACGTGCCGCACATCCGCCGCGAGAAAGGCTTCCGCGATGGCGCGGCCGATACCGCGCGCGGCACCGGTAACGATGGCAACCTTACCGTCAAGGGAATAGGGCGAGACGGATGCGGTGCTAGTCATGGCGGTTGGCCGGCGGCGGAGATTGCGCCGCATGATGGGCGGCAAGATAACCAAAGGTCATGGCCGGGCCCAGGGTGGAACCGGCCCCCGGGTAGGTGCGGCCCATAACCGAGGCGCTGGTGTTGCCGATGGCGTAGAGCCCTCTTATCGGCGCACCGCTTTCGTCGAGGGCGCAACCATTTTCATCGGTGCGCACGCCGCCCTTGGTACCGATATCCCCGGGAACAATCTTAACCGCGTAGAAGGGTGGTTTGGTCAAGGGCGCAAGACAGGGATTTGGCTGGTTGCGCGGGTCGCCATAGTAGCGGTCATATCCGTTGACACCGCGATGAAAGTCGGGGTCCTCGCCCTTTTTCGCGAATTCGTTGAAGCGTGCGAACGTCTGTTCCAGAACCCGCGGCTCGATGTCTATCCGCTCGGCAAGCTCGGCTATGGTTTTGCCCCGTTGCATAATGTCTCGCATGCGCGCCCGTACCCTGCGGTCCATACTCGGCGGCCCCGCCAATAGCGGCCCAACGTTGTATCGGCCGCGGTAGTGGGCGTCGAAAATGAACCAGGATGGAATCGACGAACAGGTTTGGGAATGCAACCGCACCATCTCGCCACCGGCCATATGATAAGAGGCGGATTCGTTCATGTAACGCACGCCCTGCTGGTTGACGATCATACAACCGGGTAGCGCGCGTTCCACAAACAGGGGCCGGGCCCGGTCCTCGTCACCTAAGCGCATGGTCGGTGCCCACCAGGCGCTGTCCATGAACTCCAGCTTCGCTCCCACACGGTGCGCGGCCGCTATCGCATCACCGGTGTTGTTGGCCTGGGATCCGCTCCATTGGGCCGAGGTGGGCGCGCCCGCGTTCGAAAAATGCGCCTCGCGCATACTCTGATTGCGTTCGAAGCCGCCGGCGCCGAGCACAACCCCGCGTGTGGCTCGAATCGTCTGCCGCAGACCGGCGTAGTTCGCCCGCACACCGGCTATCCGCCCATCTTCGACGATGAGCTCTTCGAGCGCCACGCCGAGCCGCAGGGGTACTTTGCGCTCATTGAGCGCACGACGTAGCTGGCCCAGCAGGGCGTTTCCCGCGGTCAGGCGCCGGTCTTTGGTCGTTCGATAGCGTTGCGGCAGATCCAGGTAGTAGCGCGCCATCACCTTGAGCAGGGTCCAGACCCAGCCCGGCCGCCGGGTGATCATTGGCCGTGCCTCGCCGATCGTCCAGTTCACGCGCCCGAATGCCTGGGCGGCTCTGTGCATGGGCTGCAATGTCGAGTAGTCGCGCCCGAGCGCCCCCGCGGTAATCGGCAAGGGCTCGTGGGTGCGGTTTTCGTTGGCACCCGGCAGATCCATATGATAGTCGGCGTACTGCACGGTGCGGAACCTGGCACCGCAGCTATCTTCCAGGAAATGCAGCATCTTGCCGGCGTTGGCGATATACGCCCGTAGTTTGCCTTCCGGCACATCCTCCCCGATCAACTCGCGGAGGTAGTTGAACGCGTCTTCCGGAGAATCGTCCACGCCCGCCGCCTTCATATGGCGGGTGCAGGGTACCCACAGCGACCCTCCGGACGTTGCCGAAGTGCCGCCCCACAGGTGGCCCTTCTCGATAACCAACACTTCCAAACCCAGATGCGCGGCGGTGATGGCCGAAGTGAGTGCGCCGGCACCAGAGCCGACGACCAACAGATCGGTTGTCCACGAGGGGTTGTGCAAGGTTCCGAAAGCCATCGCGCACCAATTGCGACTTCGAATAGTAATAGGTGGGCAACATACCACTATGCACAAAAAATGAAAGTAAAACTGCGCAAACCGTTTACCAAGGCCGAATTTGTAACGATATGCACCAGGCAGCGCCTGTTCGGCGGCGGCGCTACGGCACCTACGGCTAGGGCCGACCCCGCGCTCGGAGTCAAGGGCATTGGCCGTGAGATGCGGCGTCCGCTACGGCGCCTATGGCAGGGATCGACCCCGGCAGCTGGGGCCGACCCCGGCGGCTACGGCCGACCCCGGCGGGTGATCCTGAAGGCCGAGCAAACGCGCTTGGTGCCAACCTCCGGTTTGTGGTCACCAGCCTCCAGCGGACGGACCACTACCTCTACGACCGGACCTACCGCGCCTGCGGCGACATAGAGAACCGGGTGAAAAACGAAACTATTTTCGTTTAGAATTATCTTCACATTCTAGGATTCCCCCCAAATGCGAGTCATAGCCCACCACGGCGCTGCGCTAGCCGAATGCCGTCGCCTGCACCGGCCCGGCGCGGTCTGGCTCGCCCTGTCGATCTGCTTTGCCACGGTGTGCCACGGCGGCGAAAGCCGGATATCGCAACCGGGCGAGGTCGCCGAACTCATCGAGCAGGTTGTGGTCATCGGTGTGCGGCACACCGTTCCGGGGTCCGGCAGCGTGGTCGGGCGCGAGGAACTCGAACGCTTCGACTATGTCGACCTGAACCAGGTGATGTCCGCCGTTCCCGGGGTTTATGTGCGTGAAGAGGACGGTTTCGGATTACGCCCCAATATCGGCATCCGCGGCGCCGCGGCAGAGCGCAGCCAGAAAATCACCCTCATGGAAGACGGCATTCTGATCGCACCGGCACCCTATTCGGCACCCGCCGCCTACTACGTGCCCAACATCAGTCGCATGCGCGGCGTAGAGGTACTCAAAGGCCCGTCCGCCATAGAGCACGGACCGCATACCGTGGGCGGCGCGATCAACCTGGTGACCCGGGATGTACCGCTAGACGCGATGTCGGAGCTGGATTTGAGCCTGGGTACAGATGCATTTTACAAGGCCGCAGCCACCTATGGGGGCCCAATCGGACAGTCGAACTTCGGCATCCTGGCCGAGGGCCTGCGCTATGCGAGCGATGGCTTCAAGCAACTCGATGGCGGCGGCAACACAGGCTTCATACGCAACGACCTCGGGATCAAGCTGCGCTGGATGCCGACCGGCCGCGTTTCGCAACGATTCACCCTGAAGCTCGGCTATGCGGATGAGGATTCCGACGAAACCTACCTCGGCCTGACGGATGCGGATTTCCGCGCCAACCCCAAGCGCCGCTACCAGGCATCAAGGCTTGCCAGGTTCCAATCGCAACACGTCAACGCACACCTCAACTACGGTGTGACGGCGGGCGACCTGTACTTGAATGCGAAGGCGTACTGGAACCGCTTCGAGCGCGAATGGAACAAGCTTGACGGCTTTGTGGCCGGTCGCTCGCTGCAATCCATACTCGGCGCACCGCACCGGTTTGCCCGGGAGTATGACCTGATTGTAGGCGCCGCGGACTCAATCCCAACGGATGCCCAGACGCTGGACATCACCAGTAACGATCGGGTTTTCACCGCTTGGGGAATTCAGGCCAGCGCGGTAGCAGGGGGATACACCGGCGGTCTAACACACCAATTGACAGTGGGCGTGCGACTGCACGGCGACGAGGTGGGGCGCAACCATCGGCCACGTGGTTATCTCATGCAGGGCGGCGCACTCGTTTGGGATAACATCGAGCGGCCCGCAAAGGTGTGGAACCGGGCCGATACCTTGGCGGTCGCCACCTACGCAAGCGAAGAACTAACGTGGCGAAACCTGAAGTTGACGCTGGGGTTGCGTTACGAGCATATCGATGGCGCGTGGGAGGATCTGCGCCAAAGCGCAGCACGCAAGAATAGACAGTCGGTCATCTCGCCGGGCATCGGTTTGTATTGGCAGGTTACGGATTCGCTCGGCCTGCTTGCCGGTGCCTATCGGGGTTTCTCGCCGGCTGGCCCAGGCGCGGCCGGCGTAGACCCGGAGCGCAGCCTGAATTTCGAATACGGCCTGCGCTTCCAAGCGGCCGCCACGCGCCTGGAGGTGGTCGGGTTCTTTAGCGACTACGAAAATCTGCTCGGCAGGTGCCGTGTAAGCGACTCCGGGTGTGCTGCCGGCGAGGAGTTCAACGGTGGGCGGGTGGAAGTATTCGGCGCCGAGGTCTCCGGCTCCTGGACCACCGAGCCAGCACCGGGGTGGGGCCTCGACGCCGACCTGATCTATACCTACACCGACTCCGCCTTCCAAACCGGCTTCCTCTCTGGTTTTCCCCAATGGGGGCTGGTGCGCGAAGACGACGAACTGCCCTACCTGCCCCGCCACCGCGTCTTTGCCCGGGTCGGTCTCCTCAGGGGTGGCTGGGAGCTGTCCGCCGCAGTGCGGCACCAGGTGAAAATGCGCGAGGAGCCCGGATTGGGACCAGTCGCGGACGGCCTGCATACCGACGCCTTCACCACCGTTGATCTGACCGCCAGTTGGCGGGTGGGTAAATCCACCCTGCTGCAACTGGTTGTGGGCAACGTGACGGACACGGCCGCCATCGTCTCGCACCGTCCTTTTGGCGCCCGGCCGAACCGGCCCCGATGGCTCTCCGCGCGGATACGGCAGACATTTTGACCGTTGTTGTAGTGATCGAACCCCCGATAACCTGGAATCAGTGGCCGCGGGGTGCGCCCACAAACGCCCACCCACTTTGTTGTCGGCCCTTGACGTGCACCGGATACACCCGCGAGGCACCCAATCGCATATCGAGATACGTTGCGGACCGCGACGGAGCCCTAGGCCCGGGCACACCAGGGGCACGCTTCACGCAAGAATAGATGGGCATTTGTAAGCACATATAAAAAAACGAATGCAAACAGTTTGCGTTTAGATTTATTTTCCCGTAACGTCCGCCCCCTCAGTGCTTTGTGGAATCGGTCGTCCACAGTTTCGGCCGTTGGAAGACGCAAATTATCGGGAGGATCCGATGTCTGTTTGGAATTACCGTCTGCTACTGCCCTTTGTTCTAGCTGCCCTACTCAGTGCCTGTGAAGGCGATGACGGTGCCACCGGCCCGGCGGGTCCGGCGGGTGCCGCGGGGGCGGCGGGCGACCCGGGTCCCGCAGGCGACCCGGGCGATCCCGGCGAACCCGGCACGCCAGCCGCCGCCGTAACCCGCGACGATGTGCTACGCACCAACGCCAACATTGCGTATCTAGCGTACGGCGATTCACTGGTGGCGGCATTGGAGTTGCGCACGGCCCTCGAGGAACTCGTCAACGACCCCGCCGAGGCGAACTTGGCAGCCGCCAAGGCGGCTTGGCTTGCGGCTCGCGAACCCTACGGTCAAACCGAAGTCTACCGCTTTCGCGCCGGCCCAATCGATGCGCTCCTTGACGACGGTTCGCTCGGCGAAGATGGCGACGGGCCGGAGGGGGCAATCAATGCCTGGCCGCTCGGCGAGAGCCTGATCGACTATGTCGCCAACAACGTGGACGGCGACCCGGGCCCCGAAATTCCCTCCAGCGTGGCGGGCATCGCCGGCAACATCATCGCCGATACGGCAGGTTTCCCAACCATCGACGCCGAAGTAATCCGCGCCAACTTTGAACTCGGTGGGGACGAACGCAATGTTTCCAGCGGTTACCACGCTATCGAGTTCCTGCTTTGGGGCCAGGATCTGAATGCGGACGGCAGCGGCGGCGGCACCCGGGACGCCACGCCCGGCAACCGGCCGGTAACCGACTACGGCCTAACCGGCGACACCTGCACAAGCGGCACCAATCCGGCCACCGAAGAGACCTGTGCGCGGCGGGGCACCTACCTGCTGGCGGCGGCGGACCTGCTGATTGAAGATCTAACTCGGGTGCGGGATGCCTGGAATCCGAACGGCACAGATAACCACTATGCCAACTTCGTCGGCGGTGGCGATGCATCCCTCGCCCTCATACTGGAGGGCATGGGCCGCATGGGATTCGGCGAACTGGCCGGCGAACGCATGAACATCGCCCTGTTGACCAACAGCCAGGAAGATGAACACTCCTGCTTCTCGGACAACACGCACCGCGACATCTACCTGAACGCCAAAGGCATCGAGAATGCCTTCATGGGCGACTACACCGGCATCAATGGCGATACGCATAGCGGCGCGGGTATCGACGACCTGCTGACCTCGGAAGCCATGCCGGACCTCGCCAACGAGATGCGCGCGGCGCTCGAAGACACCATGGCCAAGGTCGGCGTCATCGATCAGCTCGCAAGGGCCGGGACACCCTTCGACAACCAGATTCAGATGGGCATCAACGAGCCCAACGTCAGCGGCGCCATCCGCGCATTGTCTGCCCAGACAGAGATCCTGGAGCAGGTTATTACGGGGCTGAACGTGACGACCGGCGACCTGCGCCAGGACACTGAAGAAGACATCTAGGAAATTGCCGAACAACAACTCTGGTGCTTTGCGATAGTACCGGTACCTGTTACGGGATTCGTGGAGAGTGCGTGGAACAAGGGCTGTTTTTATGCGAGGGGTGCCCCCTCGCGCTCCCCGGCTGAGGGCTCTCTCATGCGAGGGGCAGGCCCCTCGCGCTCCCCGGCTGAAGGCTCTCCTATCCCTCTCTATTCTGCTGTCTGGGTGCGGTGGCGGGGGTGGCGGGGAGTCGGCGCAACCACCGCCGCCTACCAGTGCGCCGCCGCCTCCCGAACCCCCGGTTGTGATTACTGTTCCCGAGGTGGCGGACAGCGAGCGGCGCCCTGGCGGGGCGGCCTCCACCACCCTGACCAACGACGAAGCCTTCGGGCAGAGCCCGGATGCCATTCGCCAGGATTTCTCGGCGGACGCCAACTTCAAGTCCGGCAACCAGGTGTTCCGCAACGATCACGAAGGCGAAGGGCCACTGTTGAATGCCCGTACCTGCCAAGGCTGTCATACCAAGGACGGACGCGGCGCCATACCCGCCGACGCTGATACGCCCATGGACTCCATGTCCATCCGTTTGAGCCTGGGCAACGATGCGGATGACAACGCCGTCCCCGACCCCAACTACGGAGTGCTCCTACAGACCTTCGGCCTGGCTTCGTTCGGGGGTGGCGGCGTGCATGCGGGCCTCGCCGCTTTCGGCGGCGGTAGCGAAACAGCCATCGGCGAAGGCTTTGCCTACGTTACCTACGAGGCGGTTACGGGTTCCTACCCGGATGGCGAGGAATATGAACTGCGCAAGCCCATCTATCACGTTCGCGATCTGAGTTATGGCGACTTTGCCGATGGCATCCGCATGTCCGCCCGGGTGGCGCCGCAACTGATCGGTATGGGGCTGCTTGGTGCCGTTCCCGAGGCGACGCTGCGCGAACTCGCCGACCCGGACGATGCCGATGGTGACGGGATCAGTGGACGGGTGAACGAGGCCTTGGACCCCACCACTGGGGAACGCACCCTGAGCCGGTTCGGTTACAAGGCATCGACTGCATCGCCGCTACACCAGGTGGCGGCGGCCTATCGGAACGACATGGGCGTCACCAACCGCTTTGCGGTCGAGGAAGCCTGCGCTAAGGAACAGGAGAGTTGTGCCCGGGCGGCGTCGCTGGAACCCGACCGTCATCCGGGCCGCGTCGACATCTCCGACCTGGAAATGGCACTGGTCGAGTTCTATGTGCGCCTGCTGGCCGTCCCGGAACGCCGGGGCTATGACGAGGCGGCGGGCGTCTGGGACGAGGACATCCTGCGCGGACGAACCCTGTTCTTCGAATCGGGGTGCGAGTCGTGCCACCGCTACCGGCTGGAAACCGGTACGGCCGCGGGTAGTGTGCTCGGTCAGGTGGAACTCAACACCCTGTTCGAGAATGTCGAGCCCATCGAGGTGCTTTCGGAGCAGGTCATCCACCCCTATTCCGATTTGCTGCTACACGACATGGGCGGTTCCTGTGAATCCATTCGCCGGGAGACGGCGGGCGGCGATGCTTGCGCACCGGGGCAGAACTGTGTCTGGACCCAACGTTGCGAGGGCCTTGCGGACGGCCGTCCCGAGCAACTCGCATCGGGCAGCGAATGGCGTACAGCACCGCTGTGGGGCCTTGGCTTGGTCACCAGGGTAAATCCCCGCGCCACCTACCTGCACGATGGCCGCGCCCGGAACCTGACGGAAGCGATTCTGTGGCACGGTGGCGAGGCGTCCGCAAGCCGCGAGCGTTTCATGGAGCTACCCAGCCATGATCGCGCCGCACTGATCGCGTTCCTTGAGTCAATGTGAGGTGGTCCGTGCGCCGCTACGGCACCTGGATACCACGCCGACCGCGGCAGTGGCCGCGCCGGCAGCCTTCGCGGTGGCTTGTGTATCATCATGGCGTCTGGATACGACCGCTGCCGGTGGTGGCTTTCACAGCGGCTTTCGCGGTGGCGGCACCCGCTGCCGACAGGCTGCCCAGCCCCGGTGGCGACTGGACACGCCCACGCCAGCCGGGCCCAACCTACATTGCACCCGCGTGGCACCTAGATGCCGAGGAACAACTCCGCTTCTACACCGGCATGTCTTTCTTCCGCTTGCCCTGGGTTGCGGCACCCTCTTCCACCACGGCCCGGGACGGGCTTGGGCCGCTGTTCAACTCGCACTCCTGCGAGGGTTGCCACAAGAACGGCGGGCGCGGCAGATCCTTGCTCGATAACCCAAACTCCCTGGCTACCGTGGTAAGAATCAGCGTTCCCGTAGAGAGCCTTCAGCCGGGGTGCGCGAGGGGATACCCCTCGCATAAAAACAACCCTCAGCCCGGAAGCGCGAGGGGCCCTGACCTGTTCAAGGCTCACAAGCGCTACGGTTGGCAGTTGCAGACCCGGTCTATTTTGCGCAACGGTGGCGAGGCATCGCTCGCCATGGAAGAACTGCGGGTGCCCGGCCCGGGTGCCGGGCCGGAAGACCCTCTGCTACGCGCACCGCGCCTAAGCATCAGCCCGCACGACCCCGGGGAAGACCCAAGTGGCTGGCGTGTAAGCGCCAGGGTGGCGCCGGCGCTACTGGGATTGGGGCTGCTCGAAGCCATCCCGGAAGCAGACGTGCTCACCTTGGCGGATGCCGCGGATGTCGACAACGACGGCATATCCGGGCGCCCGCACTGGCGCGGTGAGGGGGCGTCCCGGTCGCTCGGCCGTTTCGGCTGGAAGGCGCTGCACCCCACCGTTGCCGCACAGACGGGCGCGGCCTTCCGCGATGACATCGGCATCACCAACCCAGAGTTTCCAGAAAGCCCCTGTACCGACTTGCAGACGGCCTGCAAGGCCGCGCCGGACGGCGCCCCCAACGGTGGCTTGGAAATTCCGGGGTCGCTGTTCGACTATGTCGTGCATTTTGTCGCCCACCTGCCGCCGCCCAAGGCGGGCAAGCTCAGCGACCGGGTGCGAAGAGGCCAGCGAACATTCTCGAGTATCGGCTGCGCCGCCTGCCACCGGCCAAGCTTCAACACCACCCACGGCCGCATTTGGCCCTATACCGACCTGCTGTTGCACGACATGGGCGATGGGCTGGCGGACCATCGGCCGGAAGGCAGGGCTACTGGCCGGGAGTGGCGTACCGCGCCGCTATGGGGTATCGGCACGGCGCACAAGGTATCTGGACACACAACCCTATTGCACGACGGGCGGGCGCGCGGCGTTGCGGAAGCTATCCTGTGGCATGGCGGCGAGGCGGCGGCGGCCCGGGAGATGTTTCGCGCTTTAAGCCCCGAGGACAAGAAGGGTCTGTTGGCTTTTTTAAACGCTCTTTAGGCTCGACAATGGGTATCGGATTCGTGCGGCAACGCTTACTTTCGCCCTACGCGGCACTACCAGAAACCATCGACGGGGTTGCCGGGGACGGCGCATCGTGGTGCGAGGATGCTGAATCTAAAACAACCAAGTCGCTGGCACAGCCAGTGGTGAAGACGCGGCCTAAGCTGGTGCTGTTGCTGCTTGGCGTGCTCGCCGTCTCCGGGTGCCGAAACGACTGTGGAGACATCGACTGGTCAACCCTCGGGGCGGAACCGCGCCCCGAATCAACCAATCCGCTCGGTGAGGTGGGCACCAATGCCGCGGAGCGGGCACGCCTGTTCGGTGCAATCGGACGGGAGGTGATTGCCCCGGCCTATGCCGGCCTGCAAATCTGCGCCGAGCAACTCGAAGCCACTATCGGTGACTACTGCGCCGCGCCCGAGCCGGACCAAGGCGTGGTCGAGGCGGCCTGGCGCGACACCATGCGGGCTTGGCAGCGGGTGCAGCACGTGGCCGTTGGCCCAATTGAAGAGGCGAACCGCCGCTTCCGCCTGCAGTTCTTTCCCGACAGCAACGAGGCGGTCGAGCGCGGCGTAGACAACGCACTGGCGGGCGACGACGCGCTTGATCAAGAGGTAATCGCCAACCGGTCGGTGGGGGTGCAGGGCCTGCCGGCGCTGGAATACCTGTTGTTCGCCATCGGTGGTCTTGATGATACAGTCGCGGGCCCCCGGCGCTGCGAGCTCGCCGGTGCCATCGCCGCCAACGTGCGGGTGATGGCCACAGACATCCACAGCGAATGGCAAGCGGGCGGCACCTACATTGAAGACTTCGTCAATGCCCGGGGTGATTTCATCGAGGCCGATGACGTGCTGGTATCGATTTTCGAGTCGCTGGCCGTGCAGGCCGAATTCATAGCCGATCGTAAGCTGAAGCCGGCGCTGAACAACTTCCGGGATACCCAGGGGCTGGAGTCGCACTACGCGCAGCACTCCGCGGCAAACATAGCCGCCAATCTCACCGCGTTCCGCAGGCTGTTCGCCTCGGACGCCGCGGACGCCTACCGGCTGCGCGACTACCTGGAACGCGTACATCGGCAGGAGGTGGGCAGTATTCCCGCGGACATTGCCGAGCAGTTCGACGCGGCGGCCGCGGTGCTCGATACCATTGAGATGAGTGGCAACAGCCTGGAAGACATGGTCGCCGGGCGAGCCCGTGCTGAAGTGGATCTGAATTCACTCGAGCAAGCATTTCAGCGACTTGCCGACCTGGGCGCGGAGGCGGCCATTGCGGCGGGCGTCGAAATCGGCTTCAACTTTCAGGACGGCGACTAGCGGTCGTTCCAAGCGATGTGCAGTTACCAGTTGGAACGACTGCTATGCCGATAGCTCGACGAGCCATCGCCAATGGATCGGCGATCTACACCGGCCTGCTGTTGGAACGACCACCGTGCCGGTAGCCCGACGAGCCATACTTACCGCCGCGCTGGGTGCCGCCGTCGCGCGCACGACCGGCCAGGCGGCACTTAAGCCCGGGGCAATGTTCCTGGGGGCGGCGCAGGATGCGGCGGACGGCTACTGGTTGGTCGGCTTCAGCCGAGCGGGCGATACACCGCTACGCGCTAAGTTGCCGCAAAGGGGCCATGCACCCGTGGTGTCGCCGAATGCGGAGACCCTGTTGGTTCCCGCCCGGCGACCCGGAAACTGGGCTGCCGTGGTAGACCTCCGCGATGGCCGCCTGGTGGAACTGCTCCGGGCATCGGCGGGGCGGCATTTCTATGGCCACGGGGTTTACTCTCCAGAGGGCCGATACCTCTACACGACCGAAAACGATTTCGAGCACGGCCGGGGCCTAGTTGTCTGCCGCTCGGCGCGCACCCTGGAAGTGGTGGGTGAATTCGAAAGCGGCGGCATAGGCCCGCATGAACTGAAGTGGCTGGGAAACGGGGTGCTCGCCATCGCCAACGGCGGCATTCTTACCCACCCGTCGCAGCCGCGCCGCAAGCTGAATCTCGAAAGTATGCGACCGAATCTGGCGTTGATTCGCGCCGCCACTGGCGAAATCGTTGCGCGGGTTGACGCCCCGGTTCCCCAAGCCAGCATTCGCCACATCGATACCGCCGCGAACGGCGATTTGGCGCTGGCGCTTCAGTACGAGGGGCCGCCAACGGAAGCTATCGCCTTGTTGTATGTTTTCCGCGCCGCCACCGGCAAGCTGGAGGCCCTGCCGGCACCCCTGGCTGTGCAGCGCCGCATGCGGCAATACACGGCGAGCATCTGCGTCGACCCGCAGACCAACCACGCCCTGGTCACCTGCCCGCGCGGACACCTGGTCACCTTCTGGGAGGTGGGCGGCAAGGGCTATCTCGGACACCGCCGCATTCGCGATGCGGGCGGCGTTGCCCTAGACCGCACCGCACGGGAATTCGTTGTCAGCACCGGTGGCGGCTCCATCTTCCGGTTCGATACCGAATCCTTCCAATTCCGTCGGCTGGCCACCGAGCAGTTCCCACAGCTACGCTGGGACAATCACCTAACAGCAACACCAACCTGACCGGGCAAGCGGACCTTCCAAGCCGTTCTGGACTTGTGCATCTTACGCAAGATCCATAAAGCAAGGCCCGACCCTGAAGGCGCTCGTGATTACGCGCATTTTTGAGAAACGCTCTCCACCACGTCCCGCGCAAGGCCGACAACGACTGCCTGCGGGAGCTGCGCTGGCGCCACGACCGACGCAACATCGGTGAGGCGCGTGATCACGCACACACCCGACCAAACCTTTTCGCACAACTTGACGTACACAACCCCCGTCCGGCTCCTGAGCAGGCTCAGCGCCACAAGTGCCCGTCCCTGTAGGTTCGGAGTTTTCACCAGGAACCACGGGCTATACTATGCGCCTACCAAAGAGCCTCCCGGACGTACCAGCATGAAAAAGCCAATCTGCATCCTCGCCTTGTCCTGGTTTTCGGTTTGCGCCAGCGCCGATGACGTCACGGCGGACCCGGAAACCTGGTACCGGGACGCCTACGCCCCACTCTGGGAAAAAGACCCCGAGAGCAATGTCGAGAGCATGCTCGAGTTCCTTGCCGACACGGTCGAGACCCACTCACCCGACGGCCAGATCACCCGCACCGACAAGGCCACCTGGTTGCGGGCGCCAATGGCGGAATGGCTGGCGGATGGCTGGTTAACGTCCGAGTTGCAGGGCTTGCAGGTCGATCGGATCAACGAGACGACGACCAGCTTCAAGGCTGGCTGGCTGGACCGGTACGAGGAAGGATACGAAGCACTTGCCTGTAGCTGGTACCTTGCGGACCTTTTGGACGGCACCTGGAAATTCACCACCTACGCGGAAATCGATTGCGATGCCCATGGCCTCTGAGCTGGTGTTGACTCGTGAAGAAAGGTGACCGCAACCTAGGAATGGAGTAGGGCGGGCTCGCTGCATTAACCTTGATGATGGCCATGGGTCAGTGTCGGCCTTCCAGTAACTTGAATTTCTGTACTTTCCCGGAGGCGTTGCGCGGCAGCTCTTCCACAAAGGTGACAAAACGCGGAGCCTTGTAGTTTGCCATGTTTTCCCTCGCCCACGCGATGATGTTCTGTGCGTCGGCGGCATGTGCGAACCGGGGTACGACATGGGCATGTCCGACTTCGCCCATACGCGCATCGGGCACCCCAACCACGGCTATATCGGCGATATCTGGATGGCCGAGCAGAATGTTCTCTATTTCCGCCGGATAACAATTGAACCCGCCGCAAATGTACATGTCTTTGACGCGACCCGTAACGCGCAGGTAATGGCTTTCGGTCATGAGGCCGATATCGCCGGTTTTTAGCCAACCATCCTCGGTAATGGCCTCCGCTGTCGCTTTGGCGTCATCGAGATAGCCTTGCATTACGTTATAGCCGCGCACCCAAATTTCACCCAGTGCGCCGGCGGGCTGCGGCGACCCGTCGGTATCGGCAATCATTACCTCAATGTCATCCATGGGGCGACCACAGGTGGTGGCAATGGTCTCGAAGTCGTCACCGGGTTTGCATATCGATACCACGCCGGTGGACTCGGTCAGGCCGTAGGCGGTGTATACCGCAGCAAACCCCAGCAGGTGCTTCATGTCCCTGACAAGCTGCACGGGCACCGAGGCGGCACCGGTGACCGCGCACCGCAATGAGCCAAGATCGTAACGGCCGCGCTCGGGGTGATCCAGCAGAGACCGGAACACAGTCGGTGGGCCGGGCAGGAAGCTAATGCGCCTTGCCTCGATGAGGCGTAAACATTCGTCTAAGTCGAAAACGGGCACCGGGTGGACGGTAACGCGGTTAATCAGTGCCGCAAGCCAGCCGGCCTTGTAACCGAAAGAGTGAAAATACGGGTTGATGACCAAGTATTCATCATGCTCGCCTAGCGCGACACTGCGGGACCAGGTTGCGAATACCCGAATGTTCTGCCCGTGGCTGCACATCACGCCCTTCGGTGCGCCCGTTGTGCCGGAAGTGTAGAGTACATCGGCTAGGGTATCCGGCCCGACCCGCACGGCGCGTTCCTGCAATTCCGCGTCACCCACAGTGCGGGCCGTGGGCATCCATTCGCTCAGTGCATCGAGATCGACCCGATGGCGAAGCCCCGGGGCATCCATGCTCGCCAGCATGTCGGCATAGCGAACGCCTAGGAATTCAGCAGAGTAAAAGATTCCCCGACAGGCCGACCGATTGAGGATATCCTCCACCTCGCCACCCTTGTAACGGGTGTTAAGGGGAACAAGCGCACAGCCGACCATGTGGCCGGCAAGCGCCGCGACCTCCCAATCGATCGAGTTGGGCGCCCAGATTGCGAAACGTTCTCCGTGCTTGAAACCCGCTGCGATAAACCCTTTGGCCAGTTGCCGAACCCGTTGGTACAGCTCGCCAAAGGTAACCGATCGGCCACCTTCCACGATGGCTGGCTTGCCGGGCGCCAGTTCCGCGGCCTCGATCAGGCATCCTATGGAATTCAGCGCGGGCACGGCTCAACCGGCCTAGCGTACGCGAACCCGCGGGTCGGGCGCACCGCGGCGCATCGTCGTCAGGAACTCTTCTAGCGGTGCGGGCACCGCGACTTCCGGCTCGCCTTCGCCAGGTGCCTCGCGCCAAAATTCCTGCCAGGACGGGAATAGATCATGGAAGGCACCTTCGTAGAATTCCCGGCCCGGCCAGCGCATCTTCTTGCCGCCGATGGGGGGCTTGTTCAAATCGGTCGCATACCAGTAACAGGGCAGGCGACGGCGAAATAGCCAGCGATCGTCAATGCGCTCATAGTTATCCCAGTACAGCATTTGCATGATGATCCATTCGGGCCCCGTTTCGTGTTCGTTCTTGGAATAAACCACGCCATGGGCGTGCTCCGCATCATCGAACTCGATAAGGTGGTTACCCGTATGGTGGGACGTGCCGCTAAACTGCAGGCGCAGGGTGTCGTCCAGCCATCGCTTGAGGTGTCTGCGACCGACCTTGGCCCGGCCAACCCGAATGTCCGGGGCGAACAGGTTCACATGGGCATCCAAATCTCGCATGTCCAGCGATAGGGCGTACTTCGCAACAAGCTGACGGATTTGTTCGATGGATTCCAACCGGTCAATGCGTTGTTCCAAAGTCTGCCGTTGTTCCATATGCGCATGTTCCAATGGCCTGTTTTCAACCCATGGTAATGGGCGGCATGGGCTTTTCAAATCATCGGCAAGCCCTAGGTTCTGTAGCTGACCAGAGAGCAAACCGCAACACCAATGCCAACGGGTGGTAAGCCCTGGCGTTTCTCATGCGGTCGGATGGTTAACTCGGCGCACCCTTCGTACTGGCTTAGGGCCGCTCGTGCTGGTCGGGATACGGGGCGACGGAACCAGGCAATCGGCCAACCAAGTGGTGAAAATCGCACCCGATTACGTGAGAATGGCCGAGTTATCCGGCGAATGAGGTGGGGGAAAAGTTGCAAAGGCTAGCAGAATTCGTGCCCGACGATCTGGACAGAAGGATCATCGCCCTGCTGCAGGCCGATGGCCGCATGTCTACGCTGGACATCGCCAAGGCGCTGGAATCCACCTCATCCACTATTCGCAAGCGCATTCGCCGGCTTGAGGACACGGGTACAATGCGAGTGGTCGCAGTCACCGACTTCGTAGCGGCTGGCTACGATGTTTTGTTGGCTATTGGTATTGAGGTGGAAAGCCGCAACGCCGAGGATGTGGGTCTGGATCTGGCGGCACTTCCCGATGTTTTTTCCGTAAACCTGACCACGGGCGCCCAGGATATCGAGATTCTAGTCGGAACTCGTTCCTTCGATGAGTTGGCGACCTTTCTACACGAAGAGGTCGCGCAAATTGATGGCATTGGCAGGTTGTGGCCAGCGCTGATGATCGAGGTTTACAAATACCAGTCGGAGATGGTGCCAAAACTATGAGCCGGGGGAAGATCGACAATGTGGACCGCAGCATCCTTGAGCATCTTTCCCGGGATGGCAGGCGCAGCAATCGCGAGATCGCCCAGGAGTTGAATCTGGGAGAAGGTACGGTGCGGGGCCGTGTGAAGAGAATGCAGGAAGAGGGCATCATCAAGATCATGGCGCTGACCAGCTACACTGAGCCGACATCGCCACAACTCGCGTACATCGGCATTCGCGCCGACCTGAAACAGGTGGCGGAGACCGCCCAGGCGATCGCAAAGCTGGATTTCGTGCGTTTTGTAGCATCCATGATGGGGCGCTATGACATCCTTGCGGTTGTTCTCGTTGAGGATGGTGCCGAGCTGGTGCGCCTGGTGAACGAAGAAATCATGTCTCTGCGGGGCGTGCGCCACGCAGATACCACACTGGCGGTCAAAAGCCTGAAGTACGACTACCGCTGGGGCCGCATCGTGGGCAAGGGGGGGTGAGCCCCGAATAGCGTCTCCCGGCATGCGGCCCGAGCACGTGCTTGGGAGCGGTAGCGGCAGTTGGCCCGTGCGGGCCGGGCCGTGGCCGCATGTGGCCCGGCGGCGACCTCAGGCGCGGCTGACGTATTCGCCTGAGCGTGTATCGATCTTCAAGACGTCGCCGGTGTTAACGAATAGCGGCACCTTGATGGTGGCACCAGTGGACAGGGTCGCCGGTTTGGTTGCCCCTTGTGCGGTGTCGCCCTTGAGGCCGGGGTCGGTCTCGGTGACTTCAAGTTCGACAAAGTTGGGCGGCACCACCGAGATCGGCTCTTCGTTCCACAGGGTAACCCGGCACACAGCCTGTTCCGTAATCCAGCTTTTCGCTTCGCCAATGACCGCCGGCGACGCGGCGATTTGTTCGTAGCTGCCGTCGGTTTTCATGAAGTGGAAAAACTCGCCATCCGAGTAGAGATATTCCATGTCCAGGTCGAGCACATCGGCCGCCTCGATGGATTCCCCCGACTTGAAGGTGCGCTCCCACACGCGCCCGGTCTTCAGATTGCGAAGCTTCACCCGGTTGAACGCCTGCCCCTTGCCCGGCTTGACAAATTCGTTCACCAGGATGGCGCAGGGCTCGCCCTCAAGGAGCACCTTAAGGCCCGAGCGAAATTCGTTGGTGGAGTAGCTCGCCATGATCCATCGTCCCGTCGTGGAGCATCATACCCGCACCCGCCCCCACAACAAGGATGGGCCACGGGCTTTGCGGCTCGCCGAAGCCTCTAATGGACGTTTGCACGGGTGCCGCGAGGCACGGCCCTAAGCGAGCTAGGCGGCGGTAGGCGGTCTGCGAGGCGTAGGCGTGGCCCTAAGCGCGTCACGGAACAAGCTGCGTAAGCACGATACCAACGCTGCGGCGGTGCGCGACCCCAGGCACGTCTCGGAACAGAGCGAGGCACGCGGACGGCACTTGGCTTTCGCCCGGCAAATCGTTCAGAATCCCTCTGGTCTCCCGCCACCGCGGCAACCCCGATCAAGAACCTTTCCAGCCAAACAACAGCGGCGAGCTATGCGGGCTAGGTTCAAGTCCGACCTCCGGTTCGCCGCCGCAACGGCCCTGTTGTCCGGGCTTGCGCTGTTTCTCGTCTGGGAGGGCGGCACCGACGAGCAACAGGAGCGGGCCACCGGGGAAATGCTGGTGGAAACCGCCGCCCGCGCGAGCGTCGACGGGCTCATCGCCCGGAACCCAATCGAGGTGGGCGTGGTAGCCAACCGCCTGGCCGGGGTTCCGCGCGTTACCGGCGTGGCCATATTCACCATCGACAACGAACCCTTGGCGGTAAGCGGTTCGCTGGAAGGCGGTACGCAGTTCACCCACCCCATCGTTCTCGACGATATGGTGCTCGGCTTTGCGCGCATCGGCCTGGCACCGCCAAGCACGGCATCGGTTTGGATACGAGCCGGGTTGAGCCTGGCCGCGCTGCTAACGGTAGCGCTGGTTGCGGCATTCTGGCGGCATCGGATGCGCACCGTCGCACCGCGTTCCCACAGCCAAGCAAAAACCGGGGCACCGACCGCACCCCAAGCAGCCACGCAGCACCTGCTGGTGGGCAATCTTCAGAATCAGTTCGCCCTGAGCCGCGCCGAGCGCGACCGTATCGCAAATCGAGCGTTGGCGCTCGCCGAACGGGTTGACGCGATTTACCTTGGGAAGAGTGAGCACCTGCCCGGAACCGGTCTGCTCATGGCGTTGCCGGCCACAACCGGCGACAACCGCGCCCGTGAAGCCGTTTGTGCCGCCTTCCTGCTGGCGCAGTATCTAGCTAGGGATGTGCCGCCCGGCGACTACCGGTTCGGCCTGCATACGCTTGAACTGCGGGCGGGTCAGTCCTCGCCGGACTACCGGGTGGTGGTGGAAGACACCGCGCTAATCTCGGCAATGGCCAGGCCCGGCACCATCATGGCCAGCGAGCCGTTCTTCGCCGAACTGAAAGAACCCGACGGGCTCGGCACCGAATCGTTCCACCACCCCATGCTGCGGGATCTAACCACAGCGGGCGGTGGATGCCACCTGATTACCCATCTTGACCCCGATCACCAAGCGCTGATCGATTGCCAGGTTAGCCGCCTGTCGGCCCAAGGCATGAACCCGGAATAGCCCCCTTGGCCGGGCTCTGGCTTCGGTACCGCGACACGGCATCGGAGCCCACATGAAGGGGCGGCCCCGACACTACGCCATTCCACCCCGCCTTGGCTGCACGAGGGCGATCCCACCACCTAGCCGGCGCGAGCGCGAATACGGCTAGGGCCGCGCAATCCACTCGTCGATCAGCATGTGCAGGTGCCGCGGCTTGGTTTCGTTGTAGTCGGCGAACTGCACATGTTCCCGGGCCGTGGCATGCAGGCCCTCCTGAACGTAGGGCAGGTTGCGCGTGTCCTGGTTGAATACCCTGGCCAACATGCCGAGTTCCGGTGCGTCCGTCCAGTCGTCGTCCGGCCCCAGCCAGTGAATCTTGCGAACCGGTTCGTAGTTGCCGTGCTCGGGAATGGGCGAGAGGAACAGGCACTCCATGATGCACTCGTCGGGGTTGCGGCCGTGCGGACGGAACCGGTAGTTGATGCTGTTGAACGACCCCCAGGGGTGGTAGTTGGGAAACACCGTGAAGAATACCGACGAGAACTCGATATCGGCTATCCGGTCGGCGATGGAGGGAATCACGCCCTTCAGCATCTCACGCTGCATTTGGGCGTAGGCGACCCGGGGATGGGTGGGCTCTGCGCGATCATCCTTGGCAGCGCGTTCCGCCATGGCGCGTTCCTGGTCCGATTGCGGGAGCTGACGCCCGCCAACCCAGTTGCATAGGTGTGGGCTCACATCGCCCAATTCACCCTCTACGGGCTCGGCATTGGCCGTGAGCAATCCCGTCTTGCCCTGTGGCGTTGTCACCCGCACCAGGCCGTCGTCGGTGGCCTCGTACACCCAGCCGTTCAGCGGGTGGCGGACGCGCAGCCTACCATCGTCGGGCAGTGGGCCCCACTCCGGTAGACCCCTGCTTTCCAAGGCACCGCAGCGTATCGCGCGGGAATAGTTGCCGAATACGTCGTACTTGGTGTCCACGTCGTGTACGTCACCGAGCAGAATCTGCGGGTGGGTGGCAATGACATGGTACGACTCCATGAAGGCTTCCGAGGCTACCTTCCAGTTGCAGCGGATTATTTTTGCCACATGGGCGGACTTGTAGCGTCGTTCATAGGGCAGGAGTTCGAAATGGCTCGAAAGGTCGCCCAGGAAGTCCTCCAGCGGCTCGCAGTTCGGGTCTGGGTTGATAAAGATGAAGCGTCCCCAGCGGCCCGTTCTAACTTCCGGCAGGGATTGTTCGCTGTGCTTCAGGCCCGGATAGTCCCACTGGCACGGCACCTGGCGCAGGGTACCGTCGAGGTTCCAAGTCCAACCGTGGAAGGGGCAGCGAAGTTCCGTGGCCCCCCTTCCCCGGTTCTCACGCAGTTTGCGGCCCCGGTGCAGGCAGGCATTGTAGTAGGCCTTAAACTCGTCTGGGCCAGTGCGAACGACCAGGAACGACATGCCAGCAATGTCATAGGGCACGTAGTCGCCCACATCGGGCATATCATCCTCGTGACAAGCCACCTGCCACACGCGCTTCCAAATCTTCTCCACCTCCAGGTCGAAGAACTCCCTGGACGTGTATCGCCGCACCGGTACCCGGGTAGGCCCAGGGGCGATGGGGTTGTCGCGCCGATAGGACTCGGGTACCGGCCGGGTCTCCTCGTCGAGCAGCCTGTGGTAGGCGTCGTCGATAGTGCGTACAGGTATGAAGGCTGGTTTGTTCACGTCGAATCTCTCTGACTTGTTGGCTGTGTGCTGCGGGGCCGGACGCTCGATCATACACAATCCCCCGCTGATATCGAACCAAGGTATTGCCGGCCCGGGCACCCAGATGACCCCGCCAAATGCCGCCCCGGTTCGTGAGCGTAGCTCACCCGCTCCCGATTCGCCCGCAAATCGGCAAATTAGGTTCCATTACAGTCCTGAAGTGGTATTTTAGTTATCAATATTCTGACATCCCAACAGGAGACGCGGTTCATGCGCAGCCTGCCACAGCGCATCATGCAGTACGCCGAAAGTCTTCCGGAGGCCACACCGCTGTGTCCGGCCGGTTTGCTTCACCTCGGAAAAAGGGCGGCCGTGGACCAGGCGTTGTCGCGGCTTGCACGCTCCGGCAAGCTCATGCGCATCTGCCATGGCGTGTACATGCGCCCGGTGGAAACCCGCTTCGGACGATGCGCGCCAAGTATCGGCAGGGCGCTTCAAGCCTTGTCGGCGCTATGGGGCGAGACCTTTGTGCCGTGCGGCGGCTCGGCCGCGAATCGGCTGGGGCTGACGACTCAGAACCCCATACGGGAGGTCTATCTGACTTCGGGCCGTGACCGCCAACTGCACTTCGGCGGAATCACGGTGGAGTTGCGCCACGCCCCGCGCTGGCAGCTCGCGGCCCCGCACCGGAAGGCCGGAGACGTGATCCGTGCGCTGGCCTGGCTCGGTCCCAAGGAGGTTGACGAAGGTCTTGAGGCGGTACTGCCCATGCTCTCCGCAGAAGATCTGAAGGAGCTTTCGGCCGCGCGGGCCATCATGCCCATCTGGATGGCCGAGCCTTTGAGCACGCGCATCGCTCATGCCTGATGCCCCGTACCAGCGTCTTTCCGTTGAGGATCGCCGTCTCGCATTGAGGGTGGCCGAACACGCGAGCGGCCGTCGCGGCTTTCTGCTGGAGAAGGACATCTGGGTCGTCGGCACGCTCGACATTCTGTTCCGCGCGCCCTTCGCCGGGCATCTGATCTTCAAGGGCGGCACATCGCTCTCCAAGGTGTGGCGGGCCATCCGCCGGTTCTCCGAAGATGTCGACATCACCTACGACATTCGCGCGTTCGCGCCGGACTTGGTGGCGGGCGCGGGCGAGGAGGCGCTTCCGCCCACGCGCAGCCAGCAGAAGCGCTGGACGCGCGCAATCCGCGCACGCCTCGACGAATGGGTCCGGGATCGAGCCTTGCCGGAGATCAAGGAAGGACTCGGTCTCGCTGGCTTTTCCGCGAATGTTCGTGCCGAAGGAGACCGGCTTTACGTTCGTTACGAGCCGCTGTTCGAGGAAACCGACTTCGTGCGGCCGGAGGTCAAGGTCGAGTTTGGTGCGCGATCGACCGGCGAGCCGCACAAGGCCCTGCCGGTCGTATGCGACGCCGCGGCGTTTCTGCCCGATCTCGCCTTTCCCGAGACCGATCCGCGCACCATGCTGGCGGAGCGCACCTTCTGGGAGAAGGCGACCGCCGTTCATGTCTACTGCCGCCAGCATCGGCGCAGGGGTGAACGCCTGTCCCGGCATTGGCACGATCTCGCACGGCTCGACGAGGCCGGAATAGCAGCGAGCGCGCTGTCCGACCGGGCGCTGGCCCATTCAGTGGCCCGCCACAAGTCGATGTTCTTTTCGGAAAACGACGCCCGCGGCCAACGAATCGACTATGGGGCAGCGGTTTCGGGCGGGCTGCAGCTCATTCCCACCGGCACCGCGCTTTCGGAACTCGCCGACGATTACGCCAGGATGCGGGCCGACCGCATGCTGCTCGACGAAGGAGAACCGTTCGATGCGCTGATGGAGCGGTGCGCCGTGATAGAGTCACGGGCCAATGCATCGGGATCATTGGACCGCTAATGGACGTGTTCGCCTTCCGTGAGGAGCTTGTCGACGAGTACGAGCGCTTTTCCCGCAGCTTCACCCGCATCCGGGCCGACGACATTTCCCGGCAGGTCGACGAGGCCTACGCCTCCGGCCACTTCTGGCCGGCCCCGCTCGTCCAGTTGAATCCCAATTTCGAGTCGGGCGGCTACGTGGATGAGCTCGTCGCGAAAGGCGAACTCGATCCGGAGTGCGCGAAAATATTCCGGCTCAAGCGGCAGGACAATCCGTCCGGCAAGCCCCTGCTCCTGCATCGGCACCAGAGCGACGCGATCGAAATCGCTCGGCGTGGCGAGAGCTACGTGCTCACCACCGGCACCGGCTCCGGCAAATCTCTCGCCTACTTCATTCCCATCGTCGACGATGTGCTGCGGCGCAAGCGCGCCGGCAACGCATCTAAAGGCATCACGGCGATCGTGGTTTACCCGATGAACGCGCTGTGCAACAGCCAACGCGAGGAACTGCAGAAGTACCTGCAGCTTGGCTATGGCGCGGGGCGGGAACCGGTCACGTTCGCCCGCTACACCGGACAGGAGTCGAACGAGGAACGAGAGCGGATCGCCAAGAACCCTCCCGACATTCTCCTCACCAACTACGTCATGCTCGAACTGCTCATGACACGGTTCCTGGAGACCGACAAGGCAGTCCGCGCACACGCTGCCGGGCTCCGCTTTCTGGTGCTGGACGAACTGCACACCTACCGCGGGCGGCAAGGCG
Source organism: Pseudomonadales bacterium (assembly GCA_965215035.1). Classification (GTDB taxonomy): domain Bacteria; phylum Pseudomonadota; class Gammaproteobacteria; order Pseudomonadales; family Azotimanducaceae; genus Azophilus. The sequence goes on from OZ244040.1 coordinate 891,298, forward strand.
CCGATGTCGCCATGCTGGTTCGTCGCGTGCGGGAACGGTTCAACGAACGCCTTCTGTGCATCGGTACGTCGGCGACCATGGCCTCGGAAGGTTCCCCCGAAGACCGGGACGCCGCCGTTGCCAACATCGCAAGCCGCCTGTTCGGCGCCGCGGTAGATCCCGGCAACGTCGTATCGGAGGTGCTTCGGCTCGTTACCGATCCCAAGGTGAGCAAAACCGGACCCGAATTGCGTACCGCCATCGAACAAGGCGTTCCGGTGAATCCCGCTTACAAGGAACTCACCACGTATCCGGTCGCCGCTTGGGTGGAACACAATCTGGGTCTCAACGAACTCGACGGCAAAATCGTGCGGATTCCGCATCCCCTGACCATTCTCGAGGCCTCAGAGCGTTTGGCTGAGGACTCGGGCGTCGACAAAGCACAATGCAGGAACTTCCTCGCGAACTTTCTGCTCACCGCGCACGCAAGCCGCAACGAGCACGGCCAGAGCTTCTTCGCGTTCCGGCTGCATCAGTTCATCAGTGGTGCCTGGAATGCCTATTCGACCCTGGAAGCGCCGGGTGAGAGGTATCTCACCTTCAACGGCCAGCAGTTCAAGCCCGGGGACCGCGACCGGCCTCTCTACACGCTCTGCTTTTGCCGCGCCTGCGGACAGGAGTACCTCCCGGTCTGGGCGCAACTCGCCGACAAGCAACCCCGGTCGTTCGAACCGCGCGACCTGTCCGAACGCTCCAACGACGACGAGGATGTGCAGTACGGCTATCTCATGCCGGATCCTTCCGGGATGTTCAACGCGGACGATCCGAACACCCGATGGCCGGAGGACTGGCTCGAACTCCATGGGGACGAGCCACGACTCAAGCGCCATTTCCGCCAGTACCGGCCGGTGTCCGTGCGAGTGGACACCCGGGGCGGCGTTGCCGGGGAAGGGTTGCCCGCATGGTTCATTCCCCGGTCGTTCCGCTTCTGCCTGAATCCCAAATGCGGCGCGTACTACGACGGCAGCGTTCGCAGCGACCTTACCAAGCTCTCCGGATTGTCGAGCGAGGGCCGCAGTTCCGCGACAACGGTATTGGCGCTTGCCTCGCTGAAGCATCTCATCGGCACCGATCTCGACGAGCGCACGAAGAAGCTGCTGGCGTTCACGGACAACCGACAGGACGCGAGCCTCCAGGCCGGCCATTTCAACGACTTCGTTCAGATCTTGTTGCTACGCGGTGCGCTGCTGGCGGCCATTCGAGCCGAGAGCGGCGGGTCGCCCACCGACGATGTGCTTACTCAGCGAGTACTCCACCGCCTTCGCCTAGAAGCTGCGGACTACGCGGCCAACCCCCAGGCCAAGGGCGTCAAGACTCAGAACACCCTCAAAGCGCTGCGCGATGTGCTCGGCTACCGGCTGTATTTCGACCTGCAGCGCGGATGGCGCATCACGAACCCGAACCTCGAGCAGTTGAAGCTGCTCAAGATCGGGTATCGCCGCCTCAGGGAGTGCTGCGAGGACGAGGAGGAATGGCGTGCGCGCCACCCCTTGCTTGGCTCCATTCCGCCAGAACGCCGCTTCGAGCTCTGCGAGGAGCTTCTTGAACGCATGCGTCGTGCGCTCTGCATCAAGACCATTTATCTCGATCCGGACTTCCAGGAGCGGCTCCGCAATCGAAGCTTCAACGAATTGAGGGAGCCATGGGGCTTGTCCGAGGACGAGCGGCTGTTCTCCCATGCCTTCATGGTTCCCAGGCCGAACCGTGGCGGGCGGCGGCCCGACTTCCGCATTCTTCACGTCTCCCATCGGTCCGTTTTCGGTCGCAAAGTGAAGTCCGAAGCGTTCTGGGGGCCGGGCAATCCCTGCTATCCACCGAAGTTCGACGAGGAAACCTACAACAGCGTCATCGACGACGTTCTAGGCGTGCTGACCAACTACGGCTATATGCAACCTACGAAACTCGATGCCGAGCGCACTGGCTTCCGCATCGACAGCTCCGCGCTCGAATGGCGTGCGAACGACGAATCCCCCGACGATCAAAATCCCGCCAATGCGTTTTTCCGTACTCTGTATGAGAACGTGGCGGGTCTTCTCGACAGCGAGGATCGCCTACTCCACCAGCTTGAGGCGCGCGAACACACCGCCCAGGTCGATACCAAAGTGCGCCAAGAACGGGAATTGCGATTCCGCAAGGGGCTGTCCGGCGAGCGCATCGTCGATGGCCAAGTGGAACCGGCTGGACTTCCGGTTCTCTTCTGCTCGCCGACCATGGAGCTCGGTGTCGATATCGCCACGCTGAACGCGGTTTACATGCGCAACGTGCCGCCGACTCCGGCGAACTACGCCCAGCGCAGTGGGCGGGCCGGCCGCAGCGGCCAGCCGGCGCTGGTGGTCACGTACTGCGCGGCACGATCGCCGCACGACCAGTACTTCTTCTCGAACCCCACGCGCATGGTGGCGGGAGCCGTCAATCCCCCCAACATCGACCTGGCCAACGAAGACCTGATCCGCAGTCACCTCCAGGCGGTCTGGCTTGCGGAGACGGGCGTCAAGCTGGGCCCCTCCGTACGCGATGTGCTCGGTCTCGGAAAGCCCGACGAACTGCCTCTGTGCCGGGAAATCACGGACCAGGTCAGCGTTGCCCGAGCTGTGGGCAAAGCGCAAGAGCGCGGCCAGCGCATTCTCTCGACCCTCGCGTCCAGTCTCAGCGCGCAGGCAGCTCCCTGGTACACAAGTACATGGCTCGGCAGCGCGATGAACTCCGCTGAGCGGCGCTTCCGCGAATCGTTCGAGCGCTGGCGCTCGCTGTTCCGCGCGACCGCCAAGCAGATGAAATTCGCCAACGACATCGTCAACAACGCCGCGGCCACCGAACGCGAGCGCCGCGAGGCGAAGGCGCGCTACGACGAAGCCTACACGCAGCAACGCCTGCTTCTTCATAGCCAGCAGACGATGAACTCGGATTTCTACACCTACCGCTATCTGGCGGCCGAGGGTTTTCTGCCGGGCTACAACTTCCCGCGCCTGCCGCTGATGGCCTTCCTTCCCGGCCGTCGCGAAAGAGTCGGGCGCGACTCCTTCCTGAGCAGGCCGCGGTTTCTGGGGCTCACCGAGTTCGGGCCTCAATCCATCATCTACCACGAAGGCAGCACGTATCGCGTGCGGCATGCCATTCTCTCGACCGGCGACGAGGAGTCCGGGGTGACCGCCTCCGCCCAGCTCCCGGTGCAGGCGGCCCGCATCTGTCCGGCTTGCGGCTATGGCCACTTCTCAGATCAGAAGGATTACGAGCGCTGCGTCAGTTGCGACGCGCGCCTCGACGGCGGGCGGGTGATTCTGAACCTCTACCGCATCGAACAGGTATCGACCCAACGGGCCAACCGCATCACCTCCGACGAGGAGGAACGCCAGCGTCAGGGTTACGAAATGATCACCACGCTTCGCTTCAGCGAAGAGAACGGCCGGGCCCGCGCCGAAGGAACCGCCGTGGAGGAGAACGGCGAGAGGTTGCTGGAACTCCGCTATGGCCCGGCCGCCAAGCTATGGCGCATCAACCTCGGCTGGCGGCGGCGCCAGGAAAAGTCGATTTACGGATTCAGCGTGGATACGCAAACCGGCGAGTGGACAAAGGACTCGCAAGCGCCCACCGATGCCGAAGACGACAGGGTGAGCGATGGCAAGACAGTCGAGCGCATCACGCCCTTTGTCGAGGACTGGCGCAACGTTCTCGTTCTCCGCCCGGCGATCGAGTTGCCGGAGACGGCCATGATCTCGCTGCAGTACGCCATCAAGCGGGGGATCGAGCAAGAGTTCCAACTGGAGGAGGCCGAGCTTGCCGCCGAGCCGCTGCCGGATCGGGACCACCGCACCACCATCCTGTTCTACGAGGCGGCCGAAGGCGGTGCGGGGGTCTTGACGCGCCTGGCCAGCGACCCCGACGCATTGCGCCGGGTTGCCCGCAGGGCGCTCGAAGTCTGCCACTACGGATCAAAGTCGGGTGAGTGGTCCGGCTTCGAAGACCTCAAAAACCTAGACGACGAGTGCGAGGCGGGATGCTACCGGTGCCTCCTGAGCTACTACAACCAGCCGGAACATCCCTCCATCGATCGCCGGAACGAAGACATGCTCGAGTTGTTTTGCCGGTTGACGCGCAGCTCGCACAAGGGTCTGGAGCAGGAGATTGCCGCTGGCGACAACCTCGAAGAACTGCTGAACGCCTCGACCTCCTCCCTGGAAAAAGAGTGGCTGTATTTCATTCAGTCCAACGGCTATCGCCTACCCAATAAAGCCCAACCGTACCTTGAGATCTATGCAACCCGACCCGACTTTGCCTACACCGGCTCCCAGACCCTGATCTACGTCGACGGCCCGCACCACCAGACCGTCGTCCGGGAGAGTGCAGATGAGGCCATCAACCGCCGTCTGGCCGATGCCGGTTATACGGTGGTGCGGTTCCCGGCCGACCGTTCGTCCTGGCCGGAAGTCGTGGCCAGCTACGCCTGGGTTTTCCGGTCGCCGGCGCCATCGACAAGCGGGCGGGAGTAATGGAACCCATGGCGGCCGAAGCTCCGGCAAGTTTCCAACCCGGACAACTCGTCAGGGCGCGCGGCCGCGAATGGGTCGTCTTGCCCGAGACCCGCGACAATCTCCTTCGACTTCGCCCGCTCGGCGGCGCCGAGGACGACGCGACGCTCATCTACCTGCCGCTCGAACCTGCAGCGCCAGTGCCCGCCACGTTCGACCTTCCGGACGCCGATGCGCCGGGTTCCCAAGACGCGGCTCTCTTGCTACGCGATGGGCTTCGCTTGAAACTCCGCTCCGGTGCCGGGCCTTTTCGGAGCTTCGGCAATCTCAACGTCGAACCGCGCGCCTACCAGCTCGTGCCCCTGCTCATGGCGCTGAAGCTCGACACAGTCCGCCTGCTCGTTGCCGACGATGTAGGCATCGGCAAGACCATCGAGGCAGGCTTGATCGCCCGGGAGCTGCTCGACCGCGGCGAAATCGAACGGCTCGCCGTGATCTGTCCGCCACACCTCTGCGAGCAGTGGCAACGGGAACTCGCGGAGAAATTCAGTATCGACGCCGAGGTGGTTCGCACCGGAACCGCCACCCGCCTGGAACGGGGACTACGCCCGGACGAGTCGGTGTTCGAGGTCTATCCCTTCACCGTCGTATCCCTAGACTACATCAAGTCGGACCGCCGCCGCAGCGACTTCCTGCGCGCCTGCCCGGAGTTCGTCATCGTGGACGAAGCGCACACCTGCGTGCGGGCCAACACCAACACCCGGCACCAGCGCTACCAGCTTCTTAAGGGCCTGGCAGAAAGCGAACCCCGCCGCGGCATGGTGTTCCTCACCGCCACGCCCCATTCGGGCGACGACACCGCCTTCCACAACCTACTGGGTCTGCTAGAGCCGAAGTTCGCGACCTTGGCGGACATGCCGGACGGCGAGGCGCGCCGCCGTTTGCGCGACGGACTCGCGTTGCATTTCGTGCAGCGCCGCCGCGGCGACATTGCCGAGTGGAAGGATGAAGCCGGCTTCCCGGTCCGCGAGAGCCGGGAAGCCACCTACCGGCTCACGGGCGACTGGGGCCGTCTCTTCGACGATGTGCTCGCCTATGCAAGGACCATGGTCCGCCGCGCGGAGGAGAAGACGAAACTTCAGCAGCGCATGTCCTGGTGGGCCGCGCTGGCGCTACTGCGCTGCGTGTCCTCCAGTCCCGCGGCGGCATCGCTGGCACTGCGCACTCGTCTCAAGGCCGCCGAGGGGGAAACCGAGCAGGCACAACTCCGGAATCTGGACCGTACCGCGGCCGAAACGGTCATGGACGAAACCGAAGACGACTCGCTCTCGCTTGCCGAGAGCGTACCCGCGGGAACCGTCGAGGACGCGGAGGACGCCGAAGCCCTGCGCGAACTCATCGACCGGGCGGATGCGTTGCGTGGCCCGCGCAACGACCCCAAGCTCGACACATTGATCGGCGAAGTCCGGCAACTGGTTCGGGACGGTTTCCGGCCAGTTGTATTCTGCCGGTACATCGCCACCGCCCACTATGTCAGCGACGGATTGAAACAGGCTCTGGACGGCCGAATCGCGCAAGTCGCCGCGGTCACCGGCGAACTCACGTCCGATCAGCGCGAAAAACGCGTCGAGGCGTTCGGCGAACTCGGGAAGAACGTCGCGCCCGTGCTCGTGGCCACCGACTGTCTGTCCGAAGGCGTCAACCTGCAAAACCACTTCGACGCGGTGGTCCACTACGACCTGACGTGGAACCCAACCCGCCACGAGCAGCGCGAGGGCCGGGCCGACCGATTCGGCCAAGCCTCCCCAGCCGTTCGCGCGCTGATGCTCTACGGGGAAAACAATCCCGTTGACGGCGCCGTGCTTCGCGTGATCCTCCGCAAGGCTGAGAAGATCCGCAAGGAACTCGGGGTCTCGGTTCCCCTGCCGACCGACAACAACAAGGTGGTCGACGCCATCATGAAGGCCGTCTTGCTTCACGGCGGCACCCATTCCCGAGCGGTCCAGACAGCGCTCAATTTCGGGGACACCGAAGTCGAGGTGGACAGCGCCTGGCAGACGGCAAAGACCCGGATGACCCACACCGTCTTCGCCCAGCGCCGCCTGACGCCGGACGATGTGCTCCCCGAATGGCGAAAGGCCGTGTCCGTGCTCGGCGGACCCGACGATGTGAAGCGTTTCGTGCGCCTGTCCGCCGAACGCCTCGGCGCACCGCTCGATGCACGGAACGGCTATTGCCGCTTGCCGGTCTCGCATTTCCCGAAACCGCTTCAAGACCGCCTCGACGCTATCGGTTTCACGGCCAGCGCGAAAATCGCGTTCTACCAACCGGCACCGGCCGGCAGCGCCTATATCCACCGCGCCCACCCGCTGGTCGCGACCCTGGCCGACCACGTGACCGAACAGGCGCTCGACGCGGGCACGGCGGAGGTCGGGGCACGCTGCGGCGCGATATTCACTAGCGATGTCGAAATTCGCACCGTGCTCTGGCTCCTGAGGCTGCGCAGTCAGATCCAGGTGGAGCGACGGGCTGCCGACGGCCGCTACGCGCCATTTAAGTCGCTTCTCGCCGAGGAGTGTGTCGCCATCGCCGCCCGAGGCTCGGACGCGGCGGAACTGTTAACGGACGAAGAAGCGTTGTCTCTCCTGTTGCTCGAACCGGGCCGCAACATGCCTGACGGCCAGAAGACCCATTTCATACGGCAAGCCCTCGAAGCGCTGCCGGTCATGGAAGATGCCTTCGAACGCTTGGCCCATAAACGGGCCGAGCGCTTGCTCGCCGATCATCGCCGTATCCGCGAGGCCAGCGACGCCAGGGGCCTGCGCTACAACGTGGTGCCGGCCCTCCCGATCGACAAGATCGGCCTCTATGTCTTCCTGCCCATGGGCAGCTTGTGACCATGCCCGGCGCACGTAGAAGCCAGGGGTTCACGGCTCTGAGAGTCGAAGGCGGGATCTTCCCGCCCGAGTTTATCCAGTCGGTTGCCGCGCTGGAGGCCCCGCGTCAAGCCAGCGCCGATTACGGACTTTCGAAGTCGCTTGCGATCAAGGAGGAACTGGCCCGTTACTGGGCCATCGGCAACGATCTCTACGACCGTTATGCCGAGCGCCGGCTCCGGCGCGACCTGCGTTCGACCCAAGTGGATGTCGCGGAATGGCTTGTCCCGCTCCTGCGCTCGCTCTTGGGCTACGACGATCTTGCCGCCGCCGGTGCCATCATTCTGGAGGACCGTCTTTTCAAGCTGAGTCACCGGGCCTTCGGCGGCGCGGTGCCTCTGTTGCTGGTGACGCGCGACTTCGACCTCGACAAGGCTGATGTCCGCCTCGGTCAGGACGGACGCCGACAGGCGCCGCACGGCACGATGCAGGAGTACCTCAACGCCGAGGACGCCGCGTTGTGGGGGATGGTCTCGAACGGCTCCAAGCTCCGGCTTCTGCGCGACAACGCCAGCCTCACTCGGCCCGCCTATATCGAGGCCGATCTCGACCTCATCTTCGCCGAAGAGCTGTATCCGGACTTTGCCGCGCTCTGGCTCACTGCGCACGCCAGCCGCCTCAAGCCCGCCGACGACAAACCGTTGAGCTGCGTCATCGAAACCTGGCGGGCCAAGGCGCACGAGACCGGCGAGCGCATCCGAGAGAATCTCCGCGACGGCGTCGCCGACTCCCTGCGGCAATTGGGGAACGGATTCCTGCAGCATCCCGCCAACGCAAACTTGCGCAAAGCCCTCGAAGACGGAACGCTTTCGCGCGACAGCTACTTTCAGCAGCTTCTCCGGCTCGTTTACCGCCTACTCTTTCTGTTCACCGCCGAGGAACGCAACCTACTGCACGCGCCGGAAGCCACGGATGCGCAACGCGCCCTGTTCGCCGAGGGTTACGCCCTTTCACGTCTGCGCGAGCGGGCTCTCCGGCGCCGCCATTACGATCGCAACCCCGATCTCTGGCAGGGCCTCCAGATCACCTTCCATGCTCTCGCCGATGGCGCTCCCGGCCTGGGTCTGCCCCCACTCGGCGGCCTGTTCCGACCCGACCAGTGCGCCGACCTCGACGCGGCCGCCATCGCCAACGAACGCCTGCTGGAAGCGGTCCGCAACCTTGGGTTCTTCCGTTCGGACACGACGCTGGCCCGCGTCAACTACCGGGACATGGACACCGAGGAACTCGGATCTGTCTACGAGAGCCTGCTCGAACTTCGGCCCGTCATCGACGTCGACGCCTCACCCTGGACATTCGCCTTCGCGGGCGACGGCAACGACGACGGTAAGCGGACGAAAGGATCGGACCGCAAGCTGACCGGCTCCTACTACACGCCGCCGACCCTCGTGGGCGAACTCATCAAGTCCACGCTCGACCCCGTCATAGCCCAGGCCGTTGCCTCCCGTCCCGACGACCCCCGTGCCGCCATACTCGCTCTCAACATCGTCGATCCAGCCTGCGGTTCGGGACACTTCCTGCTGGCGGCAGCACGCCGGCTCGCCGTCGAGATCGCGCGCATCGAATCGGGTGCCGACACCTCGGACGAAGCTGCGCGCCAACACGCCCTGCGCGAGGTGGTGCAGCACTGCATCTACGGCGTCGATCGCAATCCCCTCGCCGTCGAACTTTGCAAGACCGCGCTATGGATGGAAACCGTCGAACCCGGCAAGCCGCTCGCATTCCTCGATTCCCACATCCTTCAAGGCGACAGCCTCGTCGGCGTTCTCGATCCGACAATCATGACCGACGGCATCCCCGCCGACGCCTACAAGGCACTGACGGGCGATGACAAGGCGGTTTGCTCGGCGCTCAAAGGGCGTAACCGCCAGTCGGATCAATACGGGTTGCTCGACGAGGAGGCGGTGTTGGGTGTCGCCATCGACAATGTCGATCTCGACGCCATGCCCGAGGACACCCTGCAGGATGTCGAACGCAAACGCCTTGCCTGGGAAACCGCGCTGGGTGGCGAGACGCGTGCGCGGGAGATGCTGCGCGCCAATCTGTTCGTAGGGGCGTGGTTCGCGCCGAAGACTCCCGACACGCTCGAAATCGTGCCCCAAACCGAAGACCTCAACCGGCTCGGCGACAACATGCCCCGGCGCCGCGCGGTCGAAGGCTTCGTCCACAAACTGGCCGACCGCCATCAGTTTCTGCACTGGCATCTCGCGTTCGCCGAAATCATGCAGGACGGTGGCTTCGATGCCGTGCTTGGGAATCCGCCGTGGGAGCGCATCAAGTTGCAGGAACAGGAATTCTTCGCGTCCCGGTCGCCGACGATCGCCAACGCCCGGAACAAGGCCGAGCGGGACCGTCTCATCCGGGAACTGAATCGCGAAGACGCGGCACCGGCGGAAAAGGCCCTGTACCGGGAGTTCGAGATCGCGAAGCGGGAAGCCGAGGCGGCAAGCCAGTACGCCCGCACGGGAGGCCGGTTCCCGCTGACCGGCAAAGGCGATCTCAACACCTACGCCGTCTTCGCAGAGACCTTTCTCCAGCTCCTCAATCCGCGGGGGCGCGCTGGCCTGATCGTGCCGAGCGGCATTGCCACGGACCACTCCACTAGGGCGTACTTCGAGCACATCGTCAGCCAACAGCGGCTTGTAAGCCTGTTCGACTTCGAGAACCGGGAGAAGGTGTTTCCAGGAATAGACAGTCGGATCAAGTTCTGCCTGCTGACGCTGAGCGGCAAGGACAATCCAGTCCCCAAAGCCGAGTTCGCCTTCTTCCTGCACCAAGCGCAGCAGTTGAAGGAGGCGGAGCGGCGGTTTTCGCTGTCCGCAGACGACTTCTCTCTGTTCAAGCCCAACACGCGAACCTGCCCGATCTTTCGGTCCCGGCGCGACATGGAAATCGCGCACAAGATGTATAAGCGCGCCGGCGTGTTCTGGAAGGAAGCCAATGGTTCCCAGCCGGAAGAGAATCCGTGGGGAATTTCTTTTCAACGGATGTTTGACATGGCCAACGACTCGGCGTTGTTCCGTACGCGCGAGACCCTGAGCGACGATGGATGGGAGCTGGACGGCAATGTGTTCGTGCGTGGCGACGAACGTTATCTGCCGCTCTACGAGGCCAAGCTGTTTCATCATTACGACCATCGGTTCGCGACATTCGATGGCGTCTCGGACCGGAATATCCGAAACGGCACCGCCCGGCCGATGACCGTCACCGAGAAATCAGACCCTGCGACAGTCGCCATTCCCAGGTATTGGGTCCCGGAAAAAGAAGTGGCCAAAAGGCTTGACAAAGGCGAAATGACCACACAATCGCTTGCCGAGCCGAGCCGAGCCGAGCCGAGCCGAGCCGAGCCGAGCCGAGCCGAGCCGAGCCGAGCCGAGCCGAGCCGAGCCGAGCCGAGCCGAGCCGAGCCGAGCCGAGCCGAGCCGAGCCGAGCCGAGCCGAGCCGAGCCGAGCCGAGCCGAGCCGAGCCGAGCCGAGCCGAGCCGAGCCGAGCCGAGCCGAGCCGAGCCGAGCCGAGCCGAGCCGAGCCGAGCCGAGCCGAGCCGAGCCGAGCCGAGCCGAGCAATCGTACTCGACCGGCTTGCAGCACTGGCCCGCAACTCGCTCTCCGAGCTGGAGCGACGCGAGGCGGAGGCCAACCAATACAGGCGTGGGAGATAGCGTTGAGGCTGATTACGAACTCAACCAATCAGAGAACAGTGATTTCCTCGTTCATTCCGGCCACCGGGCTCGGTCACAAGGGCGCAATCGTCTCGTTCCCGGGTGGACTGTACCAATTCGAAAGACCGCAAGGGCAACGGACAAGCGAACCCTTATCACGTCCTCGGTCCGGAAATCAGGTATGAGCGACCGCGCGCCACTTCTTCGCCTCGCAACCAAGGATACGGCTCCTCTGATCGTCGCCCTCCTCAATTCCTTCGTGGTCGACTTCGCGGCCCGGTCCGCTGTTGGTGGTACTGACCTTAGCTACTTCATCATCAAACAACTCCCCATCATTCATCCGATGCGGCTACAAGAGGAAACGGGATGGGGTTGCACTTACGCCGAGTTCATCGCGCCACGCGTACTCGAGCTCACATACACTTCTTCGGAACTGCAGCCGTTCTCGGAGCACCTTGGGTACGATGGTCCACCGTTCCCTTGGGACGATGACCGTCGTCTTCTTGTCAGATGCGAAATCGATGCGGCCCTCTTTCACTTATACGGGATGGATGTCGACGATGTGGACTACATCATGGAGAGCTTCCCCATCGTCAAGCGACATGACGAAAGAGGTTTTGGCGAATATCGCACCAAGCGACTGATAATGGAAATCTACGAAGAGATGGCCGCTGCCAAGATGGCTGCTAGTTCATACCAGACCCGCCCGCTCGCATCACCAAGGCAACAGCCATGAACGGCTGTATCCCTCTCATGCCAAGCACTGCTGCAACTTGGTTTCAGGCCTTTCGCGACATTACCAATGCTACGAACGAGCGTACTCTTGTAACGAGCAACATGCCGCTGAGCGGCATTGGGAATAACGCTCCAGCGATTGATTACTCATATGGCCGATCAATCGCGTCTGCTCTCGTGCTGGCAAACATGAACAGTCTCCCGCTCGATTGGGCAGCCCGTTTCTCCGTGGGCGGCGTGCACATGAGTTTTTTCGTTCTCAAACAGCTTCCTGTTTTGCCGCCAGAAGCGTATCTAAAGACAAGCGCTTGCGGCTATCCGTGGGTTCACTTGATCGTTCCCCGCGTGCTGGAGCTCACCTACGTATCCGAGGAAATGGCTGGTTTCGCCAACGATCTCGGCTATGAAGGACCGCTATTGCCTTGGAACGGGGAACGACGCCACCGCCGGCAATCCGAACTGGACGCAATCTTCGCCCACATGTACGGACTCAGCCGCTCGGATCTTGAATGGATCCTCGACGCGCCACCTCCAAGTTCATCCTTCCCGTCCCTCAAGCAGCACGAATTGAAGGAATTCGGCGAGTACCGCACCGAGCGCCTCGTGCTCCAAGCGTTCGACTCTCTCGACCGGGGAGCTATCCCCGATCTCAGTGCGAAGACATAGTCACGCGCACACCTGACCAAACCTTTTCACAACTTGACGCACACCGCAAAGCCGTGCCCAAAAGTCCGCTGGCGGCAGCTACGGCGTCGCTCGCCGGCGGATGGGCAATGTTGGTTCGTCGGGGCACACCCGTCGATAACGGAGGATTGCGGTAGATGTCGCACATGATTTGGTGTTGATGTCCCCAAGCATGGCGAGCCCGCCTGGGAATAATTCTTCGGGGTTCGATGTTCACAGGTGGAAGTCGGCCGAATTGGTTTCCCGGCGGCGGGCCGCCACCGCAACCTGTCGTATCAGAGGTTGGCATGGCGCTTCAGGAACCGGCCGGGTCGCCGGCATGGATCGAGAAACTGCTTACCCACAGTGTTCGGCAGGGCGCTTCCGACCTGCACCTGGCCGCGGGCGTGCCACCGATGCTGCGCGTAGACGGCGACCTAGGGCGCATCGACGCGCCGGCTCTGCAGGCGGGCGAACTGGGCCCCGCGATTCACGGCATCATGAACGAGCGCCAGCGGGAGGAATACGAGACGCTGCTGGAAACGGATTTCTCCTTTGCGGTGCGCGACATCGCACGCTTCCGGGTCAACGTCTTCCGGCAGAATCGCGGCCCTGCGGTGGTGTTTCGCACCATCCCGTCCAAGGTGCCGTCGCTGGCGGGCTTGGGCCTCGGGGGCGTGTTCGAGGAGGTCAGCCTCAAGCCCCGGGGGCTGGTTCTGGTCACCGGGCCGACCGGGTCCGGCAAGAGCACAACGCTCGCGGCCATGGTCGATTTCGTCAACGAGAACCGCGCCGGCCATATCCTCACCGTGGAGGATCCCATCGAGTTCGTGCACCTAAGCAAGCGGTGCCTGGTCAACCAGCGCGAGGTACATCGGCATACCCGGAGTTTCAGCCGGGCACTGCGCTCGGCGCTAAGGGAAGACCCGGACGTGATCATGGTGGGAGAGATGCGGGATCTGGAAACCATTCGGCTGGCGTTGACCGCCGCCGAGACCGGGCACCTGGTATTCGGAACCCTGCACACGGCATCCGCGGGCAAAACGGTCGATCGCATCGTCGACGTATTTCCGGCGGAGGAGAAGGCCGCCACTCGGGCCATGCTGTCGGAATCCCTACAGGCGGTGATTTCGCAGGGCCTGCTCAAGCGAATCGGCGGCGGGCGGGTCGCCGCCCACGAAATCATGATCGGCACCCCGGCCATCCGCAACCTGATTCGCGAGGGCAAGGTGGCCCAGATGTACTCCGCGATACAGACCGGCGGCGGTGCCGGTATGCAGACCCTGGACCATTGCCTGCGCGGGCTCGTTGCCAAGGGTACTATCGAACGGGAGGCCGCCCGGGCCCAGGCCCGAAACCCAGGCGAATTCTACTGAGCCGCGCTGGTGCGATCACCCAGCCAGGTCTCGGCGATCAGGCGGGCCGCCACCGCGTGATCGTCCGTGCCGGGTTGTTGCTGCCTCGCATCCCGGGTCGTCAGCCGTTCGTCCGCGAGTTCCACCCGATTCGAATAGCGCTGCTCCAGCAGCTTGGCGAAACGCCGGACACGCCCGCACATTTCGCTCTCCGTACCGTCCATGTTGAGCGGTAGGCCGACGACGAGGCAGTCGGGACGCCATTCGCCGATGACCCGGTCCAGTTCAATCCAGTCGGGGACGCCATCATTGGCGGACAGGCACCCGATAGGGCCAGCCGTACCGGTGACCGTCTGCCCGGCGGCTAGCCCCATGCGGCGCAACCCGAAGTCGATAGCGAGCACCAAGGCGGCTTTCATCGGGCAAATTCCACCTTCCGCACCGCAACCGAGCCGCGTTCAACCATCTATTCGCCGGGCGCTAGTATCGGCCGGTCAGGCATCGCCGGTCTGGCCGGACATCAGGCGAATATCGATGCCGAGGGTTGCGGCCGCCTGGCCGATGCGTTCTTCGAACGGTACGTCGAATAGGATTTCGGTACTTGCCGGGCAGGTGAGCCACACATTCTCGGCGAGCTCCCCTTCGAGTTGCTGCGGGCCCCAGCCCGCGTAACCCAGCGCCACAAGATAGTTGTAGGGACCACGGTTGCCGGCGATCGCTTCCAGCACTTCCCGCGCCGTGGTGAGCTTCAGGCCGTGACCGAGGCTCATCGAAGCCGGAAAGTCGCCATCGTCGGAATGCAGCACAAAGCCTTGCTGGTTGGAAACCGGCCCACCCTCCAGGATGGGGACGTTGGCAAGTTCCGCCGGCCCCGACAAGCCGGACTGCTCAATCAGCTCACCGACGGAAACCGGCGTCGGCCGATTGATCATCAGGCCCATGGCACCGTCGTCGTTGTGCTCACAGATGTAGGTGATGGTATTGCCGAAGTAGGTGCCCACCTGGTTCGGCATGGCGATCAGGAAATGATGCTTCAAATGCACGAGTCGCTCCGGCTCGTTTGCCGGCATATTGTATCAAGGGCCATGCCGGTCGCGCCGAACTTTTTCCCCTGTGCGGGCTCCGCCCCCAGTAGGCCCGGGCGCGGACGCACCGAGAACAGCATAGTTCCCGTTCGCCGGCTGCTCCCAAAGGGTTCACCTACCCGATAAGAGTGGGCGTACCGCGCTCGCACGCCGAACATTTAAGGCTCCCGCCAGCGCCCATCGGAGTGGGAAGACAACCCCGCCAGGCGTTCGGCGGGCGAGTGCGGTGCGCCCACCCGCAAGCCGCCCACAAAAGCGGAAACAGCATAGCTCCCGTTCGCCAGCCCGCACCACAGGGTTCGCCTACCCGGAAAGAGTGGGCGTACCGCGCTCGCCCGCCGAACATTTAAGGCTCCCCGCCAGCGCCCACGGGATCGGGAACGCAACCCCGCCAGGCGTTCGGCGGGCGAGTGCGGTGCGCCCGCCCGCAAGCCGCCCACAAAAGCGGAAACAGCATAGCTCCCGTTCGCCAGCCCGCACCACAGGGTTCGCCTACCCGGAAAGAGTGGGCGTACCGCGCTCGCCCGCCGAACATTTAAGGCTCCCCGCCAGCGCCCACGGGATCGGGAACGCAACCCCGCCAGGCGTTCGGCGGGCGAGTGCGGTGCGCCCGCCCGCAAGCCACCCACAAAAGCGGAAACAGCATAGCTCCCGTTCGCCGACCCGCACCACAGGGTTCACCTACCCGATAAGAGTGGGCGTACCGCGCTCGCACGCCGAACTTTTAAGGCTCCCGCCAGCGCCCATCGGAGTGGGAAGACAACCCCGCCAGGCGTTCGGCGGGCGAGTGCGGTGCGCCCACCCGCAAGCCACCTACAAAAGGAAGCAAAAACTTGCCCTACGCAAGGGCTAAGGAAGGGTGTTCCCTCGGGCAAATCGCCATCTGCGCTCGATCTCGAGCTGGTCGTAGGATTTGCGCAGCTCGACGGGAAAAGGGCTGTACGGTGCCGCCAGGTGGACGATGCGCACCGCGGCGGCATCCAGTTCCGCGCGTCCAGAAGTTTCCAAGACCCTGGCCTCGCGCAACGCGCCGTCATGGCGAATCACAGCCAGCAGCAACAGTTCTCCGGAGTAGCCGCCTGGGGGGTAGTTGGCGCGGCCGATCCGCTCGATTTTCTGACGCCACATGTCCAGGTACGCCGCCTCGGCCGCAGTCTTGGCGGCCGCACTGGTCAGTCGCTTGGTGCGGCGCTTTCCGGCCCGCATGGTCGCTTCTCGCTCCCGTTCGGCATGGGCGTTGGCGATTGCCCGCGCCAGTTCGGCACCGGTCAAGCCGCTGAGCTCCGTGACCGATTGGGCGGGGGACCCCGGTGTCGGCGCCCGGTCGCCGAGTGGCGATTCGTCCGCAACCGGCTTAGGCCGACCCGGCTCTCGGACGCCGGCGGGAACGGACCCCCGAGTGGCCGCCCAGTGCGCACCCTGGCCACCCGAGGCCTCTTGTGGCGGCAAGGGTTCCGGAACTTCAGCAGCCGCCCGCATTCCCGCCAAATCCGGAGCGTCTCGGCGCGTCCCCGACAAATCGGGCGCGCCTCCCCCGATGCCCCTGGCCGGGCCCGAATCGGCCCCACTTTCTCGGAGGTTCCTCACCGGGGCCGGGGCTGAAGCGGTAGCCGGCGCCGGGCCCCGGGGAGCGGCATCCACGGCCAGGATGATGTCGATCACGGAAGTCCGCACGCCAGCATCGCCCCACCAACCTTCAATGCCCAGCAGGAGCGCCCCGTGCAATACACCGGCCAGCATCAAGGCAACGCCGAAACGCAAGCCGCTGCCGGAATTGAGCCCATCGCTCACCCAGGACGGCATAGTGTCAGGTCGTTCATCAGTGCGGGCTACCGCAGCCTAGGTTCCAGCGCATCCAGCAGAGCACCGGCGATATCGAGGGAAAACTGCTCATCCAGTTCCCGGATGCAGGTCGGACAGGTCACGTTGACTTCGGTGAGAAAATCGCCGATCACATCAATGCCGGTGAATATCAGGCCGCGACGCTTCAGTTCCGGCCCCACCTCAGCCGCTATCCACCGGTCGCGTTCGGTCAGCTCCCGGCCCACACCCCTGCCGCCGACGGCAAGGTTGCCCCGGGTCTCTCCGTCCTTCGGTATCCGGGCAAGGGCGTAGGGAACGGGCTCGCCATCGATGAGCAGTATGCGCTTGTCTCCATCGGCGATTTCCGGCAGGTACAACTGACCCATGATTTGCTCCTGACCGCCCCGCGTCAAGGTTTCGAGAATCACGCCGAGATTCGGGTCGCCCTCCAGCACCCGGAACACCGAGGTGCCACCCATGCCGTCAAGGCGCTTGAAGACGACGTTCCCATGGGTTTGCTGAAAGTCCCGCAGAACATCCTCGCGCCGGCTCACAACCAGCGGTGGACAACACTGCGGAAACCGGGTCGCGAAGAACTTCTCGTTGCAGTCGCGCAGCGACCGGGGCCGATTGACCACCAGCACGCCGGCTTCCTCCGCCCGTTCCAGCAGATAGGTGGCGTAGACATACTCCATGTCAAACGGCGGATCCTTGCGCATCAGCAGCGCATCGAAATGATCCGTCGGTACCAGCCGGCTTTCGCCAAGTTCGTGCCAAGACTGGCCCCGCCGCGCCAGCGCAGCCGCATCCGCGGGGTCGAGGGAACTTGCGAACGGCTCCACCAGGCTGAGCGACCGGCAGAACGCCTGCACCCGGTTGTTTCCATAAAGCAGATCGCCCTGCTCAAGGTAGGCGAGGTTCCACCCTCGCGCCTGCGCCGCTTGGATCATCGCCAACGTCGAATCCTTCTTCAGCGACAGGCCTGGCAGGGGATCCATGATGAAGGCGATACGGGGCGTGGATGGATTCACCGCACTAGACTCCTTGCGCGAAACTCGGGCCGACCATTGCGCCGCATTGTACGCGGGGAACCGTTTTCCCTCCCACAGACGCCGTGGTTCCTCAACCGATCACTACAATTCCCAACCCAGATGACGGGATAACAATCACGATCTTCCAGTGAGAATTCAGCCCCTACAGGTTGATCTGAGATCGACGAAAGCACCTCTTTATCCCGGCAACGTCCTAACCAACTTTACCGACCAGGCACGCCCGGTGGCGGCAACGCCATCTGGCCCTGCCCGGCGGGAACCAGCAGGTCGAGAAACTCCGCGAGGCTGCCGGCGACGGTGCGCAACGGCTTGTGGCCAGGGCGCTCGAGCAATACCTCGCCGGTGTCGTTGCGCACGGTCAGTATCAGATCCGACTCCGGTTCGGTACAGGCAAAAAACAGGCTTAGCGGGCTCTTGCTGCGGCGATTGACCAGCACGTGGCCGATCAGGTTTTCGACCAGGCGTTCGGCATCGGCGGGGTTCCAAAGCAGGATGAGGCTGACGTGCCCATCGGGCGCCTCGGCTTCCAGGTTGCCCGACCACCAAGCGCCGTAGTATGCCTTGATGTCGGGATGAACCTCTGTTTCCAGCGCCTTCTCCAAGCCGCTGAAATCGTCGGCGAACGACCGCTTGACGGGACGCCAACGAATGAAGCGCCCGGGTTCGCCGGCCCTTTGTTCAGACGGGCGGGAATAGGGTTCGCCCAGTTCGCAAGGCGACCGCCAGGCTGGGTCGAAAGGTGCCTCGATTGCCGGCCAGGCTTTGCGGTGGTGGTCTATGAGATGGGTGAGGGATTGGACGACGGACATGGGATCCATATTGCTGTTTGGGGCTCGGTGCCTCACTGCCGAGCGGCATCCGGTAGTGTATCAGTTTGCATTTGTGGGCCGAGTGGAGGCGCGGCACACAGGGGATTCGGCAGGCTCCGGATGCAAACCGATGCACTACCCGGCATCCGGCCGTTGGGTTGCAGCGCCCGCACCTGCCCGACTAACCCCGCCAGATGACCTTCTCCGACACCTCGTTGATGTCGCGGAGGCCGCAGAACGCCATGGTGAGATCGAGTTCTCTGCGCAGGATGTTCAACGCCGTCGTGACACCCTGCCCGCCCATGGCACCCAGGCCGTAGACATAGGCGCGCCCAATCATGACGCCCCGGGCACCGAGCGCCAGCGCGCGGAACAGGTCCTGGCCGGTACGGATACCGCCATCCATCCAGACTTCCACCTCGTTGCCGACGGCGGCAACGATACCGGGCAGGGCGTCCACCGCGGCGGGTGCGCCGTCGAGCTGC
Source organism: Pseudomonadales bacterium (assembly GCA_965215035.1). Classification (GTDB taxonomy): domain Bacteria; phylum Pseudomonadota; class Gammaproteobacteria; order Pseudomonadales; family Azotimanducaceae; genus Azophilus. The sequence goes on from OZ244040.1 coordinate 910,386, forward strand.
CTGCCGCCGTGATTGGAAACGATGATGGCGTCGGCACCGCTGCGCACCGCCATGCGGGCATCCTCGACATCGATAATGCCCTTGAGAACGAGCTTGCCGCCCCAGCGTTCCCTGATCCATTGCACATCGTTCCAGTTCAACTTCTGGTTGAACTGCCGCGCCGTCCAGCGCGCAAGCGACCTGATATCGGCAACATCCTCGGCATGCCCAACCACATTGCCGAAGCTCCGCCTTCTGGTGCGCACCATTCCCCACGCCCAACGGGGCCTAGTCGCGATATTGAGCAGGTTCTTCAGCGTTGGATTGGGCGGAATCGACAGCCCGTTCTTAACATCCTGGTGCCGCTGACCGAGGATCTGCAGGTCAACGGTAAGTACCAGCGCGGAACAGCCGACCGACTTGGCGCGATCGATAAGGCGCTCCACGAACGCGCGGTCGTTCATGACATACAGTTGGAACCAGAATGGCTGGGTTGTGTGCTCCGCCACATCTTCCATGGAACAGATGCTCATCGTCGAGAGGCAATAGGGAACACCGAACCCCGCCGCCGCCCGGGCGGCCTTGATCTCGCCATCGGCGTGCAGCATGCCGCCTAAGCCGATGGGGGCCAGGGCGACGGGCATGGCGACTTCCTGGCCGACCATCCGGCTGCGCAGAGACCGGCCCTCCATGTCGACCATAACCTTCTGCCGGAACTTGATCTTGCCGAAGGCACCCCGGTTGTCGCGGAGCGTGCTCTCCGTCCAGGAACCCGCTTCCGCGTAGTCGTAGAACATGCGGGGCACACGTTTTCTAAAAAGCGTCCGAAGGTCTTCGATGCAGGTGATGGGCGTCATGGGGCTGTGTCCCTATGGTAGCGGCGGTTCAACCCGCTAGATTACCTTGGTTCACCCTGTGGGGGAGGGTAGCTTTTTGAAACCTTCGCGCCGGGCAAATGCTGGTCGGCCTGCAGCCAGCCGATCTTAGCTGCATGAAAAAAGTCGCCACGGCGGCACATTGCGCGGTGGCAATGCGTCACGCGGCGCGGTTCTGCCGATACGCTAGATTTGACCGCACCGCACAGGCCGGCCCCGGTCATGGCCTTACTGTTCCGCCCCTGCCGACCGCCACTCAGCGGTGGGGTGGTGACCATTCGCGCCGGGGTTGGCGCGGGCGGTCGCGCATCCTGCGCAGCATCCGCTTGCGCTCCTGGAGTGTCAGCGCCTCTACCAGATCAACAAAGGCGGCATGGCCGGCTTCCTGACCCGCAAGCAGATTTTCCCTAAAGTCCGCCAGGGCGGATTCCAGCGCTTGACGTTCGAACGGGTCTGCCGTGACGGTGTTGTAGAGCGTGCGCTGGGCACCCCTAAGGCGGCGCAGGCTGGATCCCCTGGCGCGGAACTGACCGAGCAGGGGCTTGAGTTCCGCGCGGCGTTCCTCGGACAGGAAACCAAGGGGGCCGCGCAGCCCCAGCGCCGGGTCGAACGTCGTCCGACGCAGTTCTCCGGCCGAATACCGGCCGGCCACGAATCCCACCAACACCAAATTAACCAGCAGCGACACCCCCAGGGCGACGGCAAGCCATCGAAATCTATTCATAGTTCCATGCCTCGGAGAACTCGGCGAATGCCAGCATGACCAATTCTTCGTCGAACTGTGCGGCGGGGTCGTAATGCAGGTTAAAACCGGCGGCAAAGCCAAGTGCAAGGGGCACAGCCGTCGCCAGAGCCGCCCTTGCCATGCTGCACGCAACCCAATCGATCAGCCGTTGCAGCCCATCGGCGGCGGGTACGCTCGCCAGAATGCGTTGTTCCAATCCCGGCGAGACGCTGTGCTCCTCCCGGAGCAGCGCATCAAGCCGGTCTGCAAAGGGTTCTGCCTTCATGTGCTTGCCTCCTCCTGGAGTTCTAGGCGCAGCGTGCGCCGGCCTCGCGCCAACAGGGATTCCAGCGCCCGCACGCCAACGCCAAGTACCTGGGCGGCGTCCCGGTTCGACAGGCCCTGCTGGTGGCAAAGCAGCACGGCGTCGCGCTGGTTGGCCGGCAGCCGCCGCAGCGCCTGGTGCAAACGCGCCCGATCTTCGTCCTGGTGGCGGCCGGCTTCCGGGCCGGCGCTAAACTCGGGCGCTCCGGGCAACTTCCGCTCTGTCATTCGGGCCGTTCCGCGCAAGTGGTCCACGCAGAGATTGTGGGCGATGCGGTGCAGCCAAGTGCTGAACTTAACGCGCCCCGGGCGGTACGTGTGCGCCTTGCGCCAAAGCACCAGGAAGGTCTCCTGGGCCAGGTCATCGCTGTCCGCCCGGGAGCCGGTCAAACGGTACAGGTAATGATGGATCGCTTGCAGATGGCGGCGGAGCAGGCGGGCAAACGCCCGCTCGTCGCCCGTGCCAACCCGGCGCACGAGATCTTCGTCGCTGGGTGATTGCAACCCCGAATCAGCCGTCGCGCCGCCGTTTAGTGGCCTTGTGGCGCTTGGCGGCGCGGAACTCGTCACGAGTAATCTTTCCGTCGTCGTTGCTGTCGAGTCGTGCGAGCCGTCGAACGCGCTCGTTGAACTCCTCGCGCGTGATCGCACCGTCACCATCGGCGTCCAGGCGATCATACCGGCGTTGCCGCTTCTTCGTGATTCTCTCGGTATGGCGTTCGGAAGAGAACAACTCCTCCCGGCTGAGCTTGCCGTCGCCGTCCGCATCGATATCGGCGAAGCGCTCCGCGGCCCGCGCCTCGGCCTCTGCAATGGATATGGGGCCTTGCCAACGCCCGTCCGGTCTTTCAGCGAATGCCGGGGCGGTCACCGCCAGCAGGGCTGGCACCAGACACAGATACCTTTTCATGTTGCGTTTCCTTGTTGCCGTTGCCGTCACACTCCCTTATACGAGCTGCGGGGCAATATCCGTCGCCTGGCGCGCCCCCGCCCGCACCGTTGCTGCTCCCTGATCGATAAGGGTTGCGCGCATCAGGGGTTCCGGCTGTTACCGGCTACTTGATTTTGGGCGACCTTTTGCTGCCCTTGGAACAGTTCCGCAAGGGACGATTCCAGCGGAGCCCTGGCGATGCCGCGATTGGTGACGATGGCGGTGACAAGGCGGGCTGGCGTTACGTCGAAGGCGGGGTTATAGACCGCCACCGGTGCGGCCTCGCCGCGGCGCACCTCCTCCGGGCCGCGCTGCTCGATGGTCACGTCCTGGCCGGTTGCGGTGCCTGGGTCGTAGGTGGAGGCGGGGCAGGCGACATAGAAAGGTACGCCGAAGTGGGCGGCGAGCACGGCCAGGTTCAGCGTGCCAATCTTGTTCACCACATCGCCGTTGCGGGTCACGCGGTCCGTGCCGACCAGGACCAGATCGATCTTTCCCGCAGCCATCAAGCTGGCCGGCACGCTGTCGCAGATGAGCGTTACGTCGACCCCGGCCTGGACCAGTTCCCAGGCGGTTAGACGGGCACCCTGAAGTAGCGGCCGGGTTTCCGCCGCGTATACGTGGAAGGGTACGCCAGCTTCGTGGTTAAGGTACAGCGGCGCGGTGGCGGTGCCGAGTTCGGAGACCGCCAGGGCACCCGCATTGCAGTGGGTGAGCACATTGGCGTTGGGCTTGATGAGGCCCCGGCCGTGTTCGCCGATGGCGCGGCACAGGGCGGTATCCTCCCGGTGGATGGCCTCCGCCTCGTCGGCCAGCGCCGGGGCGCTTGGTTCCCGGGCAGCGCGCTCGCGCAGGCGCCGCACCGCCCAGCGCAGGTTCACGGCGGTCGGGCGCGCCCCAATCAGCGCATCGCCTCCATCGCGCAATACGCGGGCCAACCCCGATTTCCCGTCGGCGTCGCGAGCGGCCACGGCCAGGGCGTAGGCCGCGACAATGCCTATTGCCGGCGCGCCGCGCACCGCAAGGCTCTTGATCGCATCCACCGCCGCCGGGATATCGCGGATTGCCAGATAGGTTAGGGCACCGGGCAGGCGGCGTTGATCGAGCAGGCGCAACTCGCCGTCCCGCCAGCTAATAGCCGGGGGCACGTTCACGGGCCGCTCCGCTGTTCACCGGTTGCGGCGGCGTTGGCCGACGGGGCGTTCTGTCCGGGCATGGCGCGAGCCTCCTATTCCCGCGTTCTATTCCGGCGTTGCGGGGTGGGTGTCCCCTTCGCGCCTACCTTCGCGTCCCCCTCGCGTTGGGGTGGGTGTTCCCTTCGCGTTGGCGGGTGTTCTTTTTGGCGAGGGGCGCGGTGCTCGTTGCGATTGGCGGCGGCATCCCCCTCCCGGGGGGCGGCTGGTGGCCCGAGCCCGCGTCAATGCTCGGCGGGTTGTAACAGGATTGTTGCCCGATTCGCCGTTCGGCGCAGAGGACTAAGCTGCGGGCAAGACAGTTGACAAGCGCTGTACCGGTTCCATCGGCCGTCGCGCCACAGGCGAATACCCCGTCCCGGTGACCCCGGGTGGCGAATACCAGTGGGCGCGTTGCATGGTTTGCCAGTAACGACGCCACCGAGTGCGCCATACGGGGGGAGCCATAGGCGATTCTGGATCCGGTAGCCGGCAGCCCCAAATCCCGGGCCCGCTGCCAGATCTCCGGGCAGTGCCCATGAAAGACCCAGCGCACGCCCGGGTCTGCGACATAGATCATGGCATGGGTCAGGGTTTCCGAAGACGGCGGCCTGGTGCCCTCGGCATGCACCCGGAACCGCTCCAAGTCGAACTCACGGATGCGGCACAGGCCTTCGGCGCACAAAGCGTCCAACCCGCTGGTCTGGCTGGCGGTAATGACGAACGCCATTCCACTATCGGCGCCCCGTGCGCTCAGATTGCCGTATGCATGGCCGCCATAGCGGTCCTCTGCCTGCCCGATCAGGCCAAGGCGGCGGAGCACGGCGCGCCAGGCCATGAGCGGGCACAGCACACCGGCGTCCACCCGCGCATCCGGTGTAGGCGATAGCTCGTAGGCAAAGCGAATGACGCCTTCGGCTTCCGCCATTCTTCAACAACCACCCAATATACGGCACCCTGGGTAGTGTATCAGTTTGAATTTGTGGGCCGAGTGGAGGCGCGGCACAAACCGGCCGGCGATTTCTTTTCCGGGCAGCGCAAGTCGCACCCGGCAATCATTGCCAGCAACCGCCCCGGGTGACGGCGGGCAGTGGCTCAGTTTAAATTCGTGGATCATGGCAAGGCCGTCCCACATGGCGTTCGACGCAGCCAGAATTCAAACTGAGCCAGCACCTGACGGCGGATGAGCCGTTTTGACCCTCGTAGCGTACCGGTGTTCCGCCCCTATCGGGACGAGATACCCTGGGAACTGCTGCCGGAGGTGGCGTTGGATCCGGAGTGGATGCGAATCGCCAAGCTCGACGGCCAGGTAATCGGGGTCTACGCCGTGCAACCAATCTCCCGAGTCGAGTTCCGCATCGATGCCCTAGCGGTGGCCCCGCCCTATCGCAAGCAGGGCCTCGGAAGCTGGCTGCTACGCCATGCCATCGGCATCTGCGAGACCAAGGGTGCCCAGCGGATCGTCGCCACGGGCAACCCGGGAACCTCCATATTCCGGCTGGCGGGCTTCCTGCCCGACGGTGCGCTGCTAAAGCTACGCCTGTCGCCGGAATAGGGAACCCGCCAACAAGCCCCGCGGCATCAACGCGCCAGGTTATCCGTGCGCACCCGACGGCCGAGATAGCCGCCGTGGTGGCGCAGCCCCCAGTCTTGCTCGGTCACGCCCCTTACTTCCAGCAGCGCCAGCGCCATGGCGTCGCTGATGGCGAGCATGACGGCCGTGCTGGCGCTCGGCGTCAGGCCCAGGGGGCAGGGTTCCCCGATGATACCCATGTCCACTACCAGGTCGGAAAGACCGCGCAACTCCGAGTCGGGGTGCGAGGTTACGCCGACAACGCTCGCCACGCCCAGGTGCCGCGCCAGTTCCAGGGTCTCCAGCACTTCCCGGCTCTTGCCGCTGGTCGAGAACGCGACCATGACGTCGTTCGCGCCAACAAGCCCCAAGTCTCCGTGTGCCGCTTCGGCGGGGTGCATGAAGCTCGCCGGTGTAGCCGTGGAGCACAGCGTGGCGGCGAACTTGCGGGCGATGTGCCCGGCCTTGCCGATGCCGGTGGTCAACACCTTGCCGGAGCAGGCGGCAAGGAGCTCCACGGCCTGCACGAATTCGTGGGTGACCTCCACCGCCATGATGGCTTCGGCTTCCGCCCTGAGCACTGCCCGCATGCGCTCTCGTATGTTCATGCCTGTTTCCCAACGGGGGCCGGGCATGGTGTCATGAGTCCGGCAGAATGCAAACTGCCGGTATACCAAAACAGCCATCCTCACTACGGCTTGTATCCCCTGCACCAGGACCATCCCAAAGTCGCCTACTAGCCCTCGGCAAAGCCCTATATAGATGGTTTACGAGAATTTTTCGGAAAATTCGGCAATATTTTTCGTAATTTAATGGATTTTCTGAAATTTTATCTCAGGAGCAAGCGCTTTGCGACAGCCCTGATCCCCTGCACAGAAAGGATTTGCCGGTCGATTTGGCCCGAATCCAACCGGAATTGCGGGGTGTTGCGTGTCGAACAGTGAAGTTGGCCGCCAAAATAGGCATTGCCGATACGAAAACGCCGAGGCACCAACGGCATTCCGGTGCCACCGTCGCGCCCCTTAAGCGGGTTCTTCTTCCTGTGCCCTGAAATTTACTGTAATAAGCCCCTACCCGGTTCGTATCACCGAATAGACAACAGGAAATTGTCAATGGCGTCGAGCCTGGCCTTCGAGATTCTCTACAAGGAATACTATGCTCGGGTGTTCGGGCTTTGCAGGCGGCTGCTGAACTCCACGTCATTGGCGGAAGACGCGACCCAGGAGTCATTCATGCGTGCCTACCGGCGTTTCAACACCTACAAGAGCGACCAGCCCTTCTGGCAGTGGATAGCGTCGATTGCCAGCAACCACTGCGTAGACCTGCTGCGCCAGCGCCACAGGACGAAACAGCTCTTTGGCGATGAGGCGGCGGAGGTGGAACTGCTGGAAGCCGACCAAGAACCCGGCCTCGCCAAGCTGATCGACGAGGAACAGAGCCGGACCCTGGCGACCGCCATGAACAGCCTGGCGGACAAGTACCGGATCCCCCTAGTACTGGCCTACTTCAATGATGCCAGCTACCAGGACATAGCCGTCAACCTGTCCATCAGCCGCAATCACGTCGGCGTACTGCTGCTTAGGGCAAAACGGCAGCTCAGAAAGCGGCTCGGCACCCTCGGCCACGAGGATTGCTCATGAACCACCTGACGGACCTGCAGTGCTCCATGTTCGCGGACGGTGGCTACAGAGCCCGCGAAGCCGAGGCGATCTCCGGGCACCTCGAACGCTGCGGCGACTGCCGCGCCCGGGTCGAGGCGTACCGCCGGGAGCGCAACCTGATAGGCGCCGCCTTGCACGCGGAAGACATCGCCGCACCGGAGCTGGCCGCACCGAAGTTTTCCAGGCCCGCGGGCCTGCGGGAGTTTGCCCTCGCCAACCTGGTGACCGGCGGCGTCATCTGGCTGGCCCAGTTCCTGTGGAAGACGGCCTTCGGCGAACTGATGATGACAGCGCTTTCCTGGCTCGCTATTCCATTTCCCGACGCCTACGCGTTGGTTGCAGACACAGCTCTTTATCTTTTCCAGGAGGGAAATGCCATGCTTGACACATACCCTGTTCTAATCGCCATTATCCTCGTAGGCATGGCGTTGACCTGGCTTGCGGTTTCGTTCGGAAAGATCCGCGCCCTGATGGGCATGTCATGCCTGCTCCTTGTGGTCTCGGCACCCTTTGCGCCGCTGCCGGCACAGGCGCTGGAACAGCGCTTCTCCCAAGGCACCCTGACCATCGCGGCCGACGAAAGCATCGACGATACCCTTATCCTGGGGGCGAAGAACATCGTCGTCGAAGGCAACGTCAACGGAGACCTGATTGCCTTTGCGCGGCACTTGGTGGTGGAGGGCTCGGTCAGCGGCAACCTGATCGCCTTCGGCAGGTCCATTACCCTTGAGGGCGAAGTCGATGGATTCCTGGCCAGCGCGGCCTCGGAGGTTGAGCTGAAGGGCGCAGAAGTCACAGGAGACCTGTGGGCCGCGGCCAAGACGGTAACCATCGACGGCGAGTCCCGGGTTGACGGCAACACCACCCTGGCGGCCGAAAGAGGTTCCCTTGACGGCTCGGTCGGCCGAGATGTCCTGATGCTCGGGGAAACCCTAGATGTGGACGGCAGCATCGGCAAGGATCTGCAGACCTTTACCGCCTACGTGAACCTGTTGGCCGGGGCGCATGTCGGCGGCGACCTGCGCTTCCTCACCGAGGATGGCAATAACCTGCACCAGTCGCCAACATCGGTGGTGGATGGCGAGATAGAATGGCTGGAAGAAGCTGCAGAGGTGCAACCCGCGAGCCGCTACCTGAACTTCAGGTTTTATCTTCGCGAACTGTTGCAACTCATCAGCGCCTTCCTGGTGGGCCTGGTACTCTTCTGGCTGCTGCCGAGGCTCCGGAACCTGAGGCTAAACCGCGGCGTCGAGGGGCTGAAGACCGCGGGGCTTGGGCTGGTGACGCTGATCAGCCTGCCGGTTGCCATGCTGCTCTTGGCCATAACCCTGGTGGGGCTGCCTTTTACCGTGATAGGCGTCTTCCTCCTGGTGCTGCTCATCTATCTGGCCAAGATCGTCCTGTCGCTGATGATTGGCCGGATGATGCTGCGCTCTTCGGCAAGGGCGGACAGCCTGGCCTGGGCACTACTGACCGGGCTGGCGGTGGTTTTCATGGCGATTAACCTTCCGGCCATAGGCGGCGTAATCAACTTCCTGCTGACCATTGTCGGCGTGGGCATGATTATCCAGGCGGTGTTTGCCTATATGGCCGGGCTGGGCAACGACCGGTATGCGGGCGCGTAACCGGCAATCGTGGCCAAGCGCGGCGCCTAGCTTGGTCGCGCCCTCCCACCCCCCGCTTATGCCGTGGCCCTGGCGCGTGGAGGTTACCGGGCAGATGCCCGCCCCGGCCGGCTTGCGGGCAGAGGGCGGTGCGGAACCCGGTCTCGCAGAAGCCCTCGCCCGTATCAACGCCATGCTGCGCCCCGGCGGCGCAACGCTGCCAGTCAGGTTCGACCTCGCGGAACCGCAACCCGCATCGCCCGCCCTGGGGGACGACGAAAGCTATCGCCTGGAGCTCGCACCCGGCGGCGTGCTCGTCAAGGCCGGGCGGATCTGCGGGGCCAAACATGCGCTGACCACCCTGGCGCAACTCGCGGTGGGTGCCGGGGGACTTCCAATCGGGCGCATCGAGGATAGGCCGCGGTTCCCCTGGCGGGGGCTGATGCTGGATGTCGCCCGACGGTTCATCGGCCTGGCGGCATTGCTGCGGGTTGTCGATGCCATGGCGTTCTACAAGTTAAATGTCCTGCACCTGCACCTCTGCGACGACCAGGGCTTTCGCCTGCAAAGCCGCGCGTACCCCAGGCTTGCCAGCCGCGAAAGCTATAGCGCCGCAGAACTGCGCGAACTTGTGGCTAGCGCCGGGGAGCGGGGCATTCGGGTGGTACCGGAACTCGACATGCCCGGCCACGCGACCAGTTGGGTCGCGGCCTACCCGGGTTGGGCGCCGCGCCGGCCGCCGGGTTCGTCGCGCTCCCCAGCAGCACAGGGGAACGATCAGGGGACCGACATTGCCCAGACACCGCATTTCAGCGACGGGGACGCGGACGCGCCAGGCGACCGCACACACCACCCGGCCGACATTGGCCAGGCACCGCATTCCAGCGACGGGAGCCGGCGGTTCGGGCCCCACCAGGCGGTGCTCAACGTCGCGGACGAGGCGGTCTACCGGGCCATCGACAACCTGTTCGCAGAGCTTGCCGAGATATTTCCCGACCCCTATGTGCATATCGGTGGTGACGAGGTGCTGCCTGGGTGGTGGGCCGAGAGCGCCGCAATCGGTGCCTATATGCGGCGCCACGGGCTGGGCGACGCCGCTGCGCTGCAGGCGCACTTCAACGCGAAGGTGGCGGCCCTGGCCGCGGGCCACGGCAAACGGCTGATTGGCTGGGACGAAGTGTTGAACGGTGGCGCGCCGGCGGGCATGACGGTACAGGCCTGGCGGGGGGCGACCGCCCGGGACCGGGCGCTGGGCGCTGGCCATTCCTGCATCGATTCCGCGGGCTACTACCTCGATCTTTGTTTTCCGGCGGATGTACACCATGGGTGGGACCCAGAAGCAGCGGTCGCTGAATTGCTGCGCCGAGAAGATGCGTTGCTCGAAGACCCACGGTTTGCGCATGTCGCCGCGGGCATCAAGTGGTCGCACCAGTGGCGCACAGCCGCCGCCGGCGCCAGCACCTCTGCAGCACCGGAGGGGGCACTAGGCGGCAGGGCGCCATCCGCCGGCGAACCTGGTCCGGGCGCGGCGACAACCGGGGCGGAGGCGGGCAGTACCGTGGCTAGCGTGCTTGGCGGCGAGGCCTGCCTTTGGTCGGAATTGGTGGATGAGCGGGTGTTGCCCGTGCGCCTGTGGTCGCGCATGCCGGCGGTTGCGGAGCGGCTCTGGTCGATGGGCCCGCCCGCGGATGCGCCGGCGGCGCGCCTGGAGGCCTCCCTCGACCAGCTCGCCGACGCCGGGCTGGTGGCGGTGCGGCAGACCAGCCGGGAGTTGCTGGTGGAGTTTGGCGTCGCGCCGACGCAACTCGATGTGGTGGAATTACTGGAACCCATCAAGTGGTACGGGCGGTTGCTTGGAGAACAGGCGCTTAATGCCCGTATCGAAGGAAGCACGATGCCGGAAGCACGGCCCTACACCACCGATACCGCCCTTAACCGCCCCGTGGATGCGTTGCTGCCGGAGAGTTTTGCCGCCAAACGTTTTGCGCACTTGCTCGATGCCAACGGGCCCGCCCTGCGCGGTGAATGTGCGCGACTGCGGCGCATCTGCGCACAAGGGGGGTTTCTGCCGGAACTGCGGGGCCCGGTCGGCCAGCTTGCCGAGTTGCTGGAAACGGTGTTGGCCGTGCTCGATGGCCGTATCGCAACCGCCGCCGCACAAGAACGGGTGACGGCCGCAGCCGGGCCCTCGGGCGAGTACATCAACGCCATCGCGCCTTCGGTTCAGGCATGGTTCACGAATCGGTGAATCCCCGCGCGGTGCTGGGTGCCGCCTGGGGCATCGATGCGCGGCCAGAGCCCCTGGGTACCGGCTTGATCAACGACACCTTCCTAGTCGAGCAGGATGGCGTGCGGCTGGTGTTGCAGCGAATCAACCGGGAAGTCTTCCGCGACCCGCGGCTGCTGATGTCCAACGTTGCCCGGGTGTCGGCCCACCTGGCGGCAAAGCGCCCGGGTTGGGCGCCCGCGCTCGTCCCGTCCACCACCGGCCAGCCCCTTGCCTTCAGCGGCGAACAGGCTTGGCGGCTGTGGACCTATCTGCCCGGCGCGAGCGCTCTGCGGGTGGTGGAGAATGATCGCCAGGCGGCAGCCGCAGGGCGTGGATTCGGCCGCACGTACCGCCTGCTACAGGACTTGGGCGGCCCCAGGCTCGAGGACGCCATTCCCGGTTTCCTGCGGCTAGGCCACTATCTGCGCGAGTTCGATCAGTGCCGGGGGGCACCGCCGGAGTTGGCCGCCGCGGTGGACGCCCGGCGCTCGCTCACGCACCGGTTCAGGGCGCGTACCGGCTACATTCATGGCGATTGCAGAATCGAACACCTGGCCTTCGATGGCGCGGGCGAGCCCATTGGCGTACTGGACCTGGACACGGTCATGTGGGGCAACTGGGCCTGGGAATTCGGCGACCTGATCCGGGCCATGGCCGGCGATCAACTCCTTCCTTCGCGCTTCGCGGCGGCGGCGCTCGGCTACCTTGACGAGGCCGGGGTTGCCGCAACGGCGGAGGAGCTGGTTTTCGCCCCCCGTTATACAACCTTTATGCTCGCGGTCCGGTTCCTCTCCGATCACCTACGCGGAGACCGTTACTTCAAGACCACCAGCCGCGGCGAAAACCTGCAACGCTCCCTGGCGCAGTTCCGCCTGCTGGAAGCCATGGAAGCGATGGAACCAGCGCTTCTCCGGAGCGCCCAGGCGCTGATCGATTCCCTGAATTCCCAGTATAAGGGCCGCAAGTAGGCTGAGTAATCTGGGGCGCGCCAGCTTCATCGCCGACCGGCGGGCGCGGTCATCCGCTATGCCAATCCCCTCGTGCTCAGCATAATCTGAATCAGGGTCCCCACGGTCAGCAAGAAGGTGATCGCGAAGCCTGTGCCTAGGGCGAGAAGGCGCTAGCCCCTGGGTCTGCGGGCACCGGAAGAACCTCCGCCCCCGCGTTGTCGGAGTTCTCCAACGGGTGGCCCGCCACGATCACAAAGGTGTCGTCCAAGAGCGCCTGGGCCGGCAATCGGGCAGCAGGCTACCAGGCGTTCCAATGGGTGATTTTGGCCACGGGCGGCCGTTTGGCGCGCTTAAAGTCGGTACCCTTGGTGTAGGCGACTGGCAGCAGCGCAACCTGCATCACCTCGTCCGGTATGCCAAGCAGTTCGGCCGCGGCCTGCTCCTCCTGCAGATGTAGGGTAGTCAGCGTCGACCCCAGGCCCCGGGCGCGCAGCGCGAGCTGGAAACTCCAGACGGCGGGAAAGATGGAGCCGAACACACTGCCCATGACCACCGTAGGCGAGCCCTCCGGCGGACGGCCCGCCAGACAGGGAATCACGTGCACGGGCACCTCGTGCAGGTGGTCCATCAGGTACAGCGCCGAAGTGAATACCCGCTTGGTCTGCGCGTCGCCCGGCTGTTCGGCGGCAGCGGAAAGATAGGTTTCGGCACCCTTGCGATAGAGGTTGGCGAGCGCTCGGCGCTTGTCGGCATCATCCACCACCACCCATCGCCAAGTCTGCGAGTTGGAACCCGTGGGCGCCTGCACGGCCAGTTCCAGGCATTCGTCGATAACCGCCCTTGGCACGGGCTTTTCCAGGTCGAGCCGCTTGCGCACCGCACGGGTCGTGGCAAGCAGTTCGTCGGTCATGGCGATATCGAATTGCATCGGGTTTCCTCTCGATTGACTTGGCAGCCGGAATTATGGGCATGGTGGGCGGCAACGGCAACGCACCTTTGGCAGTTTCGCCCCTTGGAAGAGCCGGCACACCCAGGCGGGCCGGATGGGTTAGACTTTTGCGCGGCAACCCTTGGCGGGGACGACAGTGAACAACAGGCATTTGATCGGCGCGACGGCGCTACTGCTCCTCGGCGCTTGGGTACCGGGCACGGCCGCCAATGACCTGCACGCGGAGATAGACCGCGCCGCGGCCGCCGTGCAAGCCCAGGTGGTCGCCTGGCGACGGGACATCCACCAGCACCCGGAGTTGTCTAACCGCGAATTCCGTACCGCCGAACTGGTCGCAGGCCACATGCGCTCACTAGGGCTGGAGATCGCCACGGGCATCGCCAAGACCGGCGTGGTGGCTGTGCTTACAGGCGGCAAGCCGGGCCCGGTGGTCGCGCTGCGGGCCGATATGGATGCCCTGCCGGTGGTCGAACAGACCGGATTGCCCTTCGCCTCCAAGGTCACCAGCACGTACCTAGGCCGGGAAGTCGGCGTCATGCATGCCTGCGGGCACGACGCCCATGTCGCCATCCTGATGGGCGCGGCAACTGTTCTAAGTGGCATTCGCGAACAGTTGCCCGGCACTGTCAAGTTCATCTTCCAGCCCGCCGAGGAGGGCGCGCCCCCCGGTGAAGAGGGCGGCGCGGAGCTAATGGTCCGGGAAGGCGTGCTACGCAACCCCGATGTCGATGCGATCTTTGCCCTGCACGTCTTTCAGTCCAGCGCCGTGGGGACGGCAAGCTACCGGCCCGGCGGAACCATGGCGAGCGCCCAGAGTTTCAATATCGAGGTGATTGGGCGGCAATCCCACGGCGCGCGGCCCTGGGCGGGGGTGGACCCCATCGTTGCCGGGGCGCATATCGTCACGGCGCTACAGACCATCGTCAGCCGTCGGGTGGACATCACCGTCTCGCCGGCTGTGGTGACGGTTGGCACTTTCCACGGCGGGGTTCGCAGCAACATTGTTCCGGACAAGGCCAGTCTGAGCGGGACGATTCGGACGTATGACGCCAAAACCAGGAACCTGATTCATCGCCTAGTTCGAGAGGTCGCCACCAGCGTCGGCGGTTCCCTAGGCGCCGAGGTGGAGGTGACCATAGACCCCGGCGTGCCCGTGACCTATAACGACCCGGACCTGACGGCCGCCATGACGCCGACCCTGGCGCGAGTGTACGGAAAGGACAACCTGTCGGTGGCGGAACGGGTGACCGGTGCCGAGGATTTCTCGTTCTTTCAGCAGGAGATACCCGGGTTCTATTTCTTTGTCGGCGCCCGGCCGGCGCATGTGCCCGCCGAGGACGCCGTGCCCAATCACTCACCCTATTTCGACGCGGATGAAGGTGCCCTGCTACCCGGCGTTAGGGCCATGGCGAGCCTGGCCTACGACTACCTGAGCGGCGTCGGCGAACCATAGCGCCGGATTGGCTGTGCGGGCCGCAGGTTCCATGGGGCCTCGCATGCGTGGAGCGCGGAGGCCACCTAATATGAAGGAACCACAGGGTAGTTCCACGCCAAGATACCCGGCGGCGCGGGCTTATGAACGCGGCTTGGTACTTCTGCGAGGCTTCTTCTTGCGGCGAACGCCGAAGGTGCCGCGGTTGATCTTGCCGCGTCTGGTGCGAATATCCCCTTTGCCCATGGCTGCTAGCTTCCCTTGCGATCTGTAAGCTCCGACGCCGCGTAGCGAGCATGCCGGAGGGCGGGCATTATAGACCCCAGCACTCCAGGTCGTCAGCGAAGATGATGGGGCCGGCAAACTGTTTCTCGATTGCCTCCCTACTCTGGGTCTCGCGCCCCCGGGTACGCAGTGTGCGGTGGCCGAGCACCAGCATCCGGGCATCGGCGCGCCCAGCTATGCGGCCGAGCTTACTGGGAACCGCGAACCACTCCCGGGCAGCGGGGCGGGCTGTTTCGGGCACCGCGTGGGAGACAACCAGGGCATCCACATCCCTGGCGAACTCAGCAACCAGGTCTTTCTGATTGGAAAAGTCCCCGGCGAATACCATTGTCTTGCCAGCCGCCTCGACGCGCCACGCCAAACTCGGGACGCCGCCGTGATGCACCGGAATCGCCGCCAACCGCACATGCTCCGTCGCAAACCCGGCCCAGCGGTGCCGGCCCCTAGCGGGCACGTTCCAGACACGCAGCCGGTAGCCGCCACTCGATTGGCGGGTGAGGAAATCGGCCAGGTAGGGGAAGGCGCCCGCAGGGCCGATCATCCGGTCGACAAAGGTTTTTGTGTCGGGGAACGAATCACCGCCCTCGGGGCCGAGCACCGTCAGGGGCCGTTCTCGCCCAAGGTCGCGGGAACCGACGATGAACGAGGGAAAATCGGCACTGTGGTCGGCGTGCAGATGGGTCAGGACGATCGCGTCTAAGTCTTCGAAACGGGCACCCGCCTCGTCGAAGCGCACCGAGGCACCCGGTGCCGTACCCACCAAGAGCCGAGCCCGGTTGTCGAGCCACACCAGGTAGCTGGAGGCGCTGCTGCCATCGTTCAGCTCCGGCCCGCCGGCGCCGAGAATCTGTATCCAAACCCCTGTATCTCCACAGGGCGGGGCGTCGACCGCAAAGGCACCCGGTGCCCCGCATGTTGCGCCAAGGGCCGCGATGATCGCCGCGGATTTTGCCCATGTGCGCGGGCCCCGGACAGCAGGCAACCAAAATTCGCGAACTCGAAGAGCGGTCTGGCGCCACATGCGGGCTGCTGTCCCGGCACTGCACAGGGTCGGCGCGGGGGCGACCCAGTGCTTGGCAGCCATGCTCGAATCCCGCTCAGTAGCCATCGATTTCCGTGACCAGAGACGCGGCCGAGACCTCGTCCGGCATGCGCCAGTCGCCGCGCGGCGAAAGGCTCACGGAGCCCACCTTGGGCCCGGGCGGCAGTGTGGTGCGTTTGTACTGTTGGTTGAAGAAGCGTTCGAAAAACACCTTCAGCCACCCTTTGATCGTCGCCGCGTCGTACTGGCCGGCGAAGGCAAGCTGCGCCAATGCATAGATTTTCCTAGGGTGGAATCCATCGCGCACATAGTGATACAGGAAGAAGTCGTGCAGTTCATAGGGCCCGATGATGGCTTCCGTTTCCTGGCTGATTTTACCGTCTAGCGGCGCGATCAACTCCGGAGTAATGGGGGTGTCGAGTACGCGCTCCAGAGCGGCGGCAAGCGCGTCGTCCGCACGGTGGCGCGCATACCAACGCACGAGATAGGCGACCAGGGTTTTCGGCACCCCAGCGTTGACGTTGTAACCGGCCATGTGGTCGGCATTGAACGTGCACCAGCCCAACGCCAGTTCCGACAGGTCTCCAGTCCCGACGACCAGGCCGCCCACCCGGTTGGCGTAGTCGAACAACAACTGGGTGCGCTCCCGGGCCTGGGCGTTCTCGAAGACCACATCGTCCTCGCCGGTATGCTCCAGATCCCCGAGGTGCTGGGCGACGGCGGGACCAATCGGAATCTCCTGTATGGCAACATCCGTGGCGCTGCCGAGTTGCCGAACGGACGACCGCGTGTGTTCAGTTGTCCCCGGGCCCGGCAACGACAGCGCGTGCAGGTTGGCGGACGCTAGCTTGAGCTTCTGCAGGGCGGCCAGACACACCAGGAATGCCAGGGTGGAGTCGAGCCCGCCGGACAGGCCGATTACCAGTTGCTCGACCGGCGCCGAGAGCAGCCGGCGGCTTAGGCCCCCTGCTTGAATATTCAGTATCTCCCGGGCGCGGGCATGGAATTCCGCCTCGTCCTTGGGCACGAATGGGTGGCTGTCGTAGTGCCGGTGGAGCCGCCCGATGGCTGGAATTGCCGCCGCGGCCTTCACCAGCCGGTGCGCCCCAGGGCGCGGCGCGGTCGCGAAAGTACCGTTGCGCAGCCGGTCGCGGTGCAGCCGGTCGAGATCGAAATCGGCCGTCAGCACGGTGTCGCCAAGGTTGAACCGATCGCTGTCTCCGAGCAGGCGGCCGTTTTCCGCAGCCAGCAGGTGGCCGCCGAACACCAAATCCTTGCTCGACTCGGTTAGCCCGGCCCCGGCGTACAGGTAGGCGCACAGCCACTGTGCGCTCGCCATGCGCACCAGGTCGCGGCGATAGTCGGCCTTGGCCACGAGTTCGTTGCTGGCCGAGGGATTCAGAACCAATTCGGCGCCGGCCAGGCAGTGCGCGGCCCCGGGCGGTGCCGGCGCCCACAGGTCTTCGCAGATTTCCACGGCGAACCGGCATGGCCCAACCTGGAAAAGCTGGTTTGCGCAAATGCGGAAGCTGCCGAGTTCGGTTTCGGATTCAAGGTCGACCCCCGCCCCGGATGCGAACCAGCGGCGCTCATAGAACTCGGCGTGGTTCGGCAGCGCGGTCTTGGGAACCATGCCGACTATGCGGCCACCGGCAATCACCGCCGCGCAGTTGAACAGGCGCCCATCCGGGCTGGGCCAGGGTGTACCCACAACGGCGGTGACGCCCACATCCGCCGCGGCGACGCGGGCCAGCGCCTCGCGGGCATCGGCGAGCAGCTTCGCCGTGAGCAGCAGGTCTTCGGCACTGTAGCCCGTGAGGCAGAGCTCGGGGAACAGCACCAGCGCGGCGCCGGTACGTTCAAGCCGCCTAAGGTGGGCGATTACCTCGACGGCGTTTGCCAAGGGTTCGCTCAAGTGTACTCGTGGCGCAACGGCAACGGCGCGCAGATAGCCGAGGTCGGCGTAGTTCACGGGTGATGGTGCCGGCATAGTTCGGACAGGCATCATTTTATGGCCTAGCGAGCAGGGAAGCCACGAAGAGCGGTGCGGTGGTGTATCGGCTTGCATCTGTGCATCGAGCAAGGGCAGGGCCGGGATGCAAACTGATACACTGCCAGCGGTGCCTAGGACTCGCGTTTCTACCCCAAAGTGTGGACAATTGCGGGCTTGCGTTCTTCAAGGAATCCAAGAGGGAACCATGAATTTCGAGTTCTCTGATGAACAGAAGCTGCTCCGCGACCAAGCTCGCGGGTTTCTGGCGGAGCATTGCCCTATGGGCAGGGTGCGCGAGGCGCTGGAGGGCCGCGGGGCGTTCGACATGGAGCTCTGGCGCAAGGTGGCGGATATGGGTTGGACCGCCACGGTCGTGCCCGAGGAATTCGGCGGGCTTGGGCTTTCCTACCTGGAACTGGTGGTTGTTGCCGAAGAGTTGGGCCGCGCGGTGGCGCCGCTGCCCTTCTCTTCCTCGGTTTACCTGGCGACCGAGGCCCTGCTCATGGCCGGCAGCCGGGAACAGAAACAGAAATGGCTGCCCGGGCTGGCGGCGGGCGATGTCATCGGCACCTTCGCTCTGGCCGAGGGGCCGGGGCGCGCCACCCCCGCCGGTTTGCGCACGACGGCTGTAGGTGGCGCGCTGAACGGCGGCAAGGTCGCCGTCGCCGATGGCGATATCGCGCAGCTCGCCGTGGTGGTCTCGGCCAGCGATTCCGGCGATGGCGCCAGCCTCAACCTGGTCGAGTTGGATCAGGCGGGTGTTACCCGCACGCCGCAGCGCACCCTGGACTTCTCCCGCAGTCATGCGCGTCTCGATTTCGCCGACGCGGCCTGTGAGCCGCTGGGTGCGCCGGGCAGTGGCTGGGCCGCGACCGGCAGGCTTCTCGACCGCGCCGCGGTGCTGTTTGCCTGGGAGCAGGTGGGCGGTGCCGATGCCGCCCTGGAGATGGCCAAGGAATACGCCATGGGCCGGTACGCCTTTGGCCGGCCGATCGCCTCCTACCAGGCCATCAAGCACAAGCTGGCGCACGCCTACGTTAACAACACCCTGGCACGTTCCAACTGCTACTACGGTGCCTGGGCGCTCAATACCGATGCTCCGGACCTGCCCGTGGCCGCTGCCACGGCCCGGGTCTCGGCAACCCAGGCCTACTACTACGCATCCAAGGAAAACATCCAGACCCACGGCGGCATGGGCTACACCTGGGAGTTCGACTGCCAGTTCTTCTACCGGCGCGCCAAGCTCCTGTCCGTCAACATTGGCAGCGAGGGGCAGTGGCAGGACAAGCTCATAACCGCCGTCGAGCAGAGTAACGTGGCCTGACAGCAGGCAGGAGGCAACAATGGATTTCAAAGACACCCCCCAGGAAGCCACGTTTCGTGAACAAGCGCGTGCGTGGCTTGCGGAGAACGTGCCGGTCGAAGACGAGTTTGCGGGATTGGACGAAATGGCCCGTTCCAAGCTGTGGCAGAAGCGCAAGTACGATGCCGGCTGGGCCTGTATTCGCTGGCCAAGGGAATACGGGGGCCGCGGCGCAAGCGCCATGGAGCAGGTGATTTGGAACCAGGAAGAGGCCAGGTACCCGAACCTGCCGGGCGCCGTATTCAGCATCGGTCAGGGCATGGCAGCACCCACCCTGATGTCCTGGGCGAAGGAGGAGCAGAAGCGCCGCTACCTGCCGAAACTTGCCAGCGGCGAGGAGATCTGGTGCCAGCTTTTCAGCGAACCGGCCGGTGGCTCCGACCTCGCGGCGCTGCGCACCAAGGCGGAGCAGCAGGGCGATGAGTGGGTCATCAACGGCCAGAAGATCTGGACCTCCGGCGCACACTACGCCGACTACGGCATTCTGGTGGTGCGTACCGACCCCAACGTGCCCAAGCATAAGGGGCTTTCCTACTTCTTTCTTTCCATGCATTCCCCCGGCATCGAGACCAAGCCCATCAAACAGCTTTCCGGCGACTCGAACTTCAACGAAGTGTATTTCACCGACGTGCGCATCCCCGACGCGCAACGTCTCGGC
This sequence comes from Pseudomonadales bacterium, assembly GCA_965215035.1. Classification (GTDB taxonomy): domain Bacteria; phylum Pseudomonadota; class Gammaproteobacteria; order Pseudomonadales; family Azotimanducaceae; genus Azophilus. The sequence continues at coordinate 930,170 of OZ244040.1, forward strand.
GCCGTGGGCCAGGGTTGGCAGGTCTCCATCACCACCCTGATGCACGAGCGGGCCGCAATCGGTGGCGGCGGCGGTGGCGGAGACTTTCATACACTCCTCAAGCTGGCACAGACCGTCACCATCGACGATCGCCCGGCCATCGAGGATTCCGCCGTGCGCGCCAAGCTGGCCGATTGGTACTGCCGGCGGGCCGGGCTCAAGTACACCGGCTACCGGACGCTCAGCGCACTCTCCCGGGGCGATACGCCGGGGCCGGAAAATTCCATCGGCAAGCTGGTCGGCGCACCCATGGCCCAGGATATGGCCTCTTTCGCCATGGATCTCATGGAAATGTCGGGGGCTGTCTGGGATGCCGACTACTCCGCACCGTCGGGCCTGTTCCCCACCAACTTTATGGCGATCCCCGGCATGCGGATCGCCGGCGGCACGGATGAGATCATGGCCAACATAATCGCCGAAAGGGTGCTAGGCATGCCCCAGGAGCCGAGGCTGGACAAGGGTATTCCCTTCAACAAGGTGCCCACCGGGGCAAGTTAGCGCCGACCGGCACCGACTTTCGTCGCCAGCGAATCAAGGCGGCCACTCCCTGCCGCTCCGCCCGGGCGACAGCGACGGCCATAGGCGGATCGACGACTGCACCGAGGCTCCTGAAGAGCGAAAGATGCCGCCGACCGGGCAACGGCGATGGCCATGGGCGGGGCCCGCAAACCGGGCCACGGCCCGGTCACAACCCTATAGGGCTAGAACTCCCTGCCACAGCGCTACGCCACCCAGGATGATCGTCACCAGCAGCGTCCCGATGGCACCCACGGCCCGCAAGGGTTGGCTTGAACCGTCGTGACGGAGCCCAATGGGATGAGCGATGCGGGCCAGCACCAGGATCACGCCCAGGACATGCAGGAGGATGTGGTTACCGCCGTTCGCCTCGACGACCCCCATCAGAATCAGCGCCAAGGGTACCTGTTCGGTGAAGTTGCCGTGCCGCCGGATGGCTGTGGCGAGTTCCATATTGTCGCCGTGCAGTATCCAAATGCCGGCCTTGCCGCGCATCGCGCCGACCTTGAACATGAGATAGATGCCTATCGCCACGAGGATTGCAGCGTAGAGGGCAGTTATCGCAAACATCATGATGGGGACTCCTTGTGATCGGCGGCAATTGTGCTGGCGCGGCGGCGTGCGAACAAGCGCTTTCCCGCCAGCGGCACACGTTGCGCCAAGGGTCGGGACGACCGCGCCGAACGGGAGGAAACCAACCAAATTCGCGCATGCGCCGCGCCCACCCGCCAAACCTTTGCGGCTCGCGCCAGCGCCCATGCCCATGGGAGCAGCAAGGCAAACTCGCCCGGCGTTCGGCGGATGCGTGCGGTGCGCCGGCTCGAAGGCCGTCCACGCAAGCAAACGATAGGAGAATTTGATGGGATGGTCCGCCCCGTTTCATTCGCACGGCCTCGAAGGCCACAATGAGCTTCTCTATCGACAAACGGAACAGATCATGACCGACATTAGACGAGTTGGCATCGATTTGGCCAAGAAGATTTTCCACCTGACCGCGGTCGGTGAGGACGGCGAGGTGGTGGAACGCAAACGCTTTCGCTCCATAATAGAAGGAACCGCCGCTCGGACTTTGTGCCGTCAAGAGCGGGTATAACACCGCGGATTTAAGGAGAAGAAAACTGGACATTCACGGCAGTTGTGCGCCTCGGTTCGAGGCGGTGCGGGCAGCCTTTGCGGAGAATTTCGCAGAGCGGGGCGAAGTGGGTGCCTCCGTTGCGGTGAGCCTGGAGGGCGAATACGTGGTCGATCTTTGGGGCGGGTACCGGGACCGGGCCGCAACCCTGCCCTGGGAGGAGCATACGATCGTCAACGTTTACTCCACCACCAAGACCATGGCCGCGCTGGTTGCGCTCCTGCTCGCCGACCGGGGCGAACTCGACTTCCATGCGCCGGTAAAAAAGTACTGGCCGGAGTTCGCGGCAAACGGCAAGGAAAAGGTGGAGGTGCGGCACTTCATGAGCCACTCGGCCGGGCTTTCCGGCATGGACGAGCCGATCTCCGGCAACGACCTCTATGATTGGGAAAAGGTGGTGGCGGCGCTCGCCCGCCAAGCGCCCTGGTGGGCACCGGGAACCGCCAGCGGCTACCACGCGCTCACCCAGGGCTATCTGATCGGCGAACTGGTGCGCCGCATCGCCGGGGAGTCGCTGGGTACCTTTTTCCGCCGCGAGATTGCCGAGCCCCTCCATGCCGATTTCCACATCGGTACGGGGGCGGAGCACCACCACAGAATCGGCGAACTCATACCCCCGAAGGAAGCACCCGCCGCAGCGGCAAAAAAAGATTCCATCGCCGCACGGACATTCGCCAGCCCCTCGGTCAAGGCACGGGAGTCGGCCACCGCCGCCTGGCGGCAGGCGGAACTGCCCGCCGCCAACGGCCACGGCAACGCCCGCTCGGTGGTCGCCGTACAAACCCTGGCCGCCAACCTGGGCAGCGCCCGTGGTAAGCGCCTGATGTCCGAACCCGGCTGCCGGGTGATCTTCGAGGAGCAGACCTTCGGCACCGACCTGGTGCTGGGCGTGCCGGTCAAGTTCGGCATGGGCTACGGCCTCACTACCGACCTGCTGCCGATGGGGCCGAACCAGCACATCGCCTATTGGGGCGGATGGGGTGGCTCAACGGCCGTGATCGACCTGGATGCGCGACTTTGCGTGTCCTACGTCATGAACCGCATGGAAGGCAACCTGATGGGCGACCTGCGCGGATTCAAACTACTGCAGGCGGCGTACCGCTCGCTATGAGGCCCCGCCGTCGGCACGCCGTTTTCGGCACCAACTCATGCGAACCATCGGGGCCTATGGGGATACGTTGACCAACCACGGCATCAGCACTATCGCAAAGCGTTCGCTCTTGAAAGGCGAAACTTCTTCCATGGCAGTTGCCCTTATTTGGGCCATGGCGAAGAACCGGGTGATCGGCCGGGATGGCGGACTGCCGTGGCGGCTGCGCGACGACATGCGTCACTTTATGAACACCACCATGGGGCAGCCCGTCATAATGGGGCGGCGAACCTTCGAGTCGATGCCGGGGCCGCTGCCCGGCCGAGCCAACATCGTTCTGACAAGCCGGGCCGACTACCCCGCCCAGGGGATTCTGGTAGCATCGGATTTCGATGCCGGTTTGGCCTGCGCCGAGAAACAGTGCGCCGAGGGAGGGAAGCACACCGCCTTCGTCATCGGCGGGGCACGGGTGTACGAGCTGGCGCTGCCTGTAGCCGATCAGCTCTTCGTCACCTGGGTACAGGCGGAGGTCGATGGAGATACCTGGTTTCCAGAGGTTGACTGGCGTCTTTGGCGCGAGACGTCGTCCCGCAACCATGCCGCGGATGCGGCCCACGACCACCCCTTCCGCATCGCCAGCTACGTCCGTAGACAAACCTAGCGGCCTGCTGCGGCGGCGGATGCCCCAAGGTATCATGTCGCCCCCCACAAGGCGGGCCGCACCGCGCATGATCGTCAAGCCCAGAATCCGAGGATTCATCTGCACCACCGCACACCCGCGTGGCTGCGCTGCAAACGTACAGCGGCAGATCGAGCAGGTCAGGTCGTCGGGTTGCATCGATGCGGGCATCGCCAACGCGCTGGTGGTGGGTTGCTCGGGTGGGTACGGCCTCGCCTCCCGCATCGTGGCGGCGACCGGTTGCGGCGCCAACACACTCGGCGTGTCTCTGGAAAAACCGCCGAGCCAGAAGCGGACGGCCACCGCCGGCTGGTACAACAACCTAGCCTTTGCGCAGGCCGTTGACGGCTATGCCCAGACCATCGACGGCGATGCTTTCTCGGACGAGGTCAAGGCCAGCGCCGTCGAGGCCATCCGCCGGAATATGGGACAGATCGATCTCCTGGTCTACAGCCTGGCCTCGCCCGTACGTCGGCATCCGCGCACGGGTTTGCTGCATCGTTCCGCCCTGAAGCCCCTTGGGCGAACCCTGACCATGAAATCGCTGAACGTCGACCGGGGCGAGGTGATCGAGGTGACGCTCGAACCCGGCACCGACCAGGACATCACCGACACCGTGGCGGTCATGGGCGGCGAGGACTGGGAACTGTGGGTCGACGCCCTGGCCGAGGCGAAGCTGTTGGCACCCGGATTTCGCACGCTGGCCTTTACCTACCTCGGCAGCGACCTGACCTGGCCGATCTACTGGCAAGGCACGCTCGGCAAGGCCAAGGAAGACCTCGACCGGGCCGCCGCGGCCATTACCACGCGGCTGGCCGGTTTGGGCGGCAGCGCGAGGGTAGCCTCGCTGAAGGCCGTGGTGACCCAGGCAAGCGCCGCTATTCCGGTGGTCTCGCTCTATGTGGCGCTGCTGTTCAAGGTCATGAAGGAGCGGGGCGAGCACGAAGACAGCATCGGGCACATCCACCGGCTCTTTGCGACGCAACTCGCCAAGGGCAGCTCGCAACGCCTCGACGAGGTGGGCCGTATCCGCGTGGACGACGTGGAACTCTCGGCAGCCGTGCAGGACGAAGTAAGGCGACGTTGGCAGACGGTGACCACGCACAACCTCCCCCGGTTGGGAGACCTGCGGGGATTCAAGGCGGATTTCCTGAAAATCTTCGGTTTTGGTTTTCCTGGCGTCGACTACCAGGAAGACCTTGATCCCACGCTCGGCATGGACATTGGCTTACCCGACTGAACGACATTAGCCACTGGAGCAGCCCGCCTGGGGGTTGCTTCAATGGCGTCCATGCCAACACTCACAGAAGCGCGTATTTTGCCCGCTTTCGCAACGGCGGCGCGCGGCAGCGCTGCTGCGAAGCCGTGCGGCCGGGTGCGCAACGAAACCTGTTGAGACATGCGTGCCGCGCCACGGGGTCTGGCCGCCAATGCGCGCCCGTTTCGTTATGGGTTCTATCCCGCCGTGGCCCTGGGGTTCCTACTGTTTGCGGAACCGGAGCCCTGGCGGGCAGCGGTGGTGGCCGCGGCGTGCGGGCTCTGGCCACCAGTTGCAGACGGCCTCTCGCGGGTAGGCGTCGCGCTACGCCGTCGGCGACTCGCCAAGCCGCGGCGGGGCGCGTGCGGCCGGGGTATCCCGCGGGCAGCGGACGCTCGCCAGGAGCTGCGGCTGCACCTGCTCGAGGCGGCGCTCGCAAGCTTTCTGTTCGCCGCCAGCGGTTTTCCAGCAACCCTTTTGGGGGTGGTCTCCGTCATCCTGGTGATGAGCAACGCCCTGCAGGGCGGGTTGTGGCAGGCGCTGAAGGCGATTGGCTGTGCTGCCCCGGCATTGGCCGGTGGCCTGCTGGTCTCGCCCGCCCTGGTGTCGCCAAGCGGGATGGCGGCGTTCGCCGGGCTGTTGTTGCTGACCTACTGCACCCTGGTGGCACATGTCGCCTATGTCCGGCTGCTGGCCACCCAAGGGGAGCGTACTGAGATTCGGGCGTTGAATGCCCGGCTGCAACAGTATCTGCCCCATACCCTGGCCAGACGCCTAGGCGGTGCCGACCGGCCGCGCCTAGAGCGGCGGTGGCTGGTGGTGGTGTTCGCGGATCTTGCCGGATTTACGCGACTGGTCGAGCGCCTACAGATGGAAGAGCTCGCAACCATGCTCGACACCTATCTGCAATGCATCGCGAGCGTCACCCAGCAATGGGGCGGTGCCGTCAGCAAGGTGGTCGGCGATGGCGCGCTGCTGGTATTCGGAGAGGAGGGCGCGAGATCCCATCGGCAATTGGTGGCGGATGCCCTGGGCTGCTGCCGGAACCTGTCCGGGGAACTGGAAAAGCTGACCGCCAACTGGCAGAGCCGCGGGCTGCCCGGGGCTGCCTGGGTCAAGATCGGCGTATCGAGCGGCTACTGCTCGCTCGGCGACTGGGGCGGGGGTGGGCGGCTGGAGTATACGGTGATCGGCTATCCGGTGAACTTGGCCAGCCGGCTGCAGAGCCTGGCCGCCGCCGGCGAGGTGCTGCTGTGCGAGCGCACCTCGCTACTGGCGGAAGCGCCCCTGTCCCCGGGCATGCGCCGCAAGGTGAAAGGGCTTGGCGAAGTGCTGTTCCGCAAGGTCGATTATCGAGCGGACGGCGCGCCCCACTGCACACCCATGACCGACTGTACCGATGCACGCGAGGGCGGGTGGCTGGAATCGAAAAGGTCGCCATCGGTGAAGTGTTCCATGACGTGGCCGAAAGGGTCGTGCCAATAGTCGAAGACCTGGCTGCCCAGTATGTGCTTACCGATACCCCATTGATGCTGGTAGCCCTGGTCGGCGAGATGGTCGTGACCCAACATCAGATCGTCCCAGTCCTGCACTTCGAAGGCCGCATGCTGCAACCCGGGTGCTTCTGCCTTGAGCAGGAACAGGCTGTGGTGGTCGACGGGCACCTCACCCCGGTTGCAGCGCAGGAAGGCACCCAGTGTATTGGTTTCCTCGCCGGCATAGATCTCATCCGAGGTTAGCAGGCCGAATCTCTCCTTATACCAGCGCTCGCTTTCCCCGAGATCTTTGACAAAAAGCACGCAATGGCCCAGGCGCTTGACCTGGGAAGCGCGCCGCCGCAGCCGAACCGGCTGGCGCAGACGCGCACGATGCGTGCCCGTATTGATCGGCAGCCGCTCTTCGACCGAACGGGCGGAGGATGCGCTCCAGCCGTGAATGCCATCCACTACCAGCCCGTTGGGGTCGGTAAAGCGCACCCTAAGCCCGCCGCCCGGGGCCTGGATTCGATGCACCCCGGAAGCGCCGTCGAGAGATGCGAGCGCCCGAAGATCCTCCTTGGATTCCATTAGAAAGCCAACGCCGAGGAACCTCCCCTCCCCCTGCTCCGCAATATGCGCGTAGGGTTCTCCGTCGGTGCCGCTACTGTAGAGCGCGGGCGCGCCCTCCCTGGTGACGCCTTCCTCCACATGTAGCCCAAAGTCGGTGAGAAAGGTTTTCATCCGGCGCAAGTCCGGTACACGCAGCCGCAGGTAGGCAATATCCGCAGCCCTTGGGGAAGGACGCGCTTCGGTGGTTTGTTCGGACATCGGTTATCACAGGGCTCCGTCTGGGGGGTAGTGTATCAGTTTGCATTTGTGGACCGGGCGGAGGCACGGCACACAGGGGATTCGGCAGGCTCGGGATGCAAACCGATACACTACCGGACAGTGGCTCAGTTTAAACTTGTGGATCATGGCAAGGCCGTCCCACATGGCGTTCGACGCAGCCAGAATTCAAACTGAGCCAGCACCCACTACCGTCTAGGGTTAATCTTAGAAACAGCAAGGTGGTTTAATACGGCATGGAGAAGGTTTTTCTGCGCGCCTGCCGGGGCGAGCCGGTGGACTATACGCCCATCTGGTTGAACCGCCAGGCTGGCCGCTACATGCCCGAGTATCACGCGACCAAGGGCAAGCTGTCCAGCCTGGAGTTCTTCAAGAACCCGGAGCGGGCGGCCGAGGCGGCCCTGGACGCGCAACGTATTCTGGGCGTCGATGCGGCCATCCTGTTCGCCGACCTGCTGCCCATACTGGAGCCCATGGGCCTTTCGCTGGACTACCGGCCCGGCGTCGGCCCGGTTTTCGCCAACCCGGTGCGCACCGAAAGGGACATAGACGCCCTGGTCAACGCACCGGCCGAAGAGGCGACGCCCTACATAGCCCGCACGGTTCGCAATATCCTCTCCGGATTGCCCGCCGACATTGCGCTAATCGGCTTCGCCGGCGCTCCCTTTACCCTCGCCTCCTATGCCATCGAGGGCAGCGGGTCGCAGAACTATCGGTTCGTCAAGAAGCTGATCTACGAAGCGCCGGAACTCTGGCGCCGCCTGCTCGACAAGCTGCTGGAGCAAGTCGATAGCTACCTAAGGCTGCAGATCGCCAGCGGCGTCGAAGCCGTGCAACTGTTCGACACCTGGGCGGGTTGCCTCTCCACCGGAGATTTCAGGCAACATGTGCTGCCGCATACCAGCCGACTCATCGCCCGGTTGCGGAACCAGGGTGTACCGGTGATCTACTTCGGTACCGGCAACAGCCATCAACTCATCGACATAGCCGGCATGGCACCCACCGTGATTGCGCTGGATTGGCGGGTATCTCTGGGCAGCGCCTGGTCGACCCTGGGCTGCACGGCGGTTCAGGGCAACCTCGACCCCATGGCGCTGTGCGCCGACCGGGCGGTCGTGGCCCGCCAAGCCCAGGCCGTTCTAGACGAGGCGGCCGGCCGGCCCGGCCATATTTTCAACCTCGGACACGGCATCGTGCCCGAGACCCCGGTCGATAATGTCAAGTACCTGGTCGACTATGTGCACGAGAACAGCCGCAAACGGGCCGATGGGGCGGCAGCCTGTCGCACTTGAGTACGCGGAACTCGTAGGCGATTAAAATAGAAGCGCAATGCCCATTCGAAATCGGCGACGAACACTTTCAGGCGGCATAGCCGCATGGCAAACCCGCCAATGTCCCTATGGGTTCCGGTGCAATGGATCGCACGAGCTCGGGACATATGGCGATTGTGCCCGCCCCGGCTTTGCCGTATGGTAACAGTCGACTGGACCTCCGCTGACCCGTTCTTTCGAGTGATTGTGCAGCCTCCGTATAGAGCTTCTTTATCGTCTTGGCGGTGTGCCCAGTAAACAGCCCGGGTCGATTGTCGTCTCCGGGCCCCTTGTTCTTTGATTGGATAGGATAATGAAGATATACGTAGGCAACCTGCCCTGGAGTATGAGCAGCGCCGATCTTGAGGAGTTATTCGCAAAGTTCGGCGATGTTCGCTCCGCCAATGTGGTGATGGACCGCGAAACAGGCCGGTCGCGCGGATTCGGCTTCGTTGAAATGAACGATGACGGTGCCCGCTCGGCAATCCAGGAACTCAACGAAACGGAAGTAGATTCCCGGCGCATCCGCGTCAGCCAGGCCAAGGAAAGGCCCAGGGATAGACGGCACCGCTAACCCGCACCAGCCTAAATACGTCGCCAACGGCCGGCGGAACCGCGCCGGGGTTGGCGGCGAGGGTGCCAAGCCCCGCGTTCTATCCACTCGCGGCCGATTGCATATCGCGCCCTAGGAAACTCGGCGCGACCTCCGGGCCACGGCGATCAGCCGCCCGTATATCAGGGCGTTGATCAGGATAACCGCCGTCCCCAGAACCAGGTGCATGGCCGCCGGGATGTCGCCCGGATAGATGAGCGGCATCAGGTAATGATCGACGAACCCCTCTTCGTAGCCCGCCTCGCCGGCCCGGTTACGCAGTTCTTGCTCCCAGGTCGTCAGCGGGCATAGGCGCCCCCAATACTGAACGTATATCGCCCAGGAGACGGCCGGTACGTGCAGCCAGAGCACCCAGCGGGCGCGAAACGCGGCCAGCCCACCGACGACGACGAAGATGATATAGAGCAGATGGGCAATCATCATGGCATCGGAGGCCAGGCGATAACCCATCGGTGACGGCCCTGGTTATGCGTCGGTCACGGCGCCGCCGCTTGCGGAACCGACCAGTCGTGCGTACTTGGCTAACAGGCCCCGCTCCGCATACGGCGGGGGCGGCCGCCAGGCGGTGCGGCGCGCGGCGAGTTCGGCATCGCTAAGCGCCACGTCGATCGTCCGCCGCTCCGCATCGACGGTGATCTGGTCGCCATCCTCGAGCAGCGCTATCGGGCCACCTTCGAAGGCTTCGGGCGTTATGTGGCCAATTACAAAGCCGTGCGACCCACCGGAGAAGCGCCCATCGGTGATGAGCGCCACCTCGCCACCTAGGCCGCGGCCGGCGATGGCGCTGGTCGGAGAAAGCATTTCCCGCATGCCGGGACCGCCCTTGGGGCCCTCGTAGCGCACGACAACCACATCGCCGGAACCCACCACGCCATCCATAATCGCGCCCATCGCCGCCTCCTCGCCGTGAAAACAGCGCGCCTTGCCGGTGAACGACAGGCCCTCGTGGCCGGTGATCTTGGCTACTGCCCCCTCGGGCGCCAGGTTGCCGTACAGAATCACCAGGTGGCTCTCCGCCTTGATTGGGTTGGAGATGGGACGGATGATCCGCTGGCCCCGGGGATAGCCCGCCACCGCCGCCAGGTTCTCGGCCAGGGTCTTGCCGGTCACCGTGAGGCAGCCGCCGTGCAGCAACCCGGCATCGAGCAGCATCTTCATGAGCGGCTGAATACCACCGATGCGGATGAGTTCGCTCATGCCATAGCGACCGGAGGGGCGCATGTCGCCCAGCACGGGCACCCGTGCGCCGATGCGGCTAAAGTCATCGAGATCCAAGGGCACCCGGGCGGCGCTGGCGATGGCGAGCAGGTGCAGCACGGCGTTGGTTGAACCTTCCAGGGCAATCGCCACCGTTATGGCATTCTCGAAGGCTTCCTTGCTTAGAATGTCGCTTGGCTTGATGCCGCGCTCGACCAGGTGGTGGGCGGCTTTGCCGGCGTTGTAGCTGTCCTGGCGCTTGTGTTCGGAGACGGCCTCCTGGGCGGAACTGTTCGGCAACGAGAGGCCCAGTGCCTCGATGGCCGAGGCCATGGTATTGGCGGTGTACATACCGCCGCAGGAACCGGGCCCGGGAATCGCGGTAGCCTCCACTTCCCTGAGCTTCAGGTCGTCGATCCGGCCGGCGGCGTGCTGCCCCACCGCCTCGAATACCGAGATGATGTCCCGGCGCTCGGCCCCTAGCCGAATGGTGCCGCCGTAGACGAAGACGCTCGGCCGGTCAATGCGGGCCATGGCCATGGCGCAGCCGGGCATGTTCTTGTCGCAGCCGCCGATGGCGACGAAACCGTCGAAGCCCTGGGCGCAGACCACCGCCTCGATGGAATCGGCGATGACTTCCCGGGAAACCAGCGAGTAGCGCATGCCCGGAGTGCCCATCGAGATGCCGTCGGAGACCGTGATGGTATTGAACAGCACGCTCTTGGCACCGGCTTCGTCCGCGCCGAGGCTTGCGGCCTGGGCGAGTTGATCGATGTGCATATTGCACGGGGTGACCATGCTCCAGGTCGAGGCGATGCCGATTTGCGGCTTCTTGAAATCCGCCGCGGTGAAACCCACCGGATAGAGCATAGCGCGGCTCGGCGCCTGGGCGATGCCATCGACAACAACGGAGGAGAAGGGCCTATTGTCAGCCATGTTCGCGAACCTCTTCGGGTGGCGGGCGGCTCGGTGCCAGGGTCTTGACCAGCAACTTGGAGTTGCGCTCGACGCTGTACAGCGTCTTTCGTGCGGCCTGCCGGTCCTCGTTCTCGGCTTCGTGAAAGCCGTTCTCCAAGAACCAGTCCCGGGCCTGGGTTGTCAGCACAAAAAGGTGGCTGCAACCCCCTGCCCGCGCCGCATCCTCCGCCGTTGCCAAGAGCTTGGCGCCGGTACCGGGCGCACCGCCACGATAGGCGGGATGTACCGCCATGCACGCTAGCTCCATGCCCTGTCCGGCGGGATAGAGCGCACAGCATCCGGCGACAATGCCATCCACCTCAGCGACTAGAAAGCGGCCGATCTCCCGTTCCAAACGGTCCCTCGACCGCTTGACGAGCACACCGGATTCCTCCAGCGGGCGGATGATCTCCACAATGTCCGCCACATCCCCCGGTTCGGCCTGGCGTACAACCCGACGGTCCTCTTCGGTGATCTGGGTTCCCACACCTTCGGCGGTGAACAGTTCCGCCAGTAGGGCACCATCATCGGAGTAGCTCACCAATTGCCCGCTCTTCACCCCCCCACGCACGGCGCCAAGCAGAGAGCGCAGGTTGCGCCGGGTATGCTCGCCGACGGGAGAGGCTTGGAGGAATTCATCCAGTTCCCCCGGCGACAGGTTGCCAAGACGCTCGCCGTCCGCACCGGCCAGATAGGGCAGTTCGTCGAACGCGACCAGCTTGTCGGCCTGCAGCGCAACCGCGACCAGTTCGGCGAGTTCATCCGTAGCCAGGTTGAATGCCTGGCCGGAAGGCGAGTAGCCGATGGGTGCAAGCAGCACGATAGCCCCGGTGCCGAGGGCTCGGTTTATGCCATCGGCGCGGATGCGGCGCGGCCGGCCGGTTAGTTCGTGATCCACGCCATCGAGCACGCCAATGGGCCTAGCGGTAATGAAGTTTCCGGCCGTGAGTTGAATCTCTGTGTTGTGCAGCGGGGTCGCCGGCAGGCCGGTGGAAAAGAGCGCCTCCAGTTCGGTGCGCAATTGCCCGTGCACGCCGGCCACCGCATCCATAGCCGCAGCGTCGGTAATGCGCCGGGAGACGCCCTGATGGGTGTGGAAGGTGCTATCCGGCAGCGCCGCGTCGAGCTGCGGCCGCGCGCCGTGCACCAGCACGAGCCGCGCCCCCAGTACATTCAGCAGCGCCAGGTCGTGCACGATGTTGACGAGGTTGCCGTGCAGCAGCGCCTCGCCGCTCAATACAACGACGAAGGTCCGTCCCCGGTGGGCCCTGATGTATGGGGTTGAGGCGCGAAACCAGCGCACGTAATCCTCGGTTCGCATAGCGGCCCTGCAAATCGGCTTCCAAGCGGATGCATCCTAGTGACCGGATTATAGCTTCTCCCGCAAGCACCACGCGCCGGTTCTGGACAAAGACCGTGCCTGGGCACAGACAGCCCGCCGATTGGCGCTGGCGGCGTGTTCGGGCCGCCGGATCCGCCCCCTAGGCACCCACAGGCTGCCGTTCGCAACCCGGCGCATGGCGGACGACGCCGCCATATGCGGGGTGCGCAGGCTCTGGGCACGGACAGGCCGCCGTTTGCAACCTGGCGCACCGGGGGCGAACATCCATGCGAGCTTCCAACGCGGCGCACCGGCCCGAGCATCCATGCGAGCTTCCACCCTGGGGCAGGGACACCGACGCGCAGTGAACCCTGTATTTCCCAATCGACGGCCGTTCCCCCAGGGTTCGCACGCCGAAACATCCACTCCATCAAAGAACGTTATTGCCGCGCACGTTCGCTTACCTACAATGTGCTTGGAACGGAGCTTCGACTCCAGTGGGACACAAGCATCGGTGACGACAGACCTGAACAAGCACAGCGCGGCCAGCTTTCCGTCGATAGTGGAAAAAACCAGTACTCTGCGTCGAAGCCGGGCCGCCCTGCACCGCCGTGACCGCGCGGCCCACCGACCGGGGCCCGGAATGGCACGGGCCGGTATGGCACCCTGATGGCAACTGAGGCTTTGCCAAGTGGGCTGCGGGAACAGGTGGATCGGTTCGCGGCACGGGAGCGCCTGGAACTGACGGCGACCGCGCGCCGGGTACTTGCACTGAGCGAGTTTGCCCAGCGGGTCGCGGTGCAGCAGCGGGACTGGTTCCTTGAATCCATGGCCACGGGACGGTTCGAGGCACCACTGGTTGAGGCCCGGCTGGCGGAGGAGCTGGCGGCCGCCGCTGCGGGCCCGGCGGGCCTGAAGCCGGCACTTCGCCGGCTGCGCAACCGCTGCCAGTTGTGGGTGGTGTGGCGCCATCTCACCGGCGCGGCGCCACTGGAAGAGACCACCGACGTACTGTCCTTCATGGCCGATCGCTTCATCGCGGTGGCGCTCGAAGCTGCCGAGCGTCGGGAGCTGGAGCGCACCGGCGAACCCTTAAGCGACGAATCGGGCGAGGCGCAACACCTCGTCGTCTTCGGCCTCGGCAAGCTGGGTGGCCGGGAACTCAACCTCTCCTCCGACATCGACCTCCTGTTCGCCTATCCAGAGGAGGGGCACACGGCGTCGGGGCTCCGCAATCAACAATTCTTTACCCGTGTGGGTCAAGGGCTTATCGACCTGCTGCACCCGGTTACCGCTGACGGCTTCGTGTTCCGCGTGGACATGCGCCTGCGGCCCTATGGCGCCAGCGGCCCGCTGGTCATGCACTTCGGGGCGATACAACAGTATTTCGAGTCAAGTGGCCGTAGCTGGGAACGCTACGCGCTCATCAAGGCCCGGCCCTGCGCCGGCGCCACCGCCCAGGGCGAGGCGTTGCTCGGCGCGCTCTTGCCGTTCGTATACCGGCGGCATCTAGATTTCGGCTCGCTGGAGGCGATGCGCGATATGAAGGCCCGTCTCGCCGCCGAGCGGCACAAGCCCGACAATGTCAAGCTCGGTTCGGGCGGCATTCGCTACGCCGAGTTCGCCGTGCAGGTTCAGCAACTCATTCTGGGCGGCCGGCACGCCAACATGCGCCGGCGCGGTTTTCTGGAAACCCTTGCCGAGTTGCGGCGCATCGATCATTTCGATAGCGCCACCACAGACGAACTCGGTGCCGCCTATCGATTTCTGCGCGACACCGAACACTGCCTGCAGGCCGAGGCCGACCGGCAGACCCAGCGCCTGCCCGTCACCGAAGACGGCCGGGCGCGGCTGGCGTTCGGCATGGGCTTCGATGCCTACACCGGCTTTCTTTCCACCCTGGCCCGCCACCGCGACAACGTGGAACGTATCTTCGACCGGGTGGTGGGAGCGGAAGCACCGCGCACGCGGGGCGGATTGTGGAGCGGAAGGGACGACACGGAGCAACTGCGCGAGGCGGGCTTTGACGACCCTGAACGGGTATCCGACCTGTTGCGCGACCTGGCCGGGGCGCGGGACCGCTCCACGGTGAGCGAGGTGGGTCGGCGCCGGCTGAACGCCCTGATGCCGGAGTTGTTGCACATCGCCTGCCGCCAGCCCCGTCCGACCCGGGATGTCGAACGTCTCGTGCCGGTCCTTAAGGCGTTGCTCGGGCGTTCAACCTATCTGGCGCTGCTGCGCGAGAATCCAGAGGCGCTACAGATTTTTGTGCGCCTGGCCGGGCAGAGCCGCTGGGTCGCCGAGCAACTCGCAGCGCATCCCGTATTCATGGAAGTGTTGTTGGACAAGCACGCCTGGGATCTGCTGTCCGGTCGCGATGCCCTGGTCGATGAACTGGGCACCGCACTGGCGGCCACCGAGGATGAGGAGACGCTGGTCGATGAGCTGCGCGCCTTCAAGGAACAGCGCGTTTTTCGGGTGGCGGTGGCCGAGACCCGGGGCCTGCTGCCGATCATGCATGTCAGCGACTACCTGAGTTGGCTGGCGGAGGCGGTCCTGGAGCACGCCATCCGCATTGCCTGGGAGCAGTGCGGGGGCGGTGACGGAAGTTTCGAGGGGCGACCCTTCATCGCCGTGGGCTATGGCAAGCTCGGCAGCATGGAACTCGGCCCCAATTCCGACCTGGACCTGGTGTTCATCCACGACCTGCCCCTGGCGGCGTCAAGGCTGCTGCATCGGCTGGTGCGCAAGATGTTGCACCTGCTCACGGTCCGCACCTATTCCGGACCGCTGTATCAGATCGACATGCGGTTGCGTCCGTCCGGCAACGCCGGCCCCCTGGTTTCGAGCCTGTCCGCGTTTCGCAACTACCAGGGCGACCAGGCCTGGGTGTGGGAGCACCAGGCCCTGGTCCGGGCCCGGGCCGTCGCCGGCGACCCCGAGCTCATGCGGTCTTTCGAGGCGGCGCGCCTGGATCTGCTGCGCCGGCCCCGCCCCATACCGCCGTTGCGGGCGGAGGTGATCAAGATGCGCCAGCGCATCGAGGCGCATCACGGCGCCGGTCTGGATCTAAAGCGGGGTGTCGGCGGTATCGTCGATGTGGAATTCATGGCGCAGTACCTGGTTTTGGCCTACGCCCACGAGCACCCGAACCTTGCGCTTTGGTCGGACAACGTGCGCATCCTGGAGGAAGCGGGCAACGCCGGGGTGCTTCCCCAGGACGAGGCGGAGCGCCTGGTGCTGGCCTACCTGGCGTTGCGCGGCGAGGTGCATCGCCGCGCACTGGATCTGTCGGATTCCACCGAGTCCGACGCCGCGCTCGCCGTCTACCGGGAAACCGTGCGCAGAAACTGGGAGCGGCTGTTCGCGGAACCGCGCCCCGCCGCGCATTGAGACCGGCCTGTTCGGCGCACCGGGCCTTACAGGATAGCATCTGCCGTCGCCGGCCCACCGAAACCGGCACTGCCAAGCAATCCCCGCCCGGCACCCGACGGGGGAGCGCGGCGCACCCGCCCGGAAGACACGGGGAGAGCATCGGCGCAAGGAAGCAACAACTTGTTCCATGCAAGCCGGCACCGCAGGAGGGTATTGGGCCATCAAACATCGAAGCCATTGCAGGTAGAATGGATTCACGCAACTGTAGGTAGAGCACAGATGTCCGAACCGACCTTCGCCGACCGGGATGGCTTTATCTGGCAGAACGGATCCCTGATACCCTGGCGCGAGGCCAAGGTGCATGTGCTGACGCACACCCTGCACTACGGCCTGGGGGTGTTCGAGGGAGTGCGCTGCTACGAAACACCCAAGGGCCCCCACATCTTCCGGCTGCGGGAGCATACGGAGCGGCTGTTCAACTCCGCGCATATCCTGGGCCTGCGGATTCCCTACACCAGGGAACAAGTCAACGACGCGCAGATTGAGACATTTCGCGCCAATGGGCTGCGGGAGGGCTACCTGCGGCCAATCGTGTACCTGGGCTCGGAAGCCATGGGGTTGCGCGCCAGGGGGCTGACGGTGAACCTGGCCGTGGCTGCCTGGCCGTGGCCCAACTACATGGACGAGGACGCCCGGGAAGCCGGTATCACCGTGCGCACCTCTTCCTATACGCGCCATCACGTCAACATCACCATGTGCAAGGCCAAGTCGAACGGCAACTACACCAACTCCATTCTAGCCCTGCAGGAGGCTTTGGATTCGGGGTGCGACGAGGCGCTTATGCTCGACAACGAGGGCTATGTCGCCGAAGGTTCGGGCGAGAACATCTTCATCGTGCGCGACGGCCTGATCCATACTCCGGAACTGACCAGTTGTCTCGACGGTATTACCCGCAATACCGTCTTTCACCTCGCCGACGAGTTCGGGTTTAAGATCGTCGAACGGCGCATCACCCGGGATGAGGTGTATATCTGCAACGAAGCCTTCTTCACCGGTACGGCGGCGGAAGTGCTGCCCATTCGTACTCTCGATGGCCGCCGTATTGGCGATGGCAAGCGGGGCCCGGTCACCGAACGCCTGCAAGGCGCCTACTTCGACCAGGTGCGGGGCCGGCGCAACACCCACCCCGAATGGCACACCGCCGTGTAGGCGGGCACTGCGCCCGACCGCCCGGCGGCGCTTCCCAAAACAATGGAGTTCCGCTGATATGAAAGCGCTGATCGTCGCTCCGGCCTGGGTCGGCGACATGGTGATGGCGCACACCCTGGTCAAGGTATTGCGTCGGGAGCACCACGCCGGCGAGATTCACATGGTGGCGCCGTCCGCTACGGCCCCGCTGGCAAGCCGCATGCCGGGGGTGGCGGTGGTGCACGAGCTTGCCGTTGGCCACGGGGAATTGGGGTTGCGGCGCCGGCGACGCCTAGCATCGAGGTTGCGCGGCGGCGGGTTCGAAGCCGCCTATGTGCTACCCAACAGCTTCAAGTCCGCGTTGGTGCCCTGGTGGGCGGGCATCCCCAAACGGGTGGCATGGCATGGCGAGGCGCGCTATGGGCTCGTCAACAACCGTCGGCGGCTGGACTCGCGCAAATACCCCAGGATGATCGATCGGTTCATGGGCCTGGCGCTGCCCGCAGGCACACCGCCGCCTAAGCCCCCTCCCTGGCCGGAACTCACCGTGGACGAGACCAACCGGGCATCGGTTGTAGCCCGTTTGGGTTTACGGCCCAACCCACCGGTCACCGTGCTCTGTCCGGGTGCCGAGTACGGCGCGGCGAAGCGCTGGCCGGCTGCCCACTTCGCCGCCGTCGCCATGGATAGGTTGCGGATAGGGCACGCAGTCTGGCTCGTTGGCGCCCCGGGGGATGTTCCGACCGCGAGGAAAGTAGCCGATGCGGCACCGGGGGTGACAAACCTGGCGGGACGAACAACGCTGCTCGATGCCGTGGACCTCCTGTCGCTGGCGGATGCCGTGATAACGAACGATTCCGGGCTGATGCACGTAGCCTGTGCGTTGGGTCGCAAGGTCGTCGCCGTCTTTGGCTCGACCTCGCCGGCATTCACGCCCCCCTTGAGCCCCTATGCCACGGTAATCGAGGACGAGCTCGATTGCCGACCTTGTTTCCAGCGGGAATGTCCCCTGGAACACCTTAGCTGCCTGCGCGGCATCGGGCAGCAACGAGTGATCGCGGCGCTTGAGGCATCGCCCCCATAGCGATGAAGGCGCTGCTGGTGAAAATGTCTTCGCTTGG
Organism: Pseudomonadales bacterium; assembly: GCA_965215035.1. Classification (GTDB taxonomy): domain Bacteria; phylum Pseudomonadota; class Gammaproteobacteria; order Pseudomonadales; family Azotimanducaceae; genus Azophilus. The sequence goes on from OZ244040.1 coordinate 948,290, forward strand.
GGACCTAGTGCACACCCTGCCGGCCGTTACCGACGCCGCCCGGGTGGGCGTGCGCTTCCACTGGGTGGCGGAGGAGGCCTATGGGGCCGTCCCCGCCGCCCATCCCGCGGTCGACCGTGTGCTGCCCATTGCCTGGCGGAGATGGCGCCGTCGCCTGTGGCACTCGCGCCGGGAATTGCGGTCGTTCTTTCAGGATCTCGCCGGCGAGCAATACGACCTGGTGATCGATTCCCAGGGGTTGATTAAGAGTGCCCTGGTGGTGAGCCGCGCCCAGGGTGCGGAGACGGTCGGTTTCTGCGCCAATTCGGCCCGGGAACCCCTAGCCGCGCGCTTCTATGACCGTTGCGTCGAGGTCGATGTGGGCGGGCACGCCGTGGAACGGCAGCGCCACCTGTTCGCGGGCGCCCTAGGCTACGCTTGCGATACCGGCACCGGGTTCGATTTCGGGCTGGAGCGGGAAACGGAGCGAAGGCCACAATGCCTATTCCTCCACGGTGCCACCTGGGCCACCAAGCTGTGGCCGGAAGCGATGTGGGTTGAACTGGCCGGGTTGGCGGAAGCGGCGGGACTACAGGTGCTATTGCCCTGGGGCAACAGCCGGGAACGCCGCCGGGCGGAACGCATAGCCGCCCAAACCGGGGCGGTGCTGTTGCCGGCGCTGGGCCTGGTGGAACTCATGGGCGAACTGCGGCGCGCCCGCCTAGCAGTCGGCGTGGATTCGGGCCTCGCCCATCTCGCCGGTGCCCTGGGTACGCCCACCGTGGTGGTGTACGGCGGCACCTCCAGTGCGCTGACCGGTTGCCGGAGTGCCGGTGCCCGCAATCTACAGGCCAAATTCCCCTGTGCGCCCTGCCTGTCCCGAACCTGCCGCTACCGGGGGCCCGCCGCCAAGTGGCGAGGAGCGGTGGTGACCCCGCCCTGCTATGGTGCCCTGGGCCCGGATGCGGTCTGGAGGGTGGCGTTGGAATTGATGCACGCTCCCACAGCGGTCGTCGGGCGGTAAGGGGGTTGCTGAATGCGGGTCGCCTTCTGCATATTCAAATACTTCCCCTACGGCGGCATACAGCGGGATTTGCTGAAGATGGGCCGCGAATGCCGCGCCCGGGGCATGGCGGTGCGCGTCTACACCATCCGCTGGCTGGCCGCGCCGCCGGACGACATGGAGCTTTGCGTCCTGCCGGTGCGCTCCTACAGCCGCCACCGCCTCTACGAGCGATTCGCAGACAGGGTGCGTGAGGATCTAGAGCGCCGGCCCGTCGACCTAGTGGTGGGCATGAACAAGATGCCCGGGCTCGATGCCTACTACGCCGGCGACTCCTGTTACCGGGAAAAGGCGCGCACCCAACGCAATTTCATCTACCGGCTGTTGCCGCGCTACCGATCGTTCGTGCGTTCCGAGCGGGCTGTTTTCGACCCGCATGGCCGCACGGAAATACTGACCATTTCCCAAGCGCAGAGGCCGATATTTCAGCGTCACTACCAAACACCGGGCGCACGATTTCATGCCCTGCCGCCGGGCATCGAGCGCGACCGGGCGGCACCCCCGAACCGGCCGGACGGCCGTTGCCGCATGCGGGCTCGGCTCGGCCTGAAGGAAGCGGACCGGCTGCTGTTGTTCGTCGGGTCGGGCTTCATCAAGAAGGGGCTGGGACGCGTGCTGCTGGGCTTGCGGGCGTTGCCGCCCGGCCTGCTTGATCGAACCTGTCTGTATGTTCTGGGGGAAGACAGGGCGGCGCGCTTCGTGCGCATGGCGCGTTGGCTGGGCGTGGCCCCGCGGGTGCGATTCCTTGGCGGCAGGAACGATGTGCCCGAATTCCTGCTGGCCGGCGATGGCCTAGTGCTGCCCGCTCGCGACGAGAATGCGGGTATGGTCATACTCGAGGCGATGATTGCCGGGCTGCCGGCCCTGGTGACGAGGAATTGCGGTTATGCAAGCTACCTAGAGGATGCCCAGGCGGGGCTGCTAAGCCCGGTGCCGTTCCGCCAACGGGTGTTCAACGCCCAGCTCGTTGAGCTGTTGACGTCGGAGGAATGGGCGCGGTGGTCCCGGAACGGCATGGCCATCGCCCGGGACGAGAACATCTATGGCATGGCGTCTGCGGCGGTGGATTCGTTCGAGCGTTTCGCGAGGGCGCGCCGGACGCTCCCGCACCGGGTGGCCAGCACCTGATGGATACCCAGGCAGGGCTTTATCTGCGTCCGGGAATAGACGCGCCACCGGTGGCGGAGCAACTGCTTCGCTGGGCCGAGACCGTTCCGGGCGATGTTTACCGCCAGGTACCCGGACGGCGAACGATGCGGGTCGTGCTTGGCGGCAAACCGTATTTTCTGAAGCTCCATTCGGGCGTCGGCTGGCTGGAGATACTGAAGAACTGCCTGGTCGGAAAGCGGCCGGTGCTCGGCGCCGAGAACGAGTACCGCGCCTGCCGGCACCTGGAGCTGCGGGGAGTCACCGCGCCCCGGGTGGCCGCTTTCGCGACGGCAGGGGCCAACCCCGCGGCCCGCCGCTCATTGATTCTGTGCGATGAACTCACCGGGTTCACGAGTCTTGAGGCTGTTGCCGATCAATGGGCGCACTCGCCACCGGACCAGGTGGCGTGCCGCCGCCTGGTGCTGGGCGTGGCCGGCTTCGTGCGGCGCCTGCACGCGGCCGGCGTGGTGCATCGGGACCTGTATCTCTGCCACCTGTTGCTGCACACGAAGGCCTGGGCCCGGGGCGCTGTCGAACTCGCGGTTCTCGACCTGCACCGGGCGCGCATCCTTGCTCCCATATCGAACTATTGGCGCCGGCGCGACCTAGCGGCGTTGCTGTTCTCCGCCCTCGATACGCCGCTCCGCCAGCGCGCCTGGCTACGCTTCGTGCGCGTCTATTGCGACCGTCCGCTACGCGAAGAGTTCGGCGGCAACGGTGCCTTCTGGCACTCGGTCTATCGGCGCGCGGTTAGGCTGTACGCCAAGGGACGTAGGAAAGGAATCGTCGACGGGCGCTTCCAACCCTGATGCGGGCCGCTCCAGACCAGTTGATCGACCTAGGGCGCGACATCGCCCCGCCCGTGGATGTCGAGCTGGCGGATGGCCCTTGCCGGATCACCGAAATCTATCGGTTGCTGCCGGGTCGCCGGCTCTGCGGGCGCGGCAGCCACCAGGGACGGTGCGTATTCGTGAAGCTGTTCTTCGGCAGGGGCGCCCGCCGGCGCTGCGCCCGGGACCGCCGCGGCACCGCTATTCTGCGCGCCAACGGCGTCAATACCCCGGAACTCCTCGGCGAGACCACCACCGCGCAACCGGGCGGATTCGCGTTGCTGTTCGAGTTGCTGGAGCGGGCGCGGCCCATCTCGAGCGTCCCGTCCACGCAGGCCGCGGATCATGCGGCGCACGCGGTCGAAGCCCTGGCCAGCCTGCACGGACTTGGGGTAACACATGAAGACGCGCACCTCGACAACTTCCTAATCGGCAGAGGACGGCTGTACATCGTCGACGGGGCTGGCGTTCGCAAGATCTCATCGCCACTGGGCGAACCCGCGAGCCTGCGGGCGCTCGCCGCATTCCTGGCCCAGTATCCACCCGCGGAGGATCACCGGACCCCAGCGCTGCTCGCACGCTATGCGGCGGAGCGCGGTTGGCCCCAGGATTCCCGTCGGCACCAGCGGTTGCGTTCCGCCTTGGCCACCGCGCGCCGCCGCCGCATGCGCCGTTACCTGGCAAAGACGGAGCGGGCGTGCACGACGTTCCACTACCAACGGAATTGGCGGCGGGTTTGCCTAGCCAAGCGCTGCCGGTGGAACGTCGCGCTAGCTGGCTTCGCCAGCGACCCCGAAGCCAGCCTAGCCACCGCGGAAGTCGTGAAGAGCGGCCGCTCCGCAACCGTCTTCCGCCTGCGGCTGGGCGGCCAGAGCGTCGTGGTCAAGCGTTACAACATCCGCTCGGCGCTGCACCGGCTGCGCCGCTGGTTCAAGCCCCGGGCGCGCATTGCCTGGCGCAACGGCCACCGGCTAGCCTTGCTCGGCATACCCGCGGCGGACCCCATCGCTCTAATCGAGCGGCGCTGGGGGCCGTTGCGTGCCGAGTCCTGGCTGGTGATGCCCGATTACGGAACCCAGGATATTCAAGCCGAGGTGGCAAGCAGGGGTTGGGAAGCGCCTCTACTGAACCGGGTGGTGCGAATTTTTCGCGACCTGCAGGCCGCCGGTCTCCAGCACGGCGATACCAAGGCCAGCAACTTCCTAGTGCGGGGCGAGGAGGTGCGGCTGGTGGACTTGGACGGTATGCGGGAGTACCCCGGTTCCGCCTCGGATATTGCCCGTTTTGTCGACAACTTCGATGCGAATACCCGGCTGCAAATCCATGCGCAGTTCGCGGCCGCCGGGTTGATCACTGGAACGGGATAGATGGTCATTCTGGGCCTCTCGGGCACCTTGGGTCACTACGCCGCCGCGTGGCGGCGGCTCTTCGAAGAGCGGTGCGTAGACAGCTCCTTCAACGCCATGTCATTGATCGCGAGAGGGCCAGTTGTCTTCTCGCCCGGGGGTCAGTTGCCGATGGTGCTTGCCACATGAGGCACGACAGCCCGCCAATCGATGGTTTCGTCCAGATCTGCCCGAACGACGGGCCACCGTTTCTCGATCTCTGCCGCGTTTACGCCAAGGCTGCGGAAGGCCTCGGTCTTGGTTGCACCACGGTTTTTCTGAGTTCTTCCCGGTTGCACAGGGCACCGGCCAACGGTTGTTATCTCGACGCCCCGGAGCTCCGGAGGACGCACCGGGTGGCGGCCCGGTTGCGGGAACGGTTGCCCGAGGTCGGCAACAGCCTAGTGCTATGCCATCGCTACCGGTCGTACTGGGTGTTCGCCCGCTCGGGACTAAGGGCCCGCCGGGTCATCGCCCTGGCCCACGAGCACGGGTTCTTCAAGCGCTGGGGCCGCCACCTCGCCCGCCGGCTTTTCGCCCGCGAGGTTTCGTTCGCCGGCGTCTCCCCGACGCTGGTGGCGGAACTTGAGAGCACCGTGGGCACCGCCCTGCATTTGCCCAACGCCCTCGACCTAGAGGCGCTGGCCTGGTCGGATCGGGCGGCGGCCCGCCGGGCGTTGGGGCTGCCCGATGATGGCGTCTGTATCGGCGTGATCGGGCGCCTGCATTACAAGAAGAACCCGGCCCTTGCCCTGGAGGCATTCCGCGTCTATGCCGCACGGCACGGCCCCGCTCACCTGGGTTTTATCGGCGATGGCGCACTGCGGCAACGGCTGGTGGCGCAGGCCGTTGGCATGCCGGTCACCTTCACGGGATTTGTGCGTGATGCGAAACTGCTGATGCGGGCATTCGATGCGGTGCTGCTCACCGCCACCGCCCAGGCATTCCCGATCATGGTGGCCCTTGAAGCAATGGCGGCCGGCGTGCCCGTAGCGGCGCCACGCCTGCCGGACGCGGTTAGCGTTCTGGGGAACCTAGGGTGCTATTTCGACCGTCCCGATGCGGAATCCATCGCCGCAGCCCTGCGGGAGGCGGTTATCGCGGGGCCCCTACCGGACGGATTGGAACGAGCCGCCAGCAGGTTTTCGGTCGCCGCCGTGGCGGCGCGACTCAACACGCATTTTCTAGGAAAAAATCATATGACAACCTAACACCTTCCCTAGTAGGTGCCAGGGGTGCCGGTCGGCCGCTCGAACGCGTCGAAGAACCCGATTACAGACGGTTGAAGAGTTCCCGCGGATACGTCTGGCGCTCCAGCGCCGCCAGCGTGCGCGCCAGTTCCTCCGGCTGTGCGTAGTAGGGCACGACCACGCTCACCGGCAACTCCGGCACGAACACGCCGGGTGCGGCCACCTCCACCCGCCGCCAGTCGTTGTACCGGACGAGTTGCGGCGCCGGCGGGCCAGGCCGCGCGCCAACCTTAGGCCACACCGCTCTGCCCCCCGACGCGGGGCTGCGCTGCGGAAACGTCCCGGTACCCGGCTGCCGCATGACCGCGCCATTCGGCCTTGGCGATCAACGATCCGTCTGCCGGTATTGGTGCAGCACCTCGTCGATCGGCCCGAGGGCCTGGACGCGCCCGGCATCGAGCAACACCCCCGTGGTGCAAACGCGCTCTAGGAGGGCGAAATTCTGCGAAGCCAACACGAGAATGTTCGAGCGATCAACGAAGTCATCGAGCCGCCGCTTGGCCTTCTCGACGAAGGCGTGATCGCCGACGCCTATCCACTCGTCCATCAGCAGAATATCGGGCACCAGGCAGGTGCACACCGCAAAGGCAAGCCGAAGCCGCATGCCGTCCGAATAGGTATACACGGGCATCGCCAAATAGTCGCCAAGTTCGGTGAACGCCGCGATATCGTCAATGCTTTCCCGTATTTGTTCGTCCGTCATCCCCAGCAGCAATCCGCGCACCATGATGGCCTCATAGCCCGTCATCGCGTCATCAACGCCGAGCGACGTATTCAGCAGCGCAACGGTGTGGCCGCGCCGCAGTATGCGGCCACCGGTCGGCTCGTAGGCACCCGCGAGTACCCGCAACAGCGTCGTCTTGCCGGCGCCGTTGCCGCCGACGATGCCAACCCGGCTGCCATGTCCGATCGCGAGATTCACGTTGTCGAGCGCACGGGCGTGCGGGCGGTTGCGGGAATCGTGCGCGATGGCTCCGCCGGTGCGGTGGCGCAGCAGTTTGTTTTTCAGCGAGAACGCCCCGGTGGCATAAACCGGGAAGTCGACCGTAACCGACTCGAGCCTAATGCTGGCGACGGCATTCATATCCAGTAGGCGATCCGTTTCCGGCAGGCACGGAACAGCACGAATGTCACAGCCCAGCCGCCCAAGGTAAGGCCCGACACGACGAGCCAGGAGACGAGCCCCGGCACCTGCCCCAGCAACGGCGCCCGCACGACTTCCATATAATGAAATAACGGATTGAGTTCCAGCATCCGAGCGCGCTCGGGCACCAGTTCGGGCATCCAAATGATCGGCGTGACCAAGAAGAGGAGCCGCATGACGCTGTTGATGATCGGCGGCAGATCGCGGAAGCGGGCGGAGATGGTGCCGACAAGCATTGCCGCCCATACGCCGCTAAGGCAGCAGAGCGCGAGCCCGGGAAGCGCGAGAAGCCCCGTCCAACCCGGCCAGATCGGGAAGATTGCCATGACAACGACGTAAATCACGGCGGTATGGCCAAAAACGATGAGATTACGCCAAACCGCCCGGTACACATGGAGTGACAGCGGCAGCCCCGACTGCCTGATGACGGGAGCGGCCCCGGCAAATAAGACACAGCTATCGGCGATTAGGCCGGAGGGCAGCCCCCAGACGACGAAGCCGAGCGTGAGGAAGGGCACATAGGTGGCGGCGTCGACTTTGAACAGAACGCCGTAAAGCATACCCAGCGCCCCCACCTGAACACCCATGCTGATCGTCAGCCAGAACGGCCCGAGCCTAGACCGACGATAGCGCGCACGTATGTCGTACCAGCCGAGCAGCCCCCACAGGCGAACGCTGCGCGCTCCCTGAACGATGTCCTGGAAAGCACGCTCGGTTTGCGAAACATGCGGAATCGGTGCGGGCACCGACACCGACTCCGGCGCGTGGGCGTCCGTCGCCCCACCTGCGTCGGCGGGACGCGCATCCGTATCCAACTTCGCATTCATCGGCGTGCGCGCGGATTCATCCTAAGTGTCTCTTCCCAGATATCCGACCCAGATTCTCGAACCGGGAAGGTGCGTCGCGGCCCTGTCTGGAAATAAGGTTCGGTGGCGAGGAATCAGCCGAAGAAGGAGCGTTCCGCGACACAGGCTCAGTGTAGACGGAATCCGCTCGATCTCCAAGCGGCCGCACGGGCTCGAATAGAACCATCGTAAGGCGTTTGCTCAAAAGGAATCTCCTGGGGCGGACCCCACCAACACCCACCGAATTGGTTCCACGGCGCAGGCTAGCAGCCTGTCGGGCTTAGATACTCTGATCCCCAACCGACGGCTCATTGGCCACCGCCCGGCGGGCGCACCGGCCGCCGGGGCGAACACTCCCGGCCCGAGAGGTCATCGGGAGCATAGAACGGTGGTGCCCCCGGGGGCCGCGTTTTGAAACGCCTGTGCAGCCACAGGTACTGGTGGGGGCGCTTGCGAATTTCATTCTCGATGAGTCGGTTGATCCTGATGGCGTCGGCGCGGTCGTCGCCAGTCGGGAACCGCTTAAGGGCCGGGCTGAATGTAATTGTCCATGATCGCTGCCGATAGTTGCGGTGCTGGCTGAGCAGGACGACGGGCGAACCGTTGAACGCGGCGATACGGGCGGTTCCCGTGATGGTGGCCGCCTCGACCCCGAAGAAAGGCGCGAATACCGAGTGTTTGGCGCCGTAGTCCTGGTCGGCGGCATACCAGACGGCGCGCCCGGCTTTTAGTGCCGCAAGCACCGCACGCGTATCCTGCCGCTCGACGACGCCAGCAAAGTAGTGTCTCCGGCCGCGCACCTGTAGCCACTCCAACACGGGGTTCTTGTTCCGCCGGTACATGACGTCGATGCAACCAAAGTCGGCGAGCGCACTGGAAATAATGTCCAGTGTGGCGAAGTGTGCGCCGAGCAGCACGACACCATGCCCCTTGGCCACCGCTTCGCGAAAGTGATGCGCACCCCGCACCTCTATTCTGGAACCTAAGCCCCGCTTAGGATTCAGCCAGGCAACGCAGACCTCAAGAACCCCGAGCGCCACGGCTTGAAAGACCTTTCTGGCCAGTGCGGCGATCCGATTGCCATCGAGTTCGGGAAAACACGCAGCCAGATTCCTTTCGGTTATCCGCCGCCGGGGCCCGGCCACCCGGTAGGCGAGGCGCCCCAGACAGATACCCAGGGGAAAGAGCATTCGTAGTGGCACACGGCCCACCAGCCAGGCGACGCCCACTAGGCACCAGGTCGCCCACACCCTTGGCGATGCCGAGCGCAGGCGGGAAGGGTGTCTGGCGCGCATGTCCTAGAAACGACGAGCGACCCATGGGCGGCCACAACTGCGGCCCTTGCGGTAGCGGGCCAGTGCAAAAGGCGCGGGGTACATCGGCTGCAAGCGCGCTCGAAAACAGCGGAGGAACCCTGATGATTTTAGCAGGACGGCCCTGTGTTACCATCCTGGAGAGCCGCCACGGGCCACCTGAATTGACGCCTTTGCAACTGCCATCGCTGCAGAACCTGCATGTTGTTGTGATCGGCGATGTCATGCTCGACCGTTACTGGCACGGTGCCACACGCCGTATCTCGCCCGAGGCGCCGGTGCCCATTGTCAATATCGAGCACAGCGAGGACCGTCCCGGAGGCGCCGCCAATGTGGCACTGAACGTGGTCAGCCTGGGCGCGAACTGCACGCTGCTCGGGTGCATCGGCGACGACTCCGCCGGGCAGGAGTTGCAGCACAAGCTGGCAGCGGCCGGCATCTGTTGCCGGTTTGTCACGAGCGAGAACCGCTCGACCACCCTGAAGCTTCGGGTCGTGAGCCGGCAGCAACAGCTACTGCGCAGCGACTTCGATGCTCCGGTGGCGGAGCGGGCGGCCGGGGAACTGCTGGCGACATTGCCGCATTGCCTCGCCAGGGCGGACGCACTGATCATCGCCGACTACGACAAGGGTACGGTACCTGATCCGGCACCGATCATACGGACGGCGCGGCGGGGCAAGGTGCCCGTGGTGGTCGACCCAAAGGCCAAGCCGTTTCGGGCCTACGCCGGCACCGCCGTTCTGAAGCCCAACCATCGCGAATTCGCGGCGGCGCTCGGCACCTGGCAAAGCGGGGCCGAACTGGGCGAAAAGGCGATGGCGGCGGCCACCGAATTAGCGATCGGCAACCTGGTGATCACCGAAGGCGCCGGCGGCATGACCATTGCGTCATCGGCGGCATACCATCACCTGCCGGCGCGGCCCGTGGAAGTATTCGATGTCACGGGTGCGGGGGACACGGCGGCCGCAGTGCTCGGCATCACCGCCGGGCTCGGCTGGCGCGGCCTAGATGGTGCCCGGCTGGCCAACATCGCGGCTTCCATCGCCGTTACGAAGGCCGGCGCGGCGGCGGTTAGCGGGCCCGAACTCGCCTTGGCGGTGGGACAAATCGGCGAGGGGGATCCGGGAATCCTGTCCCCGGAGCAGTTGGCGCTAGCGGCGAGGGCGGCGGCCAGCGGCGGCGAGACGCTGGTGTTCACCAACGGCTGTTTCGACATCCTGCACGCCGGGCATGTCCGTTACCTGGAGCAAGCCCGGGCCTTGGGCGACCGCCTGATCGTCGCCGTCAACGACGACGCTTCGGTGGCCCGCCTGAAGGGCTCCGGCCGGCCCATCAATGCGTTGGACAAGCGACTGCGGGTGCTGGCGGGGCTCTCGGCGGTGGATTGGGTGGTGGCCTTCCCCGAGGATACACCCGGGGCGCTGCTGCGCCTGCTGCAACCGGACATATTGGTGAAAGGCGGCGACTACCAGCCAGACGAGGTGGTCGGTGCGGACATCGTCCGCGCCTACGGCGGGGCCGTGCATGTGCTCGACTTCATCGAGGACTGTTCCACATCCGGTATTCTCAAGCGCATGGCCAGCGGCGAACCACGCGCCGGCTAGGGAAGGTCCGATTAAGTTGCGGGGCTCGGCCTCAATCACACAGCAGGGCCGCGTTTTCCTCCAGGTGTTCCGGGTTGCGGGTGCCAACGACGACGCTGGATACGCCCGGATGCGCGAGCGCGAAGGGCAGTGTCTCGGGCATCTCTAGGCCGCCCGCGAGCGCCTTCTTGATCAGCACACCGCATCCCCGCCGCCCCGCTTCCGCGATGAGTTTCGCTTCCGAACGATACGCCGGGTTGAGGGTCGCCATGACGACATCCGCTCCGCGTTCCAGGGCCATGGCGGCGCCTTCCGGCGACTTGTGCGAGATACCGGCCCCACGAATGAGGCCGCGCCGTTTGAGCTGTTGCAGGCAATCCAGCGTGCCGTACTCGTTCAGGATGCGCGCCTCGTTGCCATCGGAGTGAATAAGCACCACGTCCAGGTAGTCGGTGCCCAAGCGCCGAAGCGAGCGGTGTACGCTCATGGTCGTATGCTCGGCGCTGAAGTCGTGGGTCGATTTCGCGCCGTCGAATTCTTCCCCCACCTTGGTGACGATCACCCAGCGGTGCCGTTGGTCGGCGAGCAACTCGCCGAGCCGGGCTTCGCTGGCCCCGTAGGCGGGAGCGGTGTCGACCAGGTTCACGCCCAGCGAAGCGGCCTTGTCGATGAGTCGCCGGGCCTCCCGCGGCGAGGGCAGCCGGAACGGGCGCGGGTATCCGACGCCGGTGTTGCGGCCCAGCTTGACCGTACCGAGGCCCAAAACCGATACGTCGATACCGCAGGCACCAAGTCGCCGGTATTCCATTAGGTTCCCCAGGGGGTCGAGCCCACAGGGGCGGTGGGTAGGCCCAACCGAGCCGGCGGTGGGTGTTGCGGTGGCGGCAGCAGTTCCAACACCCGATCCGCCAGGTCGGGAACCAGGGTGAGTTTGGTGGGCCAGCAGACGATACAGGCACCCGACTCCGCGACGAAGCACTGGTCCGGGTGTCGCCCGGCGCGCCGGGCGGGTTCGGCCCGGTCGATGCGCCGGGTCTCCAAAACCGCACCGCGCCAGTCCATCCAGGGAAAGCAGGCGGCCAGTTCGCGTCCTGCCCGGCATTGCTGCGCTCTAGTGTCACGCTCGGCACCGCCGGTGGCGAGCCGCCCGCCGATGTACCAGAGATGGCCCGAACCGCCATCCAACAAGCGGTCTGGATGGGAAGTGATGGTCAGGCGGGGCTCGGCGCGTGCGCTGCCGCCCAGGCAATGACCGAACAGCGGCGGCAGGCCCGCCCGCCTTACCAGCACCTGGTGCAGGGGGCGGCGTTGCATCGGGATGCCGGAGATACCTAGGCCGCGTAGCAGCGCCTCGTTGCCGGCACCGGCGGCAAGGATCAACCGCGAGGCCACCAGGATTTCCCGGGCGATCTCGATACGCACGACCGCGCCCGGGGCACAGGCGCCCGGTTCCAGTGTGTGCCGATAGATGTTGCGGGACGCAAGCGACGCAAGATGCTGGACCAGGGCCGAGGTATCCAACACGAAATCCTCCAGCCGGTATACAGAACCACGAAAGGCTGCACTTTGCAGCGCGGCCGGGTAGTCGCCGCGTTGCAGCCGATCAACACGACCCCGCAGGCGTTTGCTCCCAAACCACGCGGTCAACCCGCCGAGGGCACCGCTAGGCGTGAACAAACAGCAATGCTCGGCCACCGGGGTAAGTTCGCTCAGGTCGACTTCGCCGCTGCCCTCTAGGCAGTCGCGCCAGCGCCGGGGGGCACCACGCATGGCCTCGCTGGCCTGGGTTGGGGCACCGGCCAGCGCGTACTTGATACCGCCATGAATGATGCCCTGGGAGGCGAGGGTCTGGGTACCGCCCAAGCTGCCCGCCTCCAGCAGCACACTGCTGTAGCCCCGCGCAAGCAGCACGTTCAGCAGCCAAAGGCCCGCGATACCGCCGCCGACGATGACGGTATCGATATGGACAAGGGTTTTGGGCATCGTTTTGAGCGAGCCGGCGGGCTCGGCGCGGCTTGTTTCTAGAATTTTCATTGTACCAAGGGAAGCAACGCAGCATGGTCCGGCGGGCGCGGCCGGCCCGCTTCCCGGTTGCGACGGGCAACTCGATAGCCTGTTTGTGGTTAAGGGCCTGCTGCGTTGCGCGGATGTCGCGGCCCCCGGCCGGGTCGCCGAACTCGGGCAGGCGCCGGGCCTCAAACAGCGCGATTGCTTGCATCGATAGGCACATGAGGGCGCGAGCCGGAGCGCGATTGCGGCGGCGGGCGGCAAAAGCGGGTACGCTCTTCGCTATGATCCGTTTTCTCTACCGGGTTCTGCTCTGGTTGGCCTTACCCGCCGTGCTGATTCGCTTGGAATGGCGGGCGCGGCTGGAACCCGAATACGGTAAACGGATAGACGAGCGCTTAGGCCGGGTTCCGGCCGGGGTGCCCCGGGGATGCATCTGGTTTCACGCCGTCTCGGCCGGCGAGACCATCGCCGCGGCACCCCTGATCGCGGCGCTGGCGGCGGAATTCTCCGAGCCCGGGGGCGCGCCCTTCCTGGTTACCGCCACGACCCCGGCTGGTTCCGCGCAGGCGGCTCGGCGGCTCGGCGGTGCGGTTCATCGTTGTTATGCGCCCTACGATTTCCCGTTCGCCGTGCGCGCTTTCCTGCATCGGGTGCGGCCTAGGCTGCTCGTACTGGTGGAGACCGAGTTGTGGCCGAACCTGATCGGCGAAGCGCATCGGCTTGGTGTGCCCGTGCTGCTGGTCAATGCCCGCCTCTCGGCGCGTTCCGCCCGGGGCTATGCCCTGTTGCGGGGATTGACCCGGAAGATGCTGGAGCAAGTTGGTTTCGTTGCCTGCCAGTACGACGACCACGTCGCCCGCTACCGGGCGCTCGGCCTAGGGGAAGCGAAGGTGGCCGCTTTCGGCAACATAAAATTCGATGCCACGCTGCCGAACGACCAGGCCGGGCGGGTAGCCGCTCTGCGGCAGGAGCTGGGGCTCAACCGTCGGCACCGGGTGTGGCTTGCGGGCAGCACCCATCCCGGCGAGGAGGAGATGGTGCTGGATGCCCATGCGCGCGTATGCGGCCGGTATCCCGGTAGCTGCCTGTTGCTGGTGCCGCGTCATCCCGTTCGTGCGGCGGCCATCACCGACCTGGCGCGGGGCCGGGGATTCGCGGTGCGGGGCCCGCAGGCGGGCGCGCTGGGGCCGGTATCCAGTGCGGTCGGCGGCGAGGCCATGAGTGGGAGCGGCGGGGGGCATGAGTCCCCCGCTTGGACTAGGGTAGCCGATGCGGCCGGCGGCGCGGCCATGGGTGGCGCAACCGCCGGGGCCGGCACGGCGCGGGGGGAGGTTGTCGTATGCGGCGCACTGGGCCGGCTACAGTACCTCTATGGCCTCTCGGAAGTCGCGTTCCTGGGCGGAAGCCTGGTGCCGGTGGGCGGTCACAACCCGATTGAGGCTGCACTTTGCCGCCAGCCCCTGGTGACCGGGCCACACACCTGGAATTTTGCCGATGTCGTCTCCGCCTTCGCCGCCGCCCGCAGTCTTACCCGGGTAACAAATGCGAAGCAACTGGCCGGGGCCGTCATGGCCGCTTTCGCGGACGAGGGCAGCCGCGCCGCTGCCGGTGCCCGGGCGCTGCGGGTGGTGGAGGACAACCGCGGCGCCACCGGGCGCCTCCTAGAGCTACTGCGGGCTCGAATTCGCGCCGCGACGGCGTAGGGAAACATCCCGGGTAACCGTGGCCGATGCATCGGCGAACCGGTTCAATTCGAGCAGGTCCTCCTCGGCCAGGGTTCCCGCGCTCTGTTTGAGCAGCATCAGGTCGACGACATAGTTGTAGCGCGAGTCGGCGTAGTCGAACTGGGAGGAAAACAGGCGTTGCTGCGCCTGCAGCACATCGACGATGTTACGGGTGCCAACTTCGTAGCCGGTCTCCGTCGCTTCCAGGGCGGAGCGGCTGGATGCGATGGCTTTCATCCGCGCGCCCACGCGAACCACATCGGTTGCCACCGCCTGGAACAGATTGCGCGTATCGCGGCTGACGCTGAGTTGCCGGTTGAGCAAGTCCTGGCGCGCCCGCTCCGCCAAGGCGCGGGCTTCCTTGGTTCGCGAGTGGGTGAAGCCGCCCTGATAGATGGGCAGGGTCATGGAAAGCGACCAGGTGGTGGTGTTGATCTTGTTGGCAAGAAAGCTGGCGCCGCCGGTGACAAAATGGCTGCGCGTAACGGCACCGTCAATGGTCGGCAGATGCCCGGCCCGCCGTGCGGCGACGGTTCGGTTGGCGGCCCGCAACTGGGCGCGGGCGGCAACTATGCCCGGGTTGGTATCGAGAGCGGTTTTGACCCACTCTTCCTCGTTCACGGGCTCGGGATTGACGATTGGCAGGCTGTCCGACAATCCGTCCAAGCTGTCGTGGTGCTCGCCGATCAGGGTTTGCAGCGTTTCGAAGAAAATGTAGCGGTCGCCGTCCGCCTGGATACGATCGACAACGGCGTTGTCATACCCCGCCTGAGCTTCCAGAACATCGGTGATGGCGACGAGCCCCACGTCGAAGCGCTGCTGAACCTGCTCGAGTTGCCGATTGACGGCGGCTTCCCGAGCCAAGCTGGCATCTAGACGATCCTGGGCGCGCAGCACGTTCAGATAGGCCTGCACGACGCGCACGATCAGGCCCTGGCGGGCTTCCGACAAAGTCGCCTCGGCGCTGGCCACCGATGCCTTGGCGCTGCGCCAGGTGTACCAACTGCTCACGTTCACGATCGGTTGGTCGAGCCGGGCTGCCCATTGGTGCTCATTGAAGTTCTGGTCGGCAACCGGCGCCACGGTGCCGAATGTGGGGCTGTCCGGGTTGAAGTCTAAACGCGGCGGCACCGGAAAGCTCCGCTCGTTCCAACCCGTGCTGCCGGACATGCTGAGCCTGGGGAGCAGGTTCGCCCGTGCCTGGGGGATGAGTTCCCGCTGCGCCGCGAAGCTCGCCCGGGCGGCACCGAGCACCGGGTCGTTCTCCAGGGCGCCGCGGTAGGCATCCGCAATGTCGATGGCGCTTGCCGAAGCGGCGGGGAGGATTAGCACCGCCGCCACCGCCGGCCGCCGGAGGGCGCGTACCAGATTGCGAACTGAATCACTCATGACGCCTAGTCGATCTCTGGAATGGGGGAGGCTTGGAGTTTAGCAGAGTGGTGGTGGAAAAGTTGTGGCCCGATTTGGCGAATTCCGGCGGCGGGGTTACGGTTGCCCAACCGGCCGGAGTTATTCTAACTTGGTCGCATGGGCACGCGGAAGCACTGATGCCACGGGCAATGTCACATGTGTTCAGCGTGTTGCTGACGCTGCTGCTCGCCAGCTTTTTTCTTGTTTCGGAACAACACCAGCGCAACTGGTTGCTGTATCTGGCAGCCGCCGCCGCGCACGGGGTTTTGTTCGACCGCCAGTCGCGCAGAGCCACGTTCTCCGGGCCTGCCGGATGGGCCGTCCCGGCGCTGCTCGCCGTGCCGGTGCTGTCCCTGGCCTGGAGCGCGTCCGTAAATACCGAGGGCGCCACCGATTTGCTGTTGGCTGGCTACTGCCTGGTCATGGTTTACCTCGGCATCGTGCAACTGGTACGGCGCGACCCGCAACAGGTCCAGGCCATGGCACTTACGCTGTTGTTTGCGGCCAATCTGGGCGCCCTGTGGTCGCTCGGCCACTGGGCCGTCGGCTACGACCCGGCCATGCCACGGCTGATCGGTACCCTGGGGCTGGATAACCCGGTGCACGGTTCGATCCTGCTGCTGGCCACCACGCTGCCCGTGTGGAACGGCTTTGCCGAACGCCGGCTGCGGGGTCGCTGGCTGTGCGCGTGCCTGGCACCCTGCGCCTTCGCCCTGTTGGCTGGCCCGCGCACCGCGCTGGTCGCCTACCTGGTGGTGGTGGCATTCTCCCTGCGTCGGCGCTTCCCCCCGGGCGCTATCGTCGCCGCGTCGGTGCTCGCCGGGTTGGTCGCTGTTGCCGCGCTCCTCGGCAACGACGCACTCCGGGCCATCTGGCTCGATCGGGGCCTATCGTTTCGACCGCCGATCTGGGCGGCAGCCTGGTCGGCCTTTATGGCCTGCAACCCGTTGATCGGCTGCGGAATCGCCACACCACTTCAGTTCGAGTACTTCCCCGGCGTCGTCACCGACCGCGCCCACGGCCTGTATGTCGCCCTGGTCTATCACCAGGGTGTGCTCGGCGCCCTGGCGTTCGTGGCGGTCACGGCACGGCTGCTGGGCGGCGCACCGCCCCCGGTAACGGGCATGGCCCCGAAGTCGCACGAAGCTACTCCACCGGGTGCCCATGCACCGAAACTCAAGGCGAAGGTCGGTGGGCTCCGGGGACTAATGCGGCGCACCCGGGGTGTTGGAGTACGTGCCGCGCTCCCGGGCCAGCAGCGCGACCCCCCGCCCCCGGATTCTCGCCCCTCCGCGCCTGGAGGTGTACGCGCCGCGCTCCCGGGCCAGCGGCGCGACTGGGTGTTGATGCTCGCCTACGCATTGCTCGCGAGCACAACCAGCGGCGACCATATCCTGGTGCGGGCAACCCTGTTCTGGTGTTATTTCTGGGTGCCGGTGATGGTATTGGCCGCATCGGCCAGGGCTGTGGTCAGCGACAGGGAAAGCTGGCCAGCAAATCCCGCTTGAGCGATTCAATCCCGGGTCGGCAATAGGGTTCAAACCCCTCATCGGGTAGGAAGCCGGGCAGGCGCACCGGTTGCTGCCGCAGGTCGAAGACGCTGTAGTAGTCGTCGAACTTGTGGCGGCCGCCGCGCAATGCCCCGGACGCCGTGAACCAACGGTTGGGAATGCCGAGCGCATCGGCAAACACCAGGCCGTGCAGCCCGGAGGACAGCACCGCCTCGCAACGGGCAATGTCGGCGAGCAACTGCGGCACGGGCGTCGTAATCTCTAGAATGCGCGTATGGGCGGTGGTCGCCACAAAGGCCGCGACTTCGGGATGGCCGCGGTCGGCGAGGTGCGGAATCACCCCAATGCGGTAGCGTTTGGTAACCGAACCGTCGAGCAGCATTTCGGCGAGCAGGCCCGGGTCCCCCAAGCTGGGCGGGGTGTGGACTCGTTCGCAGCGGGCCAGGGTCAAGCGGCCGCGCAGGGCGTGTAGGCGATGGGAACCACCCAGGCGGTCCTCGCTCCGCAGGGAGCCCGTACCCCAGATGTCCAGCGCCCGGCCGAAGCCCAGGCGATGCAGCCGGTGGGACTTATTCAGGCGCCGAAGCAGGCTGCCCGCCGCGACCAGGTCACAGCGCCGGGGGTCGGCATAGGCGACGGTGCGCCCGCTCAGCCGCGCGCAGATCAGCGGCGAAAACCAATCCCCGGCGTTGCGCTGGTGGCCGCGCGACCAGAAGAGCTTCAATGTCCTCATGCCAACCCGCTTGAGACTAGCCCCCCAGGAGCCATCGTCCACAAATACTAGCGCCAACCCCGGTAGCCGTCAGCCATTCCCATTCGCTTCGAAACGCCTACGGTGGTGGGCAAAGCCCAACACCCGCAAATAGGGGTCGAGTGGCCTTACTATGATATGCGGCAAGCCCATAACTACTAGCCCCGAATGAGAATTGCCGGACAGCCGTGAAAAGGTTGGTGGTGTATCAGTTTGAATCTGTGGATCGAGCGAGGGCACGGCATACAGGTGTTTCGGCAGGGCCGGGATTCAAACTGATACACTGCCAAAAGGTTTTGTATCTCGCCCGTACCCCGGTATATTGATGGAGTGGATGGTGTCACCAATTTGCATGCATCGCGTGGATACTCGTTACCGCATAGATTTGTCGAGGCATATCGTGGAATGCGACGCGAACTATGTGCGCCTCATGCGGCTATGTCCCGCGCTCCGTGAACGCGGCGGCGGGAGTTTCGGCGTCACCATCGCCGGGCGGCGCGGGCAGGTCGGCATCGAGGTGGTTGAACGCAATCCATACACGACCCTGATCCGCCTGCGGCAACGGCCGGAGGCGCCCTGGGGACTGAACCCCGGTTTCACCGTGCGGCTCTACCACGATGCCCGGTGCGCCGAAGTGGTTGAATACCAGCGGGCGCGGCATTTCAAGGCCGTGTACGACTATCCCAACGAGGCGATGCGCCAGCGGGACGAGAAGGTCCAGGTGAACCGTTTTCTCGGCGAATTTCTATCCTATTGCCTGCGCAACGGCGTGGCGTTGCGGGAACCGGCTGTCGTTACTTGATGGCGGCAGCAACGCGCCATGCAGCAATGCCGTTATACGGCACAGCATCGCCCCGCCTTCGGTGCACGCCCCGCTCGAACAAACTTCGACGGCGACGGCACGGCACCCGCATACCGCCCACCGTACCTGTTCGACGAAGGCCATCTGTACACCGAAGTGCGGCGCGACCAGGAAACCCCCTGTATGTAGATCTTTCTCGACACAGTTGCAGCAGTTAAACCCGAAGCAGGCATAGGGAGCCATTTCCTCCCCCATGGCAATGCAATACTCTGCAGAGTCTCTGCAAGTTCTATCTGGGCTGGAGCCGGTGCGGCGGCGGCCCGGCATGTACACCGATGTCAGTCGGCCCAATCATCTCGTGCAGGAGGTGGTGGACAATAGCGTCGATGAGGCGCTGGCCGGGTACGCCCGCGAAATCGAGGTGACCCTGCTCAAGGACGGCACCGTCGAGGTGGTCGACGACGGCCGGGGCATGCCGGTGGACAATCATCCCCAACACAAGGTTTCCGGCGTAGAACTGATCCTGACCCGCCTGCACGCCGGTGCCAAGTTCGATGACAAGAGCTACAACTACGCTGGCGGATTGCACGGCGTCGGCGTGTCGGTGGTGAACGCGCTGTCCGAGTGGCTTGAGGTGGAGGTCAAGCGCGGCGGGCAGGTGTATCACCAGCGCTATGAGGCGGGCGAGCCGGTCACCGCGCTGCAGGCGGTGGGCTGTGTTGGCAGGCGCAACACCGGAACACGCATTCGTTTCAAGCCGGACGCCGCCTATTTCGACTCCCCCAGCGTGGCGCCGGCCCAGCTCAGGCGTCTGTTGCGCGCCAAGGCGGTCTTGTCGCCGGGGCTGGCCGTCAGCCTGACCATCGAGGGGCGGGAGAGCGAGAGCGAACGCTGGGTCTTCGAGGACGGGCTGGCGGGCTACCTGGAGCAGGCGCTGGCCGGTGCCAAGACGGTGCCCGAGGCAACGTTCACCCACAGCGCCGAGGGCAATCGGGAAGCGGTGGATTGGGCGCTGAAGTGGGTGGTCGATGGCGGCGAGCTGGTCACGGAAGCCTATGTGAACCTGATACCCACGCCCCAGGGAGGCACCCACGTCAGCGGCTTGCGCAGCGGCCTCATCGGTGCGCTTAAGGAATTCTGCGAGTTTCGCGACCTGCTGCCCCGGGGCGTCAAGCTCACCGGCGACGACCTATGGGACCAGTGCGCCTATGTCCTGTCCGCCAAGCTCGCCGATCCACAGTTCTCGGGGCAGACCAAGGAACGCCTGACATCTCGAAACTCGGCGGTTTTTGTCGGCGGCGTGGCCAAGGATGCTTTTAGCCTGTGGCTGAACGAACATCCCCAGGATGGGGAGCGCATCGCGGCCTTGGCCATCGCCAACGCCCAGCGCCGCGCCAACGCCGCCAAGAAGGTCTCGCGTAAGAAGACGCTTGCCGGGCCGGCGCTACCCGGCAAGCTCGCCGACTGCTCCGGCCAGGATACGTCGGTCGCCGAACTGTTCCTGGTAGAGGGGGATTCGGCGGGCGGTTCCGCCAAGCAGGCACGCGACCGGGAGTTCCAGGCGGTTATGCCGCTACGCGGCAAGATACTGAATACCTGGGAGGTGAGCGCAAGCCAGGTGCTCGGGTCTCAGGAGGTGCACGACATCGCCCTGGCGGTGGGCGTGGACCCCGGCTCCGGCGACCTGTCCGGCCTGCGCTACAACCGGGTGTGCATCCTCGCCGATGCCGATTCCGACGGCGCCCACATTGCTACCCTCCTGTGTGCGCTGTTCCTCAGGCACTTCCGGCCGCTGGTCGAGCAGGGGCACGTGTACGTGGCCATGCCGCCGCTGTTTCGCATCGACGTGGGCAAGGAGGTGTTCTATGCCCTCGACGAAGCGGAAAAGGAAGGCGTACTCGACCGCATCGCGGCGGAGAAGAAACGCGGCAACCTGGTCGTGCAGCGATTCAAGGGGCTGGGGGAGATGAATCCGAAGCAGCTTCGCGAGACCACCATGGACCCGGAGACACGCCGGCTGGTGCGCCTGACCCTCGACTCGGCCATCCGCACGGAAGAAACCATGGACATGCTGCTCGCCAGGAAACGCGCTCCGGAGCGTCGCGCCTGGCTGGAAAGCAGGGGGCATGAGGCGAGCCTGGTTTGAAACAGGAAACCGCAGGGTGCGGGAAATGGAAATCACCGATATCGAGACGATCCCCCTAGGAACCTACAGCGAACGGGCATACCTGGATTACTCCATGTACGTCATCAACGACCGGGCGCTGCCGCATATCGCGGATGGGTTGAAGCCGGTGCAGCGGCGCATCGTCTACGCCATGGGAGAACTCGGCCTGAACAACAACGCCAAGTTCGCCAAGTCGGCGCGCACGGTGGGCGATGTACTGGGCAAGTTCCACCCCCATGGCGATAGCGCCTGTTACGAGGCGATGGTGCTGATGGCGCAACCGTTTTCGTTTCGCTATCCGCTGGTGGAGGGGCAGGGCAACTGGGGTGCTCCGGACGATCCAAAGTCCTTCGCCGCCATGCGCTACACCGAAGCGCGGCTATCTCGGCACGCGGCGCTGCTGTTGGCGGAGACGCGCCAGGGCACCGTCGATTTCGCCGCCAACTTCGATGGTTCCCTGAACGAACCGCTGTTGCTGCCGGCCCGGGTGCCCATGCTGCTACTGAACGGCGGCACCGGCATCGCGGTGGGCATGGCGACCGATATACCGCCGCACAACATGAACGAGGTGATCGGTGCCTGCATTCACCTGTTGGACCATCCCAAGGCGTCCTTAGACGACATCATGGTGCACATCCAGGGCCCGGATTTTCCTTCCGATGCGCTGATCGTCACGCCCCGCGAAGAGATTCGCACGGTTTTCGAGACCGGCCGGGGGAGTATTAGGGCGCGGGCGGTCTACACCCGGGAGAACGGGGCAATCGTCATCACGGCCCTGCCCCACCTGGTCTCGCCCGCCAAGGTGCTGGAGCAGATCGCCCAGCAGATGCGGGCCAAGAAGCTGCCCATGCTCGTCGACCTGCGCGACGAGTCCGATCACCGCAACCCGACCCGCCTGGTGCTGGTACCGCGCTCGAACCGGGTCGACTGCGACCGCCTAATGAGCCACCTGTTCGCAACCACCGACCTGGAGCGAAGCTATCGTGTCAATCTGAATGTCATCGGGCTCGACCAGCGCCCCCGGGTGAAAAGCCTAGTGCAGATTCTCAAGGAGTGGCTCGACTATCGCCAGCAGGTTGTTACCCGGCGCATCGGTTACCGGCTGAGCAAGATCAACGAGCGCCTGCACGTGCTGCAAGGCCTGTTGGTGGCCTATCTGAATCTCGATGCGGTGATTCGCATCGTGCGCGAGGCGGACAAGCCCCGGGACGAGTTGATGCGGCGCTTCGGCCTTTCGGAGATTCAGGCGGGCGCCATTCTCGATCTCCGCCTGCGGCAGTTGGCCAAGTTGGAAGAGGTGAAACTTGCCGAAGAGAAGAGCGGGCTTGAAGCGGAGCGGGACGAATGCGAGCTGGTCCTGAAGTCCCGGGCCAGGTTAAAGACCCTGGTCAAGAAAGAACTGCGCGCCGACGCGGAAGCCTATGGGGACGCCCGCCGTTCGCCGCTTACCCCGGTGGCGGAGGCGGCGGCCTACAGCGAGGAGGAACTGATCTCGAACGACCCGGTCACCATCGTGCTCTCCGAGAAGGGCTGGGTGCGCGCCGCCAAGGGCCACGAGCTCGACCCGCTGGAACTCAACTACAAGAGCGGCGACGGCTATCGGCATGCGGTGCGCGGGCGCGCCAACGACCTGCTCATCTTTCTCGATTCGACCGGGCGCACCTATGGCATTGCCGCGCCCAGCCTGCCATCCGCACGGGGCCAGGGCGAGCCGTTGACAGGGCGTCTTAAGCCACCGGAACAGGCGCGTTTTGTGGGTGCGAGCATGGGGAGCCCCGGCGACCGGGTACTGCTTTCCTCCAGCGCCGGGTATGGCTTTGTGGCACAGCTCGGCGACATGTCGACCAGGAATAGGGCGGGCAAGGCGTGCCTGACGGTGCCGGGCGGAGCATCGGCCCTACTCCCGGTGCCGGTCGGCCCCGCGACAGACCCGCAGGTTGTCGCGGTGACGAGCCAGGGGCGCCTGCTCGTGTTCCCGGTCGCGGAGCTGCCGGAGCTGCCCCGTGGCAAGGGTGTCAAGCTCATCAACATCCGGCCCGCCGCATTCAAGGCCGGCCAGGACGAACTGCGCGGCGTTGCCGTGGTCGCCGAGCGCGAAGTGCTCCGGGTGTACGCGGGCCAACGGTACCTGCGTCTTAAGTTCAAGGATCTGGCCGGCTATCGCGGCGAGCGGGCGCGGGCGGGCCGCAAGCTTCCCCGGGGGTTTCAGCGGGTCGAACTGATCGAGGTGGAACGGCGCGGCTGAGGATTCCCGGGGCCTGCCGCGACCGGCCTCGATGCCAACCGGCCTCGAGGTTCCAGAGCGAGGCGCGCAACCGCTCGGCGTCAGGCGTCGGCGTCTTGGTTGCGGAGTGCCCCGGGATGCAGCGGCAGCCGTATGCATACCTCCGCGAACTCGCCCGGCACGGTGTCGACGCTGATCGATCCACCGTGCCGGGCAATGATATCCGCAGTCAGGGATAGCCCGAGGCCGGTGCCCTTGCCCGCCTCCTTGGTCGTCACGAAGGGCTCGAACATGCGTTGCCGCAGTTCCTCGGGAATACCCGGGCCGTTGTCGCGCACCCAGAACTCGAACCCGTCATCGACACGGCGGCTGCCGATACCCAGTTCGGGCTCATAGCCGTCTTCTAGAGACTGGCGTTTTTCCTCAATCGCCTGGCAGGCATTGGTCAGAATATTCAAAAACGCCCGGCTGATATCCTGGGGTACCACCTCGACCATGCCGATGCCTTCGTCGATGTCTTCCCGCATGGTGACGTTGAATGCCTTGTTGTGGGCGCGCATGGCGTGATAGGCGAGGTCTCGGTATTGCTTGAGCAGCGCGTTGAGATCGGTTTCCCGCCAGTCGCCCGCCTCGGCCCGGGAATGTTCCAGCATGTTGTGCACGATGCCGTCCGCCCGGCTGCTGTGTTCCCGCACCTTGGTTAGGTTGACCCGAAGATCGTTGAGTATCCCATCGACCTCCTCGGCCAGTTCGGCATTCTCGCTCCCCGATTCCGCGACGATCTCGCCGATCTCCTCAATCAGCTCAATCGAGACTTCGGTGAAGTTGTTGACGAAATTCAGCGGATTCTTGATTTCGTGGGCCACCCCGGCGGTCAACTGGCCGAGAGAAGCCAACTTCTCCTCGGCGACGATCTGTTCCTGGGCCTTGTGCAGCCGTTCCAGGGCCTGTTCCAGGTCCTTGTTCTTAGTGTCGAGCTCCTCCGCCAGCTTCTCGACCAGGTTCAACCGCTGCACCTCCAAGGCATAGCGGCGGAACACCTCCAGCGCGTTTGCCATGTCGGTGACCTCGTCGTTGCCCGAAACGGTGACCGGGGCCTCTAGGTCGCCCCCGGCCATATCCCGCATGGATACGGCAAGGCCCACCAGGCGCCGGACAAGGTATCCGCCGACGAACAACCAGCCGATAAGTACGGCACCGGCAACGCTGACCATGGTCAACACCACCAGCACCAGGATGCCGGTGGCCGCCGCGGCCTGGGATTCCGCATTGACAGTGACGGCGTCGCTGTTCACCTCCTCCACCAGCCGCTCCATATCGGCCAACAACTCGGCGGAAGCCCGACGTCCAGCGGCCAGGGATTCCCCCTCCTGACGCAGCCGGTCAAGGGTTTCCCGGCGTAGCGCGAAGATGCCGTTTGCCGACTCGCCGATGCCCAGCAAACGCTCCGAGTCCCTTGCCAGGGGCTCGATCGGCGGGTGCGACGCCAGGCGCAGAATCACCCGCCGCAGGTTGTACGCCGCGCTCTGAAACCGCTCCTCCACGGTTCCGAGCAGGTCGCGGTCGGTGAGCATCAGCGCCTCTCCCATCAGCCGGCCGGCAAGGTTCGCCTGCTGACTGATCTCGATCAGGTCGCGGTAGTAGGCAAGTTCGCCACCCCAATCGCGCTCCGCCAGCGGTTCGGGCCTATCCCCCAGGTTGTGCATACCCTCCACCAGGAAAAACCCCTGGTCGTCGATCGCCACGGCGATGGCGCGTTCAACCATCTTGTTGATTTCGCCGAGTTCCTCGGACAAGTCCTCCAGAGTGCGCGCGATCTCCAGGCGACGGCCGGAAGACCGGTATACCTCCTCAAGAAGGACGCCAAAGCTGTTTAGACGGGATTCCAGGGCCCGCACCTGGTCGCCGAGCCCCGCGCCGGTGTGGATTTCCTCCACGGCGTCCAAAAGTTCCTCGCGCTCCCAGAGAACCGCTCCGGAAACGACCTCGTGTTCGTCCAAGGATGTTGCCGACACCATGCGCACGGCCCCATTGACCAGGGTAGCGCTCTGGCGGGCGACCTCGACCGCCCGGCTGAGGTTGGGGATGCTCTGCACGGCCAGGCGCGACTGGTAATCGACAATCTTATTCAAGAAGTAGTAGGCGACGAAGCTGGCCAAGGTTACCAGCGCAACGCTGCCGAACAGCCCCATGTAAATCTTTGGCCCAATGCCGATGCGCCGCTGCCATTTTTGCTCGGCGGCGGGCACCGGGGCAGCGTCCGAGCCGGGAGCGGGCTTGTTCCCCGCCATTTCCGTCACCGCCCGATCTCCAGGGTCGGCCGAACCTTGCCCTCGCCGTCAATCACGGTGAGATAGACCCGGTCGGAACCCTGATTGTCCCTTGGGCCGTAGCCGAGTTCGAAACCACCGAGATCGATGGTCGGCGTGTTCCGCAACTTGTCGAGAAACAGCGCCGGCGTCGCTTGCGGCCCCGACAGGCGCAACCCTTCCACTACCAGGCGCCCCGCCAGGTAGCCTTCCAGGGAGACGAAGCCGGGTGCGCTGTCCGGTGCAACCGCCGCCAGCGCCTTCTGGTAGCGCGCCACCACCGGAATGCGCGCATCCAGTGGAAAGGGCACCACCTGGGTGATGTGCATGCCCTCGCCATCGGGGCCGAGTTCCTGGGCCAGGGTCGAACTGCCCACAAAGGAAATGCTAACGAAATAGGGGTTGAACCCCAGCCGCCGGGCCCACCGGACTAGGCTGGCCGTGGGCTTGTAGGCACCGATAATGATGACCGCCTCGGGTTTGAAGCGGCGCAGATCAAGCAAGGGCACCTTGACGCTTTCCGTGTTGCGCGGATAGTCCACTTCGGCGGCCAGCGTGAGGCCATGGGCCTCGAGCCCCCGGCGCACCCCCTCCAGGCCCGCCTGGCCATAGGAGTCGTCCTGGTAGAGAACGCCGATGCGGGTGATGCCCAGATCCTGGTTCAGTCGTGCCACGATCTCGGCGGTTTCCTGGAAATAGGAAGCGCGCACGTTAACCACATTCGCAGGTTCGCCCGCCTCGCGCAGAAACTGCGCGCCGGTAAATGGGGCAATATAGGGCACACCGGCATCGCTGGTTACGGGTTGGGCAGCCCGAGAGGTTGGGGTGCCGATGCCGCCCACCAGCGCGAACACATCCTCTTCCTCGATTAGCCTCCTGGTGTTGGCGATAGCGGCTTCCGGCTCATAGGCATCGTCCAGGGTGACCAGCGACAATAGGCACCCATGCATCCCGCCATCTCGGTTGACCTCCTCGAAGGCGGCCAACAAACCCAGGCGCATTTCTTGGCCCAGCATACTGGCCGGCCCACTCAGGGCCGCGGATTGGCCGAATGTGTATTCGGGCCCGTGCCCGTCGCGGCGCTGCTTGCAGGGTTGCCCCTGCACAGGAGATTGGCCAACTGCGTATTCGGGAGCCTGCTCGTTCCCGTCCCCCGGCTCGACGGCTTCATTTGCCCAGGCGATCACGGCGAACCCGAGCAGTGCCGCGGCAGAGAGCGAGTGACGGCGCATCAGCCCATTCCGGGCCCGCCGTCCGCCGGTTTGCTGGCGTTCCAGCGCAGTGCCAGGCAGGTCATGTCGTCGAACTGCTCCCTACCTTGCGTAAACTCCCCGACCGACTCGACAACCTTGTCCACCAGCGTGCTCATGGACGAGTGGCCCGCGGCGCGCAATTGAATATCCAGGCGGTGTTCCCCGAACTCATCGTCCGACGCATTGTGCGCCTCGGTAATGCCATCCGTGTACAGAAACAGCGCATCGCCGGGTTTCAATTGGATTTCACGTTCGTTGAAATGGTGCCCGGAAGCAATGCCGATCGGTAGGTTGCCGGTTGACGGGATGGCTTCCACCGCGCCATCGGCGCTGCGCACGATACGCGGTGGATTATGGCCGCCATTGCTGTAGCGCAAACGGCCGCTACGGAGGTCGAGCGCACCGTAGTATAGGGTTACGAACATGCAGGCATCGTTCTCCCGACTCACCAATTCGTTCACCTCGCCCAGGCAACGGGCGGGTGATTCGTTGTTGCGGGCGGCGGACTTCAGGAGCGCCCAGGTCACCATCGTGAACAGCGCCGCCGGCACGCCCTTGCCGGAAACATCGGCGACGACCAGACCCAGCCGATTCTCGTCGAGCGCAAAATAGTCGTAAAAGTCACCGCCAACCTCCCGCGCGGGCGTTACCTGGGCGTACAGGTCGTAGTACGGGTTCGGCGGAGACACCGAAGGCAGTATCGACTGCTGCACATTCTTCGCGACGGCAAGTTCCTGCTGCAGGGAGACCAGGCGATCGTGCGAGACAAGAGCCTGCTGGGTGGCCTCTATGTGTTTCAGGGTCTTCTCGATGGTGATGCGCAGGTCGTTGAAATCGATGGGCTTGGTGACGAAGTCGAATGCCCCCCGATTCATCGCGGTGCGGATATTGGCCATGTCGCCGTAGGCCGAGATGATCACGGCGCGTATTTGCGGGTTGGCGCTTTCAAGCTGGCCCAGCAAGGTGAGCCCATCCATCACCGGCATGTTGATGTCGGAGAGAACCAGGCGGATATCGGGGTTTTCCTCTAGCGTATCCAGCGCTTCCTGGCCGTTGTGGGCAAAGAGGAATTCGAGCTCGCCCTTGCGGATACTGCGGCGAAACCGCTGGCGCACCAGCAACGACAGGTCTTCCTCGTCGTCGACCATGAGTATTCGGGTGGTGGCCATGGCGGTGAATGCCCTGGTTGTGGGCGTCGGTCAGATGGCGCCGAGCGCCTCGGCGCGGTTGTCGTGCACGGCCAGAATCTTGTCAAAGCCACTGACCGCGAACACTTCGGCGATCTGTTTCGACAAGCCGCAAAAGATCGCCTTGCCACCCTTGGATTGGGTGTCCCGCGCCGCCACCAGCAAAACCCTCAAGCCGGCGCTGCTGATGTACTTGAGATCGGCGAAATCGAATATCAGAATCGTCTGGCCGGCTTCCAGTTGACCCCGCATAGCGCTCTCGAGGTCGCCCGCGTTGGTTCCGTCCACGCGTCCGGCGGGGCACAGGATGACGCCTTTGGCATGCTGTTCCATCGGTATCGAAAGTTGCGTTTGATCGCTCATTCTCCCTCCAATTTTATTCGCAAGGTGATTCGATTTACGCCACTCTCCCGCCTATAGCTGGCGCTATCGGTAAACTGTGTCACAAGAAAGACACCCAGCCCGCCTACGGGCCGTTCGTCCAGGGCCAGTTTGGTGTCCGGCGTCGAGGCATCCTGAAATGGGTCGAAGGCAATGCCGTTGTCCTCATATTGCGCAGTCACCCCATCTGCGGTGCGGCCAAGGCGTATGCGCACCTCGGCCTTCACCGCCTCCGGGAACCCATAGTTGAAGCTGTTTGTGACGAGTTCGTCAAGAACCAGGTTCAACCGATAGGCATCTTCGACGCCGAGCGAGTGATTGGCGGCAAACTGCTCGACAGTGTTCGCCAAGGTCGCTAGCGCCTTGCCGAGTTCTGGCGGCAGGCGCACATCCACGCCCCGCTCAAGGGTCGATAGCTCGCTGGCATCCAACATCCTGTGGATATTACACCTAATATGAGCATGGAAACCATTGCGGATATTATGGAATAATCGCTTCGATTGCCCCCGGACACCGGTGTCGGCCGAGCCGCCCACCGCGCTGCCGCGTAGCGGTCGCGCCGATTCGGAACCGGAGTGCATACTTTCACGCAAGCCCGCCGGTCGAGCGCGGGTCTTGCGCTTGGTCTATCGACCAAATGCCGCCTCCGGCCTGTGGCCGCGGTGGTTGGGATGGTTGGCCATGGTTGGCTAACGGAGGGCTGCTGGCATGAATCTCTTCAGGTTATCCAAGGTTGTTAGGAGCGGCGCCGCCTGTGTCGCCGTCTTGTGCCCGGCGTTGTTGGTAGCGGGCCCTGCCCAGGCGGAGAGCACGGGGGAGGCGCCGCACACGGCGGCCGCATCGAATGCGGTCGTGGAGGAAGTGATTGTCATCGGTTCCCGGCGGCGCGACCGTTCCGCGGCCGATTCGCCGGTTCCCGTCGATGTCATTGGCGGCGACGAGTTTTCCGCCCAAGGCGATTCCAACATGGATTCCCTGATCGCGAGCCTTGTGCCCTCCTACAACGTCAGCCAAGAACCGATAAGCGATGCTGGAACCTTCATTCGCCCCGCGACCCTGCGCGGACTGGCGCCCGACGCCACCCTGGTGTTGGTCAACGGCAAGCGGCGCCACCGGGCCGCCGTCATCGCACTGCTCGGTGCCGGCATTTCCGGCGGTGCCCAGGGGCCGGATGTCTCTGTCATTCCGGCCATCGCCCTAGACCGCCTGGAGGTGCTGCGGGACGGGGCTTCGGCGCAGTACGGCTCCGATGCAATCGCCGGCATCATGAATTTCGTGCTGAAGGAGGACAATTCCGGCATGAGGGTTGACGCCAAGTGGGGCAGCCACTACGAAGGCGACGGCGACGCCTATACGCTGTCCACCAACCTGGGCCTGCCCTTGACGGAATACGGTTTCGCCAACCTGAGCTTCGAGTGGAAGGAATCAGACCCCACCAACCGCAGCGTGCAGCGCGGCGACGCCCAGGCGCTGATCGATGCCGGCAACACCCATGTACGCCAGCCGGCGGCGCAGATCTGGGGCGCGCCGGAATATTCAGATGACTTCAAGCTGTTCGGCAACTTCGGCATCGATCTGGATAACGGCATGGAAGCCTATGCCTTTGGCAACTGGGCGGAGCGCCAGGTGGAGGGCGGGTTCTTCTACCGCAATCCCCACACCCGGGGCGGGGTGTTCCGGGGGCCAGAGGTGGACGGCGTGCCCACGGTCAAGGTCGCGGACCTCTCCGGTGACCTGTCGGCCAACTGCCCGATCGTGCCGATTGTCAACAACGTGGCCGATTCCAGTGCGCTGGCGGCCGTGGCGGCGAACCCGAATTGCTACACGCTCTACGAAAAGTTCCCCGGCGGCTTCACACCCCAGTTTGGCGGCTACATCGACGACTACGCGCTAGCGGGCGGTGTGCGCGGTGAACTGGGAAGCTGGTTCTTCGATGTGAGCGCATCGGCCGGGCGCAGCAACGCGGAGTTCTACATCTACAACACGATCAATCCGCAGCTCTTGGGCCAACGGAACGACATTCCCGTCTACTACGACGCGGGCGCCTATACCGAGACCGACCGGGTGGTCAATATCGATGTATCCAGGCCCGTCGATGTCGGCAACCTCTACGGGCCGGTGCATGTGGCCCTCGGTTTCGAGTACCGGGACGAAACCTTCAAAATCACCAACGGCGACCCCAACTCGTTCTACATCGATCGTGAATACCGCCTTGCCGAACAAGGTTTTGGT
The DNA here is from genome assembly GCA_965215035.1 of Pseudomonadales bacterium. Taxonomy (GTDB): domain Bacteria; phylum Pseudomonadota; class Gammaproteobacteria; order Pseudomonadales; family Azotimanducaceae; genus Azophilus. The sequence continues at coordinate 978,792 of OZ244040.1, forward strand.
ATCGGCTCGAACGGGTTTCCCGGGTTCCCGCCGGGCGACGCGGGGAAGAACAAGTCGAGCTCCATCGGCACCTACATCGACCTGGAATCGAACGTGACGGAACGTGTTCTAGTCGGTGCCGCGCTACGCTACGAGGACTACAAGGCCTATGGCGACACACTCGACGGCAAGCTAGCCCTACGCGTGCAGCTTGCCGAGTCGGTGGCGCTGCGCGGTGCCCTGAGCACCGGCTTCCGGGTACCCACCGCCGGGCAGGCAAACCTGCGCAACGTCACCACCGAGTTCAACATGGGCCAGTTGGCCGATATCGCCACGCTGCCGCCGACCAATCCGGTCGCCCAACAGAAGGGGGCCACCGCGCTGACGCCGGAAGAGTCCGTCAACATCACCATTGGCGCCGTGTTCAACACCGGCCCCCTCGACATCACCGTCGACTACTACAACATCGAGATCAAGGACAGAATCGCGTTCACCAGCCGCTTCAACCTAGATGCGTCGGATATCGAGGATCTGCTCGCCGCCGGTGTCAGCGACGCCAGGAGCTTCACCTCTGTGCGTTTCTTCTCCAATCAGCAGACGGTGCGGGCCAAGGGCATCGACCTGGTCGCAACACTGCCCTTCGAGTTGGCCGGCGGGATGTCGGCCCTGACCGCGGTCGCGAACTTTTCCGACATTGAACTTACCAAGTTCAACCCGGACTTCACCAGCGAAAACCGGCGGCTACAGATCGAGAGAGGCCGCCCCGACACGCGCTTTGTCGTGACCTGGACGCATCGGCAGGGACCCTGGCGGTTCATGGCCCGGGGCCGTTACTACGGCGACTACTACGATGCGCCGACCAGCGATCCCTCCGTGTCCTATTATCCCGATCCGGACTTCCTAGTGGATCTGGAGGCGGCATTCGAAGTCGGCGAGTCGCTGACCCTGCTGGTCGGCGCGCAGAACGCCCTCGATACCTATCCGCAGAAGAACCCGGCCGGCGAGGTGACCGGGCTGATCTACCCGGAGGGTTCTCCCTACAGCTTCAACGGCGGCTTCTACTACCTGCGCGCCAGTTGGCAACGGCCGTAGCAAGGCGGACTTGCCCGGAGTTTCCTAGGCGGTCGGACGCGCATGGCCGGGGCGGCCCCGGCATCCCGGATTCGTGGTGCCGAGGGCCCGACAACCGAGGCCAGTGCGTGGTCGGGTGTCGGGTTGAATAATGATCGTCACCGACTACTTCGTCTATATCCACATGTCGCGCACCGGGGGAACCTTTCTCAACAAGCTGATCATGAATCAGGTTCCCGGGGCCAGGATGCTTCAGTATCACGGTCACCTGAGCGACCTGCCCGCGGCCTATGCGCACCTCCCGGTTATCGGCTTCGTGCGCAACCCCTGGGACTGGTACATCTCCATGTACAGCGACTACCGCCGCAAACGGCAGTTCGTCTTTCAGATTCTCTCGGACCGCGGGACGCTCGGCTTCGAGCGAACGGTATCCAGGTTTCTGAACCTAGGTGACGGCAGCGCCGCGAGCCAGCGGCTGCTGCGGCACCTAGCCACGGTTGCGCCACGGGTCATCAGTGCGCATCGGCCCGCACGCAATCACTTGCCGGGGCTACGATCGGAGCATTTCGCGAACTATCCCCGGGGTATCGGCTATTGCACCTGGTTGTTCCAACTCATGTTTCGGTCGCAACGCGAGCACGCGATTCATCTTGGGCGTTTTGAGCGCCTCCGGGAAGAGGCGTTGCGACTGTTCGAGGAAACCGGCACTCCCATAACGAACCCTATTGCCACGTACCTGGGAAAGGCCAAGCCGCTCAACGCCAGCCCACGCCCGAAGGACATCGTCGGTGCCTATGCCCCGGAACTGGAACAATTGGTTGCCGATAAAGAGCGCTATCTCACCGATCGATTTGGCTATGGGTTTTCAGAACCGCAACAACCCTCCGAGGGCCACACCAAGGCACACCCGAGTTGGTGAGCCACACAGCAGCCACCTGCCACTCCTGCACCTCGGGATACCACGCGATAAACTCCTTCACGGTGGCGCCGCTCTCCAGGTTCTCGAACAGGGCGTATACCGGCATCCGGGTTCCCTTGAAGGCCCAGTCCCCGCTGATCTTGCGGGGATTGCGTTCCACCACCGGGCAGTTCGCCCAGCTCGTCATGGGTTCCTTTCCTTACTGTGCGTATTTCCGGGACGGTACGCTGGCGATGCTGAATCCGGGATTCTGCCCAGGGATTTCCCCTCCGAAATAGCGCCGCGACATGGGACTATGGAGCACCACGCCACGCTCGAGACTAAAGTCGGCCAACGGCACAAGTTGCGCCCGCATCAACGCTTCATTCAGGGCCGCCGCCTTGTCTTTGGCACCCTCTGCATCCGAGAACCGGAGCGGCGCACGCCAGCGCGGAACGAGTACAACCACCGGCCCGGGAATCTCCGCCATGAGCGAGTCAATGCTCTGCGCCGTGTCAAGCGCCTTGAATTCCACTACCCGTACGGAAAAGCCGCCGGAAGCCAGCGGCCGGGTGTCGAGCTGAAGCTCCTCCGGGACGACCACAGTCGCGTCCGTAGCGACATGCTGCTTTATCCAAGCCACGGCTCTCACGCGACTCTCGCCGACGACTTCCATTTGTACGGAGAACTTGCCGAGTGGCACGTTCAAGCCCAGCGCCAAGAGCCCCAGAAAACCGACCACCCCAATTGCGCTTTGCAGCCCGCGAATCTTTATCCGGCGGACCCAGGCAACGCGCATCAACCGCCCGTGAAGGAAGCAAATGCCGCCAGCAACAAACACTGCGACCCATGGGAAGACAGGCAGTATATTGCGCAGGAAATGGACTCGTTGCGCCGAGAGTAGAGCCAACAAAGCCACTGGGAATGAGATGAGGACAAGCGTCCTGCGCCAGTCTGATGAGGTGGCGGAAATCAGGCCAATCAAAGAGAGAACAAGGCCAGCGACCCCGAAATCCGAGATAAGGGAAGCCGCATAGTAAACGATCTGGTCTAGTCCGGGGTCGGCCTCAAAGCCCGGATGTCCGGTGACATAGTGGTGCGCTTTTCTGGCGAGTCCGCTCACAAAATCCGGCAGAGCGAGCAAGCTGTATGGAGTGACAGCAAGGAACGACAGGCCGGCTGTCATTATGGCGATGCCCGCCGCTTGAAGCCGGCGACCGCGCTCCATGAACAGATAGATTGCAAGCATGACGGAAACAAGCAGAAGGCCGTAGGTGTACTTGCTGCCGGTGGCCAAGCCGACACAGATTGCCGGTGTGACAGCGAGCCCGCGTAGGGTTGGGCCAGGGCGGCTGGTGCCTTGCAGCACTGCAGCCATGCCCAGCGCGACGAAACAAGCGCCAACGATATCGACATTCAGATAACTATGGGACATGTGAAAAAAGAAGGAGGAGAGCGCAAGCACGAGCGGCGCAAGTAGCAAAGCACCGGGCCGACCCAGCAGTTGATAGGCCACGACTCCACTCGCCGCCATCGCCACCACCGACAATAGCGCAAACAGCACCCGCGCTTTCTCAACAACGCCCGGGAGGGTATAGAACGGATAAGATACGTCCCCAAGATCATTTCTTATGTCGATATCGGGACTGCTTTCGCCCCATTCGGGCGCCGTGCTGATGAACCCGACGCCCATCGCCGCCGCCGCAAGATATGTGGGGAAGTGCGGCTTGTCGAAGTGTTTCGGATAATAGTTCCCAGTCGTCAGAATGTTGGCCGCAGACTGCGCTATATGTACTTCATCGGCATGCTGCGGATAGGGTAGAGACGCAGAGATGTGCGCCGTGCGTAGCCAGAAAGCCACCGCGCAGAGGGCGAGCAGCGCAAGAAGGCAGCCGCGCAATGCGAAGCGTTCTCTCAGGCGGACGATAGTCCCTATTAGCGCACTTCCGGTCATCCTCTCCCCCTCTCGGCCTCGAACACCAGGGGGGAAGGGGGCGGCAATACGTGGCGTCATCGGACGAGCCGCAGGGCGTCGAAGTAGAGCGCCGTCTTCAGGGCTGCTCGTCTCGATTGCGCGCTGGAGGGAGCGCGAACGCCTGTCCGTCGAGGGTGACGAAGTAGATGCGACCATCGGCGTAGCCCAGGCCGCGGGTCTGCATGACGAGGAACGAGGGCGACTGGCGCATGGGAAACCTCTGTGTCTCGGAACCGGTCTCCGGACCCCCCGCTTATTGGGCCGTGGAGTCGCGGCGATCATATCACAGCTCGGGAAACGAGCTTGGCTGGACACGGGGTAAACGGTTCGAGCCCGGGCTACGCGCACCCAGTGTAGCGGCGGTGTATCAGTTCGACCCCCGAGCTTGCCGAATCCTCTGTGTGCCGTGCTCCTGCTCGGCCCACAAATGCAAACCGATACACCACTAGTGTAGCGGCTTCGTTGATTTTTCGGGATTGCCCAAGTAGGTTAGCGCCCCCTTTCGTGAGCAGGAGACCCCGGGGCCCCAATGAAAAAGTGGCAATGCATCGTATGCGGATGGATCTACGACGAGGCCGAGGGGTTTGACGATGAGGGCATTGCGCCCGGTACACGGTGGGAAGATATCCCGGAAGACTTCGTGTGCCCCGAGTGCGGCGTCAGCAAGGAAGACTTCGAGATGATCGAGGTTGGCTGATCGGTAGAAACCCCAAGCCGAACCCGTTGCCGGGCATCGCCAGGCGGGTTGGCCAGAGCGGGGCCTAAACCGCAATATGCCCGGTATCCGCGGGCGCCCAGGCGCGCAACAGCGCCTCCGCATCTTCCGGGGCTTCCCTAAGTAACCGCTTGCCTTCCTGAATGACCTCTTCCAGCAGATGGGCGTGGCGTTTCAGGTCGGCAACGCGAAACAGGGTATCGCCCGTCTGCCGGGTGCCGAGAACTTCGCCCGGGCCGCGCAGCTCCAGATCCCGCTCCGCGATATGAAAGCCATCCTGGCTCTCCCGAATCACCTTCAGCCGCGCGCGACCGGCATCGCTCAATTCGTCGGAGTAGAGCAGAATGCAGTGGCTCTTTTCCCGGCCCCGGCCGATCCTGCCGCGCAGTTGATGAAGCTGGGCAAGCCCCAGCCGCTCTGGATTCTCGATGACCATGAGCGTAGCGTTCGCCACGTCGAGCCCAACCTCTATAACGGTGGTGGCAACCAGCAACTGGTCGTCGTTGTCGTGGAAACGGGCCATGACCTCCGCCTTCTCTTCGCTTTTCATGCGCCCGTGGATCAGGCCGACGCCAATGCCGGGCAAGCGCGCCCGCAGGGTCTGCCAGGTCGCCTCGGCGGACTGGGCCTGAAGTTGGTCGGAGTCCTCTATAAGCGTGCACACCCAATAGGCCTGCCGGCCGGTCGCGAGTACCCGGGCGATGCGGTCGAGCACCTCGTCACGCCGCGCGGCGCTGATCAGCCGGGTCTCGATGGGCAGACGGCCAGGGGGCAGTTCGTCGATGGTGGAAACATCCATGTCCGCATACAGGGCCATGGTCAGGGTGCGGGGTATCGGCGTGGCCGTCATTACCAACTGGTGCGGGGTCTTCCCCTTGGCGCGCAGCGCCATGCGTTGATGCACGCCAAAGCGGTGCTGTTCATCGACAATGGTCAACGCCAGTTGCCTGAAGGCAACATCGTCCTGGAAGAGCGCATGGGTGCCGACGGCCACCAACGCCTCGCCGTCGGCTAGCGCCTGTAGCCTGACACGCCGTTCCTTCCGTTTCAGGCCGCTGGTCAGCAGCACCACCGGAATGCCTAGGGGCGTCAGCCACTTGGAGAAGCTCAGATAGTGCTGTTCCGCGAGAATCTCCGTGGGCGCCAGCAGCGCCGTCTGCGCCTGGTGTTCCGCGGCGCGTATGGCGGCGAAGGCGGCAACCACGGTCTTGCCGCTGCCCACATCGCCTTGCACCAGCCGCAACATCGGCGTTGTTTGCGTGAGATTGTTCAGCACCTCGGTGACGACACGGCGCTGCGCACCGGTCAGTTCGAAGCCCAGGTTGTCGAACAGGGTTCTGCCGAGCTGCTGCGAACGCGGCAGCGGCAGCGCCAACTGGCTGGCCCGTTGGCGCTGCCGGTGGCGCATGATGAGATAGTAGGCCGTCAATTCGTCCCGGGCGATGCGTTCCTGGGCGGCTTCGATGTCCGCGGCGGTCGCCCCGGCGGGCGGGCGGTGCAGATACAGCAGGGTTGCGTAGGGGGCGAGGTCACCGTCGGGCCAGTCCATGTCCCGCAGTTGCGCCGCCAGCCTGCGCAGCCGAGCTTGGCTCAGGCCCTTGGTCGAGGGGTACACGGGCGTAAGCCGGCCTTGCAGCGGCGGCGGTTCCGCCCCGAAGGCTCGGTACTCAGGGTGGGCCATCTCTAGCGCCCTGGGTCCGAAGCGGGCTTCGCCGAAACAACGCACATACTGGCCAACCTGCAGGCCCGCGAACTGGCGTTGTGCGAAGTGGAAGAAGCGCAGCCCTAGGGAACCGGTGCCGTCCTCCAGGGTGACCAGCCAACTCCGCCGTCGCCCAGGCACGATGCGGCTCTCCACAACCCGCCCCTCGACCAGGCACTCCTGGCCGGCCCGCAACTGGTTCAGGGGAACGGTGCGCGTTCGATCCTGGTAGCGATACGGCAGGTGCAGCAGCAGGTCGATCTTGCGATGGATGCCGAGCCGCGCGAGCGTGGCGGCGAGGCTCGGGCCGACGCCCCTCAGTGTGGATACGGCATCCCCACCGGGATTAGGCGGCATAGGGCACTGTTAGGGTTCCAGCACCAGGATGCCATCCACCTCCACTTGCGCCCCGCACGGCAATGCGGCGACGCCGATGGCCGCCCGGGCGGGGAACGGTTCGTCGAAGAATTCCGCCATCACAGCGTTGACGACGGGAAAGTCGTTCATATCCGAAAGGTAGATCGTGAGTTTGACCACATCGGCGGCTGTACCGCCGGTGGCGGCAATAACGGCCGCTAGGTTGCGGAACGCCCGCCGCGCCTGCTGCTCGAAATCCCCATCCACCATCCCCATGGTCTCGGGATCTAAGGGGATCTGCCCGGAAAGGTAGACGGTGTTACCGGACCGCACCGCCTGGGAATAGGTGCCGATGGCGGCGGGCGCGCCCTGGGTGGCGATCGGCGTCTTCACTGGTGTGTGCGCCGCATGGTGTGTACGCTGGCGATGCCGCGCAGGCGCCGCATTATCCTTGCGAGGTGGACGCGGTCAGAGACGGTCACCACCACCACCACGGAACTGACCCGCGCATCGCGCTCTTCGACGTTGATTCGATCAACGCCCGCATCCACCGCGGCGATGGTCGCGGCAAGTTCGGCGATTACACCCTGCTTGCGATTCACCTCAATGCGCAGCGCCGTCGTGAACTCCTGGTGGCCGGTGCCCGCCCAGCGCACGGGAATGGTCTGCTCCGGGTTGCGCCGGTGCACCTCGCGCATGTTCTTGCAGGATTCCATGTGCACCACGAGCCCCCTGCCCTGGGCCATATGCCCAACGATGGAATCGCCGGGAACCGGGCCGCAACAACGACCGTAGGTGACCACCAGGCCCTCGCCGCCCTGCACCGCCATCGGCCCCTCGTGTTCGATGGGAATGGCTTGGAAATCCGGGTTGTCGGCGGCGAGCAGCCGCTGTGCGACCGTGTAGGCCATCACATCGCCGCGCCCAATTGCCTGTAGCACCTCGTCGAGCTTGCGCACGCCAAATTCCTTGAACACGCGCCGCAGGCGCCGGAAATCCAGGTCGGCGATGCTGGTGCCGGCGTTGGTGAGCGAACGGTTCAGAAGCCGCCGGCCCAGCACAATCAACTCCGCCCGCTGCTGGCTCTTAAGCGACTGCCGGATGCCCGCGCGCGCCTTGCCGGAAACCGCGAAGGTCAGCCAGTTGGGGCTGGGTTTCGCGCCACTGGCGGTAATGATCTCGACGCTTTGGCCGCTTTCCAGTTGCTGCGACAGGGGTGCCAGCGAGCGGTCGATACGGCAGGCGACGCATTGGTTGCCGATATCTGTGTGCACGGCGTAGGCGAAATCGACGGCACAGGCGCCCCGGGGCAATTCCATGATGTCGCCCTTGGGGGTAAACACGTACACATCGTCGGGAAACAGGTCGATTCTAAGGCTTTCAATGAACTCCAGCGGGTCGCCGGCGCGCTGTTGCAGCTCCAGCAAGTCCTGCATCCAGCGCCGGGTGCGCTGGCCGCCTGGGGTTGCGTCGCCCTGGGCCTTGTACAGCCAATGTCCGGCGATGCCGTGGTCGGCCACCTCCGCCATGTGGATGGTGCGAATCTGCACTTCAATCGGCACGCCGTGCATGCCGAACAGGGTGGTGTGCAACGACTGATAGCCATTGACCTTGGGAATGGCGATGTAGTCCTTGAAACGTCCCGCCACAGGCTTGTAGAGGTTATGCACGATACCGAGCGCCCGGTAGCACTCGTCCTCCTGGGCGACCACGATGCGGAACCCGAACACATCCATGATGTCCCGAAAGGATTTGTGTTGGGTTTTCATCTTGTTGTAGATGGAATAGAGGTGCTTCTCGCGGCTGGTGACGGTCGCTTCGATGCCTTCCGCCTGCAGCGCCGCCGCTATGGACTGATGCAGCTTGCCGAGCAGCTCCTTGCGGTTGCCGCGGGCGGTTTCTACGGTTCTCTTGATGCTCTCGGCGCGTAGCGGATAGAGGGCGGCGAAGCCGAGATCCTCGAATTCCACCCGAATGTTGTGCATGCCCAGCCGATTGGCGATGGGAGCGTAGTAGTCCAGGGTCTCCCGGGCGATGCGTTTGCGCTGCTCTCGGGACATGACGCCGATGGTGCGCATGTTGTGCAGCCGGTCGGCGATCTTTACCAGGATGACGCGAATGTCCTTGGCTATGGCCAGCGCCATTTTTTGGAAGTTCTCCGCCTGGGCCTCGGCATGGCTGTTGAATATGGTGGCAAGTTTCGACACGCCGTCGACGAGTTCGGCAACCTGTGCGCCAAAGCGGCGGCCGAGCGTAGACTTGGCCACGGTCGTATCCTCGATCACGTCGTGCAGTAGCGCCGCCATGATCGTCTGGTGGTCCATGCGCATCTCGGCGAGGATTTTGGCGACGGCCAGGGGATGTGAGATATAGGGGTGCCCGGTGCGCCGAAACTGGCCAGTATGGGCGTTGGCCGCGTAGTCGTAGGCGCGGCGAACCTGATTGGCCTGCTTATCGGAAAGGTAGGTTGTGAGAACCCGGGTGAGCGAGTCAATGGTGCAGGGGGCGGCTACATCGTCGCGTCGCGCATTCTCCGCCAGGCGCGATACGAAGTAGGACTCAGAAGTCGCCGGCGCCGCTTTCGTCATCTCCAAGGCCGAAAGTCACCTGCAGTTCGTCATCCTGAGTCGTGGCTTCCTGCTCGTCAAGAATTTCATGGGTTATGAGGCCCTCGGCAATCTCCCGCAACGCGATGACCGTCGGTTTGTCGTTCTCGACCGGCACCATGGGTTCCGCCCCGAAATCGCGCATCTGGCGGGCGCGGCGCGTGGCGAGCATAACCAGTTCGAACCGGTTATCGACATTCTCAAGGCAATCTTCCACGGTAACTCGGGCCATGTGCGCACACCAGAATTCGGGCCAACTTGTAAGCTTAATGGGGGAGGGGGGCTATGACAAGAGATTGCCCACCAGCCCAGGGTGCCGGCGGGACTGGACGGTGCTCCTTAGGCGTTCGGCGCGAACGATGGCCCCGAGGTCGGCGACCGCCTTGTCGAAATCGTCGTTAACGACCAGGTAGTCGTATTCATCATAGTGCGACAGCTCGGCGCGGGCCGCCGCGAGCCGCTTCTCGATGGTCTCTATGGCGTCCTCGCCCCGGGCGACCAAGCGTTGGCCGAGTGCCCCCCGGGAGGGCGGCGCCACGAAGATGCCGATGGTCTCGGGCGCTGCGCGGCGCACCTGGGCGGCCCCCTGCCAGTCGATTTCCAGAATAACATCGCGCCCCCTGGCCCGTTCCCGGTCCACGGTTTCGCGCGCGGTGCCGTAGTGGTGCCCGAAGACCACGGCGTGTTCGAGAAACGCGCCCTCCTCGGCTAGCGCCCGAAAACGGTCGGCGTCGATGAAGTGATAGTTCACGCCATCCCGTTCGGTAGCGCGGCGGGGCCGGGTGGTATGGGATACCGACACCAGGATATTGGCATCGGTTTTCGCCAAGGCCCTGATCAGGCTGGTCTTGCCGGCACCGGACGGTGCCGAGATGGCGAGTAGCAGACCTCGAGCCGAAGTGCTCATTCGACGTTTTGCACCTGTTCCCGGATTTGCTCGATGATGACTTTAAGGTCGATCGTGCTCTTAGACATCTCCGGCAGCAGCGCCTTCGCGCCCAGCGTGTTGGCCTCCCGATGCATTTCCTGGGTGAGGAAATCCAGGCGCCGGCCGTGGGGGCCGGAGCGGCCCCGCTGCGCGCGCGCCTCCGCCGCATGGATGCCCAGCCGGTCGAGTTCCTCGGCCACATCGGCTTTCTGTGCGAGCAGGGCCACTTCCTGCTCCAGCCGGGCGGGTTCCACGCTCGCCGCCAGTTCCCGAAGCCGCGCGCGCAACCTGTTCCGCACCGCGTCGGCCAAGCCCGTCGCCAAACCCCGCAACTCGCCGGCAATCGCGTCCACCGCATCGAGCCGCGTGGCGATGGCCTCGGCCAGTTCATGGCCTTCCCGGGTGCGCTCGTCGATGAGGGAGCGGAGCGCCTGCTCGAACAGGTCGACGACCGCGGCCACGGTTTCCTCCCTCTCAATGCCAGCCGCCTCGCCAAGCATGCCCGGCCAGCGGAGCAGGTCCATGGGGTTCGGCGAATGAATATCCGGCGCATCGCGGCGCACCTGCTCCAGTATGGCGAGAAGCTGCACCAGGAGGGGACGGTTTAGCTCGATAACATCGCCCCCGGATTTCTGTAGGACTTGCAGAACGCAGTCGAGTTTGCCGCGCTTGAGCCGGCGGCGGGCCGTCTCGCGCAAGGGCACCTCCAGGGAACGGAGTTGCTCGGGCAGGCGAAACTGCACTTCCAGGAAGCGGTGGTTCACCGACTTCAGTTCCCACACCAACTGCAGCCCGGGCGTTTCCGCCTGACACCGGGCAAATGCCGTCATGCTCTGCAACATGGCGGCAGTTTAACCCGTATGTTTCGGCAAGGCGTGTCAAATGGACGCCGGCAGCGGTACCAGGACTGTCGACGGGGCGAATATCGGGCTGTGGCGCCTGCGCTCTGGCAGGGCATTGGGCACAAGGGGGAGGGGGGTGTCGGCCATCGGCGCAGGCGCCTATGCCCGGTAATCGTTCAGCGCACCGCCCAGTGTGGCCTTGTCCGTATAATAGTCGGCTATGAGCGGGACGAGCGATGCAATCGGGCGGGCGAACGGTCGTGCGGCGGACGAGATGCGCCCGGTGCGTATTACCCGCGGTTACCTCAGGCATGCGCACGGTTCCGTTCTAGTGGAGTTCGGCGCGACCCAGGTGATTTGCACAGCCAACGCGGAACACTCCGTGCCGCATTTCCTGCGCGGGCGGGACCGTGGCTGGGTGACCGCCGAATACGGGATGTTGCCGGGCGCCACCCATACGCGGGGCGACCGGGAGGCCACCCGCGGTCGGCAGAGTGGCCGCACCCAGGAGATTCAGCGGCTGATCGGCCGTTCGCTGCGCGCCGCCGTAGATACTTCGCGCCTGGGCGAGCGTACGCTGCGCATCGACTGCGATGTTATCCAGGCCGATGGCGGTACCCGCACCGCCGCCATCACGGGCGGGGCGGTGGCGCTGCGCGATGCCCTGCTACATATCGAGCGCGGGGCTGCGTTCAAGGGGTTCGTGGCGTCGGTTTCGGTCGGTATCTGGCGCGGACAGCCGGTGCTGGACCTGGACTACGCCGAGGATTCCACGGCGGATACCGATATGAACGTGGTGCGGGTGGCTGGCGGGGGCATCATCGAGATTCAGGGCACCGGCGAGGGCGCGCCGTTCAGCGATGCAGAGCTGGCGCGGCTGTTGGAGCTATCGCGCAAGGGCACCGCCGAGTTGCTGGCGTTGCAGCGCAGCGGCTAGACGGGTGGCGGAACACGCCGACAAGCGGGCCTTCATCGATTTGATGGTCGCACAGGATGTGCTCCGGTTCGGCGAGTTTCAGTTGAAATCGGGTCGGCGGAGCCCCTATTTCTTCAACCTTGGCGCCATCGGCGACGGCCCGGCGCTCGCGGCGCTCGGCGAGTGCTACGCCGAGGCCATCGCCACCCACGGTCTTCGCGCCGACGTGCTATTCGGGCCGGCGTACAAGGGCATACCCATCGCCGTCGCCGCCGCCGTGGCCTGCGCCCGGCGCGGCACCCACCTGGGTGTGGCATTCAACCGCAAGGAAGCCAAGGGCCACGGCGAAGGCGGTGTGCTGGTCGGGTCCGCGCTGGCGGAACGCCGGGTACTGCTAGTGGACGATGTGGCGACGGCCGGCACGGCGTTGCTGGAGGCCGCCCGGCTGGTTGCCGCCGCCGGCGGGAAGCTGGCCGGCGCATTGATCGCCCTCGACCGCCAGGAGAAGGTGACCGGCGGCGCGACCGCCGTGGCTGAGTTGCAATACAGGCTAGGGGTTCCGGTGCACAGCATCCTGAACCTAGGGGACGTTATCGGCTGGGTCGAACGCGAAGCGGCCCGGGACGATGCCCGCGCCGGTTTGGCGGCATCGATCAAGGCCTATCGCGACCGGTACTGCCTGCCGGATACCTAGCAGGCTATCGGGCCTTCCGGCACAGGTGGCTTCAGGTTAAAACGTAGCCGGCCGATGTTTGGGCAATCCGAAGCGCGGTCAGCCTTCTGGCGCATCCACGACCGTCGAGCGAGGGCCTAGCGTTACCCGGCGTCGGTGATCTTGGTGCCGACTCCCGCGTTCGTGAAGATTTCCAAAAGCAGCGCATGGGGTACGGTGCCGTCGATGATCTGGACGCTGCCGACGCCGCCGGCCACGGCATTCAGCGCACAGGTGACCTTGGGCACCATGCCGCCGGATATCGCGCCCCGGTCGATCATGGCCCGGGCCTCCGGCGCGGCTAGGCTCGGCAGCGTTTCGCCGCCATCCAAGATACCGGCGGTGTTGGTCAGCAGCACCAGTTTTTCCGCATGCAGCGCCCGGGCGATGGCGTCCGCCACTAGGTCGGCATTGATATTGTAGGACTCGCCCTGGGCACCGACGCCGATGGGCGCGATCACCGGAATGAACCCGGCGTGGGTCAGGGTATCGAGCACCCCCGCGTTCACGGCCCGCACCTCGCCGACGTGGCCGATGTCAATGATCTCCGATGGCTTGGGGTCGGCACCGGAGAGGGTGAGCTTGCGGGCCTCGATCAGGCACGCATCCTTGCCGGTGACGCCAACCGCCCGCCCGCCCTGTTGGTTCAGCAGGGAGACGATCTCTTGATTGACGAGGCCTCCAAGCACCATCTCCACCGCGTCCATGGTGTCGGCATCGGTAACCCGCATGCCTTCGACGAAGCGGGTGGGAATGTTAAGCCGCGCCAGCAGTTCGCCGATCTGTGGGCCGCCGCCATGCACCACGATGGGGTTCATGCCAACCAGCTTCATAAGCGCCACGTCGCGCGCGAAGGTGTTCTTCAGGTGCTCATCCACCATGGCGTTGCCGCCGTATTTGATGACGATGGTCCAGCCCTGAAACTCGCGAATGTACGGCAGCGCCTCGGTGAGTACGGAGGCGATCCTGTGCCCCTGGTTTTTAGAAACGGGCATAGCCGGTCAAAGGAACCCGAGGCCCGGGTCCACAGCTTCGAGTTGCGCCTGGAAGACGCGCTGAATGCGCAGCAGCGCCGGCGCGGCATCCGCCTCGAAGCGCAGCGTCAGCATGGGGCTGGTGTTGGAGGCGCGGACCAAACCCCAGCCATCGGCGTAATCCACGCGCAGGCCGTCTATGGTGCTGAGTTCGCCATCGCCGAAGTCGGCGGTTCGCGCCAGCGCCTCTATAACCTCGAACTTCCGCGTTTCCGTGGTCTCGATCTTCAGTTCGGGCGTGGAGCTGGTTTCGGGGAACTGGTCGAATAGCGCATCGATGCCGCCGTTGCCAATCTCCCCGGAACCGAGAATCTCCAGTAGGCGCGCCGCGGAGTAGAGCGCGTCATCGAAGCCATACCAGCGCTCGCCAAAGCAAATGTGGCCGCTGAACTCGCCGCCGAGCAGCGCACCGGTTTCCCGGACCTTGGCCTTGATGTGGGAGTGGCCGGTGGGACACATGATGGCTTGGCCGCCGAGCCGGCCGATCAGGGTAGCGAGGTGATGGCTGCACTTCACGTCGTAGACGATGCCCCCGCCCGGGTTGCGCGGGACGATGTCTTGGGCGAACAGCATCAGCATCACATCCGGCCAGACGATCCGGCCGCCGCCGGTGACGAAGCCGATGCGGTCGCCGTCACCATCGAACGCGATGCCGCAGTCGGCGCCTTCCGATTGCACGGCGGCCAGCAGATCCTGGAGATTCGCCGGGTCGGCCGGGTCGGGATGGTGATTGGGGAAGTCGCCGTCGATCTCGCAGTACAGCCCAACCACCTCGCAACCGAGTTCCCGCAGCAGCCCTGGCACCACCGCGCCGGCCACGCCGTTGCCGCAATCGACCACCACCTTCGGCGGTTGGGCGATTTCGACATCGCTCAATATGCGATCGACATAGCGGCGGGTTACCTGCGCGCGCTCGACGCTGCCCTGGCCGCTCACGAAGGCTTGCCGGTCGATGCGGGTCTTCAGCCCGGCGATGGCGTCCCCGGCCAGCGTCTTGCCGCCGAGCATCATTTTCAGGCCGTTGTACTCGGAGGGACAGTGGCTGCCGGTGACCATAATGCCGGCACCGGTATCGAGGGCGTGGGTCGCGAAGTACAGCAGGGGCGTGGGCACCAGCCCGATGTCCGCGACATCTAAGCCGCCGCTGGTCAGACCGGCGGTCAGACCCTCTTTCAAGCTCGGGCTGGAGTGGCGGCCGTCGTAGCCGACGGCAACCCGGTTTTGCCCGGCTTCCCTGGCCTCAGTGGCGTAGGCGCGACCGATTAGCCGAGCGATATCCTCGGTGAGATTACGACCGACGATGCCGCGAATATCGTAGGCGCGAAATATGGTTGGGTCGAGCGCCACCGTTCAGTCGACTCAACCGACCCGCGACTTCCGGCGTCCACCCGCCAGCGGTGCCGCGAATATCTCGGCGATGTGGCGCACCAGGCTCTGCGCCAGGGACTGCTTGCTCTGATAGGGCAGCACCAACTCGCCGTCCGCCCAAATGAGGGTGGCGGCGTTGTTGTCGCTATCGAAGCCGATACCCTGGCGCGATACATCGTTGACGACGATAGCGTCCAAACCCTTGCGGCGGCGCTTGTCCTGGGCATGGTCGAGCACCTTGTGGGTCTCCGCGGCAAAGCCGACCACCAGGGGCCCTTCGGGCAGCGCCGCCACCGAGGCGATGATGTCCGGGTTCTTCTCCAAAGCCAGCTCGAAGCGCCCGCCGATGGCCTCCTTCTTCATCTTCCGGCCCATGGTTTCGGCGGGGCGGAAATCGGCAACCGCGGCGACACCGATGAACAGATTCTGTTCGGCGATGCGGGCGTGCACCGCCTCAAACATCTCCTGGGCACTGGTGACCTTTACAACATCCACGCCGGCCGGCGGCCGCAGATTGCAGGGGCCGGATACCAGCGTCACCTCCGCCCCGACGGCGGCGGCGGCCACCGCCACGGCGTAACCCTGCTTACCGGAGCTCCTGTTGGAGACATGGCGTACCGGGTCAATGGCTTCCTCGGTGGGCCCCGCGGTCACCATTACGCGAAGGCCGGCGAAACTGGGCGCCGCGAAGCTCTGGCCGATGACCTCGACCAGTTGCTGCGGCTCGACCATGCGCCCCAAGCCGGTATCGCCACAAGCCTGTTCCCCCGCTGCCGGGCCGACCAGCAACCGCCCATCGCGCCGCAGGGTCTCCGCGTTGCGCCTGGTGGCGGGGGCGCGCCACATGGCCTGGTTCATGGCCGGCGCCAGGATAATCGGTGCCGGGGTCGCAAGACAAAGGGTCGAGAGCAGGTCGGGGGCGAGACCCTGGGCAAGGGCCGCCAGGCAATGGGCGGTGGCGGGTGCGACCACGACCAGGTCCGCCCAGCGGGCCAGTTCGATATGGCCCATGGCGGCTTCTGCCTCCTTGTCCCACAGGTCGTGGCGCACAGGGCGCCCGGAAACCGCCTGTAGGGTTACGGGTGTGACGAATTCCCGCGCACCGTGGGTCAACACCACCTGCACCTCGGCACCCGCCTGGCGCAACTGTCTTACAAGCATTGGGGACTTATACGCAGCGATTCCGCCGGTCACCCCAAGCAAAATGTTCTTTCCAGAAAGCTCCATGTATTCATAGTAGCAGCAATGGCCTCTGACCCGAACAGGCAGCAAACCGGCGGGATGGCCCCGGTTTGGCCCGGCGACCACCGCTCTCGCGCGGTTCTTCCACGCCTAGGAGGCTCTGCGCAGGCAACGCCGTTGAGCACGGCGGCCGGTGATTGGCGGGGATAGTGTGAACTGGAAAACCATCAGGGACTGGCCGCCCTCGGCCCGGCCCCGGGAGCGTTTGCTTGCGGACCAACAGGACAGCCTCACGGATGCCGAGCTGTTGTCTGTGCTGCTGCGCAGCGGCACCCGCGATTGCAGTGCGCTGGCGCTTGGGCATCGGCTGCTGGCGCAGTACGGCTCCATGCGCGCTGTGCTCGATGCGCCCACGCGAACACTGCTTGCGAGCGAGGGCCTAGGCCCCACCAAGGTCGCGAGCCTGAAGGTTATCCTGCCGATCACCGCCCGCTACGCGGCCAGCGGGCTGGCCGCGCGGCGGGCCTTCGCGGGGTCCGAGGACACGGCGCTCTTCCTCACCGCGGAATTCGGAGGCCTGGAGCGGGAGGTGTTCGCCTGCCTGTTCCTTGATACCCGGAACCGGCTGCTTCGATTCGAGAAGCTGTTCCTCGGTTCGGTGGACAGGGCCAACGTGTATCCCCGGGAGATCGCGAAGCGGGCTTTGTATTGCAACGCGGCGGCGGTGATCTTTGCACACAATCATCCGTCGGGCATCGCCGAGCCCTCCGTGGCGGACATTGAGTTGACCGAGCGGTTGGTGAACGTCTTGCGGGAGCTCGATGTGCGGGTGCTGGATCATTTGGTGGTGGGCGCGGAGCAGACGGTCTCCATGGCCGAGCGGGGGTTGGTGTAGAGCCAACGTTCTGAGCCACTACCGGACGCCTGCTGCGGTTGCACGCGCCGAGCGTTGTTTGGTATAAACCCGCGCTCATTTTGGGGTTCCGACATGTCTCGAGTATGCCAGGTAACCGGTAAGCGGCCGATGGTCGGCAACAACGTCAGCCACGCGCACAACAAGACGCGCCGCCGCTTTTCCCCAAACCTGCACTACCACCGGTTCTGGGTGGAAAGCGAACAGCGGTTTGTGCGCCTGCGCGTATCCTCCAAGGGCATGCGCATCATCGACAAGCTCGGCATCGACCCGGTACTCGCCCGGATTCGGGCGCGGGGCGGGAAGGTCTGAGCGGGCCGCCCCAGCGAACGCAACGGAGCACGCCATGCGCGACAAGATAAAACTGGTCTCCACCGCCGGAACGGGCCACTTCTACACCACCGACAAGAACAAGCGCCGCACCCCGGGCAAGCTCGAATTCAAGAAGTTCGACCCGGTGGCCCGCAAGCACGTGCTGTACAAGGAAGCCAAGATCAAGTAACCGGGCAAGTGCCCGAGCTGCCGGAAGTCGAGACCACCCGGCGCGGGCTGCAAGACCGAATCGTCGGCCGCACCCTGTGTTCCTGGGTCGTGCGCAATGCCGCGCTGCGCTGGCCCGTCGAGATTCCCGCCCACCTCCACGGAAAAAAGCTGATCGCCCTGTCGAGGCGGGCCAAGTACCTGTTGTTCCAGTTTCCAGAAGACACCCTGATTCTGCACCTTGGCATGTCCGGCAGCCTGCGCCTGGCACCGCCGCATGCGCCGGCGGGCAAGCACGACCATGTCGATCTGCGCTTCTCCGGCGGACGCACCGTGCGCCTGAACGACCCGCGCCGCTTCGGATGCCTGCTCTGGTGGGGGTACGGCGCACCGGAGCATCGCCTGCTGGCGCACCTAGGTGTGGAGCCGCTGGCGAATGACTTCACCGGCGCCTATCTGAAGGAGCGGGCCCGGGGCCGCCGGGTGGCGGTGAAGAACTTCATCATGGATAGCCGCATCGTCGTCGGAGTGGGCAATATCTATGCGGTGGAAGCGCTCTTTCTCGCCGGCATTCGGCCGACCCTGGCCGCCGGGCGGGTGACGCGCAAGGGTTACGAGGCGCTGGCGGGCGCCATCAGGCGGGTGTTGGAGCAAGCGTTGCGGGAAGGCGGCACGACGCTGCGCGACTTCGTCGGCAGCGATGGTCGGCCCGGCTACTTCAAACAGCGGCTCAACGTCTATGGTCGTGCCGGTGAGCCATGCCGGCGCTGCGGGGTGGCCTTGGTGAACCGGCGCATTGGCGGCCGGAGCACCGTCTACTGCCGCAAATGCCAAGTTTGAGCCATGCGCCTGTCCTAGGGAAGCCCTGAACAAGTCCATCTCCGCCTCGTTCAGAGTCGCAATGTAGTAACGCGATTGTTACTTTGGCTTGCAAAATCAAAGGGAATGGTAGTGATCGGTTGACGAACCCCGACATAGGGTGGTTGTGCGACTTGCGGGGCTCGGCAGGTGGTGGTTTGTCAACGTATCTTTATCGGTTCCAAATCAAATACCTATCGTATCCGATTGGGCCAGGCATCCTTGGGCGGCGGACTACTGCCGCGACAGGGCGGCGCTTACTGCGGGATGCACAAACTTGCTGATGTCGCCGCCGAGTGCCGCGATTTCGCGCACCAGCGTCGACGAGATGAAGGAGCACTCCTTGGAGGTGGGCAGGAATACGTACTCGATCTCTGGGTCGAGCGACTGATTCATCTCCGCCATCTGGAACTCGTAGTCGAAATCCGTCACCGTGCGCAGGCCGCGCAATATGAAGGTACTGTGCTTGCTGCGCACGTAATCGACGAGCAGCGTGTTGAACGCCTCGACGGACACCCGGTCGCCGAATACGGCGAGCACTGTTTCACAAAGCTCTATGCGCCCGCGCAGGTCGGTTTTCGGGTCTTTCCGGGCAGAGGTGCCAATCGCCAGCACGACATGGTCGAACAGGTTGAGGGCGCGCTTAACCAGGTCTGTGTGCCCGTTCGTGATGGGGTTGAATGAACCGGGATAGATTACCGTTGCCATTGCGCGCGTACTCTGCCGGTGGGAAGGGCCGGGATGGTACTGACAGCATCAGGGCGAGGCAAGCAGCCCAAACCGGGGCCGGCACCTGCCCGCTATGGACTGGGCCCGCAGCGACTGACAGCATCAGGGCAGGGCAAGCAGCCCAAACCGGGTGTCTCCGGCCGTCCCCTGTTTGAGCACCGTCCAGTCTTCGAGCGCTACGGTGCCCCGCCGTTCGAGTTCGAAATAGACCCGGGCACCCGGGCGCAGCGACCCGCAGGTGCGCAAGGCGTCGAGCGCGGCGGCAAGCAGGCCGGTGCCGAATGGCGGGTCGAGGAAGACGATATCCCATTGTTTGACCGCGCCGGTTCCGTTTTGGGTCCGTTGCGCCGCGGTGCGCCCTAAGAAGGCCAAGGCCGACTGCTGGCGTATGGTGCAGTTCGCGGCACCTAGGCGTTCCGCGTTACGGCGGAGCGCTGCGACTACAGCACGGCTGCTGTCGACCAGAACGGCGCCCTTTGCGCTGCGGGACAGCGCCTCGAAACCCAGCGCGCCGCTGCCGGCGAACAAATCCAGGCAATCGCTGCCCTCGACCGTGCCCGCCAGCCAATTGAACAGGGTTTCCCGCACGCGGCCGAGCGACGGGCGCACGCCGGCCCTGGCCGGCAGCTTCAGCTTTCGCCCTTTCCACAGACCGCCGATAATGCGTACTTCGTTGGTGGTCGGCAAACGTGCGGGTTTCCGATATTCGATGCCAGATTTTGCCCGCAAAATGCGAACAGGGGGCTCATGTTGAGCGAAACCGCCCGCAAAAACGAGGGTGCCTTCTGGCAACGCCTGAAGGCGGGTTTGAGCAAGACCCGCAACCGCCTTGCCGAGGGCGCCGGCAATCTGTTGCTCGGCGAACGCGAGATCGATGCGGGTGTCATGGAGGCGTTGGAGACAGCCCTGCTGCTGACCGATGTCGGTGTCGATGCCACCGGGCACATCATCAAGGCGCTCTCGGCCCGGGTGAAGCGCAGGGAACTGAACGATACCGCCGCCTTGCGCCGCGCATTGGCCGAACTACTTAAGGAACCGCTGGCCGCATTGCAGAAACCGTTCACGGTAGCCAGCACCCGCCCGTTCGTGGTGTTTTTCGTGGGCGTCAACGGAGCGGGCAAGACGACGACCATCGGCAAGATGGCGCGGCGACTACAGGACGAAGGCAAGTCGGTGCTGCTGGCGGCGGGCGACACCTTCCGGGCTGCGGCGGTGGAGCAGCTACGGGCCTGGGCCGAGCGCAACGGCACTGCCCTGGTGGCCCAAAGCCAGGGCGCGGACAGTGCCGCGGTGGTCTACGACGCCGTCGAGGCGGCCCGGGCGCGGGGGTTTGACGTGTTGCTGGCCGACACGGCGGGGCGGCTGCAGGCCAAGGTCAACCTCATGGAGGAGCTCAAGAAAATCCGCCGGGTCGTCAAACGCCTGGATGCCGAAGCTCCCCACGAAGTGCTGCTGGTGCTCGATGCCGGCAGCGGCCAGAACGCCCTTGGCCAGGTGACGGAATTCGACGCGGCGGTGGGGGTCACCGGCTTTGTCATTACCAAGCTCGACGGCAGCGCCCGGGCGGGGATCATCTTCGCCATTGCCGAGCAGCTCCGCCAGGCGGGCAGGACGATCCCGGTGTACTTCATCGGCGTCGGCGAAGGGCCGGACGACCTGCGTCCCTTCGATGCCGACGCCTTCGTCGATGCACTGCTCGCGCCGGACTAGTGGGATCGGGCAGCAGGCCGGATACGCCAATGGGCCGAATCGAGTTACAAAACGTCTACAAACGCTTCGACAACGGCTACGAAGCGCTGCGGGACATCTCCATGTCCTTCGAGGCGGGCACCATGACCTTCCTCACCGGCCACTCGGGTGCCGGCAAGAGTACGCTACTGAAACTGCTGCTTTGCCTCGATCGCCCAACCCGGGGCCGCATTCTAGTCAACGACGTTAGCTTGAGCGGGCTGAAGGCCAGGCGCCTCGCGCATTATCGCCGCGGGCTTGGGGCCGTCTTTCAAGACCATCACCTGCTCTTTTCGCAGACCGTTTTCGACAATGTCGCCCTGCCCCTACGGGTGGTGGGCATGGGCGAGCGGGAGATTGGCCGGCGGGTTCGCGCGGCGCTTACCGGGGTTGGGCTGCTGGAGCGGGAAGCGATGCTGCCGCTGCAGCTTTCCACCGGGGAGCAGCAGCGGGTGGGTATCGCCCGTGCGGTCGTCATTCGGCCCAGGATCCTGCTGGCCGACGAGCCCACGGGCAACCTCGACCCGAAGCTTTCCCGGGACATCATGGCGCTGTTCCGGCAATTCAATCAGGTGGGTGCCACGGTTATCGTGGCAAGCCACGACATCGACCTGATTGCGAGCCAGGGCAAACGCATCGTCGAGTTGTCGCACGGGTCGGTGGTGCGCGATATTGTGTCCTCGCCCGCGGCACCGGACCGTGGCTGATTCCAGCCCCAAAAGCAGGCGCGGGGCGCCTAGGGGGCGCCGGGCGCGCAGAGATCCCTGGCCCCGGTCTTCCGTTCGCCGAGCCTGGTTCCGCGACCACTGCCGCGTTGCCGGGCAGTCCCTGCGGCACGTATCGCATCGCTTCGGCACGACCCTGCTCGCCTGGTTGCTGGTCGGCATTGCGCTGGCGTTTCCGGCCGCCCTGTTCCTGGTGCAGTCGGGCCTGTCGAACCTGACCGACCGCTGGGACGACCGGCCCGGGTTGTCGGTCTACTTCGAACCCGGGACGAGCCCAGCGCCATTGGCCACCAAGCTGCGCGGCCAGCCTGGCGTGCAGGAAGTGGGGGTGATCACCCAGGATGAGGCGTTGGCGGAGTTTCTGGCGCAAACCCGCCTCGGCGATGCCCTGGAGACGCTCGATACCAATCCGTTGCCGGCATCGCTGCGGGTTGTGCCGGCCGCCGGCACAGGTGCCGCGCACCTGGAGCGGCTGGCGGCCCTGGCTCGGCAAAGCCCCGGTGCGACCGAGGTGGTGGTGGAAAGAATATGGCTGGAGCGGGTAGCCGCCGCCGCAAGCGCGGCGCGGCGCATGGGGGCGATTCTGGCCGCGCTGTTCGCTATCGGCGCCGTACTGGTCACGGCCACCTCGGTGCGCTTGGCCATCGAAGGGCGTTTGCGGGAGCTTAGGGTCATGAAGCTGGTGGGGGCGAACGATGCCCAGGTGCGCCGGCCCTTCCTTTATCTGGGCATGTTCTACGGCCTGGGCGGCGGGCTGGTCGCGGCGATGCTGCTAAGCGTGGCGATCGGCATCGTGGAGGGCCCGTTCACCCGCCTGCTCGGCAGTTTTGACGTGGAGTTCGAAGCGGCCGCGTTCGATGCGGGCTTCGTGGGGATACTGCTGGGCACCGGCGGACTATTGGGCATTGCCGGCGCGGTCATTGGCGTGCGGCAACGCCAGGCCAGCCTCGACCAGATCTAACGCAGCCGAGCCGCACATGGAACTTGTCTCGCCGGGCGTGCGGGAAGGGGAAGGGAGGAGGAAGGAGGAAGGAGGTAGTGGCTCCCGTCCAACGCCGCCGAGACGCTGTATGGAAATCCACCAACAAACACATTCTTGACAACATGGATACTCGGTTTGCATTTGTGGATCATGGCGAGGCCGTCCCATATAGAGTTCGACGCAGCCGGAATTCAAACTGGGCCACTATCGAAGTGGGGTTAGCAGTCTCATGGGCAGAGTGCTAATATAGTGCTGGTCGAGCGTCAGGCGGCGTTTGGCGTCGGTGCCATCGGGCATTAGGCGGGGCCGGCGCTGGTCGATGAATTGGTCTGAATTGGTCTTAGTACAGGAAGGGCCTATGTCTACAAACCTGTTGTCCCTAAACAGCCTGTCTCCGGGTCGAGACCTCGCGAGCTACGTCCAGACGGTTAGCGCCTTCCCGATTCTGACGGCAGAGGAAGAAAGAGCGCTAGCCGAACGCTTCTACTACGAGCAGGATCTCGACGCCGCCCGCGAACTCGTGCTCTGCCACCTGCGCTTTGTTGTGCATCTGGCCAAGTCCTACCGGGGTTACGGGCTGTCCCAGGCGGATCTCATTCAGGAGGGCAACGTCGGGCTGATGAAAGCCGTCAAGCGCTTCAACCCGGAAGTGGGGGTACGCCTGGTGTCTTTCGCGGTGCACTGGATCAAGGCGGAGATGCACGAGTTCATCCTGCGCAACTGGCGCATCGTCAAGGTTGCGACCACCAAGGCGCAACGCAAGCTGTTCTTCAACCTGCGCAGCGCCAAGAAGCGCCTAGCCTGGCTGACCCGGGAGGAAACCGAATCCGTCGCCAACGAACTTGGTGTGTCCACCGACGAAGTCGCGCGCATGGAAAGCCGCCTGGCAGCATCGGACCTCGCCTTCGACGGCTACGATACCGATGAGGATAACAACGCACCGGCGAACTACCTGCCGATTGACGGGCTGGCGGGCACCGACCCGGGCGAACTGGTTGCCGCCGAGGAGTGGTCCGAATCTTCCCGGAAGACGCTCCACCAGGCACTGGAGTGCTTGGATGAACGCAGCCGCGACATCATCGGCGCTCGCTGGCTGAGCGACGAGAAACAGACGCTCACCGAGCTGGCCGGTCGTTACGGCGTATCGGCCGAGCGCATCCGCCAGCTTGAGCGCAATGCCCTGAAGAAGCTTAAGAGCAGTTTCCTTGCGGCTGGGGTGCCCGAGAACCTGGCCGCCGCCTGAGCCGCCGCACCTACATCCGCCGCCGGGGCCGCATGACCAGCGGTCAGCGTCGGGCATTGACAAGCCTTGCGGACCGTTATGTCGTCGACCCCGAATCTGGCGACTGGGCGGCGGTGTTCGGGCGCACGGCCCCCATGGGGCTGGAAATCGGCTTCGGCATGGGTCAGGCGCTCCTCGACTGGGCGGTGCGCCGCCCGGACATGAATCTAGTCGGTATCGAGATCTACCAGCCGGGCATCGGCGCTCTGCTGGCCGGTATCGAGCGAGCGGAACTCACCAATTTGCGGGTGCTGTGGGGAAACGCCGAAGAGCTGATCGACCACCGATTCCAACCCGACAGCATCGCCGAAGCGCACATCTGGTTTCCCGACCCCTGGCCCAAGAAACGTCACCACAAGCGCCGATTGATCCAACCAGCGTTTGCCGCCTCGGTTGCGGGCCGCCTCGCCCCGGGCGGTGTGCTGCGCCTCGCGACGGACTGGGCACCCTATGCGGAGTGGATCGCCAAGGTGCTGGACGGCGAACCGCAACTGCAAACGGTGGCCTGCACGGGGGAGCGTCTCGAGACGCGCTTTGAGGCCCGGGGCCGGCGGCTGGGCCACGCAATTCACGAATTCACCTGTCAGAGGAAATACTGAAGCAGCGTATCTAGGTAGCGCAGGCCATCCGGGGTGGCGGCGATGCGCTCTGCCGCGGTGAGGCCCAGCGAGGTGGTTTTCTCCCAGACGGGTTCGACCGTGCTCCAAGGTAGGCCGGTGCGCGCCTCGAACAGGCCGCGTTCAACGCCGCCAACCAGCCGCAGGGCATTCATCATGAATTCGGCGGGCAGTTCCGCAGGATCAATCGGCACGGTTTCGGCGCGGTGGGGATCCTGCATGTACAGGCGCGGCTGCCGGGGATTGCGGGTGCGCAGCGTCGGCCTGCCGAGGGCATCGGTGCCGCCATCGAAGCCTGCGACCCGGGCTGAACCCAGTTTGCTGTGCGCACCCGCACCAAGCCCGAGGTAGTCGCCGAATGTCCAGTAAACCAGGTTATGGCGACATGCCGCCCCCGGTTGCGCGTAGGCGGATATCTCGTAACGGGTATACCCGGCGGCGGCAAGCAGCGGCCGGCCCTGGCTCTCCATCGTGGAGATGACCTCTTCGTCCGGCATGTTCGGCGGCGGTCGCCGGGCGAATTCGGTTTTCGGCTCTATCGTCAACTGGTACCAACTTAGGTGATCCGGCAGCAAGGCGATGGCTGCCCGCAGGTCGGCCAATGCCGCCTCGGGTGTCTGGCCGGGCAGCGCGTACATGAGGTCTAGGTTAACGTTGTCGAACCCGCCGCGCCGCGCCGACTCCACGCAGGCGGGCACCTCTTCCGGCCCATGTATGCGGCCGAGCTGGCCGAGCTGGGCCTTGGAGAATGACTGGGCACCGATGGAAAGCCGGTTGATGCCCGCCTCGCGGTAGGCGGCCAGATCGTCCCGTTCCGTGGCACCCGGATTGGCCTCCATGGTGACCTCCGCCCCATCGCGCAGATAAGGCCGCAATTCTCCAAGGAATGTCCCTAAGGACTCGGCGGAAAACAAGCTGGGCGTGCCGCCGCCGAAAAACACGCTGTCGAATTGCGGGAAGCCGTGCGGCTCGGGGGCGCTGGCTCTGCCGCGGAACTCGCTGGTGAGCGCACGCATATAGGCGTCCTCCCGCAGGCTTCCGGTCAGCGGATGGGAGTTGAAATCGCAATATGGGCACTTCTTCACACACCACGGGAAATGCACGTAAAGGCCAAGTTCCGGCGGCTCGCCAAGGGTGCTGGACAGGGTGTCGCCGAATCTTGTTCGTTCCCTCCCGGCTGCCTTCATGTTGGTGAGGGTTGTTTCGGGCACGAGCCGCGCTCGGTGCGCCCACGCAGCGCCGCCACCAGTGCCCGCGCCGCCTGGCCGCGATGGCTGAGCGTATTTTTCAACGCCGGATCCAACTCGGCGGAGGTGAGGCCGAGATCCGGCAACAGAAAATGCGGGTCGTAGCCGAAGCCATTGGTTCCCCGGGGCGTATCGATGATGGCACCACGCCATTCCCCCGTGGCGATCAGGGGGGCCGGGTCGCCCGGCTGCTCCAGATAAACCAGCGCACAGCAGAACCGCGCACGACGGTCGGCTATGCCCTTGAGAGCGGCAATCAGCTTGCGGTTGTTCGCGCCGTCGTCCTGCGCCCGCCCCGCATAGCGCGCCGAGTATATGCCGGGCGCACCGCCGAGTGCCTCGACGGCGAGACCGGAGTCGTCGGCAATGGCGGGCAGGCCGGAACCGTCGCTGGCGTGGCGGGCCTTGGCGATGGCGTTCTCGACGAAGGTGGAAGCGGTTTCCGGCACCGCAACCAAGCCGAGCTCGCGCTCGGCAACCAACTCGATGCCAAGCGGTTCAAGCAACGCGCGCAGTTCCCGAAGCTTGCCGGCATTACGGCTGGCCAGCACTATTTTCACGGTGCCGCCCCGGTGCGTATTTCCGCCAAACCGCCCACCGAGTCAATCATTGCTGTGGCCCTGTGCGGGGCGTTGCCGAGGGCTGATTTGTTTTGGCTTGCAGCCAACTGCGCCAGAAGGCTTTTTTCTGGCGCGTTTGTTGACTGAAACATCAGGCCTCATGTTTCGGCTTGCGGGCAAGTTGAAACACGGGGGTTCGGATCCCTCGCCCCGGCGACCGGTACGCCGACGCATAGGGAAGTGGAGTCTGCACCGCGGAACCAATCCGGCGGGTGGTTGCTGGCAGACGACTTTGGAATGAGCCCGGCGCTGGCGCGGCAATCCCGCGCGGATCGGGAATAGAGGCTCTCAGTGCTCATTCGTCCCAATAGAGCTCCTGCTGAAATTCGAGGTTGTAGGTTGCCGCCCCCGGGGGCGTGATAGCGATGGCGAAACGCAACACCTCGCGGTTGGTGTGCCGCACTTCGGCGATGTAGTACACCGACTGGTCTTCGCGAATCTCCCGAAAGCGCAGGGGTGTAAGCTGCCCCAGGAGATTTTTCACCTGGCCCGCAATCGTCCCGCGGGCGCCGTTGCCCGCCGCATCGACGATGGACAGGTTGAGGATGCTCAGGTCTCGCGCCCGGCGAATGTCGTAGTGGTCGGCGATATCGGCATTCATAAAGGTGCTGGGGAAGACGACATAGTGCACATGGTATTCCCCGACGACGACCTTCTGCTCGGCACGCACCGGTACGGGCAGCCCGGATAGTGCCGCAAGATTGGCGATAAGCGCGGCGGCTATCGCCCATTGGCGCACCTTGCCCACCGAGTTCACGCAGGCGAGCCCCCGGGGCGCCCCAGCCGATAGAACGCGATCGACCCGAACAGGTTGGGAAACAGGTTCGTGAGCGGCTTATTGAGATGGTCGGCGTTCACCACGAACCGTTCGATGATGCGGAGGCCCTTCTGCCGCACCAGGTGCTCGAAGTCCTTGAACGTGCACAGGTGGATGTTGGGCGACTCGTACCAGGCGTGGGGCAGGTGCCTAGCCATGGGCATGCGTCCCTTGAGCGCCAGGTATAGCCGACTGCGCCAATGCCCGAAGTTGGGGAAGGTGACGATGCACTGCTCGCCGATCCTCAACATCTCGTCGAGCATGCGCCCGGGCAACCGCACGGACTGCAGGGTTTCCGTCATCACCACCAGGTCGAAGCTGTCGTCGGGAAAGTTGGCGAGCCCCTCGTCGAGATCCTGCTCGATCACGTTGACGCCCTTCTGCACACAGGTGGTGATGTTATCGGCACCAACATCCAGGCCGTAACCGTTCACTCGCTTGTGGCTCTGCAGATGGGCGAGCAGGTCGCCCTCGCCACAGCCTAGGTCGAGCACCCGGGCACCGGGATTGACCAGTTCGGCGATGATCTCCAGGTCAGGACGCATTGGCCATGCCCGGCGCGCGGGGCTGTTCCGCCTCGGCCGCCAGCCGGTTCATGTACGCCCCTAACACCTCGACGTACCGGGGCAGCGGCAGCAGGAAGGAGTCGTGGCCGTGGTCGGATTCGATAACCGCGCCCACCGTGTTCTTGCGCGCCGCAATCAGGGCATCGACGATTTCTTTCGACCGCGCGGTGGAGAAACGCCAGTCCGTGGTGAAGGACAGCACCAGGAAGCTGGCGCTTGCCTGCCTGAACGCCGCAACAAGGTCGCCGCCGAACTTCCCGGCCGGGTCGAAGAAGTCGAGAGCCCGGGTCATCAGCAGGTAGGTATTGGCGTCGAACCGCTTGGAAAAGCTCTGGCCCTGGTAGCGCAGGTAGCTCTCCACCTGAAACTCCACATCCCGGGCCTGGCTCAGGTCGCCGAATTTCAGTTCGCGCCCGAACTTCTGCCCCATGCCATCGTGGGAGAGGTAGGTGACGTGGCCGATCATGCGGGCGAGCCCGAGACCCTGGTCGGGGTTGGTATCGGTGGACCGGTAGTTGCCGCTGCGGTACTCCGGGTCGGATTGAATTGCCTGGCGGGCGATCTCGTTGAAGGCGATGTTCTGCGCGGAGAGCTTGGCGGCACAGGCGATCAGCACCGAGGCCCGCACCCGCCCCGGATAGTCTATCGCCCACTGCAACGCCTGCATGCCGCCCAGACTGCCGCCCACGATGGCCGCGAAACGTTCTATGCCCAGGTGGTCCGCTAGCAGGGCTTGGCTGCGCACCCAGTCCTCGACGGTTACCGTGGGGAAGTCCGGGCCGTAGAGTTCGCCGGTTTTCGGGTTCTTCGAGGCGGGGCCGGTGCTACCGTGGCAACCGCCCAGGTTGTTGGGCGCAATGACAAAAAAGCGGTTCGTATCCACGGCCTTGCCCGGGCCGATGCAGGCATCCCACCAACCCGGCTTGGTATCTGTCTCCGCATGAAAACCAGCGGCATGGTGGTTGCCGGAAAGGGCATGGCAGATCAGCACGGCATTGCTGCGCGCCGCGTTGAGTTTGCCGTAGGTTTCGAAGATCAGTTCGAAGCCGTGTAGCGTCCTTCCGCATTGCAATGCGAACTCGTCTTCGCAACGGAACCGTTGCGGAACCACGATGCCGACCGACCCCCGCATCCCGGATGTGGCTGGTGCGTGGACAACCCGGCCCATGTCAACCGGACAGGCTGGTCCTGTTGGCCCGCATCAAAGCACCTGCCCAAAAAAGGACGAGAGGATGCGCTGCACCACGCCCAGGGCCAATAGCACTAGGATGGGCGAGAAGTCCAGCCCGCCCAGGGGCGGAAGCACCCGCCGGGCGGGGCGCAGCAACGGCTCGGTGAGCTGCCGCAGCAAACTCAGAACGGCATGATAACTGTCTGGCGCGATGAAGCTGGCGAGAATGACGATGAGAATGCACCACCAGAAAACATCCAGCAGCCGCATCAGCACGTGCATCAGGCCACCGGCAGCCACCGCCAGTACGCCCCCGTGGTAGTCACCGCCTATTAGCGCAAGCGCATACAGCATGACCGCGGCGGTTACCCAGGCAGCGGCGAAAGACGCGAAATCCAGGTTGCGGAAAGCGGGGAGCAGGCTGCGCAGCGGCCGTAGTACGGGGTCGGTCGCCTTGACGATGCCCTGGGAGATCGGGTTGTAGAACTCGGCCCGACAGGCTTGCAGTAGAAACCTGGCCATGAACAGAAAACCGGCGATTTCCAGCAGGAACCGGATAACGAAGTGCATCACGCCACTCATTTCCGTGTGAACTCTTCCCCCAGCTCGCGAGACCGGCGGCTGGCGCTGTCGAGCGCCGCGACGATGTGGCGGCCTACCTCATGCCGGTTCAGCGCCCTGATCGCGCTTTCGGTGGTGCCCTGGGGCGAGGTGACGTTGCGGCGCAGGGTCGCAGGGGGCAGGCCCGTCTCCCGGACCATCCGGACGGCACCCCAGGCGGTTTCCACAGTCAGGGTGGTGGCCAGTTCCGGTGCGAGGCCCAGCTTGGTGCCAGCTTCCACCATCGCTTCCATGAGATAGAAGAAATAGGCCGGGCCGCTGCCGGAAACCGCGGTAACGGCATCGAGGGCGGCCTCGTCGTCTACCCACAGGGTCTTGCTGACGGTGCCGAGGATCTCCTCCGCCGCCTGCCGCCCGGCCGCGTCCACATTGGCGTTCGGGTACAGCGCGGTGACACCGGCCCCCAGCAACGCCGGAGTGTTGGGCATGCAGCGCACGATCGGCTGCGCGGGCGAAGTCAGGGCGGCGATGCCGGCGGCGGGTGCCCCGGCGCAGATCGAGACGAGGAGCATATCTTCGGGCGCCGAGATGCCGGCAAGCACTTCCGCCAAAACTTGCGGCTTGGTGGCCAACACCGCGACATGGGCGAAATCGACCGCCCGCTGGTTGTCGGCCGTGGCCTTGGCACCCAGCGCGCTTATCCGATCGCGGCAGCGGGCATCCGGGTCACTCGCCGCCAGCCGGGCCCTGTCGTGGCCGGCATCGATAAGACCCTTTATGAGGCTCTGCGCCATGTTGCCGCCGCCGATGAAGCCGATGTTACGCACGCTCAGGTGCTGCCCCGCCCAGTGGCTCTGGAAGGTTGCCCGCGGGGGCCGAAGATAGCGGTGCCGATGCGCAGGTGCGTTGCCCCGTGGGCGATGGCGGCATCCATGTCCCTGGTCATTCCCATCGACAGGGTATCCCAGTTCCCGGCAGTTGGCGGAGTCATACTGTGGAATAATTCACTCATACGGGCGAAGCTTAAATCGGGATCGCCTGTTTTTTCCAATATGGTCATCAGGCCGCGCACTCTGAGGCCGGGCAGATGGCGCATGGCCGCCAGTAGTTTCGGTGCCTCCTCCGGCGCCACCCCGGCCTTGGCGGGGTCTCGGTCGATGTTCACCTGAAGCAGCACATTGAGAGGATCCTCGGGGCTGCGCCGGGCGGCGAGGCGGCGCGCGATCTTCAGCCGCGCAACCGTGTGCACCCACTGGAAGTAGCGGGCGAGCAGCGCGGTTTTGTTGGATTGCACGGTGCCGATGAAGTGCCAGGTAATGGCAAGATCGGCCAGCGCACCGATCTTGGCCACCGCTTCCTGGACATAGTTCTCGGCGAAATCCCGCTGCCCGGCCCGGTATGCGGCGGCGATGGCGGCCGCCGGACGGGTCTTGGCAACGGCGATGAGCCCGATGCCGTCCGGCTGTCGGCCGTGGCATCGGGCAACCTCCCGAATACGCGCATTGACGGCCGCGAGATTGTCGGAGATTGAATGCAAACCAAGACTGCCGGCCCTGTGGTCCATATCGCACATGTATGTGGTTGGGGAGTTATACAGCAATTCTCGTTTTGGCGTCCAAGCTCGGTGTTCGGCGCGTAACACCCTGCATTGTTGTCCGCCGCCGACTCCTATTGAATAATCGTGCCTAGGTTCCCGAACCGCATTCAGGCCGATTCACGGTGATGGATGCGCCCAGAAGCCGGGGTGCCTGTGAGCTGGAGGGAAGGACAACGATGGCTTTGTTGAATCGTGGGCGAACAGCCCGGGCAGCTTCCGTTCCCGGGGAGTCGTTGACGCGCCCCCGGTTCCGCAAGCTCGGGCGCTTCCGCGTGGATCTCAGCCAGATTCACCAGGATGATCTGCGTATCATCGCCGCGCTAATCAGTATGCTCGTGATGGGAACAGCGCTTACGCTGCTGAGTTTCTCCTTGGCGCCCGACTCGGTCTTCTCGATCGTCGTGCTGGACCGGCAGAGCCCTCTTTATCCAATGACCGTGCAGAATCTGCTCCATTTCATGTTCGCCCTCGGTGTCGGTGAGTCTTTCGTCCGCTTCCATAGCAGCATCGATGCCCGTCGGCAGATCGACAAGAATCTGTTGGCCGTCGGTAGGAGCCAGTTGCTGAGCGACGGCGAACTCGAGCAATTGCAGGAACTCATCAAGCGCGACGGGGCCGGCAATGATCGGCACCTGCACCGGTTGGTGCACCGGGTGATCCTGCAGTATCGGGCGACGGGGTCGGTAGGCGAGTCGCAAGCCGTGCTCAATTCCAGCGTGGAGTATTTTCAGCACGAGATCGGCCTGCGCTACAACATGCTCAGGTATCTAACCTGGCTGCTGCCGACCCTCGGCTTCATCGGCACCCTCATCGGCATCAGCCTGGCCCTGGCTGGCGCGGCCAGCCTGCCAAACTTGGAGAACCATGCGGAGCTGGAGTCCTGGATCAATGCATTAACCGCCAACCTGGGTGTCGCGTTCTACACCACCCTAGTGGCGCTCGGGCTATCCTCCATCCTGGTCTTTCTCACCAGCATCGCGTCCGGCAGGGAGGAGCGCGCGCTCAACGAAACCGGCCAATACTGTCTTGACAACCTGATCAACCGGCTTCGCAACAGGAACATAGCTACCGCCACGCAATCGGAATCGCCGTGAAGCCCCCCGCCACGGAACGGGAACAGATCGGCACGTCGGCCATCGACCTGTTCGCCTCCGGGATGGGGGCCTTCATTCTGATCGCCCTGGTATTCATGGTGTTGTTCGCGGCAACCCCGAGGCAGCAGGTGCCCACCACACCGCAGCCTGAACCGGTGGCCTGCCCCACACCCGAACCCTGTCCCCAGACACCGGAGTGTCCAGAATGCCCGGAACCCAGGGTCTGCCCAGAAATTCCGGATTGCCCGGTCTGTCCCACGACCGAGCCTACCGACTGCCCGGAACCGACGCCCTGCCCGACGTTAAGCCCCCCGGAGTGCCCCGAGCAACCCGACTGCCCCGACTGTCCCGTTTGCCCGGACCCGCCCGAACCCACTCAGGAACCGGAGCCGGCACCGGAGCCCGCTGCCTCAATCCCGCAATCGGCGTGCCCTAGGCCGGATGAACACCGGTCGATGCTTCCCGAAACGGACCTGGTATTCGTGCTGGACACCACGGGCAGCATGCGCGGTGAAATCGAGTCGCTGAAGCGGGAACTGCACATTGTCGTGCAGGTGCTCGAACGCATGATGCCGTCGCTGGGCATCGGCGTGGTGACATTCAACGATCGGATGCAAAGGCCGACGACCCGCCACCATCCATTGCAGCGCCTGACTAACAGCGCGAGCGCAATGCGCGACATCAATCGTTTCCTCAGATCCATTTCGGTCGCGGACGCCAGGGGCATGAACCAGGATATCCCCGAAGCCCTGTTCAACGCCCTCCAGGTTGCGATCAAGACCTCCTTTCGCAAAGACGTCAATGACCGTATAGTGATCGTCATAACCGATGCCTATGCCTACGAGGACGAACAGGGTCAGGCCTTGGAACTCGCCCGGTTGT
The DNA here is from genome assembly GCA_965215035.1 of Pseudomonadales bacterium. Taxonomy (GTDB): domain Bacteria; phylum Pseudomonadota; class Gammaproteobacteria; order Pseudomonadales; family Azotimanducaceae; genus Azophilus. Next base: position 1,011,946 of record OZ244040.1, read on the forward strand.
TTGCCCGGGTTCCCGGCCAACGAATATCAACGGTTCACGTGCGGAGCGACCCCGATTCAAAGAAATTCCTAGAACGGTTGGCCGAGGCGGGTGGCGGCCAATTCGTGCCCGATCGGGGATCCATACTCGCAAACGTTCTGATGGGAATTCTGTAACACATGTCGGGCACCTCCCGCGCATAGGGGGCCAACTCAACAACACCGAGTGAATTGATGCGACCCGCACGAACCCCCGATAAGGTCCGGGATAGAAGGAAAGTAGAGATGAACAAAGGACTATCTTCGTTGCGGGTACCGTTCGCGGCCATGTCCATCGTTGCCATTCTCCTTACGGCGGGTTGCGAAACCGTCAGCGTGGTCAGCCGGGTCGAATTCACCATGATGACTCCCAGGAACCAGGCGATGGCACCCGACTCGTTGTTACAGCCCGGCGCCACGCTCAGGGTACAGCGCATTCTGCTAATCGACGACGAGGGGCAATCCATGCCGCCGCCCGGTGCCCAGGACATATCGGTTGAAGTAAAGGGCGGAACCTACGACGCGGCCACCGGCGAAATTCGGTTCAGCGCCAACCGGGCGGAGGTACCCCCCGAAGGGTACGAAGTGGTTATCGTGCATGCCGACGGGGCCCGCTCCGTGCAGCGGTTCAGGCCCGACTTTGCGCGCATCGACGGCCCGGACCCGAAGGACGTAACTTGGTTCGACATCGGCCTGCGATGGCGCAGCGATGGCACCCTGCACCCGATTCCAGAAGAGGCGGCCCTGATTCCCGGCGAAGAATACACAGTGTACATCGAAGCGGTCGACCGGCACGGGCGCAAATTCAGTTCGACCGACGCAGGGTTCCCGGTTCCGGCAAATCGGGTTGGGTTGGCATTGACAGGGTTTGCCGCGAGCGAGGATAACGAGTACGGACTAATCGCACTGCCCGGCCCCGACAGGGAGCGATACAGCATACGCGCCGTCTACGGCGGCGCGGGAGGTTCGGCCAAAAACCTCTCGTTTCAATACGACCCCGCCATCGGGGAAGGGCCCCATCCCGAAATGACGGCGGAAGTGGGCATCCTCGGCGACCTCGCCCTCGATGAGCCGATCAGCCCGGGTGCCGTCAAGCGGCTGAAGGTTCGGGTAACCGACTTGTTGGGCCGATCCTGGACCTTAGGTCTCGTGGGCAGGGGCTCGCATCTGACCAACGAGTATCCCCTACCTCCCTCCCGTATTGAGATTGTGGTGGAAAACGCCACCTACGACCCGGCAACATCCAATGTTCTATTCAGCGCCGATGCCCGCGCCATGCTCGGCAAGCAGTACCGGATAACGGCAAGATATGCTGGGGAAGCGGGTCTGCGGGTCCAGAAAAGCTATGTGCCGGACTTCCTGAGTATTGTTCCGCTGATGACGGTGGACGAACTCGCATACACCGGGTTGTCCGGGCGTGCGGGTAGAGAAGGCCGGAACGGCCAGCAGGGGTCTAGGGGCAACGACAGCAATCGCGTCCTCGGTCGGGGTGGCGGCGGTCGCCCGGGTGGCCACGGCACGGCGGGCCAAAACGGTGCGCGAGGCTCCCCGGGGCCCAATCTGCGCGTCATCGCCAGGGAAGTCCGCACGATCAGCGCACAGGAAAGATTGGTTCTGTTCGAGGTGCGGACACCGGGAATGCTTCCTGAGTACTACGTGCGGTCCATCGACGCACCCCCCGTGACTATCATCACCCGTGGCGGCATGGGCGGTATCGGGGGTAACGGCGGCAACGGCGGCGATGGTGGCAACGGCGGCGACGGCTACTATTCCGGCAACGGCGGGGATGGCGGCAACGCTGGCGGAGGCGGCGATGGCGGCGATGGCGGTAATGGCGGCAGCATCGACCTTATATTGACTGCCCACGAATTGGAAAAGGCATTCGTGCTCGACAGCCGGGGCGGCGACGGGGGAACCGGCGGTGAAGAGGGTGTTGCCGGCCAACCCGGGATTCCGGGGTCTATCGACAACTGGGCCTCGGGCGGCGACGTCAAACTACCCAAGGACGCGCCTCCGCCGGACATTGGTGCCTACGGCAACGAGGGCAACATCGGCTACACCGGCAGGCCCGGGCATAACGGCTTGCCCGGCGCGGTGGAGCTTGCCGTGGATGAATCCCAGGCTTCCGCACTGGTGCGGCGCGTGCCCGAAGAGATTCGCGATGTTGTTCTGTACTGAAAGTTCCCGGGGCTGCAGGCCACCGTCGGCTTGCGGAGGATGATCGCCCGGGTCACCTCGATTCAATGCAGGAGGATATCTTGCGCCACGCCGCCTCGATGTAGCGGCCGGCCGGATAGGCCTCGATGTAGCGCCTGAGCTCCGCGTCTACGCAGCTATCCCTAACTTCGAACCACAAGCGTCCCTCGTCGTCCGTGGGGGTGGGCGGGCTTTCATTCGCCGCGGCCGGGGATGGCGCACGCGCCGCCGGCGCACCGGGTTCCGCCTCGCGTGCCGCCACAGCGCCTATTGCCCGTTCCACGGCTTCGATTTCATTGCCGAGAGTCACGATTCGAGGATGCGCCGGCAATAGCGTAGCCAGACTGCGAAGTAACCCGCGAGCACGACTCGGCGCTCTGTCCTCAAGCGCGTCGCGAATCAGCGCGACGTAACGATGCCCGATTCGCTCAATGCCCCGATGTGCCGGGTCGTTGTCCGGATCCAACCGAAGAACGCGGCGATAGTAGTGCGCGGCGCTGTCCCCTGCCGGGGTTGTCAACCTGTCGTCCCGCAGACGCTGTTGGGCCAGATCCAGCAACTGATTGACCTCCCTGGCCTTCGCCGCTTCCTCAAGGCGGCTGGTCACGGTGCGCCGCAACTCGGCCAGTTCCAAGTCGGCTCTCCACTCCTCTTCGACGGCCTCGAGCAACCGGCCCGCCCGTTCGGCCTCGCCCGCCCTCAAGGCATCCTGCACAGTCGCCGTCACATCCTGGCGGATATGCTCCCGGACGGAACTCGCCCTGGCGTTCCGGGGGTCGAGTTCGAGCGACCGCCGCAGCAACCGCAGGGCTTCGGCGATGGCGTCGTTGCCCATGGCGTTGCCGCTCAACCTGCGCTCGGCCACTGCCACCAATTCCGTGGCCTGATCGATCAACGCCTGTCTTTCCAAAGCGCCCCGCAGTTCTCGGGGCAAATTCCCGTCTTCTGCAATTTCGTCATGGTCGGGCCACCACCGCGCCGCCTCGGCCAAGATCTCGTTGGCCTCATCGAGGTCACCCCGGTTCATGTCGCCCTGCACCTGTTCGGCGATACGCTCGGCCAGTGCGCTCATTGCCACAGGGGCGGCAGGGTTCTTCGGATCCAGTTCCAGCGCCCGCCGCAGGGCATTTGCGGCCAAACCAATAGCCGATGCGGACAACCTGTCTTCCGGCAAGGCCGCAATGGCATTCTCAACGACGCGCGTTGCGGCCCGCTCCTCGTCCGGGCCGCTGGCCATCAGATAGATCAGGTAAACGAATACGCCGAATGCGACAACACCGACCCCCAACAGGGCCTTACGCCTTCGGCGCGGGGAGCGAAAACCGAGAATTGACGGTGGATCTGCCATCGAATTGAGGCCAATCAAGCGAGCATGGCGCCAGCGATGGTGTGGCATGGATCGCACATGCGGGGGAAGCTTAAATCGGAATCGCCTCTTTTTTCCAATAGGGTCGCGAGCCCCCGCGCCACTCAAGCATCATTCCAACGACGAGGCATCCGGCCCGTCGAGCAAACCCAGCGCCTGCGCGCGCCGGGTCCAGTGGCGCCGCGCCAGTTCGCGCATGTCCACCGTGGCGTCGGTCTCATCGACAATCTCCAGGCCAAGCAGCGTTTCGATGACGTCTTCCATGGTCAAGATTCCGGCCATGCCCCCGAATTCGTCCACCACCACGGCCAGATGCTCCTGGCGCTTGCGCAATTCCGCAAACAGGTCGGTGATGGCAAATGTCTCCCCCACTGCGACAATCTCGCGACGCAGCGTCGCCACCGCCTCGTCGCCGCGCCCCTCCACCAGGGCGATGAGCAAGTCCGTTTTTAGCACGTAGCCGGTGATGTAATCCTTGGACTCGTCGTATACCGGAATCCGGGAAAACGCAAGATCTTTCGCGGTGTTGTAGTAATCGGCAATGCTCTCGTGTTCCGATGCCACGGCAACGACCGTGCGCGGCGTCATCACATCCCCGGACTGAATCGTCCGAAAACGGATTAGATGGCCGATCATCTCACTTTCTCCAGCCTCGAAGACGCCCTCCTGCGCACCAAGTTCCGCCATGGCTAGAAAGTCGGTTCGCGTCAATACCGGTTGGGTCCTGTCGCGCTTCAGCCCTCGCGTGATGTACTGGCTCAGCCACACAATAGGGGCCAGCACCGCCGTCAACAGGCGCAGGGAGTGCACGGTGAAGGTCGCGAAGCGCTGCCAGTACAGCGCACCGATGGTTTTGGGCACGATCTCCGAGAAGAGCAGTATTGCGATGGTCATGCTTGCCGGAACCACCACCCGGACAATCCATGGATTCGCCTGTTCCCAAATCGCCGCCGCCTGTACGCCAACACCGATGGCGCCAACCGTGTGGGCGATGGTATTGAGCCCAAGAATCGCGGCCAGAGGCACATCGATGTTGGCCTTGAAATCATCCAGGTATCTCCCCACGCGGGTACCCTGCTGTGACTGCAGGCGTGCGTGGGTCGGCGTAATGCTGAGCAGTACCGCCTCCCATAAAGAGCAGAAAAAGGAGAAGATGAGCGCGAAAAATAAGAACGCGAGAAATAGGGAGTACATGAAAGCACCTTACAGTGGGAATTCCGACCAAGCAGGGGCGAACCTTTGCGCCCGAGCCGGGCCTGCACGGGATCCACAGGGCAGGGAGCGTCTTCGCCAACCCGACCGAGGTCGTGGTCTTGCCGACGCCTACCCTAGGACCCATAGTTGAAATGACCTGCGTCATTAAGCCGATTCTACCAATCCAGCCGCCTCTTGCCGCCGCCCCGCTCGAGGCGAATACCGAAAATACATCCAACCGCCAACCGCGTTCCTGTATTATTGATCAATGCGCCTAGACCCCTACCTCCGCCTCATGCGCCTAGACCGGCCTGTCGGGACGCTGCTGTTGCTCTGGCCGACACTGGCCGCCCTGTGGCTGGCGGCCGGTGGCGCACCACCCCCGGTGTTGCTCGGGGTATTTGTCGCCGGCACCTTCCTGATGCGCTCGGCGGGGTGCGTGGTTAACGACATCGCCGACCGACACATCGACCCCCATGTGGCTCGTACCCGCAACCGGCCGCTGGCAGCCGGAGAGGTGGGGCCGGGCCGGGCCATGGCGCTGTTTCTGGCGCTCTGCCTGGCGGCCGCCCCGCTATTGATTTTCCTTAACAATGCCACCCGGTGGCTGGCGGCCCTGGGCGTTGGCGTGGCCGTGCTCTATCCATTCCTCAAGCGCTGGACCCATCTTCCCCAGCTTGGTCTCGGAATCGCCTTCAGTTGGGGCATTCCCATGGCGTTCGCGGCGGTGGCGGAGGGGGTTCCGCCAGCCGGTTGGGTGCTGTTCGCCGCAAGCGTCGCTTGGATTATCGCCTACGACACGCTGTACGCCATGACCGACCGGGCGGACGACCTCAAGGTCGGGGTAAGGAGCACGGCCATACTGTTCGGCCGCTTTGACCGTCTGGCCGTGGGTGTGCTGCAAGCCACCGCCCTGGCCGGGTTCGCCGCGCTGACCTTGTTTTACCCCTTCGGCTGGGGGTACCTGGCCGGCCTGGCCGCCATCTTGGGCCTCTTCGGCTACCAGCAGGTGCTGATCGGCGCGCGCGAACCCGCCGCCTGCTTCAAGGCATTCCTCAACAACACCTGGGTGGGATTCGGCCTGTTCGCGGCCGTCGTCATTGAGCTATCCCTACGGCCCGCGGTCCTAGGCACCTGAGCCAGGCGGTTTTGGTGAGCGGCGCTTTGCAAAGGAATCGGGAGACCTGTCCATGGCCCTAACGAGTGCGCGGAGGCCACCATCGCCGGCCGGGTTGGCGAGGGCGCCGTCGGGCCCTTTGGGGGGGGGGGGGGGGGGGGGGCGTTGGCGGAACGGCAGCAGCGTTGTATGAGAGTCGCCATCGTGACGCATTTCTTCCCGCCCGAGACGGGCGCTGCCGCCACGCGTCTGTTCCAGCTAGGCAAGCGGCTGGCGGCTGCCGGTCACCAGGTGCAGGTGCTTTGTCCGCTTCCCTACCACATACACGAGAAAGTCTTCGAGGGCTACCGCGGCAGGCTGCGGGTAGTGGAGCAGGTCGCCGGCATGCGCGTCGTCCGCACATGGATAGACAACGCCGACACGCCCCGTCTGCTGCGTCGTCTGCTGGGCGGTGTTTCATTCCAGCTCTCCAGCTTATTGCTAGGGGCTTGGTCGCTGGGACGCCAGGATGTCCTATTGTTCAACACCCCGCCGCTGTCGGACGTACCCATCGGCCTGCTCGTGGGCTGGCTCACGCGTGCCCGGACGGTGATGTACGTGGCCGACAAGCATCCCGATATCATGCTGCGGTTGGGTTTTACGGCGTCCGAGAAGACCCTCCGCAGCGAGCGACACTTGGAGCGGCTGGGCTATGAGCGCTCGGATCTGGTGCTGACAACTACGCCATCGACGAGGAGCGAGATCAAGCGCCAGTTCCCACACGTTGCGGTCGAGGTGCTCCCAAACGGTGCGGACCTCGACCTGTTTCGACCATCGCTGCGGTGCCAGTCGGCGCGCACCGCCTTGGGCGCGGACACAGACGACTTCCTAGTCGGCTATCTCGGGCACCACGGACCGGAACAAGGCCTGGAAGCCGTGGTGGACGCGGCGGCGCGCCTAGACGGATCGAAGATGCGGTTCGTCATGGTAGGCAAGGGCCCGACCAAGGCCGCGCTGGTGGAACAGGCCCAGCGGTTAGAGATCGGCAACATCCGGTTCCTCGACCCACTGCCGCGCTCTGAGGTCGCTGCCATACTGGCGTCCTGCGACGCCGGCTTGGTGCCGCTGGCCTGTGGCGGCGTGGCCGGCACCATGCCCTCCAAGGTCTACGAGACCTTGGCTTGCGGTGTGCCCTTGGTTGCCAGCGATGGCAGCGACGCGGCGGACTTGGTCCGCACCTCCGCCGTTGGTCGCGTCTTCAAGCCCGGCGATGGCGGCGATCTGGCCCGTGTTCTCGCCGACCTGGCCGCTCGGCCGCAGGAGCGGGAGCGTACCCGGCGCAACTGCCTAGATCTGGCTCGGCGCTTCGACCGCGACGAAGTCGCCGCCCGGGCCCAGACGATTTTTCGCGGCCTGATCGAGAACCGATGAACGCCGGCCGGCCGCTGTCGCGGATCATCGGCAATCGGGGAGCGTGGGATAGCCCTGCGCGAGCTACCTACGATGCCATGGCGCGAGGACACAACCCGTACGAAGACGGGTACGCCAGCGGTCGTATCGCGAAGGACTTGGCAATTGCCTGACAACAGGGAGAGCGGTAACGCCGACAAGGGACGGGGCGAGGTCAAGGCAGAGTCGGAAGACCTCTGGGATGCCGACGCGCCATTGCGGCGGGTGTGTGTTGTTGGGCTTGGTAACATAGGTCTTCCCACCGCCGCGACCCTGGCGACGCAAGGCGTTGCCGTCGTCGGTGTCGACCCCAAGCCCGATCTGGTTCTTAGCGTAAACTCGGGCACCACATCCCTTGCGGAACCTGGTCTGGCAACCCTGCTAGGCGAGGCGGTGGCAAGCGGCCGGTTGAGCGCGCGGCAGACGGTCGTTGCTGCCGATGCGTTCGTCATCGCCGTGCCCACGCCGTTCAAAGCGGACCATGTCCCGGAGCTGAGCCACTTGCGCAATGCCGTGAATAGCTTGGCGGAGGTACTCGTCTGCGGCAATCTCGTCGTCTTGGAATCGACCTCGCCGGTGGGAACCACGCACAGGGTGTGCGAGTGGCTCGCCCGGGCACGACCCGACCTGTCCTTCCCGCACGAGGCGGGAGCAGCCAGCGACATCCGCGTGGCGTACAGCCCCGAACGGAGTCTCCCGGGCAACACTCTCGACGAGTTGGTGAACAACGACCGCATTGTCGGAGGCGTTACGCCCACCTGTGCACGAGCGGCGGTTGCTCTGTATCGGCACTTCGTGCGCGGGAGGTGTTCGATCACAACAGCTAAGACCGCCGAATTGGTCAAGCTCACGGAAAACGCCTACCGCGACGTCAATGTCGCTTTCGCCAACGAAATCTCCCTGGTTTGCGCTGCGCTCGGTGTTGATCCTTGGGAGCTGATCGAACTGGCCAACCAGCATCCACGCGTTGACGTCCTACGGCCGGGGCCGGGTGTTGGCGGGCACTGCGTTGCGGTCGACCCCTGGTTCCTGGTTCATTCGGTGCCCCAACTGACACCTTTGCTCCAAGCTGCCCGTCAGGTCAACGACGCAAAGCCTCTTTGGGTGATCAACCGGGTTCTGGCGGCTTGCGACGGCCTGGCTCATCCGAAGATCGCCTGTCTCGGGTTGGCCTACAAGGCCGATGTGGCCGATTTACGGGAAAGCCCGGCAGTCACCATTGTCCGGCGGTTGAGTGAACTGGTGCGGGGCCAAGTGGTTGTCGTCGAGCCGAACATCGTGACACTGCCCGAGGAATTGAACAACGAACGAATCAAGCTGGTCGATTTGGACGACGCCTTACCGGTTGCCGATGTGGTGGTGTTGCTGGCCGACCATCGGGAGTTTCGTGAGATTCCGCACCAATGCCTAGGTGACAAACGCTTGGTGGACACTCGAGGCACTTGGCAGGGACGCTCGTGATGACGGTGTCTGTAACCGATGCTCCCAGGCCGACAACAGCCGGCACGCGGAATCTGCGTTTTGATCGATTGCAACCACCAAGCCCGGCGGCGCAGAGCGCCCCTGCTCGGCATCCAGGTAACCCCGCTTTATTCTCGGCCCGTAGCGCACGCACCGGGCCAACGAAGATGCAGCGGATGGAACGCGCTATCGGGGCTCAACAACCACGCCGACCGGGCCACCGGATAGGTTGGGAACCAACCGGGTTTTGCATCTAGTCGGGCATAAGGTTTCAATCCAGCGCCCGCAGGTTCGCGTAGCCGAGCATCAGCCACTTCTCGCCGACATCGGCGAAGTTCACCTGCACTCGGGCGCGTTCGCCGCCGCCTTCGCATTGCAGCACCACGCCGTCGCCGAATTTAGCGTGCCGCACACGCCGGCCGATGCCGAGCGCCCCCTCTTCCGGCACCGGATTCCGTGGCGCTTGCCGGTGCACGCCAAGCGCCGTTTCCACACTGCTCTTCATGCGAATCTCGTGGATCAATTCAGCCGGCAGTTCATCGACGAAGCGCGAGCGCCGGTTATAGGAATCGCTGCCATGCAGGCGTCGTGTTTCGGCGTAGGTGAGGTACAGTTGCCGCATGGCCCGGGTTATGCCCACATAGCACAGTCGGCGTTCCTCCTCTAGGCGTCCCGGCTCTTCGTTCGACATCCGGTGCGGGAACAGGCCCTCCTCCAGGCCGGAGAGAAAGACCGTGGGGAATTCCAGGCCCTTGGCCGAGTGCAGGGTCATGAGTTGCACCGCGGGCCCGGAACCGGCCTGGGCCTCTCCCGCATCCAGTGCCGCCTGGTCCAGGAACTCCCGCAGCACCGGGACTTCCGCCGCATCGTCGTTCTGCAGCGGGAATACCAGTTCGCCGGCGAACTGGCGCGCGGCGTTCACCAGTTCCTGCAGGTTCTCCTTGCGCGCCAGGCCGCGTTCACCGGGCTCCCGGCCATGAAACGCCAAAAGCCCGCTTTCCCGAATCACGAACTCGGTCAATTGGTGCAGCGGCAAGCCCTCCGTGGCACGGGCCATGTCGTCGATGAGCTTAAGGAAGGCCGCTACCGAACCCGCCGCCCGCCCGGCCAGACCGCCATCGACGATAGCCTCCCCGCACGCCTGCCACATGGACAGCGAGCGTTCCCGCGCCGCCCGGCGAACGGCCTCAACTGTCTTGTCGCCAATGCCCCGGGCCGGTGTGTTCACCACCCGTTCGAAGGCCGTATCGGCGTGCCGGTCGTGTATCAACCGCATGTAGCACAGGGCGTTCTTGATCTCCGCCCGCTCGAAGAACCGAAAGCCGCCGTGGATGCGGTAGGGAATGCCGGCCAGCATGAGCGCCTCCTCGATCACCCGCGACTGGGCGTTGGAGCGGTACAGCACCGCCACATCGTCGGGGCTGCCGCCGGTGTCGATGATCGACCGGGTGCGTTCCGTAATAAAACGGGCCTCGTCGAGATCGTTGTAGGCGGCATAGAGCCTGATCACCTCGCCGTCCGCGCCGGCGGTCCAGAGCTCCTTGCCCAGCCTGCCGACGTTCCTGCGGATGAGCGCATTGGCCGCGGTTAGGATATTGCCCGTCGAGCGGTAGTTCTGCTCCAGGCGGATGATGACGACATCGCGCAAGTCCTTCGCATAGCGCTGTATGTTCTCGATGCGGGCACCGCGCCAGCCATAGATGGACTGGTCGTCGTCGCCCACCGCCATCACGCGGCCCTGCGCCCCGGCCAATACCCGCAGCCAGGCATACTGGATGGTGTTTGTATCCTGGAATTCATCGACCAGCAGGTGCCCCAGTCGCTCCTGGTAGTGGGCCAGCAATTCGGCACGCTCCAGCCAGAGCTCGTGGCTGCGCAATAGCAACTCGGCGAAATCGACGAGTCCGCCCCGGTTGCAGACTTCCTCATAGCTTTCGTAGATGCGCTTGTGGGTGTCCTGGAACAGGTCGCCACCCCCGGGCAGCGACTTTGCCCGGCGGCCCTCGTCCTTGTGGCCGTTGATGAACCAAACCGCCTGACGCGCCGGCCACTGGTGCTCATCCACCTCGAGCGCGCGCATGACCCGTTTGACCAGGCGAAGCTGATCGTCCGCATCCAGCACCTGGAAGTTCTGCGGCAGTTTCGCCTCCTGCCAGTGCATGCGCAGCAGCCGGTGGGCGATGCCGTGGAAGGTGCCCACCCAGAGCCCACGGACGGAGATACCCAGTAGCGCTTCGATGCGTTGGCGCATCTCGGCCGCCGCCTTGTTGGTGAAGGTGACCGCCAGCACCCCGAACGGAGAGACATGCTCCGCCTCGATCAGCCAGGCGATGCGGTGCACCAGCACGCGGGTCTTGCCGCTGCCGGCCCCCGCAAGCACAAGCGCATTGCCGAGGGGCGCCGTGACCGCCTGGCGCTGCGGCTCGTTCAAACCCTCCAGAATATGGGTGACGTCCATGATGATCGCCCGTTGATGTCGCCATGCGGGGGGCGGGCGCGGGGCACCCTATAGGCACCGCCGTCAGCCGGAGGTGCGCCCGTGCGGCCCGCCCCAGGGCACCGTCAATGCTACACGGCCTATTCGGCAGGTCTAGGAGCTTCTACACCACCGGCGCGGCCGGGTCGGAGTGCACGGCAGCCCCGCACACCGTCAACAGCAGAACACCGAGAACAGGCACCCCAAGTCACTCCACCGTAACCGACTTGGCCAGGTTGCGCGGTTGGTCCACATCCGTGCCCTTCAGCAAGGCGACATGGTAGGCGAGCAACTGCAACGGCACGACATAGACGATGGGCGCAAGCATCGGGTCGACTTCCGGCAGGTGGATGATGGTGATCCCGGGGTCCTTCTGCATGCGCGACCCTTCGTCTGCGAACACGAACAACTCGCCGCCACGGGCGCGGACTTCCTGTAGGTTGGATTGCAGCTTCTCGAGCAGTTGGTTGTTCGGCGCGACCGCCACAACGGGCATATCCTCGTCCACCAGCGCCAGGGGCCCATGCTTGAGCTCGCCCGCCGGATACCCCTCGGCGTGGATATAGGAGATCTCCTTCAGCTTGAGCGCTCCCTCAAGGGCTACCGGGTACATGGTCCCACGGCCCAGGAACAGCGCGTGGTGACGGTCCGCAAACCGCTCGGCGAGCGCCCGGATGCGCTCGTCGAGCGCCAGCGCCCGCTCGATGCGGGCAGCCAGCCCATGCAACCCCTCCACAAGGCGGCGTTCGGTTGCACCGTCGAGCCCCTGCCGTCGGCCCAGCAGGCACAGCAGTAGAACCAGATCGGTGAGCTGTGCCGTAAACGCCTTGGTGGATGCCACACCGATTTCCGGCCCCACCTGGGTCATCAGCGCCAAATCCGATTCCCGCACGCAGGAGCTGGTGGCGACGTTACAGAGGGTGAGCGTCGCGAAGTAGCCCAGGGGTTTCGCGGCGCGCAGGGCAGCCAGTGTATCCGCCGTTTCTCCGGACTGACAGATGGTAACGAACAGGCTGTCGGGCGCGACAACGGGCTTGCGGTAGCGGAACTCGCTGGCGACCTCCGCCGAGCAGGGGATTCCGGCATATTCCTCAATCCAGTATCGGGCGATGCTGGCGGCGTAATAGCTGCTGCCCGCCGCGGCGATAGTGACCGCCCGGGTGCGGTCGAAAACCGCCGCCGCGTTCACGCCGAAGGCGTGCTCCAGCACCCGGTCTCTGCCGATGCGGCCCGCCAGGGTATTGCCCAGCGCCCGCGGCTGCTCGAAGATCTCCTTCTGCATGTGGTGGCGATAGTTGCCCTTGCTGACATCGTCGACATTCATCTCCACCTTGACCGTCGCCCGCACGACGGGCTCGTCGTCAAGGTTCCACACCGAGATGTCATCCACCCTGATCTCGACCAGGTCGCCTTCCTCCAGGATGATGAAACGGTCGGTAACGGGCTTGAGCGCCAGCACATCCGAGGCGATATAGTTCTCGCCAATGCCAAGGCCCACCACCAGCGGGCTGCCTACCCGGGTCGCCACGATACGGTGCGGGTCGTCGCCCGCCATCACGCCAAGCGCGTAGGCGCCCTCCAGGCGGCGCACGGCGGCGCGCACCGCCTCCAGCAGGTTCCGCTCCTTGGCGTAGTAAAAATCCACGGCATGGGCAACCACCTCCGAATCGGTGTCGGAGGCGAACACATAGCCCTCCGTCCGCAGTTCGGCCCGCAGTGCCTCGAAGTTCTCGATGATGCCGTTGTGCACCAGACAGATGCGTCCGTTGGAAACGTGCGGGTGGGCGTTCTTCTCGTTGGGGACGCCATGGGTCGCCCAGCGCGTGTGGGCGATACCAATGCGGCCACGGACCGGTTCGGCGCTCAATTCGGCGGCAAGATCCCGGACCTTGCCGGCCCGCTTGCGCACTGCCATATGCGCCTCGCCGACGGGCACCACGGCGATACCCGCCGAGTCGTAGCCCCGGTACTCCAAGCGTTGCAACCCCTCCAGCAGGATGGGTGAAACATTGCGGTCGGTTACCGCACCGACGATACCGCACATGGTTCTACTCCCACACCACCCGATCGTCGGGAACGGGGGAAAAGCGAGTCAGCACGCACCCGCCCCCAATCCATCCGTGTTTCCGGGGCATGGCCTGGTGTCAGCCCTTGCGCTGCCCGGGGCGCGTCCAGCCCTTGATGTTGCGCTGCTTGCCGCGCGCAACCGCCAGTTCGCCGGGGCCTACCTTGGCGGTGATGGTTGAACCGGCGGCGATGAAGGCACCGGACTCGACGTCGAGCGGCGCCACTAGGGAACTGTTGGTGCCGACGAATACCTCGTCGCCGATACTGGTGCGATGCTTGTTCTCCCCGTCGAAGTTGCAGGTGACGGTTCCGGCGCCCACGTTGCAGTGCTCGCCAAGTTCCGCGTCGCCCAGGTAGGCGAGATGGCCGGCCTTGGTGCCCGGGCCCAAGCGCGCTTTCTTGGTCTCGACGAAATTGCCGAGCCGAACGTCCTCGCCAAGCTCCGTTCCTGGCCGTATGCGCGCGAACGGCCCCAGCCGGCAACGCGCCGCGACCTTGGCACCTTGGATGACCGTATGCGGTTCCACACGCACTTCGTCGCCGAGCACGGCATCCTCGATAACGACCCCCGCGCCCAACCGCACACCGGCACCAAGTTCCACCCGGCCCCCCAGCACGACGTTAACGTCGATAAAACAATCCTCGCCGGCGCTTACCTGGCCGCGGATGTCCACGCGCTGTGGGTCGGCCATGCTAACGCCACCGAGTAGCAGCCGTTGGACCTCAAGGTGCTGGTAAGCGCGTTCCAGCGTGGCGAGTTCGATGCGGTCGTTGACGCCCATTGCCTCGACAGTATCGTTGACCGGCACGCCGACTACCGGTATCCCCCGTGCAGCCGCAACGCCCACCACATCGGTCAGATAGTATTCGCCCTGGGCGTTGCGCGGCTCGACCGCCGCCAGCAATTCCCTGAGTTGGCGACCACCTAGGGCCAGAATTCCCGAGTTGATCTCACGGATTGTCCGCTGCTCGGGCGATGCGTCCTTGAATTCGATGACGCCCTCAATGTCGCCGGCGGCCGAGCGCTTGATGCGGCCAAGTTCAGCCGGTTCGGTAGTCTCCGCAGTGACCATAGCCACGGCACCGCCGGCAGCCACAGTGGCGCAGGCACGCAAGGTCGCCTCAGCTACTAGCGGTACGTCTCCGCAAAGAATCAGTGCGATGGCCTGATCATCCAGGAACGGCAATACCTGAGCAACCGCATGACCGGTGCCGAGCTGCTCAGATTGCCCCACCCAGCGAACATCGGCATCGGTCTCGGCCCGCACCCGGTCGGCCCGATGACCCACCACAACGAAGGTCTCGGCGGGCAGCAGTTTGCCAACAGTGCCGAGTACGTGCTCGAGCAGGGTTCGACCGGCAAGCCGATGCAGTACTTTGGGCTCTCTTGATCGCATGCGCCGACCCTGCCCGGCCGCTAGGATGATGGCGACAAGATCGGCCGGTTCCGCCATGGAGAAAATGCAATCCTTGCTGTAAGGGGGGATCGATTATACGGTCGGAGCCACTAAAATGCCTCGCCGCCCGTGACGTGCGGGAGTATGGCGTGCCCCTTGAGACATTCCGTATCACCAGCGAGCGGACAGGGCGACAGATCGGCGCATACCGCTTCGCCAACCCCAACAACATTGATCACCCTGTACCCTATGAGATCGTTGGGGAACAATTTCACGAGGAAGCCAACCTTGAGGAATACATGTTGCTGAATGCGTCAAGCCAACGCGCAAAATCCTGGTCGTGTGAACAATGTCGCAATTGGCAAGAGAATCAGGACGCAGCGGTGTGCCGTTCCTGTTTCTGGGCCTTCCTCACGCCGAGAACAAATCCAGCTCGGTCAGCGCGGCTCTTGATGCTTTGTAAGCGCTTAGGGCCAATCCCGCTCGGTGTGCTCGCCCCAGGGTTGGCGGGCGAAAATGTGTTCGACCATCGGTGCAAAGTGGTCGATCGGCAGGCTGTCGTAGTCCGGGTCGAACGACATCTGGTCGTAGTCCCGGCAGAAACGTTCTGTCATGGCGAAGGCCGGATGGCCGCGGTGGCGTTCGCGTGCGTTGCGGTCGAGGCCGATCTTGTCGAAATAGTAGTACCCTTGGAACAGGCCGTGCCGCAGCACCATCCAATAGGTGTGTCTGGCCACGTAGGGGCGCAACACCGCGGCACCCAGCTCCGAGTGATTCTCGGGTGCAAGCACATCACCGATGTCGTGGAGCAGCGCCGCCACCACAATTTCTTCGCACTCCCCCGCGCGCAACGCCCGGGTCGCGGCCTGTAGCGAGTGTTGATAGCGGTCGACTTTGAAACCCGGCAATCCCCCAGCCAATCCCTCCAAGTAGGCAAGTACACGCTCCCCGGTTGCAGCAATGAAGGGCCGGGCGAGCTCGCTCTGCAGGGCGTAGTCGGCCACGGTACCCTCGTCCATGCGGGTATAGGCGGCAACGGGCGGAGCGACGCTCGATTCAGCCACGACGGCTTCTCCTCTTAGGACCTGATCGGACCCTGATTGTATGATAGACACCGCGCCGCTGAACGTTGGCGCACACGACCACCAGCATCCTGCGTGGTTACGCCAGGGCCAAGGCTATGGTGTTGCAATTTTATCAGTGCGTTCAACCACTAATACCAGGGCCATCCCAAAGTCACCGACCTGCCCTCGGCAAAGCCCTATATAGAAGGTTTACAAATGTTTTTCGGAAGATTCCGCAATACTCTGCGGCACCTAATAACCTTTCAGAAATTTTCTTTCAAGAGCGAGCACTTTGGGATGGTCCTGACCACTAATACACATGCAGTTGCACGGCGTTGGCCAGGGACGACTCGATATCCCAGATCGCCTTCGTGACGGCCTGGCCGATCAGGTCCATGCGCCGCAACTGCTGAATGCGCTCCGCAGCCTGTTCCAATTCGCTCGCCGAGAGCAGCTCTCGAAAGACGCCACAAGCAGCGGCGAGACAGATGGTGACCACGTCCCTGGGGCTTGGCAGCTCATCGCTGAACAGCATGTGCATGATGCGCAGCTTGACCTGGCGCGTGGCCTTGTCGTCGATAACGGCATGGCGCTCGGCATGGAAAACCCAGAGTATGCGGTTCTCCCTGCGCTCCAGGATGCCGCGCTCGATCAGCCGCCGCACGGCGCCTTCGCGAATCTCCTCCTCCCGGCTGCCAGCGCGTTCCACCCAATAGCGCGGGCTGCGGGGCTCCGGTGCCTGCGCAATCTCCGCGAGCATGGGATCGAGCAGGCTGTCCCCCAGGGGAGTCGAATCGAGCAGCATGAACTTCTCCAGATCGGTATCGATCCGGTTTTCCAGGGCGAGGTCCATCAACACGCTGCCACCGAAGGCGTACCGGGAACACCAGTCGGGCACATGCGCGAACTTGCCCTTGCCATCATGCAGCAGCAGCAGCACGATCTCTTCAGCGAATCTCAAATTCTCCAAGCGGTTCCTTCCGAGTGCCGCGGGCGAGACCGCAGATTAAACGCGGCGCGGCGGCTGGTTTCAAGTTGCTTTCCGCCCACGGGCCGGAACGGCGACGGACAGGGAACAGGACAGATTGCCGATGGGTGCCCGCGCCTGCCATGCGCGCACCGGCGAGGGCGGGTGAGTCTGGCGCGGCGGTTGGATTCGCCTTGGCTGCCGCCAATCAGCGGCGGCGTTTGCGCAGTTCCTCCAGGGTGCGTTGCTGCGCCGCCGCTTCGGCGAGCTGCGCTGCGGCGATGGAGAAATCGAAATCCGCCGCCTGTTCCGCCAGGGCGCGTTCCGCGGCCTCGCGCGCCTCCACGGCGGCCGCCTCGTCGATGTCCTCGGCCCGGGACGCCGTATCCGCAAGGATGGTAACCATGCCCGGCTGCACTTCTAAGTAGCCCCCGGAAGCATAAAACACTTCCTCCTCGCCATTTTCCAGCCGCAGTTGCACCGCCCCGGGCCGAATTCCGGTGAGCAGGGGCGCATGACCAGGCAGTATGCCCAGTTCGCCAATGCTGCCCCGCAGGCTCACCATGGTAACCGCGCCGGAGAAAATCGCCTTCTCGGCGCTAACGATATCGCAGTGCATACTGGCCATCGATTATTCCTTAGCCGTTGCCCACCTTTACCGTCACTAACATCGTCAACACCACTACAGCGTTTTCGCCTTCTCGGCCGCGTCTTCGATGTTGCCCACCATATAAAAGGCATTCTCCGGCAGGTGGTCGTATTCGCCGTCCAGAATGGCCTTGAAGCTGCGCACCGTGTCTTCCCGGGTGACGAACTTGCCGGATTGCCCGGTGAACTGCTCCGCCACGAACATCGGCTGGGAGAAAAACTGCTGCATCTTGCGTGCCCGGTAGACGAGCCGCTTGTCTTCCTCCGAAAGCTCATCCATGCCCAGAATGGCGATGATGTCGCGCAACTCGTGGTAGCGCTGCAGAGTCTGCTGCACACCCTGGGCCACGTTGTAGTGCTCCTGGCCCACAACATTTGGGTCGAGCTGACGGCTGGTGGAATCGAGCGGGTCCACCGCCGGGTAAATGCCGAGGTCGGTGATGGCTCTCGACAGCGTTACCGTGGAGTCCAAGTGGGCGAAGGTTGTCGCCGGCGACGGGTCCGTCAGGTCGTCGGCGGGCACGTAGACCGCCTGCACCGAGGTGATGGAGCCGTCCTTGGTGGTGGTGATGCGCTCCTGCAGGGTACCCATTTCCTCGGCGAGGTTGGGCTGATAGCCAACGGCGGAGGGCATTCGGCCGAGCAATGCCGAGACCTCCGTGCCCGCCAGGGTGTAGCGGTAGATGTTGTCGATAAAAAGCAGCACATCGCGCCCCTCGTCACGAAACTTCTCGGCCAGGGTCAGGCCGGTCAGCCCAACCCGCAACCGGTTGCCCGGCGGCTCGTTCATCTGGCCGAATACCAGCGAAATCTTGTCGAGTACGCCCGCTTCCTCCATCTCGTAGTAGAAGTCGTTGCCTTCCCGGGTGCGCTCGCCAACGCCCGCGAACACGGAAAGCCCGGCGTGCTCGATGGCAATGTTGCGAATCAGTTCCAACATGGTCACGGTTTTGCCGACACCGGCACCGCCAAACAGCCCAACCTTGCCGCCCTTCGCGAAGGGGCAGATCAGGTCGATGACCTTAACCCCGGTCTCCAGAAGCTCGTTGCCGCCAAGCTGATCTTCGTAGGTGGGCGCCTTACGGTGAATGGGCATGTGCTCCTGGGCATTCACCGGGCCTTTCTCGTCGATCGGGTTGCCCAGCACATCCATAATGCGACCCAGGGTCTCCTCGCCCACGGGGACAGAGATCGGCTGGCCGGTATTGGCAACCTCTAAGCCCCTGGACAGCCCATCGCTGGAGCCCATGGCGATGGTGCGCACCACCCCGTCGCCCAACTGCTGCTGCACTTCCAGGGTCGTGCCGCTCCTAGCCACCTTCAGGGCATCGTAGACCTTTGGGACATCCTCCCGCTGGAACTCGACATCGATCACCGCCCCGATGATCTGTACGATTCGACCGCTCGACATAGTCAATCCACTCTCTTGTTCAAACCTTGTTGCTTCCCGGGGCACTTCTTCAATCGGTACGTCGATCAAAGATCAAATGTCCTCCAGGCCCTGCATGGCGCTTAGCGTGCCTCCGACCGAGTCAACACCAAGACAAGCTCGCGATTTGTCATGGCTGCCTCCCGTCGGTCACACTGCCGCCGCCCCGCCGACGATTTCCGCGATCTCCTGGGTGATCGCCGCCTGGCGGGCGTTGTTGTATATCAGCCGCAGCTCGTCAATGAGCTTTTCGGCATTCTCCGTCGCGTTCTTCATGGCAATCATCTTCGCCGCCTGCTCGCAGGCGGAGTTCTCCACCACCGCCTGGTACACCTGGGACTCGACGTAGCGCATCACCAGGCCATCGATCAGTTGGCGCGCCTCCGGCTCGTAGAGATAGTCCCAACGGCGCTTCAAGTGCTCGTCGGTGTCCGGGTCCAGGGGCAAGAGCTGGTGCATCCGGGGCGTCTGGGTCATGGTGGAGACGAAGTCGTTGGCGGCGATGTATAGCCGGTCGATCCGGCCCTGTTCGTAGGCATCGAACATAACCTTGATGCTGCCGATCAACTCCGACAACACCGGAGATTCGCCCACATGACTCACCGCGGCCGTCACGTTGCCGCCCACGGAACGGAAAAAGGCCGCCGCCTTGTTGCCGATCAACGCCAGTTCCGACTCGACGCCCTTGGCGTGCCATGCCGCCATGTCCCTGACCAACCCCCGAAACAGGTTCACGTTCAGGCCGCCGCACAGGCCCTTGTCCGTCGATACGACGATGTAGCCGATGCGCCGGACCTCCCGCTCTGTCATGAACACATGCCGGTATTCCGGGTTGGCATTGGCCAGGTGCCCGATAACCTGGCGGATCTTCTCCGAATAGGGTTTGCCCTCGCGCATCCTCTCCTGGGTGCGGCGCATCTTGCTGGCCGCCACCATCTGCATGGCGGAGGTGATCTTCTGCGTATTCTCGACGCTGCCGATCTTTTTGCGAATTTCCTTGCCGACCGCCATTGCCGTCGCCTACCAGGTTTGGGTGGCCTTGAAGCTGTCGATGGCCTGGCGCATGGTGCCCTCGATGCTGTCGTCGTAGGCCCCAGTGGCGTTGATGCCGCGCATCCACTCGCCGTGCTCGGCGTTCATATAGGCGAGCAGCGCGGCTTCGAAATCGAGCACCTTCTCGACCGGCACGTCTGCCAGGTAGCCCTCGTTGGCGGCGAACAGCACCACGCCCATATCCGCGACCGTCATGGGCGCGTACTGCCGCTGCTTCATCAGTTCGGTGACCCGCTGACCGTGTTCCAACTGGCGCCGGGTGGCCTCGTCGAGGTCGGAGGCAAACTGCGCGAATGCGGCCAGTTCCCGGTACTGCGCCAGTGCCAGCTTGATGCCGCCGGCGATCTTCTTCATGAACGGCACCTGGGCTGCGCCGCCCACCCGGGAGACGGAGATACCGGGGCTCATGGCGGGCCGCAAGCCGGCATTGAAGTTATCTGTTTCCAGGAAAATCTGGCCGTCGGTGATGGAGATGACATTGGTCGGCACGAAGGCGGAAACATCGCCGGCCTGGGTCTCGATGATGGGCAGGGCGGTGAGCGACCCGGTCTGGTCCTTGACGCGCCCGTCGGTAATCTTCTCCACATACTCGGCATTGACCCGCGAGGCCCGCTCCAGCAGGCGCGAATGCAGGTAGAAAACATCGCCCGGATACGCCTCGCGGCCCGGTGGACGCCGCAGCAGCAGCGAGATTTGCCGGTACGCCCAGGCCTGCTTGGTCAGGTCGTCGTAGATAATGAGTGCATCCTCGCCCTCGTCGCGGAAGAACTCGCCCATCGAGCACCCGGAATAGGCCGCGATGAATTGCATCGGCGCCGGGTCCGAGGCGCTTGCGGCCACGACGATGGTGTTATCCATGACGCCATGCTCTTCGAAGGTGCGCACGATGTTGGCGATGGTGGACATCTTTTGGCCGATGGCGACGTAAACACACTTGATGCCGCTGTTTTTCTGGTTGATGACGGCGTCCACGGCGATGGCGGTCTTGCCGATCTGCCGGTCGCCGATGACGAGTTCCCGCTGCCCGCGGCCAATGGGAACCATGGCGTCGATACACTTGAGGCCGGTCTGCACCGGTTGGCTGACCGACTGACGGGCAATGACGCCCGGTGCCACCTTCTCGATCGGCGCCGTGGCCGACGCCTTGACCGGGCCTCTGCCATCGATCGGATTGCCTAGGGAGTCGACCACCCGCCCCAACAGCTCCCGGCCCACAGGCACTTCCAGGATGCGGCCGGTGCAGCGGGCCGTCATGCCCTCTGAGAGCGGCAGATAGTCGCCCAGGATGACCGCGCCGACCGAGTCACGCTCGAGGTTCAGCGCCATGCCGTAGAGGCCGCCCGGAAACTCGATCATCTCGCCGTACTGCGCATCGGCGAGGCCGTGAATACGCACGATGCCGTCCGATACGCTGACCAGGGTTCCTTCATTGCGGGCCTCGGCGTGCACGTCCAGGCTGTCGATCCTCTGCCGGATGATGTCGCTGATTTCCGATGGGTTCAGTTGCTGCATTTGCTAAATTCCTGATTGTCTGGAGGGTGCCGCCTACCCCCGATTGTTCCGCTACGTCCTGGCGAGGGACTCGACAAGCTTGTCGAGCCGGCCGCGCACGGAGCCGTCGATGACCGTATCCCCGGCGCGTACCACGGCACCGCCCAACAGGCTCGGATCCACCTCGCTGGAGAGGCGTACCCGTTTCCCGAATTTCGACTGCAGGGCCTCGGTGAGTTGCTCGGCCTGGGCCTCGCTAAGCGGGTAGGTGGAGAGCACCCGCACGTCTAGGTTCCGCTCCGCCGCCGCTTTCAACTCATCGAAACGCCGCGCGATCTCGCCGAGCAGCGGCAACCGCCCACTGCGCGCCAGCACGAGCAGAAAGTTCCGCCCGCGCTCGCCCAGTTCTTCGCCACACACGTCCGCCAAGTGAAACACCTTTTGCTCCGCCCCAACTTCCGGCGACTGGAGCAGTGCGCGCATTCGTTCTTCCGCCGCCACGGCCGCCAGCATCGCCAGCCGCCGGGCCCAGCGATCAAGTGCCCGGTTTTGCCGGGCAAGGGCAAACACCGCATTGGCGTAGGGCCGGGCAAGGGTTGCCAACTCCGCCATGGGCTACAATTCCGCTGCCATGCGTTCCAGCATCTGGCTGTGCCGGCGCGCATCGATAGTCTCGCCAAGCACCTTTTCCGCACCGCGCACGGCCAAGTCCGCGACCTGCCCGCGCAGAGCTTCCCGGGCGCGGTTGATCTCCCGGTCGATTTCGGCGCGGGCCGCTTCCACCAGCCGCTCGCCCTCCTCGCGGGCATCCCCCTTGGCGTCCTCGATCATCTGGCTGGCCCGCTGGCGCGCCTGCTCGATGATTTGCGCCGCTTCGGCCTTGGCCTTGGCGCGCTCCTCCTCCGCGCCGCGCAGCGCCAGGGCCAGCTTCTGCTCTGCTTCTTCACCGGCCACCAAGCCCTGGGCGATGGACTCCTGCCGCTCGCGCATGGCCGTCTTGATGAACGGCCAGATGTACTTCATGCAGAACCAAACAAACAGGAAGAACGTCAGGCTTTGGCCGATAAGGGTTAGGTTGAGGTTCATCGATTCCTCCCGCTCTGCCTTTGACGCCCGCTCAGGCTACGGCGAATATCGCGTAGAGCCCAATGCCAACCGCAATCATGGGTACCGCGTCAACCAGGCCGAGCACGATGAAAAGCTGCGTGCGCAGCATGGGCAGCAATTCCGGCTGCCGGGCAACCCCTTCCAGGAACTTGCCGCCGAGTACGCCAACGCCCACGGCGGCACCCACGGCGCCGAGGCCCAGCATCAGGCCGCCCGCTACATAAATAAGTACTGCTAATTCCATTGTCGCTCCAGTTTCGAGTGTTGTTAAAGCCGCTCAGTGCTCTTCCGTATCGTGGGCCTGGGCGAGATACACCACGGTGAGCACTGCAAAGACAAACGCCTGCAGGGTGATCACGATGAGGTGAAACGCCGCCCAGATCCACTGGAAGACGCCCCCGGCCAGCGCATAGACAAAACCGGCCGAGAACATCAGCGCGATGAGCACGAAGATCATCTCCCCCGCGTACAGGTTACCGAACAACCGCAGACCCAGGGACAGCGGTTTGGCAATCAGTGTCACCATTTCCAGCACAAAATTGATGGGGATGGCCAGCTTCGAGGGGAACGGGTGCAGGGAGAGTTCCGCGAGAAACCCGACAGCGCCCTTGCACTTGATGCTGTAGAAGAGAATCAGCGCAAATACCGACAGCGCCATGGCCATGGTGATGTTGGGGTCGGTGCTCGGCACGATCTTCATGTAGTGCACGCCCAGGGAAGCCGCCAGCATCGGCACCCAGTCCACCGGCACCAGATCCATGAGGTTCATGAGAAAAACCCAGACGAATATGGTCAGCGCCAGGGGCGCCACCAGTTCATTCTTGTGCTTGAAGATGCTCGTGCAGGTGTCGTCGATGAAATCGACGATGATCTCGACGAAGTTCTGTAAGCCGCCCGGCACGCCCGCGGTCGCTCGCTTCGCCACCCGGCGAAAGAGATACAGGAAGATGAGCCCGAGGCCGATGGACCAGGCCATGGAATCGACATGAATTGACCAGAAACCCATGGCCCCGGCTTCCTCGGCGGAATGGGCGAAGCCCCAGGTGCCGTCCGCATGCCGGCCATAGGTGAGGTTGGTCAGGTGGTGTCTGATGTACTCGGTGCTGGTCTGGGTTTCACCCGATGCCATGTTGTCAAACCGCCGTGGTTACCTTCTTCTCGCCATGTCCCCCGCGTCCGTCGAGCAGCGGTACCGCCAGATACGCCAGATGCACCGCCGCCAGCCCGACGAAGAACCCCAACGGCTCGGGGCTCGCCAAAACGAACGCCAACACCATGAGCCCCGCCATCGCCATCGGCTTGCAGGCGCCCGCGACCACGAGCTGGCCGGGTTTGCGGCAGCGGGTCGCCATCACCGCGAAGCCGGCTGTGGGCACCATGCAAACCAAGCTGCCCATAACGACCGCGATGGCCTGTTCGACAGCCACCAGAGACATCGAAAGGGCCGTTCCAAGCACTGCGGCAAGCTGCGCGAACAGGATGCGATAAGCCAGACCAATACCCTCGGGCCATGTAAGGCTCGTTGCGCTAGACCGATCGGAATTCGAGTCTCGGCGGGCCGGAGACGGCGGCTATTATAGGGATGCGGTTCCGCGCATTCAACGCGGATTTACGGTGGTGTATCAGTTTGAATCTGTGGTCCGAGCAAGGGCACGGCACACAGGTAATTCGGCAGGGCCGGGATGCAAATTGATACACTGCCGGACTTACGCCCCTAGTGCCGGTGATTTTCCGTGCGCCGCCCCACCATGGCGGGCGCCGGTTGCACAATGCCGGCGCGGCAGCAAGCCTATGTGGGTCGATCCCAGGGCCATCCCAAGGTGTTCGCTCTTGAAGGAATATTTCTGAAAGGTCATTGGATGCCGCAGAACATTGCGGAATCTTCCGACAAATATTCACCATCTATACAGGGCTTCGCCAAGGGCTGGTAGACGACTTTGGGATGATCCTGGGGTCGGTCCGCTCTGTATCTCAACTGCCAGCTACCCGAGCCGGTTCAGAATGCCATCGAGCTCGTCCAGCGATGCGTAGCTGATCGTCAACTTGCCCCGGCCCTTGGCGTTATGGCTGATGGACACCCGGGCGCCGAGGCGCTCGGTCAGCGTGCGTTCCAACACCAGGGTGTCGGCGTCCCTGGCCGGCGGCTGCGTTTTTTGGCTTTGGCGATCACCCGCCATGAGGCGACGCGCCAGCGCCTCGGCCTGGCGCACGTTCAGCCCCTTGGCGATAATCGTGTGCGCGGCGGCGGCTTGGGTGCCGACGGGCAACGGCACCAGCGCCCGGGCATGGCCCATTTCCAGGGCGGCGTCGTGCAACAGGTCGCGAACCGCCGGCTCAAGGTTCAGCAGGCGCAGGGAATTGGTCACCGCGGCGCGGGACTTGCCCACCGCATCCGCCACTTCCTGGTGGGTCAGCCCGAATTCGTCCTGCAGGCGCTGCAACGCGCCCGCCTCATCAAGGGGTTTCAGGTCTTCGCGCTGAATGTTCTCGACGAGTGCCATCACCGATGCCTGCTGGTCGGTGACCTGCCTGACCACGGCGGGCACGGAGCGCAGCCCGGCAAGCCCAGCGGCGCGCCAGCGGCGCTCGCCCGCCACGAGCTCAAACCCGCCCTGGAGGCGGGGACGCAAAAGCACCGGCTGCATCAAGCCCTGGGCCTTGATCGACTGGGCCAACTGCGCCAGGGATTCCTGATCGAACGACCCTCGCGGCTGGTAGCGGCCCGGGTGAATTTCGTCGAGGGCAATCGTCTGACCCGCCGCATCCACATCCAGCGGCCGGTCGTCGCCCAATAGCGCGTCGAGCCCCTTGCTCAAACGCCTTTTACTCATCCAAGAAGGGCCCTCGGTCGGCTGTGGTGCGGCAAGAATAGCGATCTTTGCGGCCAGTGTCCCGTTCCGACGCCGCTCGCCGGGTGGCTACCTGCCTAGTGCGCCAAAGGTGTCGGCACCAAAACATGCGCGGCTACGGATTAGGATGCGGCGTGCCGGCGCGCGAGTTCGCCGGCGAGCGCTAGGTAGGCGGTGGCACCCCGCGACAGACGGTCGTAGAAGATGACCGGCCGCCCGTGGCTCGGCGCCTCCGCAACACGGACATTGCGGGGGATCACCGTGCGGAACACCAGTTCCCCGAAGTGCTCGTGAAGTTGTCTGGATACTTCCAGAGTCAGCCTGTTGCGTGGGTCGTACATCGTTCGCAGCAAGCCTTCAATGGCGAGCCCCGGGTTGGCGTGCCGCCGGATCGCCTCGATGGTCTCCAGCAGCGCGCTCAGGCCTTCCAGGGCGTAGTACTCGCACTGCATGGGTATCAGTGCGCCATCGGCGGCCACCAGGGCATTCAGCGTCAGTATATTCAGCGCTGGCGGGCAGTCGATAAAGACATAGTCGTATGCGGAAGGCAGGGCCGCAATGCGCTCGCGCAGCCGCTCCTCGCGGCGTTTTTCCCCCAGCAGGGCCACCTCGGCGGCGGTGAGATCGCCGTTCGCCGGGGCCAGATCGAAGGATCCGGGACACTTCCAGATAACCGATTTTGGCCCGACGCCGTCGATAAGCCAGTCGTAGACCGAGCAATCCAGGCTGTTCTTTTCAACACCCGCCCCCACGGTCGCGTTGCCCTGGGGATCCAGGTCGATCAGCAGCACCTTGCTGCCGTATACCGCCAGCGCCGCGCCAAGGTTCAGGCTGGTCGTCGTCTTGCCGACGCCCCCCTTCTGGTTGGCCACCGCGATCACCCGGGTCAAGAACCCATCTCCCTGACCTCCAGAACGCCATGCCAGGTGCCGAGCTCCGGCATCGCAACCCAACGACGCCGGGCCCTGCCACCCTCGAACCCGGCCGGCGTTTCTTCCCCGGGCGCACTCTCCGAGCGCAGCATGCGGTCTAGCACCAGCAGATAGCCACCGGGCCTGAGCGCGGCGCGCGCGCTGTGCCACAGGGCCCGCACCGGCATTACCGCCCGGGCCACCACGCCGCGACAGCCGGCGGTTGATAACTCCTTCACGTCCGCGCAGAGCACGGTGAGGTTCCGCAACCCAAGTTCGTCCCGTACGCGCCGTAGGAAGCGCACCTTCCTAGCGCTGCGGTCGACCAGCATGAAGGTCAGCCGCGGCAGGGCAACCGCCAACGGAACGCCCGGCAACCCGGCACCGGAGCCGAAATCGGCGATGGGCGGCGATGCGGCGGCAACCGGGGCCACCGCCTGGCCCCATGGCCCGTCGATACCCTCCAGTTCGCGAATCGGCGCGGCCAGAATGAGGCTGTCGAGCACATGGCGGGTAAAGAACCGGCCAAGGTCACCCCTTGCCACCAGCCCCGCCACCCCGTTCCAGCGGGCAACGAGGCCAGCGTATTCCCGCAATGCCCACACCTGGCCGGTGTCGAGCGTCAGTCCATGGCGCTCCAGCAACGCGGTTTCAGGAAGAGGCCGCGTGTTCTCTTTCTGCCTGGGCCTTCGTCGCATGAACCATGAGCACCGACAGGCCCGCCGGAGTCATGCCGGGGATGCGCGCGGCGCGGGCGAGCGTTGCGGGCCGGGTACCGTCCAGTTTCTGCCGTAACTCCATGGAAAGCCCCGGAATCGATTGGTAGTCGACACCGTCCGGCAGCGGCATGTTCTCATTGCGGCGGATCTTGGCGATTTCCGCATCCTGGCGTTTCACGTAACCCTCATACTTGAGCTCCGTTTCCACCTGGCGCAGCAGTTCGGCATCCGCCGCCGCATCCCCGAGCAGCCCGGTCAGGTGGCGGATGGCGGCCTCCGGGCGCCTAAGATAGTCGACCAACCTTACCGGGCCACCGAGCCGCACCCCGGAACCTGCCTCCAGAAGCCGCGCGGCATCGCTGCCGGGCTTCACCACCAAGCCCCCAAGCCGTGCGAGCAGCCGTTCCCGGGCGGCGGCCTTCTGTTGGTACGCCCGCCACCGCTTCGCCCCCACCAGCCCTAGGTCGCGGCCGATGCCGGTGAGACGGACATCGGCGTTGTCTTCCCGCAGACGCAGGCGGAACTCGGCGCGGCTGGTGAACATCCGATAGGGTTCGCTAGCGCCGAGATTGACCAGATCGTCGATCATCACCCCGATGTAGGCCTCGTCCCGGCGGGGACACCAGGGCGGGTGACCTAAGGCCCTGCGGGCCGCGTTTAGCCCGGCCACCAGGCCCTGGGCGGCCGCTTCCTCGTAGCCGGTGGTGCCGTTGATCTGGCCGGCGAAGAAGAGCCCCGCCAGCGGCCGGGTCTCCAGCGAGTACTGCAGATCCCGGGGGTCGAAAAAATCGTATTCGATCGCGTAACCGGGGCGGGTAATGTGGGCCGCCTCGAAGCCCCGGATGGAGCGCACCAGAGCAACCTGCACGTCGAACGGCAAGCTCGTGGATATGCCGTTCGGGTAGAGTTCCGCCGCATGCAGCCCCTCCGGCTCGACGAACACCTGGTGACGCGACCGATCCGGGAAACGAACCACCTTGTCCTCGATACTGGGGCAGTAGCGCGGCCCCGGCCCTTCGATGTCACCGCTGAATAGCGGGCTCCGGTGCAGCGCGGCGCGAATGATCGCATGGGTGCGCGAGTTCGTTTCCGCGATGAAGCAGGGCACCTGTTCCGGGTGCGGCTGCGGCAGGAACGACAGGCTCGGCGCCGGTTGGTCGCCCGGCTGCTCGGCCAGGACGGAAAAGTCCAGGCTACGCCGGTCGATGCGGGGTGGCGTACCCGTCTTGAGCCGCCCGACCCGAAAAGGCAACTTGCGCAGGCGTTCCGCCAAGGCGTTGGAAGGCGCGTCTCCGGCCCGTCCGCCGGGCTGGCTCTGGGTGCCAATATGAATCCTGCCGCCCAGAAAGGTGCCGGTGGCCAGCACGACGCTGGAGGCCCGCAGGCGAAGCCCCATGGCCGTGACAACCCCCACTGCCGATTCACCTTCCACCAGCAGATCGATCACCGGCTGCTGGAACATCTGGAGGTTCCCCTGCCGCTCGACGATGGCGCGAATGGCGTTTCTGTAAAGCGTTCGGTCGGCCTGGGCCCGGGTTGCGCGCACCGCCGCCCCCTTGCTGGCATTCAGGACACGAAACTGAATGCCCGCCGCATCCGCCGCCCGGGCCATGGCCCCGTCCAGCGCATCGATCTCCCGCACCAGGTGGCTCTTGCCGATACCGCCGATGGCCGGATTGCAGGACATCTGCCCGATGGCCTCAATGCTCTGGGTCAAGAGCAGTGTCGAGGCACCGACCCGGGCCGCGGCGAGAGCCGCCTCGGTACCGGCGTGGCCGCCGCCAACCACGATCACATCGAATTGTTCCGGGTGGTCCAGCATGCCTTCCACCAAATCGCCACCAAATTGCGCACCAGCCAGCTTAGCGCGTGGGGTTCTCTTCGTCTCGTTCCCGTGCCATGCCAGGCCGCACGAATTATAGCGCCAGATTCCCGGCCTTGTTGGCACTCGCGCACAACCCCCAGTCTTGGCCACCGGGATGCCGAGGCGTTATCTACTTGCCGATACAGAAGCTGCTGAATATCTCGCCAAGAAGGTCGTCTGGAGCGGTCTGCCCCCTGATCTCGCCCAGTGCCAAGTGGGCTTGGCGAAGCTCCTCGGCCACAATCTCCGCCGCCGCGCCTTCCCCCAACCGCGACCCGGCAAGGGCCAGCGCCTCGGCAGCCTGCGCCAATGCCACCAGGTGGCGATGGCGGGCGCTGAACCCGGATTCCCGTCCGGTGAAGCCAACCTGTTCCTTGACCGCCTCCTTGAGGGTTTCGATGCCGGCACCGGTGAGACAGGAAATTCGTACCCTGGGTGGCGTTTGCGAACGGTCGATGCCCGGCGCGGCGCCCACGAGGTCGATCTTATTGTCGACGACGAGGGCACGCGGCCAGTCGTCGCCGGGCGCATTGGCGCAGGGTTCCGCCAGGTCGTTCAATACCAACACAATATCCGCCTGCCGCGCCTCCCGGCGCGCCCTGCGCACGCCCTCAATCTCCACCGGATCGCCGCTTTCGCGTAAGCCCGCGGTGTCCACCAGCCGCAGTGGTAGGTTGTCCAGCACCAGATCGACCTTGAGCAGATCCCGGGTGGTGCCCGGTATGTCGGTGACGATGGCCGTATCCTCTCCGGTCAGCCGGTTCAGCAGGCTTGATTTGCCGGCATTCGGCGGGCCCACCAGGGCGACGTTGACGCCTTGCCCCATAAGCACGCCCTGTCGTCCCTGGTTGAGCAATTGCTGGACGGACGCGGAAAGCCCTTGGATCCGCCGCGCCACCTGGCCGCTTGCCAAGAACTCCACCGCCTCGTCGGGAAAGTCTATCGAGGCCTCTACGTAGACGCGTAGTTCGGTGATCTGTCGGTCAAGTTCGTCGATCTCCCGCGAAAAAGCTCCGAACAAAGATCGAAACGCCGCCCTGGCAGCAGCCGCGGACGCGCTGCCTATCAGGTCAGCCACCGCTTCCGCCTGGGCTAAGTCGAGCTTGCCGTTGACGAACGCCCGCTCAGTGAACTCACCCGGCCGGGCGAGCCTTGCCCCCTGGGCAAGCACCGCCTCCAAAACCATCTGCAGCACCATTGGGCCGCCGTGACCCTGCAGTTCCACCACATCCTCGCCGGTAAACGACCTCGGGGCGGGAAAGTAGAGGACGATACCCTCATCAAGGGGCTCGCCGTCGCAGGTAAAGCGCCGAACCACCGGACGACGCACAGGCAGTTCGCCGCCGGTGAGCGATGCGCCTATTGCTGGCGCTAAGGAACCGGAGATGCGGACAATGCCGATACCACCCTGACCCGGGGGCGTGGCCACGGCCGCTATGGTGTCACCGGTGAACCTGGTCTTCGACACTCGGGGGACCGATAGCCACGGACTCGACGGGCAGTTCAGTCCTTCACCGCAGCGGCGGTCTCGGCTCTCTTCATGACGTACCACTGCTGCGCCACGGACAACACGCTGTTGACCAGCCAGTACAGCACGAGCCCGGCGGGGAACCACAGGAACAACACCGTGAATACGATGGGCATCATCTTCATCATGCGCACCTGCATCGGGTCGCCCATGGCCGGCGACATCGCTTGTTGCAGGTACATGGTGCCGCCCATGAGCAGCGGCAGCACGAAAAACGGATCTTTGGCGGCCAAGTCCTCAATCCATAGCAGAAACGGGGCCTGGCGCAACTCAACGCTCTCGAATAGCACCCAGTACAGCGCGATGAATATCGGCATGGGCAACAACATGGGCAGACAGCCGCCTAGGGGATTGACACCCTCCTTCTTGTACAGCCCCATCATCTCCTGGGAGAGTTTCTGCCTATCGCCGGCGTGGCGTTCCTGGAGCCGCTTCATCTGCGGGGCGACCCGGCGCATGTTCGCCATGGACTTGTAGCTAGCGGAAGAGAGCGGATACAACACGAGCTTGACCAGCACCGTCAGTAGAATGATGGCGACGCCCCAGTTGCTGACGAAGCCGTGCAGCCAATCGAGAATCCAGAACAGCGGCACGGCCAGCCACCACAAGAAACCGTAGTCAACGGTCAGGTTCAGGTGTTCCGAAATCCGCTCCAGCTTCTTCTGGTCCTTTGGACCAACGTATAGGCGGGTGCGCCACTCGCCCGAGGTGCCCGGTGCCACCGAGAGCAGCGGCCCCGTATAGCCAACGGCGTAGGTACCGTCGCTAAGCCTGCGGCCGTAGAAGACGTTCTCATCCGCCTCGTTCGCAACCCAGGCGCTCAGAAAGTAGTGTTGTAGCAACGCCATCCAGCCGCCGCGTTCCGTGGAGCGGAAGGGGGCCTCGTCGAGGTCCTCGAATTCAAGTTTCTGATAGCGGGCCTCGGATGTGGTCAGCGCCGCACCAACGTAGGGCTGCGGCCCCATGCTGAAGCCACCCGCCCCCGGCGGCTGTTCGCCGTCCCGTTTGATTTGGGCGAACAGGCTCGCCTCGAACGGCCGGTCGAAAGCGTTCTCAACCCGGTAGACCACGTCGATCAGGTAGTCGTCGCTGTCAAAGCTAAATTCCTTGCGCACCCGAACACCGTGGTGCTCGGCGGTTAGCACAAGGTCCAGCGTCTCGCCCGGCGCCACCCGGTAGTGATCGGCACCCGCATCGAAAAGGGGCCGGTCGGTGCCGGAATCCAAGCCATCTGGCCCAATCAGGCCGCTTTGCGCCATGTACACCCGGCCATCGCTCACATCAAGCAGGTTGAAAGGACGGTCTGGCTGATCGAGGGCGACGGGATACATGGGCAGGCGAACACGAAGGACATCACCGCCAAGACGGTCGATCCAAACATCCTGGGTCGGTGTCGATACCCGCACTAGGCGAGCGGGGCTTGCCGCGGCGGGCGCCGCGCGCTCGGTTTCCTCGGGCTGCCGCGTGCCAACTAGGGATTCGTCCGGAATGTCCGAGTCGGCCGATGCGGAATCCGGCCCGGGCCTCGGTACGGCATCGGGTACCGAGGGGCCACCGGCCAACTCTGGTGCCTCGGCCGTTGCCGCCGGTGCCCGCGCCTGCATGTAGTCTTCATTCCAGGCCAGAATCAAGAGATAGCCCGCGGCGGCTAGGCCGACCAGGAGAACGATACGTTGAACTTCCGGGGTAAACACGAACACTACCCTCCACTTCCGGGCGGCAGGTCAAGCCCGCCCGGATGAAAGGGATGGCACTTCAGCAGCCTTTTGAGCGCCATGGAAGAGCCGGCGATCGGCCCGTGACGCGCTATGGCCTCCAGCGCATAGTTGGAGCAGGTGGGGTGGAATCGGCACTGGCCGCCAACTAGGGGGCTAAGCGTGAGTTGGTAGAGCCTGATCGTGCCCTTGAGCACAGCGATGGCAAGGCGTCGCACGGCATCGGTTATCTCCTGAATCCCGCGGGATTCCGGCAATTGGCCCGGCCGTTTGCGGGACACAGCCTCGCTCATCCCCACACGGGGTGTCCGCCAACGCACGATCATGACTGCCGACCTCCCTTTATCGCTTCCGCCATCGTGTCGAACTCTTCCCTAAGCCAACCCCGCAACTCCGCTCGGCTGGCGTATCCCCGCAGTTGCACCACCACATCGAGCGCCGGCAGACTGCCTCGACCCGTTCTGAAAACCTCTCGCGCCACCCGCTTCAGCGCATTGCGCTTGTGCGCCGCCCGCACGGCCCGTTTGCCAATGATAAGACCGAGCCGAGCACCCCGCACCGTATTCGCCAGGGCGATGATTCGCAGCGGCCCGCGGCTCTTTCGATAGCGGGCAGAGCGCAGCACCCGTAGAAACTCCCGGGGCCGGTTTAGGCGATAGCTTTTCGGAAATCGGTGGGCTCCCGCTGGCAACTTGAATCCTCGCGGCTTGGCGTATCGACCGGGATACCCACCCAATTGCTGGCACTGCCCCGATTCGGTATGGATGCGGCTGGCTAAACCGTCAACCGCCTGCGGCCCTTCGCTCGGCGCGCATTGATCGTCCGGCGCCCGGCCCGAGTGGCCATACGCGCCCGGAAGCCGTGCCTTCGCTTCCGCTTCAAGTTACTGGGCTGGAACGTCCGTTTCACGTTGATGCCTAGCGCCTCGGAAAGGGTGCGCGATTCTATTGAGGGTGCCCTGGAGTGTCAATTGCGGGCGATGTCTTACACTGGCGATGGCGAACATCCTCTATACGCCGGTATCACGACAAAAATATTATTTATATAGATTGTTGTTACTTGTTGGCGGCCGCGAATTCTGTGTACAACAGCCGCTTGGGCGCGGCCGATGTGGAATCGGCGGTTGCATGGAGTTGTTGATAAACCCTGTGCAAGCTCGCGCATCTTTCCGGCAGAGGGTTGGATTCGAAAAGTATCCACAACAAGTACAGAAAGTTGGGCACTTGATCTGCTTTGGCCGGGGCACGGGCGGAGTGGAAGATAACGCCTATGCCAACGTGTTGAAACTGTTGAACAATGCAGAGTTATCCACAGCTCCCGCAGGCACTTATGCACATGCGGCCTTGGGTGATCGGCGTGGGTAGAGCCTGGTCCTTCTCATGTAAGCCATTGAATTCATTTCCCATTTATATTCAAGCCATTTTTTGTTCAAACAGTGCGTTCTAAGTAGGTTTGACGATGAATACAATGCTGGTACGCTCGTTCAAAACAACAATCGATGAGAGGCTGGGTGCATGGGAAGCGTTGTTTGGCAAAGGTGTGTTGGTCGGCTACAGGAAGAGTTGTCGCCCCAACAGTTCGATACCTGCATCAAGCCACTCCAAGCTAGGCATACCGATGACAAACTCGAACTGTCGGCGCCGAATCGTTATGTCAGGGATCAGGTCAAGTTCATCCTTCTGCAGCGCATCAAAGAACTGGTTGGTCAGCAGGGCACCGACGATGGTGTCACCCTGGTGGAGGTTGAACTGGCGGCGCGTGTACCCTTGCGGGCGGACGGGACGGGAACGAGTAAGGCGGATGACAGGGCGAGTAACAAGGCAGGTAACAGGACGGGTAACAACAAGACAGGTAACAGAAAGAAGCAAAAGTTCCGCTACTTTCAAAAGACACGCGCCGGCGCATCGATTCTCAATGAGCGTTTAACT
This sequence comes from Pseudomonadales bacterium, assembly GCA_965215035.1. GTDB lineage: Bacteria > Pseudomonadota > Gammaproteobacteria > Pseudomonadales > Azotimanducaceae > Azophilus. The sequence goes on from OZ244040.1 coordinate 1,045,938, forward strand.
TTTGAGACCTTTGTGGAGGGAGAATCCAACGAGTTGGCCAAGGCTGCGGCGTTGCAGGCGGCCAACGAAGTCGGTCAGTCCTACAACCCGTTGTTGGTTTATGGTGGCGTCGGCCTTGGCAAGACCCATCTGATGCAGGCGGTGGGCCACCGGATTCAGGCATCATTTCCCCGCTTTAATGTCATTTATATTCATTCTCGGGATTTTGTGCAGGACATGGTCGATGCCCTGCGCGAAGGGAAGATGCGGGAGTTTGCGCAGTTTTACCAGTCGGCGAACGCGCTGCTCATCGACGATATTCAGTTCTTTGCCAACAAATTGCGTTCTCAGGACGAATTCTTTCATGTATTCAATAGGTTACTGGAAATCGGCCACCAAGTGGTGCTTACCAGCGACTGCTACCCAAAGGAGATCAACGGGCTGGAGGAAAGGCTGAAGTCCCGTTTCGTCCATGGGATGACGGTGGAAGTCAAGCCACCGGAGCTTGAGACCCGGGTCGCCATTCTGATGAGAAAGGCGGAAGCCGAGGAAATGCACATCCACCCGGATGTCGCTTTCTTTGTCGCCGAGCATGTCCGGTCCAACGTTCGGGAACTAGAGGGCTCCTTGCGCAGGGTGATCGCCAATGCCCGCTTCACCCGTAGCATGATCACCATCGATCTGGTCAAGCAAACACTCGGTGATCTAATCGCCGCCCGGAATCGTCAGATCAGCATCGGCAATATTCGTCGCAAGGTGGCCGAGTACTACAATGTCAGGCTTTCGGATATTCTGTCGGAGCGGCGCCACAAGCGTATCGTGCGGTCACGACATATGGCTATGTTTCTGGCCAGGCAGTTAACCAATCACTCGTTACCGGAGATTGGCGACGCCTTTGGTGGCCGGGACCACACTACGGTGCTGCATGCCTGCCGAAAGATCAGGGGACTGATGGAAAATGGGGCTGCGGAACTTAGGGACGACCACGAAAAGCTAAGCCGCCTACTACAGAGCTAGCGGGGCCGTACTCCTTTCCGCAGTGGGCTGCGCGATGGCGTGGCAGCGCTGAAACCGAAGAAGTCAGACCCGGCCAAGGGCACGAAACGCCGACCACGAAAGTCAAACTGGGCCACTACCCACTACTCCAGGGCCATCCCAAAGAGTTCGCCCTTCAGATAAAATTTCACAAAACTCATTAGATTCCGAAAAATGTTGCCGAATTTTCCGAAAAATGTTCGAAAACCATCTATATAGTGCTTTGCGGAGGGCTAGTAGGCGACTTTGGGATGGCCCTGACCCACTACCTACTACCCACTACCCTATTGCCCGGAAGAGGGTAAACTAGTGGCATGAAATTCATAGCAGAGCGCGAACAGTTACTGCGGCCGTTGCAACTGGCTACAGGGGTGGTGGAACGTCGTCAGACGTTGCCGATATTGGCGAACCTGCATGTGCGGGCGTCGATGGATGGGAAACTTACCCTGACGGCGACGGACCTTGAGGTGGAGTTGGTTGCGCACCTGAGTTCGGTGCCCGTCGAGCAGGAAGGCGAGGCAACGATTCCGGCGCGGAAGCTGGCGGATATTGTGCGTACTTTGCCGGAGTCGGCGGAAGTGTCCATTCAGGTCGCGGCGGAGCGAGCGACCGTCCGTTCGGGCCGCAGCCGCTTTTCGCTGGCTGTTCTGCCGCCGTCCGACTTCCCCCGGGTGGAGAGTGGCGCGGAAGAGATCCAGATTGGTCTGAGCGGTGCGGATATGCGCCGCCTGGTCGACAAGGTCGGATTTTCCATGGCGCAGCAGGATGTGCGCTATTTTTTGAATGGCATGTTGCTGGAGATCACCCCGGAGCACCTGCGAACGGTTGCCACCGACGGGCATAGGCTAGCCATGTGTACCTTGGAATCGGGTGTTGCCGAGGTAGAGCGGCTACAGGTTATCGTACCCCGAAAGGGTGTTCAGGAAATTTCTCGCCTGCTGGATGAAGCCGACGAGGAGGTTCAGTTATCGGTTAGTGACAACTACATGCGGGTGGCCTATGGCAGTTACAGCCTAACGTCAAGGCTGATTGACGGTAAGTTTCCCGACTACGAAAAAGTCATTCCATCGGATGTCTCCCGGGTAATTGTCGGTGACCGCAACGCGCTCAGGCTGGCCTTTCAGCGAGCATCCATTCTGAGCAACGAGAAGTACCGGGGCGTCAGTCTGCTGGTCGAGAAAGAACAAATGACCGTTCGAGCTAACAATCCCGAGCAGGAAGAGGCGGAGGAAATCATTGGCGTTAGCTACGACGGTGAACGGATGGAAATCGGTTTCAACGTGGGCTATTTGCAGGATGTTCTGAATGTGCTGCCCGCTGAGGATGTGCGATTTAGCGTGTCGGAGCGAAACAACAGCGCGTTGATCGAAGCGGCGGGAGACCAACTGGCCTGCTATGTTGTTATGCCGATGCGGCTTTGACCGTGTTCTGTGATTATCCGTGAGCTGGAGATTTCACGCCTCCGCAATCTGACCGCGGTCACGCTCAATCTTAATCCGCGGTTTAACCATCTTTTAGGGCCAAACGGGGCGGGCAAGACCTCCGCGCTCGAAGCCGTGCACCTGCTCGCGAGGGGGCACTCGTTTCGGGGGCGCCGCATTGCACCGGTGATTCAGGAGGGGGAGCACAGCCTGTTGGTGCGGGCGACGCTGGATAACGGGCGCGTGCTGGCGCTGTTGAAAGATCGCAGCGGAAAAACGCGGCTGCACATAGACCGGGCTGCCACCCGGCGCTTGTCGGATGCGGCAACCCTGTTGCCGGTGCATCTGATACTGCCGGATATCGGCGAGATCGTGTTCGGAGGCCCAGGACAGCGCCGCCACTGCCTGGATTGGGGAATGTTTCACGTGAAACCGGCTTTTCTTCCAGCGCTTAGGGATTACCTATCTGCGGTTAGACATCGAAATGCGGTGCTGAAATCCTGGGCGGCCAAGGCTTCAGAGAGGGCTCTGGATACCTGGACCGATGCGGTGTGCCGTCATGCGGATGTGGTGCACGAATACCGCCGCGCCTACATGGCGGAACTGATTCCGCACTTCAATGCGGCCCTATCGGAGTTGGAATCGAGCATCTTGATTAGACTGGCCTACAAGAAGGGTTGGAATGGCGGGGACTTGGCGAAAGTTCTGGGAGAAACCCTGCAGAACGATGTAAAATCGGGTTCCACCGGTGCCGGCCCGCATCGGGCGGATTTGTCGCTGAAACACGCGGACAGGGATGCGGGGGCGACGCTGTCACGCGGCCAGGGCAAGCTGGTCGCAACCGCCTTGATTCTGGCGCAGGCCCGGCTACTGCAGGCCCGCATGGGACAGCGGAGTGTCTTTTTGATCGATGATCTCGGTGCCGAGTTAGACGGTGCCCACGGTGCGAAGATGCTTGCGCTACTGCGATCAAGCGGTTGCCAGGTGATTTCAACATCGACACGGTCACCGGGCGGTGAGTTCGATGCGTTTTTTGCGAGCGACAGCGTGACGATGTTTCACGTGGAACAGGGCCGGATTACCGCGGCCGCCTAGTCGTTCGCGTGGTGCGGCCATGATGGATGAACCAGGGAGAACCTGCTGTGCGAAACGATGATGTCGGATAACGCCTACGATTCAAGCAATATCAAGGTATTGCGAGGGCTCGATGCGGTTCGCAAGCGACCCGGTATGTACATCGGCGACACGGACGATGGAACCGGCCTGCACCACATGGTGCAGGAATTGGTCGACAACGCGATTGACGAGGCATTGGCGGGTTACTGCGACGACATTCAGGTGATCGTGCATCCCGGCGAGTCGGTGACGGTGCGCGACAACGGCCGCGGCATCCCGGTGGACATCCATCCAGATGAGGGAGTCTCGGCGGCGGAGGTCATTATGACCACGCTGCACGCCGGCGGAAAGTTCGACGATAACAGCTATAAGGTCTCGGGGGGGCTGCACGGGGTTGGCGTTTCCGTGGTGAATGCCCTGTCCAGGGAGTTTCGTCTCACCGTTCGACGCGATGGCAATGTATTCGAGCAGACCTACAGCGATGGCGAGCCGCATGCGCCGATGAGAGTAGTCGGAGAAACCGACACCACAGGCACGGAGTGCTACTTCCAGCCTTCGCAAGACACCTTCAACAATATTGAATTCCACTACGACATCTTGGCGAAGCGGCTGCGAGAGTTGGCCTTCCTGAATTCCGGCGTCGGCATCCAATTGGTGGACGAGCGCACCGGCAAGGACGAGCGATTCATCTACGATGGGGGGCTGTGCGCATTCGTTGCCTATCTGAATCGCAATAAGACGCCGTTGAACGAACTGTTCAGCTTCAACACCGAGCGGGAGGACGGTACGGGCGTCGAGGTGGCAATGCAGTGGAACGACGGGTTTCAGGAACAGGTGTTCAGCTACACCAATAACATTCCCCAGGCGGATGGCGGCACCCACCTAGCCGGTTTTCGTGCCGGGCTGACCCGCACGCTCAATAGCTATATCGAGCGGGAGGGCCTGCTCAAGAAAGACCAGGTGGGCACGACCGGCGATGATGCTCGGGAGGGCCTAACCGCGGTGGTGTCGGTCAAGGTGCCAGATCCGAAGTTTTCTTCCCAAACCAAGGACAAGCTCGTCTCCAGCGAAGTAAAAGTTGCCGTAGAACAAGAGCTTAACCGTTCCTTCGGCGCCTACTTGGACGAACATCCCAAGGATGCCAAATCTGTTGTCACCAAGATGATCGATGCCGCGCGGGCCAGGGAAGCGGCACGCAAGGCCCGGGAGATGACCCGCCGCAAGGGAGCGCTCGATGTGGCTGGCCTGCCGGGCAAGCTCGCGGACTGCCAGGAAAAGGATCCGGCTCTTTCGGAACTGTACTTAGTCGAGGGAGACTCGGCCGGGGGTTCGGCGAAACAGGGACGAGACCGCCGCACCCAGGCGATTTTGCCGTTGCGCGGCAAGATTTTGAATGTCGAGAAAGCCCGGTTCGACAAGATGCTGTCTTCTCAGGAGGTAGCGACCCTGGTTACCGCACTGGGTTGCGGGATCGGCCACGATGAATTCGACGCCGGAAAACTTCGCTATCACCGCATCATCATCATGACCGATGCGGATGTCGATGGCTCGCACATACGGACGCTGTTACTTACCTTTTTCTTCCGCCAGATGTCCGAGTTGATCGCGCGGGGGCACATCTACATAGCACAGCCGCCTTTGTACAAGGTAAAGAGGGGCCGCAAGGAGACCTATGTCAAGGATGACGGCGAACTGGCGGACTACTTCCTGCAATTGGCCCTGGAGGGTTCCAGGCTGTTCGTCGATGCGCAAGCCCGGGCTATGGAGGCCGGGGCGTTCGAGGCGCTCGCCAAGCGTTACCAGGCGCTGCTGGTCCGGCTGAACGCGCTTTCCCGGGTCTATCCCGTCGCGGTTACCCGGCCCCTTGTCGAGTTACCCATTGTCGACCTGGAGATGCTGCGCGACGAGGTGGCGGTGGCGGCTTGGTGCGAGGCGCTGGGCTCGGCTTTGGGAGAGGCGGCGCGGGTCGAGGTGGAATTCGATGTCGAGCATGGGGCCTATTGTCCTCTGGTTTGGCTTGTTGACCGGGGGATGACGGAGCGCGTGCTGCTGCCTAGGAGCTTTTTCGCCAGCCCCGACTACCGGGCGGTGGCGGAGCTGGCCCAATCCCTCGATGGTCTGCTGAGGGAAGGTGCGCGGGTCGAGCGGGGTGACAAGGGCCAGGCCGTCTCGACGTTCGGAGAGGTCGTGGAATGGATGTCTGCCGAGGCTCGGCGCGGGGTCGACATTCAACGCTACAAGGGGCTCGGCGAGATGAACCCGGATCAGCTCTGGAGCACCACGATGAACCCCGATGCCCGCCGCATGTTGCGCGTGACAGTTGACGATGCGGTGGCTGCGGACCAGATGTTCACCACTCTCATGGGCGACCATGTCGAGCCGCGCCGAGAGTTCATTCAAACGAATGCGCTACTGGTGGTAAACCTTGATATTTAAGGGGTTTTCCTGATAGTAACCGTTCGGTTACTTTATTCTGCCGGGTTGCTCTGCGCGAGGTCCGCCATCATTGTGGCCATCAGGGCCTGGGCTTCCCGGTTGATTTGCTTCGATGATTTGCCCCGGGTCGAGATCGGCGGGGCAATGCGCATCTCGATGACGCCGGGAACCTTGCGCAGTTGATGGGCGGGCCAGTGGGTGCCGGCGTTGTGGGCCACCACGACCACCGGTGCGCCGGTCGCTGCAGCCAGGGCACTGCCGCCGGCCTGGAAGGCGCCGGGTTGGCCTGGTGCCATGCGCGTGCCCTCGGGGAACAACACCACCCAGATTCCAGCCGCCAATCTCTCGCTTCCCGCCGCGATTAACTTTTTTAGGGCGGCCCGAGGCGAGCCGCGGTCGATGGCGATGGGTTTCATCATGGCGTAACTCCAGCCGAACAGTGGAATACCGAGCAGCTCCCGCTTGATCAGGGTCGCCTGGGGTTTGAACAGCGATTGCAGGAAGAGGGTCTCCCAACTGCTCTCGTGCCGCGCCAGGACGATGCACGGCTGGCTGGGGATGTTCTCGATGCCGTAGAGCTTCCCACCCACCCCGCAGGTGAGCCGCAACCACCACAGGGCAAACCGCGACCACAGACCGACACCGAAGCAGAAACGGGTTCGATAGGGCAGCGCCCAACCGGTCAGCAGCACCAGGGCACCCCAAACGGCCACGGTCAGCACGTAGCCGAAGTAAAAGACGATCGCCCGCATGGCGCCCATCATCGGAACAGCGCCCCGGTGGCGGGGCAGCAGCGATGTTCAGGGCCGCCGCCCGGTCGAACTTGGTTGCCTGCGACCATTACAATGAGCTACCGACAATTGTCGGCGGAACATACGGGATGGTGGATTGGTGGTCAAAATGCACCGACGCCATGCGCCAGCTTGGTGTGCAGGGGCTGTTGATAGCGGTGGCGACCCGCCTGCTCAGTTGGCTACCCCTGATGGCGGGCCGGCGCTGTGCGGCCTGGCTCGGCTGGTTGTTGCACCGGGCCGGAACGGCGATGGCGACGGTGACGCGCATCAACCTGTCGCGGTGCTTTCCCGAACTGAGCCCCGGTGCTTTGGAAGAGCTCACCCGGGCGAGCCTCGAGCATACGGGTTGCCTGCTCTTCGAGGCCGGTCCCCTGGCGCACTGGCCGAGCGGACGCCTGGCAAGGCTGGTCGTCTCCGAGACCGGCAGAGACGAGTTGGCGGCCAGTCTCGGGGCCGGAGGCGTGCTGATGCTGGTGCCACATTTCGGAAACTGGGAGTTCATCTGCTTTGCCCTGGGGCCGTTCAAGTTCGTCGCCCTCTACGACCCGCCCCGTGTTGGCTCGCTTGAAGGGGCGCTGCGCCGGTCACGAGAACGCTTCGGTGGCCGCCTACGGCCGGCGGACATTGGTGGCTTGCGCGCCGCCTACCGGGAACTCGATGCCGGGGGCTTAGTTTGCGTGTTGCCGGACCAGGTTCCCGAGCGCCCGGTCGGAGCCTACGCGCCCTTCTTCGGACAGCCGGCGCTCACCATGACCCTTGCGCATCGTTTGATTCGGCGCACCCGGCCGACGGTGATGCTCGGCAGCGCCCGGCGTGTTCGAAACGGTTTCGCGCTGGCTTATGAGCCCCTGGGCAAGGGCCTGCGGGCAGCCGGTCCGGATGAGTTTGCGCTCGCGCTCAACCAAGCCATAGAAGGGGTTGTCCGTCGCGACCCGGCGCAGTACCAGTGGGAGTACAAGCGGTTCAAGAAACAGCCGCCGGGCCACGCGGCCGTCTACCCCAAGCGCTGATCGACGCACCCTAGTAGTGCGCTAGCGGCGCCAGAACGCGGGGGTCAGCAGGACGATGAGCGTAAAAATCTCCAGCCGTCCAAGCAGCATGGCGAACATCAGCAACCAGGTGACGGTATCCGGCAGCGACCGGTAGTTCGAAGACACGTCGCCAAGGCCCGGACCTAGGTTGTTGAGGCAGGCGGCGACCGCCGAGAACGCGGTGGTGAAATCAAGATCAGAGATGGCCATGACCAGGCAGACCATGGTCAAAAAGATGATTACGTAGGCGGAAAAGAAGCTCCACACCGCATCGACCACGCGGTCCGGCACCTTCCGCTTGCCGAGCTTAAGGGGGAAGACCCCGTTCGGATGAATGAGGCGCCGGATCTCGCGCATACCCTGCCGGAAGATCAACAGCACCCGAATCATCTTGATGCCGCCCGCGGTGGACCCGGCGCAGCCGCCGGCAAAGGCCGCGAACAGCAGCAGAATCGGTGCCACCGAGGGCCAACTGCTGAAGTCGCGGGTGGTAAAACCTGTTGTTGTCGTGATCGAGATGGCTTGAAAGAGGCCGTGGCGGATGGGCGCATCGTTGGCGTCCGTGTGCCGGATGAGTACCGCGCAGATGGCCAGCGCCACCGCCGCCAGCGCCATCAGGTACATGCGCACCTCCATGTCCCGCAGGTAGTAGAGGGGGTTCTTCCGGTTCCAGACCACAAAGTGCAGGCCGAAGTTGATGCCCGAGAAAATCATGAAGGCGATCGCCACGCCCTCCACAGCCGGGCTCCCGAAGTAGCCGATGCTCGCATCGTGGGTCGAGAACCCGCCAATCGCCACGGTGGAAAAGCTGTGGCAAATGGCATCGAATGGGTTCATTCCGGCCAACCAGTAGGAAAGTGCGCAGGCGATGGTCAAGCCGAGATACAGGTACCAGAGCGCCTTGGCGGTCTCTGTAATGCGCGGGGTGAGCTTGTTGTCTTTGACCGGCCCGGGCGATTCCGCCCGGTACAACTGCATGCCGCCGATACCCAGCATGGGCAGAATGGCCACCGCCAGCACGATAATGCCCATGCCGCCGTACCATTGCAGAAGCTGGCGATAGAAGAGGATGGACTTCGGCAGCCCATCCAGGCCGGTGAGGACGGTGGCGCCCGTGGTGGTGAGCCCGGACAGGGATTCGAATGCCGCGTCGGTGAAACTTAAGCCCGTACTTTCGGCGAGATAGATCGGCACCGCGCCGAACAATCCCAGCCCGACATAGAAGAACGTCGTGATCATGAATCCGTCACCCACCCGCAAGTCCTCATCGCCCCGGTTGGGAATCCACAGGGCAAGCCCACTGCAGGCGGTGATGGCGAACGCGTTGATGAAGGTCGCAACCGTGTCTTCGCCGTAGACCACCGCCACGATGACGGGTACCAAGAGCGCCACGCTGAACAGCGTCAGCAGGATGCCGGTGATGCGCAGAATGACGGGCAGGCGCACGGGGTTGTTCAGAAGAAGGTCAGGCCGACCTGAAAGAGCCGTTCCACCCTGGCGATGTGTTTCTTGTCAGTCAGGAATAGGATGACGTGGTCCTCCGACTGTATAGCCGCATCACCGAGGGAAACGAGCACCTTGTTGCCGCGCACGATGGCACCTATGGTCGTGCCCGGCGGCAGATCGATCTCCTTGGCGCGGCGGCCCACCACCTTGGAACTCCTTGCATCGCCGTGGGCCACGGCTTCCATCGCCTCTGCCGCGCCCCGCCGCAGGCTGTGCACCCGGGCGACGTCGCCGCGCCGCACATGGGTGAGCAGGCTGGAGGTGGTTGCCTGCTGGGGCGAGATGGCGATGTCGATGTCACCCCCCTGGACGAGGTCGACATAGGCCTGCTTGCCGATCAGGGTCATTACCCGGCGCACACCCAAGCGCTTGGCCATCAGCGACGACATGATGTTCACCTCGTCGTCGTTGGTGACCGCGCAGAACGCATCGCACTGTTTGATGTTCTCATCGAGCAGCAGGTCGCGGTCGGTGGCGTCGCCTTGGAGCACCACCGTGCGGTGCAGCGACTCGCCGAGTTCGGCGCAGCGGCGCGGGTTGTACTCCACCAGCTTGACGGAGAAATAGGGTTCGATGGCCAGCGCTAAGCGCTCTCCGATCTGCCCGCCGCCGGCGATGGTTATGCGCTTGAAGGCGCGTTCCACCTCGCGCAACTCGGCCATGACGGCGTTGATATGGCCCGCCGCGGCGATGAAGAAGACTTCATCGCCCGCCTCGATGATGGTGCCGCCGGTGGGCGGGATCGGCTGGCCACTGCGGAAAATGGCGGCGACCCGGGTACTGACGTTCGGCAGTTGCTCGCGCAGGCTGCGTAGCTCCTTGCCGACTAGCGGGCTCTTGGACCAGGCGCGCACGGCAACGAGCTTCACCTTGCCCTCGGCGAAATCCAGCACCTGCAGGGCGCCGGGGTTCTCGAGCAACTGGCGAATCTGCTCGGTGACCACCTGCTCGGGGTTGATGAGTACATCGATGGGCAGGTGCTCCCGGGAGAAGAAGGCGTTGCTGCGCAGGTAGGCGGCAGAGCGCACCCGGGCGATCTTGGTGTGGGTGCGGAACATCGAGTAGCACACCTGGCAGGCAACCATGTTGACCTCGTCGCTACCGGTGACGGCGATCAGCATGTCGGCGTCTTCGGCACCGGCGCTGCGCAGCACATGGGGATGGGAAGCCCAGCCGGCCACGGTCTGGATGTCGAGCCGGTCGCGAAGCTCCCGCAGACGCGCCTCGTCGGTATCGACCACGGTGATGTCGAACGCCTCGTCGGCGAGGTGTTCGGCCAGCGTCCCGCCGACCTTCCCGCCGCCCAGTATTAGAATCTTCAACTGTGCTTCTCGAGCAGCGCCACATAGAGCCCGTCGGTGGCGGGCTCAAGCGGCAGCAACTGCCACCCGTGGCGGGTAGCCCGGCCGGTCGGCAGCGAGATGCCGCCTAGATGGGCGTTGCGGTGCTCGCCCAGAAACGAACCCACCACTTGATCGTTCTCCTCGGCGAGTATCGAACAGGTGCAATAAAGTAGCCTACCCCCCCGGCGCAGGGTACGCCATAGATTTGCCAGCAATCGGGCTTGCAAGGCGGCGCACTCGGAGACAGCCGCCGCCTGGCGGAGCACCTTGATCTCGGGGTGCCGGCGCAACGTGCCGGTGCCGGAACAGGGCGCGTCGAGCAGCACCAGGTCGAACGGCGTCCCGTCCCACCAATCGAGCCTGGTGGCATCGGCCTCTCGGCAGTCGAACTGCCCGTGGCCCAGCCGGCCGGCGATCTCGCGTAGCGACGCGAGACGGCCCGGGGCCCTGTCGATGGCGGTGATCGCCAATTCAAGGTCGGCCTCGAGCAGCCGAAAGAGCTTGCCGCCGGGCGCGGCGCAGGCATCAAGCAGGCGCTGCCCGGGCAAGGCCAGTTGCAGTAGCGGAACGATGGCGAGTTGCGCGGCGATATCCTGCACCGCCACCCATCCCTCGGCGAATCCGGGGAGTGTTGCCGCGGGCTGGGGAGCCCGCAGCACAAGGGCCTCGGGCAGCCAGGTGGCGGTATAGCCGATGCCGGCCGTATCTAGGTGGCGTCGATAGTCCGCCGGGTCGATCTTGCGCGTGTTGATGCGCAGGCACAGGGGGGCCCGGGCGTTGTTCGCCTGCATAAGCGCGGGCGCGTCGCCGCCGTACTCGGCCTGCAGCCGGCGCTGTAGCCAGGCCGGGTGTTCCGTTGCCGTTCTCGGCGGTGTCTCGGGCAGCTTTCTTAGCACGGCATTGACCAGCCCCTTGGCCCAGGGCTTGCCCAGCAGTTCGGTTGCCGCGACCGTTTCGAATAGGGCGGCATGGGGGGGAATGCGGGTGCGCTGCAGTTGATAGGTGCCCGCTAGCAACAGGCCGTAGATATCGCCGTCCCGGGGCCGCAATGGTTTGGCCAGCAGAGGGTCGACCTGGGCCACCAAGGAGAAGTAGTGACGCAGGCAGCCATAGGTGAGCTCCAGGCTCAGGCCCGTCTGGTTGGGGCTGGCCGCCGCCCAGTCCGTGGTGCGCTCGCCACGCAGAATCCGCTTGATGTTGCGCGCGGCCCGCGCCTGTGCTTCGCCGCTCATTGTAGGCGTGCTCCGGGGTGAAACAGGTCGGGAAAGCCGTTGCGCGCCGCCTCGGCCCCGATGGCCCGGCCTTGGCCCCGGTTCACTTTCAACAACTGGAGTGTCAGGGCGCCGGTGCCGCAGGCGACTAGGATTTCATGTCTGCCGGAGGGCAGGATGGTGCCGGGCTCCGCGACAACGGGGCTGGCGCATGGCCGGGCGGCCAGCAGTTGCACCCGGGTTCCCGCCAGGGTGGCGCAAACCGGCGTGCGGTGCGCCAGCGCCCGGATGTGGCGGTCGAGTTCCGTGGCGCTCCGCCGCCAGTCCGGGATGCTATCCTGCGGGCCAAGCTTCGGGGCGCGGGTTGCGGCCCCCTGTTGCGGGTTTGGCGTCAACCCCTCAAGGTCCGGTAGTAACTCCAGCAGCACCTGGGCACCGAGTTCGGCCAGCCGCTGCGTCAGGGTTTCGCCGGTCGCCTGCGGGCCTATTTCGATACGGGCCTGTGCGAACAGCGGGCCGGTATCCAGCCCCTCGTCCATGCGCATGATGGAGACGCCGGTTTCCCGGTCGCCAGCCCACAGCGCCCGTTCCACGGGCGCGGCACCGCGCCAACGGGGCAGCAGCGAGGCGTGCACGTTAATACAGCCCAGGCGCGGCTGCCGGAGCGCCGGGCGGGGCAGTAGCAGGCCGTAGGCGGCGACCACCAGAACATCGATGGCGCTGCCCGCTAGCGCGGGCTGAATGTCGGCGCCACGCCGGGGCGTGCGCACCGGCAGGTCGGCGGCCTGCGCGGTGAGTTTCACCGGGCTTGGCGAGCGTTTTCTGCCCCGCCCGGCGCGGCGGTCGGGCTGGGTCAACACCAGGCTCGGCAGCCAGCCGGCATCGATGAACGCCTTGAGAATGGTGACCGCGAAGTCCGGGGTTCCGGCAAATGCCCATGCCGGGCGACTAGCCGGCCTAGCGGCGGTGGAGGTTCTGTCCTGTCGCACAGGTCTCTATGGTTGCGGTGAAGGTTCAGGCCGATTTCTGCTTCAGCTTCTTGCGGATGCGCGTGCGCTTGAGATTGGACAGATAGTCCACGAACAGCCGGCCTTCCAGGTGATCGCATTCGTGCTGAATGCAGACGGCGAGGATGCCGCTCGCCTCTAGGGTAAGGGCTTTGCCGTTGCGGTCGAGCGCCCCCACCCTAACCTGCTCCCGGCGGCTCACCGGCTCGTAGATACCCGGCACCGACAAGCAACCCTCGCGGGTTTCCAGCACATCCCCCGATAGCTCAAGCCGGGGGTTGATGAATACATGGGGCGCATCCCGGGTGTCGGATACGTCGACGACGATCACACGCTGGTGCACGTTGACCTGGCTTGCCGCTAGGCCGATGCCCGGCGCGGCGTACATGGTCTCCAGCATGTCGTCGATGAGTGTGCGGATGGCATCGTCTACCACCCTGACCGGCTTGGCCCGGGTGCGCAGCCGGGGGTCGGGATACTCAAGAACGTTCAATAGCGCCATGTGCGGTGCGGGCCGAGAGCTGGATAGGCCCGCATTATAGTTCACGCGGCCAATCGCCGTAGCCATTTGCTCACGGAACGATGGTGGCAATGCCTACAGCGGCCACCCGTGAACGCGGCTGTTTTTCCGTGCCGTTGGCAGGCATACCTGTCGCTTTCCATGGACGCGGACGGACAGGCCGTGACGAAACCTGCCGCTGCCGGCTGCTGCCCCCCGACCGATTGCCGGGGTGCCGCCACCCGCCTGCCAAGGGCCAGCCACAGGTGCAACCCCGGATTGGGGGTGCCCCGATGACGGCCCCGCGGTCCGCGGCCGAGGCGCTCCTGTACCTTAGCCAACAGGCCACTCGGCCTGTGGTGCGGGGCTGGCTTGAAGAGCACCCCGATGCCGTGGCGGCGTTTGAGCGTCGGGGCACACCGCCCCGCTGGCCGGCGGACCGGTTGCGTGCCTCGGGTATCCGTTTCGTGACGTTTGGCGACGACGAGTTTCCGGCACCGCTGCGGCATATTCCCGATCCACCGCTGGCGCTCTACTACCGGGGGAATCTGCAACCAGGTACGGGTGCCTGGGTGGCGGTGGTCGGGGCCCGGGCCGCTACCCGGCGGGGCATGCAGATCGCCGAGGTCATGGGGCGGGAATTGTCCAGTCGGGGCGCGACCGTGGTATCGGGGCTGGCGCGCGGCATCGACGGCGCGGCGCACCGGGGGGCGCTCAACGGGGATGGGGGTGGCGCCTGGGCGGTGCTCGGTAGTGGCTTGCTGGACCTCTATCCCCGGCAACACACCTCGCTCGCGGAGCGCATTGTCGAATGCGGTGGTGCCCTGTTGAGCGAATACGTTCCCGATGCGGCGCCGCTGCCGGGACGCTTTCCGGAACGCAACCGGCTGATCAGCGGGCTCTGCGAAGCGGTCGTGGTGGTGGAGGCCAGCCGCCACAGCGGGTCGCTCATCACGGCGCGGATGGCGGGCGAACAGGGGCGGGACGTAATGGCGGTGCCGGGCCCGGCGGCCAGCCCCTTAAGCGCCGGCTGCCACTGGTTGATCAAACAGGGCGGGGTTCTGGTTGAGGATGCGGCGGATGTGCTTGGGGAACTCGGCTACGAGGTGGTGGCCGGCGCACCGCCGCCACAGCCGCCGCCGAACCTGATGCCGGTGTACGAGGCGGTAACCAGGGAGCAGGCCTCGCCGGATGAGATCGCCGTCGCGCTGGGCATGCCGGTCGATGCGGTGACTGTGGCGCTGGTGCAACTCGAACTGGCCGGATTTGTCCGGCTGACCGCCGGCGGGTATATTCGCGCCCCTTGCTGAACTTGGAGAAGCCGGTGAGTTTCGTAGCCGTATTGATGGGTTCCGAGTCGGATTGGCCGGTCATGCAGAATTGCACCGCCGTGCTGGAGCGGCTCGGCATCGGCCATGAGGTGCGCATTTCCTCGGCGCACCGCACCCCGCAAGCCACAGCAACCTATGTGGCGGAGGCCGTTGAGCGGGGTTGTGTGGCCTTCGTTTGTGGTGCGGGCATGGCCGCCCATCTTGCCGGGGCGGTCGCGGCGCACACGGTTCGACCGGTAATCGGAGTGCCGATCGACAGCGGTCCCCTTAGCGGGTTCGATGCCCTGCTTGCCACGGTGCAGATGCCGGGCGGCATTCCGGTGGCGACCGTGGCGGTGGGCAAGGCCGGTGCCCGCAATGCGGGCTACCTTGCCGCCCAGATGCTGGCGGTGGCCGACCCGGCCCTAGCCGCCAGGCTCGAAGAGGACCGGGCGCAGAACCGGGCCAAGGTCCAGGCGCAGAATGAGCGGCTGCAGGCAGAACTCGCGCACTGATCGGTTCCACATTCGCAGGGCGGCCCGACACCTCCGCGACGGAGGCTTGGTGGCACACGCCACCGAGGGTGTTTGGGGCTTGGCCTGCAACCCGTTTGACGGCCGGGCGGTGGCGCGGCTGCTTGCGGTGAAGAACCGCGACCCGGGCAAGGGCCTGATACTCATCGGCGCGGCCGCATCGTTCTTTGAACCCGAGTTGGCCGCCCTGTCGCCGCGGCATCGGGCCGAGGTGGAGGCCAGTTGGCCGGGTGCCGTGACCTGGCTGGTGCCCAATGCGCGCTTTCCCTGGTGGATAGATGGCGGCGGGTCGCACCGGGTGGCCATACGGGTGCCCGGCCACGACCAGGCGCGGGCGATCTGCGCGGCCTTCGGCGGGCCGCTGGTGTCCACGTCGGCTAACCCGTCGGGACGGCCGAGCACCGCCAACATCCTGCGCGTGCGGCGCTGGTTTCAGTCGAGGATCGACTACGTGGTACCGGGGCGCACTTCGGCCCGCAATCGGCCAAGCGAATTGCGCACGCTTGACGGGTCGGTATTACGCTAGCGGCCGGCGCCATGGAACCATTCCAGCAGTTGTTGGCGGGAATCTATCCGGGTGAAAACGCCTAGTGGACCGCTATGCGGTTATCGGCAACCCCGTGACACACTCGCTGTCGCCGCGGATTCACCACGCCTTCGCCGAGCAGACCGGGCAGCGGCTCTGCTACGAAAAGCTGTTGGCCCCGGTGGCGGGCTTTCGCGAAACCGCCGAGTCGTTCTTTGCCTCTGGCGGATTGGGCCTGAATGTTACCCTGCCGTTCAAGGCAGAGGCGTTCGCCTGGGTGGCGACGGCGCAATGCGCCGCCGCCCGGGCCGGGGCGGTGAACACCATTGCCCTGGAAGACGGCCGGGCGGTGGGTTACAACACGGACGGCGACGGCATAGTCAACGACCTGCGTGCCCTCGGCGTCGGTCTGGCGGGGGGCCGCGTACTCCTGATCGGTGCCGGGGGCGCGGTGCGGGGGGTTGTGCCGGCGCTACTCGATGCCGGCGCCGCGAGGTTGGTGCTAGCCAACCGCACGGTCGCCCGGGCACAGGCGCTGGCGGCGGAACACCCCGCCAATGTGCAAAGCGCCGCCCTCGATGGGTTGACGCCCGGTTTCGATGTGGTCATCAATGGCACATCCGCCGGGTTGCGCGGACAGGGTGCGCTGATCGACCCCCGCGTCGTGCGTGGCAGCGCCTGTTACGACATGCTGTACGCCCGGGACGGCGATACGCCGTTCTGCCGGTGGGCCAGGCAAGCGGGCGCGGCCCAGGTCAGCGACGGGCTCGGCATGCTGGTGGAGCAGGCCGGTGCGGCTTTTGCCATCTGGCGGGGCGTGCGGCCCGATACCCGGGAAGTTCTCCAGGGCCTGAGGCGTGATCGGCGGAACTAAGCGAACCGCGTGGCGCTCCCGCCCCCGCGTGCGGGCGGCGGAGCGATCAGCAGGGGATAGTCGGGGTGCGGCTGGCGCTCCCGCCCCGCGCGCGGCGGCGGAGCGCCGGCTCAATGGGTGGGCCGAGGTAGCTCGCGCCCCCGGAGTGGTGGGAAATCGGTGATGAAAGACGAACGAGTTGCCAGGAAGAACCGAACCCAGGTCATCATTATGCTGGTCGCCTTGCCCCTGCTGGTGGTGTTTGGGGTATACAGCCTGATCTGGCTGGCCGGGCGAGACACCCTGTTCGAGACGACGAACCGGGGGGAATTCGTCGATCCCCCGGTGCTTGCGCGGGAGCTCGGCCTGCGCGACGGGTCGGGTGCTCCGGTAGACGGCAGCGGCACCTGGTGGGTGTGGCTGGTAACGCCGGATTGCGGTGCCGCCTGCGAGCGGCTCTTGGCGGAAATCGAGGATCTTGGCCAACGGCTGCGCGAGGATGGGGGCCGGGTCCGCCACGCCCTGGTGACGGGCCAGGCACCGGAAAGCCCGTCTCCGCCCTACCATCATCTAGGGACGCCGCGCTTTTTAAGTGGCGGCGGCAAGACCCTTGCAGAGGGCATCTACCTGGTGGACCCGGTGGGCAACGTGGTTCTCAAGTATTCCCTCGACATGGGCACAGGGTCGATCATGGAGGATCTGGCTCGTCTGCTGGAGGTGGCGGAAAATGCCTGACCATGGATCCGCTTGGCCGGGGGCGCGATGATCAAGGTCACCCTGGCCGGCGTGGCGCTGGCGTTCCTGGTGGTGGTGCTGGGTGCTTTCACGCGCCTGGTTGACGCCGGTCTCGGCTGCCCGGACTGGCCGGGCTGCTATGGGCACCTGGCGGTTCCCCAGACGGCGGAGGAAATCCGCGCCGCCGAGGCCCGCTTCCCGGACACGCCCGTAGATGCCGGCAAGGCGTGGACCGAGATGGTGCATCGGTATGCGGCCACGGCCCTGGGAGCGCTCATTCTGCTAATCGCGGTGCTGGCCTACCGAGGGCGGCCGCACATGCCGCTGAAGCTGCCCATCGCGCTCGCGCTGCTGGTCATGCTGCAGGGCGCCTTCGGTGCCTGGACGGTCACTCTGAAGCTCTGGCCCCAGGTTGTAACCGCGCACCTTTTGGGGGGCTTTGCGACCCTGAGCCTGCTGTGGCTGCTGGCGCTGCGCCTGGGGTTGGGCGCTGGGCTCCGGGTGCCGGCGGGGCTTTTCCGGCTTGCCTTGGCCGCGCTTGTTGTCCTGGTGGCGCAGGTCACTCTCGGCGGCTGGGTTACCTCGAACTATGCCGCCCTGGCCTGTCCCGACTTCCCGACCTGCCACGGGGCCTGGGTGCCGTCCATGAACCTTGCCGAGGGCTTCAACATCTTCCAATCCGTTGGTCCCAACTACCTGGGCGGCATCATGGATAGCGAAGCGCGGGTTGCCATTCAGTTTGCGCACCGGGTGGGAGCGGCCGCCGTGCTGCTGGTGACCGGATGGCTGGGCTGGCGGCTCCTGGCTACCCGTAGCCCGCTGGGGCCCTGGGTGCTGGGCCTGCTGGCCCTGCAGCTCGCGCTCGGCATCGCCAATGTACTGCTGGTTTTGCCGCTTTGGGTTGCCGTTTGCCACAACGCCGGCGGCGCACTCTTGTTGCTGGTTCTGGTTACAGTAAACTATCGCGCTTTTCGGGGGACAGCCTCTTGAACGAGACCGCCTATCCGGTTGCGTCCTGGCGCGACTATGTGGAGATGTGCAAGCCGCGCGTGGTGCTGCTGATGCTGGTGTGCGCGGTGGTTGGCATGTTCCTGGCGGTACCCGCCATGGTGCCCCTGGATGTCCTGGTGCTGGGGACCGCCGGCATCGGCTTGGTCGCGGCCTCCGCGGCGGTTGTCAACCATATCGCCGACGCCGAGGTCGATGCGCGCATGGCGCGAACCCAGCGACGCCCGGTGGCCACCGGGCGTGTCGGCGTCGTGCAGGGGTTGCTGTTCTCGGCGGTGCTGGGGGTCGTTGGCATGGGCATCCTTTTCCTGTGGATCAACCCGCTCACCGCTTGGCTCAACTTGGCGTCCTGGGTGGGCTATGGGCTGGTCTACACCCTGTTCCTGAAACGCGCGACGCCGCAGAACATCGTTATCGGTGGTTTGTTCGGAGCGGCGCCGCCGCTGTTCGGCTGGACGGCGGTTACCGGCATGGTGACACCCGGCGGCCTGCTGCTGGTGCTTATCATCTTTGCGTGGACGCCGCCGCATTTCTGGGCGCTGGCCCTAGACCGCAAGGCCGACTACGAGACCGTCGGTATCCCGATGCTGCCGGTTACCCACGGGGAGCGGGCGACTCGGCAGCACATTCTTGTCTATACGCTGATCCTGATGGCCGCCAGCCTAGGGCCGGTGGCCATCGGTATGAGCGGCTGGCTCTATCTGGTTGCCGCGCTCTTGCTGGGCGGCGGCTTTCTCTACTGGGCGGTGGTGCTGCTCGCGGGCCGCAACGGAAACGCCCCCATACAGACCTTCCGCTACTCCATCGCCTACCTGTTCGCGCTGTTTGTCTTCCTGCTGCTTGACCACTACTGGTTCGCGGCCGTCTGGAGCACCTGAGTAGCCCCGCCGTGAGCCCCTCCAAAGGCGCCGCGAAGGGCTGTGCGGCTGCGTCGGCGGAAGCGTTGCGGGTGGTGCCGGCGGATGCGGGCGAGCGCGATGGCGCCAGCGACCTGGCCGACCGCTACCGACGGGTGCGGGCGCAGTCCGAGGCGCTTTGCCGGCCGCTCGCCATCGAGGACTATGGTGTGCAGCCGATGGACGATGCCAGTCCGCCTAAATGGCACCTGGCCCACACCACCTGGTTCTTCGAGACCTTTCTGTTGCGGGAATTCGATGCGGGCTACCGCAGCCTGGATGATCGGTACCAGTCGCTATTCAACTCGTACTACAACGGCATCGGCGAGCCCTATCCACGCCCGCGGCGCGGCCTGTTGTCGCGGCCTAGGGTGAGCGAGGTATACGACTACCGGGCTCATGTCGATGCGGCGATGCAGCGCCTGCTGGCCCGTGCGGACGATGCCATGCGGCGGCGTGCCGTGCTCGGCCTGAACCACGAACAGCAGCATCAGGAACTGATGCTCACCGACATCAAGTACAACCTGGGCCACAACCCGCTACGGCCCGCCTATCGCGACGACCTGGACGACCGGGCGGGCGTTTCCCGGGCGCTGGGTTTCGACGAGCACCCGGGCGGCGTCTTTACGGTGGGTGCGAGCGAACCGTTCTGCTTCGACAACGAGCTGCCCCGCCATACCGTGCTGCTGCAGCCCTTTGCGCTGGGAGACCGCCTGGTGACCAACGCGGAATTCCTGGCGTTCATGGAGGATGGCGGCTACGACAGGCCATCCCTGTGGCTGTCTGATGGCTGGTCGGCGGCTCGCGCCGGGGGCTGGCGCTGCCCCCTGTACTGGCGCCGCCGGGATGGGCGGTGGCTCGAGTACCGGCTGAGCGGCGAGCACACCCTGCTACCCGACGCTCCGGTGGTGCATGTGAGCGCCTTCGAGGCCGATGCCTATGCCCGCTGGGCCGGCTGCCGACTGCCCACCGAGTTCGAGTGGGAAACGGTCGCCGCGCCGCTGGACCCGGTGGCCGGCAACTTCGCCGAGGACGGCGGGCTGCATCCGCTGAGCGCCGAGGTGCTGCCGGCCCAGGGGGCCCGGCGGCTCGATGCGCCGCGGCGCAGGCAACTCTTCGGCGATGCCTGGGAATGGACGGCCAGTGCCTATGCGCCCTACCCGGGCTACCGGGTGCTGCCGGGTACCCTCGGCGAGTACAACGGCAAGTTCATGAGCAGCCAACTCGTACTGCGCGGCGGCTCCTGCGCCACGCCGCGCGGCCATGTGCGGGCGAGCTACCGGAACTTCTTCTATCCGCCGGACCGGTGGCAGTTCTCGGGCATCAGGCTGGCCAAGGATTTGGCCTAGTGCGCTTCTTTAAGGGCAGGCCGCCGCCGCGGTCGTTGTTGCCGGGATGCGCGTGCGCGTTCCCTTCCGGGCCGGCGGTCTTGGCCGGCCGACCGGTGCCGCGGCCGTTGTTGGGCCCGTCAGCCATTGGCGGGGCATCTTCGGATGCACCGAATTTGCCCGCCGCCAGCCCTGTGCGCCGGCACGACGGCGGGGTTCGGTGATGGCCGCCGCGCCCTATGAGTTCTTCGATTACCAGCCGGCACCGGCCGACATGCTGCGGGAGGTACTGGCCGGGCTTACGAGCAAGCCGAAGTACATTGCGCCGAAGTATTTCTATGACGAGCGGGGCTCAAGGCTCTTCGAGGCCATAACCCGGTTGCCGGAGTACTACCTGACACGCACGGAATTAGCCATTCTCGACCGGTGTCTGCCGGAACTCGGCGCTGTCATCGGCAAGGGCGTGTGCCTGGTGGAGTACGGCGCCGGGTCGAGCCTGAAGGTTCGCCGACTGCTGGAGAGGTTGCGCCCGGCGGCCTACCTGCCGGTGGATATGTCCCGCAGTCACCTGGAGCGCACTTCGGCGGCACTGCACGCCGACTACCCCTGGCTCAGGGTGTACCCGACCTGTGCCGACCTGACGGAGCCCCTGGCATTGCCCGGCGTTGTCGCCGACTGCCGGAAGGTTGGGTTCTTTCCGGGTTCCAGCATCGGCAACTTCGAGCCCGAGGCCGCAAGGCGTTTGCTGCGCAATGTCGCCAGGGGGTTGGGTGTTGGCGCACACCTGCTGATCGGCGTTGACCGCAAGAAGGACAAGGCCCTGTTGGAAGCGGCCTACAACGACCCGGCCGGGGTCACCTCGGAATTCAACCTTAACGTTCTGCGGCACCTGAACCATGCGCTGGCCGCGAACTTCAACCCCGGCGCCTTCCGTCACCTGGCCACCTACAACGAGGGGGCCGGGTGCATCCAGATGTTCCTGGAAAGTCTCGCGGAGCAGACGGTGCGGCTGAATGGAACGGCCATAGGGTTTGCCCCCGGCGAGATGATCCACACCGAGAATTCCTACAAGTACGACCTGGACGAATTTGTGGACTTGGCGGGGGTGGGAGGGTACGCCTGCGAGGCGACCTGGAGCGATCGGGACGACTACTTCTCGCTGCTCCTGTTGCGCGTACTAGGAAACCCCTGATTAGGGAACTATATACTTGACTCCCACCTGCATCGTGAGATCGTTGAGTTCGGGTTCGTCGTGTACACGGACGAACATCGCAGCAAACCGATTTGCTTGGCACAGCCACACTGAAGTGAAGTCATTGACGGCGATGGCCGGAAAATCCGCAATGACGAAATCGGAGGCGTAGCCGCCGCTTTCAAACGTTGGCTATGGGAATCAAGTATATGATTCCCTCTGATTAACTGGGGAGTTCCCGTCGCCGAAGCCTGTGTGGCTCAAATAAGATAGGGTATGTATTTGATTTTAAAGTAATAATCGCGTTACGACATGGCGGTGCCGAACGGGGCGGAGATGGGCTTGTTCAGAGCTTCCCGAGAGGTTCCGCGCCGCCACGTCACCCAGGATAAACGCGCCAGCCAGCAAATCTAGGCGGTACGGCGGCCCGGAAGTCGTCCGTGCGAGGAAACGAGCATTGTTCCGTACAGGCCAGGCTACGACGAGGCGGCGCTTTTGCCGCCAACGCGGGTTTCAGGCTTCCCACGCTCGAGGCGGGCCGCCTCGTCGCCGGGCAGGTAGCGCATGGCCAGCGAGAGCAACACCAGGCTCGCGGCGAACATGACCAGCGACCACAGCATGGCGTTCCGCAAGGCCGGCCCGTCATCCAGGCCGCCGACGATGTAGAAGTCGCTGATCTGACCGATCATGAATGGCCCTAGGGCGAGGCCGATGAAGGTGAGCATCAGTATGTAGTAGGCGGAGGCGGTCGCCCGCATGTGCGGCATCACCAGGTCGTTTATGGTGCTGGCGCCGCCGCCCAGCCACATTGGCGAGGTGGTACTGAACAGGAAGCTGCACAGATACGCGACCCAGGCGTGCTCCGTCAGCAGGAAGACGAGCCCGGACGGAACCGAGAGCGTCACGGCGACGACCCCCATCCAGAGTCGCGCGTTGCCGGATCTCGCCTTCAGCCGGTCGGCTAGGATTCCTCCCAGGGTTACGCCCAGCCAGCCGCCGATAGCCGCCCCGAGGCCGAGCACGGTGCCGGCCTCGGCGAGCCCCACCTCGTGAACGCGCAACATGAAGGGCGGCCCCCAGAACCCGACTCCGTAGGTCACGAAGGCCACGCATGGAAAACCCAGGGTGACGAGAACAAACGCCCTGGAGCGGAACATGGTGGTAAAGGTGGCCGGGTCGCGGAGCCGCAGCGCATGGACCCAGGACAGGGCCGCGTAGACACCGATGCCGAGCGCGGTCCACTGAATTGGGCTTGGCATGAGGCCGTTGACACCGTAGGCCGTCGCCGCGATCAACAGTGCGGCGGCGAGATTCAGGCTGGTGGCGCGCACGCCGCCCAAGAGCAGCAGGTTGTACAGGGTGAGGGGGGGCAGCACCGCGCACAGCGAACGCAGGGTCTCGCGAAAGGGCTGCGGTTCCGGCGCCGCCACCAGTCCTTCGCTTATGCCGCGCACCGGTTCGCGTAGCGTCCAGACCCAGGCCGCGACTAGGAGGCCGGGCAACCCCACTGCCAGGAACGCCGCCTGCCAGCCCCGTAGTCCGAACGGTGCCAGGCTGGGCTCCGGGAACGCGTCCTTCCAGGTATCGACAATGAGGCCGCCGAGGAAGAGGCCAATGCCCGCGCCGATGTAGACGCCACTGGAATAGATGGCCAGCACGGTGGCCCTGACCCTGGGCGAGAAGTAGTCGGAGAGCATGGAGAAGGCGGCGGGCGAGGCGCTAGCCTCGCCGACGCCGACACCGAAGCGGTAGGTGGCTAGGGTCGCAAAGCTGCGTGCGGTTCCAGAAAGCGCCGTCATAAGGCTCCAGAAACCCAGCCCGATGGAAATCAGGCTCTTGCGGGTCCACACATCGGCGAGTTTGCCGAGGGGAATGCCGAATACCGCATAGAAGACGGCGAAGGCGGTGCCGTAGAGAAAACCGATATCGGCGTCCGAGATGCCGAGGTCGGCCTTTATCTCTTCGGCGAGAATCGAGAGGATCTGCCGGTCGATGAAGTTGAAAATGTAAACGATCACGAGCACACCAAGGACATACTTGGAATACCGCCCGCCGACCTGATCGCCGTGCTTATTCATATGGAACCCTACCCATGATGGTGGCCCGCTTGGCTCGACCAGGGTAAGAAGCTCGTGGCGCACCATGCACCGCAAGGCTTTCCGGACGAGGCGTTGAGAATGCCGTTCCCCTGTGTTTGAGCTGCCGCATGTGCATCCTCAGTCGATAATCTTGCTGATTGCGTACTCGACGATGCCGCGCGCCCCGGCGGCCTTCAGCCTGGGGATTAGCGTCCGCACCGTCGTTTCATCGATGATGGTGTTGACGGCCGCCCAGCCCTCGTCGGAGAGCCTGGATACGGTGGGTGTCTGTAGCGCCGGCAGCAGCGCCGCGATGGCCTTGAGGTCGTCCTGGCGGGCGTTCAGCATAAGGCCAACCTTGCCCTCCGCGGCTAGGCAGGAGCGCAGCATCAGGGCGATGTTGTCGAGCTTCTCAACTTTCCAGGGGTCCTCCATTGCCGCATGGTTGGCGATGAGGCGCGGCGTGCTGGTCAGTATCTCATCGATGATGCGCAGATTGTTGGCGCGAATCGAACTACCGGTTTCCGTGACTTCGACGATGGCGTCGGCCAGCCGCGGCGGCTTGGCCTCGGTGGCGCCCCAGGAGAACTCGACTTGGGCGGTGACGCCGTTGCGTTCCAGGTAGGCTTGGGTGATTCGCACGGCCTCGGTGGCGATTCGCTTGCCGGCGAGGTCCGCCACCGATCTGGCCGGGGAGTCGTCGGGCACGCACAACACCCATCGTACCGGACGCCGGCTTACCTTCGAAAAGCGCAGTTCGCAAACCTCCCGCACATCGACGCCGGTTTCAACAACCCAGTCGTGGCCGGTAATGCCGGCGTCCAACACGCGCTGCTCGACATAGCGGGCCATCTCCTGGGCGCGCACCATCAGGCAGTCGATCTCGTCGTCGTCGATGGATGGATAGTACGAGCGCGACGAGAACGAGATTGCGTATCCTGCGCGTTTGAACAGCTCCCGGGTCGCTTCCTGGAGGCTGCCCGCCGGAATGCCGAGCTTCAGTTGCCTGCTCATGGCCGGGCCCCAATTCTCTCTAGGCAATAGCGTATTGAATCCATGCGTGTGCGCGTGTTTGCCAGCAGGAATCCCGATGGCCCGCGCTCTAGGCAATAGCGTATTGATTCCCGAGCCCTGATCCTGGCCTGCCAGCCCAGCGCCCCTGCGGCCTTTTCCGCCCGCAAACCGACGAAGCCTATATGCATGTTGCCCATCCACCCTCGCAGCATCCGGCTTACGCCCGCCGCCGAGGGGAAGATTATAGACTCCCCGCCACCGGCCTTGTGCAATAGGTGCAAGACCGCCGGGTCGAGCCCCGAGCGCTGCAGCTTCTAATCGGATGTTTCAAGAGGCAGTACAAGCCCGTATAGTCCTCGCCCAGAACATTAGCCAAGGGAGATGCGCGATGCCCCCGCCCAGCGAACGGGTTCGCCTGCGCCGCCGCCGTAACCGGGGCGGCTACGATGCAACGACCATCTATCCGATTCTCGATGCCATGCCGATGTGCTCGGTCGGCTATGTCTTCGACGGGCAACCCTATGTCACGCCGACGTTGCAGTGGCGGGAAGGTGACCACATCTACTGGCACGGCTCGTCCGCGAGCCGGATGCTGCGAGCGGTGGAAACGGCGGAAGTCTGCCTGACCGTGGCCATTCTCGATGGTTTCGTCATGGCTCGTTCGGGCTTCCACCACTCGACCAACTACCGCTCGGTCATGATGCTGGGAACCGCGAGCAAGGTCGCCAATAGCGACGACAAGGAGGCACGGTTGAAGAGCCTCGTCGAGGGACTCTTTCCAGGGCGTTGGGACCTGCTGCGCCCGCCGACGGCGAAGGAAATGCGGGCGACGACGGTCATGACGATGCCAATAGACGAGGCCTCGTCGAAGATCCGCTCTGGACCACCGGACGATGCCAAGGAGGACTATGCGCTACCCATCTGGGGTGGCGTCATCCCGGTGCGCATGGAGGTGGCCGAGCCGGTGCCCGACCCACGCAACCTGAGCGGTCTCGGCCCGCCGGACCACATACTGGACTTCCGGCTGGGCTAGCAGCCGGCCGATAAAGTCGGGCGGGTGCCCGGTCACACCTCCATCGGGCGCAGCAGCTTCGGCCAATGTTCCATGGTGGCGCCCATGTGCTCGCCGATGTCGTCCACCGAGAAGGGTTCGTCCCCGGGTTCGCCCTGGGCGATTTCCGTCACTTGCCAGGAAAGCAGGGAAACGCGGTTGCCGCCGGCGCAGAACTGCCGGCCGGTGACCTTGGCGGCCTCGTCGGTGCAGAGCCAGACGACTACGGGGGACACCTTGTCCGGCGCAAACCGTTCCTCGGTTTCCTGGGGCATGATGTCTTCGGTGAGGCGCGACCAGGCTGCCGGGGCCAGTGTATTGACGGTAATGCCGTACTTGATGCCTTCCAGCGCCAGTACCCGGGTCAGTCCGGCAATGCCCGCCTTGGCGGCACCATAGTTGGTCTGGCCGAAGTTGCCAATCAGGCCGGAGGTGGAACTGGTGTTGATGATACGCCCTCCGGTGCCCTGTTCGAGCATCTGGTCCCAGGCGGCCTTGGCAACCAGGTAGGTGCCGCGCAGGTGGACATCCACCACCACATCCCAAAGCTCGTTGGTCATGTTTTTGAACGACTTGTCGCGCAGGATGCCGGCGTTGTTGATGCAGATGTCGATCTTGCCGAAGTTGTCCACGCAGGCACGCACCATGGCCTTGGCGGCGGCCTCGTCGGCTACCGAGCCGTAGTCGGCGGCGGCCTGGCCCCCGGCCGCCTGTATCTCGGCGACCACAGTGTCCGCCATGGCCGAACTGGCGCCGGTGCCGTCTCTGGTGCCGCCGAGGTCGTTGACCACCACCGCCGCGCCTTCGGCGGCCAAAAGCAGGGCATGGCTGCGCCCAAGCCCGCCACCCGCGCCGGTAACCAGCGCCACCTTGCCGTCAAGTTTGCCCATCGTATTCACTCCTGAAGTTGCTTGATTGTCGGATATGGGCGAAGCCGGACGTGCCGGGGGCGGTGTCGCCGTATCGCCGCAAACGCCTATTGTAGCGGCTACGCCGCACAAGTGGATGGGGTAGCCAGCCGGTTGCAAAACGTGCCGGTCGGCCCATCGGCCCCATGCCTCGCCAGGTGGGTGCGGCGGTGCCAGCATGGATGACGCCGGTACCAGTTTGAATCCCGAGCCTGCCGAATCCCCTGTGTGCCGTGCCTCCGCTCGGCCCACAAATTCAAACTGATACACTACCGGTGAGTCTGCGGGTTGCCGTTGGCGAGTGTGTTGACCACGCCGACGGCGCTGGCGAAGAGTACCGGGTACCGTTCTTCGCGGGTGCGCAAGCCCGGGGGCTATGGAGTGGGGCTCGTGCCCGCGCCCAATAGATTGGGGAGGCAAACCCGCCTAGCGTGTGGCGGGTGGGCGCGCTGCGCCCGCCCGGAGGCCGGCCGCGAGGGCGGGCGAAAAATTCTCCAAGAACGCGGTTATCCTGTGAAACCATCGGCTCGGTGTCTGTTGTCAACAAATAGATATGTCCGGTTCTAGAACAAATAAACGGTCCGGCTTTCCGATTCGGATTCCGCCCTTTTCCGCCGCCCTCCGGAGGGAGCGGAGCGCCCGCGGGAGGTTCGGCGGTGAGTTCGACGATGCGTTCGTTGACCATTGAACCACTAGCCTCGCTGTCGGGCGATGTGCGCCTGCCCGGGTCGAAAAGCATCTCCAACCGGGCGCTGCTGCTGGCGGCGATGGCGGCGGGCCGCACCCGCCTTGTCAACCTGCTGCGCGGTGACGACACCCGGTTCATGCTGGATGCGCTGGAGACGCTGGGCATTGCGATTCACGACGACGGCGAGAATCTGCTGGTGAATGGTGTCGATGGTCCCCTGGTGACGGACGGCCGCAAGGCAAACCTTTACCTGGGGCTCGCCGGTACCGCGCTGCGTCCCCTTACAGCGGCGCTCGCCCTGGGCAACGGCGAGTTCGTGCTCGATGGCGTACCCCGCATGCGGGAGCGGCCGGTCGCCCACCTGGTGGATGCCCTAGCCTCCCTGGGTGCCGACATCGAATACATCCGCGTACCCGGCCATGCGCCGCTGCGCGTTCGCGGCCGGGGCTTGAACGGCGGCGAAGTCGCCATCGACGGCAGCCTCTCCAGCCAATTCCTCACCTCGCTGCTGCTGGCCGCTCCGTTGGCCGGGCGGCCTGTCGAGGTGCGCGTGGCGGGCGAATTGGTATCGAAACCCTATATCGACATCACCCTGGAGCTGATGCGCCGCTTCGGGGTTGTTGTGCGTGCGCAAGCCGACTATCGACGCTTTGACGTCCCCGCCGCCGGATACCGCTCGCCGGGCCGCTATCTGGTGGAGGGCGATGCGTCGTCGGCATCGTACTTCCTGGCCGCCGGCGCGATTCGCGGGGCGGGGGTATGTGTGCACGGGGTCGGTGCGGACAGTATTCAGGGCGATGTGGCGTTCGCCGATGTGCTGACGGAAATGGGTGCGCGAGTAACAAGGCGGGGCGAGCGCATCGAGGTGGCGCCCGGGCGTCTCGAAGGCATCGAGGCGGACTTGAACCACATTCCCGACGCCGCCATGACCGTCGCCGTGCTGGCGCTGTTCGCCCAGGGCAGAACCCGTATCGGCAACATCTACAACTGGCGCCTAAAGGAGACCGATCGGCTGGCCGCCATGGCCCGGGAGTTGCGGAAACTCGGTGCCGTCGTTGAGGAGGGCGAGGACTATCTGGCAATCGACCCGCCCGCCGAGTTGCGGCCCGCCACCATCAGAACCTATGGCGACCATCGCATGGCGATGTGTTTTTCCCTAGCCGCGCTCGGCGGCGTGTGCATTACCATCGACGACCCCGATTGCGTCGCCAAGACATTTCCCGACTACTTCGATGTGTTCTCCTCGCTGGCGAATCGCCGAGGCCTCGCCGGGCCGGGTGCTGACGGGAACCCGCCATGAGCGTCGTTGGCCGCGACCCTGGGTCTCAGGGTGACGCGGGGCTTCGCCGCCGGCGCCGCTGGTGCCAGCGCATCGACTAGGATATTCAGCAACGACCGGTAGCGGGCCTTGAAATCGCGCCGTTCCCCAACAATCATCCCGGCGAGCCCTGGCGCAATCAGGGGAACCAGCCTGGCCCCCACCAGCGCCAGCGCCAGCAACCCGGGGTCGACTGGCATCCGCAATTGGCCCTCGCCAAGCCGCGCCCTAAGCTCCCCGATGAATCCAGCGATTGCATCCGCCCGCCCCGGGGCGGCGACGGGCTCTGTCCGTTCAAGCCCTTCCCAGGCAATCAGCCTGGCCGCGGTGGCATCGATCCCTTGTGCGCCGCCCCAGGGCACCTCGGCGAGCCGGTGGCGCAATACCGCCTCGAATAGCGCCTCCTTGCCCCCAAAGTAGTGATAGATCATGCGCTTGTTGGCACCCGAACGCGCCGCCACGGCATCGATGCGGGTGCCCGCAAAGCCGGATGCCGCAAAGAGCTCCTCGGCAGCCGCGAGAATGCGGGCGCGGGTGGCGGTCGGGTTTCTTCGGGCCATATAATAACCATGTGTTTACTTTGACGCGCGGGATTCTCCCCGCCTCGAGGGGCTGAGTCAACCGTTTGGTTACTTAGCAATCCAACGGCACCGTGGCCCCATGCAGTCCATGGGCAGAGGGGCGACAGAAGCAGGGTGCCCGCGGGCGGCTGTCGGTGTGGCACGGACCGGGGCTGCTCCAGCGCCACGAAGCGGACGGGAAGCCGCGCCCGAAGCCGCTGGCGGAGGCCGCCTGGGGTGGCCGCGCCGCCCTCCCGCGGTCGCTCCGCTCCCTTCGGAGGGCGGCGGAAAAGGGCGGAACCCGAATCGGAAAACCGGACAGTTTCTTTGTTCTGAGACCGGACATATCTATTGAGGGTCTTATGTAGATTGGTTGACAAGCCACCACATGTTGGGGCTTGCGGGCCGCATAACCACTTCATGTCGCGCTCTGTCAACTGATCGACATAATTCCCTCTATATCTCTATATGTTGACAACAGCCTGCGCTTTTGGAGGTGTCGAGCGCCGATAATGGTGCATAATCCGCGGCATACGGAGCCGGTTCCACTTCGCGAGGTGGTGCCCATGTGGAAGAGAGTTCTACTACCGTCCTTGTACCTACTGGCCTGCTCGGGCTTGAGCGCCGCGGCGCCGGGTGCGGGGGCGACCGCAAAGACGGAGTTGGATGCCCGGGTGCGGGCCAGCCTGCAGAAGCTCCAGCAGCAGGAACCCGCCACCGTAGAGCTGTTGGAAAAGGCATCGGGCGTGCTGGTGTTTCCCCGGGTGCTGAAAGCCGGCTTCGGCCTAGGCGGGTCACGCGGCGAAGGTGCCCTGCTCATCGGCGGCGAGCCCGTTCAGTACTATCGGACCACCTCGCTTTCCGTCGGTATTCAGCTTGGCGGGCAGGCCTTTAGCGAGGTCGTTCTGTTTATGACGAACCAGGCACTTGAACAGTTCCGGCAGAGCCGTGGTTGGGAGGCGGGCGTCGATGGCAGCATCGCCGTCATTCGCTTTGGGATGGGCGGCGACATCGATACCCACAATCTCCGAAACCCCATCATCGGCGTTATCTTCGGAAACCAGGGCCTCATGTATGAACTATCCTTCGAGGGTTCCAGGTTCCAGAAGATCGACAAGTATTGAACTGCCCCGGTTCGCCACCAACGGCCTGGCCCACAACGCTTCGCTCGAGTTCCAGCAGATGGCGCTTGGCCGGCAGCCCACCCGCGTAGCCGGTGAGCCTGCCGTTGCTGCCGATCACCCGGTGACAGGGAATGACGATGGCGAGCGGGTTGCTGGCGTTGGCACCGCCAATGGCGAGCGCCGCCCGGGGGTTGCCGGTCGCCGCGGCAATGTCCTTGTAGCTGCGCACCTCCCCGTAGGGAATCAGTAGCAGCGCCTGCCAAACCCGGCGCTGAAACGCCGTCCCCACCGGTTCCAGCGGCAGGTCGAAGCCTTGCCGCCGCCCGTCGAAATAATCGGCCAACTGCCGCTTCGCCTCCTGAAAGGGGGCATCGCGGCGTAGCCAGTCCGCCATCGGCCGTTTTGCCCTAGGCCCGGACGAGAAGCCCAGAATCATCAGCCGGACCCCGGTGCCGGCAAGCAACAACCGCCCGAGGGGGCTCTCAACATGGGAGTAGAACATGCCTATTGCTCCGTACCGCGATACCACAGATGCATCAGCGCATAGCCGCGCCAGGGTGACCAGGCCCTGGCGCGGCGGCGTGCGCCGGCGGCGGTTGTGCCAAGAACCTTGATTACGCCCCAATCGCTGTCGGTAAAGGCATCTGGATCCTTGGCAACGCGCAACGCTATGTAGGACGCCGTCCAGGGGCCGATGCCGGGCAGGTCGCATAGCTGCCTTTGCAGGGACTCGCTGTCGGCACACTCGTCGAGCTGTAGCTGGCCGGATTCTACTGCCGCCGCAAGCCGCCGTATCGCCTCGCCGCGGCGGCCGGGTATACCGATCTCGGCGGGGTTGGCGGCTGCCAGCACACCGGGCAGGGCCAGGGCGTCCCCGCCGTAGCGTGCGAGTAGGTTCTCGGCGAGCCGGGTTGCGCGAGCCACGCTTACCTGTTGACCGAGCACCGCCCGCACCGCGGTCTCGAAACCGTTCCAGGCGCCGGGAACCCGCAGCCCCGGCACCGAGCGTACTTGCGCCCCAAGCAGGGAATCGCTGGACAAGTGCGCGTCTATGACCCGGGAGTCGGCGTCGAGATCGAAAACCCGGCGTATGCGCCGCAGCGGATCCGCAATCCGGTCGTGCAGGGCGAAGGGTATGCGGGCGGTCAAGCCGTCGTTTTCCCACCGCACCTCCAGCCACCCGGATGCGTCCTCTCCCAGCCGGCGCTTGTAGGACAGCTCCCGCACAGTCTCCAGGCCTTTGAGCGCGCGCTTGGCCAGATAACCGAATACCCAGTCGGCGTTATAGGGTTGACGGACTGCGAGGCGTAACGCCAAGGAGGCACCGCCCGGCTCGCCGCCTGGTCTCTGCAGGCGTGAAGGCGGCAAGCCGAATACCGCCTTCATCTCGTCGTTGAAGCGCCGCAAACTGCCATAGCCGGCGCACATGGCGACATCGGCCAGGCGCAGTCCGCCGGCATCGATTAGCCGCTTGGCCAGATGTACCCGGTGCGCCCGACCAAGGCTCGCCGGGGTTGTCCCCAGTTCCGCCTGGAAGACGCGGTTCAGATGGCGGATCGAGCAACCTAGGCGGGTGGCCAAATCCGCGACGGCATGGTCGTTGAGAAACCCCGCGTCGATCATGCGCAGGCCCTTCACTGCGGTCTGGCTGCCTAGGGTCCACTCCGGCAGCCGCCCGGCGGCTTCCGGGCGGCAGCGCAGGCAGGGGCGGTAACCGGCCCGCTGGGCGGCGGCGGGTGTTGCAAAGTAGCGCACGTTTTCCTTTTTCGCCGGCCGCGCCGGGCAGATCGGCCGGCAATACACGCCCGTGGTCAGCACCGCGGTGACAAACCGCCCGTCAAAGCGGGGGTCGCGGCTTAGGCGGGCGCGCTCGCAGCTCTGGGCGTCGGGAATCATTTGCCTGCGTTGTGCAGCGGTACAGACACTATAATCCTGGAGCGTCCAAAAACCTCGCAGGATCTGGACATTGTCCGCAATCGACGTTTCTACCCGCAATCCCGTCCGGCTCGTGCCGGTCGCTATCGCCAAGCCCTGGGGGCGGGAAATCTGGTATTCCGCGATCGAGGAGCGTGGCGAAAGCCGGGTGGTTACCGCCGGGGGCGAACTGCCCCTGTCGGCCTACTTAGATGCCGTCGGTCTTGGCTCGCCCGTCATTCTGCTAAAGGTGCTCGACCCCTATCCGCAACCGGTGCGGGGCGATCTCTACTTCGAGGTACACGAGCAAAAGCGGGAGGTGTACGTGGTGACCGCGGTGGACAGCGACGCTTGGCCCGATGGACAGGGGTGGATCAGGCTCGGGATGAATCAGCAGGCGCGGCGGCGGTTCGCCAATGACGAGGCATTCCGCGCCGCCTACCTTGGTGCCGTGCGCGACTATCGGAGCCTAAGGCGCCGCATCGACAGCGGTGAACAGGTGCCGGCCGAGCAGGAAGCCCGCGCAAGGGCCGCCATGGATGCCTTCACCAGCCTGCGGCGCCTTGGGGTGGGCGACGTGGTAACGATACCGACATGGACGCCGCACGCACTACAGCACGGGGTGCGGGTGGCGGAATTTCAAACGGCCGCCTACGAGCGCTATATCATCTCCTTTGCACAGAAGGTATTGACCCAGGCGGGTTGGGACAGCGATCGCGCGATCGCGCAACTGTCTCTTGATCCTCCGCGTCCGCCCGTGTTTCGGACCCTGGCCCCCGGTGTCGAGCGCATCGCCTCCTTCGAGGATTTCGGTGTGTGGCGCATGGCGGTGGAACCGGGTCGTGCTGCCACCTTACCCAGGCAGGTGCCCTACGCGTTGTGTCTGGCGCTCAATGGCAACATGGCGGTTGGTCCGCTCGGGCTTGGCCCGGAGGAGGCGTGCCTGGTGCCCGGACCGGCCCTGGAGCGCTGCCGCATCTCTGCCGAGAGCGCCGTGCGCTGCCTAGTGGCGGCACCGGGATTGTGAACGGCAGCCACCACCACCGCGCCATCTGGTAGTGCATCAGTTTGCATCCCGAGCCTGCTGAATCGCTGTGTGCGGTGCCTCCGCTCGGCCCATGAATTCAAACAGATACACCACCGCGCCATCTGGCAGTGTATCAGTTCGCATGCCCGCTCTGCCGAATCCCCTGTGTGCCATGCCTTTGCTCGGTCCACAGATTCAAACTGATACGCCACCGCGCCATTGGATGCGGCGACAGGATTCGTAGTGAACGCACGGGAAGCCGTATTGCAACCGCCTACACCCGAAGAGTCTCTCGAACCCTTGCGTCTTGGTGCCGAGCCTTCAATCCTGCTTTGTGAGAGGATGAATCTTGACCGCCAGCACATCGCAGGGCACACCGTGCAATACGGCGTTGGCGGTCGAGCCGAGCAGCAGCCCCAGGCCATGCTTGCCGTGGGTGCCGATTACGATGAGATCCGCCTGGACCTCATCGGCAAGGGTACGGATCTCGAACGCCGGCGAGCCGAGGCGCACGAGGACATCGCCGGCATCGATTCCATGCTCCGCGGAGATCTCGACGAGTTGCTGCCTGGCTTGGCGCAAGGCCTCATTTTCAAAGGCCAGCGCACCGCCGGACACCGGTGCTAGGTCGAGCCCGCCATAGGCCTGGGTGAGCGGTTTGACCACGGTGACGCTTTGCAGGTGGCCTTCCTGCTCATCGGCCACCGACCGCGCCGCCGCCAATACCTCGTCGGCTTCTTCGGTCAGATCAACCGCCACAAGGATCCGTCCATAGGCCATGAGAAACCTCGCAACAAACGACTCACAGGGCAGTTCAGCTTACACCTTCGCATCGAAGGCTACAAAGTGACTTCGATGGCGGGTGGCGTATCAGTTTGAATCTGTGGATCGAACACGGGCGTGGCACACAGTGACTCAGCGGGGCCGGAATTCAAACTGATACACTGCCCAATGGCGTGGTGGTGTATCAGTTTGAATTTGTGGGCCGAGCAAGGGCACGGCACACAGGGGGTTCGGCAGGCTCGGGATGCAAACTGATACACTACCAACAGCGCACTTGCATTGCAGTATTCACGGGATTGGGCAATGGCCTTAATTGAAGACAAGACCCTCATCGTCGAGCAGATCGAGATCGGCCCGATGCACAATTTCACCTACGTGGTGGGGGACCGCGCTACCCGGGAGGTG
This sequence comes from Pseudomonadales bacterium, assembly GCA_965215035.1. GTDB lineage: Bacteria > Pseudomonadota > Gammaproteobacteria > Pseudomonadales > Azotimanducaceae > Azophilus. Next base: position 1,080,567 of record OZ244040.1, read on the forward strand.
GTGATCGTGGATCCCGCCTGGGATATCGATGGTCTCCTCGATCGCCTGGCCGAGAGGGAATACGTACTCAGGGGTGCGCTGGTGTCGCATTATCACCCCGATCATATTGGCGGATCCTTCGCCAACCACAGCATTCAGGGCCTTGCTGAGCTGATGGGGAAACAGCCGGTCAAAGCCTATGCCCACAAAGAGGAGGCCAGTGGGGTCAAAAAGGTGGCGGGGCTGTCGGATTCCGATATCGTGAAGGTCGAATCCGGCGACACCCTGAAGGTCGGCGCGGTGGAGGTGGAGTTCCTGCACACGCCGGGCCACACACCGGGATCCCAGTGCTTCCGCATTCGCGATACGCTGGTATCGGGCGATACCCTGTTCATCAACGGCTGTGGGCGCGTCGACCTGCCGGGATCCAACCCCGAGGAAATGTACCACAGCCTGCAGAGGCTCAAGAGCCTGCCGGACGAGACCCTACTTTTGCCGGGCCACAACTACGGCCACGTCCCCAACGCCACCCTGGGCGAGACCAAGCGTCAGAATACCTATCTGGCGGTGAAAGACCTGGAAACCTGGCGCATGTTCATGGGCTGACGGGTCGCAGACCCGGGCTGCCGCCGCCAAATGCACAATCGTCGAGCGGCCAAGGTAGGGCGCGGCTCAGCGCCTCGTCGCAGAGGCGGACTGCCGCCGCCAAGTACACAATGGCATCGGGCATGAGGGCCTATGCGCATGGGCTAACGTACTTTGATCCGACCCCGACGGCTGTGGCGCCCGGTGCCGTTCAAGCCAACAGGTGCGCTACCGCATCGCGCTCTTCGAGCAACTCCGCTTCGGTGACGATTAGTTTCTCGCGGCTGAACGGATCGATTTCTAGGCCTTCGACCAGCCGCCAGTCGCCGTTCGCGCAGGTGACGGGGAAGGAGAAGATCAGGTTCTCGGCTATGCCGTAGCTGCCATCGGCAGGCACGCCCATGCTGACGACCGCATCGGTGCCGAGCGTCCAGTCGCGCATATGGTCGATGGCGGCATTGGCCGCGGAAGCGGCGCTCGATGCCCCCCGGGCCTCGATGATCGCCGCGCCGCGCTTCTGCACGGCCGGCATGAAATCCCGCTCCACCCAGCCTTGGTCGACCAGGTCTAGGGCCGCGCGACCGCCGGCGGTAGCATGGAAAACATTCGGATACATGGTGGTTGAATGATTGCCCCAGATCGCCAGGCCGGCAATCTCGGACACCGAACAACCCGTCTTCCTAGCCAGTTGGCCGACGGCCCGGTTGTGGTCGAGGCGCGTCATGGCGGTGAAGTTGCGCGGGTCGAGGTCCGGGGCGTTGCGTTGCGCGATTAGGCAGTTGGTATTCGCCGGATTGCCGACCACCAGCACCTTCACGTCCCGGGATGCGCGTTCGTTAAGGGCCCTGCCCTGCACCGAGAAAATCGCCGCGTTGGCTTCGAGCAGGTCGCTACGCTCCATGCCGGCGGTGCGGGGCCGGGACCCCACCAGCAGCGCATAGTCGGTGCCGTCGAATGCCACCTGCGGATCGTCCGTTTGCACGATGTCTTCGAGTAGCGGAAAGGCACAGTCGTCCAACTCCATCGCCACACCCCGCAGGGCGCCGAGGGCGGGCGTGATCTCCAGCAGTTGCAGGATGACCCGCTGCTCCCCGCCAAGCATCGCCCCGGCCGCGATACGAAATATTAGCGCGTAGCCGATCTGGCCGGCCGCCCCGGTGACGGTTACCCGAACAGGTTCTGTCATGTTTCTTCCCCATTGTTGAGGTGCCTATTCTAGCCCGCCTACTGCGCCAGGCGCCGCTTCATCGCGTTGCCCCCCGGACGGGCGAACCGCGCTCAGCCGCCGAATGCCGGGCGGGTGTACCCCGCCAATATGGGGTCAGTCCCAGCGGAACTCCCGATACCAGTGGCCGCGCGGCATGGCGAGCGCATCGACGAGCCAGGGCGCGACCCTGTCCGGCAATTCTGCCCCGCTAGCCCAGCAGCAGCCGTCGAACAACTCCGGCTCGTTGATGCGCGGTTCGCCTTGGTAGCGATGCGCCTCGAAGAGGAAGTTGAGGCCCTGGTGACGACCGGAAATATAGGGCAGCACGCAACGAGGCGTCAGGTCGGCGGGCAGCGCCGCCGTTTCTTCTCGGCATTCTCTAAGGGCCGCCTCGCTGACGCTCTCGCCGGGCCGCTGATGGCCTCCCGGCGGGCCGTAGTAGCCGTCCATGAAACCGGTGTGCGCACGGCGCAACAGGAACACCTGGTCGTCGCGAACCAGCAGGGTGTGTACCACCACGGGAAACCCGTGGCGCTCGGAACGGGCCAAGCAATATCCTCCGGGGCAGACCCCTTCGTTATGGTGAGCCGTGCGGGAACTTGATTCAACCGCGTTTTTTTGGGATGTTTAGCGGTTCGCGTTTTGGCGCGAACCGCCCGTTTGCCGGCACCCGTGCGCAAGAACAACGGGGCGATTGCGGTAAACCATTGGCGGACAGTTGTTCGGGGGCATTGCCGCAGGAAGTATGCGGGCGACCCATGTATATCCCGTTCATCACCGATATGAGAGCCTGTCTATGACAGCTAGGACACCTGGCCTGCCTCCGAAAATGGGCCTTTACGACCCGGCCTTCGAGAAGGATAGCTGCGGCGTCGGCTTCATCTGCGATATCAGGGGGCGGCCGAGCCGGGGCATCGTGGCGGACGCGCTGTCGATGAACTGCCGTATGGAGCACCGTGGGGGCCTCGGCTATGAGCAGAATACGGGCGACGGTGCCGGTATGCTGGTGGGTCTGCCGGACAGGTTCCTGCGCCGGGCCGCCAGCCGGGAGCTCGGTGTCGAGTTGCCGGATCGCGGCAGCTACGGAGTCGGCAACGTATTCCTACCCACCGACCGGGGCGAACGCAAACGCTGCAGGCAGGTGCTGGAGCGGGAAATCGAAAGCGCCGGGGCGCGGTTGCTCGGCTGGCGGCAGCTTCCAACCGATGCCACGGGCGCCGACATCGGCAACGCCGCCAAGGCGGCCATGCCGCACATAGCGCAGTTGTTCATCGGCGCCAGCGCCGGGAGCGCCGGGGACGAATTCGAGCGGCAACTCTACCTGATTCGCAAGCACGCCACCCACCTGCTGCGCGGCGACGCGACACTCGCGCAACGCCAGTCCTTCTACATCTGCTCCCTGTCCTCCAAGGTCATCGTCTACAAGGGCATGTTGACGCCGGTGCAGATGGCCCCCTTCTTCGTTGATCTGCGGGCACCTGATTTCGAGTCTCACCTGGCGATGGTGCATTCGCGCTTCAGCACCAACACCTTTCCATCCTGGGACCGGGCGCAGCCCAACCGTTTCATGTGCCACAACGGCGAGATCAACACCCTGCTCGGCAATGAGAACGCCATGAATGCCCGGCAGGGGGCGCTCCGCTCACCGCTGTTCGGCGACGACATAGCCAAACTCTTCCCCATCGTGGAGCCGGATTGCTCCGACTCCGGCACCTTCGACAACGTGCTGGAATTCCTGTTGATGGCTGGGCGCACGCTGCAGGAAGCGGTGCTGATGATGATTCCCGAGGCCTGGCAGCAGCATAGCGGCATGGACCCGGCCAAGCGGGCCTTCTACGAGTACCACTCATGCCTGATGGAGCCCTGGGATGGCCCCGCGTCCATCGCCTTCACCGACGGTACCTATATCGGCGCCGTGCTCGACCGCAACGGGCTGCGCCCGAGCCGCTACTACATCACCGACGACGACCGCTGCATCATGGCCTCGGAGGTGGGTGTGGTGCGAGTCGATCCCGCCACCGTGGTCGAGAAGGGGCGGCTGCGGCCGGGCCGTATCTTTCTCATCGATTTCGAGCAAGGGCGCATGATTCCGGACGAGGAGATCAAGTCGGAGTGGGCGGCGGCCCGCCCGTACGGTGCCTGGCTTGCAAGGCAACGCATCGAACTCGACGAGTTGCCCGCCGCCCAGGCACCGGCCCCGGATGCGGCGGCGCTAACGGCGCGCATGAATGCCTTCGGCTACACGGTGGAGACGATGCAGATCATGCTGCTGCCCCTGGTCAGGGAGCTGCGGGACCCGCTTGGCTCCATGGGCAACGACGCGGCTCTGGCCGTCATGTCGGATAGGCCGCGCATGCTCTACGACTACTTCAAGCAGCGCTTCGCCCAGGTGACCAATCCGGCCATCGACTCCATCCGCGAGGAAGTGATCATGGCACTGGAGTGCTACTGCGGCCCGGAGCGGAATCTGCTGGAGACCACCGAGGCGCACGCGCACCGTCTACGCATCCCCCACCCGATACTTTCCAATGAGGAACTCGCCGCCATCAAGCACCTCGACTACCGGGGTTGGCGGAGCGCAACCATCGACATCACCTTCCCGGCTGGTTCCGGCACCGCGGGCCTCGGTGCCGAACTCGACCGAATCTGCGCACAGGCCAGCCAGGCCATCGAGGACGGCTACAGTCTCGTTGTCCTATCCGACCGCGCGGTTGGCCCGAACCGCGTGCCCATAAGCGCGTTGCTCGCCGTGGGTACGGTGCACCACCACTTGGTGCAGACCCACGCCCGTACCCGAATCGGCATCATCGTGGAAACCGGCGAGGCCCGGGAAGTACATCACCACTGCCTGCTCACGGGCTATGGCGCCGATGCCATCAACCCCTACCTGGCGTTCGATGCCCTATGGGATGCCCTGGAGAAGGGTTACCTCGACGATGCTCCACATATCGTAAACAACGAGGATGTCATCGCCGCATACCGCAAGGGCACGGCCAAGGGTATGTTGAAGGTCATGGCAAAGATGGGCATCTCCACCCTGCAATCCTACAAGGGCGCGCAAATCTTCGAGGCCGTGGGGCTTGCCGACGATGTCATCGAGCGGGCTTTTCGGGGTACGGCGAGCCGTGTGCAGGGTGTTGGCCTTGCCGTGCTCGCCGAGGAGATGCAGCGCCGCCACGCGCTCGGCTATCCGGGCCGCAGCCGCAACCTGGCGGTGTTGCCAAACCCGGGCGACTTTCATTGGCGCCGCCATGGGGACACGCACATGTGGGATCCCCAGGCCATTGCCGACCTGCAGGTGGCCTCCCGCGCCAACGATGCAAGCGCCTACTGGCGATTCGCGGAGCACGTCAACCGGGAGAATACGGCCAACGCCAACCTGCGCGGGCTCTTGACTTTCAAGAGTGGTGCCAACGGTGCTTCCGTCGAGCTCGAAGAAGTTGAACCGGAGCGCGAGATCGTCAAGCGCTTCGCAACGGGGGCCATGAGCTTCGGTTCCATTAGCGCCGAAGCCCATGAGACCCTGGCCATCGCCATGAACCGCATCGGCGGCAAGTCGAATACCGGCGAAGGCGGGGAAGATGCGCGTCGCTACCAGGGTTTGCCGAACGGCGATTCCAAGCGTAGCGCCATCAAACAGGTGGCGAGCGGCCGGTTCGGTGTCACGATTGATTACCTAACCAACGCCGATGAGCTGCAGATCAAGATCGTGCAGGGCGCCAAGCCCGGCGAGGGCGGCGAATTGCCCGGCCACAAGGTGGACGAGATCATTGCCGGTATTCGCCACTCAACCCCTGGGGTCGGGCTCATCAGCCCACCGCCGCACCATGATATCTATTCCATCGAGGATATCGCCCAACTCATTCACGACCTCAAGAATGGCAATCCGGAGGCGCGCATCAGCGTCAAGCTGGGCGCGGAAATCGGTGTGGGCGCGGTTGCCGCCGGCGTCACCAAGGCGCGCTCCGACCACCTGGTTATCGCCGGGGATTCCGGTGGCACCGGCGCCTCGCCGCTTACGTCGATTAAGCATGCCGGCCTGCCCTGGGAACTTGGCATCGCCGAAGCGCACCAGACCCTGGTCGTCAACAACCTGCGCTCGCGGGTGGTACTACAGACCGACGGGCAGCTTAAGACGGGGCGCGATGTCGCCATCGCCTGTCTGCTCGGCGCCGAAGAGTTCGGTTTCGCCACCGCGCCGCTGGTCACGCTGGGTTGCATCATGATGCGCAAGTGTCATCTCAATACCTGCCCGGTGGGCATCGCAACCCAGGACCCGGTGCTGCGCGAGAAGTTTGTCGGTCAGCCGGAAGACGTCATCAACTATTTCTTCATGGTCGCCAAGGAATTGCGGCTGATCATGGCAGACCTGGGTTTTCGGACGATCAACGAAATGGTCGGGCGCGTCGACGCCCTGCACGCCGCCGAGGCCATTGCCCACTGGAAGGCCAGGGGGGTGGATCTTTCCGCAATCCTGGCGCCCGTGGAAGAGCCGCCGGACTTCCTCGGCACCTATGCCAAACACAGTCAGGACCACGGCCTCGAGAGGTCGCTGGACAATCGGCTGATTGAGCTGGCGGCACCGGCTCTCGAACGCGGCGAGCGGGTCTACCACGAGTTGCCGATCGTCAATACCAACCGGGTGGTCGGGGGGATGCTCTCCAACGCCATCATCAGGCGGTGCGGCCCGCGGATGCTTGCCGACGGCACCATTCACTTCAAGTTCCGCGGCAGCGCCGGCCAGAGCTTCGGTTGCTGGCTGGCCCGGGGCGTCACCCTGGAGGTGGAGGGCGATGCCAACGACTACGTGGGCAAGGGGCTGTCTGGAGGGCGCCTGATTATCTATCCGCCGGAGCAATCCCGGTTCGCTCCAGAGCGCAATATCCTGGTGGGCAATGTGGTGCTCTATGGCGCCACCGCCGGCGAATGCTTCTTTCGGGGCGTTGCGGCGGAACGGTTCTGCGTGCGCAACAGCGGTGCGCGGGCGGTTATCGAGGGCGTGGGCGATCACGGTTGCGAATACATGACTGGCGGTCGCGTGGTCATACTCGGCCCCACGGGACGCAACTTTGCCGCCGGCATGAGTGGCGGTATCGCCTATGTGTGGAACCCGGCCGGAGACTTCGAGAACCTGTGCAACCCGGAGATGGTCGAATTGGAGCGGCTCGAATTGGAGCCTGATCTGGTCGAGGTGCGGGGGCTGATCGAGCGGCATCTGTCCTGCACCGGATCCACAGTCGCGCGGGCGGTGCTCGATGACTGGCGGCGTAGTGTCCGGCAGTTCGTGAAGGTCATGCCCATCGACTACAAGCGGGTTCTCGAGCAACGCAAAACGGCCGTCGCCGCCGGGTAAGCGGGATGGGCAAGACCACGGGGTTCATGGAATTCGCCCGGGACGCCGCACCATACCGGGACGCAAGGGCGCGCCTGCTCGATTTCAAGGAGATCTACACGGGCCACGATACTAAGCGCCTGACCGAGCAGGGTGCCCGCTGCATGGACTGCGGTGTACCCTTCTGCCAGTCGAACGATGGCTGTCCCATTCACAATCTCATACCGGAGTGGAACGACCTCATCTATCGCGACCAATGGCGCGATGCCCTAGACCGCCTGCACAACACCAACAATTTCCCCGAATTTACCGGGCGGGTGTGCCCGGCACCCTGTGAAGGGGCCTGTGTGCTTGGCATCACCGATCCGGCGGTGACTATCAAGAACATCGAAATGGCCATCGTCGACCGGGGTTTCGAGGAAGGTTGGATAACGGCCGAACCGCCCGCTCGCCGAACCGGTCGACGCATCGCGGTGGTCGGCTCCGGGCCCGCGGGTCTGGCCGCGGCGCAACAGTTGAATCGGGCCGGCCACCTCGCGGTCGTCTACGAGCGGGCGGATCGCATTGGCGGCCTGCTCATGTACGGCATTCCCAACATGAAGCTCGACAAGAGGGAGGTCGTGGAGCGGCGGCTTGGGTTGCTGCGCGAGGAGGGGGTTGAGTTCCGGGCGAATGCGCCGGTCGGTGACGGCACGGGTGGCGCTATCGACGTGCGCGCCTTGCGCAACGAGTACGACGCGGTGCTGCTGGCAACCGGGGCGACGGTTCCCCGGGATCTGCCCATACCCGGCCGCAGCCTGGATGGCGTGCACTTCGCCATGGAGTTTCTGACGAGGAACACCCGGAGCCTGCTCGATTCCAATCTTGCCGATGGCAACTATATTTCCGCCAAGGACAAGGATGTGGTCGTCATCGGCGGTGGCGATACCGGCACCGATTGTATCGGTACCGCCCTGCGCCACGACTGCAGGAGCTTGGTCAACTTCGAGTTGTTCCCGCGCCCGCCGGCAGGGCGCCCGGCGCACAATCCCTGGCCGACCTGGCCGCTGATCTTTCGCACGGAATACGGTCACGAGGAGTCGGCCGCGAAGTTTGGCGGTGACCCGCGGGTGTTCCTTATCTCCTCCATGGAATTCCTCGGCGGCGGCAATGGCAGGGTCGCGGGCATCCGCACCATCGATGTAGAGCTGAAGGACGGCGGGTTCAAAAACGTGCCCGGCAGCGAACGGGAGTGGCCGGCCGACCTGGTGCTGCTGGCGATGGGGTTTCTCGGGCCAGAGCAAGCCGTCTCGGACCCGTTGCGTATGGAGTACGATGAACGCGGCAACTACCGGGCGGAGTACGGTAGGTACAAGACCAATGTGGAAAAGGTCTTTGCCGCCGGCGACTGCCGCCGCGGCCAGTCCCTAGTGGTGCGCGCCATCAACGAAGGCCGCGAGGCCGCCCGGGAAATCGACCGGTATCTGATGGGTGCCACGGAGTTGCCCTAGCGGCGGAACTGCTGGTTCGGCGCCTTGCGCGGCACGACCCGCTAGCCGAATGTCGGCGCGACCACGCTCCACAGGCCGAACAGTACCGCTAGTAGCCCGGCGGTGACTGCCGGTATCTGATACAGGAGCGCCTTCAACCGCAGGCTCCACATGGTTTCCATGTCGGTGAAGCGCACTTCCCATTTCTCATCCAGCCGCCTAATGTCGGTGCGCAGCTCCGCTATCTCTCTCTTTGTTTCTTCCCGCAGTTCCGCAATCTCTCGCTTGGTCTCTTTGCGTAGCTCCGCGAAATTCTTCTGGGTCTCCTCGCGGAACTGTGCCAGATCGGCCTTCGTTTCTTCGCGCAGCTTTGCTATCTCGCTCTTCGTTTCTTCCCGCAGCTCTGCTATCTCTTCCTTGGTCTCTTCGCGCAGTTCCGCGAAATTCTTCTTGGTCTCTGCGCGGAACTGGGCCAGATCGGCCTTCGTTTCTTCGCGCAGCTTCGCTATCTCTCTCTTCGTCGCGTCGCGCAACTGAGCCAGATCGCTCTTCGTTGAAAGATCGGCGCGACCCGCGCGTGCGTAGTCGATCGCCGCCACCAGCGCCTCGGCCTGTGGTTCCTCGAAGCCCGCCTCGGCGAGCGCCTTGACGGTGCGGTGCGTATCAAAGGTCGCCATGGCCATACTATAACCTCCTTTTTTCATTTCGTGGGGCACTTTCGGCCGACTCCCTGGTGGGCTGAAGATTTCAGCCACCAAAGTGGCAGAAGTTCCCAAGTGGGTTTTCCACGGCGCAGACTCCCGGACGCGCTAGCCGGCTTGCAGCGTGGCAAGCAGCGTCCCCTGCTCTACATCGCCCGTGACAATCACTTCGCCGATGCGCCGCGCCAGCACCAGGCGCAACTTGCCGTCGGCCACCTTCTTGTCCAGGCCCATCACCTCCAGCATGCGCGCGGCACCGATGCCCGGCGGGGTCTCGACCGGCAAGCCCAGGGCGCGCACCGCCCGGGTAATGCGCGCCGCGTCCGGCGGGGCGAGCAATCCGTGCCGTACGGAACAGTCCGCGGCGAGCACCATGCCGATAGCAACGGCTTCCCCGTGCAGCAGTTGCCCATAACCGGTGAGCGTTTCAATGGCATGGGCGAAGGTATGGCCGAAATTCAGAATCGCCCGCAGGCCACTCTCCCGCTCGTCCCGAACCACGATTTGCGCCTTGGTTTCGCAGGACACCCGCACCATGCGCGCCAGGGCTTCGGCATCCCGGCCCAACAGAGCGGCGGTATTGGCTTCCAGCCAGCCAAAGAACGCTTGGTCCCAGATCACGCCGTATTTCAGAACTTCCGCAAGACCGGCCCGGTACTCCCGTTCCGGTAGCGAGGTCAGCGTGTCCGTGTCGGCAAGCACACAACGTGGCTGGTGGAAGGCACCGATCATGTTCTTGCCGAGCGGGTGATTGACCGCGGTCTTGCCGCCCACCGACGAATCGACCTGGGCGAGCAGGGTGGTGGGAACCTGAATGCAGGAGACGCCCCGCTGATAGGTGGCGGCGGCGAACCCGGCAAGGTCGCCAACCACACCGCCGCCGAGGGCGACGACGGTGGTGGAGCGGTCGTGCCGCCGCTCCATCAGTGCGTCGAGGATGCGTGCGTAGCTGGCCAGGGTCTTGAACCGTTCCCCGTCCTCTAGTTCGACAACATCCATCCGTACGTCGCCCAGGGCGGTACGCAGGGCATCGAGATACAGGGGTGCCAAGGTGCGATTGGTGACGGTCATTACCCGGTTCGTGCGGAGGTACGGGGCGAGGACTGCCGCTTGAAGCAGCAGGCCGGTGCCGATGAGTATCGGGTAACTCCGGTCGCCTAGGTCAACATTGAGTTTTATCATCAGATAACACCGTCCTCGTGCAGTTGGCGTTCGATTCGCCTGGCCAGGGCCTTGGGTCGGTGGCCATCAGTGCAGAATCGGTAGTCGGCTATCTGCCGATACAGGGGCGAGCGGTCCTCGACAAGTCGCCGCAACGTTTCCGAGCGGTCGCTATCGCGCAGTAAGGGGCGCCTGCGGTCCCGGCAGGTTCGTTCCACAAGCTGTTCTACGGAACTGTCCAGATGCACCACGCAGCCACGGCCCGCCAACATGCTGCGGTTGGCTTCGCGCAACACCGCGCCACCCCCGGTTGCCAGCACGATGCCTTCCTTGCGGGTCAACTCGTCGATTACGGTCTGTTCACGGTTGCGGAAGCCCTGTTCCCCCTCCATGTCGAATATCCACGCAATCGGTGCCCCGGCCCGCTCTTCAATCATCTGGTCGGAGTCGAGAAACTCCCGCCCCAGAGATGCCGCCAACAGCCGCCCGATGGTGCTTTTGCCCACCGCCATCAGGCCAATGAAGAAGATGTTTTGTTGCACGCTGGCATTCTACTCCGCTGTAACGATGGAATCTGTGCGCCTAGTGGTGGAACCGTCGGCCCACATAGGGCCGCAATCCCTCGCGAGCAAGCGCCCAGGCGAGCGCATCCGCCGCCACAGCGGGAGGCTCGGCGGCTAGCGGCCATTCTCCGCGGTCCGCCCGTTCTGTTCCCGCACGATGCTCGGGGTGATGAACACCAGCAACTCCTGCTCGTCCTCATGCTCGGCCGTGCGGCGAAAAAGGCGACCGAGCCCGGGCATATCCCCGAATAGGGGCGTCTTGTCGGTCGAGAAGTTCCTGACCGTCTGGAAGATGCCGCCGAGCACCACGGTCTGGCCGTCGTCCACCAGCACTCTGGTGCTGATCTGGTTGGTGTTGACCGATGGGATGCCGTTGAATATCTGGCCCACCGTGTCCTGCTTGACGTCGAGTTCCATGACGATGTGGTCGTCCGCCGTGATCTGTGGCGTGACCTTCAGGGACAGAACGGCGTCCTTGAAGGCGGTTGAAGTCGCGCCGCTACTGGTCGCTTCCTGGTAGGGGATCTCCACGCCCGACTCGATAACCGCCGCGGACTTGTCTGCCGTCACGACCTGCGGGCGAGCCACGACCTCGGCGTATCCCTCGGCGGCAAGCGCCGATATCTCAAGATCCACCAGGTAGCCGCGTCCCGTGATGCCCACCCCGAAGCTCGAGGCCCCGGATCGGGAGACTCCCAGGTCGACAGCCAGGTTGTTGGGGCTCGATATTTCGATACGGCCCTCCGGGCTCGCGGCCGAGTCGTGTAATTCCACCAGCGTATCGAGGGATCCGCCGTACCTGAGTTCCGAAGGGCCATTGTTCTTCACCGCGCCGCCGCCCCAGCGGATTCCCAGTTGTTCGGAAAAGTTGTTGCTGGTTGTGACGATCCTCGATTCGATAAGCACCTGCCGCACCGGCACATCCAGTTGCTGGATAACCCGGCGGAACGCCTCGATATGGGCGGGGGTGTCGGTTAGGATGACGGAGTTGGTGCGCTCGTCGACGATGACGCTGCCCCGTTCGGACAGCATCGAGCCACCGCTGTCGGGATTCACGAATAGGGCCAGCAGCTCCAGAGCGTTGGCGTAACGGATCTGCACCAGCTCGCTTGCCAGGGGCGCAACTTCCTGCCGGCGTTGCTGATTCTCCAGTTCGAGCCGCTCCTGCGCGGCGAGCTCCCCGGCCGGGGCAACCAGCAGCACATCGCCCTCCAGGCGTTGATCCAGGCCCCGCATCCTAAGCACCAGCGCCAGGGCCTGCCGCCAGGGCACATCATCGAGCCGCAAGGTGATACGGCCCGTCACCGTATCGCTTACAACCAAGTTGAGGCCGGTGAAGTCGGCGATCAACTGCAAGACGGCCCGAACCTCGATGTCCTGGAAATTGAGCGACAGGTTCTCCCCGAAGAATTCTGCCGAACCCGGCGCACCGCCCTCCGTGGCCGCCTGGCCGGCGGGTCGGGTCGGGTTGGGCAGCGCGTTGTTTTGAGCCGTCCGGGACGCTTGGACGCCGCCTGGTACCTCCCGGGGCGGCAAGTCGGGCGCACCCGCACCGGCCGGTGCCGCCGGCAGCCCCAGGGGTGGCGTTGCTAGCACGGCCACCGCCAGTGTGGCGCCCCGCAGGTTGGAGAGCTTGTTTCTAGACATGTTTTTTTGGATGAAATTCTTTGGTCGTTAACGTTGGTGGCGGTTCGGTGCCAGATCGCCGCAGCGATACGCCACGGGTGCGCTCCACCCAGCCACCGGCCCCGTCGGGAACGATCTCGATAAGATGGATCGTCGCAGGGCCAATAGCCCGAATGCGGCCGTGGTCCTCTCCCAGGTAATCTCCCACGCTCACCCGGTGCACGATGCCGTCCCCATCCCGGAGCAGGCCGTAACGCGCCGCCCCCCGAGACAGGGTGCCAACCATCGAGATGCGGTCGATCGGGTAGTGCTCCAGGTATTGCCTGGGCCGCTGGAAATTCGGCCGGATCGGAATGGTGTCTCGATGCCGTTCGACCGGGCGAACGGTGGATGGTGGTTGGAAGGGGCTGCGCCGCTCGCCAGCCCGATAGGTGAAGGGCGCGGCCCCTACCAGGGGCCGCAAGGGTTCGCTCGGCACTTCCTGGCGAGTGCGCACGTCATGCATAAATGCCTCCAGATCCGAGAAGTCGCGGCTTCCACCGCAGCCTGCGAGGAGGACGAGGGCAGCCGCGAAGGCCCTCATTGTGTGCCCTCGGAATCGCCTAGGTATCGGTATGTCTTCACCAGGACATTCATCCTGAGGCCGCGGTTCTGCTCCGCCGCGGCAAGGTCGAAATCGTGCAGCGTGACGATGCGCGGCAGGCCGGCCACGCGGCTCACGAAGGCACCGATGCCGTGATAGCCGCCCTGCACGGAAATCTGGGCGGGCAATTCCAGGTAGAAATCCGTTCGACGCTCCGGCTGGAGATCGATACTGCGCACAACCAGTTCCGTCTCCGTCGCCGCGCGCGTGATGTCCTCTAGCAAGTCGGCAACCTCCGCATCGCTCGGCAATTGATCGACAAGCGTGGCGAACGCCGCCTCGATCTGTTGCTGCTGAGCTCGATAGCCCGGCAGCTTTGCGGCTTCGGCGGCCTTGTCCTCGTAGGCTTGGCGAAGCTCTTGTTCCTGCAGGCGCAGCCACTCCAAGCGCGCCCGATCGCCGGTCAGGAACTGGGCATAGCCCAAGCCCAGAACCAGGCCGAAAATCAAGGCCATAGCCGTCAACTTCACGGGCACTGGCCAGGCGCCGGGGTTGCGCAGGCCGAGCCTGCCCAACCCACTTGGGCGAAGCCGTTCGAGTAGCTCCCGCCAATTCACCGGCCGCCCCCCGCTCTCGGCCTGTCCGCCGGCTCTGGGTGAACCTGCATGAAGCTCATCTCAAAGGTACTGGCACCCGCGCCGTATTCGTGATTGCCCGGATCCTCCCGGACCCGTTTGAGCTTGGGCGATGCGAACCAGTCCGAGCCGTCTAGGTTGCGCATCAGCGCCGAGATACGCTCGTTGGATTCCGCCATGCCCCGTACCGCCAGGGAGCGGCCGCGCATCTCGACAAGCCGGTAGTGCATCCCCCCGGCCAGGGTGTTCACCAACTCGTCGAAGACCCGCACGATGACGGAGCGGTCGTTCTGCAGTTTGTCGATCACCGCGACGCGCGCCAACAGTTGTTCGCGCTGCTCCCGCAGACCCCGCAGCCGGGCGATGCGCCCTTCAAGCAGGGCGGTTTCCTGTTCAAGCAGCCGGTTCCGCTGCTGCTGTGCCGCTAGGCGACGCTCAAAGGACCAACTGGCGGTGGAGACCACCACCACCGCCGCCGCAATCGCCCCCGCGAGGGCGGCCAACAGCAGCCTGTTGCGGCGCACCTGTTCGAGTTCCCGCCAAGGCAGCAGATTGATTCGGTATGGCGCGCGCACCCGCATACCTCAACCGCCTCTCGATGCGGGCCGGTTCCAGGGCCAGCGTCTCGCCTTGCCAGAAGGGTTGGAGCGCCGACGTCCCGGCGCTTTGGAGCGGCCGGCCGGCACCATGCGCCCCGTAGCGCGTGCCTGATCGCGCTCATCGGCCGCAGCAGCGCGAGCGGATGCATCCGGTTCGCTCCTCGGGTACCCGTGCCCGCTTACTGGCGGAAGGCCCTCGAAACTTCGCATGGCTAGGCCGCAGGCGAGGGCGAGGGCGGGTGCGTCGGCTGCCAGGGCGGCGTGGTCGACACCGGGCGCTAAGGACATGTCCGCAAAGGGGTCGGCGACGGTGGCCGGTGTTTCGAGTGCACGCTGCAGGGTTTCAGCGAGCCCGTCTGCGCCCGCCGCGCCGCCGAGCAGCAGTAGATGGTCCACACCGCTGTAGTGGGTGGATGAGAAGAAGAATCGAAGCGAGCGTGAAAGCTGCTGGGCCGCGGTCTCGGCGAAGGGTTGCAGGACTTCCTGGGCGTAGTCACCGGGAAGGCTCTTCTGCCGCTTGGCGAGTTCGGCCTCCTCGCGTGACAGCGAGTAATGCCGCTGAATGGCCTCGGTGAGCTGTCCGCCACCGAAGGGCTGTTCGCGGGCGAATACGCAACGGCCGTCCACGAGCACCGACAGGGTGGTAACGGTTGCGCCGAGGTCGGCGAGCGCCACGACGAGTTCGCCGGCCTGAGGCCGGAAGCGGGGCGCCAGCAATGCAAAGAGGCGTTCGATGGCCTGGCTTTCCGGCTCGATGACAGCGGCCTTGAGGTTGCCGGCGGTCAGGGCCGCGGTCAGCGATTCGATGTAGTTCCGGCGACAGGCCACCAATAGCACGTCCGCCTGTTCCGCCTGCTGCTCGGATAGGCCCCGCACCTCGAAGTCGAGGGCCACCTCATCGCGGGGGTGAGGGATGTATCGGTTCGCTTCGGCGTCGATACGCGCCGCGATGGCCGCATCCGACAGCGATGCCTCCATCGCGACGGTCCTGGCGATAACCCCGGCCCCGCCAACGGCGAGCGCCGCCCGCCTGATGCGGCTCCTCGAACCCGAATGCGCCTGCCGGATCGCTTCACCAACCTCCTCAACCGAACTAATATTCCGTTCCACGACAGCGTTCGGCGACAGGGGCTGCACGGCATGGGATTCGACTCGGTAGCCGCTACCGCTCCTGGCAAGTTCGAGGATCTTGATCGAGGCGGAACCAATGTCCAAACCAAGCAGTCTTCTGCGCTTTTCGCCGAATAGCGCCATGCCTATCGACTCCACCGCCGCTTTCGACAACCCAACCCGTTGCGGCCGACGGGGCGTTGGCCCACAAGGCCAGGGGGCGAGGCCGGCAGCCCCCGAATGCCGCGCCGAACACCCCCGGACCACCCGCCGTGCACGCCTGGCCGGCTACCGGGCCACTCCACCCCGGCGCGGCCATCGACAATCCTCTGGAACCCCATGACTACAAAACGCCCAACGTGGAAAGCCACCCTAGCCTGGTTGGGGTTGACGTTACTGTGCGGCGGGGTGTTCGGTCTGTCAGGCGTTTTCCTGTATTTGAACCCGCAAATTCCTACAGCGGAGAGCTACCGGCATGTCAAGTTGCAGACACCGCTCAGAATTTTCAGCCAGGATGGCGCACTGCTCGGCGAATTCGGTGAACGGCGCCTGATACCCGTTACGCTGGACGAGGTGCCGCCGCTGTTCCTGAGCGCGGTGCTCGATACGGAGGACAAGCGCTTCTACGAACACAGCGGCATAGACTTCATTTCCCTAGGTAACGATGTCTTCGGCCTGATCCGCAACCTGCTGACGGACGGGTCGCTCGGCCCCGGTGCGAGCACCATAACCATGCAACTGGCGCGCAACGTGTCGTTCACCTTGGAACGGCGGCTACTGCGCAAGCTCAAGGAGATGCTGCTTGCACTCAAGGTTGAACGGGAGCTGACCAAGGACGAGATTCTGGAGCTCTACATCAATGTCGTGCCCTTCGGCAAAAGAGCCTACGGTGCCGAAGCGGCCGCGCTCACCTACTACGGGAAGCCGCTCAGGGAGCTGAACCTGCCCCAACTGGCGATGCTGGCCGGCATTCCCCAAGCGCCGTCGGCGGGCAACCCCATCAATGGTCCGGAACGGGCCCTGCGTCGCCGCAACCTGGTGCTCCTGCGCATGCGTACCCAGGGCTCCATCGATGAGGCGCGATACCGGGCCGCCGTGCAGGCACCGATAACCGCGCGGGTATTCGAACGCAGCGTGGATGTTCCCGCTCCGTTCGCCGCCGAATGGGTGCGCCAGCGACTCATCGGCGACTTCCCGGATCTATACACCGGGGGATACGAGGTCTTTACCACGCTCCAGGGCCCACTCCAGGCCGCCGCGACCCGGGCGTTGCGCAAGGGGCTGACCGACTACGACCGACGGCACGGCTACCGCGGTCCCGAACGGCGGTTCACCCGGGTCGAGGATGCCATCGATGCGCTGGCCGGGCGGCCCGCATACGCCGGGCTGATGCCCGCGGCAATCGTCGAGGTCGGCGATGACCAGGTTCTCGCGGCGCTGCCCAACGGTGCCCGCGCCATGGTTCCCTTCGAGGCGATGCGCTGGGCCCGGCGCTATATCGGTGTGGATGCCCGGGGGCCCGCGCCGAAAACGCCGGCGGAAGTTGTCGAGCCGGGCGATGTCGTTCGCCTCCAGGCGACGGATGCAGGCTGGCGCCTCGCCCAGTTGCCACGCATCCAGGGCGCGCTGGTGTCCCTTGACCCCAACACGGGCGGGGTGCTTGCCCTGGAGGGTGGTTTCGATTTCAGCATGAACCAATACAACCACGCATTGCAGGCCGCGCGTCAGCCGGGGTCGGGATTCAAGCCGTTCGTATACGCCGCGGCGCTGGACAAGGGCGTCACCCCCGCTTCCCTGTTTATGGACGCGCCCCTGGTCTTCGACGACCCCAACCTCGAATCGCAATACCGCCCGGATAACTTCGACAGCGTCTACAACGGCCCCACCCGGCTCCGGGAAGGGCTCTACCGGTCGGTCAATCTGGTCTCCATGCGTGTGCTCATCGAAGTCGGTGCCGGGCGGGTACTCGACTTCGTCCCACGGTTCGGCTTCGATACCAGCACATTTCCCCGCAATACCCAGCTAGCCATCGGCGGTGGCACCATGGCCGTCACACCCCTGCAGATGGCGGCGGCGTATGCGGTGTTTGCCAATGGCGGCTATAGCGTGACGCCCCATATCGTTCAGCGGGTGCTGGATATCGACGGCACTCCCGTGTTCGAGGCAAGCCATCCGCGGGTATGCGGGGCTTGCGCAGAGGCGCCCGCCGTGGGGCCCGAGCAGGAACCGGTCGATCTGGCGGAACTGTTCTCGGAAAAGCGGGAACAGCCGGTGGTGCTCGCCGTGCGGGTACTCGATGAGCGGAACGCCTTCATCATGCATTCGATGCTGCGGGACGTGATCCGCCGCGGTACGGGCCGCAGCGCCCGTTCGCTTCGGCGCGGCGACCTGGCTGGCAAAACAGGAACCACCGATCAGGCCGCCGACACCTGGTTCAACGGCTACAACCCCGAAGTCGTCACCACTGTCTGGGTTGGATTTCCCGACCACAGCCCGCTCGGAGAACGTGAATACGGGTCCAGCACACCGCTGCCGATTTGGATCGACTACATGGGCGTGGCATTGCGCGAGCGGGAAGAATCCTATCCCGTCCAGCCACCCGGGGTGCTGACCATGAAGATCGACCCGACAACCGGAGAACTCGCGGCGATAGATCAGGACGACGCCGTCTTCGAGTACTTCCTGGAAGAGCACGCGCCCCAGCCCGGGAAAGGTGCCGATACCCAATCCGACCGGGCACCGGATATCAAGCCCGAGGATATCTTCTAAGCCCCCGTTGCCCCCGTTTCGCTAGGGCGCGCGGTGGCCGCGCTGGACCGGTTCGATGAGCGATGCGTATACCCTTGCCGGCGGTATTCGCTCTGGCGAGCGCCACATACCCACCCGCAGGCTGGTCCCCGGGGGTGCGCGGTCACGGCGGGCACCTGGTGCGCCAGGCGATTTGGCGACCGGCTACTGCACGATCTTTATGTAGTCCCCGGCGCGCGGCTCGCCCCTGGGGTGGTGGCCGTTGATGATCCTCAGAGTCTCTTCCGGGAACTGCTTGATGGACACCATCCTCGCCAGTTCCGCGTAGGTGTCGCCCGGTTCGGCCATAACGACCTTGATACGCTGGTTGTTGGCTACCTTCAGGTCCAGTGCGGTCATCGCCCGGAACGAGCCAAGGGTCGCGCGGAAATCCTCCTCGAACCGGGACGGGTCGCCGACGGCGCCAAGGGTGCCCCTGAACAGATAAATGCCCCCGTCCTTGTAGACCACTGCCATCTTCCGCACCTGGTCGTCGCCGCCCAGAATCTGGATGTCGGCGATATAGGCATCGTACCCGTTGACAACCAGGGATTCGCCGTTCTCGATGTCGTCGCGTTTCAGGGTTTCCCGAATGTACTGCTCGGGCGTCTGTTCCTCGGCCGGCGGGTTCTGGCGCTGCACGATAATCGAGCCACTTGACGTACCGCCGACGTCCCGGCCGGACACCGCCGAGGTCGTATTCGTCACCTGCCAACCCTCTGGAAACGCAACCACGATGCGCAGGCTGCCGTGATAATAAACGCCGTCCTTGACCAGCCCCGTCGCGGCCTCATCGCCGAATACCAGGCCATCGACCATCTCCCAAAAATCGCGTTCCGGGGGCCAGCTCGTCAGGCTGGCCAGCGGCACCGCCTTCCGCACGGCATCGTTCAGCCGTTTGTCGTTGCGCGGATGGGAGCCGAAAATGCCGTGATAGACGCTTGGCCGATTCATGACCGACTTGGCGAACAGTTCCTGGTCCTTCAGGACGTGGATTACGTCGATCATGGCCAGCGGATCGTATCCGGCCCGCGCCAGGAACTCGGCACCGTAGCTGTCCGCCTCCAGTTCATACTCCCGCGCCTCGCGGGTAACCGCCGTGGCCGTCAGCGTGTTGCCGAGGTCTTTCATCGCAAAGCTGTTGGTGCCGATTACCCCGAGCCAGCCCAACAGCCCGCCCAGGCGGTTGAGCCCCTTCGACCGTTGCACATGGCGACCGACGACATGGCCGATCTCGTGCCCGATCACGCCCGCCAATTCGTCTTCGTTGCGGCAGTGGGCGATCAGGCCGCGATTGACGAAGATGTATCCGTCCTGGGTGGCCGAGGCATTCACACCAGAGTTGTCGACCACCGTAAAGGTGTAGTTGCCGCCCGCGTCGGGGGAAACGGCAAGCAGCCGTTCGCCGATCTCGGTGACGTACTCCTGCCAGTCTTCGTCCTGGTATAGGCCGTTCTTTTCGCGCAGGTCGTTGTACATCTTCTCGCCGGCGCCCGCGCCATGGGACTGGGGCGGTGCCACGAGCAGACAACCGAGCAGCAGGGGGGCCGCAAGCAGTTTTCGGCTAGCTATTCGGTGCGGGCGTCTGGCGACCGGGCACCGATGGGTACCTAGACGACACATTGATGAAATCTCACAGGGACATTTCACTGGATTCGCATTGTACAGCGGTTCGCGGGCTCGCGCAGGCGTCCGGGTTGCCGTGTTTCTGCTGCCGTCAGGACAGATAGAGGAATGCAATGACCAGAGCCGCGCGACCAACCTGTTCCATTCTGCTTTGCATCGGCCTTTTCCTGGCGCATCTGGCGGCCTCGGGCGAGCTCGAGGAGATCATCGTCACGGCGCAGCAGCGCGAAAAACCGGATTCCCTATAAATCAATCACCTGGCTACAAAGCCCGACAGATCGCTAGTGCTCCATCGAACTGATACGTCATTATCAGTTCGATGGAGCACTGAAGCTCTGCACAAGTCCGTCTGCGCCTCGTTCAGAGTCGCGATAATACGATTGTTACTTTGACATGCAAAATCAGATACATACCCTATCTGATTCGGGCCACACAGCCTTGCACGGCGGTAGCCTTCGACTCGATCGGGGGTTCCCTAGCGGACAATATTGCCGCGGTTGCCGAAGTGTCTGCGGAACCGTTCCACCCGGCCGCGGGCATCGGCGATCTTCTGCTTGCCGGTATAGAACGGGTGGCAGGCCGAACAGACATCGACATGAATGTCTTCGGCGAGAGTCGAGCGCGTCTCGATGATGTTGCCGCAGCTACAGGTGGCCTTGATGCTGTAGTATTTGGGATGAATGCCAGTCTTCATCGTTTACCCTGTTTACCCTGCCCGGCAGGCTAGCTAAGAAGGGTGCGCAGTCTAGCAAACGCCCGGTGGATGTCCATCCCGACAAGTTACGCCGTTCGAAACCCCACGGTACCACAGCAATATCGTATATGATGCCTCCGAAACTTGCGCTCGTGACCGGCTCGACCCGAACAAGAATGGATGGTACGCCACCCGCCACCCCAATCAGCGATTGCCGCACGACATCCTCGTCGTGGCAGCGACTCCGTTGACCGCCACCGGCAAGATGGGCAAAAAGCCATGCGGGCGAACTTGGCCGAACAGGGCGGGATGCCGCTGGACCTGAGCGGGTGATTCGCTACGAACCCCAGGAGTCGCCGCCGGGGCCGCTTGCCTTCGGCCTCGGTTGCCAGCAGGCGGCGCTGTGTATTGCGGGGGTTGTGCTCACACCCGTCATTGTTATTCAGGCGGCCGGCGGCAGTGATGCATACCTGACCTGGGCCGTGTTCGCCGCGCTGGCGGTTAGTGGCGTGACCACGGTGCTTCAATCCGTGCGCGTTGGCCGAATTGGCGCCGGCTACCCCATGCTCATGGGCACGTCCGGTGCCTTCATCGCCGTAAGCGTGACGGCGCTGGCCAATGGCGGGCCGGCCATGTTGGCGACCTTGGTGCTGGTGTCGGCGTTGTTCCAATTCGTGCTTGCCGCCCGGCTCTCCTGGCTCCGACGCATTATTA
The DNA here is from genome assembly GCA_965215035.1 of Pseudomonadales bacterium. Taxonomy (GTDB): domain Bacteria; phylum Pseudomonadota; class Gammaproteobacteria; order Pseudomonadales; family Azotimanducaceae; genus Azophilus. The sequence continues at coordinate 1,101,938 of OZ244040.1, forward strand.
CGCCGACGGTGGCTGGTACGGTCATCATGCTGATTGCGGTGACGGTCATGCCGATTGTCTTCGGTAAGCTCACGGATGTGCCGGCGGCAGCGTCGCCGGCGGCCGGGCCGGTAAGCGCCGGCGTCACCCTGGCGGTGATCGCTGGGCTCACGCTCCGCGCTACCGGGACATTGCGTTTGTGGGTTCCCGTGGTGGGGCTGGTCATCGGCTGCCTGGTGGCGTCCTTCTTTGGTCTCTACGACCTGGAACGGGTGGCGCAGGCGGATTGGATTGGCCTGCCGAGCGGCGGCTGGCCGGGCTACGATCTGAGCTTCAGCCCGACCTTCTGGGCTTTGTTGCCGGCCTTCGTATTTGTCACCCTGGTTGGCGCTATTGAGACCATCGGCGATTCGGTGGCCGTGCAGGGCGTGTCCTGGCGCAAGCCGCGGGCCACGGATTACCGGGAAGTGCAGGGTGCCGTGGCCGCGGACGGCATGGGCAACCTGCTTTCCGGTCTGGCGGGAACGGTGCCGAACACCACCTACTCCACCAGTGTCGCCATCCTGGAACTCACCGGTGTCGCGGCCCGCAGCGTTGGCGTGTGGATTGGCGTGGTGTTCGTGGCGGTGGCGTTCCTGCCCAAGTTCGCCGCCGTCTTGGTGGCGATACCGGGGCCGGTGGTGGCGGCCTACCTCCTGGCCTTGTTGTCGCTGTTGTTCGTGCTCGGCATGAGAATGGTGGTGCGGGACGGCGTGGACTACCGCAAGGCCATCGTCGTTGGCGTGTCGTTCTGGGTGGGCGTTGGTTTTCAGAATCAGGCCATCTTTGCCGACCACCTCGGCCACTGGTGGGGCACGCTGCTCGGCAACGGCATGACCAGCGGTGGCCTTGTGGCCGTGCTCCTGACCACTTTTATGCAGCTAACGGAGGGTCGCCGCCGACGCCTTGAAACCGTGCTACAACGCGATACCTTGCCGGAGGTCGATGCCTTCCTGCGGGAGTTTGCGGCCCGGCGCGGCTGGGGCGACGAAGCCGAGGGGCGGCTGCGCTCGGCGGGCGAGGAAGCGCTGCTGAGCTTGATCGAACGGCAACAGGTGCGGGAGGACGGTGCCGATGAAGCCGCAAAGCGACGACTGTTGTTGATGATCCGAGGAGACGGGCGGGCCGCCGAGTTGGAGTTCGTGGCGGCGCCGGGCACGGGTAACCTGGAGGATCTGATGGCGGTGCTTTCCCAGTCGCCCCAGGGGCCGGTTGAACAAGAGCTCTCCCTGCGCCTGCTTCGGCATCGGGCCGCGTCGGTCCAGCATCGGCAATACCACAGTACGGATGTGCTGACGGTTGGCGTTACGGGCGATTCGCCGCGACAGCAGTCCGATGTCGGCAGCGCCGAGCAGCGGTAATCGCTAAACCAGGTCGAGAACCAGGCGCAGTCCCGCGTCCATCCCATGACCGAAGTTGCGCGAATCGCCTTTGCCGTACCGCTGCGCCGTACCTTCGACTACGAGGTGCCCCGTGGCATGGCCCCTCCGGCAAGGGGTGCGCGGGTCAGGGCGCGCCTGAACAACCGCACCCTCGTCGGCCTGTGCGTAGACGGGAACCCCCGGGATGCCTACGCCGATCCGAAACCGCTGCTCGATGTGCTCGACTCGGCCAGCGTCATGACCGAGGAGCTTTTCGCCTTGGCGCATTGGCTTGCCGACTACTACCACCACCCGCTGGGCGAGGTCTTCGCAGCGATGCTGCCCGGTGCCGCCATGCGGGGTGCGGCGCTGCGTTGGCGCCCTGAGGAGATCTGGCGACAAGCCGTCGTGCCGCCGCCGCTCAACGGCCGGGCACCAAGGCAACAAGCGCTGCTCGAATTCCTGACCGAGCGCGGCGGTTGGGCAAGTGCGGCGGATATTCGCGCCGAGGGCTTTACCACCGCCATGATCAGGGCTCTCGCGAACAAGGGCGCCATCGAACCCGGCGAACGCCGCTATCGCCTGGAAGAGCCGCCCGAGCTCACCGTCGAGCAACAGGCGGTGCTGGACGGCTACCGCAAGGATGCGGGCGGGTTCGTTGCGACCCTGCTCGATGGTGTGACCGCCAGCGGTAAGACCGAGGTGTACCTGCGGGTCATGTCCGAGGTTCTGGAACGTGGCGAACAGGTGTTGGTGTTGGTGCCGGAGATAGCGTTGACGCCACAGACGGTGGACCGTTTCCGGCGGCGCTACGGCGCGGTCGATGTATTGCATTCCGGCCTCGCCAACCGGGAACGGCTGGAAACCTGGCTCAAATGCCGCGACGGTGCCGCCCGTATCCTGATCGGCACGCGCTCCGCCGTATTGACGCCATTCAATCGTCTCGGGCTTGTGATTGTGGATGAAGAGCACGACGGTTCCTTCAAGCAGCACGAAGGGTTGCGCTACTCGGCGCGGGACGTGGCGGTGAAGCGCGCGCAGAGCCTCGATATTCCATTGATCCTTGGCAGCGCGACGCCATCCCTGGAGTCGCTCAGCAACGCGCACAGGGGGCGCTACCGGCGGCGGCAGTTGCTGGAACGTGCCACCGGTGCGCCAATGCCCGCCCTTCGTGTGCTCGATATCCGCGGCCATCGGCTGCAGGACGGCCTAAGCCCGCCCCTGGTCCGGCGGGTGGAGCAGCATCTCGGTGCCGGGGCGCAGGTGCTGGTATTCCTCAACCGGCGCGGCTACGCGCCGGTTTACCTGTGCGCGGGCTGCGGCTGGCAGGCCCGCTGCGATGCGTGCGATGCGCGTATGACACTGCATCGCGTACCCGATGTGCTCACCTGTCATCACTGTGGCGCCAGGGCGGCGGTGCCGTCCGAGTGCCCCGGCTGTGGCGCACGCAACCTGGTGGCTGTCGGTGCCGGCACGCAACGTGCCGAAGCGGGCCTGAAGGAACGGTTTCCCGGCGTGCCTCTTTACCGTATCGATCGCGACACAGTCCGCAGCCAGCGGCGCCTTGAAGAGCAATTCCGCATGATTCGCCGGGGTGGTCCGGCGCTTCTGGTTGGAACCCAGATGCTTGCCAAGGGCCATCACTTTCCCAACGTCACCCTGGTGGCCGCGCTCAACGCCGATGCGGGTTTTCTGAGCGCCGATTTCAAGGCCGCGGAGCGCACCGCCCAACTCATCGTGCAGGTAGCCGGTCGGGCAGGGCGCGCCGAGCGGCCCGGCGAGGTCTGGATTCAAACTCTACAGCCCGACAACCCGGCCCTGCGACAACTCGTGGCCGAGGGGTATGCCGGCTTCGCGGCCCATGAGCTTGGGGTTCGGCAGCGGGCCGGCCTGCCGCCCGCACGGCCGATGGCGCTTATCCGCGCCGAGGCCAAGGATGCTGCCGCCGCGCATCGCTTCCTCGAAGGCGTCAAGCGCCGCCTGCCACAGGAGCTCGAAGTGCTAGGCCCCGCTGCGGCACCGATGCTGCGCTTGGCCGACCGCCATCGCTACCAACTCATGCTGGTCGCCCGGCAACGCCGGGCGCTGCACCGCGCCCTGGAACTGGTCGCCGGCGCAACCGTGCTCGGCCAGGTTCGCTGGTCGATCGACGTTGACCCGGTGGATATGTTTTAGCGAAGCGGAACCGTTCGTTACCGAATCGCCACCGGATTGATTACCACCTGTACCGCCCCCTCGAAGCGCGGTTGACCAAGTACAAAGAGGAATTCCCAGCCCTCGTCCACGGCGAGTGCGCGCACATCCATGTTCTCCAATATGTAGACACCATTCTTCGCCAGCAGTTCGGGGTGGACAGGGAAAGCCTGGCTGGGGTCTTCCGCCGGCACGGCCTCAAGGCCCCAGGTATCGGAACCCACCGCCACCACGTCCAGACCGGCTAGATACTTCGCGCCGCCCAGACCCAGGCCCGGCTCGCCGCTCATAAAGCGTGCGCTGTCGGTATTGGCAAGATTGAGCCATCCGGTGTGGAAGAGCACCACATCGCCCGCCCCGATGGCGACGCCTTGGGCCGCCGCCCGAGCCTTGATCTCGGCCTCGTTGAAGACGGTTCCCGCGGGCAGCGGGTTCTGGCCAAAGTGGCGCGTCATGTCGAGCAGTACACCCCGGCCGACGATGGGCGGCAGCTTGTCGATGGAGAGCGCCGTAAGGCCCCGTGCGGTTACGAAGTCCGCCGCCTTGTACCCGTTGTAGTAGACATGCTCGATACCCATGTGGCCCAGACCATCGAGCTGGCTGCCGATGCCCATCCAGGTATAAAGCAAGTCGTCGTTGCCGGTTGCGCGGTTGGAACCCATGGTTGGGCCATCGTTCTGGCCGGGCTGTATGATGGTGATGGCGTAGTGCCGTGGCGGGTAGGCTGGCGTCTCCCAGCCGGTGACGACGCCGAGCGGGTACGACTTGCCGGTCTTGACGAGACGTGCGGCCTGTACCACCTTGTCGGCAGACAGGTGATTGATGGCCCCCAGCGTGTCCCCGGCACCGTGCTTTGATGGATACCAGTCTTGCGCCCAGGCGACACCAGCCGCGCAAGCCAGAACGATGCAGACCATGCGCATGAATTTCTCCTTATTCAATCGCGTCAACCGTGCCCGCCCAAGGCACTGCCGAACCGCCTCGGGATGCCTCACGGCACCACAGGGCACCGGTTCGGCCCTGAACAAACCCGCACGGGTGTTTGCGCCAAGGGTGGGGTTTCCACGAGACGGTAGCACAGGCGGTGCGCATTCCAAAGCGCAAGCAGGCCGCCGATTCTCGCCACGCGCAGGTGCTTGCCCACGCGGTACCAGGGTTGATTTGGTCGGGGTGGCGTTACCGTTCATTATTGCCGCCTGCACAGGGAGTGAGGCGCCAATGATCGATGCAACGCCGCCGGAGCCACCGAAGGCGGCAACCCGACCCTACAGCGCGACGTACCACGGCGTCACCATTGAGGATCCCTACCACTGGCTGAAGGACCAAAGCTATCCGGAAGTGGATGACGCGGACGTGCTCGCCTACCTTGAGGCGGAGAACGCCTACTTCGAGGCCATGATGGCCCCCCACGCCGAACTGGTGGAAACCCTCTACCAGGAAATCAAGGCCCGGCAGCAGCCGGACGAGGCCGGTGTTCCGGTTCGGCAAGGTGACTGGTACTACCAGTGGCGCTTTGAGGAAGGTGGCCAGTACCGCATCTGGTCGCGCTGGCCGGCGGAGGAGCCGGGCGCGCGCACGGGGGCCACCAGCGGCGCCGCGACCATCCTCGACGAGCCGGCGCTGGCCGGGCATGCGGACTACTTCCGCCTCGGGGCGCTTGCCGTCGGCAACGCTGGAAAGCTGATGGCCTACAGCACCGACACCAACGGCTCGGAACGCTTCCGACTCGTGGTCAAGAACCTGGGCACCGGTGAATTGCTCGCCGACGCCATCGAAAACACCAGCGGTGCGCCCATATGGGCGGCGGACGATTCGGCTTTTCTGTACACGGTGGTCGATGAAAACTGGCGTCCGTACCAGGTACGGCGGCATCGGTTGGGCGAACCGGTTGCAAGCGACGTCGTTGTCTACGAGGAAGGCGACCCCGGCTTTTTCGTCGGCCTATCCCGAAGCGCCTCGAAGCGATACGCGGTGCTCCACACCTCCGACCATGTCACTTCCGAAGTGCACCTTATCCCCACCAGCAACCTGGACGCGGAACCGGCGCTGGTCAGCCCGCGCCGGGAGAACCACGAATACTCAGTCGACCACCAAGGCGACCGCTTCGTCATCCGCACCAACGACCGTCACAAAAACACCCGCATCGCCGCGGCCAGGGAGGACAACTTTGCCGAGCACGCCTGGGAACCCTTGCTAGATGGTTCCGATGCGCTCTACATACGGGGCTTTGCGGCCTTTGCCGACTTCATTGCCGTGCTGGAGCGCGTTGATGGGCTCGACCGGGTGCGCCTGATCGACCGGGAGGGAATCAGCACCCACATTGAATTCCCCGAATCCGCCTACAGCGTCGGCTTAGGGGACAACCCCGAATTCGATACCCGGGTTCTGCGCCTCAACTACACGTCCATGGTGGCGCCGCAGACGGTTTACGACTATCACATCGACGGGCGCGAACTGGAAGTGCGCAAGGTGCGGCAGATTCCGAGCGGCTATGATTCCGGGCTCTACGTTACCGAGCGGCTCCTGGTGCCGGCCCGGGACGGCGCGCGGGTTCCCGTATCCCTCGTGCGCCGCAGGGACACCCCCACCGACGGCAGCGCGCCGCTGTACCTCTACGGCTACGGTGCCTACGGCCACGCCATTTTGCCGTCGTTCTCATCGACCCGCCTATCCCTGCTCGAGCGCGGCTTCATCGCGGCCATCGCCCACATACGCGGCGGCGACGACCTCGGCTACCACTGGTACGAAGCCGGCAAGCTGAGCCAGCGCACAAATACCTTCAACGATTTTGTGGACGTGGCCAGACACCTGGTTGCGGCGGGTTACGGCGCAAAAGGCCGAATCGCTATCGCCGGCGGTAGCGCTGGCGGCAAACTTATGGGCGCCGTTGTCAACCAGGCGCCCGAACTATGGGGCGCGGTCGTCGCCCATGTGCCGTTCGTGGACGTGCTGAACACCATGCTCGACAGTTCGCTGCCGCTCACGCCCATGGAGTGGCCGGAGTGGGGCAACCCCATCGAGGACGCGGCCGCCTTCCACCTGATCCGTTCCTATTCGCCCTACGATCAACTGCGGCCGGGTGCCTACCCGCCCATGCTGGTGACCGCCGGGCTGAACGACCCCCGGGTGACCTACTGGGAACCCGCCAAGTACGTTGCCAAGCTGAGGACGCTGAAAACCGATCGCAATCCCCTGCTGCTGAAGACCAATATGGAGGCGGGCCACGGCGGCAAGTCGGGACGCTTTGATTCGCTGCGCGAGGTGGCGGAGGAGTATGGGTTCATGTTGGTGGCCCTGGGGTTGCCCTCCGCCAAGGTGCCGCTGCCGAGGTGACATGGCAGATGCGCGTGGTTTTACTCGAGGGTGCCGGCCAGCACTTCCTTTTCGAAGGGAATTGTAGTGATCGGTTGACGAACCACGACCTGTAGTGGTTATGCGCCTTGCGGGACTCGGCATGTGGTGGTTCGTCAACTGTTCTACGTAATTTCCTTTTCGAATGAGAAGTGCCCTGTTCCCCCCGCGCCCGCGCCCCGGCAACCGGGGTGGAAACCCGCATGCCCTAATCTGCCGGTGAGCGGTCAAGCATCCGCCCGGCCTTGCAGTGCCGCCACCGCCGGCAGGGTCTTGCCCTCCACAAATTCGAGGAAGGCACCGCCGCCGGTTGAGATGTAGGAAATGCCCTCGCGTACGCCGTACTTGTCGATAGCGGCCAAGGTATCGCCGCCGCCGGCGATGGAAAACGCCTCGCTCGATGCGACCGCCTCGGCGAGTACGCGGGTGCCCTCGCCGAACTGATCAAATTCGAATACCCCGACCGGGCCGTTCCACAGGATGGTGCCGGCGCTGGCCAGCGGGGCCCGCCACCGCCTCGCCGTCTCCGGGCCGATATCGAGGATCATCTCGCCGTTCCCGACCTCTGTGATGGCCCGGACCAGCGCCGTCTCCCGCTCATCGACCCGCCTACCCACCATGACATCGACCGGCAGCGGTATCGCCACCCGTTGCGCGAGATTTGCGGCGACCCCGAGCAGCTCCTTCTCCACCAACGACGCGCCGGTCCGGTGGCCGGCGGCGGCGATAAAGGTGTTGGCGATACCGCCGCCGGCCAGCACCCGGTCGGCCAGCGTGGCGAGTTTGTCGAGCACGGCGAGCTTGGTGGAGACCTTCGACCCGCCGACGACGGCAACCAGGGGCCGCCGCGGGTTGCTAAGCGCTCGCGTCAGCGCGTCGAGTTCCGCCGCGAGCAGCGGCCCGGCGCAAGCCACGGGAGCGAACTGGGCAACGCCGTGGGTCGATGCCTGGGCGCGGTGCGCGGTGGCGAAGGCGTCCATTACAAAGATGTCGGCCAGCGCCGCCAGGCGGGCGGCCAAGCCAGGGTCATCGGCCTTCTCGCCGGGTAGAAAACGCACGTTCTCTAACAAGGCGATGCGGGCATTCGACGCTCCGGCGGCATCGAGATCGGCCAACAACGGCACTGCCTCACCCAGCAGCTCCGCCAACCGCCGGGCTACCGGCAACAATGAAAACGCCGGGTCGAACTGGCCTTCCCGCGGCCGGCCAAGGTGCGACATCAGGATAACTCGGGCCCCTTGGGCGAGCGCCTGTCTGAGGGTCGGCAGTGCCGCCGCGATTCTGGCATCGCTCGCCACCTTGCCGGCGGCGATGGGAACGTTCAGGTCTTCCCGGATCAAGACGCGCTTGCCGGTCAGCACCAGTTCTTCCATACGCTTAAACGTCATACAGACAGTACTCCGTCGGTGCGGCGTTGTGCGGCGGCCATGCCGTTGCGGTGCCAGTAGGGTGCCGGCTAGCGGCCGAGGGTTTGCTCGACAACCGCAACCAGGTTGTCCAGGGTCATTCCCAACGCTTCCATAGCCGTGGGGCCCGGTGCGCTCAAACCGAAACGGTCGATGCCGAGCACAGCGCCGTCGAGGCCCACGAACCGGCGCCAGTAGTCCGGGTGGCCCGCCTCGACCGCAATGCGGGCCCTTAAGCCCGGCGGGATGACCGAGTCGCGATAGGCTCTGGGCTGGGCCAGAAAGACATCGGTGCTGGGCATGGACACGACCCGCACGCCGATGCGCCGCTCGGCCAACCGCCGTTGCGCCTGCATCGCAAGATCCACTTCCGACCCCGTGGCAATAAGCACCGCCTCCGGCCCGCTGTCTTCCCGGCCCAGTATGTACCCGCCCCGCCGAATCGATTTGAGGGTTTCCGCGTTCCGGGGTTGCGGAATGGTCTTCTGGCGTGTGAATACCAGCGCGGTGGGGCCGCTGGTTCGTTCAATAGCATGCTCCCAGGCAACCGCGGACTCCACCGTGTCGCAGGGCCGCCAGGTTGAAAGATTGGGCGTGGTGCGCAGGTTGGTGAGCTGTTCAATCGGCTGGTGCGTCGGGCCGTCTTCGCCCACGGCCACGGAGTCGTGGGTATAGACCAGGATGTTGGGAATACCCATCAGCGCGGCGAGCCGCAGCGCATTGCGCGCGTATTCCATGAACACCAGGAAGGTGCCGGAGTAGGGCCGGAAACCGCCGTGCAGCAGCATGCCGTTGCAAAAGGCCGTCATGCCGAACTCGCGCACGCCGAAACTCAGGTAGCGCGCATCGCCCGCATCCGCCCACCTGGTGTTGTTGGAGCCGGTCAGGTCCGCGGAGCCACCAAATAACTCCGGCAGGCGCGGCCCTAGGGCATCGAGGCATGCCCCGGAAGACTGTCGCGTGGCGAGCGGCTGCATTTCTTCCTGTGCGGAGCTGGCCAACTGCCGGATGCCGTTCGCCCAGCCGTCGGGCAGACGACCGGTAATGCGTCGCTCGAATTCCGCGGCCAAGCCCGGAAAATCCCGGCGATAGGCGTCGAACGATGCCTGCCAATCGGCTTGGGCGCGGCCTCCCTTGGCGACGCAGTTCCAGCTTTCGTAAATGCTTCCCGGAATAGCGAACGGCTCCTGTTCCCAGTTCAGGGTGCGCCGCGCGGCGTCCACTTCGTCCTCGCCGAGCGCCGCCCCATGCACCGCCGCCGTGCCCTGCTTGTTCGGTGCGCCGTAGCCGATGATCGTCTTGATGCACAGCAGAGTAGGCCGCCCGTCGCTGGCGACGGCCAGGCCGAGCGCCCGCTCGATGCCTTGGGGGTCGTGGCCGTCGACGCCGTCGATAACGCGCCAGCCATAGCTCCTGAAGCGACCCGGCACATCCTCGGTGAACCAGGCGTCCACGGCACCGTCGATGGAGATGCCGTTGTCGTCGTACAGGCAGATGAGCTTACCGAGGCGGAGCGTTCCGGCCAGGGATGCCGCCTCGTGGGATATGCCTTCCATGAGGCAGCCGTCGCCAACGATCGCCCAGGTGCGGTGGTTCACGATCTCGTGCCCCGGTTTGTTGAATTCTTCCCCCAGGCGCTGTTCCGCCAGTGCCATGCCGACCGCGTTGGCCAGGCCCTGACCCAGCGGCCCGGTTGTTGTTTCGATACCGGGACACTCGCCGAACTCTGGATGGCCGGCGGTTTTGGCATGAAGTTGCCGGAACGCCTTGATGTCGTCGATGGAAACATCGTAGCCGGTCAGGTGCAGCACGCTATACAGCAACATGGCGCCGTGCCCGTTGGAGAGCACCACCCGGTCGCGGTCGCACCACTCGGGGTCGCGCGGATTGTGCTTCAACACCTCTCGCCACAGAATTTCCGCAACCTCGGCCAGGCCCATGGGCGCGCCCGGGTGCCCGGAGTTGGCGCGCTGCACCGCATCCATGGACAGGGCCCGGATTGCGTTGGCCCGATCGGCTCGGGAACTCACGACGGCACCCGCGAAGCCCGGCAAGACCAGGTATCGAACCGCCCGACACCAGCGGCTGACCAGGGTATCGAACAGGAATCTCCGGTGTGCCGGGCAACCGGGATAGCCGAACCCGGGCATCCGATGCCGGGAACCGGAAGCAGCAGAGCGTGGATGTGCATCATCCTCGAAACCGGACCGTGCGGCGAAGTACGCTATTCTCCCTATCCACCCGAGGCATGGCAACGAAAAAGCCAAGAAGGCGCGGTAGTGCAGGCAGAAACTCTCCGGAGGGTCGCAGCACGCAAGGTCGTTGGCGACTTCGGGCATTTCGACTTAGGAGCTAGTCGGGATTTTTAGCTAAATATTTGATTTATAAAGGTAATTATAGAGATCGGTTGACGAGCCACGACGTGTAGTGGTTATGCGCCTTGCGGGACTCAGCATGTGGTGGCTCGTCAACTGTTCTACATAAGCCCCTTTAGAAAGAATCTGGTTTTTCGCGCCAAAAGTAAAATTCCTTATATTTCAATAAGCTGGGGTGTTCAAAGTATCTAAGCCGGACAGGCTGCTAGCCTAGGTGTTTATGGCCAACCCGAGGAAGAGCGTGCAGGAAAGCATACTGCGGAAGGTTTGTGGAAAGTTCGTTGGGGTCTACAGAAGGTCTGGACAGGTTGGCTGGGCGAGCCGTTGGACACCATTGGTGAGCCAGGTGGGTTGGTTCCGGTAGAATGCTTGGTTTAATCCAACACAGGCAAACACCCGATGGCCGACTATAGTGTCTTCACTTCCGAATCCGTCTCGGAAGGTCATCCCGACAAGATGGCGGATCAGATCTCCGACGCGGTGCTAGACGCCATGCTGGCCCAGGATGCCGACTCCCGGGTGGCGTGCGAAACCCTCATCAAGGATGAACTCGTTGTGGTTGCCGGGGAGGTCCGCTCCAACGCCGAACTGGACTTGGAGGCGTTGGTTCGGCAGGTAATCGCCGATATCGGCTACACCAAGCGCGACAGCGGATTCGATCTGCATAACTGCAAGGTTATCAATGCCCTGGGGCAGCAGTCGAGCGACATCGCCATCGGCGTGGACGAAACCGCCGAGCGCGAGCAGGGTGCCGGCGATCAGGGGCTGATGTTCGGTTACGCCTCGAACGACACGGATGTGCTTATGCCGGCGCCAATCGCCTACGCGCATCGGCTGGTCAGGCAACAGGCGATGAAACGCCGCAACTCCCTCGACTTTCTGCGCCCCGACGCCAAGAGTCAGCTTAGCTTCCGCTACGACGGCCAGGGCAAACCGATGGCCATCGACGCGGTGGTGCTGTCCACCCAGCACACCCCGGGCATTAGCCGGCGGACCTTGACCGAGGCGGTCATGGAAGAAATCGTTAAGCCGGTGCTACCCGCCAACTGGCTTTCCAGCGGCACCAGGTACTACATCAATCCCACCGGCAACTTCGTGATCGGCGGTCCGGTCGGCGATTGCGGGCTGACCGGGCGCAAGATCATGGTCGACACCTATGGTGGCATGGCGCGCCACGGCGGCGGTGCCTTCTCCGGCAAGGACCCCTCCAAGGTCGATCGCTCCGCCGCCTACGCCGGCCGCTATGTCGCCAAGAACATCGTTGCCGCCGGCCTCGCCGAGCGCTGCGAGATTCAAGTCAGCTATGCGATCGGCATTGCGCAACCAATCTCGATCAGTATCAACACCTTCGGCACCGGCAGGCTCGACAACGAGCGCATCGTTCAACTTGTGCGTGAACATTTCGATTTGCGGCCGCGGAGTCTGATCGACATGCTGGATCTCAAGCGGCCGATCTACCGGCAAACCGCCGCCTACGGGCACTTCGGCCGCACCGAAGAAGCGTTTACATGGGAGCGCACCGACAAGGCCGAGGCGTTGGCCGCCGCGTGATGCACCCCGGAGGCAGCCAGGTCCGCATTGGTGAGGCTCAGTTTCGAATTTTTTCCGCCCCGCACACCGGCGGGCAGGGCTGGCCTGCTCGGCGTTGCCAACCGCTTGACCCGGTTCCGGCCAGCGTTCTTCTCGGTGACCTACGGTGCCAACGGGTCGACCCGGGAAGGCACGGTGAACACGGTGCGACGCTTGCTGGACCAGGGCCTGGTGGCGGTGCCGCACCTGTCCATGGGCAGCGACCGCGCTGCGCAAACCCGCGCATTGATCGACGAATACCGGCGTATCGGTGTTGATCGCATCGTTGCGCTGCGCGGCGACCGGCCATCCGGCATGGGCGCTGTGCGCTACCCCAACAACGCCGAAGCGCTGGTTCGGCTGATACGTGCGCACTGTGGCGATGCCTTGCAACTGGAGGTTGCCGGTTACCCCGAGGTTCATCCGGAAGCGGTATCGCCCGCCAGCGACCTTCAGTTCCTGAAGCGCAAGGTGGAGGCGGGGGCCAACGGCGTCATCACACAGTACTTCTTCAGCCCCCATGCCTTTTTCGACTTTCGGCGGCGCGCCGAAGCCGTCGGCATCGATGTGCCCATCGTGCCGGGCATCATGCCGCTGACCAACTTCACCAACTTCGTCCGCTTCTCCCGGGGCTGCGGTGCCGATATTCCCCGCTGGATCTACAAGCACCTTGAAGCCTACCGGGACGACGAGCCGTCGTTGCGGGAATTCGGGGTAGAGGTGGTCACCCGCCTGTGCCGGGAGCTCCTCGCCGAGGGGGTTCCGGGGCTGCACTTCTACACGCTGAATCGCTGGGGCGCGGCGACGCGCATCTGCGAGAACCTTGGCCTGGGGCCGTAGTGGGCGGGATGCGCCCTAGGGTGCCGTGCGCCTGGGTCGCATCCGGCCGGTCTCGTGTCAAATCTCCCCTGCCGATTGGTCATACCGTGCCCGGCAGCTCGCCGGGCCTAGCGATTTTTCATGTTGCAACTTTTTGAAATATTTGGATTTTTTTGGAAATACGTAAAACATTTGACGGGCCACCACATGCCGAGGCCCGCAAGGCGCATAACCACTACATGTGGTGGTTCGTCAGCCGATCACTACAATTCCCAATTTCTTTGGCTTGAGAAACTGGGCTCCTTATAGGGCAAGCAGTTAGCTGCAAAGCCCGGCAGGTGGCCAGATTGTGTCCTTATGCCCGGGGCAGGCGGTAGCCCGCGCGTCCCGCCGGTGCGCTTTCGTCAAGGTCGGTGAGAACCAGCGGATCGAGCAGCACGACGGCACTACCGTCGTCGAGCCGCGTTGCAAGGCGCATTCCGCCGGTTCCCGATGCATCGCCCCGGGTGCGCCGCACCAGTACGTCCCGGCGATCGACAAGGGCATCCGCATGTACGGCAATGCGCCGCGCGCCGCGTTGCATCGGTATCACCACGGTGCGGGCGCCGTTTGGCGCACTTTCGTCATGCAGGCCCATGAACTCGCCGAGATAACGAAGCTCGTGGCAAGCGCCCCCTTGCTCAAAGGTGCCGGTTGCCTTCAGCCTGTGCATGGCATCGGCGGCTACGGTCACGATGTCTTCTACGTTACGGCTTGGTATGGCGTAGGCGTCGTCTCGCAGTTTCAGTATGAAGGCGTTCTCCACCGAAGCCGCGCAGGGTATGCGCAGGGAGAACGAAGTGCCCTTGCCGGGCACAAAAGATACTCCGACCCGGCCCCCGAGCCGGTCGATAGCTACCCTTGCGGCGCTCAAACCAACCCCCCGGCCAGAGGTTTTCGTCACGATTTCCGCAGTCGACACGCCCGGCGCAAAGACCAGCTCCGCCGTCTCCAGATCGCCGGTGCGCGCATGTGTCGTCAGCGCACCCTTACCCAACGCCCATGTCCGCACCTCGTCGCAATCGATGCCCCCGCCATCATCCGCCACTTCGATAACGATCTCGCCATCCCGCACCCCGATGCGCAGGTCGATGCGGCCGGTCTCCGGCTTGCCGCGCCGCCGTCGCCACTCGGGCGTTTCGATGCCATGATCCACGGCGTTGCGCAGCATGTGCTCAATCGGCACCGCCAACCGCTTCAGAACGCCCCCGTTCAGTTCGACTTTCACATCGGCGGAATGCAACTCCACCCGCTTGCGCAGTTGCTCCCCAAGCTGCCGCACCACTAGGGACAACTTGGGCAGCAGGCGGCTGAAGGGAACGCTTTCCGTCAACCCGAACTCCCTGTCGGGTGGGACGCCGGTGGCGATTGCCGTCCTTGCGCCACGCAGCGCTCGTGCCAATTGGTCTCTGTGGGCGCGCACCTCCCGGAATACCTCCGCATTCGGGCGGTTTCCCGGGCCATGAGGTGCGGTCAGGAAAGTTTCGAATCCGTGTATCAGCTCGCCGAGTTCAACCAGGCTGCATAGCCGGGCACCCCCTTTGAGGGTATGAAGGCTTTCCAGCAACTCGCGAATGAGCAGCGCGTTGGCGGGCTCGCGGAACCAGCCACCGATGCTCCGATTCAGGGTGCCCATGATCTCGGTGGCTTCGTCGAAAAAGCTGTTGACCAGTTCCAGGTCGACGGCTTTCTTCGCACTCGCCCGCGTCGGCCCCCGGGCGCCTCGCCCCAGATCCGGGTCGCCGACAACTCCAGCCTCCCGGGCGGGGAAGTCGGCCGCCTCCGTTACCGCCCCGTCCGCACCCCAATGGGCCCCGATCGATCTTCTGGCCGCAAACTCCCCTTGTTGATTCATCTATTGCTCGCGCCAGGGCCATCCCCAACTCGCCTACTAACCCTCGGCAAAGCCCTATATAGATGGTTTACGAACATTCTTCGGAATCTAATGAGTTTTCTGAAATTTCATCTTAGGGGCGAACACTTTGGGATGGTCCTGATTACTCGCGCACTTCCCCTTGCGGCACCCGATACAGCTTGTAACAGGTTACACAGGCAAATCTAATCAGCCCTCTACACCGCCGCCTGTAGGAAAACCGCCCTATTGCGGATGTTCCAACGGCGGTATGCCGACATCGCCACCCGCCCCCGGGGCGCGGAACCATGGCATTCGAACCGATGACGGGGCCCAGTGGTTGCCGCACGCTACGGTTTGCGGGTACTTCCATTAGGCAAGTTATAGCTTTTAGTTGATGGATGAGTTTGAAGGCGCATGCTCATCATACAGCTTTAGGATACGCAAATGACCACAGCGGGTTTACGGGTAGTGTATCAGTTTGCATCCCGAGCCCGCCGAATTCCCCGTGTGCCGTGCCCCCGCTCGGCCCACAAATTCAAACTGATACACTACCGAGCCGCAATGTAATAACGCGATTGTTACTTTGCTTGCAAAATCAACTACATATCGTATCTGATCCGGGCCACAGATCCTTGGGCGGCGGGAACCTCCCACTTAATCAGAGGTTTCCTGGCCTCCCGGGCCGCCGCTTCCTAGGGCATCAAGGTTAAGGAAATGCGCGTTGCGGTCGACGACTATGGCCTTGAATTCGTCCGGGTCCTTGCATCGGGCCTTGCCGCCCGATTTTGTCTCCAGCGCAACCGTTAGGCGCGACAGCCAGAAGGCGAGCGCGGCGTACAGAAGAAAGCCCGGAAAGAAGCATCTCTCTAAAACGGCAAGTGGGCGGATTCGATCATAGGCGGCTACCAGGGCACCAACCCGCTCCGGGTCCAAGAGGCCGCCGGGCTGATTACACCAGTCGTTGGCGGCCACCGCCAGGTCGTAGACCAGATAGCCCCGCGCGGCGTGGTGGAAATCGACCACGCCCGTCAGCTCCGGCCCGTCGAACAGCACGTTGTCACGGAACAGGTCACCGTGTATCACACCGGTCGGCAGTTCGCGTACGTCTGTGCGGGAGAGCATGCCCACGGCCCGGTCGATGCAGTCCACCATAAGGCATTCATCGGTGTACGCGATACGCCCGCGAACCGCCGTTAGGCGGTCGCGCAGCCAGTGCCGGCCGCGGGGGTAGGCGGCGACCTCGAAGCCCGGGTCGGCTGTGGCGCCATGCAGCTCCGCGATGAACCGTCCCAGGGCCTTAACCTGGCTCATCGCGGGGTCGATAGGGTGCGTGCCCGGTAGTTTGGGTGCCAGCAGAGCCTGTTTGCCCAGCAGCGACTCGATGGCCGCACCCGATGCGTTTCTGACAACCGGCGCCACGGGCAGCCCGGCGGCGTGGCAGAGGTCGAGCAGGGGAACATAGCCGGGGCCCGAATTTGAAGGTTGTTCCAGCAGGGTCAGCACCCAGTCGCAACGCGGGCCATCCTTGCGCGTCGTGACAAAATAGTTGCTGTTTTCGATGCCGTGGGAAGCCGAGCGGTGGTCCAGCGGCGTACCGATGTCGTATCGGGCGAGCAGGTCTGTCAGAGCTTTCCCATCGAGCGGGCTGATCGTCGACATGCGATTGTTCTAGAACTCGACGATCACCCAGGTGGGCAGCAGCGCCTCGGTTCTTTCCAGATCGCCGAAACCGGTTGTCTGGTCGCGGGGAACCAGGTAGTAGGGCTTGCCCCACTTGGGCACCACCTTCACCATGCGCAGGGTGCCATTTTGCCGGTACTCGTAGATGGTGCGCTGTTCGCCGGCAATGATAACGACATCGGGGCCCCTCAGTTCCTCCGGCGTCGGTGCCCTGGTGGCCGGTGCGGCCTCCGCCAGGGTTGGCCAGAGCAACAGCGCCAATAGAAAACGCCCGGTGCGCACCTTGCACCGGCCTCCGGACGCGGCCATCGGCCCGTTGGCCCGGGGCATGCCCGTTGGCCCGGCGCAGCCGAACGCGGGGCTGGCCAGTCGCGCCACCGGTGCCTGCGGCCGGCTGCTGCCGCGCCGCGCCGCTACTGTGCAGGGGGCGGGTGCCGCCACGGTGCCCGCGGGCCTTGATTTGCGGGGGCCTGTAGGGGACATCGGTTGGGTCGCTTGTAATTGCACGAACGCCTCAATTATAAGACGGGTACATTGGTTGCGTTCCGGTTCGGGCGTTGGGGGAATGGTGGCAGAGGCGCATGCGAACGACAAACCCTTGATCCTAGTGGATGGGTCGACATACCTGTTCCGCGCCTACCACGCCCTACCGCCGCTTTCCACCACGGACGGCCACCCCACTGGTGCTGTGCGGGGTGTCATCAGCATGTTGCGCAAGCTCGCGGCGGACTACCCCGGCTGCCCCATCGCCGTTGTCTTCGACCCCAAGGGCAAGACCTTCCGCGACGAGCTTTACCCGGCCTACAAGGCCAATCGCCCCCCCATGCCGGACGACCTGCGGGAGCAGATTGAGCCGGTGCACGAGCTCATCCGCGCCATGGGCATGCCGCTGCTGATCGTGCCCGGCGTGGAAGCGGATGATGTTATCGGCACCCTGGCCCGGCAGGCCGGCACCGAGGGTCGCGCAACCATCATCTCCACCAGCGACAAGGATATGGCGCAACTTGTGGGCCCCCACGTTAGGCTGCTCGATACCATGGCGGGCAAGGAGACGGACCGGGGGGGCGTGATCGCGAAGTATGGCGTACCACCGGAACTGATCGTTGACTACCTGGCATTGATGGGCGATAAGTCCGACAACATTCCCGGCGTGCCCAAGGTGGGGCCGAAGACCGCCGCCAAGTGGTTGAATCAATACGGTTCGCTGGATGAACTGATGGCTTGCGCGGACGAAATCAAGGGCCGGGTGGGCGAAAACCTGCGCGCCAGTCTCGACCAACTGCCACTCTCTAGGACTCTGGCCACCATCAAGTGCGATGTGCAACTCGACACCGGCATCCAGGATCTGGCACCGCCGGAACCGAAAGAGAAGGCGCTGCTGGCGCTCTTTGAACGCTATCAATTCAAGACCTGGGCGGCGGAACTCGGCGGCGGCGCGACCGCGGCGGTGGTGGAAATTCCGCGCAACTACGAATGCGTGACATCCGCAGAGCGTCTTGCCGAGTGGGTGCGGCGCCTAGGGGAGGCGGAGCTGTTCGCCTTCGATACCGAGACCACCAGCGTCGACTACATGCAAGCCAAGCTCGTGGGGTTCTCCTTCGCGGTGCGCTCGGGCGAGGCCGCCTACGTGCCGGTTGGCCACACCTATGTGGGGGCACCCGCCCAGTTGTCGGTTGCCGCGGTGCTCGATGCGCTGGGTCCGCTGCTCGCCGACCCCGCCAAGGGCAAGGTCGGCCAGAACCTCAAATACGATATGAGCGTACTCGGGCAGGTCGGTGTGGAGCTGGCCGGAATTGCCTACGACACCATGCTTGAATCCTACGTGCTGAACAGCGTGGCCAGCCGGCACAACATGGACGACCTGGCGCGCAAGTACCTCGATATTGAAACCATTCACTACGAAGATGTAGCCGGCAAGGGTGCCAAGCAGTTGAGTTTCGACCAGGTGCCGCTGCAACAGGCCGCGGACTATGCGGCGGAGGATGCCGACATCGCACTGCGGCTGCATCAGGTGCTGTGGCCGAAACTGGAGGCGGAACCGACCTTGGCGCGAGTTTTCCGGGAAATCGAGTTGCCTCTGGTCGGCGTGCTTTCCCGGGTGGAGCGCAATGGCACCCTGCTCGATGCCGGCCTTTTGGGCGAGCACAGCCGGGAGCTGGCGGAGCGAATCGATACCCTGCGCACCAGGGCGTGGCAGCAGGCCGGCGGCCAGTTCAACCTGGACAGCCCGAAACAGCTCCAGGAAGTAATCTACGGTCGGCTGGGCATCCCGGTGGAGAAGAAAACGCCGAAGGGGCAACCCTCCACGGCGGAGCCGGTGTTGCAGGAGCTGGCCCGGCATGGCCACGGCTTGCCGGCGACCATCCTGGAGTACCGGGGGCTCACCAAGCTAAAGACGACCTACACCGACAAGCTGCCGCTGCAAATCGACCAGCGCACCGGGCGCGTGCATACCTCCTACCACCAGGCGGTGGCGGCGACCGGCAGGCTCTCGTCCGCCGACCCGAACCTACAGAACATCCCCATTCGCACGGCGGAGGGCCGTCGGGTTCGCCAAGCCTTTGTCGCGCCGCCGGGCAGGCGCCTGGTGGCCGCGGACTACAGCCAGATCGAGCTGCGGATTATGGCGCACCTATCGGATGACGCCGGGCTTAAGGCCGCCTTCGCCGAGAACTTGGATATACACCGCGCCACCGCGGCGGAGGTATTTGGCGAGCCGCTCGAGGAGGTGACCGCCGACCAGCGCCGCAATGCCAAGACGATCAACTTTGGGCTCATCTACGGCATGTCGGCCTTCGGGCTTGCCCGACAGCTTGGTATCTCCCAGACCTTGGCCCGCGACTATATCGACCGATACTTTGCGCGCTACCCGGGTGTGCACGAATACATGGACCGAACCCGGGCACTGGCCCGCGGCCAGGGTTATGTGGAAACGCTGTTTGGACGCCGCCTGTACCTGCCGTCAATCAACGCCCGCCAGGTCACGCGGCGCCAGGCCGCGGAGCGCACCGCCATCAACGCGCCCATGCAGGGCACCGCGGCGGATATCATCAAGCGCGCCATGATCGGCGTTGATCGGTGGTTGGTGGAGAGCCGCATGGATGCCCTAATGGTCATGCAGGTACACGACGAGCTGGTGTTCGAGGTGGATGAGAACCAGGTGGAAGCGCTGGTGGAAGAGGTGCGCGCCCGCATGTGCGGGGCGGCCGAGCTGGCGGTGCCCCTAGTGGTGGACTGTGGCACCGGCGCCAACTGGGACGAGGCGCACTGAGGCCGAAGCAGTTGAACGCGCCGAAAATCCGCATGGAAGTACCCACTTAGCCTGTGCGTCGGCGCACCGGTTGCCAGGGTGAGGTTACAAAAGGAAGGGAATTGTGTAGCAAAAAATGCACAAATTCGTCCGGCACCCACAAGCTCACCAGGCGGCCCACCCAATTGCGGCCCATAGCGAACTTTGAGGAGCACCTTCTGAACGTGATCGGAGAAGTTCGGGCATGAACCGCAACCAATTCGACAAAACGGAACGCGGGGAAGTCACGGAGGATGATTTCGAGGCTGCGCTAAGAACCGCATTCCTTACCCCCAGGGGCAGCATCAAGAGTGGGAACCGGGAGCCCACGAAGGCCGAGATTGAAGCGCTGCGGCACCTGGATCGGAAGCCGCGATAGCGCGGCGACTGTGCATTTTTCTACACAATTCCCTTCGTTTCGGCGGGTTGCGGGTGCCGCCTGCCCCTATCTGGCGCCGTGCGGGGCCGCGGCCACGCGCTTGGCGAAATAGGTGAGGATGCCGTCCGCGCCGCCGCGTTTGAGACACAAGAGCGATTCGGCGATGACGGCCTCGCTAAGCCAGCCGCGTTCGACAGCCGCCATGTGCATGGCGTATTCGCCGCTCACCTGGTAGGCGAACGTCGGCACGCCAAACTCGGCCTTGACGCGCCGGACGATGTCGAGATACGGCATCCCCGGCTTGACCATGACCATATCCGCGCCTTCGTCGAGATCCAGTGCGATTTCGTGCATGGCCTCGTTGCTGTTGGATGGGTCCATCTGGTAGGAGAGCTTGTCCCCGGTTCCCAGGGTGGCGCTGGAGCCCACGGCATCGCGAAAGGGCCCGTAGTAGGACGATGCGTACTTGGCCGAATAGGCCATGATGAGGGTGTTGAGGCAACCGGCGCTGTCCAGGGTTTCGCGAATGGCACCGACCCGGCCGTCCATCATGTCGGAGGGCGCGATCACGTCGCTGCCCGCAGCCGCGCACACCGCCGCCTGTTTGCACAATGCCGTAATCGTCACATCGTTCAGCACGTAACCCGCATCGTCGATGATGCCATCCTGACCATGGGTGGTGTAGGGATCCAGGGCGGCGTCCGTGATGACACCGAGTTCCGGCACCGCCTTCCTGGCGGCCTGGACGGCACGGGGAATGAGCCCCTCCGGGTTCCAGGCCTCGGCACCGTCGGCGGTGCGTAGGGAGAACTCGATATTGGGGAAGAGCGCCACCGCTGGAATGCCCAGCTTCGCCACCGTCTCCAACTCGATGACAAGCCGGTCGATGGTGTATCGGTCGATACCGGGCATCGACTCGACCGGCTCTGTGCGCCTGTTCCCATCGATGACGAACATGGGGTAGATGAGGTCGTCTACCGTCAGCCTGGATTCCTGGATCAGCCGGCGCGAGAAGGCCCGAGCGCGTGGTCGGCGCATGCGGGTCGCTGGAAACCGGCGCGGCATGAACGGCTCCGGTGGCCCTATGCGGACGGCGCGCTGGCGGCGTGCCGGGCCCGCCACTGCAGCGCGGCGACAGCGATGAGGGCGGCGAAACCGGCCAGCGACCAGAGCGGAATGGGAAGCCCCAGCAACGGGGGTTCCGCGGCGCAGTCTCCGGTACCGGAAACCATCGCCTGCAACGCTTGGGAAAACTGCCCGAATTCGAGCATGCGATTCAGGTCCATGCAGGCTGGCGCTTGGCCGGCGGGCAGGCTCTGCAACCATAGCTGCCGGATGGCGAACCCGCCCCCGGTCACCGCAGCCACAATCACGAGCAATGGATAGATGCCCCAGCGTGGGTTGTGCGCCAGGCCCGCGTAGGCGATCAGGCCGGCGACCAGAAACCAAAGACGCTGCATCAGGCACAGTGGGCAGGGGGCCATGTCGGGGATGGTGTATTCCAACACGAGTGTCGCACAAACTAGGCCGCCGCATAGCCCAGCAATGGCGAGCGCGTAGTCCGGGGCGGCAAATCGGCCGATCATGTGGCCCCGTCTTCCATGGTCAACACCACCTTGCCGATGGCTCGCCGCTCGGAAAGATCCCGAAGCGCCCGGGCGTATTGCTGCAAGGGGTAGGTGCGGCCCACCAGCGGATTGAGCTTGCCCGCCTCGAAGAGGCCGAGAATCTCCCGGAGGTTCTCCGCATGCGCTTCCGGCATCCGCATGGTCCAGGCGCCGAAGAAGACGCCGACCACCTGGCAGCTCTTCAGCAGAATCAGGTTGATGGGCACTTTTGGAATGTCGCCGGCAGCAAAGCCGATGACCAAAACCCGGCCGTACCAATTGATGCACCGCATGCATTGATCGAACAGGTCGCCGCCGACCGGGTCGTAGATGACATCGGCGCCCCGTCCGTCGGTGAGCGCCTTGACCTTGTCCTTGAGCTCGCCGTCGCTGTAGTCGATGGTCTCATCGGCACCCGCGGTGCGGGCGGCGGCCAGTTTGTCGTCGGTGCTCGCGGCGGCAATCACCCGTGCGCCCAGGGCCTTGCCGAGTTGCACGGCGGCAATGCCCACACCGCCGCCAGCACCGAGTACCAGCAGGTTCTCGCCGGGTTGCAACGCCGCCCGCTGCTTGAGCGCGTAGTAGGAGGTACCGTAGGTGGTGTTTATGCCGGAGGCCTGGGCATAGCTCATCGTCGCCGGCATCTGGAACAACTGCCGCCCCCGGAACACCGCCTGCTCCGCAAAGCCGCCATGACCCAAGCCGCCGAATACCCGGTCTCCCGGCGCAAAGTCGCTCACGTTGGCGCCGGTTGCTAGGACGGTTCCGGCGACTTCGCCCCCGGGCGAGAACGGAAACGGCGGCCGGCTCTGGTATTTGCCCGCGATCATCAGCACATCGGGGAAGTTGAGCGCCGCGGCTCGAACATCGACCAGCACTTCGTCCGGGCCCGCCACGGGCGCCGCGACATCTTCCAGCGTCAACAACTCCGGTGGCCCGAAGGCCCTACACAAAACAGCCTTCAATGAAGGTCTCCATTACAGGAAAACAGGCTAAGGTTAACGGCGGTGGCCAGCGCGTCAACCCGCCCCTAGGCTCGGTAGTGCATCGGTTTGAACCCCGAGCCTGCCGAATCCCCTGTGTGCCGTGCCACCGCTCGGCCCACAAATTCGAACTGATACACCAGCCGCGGCTTGGTGGTGCATCGGTTTGCGTCCGGGCCCCGTCGCATGCCCGGTGCGCCGTGCCTTCGTCCGCTGCACAAGTGCAAACCGATACCCGCGATGCGCACCGGCTCGTGGCCGACATTGGTGCGCTGTTCCAGTGCCTAGGATAGAGGGCGTTGCCGTTGAACCTCCGAGCGGCGGGCGGGGCCCGTTCCATGTCGTTCCGTCCACTCGCGCCCGTGTTCCAGCAGTTGCGGAAAATAACCGCGAAAATCGCCGTGCAGTTCAGGTAGGGCAGCGGCCGAGAAGTTGACTAGCGCACCGTTTAAGTGTTCGCGATGCAGCCGCCGGGTTACGCTGCGCAACCCCCGCTCCATCGCCTCCGTAGTCTGGTAGTGGGCCAATAGGTCCTCCGCCACCAGCCAGTCTAGGTAGCGCCGCACACGGCGGCCGAAACGATGTGTGTGGGGTTGCAGGGTTGCATAGCAGCGTTGGCTGAAATCCTTGAGCGGTTCGTCGTGCCAGGCCGGCCAGTCCACCGCCAGGCAGTGGTCGGCGATAATGTCCACGAACACCGGTGCCAGGCGCCGCAACTCCGGGGGAAAGCGGTTACAACTCTTCCTCAGGCCGCCCGCGCTGTTGCTGTAGGCATCGATGCGACGGTGCAGGCCGATGCCCTTGCGCAGCGGGGCCGGCCAGGTTTCCGGCACAGGGCCCTTGACGAAGTCGCCCAACAGCCCACCGGCAATGAGGCCGGGGCTGGTCGGGTCGTCCGGGGGTTGCGCCCGCGCCGCGATCAGGCAGTGGGCAAGGAAGTTCATAGCGGGGGCTTGAGATAGGACTCGAGGAAACTGTCGAAGCCCACCTTGTCCCGGGCTTCGATGGTCGCCTGGTCCGCAAAGGAGCGTTGCGCCAGGGCCTGCTGCCGAGCCAGTTCGCGCCGCGTGGGTGGATGCTCGTCGAAGTAGCCCTTGTGGGCAATGGATTGGTTCAGCGCGAACCGGAAGAAAGGGGCTTTCTGGCCGGCCATGACATCGAGTATACGTGCGGATGGGGTCAGGCTGGAATTCTGTGTGCGAGCGCGTTGCTGTTCCACGGCGTCGGTGTAGAGGCCTGTCCCGTGCGCCCTGTCGAGCAGTTCGGCCACCAGGGCGCACTGGCCCAGAATGGCCCGGGCGCGGTTGTCGCGCAGCTCGCCGCCGAGACGCAGCCCCGGCTCGCGCCCTCGCTCGACCACGGCAAGCTGCATTGCCTGGATTGCGGCGGACTCCTCGGGGCTGTCATCCGGGCTGTCGGCGAGCAGGCAGCACAGTAGGAAGGTGTCTAGGAAGCGAATCTGCCGCTCGTCGATGCCCACCCGCA
The DNA here is from genome assembly GCA_965215035.1 of Pseudomonadales bacterium. Classification (GTDB taxonomy): domain Bacteria; phylum Pseudomonadota; class Gammaproteobacteria; order Pseudomonadales; family Azotimanducaceae; genus Azophilus. The sequence continues at coordinate 1,126,347 of OZ244040.1, forward strand.
AAAAGGGGTTTATATCGAGGCAGCGCACTTCCACATACTCCACGCCCCGGCGGTTGAGGGCGGTCAGTGGCCGCTCGCCGGTTTGGATACGCCGCTTGGGACGGATGGTGCCGTAGAATTCGTTTTCGATCTGCAGCAGCGCCGTGTTGAGCTGCCGGTAGCGCCCGCGAACCTTGACGCCGATGGCCTCGTAGGGCGGATACGACTTGGTCAGCGCCTCGTGCATGGTGCGGGCATAGGAATCCAGGCTGTTGTACGAGATGTGCAGGCCGCTCTGGGCGTCGCTCTGGTAGCCCAGACGACCCATCCTAAGCGATGTGGCGTGGGGCAGGTACAGCGTGCCCTCGTCGAGCCCCGCCAGGCCGTGCCGCGCGTTGCGGGCGAAGGAACGGCAGACCGCGGGCGATGCGCCGAACAGCAGGGTCAACAGCCAGCTATGCCGGCGGAAATTGCGGATGAGGCCGAAATAGCATTCCGTGATGAAGTCTCGATTCGCCGGATGGCCGCGGATTGCGGCGTACCGGTTCCAGAATGCATCCGGCAGGGAAAAGTTGTAGTGGATCCCAGAGATGGTTTGCATCAACCGGCCGTACCGGTGGCCGAGCCCACGCCGATAGACCGTCTTGGCCATGCCGATGTTGGAGGATCCATAGCGGCCGACGGGAATACTGGCCTCGTCGCCCAGGATACAGGGCATGGATGCCACCCACAGCAACTCGTCCTCCAGGCTCGCATAGACGAAACGATGGATGTCGTTGAGTTGGGCGATGCAGGCGTCGGGGGTATCGTGAACCGCGGTGATCAGTTCAAGTTGCGCTTCCGAGAAGTCGGTGGTGATGTTGGGGTGGGTTAGCGGCGAACCCAGCTCGTGCGGGTGCGCCCGCGCCGACAGATTGCCATCGGGGGCGATGCGCAGGCTCTCCTTCTCGATGCCGCGGCGAATGCCGGTGAGCTCCGGGCAGGGCAGCAATGCGCTGAGCGTGGCGGGCGCGATGGTGGGCCCGTCAAGACCGGGTGCCATCCGTTCTACGCTAAGAAAAGTCTGATTAAGTTGATGTTCACGGGCACCATGTTCCATAACCGGTTGATTTTGCTTGGCGCTGCCGATGGCGTACTTGTTCAGGCCCTCCCTAGTGGGAAGCGGCCCGCGGCCACTAGAAATCCAACGATGGCCCGGCGGCGGCAATCGCGGGGTCGACGTCGAACTGCCCGAAGTTGTCCACGAACTTGGCGATCAGGCTGGCCGCCGCGGCGTCGTAGGCGGTCTTGTCCGCCCAGGTGTTGCGCGGGTTGAGCAGGTGGCTGTCTACGCCGGGAAGCGCGTTGGGGATGTCCAAATTCAGCCCGGGCAGGCGGGTGGTCTCAATGTCTTGGAGCCCACCGTTGTGAATGGCGGCAATGATGGCCCGGGTTACCGGGATCTTGAACCGCTTGCCGACGCGGTAGCCGCCGCCCGTCCAGCCCGTATTGACAAGGTATACCCGGGACCCGAAGTCCTCGATCCGCCGTATCAGAAGGTTTGCGTAGACACTCGCCGGTCGTGGAAAAAAGGCGGCGCCGAAACAGGTGGAAAAGGTTGCCTGATAGGCCTCCGCGGCGCCGACCACGGTGGACCCCACCGTGGCCGTATAACCGGACAGGAAGTGAAAGGCGGCCGCCTCCTTGGCCAACACGGATACCGGCGGCAACACGCCGCTGACATCACAGGTGAGGAAGATCACGTTGTTCGGCTCGCCGGCCCGGTTTTCCGGCACCCGAGGCTCGATGTTCGAGCGGGGGTAGCAGGCGCGGGTATTCTCGGTGAGCGAGGAGTCGGAATAGTCGAGTTGGCGGGAATGGGGGTCTACCACCGCGTTTTCGACAATGGTGCCGAAGCCGATTGCGTCGTAGATGACCGGTTCGTTTTCCCGGGTCAGGTCGATGCACTTGGCATAGCAGCCCCCTTCGAAATTGAAGACCGTACCCTTGCCCCAGCCGTGTTCGTCATCGCCGATCAGGAAACGGCCCGGGTCTGCCGACAATGTGGTTTTGCCCGTGCCGGAGAGGCCGAAGAACAGGCAGACGTCGCCATCCCTGCCCATGTTCGCCGAGCAGTGCATGGGCAGCACATCCTTCTCCGGCAGCAGAAAATTCAGCACGCTGAACATCGACTTCTTCAACTCGCCCGCATAGCGCATACCGGCCAGCAGCACCTTGCGCGCCGCAAAGTTGATCATCACCGCACCGTCGCTGGCTGTGCCGTCGCGTTCCGGCCGGCAGAGGAAGCCCGGTGCGCTGGCCACCTGCCACACTTCCTTGTTGTGTGGATTGTAGTGTTCGGGGGATATGAACAGCGCCTTGCCGAACAGCGCGTGCCAGGCGTATTCCGTGTTGATCTCCACCGGCAGATAGTGCTCCGGGTCGGCGCCGACATGCAGGTGCGACATGAAGCATCCCGTGTGTTCCAGGTGGAGTTGCACCCGGTCCCACAGCGCATCGAACACCGCCGGCGTTGTGGGGTGGTTGATGGCCCCCCAGTCGATGGCCTCGGAGGTGGAGGGCTCGTCGACGATGAATCGGTCCTTGGGCGAGCGGCCGGTGCGTTGGCCGGTCTCGACAACGATGGCGCCATTGCTGGCGAAGCGTCCTTCGCCGCGTATAACCGCCAGTTCGGCAAGTTGCGCGGCACCTAGCTCGGCAAGGATTCCCGGACGGGATGTGCTGTTGATCTGAGCGGCCATGGATCGATGCGGTTCCTCCAGTGTCCTGTCTCTTCGTTGCACATGGTTTCAGAGCGAGCGTGATGCGTCAATGTGGCACAGCTCAGGGTGTTGTAAACAAATAGAACTGTCCGCTTTTAAAACAAGTAAAGTGTCCGGTTCTGCCGCAGGCCGCACGGGCAGGGCTTTAGTGCCGATCTGCAGCAAAAACGCGTCTGTTCGCCAACCCTGCAAATCGTAGGCTCCGGGCTCGCGGTAGGGGTTCTCCTCTGTGCCCGCCAGCCAGCCAGGGCGTTATCCATCCGGCAGCAACTCCGCGAAATCATTGAAAGCCTGGAATGCCAGGCTGCTGCGCGAGGGCTGTGCGGAGTCTGGCTGCCGGATGGTGAGCAGGTGTTGGATACCGAAGGTGGCGGCGGCATCGAGCACGGCCTGGTTGTCGTCGATCAACAGGGTGCTGCGGGCGTCGAACGGGTGACGCTCCGCCAGGCTTGCCCAGAACGGCACCGTTTCCTTGGGGTGGCCGTAGTCGTGGGACGACACCGAAGCGTGCATGGCGCCACACAGGCCGGAGCGGGCATGCTTTACCGCCAGGCTGTCGCGGTGGGCGTTGGTGACCAGAATCATGCGGATGCCCCTGCCCCGAAGCCAACCAAGAAAAGTTTCGGCACCGGGGCGGTACCGAATAAGGTGCGCCAATTCATGGTGCAGGGCCAGTATCTCCAGGCCCGTATAGCGCGCCCAATAGTCGAGACAGTAGAACTCCAGGGTGTGGCGGGTGTCCCGCATGTGGTTCAATAGCTGTTCCCTGGCCCCGGCTGCCGTCGGCGAGCGTGTTTTGCAATACCTATCCGGCACGAGTTGGTTCCACAGCATGTTGTCGAACCGGAGATCGAGCAGCGTGCCGTCCATATCCAGCAGCACCGTATCGATTTCCTGCCAGTCGATCATTTCTTTTGGTGCGGGGTGCCGCCTCGGGCTCTCGGCTGCCGGCGATTCCCGCACAATAGCAAATTCCACCACTTGGATGTTGTGCCGCGCCCCATGACTAAAGCCCCGCCGTTCTCGCCGAATTCCGAATACCCGATTGCCGCCTTGATCGAAACAACCCGCCGGGCCGGCGCGGCGATACTGGAAATCTATGGGACGGACTTTGAGGTGCGGCGCAAATCGGATACATCGCCACTCACCCAGGCCGATTTGGCCGCCCACGAGATCATCGCGGCGGAGCTGGGGGCGCTGACACCCAAGCTGCCCCTGCTGTCCGAGGAATCGACACCCCCCGCCTATAGCGAGCGCCGCCGCTGGCAGCGCTACTGGCTGGTCGACCCCTTGGATGGTACCCGGGAGTTCATCAACCGCAATGGAGAATTCACGGTCAACATCGCGCTCATTGAAAATGGCCGGCCCAGTCTCGGTTTGGTGGGTGTGCCGACCCAGGGCAAGGTTTATGTCGGGCGGGTGGCCGCACGGCGGGCGGAGTGCCATGAGGCCGGTGCCGTTCGGCGGATTGGCGGGCGCCCCATGGCGGAAGACTCGCCCCTGACGGTGGTGGCAAGCCGCAGTCACGGCAATGAGCGGCTGCAACGCTACCTGCAAGCCTTGGCGGAGCTGTTTCCCGGGGTGGAACGACGGTCTGTCGGCAGTTCGCTGAAGCTGTGCCTGCTGGCGGAGGGTGGTGCCGACCTCTACCCTCGGCTCGGGCCCACCTCGGAGTGGGACATAGCCGCGGCGCACGCTGTGCTGACTGCCGCCGGCGGCGCAATCCGGCACCTTGACGGGGCACCCATTGCCTACAACAAGCGGTCGTTCCTGAACCCCGATTTCATCGCCGTGGCCGACGCGGGCTTTCCCTGGGTGGAGAGACTTAAATCGCTTGCCGCCCGGTAGCGCAGGAGTAGGCCAAACGGCCAAACATTTGGCAACGGGCGGCGGCAAGGGGAATAAGGAGAGAGGCGGGTTGGCCTCAACTAGCCGACGCTCTATGTGTGTGCGTTCGCCCTGCCGAAGAGAAAAACTTACATACAGCGCCGACTAGTGAGGTTGCCTAGAATGCACAAAAAACCCTGAGAAAAAAAGACGATTTCCGGGCACCTTGGCGGGCCTTGGGAAAATCATATGGGGCATCAAGAAGTTAGGCTGAACGATTCCATACTTCTTTCATTTTTACGATTTTTCTCAATTGAGTGCCGGTCCAGGTGCCCTACCCGGGGTGAAAGGCCGGCGCGGGGACGGACGGCGCGGCCTAGGTTCGGCGTCATGGGAGCCCCGGTGCCTTACCAGGTTGCGGGCAGGGAAAGCACGCCGCGCAGGGTGATGGTGCGTTTCCAGGTGGGATTCTCGATGTCGTCGAGGGCGAGGCGGGGCAACCGCCGGAACAGCACATTCAGGGCCTCGGCCACCTCTAGGCGCGCGAGTTGTGCCCCAAGGCAGTAGTGAGCTCCGCCGCCGAACGACAGCGGCCGAATGCCCGTGCGGGTGATGTCGAGTTCATCCGGTCGGTCGAAGACCGCCGGGTCACGGTTGGCCGCGGCGAGCAGGGCGATGATCTGAGTGCCCTTGCGTAGCGGCACCCCGGCCAATTCCATGTCCGCGAGCGCCGCACGCCCGGTGAGCTGCACGGAACTGTCGTAGCGCAGGAACTCCTCTGCGGCCTGGGGCGCTAGCGCCGGCTCGCTTTTCAACAGGGCGAGTTGATCCGGGTTGCGGTACAGCGCCAGCAGTGCGTTGCCCATCAGGTTGACGGTCGTTTCGTGCCCAGCGGCGAACAGTAGCTGGATATTGGCGGTCAACTCCCGCCTGGTCAGCTTGCCGTGCTCCGTTTCACTCTCGACCAGCGCCGTGATCAGGTCGTCTTGGGGATGGTTGCGCCGTGCGGCGCAAAGCCCGGCGAAATAGGCTTGGCTCTGTAGCATACCTGCATTCGCTTCCTCGAGCTCGTCGGGCGTCATGGGGTTCGGGTCGATCAACCGGCCCCGCACGTGGCCGCCCCTGATGAATTCGGCCTGGTCCGGCTCGGGAATGCCCAGCATGTCGCAGATGACGATGACCGGCAGGGGGTGCAGGAACAGCTTTACCAGATCCCCTTCGCCCCGTTCGATGAAGGAATCAATGAGTTCCTCGGCGATGGCCACGATGCGCGCCCGCATCGCCTGCACCCGGCGCGCGTCGAACGCCTTGACCACCAGGCCGCGCAGGCGCGTGTGGTCCGGCGGGTTTTGAAACAGCATCATGTGGCGCAAGCCGGCGTAGGCGGGGTTGGCGAGCCGCTCCGCAAGCTGCTCTTCGGTCATGCGCGGGTCGTCGGCATGGCCGAGCCGCCGGTCCCGCACCGCCGCCTGCACCCGTTCATAGCTGGAAAGCACCAACAGGTTATGATCCGGTAGCGGTAGCACGGGGCTGGTTTCCCGGAGTTGACGGTACAGCGGATAGGGGTCGGCGACGATCTCCGGGGTGAAAATGGTTTCGAAACTAAATTCGGGCATACTTGGTTCTCGGGTGCCGCCCACCGGCTATGGCCGGCACTGGCGCCGGGGATTCCCGCAGTTTCAGAACCTTGTGTGTATCGGCATCCAGCGGCATGGGCGACCTTGTCAGCCGTCGGGCAATGATGGCACCGCAGACTACCATCAGCCCGAAAATCTCACCAGACATGTGTACCGGCTCAGCCAGGGCGATCCCATAGTCGTTCGCAACCCGTTGATCTGTTGGGCGATTGCGCGAGAGCGGACATCCGGGCTGGAAGGGACTATGGTGCGCCTCCATGGCGATGCGCGGACATGGAGATCCAGAGGCCGCGGCGGGGGGCCTGGGCTTTCCCCTGTCGGAGGTTGCGGTGCGTCCGGTGCGGGACGCCGCCGAGCGGGCGGAATGGGACCGTCTCATGGACGACCGGCACTACCTGGGGTTCCGGGGGATGTTCGGCGACGGCCTCCGGCACGTGGCGGCGGGACCGGACGGCCGGTGGCTGGCGCTGCTGGGGTGTGCCAAATGTGTCTGAGCTACAACACGGCCGCAAGGGACGGTATCGGGGAAAGACGGTCGCGGCGGCTCCTGGAGCGACGTCCCGCGGAGCCTCCGCTCCGCCTTCCGCTTCAGGCTCGTTTCCGGAGGCCGGCTTTACGTTGTTGGATTCCGTGTTGCCCGGCCGCTCACTCCTTGAGTCTTCATGTCATTACCTCGTGGGGTTGAGAGGCGAAGTGCGGTGGCGGGAGGATCACGGCTGATGCGTGCGGGCCCATGGGCGCTCGCCCGAACGGCGGCCGTCAACCTCTCCCTGGTACTGGCGTCGCTCCTGGTGTGCCTCGCCGCTGGCGAAGGGTACCTGCGCCTTTTCCATCCGGTTTACGAGCACGCCGCCGAATCCCGATACGACCTCGACCGCCGGCGCATCTTTGCGCGGCGGGCGCATTCGACGGGGCACGGTCGGCATCCCGACACCGGCGTGCGTCACGCCATCATCCACAACAACCTGGCCCTGAGGCAGCACCGGGACTTCAGCGAGGACGACCTCGCGGACGCCGTCAACATAGGCGTTTTCGGCGACTCCTTTACCGAAAACGTGCGTCTGCCCAGCCCGTATTCGTTCACCGAAGTGCTGGACTATCTATTGACCCCCTCCACCCCCCCCCCCCCTCCGAGACAACGAAGGACAGGATCAACGTTCTGAATCTTGGTACGGATGGCTACGGTACTGACCAGTTGCTCCTTCACTACGAAGACTTCCGGCACGCGTCGGATCTCGACGTGGTGTTCTACGTGTTCTGTGGCAACGATTTGAGGGGCATCTACGAAAACGGGCTGTTTCATCTCGACGAAACCGGAGCATTGACACGGAACCCCGCCATTGAGCGGTCGCCGTGGGTCTCGCTGTTGTCCAAGCTCCACATGACATACCTCGCCATCGACGGGACGAGACGACTCGCGAGTCTGGCCAAGGGAAAAACTGAAGATGTGGTCGACAAATTTCTCGAAGCGAGCGGGGACATCAATGTCGAACTTCTCAGGGAAGGACGCAAGGAGAGGTTCAGGAGCGCCGGGGCTTGGGCACTCGAAAGCGACGTTAACGACGGGGAGGCGGAGTCCGAACTCGCAAAGGACGTCGTCCTCGTTTTTCAATCCCTGCTTCGCACTTGGCAACAAATGGTGCAAGAGCGGGGCGGACGATTTGTCGTCGCCATCCTGCCGAGGCCGCAGGAAGGCCGGATGGCTGCAATGATTCCTCCAGAGATTGACAGGGTCAACCTGTTCGAGTGCTTCAACGAATACGTCGCCGAATACAGCTATGCAGCACCGGACTGGAGGTTCGTCAACGATAGCCACTGGAACGAACAGGGAAACATGCTCGCCGCCGTATGCCTCTACAGGTTTCTCGAGCGGGAATTGAATCTTCCCGTGCGCTCCATCGACGAACTTCTTGGGCAGCTTCACAGATACTACGCAGCCTTTCAGGACGAGGGCCGCCGCAACTATTCGACCACCCCGACGTCGACCCGTCCGCGGGATTCGGCCGATATCGGCAGACTTCTTGAGCAGCGTCACAGACCCATCTTTCAGACGTGGATGCCTCTCGAAGAGTGGACCCGCCCGATGTCGGTTCAACCCCGGGATCTGGCCGCCATTCGAAGCAAGTATCTGGCGTTGTCACCGATATCACAGATATCAGGGTCACTTGAACACAGTCGCCTGGTTGCCCGTTCCACCTTCGATCTGTATCTCGGCGAAGACCGGCTGATCTATGTCAAGGCCCCCTGCGCTCCGGAGGACACCGAGGCGAGGTTCTTTCTGCACGTCCATCCGGCCGACGTGAACGCCCTGCCCGTTGCCCGCCGACGGTACGGTTTCGACAACCTGAACTTTGGTTTCGATGGCGAAGGCTTGATCTTCGATGATGACATATGCGTCGCGAGCGCTCAGCTTCCTCGCTACGACATCGTACGCATCAGCACGGGGCAGTTCGTTGCCGGAGAGGGACGGATCTGGCACGAAGAGTTCGCGCTCGGCGCTGGCCGGGCGCCGGACGCGGAGCGGGCCGCCGCCACCGACTCCCCGGGCCGGACCTTGTAGCCAGGTCTCCAGGGAGTACCGCGCCCCGAGCTCCAACCGCGCTTTCGGCTTCGTCTTCAATAGGCTACCCGATCCCGGCGCCGGGGCGAGGGCTTCCCGGCCTCGGCGCCGCTCTCCCGGTCACCGCCGGGGGTGTGCCAAATGTGTCTGAGCTACAGCAGCCACCCGGCGCGGTTCGCGCCTGTTGGTATAATTGCCGTCTTCGCCGCAGCCGCTACAGTTATATGACGAACTCGCCAAAGGCCGCCTGGGATGCCCTCGCCAGCAAGGAACTGCGCGGCAGGCCCGTTGCCGACCTTACCTGGCGGAGCCCGGAGGGAATTGCGGTCAAACCGCTCTACACGGCCGACGACCTGGAGAATCTTCAGCACCTCGAGACGATGCCGGGCGAGGCACCCTTCGTGCGCGGCCCGCGTGCCACCATGTACACCAACCGGCCCTGGACCATCCGCCAGTACGCCGGGTTCTCCACAGCCGAGGAATCCAACCGTTTCTACCGGGACAACCTAGCGGCGGGGCAAAAGGGTCTCTCGGTCGCCTTCGACCTAGCCACCCATCGAGGCTACGACTCGGACCATCCCCGGGTGCGGGGCGATGTCGGCAAGGCCGGCGTCGCCATCGACTCCGTGGAGGACATGAAGATACTGTTCGACGGCATTCCACTGGACAGGATGTCGGTGTCCATGACCATGAACGGCGCAGTGCTGCCGGTGCTGGCGGGGTACATCGTCGCCGCTGAGGAGCAGGGCGTCGCCATGCGGGATCTGTCCGGCACCATTCAGAACGACATCCTGAAAGAATTCATGGTGCGCAACACCTACATCTATCCCCCGGCGGAAAGCATGCGCATCGTTGCCGACATCATCGGCTTTACCGCCGAGCACATGCCTCGCTTCAACTCCATTTCGATCTCGGGCTACCACATGCAGGAGGCGGGTGCCAATCTTGTCCAGGAAGTGGCCTACACGCTGGCCGATGGCATCGAGTACGTGCGCGCCGCGCTCGCCACCGGCATCGATATCGACAAGTTTGCGCCGCGGCTGTCGTTTTTCTTCTGCATAGGCATGAATTTCTTCATGGAGGTCGCCAAGCTGCGGGCCGCGCGGGTTCTCTGGGCGGAGCTGATGCGGCAGTTCAACCCGAAGAACCCGGCGTCCTCCATGCTGCGCACCCATTGCCAGACATCCGGCGTGTCCCTGCAGGAGCAGGACCCCTACAACAACATGGTGCGTACCACCATCGAAGCGCTCGCCGCCGTACTCGGCGGCACCCAGAGTCTGCACACCAATGCCTTCGACGAGGCCATCGCCCTGCCGACGCCGTTTTCCGCCCGGCTCGCCCGCAATACCCAGATCATCATTGCCGAGGAATCCCAGGTAACCCGCACGGTGGATCCGCTGGCGGGCAGCTACTACGTGGAAAGCCTGACCGACTCCATCGTCACCGAGGCCAGAAAACTCGTCGCCGAGGTCGAGGAACTCGGCGGCATGACCCGGGCGGTCATCGAGGGCATGCCCAAGCAGCGCATCGAGGAAAGCGCCGCACGGCGGCAGGCGCGCATCGAGCGGGGCGAGGAGGTCGTTGTCGGCGTGAACAGGTACGCTCCGGAACAGGACGGTGAGCGGGTGGATGTGCTGGTGGTCGATAACGCCAGGGTGCGCGAGGCCCAGATCCGGCTGTTGCGGGAAATTCGGGAGAAGCGCGACGAGGTGGGTACCCGCCTGGCCTTAGGGAAGCTGACCGACGCGGCCCGCACCGGCCAGGGGAACCTGCTGCGGCTAAGCATCGAGGCCGTGCGGTGCCGGGCCACTGTCGGGGAGGTTTCCGGGGCGCTGGAGAAGGCCTGGGGCCGCCACCAGGCCGTGGCGCGCATCACCCGGGGGGTCTATGCGGCGGCGCACCGGAATAGCGAGGACTATCGGCGGGTCGTCGATGAGATCAAGGTGTTTACGGAGTTCGAGGGCCGGGCGCCGAGTATCCTAGTGGTCAAGATGGGCCAGGACGGCCACGACCGGGGCGCTAAGGTAATCGCCAACGCCTTCGCGGACCTTGGCTTCGAGGTGCGCGCCGGCGAACTCTTTCAGACGCCCGGCGAGGCGGCCATGGATGTGCGCGACTGCAACGCCCATGTGGTTGGGGTGTCGACGCTGGCGGGCGGCCACAAGACCCTGGTGCCCCTGCTGATTCAGGAACTCAAGGCGCTTGGCAAGGAAGATGTGGTTGTCGTTTGCGGCGGTGTGATTCCCCGTCAGGACCACGCCTTTCTGAAGGAAGCCGGGGTGGCGGCCATCTATGGCCCGGGCACCAATATTCCCCGGGCGGCAAGCGATATTCTCGGCCTCGTTCCGGGCAGGAATCGATGAGGGCGCGGGCTGCTCCGAGTCAATGTTCCCATTGCCTGGCCCGGTACGTGACCGTCGCCCGCGTGCGGGCTACTCCGAATCAAGGTACCGATTGCTTGGGGGGGTCGCCCCGGCGACCGGTGCGCCGCCGCAACGGGAGTTGTGGATACTTCCATGCCAGCCTGCGCCAAGGTGCCATGCCGGCAGCTTTGCCAATGAACCCTGATGGAGAACCGGCATGATCGGACGCCTGAATCACGTTGCCATTGTTGTGCCCGACCTAGCTGCTGCGGCCCGGCTCTACCAGGAAGGCCTAGGCGCCTCCGTTTCGGCGCCGCTGCCCCTGCCGGAACACGGGGTCACCACGGTGTTCGTGGAACTGCCGAACAGCAAGATCGAGTTGTTGCATCCCCTGGGCGAGAATTCTCCCGTCAGCCGATTCCTCGCCAACAATCCGGGCGGCGGCATGCACCATGTCTGCTACGAGGTGGCGGATATCCACGCCGCCATCCGGCACTTGCAGGCCCAGGGTGCGCGGGTGCTTGGCGATGGCAAGCCAAGGACCGGGGCGCACGGGCTACCGGTCGTCTTCCTGCACCCCAAGGACTTCTGCGGCACCCTGATAGAGCTCGAGGAGGTGGCCTGAGCGGTTATTCGAACTCCAGGATGGGCTGATCGACCACTAGGCTTTCGCCCGTGCGGGCGAGTACCTTCTTGACCGTTACGTCGTCGGCCGCCCGCAGGCTGTTCTCCATCTTCATGGCCTCGACGACGGCCAGTTCCTCACCGGCCTTGGCTTCCTGGCCCACCTTGACGGACAGGCGCACCAGCAGGCCCGGCATCGGCGAGAGCAGGAAGCGGCCGAGGTCCGGGGGCGCCTTCTCCAGCATGTGCCGGGACATGGCCGCACCAGCGGGCGAAAGCACCAGCATGTCGATTTCGCTGCCTCGGTAAACTAGGCGGTAGCCGGCACCGGTAGTGTCGAATTGCACCCGCACGATCGCGCCGTTGACCCTGGCTTCGATGATGGGCTCGCCCGGTCGCCAGTCGCTCTCGACCCGGTACAGGGCATCCTTGTGGTGGATGTCGAAACCGCCGGCGTCCGGCTCGACCTCGACGGCATAGTGCGTCTTGTTGGCTATCACCACCCACCGCTTTCCCACCCGGTAGGCGAAGCGCCGGGTCTGGCCGCTGATTTCCGCCGCCCGTGCCGCCCGCTTGCAGTGGGCCATGGCAGCGATGGCCACGCAGCTCATCAGATTGGCTTCGGACACCCCGGAGCCATGGAAGCCGTCGGGATACTCTTCGGCGATGAAGTTGGTGGTCAATCGCCCCGCCCGGAAACGCGGGTGCGCCACCAGGGCGTTCAGAAAGCTGATGTTGTGGCTCACACCACGGATTAGGTAGGTATCGAGGGCGTCGTTCATGCGCTCGATGGCCTGCTGCCGGTTCTCCCCCTTGGTGACCAGCTTGGCGATCATCGGGTCGTAGAACATGGATACTTCGCTGCCTTCCTCGATGCCCGTATCCACCCTTACCGTGGCACTCTCCGGCGGGGGCCGGTAGCGCACGAGCCGCCCCGTGGATGGCAGGAAGTTGCGGAACGGGTCTTCGGCGTACACCCGCGCCTCTATGGCCCAGCCATCGAGCACCAGGTCGTCCTGAGTCAACGGCAGCGCTTCCCCGGCGGCGACGCGAATCATCAGTTCCACTAGGTCGAGGCCGGTGACCAGTTCCGTCACCGGGTGCTCCACCTGCAACCGGGTATTCATTTCCAGGAAGTAGAAGTTCCTGTTCGCATCCACGATGAATTCAACAGTGCCCGCGGAGCTGTAGTCGACGGCTCTGGCGAGCGCCACCGCCTGCTCGCCCATGGCCCGCCTGGTGACGTCGTCTATGAAGGGCGATGGCGCTTCCTCGATCACCTTCTGGTGGCGCCGCTGAATAGAGCATTCCCGCTCGCCCAGGTAGATGATGTTGCCGTGGTTATCCGCCATCACCTGAATTTCTATGTGGCGGGGCTCCTCGATAAACTTCTCGGCGAGTATGCGGCCATCGCCAAAGCTCGATTTGGCTTCGTTGGCCGCACTCTCGAAGCCGTCGCGGCACTCCCGGTCGTTGTGCGCCACCCGCATGCCCTTGCCGCCGCCGCCGGCACTCGCCTTGAGCATCACCGGATAGCCGATTTCGCGCGCCGCCGCCACGGCGTGGTCGGCGTCGGCGATGACGCCCTCGTGGCCGGGAATGGTGTTGACGCCCGCGGCTTGGGCGATGCGCTTGGAGGTAATCTTATCCCCCATGCTGGTAATTGCCCGCTCGCCGGGGCCGATGAAGGTGACCCCGGCCGCCGCCAGCGAGTTCGCAAACGCGGCGTTTTCCGACAGGAAACCGTAGCCGGGATGCACGGCGTCCGCGCCGGTGCTGGCGATGGCGGCCAAAATCCGGTCAACCCGCAGGTAGCTATCCGCTGAGGCGGCCCCGCCGACTCGCACCGCCTCGTCCGCCATGCGCACATGCAGCGCCCGGGCATCGGCATCGGAATAGACGGCGACCGTGGCGATGCCCATTTTCCGCGCCGTCCCTATGACGCGGCAGGCGATCTCGCCGCGATTGGCGATGAGTATTTTGGTGGGCATCGAGGAAACCAACAGCGTTTGCGAACTTGATGAGCGGCTGCGCGCAGTTTATGGGTTAGAGGGGAATGTTGCCGTGCTTGCGCCACGGATTCTCAAGCGACTTGTCGCGCAGCATGGCGAACGAGCGGCAGATTCGCTGCCGCGTCTCCCTGGGCTTAAACACATCGTCGATATAGCCGCGGCTGGCGGCGACGAAGGGATTGGCGAACTTTTCCCGGTACTCATCGGTTCGTGCCTGTATCAGGCGCGCATCGCCCTTGTCTTTGCGGAAGATAATCTCCACGGCGCCCTTGGCCCCCATCACGGCGATCTCGGCGCTCGGCCAGGCGAAGTTGACATCCCCGCGCAGGTGCTTCGACGCCATCACATCGTAGGCACCGCCGTAGGCCTTGCGGGTGATCAGCGTGACCTTCGGCACCGTGCATTCCGCGTAGGCGTACAGAAGTTTGGCGCCGTTCTTGATAATGCCGCCGTACTCCTGGGCGGTACCCGGCATGAAGCCCGGCACGTCCACCAGGGTGAAGATCGGAATGTTGAAGGCATCGCAGAAGCGCACGAAGCGCGCCCCTTTCTTGGATGCGTCGATGTCCAGGCAGCCGGCCAGCACCATGGGCTGGTTGGCCACGACGCCGATGGTCGAGCCCTGTAGGCGCATGAAGCCGATGACGATGTTCTGGGCGTAGCCCGGCTGCAGTTCGAAGAACTCGCCTTCGTCGGCGACCTTCAGGATCACTTCCTTAATGTCGTAGGGTTGCTCTCCATCGTCGGGCACTAGCGAGTCCAGGGAGGGTTCGGAGCGCTCGGGAGGATCGTCGGTGGGCCAGCGCGGCGGTTTCTCTCGGTTGTTGGCGGGCAGGTAGTCGAAGAAGCGGCGGGTGAACAGCAGGGCCTGCACGTCGTTTGGCAGGGCCAGATCCGCGACACCCGATTTCCTGGTGTGGATGCTGGCACCGCCGAGTTCCTCCGGAGAGACTACCTCGTGGGTGACGGTTTTCACCACGCCGGGCCCGGTGACAAACATGTACGAGGAATCCTCCACCATGAAGATGATGTCGGTGATTGCCGGGGAGTACACCGCACCCCCGGCGCAGGGGCCCATGATGACGGAAATTTGGGGTACGACGCCGGAAGCCAGCACATTGCGCTGAAAGATTTCCGCGTAGCCGCCGAGCGAGGCCACGCCTTCCTGAATTCGTGCGCCGCCGGAGTCGTTGAGGCCGATGAGCGGTGCGCCGACCCGCATCGCCTGGTCCATCACCTTGCAGATCTTTTCCGCCTGGGCCTCCGACAGTGCGCCCCCGAAGACGGTGAAATCCTGGCTGAACACGAACACCAGGCGACCGTTGATGGTGCCGTAGCCGGTAACGACACCGTCTCCGGGAATCTTCTGGTCGCCCATGCCGAAGTCGTTGCTGCGGTGCTCGACGAACTTGTCCCACTCCTCGAAGCTGTCGTCGTCAAGCAACAGGCGAATGCGTTCCCGGGCGGTAAGCTTGCCCTTGGCGTGCTGCTGATCGATGCGCCTGCTGCCGCCGCCGAGTTCCGCCTGGGCGCGCTTTTCCTCCAGGATGGCGATAATGTCCGGCATCAACTGCCCTCGCTAATTCTCGCGACGGTCGAGAATAACTTGGGTCAGCCCACAGCACCACACCCCCTTACTGTTGGACGACTTCTACGGCGATCAACCAGCCGTGAGGCTGCCGGTCGGCCACCATCGGGTTTGATCGGGCCTTCCCTAGAAGGTCACGCGAACTCCCGCTTCGATAGTGCGGCCCGGCGCCGGTGCCAGATCCTTGATGATGGAGGTGTGCCGGCGCTGCTCGTCGTCGGTCAAGTTCCGGCCCTGCAGATAGACCCTGACCGTCCCGATAGCCGATTCGGTATGCCAGCCCAGGTAAGCGCGCAGGTCGTCGTATGCGTCCGTCGCCAATTCGAAGTCGGCCACATCGTTCTGCTTGAATGCGCGGGTGTACTCCAGGTTGGCATCGACGCTTCCCCAGTTCAGCGTCAAGCCGAGGCCGCCGCGTTCCGGGGGAATCAGGGGCAGGTTGTCGTTGCCGGAAATGTCCAGGTCGGCGGCAACGATGTCGAAGAACGCGCTGACCTCCAGCCTCCCCGCTGGCCAGACGGCGACGGTGGCGGAAGCCTCCAGGTCCAGTCCCAAGAACGTCGCATTCGCCTGTCTGTACTGCCGGACGTCCAGGTGATCGATTTCCTCGCCCGTGGCCATCTGGTAGATGAAATCATCGAACTCGGCGTAGTAGAGGGTTCCGCGCAGCAACCAGCGCTCGCCCTTGCCGTCTAGGGTTGCCGCCAGGTTGAGGGCTGTTTCATCGTCGAGATTGACATTGCCGATCTCGAAGCTCTGGGTGGCCAGGTGCGGGCCGTTGGAATACAACTCCTCCCCCACGGGCGCGCGCGTGGAATAGTCGGCAAGCAGCGCCGCTTTCCAGGCGTTGCCCAGTGGCATGATCGCGCCGAAAGATACGCTCACCCCGCTAAAATCGTCGCCGCCACCCATGGCCGGTTCGTGCTCGACATGGTCGTAGCGCACTCCTGCCTCCAGCTCGAAACCGGGGAAGGAGCGCTCTCCCACCCAAAAGAGGCCAAAGGAGGTGGTGTCCACCGGCGGCGTGAAGGCTTCTTCGCCGACGACCGAGAAACTCCGGTCGCTGTACTGCATGCCCAGCGTGCCCCGCCAGCCAGCCCAGTCGCGATGGGAGAGCTCCGCGCGCGCTTCCCAGGCATCGTTTTCGAAGGCGGTGCCAACCTCTCCGGAGGGCTCCACTTCCTGGTGTTCGTAGTCGTTGATGCCGAGGCGCAGGTTCAGGCTGGTAAAACCCGGTAGCGGGTCGGCCAGGCCGGCTTCGAAATCCAGCCGGGTCTGCTTGAGGTCTATGAACGGGGTGCCTTCCTCGCCATGCCCTTCCTCCTCCTCATGCTCGTCGTGCTCTTCTTCATCATGGTGCTCTTCTTCATCATCATGGTGTTCCTCGTCTTCCTCGCCGTGGCCGTGAGCATGGCCATGGCCGGGTATGCCGTATTCGGCATCTAGTCCGGCTACGGAGAAGCCAACGAAGCCGCGCTCACCGACCAGCGAGAACCCCGCCGAGCCGCCCAGAACCTCGAGGCCGCTGCCGGGCAGCGTGCCCTCGGCTGCGCCTTCGTGTTCGTCATGATGCTCTTCATGCTCCCCCTCTTCGTGTTCATCATGATCCTCTTCGTGCTCCCCCTCGTGCTCCTCATGGTGCTCCTCCTCGGCCTCCATTGCCCGCAGAAGTGCCGATTCGGCAAAGCCCGGAATTTCATAGTCGTCCGCATCCCGGGCGAAGCCATCGAAGTGCCATGCAAAATTGCCGCTGCCGCCGTCCAAACGAAAGGACCCATTTCTGGCATCGCCATTGTCGCCGGCCCGCAAGTCGAGTTTGCCGTCTAGGCCAGCCGGCACCTGATGCGGAATCCGGCCGGTGTGTACATCCACGACGCCGCCGATGGCCCCGGACCCATATAGCAGGGTGCTGGGCCCCTTGAGTATCTCCACCCGGTTGGCGATGAAGGGCTCCACGGTAACGGCGTGGTCGCCGCTGGTGACGGAAACATCCATGGTATCGATGCGGTCTTCCAGCACCCGCACCCGCACACCGCCGAGCCCGTGGATCACTGGCCGGCCAACAGCGGCCCCGAACGAGGCGTTGTGGATGCCGGGTTCGTTGCCGACGGTTGCGCCGATGCTGTCAGCGGCCTTGCGGTCGAGCTCCTCGCCCAACAGCACCTCGGCTGGCTGGGCGAGGCCTTCCGCGGACAATGGATGGCCGGTGACGACGACTTCCTCGATCATGGATACCGCGCCCCCGGCTGGCGATTCGCCGCCGGACGCCAATACGGGCAGGCAGGCCGTTATGGCCCATAGTAGGAACTTGCTGAATTTCATGAAACACCTCCTGACAAAAAAGAAATAGCGCCGCCCGATAGGCAAGGGGGCGCTTTTTTGGCCTTAGTTGGTCAGGAAGTGGGGGGTGCGCGGCAGAGGCGGGACTCGAATGGACGCGAGACGACGGGATGCGAAGCAATCTGGACGCGGCCCCCCGCGGCGGATGGATGCGCCTGGACAGCCCGTTCGCCACGCGCCGGCGCATGCCCGGAATCGAAAAATCCGCATAGGGTGCAGGCTTCTTCCGGAACGCCGCTTTCATGCAGGTGCTGATCGGCCAGTACCGGGCCGCCGGACAGCACAATCGCAACGAAGCAGGCAACGCCCCGCAGCGTTTGGCGGTGACCCAATAGCGTTTTCAGCACAGCATGCTCCTTGGCCGCCGATGGTATCACAAGGCCGCGCGTTCAGGCCCGCCTCGTACCGTCCAACAGCAATTCCCGTTCTGGCGTCCAACTTCACAGCCACCCGATGCGGTGGCCGACCGAGGCGAAGAGTCCAACAGCAAGCCCCATTTTGGCGTCCAACTTCACTGTGCGGTGCGTAACATCCAGCGTTTCCGGCTTGATTCGGGCCAAATCGACGGGCAGACCCCGCCTGTGGAGGGGCTGAAAGCCATAGTGAGGCTTGCTGACAAATGCCGTCTGGCCCCAATCGTCAAAAGTTGACGCACAGCCGCCGGTTTGGCGAGCAGAGGTTGCTAACGTCGGGCGAGCGTTCTACTGTTGGGGTAGTGCAACAACCGGGGCCGGAAGTGCGCTGCGTTGGCGACATTCTGGAGGAAAAATCGGAGGAGGTTGTTTGGATCGGGCCGCTCGAATCGGTATTCGACGCGCTCAAGCTCATGAACCAGAAGGATATCGGCGCCGTTCTGGTGCAGATAGACGGCTATCTGGTCGGCATCCTTTCGGAACGGGATTACATGCGCAAGGTGATCCTGGATATCCACTCCTCGAAAAATACCAAGGTCTCGGAGGTGATGACGCGGGATGTCGTCACGGTTACCCGCAAGGACACCATCGTCCACTGCATCGCGTTAACCCGGAAGCACCATGTGCGTCATCTGCCCGTGGTCGAGAACGGCAAGGCCATTGGCATGATTTCGTTGCGCGACCTGTTTCTGGACGTGATTCATCAGAAGGTCGGCGATATCGTGGAGTAGCCCGCTGTCGTTGCCGCCGGCCCCGGGGTTTCGCTACACCCGCAACCGATTACCGGCAACAACCCGTGGCCGGGTGTTCGCGCCCTGGCTACCGGGGCGCGCTCGGTGGCGGAACCAGCCAGCCCGGTGCCACCGCCATTGGGCCATCGAGCGTCAGCAGGAATGCCTCCAGCCTCTTCAGTTCGTAGGGCAGCAGGTGCAGCGGCTTCGCCTCGTTGTGTCCGATGATGGCGGGGCGGGCCCGGTTGTAGTGCTCTAGAACCTCGCGAATCGTGCGCATCTGTCCGGCATGCATGAACGGGCCGGTGCCGCCTAGGTTGCGCAGCGACGGCGTCTTGCGCGCGCCGATCAGTTCGGCGCCCGACCTTGCGAAGCGCAGTTCCGCGCACTGTTCCGGCGCCGCGTTGCTATAGGGCCCGAGGCAGTTGAATGAATCGCGCCATGCGAGTTCAACGCCCGCTACCCTGCCTTGGTCGGGCAGTGCGCCGGGGGCGGGCAGAACGCCGGTGTTGTGAAACTCGTGATTGGTTAGGAGCGGCCCGTTGTGGCAGTTAAGGCATTGGGCCTTGCCGATGAAGAGCCGCAGTCCTTCAGCCTCCTGGCGGCTGAGCCGGGAATCGGGCCCGCGCCCCGTTGCCGGTGCGCCCAGGCTGTGGCTGGTTGCTCGCCCGGATGCGCTCGGCTGTGAACCCGGCGCTGGTTCCCTGGTCAGCGCTTCGACATAGCGGTCGAATCTGGTTGCGCCGGGCAGCAGCAGCCGCTCGTAGGCGGCGATGGCCTTGCCCAGATTGACAAAGACGGCGGTAACCGCCGCCCGGTCGGCCGCCGCCATTCCCGCCCAGGCGGCCTCGGCATCCGGGTTGCCGTTGGGGCCCGCGGCACCGGGAAATCGACCGGGGTCGGAAAAATCCGCAAGAGGCCCGAACAGCGTCGTGTATGGCTCGCGGTAGAGCCGCTCCCCGGCAATCAGCCGGACCAGCGACGTCCGGGCGGCCCCCTGCTCCAGCGGGTTCTCCAGCGGGCTCAACGCCTGTGACCAGAGGCTGTCCTTGCGGCCGTCCCAGAAAAGCCAGGGGCTGTAGGCGGTGCCGACCAGGCTCATGGTATTAAGCCTGCCGGTGGCCAGGCCCCGCGCCTTGGCCAGCCCATCGGCAAAGCGCCGCGCCGGTTGGTGGCAGGTCGCACAGGAAACCTGCCCGTTGGCGCTCAGGCGCGGGTCGAAGAACAGGCGGTGACCAAGGTGCCGCGCCCGGGGGTCGGTGGCCACGGCATTGCCGGGGCTCGGCGGCAGCGGCGGCAGGCTGCCGAGCCATAGCGAATGCAACGTGGAGCGTTCGTCGTCGGTCCAGGGCATTTGTGGCGCCGGTGCGCGCAACCAGGCCCAGGTGGCCGCCAGAACCAGCGCCATGGTGATGAATGCAGCTAGGGTTTGCAGGGTTCCGCGCCGTCGCTATGAGTTCCCGGAAACCCCTATTCTCGCACGTAAGCCTTGCTATCGCCGGACCTTCCGGTGCGCCGGACGGTGCCTCGTCAGGGAATCAAGGTGCCTGGGTCTGCGAAATGGGTGGGGAGAATCCCGTGGCGGCGCGCTCGGGCTATAGGCCCACTAGCCAGGTGATCGAATCGACGCCCGCGGCCGCATCGACGGTGACGACCACTTCCCAGGCACCGGCCATGTGGAACTTCACGCCTTCGACGAGGTAGTTGCCGCCGCCCAGGCGGGTGGTCATGCGCGGTGCCGAGGGGAGCCCGTGGTCGTGGGCCGGCATGCCGCCGGAAAGGGTGAGCTCCGCTTCTTCTATGGGCCGGCCATCGGCATTGGCGACATGAATCACCCAGGCGTGCATGCGGTTGATTGCTAGCGGCTGCAGGGTGCTGGCGTAGGCGACGCGGTAGCGGCCCAGATCGGTGAGTCTACCGTCCGCCGGGTCCGCGCTCGGGAGGCCGTCCGCAGCAAATGCCCCGGGCAGCAGCAAGACACAGCAGACAAGCAGCCCGCACAGGCGTATTGGCACCGGTTGCTGCATGGGTGTGCGAGGCTATCATGCGCGGTCGCCCTATTCCATTCTAGGCATGTGGAACCTCGCGAAACCGGCCGCAGCGGCGGCATCGCCGCGCATGCCCCGAATAGAAACGTCCGCATGGGGTACAGGCTTCTTCCGGAAGGCCGATTTATCGGCTGGGGCAGGGGGTTGTTCTTCATCATGCCGGTTCGCATGGGCTGCTGCCGCGGGACCCTTGCCCGCGGCTTTACGTCATCGGTGTGATTTGCCCATACTTGCCCGCCGCGCGGGACAGGATGGCGTGAGCAAATCCATCACCAAGACCAGGTTTGGCCCGGCGACCGCCATTGCGGTGGTTATCGCCAACATGATTGGCACCGGCGTATTCACGAGCCTCGGCTTTCAGCTCCTAGAGATACAGTCCGGTTTCGTACTCCTGATGTTGTGGGCTGTTGGGGGCGTCGCCGCTCTCTGTGGTGCTCTGTGCTACGCCGAACTGGGCGCGGCCCTGCCGCGCTCGGGGGGCGAATACAATTTCCTGGGCGAGATCTATCACCCCGGGGTCGGGTTCGTTTCGGGGTGGCTTTCCGCCACCATCGGCTTTGCGGCACCGACGGCGCTCGCGGCAATCACCTTTGGTGCCTACCTGTCCTCGGTGTTCACCGCCCTCTCTCCGGTACCCTGCGCCACGGTGCTCGTCGTTGTCCTTACCCTGGTGCACATGGGCACCAGGCGCGGCAGCGGCGGTGTGCAGCGCTGGTTCACGGGCGTGAAGGTCGCATTCATCGCGGTCTTCTGTATCGTCGCCCTGTGGTTGGCTGGTGCCGGTCAACCCATCTCGTTCCTCCCCGCGGATGGCGATGGCGCCCTGCTCACGGGCAGCGCCTTTGCGGTGGCGCTCATCTACGTGAACTACGCCTATACCGGCTGGAACGCGGTGACCTACCTGTCCAGCGAGTTGCGGGAACCCCGGCGCGTGCTGCCCCTGGTTCTGACGCTGGGTACGGCGGTCGTCGCGCTGCTTTACGTTCTGTTGAACTTTACCTTTCTGTATGCCGCGCCCGTGGAGGCCATGGTTGGCGAACTCGAAGTCGGCTATGTTGCCGCGCGCCATGTCCTTGGCAGCGGCGGTGCCGGCATCATGGGCGTGGCTCTGGCGCTGCTGCTGGTTTCCACGGTCAGCGCCATGATCATGGCCGGCCCGCGCGTGCTGCAGGTAATCGGCCAGGACTTCCGGGCGTTCCGAATCCTCGCCAGAACCAATTCCCATGGACTGCCGTCGGTGGCGGTAGTCGCCCAGTCCCTGTTGGCGCTGTTGTTCATCTGGACGGCATCGTTCGAGTCGATACTGGTGTTCGCGGGCTTCGCCTTGGGATTGAGCACCTTTCTGACCGTGCTGGGTCTTTTCGTGCTGCGCTACAGGCGGCCGGAGTTGCCCCGGCCCTACCGGCTGACGGCCTACCCGCTGCCGGCACTCGCCTATCTGGCCATCACCGGCTGGACGCTCATCCACATCCTGAACGAACGCCCCCATGAAGCTTTCCTTGGCTTGGCCCTGGTGGCGGCCGGTGCCTTGTTCTATTGGCTTAGCCGTCAATTCCAGGGTAGCCGGCCGCGTGGTTCCACCTGATCCGAAGGGCGGTAGTCTGTCAGTTTGAACCCCGAGCCTATCGAATCCCCTGTGTGCCGTGCCTCCGCTCGGCCCACAAGTTCAAACTGATACACTACTCGAAACGCGCTACCGGCCGATTCGCATAGCCATCTGCACCGCTAGGTTTGGGTAGTGGATGCTACGCTACGCCCAACGGGTGCCGCGAGAGGGGGTAACCGAAACCGGGCAGCTCGCGCGCCGGTATCCGGGTGAGTCAGCCAGAGGTAGCCATGCCGCAGGCGGGGTAACCGACACGGGGCAACTCGCGTGTAATAGAAGGGAACTGTAGTGATCGGTTGACGAGCCCGACATGTAGTGGCTATGCAACTTGCGGGACTCGGCATGTGGCGGTTTGTCAACGTCTCTTTATAGGTTCCTAATAGAACCGGACAGTTCCAATTTTTGAGAACAGGATGGTCACCTCAGGCTATACGTGCGGACGCCAGTCGTGCTAAAAATGCAGGCCGTGCCGCCCGTTGGCACCACGAGGGATAGTAACGTTGTGACTGAACTCGCCGATTTCCAGGCGGAAACCCGCGCCTGGCTTGCGGCCAACTGCCCGCCGGGTGCGCGGGGGCCTGGCCTGGTTCCCATCGGCGGCAGCAAGGCCCGAATCACCGACCGGGACGCACAGGCTTGGCTCGACCGGATGATCGAGAAGGGCTGGACCGCGCCCAGATGGCCAAGGGAGTATGGCGGGGGCGGGCTGAATCAGGCCCAGTACCTGATTCTGATCGAGGAAATGCAGCGCATTCGCGCCCGGCCGGCCCTGGCCGGATTCGGCACTAGCATGGTCGGCCCCACGCTGCTGGAATTCGGCACCGAGCAACAGAAACGCACCCACCTGCCGCGCATAGCGCGGGCCGAGGTGGCCTGGTGCCAGGGCTACAGCGAACCGGGGGCCGGCAGCGACCTGGCCAGCCTGAGCACCCGCGCGGAACGCAAGGGCGATCACTTCGTCATCAACGGCCAGAAGACCTGGACAAGCTCGGCGCACCTCGCCGATTGGATGTTCATCCTGGTGCGGACCGACCCGGATGCGCCCAAGCACAACGGCATTAGCTTCCTGCTTCTGCCCATGCAGCAGCCCGGCGTAACCGTCAAACCCATCCGGCTTATTTCTGGAGAGTCCCCCTTCAACGCGACCTTTTTCGACAACGCCATGGCCGCCGGCGAAGACCTGGTGGGGGAGCTGAACAAGGGCTGGACCGTCGGCAAGCGCCTGCTGCAACACGAACGCTCCAGCATGGAGGCGTTGGTGATGGGTAGCGCCGGCGGGAACGAAGAGCAGGGGCTGGTCGAAGAGGCCAAGCGCTGTCTTGGCGATGACGGCGGCAGCATCGCCGACCCGGCGTGGCGAGCTTCCGTTTTGGCCTACGAGATGAATCAGCGCGCCTTCCGGCTTGCCCAAAGGCGCGCGGTGGAAGAATCGGACGGTGGGACGCCAGGCCCGGTGACCTCCATCTTCAAGTTCTACGGCAGCGAGCTGCAGCAACAGTTCTATGAACTGATGACGCGGATGCGCGGCACCCGGGGATTCAGTGTGGACCAGCAGACCGCCACGGTCGACGAACGGGAGTTGACGCGCCGCTGGCTGGAATGCCGGGCCGTATCCATCTACAGCGGCAGCAACGAGATTCAGCGCAACATTGTCGCCAAGCGCGTGCTGGGTTTGCCGGACTGATGGCCGGGGTGCGGCCGGAAACCCCCTAAGGGCGGCACCGTGGGCGACGAAATTCCGCGCCGTCACTTCAATGCCGAGGATTTCAGCGTCTTTCGGTTCCGTCTTGACGAGGAAACGAAGTTGCTCGCCGAGCAGTTCGCGTCATCCCGTTTCAGTCAGCGGGGGGATATCGCCGGCTTCGAACTCGAAGCCTGGCTGGTGGACAACCGGGGTAATCCGCTGCCCCGCAACCACGACTTCCTGGAACGGCTGGACAACCCGTTGGTGGTGCCGGAGCTGGCCAGCTTCAACGTGGAACTGAACGGCAGCCCTACCGCACTCGCCGGCAGTACCTTTTCCCGGCTGAGCGATGAACTTGCGGCGACTTGGCGTGACTGCCAGGACACGGCCCGGGAGATGGATTGCCGGCTGGTTACCGTCGGCATACTGCCAACCATTCGCGAGGCGTTGCTGAACTCGGACCACATGTCGAAGATGGTGCGTTACCAGGCGCTGAACGACCGCGTTATGGCACTGCGGGACGGCAAGCCGCTGCGCCTTGAGATAGAGAGCGGAACGGGCTTGGATATGCTGCATCCGGACGTGATGCTGGAGGCTGCGGCGACCTCCTTTCAGATTCACCTGCAATGCAAGCCCGACAACGCCGTGCGCGACTTCAACGCGGCCATCGTCGCTTCCGCTCCCATGGTCGCGGCCAGTGCCAACTCGCCAACCCTGTTCGGCCGTATGCTATGGGATGAAACACGCATACCGCTGTTCGAGCAGGCCGTCGATGTGGGTGCCCACTACCCCAAGCGGGTGGGGTTCGGCGACGGCTACGCCGAGGAGTCGATGCTGGAGATATTCCTCGAGAACCAAGAGCGCCATCCCATCCTGCTGCCCTACGTCAACGATAGCGCACCGAGCGAGTTTTCCCATGTGCGGTTCCACAACGGCACCATCTGGCGTTGGAACCGCCCCCTGATTGGTTTCGACCACGACGGTCAGGTGCACTTGCGTATCGAGCACCGCGTGGTGCCCGCCGGGCCAACCATCAAGGATTCCGTGGCCAACGCGGCGCTGTTCTTCGGGCTGGTTCGCGGTTTTGGCCTTGACAGCGAGCCGGTCGATAGGCGGCTTGCCTTTCAGTCCGCCCGGGATAACTTCTACAACGCCGCGCGCTATGGCCTTGGTGCCCGGGTCGGCTGGAACGGCGGCGAAGTCGGTATTCGCGAATTGTTGCTCAAGGAACTGTTGCCGCTGGCCCGCCGGGGCCTGTTGAGCTACGGCATCCCGCAAACCGAAATCGATGAATACCTTGGCATCATGGAAGCGCGGGTGGATTCCACGCAGAATGGCGCCGCCTGGCAAAAACGCTGGGTGGCGCGGAACGGCCTGCGCGTCAACGACCTGGTTCTGGACTACGCCCGCCTGCAGGAGCGCGGCGACCCCGTGCATACCTGGCCGCTGTGAGCGGGTTGCGCTGCCTGCAAGCGGTTCCCGCCGGGCTGCTCGATGCGGAACCGCACGAGTTGGCGGCGTTGCTGGGCGGGCCGACCCTGCTCCATCTGCAAGGGGGGACCGACGGACCCGCCAAAGCGGCGGCCGCCCTCTTCGTTAGCGTCTTGCTGCACGGCAATGAAACGAGCGGCTGGTACGCCGTGCGGCGACTGCTGCGTGAACGTTCCCGGCTGCCTCGCGACCTAGTGTTGTTCATCGGCAATGTCGAGGCGGCGGCGCGGGGTGTGCGTACCCTGCCCGGCCAGGGCGATTTCAACCGCATGTGGCGGGCGCCCACCGGGGTTGCCCGCCAGGTTATGCAGCGCGCGGCGGGCATACCGCTGCTGGCGGTGGTCGACCTGCACAACAATACGGGCAGGAACCCGCACTATGCCGTGCTTACCGATTTGTCGCCGGGCAGCCTGGGTCTGGCGGCCCTGTTTGGCGATACCGCCGTCTACATCGAAGAGCCCGCCACGGTGCTGACCCGGGCGTTTTCCCCGCAAACACCCAATGTGACACTGGAGCTTGGGCCGGTGGGCGATAGCCAGGCCACGACTCGCGCCTACGACTTCCTGTGTCGCCTGCTGCCGCTGCAGAGCATTCCTCCCGCCTCGCCCGCGAGCCTGCGGCTCTACAGAACGCTGGCCCGGGTACACCCGCGGCCAGGCGCGCGGTTCGGTTTTGCCCGCTACGGCACCGACGCGCAGGCGACCGCCGGCAACCGCGGGACGCCGGAGGCGCTTCCCGGCGCTGCCGGGCAGGTTGGGCGGGAGGAGCTTGACCTAGTGTTAAACGATGCGGTCGAAGCGGCCAACTTTGCTAGGCTGCCGCCGGGAACGGTATTCGCAACGGCCCCCAAGGGCTTGGCGTTGCGAGTATTGGACAATGATCACGAAGAGGCCACCGAGCGGTTCTTTGCCGAGCGCAATGGTTGCATTCTGCTCAAGACCGCGGTGGTTCCAGCCATGTATACGACGGACCCGAGCGTCGTTCGGCAGGACTGCCTGTGCTATTTCATGGCGCCGCTGGCTTTGGGCGAACAGAGTCCAGAACCCGACCACGGGGGTGATGCCGCCGCACAACCCGTATAGCGCGTCTTGCTGTTAGTTCAGCCCATAAGGGCGGCCAATGCGCACGTCTCATCGACCGCGTGAGCGGGGCAAGCCCGCGCCTTCCCCGGTAGTGTATCGGTTTGCATCCAGAGCCTGCCGAATCCCCTGTGCGCCGTGCCTCCGCTCGGCCCACAAATTCAAACCGATACACTACCCCTTCCCCGGCTACCGGTTCCCCACCATGAACCTGGCCATGCATCCGGTCGCGAGCTCGCCGACCGAGGCTTCGGCCGCGCTCATGGCAGCTCCCGGTGCGCCTTCCGGTGCTCAGTCGCCCAGGGGCTCCAGTCGAATAAAATGCCGGGGCGGAAATCCGGTGAGAATGCGAAAGACAAGCCCGGCGGCGTACTCCTCTTCCAGGGCCGCCCGCTCCGCTCCCGATACGGGAACCGCCCGATAGCGCTTGGTTGCGCCGTCCCGGGTGATGCGTACCTCGGGATTTTCCAGCAGCCGGTGGTACCAGGCGCGCGGCCAGTGATTCACCGCCACGTAGAATTGACCGCCACTTTGCAGCCCGGAGAGTACCCGGTCGTGGCTGTTGGCCTGGGCGTCCATCGTGGTGATGACCACCGTGTCGGGGGCTTCGGGCTGAAAGTATCCAAGCAGAGACTCGAACACCACCACGACCGCCACATAGATGGCCAACAGAATCCCGAGGAGCTTGATGGCTTTCACGACCACGTCCGACAGCGTTGTTTACACCCACCTATCATAACCGATTCAGTTGCCTTGGCTTGTGTTGCATGTCCCAGGGCCACCCCAAAGTGTTCGCTCTTGAGACAAAATTTCAGGAAATTCATTGTATTCCGAAAAACATTGCCGAATTTTCCGAAAAATGTTTGTAAGCCATCTATATAGGGCTTGGCCGAGGGCTAGGAGCCTGTCGGACTTTATAGCCAAGTGTTTGCTCTATAAGGAATCTGGTTTTTCGTGCCAAAAGTAAAACTCCATATATTTCAATAAGCTGTGATATTCAAAGTAGCTAAGCCCGACAGGCTGCTAGCAGGCGGCTTTGGGATGGCCCTGGTTGCATGTTCAGGCAGCCGGAATGACCGACGTTGACGGAATCATGGGCGGGAAGCAGCCGCTCGGCAACGTATAATGGCGGGGTGTGGCGCAACGGCATGCGCCGATGCAGGGGTAGTGATCGATGACTCACCCGCAAGGAAAACTCGATGCCTTGGTAGTGGCCGCGCCGCACGCTGCCGATGTCAAGAGTGCGGTCGTGCCTTGATTGTTCAGGTTATCTGCCTGGTCCTTGGTGCCGCGCTGGCCTGCGCCGGGAGCGTTGTGGCTGCGGTGCGCGGTACACCGGCAAACGGCGGGTGGCGCGGGTCGCCGCTGAATGCCTGGGAAGCGCTTGTAGTATTCACCGTTGCGAATATGGCCGCGTTGGCCGCGGGCGTGGAACCCACCGGGGACTGGTCGCTGGCCGCGCCGCTTTGGGTGGCGGCGGCCCTATTGCACGGGCTATTCTCCATCGCTGGCTTGACGCCCGCTAGCTTGACGGCCCTACTGGTGGGCCTAGCCATGAGTGGCTGGATATTTGTCCTAGCGATTCAGGCCGTTTGAGGCGATTTGGTAGTGGCTGCCGTCCAACGCCGCCGAGACGCTGTATGGAAATCCACCAACAAATACATTTTGACAACATGGATACTCAGTTTGAATTTGTGGATCATGGCAAGGCCGTCCCACATGGAGCTCGACGCGGCCGGAACTGAAGCTGAGCCACGACCGGCGATTTGAAGGAGTTGCATCGGTGGCAATCACAACGAATCTATTCGATCTAACGGGTAGGGTGGCGCTTTTGACCGGTTCCTCCAAGGGCATGGGCCTGGCGATGGCGGAGGCGCTCGCGGAACACGGTGCCAGGGTGGTGGTCTCCAGCCGTAAGCTCGACCAGTGCGAACGGGCGGCGGGACAGATCAACGAGCGCTGCGGCCCGGGTACCGCCATCGCGGTGGCCTGCAACATCGGCCACAAGGACCAGCTTGAGAACCTGGTGCGTGTTACCCGGGAAGACTTAGGGCCGATCGACGTGCTGGTGTGTAACGCCGGGGTCAATCCCTTCTACGGCTCTATGTCCGACATTCCCGACTGGGCCTTTGACAAAATACTGGGCTCCAACGTGAAATCGAACCATTGGCTATGCCAGATGGTGGTGCCCGACATGGTGGAGAAAGGTGCCGGTTCGATCATAATTACCTCCAGCACCGGCGCTTTTGCCGCTTCCGACGTGCTCGGCACCTACGGCATATCCAAGATTGCCGATCTTGGCCTGGTGCGTAACCTGGCGCTGGAATTGGGCCCGAAGGGCATCCGGGTCAACGCGATCTGCCCGGGCGTCATCAAGACGGATTTCGCCCGGGTGCTCTGGCAGAGCGAGGCGGCGGCGCGCAATGTGATAGAGCAGACCCCGTTACGCCGCATCGGGGTGCCGGACGACCTGAAGGGCGTGGCGGTATTCCTAGCTTCGGGAGCGAGTGGCCACATGACGGGCCAGGCGCTGACGGTGTGCGGCGGAACCCACATGTGGCGATAGAGGCGATAGAGAAGAGTCGAAGGAGAAACTCATGCCCGAAGAAGTTCCATCCATTGTGCACCACCTGTCCATCGGCGTCCGCGATCACGCCGCCGCGGTCGAGTTCTACGACAGGGTACTGACCACCATCGGTGCCCGCCGGGTACTTGAGTTCCCGGGCGCGGTGGGGTTCGGCAAACAGTTTCCGGAGTTCTGGGTGCAGAGCCCGCTGAACGGCGAGCCACCCACCACTGGCAATGGCACGCACTTCGCCTTCATAGCGCCGTCGCGGCAGGCCGTGCGGGCGTTCTATGATGCCGCCCTTGCCGCCGGCGGCAGCAGCGATGGGGTGCCGGGCCTGCGCCCCGAGTATGCGCCGGACTACTACGGGTGTTTTGTGTACGATCTCGATGGCCACAAGATTGAGGCTGCGGTTATACCCAGCTCCTGATCCGGGCCTGTCAACCAAAATCCAACAAATTGCCCCTAAACCCACCCCCGGCCGGCGGCGCTTCCCGCTTTCTTTGCCCATCCCATCGGGCTGATCGCCAACGCCCTTAGCGTACCGCCCGCATTCATGCTCGAACGGGACAAGCGCGAAGGCGTTCCGGTCGCCGCCCTGACCGGTGCCCGGGAACACGCCATCTAGCGGCGGACCGGGACATACACTACAAGGTCGAAGGCATTGGCAATAGATGCCGAAAGAACCGCGCAGGTTTGTGTAAAGTCGCAATTGGTGGCGGCTGCAATGACCGGCGCAAGTCGCTGTATCAACAGGTGTTTCAGCTGATTTCCCTAATTCTTGCGGGAGTAATGTGACCATTGCGGGAGGTTACCAAGTATCACGAAAAACAGAGGCAATTTACTGACATCGCCCTCTGAAACCCCATATTATGCACTTGCCCTAGGCGGGAGAAGGCGTCGGGCCCACATGCCGGGTACTGTCGTTCTTGGCGATGTTTAAGACATCGACCCATTCGTCCATTCTCACGCATTTGACCTGGATCATGGAGCGTGCTATGCCAAGGGTCGGCGAGTTCGACATACAAATAGGAATCATTCTCCCCTTCTGGAAAGGATCTGCAATGTGCAAAGTTAGAGTTCGTGACGGAGCGAACAGCATTTATCTGGACCCCGCCGAGTTGTTTCGCGACCCGGCCGCTAAACGAACATTACAAAAGGCGAGGAGGCTGGCCGTGGCACTGGACCTCTCTGGGTCGAGTGCACCGCCATCGTCCGCCAGTGCCGTAGTGCCAGGAGAGGGTTTGCCGCCAGACAACAAAAAGTAATAAGCAATGGAACTCGGGGCGCTGCTGATCCCCGGGATTGGGGGATTTCTTTTCTTTTCAACTTGGCGAAAAACCAGGGTACAGATCCCCTATCTTTCCACTGCGGAACTGGTATTCAAGGCGGCTCTGATCGGGATAGTCCTATTGGTAGTAGCGCATGTCCTCGTGGAAATCGCGATTTGTGTCAAGCACCACTGTCGACCTCTTAACCTGTTTTGGGCTCTAGAAGGACTGCCAGACAATGGCACGTTTCTCTCGTTCGGAGGGTCGGTGCTACTTGGATGGATAGCGGCTTGGGTGCTCAACTTCTTTGTTAGCAAAGACGAAGTGGCTGCGCAGATTAAGGAAGCCAGAACTCGGGGCAACCAAATCGCGTTGTTGATCCACGATTCAATGCAGACCCGGAACCTGATTGAAGTGACCTTGAGTAGCCGAAAGGTCTATGTGGGTTTCCCGATCGAGTTCGAGCTAAATGCTGACGAGGGAGACCTAGCCCTCGTTCCAGTTTTCAGCGGTTTTCGGAATCCTGACGATCAGGAGCTTAAGTTGAAGGCGTTTTATGGGGAAGTGCACGCACAGCTTTACAATTCAACAACCAATATGGAAGACTGGCACCCAGATGAGTTTAGGCTGATCGTTCCAATGAGAGAAATCGTCAGCCTGCGAACGTTCAATTCCGAGTTCTATGATCGAGCTACAGGGCTCGGTCAATCTATCCGCTCATCAGCTACAGATTAAAACGAAACGCTGATCAAACGAGCTGTGGGACGAATAGGACACCAATTCCGCGGTTCAATTGATCGGAGCGATGAATTAGTATCTTTTTGATAATTTTTGTTCAATAAGGCTCTATTCGCGCCAGGGAGTGATGGGTTCCATGTCGTCCAGAAAGCGCTCCTTGGGAGCTTCTTTCTGAGCTTCTCGACGCTGGAGTTAGGTAAAATCGTTCGTCGCATGGGGGAAATACAGACTCGCGACCGGGGACCAGGCGGTGACAGCGTCCCAAGGTCGAAGGGAATTCTCCCCATCATTTCGGTGTCGACCACGATAACGTTCGACTCGATGCCCACCGCAACGCCCGCCTGTTTCTTGGTAAGCGGCACAAGTCCGGCATAGGACTGCACGCTTGCCGCTACGGCCCCTTCATCCGATGCCTCCTCGGCCGCCATCCGCCCGCTTCGGCACTCGAGGAACAAGGCCGGTGTGACCAGGGGTGTGAGCCGCCCATGGGCTGTCTCGCGCAGAACCTCATTGCCGGAAATGCGGGGTGTGGTGCGCCGAACAGTGAAGTTGGGCGCCAAGAATGAGAATTGCTGGAATAGCACACAGGCAACGGCGGATTGGTGCGCCCGTGGTAAAGTTCGCCTCGAATGATTTGAGTGAACCAGTATGAAATCACTGATCTGCGATATGCTCGGTTGCGAGTTCCCCCTGTTGGCCTTCAGCCACTGCCGCGATGTGGTGGCGGCGGTGACGAATGCGGGTGGCTTCGGTGTGCTTGGCGGAGTGAGCCACACACCGCGGACGCTGGATATCGAGTTGTCGTGGATCGATGAGCAGGTCAAGGGCAAGCCCTATGGCCTAGACCTGATCGTGCCGACCAGTATGGACAGCAGGGAGGAATCTTTGTCGGCGGCGGAGATCGAAGCCCGCATTCCGCCTGAACACAAGGAGTACGTGCGCAACCTGCTGGCCCGGTACGACATTCCGACGGCTGATCTCTACGCCCCGGAAACAAGGGATAGGGCGGGCGACAGCATGCGCGAGAAAGGTGCCGAGCGCCTGCTTGATGCCGCCTTTGCCCATCCCATCGGGCTGATCGCCAATGCCCTTGGCGTACCGCCCGCATTCATGCTCGAACGGGGCAAGCGCGAGGGCGTTCCGGTCGCCGCCCTGACCGGTGCCCGGGAACACGCCATCAAGCACGCCGAGGCGGGTGTCGATATCCTTGTGGTGTCCGGTACAGAAGCCGGCGGCCACTGTGGCGAAGTGTCGACGCTGGTGTTGATTCCCGAGGTGCTGCAGGCGCTGGAACCCTATGGCGAAATTCCCATTCTGGCGGCCGGCGGGATCGCCACTGGGCGGCAAATGGCCGCGGTGATGGCCATGGGCGCGCACGGCGCCTGGACGGGCTCCGTGTGGCTGACCACCGCCGAGGCGGAAACCGCGCCGGCGGTGAAGGAGAAGTTCCTGGCCGCCAATTCTCGCCAAACCGTGCGCTCGCGCAGCCGTACCGGCAAGTACACCCGCCAGCTCCGTTCGGCGTGGACCGACGCCTGGCACGCCGAACAGGCGCCGGAGCCATTGCCCATGCCCCTGCAGGGGATGATCAGCGAACCGGCGCTGGGCAAGATCGCGAAGCTTGCGGATTCCGGCCATGCCGGTGCGAGGCAACTCACCACCTATTTTGTTGGCCAGGCGGTGGGGCTCATGAACCATGTGCAGTCGGCCCGGCAGGTGGTCTATGAATTCATGCAGGATTTCGCCGAGGCCAGCGAGCGGTTGCATGGTTTCATGGAGGATGACGACTGAACCTCGCCTGGTCGCCTAGGTCCAGTGCGGCCCGGGAGTCCGCCGCCTCGTCCAGGTCGGCGATGACGATTGCCGCACCAGCCTCGACGAATGCATCGCAGATCGACCGGCCTAGGTGGCGGCGGTGCCGGTTACGATGGCAACCCTACCGTCAAGCTGTCGAGACCTACCCCAGGCAGACGCGGCCATTACGAATAGCCAAATGACCACCACGGTTCTACGGCGTTCACGCCGGAGTTCGATTAACTGGGAATTGTAGTGGTCGGTTGACGAACCATGACCTGTAGTGGTTATGCGACTTGCGGAACTCGGCATGTGGTGGTTCGTCAACGTATCTCTATAGGTTCCGATTAGTTCGGTGAGCGGCGGTTCGAGCCCCGGCGGTGTTTGCGGTAAGGTGCGCCCTTTTTGCGGAGGATGGCGATGGAACGCATATTGTTAGATTTCGACGGCAAGGTGGCGGTTTTGAAATTCAACCACCCGGAGGTGCTGAATGCCGTGGGCGGACAGATGCTGGAGGAGTTGGGCGCAGCCGTTGCCGAGGTGGGGAACCCGGCCAACGGTGCCCGCTGCCTGCTGCTCACCGGCGTGGGCCGGGCGTTTTGCGCCGGGGCCAACCTGCGCGATGAAGAGCGTCGGGGGCGTTCTGGCGGTGCCGGCGACGGCCTGCGCGCCGGCTACCATCCCATTCTGTTGGGGATGAGGGATATGGACATGCCCATCGTTACCGCGGTGCACGGCGCCGCGGCCGGCGTCGGCATGAGCTTCGCCCTGCTCGGCGATATCGTCTGCGCCGACAAGGGCGCCTACTTTCTGCAGGCCTTCGCCCGCATCGGTTTGGTGCCGGATGGCGGCTCCACCTTCATGCTGCCGCGCCTTATCGGCTGGGGACGCGCCTTGGAGCTGGCGATGCTGGCGGAGCGGCTGCCGGCGGAGCGGGCCCATGCCTGGGGCATGGTGAACCGCCTTTACGAGGACCACGACAGCCTCATGGAAGGGGCCATGGCCCTGGCGCGGCGGCTGGCGGACGGTCCCAAATCCCTGGCCCTCATTCGCCAGGCGTTCTGGAGCACCTGGCACAACTCCTATGAACAGCAGTTGGACTTGGAGGCCAGGCTGCAAAACGCAGCCGGTGCCACGGCGGATTTTGCCGAAGGACGGCAGGCGTTTCTGGAGAAGCGGGCGGCGCAATTCAAGGGTGCCTGAAGGCCGGGCGTGCGCCTCGGCCTGCTCGATGAACCCAACCACGGCACGAATCGGCGGCTTTCGCTGAGGCCGGAGATGCGGCTGGCACGTGTCAAGCAGCCCTTGGAACTCAAGGGTCTGGTGTGGCCTTGCGAGCCTGCGACTATGCCGGGGGGCTAACCAAGTTCGAGCCCAAAGAGGTCGAAAGACTGCTTGTCCCCGTGCCCGATGCCACATGACTAGGCTGCCGCAATGGAGCGAGGCCCAACTGGCTGATGATGTTGAAGAGGCCAGACGCTTGTTCCGAGAGCAGAGGCTGCGCGAACCGCGAGCACAGTACTCCCGCTTTTTCCGGCAATTCGTCCCGGTGTTCTGTGACCTTGTCCGCCAATTGCCGGAGTTAGGCGACGACGCATTGGCTGCAGATGCGATTGTGGGTCTGGTAACGGACGAGGATAAACGTACTGCGTTCAGGTACCTTGCTGCTCCACCCATCTCTGACGATGACCTGAAGGAACTGGCTCAATCAAAACTTTCGGCGAGAACCTTGCGAAGCAACCCAGAAGAGGCTAGGCGCGTGCGCGACACGGTGCTGCATATCCTAGACCCTCACCGATTCCCTTGGGTCGCGGAGGGTTCCGAACCGACTCAGTCGGAGCGCGAGCGGGCTGTTGTAGCGTCGGCGGCCCTAGTGGCAGCCAGAAAAGTCGAAACCCAGCGGCGTGCTCAAGGTGGCCGAGACCAGCTCATGCAGCGACTCGGATTTCAGTGGATGGAGAATTCCTGGACCGGCCACTGCTGGTGGCAGATCGATGGGGCCGAGAATACCAGCGCCTTTCAGGCCGCGGTGGAAGCCTTGACCGGCGTGGCGATTCCGGCGAACAAAGCCGAGTGAGTGCCTAGCGTGGACTGCAGACTATGGCGGAATCGCTGTCCGAGTTTACCTTTGGGTCCCCGGTAGAGTCGGATGAGTGATCCGAACCACGAGGGGTGAACCGTGACCCACTTCGCCGCCATCGACTTCGAGACCGCGGACAACGGCCGCGACAGCGCCTGCTCGGTCGGCGTGGTGCGCGTCCGCGACGGGCGAATCGCCGGCACGTTTGACCGGCTGATCCGCCCGCCGCGGGAACGATTCATTCACACGCCCATCCACGGTCTGACTTGGAACGATGTCAGGAACAGCCCAAGCTTCGGCGAAATGTGGCCGGATTTGCGGGAATTCATCGATGGCGTGGAGTTCCTGGTGGCGCACAACGCCCCGTTCGACCGAAGTGTTCTGTACGCCTGCTGCGAAGCCGCGGCGATCGAGCCGCCAGCCCAAGAGTTCCGCTGCACCGTCCAGATAGCTCGCGCCAGTTGGAACCTGCCGTCAGCCAGCCTCCCGTCCGTTTGCGAGCATCTCGGCATCCCGCTCGACCACCACGATGCGCTGTCTGACGCGAAGGCGTGCGCGAGGATCGCGATTCAGGCGCTCCGCGATTGAGTTGACTGCGTTTCAGGCTGCCCCCTCGGAGCGAGCATCTTGCCTTCACCTTGATCACTTTTGTCGCTGCCGCCCTAGACAGTTCGTGCCCGCTTGCCGGGGGTGGAAGAGGCGGCTCGGTCAGCCGTCGGTGGGCGGCGGTCGGCGTAGCAGCTTCTTGCTCCCGCGCAGCTTCTTGCCCCGCAACCGCCGGGCGTTGGCCGCCACTGGTGGTTGCGTTGGAATACGCTGTTTCGGGTGGCGCCAGGCGCGCGCGAGCAGCAAATCTAGCCGTGCCAGCGCGTCCTTGCGGTTCTGCTGCTGGGAGCGGAACCGGTCGGCGGTGATGACGATCTCACCAGACTGGTTGACCCGCCGGCCCGCCAGCCGTGCCAACCGTTCGCGAACCGGTGCCGATAGCCCCGCGCGGGCCAGATCCACCCGCAACTGTACCGCGCTCGATGTCTTGTTGACGTGCTGACCCCCGGGCCCGCCGGCGCGAATGAATTGAAAGCGAAGTGCTTCGGCTGGAATCTTGTGCATGACCCACTGCGGTAGCCGATGCGGTGCCGCCGGGGGCGGTGACCCCCCATCGGTCCGCTGACGTGTTCCAGCAGCTATCATAGCCCGCGGGCGGGAACCGGCAAATGGCGTTTACCAGCGGCCGCTACCCAAAGGAGATCAAAGGGTTGGAGGAAAGACTGAAGCCCCGCTTCGTCGTATTGGCCCGGTTTGAATTTGTGGGTCATGGCGAGGCCGTCCCGCATGGAGTTCGACGCAGCCGGAATTCAAACTGAGTATCCATGTTGTCAAGAATGTATTTGTTGGTGGATTGCCATACAGCGTCTCGGTGCCGTTGGACGGGAGCCACCACCCGTTTCGTCTATGGATTGACGGTGGAAACTGGGAATCGGCCACCAACTGGCGTTAACCGCTGCGGTCAAACACGCGCCTGAAGCGGCGGGTCTTGCCCTTTCTTGGGTTGATGGTCACCGACATGAGCAAGCGGCCATCCCGTTGGATTTCCAGCGTGCGCGCGACCTTGCGGGAGGTCGACTCGTAGTTGGAGGTTAGCTTTCTGTCTGACCAGGCGCTATGCAGGCCGCGGTAGGCACCCGGGCGAAGCTTCTCTTCCCCGACGCCTTGATAGGTCAGCAACAAGCCGTGTTCGTTTCTTTCGATGCTGAATGTCTGGCAGCGCAGCATTTCCGGATTGGGGATGCCGGCATCGCCCTCGGGCTTCGCGCCGCCGCCAACGGGAACGGGCACGCCGCTCACCGTCACGCTCGTGGAGAAGTTGCCCTGCAACCCTTCCCACCAGCGTACATTGGCGTTGTTCGGCTGTACTTGCTGGGTCTGCTCGACGTTCACCGTCCAGGTGCCGAGCAACTCCGATTCCGCCGCCAGGGCGAGGCCCGGCCCCGGCGACCCTGATGCTAGCACCAGGAGCCAACCTAGGGCGATACCACAACTGCCGCGGTAGAGCTGCTTCACCATAGGAAATGCCGCGCCAGCGCCGGGCTCATCCCAAAGTCGTCTGCCACCAACACCTGCTGGAACGGTTCCGTGGCGCAGACTTGCATGGACGTGCCCACTTCCCTATGCGTCGGCGTACCGGCACCGACCATTACGGCGTCTCGCCGTTGCCCCGGACACCTATACTTGCCGTACTTCATGCAAAAAGGGAACAACCTATTAACCTTGGGTAGTGTATCAGTTTGAATCCCAAGCCTGCCGAAACCCCTGTGTGCCGTGCCCCGCTCGGCCCACAAACTCAAACTGATACACTACCTAAGGTTGAACAGCAGCTCCCGGCAACGCCCCTATGCCAGATTTGGCGGCTCGATTTCACCGGGATTCGGTCGATTTGGGCGTCCGATTAAGGCGTTCCATGCACACATCGAGCGTAGCGGGGGTTTGGTAGTTGCTGAACGTTGCAGCACTTCATCGGTACCCCTTCGCGTAGCCGCTCTAGCCCACGACGAACCGATCAACCGGTTCCTGGCGAACCGGTGATAGCGAAGATGCGCAGGCGGCTACTGGCTTACAAAGCTGCCGTGAAAGCCGGCCGGGATGCGTAGCGGCAGCTTGGCCTTGGCGATAGGGCCGTTTTCCACCTCCAGAGCCCGAAAAACCAGTAACTCCGAGAGATTGCCGGGCGCATCGTAGGCCAGCATCAGCAGGTAGCCGTCCGCTTCCTCGGTGGCACCCACCCGGGGTGCGAATACCGCCTCGCCGCCCATTTGCCCGGAACCAAGCGCCCAGGTTTTGCGCGCGCCTGTTTGGGTGTCGTAGTGAATCAACTCGTCGAAGGAGGCGAAGGTGTCGCCCGAAGTACCCACCGCCCAGCCGTGGCGGTAGGGCACCGTCATGTAGCCATCGTTGGTGCGCGGGAATTCACACAGCATGTCGTCGTGCAAATCCTCCTTGATGCCGTTGGTATTGTCGGCGAGATCCATGGTCCAGCGGCGAAACGTGGGGCTGACGCCGTCGGAAGAGTCCGCTAGGGTGCCGTCGGGCTTCGGTGCGAACTGGGTGGCGTTCGCGCCCATCGCATCGACGTGCAACTTGGTGCCGTCCGTCCAGGAATTCATCATGTGGAACATGAAGCGCGCATCCATGTTGAACCAGCGCACATCCTCGGCTTCGCCGTCGCGGGGCAGCACACCGAAATGACTGCCCTTGTCCGGTTCC
This sequence comes from Pseudomonadales bacterium, assembly GCA_965215035.1. Taxonomy (GTDB): domain Bacteria; phylum Pseudomonadota; class Gammaproteobacteria; order Pseudomonadales; family Azotimanducaceae; genus Azophilus. Next base: position 1,164,801 of record OZ244040.1, read on the forward strand.
CAGGCGAGCATGGGCCCGCCGGTCATGGCGCGCTCGATGCTAGTGGTTACCGGGAATATCGGGAACACGACATGTGTTTGCGTCACGAAGAAGTCATGCACCATCGCGGAGTAGGGTGCCTCTAGGAAAAAGTTCTTGGTCAGGTTGCCGTTCTTGTCGCAGACGTTGTAGCGAATGGCGTTCGAGCCCGGGCCCTTGGCGCTGTAACCGAAGAAAATCATGTCGCCGTTGACCGGGTCGAACTTCGGATGCGCGGTAACCGGGCCGGCGATGGCGCCGTCGAAGTTGACGGTACCCTTGGTCTCCAGGGTGCGGTGCGCAATCTCGGTGGGCAGCGCGCCCTCCATCAGGGCCAGCATCTTGCCGTGATGGTTAACGATGTGCGTATTCGCCGTGTTGTATTCGACCCCGGCGACGGACGGGTCGCCGGTCAGGGGGTTGCCAAAAACGCCGAACAGCGACTTGCCGGCCTCCCGTTCCACCTTGTACTTTTCGGATTTCACCCAGCGGTTACGCCAGGATATGCGCCCGTCTTCGATAGTGAAGCAGTGGATCATGCCATCGCCATCGAACCAGTGGTAAACATCGCCTTCCCGGGGTGGGTGCAGCGGGTCCGGGCCATTGCGGTAGTAGGTGCCGGCTAGGTCGGCGGGCAGTTCGCCTTCGACGACGAGGTCGGGTGCGTCGCACTCGACGCCCATCGGCGCAAAATACCCCTGTAGGAACGGGTCGTTGGGGAAGGGTGCGGTCATGGTGCTCTCCTGATTGAACCGACAGTGTGCTACGGAGGGGGGCAACTATCAACCCTGTGCGTCATCCGGCAGCGATTCTCGTTTTGGCGGTCAACTTCACTGTTCGGCGCGCAACACCCCGCATTTCCGGCTTGAGTCGGGCCAAATCGACCGGCAAACCCTGCCTGTGGCGGGGCTGCAGGCCATAGTGAGAATTGCTGGTCATCCCACCCCGGGCAGCGCCCCTTCGATAGGAGTATAAATGCGCCATGCTTGCCATCACCGAACTCGACCTCGGCGGCCGGCACGGTTTTACGCACCGCTTCCGGGCCGGCGCGGTCACCGTGGTGCTCGGTCGCAACAACGCCGGCAAGACCCGGCTGGCCCGTACGATTGCGGGACTTGAGTTGTCGCCGCCCGGTACCCTGGCCATCGACGGAATCGATGTCAGCCGCGACGCTGCGCGGCACCGACCGGTCGGCATGGTCTATCAAGCCTTTGTCAACTATCCCAACTGGAACGTGTTCCGCAACATAGCCTCGCCGTTAATCGCCCAGGGCGGTGAGCCCGATGCGGTATCGCGCACCGTGTACGAATTGGCGAGCCGGCTGCAAATTGATCGGCTGCTGAATCGTGCGCCGCACGAGTTGTCGGGAGGCCAGCAACAGCGCGTGGCGATTGCCCGGGCACTGGCCCAGGGTGGCCGGGTATTGGTCATGGATGAACCGCTGGTGAATCTCGACTACCGGCTGCGTGAAGAACTGGAATCGCACTTGCGGGCTCTCTTGCTCGCGCGGCGTCCGGTTGTGGTGTACACAACATCCGACCCGCGCGACGCATTCAACCTTGCCGATGAGGTCGTCTTGCTGGATGGCCGCGAAAAATTGCAGAGCGGTGCGCCACTGGAAGTGTACCAAGCACCGGTTTCGGTTGGTGCCGCCGACCTGATGAGCAATCCGGGTGTCAATCGCCTGGATACCGGCGAGGCGCTGCGCCCGGAGCATCTCCGGCTCCACCGCCGTCGGCCGGACGATCTTTGTTTCGAGGGTGAATTGGAAAGCCTGGAAATCGGCGGCGCGGAAACCTGGTTGCATTGCCGGGTTCACAACCGACACTGGGTGGCGCGGCTCTCCGGCATGTTGCAACCGCCTCCCGGCACCGCTCTCAAGCTGTACGCCAATGCCGCCGATCTACTGCGATTCGACGACCGGGCGCTGGCAATGGCAACCCATGGCGGCCGTTGAAATCAAGAACCTTAGCTACCGCTACCAGGGGGCGGAAACCGTCCTTGCCGGCATCGACCTGCAACTCGCCGACGGCGAGGCCCATGCCATACTGGGTGGCTCCGGTGCCGGCAAGACGACGCTGCTCAACCTGTTGGCGGGCTTGCTGCGTCCAGAGTCCGGCACCATAGGGTTCAACGGGCGGGATGTCACCCATTTGCGTGGTGCCGAACGCAACGTAGCCCAGGTGTTTCAGTTCCCGGTGCTCTACCCTTCGCTCAATGTCGCGGAGAATATTGGCTTCGCGCTCGGCAACCGGGGCTGGAGAAAACAGGCCATTGCTACCAGAGTCCGCGACCTCGCCGAACTGCTGGAACTAGCGCCCCTGCTCCGCAAACGGCCCGATGCCCTGTCGTTGTTCGAGAAGCAGTTGGTGGCTATCGGCCGCGCACTGGCCCGCCCCGACGTGGCGGTGGTGTTGCTCGATGAACCGCTCACCGCTGTGGCGCCGGCCACCAAGTGGCGACTGCGCCGGGCGTTGAAGACCGTACAACAGGAATTGGCGCTGACGATGGTCTATGTCACCCACGACCAGGCCGAGGCGCTGACATTCGCCGAGCGCATCACCATGCTGCACCGGGGGAGCATCGTGCAAACGGGCACCCCGGCGGAACTGTACGAGGCACCTGCGCATACCCTAGTGGCGGAATTCATCGGCTCGCCGGGCATGAACCTGGTGGCGGCGACGGCGAGCGGCGGCCGGTTGCGCATCGGCGGGCGGGTGGTCGCCGCCACTGCCATTGCAGACGGCCCGTGCCTGGTCGGGTTCCGGCCGGAGTGGGCCAGGGTGGAACCCCAATCCACCGCGGCCGACGACGGCCTGCCGGTACGGGTGGTGGCCACCCGGGCGCTGGGTACCGAGGCGGGGGCACCGGTGGGCCTGGTCACCGTTCGCCTGGGTGGAACCACGCTTAGGGTGCGGCAGCGGCTAGACTGGCTCGCCGGGCAAACTCCCATTGGGGCGGCCCCCGGCGAGTGGTTGGGCCCCGCCCCGCCCGAGCTGTCCGCCAGTGCCGAGCCAGCCCGCTTACGGCTCGATGCAGAGCGTCTGGTCGCATTCCGTGATGGCAACCTAGTGTCTCGTCACGCTGCAAATGCCGGATAAGGGCACTTCGGTTTGAAGCGGGTGTGGTCGGTGGTGAAACACCGGGGTGCCTAGGACATATCATATGCGGCATGGCGCTAGTGCCATATGCCGGCTGGTGGCCTGCCGGGCCCCAGTACGCGAAGACTCGTAATTCGTTGAAAAAAACTGCTCTTGATTGGTTGCGAGAAATCAAAATGACTAGAAATCAACTGCTTGGCTTCGAGGTTCGACAGACTGCCAACTCGCCCATCTCGCCGCGCCCGGTCGGCAGAGCGTCGAGACGCCGCGCCTCGAACCGGGGCTGATCGTTGGAGCGCACCAACAAGGCTTGGCTGGGGGTTCTGCCCGTCGTTGTGGTTGTGGCGTTTACCGCCATCGTGCCCTTGATGACCGTGGTCAACTACTCCGTTCAGGACATTTTCGATGTAGACACGCGCATCTTCGTGGGCCTTGACTGGTACCGGGAAACGCTACGCGACCCACGCTTTATTGACGCGCTGCTCCGGCAGGTGCTGTTTACCACCCTGGTGCTGTCGCTTGAGGTGCCGCTGGGTATCTGGATCGCCCGCGCCATACCACCTAACAGCCGCTTCACCGGGGCGACGCTGATCCTGCTCGCCATACCGTTGCTGATTCCCTGGAACGTGGTGGGCACCATCTGGCAAATCTTTGCGCGCCCGGATATCGGTTTGCTGGGTGCGGCCGTCGCGGCGCTGGGCATTCCGTACAACTACACCAGTTCGGTCGTCGATGCCTGGATCACCCTGGTGCTGATGGATGTCTGGCACTGGACGTCGCTGGTGGCGTTGCTGGCTTTCGCGGGCCTCGCATCGATCCCCCGGGCCTGCTACCAGGCGGCGGAACTCGATGGCGCGAGCGCCTGGCAGGTGTTTCGCTACGTGGAGTTGCCGCGCCTGCGCGCGGTGCTGACCATCGCGGTGGTGCTGCGTCTGATGGACAGCCTGATGATCTATACGGAGCCCTTTGTTCTAACCGGCGGCGGGCCGGGCAACAGCACCACCTTCCTCAGCCAGCATCTCACCAGCATGGCGGTGGGCCAGTTCGACCTTGGCCCGGCGGCGGCGTTTTCCGTGCTGTACTTCCTGCTGATCGTGCTGTTCTGCTGGCTGTTCTACACAAGTGTGATGAAGCGAGGTGCCCATGGTCGCTAGCCGGTACGTTGCGCCCAGGCTTGTGGCGGTGCCGCGCCGGGGCGGGCGGCGAAAACTGCAGGCAACGGGTCGAAGGCCAACAACGTGCGGCACCCGAGCCGCCCGGTGCGATATGTGGGGTAGCGTCCGCAGCCCGTCCGCCCTGGCGACGGGCGAGTTGTCCCCGATCTCGGGAACCGAGGTCGGGTCGGAAGTACCGTCCATCCACCGTCCCATGGCAAGGGGTGAATTGTCGCCGATCTTGGCAAACAGTGCCGCCCGGGGGTTGCCCCCGCGGCGGTTTGCCGTGGTAGTGGGTGACTTTCCGCCCAGCTCGGGGACCTGTTGAGCGATGCGGGCGGACAACAGGAAAGCCCATTGGACGCTGTACCTCTACGGTGCCTACCTAGTGCTGCCGCTGTACTGGCTGGTCACCATGGCGCTGAAACGCAACCAGGACATCACCGGGGCACTAGAGGTGATACCGGCGCGTCCCACCCTGGACAACTTCATCGAAATCTTCACAACGCCGGTGTGGTACGAAGCGTTCGGCAACTCGCTGGCGTACGTGCTGATCAACACGCTGGTTTCCGTCGCATTCGCCCTACCCGCCGCCTACGCCTTCTCGCGCTATCGGTTCCTGGGCGACCGGCAGCTCTTCTTCTGGCTGCTCACCAACCGCATGGCGCCGCCGGCGGTTTTCCTGCTGCCCTTCTTCCAGCTTTATTCGGCGATCGGCCTGTTCGATACCCCGGTGGCGGTGGCCCTGGCCCATTGCCTGTTCACGGTGCCGCTGGCTGTGTGGATCCTGGAGGGCTTTATGTCTGCCGTACCCCGAGAACTCGATGAAATGGCCCAGATCGACGGGCATTCCCGGGCCTGGTTTTTCTTCCACATCTTTATTCCGGCCATTCGCGGCGGCATCGGTGTGACGGTGTTCTTCTGTTTCATGTTCAGTTGGGTTGAACTTTTGATAGCCCGGACTTTAACCGCCAGCGCCGCCAAGCCCATTGTGGTGGTGATGACGCGCACCGTCAGCGCCTCCGGGCTCGACTGGGGCGTGCTGGCGGCGGCGGGCGTGTTGACCATTCTGCCGGGGGTTGCGGTGGTCTGGTTCGTGCGGCGGCACCTCGTGCGCGGCTTCGCGATGGGTAGGGTCTGATGGAATGGATGGCCTGGACTTGGCCGACGGCGGTGTTCTTCGCCGCCGTTGCCGCCGTACTGGCCATCATGACCCTATTGGAACTGCGCTGGCCGACCGTGGAGCGCCGCGGCCTGTTGCCGATAGCGACCACGCGAGGCGACCGGTTGTTCATCGGCCTGCTGGGCAGCGCCTTCATACATGTTCTTTGGTTGGCGGCCACGGACCTGCCCGTACCGATTGCGAGCTGCCTCAGCCTAGTTTTCGCGGCGCTCGTGCTGAGCAAGGGCTAGCAAGGCGCGGCACACCCACCCTGTTCCATTCCAAGGGGACGGGCCGCTGCATGAGAACGACACCGTTCCCCGCGTAGGCGGGGGAGCCTGCTTGCTTTTTCGGACCGCTGCGTCGTCTTGGGGCCCATCCCCACAAGTCGCGTCCGGCCGCGTCGGAGGGAAGCTTCCGTGGAACAAATTCTCTTCTTTCCCCACGGGCAGCCCTAGGCGCGGTCGCCCGGGGCGGGAACTCAGATGTCTCGGAAGCGACCGATGGCGGCCTGGTGGTGAGGGGAGTAGGATTACCCGCATGTCGAGGGGTGCACCAGTGTTGGCCGAGCCACGTTGGCCAATGAAAACGTCGCTTGTTTGGCTGCCGGCCCTAGTGGCACTCGCCGCCTGCGGAGGCGGACAGCGGGGCGATGCCGGCGAGGATAGCGACTACGCCGCCAGCGCGGTGCGCTGGACCGATGCGGAGTTTCAGCCATCAACGCTATCCCGGCAGCAACAACTCGAGGAGCTTGCCTGGTTCACGGCCGCCGCTGCGCCCTACCGGGGCATGAACATCAGTGTCGTATCTGAAACCTTGACCACCCACAGGTACGAATCAGAGGTGCTCACCCGAGCCTTCGAGGAGATTACGGGCATCGGCGTGACCCACGACCTCATCCAGGAAGGCGACGTCATCGAGAAACTGCAAACCCAGATGCAGTCCGGCCAGAACATCTACGATGCCTACGTTAACGATTCCGACCTGATCGGCACCCACTCGCGCTACGGCTATGTCGTGCCGCTCTCGGATTTCATTGCCGGCGAGGGCGCCGCCGTCACCCTGCCGACCCTCGACATCGACGACTTCATCGGCAAGAGCTTCACCACCGGACCGGACGGCAAGCTCTACCAGCTACCCGACCAGCAGTTCGCCAACCTCTACTGGTTCCGCTATGACTGGTTCAGCCGCGACGACCTGCGCGAGCGTTTCCGCGCAGCCTATGGCTACGACCTTGGGGTGCCGGTCAATTGGTCGGCCTACGAGGATATCGCCGAGTTCTTCTCGGAACGAGTGCAAACCCTGGACGGATTGCGCGTCTACGGACACATGGACTACGGCAAGAAAGACCCGTCCCTAGGCTGGCGGTTCACTGATGCCTGGCTGTCCATGGCCGGGGCGGGCGACCCGGGCATTCCCAACGGTGCTCCGGTGGACGAGTGGGGTATCCGGGCGCAAGGATGCCGGCCCGTGGGCGCCTCCGTCGCCCGGGGCGGTGCCGCCAACGGGCCGGCGGCGGTGTACGCCCTGCGCAAATACATGGAATGGCTCAAGCGTTTTGCGCCCCCGGAAGCCCAGGGTATGACTTTTTCCGAGGCGGGCCCGATTCCCGCCCAGGGACACATCGCCCAGCAGATATTCTGGTACACGACATTCACCGCCGACATGATCGAGCCGGGCCTTGCGGTGGTCAATGCAGACGGCACACCCAAGTGGCGCATGGCACCTTCGCCGCACGGGCCGTACTGGGAAGAAGGCATGAAGCTCGGCTATCAGGACGCGGGCGCCTGGACATTCCTGAGGAGTACGCCCTTGCGGCGGCGCCAGGCGGCGTGGCTATACGCACAGTTCGTGGTGTCGAAAACCGTATCGCTCAAGAAGACCCTGGTGGGCCTAACCCCCATCCGCGACTCCGATCTGCGCTCCGGGGCCATGGCCCGGGAGGCGCCCCGGCTCGGCGGGCTGGTGGAGTTCTACCGCAGTCCCGCCCGGGTGCTCTGGACACCCACGGGTACCAATGTGCCGGACTATCCAAAGCTTGCCCAGCTCTGGTGGCCGAACGTCGCCGACGCGGTGAGCGGCAACGTCTCGCCCCAGGTCGCCATGGACACCCTGGCACGGGAGCAGGACGAGGTGCTCGCGCGCCTTGAACGCATTGGCATTCAGGGCGAATGCGGCCCGCGGCTGAACCCGGAAACAGACCCTGCGGAGTGGCTTGAGCGGCCGGGAGCGCCGAAGCCGGGGCTGGCCAATGAAAAGCCGCCTGGCCGCACAGTACCCTACGACGAGTTGATCGAGACGTGGCGGCAGGGTTGAGCTTGCTGGCCGGGCTAAAACAGGGAACGGAACCGACGGGGGTTGCCAATGGGTTTTTATGACGACCACATTCTGCCGCACATCATCAATAGCGCCTGCGGTGTCAAGCCGGTGCGGAAGCAGCGCGAAAAAGTCGTTCCTCTGGCCGAGGGCAGAGTACTGGAAGTCGGCATGGGTTCCGGCTTGAACATAGATTTCTACGACCCGGGCAAGGTCGAACTGGTTTGGGGGCTGGAGCCCGCCAAGGGCATGCGCAAAAAAGCTTTGCCCCGGGTGGAGTCGGCGCCTTTCAAGCTGGAATGGCTAGACCTGCCCGGCGAGGAGATTCCGCTGGACGATAGGAGTGCCGATAGCATCGTCATGACCTATACGCTGTGCACGATTCCCGGTTGGCTGGCGGCCCTGCGCCAGATGCGCCGCGTTCTCAAGCCTGGCGGCAAGCTGCTATTCAGCGAGCATGGCGCGGCGCCGGATGCATCCGTGCGGCGCTGGCAGGATCGGGTAACGCCCTATTGGAAGAAGATCTCCGGCGGTTGCCACCTGAACCGCGAAATCCCCCGTTTGCTGGTCGAGGGCGGCTTCAACGTCACCCACCTGGAAACCATGTACGTGCCCCGAACGCCACGCGTCGCCGGCTTCACGTACTGGGGCTATGCGACTTGAAGATGAGGCCGCGCTAAGAACCGTATTCCTTGCCCCCCAGGGGCAGCATCAAGAGTGGGAACCGGGAGCCCACGAAGGCCGGGATTGAAGCGCGGTAGCGCCTGGATCGGAAGCCGCGATAGCGCGGCGACTGTGCATCTTGCTACACAGTTTCCCAAAGTATTGCCGGGTGTTTTCGTCATCCTGCGCGGCGGGAGACGCATGGCGTGAACAAGGGTGGGGAACCCGCGGCCACCGGGTTCCCCACGTAGACCGATAGCGCCTACAGGGATAGGCCCCCGGCGATGAACCAGTAACGGCCGAGCGCATCGTACATTCCGGGGAAGGTGTTGCCATTGCCGTTGATGGACGGCCCCGCGCCGTTGCCGGCGATGGGCGGTGCCTGGTCGAACAGGTTGTTGATGCCGGCGCGCACCTGAAGGCGTTCGCTGACATCCCAAATGGCCGCGAGGTCGATGTACGAGATGGACTTCAGGTCGATCTCGCTCTCGTTGCGGTCATCCACCTTGCTGAAGTAGCGCCACATCAGGGTTCCGGTTACATTCCAGGGCGTCGTCCAGATCAGCCGCAACTTGTTGCGCAGGTCGGGCGTTGGGTAGCCACAGACGAAACCCCATTTGCCGGCGCAGGATTCGGTGGGTGCGCCGGCCAGTTCCTGCTGGTCCCACTTGTCGATCAGGGAGAGCACATTGTTGATGTGCATACTTCCCATGTCGCCGACATCGAAGGAATAGTCGGCGACCAGGTCGTAGCCGACCACTTTCTCGATTGCCAGATTGTCCTGCAAGGCCACGATATGGCCACTGGTGGCCACATTCGAGCCAATCCAGAGGTCGCCCGGCGCACCCCGGTTGACCAGTTCGCATTGCGAAAGGTTGCCGTCCAGGCACTCATTCAGAATGAACTCCGGCGTGAGGTTGCTAATGCCCTTTTCGATCTTGATGTTGTAGTAGTCCAGGGTCAGGGTCAGCCCGTCGATGACGGTTGGCGACAACACCACCCCGAACGACCAGGTATCGGCCGTCTCCGGTTCTAGGTTCGGGTTGCCGCCCTGCAGGAAGTTGTATTGACCGGCCGGCGAGTTGGCAATTCTGCCGAATTGCTCCGCCGTCACGCCACTGCGGGCGCATTCCTCGAAGGTTCGGCCCTCGGCGGTGACGCCCCCGGTAACCGGGCCGCCACAGGGGTCGCCGGTCATGTCGAACAGGTTGAAACCCTGCGGCTGGAACAGTTCGCGCACGTTGGCGCCCCGAATGGCGCGCTGGAAGCTGCCGCGGAACTTGACATCGTTGTTGATGGCCCAGCCGCTACGAATGCCGAAGGTTTCCGTGGAGACCCCGTAGTCGTAGTCGGAGTAGCGGAACCCAAGGTCGAGCGTCAGCTCTTCCGCGAATTGCTTGCCCTCCACTAGGGGAACGCTAGCCTCCATGAACAATTCGAACAGGCTGTAGCCGCCGCTGACCGGCTCGGTCGCCCCGCCCTGGCCGGCGCCTTCACCATTGCGAAAGCCCTCGTCGGGGTTGAAGTCGAGGTTTTCCTCCCGATATTCGGCACCGACCACGATGGCCACGCCGGTATCCGCGGCGGGTGACCGCATGCCGTAGTCGCCTAGGTCGCCGGCGATATAGCCCGATGCGACCAACTGGTCGGTGGTGCCCCGGGCGAACAGCGGCAAAACGATGTAGTCAAGCGCCTCCTGGCTGACGCCGCCGGTCTCGAAGATGTTCCATGGCACACAGGCCGGGTCGGACCCATCCACCACCGAGCGGCAAACAATCTCACCCGTATCCGGGTGCCGCACCGCATCCAATGCCCGCCTGATCTTGGTGGTGCCCAGATCGTTGAGGTAGGTGTTCTCGTGGCTGACTTCCGCATACAGTAGGGAAGCGTCGTAGCGCCAGTTGTCGTTCATTTCGCCCTGCACCCCGAAGACGCCCCGGAACGAGGTGTGGCGCAGGTCCTGCTGGCGGTTGCCGCCTTCCACATTGCGGCGCCCAATCCAGAAGGGGGTTCTGAAGTCATCCTTCGTCAGCCCGATGGAACCGCAAACGGTTTCGAACTGTTGCTCGGACATCAGTGGATTGCCGCAGAAGAGCGACTCGGTGACGAAGAAGGCCCCGGACGGGGCAATCTGGGAAACCGACCGGTTGTCCATGAACATCAACTCGGTGTAGACCTCTGCCCGGTCGGTGATGTTGTAGTGGGCGAAGCCACCAAAGGTGTACCGCTCGTCCGGGCGCTGATAGTAGTTTAGCGGGCCGTAGTTGAACGTCTCGCCCCGGCGCGGCACGAACTCGTTGCCCTGCACGATGTAATCCACTGCCGGGCCGCCGACGCCGAAGTTGGTGAAACGCCCCTGGGGAATGGTCGATGAACCGAAACAGAAGGTGGTGTCGTCGCTCAGGGCGCAGGAACTGTAATCGCGGTCGCCCTGCCACACCGGCTCGATGTCCCGGTAGGTTGCATAGGCCGTTGCGTTGCCCCGGCCATCGTCGAAGTTACCGCCGATGATCAGCGAGAAATAGGAGGTATCGCCGTCCGACTTGGTGCCGTCGGGCGCGGGATAGCCGGCGTCCTCGACGATACCCTGCCACCTAGCGGAATCGTTGTTGTGCGAATACTGGCTGAACTGGTAGTCGAGCCGCATGCCTTGGAAGTCTTTCTTCATGAGAAAGTTGACCACGCCGGCCACGGCGTCGGAGCCGTAGGTCGCCGAGGCGCCGCCGGTAAGCACCTCGACGGTGCTGATCAGTGCGCCGGGAATCTGGTTGATGTCGGCGCCGATGCCGCCCTGAATGGGCGAGCCGGCGGGTAGGCGGCGGCCGTTGACCAATACCAGCGTGCGCTCCGGGCCTAGGTTGCGCAGATTCAGGGTTGCCGTACCGGTGGCGCCATTGGATTGGCTGGTGTTCTGGTCGGAGTACACCTGGGGCAGGGTCCGCACCATGTCTTCCACACGCACCGTGCCCTGGAAGATGAACTCGTCGGCGGTTACCTGGGTTACCGGGCTGGAACTGACGAGGTTGGTTCTGAGAATCCGCGAACCGGTAACGACGACCTCCTCGATCTCACCGGCCGCGGCGGTTTCCTGCGCGAGGGCGGAAACCCCGGGGAAGGTGGCAACCGCCAAGGCGGCGCACAGGGCAACAGGTGGGGGTAGCTTGCTACAAATTTGCGACATGAGGCAGTTCTCCTTTATTGGTGATTGCAATCAACACGGAGAAGCGTCCGCCTCGGCGAATTACCGACTCTGGCAGAGCCGAAACCAAGCCTCTCCAGCGTCTCGGCGTCTGTAAGCGATTAGTGATGCGATACGTGGCCGTAGAGTAACAGCAACTGGAAGCTGAGCGCAAGGCGACATGGGCCAGGGCCATCCCAAAGTCGTCTACTAGCCCTAGGCAAAGCCCCATATAGATGGTTTACGAACGTTTTTCGGAAAGTTCGGTAATATTTTTCGGAACCTAATAGATTTTCTAAGATTTTATCTCAAGAGCGAACACTTGGGGATGGTCCTGCGGCCCGGGCTTCCGCCGGGCCGAGAGCGATTGCCAAGGTAGCCCAACGCCGCTCTTGCGGCCGTTGGGCACCTGCCTCAGACGGGCGGGAACGCTACGGGGGCGAATGTCGCCGATGTGCAACCGGCCCCGAGAGCGAGTGATTCCCGCCTACAATCCGCCGGGGCCGCAATCGTTGGCGAGATAGTTCTCCAGCGATTCAAACATGGCCAGGTGATGCTGGGGCCACCAGGGCAGACTATGCCAAAGGTCCACGACCTCCAGGTACTTGACGTCCTTGCCGGCCCGCCGCAACGCCCTGACGAACTTGCGCGATTGCTCCACGGGCACGCGCTGATCCCGGTCGCCATGGAAGACGAAGATGGGAATGCCCGCCTCCTTTATATGATCTAGGGGCGACATGCCGCCGATGGTGGGGTTTTGGTATTCCCGCTGGAACGGGTTCGTGAAGGTTACCTTGTCGAAGCTGCGCAATTCCGCGAGCCCCGCCCCGGCGATGGCGCACTGGTAGGGCGAGTTGGGGCGGACACTGGCCGCCATGGCGGCGAAACCCCCGTAGGAATAGCCGAATATCGCGATCCTATCCGGATGCGCCAACTCCTGTTCCACCAGCCAACGGGCACCATCGTCCTTATCGTCCTGCATCTTCTGGCCCCACTCGTTGTCGCCGGCCCGCCACAGGGCCTGTCCCCAACCATCGGAGCCGCGGTATTGCGGCTGCAACACCAGGTAGCCCCGATTGGCGAGGAACTGGGCCCAGCGGTCCCAGCGCAGGTAGTCCCTTGCCCAGGGGCCACCGTGCGGCAGCACCACCGCGGGGTAGGGCGGCTCGCCATGCCCGGGGGTGGTTAGAAAACCCGGTATTTCCAGCCCGTCGCGGGCCTTGTAGCTGACGAACGCCATATCCGCCATCTGGTCGGGGTGGAGTAGCGGGAAACTGCGCCCGAGCGGTACGAGTTCCCGGCCATTGACCAGCAGGTGGTAGGCGCCCGCTTCCCGGGGGCCGGTGGAACGCACGACTATGACCGTAAGGTCGTCCGACATGGCGACCCAGATATGTTCCTGGCCCGCCGGCAGCGTCTCCTCAAGGCGTTGTTGCATCGCCAGTCGCTTGGGCTCGATGTACTGCCGTAGCACCTTGTCCCTGGCGCCCAGGAAACCGACGACCTTGCCGAATTCGCCGGGGTTCGTTGCCTGGATAACGTCGAGCGCATCGATGTCATCGTCGCCGTACAGTGGCTCGCCAAGTTCCCGGGTGATGAGGTCGTAGGTGCGAAGCACGCTCTTGTCGCGGCCGGTGTTGTCCAACATGTACACGCGGCGACCATCGTTGTCGAAGCCGACGGGTTGCATGCCCTCCCTTTCGGTGGCGTATAGACGGTGGTGTTCTTCCCACGCGCCGGTCTGCGGGTGCTTGTAGGAATAGCGGATGTGGACTTGCTTGCCGCTCCCCTCAAGCGTCTGCCTGCTGCGAATGTCGCCGTGCAGATCGGTGACCGTGCCGCCTTCCCCGCTGGTGCCGCGGTAGATGCGCTTGGCCAAAAAGCTTCCCAGGTTTACCTCGTAGAGGTCGGTAGCGAACTCGCGGTCGGTGAGTGCCACCTGGAACCTGTCCTTGTGCTGCGGCAATACATTGGTTAGCTGGACGCTGATGGCCTCCTTGTTCTCTAGCAGTTCGCGGAACCGTTTGCCTTCATCATCGACCACGTAGACCTTGTTCCGGAACCACTTGGTGGGGCGCGCTCCGGTGCGAATGTCGAACTTCTGCCTACCGACGACCAGCAGATACTCGTCGTTCAGCCAGAACACCCCGATGGCCTTGACATCCACGGGTTTGAACCGCCGGGGCGGCAGCGCCAGATTGCGGGTTTGCCAAACCGTGACCTCCGGGGGGGCGTTGATATCCGGCAGGGTCAGGGCCACGAGTTGCTCGCCATTCGGAGTGATATCGACGCTGTCTATCAGAGGATCATGGATCCAGGCATTGATGGGAATGGGCTCTGCCGCCTGGGCCAAGGCCGCCACGCAGCCCAGCAGCAGGCAGACCAGACCCCGGGGTGCTGCTGACGTGGTCGACCGTGCCATGTCAAAACTCCCTGGCTACCTGGAAGACGAAGGTGCGGCCCAACAGGTCGTAGCCGACGCCGGGCAGTGTGTTGTAGATGCGGCTGGTTGCATCTCTTGGGACACTGTCGCCAACCAGGGGCGGCTTGTTGTCGAAAAGGTTGCGCACAGTGGCGAGCACCAGCCAGTCGACATTGCGCCAGCGTATCGAAACGGCGTGACTGAACTCGTTGTTGGTCCAGGTGCGCCGGTCGAGATTGGTGGTGCCCGGGTCGAAAACCCGGTCTTCGTGGGTTTTGCCGACAAAGTTGGTTCGCCAGAAGAAGGTCCAGTCCCGGTAGTCGATGCGCAGGTCGACTTCGCCGTTCCATTTCGGGAAGCCCCAGTTGCCGACTGAATCCCATTCGTCATCGAATAGTTGCGTGCGTTGCGATACCAGCCGGGTGACGGTGCCGTCGATGCTCAGGTCGAAGCTCGGAAACTCCTTCTGGTAGCGGAAGTCGAAATCGGCACCCCGGGTGGCCTGCAGCCCGACATTCAGCAGCGATGCGTCCACATCGGTTAAAAAACCATCGGCGTCACGTGGCGCGATACGGTCGCAGAACGGATTGGTCCGGCCCTGCGAGTTATAACAACTGCTCAATATGAAGCCGGTGGACGGGTCGGCCACGGTGTTCTCCAGGTCGATCTCCCACCAGGTATACGCCAGGGATATGCCGAGCTCCGCCGGTTGCAGAATAATGCCGGCGGTCCAGGAGTCCGAGGTTTCCGCGATCAGGTCCGGGTTGCCGCCGACCACATTGCGGATGCTCGGTGCACCCGCCTCGCCGTGGTCTGGAGCTAGGCCCTCGGCCGCGCAGTTCTCGTAGACCACGTCGCCTGGGTCGTAGTTCTCGCCGTAGTTCAGACAGGGGTCGGTACCGATAGAGTTAACGAACCCCGTCTGGTTGGCTAGGAATTGTTCGTAGAGATCCGGTGCCCGGAACGAGGTGCCGTAAGTACCGCGCAGGCGTAGAAAGGGCACCATCTGCCAGTTCAGCGCCAGGCGGTAGGTGGTGTCGCTGCCGTAGGAATCATAGTCCGTCCAGCGCACCGAGCCGTTGAAAACCACCTCTTCCGCCAGGGGGGCCTGTCGTAATAGCGGTATCTCGATCTCGCTGAAGACCTCCTTAACGGTATCGTCGCCAGTCGTGATCCCGGAGGTGGTAAAGCCCCAGTAGTTGTTGTTCTGGGCATCTATGTCGGGCACGTCGTTGATGTCTTCGTTGCGAATCTCGACGCCCAACACGGCGTTGACGTCTTCGCCGTTCGGAAACTCGAACAACCGGCCGGTGACATAGCCGGAGAATTGGAAGGATTTGTAGGTCGTTTCCCCCTTGGTATCCTTGACGAGGAAGGCGAGCTCATCCGCCGGCAGGCGCCCGTGCAGTAGGGCGTCTTCGGTGAACAGGTTGGCCGGTACGCAACCCGGAATGCTGTTGTCTGCGCAAACCAGGTTGCCGTTGGCGTCCAGCGTGGCATTCAGCGAGGCGGCGACGCGGTCGTCGAGGAACTGCTGGCTCTTGTAGGTGCCGTTGGAATAGCTGAAGCCCGCATAGGTGGAGTAGCTCCAGGACTCGGAGAGGTCGCCGTCGAGGCCGACGAACAGGTTGAGGCGATCAACCGCCACCTCGCTTTCGGGATTCAGCAGCTCATAGCTCGGCAGCACCGGTCGTACGGCGAAACCGCCAAAGCCGGCGAGCGGGCCATAGGCACCGAATGGGTTGGTGGGATTGGTGGCCGGCACGACCGGAAAGAATTGCCGATAATCGCTGCTGAATGTGGTGGAGCGGTGGTTGTAATAGAGTTCGTAGTAGGCGGTGGCGGAGCGGCCGGCTAGTTCGAAATCCTTGTCGGCGAAGGAGGTGAGGGAGTAGAGCTCCCGCTCGGGAATAAAGGTTTCAACGGCCGGCCCGCGCTCGTCCCGGTAGAACTCCCCTTCGTTGTCATAATGGGGGTCTTCGCTGCCGGGTTTGTAGCCATGCACGGGAACCGGGGTGTAGTAGGGAATACCGAACTGCTGGACGCGGGAGAAATAGGGGTTGGACGGGTCTGGCTGCGCCAGGCTTGGCTCATAACGTACCCAACCAAAGGGAGATACCGCAAAGCCGTAGATGAAACCGAAGCACAGCGGCTCGCCGGTCTCCGGGTTGGTGTTGTCGATGACGCCGTCGCCGTCCTGGTCGGTGAAGCGCGGTCTCTGCGGGCATTCCGCCCAGCTCCGATCAGTCGGGGCCATTCTGTCTAGCCGGCTGTAGGCCGCGGCGACATTGAACGACCAGTCGCTGCCCACCTTGCCGTAGGTGGCGTCAACGCCGTAGTTCTCGGCGCCGCCATGCTGGGGCAGGGCGCCCTGGACGTTAACTTGCACCCCATCGAAGCGTTTCCTGGTGATGAGGTTGACCACGCCGGCCACCGCGTCGGCCCCGTAGACGGAGGAGGCGCCGTCCTTCAAGATTTCGTATCGGCTTACGACGGTTTCGGGTATGGAGGTCAGATCCACCGAGTTGGTGCCGCCCCGGACGCCGGACGGCCCCCAGCGCTTGCCGTTCACCAGCACTAGGGTGCGTTGCTCGCCGAAACCGCGCAGGGAAACAGACAGCGCACCCGGCCCACCATCGGTGACAAAGCCAGAGAAGCTGTCGTCGATCTGCTGGCCCGAGGCCACGGTGGAACCCTGTAGAATTTCGGCGGTATTCAGCAGCCCCGCCAGGGCGGAGGTTTCGCTGGTTATCACCGTAATCGGCGAGGTGCTGGTGAACGCATCGCGCCGAATCCGCGAGCCGGTTACGACGATCTCTTCTATGGGCGGTCGCACCGCCGCTGCCGCCTCCGTGGCCGCGCTGGGCACGGCTTCCTCTTCGATTAGTTGTTCCGGCTGCTCTTCCTGCGCGAGCCCGATATTGGCACAGAGTGCGCATAAGGCGAATAGAACGGCGAAACGACCTGTTGCAAGTGTCATATCCATGCTCCCCATGAAGTTAACCCAATCCGCTGGATATCATACCTCTTGGCCCCGCGCAAAGTCCATCGCCTGGATGGCGCCTGTAGGGCCATCTCGCACCGACTTGAAAACGGTTCCGTCGACCCCATCTTTTCGGTTAACAGCCGGTGTAAGCCGGCCCACATGAACCGACCAAGGAGGAATGACGACATGACTATCGTAGGTTACGACCCCTTCCATTCCCTAGCGCGTTTTCAGCACGACATGGCCCGCCTGTTCGGCAATGGCTGGCGTGGCGTCGAGGGCAAGGCTGCCGCCGCCGAATACCGGTGGACGCCGGCCATCGACATCCGCGAGGACGACAATGGCTACGTGCTGAGCGCCGACCTGCCCGGTGTGCGGCGCGACGACGTCGACATCACGATGGACCGCAACCGCTTGACCATTCGCGGCAAGCGCGAGACAGCGGTAGCCGATGAAAACGGCGAGTTACTGCAGAGCGAGCGGGCCGTGGGCACCTTCTACCGCCAGTTCACGCTGCCGGAGACGGTCGCCAAGGACAGCATCTCCGCGAAGTACGAAAACGGTGTACTGGAGGTTGTGCTGCCCAAGGAGGCCGCGCCCCAACCGCGCCGGATCGCCGTTGCCGGCTGAGCGCACAGCTCGCAAAGCCGGCTTGGGCGGGCACCCGTTACCGGGAAGCCAGCCGTGGCATCCCGGAAACGGTGCCCCGCCCGATATCGGCCAGTTCGATCGGCGCCTTATATAGGGAAGCTTCGCGCCGGTTGGCCAAACAGCAACCCCGATGGCCGCTGCCGCCAAGAGCAGACGAACTTGCGCCACGTATCGGTCAAGCATCTCCGAAAGGAAAGCCATTACATCTGATCCTCGACAACCACGGCATCCACAGGCATCCGAACGTCACTGTGTGGCTCAAGAGGCATCCGCGTTTTCACCTCCACTTCACGCCTCCCCGGTTGAGCGAAGTTCTGTCGCGGGTCTGGTATGACTTTCTCATCCTCTTGGCCTGGCCTGGCTTGGCGGGCGTGCTCGCCACAGGCGGTATTCGCCGGAGTTTGGCCGATGAACTTCTGATGACCGCGGACGTTGACTCCCTTCCTAGATTTTCTTTCCAGGAGGCATCATTCGGCACCATCGCCAAGGCAACGCTGGGGCCAACCCTCTATCTTGGAGCGTTCTCGGTATTCCTCGGCCTTCTCGCGTGGTTTAATTTTGGCGGGCCTCTGATACGGACGAAGGAATTAGAGCAACGAGTTATTCAATGTTCGCCATTAAAGTGAACCCCGAAACTCGAGTGTTAGCTGTTGGCGCGGTGAGCCGTTGGGCCGCGGCGCTCGCAGGGAAAGTCGAAATTTCCGAACGTTCGGTACGCTCGATAGGGACGGCGACACGGGAGGCGAGGCGGTGAAGGGTCAAACCTTAAAAGAAAGCATCATCGAGCTGGGGCCGTGGTTCCATCAAATAGAGATCAAGGGCCATTGGACCCGCGATATTGCGCCAGCGCCGGGGCCGCAGCCGCGCAACCACCCGCACAACCGTTGGCGGGCCATCAGCCATGCCCTGCCTGACCTACGGAGTAAGCGTGTCCTAGATTTGGGCTCCGCCGACGGATATTTTTCCATTGAGCTGGCCCGGCTCGGTGCCGTCGTCGACGCTGTCGACCTCGGCGTCCGGATGGTGGATCGGCTGAAATGGGCCGCCGAACAGCTTGGTCTCGACATCAACGCTCGGGTGGGCTCGGTTGAGGAGATCGCCGGCGTCTACGATTACGTATTCTTCTTCTGCGTCCTGTACCACCTCAGGAATCCGCTGCTTGGTCTGGAGAAGGTGGCCCGGCTCTCGGACACGATGTTCCTGGAGACGGCGGTTGCGGAAGGCGATGAACCCTATCTGTGGTTCAAGCCCCCTCAGGAAGGCGTACACAGCGTCGCCAAGTGGTTCCCAACCGTGCGCTGCCTGGAAGACATGCTGCGCTTTGTGGGGTACGGAGACCTCGAACCCCTTCCCTGTGCCGCCAAGAATCGCGTGATGTACCTGTGCCGCAAGTAGCCACGCGGTAATGCCTGAGTTTCACTTCACGGCGGGATACCCGCGAGTTAAGCTGAGGCATTATCGGGAATCCTGAAACGCTGCGGGGGCTCACAGAGCAGGGAGGGCGTCGCGCTTCACCGGAAAAGCCTCAAGAGCGCGTCGAGCTGGATTTGGTGCTTCCGCGGATTCGATTGCTTGAGCCTTTCCAGGTTCATCAGCTTCCAGCGAACGGCGGGTAGGTCAGCGGCTTCGGGCACACCGATCAGGCGGAAGTCCGGCTCGGCATCGTGCAGGGCGAGCAGGAAAGCAGCGATGTCGCCGGTCAATCGCGAACCGATGTCGGCATGCAAGCGGCGACGCGTTTCAATCAGGGCATTCCAGGAGACGGACTGGCGAGTCATCCCCACGAATTCTTCGCCATACAGCTCCCCCCTGAGAGGCGCCGCCGGTGCCAGCAGCTCGTGCATCGGGCGCCGGGAGCTCGCCACATAAACCATGAACGTTCGGAATAGCTCTGCTGTCAGACCTTCGTTCTCATACAGGAGCTTCACATCGAAGAGGTCCCGCGGATGCTGGCGGTCGAGCGCCGCAGCAAGCTTCCCGCCGTACAGATCCTCGAACGCCAGTACGGTCGTCTCGACAAATCCGAAGAGTTCCGTCACTGCCTCCGACGCGATCATCGTCCTCGCCGGATACACCGCCCCTCTCGCCACCGGGGAGGTCTCGATTTTTATCTGTGTCCGGCCGTCACTCACCATGATGCGCGTGTGGATGTTGCCGCCACCCGCGACACGGCGGGCCTCGACCCGCGGGTTGTGGGCGGCGATGGCTGCGACTATGCGGTCGAGGGCGTTGTCCATTTCCTCCAGTGACGATTGGCGGTCCGCCACTGGCAGGTAGGTCAGATCGATATCGACAGATAGCCTCGGCATGTCTCTGTAGAACAGGTTTATGGCGGTGCCACCCTTGAGTGCGAACGCGGTCTCGTTGGCGATATCCTGCAGCGCGCTCAGGAGCAGACGAACTTGCGCCACGTATCGGTCAAGCATCGTGAGCTGCCTCTTGCGGTATCCCGGGTAGGAACGCTTTCGGCACGTAGATTCGGTACGCCGGGTGAAGCCTGCCGCCTTTTACTAGGGCTCGCGGACCGGACCCGAAATCGATCCTCGAGGTGTCCAGGTGCTTGCGCCAAGCGTGCTGGTGCTTGTCGGCAAACACGAAGAACAGCCTTCGCACCTTTACGCTGCGGCATGCCGTCAGGAGTGCTGTGAGCCGACTGGGTCGGAGCGACACCAGTCCTTGGAAGACCTTGTCGAGTTTCTCGAAGCTCGTGTTGTGCGGCAACTCGTCGAGGTTCTCAAGAATGGCGCGTTCCGGCGACGATGTCTTGAGGGCCCAGCGCCACACGTCCACCATCGGTCGCGTTCTCGCAGCCTCGGGATTGGTATCGTCGATACCGAGGGGGTCATTGCCGAAGAGCGTGCGCCGACGCACGACGACCTCCGTCTGCATGGGCAGCCGCTTGAGCCAAGACGGTACTTCGCCATAGAAATGAACGCGCGATCTTCCTCCGAGGCTCAGGTAGTGGGCGTAGCCCGCCATGTCGAGGGCGCTCTCTCCGCCGAGGTGCACGGCGTACTTCATGAGCCATTGTAGGGAGAGAAGCGGGATCGCCCAGGACTCCTCGTGGTCGTCTTGCGCGCCTTTGGGTAGCGGACGGCGATACACGCCGCGGACGACGCGTTCTAGCCACCCGCGGGAGACATAGTTGTGGATGGACTTCGAGTCGATCCCCTGGGCCCTCAGCCATGGTGTGTCAACCATGAAGCCGGGAGGGACAGTATCCAAAAGCGGTTTTAGACGTGGGATTTTTTGATGGTGCATAACCATCAAAATACTTAATGTTTAAAATTTCCGCAAGCAATTTTTATAGAATGCACATATGCATGGTTTTTAACCATGTAAAAGTTAATATATCAAAATATCAGTGCGACAAGCGTTCAGCTTCGCGCCGAAGAAGGACGCGTGCCTAATTGTGGCGAAGGGTCTCGCCCCCGCTCGCAAGCAACGGGCCTATTTCCGAGATTGATATTGTTCAGGTCCGCGACGCTTTCGCCGAGACACAGGAAGAGACCCGGTGTTATCCCAGGAGGATGGCGAAGGTGTTCGGAATTCCCCGTCTTCCTGAGCAACCGACCAAAAATTCACCCAAACAGCCGCCCTATCCCAAATCCTGCATCGCATCTCCATCTTGAGTATGGCGGTGTCTCCCTATGCCTTACCCCTTGGGAGGGTAAGGATCATGGCCGTAGGTGTTGCGCTCGCGAGTCCGCCCGTTTCGACCGTGCACGAACATCTCCGTGCCTTGAGCACGCGCGATGCCGATAGCTGCTTCGACCGCCTCGCGTTGTGTTGGGTGGGCCGATGTCGCCTTCCGATTGCCCGCGCCTTGCACCGCCCAACCTTCGCGTGAGGAAAAAGTGTTGATCTTCTCTGGCATTTTCGCCTCCTGGTTCTATTGAAACCTGCTCTTCATCAACATTGAGTTTAGTTTTGAATGGAATTTTATATAATGTCAACCCACAGAAAATCGGGAGGAGACCATGTTCGGACAAAGACTGCGATTGGCGCGCAAGAAAGCGGGGCTGTCGATGCGGGCACTGGCCGATCGCGTCACTCCCAGGGTCACCGCACAAGCGATCAGCAAGTACGAGTCGGGCAAGATGATGCCGTCGTCGGCGGTTCTGGTCGGGCTCGGCAAGACCCTCGGTGTATCCCTGGACTTCCTCATGGGTGGTCAGGTGGAGGCCTTGCGGGGCATCGAGTTCCGCAAGCACTCAGGCACTTCGGCGCGGGATCGCGCGAAAGCGGAGGCCATTGTCACCGAAAAGATCGAGGCTTACCTGGCTATCGAGGAAATCCTCGAGTTGGCGCCGCCGAGCGACCCGTTTAGCGGTCTGGTGACCGAGCACGTCGAGAGCTTCGGAAAGATCGACGAAATTGCGGGACGGCTCCGTCGGCACTGGACGCTCGGCACCGATCCGATTCCGAGCATGGCCGGGCTCCTTGAGGACAAGGGAATCCGGGTGATCGAGGCGGACTTGCCGCAGCGGTTCGATGGGCTGGCCTGCGACGTGCTGTGCAGCGGCGACAGGCCCGCTACCGCGGTGGTCGTCGTGTCCAGCCGGACCGGCGTCGAGCGCAAACGTTTCAACCTCGCTCACGAACTCGCGCACCGGATCATCCGTGCGACTGGCAATCCGGAGATTCGGCTTGAGAAGGCCATGGACCGGTTCGCGGGTGCGTTTTTGGTTCCCGCCGGACATCTCGCGGAGGAAGCGGGGCCACACCGTCACGGCATGACCTACCACGAACTGATGCGCTTGAAGCGACTCTACGGCGTGTCGGCGGCGGCCATGCTGATGCGGCTCGGGCAGGTCGGCATCTTGCCGCAATCCGCCATCAAGTATGCCTTTCGCAGCTATGCGCGCGCCTGGCGCAGGGAGGAGCCGGAGCCGATCCGCGACGACGAAGGTTTCGGCGCCTTCGAGCGGCCGCAGCGCTTTGAGAGCCTGGTCTGGCGGGCTCTGGGAGAGCAGTTGATCTCGCCGGTCCGTGCGGCGCAGCTTCTGCATCGCCCCCTAGCGTCCGTCGAGCGCGAAATCCGGGGTCCAGGTGGCTGATGCCCGTCGTCGTGGTCAATGATGCGTCCTGTCTGATCGACCTTCGCAAAGGGCGGCTCCTGCGGGCGCTGTGCCGCCTCCCCTTCCGCTTCGTAGTCCCATTGTCGGTGCGCGAATCCGAACTGCTGGACTTCTCGCCAGGCGAATGGACAATCCTAGACCATGGTGGCATGGAGACCCATGATCTTCCGCCCGAACGCATGGCGGATGCCCTCGCTCTAAAACGTCGATTTGGCCGCCTTTCGGCCAACGACTGCATCTGCCTGATCACCGCACAGTCCCACGAGGGCAGCATCCTCCTGACGGGTGATTCGCTGTTGCGTAAGGCTGCATCCGACGGGGGCGTTCGCGCCCACGGAGTGCTGTGGGTCATCGATCAACTCAAGGCAGACGCGGCGTGCGACCGAGCACTTTTGATCAGTGCTCTGGAGGTTTGGAAGGCCGATCGGTCGGTGTTTCTTCCAAGCCACCTCATTGATCGACAACTCCGCGATCTTCGATAGTTCCGATGGCGCAAGGTGCACGATTGTCTCGCATGACTCGCTTCGTTGACACAACCCATCGAACAGGCGGCTCGATTTACCGTGAAACCAGTGCTCAAATACGTGGAATATGCACCCTGCGTCGGGGGCGAACTCAACCGGGGTGACTGTGTCTATCCTGCAAGAGATCCTCAACTGGTCCGAGGGCGAGCGCCGGCCGATCTGGCAGCGCGATGCGTTACGACGCCTCGTTGTCGGGGGCGAGCTTTCTGACGAGGACATCTCATGTCTCGCCGAGATCTGCAAGTCTGGACACGGTCTGGCTGGGCCGCAGGAAGTCGTTCCGCTTGCCCGCGAGCATGTCTCCGGCGAGGGGGAAGCGGACACCCCGGTATCGCTCAATTCGATCGTTCATCACTGGGGAGTGAACGCCCTTGCCGAGAACCAGACCCTTCAGTTCTCCCCCCGGCTCACCGTCGTCTATGGGGACAACGCCGCGGGGAAGACGGGCTACATCCGCATCCTCAAGAGCGCATGCCGGGCTCGTGGACAAGAGGAAATCCTCCGCAACGTCGTTTCGGGCACAGCGCCGCCTGCCCCCGTTGTTGCGATCAAATACACGCTCGGCTCAGATCCCGGACCGAGAGAGTGGGCAGGTCAACCGGGCGACGACTTCATCTCGCGCGTGAGCGTTTTCGATACCCGCTCTGCCGCTGTCTACTTGACCGAAAAAACCGATGTTGCCTTCCGCCCCTTTGGTCTCGATCTCTTCGACAAACTGGCGCGGGCGTGCAACGCCATCCACGAACGGCTCGAGAAGGAACGGCGTTCACTTGCCTCCAACGAACTCGCCCTCCTTCAGACACAAATCTCCGACGGCACAGCCGTCGCGGGACTGTTGGCAAACGTCAATGTCCTCACAACGCCGGAGATGGTATGGGAATTGTCTCGCCTGTCATCGGACGAGGATTCACGACTCGATTTTCTCGAAAGGGCTCTTCTTGACAGCAAGGCGAATGATCCAGCGAAGCTTGGACAGGAACTGAGCGCTCGCGCCCGGCGTGTCGAGAGGCTGGCTGAGCATGTGCGCAAAGTTGAGGCATTGCTCTCCCCGGCGTCCGTCGATGCCGTGTTTGCTCTCCGTGATACGGGTCGCCGCAAGCTCGACGAGGCAAGAAGACTCCGGGAAGCCGCATTTCCGGCAGGGATGCTGCTAGGCACGGGCACACAGTTGTGGTCGTCGCTTTGGGAGTCGGCTCGCAAGTTCTCCGAGGAACTGGCCTACCCCGAAACTCCGTTTCCAGTCGTAAAGGATGGAAGCCGTTGTGTGCTTTGTCAGCAGGAGCTCGACCCTGCCACCCGCCACCGCCTTGATGCGTTCGAGGCACTCGTCGTGTCGACTGCGGAACGCGAGATCAAGGAAGTCCGAGACACCCTCGACGAGCATAGGCAAACCTTCACAGACCTAGAGGTTGTCCCTTGCTCAGCGAAGGAGACTCTTACCGAGATTCGAATCGAGCACGAGCCGTTCTCGCAGGCCATCGTCGCGGCACTCACGGCCGCCGAGAACCGTCGCACGGCCATTGTACTCGCATTGCGCGGGAAGCGTGACTTGGCCGATAGCTGTGCGGATCTCATTCCGATTGCAGCTGATATCGACGCTCTTGCGGATCAACTCGCAATGCGGGCAGCGGCTCTTCGAGATGAGGCTGATCCAGAGATGCAGAAACGTATGGCGGACGAGGCGCGGGAGCTTCGCGCTCGTAAGGTGCTCGCTCAGCATGAAGCGATCGTCCTCGCCGAGATCGAGCGCAAGAGGAAGCACGCTGCCTACGAATCCTGTCTTCGGGAAACGAACACGGTTGCCATTACACGCCGGAGTACTCAGCTCACTAAGAAGGCTGTTACCGACGAACTCAAGAAGAGTTTTCACCGAGAACTCTCAAACCTTCGATTCCAACATGTCGAAGTAGAGTTGAAGGAAGCCGGCGGGAAGAGAGGAATTCTCTATCATCGGCTGATCCTCAAGCGTGCACCGAGTGTTGATCTGCCGAGCGTTGTCAGCGAGGGTGAGCAGCGATGCCTCGCCATCGCCTCGTTCTTCGCCGAACTTAGTACGGCCAATGATCGTTCCGCCATCGTGTTCGACGATCCCGTCTCGTCGCTCGACTACAAATGGCGAGAAGGTGTTGCCCGGCGCTTGGTCGAGGAGGCAAAGACGCGGCAGGTCATCGTATTCACGCACGATGTCGTGTTTCTCCTTCAACTCAAGCAAGTTGCCGAGGAAGAGAAGGTTGAGCAACGCGACCAGCATGTCCGCAATCTAGCCGGAGGTGCAGGTGTCTGCGCTGAAGAACTTCCATGGGTGGCGCTCAAGGTCAAAAGCCGCGTGGGCCACTTGAAGAGGCTAATCCAGGACGCCGAAAGGCTCCATCGCGATGGCCATCAGGATGCATATGAAAGGGGCGCGGTCGAGATATACGGGTACCTCCGGGAGGCCTGGGAGCGTGCTCTTGAAGAGGTGCTTCTTGGCGGCGTTGTCGAGCGGTTCAGGTCCAGCGTTCAGACCCGACAGGTCGAGTTGCTGGAGGACATCACGCGAGAGGACTGCCGGGCTGTCGAATCCGCAATCACGAAATGCTCGAGATGGCTTCGCGGACACGACGAGGCACCCGCCGCGCGGGCTCCTGTACCCGATCCCTCGGAAATCAAAGCCGACATCGAAAGGCTTGCCGGTTTTCTTGCAGCGATTCGTAAGCGTCGAAGGTCGTGACGGTAGCCAAGGGTCTGTGGCAATAGAACGATTGCTCACAGATGCGGTGCTTGCTGGAGGCATTCGCCGTCGCCATGCCGTACCGCGCTCGATTTTTGTTAGCTACGAAAAACTATAACCTATTGATTTAATTGGTGGCCAGGGGCAGAATCGAACTGCCGACACGCGGATTTTCAGTCCGCTGCTCTACCGACTGAGCTACCTGGCCGCTGGTGCCCGCCGAGCGGGGCGCGGGGGGCCGGTATTAAAGCGATGGGCACCATGAGCGTCAAGCCAATCGGCCAACGTTCGCCAACTCCCGCTAAGCACGGGTTAGAGTATCAGCTTGAATCCCGAGTCTGCCGAATCCCCTGTGCGCCGTGCTTCCGCTCGGCCCACAGATTCAAACTGATTCACCACCTAAGCGCGATCTGTCCATGGAATCGCCACAAGCTGTTTCCGAAGTTGCGAACGCGGTTTGTGGAATGTCCCTGTCCCGCCGTTTCCATACATGCCTGGTTGGGCGATGGCTCGTACGCCGGCCTCTCGGGCCGTCATCAGTCGGCTGGCGGCACGTAGCCCTCGATGCGGTCGACCGGCTCGTTGTCGAGGAATTTCTCCATCTGCTCGGCAAGATAGCGGCGCGCCTCTGGGTCGATCAACCTCAGGTTCTTCTCGTTGATGAGCATCGTTTGCAAAGACTGCCACTCCGACCAGGCCCTGCTGGAGACCGTTTCGAATATCTCCTGGCCCTTGGGGCCGGGTAGCGGTGGCGCATCCAACCCTGGGAGTTCCCGGCGATGCTTGCGGCAGAAGACGGTGCCTGTCATGAAGATTTCCACCGCTGGGGCGGCGGGGTCCCGTTGGCAACGAGACTCGGCGACCCCCTTGGTCTGTTGCCAACCAGGTTGCTATGAATTCGGCGCATGGGTTCGCCCGGCGATGTTCGCCAGCAGTTTAACCGCTGGGGCGGGCAGACCGACAGCCCGCGCCTGACCCGGAAGATACCACTGCATCCGGTCGTCGTCGGCGACCAGCGCCGGGCGGCCGTCGAGCGTCAGAAAATAGGGCTCGATATCGAGATGGAAGTGCGAAAACGTATGCCGGAAGGTGCTGCCCGCCCTACTCGCCGCCACCGAGTTGCCGTCAATTCCGAACTCTCGGCAGATATCTCCGGGCGTGCAGCCTGCACCCCGTTGCGGCGGTGCCCACAATCCTCCCCAAACACCCCCGGTTGGCCGCCTTTCCAACAGGCATGCCCCGGCCCGGGTGGCGATGACGTACATCCGCGCTTTGCGCACCGGCTTCGTCCCGGTGCGCGCTCGCACCGGAAAGTCCTTGGCGCGGCCGGTCGCGAGGGCGCTGCAACGATTGGCCACGGGGCATGCGCCACACCTGGGTGCCGACCGATTGCACACCGCCGCACCGAGATCCATGATCGCCTGGGTGTAGGCGCTAATACGTTGCTTCGGCGTATGCGCATCGGCATGCGCCCACAATTCCCGTAGCGTCGAAGCTCGCGAAACATCGCCCTCGACGGCGTGGAAGCGGCAGAGAACGCGCTTGACGTTGCCATCGAGAATGGCCGCCCGTTCGCCGAATGCCAACGCCAGCACCGCACCCGCCGTCGAGCGGCCGATGCCGGGTAGGGCTTCCAACCCCCCGCGGGTGGATGGAAACACACCGCCGCCGCGCTGAATCTGAACCGCGGCCCGGTGCAGGTTGCGCCCGCGCGCGTAGTAGCCAAGGCCCGTCCACAGGTGCAGCACCTCGTCGATGTGGGCGGCGGCGAGGCTGGCGACGTTGGGGAAGCGCACCATGAAGCGCTGGTAGTAGGGAACCACCGTTCGCACCTGGGTTTGTTGCAGCATTACCTCCGAGACCCACACCCGGTATGGTGTCGGGTTCCGTTGCCAGGGCAGTTCCCGGCGGCCGTGCGTGTCGAACCAGGCGAGCAATCTGGCGGCGAACCAGTCCACGGTGCCGTCAGTCTTTTTCGCCCGATGGTTGGTCGGCGTCGCTGCCCAATGCCTGTATCAACTCATCCAACGCTGAGCTCCAGGACGTCATCCCCGACAACGTGCCGACGTCGCTGCCCAATGCCTGTATCCACTCGTTTAACAGGGAACGCGCCGAATCCTGTTGTTCTTCCGGGAAGTATTCTTGAACTATCGTGTCGGCCGCGGTCCCAAAAACGCCTAGGAGCGCATCTGCAACGTCTAGCTCGCAAGCCGGGTCCGAGCCTGCGCCTTGGCATCGGAAGCGGAACGGCATGCCTGCCAAGGGCGGGCCAACCTCAAAAGCTGCATGTTCTCCGCCGCTTCCGAAGCGGAGTTCAGCCTGGGCATCGATTCTGTCTTCCGCGATCCAATAGTCGCCCCGCACAGATATCTCGAGATTGTCCAGGGTCAAATCGGCGCGGTGTGCGGTGCCTTCGACGTTCCAACTGCCGTCTAGACGCTGGTATTGAAGGCTGTTCGGGAAACCTGGCCGCCCGTCGGAGCGGCGGATGAATCCAGCGATTTCCGACAGCGGCTTGGCGAGCCAGGCGCTGTCGAGTTCGCCGGGCCCGGTGGAAAAGCGGGATTGGGCGTTGATGGAAGCGAGCAGCGCGGTCGGCGTATTGCCGGTCATGCGCACGTTGGCCTGGTAATCGAGCGCGGCGGCAACCGGGCTGTTCACGCCGAGCAGGTTGGCCAATGCGCGGCTGTTCACGCCGGACAGGCGGGGGCGAAACTGCCAAGTCGTGGCCGCCGGAGCTGCCTGCACGACCACTTCCAGTTGCGCCTCGCCGCCCAGGAACGCCGGTGCGTGGGCCATAACGATGCTCCCGCCCTCCTTGTTGTCGAATACGACATAGGCGTTCTCGATGGTCTCGCCGGCGTGGCCGACCTGTTCGAAATCGCAGCGGCCATCCCAATCGTAGGTGCGCATGATCGCCAAGGGAAAAGCTGCGTTCTCCTGGCGTTGCTCCGCAGGACTGGGTTTGCCGTTGGGCATTGCTACGACGTTGCAGACGCCGGAGGCATCGGGCGTGCGGAAGGCCAGGTTCCGAACGCGGACGCGGTCGGCGGCCACCGCGAAGGTGCCGGCAAGGGAGACTTCGATGGGTGGGCGGGCTCTCGGGGTGTAGGTGATCTCGGCCTCCAGGGCCGCGGAGCTGTCCGGCCCGATATTGCGCAGGGTCAATCGGGATGCCCGCAAGCGGCGGTGCGCATCCGCTACGACGAGGTTCCGCAGAGCGAGCCCTTCGAGGCGCCAATGGTCCAATGCGACGGGATTGCGGATCAGGGAGGCGATGTCCGGGCGCAAGACCAATCGCTCTAGCGACCAGGTACGCCCGCTATGAACCGCGTACAGGTCGTGGGCCGCCAACCACAAACGCGGTATGAACTGCCACTCCAGGCTGCCCTTGATTTCGACCGGAATGCCGGTCTCGCGCTCGATGGTGTCGGCGAGCGCCGGCTTCAGCCGATTGGCGTCCCACAGGAACCAAGTCGCCCAGCAGGCAACCGCCAGCAGGGCCGCGCACCCGATCAGCACAAGCCTGTGCATCATTGTCCCATCGTACCCAGACTGGGCCATTATAGATTACTAAGGTGGGGCGGAACTGCCGCGCACCGAGCGACCTTGGTGGTTGCCGGGATTCATGCCTGGCGTATAGACTCAACCCATGACTCCAGAAATCTGGACAATCATCGGCGTGGGAGTGGCCATGACGGGCCTCATCCTGAAAGCCTGCGCTTGCTCAAAACGGATCTGACGGCCCGGATGGACCATGATAAAAAGGATCTGGAGGAGCGCGTAGCCCGTATCGAGGCGGGCCAGGGTGATTTGCGCGAGCGCATGGCGCTCTTGCAGGGGTTGCTTCAGGGCCTGCGCGAGGCGATCACCCGTGGGCGCGCCGCCTGAGGTGCCCAGTGCCCAGCCACTACTCGGCCCGCAATTCGGGGTGGGCCGGAGATCCGGGCAGGTTTCCTCGGTTGCTTGGGGAGCGGCTTCTTGAGCGTTGGTACCTGGAACCCATCGGAGTTGGTCGCCGGGCTGGACGAAGCGGTGCTCGACGAACTGTTTGCCGCCGCCGGATGCCCGGGCGAAGAGGATTTCGGCCTGTCGCAAGCGGATGTGGAGCGTCTAGCGGGGGTGGCGCACGCCAACCGCGTAGATTGGCAAGCCGCCTCGCGGAACTTGGGCGACGATGAGCTGGTTGCGCTGATTCGGTTCTATACGCTGGCCGAGGCCCGGTTTCCCTCCTGGAAAGCCGGGGCCAACTCGCCGGTGATCGTACTGGCCAGCGCGTTGCGCGAGCGCGGTGCCTGGCCGTCCGGTCTAACGGTATGGATCAAGCAGCATACGGACAACAAGTTCCTTCCGTACGGCAGCCTGCTAGACCGTATCTGATTCGATACTCAAGACCCTGCTATCCCGTATACTCGCGGCCGGCCTCAACCGGGACTCGGTGCATGACATCCACCCCGAACGCCGGACGCTCCGCCGAGGTGCAGCGGAACACCCGGGAAACCCAAATCGAGCTGGTGCTGAACCTCGACGGTACCGGCGCATGCGAACTACAAACCGGGTTGCCGTTCTTTGAGCACATGTTGACCCAGGTGGCTCGCCATGGGCTGGTGGATCTCCGCATCCGCGCCAAGGGCGACCTTGAGGTGGACGCCCACCATACCGTGGAGGATGTGGGCATCGTGCTCGGCCAGGCGTTTGCCACGGCCATCGGCGACAAGCGGGGCGTTTGCCGCTACGGACACGCCCACGTGCCCCTCGACGAGGCACTGTCGCGCGCGGTCATCGACCTGTCGGGCCGGCCGGGCCTTGAGTATCGCTGCGACTACGCCCGGCCACGCGTCGGCGATTTCGATGTGGACTTGCTACGCGAATTTTTCCAGGGTTTCGTCAACCATGCCCAGGTGACCCTGCATCTCGACAATCTGCGGGGCAACAACGCCCATCACCAGGCCGAGACGCTGTTCAAGGCGTTCGGCCGCGCGTTGCGGGCGGCCGTGGCGCTCGACCCCCGCATCGATGGTCGGGTGCCCTCGACCAAGGGTTCCCTTTGAACCCCTCGTTTGACCCTAGCACAGACGGCACATGACGTTCGCACGGCTGTGCCTCGACCAAGGGTTCCCTTTGCACCCCTTGTTTGACCGGGCGCGCATGTGCAAATACACCGGCCCAGTAACTTTAGGAACCTATAAAGATCGGTTGACAAACCACCCCATGCCGAATCCTGCAAATCGCACAACCACTACAGGTCGTGGTTCGTCAACCGATCACTACAATTCCCTAATTCTATGCTGTTGATTCCCGCCATCGACCTGAAGGAGGGCCGCTGTGTGCGCCTGCGGCAGGGGCGTATGCGGGACGCCACGGTGTTCTCTCACGACCCCGTTGCCATGGCCGCGCGATGGGCGGATGCGGGATGCCGCCGCCTGCATGTCGTCGACCTCGACGGTGCCTTTGCCGGCGAGCCGGTGAATCGCGACTTGGTCGCCCGCATCGTCCGCCGCGTTCCCGGTGTGCCCGTACAGGTAGGCGGCGGCATCCGCTCGGTCGAGACCGCGGGCGCGTACTTGGATGCGGGTGCGGCCGCGGTCATCGTTGGCACCAGGGCGGTGCGGGATGCCGATTTTCTGCCCATGCTGGCGGATGCGTACCCGGGCCGGGTTCTATTTGGGCTCGACGCCAGAGGCGGCAAGGCGGCAACCGAAGGCTGGGATGTCAGTTCCGGGCAAGATGCGCGGGAGCTTGCGGTGCTGGCTGGCGCCTTCGATCTGGCTGGTATCGTCTACACCGACATCGAGCGCGACGGCATGCTTACGGGGCTTAACATCGAGGCGACCCTGGCGCTGGCCGGTGCCACCCGGTTACCGGTAGTCGCCTCTGGTGGCATCAACGACCTGGAAGACCTCGCCCGCCTCAGAACGGCCAATGATCGCGCGGGCACCCGGCTTATGGGTGCCATCAGCGGACGGGCCCTGTACGCGGGAACGCTCGACTTTGGCGCTGGCCAGGCCTTGTTGGACGCTTGACCGCTTGCCGGCGATGTGCACGCAGCCTGGCTGGCGACGGATGCGGTAGATCGGGGTACGGACCTTGAGCCTGGCGAGGAGTTTGCGCTAGCCCTCCCGCAAAACGCGCACGGCCAGCGCCAGAGCCGCCACATCGTCGGCCGGGTCTATCGCCATGTCGGGGACGACACCCTGCTGATGAATCGGGCCGCCATGCGGCCGGAAGTAATAGGCGGTGGTGAGTTTCAAGGCCCGGTCGCCCGCCAGTGGCAGTACCGATTGCACCGAGCCCTTGCCGTAGCTTTTGGCGCCGATAACGGTGGCGCGCCCGTGGTCCTGTAGCGCGCTCGCCACGATTTCCGAGCCGGAAGCGGAGCTTTCGTTGATCAGTACGGCCACAGGCGCACCCTCCAGCAGGTCGTCGATGGAGGAGCGATGCTGTAGCCGCTTGGCCGCTGGCCGGCCTTCCGTGCAGACGAGCAGGCCCCGCTCCAGCAATGCGTCCGCCACATCCACCGAGGCACCGAGTACGCCGCCCGGGTTGTTGCGGAGGTCGAGTACCAGGCCGTCGATGTTGCGCTCCTGGGCGAGCGCCAGAACGGCATCGGCGAAGTCCTGCCCGGTATCTCTCTGAAACCGCGCAATACCTACGTAGGCGTAGCCGGGTGCCAGCCAGCGGGTGCGGATGCCCTTGGCCGCGATCTTGGCCCGGGTCAGGGTGACCACGAACTCCCTACCGGATCTGGTGAGAGTCAGCCGGACATCCGTGCCCTGGGGGCCCCGCAGCAGTTCCACCGCCTCCAGCAGTTTTTTCCCCTTGAGGGGTGCATTGTTCAGCGCAATCAGGCGATCTCCGGCGGCCAGGCCGGCCTGGGCTGCCGGTGTTTGATCCAAGGCGGCGAGGACGGTGAAATGGCCGCCCACCAGACCGAGTTCGATACCGATACCGCCGAACCGCCCGGCGGTTTTCGACCGGAGGCGCTTGTAGGCATCGGGGTCGAGAAGCCTCGAATAGCCGTCCAGTCCGTTCAGCATCCCTGCGAGGGCGTCGTTGACAAGCTGGCCGCGGGGAATTTCTTCAACGTAGTTGAGTTGAATGTAGGCGGCGGCCCGCTCAATGACATCGGCCTGCCGGGAAGCGATACCGCGGTCGGACCAGCTACGGTAACCCAGTATGCCGACTGCGATGCCCGTCACGATACTGGCAACGATTCCGAACAGGGTGATAAAACGCAAGGCCATCCCGGAAGTTAACCCCATTGAGAGCCTGCTATGCTAGCAGCATTCGCTCACCAGCTACCTGTCGCTCGCCGGCTACCCATCGCTCGCCGGCCACCCATCAACGACCCAGGGCAGCGGGTCGATGGCGTTGCCGTCTTGGCGAATCTCGAAATACAGCCCGCTTGCCCGCATGCCGCCGCTCTGGCCGGCGTGGGCGATCACCTCGCCGCTTTCCACAAGGTCGCCCAGCCGCTTGGCCAAGCGGTCAGCGTGCCCGTAGAGAGTCATGTACCCGTCGCCGTGGTCCAGAATCGTCAATAAGCCGAAGCCCCGCAACCAGTCCGCGAACACCACTCGACCGCGATACACGGCCTTGATGGGGCTGGCCGGTTCGGCCCGCAGCAATACCCCTTGCCACTGCAGGCGCCCGTCGGCCCGGGGTTGGCCGAAACGGCTGACCAACGCGCCCTCGACGGGCCAGGGCAGCGTCCCCTTGCGCTCGGCGAAGCCCGTCCCCGCAAGGTCGTCCGACGTTTGCCGTTGCAGTTCCGCGAGCAGTGCCCGCAGGCGCTCCTGGTCGCGTAGCCGCGCTTGGCGCAGGCTTACCCTGTTCGCCACATCGCCGTCCAGGGTTGCGATAAGCTCCTGGCGCCGATGCCGGTTCTGCTGGAGCTCCCGCCTGTGCGCAACAAGGCGTTGCCGCGCCTCCCGCGCCGCCGCCTGGCGCGATGCCAGCGCCGCGGCGTTTCGCTGCAGCCGCGCCCCTAGCCGCCGATAGGATTCCAGCGCGTCCACGCGGGCTTCGATCAGGTGACGGTGGTAGATCAACAGGCGCTCCACGGTTGCCGGAGACCGCTGGTCGAGCAGCAGCCTAAGAACATCCTGGCCGCGCAGCCGATACGCGGTGGCCAGGTGCTCGCCTATGCTGTCGGCCTCCCGGCCCTGCCGCTCCCGCAGCTCGTCGCGCTCGCCGTCCAGCCGCGCCAACTCCGTCTGTATCGTCGCCAGCGCGGCATCGCTCGCCGCCACGGCGGCACCCGCGGCGGCGATGGCGCGGTCCTGGGCCCGCAGTTCCTTCAACAGCCGCAGACGCCTCTGCCCCGCCGCCGACAGCCAGGCGTCAAGATCGTTCAACTCCTCGGTTAGGGCCTGGAGTCGCGCCTGAATCCCCTCGCCATCGCCAGGTGCCAGGGGCAGGGCGAGGTCGGCATGGAAGCCGACGAGCGAAACCAGGAAGCGCGCGGTGGCCTGCCGGGCAAATCGCCGCCAAGCCCTCCGTGCCTGCGGACGTTTGCTTTTATCCGCGGTGTACATCATGCGCTGTGGGCAAGGATGCGATGCCGGTGCGTCCTCGCGGCCCGAGTCGAACCGGCCCGGCCTTTTGCTCATGCGCCGCGGCGCTGCCGTATCCGGGCCAGTGAGCGACCCGTCATTTCCGTTGGCTGTTCCAGGCGCATGAGCGCGAGCAGCGTGGGCGCCACATCGGCCAATGCGCCCCCGCCCGCCAGGGATAGATTTTGGGGGCCGATGTAGACGAGGGGCACCAACTCCGAGGTGTGCGCCGTGTGTGGCTGCCCCGCTACCCTGTCGTGCATGGTTTCCACGTTGCCGTGGTCCGCCGTAATGAGCATCTGGCCACCGTTGGCCGCGATTGCCGTTTCCAGCTTCCCGAGACAAACATCCAAGGTTTCCACCGCGGCCACGGCCGCCGCGAACACGCCGGTATGTCCCACCATGTCGCCATTGGCATAGTTGCATACAATCAGGTCAAAGTGCCGCGAGCGAATGGCGGCGACCAGTTTGTCGGTCACCTCGGCGGCGCTCATCTCTGGCTGCAGGTCGTAGGTGGCGATTCTGGGGCTCGGCACCAGTAGGCGTTCCTCGCCCGGGAAGGGCTGCTCGCGACCACCGGAGAAGAAAAACGTGACATGTGCGTACTTTTCCGTCTCCGCGATGCGCAGTTGCCGCTTGCCGAGCTTGGCCAGGTATTCGCCGAGCGTGTTGGTCAGCACTGGCGGCTCGAACGCGCAGGCGGTATCGATATCGTCCGCGTAGCGGGTAAGCGTGACAAAGTCGAGTAGCTTGACGAAGGTGCCGCGTTGGAAGTCGTTGAAATCCGGCGCCGTCAGGGCCCGCGTCAACTGGCGGGCGCGGTCGGCCCGAAAGTTCATGAATACGGCTGCATCTTGCGGCGTCGGCGGGGGCGTCGTTTCCGGCACCGGGCCGACTAGCGTGGGTTGCACGAACTCGTCCGTCTCGCCGCGCCCGTAGGCAAGCTCTAGAGCGCGCGGCGCATCTTTGGCCTGGAACGGTGCGACGCCGTTCGCGAGCAGACGGTAGACCGGCTCGATGCGCTCCCAGTGCAGGTCGCGGTCCATGGCGTAGTAGCGCCCCGCTATGGATGCGACGCGGCCTGCACCAAGGCCCGTCAGCAGGGCCTCGGCTTTGCAGAGAGAGGCGCGAGCGCTCTTGGGCGGTGTGTCGCGGCCATCTAGGAAGGCGTGCAGGTAGATGCGCTTGAGTCCCTTGCCGGCCGCCACGCGCAACAGTTCGAAGATCTGTTCCTCATGGGAATGTACGCCGCCGGGAGAAAGCAGCCCCAGAACGTGCAATGCGCCACCCGACCGCAGCAGCTTGTCGAACAGGCCATTTAGCGCCTGGTTGCTTGCCAGTTCGCCCTGCTCGATGGCCCGGTCGATGCGGCTCAGATCCTGCAGGATAGCCCTGCCGGCGCCAAGGCTCATGTGCCCGACTTCGGAGTTGCCCATCTGTCCCGCAGGTAGGCCGACATCGGTGCCGGAGGCGGATACCAGGGTATGGGGCGCTTGTGCGAGGAAACGGTCCCAGTTTGGGGTATGGGCCTTGGCAATCGCGTTGTCTGCAACCGCATCGCGATGGCCGAATCCGTCCAGTACCACCAGCAGCGTCGTATTGCTGGTGCGCTGATCGTTCAAAACACTGCAATCGGGTTGGTTCTCTTTCGGAAATCCGGCCATGTTCAGACAACAACGAGGCGGCAGGTCAAGTGCGCGTATTCTACCCCGCATGTCCGCGAGATGGCTCAGTTTGGCTACGACGCCGGCGCATCGAGGTGCACCCCTGCCCGATGCGAGGATTTGCCCAGCCTTGCGGCGCACCCTGGCACCCGGTGGGCGGCAGCCGTCTGGCCGTCATCCGCAAGTGATCGGTAGGCCAAAGTTCAACGGGGCCAGCTAGGGCCATCCCAAAGTCGCCCACTAGCAGCCTGTCGGGCTTAGATACTTTGAATATCTCAACCTATTGAAATATATAGATTTTTTCTTTTGGTGCGAAAAACCAGATTCCTCATAAATCAAACACTTGGCTACAAAGCCCGACAGGCTTCTAGCCCTCGGCAAAGCCCTATATAGAAGGTTTATGAGTATTTTTCGGAAAACTAAGCAATACCCTGTGGCATGTAATGGCCTTTCAGCAATTTTCTTTCAAGGCCGAACGCTTTGAGATGGCCCTGGCGGGGCCAGTACAGCCACAGGCTATCTGCTCGGCAACCCTGTATAATCGCCGTCGCGCCCGCGAACCTTCGCCGGCGTTGTCGAGCGGCAGTTGGGCCGGTCGGCTCGAATGCCCGCAGCCAATCTGGAGGCCCAACGCTTGCGAGGCTTGGATATCCGGCCGTTATGAACCAGGTACTGGAATTTATCGGTAACCATCCCATTCTAGTCGCCGCCTTTGTCCTGTTGTTGGTGCTGTTCATCAGGAACGAGATGAGGCGCGGCGGCCGTTCCGTAACCGCCCAGCAACTCGTTGAGTTGGTCAACAAGGAGAATGCCCTCGTGCTTGATGTGCGCGACAAGAAGGAATACGACACCGGGCACATCGTCGATGCGCTCAATATACCGTTCTCGGCCCTCAACAACCGGGTCAATGAACTCAAGAAGCACCGCGAACGGCCCATAGTCGTGGCCTGCAAGATGGGTCAGCACGCGGGCACCGCGGGTGCCATCCTGCGCAAGCACGGTTTCGAGAACGTCTCCCGGCTCGCGGGCGGGGTCACAGAGTGGCGCAACCAGAGCCTGCCGGTGGTGAAGGCATGACCGCCCAGGTGCGCTTGGAGCGCATTTATCTGAAGGATGCCTCGTGGGAATCGCCGCGCAGCCCCCAGGTTTTCTCCGAGAACTTTCAGCCCGAGGTTCAGGTGGATATCAACACGCGCTCAACGCGCCTGGACGACACCCGCTTCGAGGTGGTGCTCACCGTCACCCTGCGCGCCAAACAGGATGGCGGCAAGACCGCCTTTATCGTGGAGGTGCAGCAGGCGGGCCTGTTCGCGGTGGAGGAATTCGAGGGCGAGACGCTACAGCGCATGCTGGCGACCCTTGGCCCGACCACGCTCTTTCCCTACGCACGGGAAGCAATCGATAACCTGGCGCTGAAAGGCGGATTTCCCGCGCTGCACATCGCCCAGGTTAACTTCGACGCCCTCTATGCCGAGGCGCTGCGCAAGCAGCAGAACCAAGAGGTAACGCACTGAAGGGGCTAGTATCGTGTCCCGCAAAGCTACGCTCGACATCGGCCGTCCTGGGGGGTGCTCCGTTTAGGCTACAGGCCCAACTCGGCGATCTTGCGGGTTAGCGTGTTGCGGCCCCAGCCGAGCAGTTCGGCGGCTTCCCCGCGGCGGCCGCCGGTGTGCTTGAGGGCGGTGCGGATCAGGGTGCGCTCGAAGGCCGGTGTGGCATCGTGCAGGATCGGTTGGGCACGATTGGCGGTCAGCGCCGCGCGCACCCAGTCGGCGAGTGCCGCTTCCCAGGATAGGGGCTGGGGCTGTGCGGACTGGTTCTTGATCTCCGGCGGCAGATCATCGATGCGCACACGCCGCCCGGTCACCATGACCGCTAGCCAGCGGCAGGTGTTTTCCAGTTGCCGGACATTGCCGTCCCAGGGCAGGGTTGAAAGGTAGCCCAGGGTGCCCTCGTCGAACTGCTTGGGCTCCTCGCCGATCTCCCGGGTCGCCCGGTCAAGGAAGTGCGCCGCCAGCATTGGAATATCCTCGCGGCGGTCGATCAGGCCCGGCACATGCACGCGAATGACGTTCAACCGGTGGAAAAGATCCTCCCGAAACTTGCCCATGCGCACCAGCGCTTCGAGCCGCTGGTGGGTTGCGGCGATAATGCGCACATCCACCTTGATGGCGTCGTAACCGCCAACGCGATGAAACTCGCCCTCGGCGATAACCCGCAGCAGCCGGGTCTGCATTTTCATCGGCATGTCGCCGATCTCGTCGAGAAACAGCGTACCGCCGTTGGACTGCTCGAAACGCCCGACGCGCCGGCCTAGGGCACCGGTGAAGGCACCCTTTTCGTGGCCGAACAACTCCGATTCAATCAGTTCGCCGGGAATTGCCGCCACATTCAGCGGCACAAACTGCCGGTGTGCCCTTGGGCTGTGCCGGTGCAATGCCCTGGCGATCAATTCCTTGCCGCTGCCGGAAGGCCCGTTGATGAGCACCGTGGCGTTGGAGTTGGAGAGGCGGCCGATTGCCCGGAATACTTCCTGCATGGCCGGTGCCTTGCCGATGATCTCCTGGTCGCTTGCGGCGGGCACTGGAAGTTTGGCATCGCCCGGTTCCCGATGGACTAGGGCGCGTCGCACGGCCGCTACCAGTTCGTCGATGTCAAACGGCTTGGGCAGGTACTCGAAGGCGCCGCCCTGGTAGGAGGATACGGCGCTGTCCAGGTCCGAGTGCGCAGTCATCACAATAACGGGCAACTGCGGGTCGGCGTCGCGCAGGTGTTCCAGCAGCTTTAGGCCGTCCATGCCCGGCATGCGGATATCGGTTAACACCACGGCGGGGCGGTCGGCCACCAGCGCATTGAGCATTGGCTTGGCGCTTACAAAGGCGCGTACGGGAATGCCCGCGCGTCCTAGCGCCTTCTCCAGCACCCAGCGGATGGAACGGTCGTCGTCGACAACCCAGACCGCGTCTGTGGTTGCATCGTGCATGTTCAGGCCGCCTCGACGAAGGTTGGGGGCAGGATGACGGAGAACTGTGTGTGTCCGGGACGGCTTTCGCACTCCAGCACACCATTGTGGCGGCGCACGATGGTCTGGGCGATGGCCAGACCCAGCCCGGTTCCCTGGGGCCTGCCGCTGATCATGGGATAGAACATCCGGTCGATGAGTTCTTCGGGTATACCGGGGCCGTTGTCGATGATGTCGATCTGCACAACGAGCCGATGGCGTTGCCCCGCGATGCTGTATTGGCGCAATGCCCGTGTGCGCAGTTTGATGCGCCCTCCGGAGCTGCCCTCCAGAGCGATGCAGGCATTGCTCACGATATTTAGCAGCGCCTGTATCAACTGGTCTTCATCCGCATCTACCGCCGGTAGGCTGGGGTCGTAGTCGCGCACCATCTTCAGTTCCGGTTGGGCAATGCCGGTCTGCGCGATGCGCGCGACATGCTCGAGAATCCGGTGCACGTTCAGCGAGGCGATCTTCAAGGGCCGGCTGGGGCCCAGCATATTGTCCACCAGCTCGGTCAGGCGGTCGGCCTCGCGAATGATCACCCGGGTGTACTCGGCAAGCTCGGGGCGGTTCAGTTCGCGGTCGAGCAACTGGGCGGCGCCGCGAATGCCTCCCAAGGGGTTCTTGATCTCGTGGGCGAGACCCCGGACAAGTTTCGCGGTGGTTTCCTGGATGTTGATCAGGCGATCATCCTGGTTGATGCGCAACAGCCGTTTCAGCGGCTGGGCCTCGATGAGCAGGTCACCGCCATCGATGGGCACCACTGTCAGATCGACAATCAGCTCTTTGTCGCTCGACAGGCGCAGGCGCTGTCGGCGCAGGGTGAACGACCGCTCCCCCGGGGGGGAACCCGGAAAATTGCCGAGGATCTTTTCCGGGTGTTGAAACAGGGCATCCAATCTCGTGCCCAGCACCCGCGGGCCGCTCACGCCGAACATATCCTCCGCGGCGGGGTTCACGAGCTTGATGGTAAGTGCCCCGGAGACCACCACGATGGCGCTGGCCTGGTGTTCGAACACCTGCCGGTGTAGCGGTTTGACGGCCATGCTTGGAGTACTGCCGTCAGGGGTGGAGACGGGAGTGTCGCAACAGATGAACTATGCTCGGTGCCCCGGCGAACAGCACCTGGCCGTCGCTGTCGACGATGCGGATTTCCAGGCGATGGGTGCCCCGGTCGACGTTCTCAAGCGAGAATTCCGGTATGCGGCGGGGTGCGCCCTGGGGTACGCCGTCCAACAGAAGCTCGGCGTGGTGGCCACTTTCCAGCTTGGGCGAGATCTGGCCGCGAACGGTCAGGTTGCCGGCGTTACTGCGCACCGCCGCATCGTTTGCGGGTGCAACAATCACCGCTGCGGTATAGGGCCGCGGAACCATGCCGACGCCATCGTCGGTCGGCTCGGCGGCCGTAGCGGCGATGGCGCAGCAGGCGGCCGCGAAAGCAGACGCCGTTTTCCACCAATCCATTGTCCAAGCCCCGTCTGGCTGTAATCCGGCGCTGGGAGTTTTCGCCCCGGCGACCGGGATTGTCGCCGCCCCTGGGATGGCTTTCTGTGCGCTATGTGCCCTAGACGGAGTAGTACATCTCGAATTCCACCGGGTGCGTGGTGGCGTTCAGACGGTCCACTTCCTCCTGCTTCAACTCCAGGTAGCCGTCGATCATGCTGTCGGCAAAGACATCCCCGGCCCGCAGGAATTCGCGGTCTTTGTCCAACGCCGCCAGCGCTTGCTCCAGCGAGCTGGCAACGGTGGGCACGCCTTCCAGTTCCTCCGGAGGCAGGTCGTACAGATCCTTGTCGAAAGATTCGCCGGGGTGAATCTCGTTACGAATGCCATCCAGGCCGGCCATCAGCATCGCCGCGAACGTCAGGTAGGGGTTGCCAGTGCTGTCTGGAAAGCGCACCTCTGCCCGGTAGCCCTTCGGATCGCCCCCTTGAATGTAGGGCACGCGCACGGAGGCCGAACGGTTGCGCGCGGAGTAGGCCAGCAAAACCGGTGCCTCGAACCCTGGCACCAGGCGCTTATAGGAGTTGGTGCTGGCATTCGAGAAGGCGTTGATCGCCCGGGCGTGCTTGATGATGCCGCCGATATAGAACAAGGCTTTCTCGGAAAGGCCCGCGTAGCCGACTCCATGAAAGATATTGGTACCGCCGGAGAAGATCGACTGATGCACATGCATGCCGTTGCCGTTGTCGCCAACCAGGGGCTTCGGCATGAAGGTTGCCGTCTTGCCATACGCATCGGCGACATTGTGTACGCAATACTTGTAGATCTGTACTTCGTCCGCCTTGCGTACCAGGGTGTTGAAGCGCACGCCGATCTCGGCTTGGCCGGCGGTGCCCACTTCGTGGTGGTGCACCTCCACGGACAGGCCCATGGCCTGCATGGCGGAGCACATGGCCGAGCGCAGGTCCGCCCCGGAATCCACCGGCGGCACGGGGAAGTAACCGCCCTTGACGCCCGGCCGGTGCCCGAGGTTACCGCCCTCGAAGTCCGATCCGGATTCCCAGGCCGCCTCCTCGGCGCTGATGGAATAGGACGCGCCACCCATTTCGACCTTGTACTTGACGTCGTCGAATACGAAGAACTCGCATTCGGGGCCGAAGAACGCGGCATCGCCGATGCCTGTGGACGCCAGATAGGCCTCCGCCTTCTTGGCTACCGAGCGCGGGTCGCGCTCATAGGGCTGCATGGTCATGGGCTCCACGATGTCGCAGCGTAGGTTCAGCGTTGCTTCATCGCGGAAAGGGTCCATAACCGGCGTGGAATCATCCGGCATCAGGATCATGTCGGATTCGTCAATCGACTTCCAGCCGGAGACCGAGGAGCCATCGAACATGAACCCGTCGCTTAAGGTTTCCGCGTTGACCCGGCCCGCCGGGATGGTTGTATGCTGTTCCTTGCCCCGGGGGTCCGTGAACCGCAGGTCTACCCACTTGACGTCTTTGTCTTCGATAAGTTTCAGAGTGTTTTCTGACATCTCCCTACCTTTGAGATTGTTTTAGCCCAAGCGCCAAGCGGGCGCCGTTCCAATAAAACGCGCTGGCTGCCCTTAGAACAAGCCGCGCGAACCTCTTCCAAAAAACCGGCTCATCCGCCGATTTCCGGGCACTTTAGGAAACATACGCAATATATAAGCAATATATATGCCACATTCCCATAGCCTAGTGGTGCCCCTGTACACCCGCACGCCAAGTGCATCCTTGACCGCTGTGGCCCAGCCACCAAGGCACCCGTTTAGTGCACCATACCGACCCTTGCACCAAAAATCAGCATGGCGGGCGTTGTTACCGCGCAGTGTCAGGAACCATCCCGCACCTTGACGCGAATGCGCAGTTCCCGCCCATCCCGTGCCGTTTCCACCACCTCGTGGCCATGCACCCTGCACCAGGCGGGAATGTCCTCAAGCGTCCCCGGGTCGGTGGCGAACACATCGAGCAGCGTGCCCGGACGCAAGTCCATTATCCGATCCTGGGTTCTGATCACGGGTAGTGGACACAGTAACCCCCGGGCATCCAAGGTTTCAAGGGGCGCAGGCGGCTGGTCGGTCATTCAGACGTGCCAGGCGGTTGGAATCTCGCTAGGCGACATGGGCGCCACGGTGTATTCGCGGTGGCTACCGTCCGGCTCGTCGGCAAC
Source organism: Pseudomonadales bacterium (assembly GCA_965215035.1). Lineage (GTDB taxonomy): Bacteria > Pseudomonadota > Gammaproteobacteria > Pseudomonadales > Azotimanducaceae > Azophilus. The sequence continues at coordinate 1,207,626 of OZ244040.1, forward strand.
AACGGTTACGCGGGATGCCTCGCGCCCCTGGCTATAGCGCGCCAGCACCCGCGCCGCCAGTCGTATATCGTCGCTTTGTGGAGCACCGTCAATCAGGCATAGCGGCCCCTTGTGGCTGGTGGGCCGCAGCGCGATGAACTGCCTGCGGTAGCCTTCCAGGTAGGCGTTCTCCCCCTCCTCGCGCCCCACGATGAGCTTAAAGTGCGGCGCCGGGCGAATGTGGCGCCCGACTTTGAGCAGCATGATGTCGTCAAGTTCGTAGTTCCTGCTGCCGCGGCTGTCCCACAGGTCGGCGAGCTTCCTGGAATACTGGGTGTCGGTCAGGAAACAACAGCCGCCGGCGGGTTGCGCCCAGTCGGTGAACCCGAACCGCCTGGCCAGTTCCATCTGCGGCTTGCGGTTGCGTCCCTCGAAAGCATACAGCGCCTGCCGATCGACCCAGCCTTCCCGTTCCGGCAATGTCGGTGGCAGGTTTCGGGCACTTAGGGGGCGTAACAGCCGATCATCGGCGCCCGATTCCCGGGCGATGACGCTCATGGTGTCGCGCCGCTGGCTCTTCGGGCGTTGGCCCACCACCTCGCCGGTTATAACGAAGTCGAACCCGCGCTCCGCCATGAACGACCAGGTCAGCGCCTTGCCGACCATGAATATCTTGCAGTCGAGACAGGGGTTCAGGTTGCGCCCGTAACCGTGCTTCGGCGCCAGCAACACCCGCTTGTATTCCTCGATGACATCGATGATGTGCAGTTTGATGCCGAGTTGTTCCGCGACCCACAGGGCATTGTTGCGTTTGGGTTTTTTTTGTGCTCCGGGTGCCGCCCTATGTTTGGCGCGGATGGCGTGGGTGTGGCCCTCGACGCAGAAACCGGTGAAGAAGTTGATGCCCTCGACCTGTACGCCCTGCTCCATGATCACCTTGGCCGCGAGCATGGAATCGAGACCCCCGGAGATCAGTGCGACAGCTTTGATCGGTTGGCCCATAATAGCGGCCTACTATACCTGTTGATCACCCGTTTCTAAGCCCCAATCAACTACGTATTTTGTTCGCCCATTGCTGTGCGGCGGGTGCCACCGGCTTAATCGGGGGTTTCCTGGAGGATGTTTTCTTTGAGGATACTGCTGCAGCGGGTGGCGAGCGCGTCGGTCACCGTGGATTCTTCGACCATCGCCGAGATCGGGCCGGGCCTCTTGGCGTTTGTCGGGGTATTCCCCGAGGATGGTCCGCAACAGGTGCAATGGCTTGTGGACAAAACCCTGGGCCTGCGCATCTTTGCCGACGAGCACAAGCCCATGAACCGCTCGGTGCTCGATGTGGACGGCGCCATACTGGTGGTTTCCCAGTTCACACTGGCCGCGGATGCCAGCCGCGGCCGACGGCCCGGATTCAGCCGCGCCGCGCCGCCGGAGCGGGCGGAACGGCTCTACGAGGCCTACGCCGATGGTTTGCGCAGCCGCTGTGCGCGGGTGCAGACGGGGCGTTTTGGGGCCTATATGCAAGTTGCCCTGGTCAACGACGGGCCGGCCACCTTCCTGCTGGAGAGAAACTGAACCGGGGCTACAGGGCCGGTGCTGCGCCACCCTTTTCGGGCCGGGTCGGGCGTACTGGGCAGCCGGGGTAAGCTTCTGTTCTCTGCGGAATTCCACCCCGTGGGCCGGGTTGCCGGAGTGCATGCCGCCGGGCGCACGTCAGGCGTCGTCGCGTTTCTCGGCGAAGCGAGCGAACAGAGTGCCCACCCCGAACAGCAGCCGGGTGGGGCGTAGTGGGCAGCCGGGGCAAATTTCTGTTCTCTGCGGGATTCCACCCCGTGGGCCGGGTCGCCGGCGGGCTGCCCATGAGCCGACTATGAGGGGAAATCAGGCACCGGTTCCACGGAGGTGGTCGCACCGCTCGCCGGAGTGACTACCGCCGGGCGCAGGTCAGGCGTCGTCGTCGCGTTTCTCGGCGAAGCGAGCGAACAGAATGCCCACCTCGAACAGCAGCCAGGTGGGCAGTGCCAGCAATAGTTGTGAGATCACGTCCGGCGGCGTGAGCAGCATGCCGCCCACGAAACACCCGACGATGACATAGGGGCGTTTGTTGGCGATGCTTCTGGCGGTGCTCACACCGGACCACACGAGCAACAGGGTGGCTATCGGGATCTCGAACGCGAAGCCGAATGCGAAGAACAGGGTCAGGACGAAATCCAGGTAACGGTTGATGTCCGTCATCATCGTCACGCCGGTGGGCGTGACGCTCGCCATGAAGCCGAAAACCAGCGGAAAGACCAGGAAGTACGCGAAAGCCATGCCAAGGTAGAACAGAGCGATGCTCGACACCAGGAGTGGACGGGCGAACCGTTTTTCATGCTTGTAGAGCCCCGGCGAGACGAATGACCAGGCCTGGTGCAGCAGCACCGGCATACCGGCGAAAATAGCCGCGTATATGGCCAGCTTGAACGGTGTGAGAAACGGCGACGCCACCTCGGTGGCGATCATGTTGCCGCCGCTCGGCAGATGGGCCATTAGCGGCGCCGCAACCAGTTCGTACAGGTCGTTGGCAAAAAAATAGATCGGCAGGAATAGCACGAACACCGCGACCAGGGCGCGCAGGATGCGCTGCCTGAGTTCGATGAGATGCGCCATAAACGGCATCTCGGCGCTGTCGACCAGCGCATCGTGCTCCACCGCATTGTCGGCCGGCGAGGCGCGTTCCCTTTGCTCTTCAGCTTCGGGGCCGGGTTGCATGGCTTGCGGGAGGGCGGGTGGTGGGGCGCGCCGTCGGCTGGCGATACGCGGACCGGGGTCGCGGTGCGCACTCTGGCCCGTTGCGGCACGCGCCGGATTTGGGGCGGCGGCGCCCGCCGGTGACCGGCTGCGGTGCGGTGCGCGGGTTACTCACCGTTGGTCTTGGTGGCTGGCTTAGGCGGTGGGTTGCCGGTTTCGACCCGCGCAACCTCTGTGGCGGCGGTGGTGGTGCGCTTCACCTCCCGCTCGATGCGCTTCATCTCTTCCATCACGGCCTCGTCGTGAAGCTGCTTGCGCACCTCATCCATGCCGATCTCCTTTTCCACCTCGGCCTTTACGGACTGGAAGCCGCGGCGCATGCGGCCGAGCCAGAGGCCGAGGGTGCGCAACACCTCCGGCAGTCGGTCCGGGCCGATAACCAGCAGGCCGACGATGGCCACCAGCATCAGCTCCGGGAAGCCGATATCAAACATGGGTGTCCTGCTTGGCCCGCGAGCTCTTCGCGGCGACCTCTCCCTCGATGACGCCGGGGTCTTGCTCGGCCTTGGCCTTCGGCTCATCGTCGGTAACCGCCTTGCGGAACCCGCGGATGGCGTTGCCGAGGTCGGCACCGATGTTCTTGAGCCGCCGCGGCCCGAAAATCAAAAGGACGATCGCCAGGACGACCAGTAGTTCAGTGAGTCCGAATCCTCCGGGCATGGCCAGCCTCCTTCTTCAGCTACCCTGTTGGTGGCGGCAACGGGCACCCCGCTACGCTGCCGGGTGTGCGCCCTTTTGCGGGGTTTGCGCGGCAGTGCGCCGACCCCACCACCAGTGCCCATTATAGGCCCGTTGTGGGTCCATTGCGCCCTAGGCGCGCGACTGGTGGCAGGACCATCCCAAAGTGTTTGCTCTCGAAAGAAAGTTGCTGAAAGGCCATTACATGCCGCGGAATATTGCCTAACTTCCGAAAAATATTCATAAACTTTCTATATAGGGCTTTGTCGAGGGCTAGTGGACGACTTTGGGATGGCCCTGGTGACTGGTGGTGTATCAGTTTGCATCTGTGGATCGAGAAGGGCACGGCACACAGGTGATTCGGCAGGGCCGAGATTCAAGCTAATACACCGCCCTGTGACTTGGCAGGTCGCGGTTGGAACCTGCAATCGCTCAACAGGCCTGTTCCCACGCTTGCTCCCACCACTCATCCAGCCCGGCAGGTTGCGGTTGGAACCCGTAATCGCTCAACAGGTGGTTTGGGGAACCAGGCGCATTAGGCTTTTACCAGCAAATAGGATGCAACCGCGGCGCTCAGCAGGCCGGCCACAGTGCCGAGCCCCGCCGCGCTCGCCTGCAAGGCGGGTTCCCAGAGCAGCGCCACGGCCACCGCCATCAGCGCCACCCCGGATAGCCGCCGTCCACGCCGCCGGCGGTGCAGGGAAGCAAGCGACTCCTCGAGTTGCCGCACGGCCGAGCGTTGTTCCTTGAGGGCGACTTCCAGCCCGGACAGCTTGCGGCCGGTATCGAGTATCAGGTCTGGAAGCCGGGGAAGCTGCTCCATGATCTCTGGTGCTCGCGCCGCCAGGCCGCGCACGATGGCCAGTGGCCCCACGCGCTCGCGCAGCCACTGCTCCATAAACGGTTTGGCGGTGCGCCACAGGTCCAACTCGGGATAGAGCTGGCGACCGAGGCCCTCGATGTATAGCAGCGTCTTTTGCAGCAGCACGAGCTGGGGCTGAATCTCCATGTCGAAGCGGGCCGCCGTGCGGAACAGCTCCACCAGGAAGTGGCCGAAGGAGATTTCGCTCAGGGGCTTGGCGAAGATGGGGTCGCAGACTTCTCGTATGACCTGCTCGAATTCCCGTTGCTCGGTGCGTTGCGGAATCCAGCCGGATTCGAAATGCAGGCGCGCAACCTGTTCGTAGTCGCGGTTGAAGAAGGCGACGATATTGCGGGCGAGATAATCCTGGTCGCGCTCTTCCAGCTTGCCGATGATGGCGCAGTCAAGGGCGATGTAGCGTGGGTTCTCGGGGTCTTCGACATCGACGAAAATGTTTCCCGGATGCATGTCCGCGTGGAAGAAATTGTGCACGAACACTTGCGTGAAAAAGGTCTCCACACCCCGGTTGGCAAGGGTTTCCATGTTCGTGCCCCGGGCCCGCAATGCCGCCACATCGCCGATGGGCACGCCGCCGACGCGCTCCATTACAAGTATGTTGGGGCGAGTCAGGTCATGGTAGACGCGCGGCACATACAGGAGCGGCGAACCGGCGAAGTTATCGCGCAGCCGCTGTGTATTGGCCGCCTCCCCGACCATGTCTAGTTCGCCAAGCAGCACATCGGCGTAGTCGCTGGCCACCTCGGGCAGGCGTAGCCGCCGGCTGCCCGGAACGTGCCGGTCGATCCAGCCGGCAAGCCAGATCAGCACGTCTAAGTCGTCGCGGATAACCTCCGCCAAGCCCGGCCGCACCACTTTCACCACCACCGGTTCGCCGTCGCCAAGCCGGGCCCCATGCACCTGGGCGATGGACGCCGATGCCACGGGTTGCTCGTCGAAACACTCGATGCGCTCGGCAAACAGGTCGCCAAGCGCCCGCTCGACGATGGCCCGGGCCTCGGCGCCCGGGAACGGGGGTACATGGTCCTGTAGCCTGGCCAGTTCATCGGCGAAGTCGGCGGGCAGCAGATCCCGGCGGGTGGAGAGCAACTGGCCGAACTTGATGAACACCGGGCCGAGTTCCTCGAAAGCCAGGCGCAGGCGCACCGCCGGTGCCCCGCGCCGTGCCGGCAGCCAGCGGCCCGGCCAGGCATTCAGCAGCAAACGTGCGAAGCGGGGTAACCCGCTCTCGCTGAGCACCCTGGTGGGCACGACCGCATCTAGACGATAGCGTGCGGCGATTCGTGCGATCTGCAACAGCCGGCGCCTCATGTTGCCGCCTCGCCGCTGTTGGGGCCGTCCGTGGTGCCCGGGGTCGGCTCGTACTCCGGTGCGGCCGACTCCGGGTGTGGCGCATGGTTGTCCGTGTCCGCCGACGCCGTTGGGGATTGGTTTCGCCTAGCCGATTCCAAGTCGCGCACGCGGGCGGACAGGCGCTTGACTTCGACCTCCAAGCGCTCGATGCCGCTTTGAAAATCATCCTGGTCGGCGCGGTTGGCGAACCGTCCCACCGCGGCCTCGCGCCATGCGTCGGCGACGCTCTCCGCCGCCGAACCGAGCACCGCGGCGGCCAACTCCGCGGCGCCGAGCAGGTCTTGCCCGCGAATTGGCGGGGACAACCCCGTTGGCGCCAACGCTTTGAACACACCAGCCAGTGCGACGAGCAGTGTCCTGTCGCCTTCGATCTCGACCCGCTCCGCGGCCTGGCCATCGGGCGAGACAAACCAGGCCAGCAAATCCTGGGGTTTGCCCCGGACGACCGCATCGGGGGAGTCGGCCAGTCCGGTGAGCACCTCGATGCGGGCATCTCGTATGCGGATGCACCACACCTGGCCGGGCAGGGTGCCTTCTACCTGTATCGCCCGGCCTTCTAATGTGGCCAGCCGTTCCGCGCTGGTCTTGTCGAGGCGCAGCGTGGCGTTGGCGATTGACTGCGCCACCCGGGCAAACAGGGCGTCGAGACCGGCATCGGTGCGCATCTCAGGCCACTCCCCGGTGGATGGCGACGACTCCGCCTAGCAGGTTATGGAATTCCACACTGGCGAACCGGGCGTCCCGCATCATCAACTGCAACGCCTCCTGGGCGGGATGCTGGCGAATCGACTCCACGAGATACCGGTAGCTACCGCCCTTGCCCGTAACCAGCCCGCCGAGCGCCGGCCAGAGGCTCTGCCAACCCGCCGCCAGCGCTTCGAGCACCGGGGTAACCGGTTTGGAAAACTCCAGCACCAGCAGTACGCCGCCGGGTTTGAGAACGCGCCTGATTTCACCGAGAGCCGCCTGCTTGTCTGTGAAGTTGCGCAATCCGAAGCCGATCGTGACGCGGTCGAACCGGTCGGCGGAAAACGGCAGCGCCTCGGCCGCCGCCTGGCAGAAGCGCACGCTCGCGATACCGTGGTCCAGCAGGCGGTCGCGGCCCGCCGAGAGCATGGACGCATTGATGTCGGCCAATACGACGCTGCCCCGCCTGCCCACCAGCGGTGCCATGGCGGCGGCGAGATCCCCGGTGCCGCCGGCGAGATCCAGGACGCTGTGGCCCTTGCGCAGCCCGGCCATCTCCACCAGCATCCACTTCAGCAGCCGGTGGCTGCCCAACGACATCAGGTCGTTCATCAGGTCGTAGCGGTGCGCCACCGCATCGAAGACATCGCCGACCAGGCTGGTTTTTTCCTCCGGGGTTACCTCTTCGTAACCGAAGTTCGTCTTCCGCTCAGCCTCGCTCATGCACGGGAGTTTACTCCGCTTGGTGTCCAATGTTCGGCAATCATAGGAGAAGCGACACCGGTGCGCATGTGCCGCCGCCGTCTTTGCGGGCGCGCCGGCCGCGATTCAGCTTTTGCAGGCCCGCATGCCCTGGTGCGATAGGCGCGTTAGCTATTCCTGGGCGTGAAATGGCCCACGGGTATTGCCGGCAACCGCGAGGCGTTGGCGGCCTTCAGTTCATCTAGGTATTCCTGCCAGTAGCGTTCCCGATGGTCGGCCAGTTCCTTGAGGTAGCCCCAGGCGTATATGCCGGTGTCGTGTCCGTCGTCGAATGTCAGGCGAATGCCGTAGTTGCCCACCGGTTCGATGGCGGTGACGGCAACCTGTTTCTTGCCGGTTTGTAGGCGCTTCTGCTCCGAGCTGTGGCCGCGAACCTCCGCCGAGGGCGAATGCACACGCAGAAATTCCGCGGCAAGCTCCACCCGTTCGCCGCCGAACTCCAGCACCAGGGTCTTGCTGCGCTTGCGGTAGGTGATGTGAGAGGGCCGCATAGCGGGCTCGGAAGTCATGGAAGTTTATGGGATAGCATACCAGTCGGAGAGTGCCGCCGAGGGTTCCCTCAAAGAATGTACCTGGATAGATCCTGATCCTCCACCAGGGCCTCAAGGTGCCTATCGACATAGGCGGCGTCGATATACACTGGGGCGCCGTCGGTTTCGCAGGCGGAGAAGGATACCTCGTCCAAAAGCCGTTCCATGACCGTGTGTAGGCGGCGAGCGCCGATGTTTTCGGTGTTGTCGTTGACCTCGCAGGCCAGTTGGGCGATGCGGGCCAAGCCGTCGGTGGAGAATTCGATGCCCAGGTTTTCCGTCGCGAGCAGCGCCTGGTACTGCTCTGTGAGGGAGGCATCGGGCTCCACCAGAATGCGTTTGAAGTCTTCCGGTGTCAGCGCTGCGAGCTCCACGCGAATGGGTAGCCGACCCTGCAACTCCGGAATCAGGTCCGAGGGCTTGGCGACGTGGAAGGCGCCCGAGGCGATGAACAGTATGTGGTCGGTGCGCACCATGCCGTACTTGGTGGAGACCGTGCAGCCCTCGATGAGCGGCAGCAGGTCGCGCTGCACGCCCTCCCGGGAGACATCGGCCCCTGCGGCGGCGCTGCGCTTCGCCACCTTGTCGAGTTCGTCCAGAAAGACGATGCCCGTCTGCTCAACGGCCTCGATGGCCTGGGCCTTCACCTCATCCTCGTTGATGAGCTTGGCCGCTTCCTGCTCGCGGAGCTTGCGGTAGGCGTCCTTGATCTTCATGCGTAGGGATCGTTTGCGGCCGGAACCTAGGTTGCCGATCATGCTCTGCAATTGGCTGGTCAGCTCCTCCATGCCGGGGGGCGCCATGATCTCCACGCCGACGGGCACCGCCTCGATTTCTATTTCAACCTCCTTGTCGTCCAGTTCCCCCTCGCGCAGTTTCTTGCGGAAAATCTGCCGGGTGGAGGAGGACTTGTGGCCACCGCTGCCGTCCGGGCTGTTGTCGGCGTGGCGCGGCCCCGGCAACAGGGCATCTAGAACCCGTTCCTCGGCTTCGTCGTCGGCGCGGTGTTGCACCTTGGTAAGCTGCGCTTCCCGCCGCATCTTCACCGCCATGTCGGCTAGGTCGCGCACGATGGACTCGACATCGCGCCCGACATAGCCGACCTCGGTGAATTTGGTCGCCTCCACCTTGATGAAGGGTGCGCCGGCGAGCTTGGCCAGCCGCCGCGCGATTTCGGTCTTGCCAACGCCGGTGGGGCCGATCATCAGGATGTTCTTCGGTGTGATCTCTTCACGCATTTCAGCGTCAAGCTGCATGCGCCGCCACCGGTTCCTGAGCGCTATGGCAACCGCGCGCTTGGCCGCATCCTGGCCGATGATGTGCTTGTCCAACTCGTGGACGATTTCCCTTGGTGTCATGACGGAATTGGTACGCATAACGGATTGCCCTGGCGCGTTGGCGGTTTCGCTACCGGCTGGCGGCAAGAGTTTCGACCGTACGCCGGTGGTTGGTGTAAACACAGATGTCGGCGGCGATGGCGAGCGCCTTCTCCACGACCGCAACCGCTCCGAGGTCCGTGTTGTCGACCAGTGCCCGGGCCGCGGCCTGGGCGTAGGGCCCGCCGGAACCGATGGCGATGACCCCGGATTCCGGTTCGATTACGTCGCCCGTGCCGGTGACCAACAGGGTGGTGCTGCCATCGGCCACGATCAGCATGGCTTCGAGGCGGCGCAACACGCGGTCGGAACGCCAATCCTTGGCCAATTCCACGGCCGCCCGCATAAGGTTGCCCGAGAACTTCTCCAAGGCCGCCTCGAAGCGTTCGAACAGGGTGAACGCATCCGCGGTTCCGCCGGCAAACCCGGACAGAACCCTTCCCTGGTAAAGGCGCCGAACCTTGACGGCGTTGCCCTTCACAATCGTATTGCCGGTGGACACTTGGCCGTCGCCGCCGAGGGCGACGCAGGCGTCACGCCGTACACAGACAATGGTGGTGCCTAGTATTGGTTCCATGTAGTTCGATAGTGGAGTTGGTGCGCAACCCTTTCAAGGCGCTAACCGCGCTTGACGGTTATGGCGGATAGATTCTGTTCGTGTAGGCGATCAACGATTTTCTTGGCCTCGGTGGCGGATTCGACCGGCCCGACCATAACCCGGTGCCAGGCGCGATTCTCCAGATCCACCTGTTCCATGTTGACGGGTAGACCATACAGGAGCAGCTTGGCGCGGAGCTGATCGGCCTCGGTGGCATCTTGGAACGACGCGGCCTGAATGTAGATGCGCGTTGTTGTCACCGGCGCCGCCTCGGATGGCTTGGCCTCGCCGGCCCGGAGTGTCGCCGGCGGGGCCGCATTCCCCGCACCGGGCTGTGCCGTCGTGGCGGCCACCGTTGCCCTGGGGTCGGCGTAGTGGCCCGGGTTGACCGGCACTTCGCTTTGGCGCAAGAGCTCGTCAAACTCGAAGACAATGTCTAAGTCGTCCTGGCCGGGGCCCACCGCGGGCAGCTTGGCGAACAGATTGGAGCCGAGCCCCGGTGCCAGGGCAACTAGGCCGACGGCGCCCCCGCCGAGCAAAATCCCGATTAGAATGCTTGGCCCGTGCAACCCGCGGCGCTTTCTCGACTGTCTCTTGCTCATCCTGCGCTTGCCGCTGGCGCACGGGCAACGTGCGCCGCTCGGCCGATGTTTTGTCGTGCTGCCGGCCCGCCCGGCCTGTTGGCCCTAGGCGGCGGCGTCAAGGCGTACAGTGTACCCCCGTTCGGCTCGTTCGACAGCGGTTGCGGGCGCATATCGCCGACGCCCTGCCCCAGGCTCGATGGACGCGGTCGCCTAAGGCCCGGCCTTGGGCCCGGCGAACGACTTGAGCAACTCATACCAGCCCGACCCGTTGATCTTCAGAGGCATGCCCCCCAGCTTGGCGGCGGTATCGAGGTGCCTCTTGCGGCCTTCCCAGGCGTTCGGGTCGGCCTGCCACTCGTTCAGCACCCGCTCCGCTTCCTCGTAGCTGGGTGCCTCGACCTCGTACAACGACAGGTATTCGGAGACCGTCTCGCCGTCGAGGTGCGGCCCGCTGAGCTTGAACACCCGGCCACTTACAAAGCTCGGGCACTTGGCGGTGTCTTCGATATGTTGATCGACAAACCACTCTTCGAACGCGGCCTGGTGCTCGGGACCGGGCGGCTCGCAAAGGCCGATGAGTATGAAACTTGGCATGGTGTTTTACTCCTCTCGCTCCAATATCAAGCCCCGAACGAGTATCTTGTCACTCTGGAGGTCGCTTGGTCGAACTGTGCCATACGTACCCAGCCGGTATCTCTCTGCGTACAATAACCTCGTAGCGCCCCTGGGGGCCGATGAACGACGAAGCCGCCCAGCTCACCAGGCTGACCACGATGGAACCGAAGACGGCGCTGAAGAAGCCATCCACCGCGAAACCCGAGACGAACCAGTCGGCGAGTTTCAGCATGGCCGCATTGACGACCAGCAGGAATAGGCCGAGTGTCAGTAGCGTAACGGGCAGCGTGAGCAGCACGACGAGCGGGCGCACCAGCGCGTAGAGCAGCCCAAGGGCGATGGCCGCAAAGAGCAGCGAGGCGACTCCCTGGGTATGGATGCCGGGTATCAGCAGCCCTGCAACCCAAAGGCCGAGGGCGATGATTAGGGTGCGAACGATGATACCTTTCATGGCCTGATGGTCCTTAGCTGCCAGCGTGCGGTGACCATACCATTCTGTGGCGAACTTCGCCGGAAATTCCCACCGGCGATGCCGCTGCAAGGTTGCGTCGAACGACGGTTTTTGCGGAAGTATCGCGACCTGGGTGGAACCAGGTTGAAACTCGGTCTCGACAGCGCCGGCCCAATTGGCGCCCGGCGATTCGAGCCGCTGGAGAATATTGCCGATCGCATGGAGGGACTATGAAGCTCTACATGGTGCCGCTGGCACCCAACCCAACCAAGGTCATGTTGTACATCGCCGAGCGAGAAGAGCTTGGCACACAGTTGGATATTGAACAGATTGTGGTCAATACCCTCAAGGGCCGACAGAGGGAACCGGAGCATCTGGCGCGCAATCCTTTCGGCACCCTGCCGGTTCTGGAACTCGAAGACGGTACCTATCTCGTTGAGTCCCTAGCTATCATTCAATATCTGGAAGACAAGTTCCCGGACAACGCACTGCTTTCCGGCACGCCGGAGCGGCGCGGCCATGCCCGAGACGCCGAGCGGATTGTGGATCTGCGCCTGGCGGGGCCGATGAATGCATACGCTCACGCAGTCAATTCGCCGTTGGGGTATCCCAAGGACGACGCCAAAGCCGCGCAAATGGAAGCGGCTATGCAAGCACCCCTCGACTACCTGGAGCGATTGCTCGGCGACGGGCGGACGCTGCTGCTAGGCGAACGCGTCTCCATTGTTGACTGTACGCTGCAGGCATCTCTGCAGTTCATGCGCTACATCGACGCGGATGTGTTTGGCGAGCGCCCACTGCTACGCGACTGGGACAATCGCTATCGCGCAAGGCCCGCTGCGCAGACGGTGCTCAAATGGTGATGTGAGTCACCCTCTCTGCTCAACGTCTGGCAGTTTGTCGGCTAGAACAGGGAATTGTAGTGATCGGTTGACGAACCCCGACATGTAGTGGTTATGCGACTTGCGGGACTCGGCATGTGGTGGTTTGTCAACGTATCTTTGTAGGTTCCTAAAACAGCCCCATCTGCCGGTCGTCGCCGATCACCCGCTCAAAGTTGAGCCCCAGGGCCGCAAGCACCGGTTCCGCTACGGGTTTCATCTGCTTTGCCAGGTAGTGTTCGCGGTCTGGCTCGGCGGTGAGATTGTCGAGCGGCTCGGGGCCGGCGCGGGTAATCATATAGGCGACCACCCGGCCAACCGCGGCCTTCGATTTGCGCGCCGCGGCGACATGGGGCGGTGTTTGCGCCCTGTAGTCGGCCACCTGCTTGCGCAGCCCCTTGCGGTAGACGAGCCAGTCGTCCAGGGCACCCGCCCGCAGCCGCGCCACGAGGTCGCGCAGATAGTCCTCCAGCGGCTCGCCGCGAAAAAGTCGGCCGTACAGTTCGCGCTGCACCTGCTTGGCAAGCTCTGTCCAGTCGCGGCGGACCACCTCCATGCCGACGAACTCCACCTCTTCCTGCCCCCGGATTAGCCCCGCGTAGCGTTTGCGGGCACCGCCGGACCCGGAGCGCGTCACCGGTAGGAAGAGCTTGCGGTAGAACTTCTCAAGCTCCAGTTCCAGGCGGCTCTCGACCCTGGTTTCCCCGTGGATATGCTCCGCCAGATGCCGGGTCAGCTCGGCAGCCAGTTCGGCGCCACGCTCTAGGGCGTCTTCCGTTTCGCCTCCGGACGCGACGAACAGGCTGTCGGTGTCGCCGTAGAGAACCTGGAACCCCCGCGCCTCGAACCAGCGTTTCGACCAAATCAGCAGCCGGCGCCCCTGGCCGGTGATCGCATTGGCGATCGCCGGGTTGTAGAAGCGGCAGGCTGGGGTGCCAAGCACACCGTAGAAGGAGTTCATAAGAATCTTGATGGCCTGGGAAGCCACCTCGTCGCCCTGCCGCTTGGCTTGCTCCCGGCGCGGAAACAGCCGGTCCAGCAGGCCGGGCAAAATAGCCGGCGCCCGGCGGAAACGGGCACCACCGGCCAGCAGGATGGGATCTTCCTCGTCATCGTCCTCGCCGATGAAGCCGAGCGGGTCGATGTTGTAGGTTCGTATGACGCTGGGATACAGGCTCTTGAAATCAAATACCCAGACCGCATCGTGCAGCCCGGCGACCGGCTCCAGCACATGGCCGCCCGCCTGGGCCGCGTGCACCCGCGCGTCGCTACCGCGCACGCTGGGCGCGACGATTTTGCGCTTATGCAGCTCTGCCAGGTATAGGAAGTCGAACGAGGCGATGCTGCCCGCCACCCGGTCGGGCGGCATACCGGTCAGGCGGCTGCGGGCGATGGCCAGGTTCACCAGGTTCAGCCGCTCGACGATCGACAGTGCGAGCCGCGCATCGGTACGGGCGTAGCGGGCGAACGCCTCCAGGTTCCGGGCGTAGTTGTCGAGGATTTCGCCTAGCCGATCGTGCGCCTCGCCCGCCAGCGCCTTGCCCTCGCCGAGCACCTTGTGGGCCACGGCGTCCAGCGAATAGTCGTGCATGCGCACGAAGGCGCCGCGCAGCAGGTCGACACCGTCGAGCACCAGCCGCCCCGGGATGCTGACCTGGCCACTGCCGAAGTAGCCGCGCGCCGGCCGAATGCGCATGCGGCCCGGCTCGCGCCCGAGTTCGAGTGGATGACGTAGACGCTCCGCAATGCGGGCCAACACCGACAGGTCGAAATCGACTACGTTCCACCCCGTCAATACATCCGCGTCCAGTGCCCGCACCCGCCGGCAGAATGCATCGAGCGCCTCGCGCTCGCTGGCACAGGCGAGCGCCCGTTCCGGCATGTTCCGGCCGGCGGGGTCCACGATATAGACCTCATCGGCGCCGCAGCCATACAGGGCGATGGCCAGGAGGCGCTGGGCCTGCTCGTCGGTTTCGATGTCGAAGGACAGCACGCCGGGGGCAAAGCCGACATCGGCCGGCGCCAACTCCGGATCGTCGAAGACCCACCGACAACCGGCACCCCGCCGGGGCTCGCCTTGAATCGCGCAGCCGCCCTTGATGTCCCGGTCGATCAGGTAGCGCATGGCGAAGCGCACATCGGCTTCAAAGGTATCGATGCCGCGCGCGTGCAGCCGGTCGCGCACCGGCGGCGTATCCGGTGGCGTGGGCACATGCACACGGCGGGTTGCCTCGCCCGCGAAGGTGACTCGATCCGAGGGCAGGAGGCGCGCGCCCCGCCAATCTCCGGGGGACGCCTGGTGGGTGGCGTCGGCGCGCACGAAGAAGTGCGGCGACTGGCGGCGGTCGCGAATGAGGAAGGTCTCCCCGTTTTCCAGGCGACCAAACAGGTGCACCATCGGCACGCCCGCCTGAATGCGATAGCTGGCCTGATAGATGAAGCCGCGATGGCTCATGGCGTTAGCTGTCGAACAAAACTCCGGGATTCATAATGCCCTTGGGATCCACAGCCCGTTTGGCGCCTCGATAGGCAGCGGCGAAGAGGTCCGGGCGTTGGCGGTCGTAGCCGGGCCGGTGCATGCGGCCGACCGCGTGGTGATGGGTTACGGTTCCGCCAGCCGCTACGACCGCCTCGGTGGCCGCGGCCTTGATCTCCCGCCATTGTTCGAGTTCGCCGCCTAGGCGCACTGGGCCGGAGAAGCTGTAGTAGGGTGCCGGCCCGTCGGTATAGACGTGGGTGAATCGGCAGGACAGCGAGGCGCCGGTGCCGATCACCCGTTCCAGCACCTCATTCATGCTATCCCGGACATGGCCGTCGAACTCCGCGAAGCGGTCCCAGGTTATGGCTGTCTCGAAGGTATCCGCAAGCAGCCCCAGGCCATTGGTCAGCCCGGCATTGACGCCGATGAACGCGTTGCGCCAGGCACCGACCGCGCCTTGCCGGCCGGTGGTCTTGCCCGTTCCGTCGTCGATACGGACAGCGTCATCCCGGATATGCCCGCCGCATTCCCTTGCCATGGCAACGGCCGTGCGGATATTCGCCCCCTGCGGTACATCGGCGGATTCGAAGCCGACGATGAGCAGCGCTTGAGCATCCTGCACTCCGGCGCTCCGCGTCGCCTCCACCGGGTCGAGTAGCCGCAGGTTGGCCGGCCACAGCTTGGCCTGGACGATCTGCCGCACCGCCTCGGCTCCGGCCCGCCAGCTCGGAAAGAGGATACCGGCGCCGGCCCGGAAAACCGGCCTCTTCTGTAGGCGTAGCCAACACTCGCTGATGATGCCCAGTGTGCCCTCCGAGCCGATCACCAGCCGATCCGGGCTCGGCCCCGCGCCGCTGCCGGGCAGCCGACGGGATTCCCACCAGCCGGCTGGCGTCAACATGCGCAGGCTCTCCACGAAGTCGTCGATGTGGGTGTGATTGGTCGCGTAGTGGCCGCCGGAGCGGGTGGCAACCCAGCCGCCGACGGTGGACCAGGGGAAGCTCTGGGGAAAATGCCGCAGCGTCAGCCCTTCCGGGCGCAGGGCGTTTTCCAGGTCTGGGCCCAGTATCCCAGCCTGCACCCGTGCGGCGCGGGAGCTGTGATCGATCTCCAACACCGCGTTCAGGCAGTCGAGGTCCACCGTCACCGCGGCTGTCGCGTCGTCCGGCACGTTCACACCCCACACCACGGACGTGCCGCCGCCGTAGGGGATTACGGTGTGGCCGGCGCCGGCGGCCCATTCCAGGGTGCGCTCCAGTTCCTCCTCGCTACGCGGGTGCGCCACCGCATCCGGCGGGTTGTGGAAGCGGCCGCGGAGGGCGGCGAGCAGTTCCAACGGATGGCCGCCATAGGTATGCAGCAAGCGTTCCTCGTGGCCACTCGAAACCCAGCCCCGCAACGCTTCCGGCACGGTAAGCCTGGCTGGCGCGATCTCGATGTCGCCGAGCTTCGGCACCGGCGGTGGTTGCAAGCGCACCCCGGTGCGCCGGGCGAGCGACGCCGCGGCCTGCTCGCGCTCCGCTTGGGTGGGCTCGTCGGTGACGTGCCCCCAGGTCCAAAAACTGCGCTTGCGTTGCTGCTGCGGCATGGGTGTCCTCCTATGCGGCTTGCTCGCCCCCGCCCGGGTTGCTTCAGCATATTTGTTCCGAGATGTCATGCAAGCGGCCCATCCAGTCGACCTTGCCCAAACGGCTAGGGAAGCTCTGAACAAGTCCATCTCCGCCTCGTTCAGGGTCGCAATGTAGCAATGCGATTGTTACTTTATTCGCAAAATCAAATACATATCGTATCTGATTTGGACCGCACATCCTTGCGCAGTGGTGGCCTTCGACTTGATCGCACCTTTCCTAGCTCTGCATGGGTTGTTTGCCGCCCGATTCCTCAATCGCCGGACAATCTGTTATCTTTCGCTGCCGGTTTTTTGACGGTTGTTAGCATGTCAACACCACCTACGCAAATACCCATCGATTTCAAGGGCCAACGTTATTCGGGGGTTTACTCCGTCTCGGGGGCGCTGCTGATTGCCCGGATCCCCGGAGTAGGTTCCAGAAGCGCCGCGAGCGACGGCGAAGAGCAGGCACAGGCGCTCGGTCTGTTTACCGCGATCCTGGAAGAGGCTGACCAAGCCGGCCTGTTGTGAGCGTGGCGGCTGGTCGGCGTCCAAACAGCGCCTAGACCCCGTGTTTCAACCCGCCGGTGGGCTTGGGCGAGCGTATTCCGGGTAGCTAGCAGGTTGCGGAATCGGCCTTGTCCAAGTCGAGCTGGTGGGTCTTCGCAAAGGCCAGGGCCATATCCCGCGGGGCGCGGTTGTTGCGGGCAAGGCTGGAAAGGGCGGCAAAAGCGATCCATTCACCAGACACCTCGAAATGGTTGCGCAGCCGTTCCCGGGATTCCGAAAGGCCGAAGCCGTCGGTTCCCAACACCGTATAGGGTCCGGGAATCCAGGGCGCGATCATGCCGGGTAGGGCTTTCATGTAGTCCGATGCGGCGACGAAGACCCCTGTCTCCCCGGCCAACAGGGCCTGCACGTAGGGTGTCGCGTCCACATCGCCCACTCGCAGCAGTTCCCGCCGCTCGAGCGCCTGCGCCTGCCGGGCCAGCTCGTTATAGCTGGTGACGCTCCAGATATTGCAGGGCATGTCCAGCGCCGCAAGCAGGTCGCACGCCCGCAGCACTTCGGTCATCACCGCACCGCTGCCGAACAGGTTGATCTGGGCGTTGGGTGCCCGCTCGAAACAGTACATGCCCCGCAGTACCCCCTCGCCGACGCCCTCCGGCATCGCCGGCATCGGATAACCCTGGTTGGTGAGCGTCAGGTAGTAGAAAACATCCTCGCGTGCCTGGTACATGGCCCGGATGCCGTCCCGCACGATCAGCGCGATCTCGTAGGCGAAGGCCGGGTCGTAGCTCCTCAGGTTGGGCACCGTACTGGCGACAAGCTGCGAATGCCCGTCCTGGTGCTGTACACCCTCGCCATTCAAGGTGGTGCGCCCCGAGGTGCCGCCGAGCAAAAAGCCCTTGCACAGCATATCGCCGCAGCACCAGATCATGTCGCCAACGCGCTGGAAACCGAACATGGAGTAGAAGATGTAGAAAGGAATCATCGGCAGCCCGTAGTTCGCATAGGCCGTTCCCGCCGCTAGGAACGATGCCATGGCGCCGGTTTCGCAGATGCCTTCCTGCAGAATTTGACCGTCCTCCGATTCCCTGTAGGGCGCGATGGTGCCGGCATCGACGGGCTCATAGCGCTGGCCTGCGGGGGAGTAGATGCCCGCCTGGGGAAACAGGCCGTCCATGCCGAAGGTGCGCGCCTCATCCGGCACGATGGGCACCACGTACTTGCCGAGCCGCTTGTGGCGTAGCAGCCGGGACAGCATGCGCACAACCACCATCGTGGTCGACACCTTGCGCTGGGTTCCCTTCAACATGGCATCGAAGAACTCGATAGCCGGCGGCGCCAGGCGCTCGCAGTGCACCGACCGGCTCGGCAGGTAGCCGCCGAGCGCGGCGCGGCGCGCTTGCAGGTACTTGATTTCCGGTGAGCCTTCGGCCGGCTTGTAGAACTCCGCCGCGACCACCGCGGCGTCGGAGAGCGGGATGTCGAGGCGCTTGGCCAGTTCCCGTCGCTCGTCGGGGCTCAGGTACTTCTTCTGGTGTACGGTGTTGCGGCCCTCGGCACGCGGCCCTAGCCCGTCGCCCTTCACCGTCTTCAGCAACACCACGCAGGGTTTGCCGGTTACCGCCGCGGCCTGTTGGAAGGCGGCGTAGATCTTGGTGTGGTCCTGGCCGCCGCGCTTGATAGAACGCACTTCCTCGTCCGTGAGCGTTTTCATCAGCTCGCGCAACTCCGGGGTATGCTCCACCCAGTGCTCCCGCACCGCATCGCCCGGCGATACCGTGTACATCTGATAGTCGCCGTCCACCGCCTGCTCCATACGGGCCTGTAGCACACCGTGGATATCGCGTGCCAGGATCGGGTCCCAGCCGCCGCCCCAGATCACCTTGATGACGTGCCAGTCGGCCCCGCGAAAAGATCGTTCCAGTTCCTGGATGATCTTGCCGTTGCCCCGCACCGGGCCGTCGAGCCGTTGCAGGTTGCAGTTCACCACCAGCACCAGGTTGTCTAGGCGCTCCCGGCTGGCGATGTTGATGGTGCCGAGCACTTCGGGCTCGTCCGACTCGCCGTCGCCGATGAATGCCCAGATCTTGCCGCCGGTACGCTTCTTGAGCCCCCGACTTTCCAGGTACTTGGCGAAGCGGGCCAGATAAATGGCGCTGGGTGTGGACAGCCCCATGCTGGCGGTGGGCATCTGCCAGAAATCCGGCAAGCGCCGGGGATGCGGATACGAGGGCAGGCCGCCACCGGTACCCAACTCGCGGCGGAAGTTTTCCAGTTGCGCCCGGGTCAGCCGACCCTCTAGATAGGCGCGCGCATACACGCCGGGCGAGGTATGCGCCTGGAAGTGCACCTGGTCTTCTCCGGCAGCGCCCGTTCTGAACACCTGGTTGAAGCCCACCTCCATCATGGTCGCCGCGGACAGGTAGGTGGCGATGTGGCCGCCGACCCCGGAGCCGCTGTCGAAGGCGCGCAACACCATGGCCACCGCGTTCCAGCGAATAATGTTGCCGATGCGCGTCTCGAGTTCGACATCGCCCGGGTACTGGGGCTGATCCTTTATGTCGATGGTGTTCTTGTAGGGGGTGTTCAGCGCCGCCTCGGTCAGCACCAGGCCTTGCCGGCTCAGGTGCTGTTGCAGCTTCATAAGGAGCGCCCTGGTCTCCTCCGTGCCCCGGTTGGCAAGCACATCGTCCAGCGCCTCGACCCACTCCTCCTGCTCAAGGCCCCAGCCGTCGTCGGGTTGACTGCCCGTGGGGTACATGGGGCGCAAGCTACTCGCTTTGAACCCCCTGGTCTAGGCGCAGCGGCCGTGCCGACCCCTACGGCTGGCCCGGTGGCTTTGTTCAAAATCAACGACTGTTGTCGCGCACCTGGCGCAAACAGCGGGTGGTTCCACCACTAGTCGCCGGTATCGATGCCTTGAACCTGCGCCCGGGTGCAGGCGGTGTCCAGCACTTCCGGGTATTTGCGGCGATATTCGCTCTGGCAGAAGGCGATGGATTGCCTGGTCATGTCGATTACATAGGCCTGTAGTGCCTGGGCGTCTGTCACCGAGAGCACATTGTCGAAGCGCGGCATGCCCCGCTCGACGAAGGCACCGTCGAGCAGGATGCTGTTCCAGATCTGATGGGTCGCCGCGCCGCTGTAGCGCAGGTCCGCCAGAGCGCCGCTGCCGGATAGACCCGGGCCGTGACACACGGAGCAGTAGTCGTGGAATAGCGCCTCGCCAGCCGCCACGCGCTCCGGTGTCGTGGCGATATCGGGTGGTGCCGGAATTTCAAGATAGGTCACCCGCAACTCGGGCAGCGCCAGGTTTCCCCCCAGTTTAAATGCCAGGATACGTCCTTCGCTCAGGACGTTGTCGCGGTGCCGCGGCACACCCGAGGCCTGCCCGTAGGCACCGCCCCAACCGGCCACGACGGCGACATACTGTTCGCCCTCCAGCTCATAGGAGATCGGTGCCGCGACGATACCGGCATCCACCGGATACTCCCAGACAAGCTCTCCGGTGTCTGCCGCGTAGGCGACGAACCGCCCATCGGCCAGACCCTGAAATACGAGATTGCCGGCGGTGGACAACAACCCGCCATTCCACGCCATGGCGTGCTGCACGCGCCAGACCTCCCGTTGTTCCCGCGGATCCCAGGCGGCCAGATGTCCCTTCACGTCCCCGGCGTCCGCCAGCATGGTGTCGGGATCCTTCGCCGGGATGGTCTGGCCGAAGTCCACGCCGGTGTTCCACTCGCCCGGCTGGATGCGAAAGGCGTTGTCCTGGGCGAACTTGAAGGGTATGTCCAGTGCGGGGATGTACACCAGCCCGGTTTTGGGGCTGTACGTCATGGGGTGCCAGTTGTGGCCGCCATAGGGCGAGGGGCGGAGCTTGCGCATGTCGTCGACATAGTGCGCGTCCGGGTTTTCCACCGGCCGTCCGCTTTCCGGGTCGATGTGGGTCGCCCAGGTGACCGGCACGTAGGCCTCCGCGGAAATGAACTCCCCGTTGGCTCGATCAAGCACGTAGAAGAAGCCATTCTTGGGTGCCTGCATAATCACCTTGCGCCGTTCGCCGCCGATGTCGAGATCCGCCAGGATCATGTGCTGCACGGCGGTGTAGTCCCAGGAATCGCCGGGCGTCGTCTGGTAGAACCAGGCCATGCTGCCGTCGTCGACATGGATGGCGATGATGGAGGAGAGGTACAGGTTGTCACCGCCGCCGGGGCTGCGCACGTAGCGGTTCCAGGGCGAGCCGTTGCCGACGCCGATATAGAGCAGGTTCAACTCGGGGTCGTAGGCCATGGAGTCCCACACCGTGCCGCCGCCGCCAATCTCCCACCACTTGCCGCCCCGCCAGGTGGCCGCGGCAGTCTCCATGGCGGGAGACTCGAACGGCTTGGAAGGGTCGCCGGGAACCGTGTAGAAACGCCAGACTTCGGCACCGGTCGCCGTGTCATAGGCGGTGATGTAGCCGCGCACGCCGTATTCGGCACCGCCGTTGCCGATGATGACCTTGTCCTTGACGATACGCGGGGTGCCGGTGATGGTATACGGCAGCTCGGGGTCGGTGGTCCGCACCTCCCAGGCAAGCTCGCCGGTGGCCGCGTCGAGCGCTATCAGGCGTCCATCGAGTACGCCGCTATAGACACGGCCCTTCCACACCGCCACGCCCCGGTTGACCACGTCGCAGCAGGCGTATTTGGCATGCTCGCGCGGAACTTCGGGGTCGTGGGACCATAACAGTTCACCGGTTCTCGCATCGTGTGCCCAGACCACCGACCAGGTGCCCGTGGTATACATCACGCCATCGACGACGATGGGGGTGGCCTCTAAGCCGCGCACCGTGCCGGTATTCCAGTACCAGGCGAGGCCGAGCTCCGCGACGGTTTCCGTGTCGATGGCGTCTAGGGGGCTGAACCGCTGCTCGTCGTAGGTGCGCCCGGTGCTCATCCAGTTGCCGGGCTCGGCATTGGCGTTGATGATGCGTTCCCCGTCCACCTCGGCCACGGATCGCCCGGGCGTCATCCCGGCATCGCCCGCAAGCTGGTTGGGCCCGCGTTCCCCGTCCGGTGCCACGGGTTCTTCCGGTGCACAAGCGGCCATCAGCAGGGTGGTGAGGCAGTAGGGCAACACGCGGTACAACATCTGTTTACTCCCTAAGCGATGCCGGGAGTGTACAGGGTGGCGGCATCGATCAGAAATGCTCAGCCCGCTGCTTTCCTCCGGGCGCGTTCCCTGGCGATCAGCAAGTCGGCGATGCGCAACATATCGGCGTAGCCGCCCGCATCGCCACTGTCGATGCGGTATTTGCCATTGACGATCAGCGTCGGCACCCCGGTCACCCGGTACACGCGGCCCTGGGCATCCGCCTGACGCAGGCGGGTGAAGACGCCGAAGGAGTTCAATGCATCCTTGAAGTCGTTCGGTTTGACCCCCGCCACCGACCAGAACAGTTCCTCGGCCACCTCGGGCCTTTGTAGCGGCAGGCCCCGCTTGTGGATGGCCTCGAACAGGGGCATGTGCATTTTCTCGCCGACGCCGAGTGTTTCCGCCGCATAGAACATCCGGGCGAGCAGCGCCCAGGATTCATTAAAAACCGCGGGCACCCGGCGAAACGCAACATCGCCGGGCAGCTCCGCCCGCCAAGCCTCAAGCATGGGGTCGAGGCGGTAGCAGTGGATACAGGCATAGCTGAATACTTCGGTGACCTCGATGCGGCTGGGGTCTTCCGTGTCAACCGGAACCGGAAGAAGCTGGTAGTGTACGCCTTGCTTGTACTCTGCAGACGTTTCCCGTTCCAGAACGGGTTGCGCCGGCGCGGATTCCGCCGGCTGCCCCGCCGGCCCCGCGATTGCTTTGCCCTCGGCCAGGGCTGCGGCGGGCGCTAGGCTCAAGACGAGCAGCCCGGCGAAAGATCGGCGCAACATCATCGGCAAAGCTCCTCTTGAGGCCCGAAAACGGGGGTTTGGCCATGCAGTGGCAACAGCATCAAATTGATGCCTGTACCGCTCGGTCGCGGAACCCCAGGTTGGCCGAAGCTGTGGCGTGCGCGGGCGTTTGCGGTTAGGTGATGCTCTTTGGACATCTGTTTTTTTGGTGGAAAGCGTAACCCAATGGTAGGGGTGGCGACCATGCGAGGATTCTAGTGCAACCCCTGCAGGTAGTCGGCCAGGGCGGCTATTTCGCCGTCGGTGAGCGCACCCGCCACATCGCGCATCATGCCGCCGAATACTTCGTCGGTGGTACGCTCGCCCTCGCGGTAGGCCTTGAGCTGGGTGACAAGATAGGGGGCGGGCTGGCCGCCGAGGGCGGGAAACCCCGCCAGTGCGTTGCCGCCGCCGGTCGGCGCATGACAGGCGGTGCAGGCGGCCACGCTCTTGGCCAGCATGCCGCCGCGATAGATGGCCTCGGCCTTGGCAACGGACGCATCGTCGCCTAAGGCTTGCCCTGTCTTGCCCGGCAGGGAGGCGTAGTACGCGGCCAGATCCTCGATATCCTGATCGGTCTTGCCCAGAAGCTGGCCGGTCATCAGCAGGATGGGCCGTTCGTTCGATTGAATGAGCTTCATTTGCCGGTACAGGTATTTCTCGTTCTGCCCGGCGAGGTTGGGATAGGTGGGGTCGAGGCCCGTGGCGCCGTCCAAGCCGTGGCAGGCGGAACAGGGCAGCGACAGTGCCTGGCCCGCGGCGGGGTCCCCGGCGCCCAGCGCTCCGCTGGCCAGGGTGAGGCAATAGATGGCGACCCAAATCCGAAAGGAGTTATAGCGACCGGTTGACAGACCGCGGCCTGTGCTGGTTATGCGGCTTGCAAGACTCGGCAAGCGGTGGTTTGTCAACGTATCCTTTTCCTTATAGGTCATAGGCCCCAACCCGAAACTGCATCGTGCGTTGTACTCCAAGGTAGCCTGGTCGCCCGCCCACCGGTCGTTGCGTAGCCGCAGCGGGCACCGGCACCATGAAAGGCGGCAATGCGGGCAAGGCAAGTGCCCGCGAGCCAAGCCCCGATGTTATGGTGTGGCGCACCTGCCTAGCGTATCCCAAACTGGGGCGTGCCCCGGCCGGGCGGGGATTATACCCAAAAGAGACGAAACATCGTGCATCATCCGGCACGCCTTGCAACGGAGTTCCTAGCCAGCGCCCCCGCCCTTGCCCGCTGTCCGGCGGGCGACGAACCCGAGGTCGCCCTGGCGGGGCGCTCCAACGCCGGCAAGTCCAGCGTACTCAATCGCCTCACCGGCAATCGCCGTACCGCCAAGGTCAGCAAGACGCCGGGGCGCACCCGGTTGCTGAACTTCTTTCAGGTCGCCGGCGGCGGGCGGCTGGTGGATCTGCCGGGCTATGGCTATGCCAGTGCCGGTCGTGCCGAGCAGGCGCGCTGGCAGCAAGCCGTCAACGAGTTCCTGTCTTTTCGCGATCAGCTTGTCGGTGTGGTGCTGGTCACCGACATCCGCCACCCAGGCACGCCGTTCGACGAGGAACTCATCGGCTGGGCGGCCGCCTCCGGTATGCCACTGCACGTCCTATTGAATAAGGCCGACAAGCTGAAGTCTGGTGCCCGCCGCGGGGCGCTCGCGCACTACCGGCGGGAACACGGCAGCCACATCGGGGTGCAACTGTTCTCGGCGGCCAATGGGCTTGGTGTCGAGGAGCTGCTGGCGGTTTTGGAGGGCTGGCTCGGCCCGAGATGACCGGCCGGTGCCAAAGGCCGGGCCTATCCCGCTCGGCGGTCCTCCAACTCCAGTGTGCGAATGTCGTTCAGCAAGGTATCCGCGTGCAGAAAAGAGAGGCTGTAGATGTTGCGAATGCGGCGGTCGCGATCAATCAGGTACACGCGCAGCATATGCGACATGGTGCCCAGATAGTTGCCTTCCTGGTCGTAATCCCTGATAACCCACTGGCCGTAGTGGTCGAGAATGGGCTGCAGCTCGTCCCGGGAGCGGCAGGTCAGGAATCGCCAATCGAAATCCGGTTTCCTGAAATAGCCGCTGTATTGGGCGAGGGTTTCTGGCGTATCGTGCCCGGGGTCGAAACTGAAGCTCACCAGCCGGACGCGGTTCAATAGGTCCGGCGATTCCAATAGCCGGTTCTGCACCCCGCGCAGTACGTGGCTCGCCAAGGGGCAGCCGTTGATATCGTTACAGGAGGTATAGATGAAGCTCAGCACGACGATCTTGTCGCCCAGTATGCGGTGGATGCGCGTCGGGCGACCCAGGCTGTCGAGCACGGGGCCGTCGCCCGCCCGTCCCAGGGGCGGCAGCCGGTAGGTGCCCGGTGGCGGCGGCGTGAACTCCAGGGCCCTGTAGCCCGGTGCCAGCACCTTGGGCCTTAGGTGGTCGTGGGTGCCGGTCGCCGCCTGGGCCTGGGCCACCCCGGGTGCCATGATCAGCGCGATGCAGCCGGCAAGTCGGAATGCCGCCGCCAAGGTGGCGACGAACCGCTGCGGCAGCGCCCTGCCGAGCGCCCTCCCGTTGCCTACCAAGGGCATGGCTGGGCTGGGGAAAGCCTGACCAGGTTGATGTTCACGGGCACCCTGTTCCATAACCGATTGATTCTGCTTGGAGCTATCAGGCGAAGGCGTGCTTGTTCAGACCTTCCCCAGGAGCTTTCGCCCCGTGGGGCCGGTCGCAACCCTATCGCGAAGCGACCTTGGCCGGTTCCCTAACGCCATATCGGTTCGTAGCACTCTCCAGTAGCTCGGTAGCGGGTCTACGCTGAATCGTAGCCGGTTCCCTAAGACCATAGAGCGCATAGGCGCCGAATCGCATCTGGTGTGGGGAACCGAGCCCGGCTTCCAGAAAGTCTATGCTGAATCGATGCTGAAGTTGTTCACCGTCCCAGCCGTACAGCTTGAAGTATTGCAGGTCGTGCTCGCCCTCGGTCTTGTCCCAGTTACTGAGCAGCGAGGAGGTGAAATAGACGCGCTCGCCGTCCCAGCTTTGTGAAATCATGTTCACCTGTTCGCCGATCCGCTGTTCGAATCGCGGTTTGGGCGCATGGGGGTCGGAGACATCGAACAAGCGCACCATGCCGTCGTTCCAGGTGCTTACCCACAACAGGGAATCGTCCGCCGAGATGGAGATGTCCACCGGTAGCGGTATCTTCGAGGCATCGCCGATATCGGCGACATCCTTGGCGTGCCATTTGCCCGCCGCGTCTTCGTAGATGAGCCAGATCTTGGCGGTGAGCGCCGTCGAGGTAAAGCAATAGTCGCTGCGCGAACCCCAGGCGCAGCGAATCTCCAGCGGTGCCCCCGGGACGTCGAGAATCTTCCTCGGCTGGCGGGCGTGCAGGTCCCAGACAACGACCGTGTTGCCGAAGCGCTGCATGGCTTGCGCATCGCCCAGCAGCCGGCCTAGATCCATCATGTAGTTGTTCCAGCCGGTGAACGACGAGGTGATAAGAACGTTGCGCCTGGGCAGGGCGCGAACGTCGTAGCCATAACCGTCGGCGAACTTGCCCGACTTGACGGCATCCCGCAGGTTGTCTTGGGTCGGCAGCCAGTGGGTGGCGAGGTAGTCGCCGCTGTTCGTGTACTCGACAAGCCCCGTGCGGCCATGGTGGTCCTGATTGTTGGAAAGCCCGGTAAGCAACATGCGGCCCGGCAGCGCATAGCTTGTGTGCGGGCCGACCACACCGCCGCTGCGGGCGACGAAGTCGTCTATGGTTTTTGCAAGGCGCGGGGCCGCCGGGTCGGTGTGCAAATCGAAGATGAATATCTTGCTGGTATCCAGGCCACCCGCCCACAGATAGCGGCGGTCATCGGTAAGCCCGGAATGATGCGCTTCGTGGCGCCCGCCCACCGAGAGGCTGCCCACGACCTGGCCATAGCGCGGCGAGGCCGGGTTAACGTCCACCGTGACCAGTTTGTCCTGCTCGTCGCCCACGCCGGCCATGCCCAGCGTCCAGACATAGACAAAGTCCTCCTGGCCCGCAATCTTGGCCATGTACGGCGACATGCAGGTCTCATCGGCGCGCACCGGCCCCCAGATGAGGAGCGCGGCCATGAGCGATAGTATGACAGGCACCTTGTTCACGACTTCCCCTGTTGAGCGATAGAGATGGCGCTCATGCTAAACCCAATTGGAACCTATCACCAACCTGCCGCCGGCGGCCGGGTGCCCTGCCCGATGCGGGCGATACCGTCCGCGCTCCGGGGCTTGCGACCTTGGACGCGAGGGAACCTCCGCACCCCGATTGTCGGCGGTTATCGCCCGGTCCGTCCGTGGTACACTGCGCCACCCTCAACAGGTAGTGCAACCAACCGGAGACAAGGCAATGGCGGAAACGGCGGCAATCGAGAGTCTGGGCGGCAGCGGCGGCATCGTCCACACGACCGACGGGCACTTCGAAGACGATGTACTCAAGGCCGATAGGCCGGTGCTGGTTGACTACTGGGCGGAGTGGTGTGGGCCCTGCAAGATGATCGCGCCCATACTCGATGACATAGCGGGTGAATACAGCGACAGACTGAAGGTTTGCAAGCTGGATATCGACGAAAACCAGGCGACGCCGGCCAAGTACGGTATTCGCGGCATTCCGACGCTCATGCTATTCAAGGACGGCGAGGTCAGCGCCACCAAGGTCGGGGCGCTCAGCAAGTCCCAGCTTGCGGCCTTTCTCGACAGCAACATATAGCTTATACCCGGGTGGGTCTGGCCCCAATCCAGGGGGGCATCGGGAAGTAGGGGCGTTTGCTACCACGCGCCCATGGCCCACCTGCTGCTGATCGAAAGCGACCCGCACCACCGGACGGTGCTCCGGAGGGTGCTAGAGGGCGCGGGCTTCACGGTGATGCATGGCGACCTGGACAACGGGCCGGTCGGCAAGCATCTGTACGGGGTCGACGCCGTACTCGCCGAAGCCGGAGTGCTCGAACGGGCCGGGACGTTGCGCCGACTGTCGTCGGTGCCTCTGATCGTGCTTGATCGAAACGCCGCAGTACCACGAGCAGTTCGTGCGATGAAGCTGGGCGCCGTCAACTATCTGGCCGCGCCGTTGAGCCCGAACGAACTGCTCGCCTGCATCCGGGAGGCGTTATCGGAACGCGCCGAGGTTTCCCCCACCACCGCCGGCATCAATCAACCGTTTCTGATGATCGGCTCCAGCAAGGTGATGCGCGATCTGAAGGACCGCATTGACAGCGTGGCGCCCCGCGATGTGGCCGTGCTCATCGAAGGCGAACTGGGAACGGGCAAGGAGCTGGCCGCCCGGATCCTGCACGCTGGCAGCAGGCGCAGCCTGGCGCCTCTGATCAGCGTTAACTGTGCCGCCATACCGGCGTCGCTGATCGAAGGGGAGCTGTTCGGCCGCGGTAGCCTCGCGGGTGGAAGAGCCGGCGGGTTGCTCGAAGCCGCCGATGGCGGAACGCTGTTTCTCGACGAGGTCGGTGAACTGCCCCTGCCGGCCCAGGCCCGCCTGTTGCAATGCCTGGCCCAGGGCGAGACGCCGCCGCGGGAAGCGCGGGCGGGCGTGGTGGCCAATGTCCGGGTCGTTGCCGCATCGCACCTGGATATGAAACAGCTAACCGCAAACGGCCGGTTCCGGGAGGATCTCTACCGTCGCTTGAACGCGGTGTCCCTGGCCATACCGCCGCTGCGCGACCGAGACCAGGATGTTCTGGAACTCGCCGACTACATCCTTGCCCAGGTCTGCGCCCTGCTCGGCAAGCCGGGCCTTCGGCTTACGGCCAGCGCGCGGGCCGCCCTAGCCGGTTACCGTTGGCCCGGGAATGTCCGCGAACTGGAGAATGTGATCGAGCGGGCGGCAATACTCTGCGACGGCAGCTTCATCGAGCGCAACCTGCTCGCCATCGACACCCGGGCCCGGGAAGAAGTCGAAGAGCCCAGGCCCGCGCCGGAAAGCGTTTCCCTTGAAGAGTACTTTGTCCGCTTCGTCCAGGAGAACCAGGACCACCTAACCGAGACGGAATTGGCGGAACGGCTCGGCATCAGCCGCAAGAGCCTTTGGGAACGGCGGCAAAGACTTGGCATTCCACGCAGGAAAACCCAGAAACGCGGTCGGCGGCAGCCCTGACCCGGCGCCTGGGGTGCGGAAGAAATGCAATGGGCGGTAAGGATCGATTAAGATTCCCGCTTCCCCTATGGGCGATCCATGGATGCAACTTTCAGGTTGAACGCGCAGTCCGCCGTTGCAACAAGGCTGAACGCGAGGCCCCTCAACGTCACCAGGGACCGGGTTGACCGGAACGCGCTGGATGTTGTCGGCCGGCTTAGGGAAGCCGGATTCCAAGCATTGCTGGTGGGTGGCTGCGTACGCGACCTGCTGCTCGGTGCCGCGCCGAAGGACTTCGATGTCGCCACCAGTGCCACCCCCGAGCAGGTGCGGCGGCTATTCAGGCGCGCGCGCATGGTGGGGCGCAGATTCAAGATCGCGCATGTGCGCTTCGGGCGGGAACTGGTCGAAGTGTCCACGTTCCGCAAGCTGTTGGCGGCCGACGAAAAGGGCGACCACGCGGCGCATCCCACCGGCCTTATCCTGCGCGACAACGCCTACGGCACACTGGACGAGGATGCGTTTCGCCGTGATTTTACGGTGAACGCGCTGTACTACGACCCCCATGACGAGGAGATTCTCGATTTCGTTGGCGGCCTGGGGGATCTTGAGCGGCGCCGGCTGCGTTTTATCGGCAACCCACGGGAACGTCTGCGCGAAGACCCGGTGCGCTTGCTCCGCGCCTTGCGCTTCCAGGCTAAGCTCGGCTTCGACCTCGATGTCGGCATCACTCGGGATGCGCACCAGACCGCCGCCCGGCTGGCCGCCATTCCTCCGGCCCGTTTGTTTGAAGAGTTCATGAAGATGTTCCTGACCGGATATGCGGACGCGGCCTGGCGGATTTTGAGAAAATCGCCGGTTCGCGCCGCCTTGTTTCCCACGGTGCCGCCGGATTGTGTGCTGACCCGTCTAGCCATGGCCAACACCGATCGGCGCATTGCCGAGGACCGGCCCGTGACGCCGGGCTTTATGCTGGCGGTCATGCTCTGGGCGGACTACCGTGCACGTATCTGTGAGCAGCAGGGGTCCGGGGGCACGAAGAAGAAGGCATTCAACGAGGCGGCGCTGGTCGCCGCGCACGAGGCCCTGGCTGCCCAACGCGCGACAATTTCCATCCCGCGCCGGTTCTCCAGCTTCGTCCACGATGTCTGGCACCTCCAGGAGCGCCTGGAATCCCGCCGGCGGAAGCACGTTGCCAGCGCCCTGAGCCATCCCAGGTTCCGGGCGGCGTACGACTTTCTGCTGCTGCGCGCCGAAGCCGGGTACCTGAACGCGGAGCTTGTCGATTGGTGGCGGGAGATTCAGCAGGCCGACGACGACGGGCGGGAAGCCATGCTGAAGACGCTCACCGGCGCGGCGCCCGGTAAGCGCCGCCGCCGTAGACGGCGTGGCCGCCGGGGCCCTGGCTCGGAGCGAGGAGAGTGAACCACAGGGATCGCCCGGGCAGCTCGCTGGATAGGCACGGTTCGCTGTTCGCCGAGCTCAGGCGCAAGGCGGCCGCGCACGAATGGCCGAACTTCGTGGCGGTGGAGGGCCCCATCGGCGTCGGCAAAACCACCTTGGCCAGGAACCTTGCCGCGGTGCTCGACTATCCCGTGCTGCTGGAGCCGGCGGAGGAGAACCCATTTCTCGACCGGTTTTACCGGGAGGGTGCCCGCCATGCCTTGCCGACGCAGTTGTTCTTCCTGCTGAACCGAACGCGGCAGCTTTCCGGTCTATCGGGCAACCCCCTGGTCGAGCCGATGCTGGTCTCCGACTATCTCATGGACAAGGACCGGCTGTTTGCCGAGGTCACCCTGGACGAGAACGAATTCCGGCTGTACGAAGAAATCCGCGACAACCTGGATTTGCGGCCCCCACGGCCGGACCTGGTGATCTATCTGCAGGCACCCGTTACCCTGTTGCTGGACCGAATTCGTCGGCGCGGCGTCGATTTCGAACAGCAGGTCGATCCTCGCTACATCGAGACAGTCGCCGAAGCCTATGCCCGGTTCTTTCACTTCTACGACACCGCGCCACTGCTGGTGGTCAACGCCGCCGACATCGACTTTGCCGGCAACCCGGTGCATCTGCGGGCGCTGCTTGACCGCATCGTGGCCATGGAAGGGGGCAGGCAATACTTCAATCCGAATCCGTCGCTGCTCTAAAGAGGGGTGTGACGATGGCGCCCGCTATTGTTCCGCAAGATGTTTGTGGGCCATCGGTATCGGGTGCCGCCGAGAGCCGGCCAATGGCTTCGGGATGATGCTGAACCATCACAGGCCGCGCCCTGCAAGTGGCAAAACCGCCACCTGTCGGGGTCTGTCAACTGGTCGCGATGATTCCCAATGCGGACACCGGCCGATGCCCCGGCCTGGTTGCGGCGGTACCCCGTGAGCCGCCCGGCGGCACCTGAGTTGGCGGCCTGGGGGCGTCTTGCCCGCTTGGCGGGCAACCTAGCGAGTGCTCATCTGCGGGACCGGCCGCTCGATCAATCCCGTCTCGCCGAACTGCGGATACCGGTCGATGGCTTGCTGTTTGATTTTTCGCGGCAAAGGGTCACATCCGAGGTTCTGCTAGAACTGGGGAAGCTGGCGGAGGAACGGGATTGGCGGCGACGCGCCGGCGAACTGGCCGATGGTGCCGCCGTCAACAGCACAGAGCGCCGCCCGGCCCTGCATATGGCGCTGCGCGCGCCCGCCGGGCAGCAGCCGGACGCCGCGCATGGGGTGGCCGATACACTAGCGCGCCTGCGGCGGTTTGCGGCCGCCGTGGCCACGGGCTCCTGGGCTGGCTGTGCCGGCAAGGCCCTTACCGATGTGGTCAACATCGGCATCGGCGGTTCCGACCTTGGGCCGCGACTGGTCATCGCCGCTCTGGCGCCGGGCCGGGGCGGGCTGAATTTTCACTTCGTTCACAACGTGGACGGTCATGCCATTACCTCGGTGCTTGCCGACCTGAACCCGGAAACCACGCTGTTCATTGTGGCTTCCAAGTCGTTTGCCACCCAGGAGACCCGGCTCAACGCCGAAACTGCCCGCTGCTGGTTCCTGGAACGCACCAACCGTCCCGATGCCCTAAGCCGGCATTTTGTCGCCGTCACCGCCAACCCGAAGGCGGCCGCCGCCTTCGGCCTGCCCCCGGACAACCTGTTCCCCACCTGGGATTGGGTCGGCGGCCGCTATTCCCTCTGGTCCGCCGTGGGGTTGCCCATCGCACTGGCGCTAGGTGGTTCCGGCTTCGACGAGCTGCTGCAGGGGGCGCATGGGATGGACCGGCACTTTCTTACCGCACCTGCCCTGGCCAATGCTCCGTTGCTGGCGGCCCTGCTCGACATCTGGAACTACAATTTCCTGGGTGCGGCCAGCCACGCCGTGCTGCCCTACGACGAGCGGCTGCGGCTGTTGCCGGACTATCTGCAGCAACTGGCCATGGAGAGCAATGGCAAGAGCGTTCGGCACGACGGTTCCCCGGTGGGTGTACACACGATGCCGGTGCTCTGGGGCGGCACGGGCACGACCGGGCAACACGCCTTCCACCAGTTGTTGCACCAGGGTACGCGCTCGTTCACGGCGGACTTCATCGTTGCCGCCTCGGCCGGGCACGGCTTGGCGGGCCAGCATGGCTGGCTGGTTGCCAACGCCCTCGGCCAGGGCAAGGCCATGGCGCTCGGCAACGACGTCGCGGACCCGCACCGCACCGTACCGGGCAACCATGCCACGACAACCATCGTTCTGGACCGGCTCGACCCGGCTAGCCTCGGTGCGCTGCTGGCCTTCTACGAGCACAGGGTGTTTTGTCAAGGGCTGATCTGGGACATAAACTCGTTCGATCAGTGGGGGGTGGAGTTTGGCAAACAACTGGCGAGAACGGTCTTTGGGCAGCTTGCCGGCGAGTCCATGGCGGAGCAGGATGCGTCGACCCGGTCGCTGATCGAGCACCTAATCGAGCGGCGGCGGGGCGGAGCGGAGATAACCAAGGGAAACATGTAGCAAAATCAGCAAGCGTGTAGTAGGGAAGCTCCGCACAAGCCCATCTCCGCCTCGTTCAGAGTCGCGATAGTGCGATTGTTACTTTGACTTGCAAAATCAAATACATATCGTATCTGATTTGGGCCACACATCCTTCGGTGGCGGTAGCCCCGGGCTTGATCAGAGGTTCCTTGCTGACGTTTTAGACGCCATCGGGTTTCCCGCTTCCCTTTTGTCGCTGCCCGGGCCGACCGGCTGCCGGGGCTGGCATGATTTGGCATGGTGCCGCCCTGGCCACGGCTTGACTAGGCCCGCATTTTGGTGGCGTGCGGGTCGTAGGGGGGCTCCGGTAAAACGCGGGCCGGCTTGCGGCCGTCAACGAGGTGCACGGAGAACTCGCCCGCCGCTTGCTCCAGATAGGGCGTCTTCACGTAGCCCAGCGCCAGGCTTTTTCCGACCCGGTGGCCATATGTTCCAGAGGTCACGTAGCCGGCGTAGTCCTTGCCGAGCCAGATCGGCTCATAGCCCCAGGCATCCGCCGCGCCGGCATCGATCTCGAGCGCCACCAGCCTGTGCTCGGGCTCTGCTTCGCGGTCGGCAAGCGCCGCCTCGCGGCCGACGAAGCCCGCCTTGTCGTAGTCGATCCATCGGTCCATGCCGCACATAACCGGCGTGTAGTCCGGAGTGAATTCCCGCGACCAGATGCCGAAACTCTTTTCCATGCCCATGGACACCAGTGCGCGATTGCCGAATGGCCGGATATCGAAGGCACGGCCGGCCTCGAGTAGGCGGTCGTAGACGGCACCCGCGAAAGCGGTCGGAACGTAGATTTCGTAGCCGAGTTCACCCGTGAACGACAGCCTCGCCACTTGCGCCTCGGCCAGCCCGACATCCATCGTGCGCACCGACATGAACGGCATCGCGCCGGTGTCGAAATCCCCATCCGCAACAAGCTGCATCAGTTCGCGGGAGGCGGGGCCGGCAATCGCTATCGCCGTCAGGTCGTCGGAGCGATTGCGAATATCGACATCCTGGGCACCGACATGCTGCTCGAACCACAGCATGTGGAACTCCTGCAAGTAGCCCGAGCCGATGATCCGGAAGCGGTTTTCGGCGATACCCATCAGGGTCAGGTCGCCTTTCATATGCCCGGACGGCGCAAGCATCGGCCCCATGCGCACGCGGCCCAGGGCGGGCAGGCGGCCGGCAAACAACCGGTTGAGATAGGCAACGCTGTCCCGGCCCGACACCTCGTACTTTGCAAACGACGAGCCATCGAGAATGCCGACGCCGTCCCTGACCGAGCGGCATTCGTCGCCGACCGGGCCGTGGGCGTTGGAGCGCCGGAAACTCGGCTGTTCCACCGGCTCGGTGCCCCTGGGCGCGAACCAGAGGGGCACTTCGAGACCGAAGGATGCGCCGAACACCGCATTGGCCGCTTGTAACCGGGAATGGAGCGCCGATGTCTTGAGCGGGCGCGCGGCGGGCCACTCGTCGTTGGGGCACAATAGATAGAAGCGGTTCTCGTAGAACTCCTTGCCCTTTGCGACCGCGTAGGCGCTCGTTGCATAGGGGCCGAAGCGGTTCACATCCATGGCGAACACATCGCCTTCGGGCTCGCCGTTTATCATCCACTGCGCCAGCGCCAGCGCCACGCCGCTGCCCTGGCTGAATCCGGCCATGACGCCGCAACAGGACCAGTAGTTCTGTACGCCGCGCACCGGGCCCACCAACGGATTACCGTCGGGCGCGAACGTAAAAGGCCCATTGACGACGCGCCGAATGCCCGCTTGCGCAACCGACGGGAATCGCTTGAAACCCTTGGCCAGCGCATCGGCGATATCGTCGAGCCGCACTTCCAGAAGATCGGTTTCGCCAAAGTCCCAAGGCGTTCCCCGCACCGACCAGGGTGTCGAATTCCGCTCGTACACGCCAAGCAGCACACCATTGTGCTCCTGGCGTAGGTACATCTCTCCATCAAGGTCCAGGACCAGGGGCAACTCGCCGTCCCATTCGACCAGTTCGTCGAGGTCCCCGGTCAAGAGGTAGTGATGTTCCATTGGCACGATGGGCACATGCACGCCGGCCATCGCCCCAACTTCCCGGGCCCACAGCCCGGCCGCGTTGACGATGTGTTCACACTCGATGTTGCCCTGGTCGGTAACGACCGTCCAGGTGCCATCCGGCTTGTGCGCCAGGTTCCTGACCAGGGTATTCACGTAGACCTCGGCACCGCCCCCGCGCGCGGCCTTGGCCAATGCGTGGGTTGCGCCATAGGGGTCGATGTTGCCTTCGTTGCCGTCGAACAATCCGCCGATCACGTCGGTGGTGTCCATGATCGGGCAGAGCCGCCTGATCTCCCTGGGCGTCAGCAGGTGGCTATCGATACCGAGAACCCTGTGTTTCGCGTGTTCGTACTTGATGTTCTGCCAGCGCTCATCGGTGGCCGCAACTTGAATGCCGCCGGTTAGATGCATGCCGACATCCTGGCCGCTAATCGCTTCCACTTCCTGGTACACCGATATGCCATAGGCCTGCAGTCGGGCCACATTGGGGTCGCTGTTCATGGCGTGAAAGCCGCCGGCTGCGTGCCAGGTGGAACCAGCGGTCAATTGCTTGCGCTCGACAAGAACGACATCCGACCAACCGAGCTTGGTCAGGTGATAGAGCACGGCGGCCCCGACGATACCGCCGCCGATGACGACCACCCGGGCATGATCTTTCACAATGTACAACCTCGGCTCAAAATTGCCTCGGAGCATCCTGTGGTCGGCAGTTTTAGCAAAACAGAGTCACTGGTGCGAATGGCCTATGGCGGGTTTTCGAGATTCCCGGCCGGTCGGAGACACCACCGGAGAAGCTCTATATTATAGAACGACCAAGAC
Organism: Pseudomonadales bacterium; assembly: GCA_965215035.1. GTDB lineage: Bacteria > Pseudomonadota > Gammaproteobacteria > Pseudomonadales > Azotimanducaceae > Azophilus. The sequence goes on from OZ244040.1 coordinate 1,243,219, forward strand.
AATCCAGCTTCAGCTCAAGCGTCGAACGGCCAAGGCGCAAGGCCGTGGATGGCGTTGCGAATATCCATGGAGAGGTTGACGGAACCCACCCGCTGTTCGCCCTCGAAGTCGTACAGGCTGATGGTGGACGGTGCAGAACCGGCGGCCACGAACCGCTCGCCAACCGCGCAAAGGCCGCGCGCAAACCCCTGCCGTACATCGGCGGTTTCCTGCTTGCCGGCGAACTCGATATCCGCCGCATCGTAGGACGCTGTCTTGAAAGCGAGGCTCTTGCCATCGCGCCCGGCGTAGCGCACACAATCGCTTGCCGTGTCGTTCAACAGCACACCATCGCAGTACGGCCGCGCATTGTGCGTATCGGCGGGCAGCGAGCACACCTCGGCCACATCCATCCGGTTGTCCAGGTGCAGCAGCGCCTTGGTGCGCAGGCCGCTGAAGTAGATACCCGTACTGTCCACATGCACCATATTGATGTGATAGTCGTTGACCGGCACCGGGCCGCTATTCGAACGCGGGTCGAATGTATGGCCGGCCCACCGGCCGTATTGCCGGATTAGGTGATAGCCCCAGATGTATTCTTTCGTACCTAGATCGAATGCCAGCAGGCTGTCGAAACCCGGCGACGTCAGGAAGACCTTATCCTCGTAGCGACAAATCTCATGGCAGTCGTCTAGGTAGCGGCTTCTGCTGAATGTCTTGATTCTGAAACTGCGGTCGCAGCGAAACAGCACATCGCTGGCGGCGATCAGCACATCGTCGCCGCTGATGGCGATGCCGCGCAGACCCCTGTCGCCGCTGGCACCCTCAAAATCGATGCTGCCCGAGTTCCAGTCGAAAAGCTGCTCGACCGTCTGCTGCTCGAAGTCGACGACGTAGACACCGCCATGACTCCTGTCTCTGTGGTTGCCGCGCACCACAGATGTCGCGACTAGCCTCGGTAGCCTGATGGCCATGACCCGATCAGTTCCAGCCGTAGTTCTCGCCGATCAGGCGGTACAGGCGTTCGTTGTGGGGGGCAAAAAAATCGACCAGCAATGCGTGCGCCGCGTCGCTCATCGCCGGGTAGTCCCGCGATAACCGACGGGCAACCGCGCTGTCGGGCGGCGCTGGGGGGTGCTCGCCGTCAACTTGGTGCCCCGCCCCAGGTAGCCGGGGGGCCACGCCGATCGCGGCATCCCAGCGCCGCCGCAATGGCTTCGCCTGGTCGAACTCGAATGGCTGAAGCCCTAGGAAATCCGCCGCCGCGCACATCGTGCGCGCACTGTTCGCGAAGAACTTTTCCGACTTTACGATCATCACTTGCCGCCGGGGGTACAGGCGCAGCCAGCGATGTAGCTGGTCGTGATAAATCGATCGGAACACATAGCTCCGATAGTAAAAGTTCCGGAGGTCCACATCGTCGCGGAGCTTTCTCGCCGGCAGGCCGCGCCGGTGTTCGGCGACCCGCAACGGTGCTCCGTCGACAGTCGAATAGCAGGATTGCGGCGCGCCATTCGGGCAGACGAAGCCGCGCTCGTGCGCCGCCAGCAAATCCGCAGTCTCGTCGATCTCGCGGCGTATTATCTCCTCGAACGAACACTCGTTCTCGAGCCCGGCGCGTTTCGACATGACAAAATGGGAGTAGGCGCGATCGGCCGGGTTTCTGAGCAGCACAAACACTTTCAGATGCGGCAGGTTGGCACGAATGCGCCGCGGGGCGAGCGGGTGGACGAGATAGGAGGTTGAGAATTCACCGCTGACACACTGCTCTGCACCGGGGGCGGCAAGTGGCGATTCATTGACAAAGAAATCCTGGTATCTGGCCGGGTATCTGTGCCAGGACCAGTAATTGGGTTCCTTGGGGCCGGCAAGAACGACCTGTGGATGGGCCGCTAGGTAGTGCGCGAAAGACGTGGTGCCGCATCTCATCCCGCCCACCAGCATGAACTCCGGCCTCGTCCTACCGTCCACTAGGGCGAAGCGGGCATCGTCCAAAGCGGGAACGCGAGGCTCGTTTGCATTCATGGATGGTCGAACTTACGCTGGTGCGGCAGGATATTCAAACTATCGCAAATCGCCCATCACCATGGATATCAGCGTACCGCTGCGCGACCTCGGCGTTATCGACGCCACGGCCCTGCGCGATGCCGTCCTCGCTCAGGAGGATATCGCCTGGCACGAAGACCAGTACCGCCAGCGGTCGTTCTATGTGCACGACCGAACCCGCTCGATCGTGATGATCGCCCTAGACGACGATAGTTGGCCGGTGGGGCCGATCAGCCGGGGCTCCGGATGGCGGCGCATAGCGGACGCCGCCTTGCCGATCATGCAGGGAATCATAACGAGGCACTATCCTGCGGGCGGTGAGGTGATTCGCGCCATTGCCGCGAGCTTAGAGGCCGGCGGCAGTATCAGGGCGCACAGCGACATCCACCAATCGTTCCATTGTGCGCACCGTATCCATGTGCCGATCACGACCAATCCGAAGGTGTGGTTTACGATCCATGGCCGACCCTATCAGCTCAAACCCGGCAAAGCCTTCGAGATCAACAACCAGGCCCAGCACAGCGTCGCGAACCGGGGAACCGAGGATCGCATCACCTTCATCTTCGACTACGTTCCGCCTGGCCCGCTCGCCTATGATGCGGGCAAGGGCAAGACCAGGCCCGAGTGCCTGAGCATCCAGCCTCCCGGCCTCGTCTTCAGGATTCCGCCCGAAACCCAGGCCGCCATCCGCTGAACAACATGCGAACAAAGCGCGTTCTGGTGGTCGGGGGCGGTTCAGCGGGCTGGACCGCCGCGGCCTATCTGAACGCCGCGCTGAGTTTCGGTGATCGGAAAGCCGTGCAGGTCGGCTTAGTCGAATCGCCGGACGTGCCCCGCATCGGCGTTGGCGAGGCAACTGTGCCGAACATCAACCGCACCCTGGCCATGATCGGCATCGATGAACTGGAGTTCATGAAAGCCGTCGATGCGACCTTCAAGGCATCGATTCGTTTCGTCAACTGGCTCGACAACAGAGGCCGGTTCTACCACCACCCGTTCAGCCGTTTCGGTGCGGGCCTTAAGGACGATGCCGGCCGGCGCTGGCTGATGAGCGATCGCTCGGTGCCCTACATGAACACCATATCGGCACAGCCGGTATTGTGTGAAATGGGTCTCGCGCCGAAAGCGTTCGACCAGCCCAATCTGGGCATACCGGTGGGCTACGCCTTTCATATGAATGCGCTGAAGTACGCGGATTATCTGCGCGACTTCGCAACGACCCGGGGGGTTGCCCATCATCGCGAGCACGTCACCGATATCGAGGTGGCCGAGGACGGGCGCATCGCCGCGCTTGCAACCCGCAGCGGCCGCCGCCTGGAAGCGGACCTGTTTATCGACTGCACAGGGTTCGCCGCCATTCTGATCGAGAAGACGCTGGGCGTTCGCTGGGTCGACTTCTCATCCTGGCTGCTCTGCGACCGCGCCCTGATCATGCCGGTGCCCTATGAGGCTCACTATCCCGGATTCGTTCGCCCGCACACGTTGGCGACGGCCCTGTCCGCCGGCTGGGTCTGGGATATTCCGTTACAGAACCGGCGCGGTGTGGGTTACGTGCATTCGAGCGCTTTCATCAGTGCGGAAGAAGCCGAGCGCGAAATCCGCAGCTACGAAGGCGGGTATGCAGAGCGCCTCGATGCACGGCTTATCCATTTCAAAGTCGGCGTGCGGGAGCAACTCTGGCACAAGAACTGCGTGGCCATGGGGCTGGCCGGCGGCTTTTTGGAGCCCCTGGAGTCGACCGGCCTGTACCTGAACGAGCTCGCCGCGGAATTGCTGGCCGAGCACTTCCCGCATGGCAACGACATGGAAGCATTGGCGTTTCGCTTCAATCGCATCATGCGCAATCGGTATTACGAGATTCTTGACTTCATCAACATGCACTATTGCCTGACACGCAGGAGGGACACGGCGTTCTGGCGCGAGGTCGGCCGGCCGGAACGGATCAACGACCGGTTGCGGGCCAAGCTCGATTTCTGGCGCATCAAACCTCCGAGCGCGTCCGATTTCGTCGATCAGTTCCTGCCCGGCCAGGCGGCTGCGGCACCGGCATCGTCCGGCGATGCCTTTGACGGCCGCTGCCCTATCGATACGGGCAAACTCTGGAACCACCACAGCTACGAGGCTATTCTGTATGGCATGGACTTCCTGCGCGACGAATGCAACGAGTGGTTCGGCAAGGGTCGCCCTAAGCCCCTGATTCACAGCAAGGTTCTCGACGGGATCCGAAGCGCACAGGAGAAGCTGCCCCGGCACGACGCTTGGCTGAAGCGCATGGTCGGCATGCCGGACTACCCCGTATGACCCGGCGCTTTGCTAGCGGCGCAGCGATCATTGCGGATAGCCAACAGGCGCTTCAGCCTTTTTGCCGCCTGACTTGGCGTTTCGCGAGCGGCGCAGCGATGGGGTTGCCAGGAAACTCGGATACACCGCCCCAAAGCGCGGTTCATCCGCCCGCCTCGACGCCGTTCAAGAATTCTTGCGCATGACGTTCAACGAGGCGCTGAAGACCAAGGACTTCGTCGTCACCGGCCAGTTGAACCTAGCGAACGCGCCGGATGCGGAATCGCTGCTGCGGCAAGGCGAAACACTAGGGGCGGCGGTGGACGCCGTGCAACTGCTCGACAGCAAACAACCGCATATCTCCGGCGTGGCCGCGGCGGCGTTGCTGCTTGGCAACGGCGTGGACCCGATCATCCACATGAACTGCCGCGACCGAAATCGTCTGGCGCTGCAGAAGGATCTTCTCGGTGCCGCCGCACTCGGCGTGAGCAGCGTTCTGATAGCGCGTGGCGCGAAGATTCCCAAAAGTGGGCGGGTCGGCGTGCGCAATGTTTTCGACACGCCCGCGCTTGAGTTCATGGCATACATCCAGAGCTTGAAGCAGAACGAGGACGGGCAACTCCCACCCGACTTTCTGATTGGCGCCAACGCCGAAATGTTCGTGCCGGAAGCCGACTGGCTGCCGAAGAACCTGATCCGCAAATGCGATGCCGGCGCCAATTTCGTGCAACTGCAGATCTGCTTCGACATGGGCGTCGCCCGCGAGTACATGGCCCATATCGTCGCCTCGAAGCTGACGCACAGGGCCTGCTTCATCATGGCCAGCGCGCCACTGCCCTCGGCCGAGGCGGCGCACTGGGTTAAGGCCAATGTGAAGGGCGCGCTGGTTCCGGAATCGATCATCCGGCGCTTGGAACAGGCATCGGACCCGGAGAGCGAGGGCATCGACATCTGCGCGGCGCTGCTCAGGGAGGCCGCAGCCATTCCCGGCGTGTCCGGTGCCAACCTGTTGACGTTGGGCCGCCTCGAGACCATTCCGGCCGCAATCGAGGCCTCTGGCCTGCGCCCGGCGTAGTGCGGTAGCGTTTTCGGGTTGGCTGCGGGGAGGACTGCGATTTCTCGGCAAAGCGCACAGCGGTTCCGCGAGGCGCAGCAACTCCTGCAAAACGGCGATGTGGAAGCCGCCGAAGCCGTTTGCGCCGCTGTGCTCGCCCGCTATCCGAATGACGCCAACTTTCTGTGCCTGGCGGCCCGCACACTGGTGAAGCTCGGCCGCTACCAGGATGCCGATGAGCGCATCGAGCGCGCCCGTTTACTCTATCCGAAGTTCGCCCGCCCGCATGAGGCGCGCGGCGAGCTGCTGGCCGCCCAGGGCCGGGTGCACGACGCCGTCGATGCCTTGCGCAAAGCCTTGGAACTCGACCCCAAAAGACAACACATTCGTGTGCGGCTCGGGCAACTGTTGCTGATTCTCGGCGAGGTGGACGAAGCCCAGGCATTGAAGTCCGAATTCATGGAATTCGACCAGGACAACCGGGATATCGCCAAAGCGGCCGAATTGGAAAAACAGGAGAAGTATGCCGACGCCGAGAAAATCTACCGCGGGATTCTGACCCGCCACCCGAACAATGTCTCCGCAATGCGCCTGTGGGCTCGCCTGGGGGTACAGGAGAAGCGCTATGCCGAGGCCGAGACGCTGTTGCGGCAAGCGGTTAAGGTGGCGCCCGCATTCAGCGCTGCCTGGTCCGACCTGTGCGGTGCGCAGCTCGAGCAGGAGAAATACGACCAAGCCGCCGAGAGCGCGCGGCAACTCACCCGGCTGCAACCCAACTCGGCCGACGGCCACATCTGGCTGGCCGCGGTGACGGCGGCCGCCGGGAACCACGCCGCTGCCGTGGGCCACTACGACGAAGCGCTCGCAATCGAACCCGGCCATGTTGGGGCCATGTGCGGCAAGGGCAACGCCCTGCGCACCATTGGCGCACGGGACGGCGCGATTGCCGCCTATCGGAACAGCATTGCGGCGAACCCGCTGCATGCCGAGGCCTATTGGAGCCTTGCGAACCTGAAGACGTTCCGCTTCGAGGAGCGCGAGGTGGCAGCCATGCTGGCGCTGCTGGACGACGACCGCATTGCGCCTGAAGGCCAAGTGCAATTGAGCAACGCGCTGGGTCTGGAGTTCGAGGCTCGCGAGGATTACGACCGGGCGTTCGAGTTCATCGACCGTGGCAGCCGGCTGCGTCGCGAGCAGGAGTTCTACGACCGCGTCGAGAACGAAGAGCGAACCGAACTGGCGATGGAGGCGTTTGCACCGCAGTTTCTCGGCGATAACGCAGGTTGTGGTTGCCCCGACCCCGCGCCCATATTTATCGTCGGCCTACCGCGTTCGGGATCAACGTTGCTGGAACAGATTCTGTCCAGCCACTCCAAGGTCGACGGAACCCACGAGTTGGCCGACTTGGGAAGAATCGTCCGCGCTAATCCGGTGTTGATGGATCCTCCCGCCCGCTACCCGACTTCCGTGGCAAAGGTCGATGCGGACGGCTTCCGGCAGATGGGCATCGAGTACATCGAGCGCAGTCGCCGGCATCGGGGGCAGGCGCCGTTCTTCACGGACAAAAACCCCAATAACTTCGTGCACGTGGGCCTGCTGCACCTGATTCTGCCCAATGCGAAGATCATCAATGCCCGGCGTCATCCACTGGACAGTTGCTTCGGCAGCTACAAGCAGCTATTCGCATCGGGGCAACCGTTTACCTATGACCTGGTCGAACTCGGTGAATACTACCTGCAGTACCAGCGGTTGATGGACCACTGGCACGATGTTCTGCCCGGCAAGGTGCTCGATGTTCACTACGAAGAGTTGGTCGCCGATCTCGAGGGCCAAGTGCGACGGATTCTCGATTATTGCGGCCTGGAATTCGAAGCTGCCTGCATTAGGTTCCACGAGACGGAGCGGCCCGTGCAATCAGCCAGCTCCGAGCAGGTGCGCAAACCCATCTATTCGAGTTCCGTCAACATGTGGCGACGCTACGAGAAGCACCTCGCCCCGCTGATCGAGGCCCTAGAGCCGCTCTTGGCGACGCTTCCCGAAGCCGACCGTCCGGCAAGCCTTGCCGGTCCGGCGGCACCGGCCTAGGGTGGCCCGAACCACCGCCAATTGTTTTACATTATATAATGATTCTGTGGTTCTAGTAGCAGAATCTCGCTATTTCAATAACAAAACCTTGTTAACTGCCCTGGAGGGTTTTGTATTGTACAACTCAGCGTCGAACCAATTGTGTTGCGCCGGGCTATGTGCCTATAATCGGGCGTAAGCAAGTTTACTTGCCGGGGCTGGGTATAAACGCCGACCCTGAAGCGGTTGGCCGAATACCGCCCCGTCTCATTCGCCAAGGGGAGTCAATGATGCGCCACAAGAATCCGTACTCCATGCAGCCGGTTGCGGCAGCCGTTTCCGCCGCACTGGCGACGCCCATCGCCGCACAGGCACAGGACGTGCCGGCACCGGAAGAGGGTGCCGACGATCATCTAGAGGAAATCATCGTTACGGCGACCAAACGCGAGCGGAACGCGCAGAAGATCCCGTCCACGGTGCACGCGCTGCCAGAGGCGATGCTGAAGGAAATTGGCGCGCTGAGCACGGAAGACTACGTGCGCTTCATGCCCAGCGTTAACTGGATCAATTTCACGCCCGGCCAGAACAACCTCGTATTCCGGGGCATCAACACAACGACCAGCAACTTCATTTCGACATCCAGCGCATCGATGTACCTAGACGAGATTCCGGTTACCCAAACGAGTGGCTCGCAGCCGGAGATTCGCCTGCTCGATGTCGCCCGCACCGAAGCGCTGTCGGGTCCGCAAGGCACGCTGTTTGGTGCCGCGGCGCAGTCCGGTACCCTGCGCGTTATCACCAACAAGCCGGATCCGACCAAGTTCGAGGCAAGCGCCGACCTCGAGTATCGCGGCGGCGGCACCAGCGACGCCAGCCACAGCCTCACCGGTGTGATCAATATCCCGGTGGTCGAAAACCAATTCGCTGTTCGTATCGCCGCGCAAACGGCCAAGGACGGCGGTTTCGTCGACAACGTATTGGGGCACACGCCGGATACCTGGCGGGGGGAAACCGCCGCCGAGAATGCCGCGGCCGGCGGTAGCTGGGGGGCGAACCGACTGGAATGGGGCCAGCATCGAAATGACGATGTCGCCGGCAAGAACTGGAACGACGCCGACTACGTTGCGCTAAGGGCCTCGGCGCGCTGGGACATCAACGACCATTGGAGTGCAACGGCCGCCTACCACTACGGCAAAACCGAGGCGCACGCGAGCCCCTCCTACAACCCGTTCGTCGGCGACCTGAAGACTATCGAGTTCGTCAGGGACTACAACCACACCGAGTGGGACATGATATCCCTGCAGATCGAGGCCGATCTCGGCTTCGCCCAATTCGTCTCGGCGACCAGCTTCTTCGAGAACCAGCGCTCGTACCAGATCGACAATACGATGTACTACAAGTACTACACGACCAGGGCCTATTGCGGGGACCGGGGTGTGTGGGCCGACACCCAGTACTACTGGCTCTGGGAAAACACCGCGACCGGCCGGGCGATCTATTCGCCGTTGTATTGCGTCATGCCGGTTGCGAATCCCTCCGGCGTCGTGGACCAGTTGGCGGAGGTTATCGGTGTTGGCGCAGGGCCGGAATGGCAGGAGCGGTTCAGCCAGGAGATTCGCCTGACGCACGCGGGCGAGAACTTCGACTGGCTGGCCGGCCTCTACTATGAGCACGCCAACGACTCCTGGAACTCCGTCTGGATGGCGGATGCCAACGTGCCCTTCCGCGACTCCATGTCTTTTGCGTTCATGCAGGATTGCGCCAACGCGCAGCCCGGCGACCCCACCTACAGTTTGTGGCAATGCAATCCCAACAACTACCCAAGTGGCTTGCGTTCCGGCCCGGGCGACGTGGCCGCCGCGCTGGCGAACGCCGATACCTACTGGACATCGTGGGACGACACTGACTGGGAAACGAAAGCCGTGTTCGGCGAGTTCACCTGGCATGTCACCGAGCAATTGAATGTGACGGTCGGCGGCCGGTGGTTCGAAATCAAGAACGAGAAGGTGTACACCAAGATCTTGGCGGGTCAGACAGGGGGCCCCAAAGACAAACTCCAGGGTGGTTTCATTCAGCCGCGTTGGGTCGACAACGACATCAAGCAAGAGGGCAAAATAAATCAGTTCGTGCCCAAGGTCAGCATCGACTACAACCTGAACGACGACATCATGGCCTATGCGCTGTATTCCGAGGGCTACAGGACCGGCGGTGTCAACCGGGCCAACAAGCGGGCGATCTGGGAACGAACCCTTTGGGGCCAGGTATGGGAGCCGGACAAGCTCGCGAACTACGAAGTGGGTTGGCGGTCGCGTTTCGCCGACGACAGGGTGCAGCTCAACGCGACTTTCTACTACATGGCCTGGGACGATTTCCAGCACGAGGTTGTCGACCCGAGCTCCGGAGAGTGCGTCGATAGCAACGACCCCGGCCCCTGTTCCGGGCTTGATTCACTGCCTTGGCTGTCCATCGTCGGCAATGTGGGCGATGCCCACAGCACCGGGGTCAACGCGGAGTTCGACTGGGTTGCGTCAGACCAATTGCAAATCGGCGGCAATCTCCAGTATCTGATAGAGGCTGAAATTGACAGCGTCACGTCCGATGAGCGGGCGGGCATTGTAAAGGGCCAGGAGTTACCCAACGTGCCGGAGTTCCAGGGTGCGCTGTGGGCCACGTACGCATGGCCCGTGGAGTTTGTGCGCGGCAGCGAAATGTTTGTGCGGGGGCAGGTTTCCTACACGGGCAAGACGCATACCGCCCTGGTTCCCAGGGGCGAGGATACCGCGAATCCGTCGTTCGACACCGACGCCTATGCGCTCGCCGATGTTCGGGTCGGCTTGCGCTCCGGCGACAACAGGTGGCAGGTTGATGTGTTCGTCAGAAACGTCACCGACAAACGGGCGCAGGTCTATAGGGGCTCCGATGGCGGTGCCTGGCAGTGGGGAAGGACGGGCGAGTACGAACGTTCGAACGAGATCTGGACGGTGCGGCCCCGCGAATTCGGCGTGCGTTTCCTAACCCGTTGGGGTGAGTAAGCAACGCCGTTTGCCTGCCGGTGGCCAATGGCCTTCCTTAAAGTAGGCCCCCCTCCCTTCGTGTTGGTGCTCCACCGGGCGGGATGGGAACTTGCATCGGGCTAGCGTTATGACCCGCCGGCAGTTTGCGGGGGCGCTTGCCGGGGTCGGCGTCGGTATCGCGCTGTTGCCGGCGGTGCCGCCCGCCGCCGCCGACTTCATGCGCCGGGCGCTCCCTGGCGCACCCCGGTCGCAGACGCCCATCCGTATGCAGGCGGAGATATTCTTCGAGCCGCACATACCGAGCGCTCTGCGCCGGGCGCTCGACTATGCCGGAGACGACGGGTTCGTCGCGTCCATGCCGCAGCTTTTGCATGCACGCACCCATGCGCCATTCGACAACATCATCTGGAATACCTGGTTTACGGCGAACTCGGAGGAAAGCGTCGTGCCCACACCGCAAGGCACCCATGTGGTTGTGGCAGTGCATGGCGGTGGCATCTTCGGCTCGCCCGAGCGTTTCGAGCGCAGCCTGCATGCGGACCTCGGCCGGCACAGCCCTGAAGGGCTCACCGGCCAAACCGCCGCGAAAATCACCACGCGGGAAGCGCATGACCTATTGGACGGGCGCCTGCCCGACGGCACACTGATTCCGGTCTATCCGTTCGCGGAATTCAGGCGGGGCATCGCCAACCTGCCTAGGCGCTATGGCGTCATCCTGGATTTCGAAGTGGCCAGGCAGTCGCAACGCGGCTATGAGAAATTCGAGATTTTGCAAGACGATCCGAACATGATCGTCCGGGCCGGCGGCGTCGAAGCGAACGTCGCCTACCTCGACAAGTTCAGAAGCCGTCACAATACGGAGCGCATGGGCAATTGGCACCCGTTCAACCGCATCGACCCCGACGTGCCGCAGACCCGTATTCCGTTTCTCGCCGGAAACCGGGACGGTATCGGCAGCGAAGGCAAAAATCAGGGCCTCGGCTGGGGCTACGACGCCGAATACGGCATGGGTGGAGATGCCAGCATGGTGGGCATGGCCCGGTACGTGGCGGTGGCACCACGCGAGCTGTCGACCAGCTTGCGCGACCTCGATTTCGAGCCATGAGCAAGTAACCATGCGGCGCGATCAAGCGAGCCGCTGGCCGGTGCCGGTAAACTCATCCGGAGTGCTAGGCGCTAGGTTGCCGCAGCGTCGTGCGCTAGGTCGGGCAACGGCCCGCGAGCTCGAGGTCTCCAGCGCCAACGGATGATCGAGGTGTGAAGACGCGACGCGAACTGATCCAGGCCGCCACCGCAATCGGCATCGGCCTGCTGGCCGGCCCGCGCGCCGTTGCGAGAAAACCCGAACTGCGCATGGTTGCGAGAATCTTCTTTGATTCCTATATCGCGCTGGCGTTGCGCCGGGCGTTGCGTTACGCGGGCGATGACGGCTTTGTGGCATCGTTGCCGCAACTTCTGCAGGCGCGAGTTAACGCCGACTACGACAACATCATCTGGAACACCTGGTTCTTCGCGAATTCCGAGGAAAATGTCGTCACAACCCCCCAGGGGAACCCTGTGGTGGTCACCGTTCACGGCGGCGGCATCTTTGCCAAGCCCGCCCGCATCGAGCGTGCGCTACGCGCCGACCTGAGTCGCTACAACAGCGAGGGCCTGACGGGGCAGTACGCCGCTAAGATCACCGCGTCCGAGGCGCGCGACCTGTTGCGCGGCAAGCTGCGGGACGGCACGGATTTCCCTGTGTATGGCTTTGATGAGTTCCGGCAAGGCATCGCCGACCTGCCCTGGCGCTACGGCGTTGTGCTGGATTTCCAAACGGCGCAAGCATCCGCGACCGGCTACGTTCCTTTCGACGTATTACGGGATGACCCGGTCACCATCTGCCGCATCGGCGGCGTCGAGGCGACGGTAGCCTATCTGGAGAAAGCCCGAAAACGCAATGACACCACCAAAATGCAGGTTTCGCACCGACACAACGGCATCGACCCGCAGCAACCCCAGACGCGCCTGTTGACCTTGGGCGGCAACCGGGGCGGAGAGGGCAGCGAGGGCTACGAGGGCCTAGGCTGGGGCTATGGCGAGGACTGGGGCTTCAGCGCCTCGGGGCCGGTGGACATGGGTCGGTATGTCGCGGTCGCGCCGCGTGACCCGTCGACCAGCGTGCAATACTTGGACTTTGGGATCTAACCGGAAATCATTTCGTCATTTCTTTGGCGAAATCCAGGTTTTCCCGGCGCAGGCTCGCATCGGAGCCCAACGCATAGTGCTTGGACATGTCCGGTGAGTAGCGGCTGGCCGGCGGTTTCTTGCCTAAGGCTTCGGCCATCGCCCGGATGTGGTGCGGGCCGGCGCCGCAGCATACACCCTGGTAGTTCACGCCGAGCGCATAGGCCTTCTTGGCGAACTCGGCGATCTCGTAGCGGTTGCAGGCCAGTGCATCGAGCGCGGTGGGAAACGGAATGTCTGGAATACAGTCGCAGCCCGGATCGGTCAATGCCTGGAAGTTGACCTGTTCCGGCGATGTCCGGTACGGAACCGGCAGCGCGGCAAGCGGGCCTTCGACTTCCCCGCTCAGTTCTTCGAGCAGCGGCAGCATCGTCGAGGGCCCGCGAATGCAATTCAGGCCGACCACGTCGGCGCCGGCATCCTTAAGGCGCTGGCAGGCTACCGGCACGCGGTAGTCGTCGCGCAGCCCCTGGTGCACGGCGAGGGTGATGACGGAGATCGCACCGGCGTCCTTTATGACCTCTAGAGCAAGTAGGGCTTCCTCGGCGAAGGAAAAGGTTTCGCCGATGATGAAGTCCACGCCGGCGTCCATGGCCCAGCCGACCTGCTCCTCGAACATTGCCCGGCATTCTTTCTTGCTCGCCTCATCGTCCGGCAGAAACAGGTTCGTATTGCAGATGTTGCCGGCAACCAGGGCGTCACCCTCGGCGGCCACCTGCTTGGCAAGCCGAAGCGCGGTGCGGTTCATGTTCTCCAGGTCGCCCTCGCGCCCGATGAGCTTGAGTTTCTCGCGATGGGCGTAGTAGGTGAAGGCTTCGATCACATCGGAGCCCGCGTTCATGAACTCGCGATGCAGCTCCAGCACGGCGTTGGGGTAGTCGAGCACCACCTCCGGGACATAGGGCCCGGCCTGAACGTACCCCCGCCGTTCCATCTCGAACACGTAGCCTTCGGCGCAGATCACTGGGCCCTGTTCGAGCCGCTCCAGCAGGTTGCCTGATGTCATCGTGTTTTCCGTTCTCCTCTATCGGGCTGGGCGTCTTGAGCCCGTAGCATAGCTTGCGTCATTAGGGCTCCCCATCCGGCGCAGCCATTCCGCGGTGCCGATCAGTAGGACGGAACCCACGAATATGCAGGTGCCGAGCGCGAGAATGGTCGGTAGTGTCTGCGGAAACCGAACCTGTGTCCACATGTAGACCGGCAGCGTCACGTCGTTGCCTCCCAGGAATAAGGCGAACAGGAACTCATCGAACGAGGCCGTGAATGACAGGATCAGGCAAGCGCCGATTCCCGGCAGGATCAGCGGGAAGGTGACGCGCCAGAAGGTCATCCAGGCATTCTCGCCGAGATCCTGGGCGGATTCCTCGATATTCTTCGCAAAGCCTTCGAGCCGTGCCCGGATGACCAGGGTGGAGAATGGCACGTTAACCACAACGTGCGCCACGCCGATCGTCCACAGCGATGGCTGCACATCGATAGCCAGGGCGAGCACGAGCAACCCGACCGCAAGAATGATACCGGGCATGACCATGGGCAGCAGGACGAAGCCCAATGCCAGCCCCTGTCCGGGCATTCGATAGCGGGTCAATGCCTTGGCGGCCAGCGTCGCTAGCGTCGTTGTTGCGACCGCGACCGGAATGGCGAGTTTGAAGCTGTTGCCGAGCGCTTCCAAAAGCCCCGGCCGCTCGGCAATGCCAAGGTACCAGTCGAGCGTGAAACCCTGCAACGGCAGCGCCATCTGTACGCTGTCGTTGAACGAGAAAATCGGCAGCGTCAATGAGGGTATGTAAAGGAACAGCAGGTAGATCACGACATAGACAAACAACCATCCGTACCTGCCCGGTTGCTCACCGGCTTGCCCGGCCGGAACGGACGTTGCCTCCATCTCGCGCCGCCTGACCGTGCCGCGCTGTGCCAACCAGATGAACGTAAATACGATTACCGTTATGGTCATCATCGCGATGATCGTCAGCGCACTGCCCAGCGGCCAGTTGTTGGCCTCACCGAACTGCGCGGCGATGATCTGCCCGAACATCATGCCCTTGGGTCCACCGACCATCATGGGCGTAATGTAGTCGCCGACGGTGGGAATGAACTGAATGACCGCCGCGGCGATAACACCGGGCATCGATAGCGGCAGCGTGATTCTCAAGAATCGTCTAACCGGGCCCTCGCCGAGATCGGCCGCCGCCTCCAGGAGAGAATGATCGATTTTGGAGAGCGACAGGTAGATCGGCAGAATGGCGAACGCCGCCCAGGCATGAACGAGGGTAAGGACCACCGCGAAGCGGCTGTACAGCAGAAACTCAAGCGGCCCCTCGATGAACTCAAGCCCCATCAGCGTGCCGTTGATCACGCCGTTGTTGCCGAGCATGATTTTCCAGGCGAGCACCCGCAGCAGATAGCTGGTCCAGAACGGCAGATTGATCAGAATCAGCCAGGTCATGATGTTTTTCCTGACCCTGAAGGCCAGAAAGTAGGCGACGGGGTAGGCCAAGATGACGTTGATCAGGGTCACCGTGGCCGACATCCCGATGGAGCGCAACAACAGGCTGCTGTACATCCACTTGTCGATGAACGTCTGGTAGTTCGCGAGCGAGAAGGTTTTGTCGATGTGGATGTAGTTCTGCGTCCAGAAACTGTAGACGACGAGCGTGAAGATCGGCAGCGCGAGAGCGCAGATCATTACCATCAGCGTCGGCGACATCAGTGCGTAGCCGCGCAGCCAGTCGTGCCGGAGGAAATAGCGACGGATGGAGAACGGCCTGCGCTCTGAGGCGGCGGATGCCGATTGCGCTGCCCGCATCACCCCTACTCCCTGGCGATTAGCCCGCATATTGCACCAAGCCGCTCATGCAGTTGCCCAAATGCCTGAGGTTTTCCATGGGTTGGTTGAATGCCCGCGTCCCCGGCGGTCATCGCGGCCCTTGGTGCGGCATGCGGGTCGGGTACCGATGCGGCTCGTCACCGCCAAGGGCTACGGAGATCGCGTTCGCCGCTTCGACGACCTCGGGTGCGATGCGCTGCATCACGTCTTCCGTCAGGCGGCTCGAATGGCCGCTGACGCTGATGGCTGCGGCGACCTCGCCGAGCCCGTCGACCACCCAGCTTGCGATGCCATTGACGCCAATCTCGTATTCTTCGAGATCCGTTGCGAAACCCTGCTCCCGGAACCGCACCAGTTGCGCTTCTAGAGCATCCAGATCGGTGATCGTATGCGGAGTCAAACCCGTCAACTCGGAGGAGTTGTACACCGCGCGCCGCATCTGCGCGTCCCATCCCGCCAGGAAGGCTTTGCCCAGTGCCGTGCAGTGATACATCCACCGCCAATCGTTGTTGGCACGCCCATGCGATACTCGAGACCCCCGAAAACTGTCAATCACACGGAAATCGAGCATACCCGGTATGCCTAGGTTTACCGTTTCATTGGTCTTTCTGCACAGATCGACAAGTACCGGACGCGCCAGATGCGAGACCTGCAGGCGTTGCTGAACCTGACGCCCGAGTTCCAGGCAGCGCAGCCCGAGCCGGTACTTCCTTGTTTGCGCGTCCTGTTCGACGAGCCCTACCGCAACCAGCGAGGCCAGCAGATTGAATGCCGTTGTCTTGTTCAGCGATGTCGTCTTGCTGATGACGCTTAGGCCCACGCCCTCGTCACCTGTTGCAATCACATCAATGATCGCACTCGCGCGGGCCAGCGCCTGAATGCGCACGGGTTTTGCGGGTGCACTGTCAGCCACAGTTACCGCCCTCCTTTGTTCTATAATGTATGACTAGTTTCTAGGTCGTGGGAAAAACGCCGGTTTCATTGACAAAGCCCAATGCAATCATTCACGCTCCGGTTTGCACGAGATCTTTTGCTGCGTATGGTCACCCCATCGAACCTAGTGTCTGATGTCAGGGTGTATATTGTACAGCGTTTGGAATAGGGCACGGTTATCATGGTCGCAAAAAAAATGGAAGCGGAGATCATTTTCGAGCCCCATGTGCCGAGAGCCCTGGCGCGGGCCCTGGAATATGCCGGAGCAGACGGGTTTGTGGCGTCGATGCCGCAGTTGCTGTTCGCCAGGACGCACGCCGATTACGACAACATCATCTGGAACACTTGGTTCACATCCTATTCCGAAGAGAACGTCGTTACGACGCCCGGGGGCAATCGCGTGGTGGTGGTGATTCACGGCGGCGGCCTATTCGCATCGCCCGCCCGCTACGAGCAGGTTTATCGCGCCAGCGTCGACCGCTCGAGCCCGGACGGCTTCACCGGGCAATATGCGGGCAAGATCACACAGACGGAAGCGCACAATGCGCTGCGGGGCCAGATGCCGGACGGCGCCGAGATTCCGGTGTTTTCCTTTGCTGAGTTCAGGAAAGGCATCCCTGACCTGCCGCTCAGATACGGCGTGATCCTCGATCTCGAACTGGCCCGGCGGTCGAAGCGCGGCTACGAGGCGTTCGAGGTGTTGAAAGACGACCCGAACATGATCGTTCGCGCCGGCGGGGTGGAGGCCAACATCGCCTATCTCGACAAATTCCAGGCCCGCCACAATACGAAGCTGATGGGCAACTGGCACCCGTACAACCGCATCGACCTAGACCAGCCGCAAACACGTATCACCTTCCTCGCCGGCAACCGGGGCGGCGTTTTCTCCCAGGGCGACGACCCGGAAGAATGGGGCTACGACTGCGAGTACGGCATCGGTGGCGACGCCTGCATCCACAACATGGCGCGCTACATTGCGGTTGCGCCGCGGGATCCATCGACGAGCCTCAGAAACCTGGATTTCGGCGCCTGAGTCGGCCCCGTGCGGCACGACCCTAGATCAGGACATCGCCGCGCCTCCGGGAGGACGATTCTGCTTGTCCTGGTCGCCGGGCTGCTCGCGTCGTGCCAGGATTCCGTCGAACAATCCGCCAGCCTGCATTTGCTGGAGTGGAACGGCTACCAGTTCCCCGAGTTTTATCCAGAGTATCTGGCCAAGTACGGCCGGCCTCCCGCCTTCACCTTTTTCGACCAGGCCGACAACGCCCTGAAGCGGATGCGCACCGGATACCAGGTCGACTTGGTGCACTTCTGCACCGGGCAAATTCGGGAAGCGAAGGATTCCGGGTTGATCAGGCCGCTGGATACCCGCCGGATTCCGCGCTGGAGTGAGATCCCGTCCGTACTGCTGGAACTGCCGGACGTCAAAATCGACGGCGAATACTGGATCGTTCCCTGGGAATGGGGATTTTCGACCGTGGCCTACAATCCGGAGACAATCGACATCGACGATCCATCCTTTGCAATGTTCATCGACCCGCGCTTCAAGGGCCGGGTCGCCCTGACCTCGGACATCCGCGTCAACATGATTATCGCCGGCGTCATCGGCGGCTGGGCGGACCCCTTGGACCCTACCGAGGCGGAGATTGAATCGGTGCCCCCCATATTCAGCAAGATGCTTGAGAACGCGCGCTTCATCTGGACCGACGGCACCCAACTCGAACAGGCCTGGGCGGCGGGCGATGTCGGCATCTCGTATGTGTTCGGCAGCGCGACGCGCAGGATGAACCAGGAGGGCCTGACCAACATCGTCGTCGACCCGCTGATGACGTGGATGTGCGGACTATCCTTAAGCACCACCGGCACGGGCGCAGAGGACGAGGCCTACGATTACATCAATGCGATGCTCGATCCGGCAAGCGGAACGGCCATGTTCGACATGTATGGATACGGGCATGGCAACGCCAACACGGCGGCATTGATCGACCCGAGAAGGACTGTCGGCACCGGCATCGACGACCCCGCTGGAACCCTGGCGCGCGGCGTTTTCAGCAGGGCGATGCCTCCGGCCAAACAGGCCAGGCTGTTCCAGCTCTGGTATGAAGCCCAGGCCGGGCTCGACTAGGCGCGCCGCCATGCGCGAGCCGGCTACCGATTTCTATGATCGCCTCAGCGTCCTGTACCGCCACAACATGGGTTGGGACTGGGATGCGACCATGCGCGAGGAGGGAGCGACGCTCGACCGTTTTCTCGCCCGGGCTATGCATCGGCCGGGCCCATACAGGCTGCTCGACTGTTCCTGCGGAATCGGTACCCAGGCGATCGGGCTGGCGCTCAAGGGCCACTGCGTACACGCAACAGACCTGAGCCCGACATCGATCGACTGCGCCAGGCAAGAAGCGGAGACACTGGGGGTCGATATGGCCTTCGCTGTCGCAGATTATCGCCGTCTTGAAGATACCGTCCCGGACACCTTCGACATCGTCCTCTCCTGCGACAACTCCATCGCACACTGCCTCACCGATACCGACCTTGGTGCCGCGTTGACGAGCATGAAGTCGAGGCTCAATCCGGGCGGCTTGCTCCTGCTCAGCGCCCGCGACTATGAAGCCCTTGTGACTGATCGTCCACGTTTCAACAACCAGCATGTGCAGGACAGGTCGGATGGACGACGCATCGTATTCCAGTTGTGGGACTGGGACGACGATGGCCGCCGTTACCAGATGCATCAGTTTCTGCTGCGCGACCGTGATGGCAGCTTCGAAGTCAACCACTTCGAGACCAGGCTCCGGGCATTGCTGCGCGACGAACTGATCAGTGCCGTACGGAATGCGGGATATGCGCGGGTTCGCTGGCATACTCCCGAGAACAGCGGCTACTACCAGCCGATCATTACAGCCCGCAATTACTGAGGGACGGTGCCTCAATGGTTGGCACGAAATATGGAGGTGGCCACGACTACCAGTCGATCATCACCGCCCGCAATCACCGAGGGACAGCGACGCAATGAGTGACACGAGAATGGAGGCGGCCGTCATCTTCGATACCCATCTTCCCGACGCCCTGAAACGGGCACTGGAATATGCCGGCGACGACGGCTACGTAGCCTCGTTGCCGGCCCTGCTGCGCGCCCGCGCCAACGCGCCGCCCGACAACGAAATCTGGGACACCTGGTTCTTTACGGCGAACTCCGAAGAGAGCCTTGTGCGAACGCCAGCGGGCAATCATGTTGCGCTGATCGTTCACGGCGGCGGCATCTTCGCGACGCCGCGGCGGTTTCGCCAGTTGTACTTAGCCAGCACCGGGCGCGACAGCGACGATGGGTTCACCGGCTTGTTCGGCGGCAAGATTCGCGATGCCGAGGCGCACGCCATGCTCGAAGGCCGGTGCCCGGACGCTACCGAGATACCGGTGTACTCATACAGCGAACTTGGCAGCGGGATAGCCAGGCTGCCGCGCCGCTACGCGGTCGTCATGGATTTCCAAACGGCCAGGGCATCGAAGTGCGGGCTCACGCCGCTCGATGAACTGAAGGAGGATCCGCTGATGATCGCTCGCGCCGGCGGTCCCGGCGCCGCGGCGGCCTATCTCGACAGGGCGCGGGAATACTACGATACCGACCTGATGGGCAGTTGGCACCGCTTTAACGACATGGATCCGATGATCCCGCAAACTTGGATACCGTTTGTGTACGACTGTCTTGGCGGCGCGGGCGACAAGCGGAATCTCGATAGGTCTATGCGCCTTGAAGGCGAGCTGGACATCTGGTTCACCCACTACCGCATTGCCCGGGACGCCGGCTTTGGAATTCGCGCCGACACCGCGCTGATCAACACGGCCCGCTATGTCGCAGTCGCACCGCGGGAGCTCACCACCGGCGTTCGGGATCTGCCATTCACGGCAGTGGAGGCGCTACGGCGCTAGTATGAAGCGACATCTACCATGCCAGGCAGCGGAGGCCACAGGATGAAAATGGAAGCGGCGATTTTCTTCGATTCGTTCCTCCCCGATGCACTGCGCCGGGCGCTGGAGTACGCTGGCGCTGAAGGTTTCGTGGCATCGCTCCCACAACTCTTGCGGGCCCGAGTGAGTGCGGACTACGACAACGACCTGTGGAACCACTGGTTCAATCCGAATAGCGAGGAGAGCCTAGTCACGACGCCACAGGGGAACCCCGTCATCGTTACGATTCACGGCGGCGGTGTTTTTGCGACGCCCGAACGATATGAAGACCTGTTCCATGCGAGTACCGAGCGGAACAGCGAGATCGGCTTCACCGGCCTGTTCGCGGGCAAGCTCTCGCAACGGGAAGCGCACGGCATTCTCGCCGGCCACATGCCCGATGGCGCGGAGATTCCCGTCTATGATTTCGCAGAATTCAGCCGGGGAGTCGGTGCCCTGCCGCGCCGCTACGCGGTCGTGATGGATTTCGAGGTGGCGAAAAACTCCGCCTGCGGCTATGTCCCGTTCGATGCGCTTCGCGAAGACCCGGTCATGATCGTGCGCGCCGGCGGTGCCGGGGCGGCAGCCGCATACCTCGACAAGGCACAGGCCCGCAACAACACCGCAAAGATGGGTAGCTGGCATCCATTCAACAACATCGACACGCCCGACCAGCCCCAGACCCGCGTACCCGCGTTGGCTGGCAACCGGGGCGGCACCGGCAGCGAGGACGACGACGGGCACCTGTACGGCTACGACACCGACTACGGCATCGGTGGCGATAGCTGGATCCACAGCACCAGCATGATCAACATAGCCCGCTATGTTGCGGTCGCACCCCGCGACCCCGCAACGAGCGTACGCCATCTTCCCTTTAAGTCGGGCTAGGAGCCTGTCGGGCTTTGTAGCCAAGTGTTTGATTTATAAGGAATCTGGTTTAAGCACCATTGTCGCCCTAGCTGTGAACCTGTGGGGGAACCTTAAGTGCCGGGATAGCCTTCCCGGCGCAGCAAGACCACCGCTGCGCTGGAAAAGCTGAGCCAAACCGGTTGATCCGGTGCGGCCCGTTCGACCAGTGATGCGTCCCTGTTCTGTACGGCGACCGCCACCGGCTCCTCCAGTTCGGGAAGGCGCACATGGCAGTGGCTGCGGTCGCCGAGATAGGCCATGGGCCCCATGCGACCTTGCACGGCGTTGACACTCGCGTCGGGCACCTCGAAATGCAGCGCCAGCTTCTCGGGTCGAATCGCCACCATGACATCGTCGCCGACCGCAGGTCCGTTTGCATCGATTACCGCTTCGAGGGTACCAAAAGGCCGCGCATCGATAATCGCCCTGCCGTCCGTCGCCGAGCGCACCCGGCCGGCAAAGAAATTCATCGTGCCTATGAAATCTGCGACGAACCGACAATTCGGCCGTTCGTAGAGCCCGGCCGGCGACTCGACCTGCAGCACCTCCCCTCTTGCCATGACGGCAATGCGGTCCGAGAGGGTCAGCGCCTCTTCCTGATCGTGGGTAACGAACACAAAGGTGATGCCCACCGACTTCTGCAGCGCCCGCAGTTCAAGCTGCATCTGCTCGCGGAGGCTCTTGTCGAGCGCACCTAGTGGTTCGTCGAGCAACAATACCGTCGGTCGTTTAATCAGTGCCCGTGCCAGCGCCACACGTTGGCGTTCGCCGCCCGAGAGTTCTGTGGGTGCCCGTTGTGCATAGCCGGACAGCTTGATGAGATCGAGCATCTCCTCAACGCTGCCATCGACCTCCGACTTGGACAAACCCGACTTGCGCAACCCGAAAGCGATATTCCTGCGTACATCGAGATGCGGAAAGATCGCGTAGTTCTGGAACACCATGTTGACCGGCCGTCGATGCGGAGGAATCGCCGACATCGCCCCACCGTCGATATAGATTTCGCCCTTGCTCGGCGCCTCGAATCCGGCCAGCATTCTGAGCAAGGTGGTCTTGCCGCAGCCGGAGGGCCCGAGTACCGAAAAGAACTCGCCGCGCTCGATTTCGAGATTCACATCGTTGACGGCCACTACCGGGCCGTAGTGCTTCGAGACGCCGCGAATCGAGATGATGTCTCGTTCTTTCACACCTACACGCCTTCCATGGTCGGAGAATCACCGAGAACCCGCTATGATTATTGCATCATGACCGTACTGCAACTGGGTGATATCAAGGTTCACCGCATCGTCGAGCACGAGATTCCCGTCTACCTGCCGACGGACATGTTCGACGAGGCGACGCCCGAGGCGGTCGAACCCTACCGGGAGTGGCTGATACCGAAGGCCCTGTGCCCGGCGACCGGTCGCCTGATCATGCCTGTCGTTTCCTATCTGGTGCACACCCGCCACCACCACATACTCATCGACACCTGTGTCGGCTGCGACAAGACCTACGCGGAACCGCCCGCATGGCATCAGCGCCAGAACGAGCGCTGGCTTGCCCGCCTCGCCGCGGCGGGCGCACATCCCCATAACATTGACTTCGTATTCTGCACCCATCTGCACTCCGATCATTGCGGTTGGAACACGCGCCTTGTCGATGGTCGGTGGGTGCCGACCTTTCCCAATGCGAAATACGTTTTTTCACGCGCCGAATACGCGGCCACGGCGGCCGAAGGGCACCAGATCTTTCTCGATAACGTGCTGCCGGTGATGGATGCGCGACAAGCGGTGCTGGTGGATATGGACTATGCGCTCGACGACCAGCTCTGGCTCGAAGCAACGGTCGGCCACACCGCAGGGCATGTCGCCGTGCACCTGCAATCCGGCCTGCGCCATGCGGTCATGTGCGGCGACCTGATACACAGCCCGTTACAGTTGGTTGAGCCGGGTTGGAGTTGCAATTCCGACTTCGACGTCGCCCTGGCCGCAACGACCCGCGGGAACTTTCTTAAGACCCACTGCAACACCGATACGCTGATTCTGACGTCACACTTCCCATCGCCATCGGTCGGTCACATTGTCTCCCGCGCCAACCGTTACGATTTCAACTACCTTTGATCCGCGACGAAGAGCTATTCGATCTCGCCAAGGCGTCCGATGAGGAATCGTTCCCCGCGGAAGTCGTGGATGCGCTTCTGGATACTTGCGAACGTGCTGATCTGAAATAATCAGTTGGTTCTAGCACTAGACGCTGGGCCGTTCCCATCGAATAGGCTGCGCGGCGTCGCCGGCATCGATGGTCCGGGCGCACTCGTGCCCCGAGTAGACCGCGTGAGCGATGGTTGCCGGTGCCCGGCAGTCGCCGATGCTGCGCAAGGAGGTTATGTCGGCGTCGGCGATTCGCTGCTGGTCGGAGCGCAGTTCCTGGAACAGTTGATCGTTGACAACCCTGGTGCCCACCACGACGAGCGATCCGCACTCTCTCGACTCGACTGCGCCGCCGCGATGGATGCTGGCCAAGTGCAGGGTGCCATCGCTGAAAGCCGTGACCTGATGCTCCGTAACCGTGCCGATGCCAAGTTCGATCATCCGCGCCCGGATATCCGCCAACTCGTTGTTCATGAACGTCCAGGCGGATATGGCGTTCGCGGGCGTTACGATGGTGACTTGGTTGCCGCGCCGCCGCAGCAGTTCGGCAAGGCAACTACCCATGTAATAGTGGTCGAAATCGTAGATGACAACCGGGCCATTGGGCTCCGCGCCGGCGAGGATGTCATCCGGAGTATAGACGGCAGCGCCATCGAAACCATCTAATGGGAACCCGTCCGCACCGGGAATCTCGCATGTCCATTTCGCGCCTGTGGCGAGCACCGCGTGGTTGCAGCCGAATTCAGTGACATCCCGCGCTGTCAGGGGGCTTGCCCGATAAACGTCCACGTTCGCCATGGACTGAATCAGGTGCGCTCGGTAGTCGCGCACCCGTGCCCAGGTGGCGAGCCCCGGCAACGCCGATTCGATGGTGACACGCCCGCCCAGTTCCGTTCGGGCTTCGGCGAGGGTGACCTTGAACCCCCGCTGTCCCAGTGCCCGGGCGCATTCGAGCCCGGCGGGGCCGGCACCGACGATCAGTACGCTCGTTGCGGGGTTGCCGGCCGGGACGCGCTCCGGGTGCCAGCCCCTGCGCCACTCCTCACCCATGGTTGGGTTCTGCGTGCAACGAACCGGAACACCGTCGTGATAGGCGGATACGCAGATATTGCAGCCGATGCACTCGCGAATTTCGTCCTCTCTGCCTTCGTTGATTTTCCTTGGCAGGAACGGGTCGGCGATAGACGGGCGGGCGGCGCCGATCAAATCCAGTATGCCGCGCCGGATTTGGCGCACCATCTCATCCGGCGACGTGAAGCGACCGACGCCGACGACGGGTCTCGCGGTCAATGGCTTCACGAAGCTGTTCCAGGGTTCCTGGGCGCCTTGCTCGCTGAAGCGGGCCGTGGCGGTCTCCACCGTCCAGTCCGACGATTTCACGTCCCACAGATCGGGAAGGTCGGCCAATAGGGCGACGATCTCGTGGGCTTCGGATGGCAGCGCCTCGCCAGGTGTTTTCAGCAGTTCATCGGAACTGAAGCGAACGGCCACGGCGCAGGTGTGACCGACGGCCTCTTTCATTTCCTCCAGTATTTCGCGCAGCAGGCGCACCCGATTCTCAAGGCTGCCGCCGTATTCATCGGTGCGCCTGTTCATCCAGGGCAGCAGGAACTGGTAGGGGCCATAGCCCATGCCGGCGTAGACGTATACGATGTCGAAACCGGCGGAGCTGGCCCGTTTTGCCGCATCGACATGCCAGCGCCGCAAGTCGCGGATGTCTTGGCGATCCATGGTCCGGGGATTGGTCAGGCTGATCCAGCCGGGATAGGTCGGGTTGCGCGCAACGCCGGAGGCGGACATGGGCGGCACCCGCGTCATGCGGTTGCCGACACCGCTGCCGCCGTGCCACAGCTCGACCCCGGCCAGTGCGTCGTGACGGTGCACGGCATCCACCATCAAGGCATGGACCTTGATGTCCTCGTCGTCCCACAACCGGCAATACGGCAGTGGCGCATCATCCGAGCTGGGGTGAATGGAGCAGTAGCCGGTGTTAACAACTCCCCAACCGCCTTCGGCGCGCACTTCGCGCATCGCCGCCCGCGTGTGCGGCATCGAGTTGCCGGTTCCTAGGGCGTGAGGTGTCTGGTAGAACCGGTTTGGCGCGGTGACGGGACCTATCCGAACCGGCTCGAACAGGATGTCGTAGCGGGGATTCCTGCTCACGTCATGCCAGGGCCTGCTCGAGGTCCGCTATCAGGTCGTCGACAGACTCGATACCGATGGACAGGCGCAGCAAGTCTTTCGGAATGGGGCTGTTTTCTCCCTCAATCGAATAGCGATGCTCAATCAGGCTCTCAACGCCCCCTAAGGACGTGGCGCGGGTGAATACCCGGCAGCGCTTAACAATATCCAGCGCCTTTTGCGCATCGCCCTTGACCCTGAGCGACAACATGCCACCGAAGCCGCCGCTCATCTGCCGCTTGGCAATCTGGTGCCCGGGATGATTCGGCAATCCCGGATACAGCACGGCCTTGAGCGCCTGGTGTCCCTCGAAGTACCGGGCGATGGCTAGTGCCGACTCGCTGGCCTTGTGCACCCGCAGGAACAGCGTGCGCATGCCCCGTTGCAGCAGCCAGGCCTCGAAAGAACCGATGATCGCGCCGCCTTGCAGCCGAACATCGCGGATGCGCTCCCAGAGACCGTCTTGGCGAGCCGCTACCACCGCGCCGGCGATCACATCGCAGTGGCCGTTCAGGTATTTGGTCGCCGAATGCACCACGAGGTCGGCACCCTGTTTGATGGGTTGCATGAGCACGGGTGTCGCCACCGTGGCGTCCACGACGAGCGTTGCGCCCACTGCCTGTGCGACTTCGGCGGTGGCCGCAATATCGATGACATCCCAGGTGGGGTTGCAGGGCGATTCCATCCACAGCAACCTGGTCTTGCCTTTTGCAACGGTTCGCGCCAAGGCGTCCGAGTCGGCTGGGTCGAACAGGTCGAGCCCGAGACCCCATTGTGCGCAGAATCGGATGAGCCATTTGCGCAGGCCCCAGTACATGATTTTGGGTGCCACGACCCGATCACCGGGTTCGAGGGATTGCACGATGGCCATCGCCGCGGCCATGCCGGAGCTGAACAACAGGGCCGAGACACCGCCTTCGAGTTCGGCAAGCACCTGCTCGGCGACGGCGAAACCGGGATTCTCGTCGCGCCCATAGCTGTGCCGGGAATCGATCAGTTGGTAGTTCTTGTCGCGCACATAGGTCGTCGATGGAAAGATGGCAGGGGTTAGGCCCCCCGTCATCGAGTCGATCTGGCGCAGAGCCTGGGCATTAACCGTCTCCGGCGCGAGCTTCCTAGCCCGCATGGATGGCTCCAGAGTTTAAGCGGTGTCCAGCGTGCGACATGGACGAAATCGCGGTCGGTCGACAACCTGGCCAGGCCGTGCTGCACGCAGATTTGTGTGAGCATCGCATCGATGGTTCCCACCTGGATCTGGATCCCGTGACTTTGGCACCTATTGAGCAGTTCGGGCTCGATTGCAAGGTTCGTTGCCAGGGTGTCAATACCCACACATTAAACCACACACAGGTGGGTCGCGACCGAGACCTATGGCCAAGAGTTCGTGTCAATGGTCGGTTGCCGGGCAATCGCGGTCTCTCGGCCGGTGGCCCCGCAGATGGCGCGATATCGAGGTTAAACGAACGTTTGCGATCGCATGGGGGTGCCGTCGAAGAACCGGCCGAGGCGGAAATGGCCGAGCTCGGTGCCGCTGCCGTCGCCGGTTAAGAGGCCCGCAATCGCCTTGCCGGCACCGGGCCCAATGCCGAAGCCGTGGCCGCTGAATCCGGTGGCGATGTGGAAACCGGGCAATCGCTCGGCTGCATCGATAACCGGGATGACATCGGGCGTTGTCTCGATCATGCCGGCCCAACTCTCAACGATGGGGGTGGCCGCGAGTTCTGGAAACTGTGCGTCGAGATTCCTGCGAATCTGTCGCAGAACCTTCGGATTTGGTTGCGGATCCAACACGCGACATTTTTCAAAAGGGGAGGCACCATCTAGAGGCCATGTGGTCGGCGCGAACGATTCTTCCAGAAATTCGCGGCCAAGCGACAGGTGCAGGTTGCGGCGATCCATGCGCAAGGCGGGTAGGAACTTGCGAGCGAAACGAAGTGTCGACGGCGTGATGGAGTGATCGAGAATCGTGCCGTGCGCCAGCGTATAGCCGCCGTCTTGCCGGCGGCGCAACGCCAGTCCGCTGTTGATCATATTGCCGTCGCAGACGGCGTTCGCGGGTGCGGTCCGGGCGACGGTGCCGCGCACGCGCAACTGCGGCACGCCGATGCCGAGCGAGCGGCAGAACATCGATGTCCAGGCGCCGGCGGCACAAAGCACGGTGGATGTCCTGATAGTGCCGCGCTCTGTAACCACTGTTGCAACCCGCCCGGCCGATGATTCGATGCCGCGCACGGCGCAGCACGTCAGAATCTTGGCGCCTTCGCGCAGCGCGGCGCGGGCGAGCGCGGGCGTTGCCTTGTGCGGTTCCGCTCTGCCATCGCCCGCCGTGTAGAGTGCCCCGCGCCAGCCGGGCGTTGCGCCGCGCACCAGCCGCGGCAGTTCCTTGCCGTCGATCAGGCGCGTGCCGATTGCGTAATCCTCCGCGACTTTCGCCCATGCCGCATAGCGCTCCAGTTGCTTATCGCTCTCGATGAGGTACAGCACGCCCCGTTCACTGAAACCCAAGTCCTCGCCAATCTCGTCCCCAAGCCGACGCCAGATGCGCAGCGACTCGACGATCATCGGCATTTCCCGCGTATCCCGTCCCTGTTGCCGCACCCAGCCCCAGTTGCGGCCCGATTGCTCGCCGGCCACGTGGCCTTTCTCGCAGACCACGACATCGATACCCCGTTTGGCCAGGAACCAGGCGGTGGCGATGCCGATAATGCCGCCGCCGATAACCACGATATCCGCCGCCGTCGGTATCGCGGTTGGCGGTTGCAGCGGGCCTTTCCAGGTACGGGAAACGAGATCAGCCGGCACGGATTGGGTCATGGAGGTGCGCAGCGACGGACAACCGAAGAACTCTATTGAAAGTCGCCCGGCATTGCCAGAAGGATTCTTGGAGTACGCCGCCGGGAATGCCCGCGGCAATCCCTGTGCCGGTAGTGACGCGGCTTGCTGATTTTGCTACATAATTCCCGTAACAGATCCTCTGCCGGGGCCGGGTAAACCGGACCGGCGACATTCCGCAGACGATACTAAACGATACAAGACGCACACCTTGGAAGATGACGATGAGCTATCCTGTCAACCGCTTCATGGCGGAACGCGCCTACCTCAACGACGATCAATACCGGGCCATGTACGCCCGCTCGGTGGAGGATCCGCAAGGGTTCTGGGCGGAGCAGGCCGACATCTTTCTAGATTGGCAGCGGCCTTGGGCGACGGTATGCGAGGCGGATATGCCGAACGGGCGGGTACGCTGGTTCGATGGCGGTGTGCTGAACGCCTGCTACAACTGCATCGACCGGCATCTGCCGGCCCGCGCCGGGCAGACCGCGATTATCTGGGAGGGCGACGACCCCGACCAGGACGCCAGCATCAGCTACCGGGAGCTGCACGACGCCGTGTGTCGGCTGGCCAACGGGCTGCGCTCGCGCGGCGTCGGCAAGGGCGACCGGGTGTGCATCTATATGCCCATGATTCCCGAGGCAGCCTACGCCATGCTCGCCTGTGCGCGCATCGGCGCCATTCATTCCGTGGTCTTCGGCGGCTTCTCGCCGCAGTCGCTGCAAGACCGCATTCTCGATTCCGACTGCCGGACGGTCATCACCGCCGACCAGGGTGTGCGCGGCGGCCGCACCGTACCGCTTAAGGAAAATACGGAAGCCGCGCTGGCCGGCTGCCCGGATGTGCATACGGTTGTGACCGTGCGACGCACCGGTGCGGACGTGCCCTGGAACGACGGGCGCGATGTCTGGTACCACGACCTCACCGAGGGCCAGCCACCGGACTGTCCACCGCAACCCATGGCGGCGGAGGATCCGCTGTTCATTCTCTATACCTCGGGCTCCACGGGCCGGCCCAAGGGCGTACAGCACGGCACGGCGGGTTATCTGCTATACGCGGCCATGACCCACAGGTATGTCTTCGACTACCAGGACGGCGATATCTACTGGTGCACCGCCGATGTCGGCTGGATTACCGGCCACTCGTATATCGTCTACGGGCCCCTCGCCAACGGCGCCACCACCCTCATGTTCGAGGGCGTGCCCACCTGGCCGGACGCATCGCGGTGCTGGCGGGTAGTGGACAAGCACCGGGTCAATACCTTCTACACGGCACCGACCGCGATCCGGCAGCTCATGGCCCAGGGCGACGGTTTCGTCACTGGAACCTCCCGCGCCTCCCTGCAGCTTCTGGGCACGGTGGGGGAGCCGATCAATCCGGAGGTCTGGGAGTGGTACCACCGGGTGGTTGGCGACCGCCGCTGCCCAATCGTCGATACCTGGTGGCAAACGGAAACCGGCGGCATCATGATTACCCCGCTGCCCGGCGCGACGCACCTCAAGCCAGGCAGCGCTACGCGGCCCTTTTTCGGTGTACAGCCGGCCCTGGTCGATGCGCGGGGCAGGTTGATCGAAGATACGGAGGCGTCCGGCAACCTGGTGATCACCGCCTCCTGGCCCGGACAGATCCGCACGGTGTATGGCGACCACCAGCGGGTGATCGACACCTACTACGCCACCTACCCGGGCTTCTACTTCACCGGCGACGGCGCCCGCCGCGATGCGGATGGCTACTACTGGATTACCGGGCGCGTGGACGACGTCATGAACGTGTCGGGCCACCGCATCGGCACCGCCGAGGTCGAAAGCGCACTGGTGCTTCATCCCCAGGTGGCGGAAGCCGCGGTGGTCGGCTTCCCGCATCCCATCAAGGGCGAAGGTATCTATGCGTTCGTGACGCCAATGGCGGGAAGCGACGAACAACCGGAGCGGCTGCAACAGCAATTGATCGCGCTGGTGCGTCGCGAAATCGGCCCCTTCGCGAAGCCGGACATCATTCAGTGGGCACCCGGGCTGCCCAAGACCCGTTCCGGGAAGATCATGCGACGCATACTGCGCAAGCTGGCAGCGGGCGACCTCGATGACCTGGGCGATACGACCACCCTGGCCGATCCGGGCGTGGTTGCTGAGCTGACCGCGAACCGGGCGGCGCCGGTGTAGGGGCCGGGCCACCCGGCGGGGCCGTTTGGGTGGCCTGGGTGGCGTGATGCGCCCGGTCTCGTATACTGTTCTCATGCAAGGGAATTGGCTGAAGGTACCGGTCGCATACCTCGCGGCGATAGCGGCGGCGGCTGTGCTGGGATGTATCGCCTCGACGCAGTTCGTGCTGGCTGGGCTGGCCGGGTTCGGCATGGAAGTCTCCTTTGTGGATCGTTTGTCCACGACGGTTCACGATGTTATCGGCATGGGTCCGCTCTATGCGCTCATCGCCGCGGTCGCCTTTCTGCCGGCCTTCGGCATCGCCGCGGTGTTGATGCGCTGGGTGCCCGGCTCACGCCCGTTCTGGTTCGCCGTGGCGGGTGCCGCATCGATCTTGACGGCAATCCTTGTCATAAGGTTCGTTGTGGGAGGTACCGTCATCGGTGGTGCCCGCACCGCGCCCGGGCTACTCGTGCAGGCGCTGGCGGGCGGGGTTGCCGGCTGGCTGTTCGCTCGAATAGTGGCCTGGCGGGGTCGGACGTGAACGGTTTGGCCTGGCGGGGCGGGAAGTGAACGGTCTGGCCCGGCTGTTGCTGTTCGCGATCTGCGCCGGTGCCGGTGCCGCGGCGGGCGCGGCCGACTACGAGGTTGAAACGGTCGCCGAAGGGTTGGCGTTTCCCTGGTCGCTGGCTTTCCTGCCGGACGGCGATCTGTTGGTTACGGAACGGGCGGGGCGCCTGCGCATCATTCGCGATGGCCAACTCGATGCAACCCCCATAGGGGGTGTTCCAGAGACCTATGTGCGGGGCCAGGGCGGCTTCTTCGACATTCTGCTAGACCCGGACTACGCCGACAACCGTCAGGTCTATCTCTCCTATGCCGCGGGCACGCGCCGCGCCAATGCCCTCGCCGTCGGGCGCGCCCGCTTCGACGGTGCGGCCCTGACCGGCTTCCAGGTCATTTTGACTGGCGACCCGCACAAGGACACGCCGCACCATTTCGGTGGCCGCATGGCTTTTCTTGCCGACGGAACTCTGCTTGTCGTTTGCGGCGATGGGTTCGACTATCGGGAGCAGGCGCTCGACCTGACCAGCCTGTTGGGTAAAACCCTGCGCATCAACCGGGACGGCTCGGTGCCGTTGAACAACCCATTCGTGGGGCGCGACGACGCCCGCCCGGAGATCTGGACCTACGGGCACCGCAATCAACAGGGCATCGTCGCCACGCCCGAGGGTGTCTATATGCATGAACACGGCCCTAAGGGCGGCGACGAGCTCAACCTTCTAGAGCCGGGCAACAACTACGGCTGGCCGGCGATCACCTACGGAATGGACTATTCCGGTGCCTATGTTTCGCCCTACACGACCTATTCGGGGATGCGACAGCCGGTTGTCTACTGGACGCCCTCCATCGCCCCGGCCGGGCTCGCCTACTATAGCGGCGATGCGTTTCCAGCTTGGCGCGGCGACCTATTGGTTGCCGCACTGGTGGAGCAATCCGTGCGGCGCCTCGACCTCGAGGACGGCCGGGTGGTCGAGCAGCAGATACTGTTCACCGAACTCGGCATGCGCCTGCGCGATGTGCGCGCCGGCCCCGATGGCTACCTGTACCTGCTGACCGACAGCGCCGATGGCAAGGTGTTGCGAATCAGGCCGGCGGCGCCCTTGTCGAAGGCGCCTCAAGCCGATTCGGCGTAGTTCTCCACTTCCTTCATGCTGAGCTTGATGCGGCCGCGCTGGTCGACATCGAGCACCACCACATCGACCATCTGTCCCTCTTCGAGG
Source organism: Pseudomonadales bacterium (assembly GCA_965215035.1). GTDB lineage: Bacteria > Pseudomonadota > Gammaproteobacteria > Pseudomonadales > Azotimanducaceae > Azophilus. The sequence goes on from OZ244040.1 coordinate 1,275,557, forward strand.
TAGTCGCCGACCGTCTCCACACGCTCCTTGGCGATCTGCGAGATATGCAGCAGGCCGTCCTTGCCGGGCAGTATGCTAATGAAGGCGCCGAAATCGACGATGCGCTCCACGCGGCCGTTGTAGATTCTGCCGACCTCCGCCTCCGCGGTGATTTCCTGCACTCTAGCAACGGCCGCATCCTTGCTCTGCGCGTTGTCCGCATAGATGCGCACGGTGCCGTCGTCCTCGATATCGACATCGGCGCCCGTCTCGTCGACGATAGAGCGTATGGTCGCCCCGCCCTTGCCGATCACATCGCGGATCTTGTCGGGATGCACCTTGATCACGGTCATCGCCGGCGCGTTCTCGGAGAGCTCGGCACGCGACTCGGCGAGCACCTTGTTCATCTCGCCGATTATGTGCAGCCGCGCGTCTAGCGCCTGTTGCAGGGCGGTCTCCATGATTTCCTCGGTGATGCCATCGATCTTGATGTCCATCTGTAGCGCCGTAACGCCGCCCGGGGTGCCGGCCACCTTGAAATCCATGTCGCCGAGATGGTCCTCGTCGCCTAGGATGTCGGTGAGTACGGCGAAGCGGTTGCCCTGCTTGACCAGGCCCATGGCCACGCCGGCCACCGGTGCCCGGAGCGGGACACCCGCATCCATGAGCGCCAGGGAGGAACCGCAAACGCTCGCCATGGAACTCGAGCCGTTCGATTCGGTGATTTCGGAAACCACCCGCAACGTGTAGGGAAACTCCTCGGCATTGGGCAGCACGGCGGCAATACCCCGGCGGGCCAGCCGGCCGTGGCCGATTTCTCGGCGCTTCGGGCCGGTCATCATGGCGGCTTCCCCCACGGAATAGGGGGGGAAGTTGTAGTGCAGCATGAAGTGGTCCTTATAGGTTCCTTCCAGGGCATCGATAAGCGCGGCGTCTCTGAGTGTGCCAAGGGTCGCGGTCACGATGGCCTGGGTCTCCCCCCGGGTGAATAGCGCCGACCCATGCGTCTTGGGCAACAAGCCCACCTCGACGCCGATCGGCCGCACGCTGTACAGGTCGCGGCCATCGATGCGTGGTTCGCCGTCGAGAACGCGCTGGCGAACCAGGTCCTTCTCTATTTTGGCGAAGGTTGCCGTTACGGCCTCGGCATCGTACGGTGCGTCTTCGCCGCCGCCGAGGCGCTCCACGGCACCCTGGCGCAGTTGCTCTACCCGGGCCTGCCGTTCGAGCTTGTCGGTAATGCGGTAGGCCGCCCCCAGATCCTCGCCGACCAATTCGCCGACCGCATCGGGCAGCGCCTCGTCGACGGGCTCGGGTTGCCAGTCCCAACTCGGCTTGCCGGCTGCTGCCGCCAATTCCCCGATTGCCTGAATCACAACCTGCATTTCCTGGTGGGCGAACAGCACCGCGCCGAGCATCTCGTCTTCGCTGAGTTCCTTGGCTTCCGACTCGACCATGAGCACAGCGCCCGCCGTACCCGCCACGACCATGTTCAGATCGGAGTTTTCCAACTGCGAGTGGGTGGGGTTGAGCAGATACTGGTTGTTGCTGTAGCCCACGCGCGCGGCGCCGATGGGGCCTTTGAAGGGGATGCCGGACAGGGCCAGGGCCGCCGAGGCGCCGATCATAGCGGCGATGTCGGGGTCGCGGTTTTTGTCCACCGACATGACCGTCGGTACAACCTGCACCTCGTTCATGAAGCCCTTTGGAAATAGGGGGCGAATGGGGCGGTCGATCAATCGGCTGGTTAGGGTCTCCTTTTCCGAAGGGCGCCCTTCCCGGCGGAAGAACCCGCCGGGGATCTTGCCCGCCGCGTAGGTTTTCTCCTGGTAGTTCACCGTCAGCGGAAAGAAGCGTTGCCCCGGGCGCGGGGTCTTCACGCCGACCACGGAGGTCAGCACCGCCGTGTCGCCGATATACACCATGGCCGCGCCGGTGGCCTGCCTGGCGATACGTCCCGTCTCTATGCGAACCGTCTGGTCGCCAAACTGAAATTCCTTGATCACTGGATTCAAAACTGTCTCCTTGCTAGCGAGCGCATCGCACGCTCATTCATAGTTTCCCGGAACGCACCCGCTGGAGCTAGCGCCTGAGCCCCAGCCGCTTGATCAGCGACCGATAGCGCGAGGCGTCCTTTTCCTTCAGGTAGTCCAGCAACTTGCGGCGTCGATTCACCATGCGAATCAGGCCCCGCCGCGAGTGATGGTCTTTCTTGTGGGCGCGAAAGTGGTTCTGCAACGAATTGATGTTCTCGGTTAAGAGTGCCACCTGTACCTCGGGCGAGCCGGTGTCGCCCTGCTGCACCTGGTATCCCTTGATGATTTCCGATTTTTTTTCAGCGGATAGGGCCATATTGATCTCCGAATACGCATCTCCATAGAAGCGGGAGCCGACCGGGCGTATTTCCAGTCGATTCACGCCTGTTCATTGTCCGGCAACACTGCGGTTCAACAGGCGGCGCGGTGCCACTCGGCCATCGTCCAGAATCTCGCCCACGCCAAGAAAACGCCGCTCGTCGCCCGCTGTTTCCAGCAGGCGCACCCAGCCGCTGGTGGGCGAGTGCGGTGCGATCACCGGTTGCCCATGCTTAAGGTAGTAGGCCATATCCTTGTTCAGCAGAACTCCGGGCCATTCCCGAACGGCGCTCCACACGGGTTGCAGCAAGGCATGTAACGACCCCTGTTCCCGGGCGCTCTCAAGGGTCGGGAAGGTCACCGTATCCGATTCATCGTAGGGCCCCGCCTGGCTGCGCCGCAGTGCGGTAACGTGGGCACCGCAACCGAGCATCTCGCCCATGTCGGCGGCGATGGCGCGCACGTAGGTACCCTTGCTGCAGTGGGTTTCCATTTCGAATTCATCGCCCTCGACGGCGAGCAGTTCGTTTGCATAGATGGTCACCGTGCGCGCTTCGCGCTCCACCTCGATACCCTGCCTGGCGAGCTTGTACAACGGCTGCCCCTTATGTTTCACCGCCGAGAACATGGGTGGCGTTTGCTGGATTTCGCCGCGAAAGCGGGCCAGCACCTGCTCGATATCCGCCCAGCCGATGCCTTGGGTGGGTCGTTCCGATAGGGTTCTGCCGTCGGCGTCGCCGCTGTCGGTGGCGATGCCGAGCTTGACCCGGGCCCGGTACTTCTTGTCCGACGCTAGGAGGTACTGGGAAAGCTTGGTCGCCTCGCCCAAACAGAGCGGCAATACCCCCGTGGCCAGGGGGTCGAGGCTGCCGGTGTGCCCCACCTTGCGGGCCCCGAACAGTCGTTTCACCTTCTGCACGGCCTCATTGGAACTCATGCCCTCCGGCTTGTCGATAACGACAATGCCGTCCACCGCTCGTCCCCGGCGGCTAGCCATTGGCAGAAGCCTTCCGGTCGGCGGCCACGGCATCCGTGATCAGCCTATCTAGGCGCGGCCCCCGCTCGACGGAAACATCGTAATGAAACCGGGGTTTCGGGGTTGTGCGCATGGAGTGGCGCCCGGCTAGGGCCGATCGCAGGAAACCGGATGCGTGGTTCAGCGTGGCGACGAGCGCGTCCCGCCCGGCGGCGTCGGCAACTGCCATGGAGGAAACGTATACGTCGGCAAATGACAGATCCCTGCTCACGCGCACATCGTTGATGCTGATCGGGCCGATGCGCGGATCCCGCATCCGTTGCTGAATAATGAGCGCCAGCTCTTTGCGCACAAGGTCGGCCACCCGTAAGTCTCGCCCGAATTCCCGCATCGGTCTGCTAGGCGCTCAGGCGTCACAGCGCCCGCGCCACCTCGCGGGAATCGTATACCTCGATGAGGTCGCCGACGCGCACATCGTTGTAGTTGCGCACACCGATGCCGCATTCGGTGCCGTTGCGCACCTCCTGAACGTCCTCCTTGAAGCGTCGCAGCGATTCCAGTTCGCCCTCGTAGATCACCACGTTGTCGCGCAGGACACGGATTGGCCTATTTCTGAACATCGTGCCCTCCGTTACCATACAGCCCGCGATCTGTCCGAAGCGGGGCGAACGGAAGGTTTCGCGAACTTCCGCGATGCCAAGAATCTCTTCCCGGGTCTCTGGTGCGAGCATGCCGCTCAACGCCTGTTTGACGTCGTCGATCATCTCGTAGATGACGCTGTAGTAGCGCAGGTCCAACCCTTCCCGCTCGACCGCGGCCTTGGCCGCGTTGTCGGCGCGCACGTTGAATCCGAACACCTGGGCGTTGTAGGTGACGGCCATGTTGACATCGCTCTCGGTGATTGCGCCGACGCCGGAACCGAGCACGGTGACCGACACTTCGTCGTTGCCGAGGTTAGCCAGGGATTGGAGGATGGCTTCTAGGCTGCCGCGCACATCGGCCTTCACGACGAGCTTCAAAACCCGCTTTTCACCCTCGCCCATTTTGGCGAACAGGTTGTCGAGCTTGGCCGCCTGCTGCATGGCCTGGCGCTGTTCCTGGGTCTTGTCGCGCCGAAACTCTGCGAGGCCGCGGGCGGAGCGTTCGTCCGTCACTACGGAGAAGCTGTCCCCCGCACCCGGAGTACCGCTCAAGCCAAGCACTTCCGCGGGTTGCGACGGCCCAGCCTGTTGGGTTTGCCTGCCCTGATCATCCAGCATGGCGCGCACGCGCCCATGGAATTCGCCGGCAATGACGATATCGCCCTGCTTCAGGGTGCCGTTCTGCACCAATACCGTCGATACCGGGCCTCTGCCGCGGTCCAGCCGGGATTCGATTACGACGCCGCGCGCGGGCGCATCGGCGATGGCCTTCAGCTCAAGCAGTTCCGCCTGCAGCAGAATGGCTTCCAGCAATTCGTTGATGCCCTGGCCGCTAAGCGCAGACACTTCGACGAATTGGGTGTCGCCGCCCCATTCCTCCGGCACCACATCCTTGGCACCGAGTTCCTTGGTGACCTTCTCCGGGTCGGCGCCGGCTAGGTCGATCTTGTTCACCGCGACCACGATTGGCACCTCCGCCGCCTTGGCGTGGTGTATGGCCTCCTCGGTTTGCGGCATGACACCATCGTCCGCGGCAACCACGAGCACCACGATGTCGGTCACCATGGCGCCGCGGGCGCGCATGGCGGTGAACGCCGCATGGCCTGGGGTGTCGATAAAGGTGATGCGGCCACGCTCGGTGTCCACCGAATAGGCGCCGATGTGCTGGGTTATGCCGCCGGCCTCGCCGCTCACCACCCGTGTTTTGCGAATGAAGTCGAGCAGCGAGGTCTTGCCGTGATCGACATGCCCCATGACGGTTACAACCGGTGCCCGGGGCTCGCCTTCGCCCTCGATGCGCAGCGACTGCTCCAGTGCCTGCTCGATGGCATCCTCATGGATAAGCTTGACCTTGTGTCCCATTTCCTCCACGACCAGCGTCGCCACATCCTGGTCGATCATCTGGTTGATGGTCGCCATGACGCCTAGGCCCATCAGCGTCTTGATCACTTCACCGGCCTTGACGGTCATGCGTTGGGCCAATTCGCCCACCGCAATGGCATCTGGAATCTCGACTTCCCGGGCTATGAATTCGGTGGGATTGAACTCGCCGCCGTGCTGTTCGATCTTGATCGGCGTGGGCCGGTGCCGGCGGCGCCCGCGGCGCTGGGACTTGAGCGACAGTTCCCGGCGCGCCTGCCTGCCGTCGCCGAATTCGTCGCGCTCGGTTCGTCCCCGGTCCTTGCTCTTGATGCGCTTGCCGGCCCGTTCGCTCGCCTGGGCCCTGGCCTGGGCTTCCACGGTCGCCGCCGCGGCCTTGGCGTCTGCTTCTGGCCGGCCGGTGGCCCGGTCCTTCTGCTCGGCCGCCTCCTTGGCCGCTTTTTCTTCCGCCGCCAGGCGCTCGGCTTCCTGCCGCGCCTGTTCTTCCTCGCGACGGCGGGTCTCCTCGGCCAGGCGCTCGATTTCAGCCTGCCGCGACTCCAGTTCGGCCGTCTTGCGGACGGTTTCCTCTTCGCGAATGCGGCGGGTTTCCACCTCTGTCTGTGACGGTTGCTTTGGCCCCGGGGAGGCCGGGGGTGCCGGGGCCGCTTCGGGCCGCTTAACATAGGTTCGCTTGCGGCGCACTTCGACGGTTACGTTGCGGCGGATCCTGCCCTGCCCGATTTTCAGCGTACCGACCGACTTCTTCTTGAGGGTGATCTTCCTCGGTGCCGATATGGAGGAACCGTGACTCTGCGTCAGGTGGGCCAGCAGTTTCTGTCGCTGCGTTTCGGTAACGGGCTCCGCATCGCTGGTGTGCGGTAGGCCGGCATCGGCCATCTGTTTCAACAACCGATCAACCGGCGTGCCCACCGATTCCGCAAACTGTCGTACCGTCACATTACTCATGCGCAACTCTCCGGCCATGTTCGCCACGCCGTTGCTCGACTACCCCGCGCTGCCGGCGGGGATGTTGCCGCTTGCGGCGTCGTCGTTGCCGTCGTCGGCGGATGCCTCGAACCAGGGCGCCCGGGCGGTCATGATGAGTTCGGCTGCCCGCTCCTCACCGAGGTCTTCGGCAATATCAAGCAGATCCGGGACGGCCAACTCCGCGAGATCTTCCCGGGTGACCACCTCGTGGCTCGCTAAGCGGAACGCCAGCGCCTGCTCCATGCCGTCTAGGTTCAAGAGGTCATCCGCCGGCCCCCGCTCCTCGAGCAGTTCCTCGCTGGCAATGGCCTTCGTCAACAGCGCGTCTTTCGCCCGGTTGCGCAGTTCCTGGACGATCTCCTCGTCGAAACCTTCAATGGCCATCATTTCCTCGATGGGGACGTAGGCGAGTTCCTCCAGGTTGGTGAATCCTTCCTCCACCAGCGCCGCGGCGACATCCTCGTCCACGGCCAGGGATGTCATGAATTCGTCCATGAAGCGGCTGGCCTCGGCTTCCTGTTTCTCCGCGGCCTCCTCCTCCGTCATGATGTTCAGCGTCCAGCCGGTGAGATCGCTGGCAAGCCGCACGTTCTGGCCGCCCCGGCCGATCGCCTGGGCTAGGTTATCCGCGCCCACGGCGATATCCATGGAGTGCGCGTCTTCGTCGATAATGATGGAGGCCACCTCCGCCGGTGCCATGGCGTTGACGGTTAGCTGTGCCGGGTTGTCGTCCCAGGGCACGATGTCGATCCGCTCGCCCGCCAGCTCCCCGGATACGGCCTGAACTCTTGAGCCGCGCATGCCGACACAAGCACCGACCGGGTCGATGCGGCCATCGTTGGTCTTTACGGCGATCTTGGCCCGGGAGCCGGGGTCCCGGGCGGCCCCGCGAATCTCGATGACGTCTTCGGATATCTCCGGTACTTCGATCTTGAACAGCTCCACCAGTATCGCCGAGGAGGTTCTGGTGAGCATGAGCTGCGGGCCGCGGTTGTCGGGCCGCACTTCCATAAGCAGTGCGCGCAGGCGATCGCCAACGCGAAACGACTCTCTTGGGATGAGATGCTCGCGCAGCAGCAATCCTTCGGCGTTGTTGCCTAGATCGACGATGACGTTGTCGCGGCCGACCCGCTTGACCGTGCCGCCGACCAGTTCCCCCACCCGCGGCTCGTATTCCTCGACCACCTGGGCCCGCTCGGCCTCGCGAACTTTCTGCACGATGACCTGTTTGGCGGTCTGGGCGGCAATTCGGCCAAACTCCACGGACTCCACGGGCTGCTCGATGGTGTCTCCGAGCACGAGCCCTTCGGCGCGGGGGTCGTCGGGCGCTATCTGCGCCGCCGGGTTGGGTTCTTCCTCGGCCTCCATGTCGACCAGGGTCCAGACACGAAAGGTGTCGTACTCACCGCTCTCCCGGTCCACGGCAACCCGGAATTCGGCACCTTCCTCGTAGCGCTTTTTGGTGGCCGTGGCGAGGGCGCTTTCGATGGCGCCGAAAATCACATCCTTGGAGACGCCCTTTTCGTGCGATACCGCATCGACCACCGAAAGAATTTCCTTCGTCATATCCTCAACGATTCCTCAATCGAATTGCGGAACCAGCCGCGCCCGCCGCACGTTGGCAAGCGGCAACAGGTACTCGGTGTCCTCAAGGCGCAGCAGCGCCTGGGCATCCTCAATGCTTGCCAGTTGGCCAACGAACCGTTTCCTGCCGCTACAGGGGAAGTTGAGCCGCACATCCACCAGGGCACCGATGTTGGCCTCGAAATGTTCCGGCTTGAACAGGATGCGGTCGAGACCAGGTGACGACACCTCCAGGGTATAGCCGCCACCAAACAGACCTTCCACATCCAACCGATCGCCGATCTCCCGGCTGACCGACTCACAGTCGTCAATCGAGACACCATCCGGCTTGTCGATATAGATTCGGAGCTTGGAGCGCTTGCCGACCGCAAAGTACTCGACCCCCCAAATCTCGCAGCCGAAGCTTGCCACCGCTTCTTTTAGCAACCCTTCAATCTGCTGTTCCGTCCTATTCACAATGCACCAACAAAAAATGGGCTTACGCCCATTCTCCCGCGAAATCCTGCGAGCGGTTCCCCTTCGCGCCGCACTGTGGCGCGAACATGGGCCACAAGCCTACGGATCGCTTCGATGAATCGCATCGAGCGAACCTTTGCCGACGGTGGGTGCGAAAAAGCCCCTCTAGAGGGGCTTTTTGGTATCCGTTGGTAGCGGGGGCAGGATTTGAACCCACGACCTTCGGGTTATGAGCCCGACGAGCTACCAGACTGCTCCACCCCGCATCGGCAAGGAAGCGAATTATAGGGAGGTGGTGCCGCTGCCGCAACCGCCTGGGCGAGGCCGTTTTATGCGGGAAGTACAGGCGCGGAGCAGCGGTTGATGCGGCCTCGAACCGCCGCTGGCCGTGGTGCCGAAGGCGAGACTCGAACTCGCACGGGCTATTGCCCACTACCCCCTCAAGGTAGCGTGTCTACCAATTTCACCACTTCGGCAAATGGCGGCAAATCCCGGTACCGGCTGTCCGGTGGCCCCTGCCCGGGGGCGTCGGCCGAACAGCTTGGCGACACCGGATAAAACTAGACATCGGGGAGGTCGGAATCTACACCTTCCTCCTCTGGAGTCAACTGCCGGGAGCTCTCCGGGGATTCTACAACGTTCGGAACGCCGAGTTGCTGGAGGGTCTCGGCCCGCTCCTTGGCGAAATAGGCAAGCCCAAACGAAATCAGGAAAAAACCGATGGCGAGCCAGACCGTCAACTTGGTAAGAAACGAGGTGCTACCGGCGCTGCCGAACATGGTATTGGCGGCACCCGCGCCGAAGGCGGCCCCGACATCGGCGCCCCGGCCCTGTTGCAACAGCACCAAGGCGCCGAGTGCGATGGCATCAAGCACCAGCAGAACTAGCAGTATGGTTTCCAGATTCATCATATCAATCGACGCTCGTGATCTATGGGCCCGAAGCGGCGGCGACTATGCGCAGGAAGCTCTCCGCAACCAGGGAGGCGCCGCCGACCAACCCGCCATCTATATTGCGCTGTGCGAACAGCTCCGCCGCGTTTTCCGGCTTGACACTGCCTCCATACAAAATCCGCACCGAGCGCGCCACCGCGGCATCGACGCGGGCGATGCCGGCGCGAATGGATTCGTGCATGGCCTCGGCCTGTGCGGCGGTCGCCGCGCGCCCGGTGCCGATGGCCCAAACCGGCTCGTAGGCGACCGCGCCCCGGCCGAGGCCGCCGGCACCCACCACATCGAGAACGGTGCGGAGTTGCCGGTGCACCACCTCGTCCGCGGTGCCGGCTTCGCGCTCTGGGAGGGATTCCCCAACGCAGAGGATCGGCGTCAATCCCGCGGCTAGGGCGGCGGCAAACTTTTCCGCCACCACGGCGTCGGTCTCGGCCCGCTGCATGCGCCGCTCGGAGTGACCGACCAGCACCCAGTGCCCGCCGAGATCCTTGATCATGCCGCCGGATATCTCGCCGGTGTAGGCGCCCTCCGGTTGTACGTGCAGATCCTGGGCGCCCAATTGCACCCGCGGCGCCCGCAGATCGGCGGCGAATGCCGGCAGGTAGCCCACGGGCGGAAACAGCAGCACCTGCACATCGTCGGCAAGCCGGGCTTGGTTAACCGCCTGGCAGAAGCCTAGCACTCGCTGTCGGGAGCCAAACATTTTCCAGTTGCCGGCGACAATCGGCTGGCGCATCGGGAGTCCACCGTTGCGAAGGGCGCGCCATAGTAAACGCTGGTGTGCTAATCGACAATCAAATGGCTTGGCGAACCGTTGCGGCAAGATCCTCCGCAATGCTCGTGGCTTCAGCGGGGTTCTCGCTTTCAACCATAACCCGAATCACGGGCTCGGTGCCGGAGGGTCGAATCAGCACCCGGCCGCGGCCCGCAAGCCGCCGCTTCCTGGCGTCCACGGCGCTGGCGACCTCGCGGCAACCCGCGACTGCGGAGGGGTCGGCGGCCTCGACATCGACGGTTGCCTGGGGCGACTTGGTCATGCCCCGTTTCAGCTCGTTGATGCTGCGCCCGGTCTCCATCATGGGTACCAGAACCTGCAGCGCGGCGATGATTCCATCGCCGGTTGTGGCGAGGTCCAAGCATAGGATATGGCCGGAAGACTCCCCCCCGAGCTCCCAATTGCGTTGCCGCAACAACTCCATGACGTGCCGGTCGCCGACCTGGGCCCTGGCGAACGGTATGCCGAGTTCGCGCATCGCCCGTTCCAATCCGAAATTCGTCATGACCGTGCCCGCGACCCCGCCGTTGAGCGTACCCGCCTGGCGGCGGTGGTCGGCGATGATGAACAGCAGTTCATCGCCATTGACTACTTCCCCCTGGTGATCGACCGCCACCACGCGGTCGCCATCGCCGTCAAAAGCGATACCGATATCGGCTCGCCGTTCCTTGACCTTGGCGGCTAGCAACTCGGGGTGGGCCGACCCGCAGCCCGCGTTGATGTTAAAACCGTCCGGCGTATCGCCGATCACGATGGTATCCGCACCCAACTCCTCGAACACCCTGGGTGCTACGTGGTAGGTGGCGCCGTGGGCGCAGTCGAGCACGATGCGGCACCCCCGCAGGTGGAAACCCCGTCGCACGCTGGCCTTGCAGAACTCGATGTAGCGCCCCGGGGCGTCGGGGATGCGCGACGCCTTGCCCAGATGGGCCGATTCGGCGCAAACCATGGGCTGTTCGAGCTGCGCCTCGATTTCCGCCTCTACATCGTCGCCGAGCTTGTTGCCCTTGGCATCGAAGAACTTGAAGCCGTTGTCATGGTAGGGATTGTGGGAGGCGCTGATGACGATGCCGGTATCGGCGCGCAGGGTGCGCGTCAGGTAGGCAATGGCCGGTGTGGGCATGGGGCCGAGCAGGCTGACATCGACCCCGGCGGCAACGAGCCCCGATTCCAGCACAGATTCCAGCATGTAGCCGGAAACCCGGGTGTCCTTGCCGATGATGACATGGCAGTCGCCCCGGTTCCTGAACGCGCGGCCCACAGCCCAGCCTAGGTGCAGGCAGAACTCCGGCGTGATGGGAAACCGGCCAACGGTTCCCCGGATGCCATCCGTTCCGAAATGTTTTCTACCCGCCTCGGGGTTGGTTTTCTGGTTCATGCTTGTGAATCGTCTCGGTCGGGGCCTACGGCCCACTCGATTGCGGCGTCTTCCGTGCCCAACCCTTGGCATACCGCCGGGGGGCGCGGAAGATGCTCAATGCTCTCCCGCTGGCCCGCCTATGGACGCTTTGGAGCGGCCGGACTTGTTGCCGCGTCCGTCGCCGCGCGGGTCGGGGTCGCGCGGCGTGGCGCCGACCATTATGTCGTCGATCTGCTCCGGCAACAGGGTCTCGAACTCGATCAGAGCGGCCGCCATACTGTGCAGCTTGTCTTCGTTTTCGGAGAGCAGGCGGGTGGCGTGGGCGTAGCACTCGTCGATGATGCGGCGCACCTCCTGGTCGATCGCCCGGGCGGTGTCGTCCGACTGCGGCTTCGGCTTCACGCCGACAGACATGCCCAGGAACACCTCGCCGTCGTCCTCGTCGTACATGAGCGGACCGAGACGCTCCGACAGGCCCCACTTGGTCACCATGCTGCGCGCCAGCCGGGTTGCCCGCTCGATGTCGTTGGAGGCCCCCGTCGTTACCTTCTCGGAACCGAGCACCATCTCCTCGGCGATGCGGCCCCCGAACAGCCCGCAGATCTGTGCCCTGATGTTCTGCCGGCTTAGGCTGTAGCGGTCTTCCTCGGGCAGGAACATCGTTACCCCGAGCGCCCGTCCGCGGGGAATGATGGTTACCTTGTAGACCGGGTCGTGCCCCGGCATCAGCTTGCCGACGATGGCATGGCCCGCCTCGTGATACGCCGTGTTGCGCTTGTCCTCCTCCGACATGACCATGGATTTGCGCTCGGCGCCCATCATGATCTTGTCCTTGGCCGACTCTAGCTCTTCCATCTCGACTAATTTCTTGCCGGCCCGAGCGGCGAACAGCGCCGCTTCGTTGACCAGGTTGGCCAGATCGGCACCGGAGAAGCCCGGTGTGCCGCGGGCGATGACACTCGGTTCCACATCCTCGCCGAGCGGCACCTTGCGCATGTGCACCTTGATGATCTGCTCGCGGCCGCGAATGTCGGGAAGGCTCACGACCACCTGCCGGTCGAACCGGCCCGGGCGCAGCAGCGCCGGGTCGAGCACATCCGGGCGGTTGGTGGCGGCAATGACGATGATGCCGTCGTTGGGCTCGAACCCGTCCATCTCGACAAGAAGCTGGTTCAGGGTCTGCTCGCGCTCGTCGTGGCCGCCGCCGAGACCGGCCCCGCGATGGCGCCCCACGGCGTCGATCTCGTCGATGAAGATGATGCATGGCGAGCGCTTCTTGGCCTGGTCGAACATGTCGCGCACCCGGGAGGCGCCGACACCGACGAACATCTCGACGAAGTCGGAACCGGAGATGGAGAAGAACGGCACCTTGGCTTCCCCCGCGATGGCCTTGGCGAGCAGCGTCTTGCCGGTGCCGGGTTGACCGACCATCAGGATGCCCCGGGGGATGCGCCCGCCAAGGCGCTGAAAGCGGCCGGGGTCGCGCAGGAACTCCACCAGTTCCTGAACATCCTCCTTCGCCTCGTCGACCCCCGCCACATCGGCAAATGTCGTCTTGATTTCGTCTTCCGAAAGCAGCCGCGCCTTGCTCTTGCCGAATGACATAGGGCCGCGGCGGCCACCGGCCCCGCCCTGCATCTGGCGCATGAACAGCATAAACACGGCGATGATGAGCAGGATGGGGAAGCTCGCCAGGAAGAGCTGCGCCCAGATGCTCTGCTTCTCGGGCTCCTTGCCCGCGAAGCTGACGCGGTGGTTGTAGAGATCGTCGAGTAGTTTCGGATCTTCTATGTCCGGGCGAATGGTACGGAACTCTTCTCCGGACTTGCGCACGCCGGTGATTACCAGGCCCTCGATGACCACCTCGCGGACCTCATCCATGCGCACCTGCTCGATGAATTCGGAATAGCTGATCTGCCGGGGTGCGGGCCGCATGTCGAAGTTGTTGAATACGGTTAACAGCACGGCTGCGATGACCAGCCACAGGAGTAGATTTTTTCCTATATCGGACAAGGGCTTACCTCATTGGGGCGGGTGCCCCGCTGTCGTCCTCCGTTCGCTTGAGTATCGAAGCCTACACTACCGGGCCACGGTGCGCCAACGGTCGGAATCTGTAGTTTCCAGGTAGCTTTATCTCGGTTGCTCTAGGTTGCGTGGCACCCCCGCCCGCCGGTACACGCCGGGCCGCATGTTGTGGTTGCGCCTAGGCCACGAAAATCCTGGGCCACCGCGTAGCTCTCCCGGGAATGCGGGCGCGATGCCGGCGGCTTCACCACCCGCACCTTGCCGAATTGGCGCTTGGTAGCGTGCAGCCAGGCCGCAACGCCCTCGCCCTGGAAGATTTTGACAACCAGGGCACCGCCGGGTTTTAACCACCTGCCCGCCAATTCGCCGGCGAGTTCCACCAAGTCCATCGCCCGGGCCTGATCCGTGGCGCGTATACCTGTGATATTGGGGGCCATGTCGGATAAAACAAGGTCAAGACAGCCACCGCCGCCGGGTTGCCCGCCCGTTGCCAGAATCCGCGCAAGCCGCCGGTCGACTTCCGGTTCGCCCAAACACCCTTGCACCACCTCGACCCGGCGCCCACCCACGGCAATGGGGCGAGGGTCTACGGCAACGATGCGCCCGGTGGTCACCCGCTCTGCCAGGTGGGCGGTCCAGCCGCCCGGCGCGGCACCGAGTTCCAGAACCCAGTGGTGGCGCCGCAACAGCTTAAAGCGCTCGTCGAGTTGCTGAAGTTTGTAGTGTGCCCGCGACAGGCGCCCCTCGCGCCGCGCCGCGCTGGCAAAGTAATCCCGCCGCTGTCGGCGGCGCCACTGCCCGCTCGATTTGCTTCCCACGGCGCACCGTCCCTATCGGGAACGGCCCCGGCCGATGCGCCGCCCGCCCCGACCGGAGCAGCTCGACGATCCATCCGCCTTAGCCGGTGCCGCCGTTGGGCGTGGTTGCCCGGTTCCGGGCCGGTCTTTCATAGGTGCTTTATGTCGCCGATCTCGTATTCCACAGAGCCGCTTGGCGTGGTGACCAGAACAACATCGCCAATCGATTTGGCGATAAGGGCCCGGGCGATGGGCGACATGATGGAGATCTTGCCCTGTTTCAGGTCGGCCTCGTCCTCGCCGACGATCTTGTAGGAGGTCTCGTCATCGGAGCCGGGATCGATCAGCGTCACCGTAACGCCGAAAGTAACCCGGCCGGCGGGCGGAATTCTGGTGATATCGATAACTTGGGCATTGGCCAGCTTGATCTCTATCTCCTTGATGCGGCCCTCGTTGAAGCCCTGCTGTTCCTTGGCGGCGTGGTACTCGGCGTTTTCCCGCAGGTCGCCGTGTGCGCGCGCGGTGGCCAGCGCGCCGGCGATCTGCGGGCGTAGCTCGAACTTACGGTGCCTAAGTTCGCCGCGCAGGGCATTGGCACCCTCCACGGTCATCGGTATGGACATGTTTCCCCTGCCCGCCGCTCCTTGTAAGGGCTTCTCAGCGCGAATTCAGTGCCGCGTGCACATCCTGGAGTCGGCGTACCTTCACCCCGCCACCCATGGCATTGAGCTGGCGCTGGTGGCGAATGGCGATGCCCACGGCCTCACCGCCCGCCAAAGTGGTGGTGTAGCATACTTTGTTCAGGAGCGCGAGCCGCCGGATCACCGCTGAATCGGCGATCGACTGGTGCCCCTCCGTGGTATTGACGATCAGGTCGATCTGCTCGTTCTTGAGCATGTCCGCGACATCGGGCCGCCCTTCGGTAACCTTGTTGACCACCGCGCACTCGATACCCTCGGCTTCGATCAGGCGCGCCGTGCCGCGTGTTGCCACCAGCCTGAAACCGAGGTCGCGCAGTGCCCGGGCCAGCGGTGCCGTGAACGGCTTGTCCGAATCCTTAACGCTGATTAGCGCCCGGCCGCCATCCGGTAGCCGTTCGCCGGCGGCGAGCGCGGCCTTGGCGAAGGCTTCTCCGAAACTGTCGCCAACCCCCATCACCTCGCCGGTGGATTTCATCTCCGGCCCTAAAATGGGGTCGACACCGGGGAACTTGTTGAACGGAAAGACCGATTCCTTGACGTTGATGCAAGCCGGGATGATCTCCCGGGTCAGCCCCTGCTCCCGGAGGCCGATGCCGGCCATGCAGCGAGCCGCGGCCTTGGCGAGGGAAATGCCGATGCACTTGGACACGAAGGGTACGGTGCGCGAGGCCCGCGGATTGACCTCCAGCACGAAGATTTCTTCGCCCTGAATGGCGAACTGCACGTTCATGAGCCCAACCACGGGTAGCTCCCGGGCCATGCGCCGCACCTGCTCGCGGATGCGGTTCTGAATATCTCTTCCCAACCGGTAGGGAGGCAGTGCGCAGGCCGAATCTCCGGAGTGGACGCCCGCCTGTTCAATGTGCTCCATGATTGCCCCGATCAGCACGTCCTGGCCATCGCTCACCGCATCCACGTCCACCTCGATGGCCTGGTCGAGGAAGCGGTCGAGCAGTACCGGCGAGTCGTTGGAGACATCCACGGCACCTTGCAGGTACCGGGCCAGCTCGTCCTCGTTGTAGACGATCTCCATAGCCCGGCCACCCAGCACGTAGGACGGCCGCACCACGATCGGGTAGCCAATTTCGCTGGCGTGCGCCACGCCGTCCTCGATGCCGATGGCGGTGCGATTGGATGGCTGTTTTAGGCCGAGCTTCTTGAGCAGAGACTGGAAGCGTTCGCGGTTCTCGGCACGGTCGATGGCATCGGCGCTCGTGCCGATGATGGGCACGCCCGCCTTCTCTAGCCGTTCCACCAGCTTCAGCGGCGTTTGTCCACCGAACTGCACGATGACGCCGGCGGGCTGTTCGACATCGACGATGGCGAGCACATCCTCCAGGGTTACCGGCTCGAAGTACAGCCGGTCGGATGTGTCGTAGTCCGTAGAGACGGTTTCCGGGTTGCAGTTGACCATGATGGTCTCGAAGCCGTCCTCGCGCATCGCCAGGGCCGCATGCACACAGCAATAGTCGAACTCGATGCCCTGGCCCACGCGGTTCGGCCCGCCGCCGAGCACCATGATCTTCCTGCGGTTCGACGGATTGGCCTCGCACTCCTGCTCATAGGTCGAGTACATGTACGCGGAGGCCGCCGGAAATTCGGCGGCGCAGGTATCGACTCGGCGAAATACCGGCTTGATGCCAAGAGCCAGGCGCGCGCTCCGCGCCGCTTCCTCGTCCATGCCGAGCAGTGCCGAGACCCGCGCATCGGAGAACCCCTTGCGTTTGAGTTCGTACCAGCGGTCGCCGTCCAGCGCCCCCGGGCCCCCGGCGGTGAGTTCCCGTTCGGTGGCGACCAGGTCTTCAATCTCGGCCAGGAACCAGGGGTCGATGGCGGTTTGGCCCTGAACCTCCCGCAGCGACCACCCGGCCCGGAACGCATCGGCGATGTACCACAGTCGGTCGGCGCCCGGTGTTCTGAGTTCCCGCCGCAGGATGGCGCGCTCCCGCCCGGCGCTCGCCGGGCCCAGCACCGGGTCGAGCCCCGTGCGCCCCGTCTCCAGACCGCGGCAGGCTTTTTGCAGCGATTCCTGAAAGGTGCGCCCGATGGCCATCACCTCGCCGACGGATTTCATCTGCGTAGTCAGTCGCGGGTCCGCCTGCTCGAACTTCTCGAACGTGAAGCGCGGAATCTTGGTCACCACATAGTCGAGGCTGGGTTCAAACGACGCCGGCGTCACGCCGCCCGTGATCTCATTCGCCAGTTCATCCAGGGTATAGCCCACCGCCAGTTTTGCGGCCACCTTGGCGATGGGGAAGCCGGTGGCCTTGGATGCCAGTGCCGAGGAGCGCGATACCCGGGGGTTCATTTCGATAACGACCATGCGCCCGTCATCCGGGTGGATGGCGAACTGCACGTTGGACCCCCCGGTATCCACACCGATCTCGCGCAGCACTTGAATGGAGGCGTTGCGCAGAAGCTGATACTCCTTGTCGGTCAGCGTTTGCGCGGGCGCCACCGTGATGGAGTCGCCGGTGTGAACGCCCATGGGGTCTAGGTTCTCGATGGCGCAAACGATGATGCAGTTGTCGCGTTTGTCGCGCACCACCTCCATCTCGAACTCCTTCCAGCCGAGCAGCGACTCGTCGATCAAGAGCTCGTTGGTGGGTGATAGGTCGAGACCGCGGCGGCATATCTCCAGGAATTCCTCCCGGTTGTAGGCAACGCCGCCACCGCTGCCGCCTAAGGTGAAGGATGGCCGAATGATGCACGGAAAGCCGATACGGCCTTGCACCTGCAGCGCCTCCTCCACGCTGTGGGCGATAGCGGAGCGCGGCGTCGCAAGGCCAATGCGATTCATGGCTTCAATGAACCGCTCGCGGTCTTCCGCCTTGTCGATGGCGTTCTGGTTGGCGCCGATCAATTCCACGCCGTGGGCCGCGAGCACGCCTTCGCGGCTTAAGTCTAAGGCGCAGTTCAGGGCCGTCTGCCCGCCCATGGTAGGCAGCAGGGCGTCCGGGCGCTCGGCTTCGATGATTCTGGCCAGGGTGCGCCACTCCACCGGCTCGATATAGGTGGCGTGGGCGGTTGCCGGATCGGTCATGATGGTGGCCGGATTGGAGTTCACCAACACCACCCGATAGCCCTCGTCGCTGAGCGCCTTGCAGGCCTGGGCGCCGGAATAGTCGAACTCGCAGGCTTGGCCGATGACGATGGGGCCGGCGCCTAGGATCAGCACGGACTCGATGTCGGTGCGTCTGCCCGAAGGCCCGCGGCTTAACCTTGGGGAAGTCATGCGCCCGTTGGGCCCGCGGCAAGCCTGAGCGCCCACCAACTCGCGGCATCGTAGCGCACGCGATAGTGCCTCCGGGCCGGTGTCACTCGGATGCTCCGGAGTTCGGTGCCGCTCCGGCGGAGGCCATCAGGTCGACAAAGCGATCAAACAGGTAGCCGCAATCCTGGGGCCCCGGGCTCGCTTCCGGGTGACCCTGGAAGCCGAAGGCCGGCGCGTTGACGCAGCGAATGCCCTGCACGGTGCCGTCGAAGAGGGAGACATGGGTTATCTGCACAGCATCCGGCAGCGAATCGCCGTCAACGGCAAAGCCGTGGTTCTGGCTGGTGATGACGACCCGGCCGGTGTCGAGATCCTGCACCGGGTGATTGGCGCCGTGGTGGCCGTGGGGCATCTTGACGGTCTTGGCGCCGCTCGCGAGCGCCATGAGCTGATGGCCGAGGCAGATGCCGAACATGGGCAGCCCGGCATCCATGAGTTGCCCGATAGAACGGATGGCGTAGTCGCAGGGTTCCGGGTCGCCGGGGCCGTTGGAAAGGAAGATGCCGTCCGGGCCGTAGGCAAGGGCTTGCTCCGCCGTCGCCGTGGCCGGCAGAATCGTCACCCGGCATCCGCGTGCTGTCAGGAGCCGCAGGATGTTGCGCTTGACGCCAAAGTCGTACGCCACCACATGCAAACGGGGTTCCTCCGGTGTGCTGTAACCGCCGTCTAGGCGCCAGGCCCCCTCGTGCCACTCTTCGGGGCGGGGGCGCGTGACCACCTTGGCCAGATCCATCCCCGGCAGACCGGGAAATGCCCGGGCGGCGGCCAGCGCCCGGTCCGCATCGGTGCCCGGTCCGGCTGCGATACAGCCCGCCAATGCGCCCTTCTGCCGAATTAGCCGGGTTAGGCGCCGCGTGTCCACATCTGCGATTGCGACCACGTTTTCCTCGGCCAAGTACTGCTGTAGCGTTGTGTGCGCCCGCCAACTGCTCGCTCGCCTTGGGGTCTGCCGGATGACGAGCCCGCTGGCCCAGACCTTGCCCGATTCCACATCTTCCCGGTTGACCCCGGTGTTGCCGATCTGCGGATAGGTCAGGGTGACGATCTGCCGGGCATAGGAGGGGTCTGTCAGGATCTCCTGGTAGCCGGTCATGGCCGTGTTGAATACAACCTCGCCGACGGCGCTGCCCGGTACGCCGATCGATTGCCCGCTGAACAGGCTGCCGTCCTCTAAAGCCAGTAACGCTGGTACCAACTAGATACGCCTCGTCGAACCCTAACCCGAGCGCCGCGCCAACCAAGTTGCAAAGCGGTGCCAACCACCGTTGCAAAAAGGCGAGACCGATGCGCTCGGCCTCGCCTTCCCTAGCGCGGCTATTCTAGCCCACCGGGCGGGCCAATTCACGAAGAAGTTGCGGCGCCGCGCTACAGGCCGAGCACATCCTGCATGTCGAACAGGCCGGTCGGCTTGTCGCGCAGGAAGCGGGCGGCGCGTAGCGCACCCTGGGCGAAGTTGGAGCGGCTGTTGGCGCGGTGGGTGATTTCAACCCGCTCGCCGGTTGCGCCGAACAGCACGGTGTGCTCGCCGACGATGTCGCCGGCGCGGATGGTCTCGAAACCGATGGTGCGCCGGTCGCGCGCGCCGGTTTCGCCTTCGCGCCCGTATACCGCCACTTCCTCTAGGTTCCGCCCGAGCGTATCCGCCACAATCTGGCCGAGACGCATGGCCGTGCCGGACGGCGCATCGATCTTGTGCCGGTGGTGGAGGTCGATGATCTCGATGTCGGCGTCGTCGCCGAGCACCTTAGCCGCCTGCTCAACCAGTCGGAAGACGAGATTGACGCCGACACTCATGTTTGGTGCCATGACGATGGCGATGTCCTCGGCCGCCTCGCGGATGGCCGCGACCCCCGCCGCGTCGATGCCGGTGGTGGCGATCACCATCGGTTTGCCCGCCGCGCGGCAGATATCCACCGCCTGCAGGGTCGCCGCCGGTACGGTGAAGTCGATAAGGATGTCGAATGCGTTCGTGACTGCGCCCAAGGCATCGACGATGGGCACATCGAGCCTGCCGACGCCGGCCACCTCGCCCGCATCGGCACCGACGAGCGACAGGCCGGGGCGTTCCACCGCCGCCCCGAGTTCGAAGGCGTCATCTGCGGCAACGGCCTGGATCAGGGTGCGCCCCATGCGGCCGGCGGCGCCGGTAACTGCGACTCGTCCCATACTTTCCTTCCTGTTGCCGGAGAATGGCCCTTTGTTTGGGAATTGTAGGATCGGTTGACGAACGACGCCACGTATTGGCTATGCGCCTTGCGGGATTCGACAAGTGGTGGTTCGTCAACGTATCTCTATAAGCCCCTTTCGTTTCCGCGGCACCGCTAGACGTGCCGCTTGCCCCGCGTTGCCAGGGGGCGGCTGCTTCCCGGGCTGGCAACGAAGCCCGGCGGGCGGCCCGGTTCGGTCAGTCCTTCAACTTCTCGAAGAAGTCCTTGACGCTCTTGAACCAGCCGCTGCCCTTCGGCGAGTGCCTATGGTGGCCGCTGGCGTGCAGGCTCTGCTCGAACTCGCGCAGAAGCTCCTTTTGTGCCTCGTTCAGGCGCACCGGCGTCTCCACGACCACCTTGCAGACCAGGTCGCCAACACCGCCACCACGCACCGGCGTGACGCCCTTGCCGCGCAGGCGGAACATCTTACCGGTCTGGGTCTCCTGGGGCACCCTGATCTTGACCCGGCCGTCGAGTGTGGGTACCTCCAGCTCGCCGCCGAGCGCCGCCTGTACGAAGGAGACCGGCACATCGCAGTACAGGTGGCGACCGTCGCGCAGGAATATCGGGTGCTCCCGGACCTTGATCTGCACGTATAGATTGCCGGGTGGGCCGCCGCGCGGGCCCGCCTCGCCCTCGCCGGCGAGCCGGATGCGGTCGCCGTTGTCGACCCCGGCGGGCACCCGCACCGACAGCGTCTTGCGCCGCTCGACACGGCCGGCACCGCCACAACTGCGGCAGGGATCGGTAATGACCTTGCCCGCGCCCCGGCAGCGGGGACAGGTCTGCTGTAGCGAGAAAAATCCCTGTGCGACCCGGATGCGGCCCGCGCCACTGCACTCGGGACAGGTTGTTGGGCGCGTACCGGGCTTGGCACCCGTGCCGTCGCAGTTCCCGCAGGCGGCCAGCACGGGTATGGAGATTTCCACTTCATCGCCGCGTACCGCCTGTTCGAGGTCGAGGGCAAGGGAATAGCTGAGATCGGCACCCTGCTCCGCGCCGCCCCGTCCCGCCCGGGCGGCGCCGAATATATCGCCGAACACATCGCTGAAGATATCGCCGAAGCTGCCGTTGAAGCCGCTTGCCCCGGCCCCGGTGCCTGGGTCTACACCGGCGTGACCGAACTGGTCGTAGGCGGCGCGCCTTTCGTTATCGGAGAGAATTTCGTAGGCCTCGGAAGCCTCCTTGAACTTCTCCTCGGCCTGCCCGTCGTCCGGGTTGCGGTCTGGGTGATACTTCATGGCGAGGCGTCGATACGCCTTTTTCAACTCATCGGTGGACGCGCGCCGATCGAGCCCGAGTACCTCGTAGTAGTCGCGTTTCGCCATGAGATCATCCAAATTGGGAAATTCTACTTCTTCTCGTTGTCCTTAACCTCCTCGAATTCCGCATCCACGGTATCGCCGCCGGCGCCGGACTCCTGCGCCGCGTCGGTGGCCGAAGCGTCCTCGGCCTGTTCGGCGTACATCTTTTGGGCAAGCTCCGTCGAGGCGGCCGTCAACGCCTGCATGCCCGCTTCGATCTCGGCCTTGTCCTCTTTCTTGATGGCGTCCTCAAGGGCCACCGCCGCACTCTCGATGGCCTCCTTTTCGGCATCTGTGGCCTTGTCGCCGGCATCCTGCACCGCCTTGCGGGAGGCGTGCACCAGGGCGTCGGCCTGGTTGCGCAGGTTCACCATCTCAGTGAACTTCTCGTCCTCCGCCGCGTGGGCTTCCGCGTCGCGCACCATCTGCTCGATCTCCTCCTCGGAGAGGCCGCTCGATGCCTTGATGACGATGGACTGCTCCTTGCCCGTCGCCTTGTCCTTGGCGGATACGTTCAGAATGCCGTTGGCGTCGATGTCGAAACTGACCTCGATTTGCGGCATGCCGCGCGGTGCCGGGGGAATGTCCCGCAGGTCGAATTGCCCGAGGGACTTGTTCTGGGCGGCCTGCTTGCGCTCACCCTGTAGCACGTGAATGGTGACCGCCGTCTGGTTGTCGTCCGCCGTGGAGAACACCTGGGTCTTCTTGCTGGGGATGGTCGTGTTCTTTTCGATCAGCACACTCATCACCCGGCCCAGGGTTTCGATGCCGAGCGACAGCGGCGTTACGTCGAGCAGCAGCACATCCTTGACATCACCGGCCAGCACGGCCGCCTGAATGGCGGCACCGATAGCCACGGCTTCATCCGGGTTCACGTCCTTGCGCGCATCCTTGTTGAAGAAGTCCTTGGCCTTCTTTTGCACCAGGGGCATGCGCGTCTGGCCGCCGACTAGGATGACATCGTCGATTTCGCCCACACCGAGGCCGGCATCCTGCAGGGCCGTCCGGCAGGGCCCCAGTGTCTTGTCGACCAGATCTTCGACCAGAGACTCGAGCTTGGCCCGGCTCAGCTTCAGCACCAGGTGCTTGGGCCCGGTTTGGTCGGCGGTGATGTACGGCAGGTTGATTTCTGTCTGCTGGCTGTTGGACAGCTCGATCTTGGCCTTCTCGGCGGCCTCCTTCAGGCGCTGCAGGGCAAGCGGGTCGTTGTGCAGATCGATGCCGTTCTGCTTGCTGAACTCATCGGCCAGGTAATCGATGATCTTGAGGTCGAAGTCCTCGCCACCGAGAAAGGTGTCGCCATTGGTGGATAAAACCTCGAACTGGTGTTCGCCGTCGATCTCGGCGATTTCGATGATCGAGATGTCGAAGGTGCCGCCGCCGAGGTCGTAGACGGCGATCTTGGCGTCGCCCCGCTTCTTGTCGAGCCCGTAGGCAAGCGCCGCCGCGGTGGGCTCGTTGATGATGCGCTTGACGTCCAGCCCGGCGATACGGCCGGCATCCTTGGTCGCCTGGCGCTGGGAATCGTTGAAGTAGGCGGGCACGGTAATCACGGCTTCGCCCACGGCCTCGCCGAGATACTCCTCGGCCGTCTTCTTCATCTTCTTCAGCACTTCCGCCGAAACCTGGGGCGGGGCGAGCTTTTCGTTCTTGGCCTTGATCCAGGCGTCGCCATTGGCCGCCTCGACGATGTCATAGGGCACCATCTTGATGTCCTGCTGCACAACCTGGTCCTTGAACTTGCGGCCGATGAGGCGCTTGACGGCGAACAGGGTGTTGCTGGGATTGGTCACCGCCTGGCGCTTGGCGTTCTGCCCGACGAGTATCTCGCCGTCTTCGCTATAGGCGATGATCGAGGGGGTCGTCCGATCTCCCTCGGAGTTCTCGATAACCCGGGCATCGCTGCCGTCGAGCACCGCGACGCACGAATTGGTGGTGCCCAGGTCGATTCCGATGATCTTTCCCATTTTGTGTCTCCAACATTCGGGCCGGCCGATACCATGCCCGTAGACCTTCCTTCATTGGGGCACGCGGCCGTTTTTCAATGCGGTTCCTCGGGTGCCTTGCTCACAATCACCTTGGCGGCGCGCACGACACGGCCGTTGAGGAGATAGCCTCTTTGCATGACTTCCATGACGGAATTCGGCTCGCTGTCCGGGTTCGCGACCACAGCCATTGCCTCCTGCTGGGCGGGGTCGAATGGTTCGCCGAGCGGGTCTACCCGCTCTATACCGTTCCTGTGCAGCGTATCCAGGAAGAGCTTCAGCGACAGTTCCACGCCTTCGGCCACCGCCGCCGCATCCGTGGCCTTGGCGGCGCTCTCGACGGCCTGCTCGAGGCTGTCCGCCACGGCGAGCAGGTCGCGGGTGAAGCGTTCTATGGCGAAGCGGTGCGCGTTCTCGACATCCCGCGCGGCGCGGCGGCGCACATTCTCCGTCTCGGCCTGGGCGCGCAGGGCGGTGTCGCGGAGCTGCTCCGCCTCCGCGCGGGCTGCGTCTAGGGCCGCCCGCAGTGTTTCAGGAGAGTCGGGTTCGCTATTCTGGCCGGCCGCCGACTCCGTGCCGTTGTCTTCCGGTTCGCGCTCGCCGGCAGCGTCGGCCGCCGGCTTGGAGGACTCGCCCATCATAACTCCAAGTTCTGTTGCTGCTGGCCCAATATGGGATCGCTTCGCGTTGTTTCAACCCCCGGCTTCCCGCCGCAGGGTCTGGGCATAGGCCCGCGTCTTCCGCGTCACGCCGGCACCGGCGAGCATGCGGGCCAGTTCCTCGACCCGGCCCTGGTCATCGAGGGCGTGGATGCCGATATCCTGGTCCGCGCCCTTGCTAACCAGCAGGTGGGCATCGCCGAGTGCCGCGACTTGGGGGGCATGGGTCACGCAGATAACCTGGGTATGCCGGCCAAGGTCGCGTAGTAGCCGCCCGATCACATCGGCGGCCGGGCCGCCGACGCCGACATCGGCCTCGTCGAGCACCAGGCAGGGTAGGCGGGCGCGCGCTGCGGCCACCATCTCTATGGCCAGGCTAATGCGCGCCCGCTCGCCCCCGGAGGCGACCTTCTTCAGGCTGCCCGGCGCGTACCCGGGGTTGGCGGTCACTAGGAATTCGGCGGTCTCAAGGCCCTGTTCCGCATTGGCGGCCTCGAAATGAACCCGCAATTGCCCGCCCGCTATGCCCAGCATCTCCATGCGGGCGCTCACCTCCTTGGCGAAGGCGGTGGCGCCGGCGCGGCGCTGGCGGCTGACTTGCCCGGCCAATTGTTCGAAATCGGTACGATGCCGGGCGGCCTCCTCCGTGCGGGCCGCATGGTCTTCCTGGGAGGAGGTGAGCGTTGCCAGTTCCGCTTGCAGCTCGCCCACCCGGTTGGCCAACGCCTGGGGCCGCACGCGATGTTTGCGGGCAAGTTCCTGTACCAGGTTGAGCCGTTCCTCGAGCTCTGCGAAGTGTTCTGGGTTCGACTCCAGGGCGTCGCAGTATCCGCGCAGGTCGCGCAACGCATCGCCGCTCAGCTCCAGGGCCGAATCCAGCGCCGTCCGTGCCCGCTCCAGGGCCGGATGCGCGTCTTCGACACCCGCTAGGGCAGCCTGCACCCGGTGTACATCGTCCAGGTTGGCGAGGCACTGCACGGCGCCCATAACGGTCTCCTGGATGCTGTGCGCCTGGGACAGGCGGCGAAACTCGGCATCGAGTGCCTCGAACTCACCCTCGCGTAGGCCGAGCGCCTCGAGTTCGGCCAGTTGGTAGCGCAACAACTCCTGGCGGTTGGCCACATCGGCGAGCTGCCGCTGTCGATGCGCCGCATCGCGCTGGCATTGTTTCCAGGCGCGATAGGCGGCCGTCATTGCCGCGCGGGTATCCGGTGCCACCGCGTAGGCATCCAGCAGGGCGAGCTGCACTTCCCTTCGGGTCAGGCGCTGGTTTTCGTCCTGGCCGTGAATATCCACCAGGGCACCGGCCAGGTTGCGCAGGATGTGCAGGTTCACCGGCGTGCCGTTGACGAATGCCCGGGAGCGCCCGTCGCTGTTGACGACCCGCCGCAACAGGCATCGCCCTGGCTGGTCGGGGTCGCCCAGCTCCCGGTCGCGCAGGCCATCGAGTGCGGCGGCGTTGCCTTCGATGTCGAACTCCGCGATCACTTCCGCCCGCTGCGCCCCGGGGCGGATCAGGCCGGGGCTCGCACGTTCGCCCAGCACCAGGGAGAGCGCATTGAGCAGGATGGATTTCCCCGCCCCGGATTCGCCGGTCAGGATGGTGAACCCGCCCGTGAACGCGATATCGAGCGCGCCCACCAGCGCGAAGTTGGAGATGGTGAGTTGCCGGAGCAAGCGCTTGACGATCGATCAAAAAATCCCATAGTACTCGAACTTGGCCCGAATGCCCGTAGCTACTAACGCCATGGCGAGAGAACAGGTGGACGACCGCGCCGAGCAGCTCTTCAAGTTGCTGGTGGAGTGTTATATCGACGAAGGTCGGCCGGTGGCCTCCAAGGCCTTGGCGGAGCAGCCGAGCGTTCATGTCAGCGCGGCGACGGTGCGCAACATCATGGCCCGGCTGGAAGGCCAGGGCCTGGTCAGTTCCCCCCACACTTCCGCCGGGAAGATTCCCACCAGCCAGGGCCTGCGCTTCTTCGTGGATAGCCTGCTTTCCGTGGAACCCTTGGACGATGCGGGCCAGCAAAGCATCGAGACGCAGCTCAATGCCGATATGCCGCCGTCGCAACTCGTCGAGTCGGCCTCGCGGCTCCTTTCGCTCATCACGGAGATGACCGGTATCGTCACGCTGCCGCGACGGGATGGGCTGGCGCTGCGGCATGTGGAGTTTCTCAATCTGGAAGGCGACCGGGTGCTGGTGATTCTGGTGTACAACGACCGGGAGGTGCAGAACCGGGTTATCCATGTCGAGCGGCACTACGAGGATGCCGAGTTGCTGCAGGCGGCCAATTACCTCAACCGGGAGTTCGGCGGCCTGTCGCTGGCGGAGATACGGCGTGAAGTGATCGACAGCATGCAGCGCGACAAGGAACGCATGGATCGCCTCATGCAGGCGGCGCTGGATCTGGCTGCCCAGGCCTTCGAGTCCGGCCCGCCGCAGGAGCGGGGCTTTGTCGTCTCCGGCGAATCGAAGCTTCTGGACATGAGCGAGGATACCGACACCATCCGCAGCATCTTCGAGGCATTCTCGCGCAAGGGCAGTATCCTGCACCTGCTGGATCAGAGCCTGAATACCCAGGGAATACAGTTGTACATCGGCGAGGAGTCGGGCTACCGGGTGCTGGACGAATTGAGCCTGGTGACCTCCTCCTACTCGGTCAATGGTCGCATAGCCGGGGTGCTCGGCGTGATCGGCCCGACGCGCATGGCGTATCAGCGCGTTATCCCGGTAGTGGATATGACGGCGCGCATGCTTGGCGACGCCCTGCGGCACCCCTGACCGGGCTGCTCGAACCTGTCTCGCGTGGTTCGCCAAGCCGCTGGATTTTGCCCGCCCGGATTGGACGGGCTACCATGCGGGCCTGTTCTGGAAGAGTCGACCCGATGACGCTGCGCACCACCGCGATATTCATTGCCGCCGCCGTCATAGCGGCCGGATGTTCCATGCCGAAGATGCCCCAGCTTAAGATGCCGAAGTTCAAGATGCCCAGGGTGCACAAGGTGACCGTGCAACAGGGCAACGTCATCACCCAGGAGATGATCGACAGCCTGAAGCCGGGCATGACCCGGGCCCAGGTGGTGTTCATCATGGGGGAGCCCATAGTCCGCAATGCCTTCGACCGGGACCGTTGGGACTACATCTACACCATTGAGGTGCCGGGCATCTACGGCGACGAGAAGCGCATCAGCCTGCACTTCCAGGACGACAGGCTCGCCTACTTTACGGGTGACTACAGGCCGGGCGATCGGCAAACCGAAGATTCGCCAGGCGGCACGACGGCCGAAGGCTAGCCGTTACCGCGCCCGGCGGCGTCGCGCCTCCTTCGGATCCATGGCCAGGGGGCGATACAGTTCCACCCGGTCGCCGGCCCGCAGGATGCTGTCGCGGCCGACCGGGCGGCCAAAGATGCCGACCGGCATGGAATCCAGGGGCAGCTCGGCAAATGGCCGCCGGTCGGCAACCGCTTGCAGTGCCCGCGCCACGGTCGCACCCTCGCCGACCTCCAGGCAGACAAGCGTTTGCCCGCGTGCCGTGCCGAAGGCGACTTCTATGCGCATGGCGCCGGGTGGCCCAACTGGTCGTGAGCGCGGCGGCAGAACGCATCCACCATGGAATCCGCCGCCCGGGAGAACACCCCCGCGAAGGCCCTGGCCAAGACGGTCTTCGCGCCGCTGAAGCGAAAGCTCAAGTCAAGTTCCACCCTGCAACCCTGGCCGCCGCCAAGCTCCGCGAACCGCCATTCCCCGGAGAAGTGGCGGAACGGGCCTTCGACCAGGCCGAGGCGAATGGAGCGGGGTGGCGTCAAGGCGGCGGTGGTGGTGAATTGCTCGGCGAATCCGCGCCCCGCGACCACTAGTGTCGCGACTAATCGCCGCGGCTCGCTAACCAGCACCGAAGCGCTTCTGCACCAGGGCAGAAACTCGGGGTAACGGCCCACATCGGTGACGATGGCATACACATCCTCGACCGCCAGCGGCAGCAACGCGGAGCGGCGCAACTCGGGCATGGATTAGGAGAACCATTCCCTGAGGTTGTCGAAACCGATGATGGTCACCAGGAATACGGCGAGCACACCGAGCGGGGCAACCACGGCCGCTAGCATGCGCCACAGCAGCTCCTGTGCCCTGTTGGTGAGCCGCAGTTGGCTCTGCACCACGGCCTTGGGCAGCGCGTAGGAGGCGAATAGCACGATGCAGAGGCCGCCCAGCGGCAGCATGATGTTCTGCGACAGGTAGTCGATAAAGGCGAAGATGGTCAGTTCGCCCACCACGTGGACATCCGACCACTCGTTGAAGGACAGTACCGTGCCGATGCCGAGCACCCAGCAGCAGGCACCCAGGGTGATCGCCACCCGGGAGCGCTTGGCGTTGTACTCTTCAACCAGGTAGGCCAGCGCTGGTTCGGTGAGCGAGATGGCCGATGTGATCGCCGCGAAACTAACCAGAAGAAAGAAGATCGCGCCAAACAACGCGCCTAGGGGCAGTTGACCGAACGCCAGGGGAACGGTTACGAACATGAGCCCCGGGCCCTGGCCGGGCTCCAGGCCATTGGCGAATACGATCGGAAAGATGGCGAGCCCGGCGGCGATGGCCACCACGGTATCGAGCACGGCGATGGTCACCACCGTGCTGGTGATGGACGCGGAACTCGGCACGTAGGCACCGTAGGCCATGATCGCCGCCATGCCAATGCTCAGCGTGAAGAACGCCTGGCCCATGGCGATGAGCAAGGCCTCGCCGGTGATGGACTGCCATTCGAACCGGAACATAAAGTCCACGCCCTGGGCGAAACCGCCACTGGTTACCCCATAGCCGAGTAGCACTGCCAACAGCACGAACAACAGCGGCATGAACCAGCGAATGGCGCTCTCAAGCCCCCGGATCACGCCCCGACCGACTATATAGACGGTGATTGCCATGAACAGGGTATGCCACAACAGCATCTGCCAGGGGTCGGCCAGGAACTCGTTGAACGCCTGGTTGGCGTACTCGGCGGTCACCCCGTCGAAGGTGCCATCGGCCATGCGCAGAATGTAGTAGATGGCCCAGCCGGCGATAACGGCGTAGTAGGAAAGGATGAGGAAGCCGGCCAGTACGCCCATCCAACCGATTAGCACCCAGGTCGGCCTTCTGTGGTGTTGCTGGGTAAGAAACCGCATGGTGTTGATGGGGCTCTGCCGGCCCTCGCGACCGATGAGCACCTCGGCCATCATGATGGGAACCCCGACCAGGGCAACGCAGGCCAGGTAGACCAGCACGAAGGCACCGCCGCCGTTCTCTCCGGCGATGTAGGGGAACTTCCAGATGTTGCCAAGCCCCACCGCCGAACCGGCGGCCGCCAGCACGAATAGCCAGCGACTGGACCACATCCCGTGCCGTGATTCTGTGCCAAGCGCCATGGTGGCCCTCCAACGCGGCTTGAGAAGGCGGGGCATTGTGGCGCAAAGGCCGGCAGACCCGCAAGCGATGTGCACCATAGGTGGCAGGGCCATCCCAAAATCGCCCCGCTATAATCCGGCCCTGATGCGGGCAGCCGGAACCAGAGCGAGTGACACATACAGGCTTCGCTGTTAGTCGATGCGCCGGGCTAGGGCCCGGGGCTAGCCGGGACTGCCCGTGAGCGCTGCCGCCGCCGCATCCAAGGCCTCCGCACGGCGGGTCGTTGCGCGCAACAAGCGGGCCGCCCGAGACTATGTGCTGGAGGAGCGTTTCGAGGCCGGGTTGGTTCTTGAGGGCTGGGAAGTAAAGAGCCTGCGCGCCGGCAACGTGCAAATCGTGGATGGCTACGTACTGCTCCGGGAAGGCGAGGCTTATCTGTTCGGGGCCCGGATTACGCCGTTGTCGAGCGCCTCGACACATATCTCGCCGGACCCGGCGCGCACCCGCAAGCTGCTGTTGCACGCACGGGAACTTGCCAGGATTTTCACCGCGACTCAGGCGAAGGGGTACGCCTGCATCGTCACCGCCCTCTACTGGAGGAACAACCGGGTCAAGTGCGAGATTGCCTTGGCCAAGGGCAGGAAGCAGCACGACAAGCGCGCCTTGGTCAAGGATAGGGAGTGGGCGCGGCAGAAAGCGCGTCTCACCAAGACCGGCCAACGCGATTGAAGCGCGCCCGGTGCCGCCTCCGGCACGCGGTCGCCGCCGGTCCGGCCGCCGGGATGCGTAGTCGAGCTGCGCTCGCGCCGTTCGGCACCGGCGAGGAGAGCACCGGCGAGTCACACCGGGGGCCTTGCCTCACCAAGGCGGGGAATATCCCGGTCGGGTGGTTATGGATCAACGACGACCCCCTGTGCCGCCTCGTCGACCGGTGGCGGAGCTAGCCGATTATGTTGACGTCTCCAAGGTCAACAACGACGGCCTGTGCCGCCTCGTCAGCCGGCCGGTTCGGTGTTGAGCCGTGCGCATTCGGCGGCAAGCTGGATGGCCCGCTCGTCCCCACCAATGGTGAGCCCGGTAATGCCGCAGTTCTCCCAGTCGCGGAAACGGCGACGGATGCGCTCCTTGGGGCCTACCAGCGCGCCCTGGTCCACGAACTCGTCGGGCACCGCCTCGGCGGCCTCGTCCTTGCGCTTGGCGAGATAGAGTTCCTGGACTTTCTCGGCGGCGTCGCCGAAGCCCCGGCGCACCATCATCTCCTTGTGGAAATTCTTGTTCTTGTGGCCCATGCCGCCCACGTATAGGGCGATGTTGGGCTTGAGCAGCCGCAAGGCCGCCTGCACGGCCTTGCTGGTGTCTTCGGTGATGATCACCTGGGTTCCCGCCTGGCATTCGAAATCGCCGCGGGTCTTGCCCGCCCGGGCGAGCCCCTGGTCGATCCAATCCCGGTACAGATGGGCGGATTCCGGCACGTAGCCGAGCGGCAGCCAACCATCGGCGATCTCCGCCGTCAGGCGCACCGTGGCTTCCATGCCGGTGCCGAGCCAGATGGGAATATCCGGGTTCATGTGCAGTATGGACTTCAGCGGTTTGCCCACCCCCATTGCCCCGTGGCCTGTGTAGGGCAGGCTGAGCTCCTGTCCCTCGTGGGTGACCGGCGCCTCCCGTGCCCAGATCTTCTTCATGATGGCGACATAGTCCCTGAGGCGATAGTAGGGCCGTCCCCAGGGCTGCCCGTACCAGCCTTCGACGATCTGCGGGCCGGAAACGCCGATGCCGCAGATCACCCGGTTGCCGCCAGCCAATTGATCCAGCGTCGCCATGCACATGGCGGCGTTGGCGGGCGTGCGCCCGGCGAGCTGAATGACGGCGGTGCCGAGGCGAATGCGCTCCGTGTGGGCGGCGAGAAAGGCCAGCGGCGTGATGGCGTCCGAGCCATAGGCCTCCGCGGTCCACACCGAATCGTAGCCAAGCCGCTCGGCGAGCTGCACCTTTTTCAATGGCAGCGCCAAGTTGGCGCCGGAATAGCCAAGCGCGAGCCCGAGTTTCAATCTGGCCTCCTATCCTTATAAAACAGATCGCTGGGATTCTGGCTGGTGGAGGCGGCGGGAGTCGAACCCGCGTCCGTTGGTGCGCCACAATCGGCTCTACATGCTTAGCATCCGTCTATTGCTTTAACCTCGAACGACCCGGCGGTCAGGGTGTTTTCGGCGAGCTCGATTGTGTTTAACGCTTTGGCCCCGAGCTAGGCCGCCACGCGATCCCGCTGCCTTGCCGTCGAGGTCTCCCCGCGGGAAAGGGATCATCGACGTTAGCGGCGATTAAGCCGCTAGTGCGTAGTTTTCGTCTTCGGCAACTATTACAGTTGCAGCGATTGATTAACGAGAGTCACTACCCTCTCGGCATGCACCTTTTGTTTTGCCACCCGCGTCGAAGCCATGTCGCCCCCGGGCGCAGAAGCGCCCTAATGGTAGCACGCTTTGTAATAGACTGACGCCATGAAAATCGGCAGCTTGCAGGTTGTTCTGCTCGGGCTGGCGCTGGCCGCCGCGGCACGGGGCGGGGCGCTTGATCCACATGCCTACGTCGAGAAGGCGGCCGCGCTGGTCGAACAGGAAGAATACAGCCTCGCCCGCGCCTATCTCGACCCCGCCGTGATCTCGCACCGCCTGACCCCCGCCGAGCGATCTAGGGCCTACTACCTGCGCGGCTATGCCTTCTACGCCGAGGAACTGTTCGTGTCGGCGGCGACGGATTATACCGACGCCCTGCAGTTCAACCCCGACAACCCGGCGGCGCTCTGTGCCCTCGGCAGCCTCTATCGTCACGAACTCGGGGCCCGCTCGGACCCCGTACTGGCCTTCCAGCTTTTTCGCAGGGCGGCGGAACTCGGGCATGCTGGTGGCCAAATGTACCTGGGCAATGCCTACCTTGTTGGTGAGGGCACCGCCCGCAATCTGGCGGAAGCCCGCCACTGGCTGGAAAAGGCCGCCGCGGCGGGGTTCGTACCGGCCATGACGCGGCTTGCCTGGAGCTTCCGCCGGCCCCACACAGACAGGCCCGACCCGGCCCGGGCCCGGCATTGGTACGAAAGAGCGCAGCAGGCCGGGGCGACCGACGCCTTGGTGGCGCTCGGCTTCATGTTCAGAAACGGGGAGCTTGGCGAGGTACCGGCCAGTGTATCCGTGGAATACTTCAAGCGGGCCGCCGCTAGGGGGTCCGCACCGGCCATGGCCAGCCTAGCCCACGCGTACCTTACCGGTACTGGGGTGACACCCGACTTTGCCCAGGCCCGCTCCTGGTATCTGCGGGCCGCACGGCTCGGTGCGCCGGGTAGCTTTGCCGGGCTGGGCCACATCCATGAGGCGGGCCTCGGCGTTGCTCCGGATATAGACGCGGCGCGAGCATGGTATGAAAAGGGCGGCGCAGCCGGGCACACCGACGCCTTGCTGCGCCTGCTGTACCTGCTCGCCGGGTCCGGTGCCGATGCGGAGGCGGCGCACTGGGCGCAACGGGCGGCGGAGCAGGGCAACGCCCGGGCGCTGAACGGCTACGCGTGGCTGCTCGCCACCGCCGGGGCCGAGGGAATGCGGGATGGCGAGCAGGCATTGCGGCATGCACAGCGCGCCGTTGCCTTGGAGCGCAAAGCAGCCCACCTAGATACACTGGCCGCTGCCTATGCGGAGTTGAACCGGTTCGAAGATGCCGTCCTGGTGCAGCGGCAGGCGCTCGACGTCGCCGGGGACGACACGGCGCTTGTGCAGGAACTGAGCGCACGCTTAGCTAGCTATCGGCAGGCGCGGCCCTGGCGGGAATAGCCTCGTTTTGGTACAAGACCGTCTTGTTTTCCTGGCACGGGCATCTTTAGTTGAGCATCGAGCGCAAACGCACCGAGATCGTCTATGGCATAGTCCGCGAGCTTGCCGCGCATGGCGGGGGTTCGTTCCGCCCGGGCGATGTCTGCTCCGCGCTACGCCAGCGCAACCAGCCCATGGGCGCCTGGTTGGTCAGGGGTGAGTTCCATATCCTGGAAGAGGAGTCGCTGATTGAACTGCAACCGGAAACTGGCGATTGGCGCCTTGTCGGATGAGTGAAACCAAGCCGCCGGAGGTCGATTTCGAGGCGACGCTCCAAGAACTGGAGAATCTGGTGAAGCAGATGGAATCGGGCGAGCTTGGTCTGGAGGAGTCGCTGGCCGCCTTCGAGCGCGGGGTTAAGCTCACCCGCCGCTGCCAGGCGGCGTTGCGCAGTGCCGAGTTGCGCGTGCGGGCGCTCAGCGCCAACGACGAGTTCGAAGATCTGGATACGGAGCGCCTGGGTGAGCCCTGAGCTGCGCGCGTTCAAGGCCGCCATAGAACAAGCGATACGCCGTTACCTACCCACCACCTCCCCGATTGCCCAATCTCTGGTGGATGCCATGCGCCATGCCGTGTTGGGCGGCGGCAAACGCCTGCGGCCCCTGTTCGTCTGCGCGGCCTGCGGCGACCTCGGTGGCCGGGTCGAAGATGCGCTGGCCCCGGCCTGCGCCGTGGAGTTCATGCACGCCTATTCGCTGGTTCACGACGACCTGCCGGCAATGGATGACGACGCCCTGCGCCATGGGCTGCCGAGTTGCCATGTCGCCTACGGCGAGGCGACGGCCATTCTGGCGGGCGACGCGCTCCAGGCGCTGGCCTTTGAGACGCTTGCCGGGGCCCCGGATACCGACCCGGCCCTCTGTTTGCTCGCCATGCGGCGACTCGGCAGTGCCTGCGGCTGGGCCGGCATGGCGGGCGGCCAGTGTTTCGACCTGGCGTCCGGGGGCAGCCCGTTGAACGTCAGCGAAGTGCGCGCTTTGCATGCGGCCAAAACGGGTGCCCTAATCAGGGTGGCGGTCGAGCTCGGGGCGCTGTTCGCAAGGGCTGGCGAGGAGCGCCTGGTTGTCGTCGGCGAGTTTGCCGAGCGTATCGGGCTCGCTTTTCAAGTCATGGACGATGTTCTGGACATTACCCAGTCCACGGAGACCCTGGGCAAGCCGGCCGGTTCCGATGTGGGGGCGAACAAGAGCACCTTCCCAGCGCTGATGGGTGTGGAATCCGCCAGGGAAGAGGCGCGGCTGCTATTGGGGGAAGCCCTAGAATGCCTGCAAAGAGTGGATTTGCGGGACGGGCGGCTGGCTGAACTGGCACGCTTGGCTGTGGACCGAGACCACTGAATTCGGAGTTCCCGCCCCGGCGACCGGCGCGCCGACGCGCCGGACACTGGGTACTGCCACGTAGGCCCAAACCGGTCGGCCGAGTTGCCAAGCCCCGCGCCGGAACCCCAATCAGAAGTGGCGATAGCCCGCAAGGTCTGCGGGAGCGCCGTCAAGCAATAGGCCCGGCGAGTCCGTCACGGTCCCGATTACCGGGTAGTGCTTGCGCAGTTGCGCATCCGCCGTGGTGAAACAGAGCACATAGTCGTCGCCGCCGTGCAGTGCCTGGTCGAGAGCGGCGCCGGCTGCCAGGGGTACCGCTTGGCTTTCCAGGCTCACCCCCACGCGGGATGCCGCGCACAGGTGGCCGATGTCCTGCAACAGGCCGTCCGATACATCGATGCAGCTCGTTGCGCTCCGGCGCAGTTGGGGCGCGAGTGCGAACGGCGGCCGGGGGTGCCAATAGGGGCGCTCCAGGGCGGAGAGGCGACCCGGTCGGGAGGCGGCCAGGTCGGCCGTTGCAAGCGCCAGTGCCGCACCCCCAAGTGGGCCGCTGACACAAACCGCATCGTCTGGCCTGGCGCCGCTGCGTAGCAGCGCCGATCCGGATGGCAGCGTGCCGTGCACAGCGATGGTCAGCGCCAGGTCGCCCAGCGCCAGATTGCCGCCGACGATGTGAATGCCGGCGTCCCGCGAAGCCTCGGCAAGGCCGCGCGCAATCGCCGCGGCGCAATCCCGGTCCGGTGTCGGCAGGCTGAGCGCCACCAGCGCCCAGCCCGGCTCGGCCCCCATGGCCGCCAGATCGGACAAGCTCGCCATCAAGCTGCGATAGGCGATGAGTTCCGGAGCCGCGCCCCGGGGAAAGTGTACGCCGGCCAGAAAACTGTCGATGGAACTCACTAGCTCGAACCCATCCGGAACGTGCAGCACCGCCGCGTCGTCGCCGCTTCCCACCCGCAGCCAGGGTGCCTCGCCGGGGCCCAAAACGTCGACGATGGTATCGATCAACTCGAATTCATTCACTGCGGGCGACTGCCGTGCGTGGGAACGAAAACGGCGTCGCGCTAGACATTGTGCGCATCGGCCCGCCGTTCCGCCGCCCTGACGCGCCCTGCCACCTTGTCGAGCACCCCGTTGACATACCTATGGCTCTGCTCCGCGCCGAACACCTTGGCGAGTTCCACATACTCGTCTATGACGACCCGATAGGGCACGTCCGGGCGGTGGATTAGCTCGCAGGTGCCGAGGCGCATGACAGCCCGCTCCACCTGATCTAAGGCGTCTAGGCCGCGGTCGAGCAGGTCGCTGAACGCGGCATCGAGAGCCTCTGCCTGCCGGGTCACCCTACCCAGAATGTCGTCGAAGAAATCCCGGTCGGCCCGGACCAGCGCCTTGCCCGCATGAAACTCGGCCAGCAGTGTCTTGGTGTCGGCTTCGTTCATCTGCCACTGATAGGCGGCCTGTACCAGGGCGCGGCGCGCCTTGCGGCGCGCATACACCCGGGGCCCCTGCGTCTCCGCATCCCGCATCCCTAGTGCTCCATCAAGCTGATAATGACGTATCAGTGACAGCGGGGGCGTTCCGCGCCAACCGCAACCGGAGGTCTTCCCCCACGCGGACGCACTCCTCGATTCGGCCCCGAACCGCATCCTGCAGGTGCTCGATCCGGTTGTCGATGAGCGGGCGCGCCGCCGCGCCTAATAGGCTGGGTGCTAGGTATAGAACCATTTCGTCCCAGAGTTGCTCTTGAATCAGTGCGCCCGCCAGGGTCGGCCCGGCCTCGACGAGCACCTCGTTGCAGTGCCTTGATGCCAGGGTCGCCATGAGCTCGTGCAGGTCAACCGCGCCGGTGCCGCACTTGTGGCACTCGGCCTGGGGATGCGCCGCCTGCGGGTCGCCGGCGTGGGCGATCAATACCGGCCCGGTCTCCGCGAAAAGCCGGGCGCTGTGGGGGGTGCGCACCCGGCTGTCGACCACAACGCGCAAGGGCTGGCGCAGACGTCCAGCGATTGCATAGGCGGGGTCGCGCACGTTGAGCCGCGGATTATCGGCGAGCAGGGTGCCGATACCGGTTACCAGGGCGCAGCTTCGCGCTCGCCAATATTGCACATCCTGGCGGGCGGCCAAACCGGTAATCCACTGGCTTTCTCCCGATGCCATCGCCGTGCGGCCGTCCAGGGAGGCCGCCATCTTGATACGCACCCAGGGACGCCCCCACAGCATCCGCTGCCGGTGCCCCGCATTCAGGTTGCGTGCGGCGGCCAGTTCCACCACCGCCGCCTCAACCCCCGCGGCGCGTAGCCGCTCTAGGCTGCCATTGACTCTCGGGTCCGGGTCCCGGGCCGCGGCCACCACGCGCCTTACCCGCCCCGCGATCAGCGCATCCACACAGGGCGGCGTCCTGCCATGCACCGTGCATGGCTCCAGGCTGATGTACACCGTTGCGTTCGCCACATTGCCGCCGGCATCGCGAATGGCATTGACCTCCGCGTGGGCCTCGCCGCACCATTGGTGCCAGCCCCGGCCGAGCACCCGCCCGTCGCGCACGATTACGCAGCCCACCCGTGGATTGGGCGTTGTCGTGAACAAGCCACGCTCCGCCAATGCGACCGCCTCGCGCAGATACGCCAAGTCCGTCTCGGTGCTCATTGCAGATCGGTTTCAAGCCTTTGAATTTCAGCTTGGAACTCGCTTAGATCCTGGAAGGATCGATAAACCGAGGCAAAGCGTACATAGGCCACCGCGTCGAGTTCGCGCAGTTGGTTCATGACTTCCTCGCCGACACGGCGGGATGGCAACTCCCGTTCCCCGGTGGAGCGCAATATGTGCATGATGCGGTTGACAACCGCATCGATCCTGTCGTCGGGCACTGGACGCTTTTCCAAGGCGCGCAGCAGGCCCCGGCGCAGCTTGCCTTCGTGGAAGGGTTCTCTGGAACCGTCGTTCTTGACGATTTTCGGCATCAGGAGTTCCGCGGTCTCAAAGGTGGTGAACCGCTCGTCGCAGGTTTGACACGCCCGCCGCCGGCGCACGGAATCGCCATCGGCCACCAGCCGGGAGTCGATCACCTTGGTGTCATCGGCACCGCAAAACGGACAATGCATGGGCCGCTACCGGCGTCCGGAGCGGCTCGGCGCATCGAAGCCGGCAACCACGTCTAAGGCGCCGGTCAGGTTCTTGACGCCATGCACCGTCATACCGGCAATGGGCTGCTTAGGCCGGTTTGCGTACGGCACAATGGCGGTCTTGAACCCGTGTTTGCGCGCCTCGCGCAGCCGTTCCTGGCCATTCGCCACGGGGCGCACCTCCCCGGTCAGGCCCAGTTCCCCGAAGACGATCACGTCCCTTGGCACCGGCCGGTCGCGGAACGAGGACAGTACCGCCAGCAACAAGGCCAGGTCGCCCCCGGTCTCGGCGATGCGCACGCCGCCGGCCACGTTGGCGAATACGTCCTGGTCGGCAAGCTGAATGCCGCAGTGGCGGTGCAACACCGCGAGGTGCATGGCGAGGCGCTGCTGATCTAGGCCAACCGCGACGCGCCGGGCGTAGCCACCCTGTACCTGGTCGACCAGGGCCTGGAGTTCCACCAGCAATGGCCGCGTGCCTTCCCAGGCAACGGTGGCGACGCTGCCGGGCGCATCGTCGTCGCCCCGCTGCAGAAAAATGGCCGATGGGTTGGCCACCGGCTTCATCCCCTGCTCGGTCATGGCGAAAAC
Organism: Pseudomonadales bacterium; assembly: GCA_965215035.1. Taxonomy (GTDB): domain Bacteria; phylum Pseudomonadota; class Gammaproteobacteria; order Pseudomonadales; family Azotimanducaceae; genus Azophilus. Next base: position 1,314,204 of record OZ244040.1, read on the forward strand.
GCCCAGTTCGTTAACGGCGCCGAATCGGTTTTTCACGCTACGCAGCATCCGGAAGCGGCTGCCACCGGCGCTGTCCAGCATCAGAAAGCAGTCGATCATGTGTTCCAGCACCTTCGGCCCGGCCAGATTGCCCTCCTTGGTGACGTGCCCCACCAGCACCATCGCCGTACCAGTCTGTTTGGCGAGCCGAGTGAAGTACGCGGCGGTCTCGCGCACCTGGCCGACGCTGCCTGGCGTACCGTCGACGCTGCGCAGTTGCATAACCTGCACCGAGTCGAGCACCAGCAAGGCCGGTTTGCGGTCGTTGACTAGGCCGGCGATGACCTCGGCGCGGGTTTCGGCGGCGGCCTGGAGTCGGTCGCGGTCCAAACCCAGGCGCTCCGCCCGTAGCGCGAGCTGCTGCAATGACTCCTCGCCGGTGGCGTAGAGAACCGTCGACGCCGCGGCGATTCGCCCGCACACCTGCAGTAGCAGCGTGCTCTTGCCGGCGCCCGGGTCGCCGCCGATCAGCACCATGGAACCCGGCACCAGCCCGCCACCGAGCACGCGGTCGAATTCGCCGAAACCGGTGTGCAGGCGGTCGGCCTCCTGGGCTCTGATATCACCCAGGTTCATAACCTGTGCTTCGCTACCGCTATAGCCGACGGCGGGCCCGGGCCCGGCGGCGGGTTGCACGGTCATGCGCGACAGCACGTTCCACTCCCCACAGGCACTGCAGCGCCCCTGCCACTGGGTATGCTCCGCGCCACAGTTGGAACAGACATAGACAGACTGTGCCCTAGCCATCTGCCGGCTCGGCCCGGAAACAGGCACCCGGGTTGCGGACAGCATCCCTAGTCATCGTAGCCCGGAGGCAGGTCGTCATAGCGTTCGGACGCCAGGTCTTCGAACCGGGTGAGTTGTTCGAGAAAGCTGAGTTTCACCGTGCCTATGGGGCCGTTGCGTTGCTTGCCGATGATGATCTCCGCAATCCCCTTCTCCTCCGAGTCTTCGTTGTATACCTCATCCCGGTAGATGAACAGAATCACGTCGGCGTCCTGCTCGATGGCGCCGGAGTCACGCAGGTCCGCCATGCGCGGCCGCCGCTGGTCCTGGGGCCGGTTCTCCAGGGCGCGGTTGAGTTGCGAGGCCGCGATCAACGGGCAGCGCAGTTCCTTGGCAATTGCCTTCAGCGACCTGGAGATCTCCGAGATCTCGTTGGTGCGGTTCTCCGGCTGACCGGAACCGCGCATGAGTTGCAGGTAATCGACAACGATCAGGCCCAGGCCCTTGTGCTCGCGCGCTACCCGGCGTGCCCGGGCCCTGATTTCGTTGGGCGACAGCGCCGGGGTATCGTCGATGTGCAGCGGCTTGTCCCGCAGCAGCGCCACCGTGCTGGAAAAGCTATTCCAGTCATGCTCGTGGAGATCTCCGGTGCGCATGCGGGTTTGATCGATGCGGGCCAGGGACGACAGCATGCGCATCACAAGCTGATCGGCGGGCATTTCGAGGCTGAACACCAGCGTCGGCGCGTTGCCCGCCATGATCGCATGTTCCACCATGTTCATGGCCAGCGAGGTTTTGCCCATGGAAGGCCGCCCGGCGACGATGACGAGGTCGGACTTCTGCAGGCCCGCCGTCAGCTTGTCGAGATCGGCAAAACCCGTGGCCAGGCCGGTGATGGCGCCCCTGCTCTTGGAAAGTTCGTCGATACGTTTTACCGCCCGGTCAAGCAGTGGGTTCACAGCTTGGGGGCCATCGTTTTTCAAGCGGTCTTCGGAAATCTCGAAAACCTGCTGCTCGGCGTAATCCAACAAGGCTTCGTCGGACCGCCCCTCCGGCATGAAGGCCGCCTCGGCTATGCGATTGGCGGCACCGATGAGTTGCCGAGTGGTGGACCGATCCCGCACGATGCGGGCATAGGCGGCGATATTGCTGACCCCGGGCGGGAAATCCACCAGCTCGGCCAGATAGGCGATGCCGCCGGCCTTCTCCAGCAGCCCGCGTGATCGCAGGGCCTCGGCCACCGTTACCGCATCTAAGGGCTGGTTGTCGCCGGAAAGCGCCTGCATCGCCTCGAACACGATCTGGTGCTGGGGGCGGTAGAAGTCCTTGGCGCCGACGACATCCGCCACATCGAACCAGGCATCGTTTTGCAGCATCAGCCCGCCCAGTACGGACTGTTCCGCCTCCGTCGAATGCGGGGGTACCTTCAGCGCACGGGTTTCAGGCTGTCCCGAACCGTTGGTGTCCGACATAGCTCAACTCTGGTTTAAGTGCTTGGCGGACGCCAAAGCGTCCGGTTTTATGGTGCCGAATGCAAGCGCAAAATTGATCTACCGGGCACGCCCTGGTTCGAAATTGAGAGCCGAGCCGCGTAGCGACGCAAAGGGAGTCATAGTGATCGTTTGACAGGTGCCGACCTGCGGTGGCCGCAAACCAGCTCGAAGTGTTCGCTCTACTCCGCGACCACCGCCAGGGCAATGTCGATAGCAACGCCGGAGTGCAATTGCAGTGCCACCTCGTAGTCGCCCACCTGACGGATCGCGCCCTCGGGCAGGCGCACCTCGCTCTTGTGCACCTCGACACCTCGCTCCGTCAGCGCGGCGGCGATCTGCGTCGTACCTACGGAGCCGTACAGTTTGCCCTCCTCGCCGGCCTGGACCACGATGGTCAAGTCGGTGATCTCAAGCAGCCGCCTGCCGCGTTCTTCCGCCTCGGACAGCCGTTCACCGGCTACCCGCTCCAAGTCCGCCCGCCGTTCCTCGAAGGCCTTGCGGTTGTCCTCGGTGGCGCGCACGGCCTTGCCCTGGCGCAACAGGTAGTTCCGCGCAAAGCCGGGTTTGACGGTTACCTCCTCGCCAAGTCCGCCTAGGTTCGCGATAGGCTGCAGAAGAATCACGTTCAATGGGGTACCCTCATTTGTGCTGGTCGGTATACGGCAGCAGCGCAAGGTAGCGCGCGCGCTTGATCTCCTTGGCGAGTTGGCGTTGAAAGCGTGCGCTCGCCCCGGTAATGCGGCTCGGCACGATCTTGCCGGTCTCCCCGATGAACTGTTTCAGTAGATCCAAATCCTTGTAGTCCAAATCGGCGGGGTCGCTTGCCACCGCAAACTTCTTGTGACGAAATCGACGGCTCATGTAGTCGCCTCCGCTTGCTCGGTTTTGGTGTCGTCGCCCGGGGCGTCGTCACCCTTGGCAGCCTCTTCGGCCCGTTTTGGCGGTGCCCGTTCTGGACGGCGGGTCTCCCGCTCACGCTCCTGTTCCTTCAATTCCTCTTCATAGATCTTCGAATGACCGGTCACGGCCTGCTTGCGGCGGATGATCAGGTTGCGCAATACGGCATCGTTGAACCTAAAGGCGCTCTCGAGTTCTTCGAGCACCTCCGCGCCCACCTCGATATTCATGAGGACATAGTGGGCCTTGTGGATCTTGGCCACGGGATAGACGAGTTGGCGTCGGCCCCAGTCCTCAAGGCGATGCACCTTGCCGCCGCCGCGTTCGATGAGGCCCCGATAGCGCTCGGTCATGCCGGCTACCTGGTCGCTCTGATCGGGGTGAACCAGGAATACCACCTCGTAGTGGTGCATCGTCATCTCCTTTCGGTGTTGTTCGCCTCCGCCACAACCCGGCGTGAAGCAAGGAGTTTGTGCCCCGGGGGACAAGGGGGCGCGATTCTAGGGACCTGGGGCCGGTTTGGCAAACGGCATGCCACCCAACCGGCGCACGGAGGAGGCCAGCAGGCAGAGCAGCATTAGAGCGGCCCATATCCGCAACGGCACCCCCGGTTCGGCATAGCGGGGAACAAAATGCGAGGCCAGCGCACAGACGGCGTGCAGATAGAGCGCCGGCAACACGACGAACACAACCTCGACGCGGCGGCGGCGCCCAAACCAGAACCACAGCGGCACGACAAGGAGCGCAATAAATCCAACAAGATTCACCAGGGTGCGCGACAGGGGGTCAAACCACCATTCCCAGCGTGGCCAGGAGTCCAGGCCCCAGATGTCGGCAAGGCGCGGCGCGGCAACTTTCCGCTGGGGAAGGGACGGTACATGGTTGCTCCATACCACGCTGCGAATTGGCGACTCCCGAAAATAACGGAGAAGACCGGAGGAATGGGCCGCATCCGCGCCGGCGGTATCCAGAAACTCGGACACTCTAGTGCCCCGCATGGCAAGGTCATCGGGTGGGGGTACCCGGTACAGCGTGGCGTCGGCAAGCTCCGCCACGGTTTCCAGGTTCAGAAACGCCCTCGTCTCCGCCTCGCCATAGTCAACGGCCGTCTCGCGCCCGCGGAACCAGACCACGTAGGCCTCCCTGCGCATCCCGTGGGTGGTGAGCACGGTCTCCCTCAGCCCCGGCGACAATTCCCGGGGCAGGGGCCGATGCCTGAGGAGTTCGTAACGGCCCGTTCCAAGCCCCAATCGTTCATGAACGAACAGGCCGCGCCAGGCCAGCAGCGTCGAGACCTTGAGATGCTGCCAGGGCTCCGCAAGCATCCCCGCCCTCAGCACCACGGCTCCTGCGTCCCTCACACCTTCTTCCACCCTCCGGGCCCGCCGTCCCATTTCCCGGAATCCGTCCGGATGCCCCGTATCGAGGCGTTCATAGGAGCGCTTCGGAATACCGAGATCGAGCTTGTAGGGTGTGTAGTACCAGAAACCGGCGGCAAATTCGTCGTCCCGCATGGTGTTGTATGCCGCGCGACGGGCCAACACCGATACCGCCCGCCCGCTGTCAACCACCCAGAAATCGTCGAACAGGACGAGGTTGCGCGCCATCCAGCCCCCCACCGGCAGGAGGTGGGCAACGAGAAACACGCCGACCAGCAGCGCGGTGCGCCGTCCGAGGGTTCTTTGCAGCAGGTCCGACAGAACCAGCCCGGCAACGACAAGCGGCCAAAAATAAAGGAACGCGACCTTGGTCAACACCAGGGCGGCAAGAGCCAGCCCCAGGAGCGCACTGTAGAGCACACGGCGCCGAACCAGTGTCATAACGCTCAGACAAGATACCATCACCATGAGAGCGGCGGCGGGAACCTCCGTGTTAAAGTTGTCAAAACTCGACAGACCAAGGAGACTTTGCGTGACCAATAGAAACGCAAGATGGGGAAGCCATCCCGCCCCGGCATACCACCGGCACAGAAAGAACACACCGACCCCGGCAACCAGCAGGAACACCACGTTCAGGATCTTGTACGGGGCGTAGGCCGACCGGCATTGCAACGTTTCACTCCGTTCGCCGCGCTGGTCCAGGCAGCTATCCGCCACCGGCTCGTATCCAAGCGCCCGCTGCGCGAGGGTGACGGCCGCGATGAGCGCCGGGACGAACGGCTCGCGAGTGTGGCCGGCACGACTCGGTTCCTGGCCCAGCCGTACTCCCATCTCCAGGTTCTGCTGCCCGTCGTAACTCGCGGGCTGCAACGAGAGATTGCCGACGCCATAGAGCAACGTGGCCAGGCACAGCCCGGCCAGCAGCATCGCGTCCCGGCGCCGCAGCCCCGGGGTCATTGCCGTATGGGGGAAGGTTGGGGGGGGGGGGGTAAGGAGGGGGTAGTCACACCGTCACCCCCGGGGCCACGGCAAACCCCGCCAGGCCGGTCGGGACATGGCGACCCATCCGCCGGGCCGTCGTCATGACCGATAGCGCACGAGCAACTCGGCCAGCAGCCCGAAATAGCCGGTGTTGATGCCGAAGAGCGCCAGCCCCATCACCAGGTTGACGTGCTCGACCGGTTTCGATGTCGAGCCCAGCAGCCACAGGGCCAGCTCGAGGCCGAACAGCCCCAGCGCGACGGCAAGGAACAGGCCCGCCAGCGGCAGAAACACCTTCAGCGGCCTGACCATGACCAGCAGCAGGAGAATTTGCGACAGCACCTTGAACGGGTATTTGAACGAGATGAACGAGGCCCCGCTTTCCCGTGCCCTGAAGGCGACCGGCACCTGGACGAACCGCATTCCCTTGAGATAGGCGTCGAGCAATATCTGCTGGGAGTAGTTGTAGTCGCCAGGCAGAAAGAACCTGTCCAGATAGGCGCGGCCCGCGGCGAACATGCCGGACTGCGAATCCCGGATCCGCCAGCCTCTCAACAGCCACCGCATCACGGAACGGAAAAAGGCGTTGCCCCAGCGACGCACCCGGGGCATGCGGTAGGCGATGCGGGGGAAACGGTCGCCGTAGACCAGGTCGGCCCGGTCCTCCAGGACCGGGGCGATCAGTTCGGGGATGTCGGCCGGGTCGTGCTGGCCGTCGGCGTCGAGTTTGACCACGAGGTCGAAACCGTGGTCGCGCGCGTAGGCCAGCCCGCTGCGCACGGCTGCGCCCAGCCCCCGGTTGTACCCGAGGGTTAGGACATGGTCGGCACCGGCACGGCGCGCGGCCTCGGCGGTGCCGTCGGTGGAACCGTCGTCGACTACACAGACCGACAGGCCGACACCCTGCCCGGCCAGTCGGCCCGCGCACGCCCGCAGGCCTTCCAGGACTTGCGCAATGGACAATTCTTCGTTCCAGGCCGGAACGATGGCCAGTACCGACCGTGACGACTGGGCCATGCTACCGTGTCCGGTACCGGCGCCAGACCTAGGTGCGGCGGGTGCCGTTCATCAAGAGCGCTTGGTCATCGGCTACCTGGTCGCTCTGATCGGGGTGAACCAGGAATACCACCTCGTAGCGGTGCATCGTCATCTCCTTTCGGTATTGTTCGCCTCCGCCACAACCCGGCGTGAAGCAAGGAGTTTGTGCTCCGGGGGACAAGGGGGCGCGATTCTAGGAGCCTGGGGCCGGTTTGGCAAACGGCATGCCACCCAACCGGCGCACGGAGGAGGCCAGCAGGCAGAGCAGCAATAGGGCGGCCCATATCCGCAACGGCACCCCCGGTTCGGCATAGCGGGGAATAAAATGCGAGGCCAGCGCGTAGACGGCGTGCAGATAGAGCGCCGGCAACACGACGAACACAACCTCGACGCGGCGGCGCCCAAACCAGAACCACAGCGGCACGACGAGGAGCGCAACGAATCCAACAAGATTCACCAGGGTGCGCGACAGGGGGTCAAGCCACCATCCCCAGCGTGGCCAGAAGTCCAGGCCCCAGGTGTCGGCAAGGCGCGGCGCGGCAACGTTCGGCGGGGGGAGGGACGGTACATGGTTGCTCCATACCTCGCTGCGAATTGGCGACTCCCGAAAATAACGGAGAAGACCGGAGGAATGGGCCGCATCCGCGCTGGCGGTATCCAGAAACTCGGACACTCTAGTGCCCCGCATGGCAAGGTCATCGGGTGGGGGCACCCGGTACAGCGTGGCGTCGGCAAGCTCCGCCACGGTTTCCAGGTTCAGAAACGCCCTCATCTCCGCCTCGCCATAGTCAACGGCCGTCTCGCGCCCGCGGAACCAGACCACGTAGGTCTCCCTGCGCATCGCGTGGGCGGTGAGCACAGCCTCTCTCAGCCCCGGCGACAATTCCCGGGGCAGGGACCGATGCGTGAACAGATGGATATGGGGCGGTCTAAGCCCCAATCGGTCGGAAACGAACAGGCCGCGCCAGGCCAGCAGCGTCGAGACCTTGAGATGCTGCCAGGGCTCCGCAAACATCCCCGCCCTTAGCACCTTGGCTTCCACGTCCCTCACACCTTTTTCCGCCCTCCGGGTCCGCTCTCCCATTTCCCGGAATCCGTCTGCACTCTTCTTATCAAAGCGTCCATAGGAGCGCTTCGGAATACCGAGGTCGAGCTTGTAGGGTGTGTAGTACCAGAAACCGGCGGCAAACTCGTCGTCCCGCATGGTGTTGTATGCCGCGCGAGAGTTCAACACCCGTACCGACCGCAAACTGTCGACCACCGAGAAATCGTCGAACAGGACGAGGTTGCGCGCCATCCAGCCCCCCACCGGCAGGAGGTGGGCAACGAGAAACACGCCGGCCAGCAGCGCGGTGCGCCGTCCGAGGGTTCTTTGCAGCAGGTCCGACAGAACCAGCCCGGCAACGACAAGCGGCCAGAAATAAAGGAACACGACCTTGGTCAACACCAGGGCGGCAAGAGCCAGCCCCAGCAGTGCGCTGTGGAGCACACGGCGCCGGGCCAGTGTCATAACGCCCAGGCAGGAGACCATCACCACGAGGGCGGCGGCGGGAACCTCCGTGTAAAAGTTGTCAAAGCTCCAAAGACCAAGGAGACTTTGCGTGACCAATAGAAATGCAAGATGGGGAAGCCATCCCGCCCCGGCGTACCACCGGCACAGAAAAAACACACCGACCCCGGCCGCCAGCAGGAACACCACGTTCAGGATCTTGTATGGGGCGTAGGCCGACCGGCATTGCAGCGTTTCACTCCGTTCGCCGCGCCGGTCCACGCAGCCATCCGCCGCCGGCTCGTATCCAAGCGCCCGCTGCGCGAGGGTGACGGCCGCGATGACCGCCGGGACGAACGGCTCGCGATAGTGGTCGACACGACTCGGTTCCTGGCCCAGCCGTACTCCCATCTCCAGGTTATTCAGCCCGTCGTGCCTCGCGGGCTGCAACGAGAGATTGCCGACGCCATAGAGCAGCGTGGCCAGGCACAGCCCGGCCAGCAGCATCGCGTCCCGGCGCCGCAGCCCCGGGGTCATTTCCGTATGGGGGAAGGCTGTCGGGGGGGGGGGGGGGGGGGGGGGGGGTAGAAGGTTGGGGGGTAGTCACACCGTCACCCCCGGGGCCACGGCAAACCCGCGGGTGCCCGGTGCCCGTTGGCGCACCGCCTCGAACAGCAGCACGCCCACCGCAACCGAAACGTTGAGGCTGGCTACGCCACCGGCCATGGGGATAGCCATGAGTTCGTCGCAGGTTTGCCGGGTGTGGACCCGCAAGCCATCGCCTTCGCTACCGGCGACGAGCGCGATGCTGCGGGTTAGATTCGTATCCGCCCAGAGGGTATCCGCTGCGCCCTCGGCACCGATGATCCAGACGCCGCGGCGTTTTAGCCATTCGAGGCGCCGGGCTAGGTTGACGATGCCGAACAGCGCGGCGCGGTCCGCCGCTCCCGAGGCGGCCGCCAGTGCGGCGGCGCGGAGCGGCGCGCTGCGGCGCTTAGGCAACAATATGGCTTGCACGCCGGCCGCCACGCCGCTACGTATGCAGGCACCCAGATTGCGGGGATCTTTGATTCCCTCGAGCACCAAGAAGAACTTCGGTTCCGGCCAGCCATCGAAGCACTCCTCGAATTCCGCCTCGCGTCGTAATTCAAGGGCATGGCAATCTGCGACAACACCCCGATGCCCGGCTCCGGCGAGGCGGTCGAGCTGCCGCCGGTCGACGAACTCATGCCGGATCTTCCGCTCTCGGGCGAGAGCCAGCAGGGCGGCGGTGCGCTGGTCGCGGCGGTTCTTCTGCACGAACAGGGTGCGCACCCGCCGCGGTGCCTCCGCGAGTACCGCGAGTACCGCGTGGGTGCCCTTGATGTAGGTCATCGCCGCCGGCCGCGCCGGCGCCGCGCGGGCGCGTTCGCCAGCACCAGGTCGAGCCGGCCAAGTTCGGGTTGCACGCTGGTTAGGCGCACTTCCAATGTATCGCCTAGGGTAAAGCGGGCGCCGGAGGAAACGCCGACCAGACTCATGCCGCCGGGGTGGTACCGGTAGTGGTCCGCGCCCAGCTCCGAGACGTGCAGAAGACCCTGAATATAGAAGCCCTCGAGCTCGACGAACAGCCCGAAGTCGGTCACTCCGGCCACCACGGACGGGAAGGTCTCGCCAATGCGGTCGGCAAGGAATTCGCACTTGAGCCAGGTATCCACCCTACGGCTCGCGTCCTCGGCGCGCCGTTCCGTCATGGAACTCTGCTTGCCGGTACTGGCCAGCCAGTCGGCCGTCGCAACCTGACCGCGCCGGCGGCGCAGAATACGCTTGATGGCCCGGTGCGCCACCAGGTCTGGATAGCGTCGGATGGGCGACGTGAAGTGCGTGTAGCGGGCGAGCGCCAGCCCAAAGTGGCCCCCGCGCTCGGGCCGGTAGTCGGCCCGTTGCATGGCCCGCAGCACCAGCATGGCGAGCAGCCGCGGGTCGCCGCGGCCGGCGGCTTTTTGCAACGCGCCCCTGAGCGCCGCCGGGGCCGCGTCCGCGGGCGACCAGCGCACGCCCCGGGCCGCGAGGGCATCGGCAAGCTGTGCCGCCTTCTCCGGTTCCGGCGCCTCGTGCACCCGGTACAGGGCGTACCGCTGGTGATGTTCCAGAAACCGCGCCGCGCAGATATTGGCGGCGATCATGGCCTCCTCGATCAGGCGGTGCGCGTCGTTGCGGACCACGGGCGCGATGGCCGCGATCCTGCCGTTCTCCAGCGCAAGCGTGCTCTCCGGGGTATCGAGGTCTAGGGCGCCGCGTTGTTCGCGCGCCTGCCGGAGCGCCCGGTAGGTACCGGCGAGCGCGTCTAGGGAGTGCGCCACGGGCGCCTCCAGCGACAGGTCGTCGCCACCGAGATAGGCGGCGACCCGCGCATAGGTCATACGCTCCCGGGAGCGTATAACCGCCTCGAAGAAACGGTATTTGGCAACCCGGCCAGATTGGTCGACCGTCATGTCGCAGACCAGCGCCAGCCGGGCCCGCCGTGGACGCAGCGAACAAAGACCGTTCGAGAGCGCCTCGGGCAGCATGGGCACCACCCGGTCCGGCAGGTATACGGAGGTGCCCCGCCGCCAGGCGGCGGCGTCTAGGGGGCCGCCGGCCCGGACATAGTGGGCCACGTCGGCGATGGCCACAACCAGACGCCAGCTCTTGTCGGTGGCCGCGGCGAACACGGCGTCGTCGAAATCGCGGGCCGACTCGCCGTCGATGGTGACCAGGGGCAGGTGCCGGAGATCTTCCCGGCCCGGAAAACCGTTGTCGCCCACTTCCCGGGGCAGGCGGCCGACGGCGGTGCGCACCTCGGCGGGCCAGTCGGTGGGTATGGAGAGCGCCGCCAAGGTAGCCTCCACCGCGTGTTCCGCCACGGGCTTGTCGGCCCCGGGGCCGGTTTGCCGGGGTGCGGCGGCGCGTTGACCGCGCACCGCTTTGCGGGACGGACGCCCGGTGCTTGGGTCAGCCACCGGCGCGGGCGGGGCGCTCGGCGATGGTGCCGAGGAGAGGACTTGAACCTCCACGGGGTTGCCCCCACTAGCACCTGAAGCTAGCGTGTCTACCAATTTCACCACCTCGGCGTGAAATGGGGACGCAATGTACTGAAGCCCCTCGCGCATTGTCAAACCGGCACCGCGCCCGCCAACACGCCCGCCAACATAGGTTAACGGTGCCGCTGGCTATTGGTTACAATGCTCCGCCCTTTGCATGCGCTCGGAACTGGTGGATGAACAAACCGGAACTCCTACGGCTGGGCGATCTGCCCGATATCGCCAGCGCCGAGGTGCGCCAGCCCCAGGTTGCCCTCGACTGGGTGGGGATGAGCAGCATCCACCAGCCACTGCTGGTGAAGGACGGCGGTACGACCAGGCAGGTGCAGACCAGGGTCCAGGTGTACGTGGACCTTGTCGACCCCACGGCCAAGGGCATCCACATGTCGCGCCTGTACCTCATTCTGGATGAACATGCCGAAACACGGGCGCTCACCGCCGCTGGCCTGAAGTTGTTGCTGGCCTCGATCCTGGAATCGCACCGGGGGCTTTCCCGCCATGCCTTCGTTCAATTCGATTTCGACTGCTATCTGCGGCGCCGGGCGCTAGTCAGCGAAAACTCCGGGTGGAACAGTTACCCGGTTACGATCAAGGGAACGCTGCACCAGGGGGAGATTCACCTGGAGTTGGGTGTCGGCGTCTTCTATTCCTCCACCTGCCCCTGTTCGGCGGCGCTGGCCAGGCAGCTTATCCAGAATCAGTTCGAGACGGATTTCGGGTCAGGTGGCCTGGTTAAGGCCGGCGAGGTCAAGGCCTGGCTCGGCACCGAGCAGGGCATACTGGCGACACCGCACAGTCAGCGCAGCATCGCCAGGCTCCTGGTCAAGCTGCGGGATGGCTTGGAAGACTTCCCCATCACCAGCCTTATCGACCAGGTCGAAGCCACGCTGAAAACCCCGGTGCAAACGGCTGTCAAACGCGAGGATGAACAGGAATTCGCCCGCCTCAACGCGGCCAACCTGATGTTCGTGGAGGACTCGGGGCGCAAGCTCAAGTCCATGCTGCTGGCCGACCCCCGGTTGACGGATTTCTGGGTGCGTATCGAGCACCACGAGAGCCTGCACCCGCACGATGCGGTGGGCGTGTTCACCCGCGGTGTTCCAAACGGGTACCTGCCCATACCCTGAGCGGGGCAATGCCCTGGCCCGCGTATCTGGCCGGGTGGTGGCCAGGGCGGAAAGCGGGTGGCGGCCGGGGCGGCAGGAATGCCGGTGTGCGAGCCCTTGCCCCTGTGTCCCGCCGATTTGCCGCTTTCGGCCCGGCAACGCCCGGTCCGCGCCCGGGAGATTGGTCGAATGTCTGGGATGGCCGCAACGGTTGGCGCGACCCGAGCCACGCTGCCCGGGCCGTTCTACCCGGGCTGCAACTCGGCGAGTTCCGCCGCTGTCAAGGAGCGCGCCTCGGCCTCGAGCATGACCGGGATAGCGTCGCGGATGGGATAGGCTAGCTGACTTGCCTTGCACCACAATTCCTGGCGCTCCTCGCGATAGGCCAGGGGTGCCTTGCTCACGGGGCAAACCAGTATTTCCAGCAGTTTGGTGTCCACCCTTCGCCCGTATCTGAGGTAACGCGCACAGTTTACGGCACTCCCGGTGGTTCGACCACCAAGCCGGCCTGTGGCCCAATGGTGCCGCTGCTTAAGTGCGCAAACGAGTTAATGCGCGAACGGATTGTTGAGCACGATGGTCTCCTCGCGCTCCGGCCCAGTCGAAATCATGTCGACCGATGCGCCCACCGCCTCTTCGATGCGCTGGATGTAGGCTCTGGCATTGACGGGCAGCCGATCCATAGAGCGCGCTCCGAGTGTGGACTCGCGCCACCCGGGCAGTTCCTCGAAGCGCGGCTTGATCCGGGAATAGTATTCGCTGCCAAACCGGGGGATGCCCTCGCCGCCGTCCGGCCCTTCGTAGCCGACACAAAAGCGGATGCGCTCCAGGCCGTCCAGCACATCGAGCTTGGTCAGGCACAGGCCGGAGATGCTGTTTATGTGCACCGCCTGGCGCAGCGCCACCGCGTCGAACCAGCCGCAGCGGCGCGGCCGGCCCGTGGTCGCGCCAAACTCCTGGCCGCGCTCGGCGAGCTGGCGGCCGGTATCGTCGAACAGCTCGGTGGGAAAGGGCCCCGACCCGACGCGGGTAGCGTAGGCCTTGGTGATGCCCAGCACGTAATCGAGATAGGCCGGGCCAAAGCCGCTGCCGATTGCCGTGCTCCCCGCGGTGGTGTTTGACGAGGTGACAAAGGGATAGGTGCCGAGGTCGATGTCCAGCAGGGTGCCCTGGGCGCCTTCGAAGAGAATGTTCTCTCCCGCTTCCCGTAACTCGTGGAGCAACACCGCGATGTCGGCGACCATGGGGCGTATCTGCTCGGCCACCGCCGCGCACCCATCCAGTGTCGCCTGGAAGTCGACGGGCTCCGACCGATAGTACTTCTCCAGCACGAAATTCTGGTAATCCATCACCTCGGCGAGCTTGGCGGCGAAGTCCCGCCAGTAGCACAGGTCGCCGAGGCGCAGGCCGCGCCGGGCCGCCTTGTCCTCGTAGGCGGGGCCGATGCCGCGCAAGGTGGTGCCGATCTTACCGCTGCCCCGGGCCCGCTCCCGGGCGAGGTCGAGCTTGATGTGATACGGCAGAATCAGTTGGCAGGCATGGCTGATGCGCAAGCGCTCCCGTACCGGCACGCCCCGCTCCTCGAGCCCAGCCAGCTCTTCGAGCAACGCACTCGGCTCCAGCACCACGCCGTTGCCGATAAAACAGCGCACGCCGGGCCGCAGGATGCCGGAGGGAATGAGGTGCAATACCGTCTTCCTGCCGTTGATGACCAGTGTGTGGCCGGCGTTGTGGCCGCCCTGGGTGCGCACCACGGCGGCGGCCCGCCCGGTCAGGAGATCGACGACCTTACCCTTGCCCTCGTCCCCCCACTGGGTGCCCATGACGACCACGTTGCGGCCCATGGCGGTGCCTGTTTGCGACCTATGGGCGCTGGCAGTAGGGGCGGTGGCACATGCTCCGGTCAGCCCTCGTCGTTCTTCAGGTACTTGAAGAATTCGCTATTCGGATCCAGCACGAGCATATCGCTCTTGTCACCGAACACCTTGGCGTAGGCGTTGATGCTGCGCGTAAACTCGTAGAACTCTGGATCCTTGTTGAACGCATCGGCGTAGATCGACGCCGCTAGGGCATCGCCGTCGCCGCGAATCTGCTCCGCCTCGCGGTAGGCCTCCGCCTCGATGACCACGGTTTGCCGCTCCGCGTCGGCTCGGATGCCCAGCGCCAACTCCTCGCCCTGGGCCCGGTACTGGCGTGCTTCGATTTCGCGTTCGGAGTTCATGCGATCATAAACCGAGGTGGACACCTCCGCGGGCAGATCGATGCGTTTCACCCGCACGTCGATCACCTCGACACCCACAGCTTCCTTCATTACCCGGTTAAGATCCGCGGTCAGCTCCTGCATGAGCTGGTCGCGCTCGCCGGAAATGACCTCGTGCATGTCGCGTCGGCTGATGGCGTTGCGCAGGCCCTCGTTGACGCGCTCCTGCAACACCCGGTTGGCGCGACCCTCGTCGCCGGAACTCGCCGTGTAGTAGTTCTGCACGTCCACAATGCGCCACTTGGCGAAGGAATCGACGATGAGCGGCTTCTTTTCCAGGGTATAGTAGGTTTCCGGGTTGGAATCCAGCGTCAGCACCCGGGCGTCGAATTTCTTCACCTCTTCGGCGACCGGCAGCTTCAGGTGCAGCCCGGGAGGCACATCCGCGCGGCTAACCGCGCCGAAGCGCAGCAGGATGGCCCGCTCCGTCTCCTTGACGATGTACACGCTCTGCAAAACCAGCAGAACCGCCACCACCCCAATGACGACAAAAACGAAATTACGCAGGTTCATCGGCGTCTCCTTACCTGGTCTCGCGGTTAGTTCGTCCGCTGGCTATACGGTCGTTGATCTCTCGCAATACGGCGTCCGCCACGGAGCGAACCGTCTCCTGGCCTTGGGCGCTGGTCACTACTCCGGCGCCTGCCTGGGAGAGCCGGTCGAGGGGCAGGTACATCAGGTTGTTGCCACCCTCCACATCGACCATGATCTTTGAACTGCTGGACAGCACCGCCTCGATCGCATCGATATAGAGCCGGTCGCGGGTCACCCGCTGGGCAACGGAGTATTCGGCGAGCAGCTTCTCGAAGCGCTGGGCCTCGCCCTGGGACCGGGCCACCACCTGGTCGCGGTAGGCGCTGGCCTGCTCGATTAGCTTCTGCGCCTCGCCCCGGGCGGTGGGGATGATGCTCTCGGCATAGGCGTTGGCCTGGTTGATGACGCGCTGTTCGTCTTCCTTGGCCTTCTGCACATCGTTGAACGCATCGCGCACCTGGGTGGGCGGGGCGCTCTCGTCGATATTCACCTTGCTGACCAGAATGCCCGTGCCGTACCGGTTGAGATACGACTGCAGGCGTTCCTGTACCTCGATGGCGATGGCGGCCCGCCCGTCGGTGATGACCTGATCCATGACCGAACCGCCGACCACATGGCGCAGTGCGCTCTCGGTAGCGTGGTCGAGACTCACTTCGGGCCTACGCACCTGAACCAGGAAGGCTACCGGGTCATCCACGACATATTGCACCGTCATGCTGACATCGACGATGTTCTCGTCCTCGGTGAGCATGAGTGCCTGGTGCTTCTTGGAACGCACCCGGGTGACATTGACCTTTTCCACACGGTCGATGATTGGTGGGTTCCAATGCAGCCCTGGTGTCACGAAGTTCTGCTGCACGGCACCGAAGCGGAATACCACGCCGCGCTCGCCCTGGTCGATCTGGTACAGGCCCCAAAGGCCGTACAGGATGGCCAGCACAACCAGCCCTAAGCCGAAAAGCTTGCCGCTGATGCCGCCGCTGCCCTTGCCGCGTTCGCCGCCGCGTCGTCCGAAGATGCCGGCGAACTGCGCTTGTAGCTTTTTGAATGCTTCGTCAAGATCGGGCGGACCCTGATCGCCACGGTTGCCCCAGGGATCTCTGCCGCCACCGGATTCGTTCCACGCCATATGGTGCTCCGTCATTTGCGAATGGGGGGAGATTCTAGCTTGGATCGGCCACGAAATCCCGTGGCGCCGGGCCGTTGTGGTGTATCGGTTTGAATCCCGAGCCTGCCGAATCCCCTGTGCCTCCGCTCGGTCCACAAATTCAAACTGATACAGTACCCGGGCCGTTGTGATGGTCGGGGCGGCGCTCGGGAGTAGTGTTCTGCTCCTCTAGGAAGCGCGCAATGCGCGCGCGCACCCGGGGGTCGGCGCGAATCTTCAACAGGGAGGCGCCATCTGCCGTGATCTCTTCCCCGATAACCGCGCCTCTTTCATACAGCCAGGCGCGTGTTCGGCCCGCCGACAGAGGCAGCGCTAGCGTCACCGGGGCCCGCACGCCAACCGCGGCGCCGATGGTCTCGATCAGGCGCGGCAGCCCTTTTCCGGTCTTGGCGCTGATGCGCACCCGGTGGTTGGTGTTGCCATGGCACGCCCCTTGGTGCGGGTCGTCGATCAGGTCGCACTTGTTGAGCGCGGTAACCACCGGTACCGCCCCGGCACCGATCTCGGCCAGCACACGTTCAACCTCGCCTGTGCGCCGTTCGGCATCGGGTGCGCTTGCATCGACGACATGGACCAGCAAATCGGCGTTGGTTACCTCTTCGAGGGTGGCCTTGAAGGCCTCGATCAGCGTATGCGGCAAAGCACCGATGAAGCCGACCGTATCCGCCAGCACCACTTGGCCCGCCCCCGGGACATCGAGACGGCGCATGGTGGGGTCGAGCGTCGCGAACAGCCGATCTTCCGCAATCGTCCGGGCGGCGGTCAGCGCGTTGAAAAGGGTCGATTTGCCGGCGTTGGTGTAGCCCACCAGAGAGACGGTCAAGGCCCCGGAGCGGCCCCGTCGGCGGCGGCCCTGGCTGCGGCGCCTAGCGACCCTGTCCAGCCGCGACTGCACCTTCCTGATGCGCTCGCCAAGCATGCGTTTGTCCAGCTCGATCTGGGTCTCGCCCCCGCCGCGCAGGCCAATGCCGCCTTTCTGCCTGTCGAGGTGCGTCCAGCCCCGCACCAGGCGGGTTCGCGCGTGCTCAAGCTGGGCCAGCTCGATTTGCAGCTTGCCTTCGAAGGTGCGGGCGCGCTCGGCGAAGATGTTCAGAATCAGTTCCGTGCGGGTCATAACCCGGCAGCCCACCGCCCGCTCCAGGTTGCGCTGCTGGCCCGGGGAAAGCTCGTGGTTGACCAGCACCAGATCCGCCCCAAGCGCGGCTACCGCTTGGCGCAGCCGGTCCGCCTTGCCTTCGCCCACCAGCAGCCTAGGATGCTCGCTCCGGCGCTTGGCGAACATTTCCAGTTCGACGCCGACCCCCGCGGAGCTCGCAAGTTCGCGGAACTCGCCCAGGTCGAAGCTGTCGGTGTTCCCTACCCTTACCTGTAGGAGTACGGCGGAACGCCCGGGCGCGAATCGATCGAAAAACAAGCCCGTCTCCGCCGCCTCAAACCGGCGGCGAGGCTTCCCGTTCGCTCATGGGCGCCAGCCTGACGTTGCGTGCGGGCACCACCGTGGAGATGGCGTGCTTGTACACGATTTGGTTGACGCTGTTGCGCAGCAGGAGTACGAATTGATCGAAGGATTCGATCTGCCCCTGTAGCTTGATACCGTTGACTAGGTAGATCGATACAGGAATGCGTTCCTTGCGCAATGTATTCAGGTAAGGGTCTTGTAGCGAGTGCCCTTTTGACATTTGGGTTCTCCTTGCCGAATCGGCTTTCAATAACGGGTGGCCGAAACACGGGATGGGCCACCAGGTTCCACCGGCTGTCTATTGTGCTGTTGTCGAGTGCCTTCTCGTTGCGGAACCTCGTCGGGATGGCCGGACTACCCGAGGGCCCGTCTGCTGTAAACTATGGCCACACCGAACCGCCATTGCAAGGCGGCGTTGGATCAGGTGTTGTCGGAAGCGGAGCGGTCAGGCCAGCCTGTGCAGCACCTGCCCGGCGGCGGCCACCGGGTCCCGCCAGCCCAGCGCCTCGAGCCGCGGCCACTTGCGCAGCCAGGTGAACTGCTTCTTCGCGAGCTGCCGGGTCGCCGCAATGGCCTCCGCGCGCATGGTACCGGCGTCCAGCTCGCCATCGAGGTGGTGCCACATCTGGCGGTAGCCCACTGCCCGCATGGAGGGTAGGCCGGGGTGCAGATCCCCCCGCTCCCGCAGTGCGCCGACCTCGCCGGCGAAGTCGGCCCGGAGCATGGCGTCGAACCGTGCCGCTATGCGGGCGTGCAGCCGGGCCCGGTCATCCGGCAATAGCGCGAATGTCAGCACCGGCTCGCCAAGACGGTGCCCCGCCCCGCGGTCGGTCTGTTCCCGCCAGAACTCCGAAATCGGGCGGCCCGTGGTTTCGAATACCTCCAACGCGCGTTGCAGCCGTTGGGGATTGTTGGGGTGGATGCCGGCGGCCGCTTCGGCATCCACCGCCGCGAGCCGCCGGTGCAGCGCCGGCCAGCCGTCTGCCGCCGCCCGCTCGGCGATCGCCCTGCGCACGGCGGGGCTTGCCGGCGGCAATTCCGCCAATCCATCGTGGAAGGCGCGCGCGTAGAGCATGGTGCCGCCGACCAGCACGGGCAATTTGCCCTGGCGGTGTGCCGTTGCCACCTCCCGGGTGGCGTCCTCGACGAAGGCCGCTGCGGAATAGGTTTCCGAGGGGTCGCGGATGTCGATGAGCGCGTGCGGAAACTGCGCCCGCACACGGTGGTCCGGCTTGGCGGTGCCCACGTTCATGCCGCGGTAAACCATGGCGGAATCCATGCTGATCAGGTGGCAGGGCCGGCGCTCTGCCAGCGCCAGGGCGGCTGCGGTTTTGCCCGCCGCCGTCGGTCCGAGCAGCATTACGATGGGCATGGCTTGGCGCTTGCTAGCTCGAGGCATCGCTTGGTGCTTATCTTGACCAAAAGACGGCCGGCGGACGCTACTGCCCGCGCAGGAACTGACGGTCGAGGTCGGCGAGTGTCTGCACCAGGTAGGTCGGTCGGCCGTGGTTACACTGCTCGGCGTTCTCGGTTCGTTCCATTTCGCGCAACAAGGCGTTCATCTCGGCCGTGGTCAGCGTGCGGTTTGCCCGGACCGATGCGTGACAGGCCATGCTGGCAAGCAGGTCGTCGCGGCGATTGTCAACTTCCCTGCTGGTGCCCGTACTGGCGAGCTCCGCGAGCACATCGGCGGCCAGCCGCTCGACATCGGCACCGGCCAGAAGGGCGGGAATTTCGCGAACCGTTACGCTGCAAGGGCCCGTGCGGTCCAGCACGATGCCGGTGGCGGCCAACTCCGCCCGGCATAGCTCCGCCAGTTCGGCTTCCGCTTCGGTGGTGTCGAATGCCAGGGGCACGAGCAATCGCTGGGTCACCACGCCGTCGTCGGCCGCGGTACGCTTGAGCCTTTCGTAGGTGATGCGCTCGTGGGCGGCATGCATGTCCACTACGACCAGCCCCTGGGCATTCTGCGCCAGCACATAGATGCCGTGGAGCTGCGCGATGGCATAGCCAAGCGGCGGCACATCCTCTTTTGCCGCGGCGGGTTGTTCCCGGTAATGCGCCAAAGCCTCGGCGACGGCCAGGGTGGAACCGCCGGCCCGGGCTGGCCCTAGGCCGAGCTCGGCCGTGCCGCCGCCCCCTGGGGAGGCCGGGCTGGTGATGGGTTCCCGGTGCGCAGTCGCCGACCCCGAGGGCATGCCCGCCGAGCCGGGACGCACATCGCCCAGTGCGCGGTGCAGCCTGCCGAAGATAAAGTCGTGTACATCCCGCGCCTTGCGGAAGCGCACCTCGTACTTGGTGGGATGCACGTTGACGTCCACCTCGTCGGGTGGCAACTCCAGGTACAGCGCGAACAGGGGATGCCGGCCGTGGAACAGGACGTCCCGATAGGCCTGGCGAATGGCGTGGGCGACCAGCTTGTCGCGCACCGCCCGCCCGTTGACGAAAAAGTACTGCCGGTCGGCCTGCCCCCGGGAATTCGTGGGCAGGCCGACCCAGCCGCTAAGACGCAGCTTGCCCCGGTCTTCGTCGATGGCTAGGCTGCGCTCCGCGAACTGCGGCCCCAGCACGGCGGCCAGGCGGGCTTCGGGGTCTCCCGCCGGCATGACCTCGCGCCGGGTGCCCGTGCGCAGTTCCATGCCCACATCGAAACGACAGAGCGCAAGGCGCCGCAACACCGCCGCCGCCTGTTGGGTTTCGGTGCGCTCCGCCTTCAGAAACCGGCGCCGGGCCGGTGTGTTGAAAAACAGATCCTGCATCTCCACGGTGGTGCCCGGTGGGTGGCCCTTGGGGCCCTTGCCGACGATCTCGCCACCGTGCACGGCAATGTGAAACCCCAACGAGGCGCTCTTGGGGCGGCTGGTGACGGTCAGGCGCGACACGGATGCGGCGCTGGCAAGGGCCTCGCCCCGGAACCCGAGGCTTTTGACTCCGAGCAGGTCGTCGATGCTCGAGACCTTGCTGGTGGCGTGTCGACTGACGGCGAGCGGCAGATCATCGGGCTGGATGCCGTGCCCATCGTCGGTTACGCGAACCCGTTTGACGCCGCCCTGCTCGATGAGCACCTCCACCCGGCGCGCGCCGGCATCCAGGCTGTTTTCTACGAGTTCCTTGACGATCGAGGCGGGCCGCTCCACCACCTCGCCGGCGGCAATCTGATCGGCGACGAACGGGGGTAAGAGCGCGATGCGAGCGGAAGAGGGCACTAGTGCTCCACTAGGAACCGGCCGGTATCAGGATGGTCTTGCCGGCCTGGATGTGGTCGCCGCGCAAGTCGTTCGCCCGGCGAATCCGCGCGGTGCTGGTTCCGTAGCGTGCGGCGATCTCGGAGAGCGTATCGCCGGGCATGACGGTATAGCGCTGGTTCCCCGAGTCCAGGCGATTCGCCAGCAGCGTTCCGGCCGGTGGCGAGCTCTCCATGTGCAGGGTCACCCCGGCGTGGATCGCGCGGACAATGCGATTCTGGTGATCGGCCTGGCTCAGCCGGCGCGCCTCCCGCGGATGGGAAATGAAACCGGTCTCGATCAGTAGGCTCTGGATGTCCGGTGACTTGAGCACCACGAAGCCGGCCTGTCCCACCTTGTTGCTGTGCAGTTTGGTCACCGAGCCGAGCTGCTTTAGAACGGCCTCGCCGGCGGCGACGCTGGCGGCTAGATTTTGGTCCATTGCCATATCCACCAACACCTTGGCGAGTACATCTTCCCGGCCGTCGAGACTGACGTTGCCGTGGTCGCCGCCAATCAGGTCCGAACGGTTCTCTTTTTCCGCCAGCCAGCGGGCCTCCTCGCTGGAAGCGCCGCGCTGGGACAGCGCATAGACCGATGCGCCGCTGGGGGCCGAGCTCCTGGCCGCGTCGGCGTGAATGGAGAGGAACATATCGGCCCGTTCGCGCCGGGCGATGGCAAGGCGTTTGCGCAGGGGAATATAGTAGTCTCCCTTGCGCACCAGCACGGCGCGATACCCCGGAGTTTGGTTGAACCGCGCCGCGAGCTTGCGGGCCATCTGCAAAACCACCGTCTTTTCATAGAGGCCCCGGGCACCGATGGCGCCGGGGTCCTCGCCACCGTGGCCAGCATCGACGGCGATCACCACATCGCGTCCCTCGGCCTGGGGCGGTGCTGGCGGCGGTTGGCGCCGGCCCCTGTCGAGCAGGTCGATGACCAGGCGATGCACATCGTAGGGAGGCTGGGGGTCGAGCGTGAAGTGCTTCGGCTCGAAGGCGGCGGCGAGATCCAGAACCACCCGCCAGCCCTGGCCGCGCGGCGCGACCCGAATCCTCTCGATGCGCCGATTTCCCGCGGCCGCCCCGCCGGGGTCGAAACCGTCCGCGAGGGTGGCGTTCTGGAAGTCCACGGCTACCCGGTGCGGATTGGACAGCCGCAACAATTCGTAGTGCACCGGGCCGGATGTGTCGAAAACAACCCGGGTGTGTTCCGGCGCCTCGTACATGCGCATCCCCTGCACAACGACGCCGTGGGCGGCTTGGCAAAGGGTCAGCGCGGCCGCCCAGATGGCGCCGACCAGAGCCGGCGGCAGTGCTCGCCCCGGCGAGCGGCGCACCGCTGCGCTTGCTCCGCCATAGGTCGCCGCCGGCGCGGTAACAGGCGGCAGGAATTGTCGCAAGTGGAGCTTTTGTTGCGCCACGCTGAGCCTCCCCCTAGCAGCTCGTTTGCCGACCCGGGAGCGACGGCGCCCGGATTGCCGCGCTCCGCCCCCCGCCCTCGGCGCAAAGGGCGATTTCGATATCGGGGCGCGGCAGGCGGCCACCCGCCCGCTCGGGCCATTCGATGAGCTTGATCGACCGGGCGGCCATGTATTCGTCGATGCCGATGAAGTCGAGCTCCCCGCCATCGCCAATTCGATAGAGGTCGAAGTGGTAGATCGACTGATCCTCATAGGGCTCAAGCAGCGTATAGGTGGGGCTCTTCACCGGCCCGGTGAACCCCAAGGCGCGCAGTATGCCGCGTACCAGGGTGGTCTTGCCAGCGCCCAGTTCACCCTTGAGGTACACCACCGCATCCGTTGCAAACCCGTCCTGGGCGGTCAACAGGCCGGCAAGCTCGGCGCCCAGTGCCAGTGTCGCCTGTTCGTTTTCCAGGTATCTCTTGTGGGCGTGCATCGCTCACGAACAAACCGGATGGTTTCGCCCTGCGCCCGTGCTAGCCGAGGCGTCCGGTGGGCGAGCTGCGCGGTTGTGGGCGCCCTGGCCGAGCGCGCGCCAGGGGATGGCGGGCTGTCCGCTGCCGGGTTTCAACGCAGCGCCTCGGCAATGGCCGCAAACAGGTCGGTTGCCGTCAGGCCGCGTTGGCCGATACGTTGTGCGGCCAGATCCGCGGCATGGCTATGCAGGCAGACGCCGAGCGTTGCCGCCCGGATGGCGCCCAGGCCCTGGGCGAGCAAACCGCCGATCACTCCGCTTAGCACGTCGCCCATGCCGGCGGTGGCCATGCCCGGATTGCCATGCCCGCAAATGCCGAGCAGCCGCCGTTCCGCGCAAAGGGTGCCGGCACCCTTGAGTACGGCCACTCCCCCAACAGCCTGCGCCAGTTGCAGCGCGGCCCCGGGGCGGTCGGCCTCCACATCCGCCACCGATATGCCGAGCAACTCGGCCGCTTCCGCCGCGTGGGGCGTTATGATCGGCGCGGTGGCGGGGGGCGTATCGACCCTGGCCAGCCAGCGCAGCCCGTCGGCATCGATTAGCATCGGCTTGGGCACCACCAACGTCATGCGGAACAGGCGCTCGGCCCAGGAACCACGGCCTAGGCCCGTGCCTAGGGCCACGGCGCTCGCCCGGTCGAGCAAGTCGGCGACGGCACCGGTTTCGTCCGCATCCTGAACCATGATTTCCGGACATCGTGCCAGTATTGCCGGTCGGTGCGCGGCACGGGTGACCACACTCACCAGCCCGGTGCCGGCCCGCAACGCCGCCTCCGCCGCCATAAGCGGTGCGCCACCCAGGTTGAAATCGCCGCCGACCACCACTAGGTGGCCGGCGCGGTGCTTGTAGGTGTTGACGTTCAGCGGCGGCAGGGAATCCGGGTCGAACTGCAGCAGCGGACAGCCGGGTACGGCATCCATGACCGATTGCGGCACGCCCAGGTCGGCTTGCACGAGTTCGCCGCGAAAGTCCAGGCCCGGGCCGGTGTAGAGGCCCAGTTTGGCGCCGATGAAGCTGACGGTGACATCGGCGCGCACGGCCTCGCCGGGCACGGCACCGGTATCGGCGCTCAGGCCGGAAGGCACATCCAGGGCGAGTACGTGGTGCCCGCTCGCGTTGATGCGGCGAATCGCATCCGCAAAGGGTTGCCGGGGCGCACCCCGCAGGCCGGTTCCCAACAGGGCATCGACCAGCACGTCGCCGCGGGGCGGTTGCTCCGCCGGCCCGGCGACCGCGCCGCGCGCGGCGGCCCATTGCCGCGCCCTGGCCGCATCGCCCTGCAGGCCGCCCTCGTCCAGTTGCAGAAGTTGCACATCAAAGCCGAGTTCCCGGGCCAGGCCGGCGACGACATAGCCGTCGCCGGCGTTGTTGCCCTTGCCGCAGAAAACCGTGAGCGAGCGGGCTTGCGGCCAACGGTTAACCAGCTCATCGAAAGCCGCGCGGCCGGCGCGCAACATGAGTTCGAAGCCGGGAATGCCGTGCTCGACCATGGCGATGCGGTCGAGTTCGCGGCATTGCTTGCTTGTGTAGAGGCTCGTCACCATTGGGCATTATAGGGTCGAACCACCGGGATTTGCGGCCGCGCCCGTATACTGTGCCGATGCCGCCGGAAACCGCATCCACCGAATCGCTGGGCCGCGCTATCGAGCGCTGGGCGCGGGAACTCGGCTTTCAACAGGTTGGCATCACGGGGGTAAACCTAGCCGATCAGGCACCGCACGTGCGCCGCTGGTTGCGCAATGGCTTCCATGGCGAGATGGGCTATATGGCGCGCAATGTGGACAAGCGGCTGCAGCCGCCCCTGCTTGAGGCCGAGACCTGCACGGTGATCTCGGCGCGCATGAATTATCTTCCCGCCGGCACCGAGCCGCTGCAGGCGCTTGGCCTGCCCGATCGGGCCTATATCGCCCGCTACGCGCTCGGACGGGACTACCACAAGCTCATACGCCGCCGCCTGGCCAGGCTCGCCAAGCGCATCGACTCGGCCGTTCAGCGCGTGGACGCCCGCTTCAGGGCCTTTGCCGACAGTGCGCCGGTGCTCGAGAAGGCGCTCGGCGAGCGGGCGGGCCTCGGCTGGATCGGCAGGCACACGCTACTCATTCACCCCGATGCGGGCAGTTGGTTCTTCATCGGCGAGGTCTACACGAACCTGCCGCTGCCTCGTACCAGGGCCGCGCAGCACGACCGCTGCGGCAGTTGCCGGGCCTGCATGAGGGTTTGCCCGACCGGTGCCATCGTCGGTTCCAGGCAACTTGACGCGCGGCGCTGCATTTCCTACCTGACCATCGAACACAAATCCTCCATACCCGAGGAACTGCGGCCCCTGATCGGTAACCGAATATTCGGCTGCGACGACTGTCAGCTCCACTGTCCTTGGAACCGGAATCCAGAGACCACCGCGGAACAGGCCTTCATGCCGCGCGACCTCGGCGGGGCGGGTGGCGCGGGTAGCGCCGGAGGTGGCTCGGGGCGCTCGGACAAGGTGTCGCTGCTGGAGCTGTTCGAATGGGACGAGGCCACTTTCCAGCAACGCACCCGGGGCTCTCCCCTGCGGCGCATCGACTACGAACGATGGCAAAGAAACCTGGCGGTGGCCCTTGGCAATGGGCCCGCCACACCGGAGGTCATTCGGGCGCTGCGCGAACGGCTGCCCACCGCCTCGCCCATGGTGCGCGAGCACCTGCAGTGGGCCCTTGGGCGCCTGACCCGGGAGCCCGCCGCCGACGCTCCCGGCTAGCAGGCTGTTGGGCTTGAATACTTTGAGTATTGCAAATTATTGAAATATTTGGAGTTTTTGGCGTGAAAAGCTAGGCTCCTGATAAATGAAACACTTAGCCACAAAGTCCGACAGGCTGCTAGCCGGCATCTAGGACGAAAAAGTGCTTGCGGTAATAGGCCAACTCGGCGATGGATTCGCGAATGTCCGCCAGCGCGGTGTGCTCGTTCTTCTTGGTGAAGCCCGCCAGCAACTCCGGGCGCCAGCGCATGACCAGCTCCTTGATGCTGCTGACATCGATGTTGCGGTAATGAAAATAGGCTTCCAGCCGGGGCATGTGCCGGGCTAGGAAGCGCCGGTCTTGCCAGATGCTGTTGCCGCATAGGGGTGCAGTGCCAGGCTCGACGTGCCGCTGCAGGAAGGCAAGGGTCGCCGTCTGCGCATCAGCATCGGTAACTTGGCTGGCCCGCACCCGGTCGAGCAGACCGGATGCGCCGTGCTGGTGGCAGTTCCATTCGTCCATGGCGCCGAGCCGGGCCTCGTCCCTGGCGAGGGCAAGCACCGGTCCCTCGGCAATGATCCCGAGGTCGTTGTCGGTAACGATCGTGGCGATTTCGATGATGCGGTCGCGCTCGGGGTCCAGGCCCGTCATCTCCAGATCGATCCATACCAGTCGCGCCGCCCGTGCCATCCCCACCGCCTAGACCCCATGCAGTCTGCTGTTTCAGTCAATAGCTCTGCCGGAACAAGCTTGCTGGCGCTCCGGATCGGTTGCGCCGCTGCGCCAGCACGGGAAATCCATGATCTTCCCTGCTTCCGTCTTCGAGACACTATAGCAGGTGTGTGGCCCGCCACCCTGCTTCGGTCAAGCGAGCCTCGAGGGGGGCTGGCCGCGGAATGGGAAACATCGGCGCGTGCCAGGGGTCCCGCGCCGGTTGCCCGTGCCCGGTGACGCCAGGTGCGCAAAGAGACGCCCTCCATCAAGAAAGTCGGCCATGCATTGTACGCAGGGCCCGCCAGGTAAAAACCGCGTCGCCCGGCCGCGGCAGCCAGGCCGCAGGCCCGCTCATTCCTGTTGCCCTGCCGAACGCGACCGCGAGAAAAACGCAGCGGCAGACCATGCCAAGACTCAGCGCCCAGCCGGCCGCGGCGATGCCGAGCGCTGGATAGAGCAGGGGCAGCGCAACCAGATTCACGGCGAGCCCCAGGCTAACCGCCCATGAACAAATGCCCGGCCGGTTGATGCCCTTAAAGTAGGTCATAAGGATGCCGGCGCCGGCAAAGGCCAGAACCCCGGGGGCGATGATCCACAGCAGCGGGGTGGCGGGCAGGAAGGCTTCCGAGAACAGGATGCGGACCAGCGGTGTGCCGACCGCAAGCAGTGCGAGCAGCGCGGCCAGGGTGGCGCAGCACACCAGGCGCAGGCAGCGCGTGGTCAATTCCGGGTGGCCCGTGCCGGCGATGCGGGGCAGCAACGCATTGCCCACGGCGTTGGAGATCAATCGAAGTCGGAGCACGAGGGCGCTCGCGGCGGCAAACAGCCCGATTTCGGCTTGGTTCGCGAGCAGCCCCAAGACGAGAATGCCCAGGCTCCCCTCCAGCGCGTCGCCAATCCTGGCGCTGTGGAACCTGAGACCAAAGCCTAGGATGCGGGCGAATAGGGGGCGGAACGGGTTTGTTGCAACCAGTCCATGATGCCGCCGCAGGTACCAGATGCACAAGGCAACCGTCAATGCGTGTGCGGCGGCACATCCCCACAGGGCGCCGGCAACCCCGAACCCCCAAAGCCAGACGAGCGTGCCGACCAGGAGAACATTCGCTATGGCATGCGATAGGGAAATCACCGCCAGAACGCCGAAGCGTCGCAGCGCGGCGAGTTGATGCTCCATGGCGACCGAGAAAGTCATGAGGGGAACCAGGGCAAGCGCCAGATGGAACGCCTGTGTTTCCGCCTTTTGGAAGAAGGCGACCCCGCTGTGGATGAACGGAACCGCCAGGGCGATGCCGGCGACGGCGCCGATGAGACAGATTGCCAGGGCGGAGCAGACGGCTTCCGAGACGGTCGCCTGGCGCGTCATGACAAAGTGCTGGGTACCCTGTTGGGCGCCCGGCGTGAACAATACGCCGAGCGCCGTCGCGAACACGACACACAGGGCAAAGGCGCCCCTCCCCTCCGGCAGCAGCGTATAGGCCAGGATAGACTGGGTCGCGAGCCCGAAGATGAGGTGGCCGGTTTGGCTTACGAACACGGCGGCTGTATCCAGGCCTCCGCTCGTATTCGGCCTTGGCGGCGTATCCCCTTTGCTTGGCGTCATTGTTTCGAGGTCGCAGCGGTCGTGTTCGGTAGGGGTTCGGTGCCCCCGGTCAGCCGCTCGAACAGCGCGGTGTAGGCGTCGGCCATCCGCTCCAGGGAGAACTCCGCCGCCCGCGCCCGGAGCGCCGCCGGCGGCGGGTGACCGCCCCGCAGCGCTCGAGACAGCGCCCGGCCCAGCGCCGCCGCGTCGCCCACCGGCGGCAGCCCCCCCCAGCAGCCCAGAATCTCCCGCGGGCCGTGCGGCGTTTCCGTGCTCACCACCGGCGTGCCGCAGGCCAGTGCCTCCAGAATCACCATCGGCAGACCCTCCCAGCGGGAGGAAAGCGCCAGCACCGCCGCCCCCGCCATGTAGCGGTACGGGTTCTCGTCAAAGTCCAGGAAGCCCAGATCCCCGGCCACCCCGCGGCCCCGCGCTAGGGATTGCAGCCCCGCGCGACAGGGCGCCGAGAGCCGGCCCAGGATGAGCAGCCGGGCGCCCAGCTCCCGGTGCGCCAGCGCAAACGCCTCCACGAGGGTCGGGTAGTCCTTGGCGGGCGCCTCGCGCCCCACGGCCAGGATCACCGGCGGCGCCCCCGGCCGGAACCAGGGGTGCGCCACCGCCTCCCGCGCCAGCCGCCGGATGCGGTCCAGGGGCACGCCGTTGTGGATGACGCGCACGCGCCCGGCGTCCACGCCCAGGGACTGCCGGACGGACTCCGCCACACCCCCGGACACGGCCACCACCGCGTCGGCGAGGGGATAGAGCGCCCGGGCGGCGGCCAGCCATTGCGGCGCGTAGTCGGCGGCGACATTGTTGTGTACCGTGATCACCGTCGGCACCGCCCGGTCCGTCAGCGCCGCGGCAGAGACCGCGACGGCATTCGGACCCTGCAGCGCCGACACCACCAGGTCGGGGCCGACCTCGCGAATGTATCGGGCCAGTATGTGGGCGTAGGGATAGACGGAGCGCAGGCCCCGGCCGCGGATGACCGGAATGCCGGGATGCCTCCGGCGGAGGGTGCGCCAGGCGCGCGCCACCCCCAGGGGGTTGACTGGCATCGCCTGCACCTCGAATCCGGCGCCCCGCACCGCCCGTAGGAACTTGCGGTCCGTATGTGGGAGCCGTGCCCGATAAACACGGATTCCGCGGGGAATTGAGGTTTGGTAGTCCCCCGCAAGCCGGGGCACCAGCAGGTCCACGCGGTGCCCGCGCCGGGCGAGGGATCCGGCCAGGTCGAGCGTGTTGCGCTCCGCCCCACCCCCGCCCAGGTCGGTCAGCACGAAGGCTATGTGGCGCTTACTTCCGGTCATGTTGTGCGCACTACGAAGTATAGGTGGAATTTTATGCCTATCGGGCCCAAAGGAGAAAACCCCGCCGAGTGGCAATACCCGCTCGTTTGGCATGTCCGGTGCCAGTACGACTAGCCGCGACGCTGGCGCGTTGCCGCCGCGATGCTTGGCGGGGAAGCTGTGGTATGGTCGTATCCATGCTGTGGTCAGGCCCGCTCGTTTTGCGGGCGAACATGATGAAGATCGGAACGGCAGCTCCAAATCAACGAACTTTTGCGCCCCGTTATGCTAGGTTTGTGGGGTTGAACCCCACAAACACCCGCTGGAATGGTCGCACGGTGCCGAGGTCGCACGGGATGCCGATTCCTGCAATGTCCCGGACGGCGTGATGCCACCACCGATGCCGACCCGCCGCGGGGTTCATCGGCCGGACCTTGGCGTAGCGCTGCTGTGGGCTGTGCGGGTCGGCATCGTCCTCGTTCTGCTCACACCGCTGATCGTCAATAGGGATCTG
Source organism: Pseudomonadales bacterium (assembly GCA_965215035.1). GTDB lineage: Bacteria > Pseudomonadota > Gammaproteobacteria > Pseudomonadales > Azotimanducaceae > Azophilus. The sequence continues at coordinate 1,343,806 of OZ244040.1, forward strand.
TACTTCCCGTTTGTGGTCGGCAAGGCGGTCTACGCGCGCTCCGTCATCGAAATCACCTTCGCCATCTGGGTAGCTCTTATCCTCTTCCACCGGCAGCACCGCCCGCACCCTTCGTGGATACTGCTGGCGTTCGGTGCCTGGGTCGCCGTCTCCTGGGTAGCGGCGCTGCTTGGCGTCAGCCCAACACGAAGCCTGTGGTCAACCTACGAGCGCATGCAGGGGGTGTTCGACCTCGTGCACTGGTTCGCGTTCATAGTCATGGCGGCGTCGGTGTTCCGAAGTCCGGCAGCGTGGCGGGGGTTGCTCGGCATCGGTTTGGGGCTGGGTACCCTGGTCTGCGCCTTGGCATTGGGACCGTACTATGGCGTGCTGAGCTCCAACCTGGCGGGTAGTGCCGAGCCCATGCTCTTCGGCACCCTCGGCAACCCGGCCTATGTGGGTGCCTACGCAATGATCAATGCGTTGCTCGGCGTGGGGCTGCTCTTGTGGTCGTTCGGGTGCCCCGAGCGGGATGAACCCGCGCCGAAGACCCCGGTTGCCCGTCGCCGCGGCGCTAAGCGGCGCCGACCGGGTTTCAACAAGGGCCCCTGGGTCGGGGGACTGTGCACCATCGCCATATCGATCAACCTGTGGGCAATGTGGCTGTCGGGCATGCGCAGCGCATTGGCGGGCTTGTTGGCGGGCTGCCTGGCTTTTGCGTTGGCCTATATCGCCTGGGGTTCGAAGCGGTCGGTGAAGAAGGCGGCGCTAGCGATGATTGTGGCCGCCGCCGCCGTGGTCGCGCTGTTTCCCATTACTCGCCTGCCGGAGCTCGCCCCCATCGTCGATGCAAGCTGGATGCTGTCCAAGATTTCCTGGACCGATCTGGACGATCCCAATGTCATAGGACGCCTGACCTCGGCGGCGGCGGGGCTAAGGGCGTTCCAGGACAAGCCCCTGCTTGGCTGGGGCCCCGAGAACTATCTCATCGGTTGGGGACGCCACTTCGATAAGGATACGGCCCTGGAGCAAGAGAGGTTCGACCAGGCCCACAATAAGCTACTCGAGGAGTTGACCACCAAGGGCGCCATCGGACTTTCGGCCTATCTTTCGATTTGGGTGGCCATGGCCTATGTGATGATCAAATCGTTCCGGTGCCGGTCCGGCTACGATCAGTTCGTCATCGGTGTTATGGGAGCGGCGCTCATCGCCTACTTCGTCCAGAACCTGTTCCTTTTCGATTCGCCGTCGACCCTGGTGCCGTTCTCGATTCTGGTCGCCTACGCCGTTTGGCGGGAGTCCCGCATAGGGGTTGGCGAAGGTGCTCGAAGTGCCGGGTGGGCTCGGATGCCGGCTCTGTGGCAGCGCTGGTCGGCGCGGTTCTCGGGCACCGTATCCGCCACCGCTGCGGCGTCGACGGCGGTGGCCGTTACCGCGCTCGTGCTCGCCTCGCTCCTGTTGTGCAACGCCCGCGTGTACAGCGCCGCGGCTTCCGCCCTAGACGGTACTCGGCAGCACCGGGTTTGGGCTGACCGGGTCGCCTCCTATCGGCGCTCGATTCGGGAGTTTCCGGGCTTGGCCAACTCCGTGCGCATGCAGTTGATTGCCGATGCGGCCGCCGAATTCAGGGAGATGTTCCAGGGGAAGTCCAGAATGTCCGACCAGGCGTTTCGCGAAACGGTTGACCTGGTCTTGACGGAGGGCGGGGCGGGTCTCGGGACGGAACCGGAGAACTGGCTGCTCGAGGCATGGCTTGCCCAATTCCTGCAGCTCGCCGCACTGCGGAATCCCGCCTATCTAGGGGTTGCCCGAACGCATGTGGAGCGCGCCCTGGCGCGGGCACCCCGGACCCATGAGGCGACTAGTGTTCTTGAGGCACAGGAGCGCATCGAAGAGTTGTTGGATAGGGGTTGATGACCATCCATGGCCCACGGCGATAGGCGGCGGCCACCGCGCCGTCCGGCCAGGCCGCCGTCAGGGCCGCGGTGCCACGCGGTGTCGGGCCAGCAAATGCCAGTTTTTCTTGCCGCGGCGCAGCAGGTAGTACCTGCCATGCATGGCGTCGGAGAAGTCCAATACCCGCTGGGTATCCCGTTGTACCCTGCCGTTGACCGACACGCCGCCCGCCTCGACGAGCCTGCGGGCGGCCCCGCGCGAGCCGGCCAGGCCAGTGTCGGCCAGGGCGGCCAGCAGGCCGACCTGGTTCGCTTCGACCTCGGTGCATGCCATTCCGTCGAGCCGGAGTTGGTCGAGGTCGCCTTCCCGCAACGCCCGCACACCGCCGCCAAAGAGACATTCGGTGATTCGTTGTGCGGAGCGCAGTGCTTCCCGCCCATGCACCAATGCCGTCACCTCATCCGCCAACCGCGCCTGGGCGGCCCGCTTGTGGGGTGCTTGGTGCACTTCGGTGGCTAGGCCATCGATCTCCGCTGCGTCCAGGAAGGTGAAGATGTGCAGGAAGCGGACCACATCGGCATCGGGACTGTTCAGCCAATATTGATAGAAGGCGTACGGGGAGGTCTTAGCGGAGTCGAGCCAAACGGCACCATCCGCCGTCTTGCCGAACTTGGTGCCGTCCGCCCTGGTCACCAAGGGCACTGTCAGCGCAAAGGCCTCGCGCCGCAGCCGCCGGCGCACCAGGTCGATGCCGGAAACGATGTTGCCCCATTGATCGCTGCCCCCCACCTGTAGCGAACATCCGTAGCGCCTGGCCAGCTCCAGGTAATCGTTGGCCTGTAGCAGCATATAGCTGAACTCGGTGTAGGAGATACCGGCGCCCGCCCGAGCAAGACGGGCCTTCACCGAGTCTCTTTGCATCATGGCGTTGACGGAAAAGTGTTTACCGACGTCGCGAAGAAAACCAATCAGGCGCAACTCCCGAGTCCAGTCGAGGTTGTTCGCTATGATCGCCCCGGTGTCGTCACCGAAGTCTAGGAACCGCTCGACCTGCCGCCGAATTCGCTCAACCCAGCCTGCCACTAGGGTCGCATCGTTCAGGCTGCGCTCGTCGCTGCGGAAGGAGGGGTCGCCGATCAGTCCGGTCGCGCCGCCAATCAGGAATATTGGCCGATGCCCCTGGAGTTGGAAGCGCCGCAGTGTGAAAAGGGGGACGAGACTTCCGATATGCAGACTGTCCGCCGTGGGGTCAAAGCCGCAGTAGAGCGTGCGCGGTGCGTCGGCGAGGTGTTTGCGTAGCCCGGCCGCGTCGGAGACTTGGGTGATCAGTCCCCGTCGCTGCAAATCGTCCATTACCATGAGATATCCATCCGCTTCCCGCCGCCGTTCGCATCGAGTGCCGAGCGACAACGCCAAACAACAATGTAACAGATCGTTCCGGTGCCGTATTCCGCGGCGGGCCGCACCCGGAGCGGGGCAACTTCCACCAACCATCCATATTCTTGGGGGTTTTCAAAGCGCTGGAAACGCATATACTCGCCGTTTCTTGTGATGGCTATGAGATATGGCCCCTAAGCCAAGGATTCCTGAAGAGTTTTCCTAGAGAGCCCACGCATGAGAACAAACCGACTGCCGCCAGGGTGTTGTCAATTTTGAAGATCCGCAGGTTTCCGGCCACGCACGCTGCGGCCGTGGCCGTGCTTGGCCTGTGCCTCTGCCCCCTGGTGATAGCCCGATTCGTCAGCCAGGCGGACAGTGGGGATGTGGCCCTCTTGGCCGATGTGCCTGCGGCGCCGGCCGTGGCCGCTCCGATCGAATCCGCTATGACCGAATCTGCTCCGCGCCTTGCCCCGGCCCCTAGGGATTCCACCCCGGAGCCGCGCAATGCCGCCTCGACCACCGAAACCCTACGGGTTCGCCGTGGCGACAGCCTAGCGAAACTGTTCCAACGCCGCGGCATTCCCGCCCACGACCTGCACCGGCTGGTGCTTTCCGAACCCTTCGGCCCCCGGCTGAACTCAATCCTACCCGGCCACCAACTCACCATCACCGTCGCCCCGGATAACTCGCTAATGCAGCTCTCCTATTCGCCCGGCCCCCTGCAGACCCTGGAGTTCTCGCGGGTGGGCGAGCGCTTCCAGGGCATCGAGGTGGCGGTGGAACCCGAACGCATCGCCGGTTACCACGGCGGCACCATCGACCATAGCCTGTTCGTGGCCAGCCAGCGCGCCGGGCTTAAAGACTCCGTGACCGTGCGCTTAGCGCGCATCTTTCAGTGGGATATCGACTTCGTCCTCGACATACGCGCCGGAGACAGCTTCCATGTTCTGATCGAAGAGCTGTACCTCGGCGATCAGTTCGTCGGCTACGGCGACATCCTGGCCGCGGAGTTTGTGAATCGCGGCGAGAGCTTTCGCGCCGTTCGCTATGGGGATTCGCCCGGCGAGGCGAGCTACTACGACCCCGACGGCAGGAGCCTGCGCAAGGCCTTCCTGCGCGCCCCCGTGTCATTCACCCGCATCAGTTCGAACTTCAACCTCCGCCGCCAACACCCACTGTGGAATCGCGCCATGCCCCACCGCGGCATCGACTACGCCGCGCCAACCGGGACGCCCGTGCGGGCGGCCGGCCAGGGCAAGGTCACAAAGGTGGGCAGAACCCAGGCGAACGGCAACTATATCGTTATCCGTCACGGTGAGCAGTTCGTTACGAAGTATCTGCACCTGTCCGGGTTTGCGCCGGGCCTGCGCGCCAATACCACTGTCCGCCAGGGCCAGACCATAGGTTATGTGGGCTCCACCGGGTGGTCGACGGGCCCGCACCTGCACTATGAGTTCCTCGTCAACGGAGTTCACCAGAACCCCCGCACGGTCAGGTTGCCCGATGCGTCCCCGATACCGGAATCGGAACGGGAGCGCTTCCATCAGGTGGCTGGCCCGCGACTCGCTCTGCTCGACAGCCGCAAACAAAACCAACTGGCCTACGTGGGCCGCTAATCTGCTTTACGTCGGCGCCATTACCGGCACCAGTGTCGACGGGCTCGACCTCGCCCTGCTCGACATTTCCGGAGACGGGGTCGAACTCTTGGCCCACGCCTGCCCGCCTCTGCCGGAGGCGCTGCGCGGCAACCTGATTCGCCTAGGACAGGGAACGGACGACAAACTCGACCTGCTCGGCCAGGCGGACACCGAGCTCGGCAGATTCATCGGCGAGTCCGTCAATAGTTTTCTGAAAGAAGTGGGCCTGCCGGAGGGCGAGCCGCGCGCCATCGGCTGTCATGGGCAAACCGTTCGCCACCGTCCCGGCGGTGCCTCGCCCTTCACCCTGCAAATCGGCGACCCGAACCTGATCGCGGAGATCACGGGCATAACGACAGTGGCCGACTTCCGCCGGCGCGACCTAGCCGCCGGGGGGGAGGCGGCGCCCCTGGTACCCCCGTTTCACGCCCGCCTCTTTGCCAGCCCGGGCGAGCACCGCGCGGTGCTAAATATCGGCGGTATCGCCAACATCACCGTGCTCGACCCCTTAAGCGGGTTCGATACCGGGCCAGGCAACGCTTTGCTGGATGCCTGGTGTGCGGCGCATGCGGGTAGGCCCTACGATGCAGCGGGTGCCTGGGCCGCCGGCGGCAATCTGGCCCCAAAGCTGTTGCGGGAGCTCATGGCCGACCCCTATCTGCAAAGACCCCCCCCGAAGAGCACGGGCAAGGAGCACTACAACCTGAATTGGCTTACGCCATTGCTGCCCCCGGCGGTGCGGCCCCGGGACGTTCAGCGCACCCTGGTGGAGTTCACGGCCCGATCCATCGTCGAGGCGCTGGACCGCTGGGCACCGGCCGTGCAACGCCTGCTGGTCTGTGGTGGGGGCCGCTTGAACAAACTGTTGATGCGGCGCCTGGGCGAGCTTTCCGCCGCGGTGGTGCAAACCACGGATGTCCACGGTTGGAGTGGCGATGCCATCGAGGCCGCGGCCTTTGCCTGGCTGGCCCACCGGCGCCTGGCCGGGGCACCCGGCAACGTACCCGATGTCACCGGTGCCAGAGGGCCACGGATACTCGGGGCGGTGTACGCCAGTTGAATTCCGGGTCTGGCGGGTCGGCGTCGGCGACCGGGCGGAACCCGGCACTGGCGGAACAGGTGTTTCGTTCCCCCGGCGCAGCAGCCGCGACTGGGCATCCGGGATGGGAAGCCGCTGTGGAGCCCGATTGCGCCCTAGGCTAGATGGCGAAGGAATTTCCGCAACCGCAGGTGGATGCGGCGTTCGGGTTGCTGACGACAAACTGGGCGCCCTGCAGGTCTTCCTGGTAGTCCACTTCGGAACCCGAGAGGTATTGGTAGCTCAGGCTATCCACCACCAGGGTAACTCCATCGCGCTCGACGACGGCATCGTCGTCGGCAACGGCCTCGTCGAAAGTGAAGCCATAGGAAAAGCCGCTGCAACCGCCGCCCGTGATGAATACCCGCAGCTTGAGGTCGCCGCTCTCCTCTTCGATAAGCTGCCGCACCTTGCTGGCGGCGCGCTCCGACAACGCGATCTGGGCCTGCCAGGACATCGCCCGCTACTCCGTGGAACCCACTGCCAGTATACAGGCTGACAGCGGTTCGGCGCACTCGATGCAGAACCAGGTGGTGTATCGGTTTGCATGTGTGGACCGAGCGGAGGCACGGCACACAGGTGATTCGGCAGGGCAGGGATTCAAACTGAACCACTACCCGCGGGGAATCGTTGCTGTTCTGCTATTCAAGTACCTGTAAACTGCGCCATCGGCAGTTCCTAGGCAGATCAATAGGCAACTACGGGATGTCCGCAACGGCTTATCTTTGCATCAAGGCGGCACACATTATCGGCATGGTGTGCTGGTTCGCCGGCCTCTTTTATCTCCCCCGGCTGTTCATCTATCACCAGTCCGCCACCGATGCGGCCGGCCGCGAACGCTTCCAGGTCATGGAAGCCAAGCTGTATCGAATCATCATGAATCCTGCCATGATTGCGACCCTGGTATTCGGTATCTGGGCGCTCGTCGAGACCTGGGAGCTGCACCGCGCCGCCATCTGGCTCTGGGCCAAGATCGCCCTGGTCGTCCTGTTGATCGGCTATCATCACTACTGCGCACGAATCATGCGAAGCCTGGCCGCCGACCATGCCACCCACGGGCAGAGGTTCCTGCGCGCGTTCAACGAAGTACCCACGGTGGTGCTTATCGTGGTGGTCGTGCTGGCGGTTGTAAGGCCGTTCTAGCCCGGGCGCAACCCATGCATCGCAGCACATCCAGGGCTTTGTACGAGCGTGCCTGCCGCACCATTCCCGGCGGTGTCAATTCACCGGTTCGGGCCTTCAAGGGTGTTGGCGGCGTGCCCGTGTTTTTTGCCTCCGGCGACGGTGCCTACCTCGAGGACATGGACGGCAACCGTTACGTCGACTACGTGGCGTCCTGGGGCCCCATGCTACTCGGTCATCGTCACCCCGGTGTCATCCGAGCCATCAAGGCCCAGGCGGACCGCGCCCTCGGTTTCGGCGCTCCCACCGAACAGGAGACCGAACTCGCCGAACTGGTCGTTGCCATGGTGCCAGGCATCGAAAAAGTGCGGCTGGTCAACTCGGGCACGGAGGCAACCATGTCGGCAATCCGGCTCGCCCGGGGTTTCACGAACCGGAATCTCGTGCTGAAGTTCGATGGCTGCTACCACGGCCATTCGGACTCGCTCCTGGTCAAGGCGGGATCCGGTCTGTTGACCCTGGGCATTCCGAATTCGCCCGGGGTTCCCGAGGCCGTGGCCGCCAGCACATTGACGCTCCCGTTCAACGATCTCGCCGCGGTGCAGCGGGCGTTCGATGCCTATCCGGGTCAGATCGCCGGGGTAATTCTAGAGCCGGTGGCCGGCAACATGGGGTGCGTGCCGCCCGTTCCCGGCTTTCTGGAGGGGTTGCGGGAAGTGACCCGCGGCGATGGCAGCCTGTTGATCTTCGATGAGGTGATGACGGGTTTTCGCGTCGCGCGGGGCGGTGCCCAGGCACGCCATGGCGTGATACCGGACCTGACGACCCTGGGCAAGGTCATCGGTGGCGGCTTGCCGATCGGCGCTTTCGGGGGCCGCGCCGACATTATGGATCATATCGCACCCGGCGGGCCGGTCTACCAGGCGGGCACGCTGTCGGGCAATCCCCTGGCGGTGGCCGCGGGCATCGCCACGCTGAAGGCGCTGGACGACGACTTCTATGCGGTGCTCGAAGAGCGTACGACGCGGCTCGCCAAGGGTTTCAGGGAACTGGCCGCCGGGCACCGCCGCAAGCTTACCCTGAACTTCACCTGCGGCATGTTCAGCCTGTTCTTCGACGCTCCCGAACAGATTACGGGGTTCAGCCAGGTGGCGAGCGCCAGCGTCGACACCTTCAACCGTTTTTTTCACGAGATGCTCGACCGCGGCATCTACTTGGCGCCGAGCGCGTTCGAGGCGGGTTTCCTGGGGCTCTGCCATACACCCGAGGTGTTGGATGCGACCCTGGCGGCCGCCGACGGCGCGTTCTCGGCCTTGTAGCCCCGCCGCGACGGAACCCATCCGTGTACGACGTCTTTGGATTGGGCAATGCCCTGGTCGATACGGAGTACCGGGTGGACGACGCCTTTCTGCGCAAGCACCACCTTGCCAAGGGCCATATGACCCTGGTCGGCGAGGAGCGCATGAATGCCCTGATCGCAGACCTCTCCGGGCTGCGGCCGGAGCGAACCAGCGGCGGCTCGGCGGCGAATACGGTTGTCGCGGTGCGGGGTTTCGGCGGCAGCGGCTACTACTCCTGCAAGGTCGCGGACGATGAGACAGGCCGCTACTTTCTTAGGGACATGGCGGATTTCGGTATCGACACCAACCGCGCCGCCACTGGGGCAAGCGGGAAATCGGGGCGCTGTCTGGTGCTCGTCACCGACGACGCCGAACGCACCATGAACACCTATCTGGGTGTATCCGGCACCCTTGGTGTGGCGGACCTCGAGCGCTCCGCCCTGGCCAACTCCCGCATCTTCTATGTGGAAGGCTATCTCAGTTCGTCCCAGACCGGGCTGGCGGCCGCCTGTACGGGCCGTGAGCTCGCGGAACAGCGGGGCGTGGCAACGGCGGTGAGCATGTCCGACCCTAGCATCGTGACCCTGTTTCGGGACAACCTGCAGGACTTGCTGGGCAACGGCGTGAACTACCTATTCTGCAATGAGGAAGAGGCGCTGACCTGGGCGGGCAGTGACCGTCTGGATATCGCCATCGCGGAGTTGAAGGACATCGCCCGCACCTGCAACATCACCCTGGGCAGCCACGGCAGCATGACGATAGACAAGGGGCGGGTCGTAACCGTGCCCGGCTACGCGGTAGCCGCCCGGGACACCAACGGTGCCGGCGACATCTATGCCGGGGCCTGCCTATACGGGTGGGCAAAGGGTATGGAGGCGCCGCGCGCGGCAAAGCTCGGCAACTTCGCCGCGGCTACCCTGATACAGCACTACGGGGCCCGCCTGCGCCGAATGGAAACCTATCGACAGGTAATTCGCGCATTCGCGCAGTCCCGCTCCCGGCCCCCGGACATCGCGCCGTAGCCGTCCGCGGCAGGCGGTTCAAGCCGGGGCACGCTGGCTGCCGATGGCGCGCCGCCTCGGGCTAGCGAATGGCAATTCAGTGCGCAAACACAGGCCCTTCGGGCTGATGGCGCAGCCCCAGGCGGCCACCTCCACGCCGGCGGCCAGCGCGGCCCGCACCAGCTCTCCGTAGGCGGGATGGATAGCATCCGCGGTGGTTGCGATGCGCACTCCGGTATGCATCACGCAGAAGAACAGCACGGCTCGGCCAAGATGCTCCTCACGGCAACGGATCAGCGCGCCAACGTGGCGCAACGCCCGCGCACTTACCGCATCCGGGAAAGCGCCGTACCCGTCCTCCAGCCCCAGGGTTAGGCTTTTGACCTCCACGTAGCAGTTACCCTTGACCGGGTCGCAGAGGAGGAAATCGAACCGGCCACCGCCACCGGGCAGCGGCGGCTCCCGGCGCAGTTCCCGATAGCCCCGGAGGGATGGAACGACCGCCGCGCGCAGCGCCTCCTCGACGAGCCGGTTGGCGCGCGCCGTGTTCACGCAAACCAGGTGCTCCCCCGTAGCGACGATCTCCAGGGTATGGCGGTACTTGCGCCGGGCGTTCCCGGAATCCGACAGCCAGACGGCGCTGCCCGGCTCGCTGCAACCGGTCATGGCGCCGGTGTTGGCGCAGTGCACCGTTCGCACCGCCCCGTCGGGCATTGCCACATCCGCGAGAAAGCGCTTGTACCGTTTGATCAGCCGCCCCCGGATGCACGGTGTGGGAAAGATCATATCCATGAGCTCCATGACGCCGCAGGGGGGAATCCGCCGCACCCGGGGCGTCGGCATGGCGGTGCGAAAAAAATTATGTCCCGTGTAGTCAACTCAATTTTCTTCTGGTAGCTTACGCGCCCCTCAAGTCATCCCACCCGTCCTCGAGACGTAAGGAAGCGCCTAGGCCGGAGAGCGCAGGAATTAGAGCATATGGAGTCGATACGACGAAGTCAGCAGGCACAGGGCTGGTCTGGCTCCCCGTTTAGAAGTTTCACGCCCTACCAACCCGAACCGGACGAACCCTATATGAGCGACGGCCAGGTCGAGCACTTTCGCCACATGCTCAACCAGTGGCGGCTCGACCTCATGCGGGAAGTCGACCGGACCGTGCACCATATGCAAGATGAGGCCGGCAACTTTCCGGACCCCGCCGACCGCGCGACCCAGGAGGAGGAGTTCAGCATCGAACTTCGGACTCGCGACCGGGAACGCAAGTTGATCAAGAAGATCGACCGCACCATAGAACGCCTAGACCAGCAAAACTACGGCTACTGCGATACCTGCGGCGTTGAGATTGGGTTACGGCGCTTGGAGGCGAGGCCCACCGCAACCCAATGCGTCGACTGCAAGTCGCTCGATGAAATCAAGGAACGGCAACTGCACGGTTGAATGCGGTGGGCGCACCGGAGCCGGCGCCTCCACTCCCGGCTAAACAATTCCATAGGCCAGCATGGCGTCGGCGACTTTCAGGAAACCGCCTATGTTGGCCCCCTTCGCATAGTTGACGCCACCGTCCCCGCTGCCGTGGCGCACGCAGGTTTCGTGAATGTCGTGCATGACGGCCTGCAACCGGGCGTCTACTTCGTGCCGGCTCCAGGAAAGCCGCAGGGCGTTTTGGCTCTGTTCCAAGCCGGAAACGGCAACGCCCCCGGCGTTGGCGGCCTTGGCCGGCCCAAAGAGGATGCCGGCGTCGAGAAAGGCATGCACGCCGTCCAGTTCCGTTGGCATGTTGGCGCCTTCGCAGACGGCCCGGACGCCGTTGCTCAACAACCTTTGCGCCGCTTCGCCGCTGATTTCGTTCTGGGTGGCACAGGGCATGGCGATATCCACGGGAACCCCCCAGGGGCGCTTGTCCTTGTGGAAGGTGACATGCCCGAAGTGCTCCGCCACCTCCCAAATGCGGCCACGCCGTGCTTCCTTGAGTTCTCGAATAAACTCCAGCACATCGCGATCCATGCCGTCTTCGATGTGAATAAAGCCGGACGAATCCGACAGGGTTAGCACCTTGGCGTCAAGGGCGAGGCACTTTTGCGCGGCGTAGATGGCCACGTTGCCGGCACCCGAGATCGCGACCGACCTACCCTGCAGGCCGTCACCGACACGATTGAGCATGTTCTCGCAAAAGTAGGCGCAGCCGTATCCCGTGGCTTCCGTGCGCACTAGGCTGCCGCCGAAGCTCAGACCCTTGCCCGTCAAAATGCCGGCGTAGCGGTTCTCCAGCCGCAGATAGCGGCCGAACAGGAAGCTGATTTCGCGGGTGCCGACACCGATGTCGCCGGCGGGAACATCGGTGTCTTCGCCGATGTGCCGGTGCAGTTCGATCATCAGCGACTGGCAGAACCGCTCCACCTCGCGGTCACTTTTACCCTTGGGGTTGAAGTTCGAGCCGCCCTTGCCGCCGCCCATGGGCAAGCCCGTGAGGCTGTTCTTCAACACCTGTTCGAAGCCGAGGAACTTGAGGATGCTCAAGTTCACCGAGGGATGGAATCGCAAGCCGCCCTTGTACGGCCCGATGCTGTTGTTGAACTGCACCCGCCAGGCCCGGTTCACGCGGATGTTGTGTGCATCGTCTTCCCAACAGACCCGGAATATGACCACGCGGTCCGGTTCCGTCAGGCGCTCCAGAATCCTGGCATCCCGGTATTCGGGGTGTTCCAGCACGTAGGGCATCAGCCACTCGATTACCTCGCGGACCGCCTGGTGAAATTCCGGCTCATGCCGGTTACGGTGGATGAGGCCTTGCATGAACCTGTCCACCTCGCTCTTCGGCCTGGAACGAGCACCTTTCATATTCAAACCCTTTGCCAACCGTCTGCGTCGCGCCTACGGGGCAAGGTAGCCCCTGCTGGCCGCGTCATCAAGCGGGCTGGTAGTGCGTCAGTTTGAATTTGTGGGCCGGGCGGAAGCACGGCACACAGCGGATTCGGCGGGTTCGGGATGCAAGCTGGTGCACTAGCAGCGGGTTGCTGCCGGGTGCCGCTCACCTCGTCCCGGTGCGACGGCGCGCGCACCGCGAACCGGCGTCACAGCCAAGTGCCGAGCTGCTCGCCTACCTGCACGGCCCGGCCCGCCGGTAGCGCCTGCAAACGGGCGGTGTCGGGTGGCGCACAGAGGATCACGGTGGAGCCCAGCAGGAAGCGACCGAGTTCCGCACCTCGGCCAAGCGCGGCGTTGGGGCGGTGCGTCTCTCGGCTGCGATAGGGCGAGACCGGGCCCGGCCAGGGGGTGGCGATACCGCCGACAATCAACGCCCCCACCAGCACGATCAGCAGGTCGCCGCTGCCCGTTTGCAGGCGGCATACCAAGCGTTCGTTCCGGCAAAAAAGACCGGCCACGGAGCCGGCCGTGCCGGCGTTGACCGAGAAAAGCGCTCCCGGTACGGCCTCGGCGAAGGTCAACAGGCCCGCGCACGGCGTATGCACCCGGTGGTAGTTGTGGGGTGCCAGGTAGACTGTGACAAAACTGCCGCCATCGAACCCGCGGCCTAGGTCGCCCGCCAGGGATGCGAGGGAATAGTGAATGCCCTTGGCCTGCAGCAAACGGTTCGCCGCAATGCGTCCGCTCTGGCTGACGGTGCCGTCGGCTGGGCACGCGATCGCCCGTGGGCCGGTCGGAAAGGGGCGGGCGCCGGGTTTCAGTTCCCTAGTGAAGAAATCGTTGAACGAGCGATAGTCCGAGCGGTTCGGCCGGGCGGCTTCCGCGAGGTCAACACCATAGGTGGCGCAGAAAACGCGAATAAGGGCGCTCTTGAGCCAGCCCGACCCGGATGCGGCCAGCCGCCCCACCCCCCTCGTCAAGGCGTGTTGCGGCAACAGGCGCTGAATGGCGGCGAACTGCCTACCGGACATACTTGCACAGGCACCGGCGACGGCCAGCGTCGGGACGCGCGGACCCAACGGGCTGCCGCACCGGCGCATTCGCACCGGCCGGCTGAGCACCCCGGCTAGGCATCGACCGTCACCGGCAGGTCGTCGCGATTGCCCCACTCGGACCAGGAACCGTGGTAGGCGCGAATAGCGGGATAGTCCAACAAGCGGGCAACAAGGTAGGAAAGCCCAGAGCGATGATGTGTCTGGCAATGGGTGATGACGGACTTGTCGCGCCCGATGCCGTGGCGGTCCAGCAGCTCCTGTAGATTCGGGACCAGCCGCTGGCCGTCGAACGGATCCTTCAATGCCAGCCAATCCAGGTTTACCGCGCCCGGTATGTGGCCGGCGCGCTTCGCGGCCCGCCGCCGGCCGCGGAATTCTTCAGCGGACCGTACGTCCCAGATGACCTGATCCGGGTCGCCTATTGCCCGCAATACATCGGCGGCCTCGGCAATGGGCGTGGAATCGATTGCCAAATTGACCTCGGTGGGTTCGGGAGCGGCGGCCGCGCCGGTTTCGACCCGGTGCCCCGCCCTGATCCAGGCATCGATACCGCCGTTCAGGTAGGCCCATTGGCGGTGGCCGACCACATCGAGCGTCCACAGAAAACGGCCGGCCCAGCCGCCCCCCTCGTCGTCACAGGCCAGGATATGCAGGTCCGGCCGATAGCCGATGCGCGAGAAGAGTGCCGTCAACCGTTCGAGCGCCGGCAGCCGTCCGGTTGCGGGCGGCCTGCCGCCTACCAGTTCCCGCGGTTCCACGAGTACAGCCCCAGGCACATGGCCGGCCCGGTAGCTCGCCGCCTGCGCTACCTGAACAATCAGGCGCCGCTGACCCAAGCCCGGTTCCAAGTCTAGGTCGGACGCTTCGATGAGTCGCGTCGAGTTGTTGGGAGGGTTTCCGAATCGCATGAAGTTCGAGCGTTGCGGTGACGGCTAGGTCAGCCGGGGTTCAAGTCATCCAAGGATACATCCTTGAGCTCCTCGCCGGGAATCTTGCGGCTTTCGTTCACCCAGGCGCCAAGGTCGATCAGTCGGCAGCGCTTGGAGCAGAATGGGCGGTAGCGGTTCGATGGCGACCACCGCACCGGCTTGCGGCAGGTTGGACAGGGCAGGATGCGGGCGGTGTCGGGCATGAATAAGGATGCTACCGCTGAGTTATTGCCGGGGATTCGAATTGTGCTTATCAAAGCATAACCCGAACGCCGGTGGAACGGCACGACAACCTAGCGCTTGGCGGTGCATCAGTTTGAATCCCGGCCCTGCCGAAACACCTATATGCCGTGCCCTCGCTCGATCCACAGATTCAAACTGATACACCACCTAGCGCTTCGTTGTCCAGGATGTCGACCTGCCCAACTCGGGCTCGCCCGCCCGCCCCGGAGGGGGTTGCTTTTGACGCCGTGTCTCCAACAATAGTACGTTGGCGCCACGGAACCGCGGCCGGGGTCGCCCATGCTCGTCTCGCCGATAGCGGACATTTTGCCCGAGCCGTGCACGCGGGCGGTGCGATCGGGCCGTCGGTGTTCTTGGGTGGGGTCGGGCAAGTGACGCCCGGTGTCGAAGTCAACAAAATTGGGAATTCATGCCGAGTTCGCGTATCGAATCGTACCTGCGCCGAACCGAGCCGCGGCGGGTTGCGCTGACCGCCTTCTTCTTTTGGGCGCTGGCGGCCATCGCCCTGGCCAGCCTGATGGAATTGCATTTCTGGGGGCTGTCCTACCTGGAGCTCGTCGGTCGTCGGGCGAGCATGGTGGGCTGTTTGGCTCTGACCGTGCTGGCCGCAGTTCAATACCTGCATTCTCAGCCAAAACCCGTCTGGTCGGTTTCCTTCTGGAGACAATGGATTGGAACACCCGGCTTGTTGCTGTTCATCGCGGTGGCGTCCTATCTGGCGATAGGGGCAACCGTGCTCAGGGTGGACGGAAGCTGGCAAGCGGATACGGCCGCGGACCTCCGGTATCGACTACTTCATTTCGGCATACTCGTGGCCGCCGCCGTCGGTGGTCGGGCGCTCTTAGAGCGAACCGGTGCCGAGCGGCTGTTGCGGGGTGTGCTCATCGTCCTGATTGCGAGCTGCGCCATCATTCTCGCCTCGCCGGTGCTGCGCAGCTTCGGCATTCTGCCGCCCTATCGAATTCCGTTCCGCCTGACGGGTGCCTTCACCAATCCGAACGAAGCCGCGCTTGTCGCCTGCATGGCCGCGGTGCTTGCCGCAGCCTTCCTGACCAATGGTGCCTCGCGCAGGCTCGGCTATCTGGGTCTGGCGGCGGGTACGGCGGCGACCCTGGCGACGGCTTCCAGGATGGGGTTCCTCGTGCTCGTCGCGATACTGACCCTGTTTGCGTTGTTCAATCTGCGCAACCGGAGAAGGGCCGTTTTCCTGTTGTCCTGGGCCGGGGGGCTGGTCGGCTTTGCCATCGTTGCGGTCCAGTTCACGCCCTGGGCCCTGTTGCGCGTCCAAGAGAGCCTGTCGGACGGGTCACTTTGCGCGTCGCCGCTGGCCGATGGCTCGGACGCGGACACCGACTGCGCCCTGCTGCTGGCGGTGCGGGACGTCCTAGCCGGCGAGGTGCCGCTCAACTGGCGGAGTACCCTGCCCCTCCGAGATTGGTGGGGCGTTACGGTGGATGGCCGGGGGGGCCGCGTAACCCATCTGTCCCTTATGGGACATGGAATGAACGGGCGCATTCCCGCGGAACTCGGCCGCTTGGACCAGTTGGTTCATCTGGAACTCAGCAGGAATCGGCTTACCGGTCCCATTCCACCCGAGTTGGGGAAACTCGCCAATCTGGCATACCTGGGGTTGTCGTTCAATCGCCTGACCGGCGCCATACCGCCGGAGCTGGCGGAGCTACCGAACCTTGAGCAGCTATGGCTGAGGGGCAACCGCCTGACCGGCCCCATACCGCCCGCTCTCGGCGGATACGGGCTGTCCGTGCTGCGCCTGGCGGGCAACGACTTCGCCGGCCCCGTTCCGCCCCGATTGTACGAGGTGCCCGATAACGACCTCCACCAAGAGCTGCTCTGCCGGCCCTCGCCGCGGATCAGTCCGGGGCTGCTCGCCGACTGCGCGCTGCTGCTGGCGGTGCGGGACGAGCTGGCGGGCGGGGCGGTGCTCGGCTGGAGCCGGCACCTTCCCATCGGCCGGTGGCGGCGCGTTGGCGTGGGCGGCCCGGAGAACCGCGTCATCCAGCTCACTCTGGCGGAGACGGGACTGGCAGGTCGCGTTCCGCCGCAGCTTGCACGGCTGGACGGCCTAGTCAATCTGCACCTCAGCCGCAATCGGCTCACCGGTCCCATTCCGCCCGAGTTGGGGAAACTCGCCAATCTGGAATACCTGGGGTTGGCGTTCAATCGCCTGACCGGCGCCATACCGCCGGAGCTGGCGGAGCTACGAAGCCTTCGGGAGCTATGGCTTAGGGGCAACCGCCTGACCGGCCCCATACCGCCCGCTCTCGGCGGACCCGGGCTGTCCGTGCTGCGCCTGGCGGGCAACGACTTCGCCGGCCCCGTTCCGCGCCGATTGTACGAGGTGCCCGATAACGACCTCCACCAAGAGCTGCTCTGCCGGCCCTCGCCGCGGATCAGCCCGGGGCTCTTCGCCGACTGCGCGCTGCTGCTGGCGGTGCGGGACGAGCTGGCGGGCGGGGCGGCGCTCGGCTGGGACCGGCACCTTTCCATCGTCCGGTGGCGGGGCGTTACCCTGGGCGGTCGGGAGGGACGTGTCATCGCGCTGGAACTGCCGCGAATGGGGTTGAACGGCCGGATTCCCGCAGAGTTGGGAAGCCTTGTCCGCCTGCGGACCCTAGTGCTCGATGGCAATTGGTTGACAGGCGCTATTCCGCCGGAACTGGGAAATCTCGCCGATCTGCAAATGCTGGCGCTTACCGCCAACAACCTGACCGGCCCGGTTCCAGCCGAACTGGGGAAGCTTAAGAATCTGCGGGAGCTGTGGCTGAACGACAACCGCTTGACGGGCCCCATGCCCCCCAATTCGGGACCGGTTGGCGCCAGGCGCCCGTTCTGCCCCGCCGTTTCCCCGGACAACCCGGGTCTGCTCGCCGACTGTGCGCTGCTGCTGTTGGTCAGGGACACCCTGGCTGGCGACGCGAAGCTCAATTGGAGTGCCCATCTCCCCCTTGCCGAGTGGCAGGGGGTGACGGTGGGTGGCCCGCTGGAACGGGTGACGAAGCTGGCGTTAACGGGGTTGAACCTGAACGGCAGGATCCCGCCCGCACTAGGGCGACTGAGCCATCTCGTTTCGCTGCACCTCGACCAAAATCGGCTCAGCGGCTTCGTTCCGCCCGAGTTGGGGAAGCTGGCTAATCTGAAGCATCTGGAGTTGAGCTTCAACCACCTGACCGGCCCCATCCCGCCGGAGCTGGCGGAGCTACGGGGCCTTCAGCAGCTATGGCTTAGGGGCAACCGCCTGACCGGCCCCATTCCGTCTTCTCTCGGCGGACCCGAGCTGTCCGTCCTGCGTCTGGCGGGCAACGACTTCGCCGCCCCCGTTCCGCCCCGATTGTACGAGGTGCCCAGTCACGACCTTGTCCACGATCTGCTCTGTCGGCCGTCGCCGCGGATTAGCCCGGGGCTGCTCGCCGACTGCGCGCTGCTGCTGGCGGTGCGGGACGAGCTGGCGGGCGGGGCACCGGGAGGCTGGAGCCGGCACCTTCCCATCGGTCGGTGGCGGGGCGTTCACGTGGGCGGCCCGGAGGGCCGGGTCATCCAGCTCTTTCTGGGGGCGGAGGGACTGGCAGGGCGCATTCCGCCGCAGCTTGCGCGGCTGGACGGCTTGGTCAAGCTGAATCTCAGCGGGAATCGGCTTACCGGTCCCATTCCGCCCGAGTTGGGGAAACTCGCCAATCTGGAATTTCTGGGGTTGGCGTTCAACCGCCTGACCGGCGCCATACCGCCGGAACTGGCGGAGCTACGAAGCCTTCAGAAGCTCTTTCTTAGGGGCAACCGCCTAACCGGACCCGTTCCACCGCAACTGGGGAAAATGGACAATCTCACTCTCCTGCGCCTCGCCGGTAACGACCTGGCCCGCCCTTTCCCGCTAGAACTATACGAGATCGAGAGACACGATCTTGATGTTCGCCACGCTGCTCTCCGGGTGGACAACGCCCGGACGGCTTATGCAACGGGTGCCCCCGGGGATATTGGTGGTCGGCAGGCGGAGAGCGGGCAGTACTGCCGACCCTCGTCGGAAATGGCCTCGGATTTACTGGCCGACTGCGCCCTGCTGCTGGCAAACCGGGATATCCTGGCCGGCGAGGCGCCGCTCAACTGGGACGAGGACATACCCATCGCCTTCTGGCAGGGGGTCAGCGCTGGCGGTTTGCCGCCACGCGTGACCGCTTTGGAACTGCCCGGCGCGGGGCTAAATGGTCGCCTGGCGGCGGAACTGGGTGATCTCGGCGGCCTGGTCGCCCTGGATCTTGGCCGCAACCGGCTGGCTGGGCCCATCCCCCTGGCGCTGGGTAGATTGACACAACTCGTCTCGTTGCGCCTTGAACGCAATGAACTTGTCGGTCCCGTGCCGCCGGAACTGGGCACAATCGAGAAGCTATCCTTCCTGCGCCTAGCGGGCAATGATCTCACGGGCCCTTTCCCGCCAATGCTCTATGCGACCAGGGACCACGACCTGGAGGCCGCCCTGTTGTGCCAACCAGGGCGAATCGGCTCGGGCCTGCTCGCCGACTGTGCGCTACTGCTGTCGGTGCAGGACGAACTCGCCGGGGATGCGCCGCTGAACTGGGGCCCAAACGTACCCGTTGGGGACTGGCAGGGCATCGTCATGGCGCCTTCGCGCAGCCGCGTGGCGGGGCTCGACCTGACGCAGCTTGGATTGAATGGACGCATTCCCCCCGAGCTCGGGCGGCTGGCCGGGCTCGTCTCGCTGCGGCTCAGCCGCAACCGGCTGGCCGGTCCGGTCCCGCCCGAGCTTGGCGACCTGACCGAGCTGCGCACGCTGGCATTGGACGGCAATGCCTTGACCGGCCGCCTTCCGCCGGAACTGGGCAAGTTGTCGAGGCTTCGGGACCTGCGGCTGCATGGGAACAGCCTGACCGGCCCCCTACCGCCTTCGGTAGTGGCATTGCCCGGGCTGGCGGAGTCGCGTTTCGATCTTGTCGAAGTGCTCACCGCCGGTCGCAGCCGGGTTGTCGACACAAGCCCGCGCTGCCAATTGCTGCCCAGAACAAGGCGCCTGTACAATGACTGCTCCACGCTTTTGAGGGTGCGCGACACGCTGGCCGGCGATGTGGAATTGAACTGGAGCGCCGCGCTCCCCATCGATCGTTGGCGGGGGGTTACCCTGGGGTTTCCGCCAAGCACCGAGCGGGTTGGGGCGCAAGAGCCGCGCATCGTCGCCCTGGATCTATCGCATATGGGGTTGAACGGGCGGATTCCCGACGAACTATCCCTGTTGGACGAACTGGTTGTTTTGCATCTTGGCGACAACCGACTTGAGGGCTCAATCCCGCCGGAATTGGGTGCGCTCGCCAAGCTGCGGACACTCAAACTCGAGAACAATGGGCTCACCGGTGCCATCCCGGAGGAGTTTGGTGCGTTGCGGCAGCTCGCCCGGCTGCTGCTTGGCGGCAATGAACTTGTCGGCCCTATCCCCGGGCAAATCGACACCCTGGCCAACCTGGAGGTGCTCTCTCTGGAAGGCAACTCGCTGACGGGTTCCATCCCTGGCCCGATCGGGACAGCGCAGACGGACGGCCTGCCTCGTCTGGCGGTTCTGCGCCTGGGCGGCAATAGCCTCTCCGACTGCATTCCGCTGACCTGGCGTGAGGCGCGGGCGCGGTACAACAGTATGGAGACCGAGCTGCTTTGCGAACCGCCACCCTGGAGGAAGCCTAGCGTGCTCGAAGACGGTGCCCGTCTGATGCTCGTGCGCGATGCTCTGGCGGTGAGCGCCCCGTTGAACTGGAGCTACTCCGAGCCCGTCGTATCCTGGCAGGGCGTGGGAATCAATTCGCGAGGACGGGTCGAATACCTGGACTTGCGGGGTATGAACCTGGGCGGACGCATCCCCCCCGAGGTCGGACTACTGGACGAGCTCGTCTTGATGTGGCTGGACGGCAACCAACTCGGGGGCCCCATGCCGCCGGAACTGGGGAAGCTGACCCGTCTAACGCTACTGTCACTCGGCGACAATAATCTAGTCGGTGCTATTCCGCCCGAGCTCGGCGGCCTGCGGAATCTCGAACAACTGTGGTTGACCAACAACCGCCTCAGCGGCCCCATCCCGCCTGAACTGGGTGCTATCGAGGGGCTCTGGTCGATACGGGTTGCCGACAACGATATTGGCAATGCCGGCACATCCGTAACGTACCATCTGGGCGGGTTGAACAGGCGCTTGTTGCTTTGGAGATTGGGCTTCGAGAAGGCGATGGAGGCGCCGCTATTCGGCCACGGCCTGGGCACCCTGATATCTATGGAGGGTGCCCCCATTGAGCACCATGGCAGATTGGCGGGCGTTCACAACCTGTATCTGGCGTTGCTGGGAGAGGCGGGTATTGTCCCCCTGTTGCTGTTCGTTTCCGGCATTTTCCTGTTGCTGCGTTCGCAGTGGCGTGCGCCGAGATCGCTCGCCCGGGATTCGACAGCAGGCTGGGTTGTTGTCTTCGCCTTGAACGGCCTGGCCTCCCACCATCTACTGCTGATCGCGGCGGCTATGTTTCTGCTTGGATTGAGTGTCGCGATGTGCGCGGCCTCCGTCCCGGGCAGGCATGACCGGAGCTAAGCGCCACATAGCCTTTGCGCTGACCGGTCTCAACGGGGGCGGGGCGGAACGCAACACGCTCAACCTGGCCGGGTTGCTCGCCCGGCGCGGGCACCGGGTAGACCTGCTGGTGCCCCGGTTTGCGGGGGACTACCAAACCTCGATTCCCCGTGGAATCCGTGTCTATCGGGCGCGGCTCCCGCATACGGACCGCAAGTTCCTGCGGGCGGTACGGGGCGCCGGATTCGAGGTGCAGGCCATGCCAGTCAACCCCCTGGGGGTGGCGTGCGGCTGGTGGGCGCTCCGCCGCAAGGGGCTGGCGGTGCGCGTCGCACGCCGCCGCAGTCTCTATGTGTATGCGCACATGCTCGCGCGGTATATCCGTACAACCGGTCCAGAGGTCGTGGTGTCGGCACTGCCGGGCGCCGATGCCGCCGCGGTCTCTGCCGCGTCGCTGACGGACCGGGCGGTGCCGACGGTGGTCACGGTGCGCAACAATGTCGCCGCCGAATACGGGCCGCAATGGCTGGCCGCCGCCCGGGCGCTCTATGCCCTCGCCGACGCGGTGGTGGCCGTGTCCGGGGGCGTGGCGGAGTCCGTCCGGCAGTCCCTGGGCGTGGACCCCGGGCGCGTGCGCGTCATCCACAACGGCGTGCCCCTGGACCGCATCCGGCGGCTGGCGCGGGAGGCGGTGGCGCACCCCTGGTTCCGGCCGGGGGCGCCGCCGGTGATCCTGGCCGTGGGGCGCGAGGCGCCCGCCAAGGACTACCCGACCCTCGTGGAGGCGTTTGCGCTGGCGCGCCGGGAGCTGGGCGCCCGGCTGCTCATCCTGGGCCGGCTCTCGGTGCCCTGTCGCGCGGGGCTGCAATCCCTGGCGCGGGGCCGCGGGGTGGCCGGGGATCTGGGCTTCCTGGACTTTGACGAGAACCCGTACCGCTACATGGCGGGGGCGGCGGTGCTAGCGCTTTCCTCCCGCTGGGAGGGTCTGCCGACGGTGATGCTGGAGGCGCTGGCCTGCGGCACGCCGGTGGTGAGCACGGACACGCCGCACGGCCCGCGAGAGATTCTGGGCTGCTGGGGGGGGCTGCCGCCGGTGGGCGACGCGGCGGCGCTGGGCCGGGCGCTGTCTCGAGCGCTGCGGGGCGGTCACCCGCCGCCGGCGGCGCTCCGGGCGCGGGCGGCGGAGTTCTCCCTGGAGCGGATGGCCGATGCCTACGCCGCGCTGTTCGAGAGGCTAATCCGGGGTGCCGAATAGTTCGACCCGCCCAGCGGGCCGCGCAGGGCTCGCAAACGGCCATCGGCGGAGGCGAGTGAGCCGGAGCGCACAGTTCGCGTCGGCCTAAGGCCCAGCGGGCACCCGGTTTACCTGATCTTCTCGTTAGTGTTCTTGGTGATCTCCTGGATTCAAGGGAAAGAAGAAGCCGATCCCCCAACTCAGGTGCATGATTGCCAAAACCAACGGCAGCAGGACAGCCGCCGCTGACCGCCGGCGCAAGCCGATGACCACCGCCCCGGCGACGATCGTCAGGGTGTATGCGCATAGCAGCACCGCCACCGGCCACGGGGTTCCGGCCACGGCCAGCACGGCCCCGGCCATCAAGGCCAACACCAGCCCGGGAGCGGCGAGATGGCGCAGGCGAACCGAGGCCGGATGCTTCATAATCACTGCCGACTTGCCCCGGCCGTAGTTGAAATACTGTCGCGCCAGCGCCCAGGGCGTACCGCGAGGTCGATACTCCACCACCAGCCCGGGGTCGAACCACAGCAGCTTCCCCCGCTTGCGCAGGCGGTAGTTGAGTTCGTAGTCCTCGTTGATGGCGATATCGGAGCTGTATCCTCCCGACTCGTCCAGCGTTTTGCGCCGCAACGTACCCAGAAATACGGTGTCGACGGCACCCTCCTCGCCGCCAAGACGATGGCGGGCGTCGCCCACCCCCAACGGCGTGGTCATTGCCATCGCCACGGTTCGTTCAAAGAAGGTGGTTCCCACTGCCTGTTGCCGTCCGCCCACATTGGCTGCCCCGGTTCGCTCCAGGGTTTGCACGGCGTGACTCACGTACTGCGGCGGCAACATCGTATGGGCGTCGCAGCGCACGATGATGTCTCCGGTTGCCAGGCGAAAGGCCGCGTTGGCACCGGGCACCAGGACTTGTTCTGGATTGGGTATCAAGCGCACGGCCGGGAAGAGCCGCCGGACAATCTGGGATGTGGCGGGGGTATCGGAACCGTCGGCAACGATAACCTCTATGGAACCCGGGTAGTCCTGAGCGAATATTGAATCGAGAGTGGGGACGATGGTCGCTTCCGCGTTGCGGGCCGGAATGACGACGGATACCGCGGGAGGCCGCGCAGGGTCGAACACTTGGCTCATCGGTGATGGGCCGCCGACGATTCATGCGGCGCGGCGCCGGTTCGGGGGGGGAGGGGGGGGGGAGATGTGCGTTGCGCCGATGTTCCCATGGCGCGCTAACCTATACCAACGTATCGAGGCCCGCAAACGGCGGGCGGTGTATCCGTTTGCATCCCGGCCCTGCCGAATCACTTGTGTGCCGTGCCCTTGCTCTATCCACAGATGCAAACTGATACACCACCAAACGGCGAGCCCATCGCCTTGCGCCGCCGCCGTCCCGCACCCTGGGCCCGTGCTATTCTTGCCGACATGATCGCATCGCCCACCCCCAATCCGCTCGTTCCGGCCCCTGGCCGGGTATCCCCCTGTTTGGCCGCCCGGGGGGCCGGACAGGGCGACTTGATCGGCACGAAGCCGGTTCCCTCCGCAGGCTCCCCGCGCGCTGCCGATGGGCGGATCAAATTGGCCTACGTGACGTCGTCTATGTGCAGATGCGCTCCGTCCCTGCAGCTTGTGAACATACTGCGGCACCTGGATTACGATAGATTCGAGGTGTCGTTGATAACCCTTTCACCAGAAAGGGCGGGCGATTCCCTTATGGGTGAAGTCGACTGCCTGCCGGTACGGGTACACTCGTTTCGCCTGGGCAGACTCGCCGGCCTGTTCTGGTTGAGGAAGCGGCTTGCGGCCGTTATCGGCTTGATCCGGCCGCACCTGATACATAGCTGTGGATGGCGCAGTGACCTCCTCGTATCGAAATTGGATCGGAGCGCCGACTGGATCCTGACGGCCAGGAACATCCCCCACATGGAGTATCCGCTTCTGTTTGGCAGGCCCCTGGGGGCCTATGTTGCGGGAAGCCATGTGGGGGCGATCCGCAAGTGCCCCCAGATTGTTTGCTGTGCAAAGGCCATGCAACTCGAGTACCAGCGGCGTTACCGGATATCGGACACCACGGCAATACCAGATGGCGTGGAGATTCCCCGCGCCTATGCCAGTAGAGGTTCCGCCAAGGGAGGGCATGGCGCTTTGCAAGCCGTTGCAGTGGGTGCCCTGGTTGCCAGAAAGAACACTCGGTACCTGTGCGAAGTCTTCCGGCGATTGGCCGGCTTGGCAAGGCT
This sequence comes from Pseudomonadales bacterium, assembly GCA_965215035.1. GTDB lineage: Bacteria > Pseudomonadota > Gammaproteobacteria > Pseudomonadales > Azotimanducaceae > Azophilus. Next base: position 1,368,367 of record OZ244040.1, read on the forward strand.
TACCGTTGTTGGCGATGGGCCCGAATATGCCGGGCTCAAACGCTACGCAAGCGACGGGACCGCATTGGTGGGGCAACAGGAGGATGTTTATCGATACCTGGTGGATAGCGACTTCTTCGTAAGCGCATCGCTTTCCGAAGGGTTGCCGAACGCCGTGCTGGAGGCGTTGTGCATGGGGCTCCCCTGCATACTCTCCGATATCGGGCCGCATCGGGAGTTGCGGGATGCGATGCCGCCCGGGGCGGTTCACCTCTTTTCCCTGTCCGATGATCCCGGTGTGGTCGCGGGGCAATTGCCCGGGTACCTAGAGGGCGCCTTGGCGGTGTCCCGGGAGGCAATCGCGGCGCGGGCCCGCGAGACCTTCTCTGCCGGGAAGATGTCGGAGTGCTATCAGGCACTGTATGCGGAGCGATTCGCCTGGTTGTGCGGCAGGCGTTCATAGCGCGCGTTGCGGGCCGGCCACCCGCCGGAGGCGGCGCTCCGGGCGCCGGGCGGCGAAGTTCCCTGTAGAGCAGGGCCATCCCAAAATCGCCTACTAGCCCTCGGCAAAGCCTTACGCAGATGGTTTGCGAATATTTTTCGGAAAATTTGGCAATATTTTTCGGAATCCGGAGAGTTTTCTGAAATTTCACCTCAGGAGCGAACACTTTGGGATGGCCCTGTCCCCCTAGCGAGCATGGCCGGCGCCTGTGCCGCACGCCGGATTCATGCCGGAACCCGCATATGTCCTTGCCAAGTGGTTCGAGCGGCGTATAATGCGCAGCCCTTACCACCGGCCCAGTGCCGGGGGCGCTCTTTAAAAACAAGTTAAGTAGTTGTTCTATAAGTACTATAGAACGATATACAAGCCATTCGTGTGGGTGTCCGTTTCGTGTACGCGGAATGGAAACTAAATTCGCTTGAGCTTTGACGAAACTGGTGCAAGGCAACTTGCACAAACCTTTAAACTGAAGAGTTTGATCATGGCTCAGATTGAACGTTGGCGGCAGGCTTAACACATGCAAGTCGAACGAGAAAGCGCCTTCGGGCGCGAGTAAAGTGGCGGACGGGTGAGTAACGCGTAGGAACCTGCCCGGCAGAAGGGGACAACTCGGGGAAACTCGAGCTAATACCGTATGACATCTCCCGTCTTGACGACGGGGGATCAAAGGGGGCCTATCCTTGGAAGCTCCCGCTGCCGGAGGGGCCTGCGTTGGATTAGCTAGTTGGTGGGGTAATGGCTCACCAAGGCGACGATCCATAGCTGGTCTGAGAGGACGATCAGCCACACTGGAACTGAGACACGGTCCAGACTCCTACGGGAGGCAGCAGTGGGGAATCTTGGGCAATGGGCGCAAGCCTGACCCAGCCATGCCGCGTGTGTGAAGAAGGCCCTCGGGTTGTAAAGCACTTTCAGTGGTGAAGAAAAGCCAGCGGTTAATAGCCGCGGGTCTTGACGTTAACCAAAGAAGAAGCACCGGCTAACTCCGTGCCAGCAGCCGCGGTAATACGGAGGGTGCGAACGTTAATCGGAATTACTGGGCGTAAAGCGCGCGTAGGCGGTTTGGTAAGTGGGATGTGAAAGCCCCGGGCTCAACCTGGGAATTGCATTCCAAACTGCCGGGCTCGAGTATGGTAGAGGGAGGTAGAATTTCCTGTGTAGCGGTGGAATGCGTAGATATAGGAAGGAATACCAATGGCGAAGGCAGCCTCCTGGACCAATACTGACGCTGAGGCGCGAAAGCGTGGGGAGCAAACAGGATTAGATACCCTGGTAGTCCACGCCGTAAACGATGAGAACTAGCCGTTGGGGCCCTTGAGGCTTTAGTGGCGCAGCTAACGCGATAAGTTCTCCGCCTGGGGAGTACGGCCGCAAGGTTAAAACTCAAATGAATTGACGGGGGCCCGCACAAGCGGTGGAGCATGTTGTTTAATTCGATGCAACGCGAAGAACCTTACCACCCCTTGACATCCCCGGAACTTTCCAGAGATGGAAAGGTGCCTTCGGGAACCGGGTGACAGGTGCTGCATGGCTGTCGTCAGCTCGTGTCGTGAGATGTTGGGTTAAGTCCCGTAACGAGCGCAACCCTTGTCCTTATTTGCCAGCGGATAACGCCGGGAACTCTAAGGAAACTGCCGGTGACAAACCGGAGGAAGGTGGGGACGACGTCAAGTCATCATGGCCCTCACGGGGTGGGCTACAAACGTGCTACAATGGGCGGTACAAAGGGCTGCGACCCAGCGATGGTGAGCGAATCCCAAAAAACCGCTCGTAGTCCGGATAGGAGTCTGCAACTCGGCTCCTTGAAGTCGGAATCGCTAGTAATCGCGAATCAGAATGTCGCGGTGAATACGTTCCCGGGCCTTGTACACACCGCCCGTCACGTCATGGGAGTGGGTTGCACCAGAAGTAGCTAGTCTAACTTCGGAGGACGGTTACCACGGTGTGGTTCATGACTGGGACGAAGTCGTAACAAGGTAGCCGTAGGGGAACCTGCGGCTGGATCACCTCCTTAAACCCAAAGTCCTGAGTACTTTCATTCGCCTCGTGCGGATGGGGTGCAAGAGCGGACCATTTGCTCACGAATTTATTCAGGCGGCCGCCTAGCGCCATGCGGCGGCACGGCGAACTGCCTGGCGTTCCGATGCACGGGGCGGCGCCCACACGAATGGCTTGTCACTACTTAAAGCGTTTGGAGATTGCTGCGGGTCTGTAGCTCAGCAGGTTAGAGCGCACCCCTGATAAGGGTGAGGTCGGTGGTTCAAATCCACCCAGACCCACCATGTAAACCGATTAGGGGGCCGTAGCTCAGCCGGGAGAGCGCCTGCCTTGCACGCAGGAGGTCAGGAGTTCGATCCTCCTCGGCTCCACCAAGTTCGCGGTTTGCACGAGAAGCTTAAGAACCCACATCCGATGGCCGAACCCCGGTTCGCTATGGGATGTGGGGCCTTGTGCCCGTTGAGCGAGGGCTCATCGGGTGGCCCGGTTCTTTAACAATTCAGAGATATGTAGCCGCATTGTTATTCAATGCAATAACAACGCGGGTTGCTTGCCGTAACCCAACGGCAAGCACAATAGATGCGTCTTGGTGCGGTTTTGCGTTGCGTTTTGCACCGCGGAGCCGCCCGGCAACGAGATACCATGTACGTCCAACTGGCGTGTTGGATTATATGGTCAAGCAATGAAGTGCATCTGGTGGATGCCTAGGCAGCGGAAGGCGATGAAGGACGTCGTAGCCTGCGATAAGCCTCGGGGAGCCGGCTAACAGGCTTTGATCCGGGGATTTCCGAATGGGGAAACCCACCGCTTTGCGGTATTCATACCTGAATTCATAGGGTATGAAGGCGAACCCGGGGAACTGAAATATCTAAGTACCCGGAGGAAAAGAAATCAACCGAGATTCCCTCAGTAGCGACGAGCGAACGGGGACCAGCCCTTAAGCCCGTGATTCGTTAGTGGAAGTTTCTGGAAAGTGACGCGATACAGGGTGACAGCCCCGTACACGAAAACGAATCTAGGGTGAAATCGAGTAGGACGGGACACGTGGAACCCTGTCTGAAATGTCTTAGGACGAGGGGGGACCATCCTCCAAGGCTAAATACTCTCCGCTGACCGATAGTGAACCAGTACCGTGAGGGAAAGGCGAAAAGTACCCCTGTGAGGGGAGTGAAATAGATCCTGAAACCGGATGCATACAAGCAGTGGGAGCGTTGTGCCGCTTGCGGCCCGGCGTGACTGCGTACCTTTTGTATAATGGGTCAGCGAGTTACTTTTACTGGCGAGGTTAACCGTTTAGGGGAGCCGTAGGGAAACCGAGTCTGAATAGGGCGCCAACCCCGCTTTGCGGGGGGAGTCGGTAGGAGTAGACCCGAAACCGAGCGATCTAGCCATGGGCAGGGTGAAGGTTGAGTAACATCAACTGGAGGCCCGAACCCACTAATGTTGAAAAATTAGGGGATGACCTGTGGCTCGGAGTGAAAGGCTAATCAAGCTCGGAGATAGCTGGTTCTCCCCGAAATCTATTTAGGTAGAGCCTCTCGTTTTTCACCACCGGGGGTAGAGCACTGTTTGGGCTAGGGGGTCACCTAGACTTACCAACCCCATGCAAACTCCGAATACCGGTAAGTGCAATCGAGGGAGACACTCGGCGGGTGCTAACGTCCGTCGTGGAAAGGGAAACAACCCAGACCGCCAGCTAAGGTCCCCAAGTGACAGTTAAGTGGGAAACGATGTGGGAAGGCCCAGACAGCCAGGAGGTTGGCTTAGAAGCAGCCATCCTTTAAAGAAAGCGTAATAGCTCACTGGTCGAGTCGGCCTGCGCGGAAGATGTAACGGGGCTCAAACTGTCCACCGAAGCTGCGGATGCGGTGCTTCATTCGAGGTCGTCTAGGCGGGCTCGAATGAAGCGCCGCATGGTAGGGGAGCGTTCTGTAGGCCGGTGAAGGCGTGCCGTAAGGCGCGCTGGAGGTATCAGAAGTGCGAATGCTGACATGAGTAACGATAAAGGAGGTGAAAATCCTCCTCGCCGGAAGACCAAGGGTTCCTGCGCAACGCTCATCGGCGCAGGGTGAGTCGGCCCCTAAGGCGAGGCCGAAAGGCGTAGTCGATGGAAAGCAGGTTAACATTCCTGCACCGATCGTGGCTGCGATGGGGTGACGGAGAAGGCTAGGCCGGCCTGGCGATGGTCGTCCAGGTTTAAGCACGTAGGCCGAAGTTCCAGGTAAATCCGGGGCTTCAAGGCTGAGATGTGATGACGAACCGCTCCTATACGAGCGGGAAGTGGTTGATGCCATGCTTCCAAGAAAAACCTCTAAGCTTCAGGCTGCGACCGACCGTACCCCAAACCGACACAGGTGGTCGGGTAGAGAATACCAAGGCGCTTGAGAGAACTCGGGTGAAGGAACTAGGCAAAATGGCACCGTAACTTCGGGAGAAGGTGCGCCGCTGCCGGTGACGGGACTTGCTCCTCGAGCTGGCGGTGGCCGAAGATACCAGGTGGCTGCGACTGTTTATTAAAAACACAGCACTCTGCAAACTCGCAAGAGGACGTATAGGGTGTGACGCCTGCCCGGTGCCGGAAGGTTAATTGATCAGGTTAGGCCTTGGCCGAAGCTTGTGATCGAAGCCCCGGTAAACGGCGGCCGTAACTATAACGGTCCTAAGGTAGCGAAATTCCTTGTCGGGTAAGTTCCGACCTGCACGAATGGCGTAACGATGGCCACACTGTCTCCACCCGAGACTCAGTGAAATTGAAATCGCGGTGAAGATGCCGTGTACCCGCGGCTAGACGGAAAGACCCCGTGAACCTTTACTACAGCTTCGCACTGGACTTTGACTTGATTTGTGTAGGATAGGTGGGAGACTTTGAAGCGCAGGCGCTAGCCTGCGTGGAGTCGTCCTTGAAATACCACCCTGGTCACGTTGGGGTTCTAACTCAGGTCCATGATCTGGATCGAGGACAGTGTGTGGTGGGTAGTTTGACTGGGGCGGTCTCCTCCTAAAGAGTAACGGAGGAGCACGAAGGTACACTCAGCATGGTCGGAAATCATGCAGTGCGTGCAAAGGCAGAAGTGTGCTTGACTGCGAGGCCGACGGGCCGAGCAGGGTCGAAAGACGGTCTTAGTGATCCGGTGGTTCTGTATGGAAGGGCCATCGCTCAACGGATAAAAGGTACTCCGGGGATAACAGGCTGATACCGCCCAAGAGTTCACATCGACGGCGGTGTTTGGCACCTCGATGTCGGCTCATCACATCCTGGGGCCGAAGCCGGTCCCAAGGGTATGGCTGTTCGCCATTTAAAGTGGTACGCGAGCTGGGTTTAGAACGTCGTGAGACAGTTCGGTCCCTATCTGTCGTGGGCGTATGAGATTTGAGAGGAGCTGCTTCTAGTACGAGAGGACCGAAGTGGACGAACCTCTGGTGTTCCGGTTGTCACGCCAGTGGCACCGCCGGGTAGCTATGTTCGGAAGGGATAACCGCTGAAAGCATCTAAGCGGGAAGCCCCCCTCAAGATGAGATCTCACCAAATCTTCAAGATTTCTGAAGGGCCCTCGTAGACGACGAGGTTGATAGGCAGGGTGTGTAAGCGCTGCGAGGCGTTGAGCTAACCTGTACTAATTGCCCGTGCGGCTTGACCATATAATCGAGCACGCCGTTGCCGGACGGGGTGGTGCAACGCCCGCCCCGCCGCAGCCGGGTGCCGTGGGGGGCCGGTAGGCCATCGCGCGGCTGGCGGATGTGATCGATATATGGACTTGTTGTGGACGCATCGCCGCGTTGGGCTGCATATCTTCTGAATTTTTCTCACCCGCCCGTTTGCATCGGGCGGGCGAGACCCGGTTTGCCTGACGATACTAGCGTGCTGGAACCACCTGATTCCATCCCGAACTCAGCAGTGAAACGGTACAGCGCCGATGGTAGTGTGGGGTTTCCCCATGTGAGAGTAGGTCGTCGTCAGGCTTGTATTCCCGCCCCGGCGGACTCGGTCTGCTCGGGCAACGGCCCCGCCGGCCAAGGCGGGGCGGTGCGCTGGCGCGGGCGGTGCCCGGCCGGGTGCCTCTATGCAATCCCGGCGTCTGGATGACTCCGACTCAACAGCGGAAGCTGGCGGAACTGCTCGAGCGCCTGGTTCGGCACGGCGGCGTCCCCGAGCATGAATTCGACCCTGTCCCGGTGCGGCCGGAGCAAGTGGGTCTGAACGTCGCCAACGGCCTCGTGCTGGCGCCGCCCGGTACTAGAACCCTGTGCGCCGAGCGCATCCGCGCCGCGCTTTCGCCCGCCGCAACCGGGTGGATGAAAGATCTACGGGTACACCTGGTCGTTGATTCGACGAATACCATCATGGTCGAAGCCGCGCGGTCGGGGACCGTCGATGGCCTGTGTTGGTTCGCCGAACTGCAAACCGCCGGCCGGGGCCGGCGCGGGCGTACCTGGTTGAGCCACTTCGCGCGCAATCTCACGGTCAGTATGGGCTTCGTGCTCGGCGGCTTGCCTAAGGACGCGGGAGCGCTGAGCCTGGCCGTGGGCCTCGCCGTCGCCGACCTGATGGAGCGGCTCGGGGTGGCGGATGTGGCCCTCAAGTGGCCGAACGACGTGCTTGTCGGTGGTGCCAAGATCTGCGGCATATTGATTGAACTGGTCGCGCAGAGCAGGCCGCTCGAGTGCGTGGTGGGCATTGGGCTGAACCTGGATGTATCCCGCGACCTGCGGGTGCACATCGACCAGGAAGTCGCCGATCTTCGGCAGTTCGGTGTCGCCGCAGACCGCGATGAGCTGGCCGCGGCGCTGGTATCGAGCGTGGTGCGCCTGCTCGTTGAATTCAGGCGGGCCGGCTTCGGCGGCATGCGGCGGGCCTATGACGAGGTGCACATTTGCCACGGCAAGCCTTGCCGGGTATCCCAGGGCGATCGGGACTACGAAGGCATTGTGCAGGGCGTGACCGACAACGGCGAGTTGCGGCTGCGCGGCCCCGAGGGGGAATGGCGTTTCAACGGCGGCGAGGTTTCGTTGCGCTGGGATGGCCGCTAACCCGCTCCGCAGCGCCAGGGCCTGGCTGCTGGCGCTGGTCGCCGGCAACGGCATCGTCGCCGTTCTGGCCCATGTGGGCGCTCCGCAGTGGCTGGCGACCCGGGCATCGCCGGGGCCGTTGCTGGAAAGGCCCCCTGCGGACCGCTCGGTCTGCGCGGCCTGGGGCCCGTTCGTGGAAACGGACTCGATGCAACCATTGATTGCGGCGGTCGAGGCGGCGGGTGGCGAGGTGGACGTGGTCACCGAGCGGCTGGCGGCCGAACCGGGCTATCTTCTGCTGGTGGGTGCGCAAGGGTCGTTTGCGGTGGCGCGCCGCGTTCGGGAGGAACTCGAATCCCAATCCATCCCAAACCATATCGTCCCGGCAGGCCCCTTTGCCAGGTCTCTGCAGGTGGGCGTCTTTGCGGACCGGGCCCGGGCGCTGGCCCGGCGGGCGCACATCGAGGAACTCGGCTACCAGGTCGAGCTGCGGGAGTTGCAGCATCCGCGGGTGGTGTTTCGACTGATTGCCCGGCTGCAACGGCAGTCCGCCCCGGAACTGCCGCCCGCCGCCGATTGCGCGGTCGTTGCGCCGGCCCATCGGTTTCTATAGAATCCCGCTCCCATTTTCAGCCGCCATAGCTCAATCGGCAGAGCAACTCACTTGTAATGAGTAGGTCCAGGGTTCGATTCCTTGTGGCGGCACCAGGGCACGCCATCCCTAGTCGGCTGGCGTACGGCCGGGTGTGGGGTTGATAGGGATTGCGTTCAAACCGCCCCGCGGCCCGGCAGCGGTGGCCGCATCGTTTGAATGCCGGTATGGCGAGGGTAGCGGCCTGGTCCGTTGCCGACAAGGAAGATTGCGTTGTGTGTTTGCGGCGAGGGTTGTGAACGCATGGCGTGTTTTGCGTTTTGGAAAGCCGGATTCCGGCCGGCACGGGAGGCGAATCAGGTAGCATCGGTTACTGGTTTCAGGTGGGGTTCCCGAGTGGCCAAAGGGATCAGACTGTAAATCTGACGGCTCAGCCTTCGAAGGTTCGAATCCTTCCCCCACCACCAGGGCGGCACATGTGGCGGGTATAGTTCAGGGGTAGAACCTCAGCCTTCCAAGCTGATGACGCGGGTTCAAGTCCCGCTACCCGCTCCAGGCCGGGTCGCTCGACGCCACCGCTGGACGGCAAGGCTCACATAGCTCAGCAGGTAGAGCGCTTCCTTGGTAAGGAAGAGGTCATCGGTTCAAATCCGATTGTGAGCACCAGTACTCGGGCCAAGGGCTCAAGGCGAGATCAAGGGTTAGAACAGCACGAGGAAAAAATGGCTAAAGAACGATTCGAACGGACCAAGCCGCATGTGAACGTGGGAACCATCGGTCATGTGGACCACGGCAAAACCACGCTGACGGCGGCATTGACCAAGGTGTGCGCGGCGGCGCGCGGCGGCGAGATTCGGGAATTCGACCAGATCGACAATGCCCCGGAGGAGAAGGCGCGGGGGATCACCATCGCCACCGCCCATGTCGAGTACGAGAGCGAACAACGCCACTACGCCCATGTGGACTGTCCCGGGCACGCGGACTATGTGAAGAACATGATCACCGGCGCCGCGCAGATGGACGGTGCGGTACTCGTTGTCTCGGCTGCCGATGGCCCCATGCCGCAGACGCGGGAGCACATCCTGCTGTCCCGTCAAGTGGGCGTGCCGCGCATTGTCGTCTACATGAACAAGGCCGACATGGTGGATGACGAGGAGCTCATCGAGCTGGTGGAAATGGAAGTCCGCGAGTTGCTCGACCAGTACGAGTTTCCCGGCGACGATACGCCGATCATCATCGGCAGCGCCCTCAAGGCGTTGGAGGGCGAGGACAGCGAGTTCGGCGTCCAGTCCATCCACGCGCTGCTGAACGCTCTAGACGACTATATACCGGAGCCGGAGCGCCCGGTCGATCAGCCGTTTCTAATGCCCATCGAGGATGTCTTTTCCATCGCTGGCCGCGGTACCGTGGTAACGGGCCGAATCGCCCGGGGTATCGTGAAGGTTGGCGACGAGGTGGAGATTGTGGGCATTCGCGAAACCCGGCAGACCACCTGCACCGGTGTGGAAATGTTCCGCAAACTGCTCGACGAGGGGCGTGCCGGCGAGAATGTCGGCGTTCTGCTGCGCGGCATCAAGCGGGACGAGGTGGAACGCGGCCAGGTGCTTGCGATTCCGCGCAGCATCACACCACACACGGAGTTCGACGCCGAGGTCTACGTGTTGTCCAAGGACGAGGGGGGGCGCCATACACCCTTCTTCCAGGGGTATCGCCCGCAGTTCTTCTTTGAGACCACGGATGTGACCGGCACGGTGGAGTTGCCGAAGGATGTCGAGATGGTAATGCCCGGCGACAACGTGAATATGGCGGTGCAGTTGATCTCGCCCATTGCCATGGAAGAGGGGCAGCGCTTCGCCATTCGAGAAGGCGGCCGCACGGTTGGGGCCGGGGTCGTCACCAAGATTACCCAATAGCAGGCCAGTAGCTCAATTGGCAGAGCAGCGGTCTCCAAAACCGCAGGTTGGGGGTTCGATTCCCTCCTGGCCTGCCAGAACCGGGCGGCGCGGCTGCCCTTGAATGGTGTTTTTGGGTATAGGGATGAGACAGCTTTTCGAGACGATATCGCGATTGACGCACCCCGCCCCATGGTGGGGTGCCCGGCGCGGGTCATAGGGGCGGCGACGTTTTGAGTACCGGTACAGACACCATGGTGAACCTCGATTGGCTGAAGTGGCTGGTCACGGTCGCCCTGCTGGCGTTGGGCGTGTTCGGCAACTGGTACTACCGGGACGAGTCGCTGTTGCTGAGGGTGCTTGGTCTGCTTGGTATCGCGGTTGTGGCCGTGGGTATTGCACTACAGACCGAGCGGGGACGGTCCATCTTGTCGCTGTTCAAGGAATCCCGCGCCGAAATCGGCCGAGTGGTCTGGCCGACCCGGCAGGAAACATTGCAAACGACGGTAATCGTGTTGGTATTGGTGCTGGTATTCGCCCTGATCCTGTGGCTCTTGGATTCCGCGCTCAGTTGGCTCGTCTCCTCGGTGATTGGGTAGCTGACGATGTCGGAAGCCTCGGCAACAGCAAAGAAATGGTACGTCGTGCACGCCTATTCGGGTTTCGAGAAGCATGTCGCCCGCACCCTCCAGGAGCGGGTAGACCTGTCACCCCTTAAGGATGCCTTCGGCAGGATCATGGTGCCTGCCGAGGATGTGGTGGAGATGCGGGCCGGCCAGAAGCGCCGTAGCGAGCGAAAGTTCTTCCCCGGCTATGTGCTGGTGGAGATGGAGTTGAACGACGAGACCTGGCACCTCGTGAACGCGACGCCCCGGGTAATGGGTTTTATCGGCGGCACCGCGGACCACCCGGCGCCGCTTACCGACAAGGAGGCCGACGCGATTCTCGATCGGGTTGAGGCGGGCGGCAAGCGGGCGCGGCCCAAGACGGTATTCGAGCCCGGCGAGTTGGTGCGTGTGGTCGATGGCCCCTTCAACGATTTCAACGGTGTGGTGGAAGAGGTCAACTACGAGAAGAGCCGCCTGCGGGTTGCGGTAACAATCTTCGGGCGCTCGACCCCGGTGGAACTCGATTTCGACCAGGTTGAGAAGGGCTGAAACAAATGGCGGCGGCGCCCACGGGGGCGTCGTCCGGGGAGCTTGGGAATGGCAAAGAGCACGAAAAGAGTAAGCGCTTACATCAAGCTGCAGGTGCCGGCGGGCCAAGCCAACCCGAGCCCGCCGGTTGGCCCGGCGCTCGGCCAGCACGGCGTCAACATCATGGATTTCTGCAAGGCGTTCAACGCCCAGACCCAGGGCCTGGAGCCGGGCATGCCGACGCCGGTGGTCATAACCCTGTACTCCGACCGCACCTTCGGCTTCATCATGAAAACGCCGCCGGCGGCGGTGTTGCTGCGCAAGGCCGCCCGCATCGACAAGGGCAGCGGCACGCCGAATGTCAACAAGGTTGGCAGGGTGACCCGGGCGCAACTCGAGGAAATCGCCCGCATCAAGGATCCGGACCTTACCGCCGCGAACCTCGATGCGGCGGTGCGCACCATTGCCGGCAGCGCCCGAAGCGCCGGTATAGAAGTGGAACTGGAGGCTGTCTAGTGGCTAGGCCGAGTAGGCGCATGCGCGCCGTCGCCGAGCGCGCCGACAAGCGCAGGGCGTACAGCATCGACGAGGCGGTGACGCTGCTCGCCGAGTTGCCCCAGGCAAAGTTCAAGGAGAGCATCGATGTGTCGGTGAATCTTGGCGTGGACGTGAAGCGCTCGGACCAGACGCTGCGCGGAGCGACCAGATTACCGCATGGTACCGGTCGAACGGCCCGCGTCGCCGTATTTGCCCAGGGGGAAAAAGCGGCCCGGGCGGAGGCGGCCGGCGCCGATGTGGTGGGCCTGGAGGATCTTGCCGAACGGCTGCAGGGTGGTGATCTGAACTTCGATGTGATCATCGCGTCGCCGGATACCATGCGCGTGGTGGGGAAACTCGGCAGGTTGCTCGGCCCCCGCGGGCTCATGCCGAACCCGAAGACCGGCACCGTCACGGCGGATGTCGAAACCGCGGTCAACAACGCCAAGGCGGGCCAGGTTCAGTACCGCACCGACCGTGGTGGCATCATTCACGGCAGCGTCGGCCGGGTGGGCTTCTCCGCCGAGCAGATCAGGGAGAATGTGGAGGCGCTGGTATCGGACCTCAAGAAGGCCAGACCCGCCGCGGCGAAAGGGGTCTATCTGAAAAAGATCACCTTGTCCACAACCATGGGCCCCGGCCTGCCCATCGATCTGTCGTCACTGAATGTCTAGGTGTCTAGGGGCAAACCCCAAGTACTCCGGTTGAGTAAGGAGCCATTAAGTGCCGTTGCGGCTGAAACAGAAACAGGAAATCGTTGCCGAAGTCAATCTGGAGGCGGCTGCGGCGCTGGCGGCGGTCCTCGCCGACTACCGCGGCATGACGGTGAGCGAAATGACCGGACTGCGCGAGCAGGCGCGGCAACAGGGTGTGTATCTGAAGGTGGTCCGCAATACGCTGGTCAGGCGGGCGCTGGCGGGCACCGAATACGCATGCTTGGACGAGGCCCTGGTCGGCCCGACGCTGCTGGCCTTCTCCAGGGGAGAGCCCGGTTCCGCGGCGCGGCTGCTCCGGGACTGCGCCACGCAATACAGCGCACTGGAGGTCAAGGCGCTGTCGATTGGCGGAGAGTTGCTCGATGCGGGCCAGCTCGACCGGGTTGCCAAGCTGCCAACCCGGGAAGAAGCCATCGCGCTGCTCATGGGAGTCATTCAGGCACCGCTCGCCAAGCTGGCCGGAACGCTTAGCGAGGTGCCCGGCAAACTGGCGCGAACACTGGCCGCGATTCGCGATACCAAGGAATCCGGCGACTAGAACTACTTTGACGATTCGAGGAGATTAACAATGGCATTGTCCCAAGATGACATCCTGAACGCCATCGCCGAAATGAGCGTTATGGAGGTGGTGGAACTGATTCAGGCCATGGAGGAGAAGTTTGGTGTCTCCGCGGCCGCTGCGGCGGTGGCCGCCCCGGCGGCGGCCAATGGCGATGCGGGCGGCGACGCGGGCGCCGAGGAACAGACCGAGTTCGACGTGATATTGAGTTCTTTCGGGGAGAAGAAGGTCACCGTGATTAAGACGGTTCGCGCCATCACCGGGCTCGGCCTGAAGGAAGCGAAGGCACTGGTGGACGGCGCCCCCTCTCCGGTCAAGGAAGGGGCCACCAAGGAAGAAGCCGAAGACATCCAGAAGCAACTTGAAGAGGCCGGCGCGCAGGTCGAGCTCAAGTAGTTGGGTTCTACACCGGCACATCGGCCGACGCCCGGGTAGGGGCGTCGGCCTTTCGTCGTTCAGATAACGCACGAGCGTGGGAGATTCCAATGGCGTATAGCTTCACGGAGAAAAAGCGCATTCGCAAAGACTTCGGCAAGCTGTCGGAAACGATGCAAATTCCCTACCTGCTGTCGATTCAGGTCGATTCCTACGGGAAGTTCCTGCAGCGTGACAAGAAGCCCGCCGAGCGGGACCGGGTGGGCCTGCACGCCGCGTTTCAATCGGTGTTCCCGATTGAAAGCTATTCCGGCAATGCGCAGCTTCAGTACGTGGAGTACCGGCTCGGCCAGCCCACATTCGATGTGAAGGAGTGCGTGCTGCGCGGCGTTACCTTTGCCGCGCCGCTGCGGGTCAAGGTGCGCCTGGTTCTCTACGACCGCGAGTCCTCCGCCAAGAAGGTGAAGGAGGTGCGGGAGCAGGAAGTCTTCATGGGCGAGATTCCCCTCATGACCGGGAACGGCACCTTCATCATCAACGGCACCGAGCGGGTGGTCGTTTCGCAACTGCATCGCTCGCCGGGCGTATTTTTCGACCACGACCGGGGCAAGACCCACAGCTCGGGCAAGCTGCTTTATTCGGCCCGGGTGATACCGTACCGGGGTTCCTGGCTCGACTTCGAGTTTGACCCGAAGGACTGTGTTTTCGTGCGCATTGACCGGCGCCGCAAGCTGGCCGCCACCATCATCCTGCGGGCATTCGACTATTCCAGCGAGCATATCCTGGATATGTTCTTCGACAAGGACAGTTTCCACGTCAAGAAAAGCGGCTTCTCCATGGATCTGTTGCCCGAACGCCTGCGCGGCGAAGTCGCGTCCTTCGACATCAAGAACAGAAGTGGCGAGGTTATCGTCGAGGGAGGACGCCGTATCACGGCGCGCCATGTCCGCCTGTTGCAGGACAGCGGTATGAAACGCCTGGATGTGCCACGAGAGTACCTGGTCGGCCGGGTCACCGCCAAGGACATCGTCGATGAAGACACGGGGGAAATCCTGCTGCCCTGTAATTCTGAAATCACCGACGAGGTGCTTGATCGGATTCTCGAACTCGGCACCACCAAGATCCAGACCATCTACACCAACGACCTCGATTGCGGGTCCTACGTTTCCGAGACGCTGCGCATCGACCCCGCCAGTACCCGCCTAGAGGCGCTGGTGGAGATCTACAAGATGATGCGTCCCGGCGAGCCGCCCACCCGGGAGGCGGCGGAAAACCTGTTTGAAAACCTGTTTTTCAAGAGCGAGCGCTATGACCTGTCCGCGGTCGGGCGGATGAAGTTCAATCGCCGCCTCGGGCGCGACGACATCGGCGGGCCGGGTATCCTGACCAAGGAGGACGTCATCGATGTCCTGAAGACCCTGATCGATATTCGCAACGGCCGCGGCTCGGTCGATGATATCGACCACCTCGGCAACCGCCGGGTCCGGTCGGTGGGCGAGATGTCTGAAAATCAGTTCCGCGTCGGCTTGATTCGGGTCGAGCGGGCGGTCAAGGAACGGCTGTCGCTGGCGGAGTCGGAAGGCCTGATGCCCCAGGACATGATCAACGCCAAGCCGGTGGCGGCCGCGGTCAAGGAGTTTTTCGGCTCAAGCCAGTTGTCGCAGTTCATGGACCAGAACAACCCGCTGTCGGAGGTTACCCACAAACGCCGGGTGTCGGCGCTCGGCCCGGGCGGCCTGACCCGGGAGCGGGCCGGTTTCGAGGTTCGCGACGTCCACCCAACCCACTATGGCCGCGTCTGTCCCATCGAGACCCCGGAGGGGCCGAATATCGGGCTCATTAACAGCCTGGCGGCCTACGCCCGCACGAATGAGTACGGTTTTCTGGAAACACCCTACCGCCGGGTGGTCAATGGCAGGGTGACCAGGCAGATCGAGTACCTGTCGGCCATCGACGAGGCGGAATATGTTATCGCCCAGGCCAGTTCGCCACTGGACGACAAGCGCACCTTCGTTGGCGAACTCGTCGATGTTCGCCACCGCAACGAATTCACCAAGACCGCCCGGGATAACGTCAACTACATGGACGTATCGCCCAAACAGGTGGTCTCCATTGCCGCTTCGTTGATCCCCTTCCTCGAACACGACGATGCGAACCGTGCGCTCATGGGCTCGAATATGCAGCGCCAGGCGGTACCGACCCTGCGCACGGAGAAGCCGCTGGTGGGTACGGGCATGGAAAGGCATGTGGCCCGCGACTCCGGCGTCTGTGTGATCGCTACCCGGGGCGGCGTGGTGGACAGTGTCGATGCCGGTCGTATCGTGGTGCGCGTTGCCGACGCCGAGACCGAAGCCGGCGAGGCGGGCGTCGATATCTACAACCTCACCAAGTTTACCCGCTCCAATCAGAATACCTGCATTAACCAGCGCCCGCTGGTGAAACCCGGAGACCGGACCGCCAGGGGAGATATCCTGGCGGACGGCCCCTCGGTGGATACCGGAGAACTGGCCCTCGGGCAGAACATGCGCGTGGCCTTCATGCCCTGGAATGGCTACAACTTCGAAGACTCCATCCTGGTTTCCGAACGGGTCGTGCAGGAAGACCGGTTCACCAGTGTGCATATCCAGGAACTGACCTGCATTGCCCGGGACACCAAGCTCGGTCCGGAAGAGATTACCGGCGACATTCCCAACGTTGGCGAGGGTGCGCTGTCGAAGCTCGACGAGTCCGGCATCGTGTACATCGGTGCCGAGGTAGGTGCCGGCGACATCCTGGTGGGCAAGGTCACCCCCAAGGGCGAGACGCAGTTGACGCCGGAGGAAAAGCTGCTGCGGGCGATCTTCGGTGAGAAGGCCTCCGACGTTAAGGATACGTCGCTACGGGTACCGACCAGCGTCAAGGGCACGGTCATCGATGTCCGCGTCTTCACCCGCGACGGCGTGGAGAAGGACCAACGCGCCAAGGACATCGAACAGGACGAATTGGCGCAGATAAAGAAGGACCTCGACGACGAGTACCGCATTGTCGAGACGGCGACTTTCGAGCGGCTAAGGGCGGCGCTGACCGGCAACACGGCGGCGAGCGCTCCGGGCGGGCTGCGCGACCAGGTCATCGACGCGGCCTATCTGCGGGGTCTCAAGCATGACGACTGGTTCGGCATTCGCATGTCCGACGATGCGCTGAACGCCCAGCTAGAGCGCGCGGAGTCGCAACTCAGCCAACGCCGCCAGGCGCTTGACGAGGTCTATGCCGACAAGCGGTCCAAGCTGGAAAGCGGCGACGACCTGGCACCGGGTGTGCTTAAGATTGTCAAGGTCTATCTCGCCATCAAGCGGCGTATTCAGCCAGGGGACAAGATGGCGGGCCGGCACGGCAACAAGGGCGTGATCTCGGTGATCATGCCCGTGGAGGACATGCCGTTCGACGAAAACGGCGAGCCGGTGGACATTGTGCTGAACCCCTTGGGCGTGCCGTCACGAATGAACGTCGGGCAGGTGCTGGAAACCCACCTAGGCTGGGCCGCCAAGGGAATCGGCACCCAGATCAATGCGTTGCTGGAGGGGCAGAGCAAGAACTCGGAGATCCGGGAGTACCTGCACGAGGTGTACAACCAGGTCGGCGAGCGCCAGGAAAACCTCAAGTCGTTGAACGAGCGCGAGCTTCGGGAACTGGCTGAGAACCTGCGCGACGGCCTGCCCATGGCGACCCCCGTATTCGACGGTGCCACCGAGGTCGAGATCAAGCGCATGCTGGCGTTGGCCGGCCTGCCGGAGAACGGGCAGACCGTGCTCTACGATGGCCGCACCGGCGAGCGGTTCGACCGCCCGGTAACGCTTGGCTATATGTATATGCTGAAACTCAATCACCTGGTCGACGACAAGATGCACGCCCGCTCCACCGGCTCCTATAGCCTGGTGACCCAGCAGCCGCTGGGCGGCAAGGCGCAGTTTGGCGGCCAGCGGTTCGGCGAGATGGAAGTCTGGGCGCTGGAAGCCTACGGTGCCGCCTATACCCTGCAGGAGATGCTCACGGTCAAGTCGGACGATGTGGGTGGCCGCACCACCATGTACAAGAACATCGTCGACAGCAACTTTCGCATGGAGGCCGGAATGCCGGAGTCCTTCAACGTGCTGGTGAAGGAGATTCGCTCGCTCGGCATCGACATCGAGTTGGAGGCCGAGTAGCGCTGATGCTGGCGCCGGTCTGTAATCGAAACCCATGGTAGCTGGAGAAAGACCTTGAAGGACTTGCTGAATCTGCTGAAGGATCAAGGGAGCACCAACGAATTCGACTCGTTGCGTATCGGTTTGGCATCGCCGGATATGATCCGGTCCTGGTCGTTTGGCGAGGTGAAGAAGCCCGAGACCATTAACTATCGAACCTTCAAGCCGGAGCGCGATGGCCTGTTCTGCGCACGCATATTCGGCCCGGTCAAGGACTACGAGTGCCTGTGCGGGAAGTACAAGCGATTGAAGCACCGGGGCGTCATCTGCGAGAAGTGCGGGGTCGAGGTGACCCTGTCGAAGGTACGTCGCGAACGCATGGGGCACATCGAACTGGCGAGCCCGGTCGCGCACATCTGGTTTCTCAAGTCGCTGCCGTCGCGCATCGGTCTGCTGCTCGACATGACCCTGCGGGACATCGAGCGCGTTCTGTACTTCGAATCCTATGTGGTCATCGACCCGGGAATAACGGACCTGCAAACGGGGCAGCTACTGACCGACGAGGAGTACTACGCCAATCTGGAGGAATACGGCGACGAATTCGAAGCGCGCATGGGTGCCGAGGCCATTCAGCAGTTTCTGCGTTCCATGGATATAGAAGAGGAAATCGCGCGGCTCAGGCAGATGATTCCCGAGACCAATTCCGAGACGAAGATCAAGAAGCTCTCGAAGCGCCTTAAGCTGATGGAGGCGTTCGTCGGTTCCGGCAACCGGCCGGAGTGGATGGTGCTAACGGTGCTGCCGGTGCTGCCGCCGGATTTGCGGCCCCTGGTGCCGCTCGACGGCGGGCGCTTCGCAACCTCGGACCTGAACGACCTGTACCGGCGGGTCATCAATCGCAACAACCGCCTGAAGAGGCTACTGGACCTGTCGGCGCCGGACATCATCGTGCGCAATGAAAAGCGGATGTTGCAGGAATCTGTGGATGCGCTGCTGGACAACGGCCGGCGGGGCCGCGCCATTACCGGCTCCAACAAGCGGGCGCTCAAATCCCTTGCGGACATGATCAAGGGCAAGCAGGGCCGGTTCCGGCAGAACCTGCTGGGCAAGCGGGTGGACTATTCGGGCAGGTCCGTGATCGTGGTCGGCCCGACGCTGAAGCTGCATCAGTGCGGGCTCCCCAAGAAGATGGCACTGGAACTGTTCAAGCCGTTCATTTTCGGTAAGCTCGAAAGCCGGGGGCTGGCCACCACCATCAAGGCCGCGAAAAAGATGGTGGAGCGGGAAACCGCGGAGGTCTGGGACATTCTGGCGGAAGTTATCCGCGAACACCCGGTGTTGTTGAATCGCGCTCCGACGCTGCATCGCCTCGGCATTCAGGCGTTTGAGCCCGTGCTGATCGAGGGCAAGGCCATTCAACTGCATCCCCTGGTCTGCACCGCCTACAACGCCGACTTCGACGGCGACCAGATGGCCGTGCACGTGCCCTTGACGCTGGAGGCGCAACTGGAATCTCGGGCGCTCATGATGTCTACCAACAACATCCTGTCGCCGGCGAGCGGCCAGCCGATCATCGTGCCGTCCCAGGATGTGGTGCTGGGCATCTATTACATGACCCGGGAAATGGTCGGCGCCAGGGGCGAGGGGATGGTGTTTGCCGACACCGACGAGGTGCATCGCGCCTATCACGCGGGCAAATTGCACCTGCATGCGCGCATCAAGGTCCGTGTGCCGGAACTCGCCGTATCGGGTGCCGAACCCAAGGTTGCCGGGGCCAGGCTGACCGATACCACGGTTGGCCGGGTGTTGTTGTACGACGTGGTGCCGAAGGAATTGCCCTTCTCGTTGGTCAACAGCACGATGGACAAGAAGGCGATCTCCAATCTCATCAACGACTGTTATCGGAATGTCGGGCTGAAGGAGACCGTGGTATTTGCAGACCAGCTCATGTACACCGGCTTCGCCCATTCGACCTCGTCCGGGGCGTCCATCGGCGTCGACGACTTCGTGATACCCACCGACAAGAGCCGCATCGTCGGGGATGCGGAGTCGGAAGTTGCGGAGATCGAGTCTCAGTATGCCTCCGGGCTGGTCACCGAGGGCGAGAAATACAACAAGGTGGTCGATATCTGGTCGCGGGCCAACGATATGGTTGCCAGATCCATGATGGATGGCATTTCCAAGGAACAGGTGACCAACCGCTGGGGCGAACAGGAACAGCAGGCGTCGTTCAATTCCATCTACGTCTACGCCGACTCCGGGGCTAGGGGTTCGCCAGCGCAGATTCGGCAGTTGGCGGGCATGCGCGGGCTGATGACGCGGCCGGACGGCCGCATCATCGAGAACGCCATCACGGCGAACTTCCGCGAGGGGCTCAACGTCAACGAGTACTTCATTTCGACCCACGGAGCACGCAAGGGCCTGGCGGATACGGCGTTGAAGACCGCGAATTCCGGCTACCTGACCCGGCGGCTGGTGGATGTGGCGCAGGATGTGGTCATCACGGAACACGACTGCGGCACCGACAACGGTTTGACCGTCGCGGCGATTATCGAGGGCGGCGATGTCGTCGAACCCTTGGGCGACCGGGTGCTTGGCCGGGTACTCGCCGAGGATGTCATCGGCGGCGAAGGCGATGCCGTGCTGATCCGCAAGGACACCGTGCTTGACGAGTCCTGGGTCGAACGGCTCGACATGCTCGGTGTCGATGAGGTCAAGGTGCGCTCGGCCATCACCTGCAAGACGCGCTTTGGCGTCTGCGCGATGTGTTATGGCCGCGACCTCGCCCGTGGCCGCTTGGTCAATGTCGGCGAAGCGGTTGGTGTCATTGCGGCACAGTCCATCGGCGAGCCCGGCACCCAGTTGACGATGCGCACATTCCATATTGGCGGCGCGGCTTCCCGGGCCACGGCGATCGACAACATACAGGTCAAGCACGGTGGTTCCGTGCGCCTGCACAACCTCAAGACCGTCCAGCGCGAATCCGGGGAACTGATTGCGGTATCCCGCTCGGGGGAGATCGCGGTTGCCGACGACCATGGCCGGGAGCGGGAACGCTACAAGCTGCCCTACGGTGCGGTGATATTCGTGGCCGAGGGCGATGCCGTGGAATCCGGACAGATGATCGCGCAGTGGGACCCGCACACCCACCCCATCGTTACCGAAGTGGAAGGCACGGTCGAGTTCCAGGATATGGAGGACCACCTGTCCATCAACCGGCAAACCGACGAACTCACCGGGCTGACCAACATTACCGTGCTGGACCCGAAAGACCGGCCGAGCGCGGGCAAGGATCTGCGGCCCGCGGTGCAGCTTGTCGACCAGCAGGGCGACAGGATCATGCTGCCGGGCAGCGACATGCCGGCGCACTACCACCTGCCTAGCGATGCCATTCTGAACCTCGAGGACGGCGGCAAGGTTGGCGTGGGGGACATTGTGGCGCGCATTCCCCAGGAAGGCTCCAAGACCAGGGATATCACCGGCGGCCTACCCCGGGTGGCGGACCTGTTCGAGGCGCGCAAGCCCAAGGAACCGGCGATACTGGCCGAAGCCACCGGAACGGTCAGCTTCGGCAAGGAAACCACGGGCAAGCGGCGGCTGGTGATTACGACGCCGGACGGCGACTCGGTCGAAACGCTGATTCCCAAGTGGCGCAATATCGGCGTATTCGAAGGGGAACATGTCGAGAAGGGCGAGGTGGTCTGCGACGGCGCGGCCAGCCCGCACGACATCGTGCGGCTGAAGGGCGTCGAGGAATTCGCCAAGTACATCATCAACGAGATCCAGGAGGTCTATCGCCTGCAGGGGGTGACCATCAACGACAAGCACATCGAGGTCATTGTCCGGCAGATGCTGCGCAAGGTGGAGGTTGTCGACCCCGGGGACTCCGACCTGATTCGAGGCGAGCAGATCGAGTATACGCGGCTGCTCGACATCAACGAGGAACTTGCCGATGCGGACAAGGCGCCGGTGCAGTATCAGCGCGTTCTGTTGGGCATCACCAAGGCGTCTTTGGCCACCGAGTCATTCATTTCGGCGGCCTCGTTCCAGGAAACCACCCGGGTGCTGACCGAGGCGGCGGTGACGGGCAAGCAGGACTATCTGCGCGGGTTAAAGGAGAATGTGGTGGTGGGAAGACTGATTCCGGCGGGAACGGGCCTAGCCTATCACAGCGACCGCAAGCGGCGCCGGGCGGAGGAAGCCGCCGAGCGTCTTGCCAGGGAACAGGCCGCGACGGTGGACGAAATCGAAGCGGCGTTGTCGGAGGCGCTGAGTTCCGGCGAATGAGGCATTGCCGGATTGCGGACAACCCCGTGGCAACGATAGAATCGCGCACCCCCCGGTGCCGGGGGGCGGTATGCGGCTAGCAACGGAGGCATGGTGGCAACGATAAGCCAATTGGTCAGGAAACCCCGGAAACGCAAGGCCCGGAAGAATATTGTTCCCGCCCTGCAGGGTAGCCCGCAGAAACGTGGCGTATGCACGCGGGTATATACAACCACCCCGAAGAAGCCCAATTCGGCGCTCAGGAAGGTCTGCCGCGTGCGCCTGACCAACGGCCACGAGGTCACCTCCTACATTGGCGGAGAAGGCCACAACCTGCAGGAACACTCCGTAATCCTCATACGCGGCGGACGGGTCAAGGATCTTCCCGGCGTCCGCTACCACACGGTGCGGGGCACGCTGGATACCTCCGGTGTCTCCGACCGCAAACAGGGACGATCAAAATACGGAGCGAAGCGCCCGCGCTAGCCGATTCGTCAATACCCCAGTAAGGCCCCGGATTCGTCTCGGGGAGCCACCTGAAGCAAGGAGCACAACAACATGCCGAGACGCAGAGTCGTGGCGAGGCGGGAAATTCTCCCGGACCCCAAGTACCAAAACCAGACCGTCGCCAAGTTCATCAACCACGTTATGGTAAGTGGCAAGAAATCCGTTGCCGAACGCATTGTGTACGGTGCGCTGTCCCGTATTGAGCAGCGCGGCAAGGCCGACCCGGTGGAGGTTTTCGAGCAGGCGCTAGAGGCGGTTGCGCCCTTCGTGGAAGTCAAGTCCCGGCGCGTGGGCGGTGCCACCTACCAGGTGCCCGTGGAAGTGCGGCCGTCCCGCCGTCAGGCGCTGGCCATGCGCTGGCTGGTTGACTGCGCGCGCTCCAGGGGCGAGAAGACCATGGCGTTGCGGCTGGCCGGCGAACTGATGGACGCGGCGGACGGCCGGGGCACGGCGGTGAAGCGGCGGGAAGACACGCACCGCATGGCGGAAGCAAACCGGGCTTTCGCCCACTACCGCTTCTAAAGTTCAGCCCGATTCTGGATTCCAGCGTACTCGGAAAGCGCCGATGGCTCGTGAAACCCCCATTAACCGCTACCGGAACATCGGTATCGTCGCCCATGTGGATGCCGGCAAGACCACCACCACGGAGCGGGTGCTGTTCTACACCGGGCTGTCCTACAAGATCGGCGAGGTGCACGACGGGGCGGCGGTTATGGACTGGATGGAGCAGGAGCAGGAAAGGGGCATCACCATCACCTCGGCCGCCACGACCTGTTTCTGGCAGGGCATGAACCAGCAATATGACCGCCATCGCGTCAACATTATCGATACCCCGGGGCACGTGGACTTCACCATCGAGGTGGAACGCAGCTTGCGGGTTCTCGACGGCGCGGTGGTTGTCTTCTGCGCAACCTCGGGCGTCGAGCCCCAGTCGGAAACCGTGTGGCGCCAGGCCAATCGCTACGAGGTGCCCCGTATCGTATTCGTCAACAAGATGGACCGCGCCGGCGCCGATTTCCTGCGCGTGGTCGGCCAGATCGAGAGTCGCCTGGGCTCGAACCCCGTTCCAGTGCAGCTTGCCATTGGCGCCGAGGAGCATTTCCGGGGCGTTGTGGATCTCATCCGCATGAAGGCGATCTACTGGAACGATCACGACCAGGGCCTGACCTACGAGCTCGCCGACATCCCGGATGACCTGCGCCCGGATGCGCAGCTTTGGCGCGAACGGATGCTGGAGACCGCCGCGGAAGCGAGCGAGGAATTGATGGACAGGTACCTCGAGGAGGGCGACCTGACGGAGGCGGACATTCGCGCCGGGCTGCGCATGCGCACGCTGGCCAATGAGATCGTGCCGGCGCTGTGCGGCTCGGCGTTCAAGAACAAGGGTGTGCAGGCCATGCTCGACGCGGTAATCGACTTTCTTCCCAATCCGACGGAGGTGAAAGCCATCGACGGCGTGCTGGAGGATGGCGAGACCCGGGCGACGCGCCCGTCCGACGATGCCGCCCCCTTCGCGGCGCTGGCATTCAAGATCTCGACCGATTCCTTCGTTGGCACGCTCACTTTCTTCCGCGTCTACTCGGGTGTCCTGCGTTCCGGGGATCAGGTGTACAACCCGGTTAGGGGCAAGCGCGAGCGGGTCGGCCGGATGGTGCAGATGCACGCCAATCACCGGAGCGAAATCAAGGAGGTGCGCGCAGGCGACATCGCCGCCGCCATTGGCCTAAAGGATGTGGGTACCGGAGATACCCTGTGCGCGCAGACCGATCGTATCACCTTGGAGCGCATGGAGTTTCCAGAGCCGGTCATCGCCGTCGCCGTGGAGCCGAAGTCGGTGCCCGACCAGGAAAAAATGTCCATTGCCCTGGGCAAGCTGGCCCAGGAAGACCCATCCTTTCGCGTCCAGACAGATGCGGAATCGGGCCAGACCATCATATCGGGCATGGGAGAATTGCATCTCGACATCATTGTCGAGCGCATGAAACGCGAGTTCAGGGTCGAGGCGAACATCGGCAAGCCCCAGGTGGCCTATCGCGAAACCATTCGCTCCACCGTGGAAGCCGAAGGCCGGTTCGTCCGTCAAACCGGCGGTCGCGGGCAATATGGCCATGTTTGGCTCAGAATCGAGCCGTACCGGGACGGGGAAGAACACTACGAGTTCGTCGACCAGATCGTCGGCGGTGCGATTCCCAAGGAGTACATTCCGGCGGTGGACAAGGGAATTCGGCAGCAGCTACAAAATGGCGTGCTGGCGGGCTTTCCGCTGATCGACCTGCGCGTCACCCTCTACGACGGTTCGTTTCACGAGGTCGACTCTTCGGAAATGGCGTTTCGGACCGCGGGTGCCATGGCGCTGCGCGAAGGGGCGCTGCGGGCGAAGCCGGTGCTGCTCGAGCCGGTCATGGAGGTGGAGGTTGTAACCCCGGGAGACTATATGGGCGATGTGGTGGGCGACCTGAGCCGGCGCCGGGGCATCATCGGCGGCATGGATGAAAACCCCTCCGGCAAGATCGTGCGCGCCGATGTGCCGTTGTCGGAGATGTTTGGCTACTCGACGGATCTGCGCTCGGCCACCCAGGGACGCGCGACCTATACCATGGAGTTCTCGAAGTACGCCGAGGTGCCGGAGCGGCTTGCCGAGGGCATCATCAACCGCTAGTGCTCCGTCGATGGCGTGGGCGCCCGTCGCATTGGGGGAAGGCCGGGCTACGCGGCCCGCCCCAAGGCCCCGGGCCGATGCGATAAGCCGTTAGTGTATCAGTTTGAATCTGTGGGCTGAGCGGAGGCACGGCACACGGGGGATTCGGCAAGCCCGGGGTTCAAACTGATACACCGTTGTTGCGGCGCTAGTGCCGCATCTGTATAGTTCGCCCTCCCGATTTTCGGGGTGGTTCAAGAAGCAGGAGAGCGTCCAACTCGGCAATCTTGCCGGATTGGGCGGTTTTTTTACGAGGTTCTGGAGACCGTCTTGGTGCAAAACCAGCGCATCCGTATTCGCTTGAAGGCGTTCGATCACCGGCTGATTGACGTTTCGGCCCGGGAGATCGTCGATACGGCGAGAAGAACCGGTGCCCAGGTTCAGGGGCCGATACCTCTGCCCACGCGCAAGGAGCGGTTCACTGTGCTGATCTCGCCGCACGTCAACAAGGATGCCCGCGACCAATACGAGATTCGGACCCACAAACGTCTCCTGGACATCTTGGAACCCACAGAGAAAACCGTGGACGCGCTTATGAAGCTCGACCTTGCGGCGGGTGTGGATGTACAGATCAGCTTGAACTGAAAGTTGCCCGCCTTTGCGGTTGGCCCTGGTCTGTGCGCCGGTCGAGGAACGGGCAAGCCGGGTTCCGTTGGCGGGCTGGTGGAACAGCACGAGACCGTTTGTCCCTGCCGAGGCTTGGGCGGACGGCGTTCGCCATGTGCGGAACGCACCCGGGGTTGCGACCGGGTCAGCCATTGTGCGTGGGTAACCTGCGCTTTGGAGTATAGGGAAACGAGCCGTGGCTATTGGTCTGATCGGCAAAAAAAGCGGCATGACGCGGGTATTCACCGAGGCGGGCGCATCGGTGCCCGTCACCGTTATCGAGGTGGCACCAAACCGGGTCGTGCAGATCAAGACGCCGGCAAAGGATGGCTACGCGGCGGTTCAGGTCACCACGGGGCAGCGCGCGCGGCCGCCGAAGCCACTCGCCGGCCATTTCGCGAAGGCCGGTGCCGGTGCCGGCCGCGGCCTTTGGGAGTTTCGGGTGGAATCGGTGGGCGACGAACTGGGGCTTGGCGCGGAACTCGGCGTGGAGCAGTTCGAAACCGGGCAGAAGGTCGATGTGCGCGGCCTATCGAAGGGCAAGGGCTATGCCGGCACCATCAAGCGCTGGAACTTCCGCGGCCAGGATAACTCCCACGGCAACTCCGTTTCGCACCGGGCACCCGGCTCTATCGGTCAGTGTCAGACGCCTGGCCGGGTGTTCAAGGGCAAGAAGATGGCCGGTCAATTGGGCCACGCCCGGGTGACCACCCAGAACCTCGAGGTCGTGCGGGTGGATGCGGAACGCAACCTGCTCCTCATCAAGGGTGCTGTCCCGGGTCCGGCGGGTGGGGATGTGCATATTCGGCCGGCTATCAAGTCGGGTGGCGGGCGATGAATCTCGACCTATTGGCGGGCGGCAGCGTCGAGCTGTCCGATGTGACCTTCGGCCGGGAATTCAACGAGCCACTGGTGCATCAGGTGGTCACCGCGTACCTCGCTGGGGGGCGCCAGGGCAGCCGGGCGCAGAAGTCGCGTTCACAACGGCGTGGCGGCGGGCGTAAACCCTGGCGTCAAAAGGGTACCGGGCGCGCCCGCGCCGGCACCATTCGCAGCCCCATCTGGCGCGGCGGCGGTGTGACCTTTGCCGCCAAACCCCAGAATCACGCGCAAAAGATGAATCGCAAGATGTATCGAGGCGCCCTGCGTTGTATTCTGTCCGAGTTGATTCGCCAAGACCGCCTCGTCGCCCTCGAATCCTTCCACGTAGCACACCCCAAGACCAAAGCCCTCCTGCAAAAACTCCAAGAACCGGAGTTAGGTGGAGCCCTCAGCCGGGGAGCGCGAGGGGGCGACAGCTCGCAGGAGGGAGCCCTCGCCCAAGAACCGCAGGCGGGCGATCTCGCGGAAGAAGAAAACCTCATCCAGGAACCCCAAGCGGCCGACGCCACGGAAGCCCCCACGGAAGAAGAAAACCTCAGCCAGGAACCGCAAGGCAGCGCGCCCCGCGTAGAAGAGCCTGGCGACCGGGAACCGCGGGCGGACGCCCGTCCCGGAAAGATTCTCATCGTCACCGAAGCCGTGGACGAGAACCTGTTTCTGGCCGCGCGCAATCTCAAGGATGTCGATGTGCTGGAGGTTGCCGGGGTTGATCCAGTGAGCCTGATCGGCCACGACAAGGTGCTGATCACGGTCGGCGCGCTGAGGCGGCTCGAAGGGGCGCTGGCATGAACGCCGAACGCCTCTACACCGTGCTGCTGGAACCGCACATCTCAGAGAAGGTCTCCAACCTGGGCGACAAGAGCAATCAATACGCCTTCAAGGTGGCCCCCGATGCCACCAAGGTGGAGATCAAGACGGCTGTGGAGAAGATATTCGGAGTGAACGTCGAAGGCGTCTCCACGCTCAACGTTCGCGGCAAGGTCAAGCGCTCCTGGCGCCGTGTTTCCCGCAAGAAGAATTGGAAAAAGGCTTATATCCGGGTCGCCGCTGGCCAGGAACTCGACTATATGGTGACGGACCGATGGCGGTCCTGAAAGCAAAACCCACCTCGCCGGGGCGTCGCTTTGTCGTCAAGGTCGTCAACCCAGAGCTGCACAAGGGCAAGCCGTACAAGAGGCTCCTAGCCGGCAAGAGTCAGTCCGGTGGCCGCAACAACGCGGGCCGCATCACCACCCGGCATCGGGGTGGTGGGCACAAGCGCCGTATCCGCATGGTGGATTTCAAGCGCAACAAGGATGGCGTGCCGGCGGTCGTGGAGCGCCTGGAATACGACCCGAACCGCACGGCCCATGTGGCGCTGCTGAAGTACGCCGACGGCGAGCGGCGCTACATCATCGCGCCCCGGGCGGTGCGGGCCGGCGACCCGATCATGAGCGGCGGCAGCGCGCCGATCCGCCCGGGCAATGCCATGTCGTTGCGCAACATACCCGTGGGCAGTGTCGTGCATTGTGTGGAATTGAAGCCGGGCAAGGGTGCGCAAATTGCTCGCAGCGCGGGCAGCTCTGCGCAACTGGTCGCCCGGGAAGGAACCTATGCAACGCTGCGGCTCCGGTCTGGGGAAATGCGGCGCGTCCTGGCGGACTGCCGCGCCACGTTGGGCGAGGTGGGCAACAGCGAGCACAACCTGCGTTCCCTCGGCAAGGCTGGCGCGAAACGCTGGCGGGGCGTGCGTCCCACCGTTCGCGGCGTGGCCATGAATCCCGTAGACCATCCCCATGGCGGCGGCGAGGGCAAGAGTTCTGGCGGGCGCCATCCGGTTACTCCCTGGGGCGTGCCGACCAAGGGGCACAAAACCCGCGGCAACAAGCGCACGGACAAGCTGATTGTGCGGCGGCGAGGCAGGAGATAGGCGATGTCGAGATCGTTGCGCAAGGGGCCGTTCGTCGACCTGCACCTGATTAAAAAGGTGGAAAACGCGGTTCGCAAGAACGAGAAGCGCCCCATCAAAACCTGGTCGCGACGATCCATGATTTTGCCGGATATGGTCGGCCTCACCATCGCGGTTCACAACGGGCGGCAACACATTCCCATATACATCAACGAAGAGATGGTGGGGCACAAGTTGGGCGAATTCGCCCCGACGCGAACCTACCGGGGCCATGCGGCGGACCGCAAGGCGCGGCGCTAGCGAGGTTGGCGGCATGCAGGTTAGCGCAACGGCCAAGCGACTCCGGGTTTCACCGCGCAAGGCGCGGCTGGTGGTCGATCTCGTGCGGGGCATGCGGGTCGAGGCGGCCCTGAACGTGCTGGCGTTCAGTACCCAGAAGGGGGCGGGCCTGGTGCGCAAGGTCGTCGAGTCGGCCATTGCCAATGCGGAAAGCAAGGAGGGTGCCGATGTCGACGAGTTGCGCATCGCCGAGATCTACGTCAACAAGGGGGTCACCATGAAACGCCTACGGCCGCGCGCCAAGGGGCGGGCCGACCGAATCTTCAAGCGCAGCAGCCACGTCACCGTGACGGTTACCGACGAGTAGTTCCCATGGGCCAGAAAGTACATCCGACGGGCATGCGTCTGGGCATTGTTAAGGAACACGCTTCCATTTGGTATGCGGACCGCGATACCTACGCCCGGTACCTGCTGAACGACCTGGAGGTTCGCGACTATTTGCGGCAACGGCTTGCCCAGGCATCGGTCAGCCGTATCGACATCGAACGGCCGGCGGAAACAGCGCGCATAACCATTCATACCGCCCGCCCAGGCATCGTAATCGGCAAGAAGGGCGAGGATGTGGAGCGGTTGCGCCAGAGCCTTGCCGAGATGATGAAGGTGCCTGTGCACGTCAACATCGAGGAAATCCGCAAGCCCGAACTCGATGCGTTCCTGGTTGCGCAGAATGTTGCCCAACAGTTGGAGCGCCGCGTGCAGTTCCGCCGGGCGATGCGCCGCGTCATTCAAAATGCCATGCGCTTGGGTGCCAAGGGGGTCAAGGTGCGGGTGGCGGGCCGGCTCGGTGGCGCGGAAATCGCCCGCTCGGAGGTCTATCACGAGGGCCGGGTGCCGTTGCACACGTTGCGGGCGGACATCGACTACGCCACCTTCGAGGCGCAAACGACCTACGGCGTTCTGGGCATCAAGGTATGGATATTCAAGGGCGAAGTGTTTGGGCTGGAGGAGGAGCAAACGGCTTAGCCGAACTGGCCCCGGTCTCGGGTGCCGGTGTCGTTGCGGGCAACAGGATTCAAGCGTGCTACAACCGTCAAAAACCAAGTACAGAAAGCAGCAGAAGGGCCGCAACCGGGGTCTGGCGCATCGCGGTAGCCGGGTCAGCTTCGGCGAGTACGGCCTGAAAGCCGTGGGCCGCGGACGATTGACCTCGCGGCAGATCGAGGCCGGTCGCCGGGCCATGACCCGTCATGTGCGCCGGGGTGCTAAGGTCTGGATTCGGGCGTTCCCGGATAAGCCGATCACCAAAAAGCCCCTAGAGGTGCGCCAGGGCAAGGGCAAGGGCGCGGTGGAGTATTGGGTCGCGCTGATTCAGCCGGGCAAGGTGGTCTATGAGATTGCGGGTGTCTCGGAAGATATCGCGCGGCGGGCGTTTCACCTCGCCGGCGCCAAACTGCCCTTTGCGACGACGTTCGCGAAGAGAACGGCAATTTAATGAACACGGTGGAACTCAGGGCCCTCGATGGGGCGGCGTTGCACGGCGAGCTGCTGCGCTTGCGCAAGGAGCATTTCAGCCTGCGCATGCAACGGGCGAGTGGGCAGCTCGGCCAGACCCACCTGCTTGAGGAAACCCGCCGGGATATCGCCAGGGTAAAGACGGTTATGCGGGAGCAGGCGAATGGCTGACGACAAGCGGGGCGGGGTGCGGCGCAGGCTTGCGGGCGTGGTGGTTAGCGACCGGATGGACAAAAGTATCACGGTGCTTATCGAGCGCACGGTGCGGCACCCGGTATATGGCAAGATCATCCGGCGCTCCACCCGGCTGCACGCCCACGATGGGCGTAACGATGCCCGGGTTGGCGATCAGGTGACCATCGAAGAGTGCCGGCCAATCTCCAAGACAAAGTCCTGGCGGCTCAGCAGCGTCGACGAGCGCGCCGTGCTGGCATAGGGGATGAACCGGGCATGATTCAAGCGGAAAGCATGTTGCGCATAGCGGATAACAGCGGAGCGCGCCGGGTGCAGTGCATCAAGGTGCTCGGTGGCTCGCGCCGCCGCTACGCGGGCATTGGTGATGTTGTCAAGGTCAGCGTCAAGGAGGCCATTCCGCGCGGGCGGGTACGCAAGGGCCAGATCATGAACGCGGTGGTGGTGCGCACCAAGAAGGGGGTTCGGCGTCCGGACGGTTCGCTCATTCGATTCGACGAGAACGCCGCCGTGCTGCTCAATCCGCAGAATCAACCGGTGGGTACCCGGATATTCGGGCCGGTGACGCGGGAACTGCGCACAGAGCATTTTATGCGCATCGTTTCGTTGGCGCCCGAGGTTCTGTAGGGGCCGGATGGCACGATGCGCAAAATCAGGAAGGAAGACGAGGTCATTGTGATTGCCGGTCGAGACAAGGGCAGGCGGGGCGAGGTGCTTGAAGTGCTGAGCGATGGCCGCTTGCTGGTCTCTGGCGTCAATCTGCTGAAGAAACACCAGCGGGCCAACCCGAACCAGGGGCAGCAGGGCGGCATCGTCGAGCGCGAGGGCCCCATACAGAGTTCCAATGTCGCGATCTGGAACCATGCCGAGGAACGGGCCGACCGGGTGGGGTTGCGCTTCGAAGACGGCACCAAGATCAGGTATTTCAAATCCACCGGCAAGCCGGTGGACGACTGAGGCGCGGCGCGTGGCAAACTTGTATCACCGCTATGCCACCGAGATTCGTCCGGCGCTCCAGGAGCAACTGGGGTTGGCGAATGTCATGCAGACGCCCTCGCTGGTTAAGGTCACGCTCAACATGGGGGTGGGCGACGCCGTCGCCGACCGCAAGATCATGGACAGCGCCGTGGCCGACTTGGCGCTGATTGCGGGCCAGAAACCCGTGGTGACCAATGCGCGCAAGTCGGAGGCCGCGTTCAAGATTCGTGAAGGGTTCCCGGTGGGCTGCAAGGTGACGCTGCGGCGCTCGCGCATGTATGAATTCGTTGAGCGCCTGGTCAATATCGCCATCCCGCGTATCCGCGACTTCCGCGGGCTGAACCCGCGCTCCTTCGATGGGCGGGGCAATTTTTCCATGGGCATTACCGAGCAGATCGTGTTCGCGGAGATCGATTACGACAAGATCGATGCGATTCGGGGCCTAGATATCACGGTCACGACCAGTGCCCGGGCCGACTCCGAGGCATTGGCGCTGCTGCGGGCCTTCGGCTTTCCATTTCGAGACTAGCGAGGCGCGAACATATGGCAAAGGTTTCCGTGATCGAACGGGAGAAACGGCGCGCCAGGGTGGTGGCCAAGTATGCGGCTCGGCGCGCCGAGCTCAAGGCCATCATCGGCGACCGGGGCGCCTCGGACGACGAGCGCTGGGAGGCGCAGTTGAAGCTGCAAAAACTCCCGCGCAACGCCTCCCCGGTTCGCCAGCAACGGCGTTGTGGTGTCACCGGCCGGTCGCGCGCGGTCTATCGCAAGTTCGGCTTGGGGCGCAACAAGCTGCGGGATGCGGCCATGCGTGGCGATGTCCCGGGTCTGGTGAAGGCAAGTTGGTAGGAGCGCCGCGGTGAGTATGCAAGATCCCATCGCCGATTTTCTGACCCGGATTCGCAATGCGCAGAAGGCCGGCCATGCCGAGGTGCGCATGCCGCACTCGACAGTCAAGGCCGCAATCTGCCGGGTACTGGAGCAGGAGGGCTATATCGCGGGCTACTCGTCGAGTGACGACGTCAAGCGGGAACTGTGCGTTCAGCTCAAGTACCGGCAGGGGACACCGACCATTGAGGAACTCCACCGCGTCAGCCGTCCGGGCTTGCGAGTGTATAGCGCCCATGCCGACCTGCCCAAGGTGCGGGGCGGGCTTGGCGTTGCCGTGGTCAGCACCAGCCGCGGGGTCATGGCGGACCGGGTGGCGCGT
The DNA here is from genome assembly GCA_965215035.1 of Pseudomonadales bacterium. Taxonomy (GTDB): domain Bacteria; phylum Pseudomonadota; class Gammaproteobacteria; order Pseudomonadales; family Azotimanducaceae; genus Azophilus. The sequence goes on from OZ244040.1 coordinate 1,400,841, forward strand.
GAACTGGGTATCGGCGGCGAAGTCCTGTGCACGGTCTTCTAGATTATTGGGTGGCGGCGATGAGGGACGTCAAATGAGTCGGGTGCGCACCGTTCGGCTATGTCCGCGTGGGTTTGCGGTGCCGCTGCCTTGGGCGGGATGATCGTAATGTCTCGAATTGCAAACAATCCAGTGGATTTGCCAGCCGGGGTAGAGGCCAGGCTGGACGGTGCCCGGCTGACGGTCACCGGTGCCAAGGGCTCGCTGCAATTCGACATCAATCCCGCCGTCGAGGTCCGCCAAGACGGTGCGCGCCTGGAATTCCTGGCGCGTAGCGGCGGGAAGTCCGCCCGGGCGCTGGCCGGCACGACCCGGTCGCTGGTGGGCAACATGGTGACGGGGGTCAGCGCCGGCTTCCAGAAACGGCTGACGCTGCAGGGTGTGGGCTACCGGGCGCGGGCGGCGGACGGCAAGCTCAACCTGCAACTGGGCTACTCGCATCCGGTGCAATACGAATTGCCGGCGGGGGTGGAGGCGGCGACGCCCAGCCCAACCGAGATCCTGATCACCGGGGCGGACAAGCAGGCCGTTGGCCAGGCGGCGGCGGAGATTCGGGCCTTCCGGCCGCCGGAACCCTACAAGGGCAAGGGCGTGCGCTACGCCGACGAGCGTGTGCGCCGCAAGGAAGCCAAGAAGAAGTAGGCCAAGAAGAAGAGGCAAAAGAAGTAGGTATGGAAAGGAACGGGATGCGAAGTGCCGTTGTGCGGCCTGCGGGCGGGTTGTTCCGCGGCGCTCTGGTGCCTTACCCCGAGGCAGGCCCTTGGGGAGAGAGGGGGCAACGAGCTGCGGGCGGGTTGTTCCACGGCGCGCCGTTACCTTGGCGGTTGACAGCATGAACAGGAAGAAGGCGGCAAGAAACCGGCGCGCTCGCCGGGCGCGCATGAAGATGCGCGAGTTGGGCGTTGAACGCCTTACGGTCAACCGCACGCCGCGGCACATCTATGCCCAGGTGATATCGGCCGATGGCGCCAGGGTATTGGCGCAGGCATCGACCCTTGATGCGGACTTGCGGTCCGGTGCCACGGGCAACGCCGGGGCCGCGGCCAAGGTCGGCGGATTGATTGCGGAGCGCGCCAGAACGGCGGGCATCGCGCGCGTTGCCTTTGATCGGTCTGGCTACAAGTATCACGGGCGCGTCAAGGCATTGGCCGAAGCCGCCCGGGCGGGGGGGTTGGAGTTCTAGCATGGCGTACGCGGACGAAGTCAGGGAAGAAGGGCTGGTCGAAAAGCTCGTGCAGGTGAACCGGGTCGCCAAGGTTGTCAAGGGCGGCCGCATCTTTGGGTTCACCGCGCTTACCGTGGTCGGCGACGGCAAGGGTCGCGTGGGCTTTGGCCGCGGCAAGGCGCGGGAAGTACCGGTCGCTATTCAGAAGGCCATGGAGGCCGCCCGGCGCAATATGGTCGAAATCGAGTTGAACGGTTCGACGATCTGGTATCCGCTGAGCGAACGGCACGGTGCCTCGAAGGTCTACATGCAGCCAGCCTCTCCGGGCACCGGTGTGATTGCGGGCGGCACCATGCGCGCCGTCTTGGAAGCCGCCGGTGTGCACAATGTCCTAGCCAAGTGTTACGGCTCCACCAATCCCGTGAACGTCGTGCGTGCGACCTTCGCGGCCCTGACGCGCATGCGGTCTCCTGACCTGATCGCCGAGAAACGCGGCAGGACGCTGGAGGAGATCGGGTTTTGAACAAGATCAGGGTACAGCTTGTCAAAAGTACCGCGGGGCGTCTGAAGAAACACCAGGCGTGCGTTGCCGGTCTTGGGCTGCGCCGCATCGGGCACACGGTTGAAGTGGAAGACACGCCGTCGGTGCGCGGCATGATCAATCGGGTGAGTTACATGGTTCGGGTGGTGGAGTGACGAAATTGCGGCTGAACGATCTGCATGGGGCGAGTGGCGCTAGGCGTGGCCGGCGGCGCGTCGGCCGGGGCGCTGGTTCGGGCTGGGGTAAAACCGCATCCCGAGGCCAGAAGGGGCAGAAGGCGCGCTCCGGCGGCGGCGTACGCCCGTGGTTCGAGGGCGGCCAGCTTCCCTTGCAAATGCGCATCCCCAAATTCGGCTTCCGGTCGCGGGTCGGCGCGGTCACCGCCGAGGTCCGGCTCGGCGAACTGGCCAAGGTGGACGGCAACCCAATTGACCTAGATGCGCTGAAGAGGGCCAACCTGGTGCGCCGCGACGCGCAACGGGCGCGCGTTATGTTGTCCGGTACCCTTGACCGGCCGGTGACGGTCAAGGGGCTGCACGTTACCCGCGGTGCCAGGGCGGCGATAGAAGCCGTCGGCGGCAGCGTGGAACTCTAGGAAACAGGCGGGGCAGGCGAACCATGGCGATCGGCGGCCAGGCGCAACCACAACTCGGCGGCGTACAGGGGGGGCGGCTCACGGAGCTGCGCAACCGCCTGCTGTTCGTGTTGTTCGCGCTCTTGGTTTACCGCATCGGCACGCATATTCCGCTACCGGGAATCAATCCCGATCGCCTGCGCACCCTGTTCGAACAAAACCAGGGCGGCATTCTCGACCTGTTCAACATGTTCTCCGGGGGCGCCTTGGAGCGCATGAGCATCCTGGCGCTGGGCGTGATGCCCTACATCACCTCCAGCATCATCATGAACCTGATGAGCATGATGTATCCAAGCCTCCAGCAGTTGCGCAAGGAGGGCGAATCCGGGCGCCGCAAGATCACCCAGTACACCCGTTATGGAACACTGCTCATTGCGCTGATTCAGGGGATGTCCCTAGCGGTGACCCTGGCCAATCAGGGGTTGGCGTTCTCCACCGGCTTCACGTTCTTTTTTGTGGCCACGGTCACACTGGTCACCGGTGCTCTGTTCATGATGTGGCTTGGCGAGCAGATCACCGAACGGGGCGTGGGCAACGGTATCTCGCTCATCATCTTCTCGGGCATCGTCTCTGGATTTCCGAGCGCGATCGGCCAATCTTTTGAAGCGGCCTACCAGGGCCAAATCAATATCATCGCGCTTCTGGCCATTGCCATGCTGGCGGTGCTGGTCATCGGCTTTGTCGTATTCGTCGAGCGCGGCCAGCGGCGCATCACCGTGAACTACGCGAAGCGACAGCAGGGCCGGCGTATGTTCCAGGGGCAGACGAGCCATCTGCCGCTGAAGATCAACATGGCCGGAGTCATTCCCGCCATCTTCGCTTCCAGTCTGCTGTTGGCGCCGGCTTCCATGGCACAGTGGTTCGGCCAGGGCCCGGGCCTCGGCTGGCTGCAACAGGTGGCGCTGATCCTGTCCCCAGGTCAACCCCTCTACATACTGATGTTCGCCGGGGGAATCATTTTTTTCAGTTTTTTCTATACGGCGATTCAGTTCGACCCAAAGGACATGGCGGACAACCTGAAGCGTCAGGGGGCCTATGTGCCGGGAATTCGGCCCGGCCAGCAGACAGCCCGCTATATCGACGACGTGGTGACGAGGCTAACCGTGTTTGGCTCCCTGTACGTGACGCTGGTGTGCCTGTTGCCGGAATTCATGGTGGTGGCCTTCAACATCACCTTTCAGCTCGGCGGCACGGCGTTACTGATTGTGGTGGTTGTGGCGATGGACTTCATGTCCCAGGTGCAAGCGCACCTGATGTCCAGCCAGTACGCCAAGCTTATGGAAAAATCGAATCTCAAGGGATACGGGCGGCGTCGCTAGGTGGCCCGAGGGAGCGAGGATTATGAAAGTTCGCGCATCGGTTAAGAAAATCTGCCGCAACTGCAAAATCGTGCGCCGCAAGCGCGTGGTGCGGGTAATCTGCCGCGCGGAACCCCGGCACAAGCAGAGGCAGGGCTAGCGAGCGATGACTCGACTGAATAACAGGTCGGTGCACGGCTGCGGGCTTGATGTGCCGGTGGTCCGTATGCCGCGATCAAGAGACTTAACAGGAGCAGCAACCCCATGGCACGCATAGCCGGCGTCAACATCCCCGATAACAAGCATGCGGGCATTTCCCTGACCAGCATATTTGGCGTGGGGCGCACCACCGCGCTCCAGGTTTGCGCGGCGGCGGGCGTGAATCCCGCCACCAGAATCCACGCCCTGTCCGAAGCGGACCTCGATGCCCTGCGCGCCGAGATTAACAAGCTGACGATCGAGGGCGACCTGCGGCGCGAGGTCAACATGAGCGTCAAGCGGCTGATGGACCTCGGCTGCTATCGCGGGCTCCGTCACCGGCGCGGGCTGCCGGTAAATGGCCAGCGTACTCGAACCAATGCGCGCACGCGCAAGGGGCCGCGTCGGCCCATTCGCAAGTAAGACCGGACTAGGAGCAATGGCGGAACGGAAAAAGACCAAACGAATCGTGACCGATGGCGTCGCCCACATTCACGCCTCGTTCAACAACACGATCATCACGATTTCGGACCGACAGGGCAACGCCCTTTGCTGGGCCACCTCCGGCGGGTCTGGGTTTCGCGGCTCCCGCAAGAGTACGCCCTTCGCGGCCCAGGTGGCGGCCGAGCGGGCCGGTACGGCGGCGCTGGAGTTCGGTATGAAGACGGTCAACGTCTTGGTTCGGGGCCCCGGGCCGGGCCGCGAATCGGCGGTGCGGGCGCTCAATGCCGCGGGGCTTAGGATTAACAGCATTTCCGATGTAACGCCGATTCCGCACAACGGCTGCCGGCCGCCCAAGCGCCGGCGCGTCTAGGCGCATTTAGAGAGAAGATCATGGCTCGACATTTGGGACCGAAGCTCAAACTTTCACGCCGGGAAGGCACCGATCTGTTCCTGAAGAGTGGTGTGCGGCCAATCGAGAGCAAGTGCAAGATCGAACATCCGCCCGGTCAGCACCGGCCCCGTCGGGGCCGGGCTTCGGATTATGCGGTGCAGCTTCGGGAAAAACAGAAGGTGCGGCGGCTATACAGCGTGTTGGAAAAGCAGTTCCGCAACTACTACAGGTTGGCGGATCGGCAGAAGGGGATCACGGGCGAAAATTTGCTGAGAATGCTCGAGTCCCGGCTAGACAACGTGGTGTACCGGATGGGCTTCGGTGCCACCCGCGCCGAGGCGCGGCAACTCGTCTCGCACAAGGCCATCGCGGTCAACGGCCAGCGCGTCAACATTCCCTCGTACCAGGTACGGCCCCAGGATGTGGTAGCGGTCACCGGCAAGGCCAAGGATCAGCTCCGCGTTCAGGCGGCGCTGCAACTGGCCGCACAGCGAGCGCCCGTGGATTGGGTGAATGTTGACTCGGAGAAGAAAGAGGGCGAATTCCGACGCTTACCCGACCGCAGCGAGCTACCCCAGGAAATCAACGAAAATCTGATTGTGGAGCTTTATTCTAAGTAGGCCCCACCGGAATGCCCGGCCGATGGCCGGTGACCACACTCCCGTTAGGAGAAGACGCACATGGTTCAGTCAGCGACTGAGTTTCTGACCCCTAGGCACATAGACATTCAGGAAATGGGCCCAACGCGCGCCAAGGTGACGCTGGAACCCCTTGAGCGTGGTTTTGGACATACGCTGGGCAATACCCTGCGCCGCATATTGCTGTCGTCCATGCCCGGCTGCGCGATCACCGAAGTGCGCATCGACGGCGTATTGCACGAGTACAGCACCCTGGAGGGCGTACAGGAAGACGTAATCGACATCCTGCTGAATCTGAAGGGCATCGCCGTGGTTATGCACAACCTGGACGAAACCGTCATCAGGCTGTCCAAAGAGGGTGCGGGCCAGGTCACCGCCGGGGACTTTCAGCTCAATCAGGATGTGGAGATCGCCAATCCGGATCATCCCGTCTGTTCGTTGAACGACAACGGCAGTATCCGCTTGGAAGCGCGGGTGACCCGGGGCTGCGGCTACGTGCCGGTGGACAGCCTGGAAGAAGATGAGGAGGAATCGCGCCCCATCGGCGTGTTGCGGCTCGATGCCACCTACAGCCCGATTCGGCGTGTTGCCTACAGCGTGGACAGTGCGCGTGTCGAACAGCGCACGGACCTGGACAAGCTGATTCTGGATCTGGAGACCAATGGGACGATCGACCCGGAGGGGTGCATTCGCCGGGCGGCGACGATTCTGCAACAGCAACTGGCCGTGTTTGTCGATCTCAAGAGCCAGGGCGACCCGATTGCGGAAGAGCGCCGGGACGAGATCGACCCGATTCTGGTGCGGCCCGTGGACGACCTGGAATTGACCGTGCGCTCGGCGAACTGCCTAAAGGCCGAGAGCATCTATTGCATTGGCGACCTGATTCAGCGCACCGAGGTGGAACTGTTGAAGACACCGAACCTGGGCAAGAAGTCACTCACCGAAATCAAGGATGTGCTGGCCTCGCGTGGGCTGTCGCTCGGTATGCGCCTAGAGAACTGGCCGCCGGAGACCATGCGTGGCGGCAACACGCTAGCCTGAGGATCAGCCAATGCGCCATCGCAAGAGTGGACGCCATCTGAACCGGACCAGTGCGCATCGGCAGGCGATGCTGCGCAACATGGCCGTGTCCCTGATCGAGCACGAGGCCATCAAGACCACCGTTGTCAAGGCCAAGGAACTGCGCCGGGTGGCGGAGCCACTCATTACGCTGGCCAAGGTGGACTCGCCCGCCAACCGCAGACTGGCGTTCGACCGCACCCGCAGCAAGGCCGCTGTCGGTAAGCTGTTCTCGGAACTTGGCCCGCGCTACCAGGATCGCCCCGGGGGCTATATGCGGATTCTGAAGACTGGCTACCGCGTCGGCGATGCGGCGCCCATGGCGTTCGTCGAATTGGTAGATCGGGTGCTGCCGGAGAGCGAGGACGAAGAGGACTTCGAGGACGAGGACTTCGAGGAAGAGGAATCCGCAGTGGCGGGAGGCGACCGGTAGCGGTCGGCCTTGTAGAACCGGCACCGGCGGGCCGACCGCTGCAACTCGGCGGGTGCGCCCGGAAACTCAGGCGACCCGGCGTGGTTTTGCGTGGAGCGTGGGTTTGAGGAACCGGCCGGTATGCGAGTGCGGGTTATCCGCGAGTTGTTCGGGTGTACCTAAGGCGACGACTTGGCCACCGCCGGCACCCCCCTCCGGCCCAAGATCGATGATCCAATCGGCGGTTTTGATGACATCGAGGTTGTGCTCGATTACCACCAGGGTGTTACCGTGGTCCCGCAGCCGGTGGAGCACATCGAGTAGCTGCGCGATGTCGTGGAAGTGCAGCCCCGTGGTGGGCTCGTCCAGGATGTAGAGGGTCTTGCCCGTATCGCGTTTGGAGAGTTCCCGGGACAGCTTCACCCGTTGCGCTTCGCCCCCGGAGAGCGTGGTCGCGCTCTGACCAAGCTTGATATACGAGAGCCCCACGTCCACCAGTGTCTGTAGTTTGCGTGACAGCACCGGCACCGCGTCGAAGAAGTCGCGGGCCTCTTCCACGGTCATATCCAGTACCTCGTGAATGTTCCTTTGCTTGTAGCGAACGTCAAGGGTTTCCCGGTTATAGCGCTTGCCCTTGCAGACATCGCAGGGAACGTAGATGTCGGGTAGAAAGTGCATTTCCACCTTGAGCATCCCGTCTCCCCGGCAGGCTTCGCAGCGGCCGCCCTTGACGTTGAAGCTGAAGCGACCAGGCCGGTAGCCGCGGGCGCGGGCTTCCTTGGTTTGCGCGAATAACTCCCTGATGGGCGTGAACAGCCCGGTGTAGGTTGCGGGGTTGGAGCGCGGTGTGCGGCCGATGGGGCTCTGGTCGATGTCCACCACGCGGTCTAGGTAGGCAAGCCCTTCAATGCCTTGATGCGGCGCGGGTGTGAGCGTTGTTGCGCCGTTTAGGGTGCGCGCCGCCACCGGGTATAGGGTCTGGTTGATCAGCGTCGATTTGCCGGACCCGGAAACGCCCGTAACACAGGTGAGCAGCCCGCAGGGAACGTCCACGGTGATAGACTTAAGGTTGTTTCCCGTTGCGCCCTTCAGGCGCAGCTTGGCCTTCTTGTCCGGGGCGGTGCGGGTGTTGGGGACGGCTATGGATTTGCGGCCGGACAGGTACTGGCCGGTGATGGATTGCTCTTCGTTCAGGATGCGGTCGAGGCTGCCGCTGGCCACGATTCTGCCGCCATGCACGCCGGCGCCGGGGCCGATGTCGATGATGTGGTCGGCGCTGCGAATGGCTTCCTCGTCGTGTTCCACCACCAACACGGTATTGCCCAGGTTCTTCAGATGGGTGAGCGTGTTGAGCAGGCGTGCGTTGTCGCGCTGGTGCAGCCCGATGGACGGTTCGTCGAGAATGTACATGACCCCGACCAGGCCGGCTCCGATCTGGCTGGCCAGCCGGATGCGCTGGGCTTCGCCGCCGGAGAGCGTTTCCGCGCTGCGGTCGAGGGTGAGGTAGTTGAGCCCCACGTCGACCAGGAAGCGGAGTCGGGCGCGAATTTCCTTGAGGATTTTTTCGGCGATTGCGCCCCGCTGGCCGGCGAGCTTCAGCCGGGTGAAGTGCGTTAGCGTCTGTTCAACGGAACAGCGGGTGACCTCGGGCAGTGTGGTGTTGTCGATGAAGACGTTGCGCGACTCCTCGCATAGCCGCGTGCCCTTGCACTCCGGGCAGGCGCGCACCCGCAGATACTTCTGTAGGTTGTCGCGCACCATGGATGAGTCGGTCTCGTGGTAGCGGCGTTCCATGTTCGGAATCACGCCTTCAAAGCGGTGCCGCCGGGTGATCACGTCGCCCCGGTCGTTGACGTAGCTGAAATCGATTCGCTCCCGGCCGCTGCCGTTTAGAATCGCCTCGCGATGCTTCCTCTGCAGCGAGCGGTACGGCGCATCCACATCAAAATCGTAGTGGTTCGCCAGCGACTTCAGCATATGGAAGTAGTAGACGTTTTTGCGGTCCCAGCCGCGAATGGCGCCGTCCGCCAGGGTCGTATCCGGGTCGCGGACGATCAGGTCCGGGTCGAAGAACTGCTTGACGCCCAGGCCGTCACACTCGCTGCACGCCCCGGCGGGGTTGTTGAATGAAAACTTACGGGGCTCCAGTTCGCCGACGCTGTAACCGCACAGCGGGCACGCGAAACGGGCGGAGAATATCAGTTCGTCGGCGTCCGGGGCGTCCATGTCCGTCACCTTGGCGATGCCGTCGGTGAGTTGCAGAGCGGTCTCGAACGATTCGGCCAGACGCTGCTGCATATTCTCGCGCACCCGCAGCCGGTCGACCACCACTTCGACCGTGTGCTTCCTGTTTTTGTCCAACTTCGGGGGATGGTCGAGATCGACCACCAGCCCATCGATGCGGGCGCGGATGAAACCGCCCGCCAGCAGTTCCTTAAAGACATGCAGGTGCTCGCCCTTGCGCTCTACGACCACCGGCGCCAGAACCATAATGCGCTTGTTCTCCGGCAGGTTCAGCGCCAGGTCGACCATCTGGCTGACGGTTTGGGCCGCCAGCGGCTCGCCGTGATGGGGGCAGCGTGGCTCGCCCACCCGGGCGTACAGGAGCCGCAGGTAGTCGTATATCTCGGTTATAGTGCCCACCGTCGAGCGGGGGTTGTGCGAGGTCGATTTCTGCTCGATGGAGATGGCCGGGGACAGCCCTTCGATGTGGTCCACATCGGGCTTCTCCATCATCGACAGGAACTGCCGAGCGTAGGCGGAAAGCGACTCCACATAGCGCCGCTGGCCCTCGGCGTAGAGGGTGTCGAAGGCGAGAGAGGATTTGCCGGAACCAGACAGGCCAGTGATGACGATTAGCCGGTCGCGGGGTATCTCCAGGTCGATGTTGTCGAGGTTGTGCGTCCGCGCGCCGCGGACGGAAATGGTCTCCAAGTGCCAAGTTCCCAGATGTGGCGGGTCAAACCGGGAAACGTAAACGCTTCACGCACCAAGGGCAACTTGTGGCTCGCTTTTTCAGTAATTCCCATTATGGCTTGCCGCCCCTTCACCACAGGCAGGGTAGTGGTGTATCAGTTTGCATCCCGAGCCTGCCGAATCCCCTGTGTGCCGTGCCTCCGCTCGGCCCACAAATGCAAACTGATACACTACCGGCAGGGCAGGACCATCCCAAAGTGTTCGGTATTGAGATAAAATTTCAGAAAATCTACTAGATTCCGAAAAATATTACCGAATTTTCTGAAAAATATTCGAAAACCATCTAAATAAGGCTATGCCGAGGGCTAGTAGACGACTTCGAGATTGCCCTGACCGGCGGGGTTTGCGGGTAGATTTGGCCCGAATCAAGCTGGCAATGCGGGGTGTTGCGCGCCGAGCAGTGCAGTTGGACGCCAAAATGAGAATTGCGGGATAATTCCCAAAACAAGGGCCTGCTCCGTTGGACCTCCTCCATACCCTACTGCTGGCGCTCATACAGGGCGTGACCGAATTCCTGCCCATTTCCAGTTCGGCGCACCTCATATTGGCTTCCGAACTGGCTGGCTGGCCGGACCAGGGGCTGGCGTTCGACGTAGCCCTGCATCTGGGGACGCTGGCCGGGGTGCTTGCGTACTTTCGCGGCGACTGCCGGGCATTTGCCGTAAGTGGTTGGCGATACGCTCGTACCGGGTATCGGGATGAGAACCTGGACCTGTTGCTGAAGATCGGCGCTGCGACCCTGCCCATCGCCCTCGCCGGCTATCTATTGCACGATCTGGCGCAGTCCCGGCTGCGGGGCATGGAGGTCATAGCGGCGGCAACCATCGTCTTCGCGCTGGTGCTTTGGTTTGCGGATACCAGGCGCGGCGGCGCAGTGGCGCTGAGCTGGCGCAACGCCCTGCTGGTGGGCATCGCCCAGGTATTTGCCATCGTACCGGGTACATCCCGCTCCGGCGTAGTCATTTCCGCCGCGCTACTGATTGGTCTTTCCCGCACGGCGGCGGCCCGTATCGCCTTTCTGCTGGCGATTCCCACCATCGCCGTGGCCGCCCTGCTGGCTGGCCTGGAACTTTCGGCCCAGCCCGCGGGCGCCCGGGCCATCGACATGGCCGGCGGCGCGCTGGTGGCTGGCGTCAGCGCTTGGCTCTGCGTGCACTACTTCATCGCCCTGGTGGAGCGCACCGGCATGTTGCCCTACGTGATCTACCGTCTGCTATTGGGTATGGTATTGGTCGGGATGGTGGTGACGGCGTGAAAGAGCGCAAGGGCGGCGGCAAGCCTAGTCAAATCGACGACGCAACCTATCGCAGAGAATTGTTCCGCCTGCAGCTTGAACTGGTCAAGCTGCAGGCGTGGATTGAGCGACGGGGGCTCAAGATAGTCGTTGTCTTCGAAGGTCGCGATGCGGCCGGCAAGGGTGGCGTCATCAAGCGCATAACAAGGTACCTCAACCCGCGTGTGTGCCGGGTGGTGGCGCTGCCGGCACCCACGGAACGCGAAACCACGCAGTGGTACTTCCAGCGCTACGTGGCGCACCTGCCGGCGGCGGGGGAAATGGTTCTATTCGACCGAAGCTGGTACAACCGGGCTGGAGTGGAGCGGGTCATGGGCTTTTGCAGCGCTGCGGAGCACCGGGAATTCCTGCGTTCCTGCCCGCAGTTCGAGCGTATGCTGGTGCGCTCCGGCATCATCTTGATCAAGTACTGGTTCTCGATCTCCGACGAGGAACAGGAACGGCGCTTCCGCGCCCGAATCGATGAGCCCCACAAGCGCTGGAAGCTGAGCCCCATCGACCTGGAGTCGCGCGCACGCTGGGTGGAGTATTCCCGGGCCAAGGACGAGATGTTCGCCCACTGTGACATCAAGCAGGCACCTTGGTACGTGGTCGATTCGGAAATCAAGAGTCATGCGCGGCTTAGCTGCATCAACCACCTGCTAAGCCTGATTCCCTATGAGGATCTGACGCCGGCACCGGTGGAGCTGCCGCCACGCAAGAGTGGCAAGGGCCCTATGCGCCCGCCAATGTCCGAGCAGACCTTTGTTCCGGAGTATGACCCCTAACCGCGAACAAACGAGTCAGCGGGTGGGCATTGCCTCGCCCTCGACGAGTGCGAGGGCATCGGGCAAGGCGCGGCCAACGTAGCCTTCGACAACGGCGAGCCGCTCTCTAATCGCAGCTTGGCCTTCCTGGAGGCTCCCGATCTTGATCTCAAGCCGCTGAATCCTAGCCTCCAATCGAGTTTCGCTGTCCTGGATCTTGGTCTCCAGTCTAGCTTCGCTACCCTCGATTCTGACTTCCAGTCGAGCATCGACACGTTCGATCTTGGCATCCAGCCAAACGGCCTGGCCAAGTACCGCCACACCGACCGCGATAATCGCCCAGAATTCGGGGTTAGGCCTGCGGGAGGCGGACTGATTGTTCATGGCCGGTGCCTGGCACTCCTAGAACGGAATGTCGTCGTCGAATTCGTCGTCGTCGCTCAACGTCGGCGCGTTCGGCGCGGGTTGGTCGCGCCCGGGTGCCGGCGCACTGCGTTGCTCGAAGCCCGAGGGCGGGCCCGCCTCGCCACCGCGCCCGTCGAGCATCTGCATGTCTCTGGCTATGATTTCCGTGCGATAGCGCTTTTGGCCTTCCTGCTCCCAGCTCGATGTTCTGAGGCTGCCTTCAATGTATACCTTGGAACCCTTCCGCAAATACTGTGCGGCGATCTCGGCCAGCCGCGAAAAGCAAACCACATTGTGCCATTCGGTACGTTCCTGCCGCTCGCCGCTTTGCCGGTCGCGCCAGGAATCGCTGGTGGCCACGCTGAAGTTGGTTACCGCGTTGCCTGCCTGGGAGTACCGGGTTTCCGGGTCTCGACCCAGGTTGCCGATGAGCATGACCTTGTTTATACCCCTTGCCATATGCCTTTCCGTGACCGTTTTCGCTAGCGCGTAGTTTAGCCGATTGCCGGACGCAAAAGCTAAGGCGGAACGCCACAATCCAGGTGCGACATCCGCCGGTGATCCGGTCGGCTATCGCCCGTTGCGCTCTGGATTCCGGTGCCGGCTGGGTCACCCCCCCTCCGCCCGCCCGGGCATCCCCTATAATGGATCGATCGCAATGCCGGGAGTCGCGAGCGTTGATCTGTTTGTTCGGCGGAACCTTCGACCCGGTGCACAATGGCCACCTGCATGCCGCCGGAATAGCCGCCAAGCGCCTGTCGTGCGGCGTTCGCCTAGTGCTGTCGGCCCGGCCACCGCACCGCGCCGGGCCGGTGGCGGCCATCGAAGATCGCTGGGCGATGTTGACGGTCGCTTGCGCCGATTTGCCGGAATTGGTCGCGGACGACACCGAAATCCGCCGCCGGCACCCGAGCTATACGGTGGACACGCTCCGCAGTGTTCGTCGGCAATACCCCAATCAACCATTGTTCTGGGCGGTCGGAGTCGATGCGTTCCGCGAGCTGCGCACCTGGCATCGCTGGCGGGAGCTGTTTGGCCTGGCGCATCTGCTTTTGCTGGACCGGCCAGCGGCGGTGATGGATGCGGGGGCGCGGGCGATTTACGAGCGGTTCCGGGTGGATACCGTGCCCGCTGCTCCCTGTGGTGCCATCCTCAAGATCGACGCCCACATGCTGGACGTATCAGCATCCCAGATCCGGGCCTCGGTCGCCGCCGGGCAGCCGGTCGCACACTTGCTCCCGGCAGGGGTCGCAACCTATATTAGACGGCACGGGCTCTATTTGGGAGATAAGGCGACTGCGATCCCTTATCAGCAGCAAACACGGACATGACTTACGAAATCGCCTCCCTAGCCATCAGCCTAGCCATCGGCCTCGGGCAGATAGGCATCCTGTGGGTCGGCATCCGCGCCATGAACCGCTCGAGCGACGAGCGCGCCCGCGCCCGTGCCCAGGCCGCGAAGCTTGCCGACCAGCGCCACGCCGAGACGATGGCCGCGCTCGAAATGCAGCGCCAGGCGTTCGAAACGCAGCACCAAGCGCTCGAAACACAGCGCGGGGCGCTCGAAATCCAGAGTCGGGCGCTCGAAACCCTCATCGTCCGCACCGCCCCGGCCGCCGAATGAGCGGTGGCCGGTTCCCAGCGAGTCGGCACCCCGGTGCACTGGGGGAGCCCGGCGTGGAACTGCCGGCGGTCTGGCGCTCGGAGTTGCGCGGGGCGGATTGGGCGGTGGGGGCGAAGTAGCGTTCGCTGTGCGTCGGCGCGCCGCTCTCTGGAGTGGATTCTGTCGGCCTTCGTCTTCCGCGGCGGCGGACTTGGGTTGCTGGTTGGCTATCTCAAGGGGTTTCGCCTGGGGGAATGAGTGACCTCTGAAGGCCTGCGCGACCACATTGTAGAGGCGTTGGAAAGCCGCAAGGGCCGCGATGTGCTGGCATTGGATGTGGGCGACCTCACCGACATAACGGACTTCATGATTATCGCTAGCGGCACATCCAACCGACATGTCCGGGCGTTGGTTGACCAGGTAATCCAGGCGGCCAAACAACATCGGCACCCGCCGCTTGGCGTTGAGGGCAAAGATTCGTGCGAGTGGGTGCTGCTCGACCTCGGCGATGTGCTGGTGCACGTCATGCAGGCCGCTACCCGGGAGTTCTACGACCTGGAGCGGTTGTGGTGCCCGCTGACGGCCGACCCCGGCGACTGAACGATACCCGCCCACCTCTGCCGTTCCATGGCGCCGTCGCTCCGCATCAAGGATAAGCACCAGGAACACAGGGTGTTTGTCAACCGTGCGTGGGCGTTATTCGCCATGGCGCTGGGGCTTGCGTCGTTGTTGGTACTACGCATGGTCCAACTTCAGGTTTGGGAACACCATGTGTACCGAACCCGGTCGGATGAGAATCGCATCAGCGTGCAACCGCTGGCACCGGCAAGGGGCATCATCTTTGATCGGCGCGGCCTTGTCCTGGCCGAAAACCGGCCCGTCTTCAGCCTGGCGCTGGTCGGCGAACGCATTGGCGATCTCGACCGGTTCATTCGGGAACTGTCGGAGGTGGTGCCGATTGACCAGGCCGATCTGGCGGGATTCCAAGATCGACTCAAAGGCCGGCGACGGCCTTTCGAAGCCGTGACCCTCAAGCCCTCGCTGACGGAGGAGGAGGTGGCGGCGCTGGCGGTGAACCGGCATCGCTTCATCGGTGCGGAGGTACGTGCGCGGCTGGCTCGATACTATCCATTGGGTGAGCTCGCCGTCCACCCGGTAGGGTCGGTTCGCCGCATCTCGGGTGAAGACCTGCAAGGCGTAGACCCGGTTCGCTACAGTGCGACGCAGTACATCGGCAAGCGGGGCATTGAGCAGTTCTACGAGTACTCGCTGCACGGCAGCGTGGGTGATCGAAGGGTCGAGATGGATGCGCACGGCCGGGTTCGCCGGGTGCTCGATGTCACGCCCCCGCAGGCCGGCCAGAACATCACTCTGCATCTCGACAGCCAGTTGCAGGTCGCCGCGATGGCGGCGCTGTCTCCACGCCGGGGTGCCGTGGTCGCGCTGGACACCCGCTCGGGCGGCATCCTGGCGATGGCCAGCAGCCCCAGTTACGACCCCAATCTCTTCGCAACCGGTATCAGCGGAGACCGGTACCGGGAGTGGACCGCCTCGCGCGACAAGCCGCTGTTCGACCGCACGATCAACGGCCAGTATGCGCCCGGTTCCACCTTCAAACCGGTGGTGGCCTTGGCGGCGCTCTCTCAAGGTGTGATCGATTGGGACGAGAAGATAACGGACTCTGGCTCGTTTCGGCTGCCAGGATCGAGCAGGATCTATCGCGATTGGAACTGGACCAGGAGCAACCCGGGCGGCCAGGGCATCGTTGATCTCCATCGTGCTATCTATCGTTCATCCAATGTATTTTTCTATCACCTTGGCCACCGCCTGCACATCGATCAGCTTGCGGCCTTCGCGCATCAGTTCGGCTACGGACGGGTGACTTCGGTCGATGTGGCGGGGGCCAGCGGCGGGCTAGTGCCCAACCCGGCCTGGAAACGTGGTGCCAGGGGAGAGGCCTGGTCGGCGGGCGACAACGTGAATCTGAGCATCGGCCAGGGCGACCTCCTGGCCACGCCGCTGCAGGTGGCCACGGTGGCCGCGATAATCGCCAATCGGGGCCGGTGGGTGCGGCCGCGCATGCTGTTGGCGAGTGACGGCCCGCTTGCCGAGTTCGACCCGCCGCCGCCTCTGCCGCCCATAGCCGGGCCGTCCCCGGAGGATTGGGAGCGGCTGGTGGACGCCATGGAGGACGTTGTGCATCGCGGCAACCGAGGAGTCGGGCAGAATGGCACGGCCTGGGCCTATATGGGTCGCGGGCTTGGCTACCGTATGGCGGGCAAGTCCGGCACCGCCCAGGTCGTGGGCATTGCCCAGGGTGAGGAATATGACGAGGAACTACTCGACGAATACAGTCGAAAGCATGCCTGGTTCATGGCGTTTGCCCCGGCGGACGATCCAGTGATCGCCGTCGGCGTCCTGGTGGAGAATGGCGGCGGCGGAAGTTCGGTTGCGGGCCCGCTTGCCCGGGAGGTGATCGATGCCTACCTGTCGCCCAGGATAGCCCAGCGATGAGTCGAACTCCGATGTCGGGCCCCGCCCAAGGGCGCCCAGCGCGCGCACGCACGGGACGGATTCGAGGTGTAGACCCGCTGCTCTGCTATCTGCTCGGGGCGGTCATGGTGTTCGGCCTCCTGGTTCTCTATAGCGCCGTGGATGGCGATGGACCAGTGTTTCGGGCCCAGTTGTGGCGCTTGGCGCTCGGTGTGCTCGCCATGTTGGTTGTTTCCCAGTTTCCGCCGCAGTTCTACCTGCGCTCGACGCCTTGGCTCTACCTCGTGGTGGTGCTGCTGCTGCTTGTCGTTTTGGCGGCCGGAATTGAGGCCAAGGGAGCGACGCGCTGGCTGGAGATTCCAGGTCTGCCGCGATTCCAGCCTTCGGAACTTGCCAAGCTGGTGCTGCCAATGACGATCGCTTGGTATTTTCATGATCGCCCGCTGCCGCCTTCGTTGCGGGAAATTGCCGTGGCACTGGCGCTCACTGCCCTACCTGCGGGCTGCATATTCCTGCAACCAGATCTGGGTACCGCCATTCTCGTTGTGGCGGCGGGGCTCTGTGTCATCCTGCTGACGGGCGTGCCTTGGCGTTGGATCGGGTTGGCGCTCTTGGGCGTGGCTGCCCTTGCGCCGGCGATGTGGTACGGTCTCAAGGAGTATCAGCGCGAGCGAATCATCACCCTGTTCGACCCGGAGGGCGACCCGCTGGGTGCGGGCTGGAGCATTATTCAATCGAACACGGCGATTGGCTCGGGCGGCTTCTTCGGCAAGGGTTTGGGCCTTGGAACCCAGAGCCAATTGCAGTTTCTGCCGGAAAGCCATACAGACTTCGTTATCGCCGTGGTCGGCGAAGAGATGGGATTGCTGGGTGTCGCCAGTCTCTTGGCGCTTTACATGGCGATCATAGGCAGAGTATTGTTCATTGCAGCGCAAAAGCGTCATGCCTTTTCCAGCCTGCTCGCCGGGGCGCTGGGGTTCGTATTTTTCGTCTCCCTGTTTGTGAATATCGCCATGGTTTCAGGGTTGCTGCCGGTTGTTGGCGTACCACTACCGCTGGTTAGCTACGGCGGCACCTCGGTCATCACCACATTGGCGGGCTTTGGCGTGATCATGTCCATACACAACCACCGACCCTGGTAGCGGATTGGGACGGAAACCGATGAGAAATCTACTGCGCATCACGGTCGCATCGAGCGTTACAGCGCTTCTGCTCCATGGTCCGGTCAGTGCCGACTATTCCGCGAGGGACGATGTCCGCGCCTATGTGGACGAACTGGTGGCGCTGCATGGGTTCGACCAGGCGGCGCTCATGCAGACGTTCACCGCCGCCCGGCATCGGCCCGCTATCGTCAAGGCTATCTCCAGGCCTGCGGAACGCGCACTCAAATGGTACGAATACCGCAACATTTTTATCACCGACGAGCGCATCGTTCGGGGCATCGACTTTTGGGCGGATAATCTAGCCGCGCTGCAGAGGGCCCAGGCGGCTTTCAATGTTGCCCCCGAATACGTGGTGGCGATTATCGGCGTGGAGACCTACTTCGGCAGGGTGATGGGTTCGCACCGGGTGCTCGACGCGCTATCCACCCTGGCTTTCGACTACCCTCCGCGGGCCGGTTTTTTCCGCAACGAGTTGACACAATTGCTGTTGCTTGCGCGCGAGGAAAAACTTTCCCCGGCTGAACTCAAGGGCTCCTATGCCGGGGCCATGGGCTACGGCCAGTTCATTCCGTCGAGCTACCGGCATTACGCTGTGGATTTCGATGGCGACGGTACCCGGGACATCTGGACGAATACCACCGATGCCATCGGCAGTGTTGCGAACTACTTTGCCGAGCATGGCTGGCGGGGCGATGGCAAGGTGGCCCTGCCTGTGACGGCATCGGGCGGCGAGATCGAGAAAGTCGCCAACCAGGGCCTATCCCTAGACAGGACCGTGGCCGATTTTGCAGCACTCGGCGTTCAGGTTCCAGACATCGACGCTGCCGCCAAAGCCGCGCTGTTTCGCATGGAGCTTGAAGACGGGGTGGAATACTGGCTGGCATTGCACGACTTCTACGTGATTACCCGCTACAACCGCAGTGCCATGTATGCTCTAGCCGTGCATCAACTCGGTCAGGATATCAAGGCAGTCCGCGCAAGATGCGGAACGCTTCGCCGAGTAGACTCGCCGTGCATCAACGCGGTCAGAACCTCAAGGCACCCCGCACAAGATGCGAAACGCCTCGACGAGTAGGCTCGCGGCGTTGATGGACGCGCTCAATTGAGCCACCGCAACGGTAACGCGAAGCTCGGCGGCCGGTTTTGCGAAGCATGGCTGGGTGTTCTTCTATTGACCCTTGCGGCTTGCCAGGCGTCGGGGCCGCAGCCTGCCGGGGAGAACCCACCAGCAGCCGGCGATGGTTCGCCGGTGACCGAGGACGGCCCTCCGGAGCACATTCCGTTCGACCTCAGCCGCCTGCCCGACCCGACTCCGGTAGCCGAGCCGAAGAGCGCCACCGGCAATCCACCTTCGTACAGAGTCAACGGCAAAACCTACCGCACCCTGGATTCGGCCGCGGGCTATGAGGCCATTGGCTGGGCGTCCTGGTACGGACGGAAATTCCAGGGGCGCAGGACATCCAGCGGCGAGACCTTCGATACGCTGAAACTAAGTGCCGCCCATCCGAGCTTGCCGATACCGTCCTATGTCGAGGTGACCAACCTGGAAAACGACCGCCGCATGGTGGTGCGGGTCAACGACCGGGGGCCGTTTCACAGCGGCCGCATCATCGACCTTTCCTACGCGGCCGCTGTCAAACTGGGGTTCGCCGAGGCGGGTACCGCCAGGGTACGAGTCGTGGCGCTGGACAATCTGCCGACGCTCTACCTGCAGGCGGGGGCCTTTAGGCACATGGAGCCCGCGGATAGTCTGCGGGGGGCACTGGAACGGTTGACCGGCAAGCCGGCGCTGGTGGTGCGAACCGACGACGACCTTCCCTACCGGGTTCGCCTGGGCCCCCTCGGCGGCGAGCTGGAGGCAGAGCGCCTACAGGCGTTGATTGCGACCGCGGATTACGGCGTCCCGGAAATCTACTACAGCGAGCCGCCCCGGGCGGCGCGCTGAGCGCCGCGAACCGGGGAGTTCTCACCCCAGCGGTGGCGTAAGCGATGCCATTGTCCGAACTCCTGGCGTAGGCGGTGCCATTACCCCGGCTGTTGACGCCGTATCCGCGCTAGAGCGGCGCGAACCGGGGAGTTCTCACCCCGGCGGCGGCGTAAGCGATGCCATTGTCCGAACTCCTGGCATAGGCGGCGCCATTATCCCGGCCGTTGGCGCAACATCCGCGCTAGACCCCCGCGTCATACGGGTTAGAATGACGACCTTCCGATCATCGACCAGCGGAAGGCTCATGGCACTCTGGATTCCACCATTGGTTGCTGCCCTATTCTGGGTTGGCGGTTCGGCAAATGCCGCCAACGCCCCGGCCCCGGTGGTCCCGCCCCCTCCCAGCGTCGCCGCCAAGTCCTTTGTGCTGATGGACGGGGATACGAATAGGATACTCGCCGAGGGGAACGGCGATGAACCGCTGCATCCGGCCAGTCTTACCAAGATCATGACCGGCTATATCGCCGCTGGAGAGCTGGCCAGCGGCCGGATTTCGCTTACCGACCAGGTGCTGGTCAGCGTCAACGCCTGGCGCACCCCGGGTTCCCGCATGTTTATCCGGGAAGGCACCCGGGTTTCCGTCGCCGACCTGCTGCGGGGCATTATCGTGCAGTCGGGAAACGATGCGAGCGTGGCACTGGCCGAGCATATCGCCGGCAGCGAGGACGCATTCGCCAGCATGATGAATCGCGAGGCGGCAAGGCTTCGCATGGCAGCGACCCGGTTTCAGAACGCCACCGGGCTGCCGGCGGACGATCATCACGCCTCCGCCCGGGATTTGGCGGTTCTGACCCAGGACTACATCCAACGGTTTCCCGAAAACTACGCGATCTATGCAGAGCGGTTTTTCGAGTACAACGACATCGAGCAGCCCAATCGCAACCGCCTGTTGTGGCGCGACCTCACGGTAGACGGCGTGAAAACCGGCCATACCGTAGCCGCGGGATACTGCCTGGTCGCCTCGGCGAAGCGGGACGGAATGCGGCTGATCTCCGTGGTCATGGGGGCCGCCGACGGTAACACCCGGGTTCGCGAAACCCAGAAGTTGCTGACCTATGGGTTCCGTTTTTTCGAGACCATGCGGCTGTACGAGGCCAACGTTCCCCTGGAGACCGCCGAGGTATGGTACGGCACGGTGGAGTCCGTGGATATTGGCGTGGCCGAACCCGTCGTCATTACCATTCCACGGGGTCACTACGACCAGGTGGATGTGGAGATTGAGCTTCCGGATCTGCTCGAAGCGCCCTTGGAGGCGGGTGGAGAGGTCGGTGCCCTGCGGCTGACCCTGCGTGACGATCTGGTATATGCCGCACCGCTGGTCGCCCTGGGGGCGGTGGAGGAATCCGGCCTGTTCGCCCAGGCTGGCGATTTCATTCAACTCTTCTTCAGTCGGCTGTTCGAGTGAATCCGAAGGTAGCGGTCGTCGTTCGCGACTTGGGGCGCACCCGCTACCAACCCGTATTCGAGGCCATGCAGCATTTCACGGCGGGTCGCGGGGCAGATACGCCGGACGAACTCTGGTTCACCGAGCACGACCCGGTGTTCACCCAGGGCCAGGCGGGAAAGGCGCGGCATGTGCTCGCCGCTGGCGATATCCCGGTGGTGCAGACCGACCGCGGCGGTCAGGTTACCTATCACGGCCCCGGTCAAATCGTCGGCTATCTGCTTTTCGATCTGCGCAGAATGGGGTTGTCTGTGCGTGCGCTTGTATCCGGTATTGAGAACGCGGTGGTGCAGGTGCTGGGCAGCTACGGCATCACCGCCACGGCGCGCCCGGAAGCGCCGGGGGTCTATGTCGGCGGCGCCAAGATTGCGGCCCTCGGCCTACGGGTGCGACGGCATTGCTCATACCATGGCCTGAGCTTCAATGTCGATATGGATCTGGAACCCTTTCAGCGCGTCAATCCATGCGGCATGACCAATCTCCAGGTGACGCAACTGAAGGATCTCTGTGGCGAAACCGACCTGGCAGCCGTAAGGGGCCGCCTGGTCAAGGCGATGGAACGCGCCTATCCGATCCATTGTCGCAAACCGGGCACCCGGGTCGCTTCGGTAGCCTGAACTTCCGCCAATCGGCGCGCTTGGCGTCGTAGAACAGCACCTGGCCAACCAGTGGCTTCCCTACCCCGGTGATCAACTTGATGGCCTCCATCGCCTGGGTGGCGCCCACCACGCCGACCAGGGGTGCGACAACGCCGTTTTCCGCGCAGTTCAATGCAACGTCGTCGCCTTCCGGGTAGAGGCAGCGATAACAGGGTGATTCGGAAATCCGCGCATCGAACAGGGCGACCTGCCCCTCCCAGCGGATGGCGGCCCCGGATACCAGCGCCTTCCCGGCCCCCCAGCAGGCGGCGTTGACCAAGTGGCGGGTGGCCATGTTGTCGCTCGCATCGAGCACCACGTCGATGCCGGTCAGCAAGGCTTCCAGTGCGTTCCGGGATAGCTTGTGGCCAATCGCCTCTACCCGCACCCGGGGATTGATGGCCCGCACCGCGGCGCTTGCGGATTCGACTTTCGGCACGCCCACCGAGGCGTCGGCGTGGGCAATCTGGCGTTGCAGGTTGGATAGGTCCACCCGGTCGTGGTCGTTCAGAACCAGTCTGCCCACACCAGCCGCGGCGAGATACAGGGCGATTGGAGAACCTAGGCCGCCCAGGCCAATCACCAGCATGCTGGCATCGCCGAGCCGGTTCTGCCCCTCGATGTCGATCTCGGGCAGCATGATCTGTCGGCTGTAGCGCAACAGGTCCTGGTCGTCCACGCTCAGTGCTCCGCAAAGGCTATCTGGGCCACCGTTGCGCGCTCTATGCCGGCGAGGTCGCGATGGGTTTCGAGACAGCCAAACCCCCACCCCGCAAGCCGCGCCCGAACCCTTGCCGCCTGGTCGTGGCCGTGTTCCAGCAGCAGGCAACCGGAGCGCGCCAGGCGGCCTGGTGCCTGCTCTGCAATGCGGTCGATGGCGGCCAGCCCATCGGTGCCCGCGGTCAAGGCGAGCCGCGGTTCACGGCCGAGGGTCGCCACGGCGGGGTCGCCCTCGGCAACATAGGGTGGATTGGCGACAATGCAGTCGAAGCGGCCGCCGAGGGCGTCGAGCCAATCCCCCTGCACCAGGGTAATCGCAACGCCCTGGTTGGCCGCATTGGCCGCTGCGAACCGCAGCGCCGCGAAGGATATATCCGTGGCGGTGACCCGCAGATCGGGCCGTTGCCGCTGCAGCGCGACGGCGATGCAGCCGCTGCCGGTGCCGAGGTCGAGAACCCGTGCGTTCCGGGGCGCCATTTCCAGGGTGAGTTCAACCAAAAGTTCGGTTTCCGGCCGGGGTACCAGCACGGCTTCGCCGACCCGAAAGCTCAACCCGAAGAACTCTTTTCGGCCCAGAATATAGGCGAGGGGCTCGTGGCCGCGCCGCCGGTTCGCCAGTTGCTCCAGCAGAGCCGCCTGCTGGCGCGTGAGGCCGGTTTCGGGGAAGGCGACAAGCCGCGCCCGCTCGGCCCCCAGCACCCGGGCGGCGAGCAGTTCCGCATCGATGCGGTCCAGATCCGCGTTTTTGGCCCGCCACTGGCCATAGGTGCAGGCGGCGCGGCCACCGGCGGCGGCTGTAGAGGCGCATCGCCGCACCGGAGGCTCGGCCTCACGCATTGCCTAGGCGACCCAATTGATCTGCCTGGTGCTCCTGAACCAGCGGTTGCACCAACGCCCCCAGCTCCCCCTGAAGCACATCGTCGAGCCGATACATGGTCAGGTTGATGCGATGATCGGTGACCCGTCCCTGGGGAAAATTGTAGGTGCGAATGCGTTCCGAACGATCCCCCGAACCCACCAGGTTGCGGCGCGATTCGGCCTGCTCCGCCTGCTGTTCGGAACGGGCGGCATCGACCAGCTTGGCCTGTAGCAAGGCCATGGCCCGGGCCCGGTTCTTGTGCTGGGACCGTTCGTCCTGGCATTCGACCACGATGCCGGTCGGCAGGTGTGTCAAGCGTACCGCGGAGTCGGTCTTGTTGACGTGCTGGCCGCCGGCGCCGGACGCCCGGAACAGGTCGACCCGCAGGTCGCTCTTGTCGATATCCACGGCATCGATATCATCGATTTCCGGGAGCACCGCCACGGTGCAGGCGGAGGTGTGAATCCGCCCCTGGGATTCCGTATCCGGCACCCGTTGCACGCGATGCACGCCGGACTCGAATTTAAGCCAGCTATAGGCCCGTTTGCCCTCAACGCGCGCGATGATCTCCTTGTAGCCGCCATGCTCGCCGGGACGGTCGTTCAGTATCTCGAGCCTCCAACCCTGGTGCTCCGCAAACTTGGCGTACATGCGAAACAGGTTTCCCGAGAAGATGGCCGCCTCGTCGCCGCCGGTTCCGGCGCGGATCTCAAGAAAGACATTGGAACCGTCATGCGGATCCTTGGGTACAAGCAGGCGCCGCAGCGATTGCTCCACCCTGGCAAGCTGCTCGGTCAGGGTCGCGACATCTTCCCGCGCCAGTTCCCTAAGCTCGGCGTCATCGCTGCCGGCCAGTTGTTCGGCGTCCGCAAGCTCCCTGGTGACTTCGCGAATCTGTTTGAAGCCCCGGGTTACGGGCTCAAGTTCCGCTAGTTCCTTGGAAAGCGCCTTGAACGCCGTGCGGTCGGCGACAACTTCGGGGGTTGCAAGCAGCGCGCAAAGCTCGTCGAAGCGGTCCGCGAGTTCGGACAACCGGGCCAACATAGAGGGTGACAGCGCCATGGAGTACGGCCCGCCGCGCTCAGTCGAGCTTGTAGAGCGACTTCAGGATATCCAGCAGATCCATGCGTCCCTCGGCGCTCGCTTGCCGGATGGCGACGGTCGGCCGGTGCATCAGCTTGTTGGATAGTGCCTTGGCCAGGGCGGTGATAATCTCGTCGGCATCGCCGCCCCGGTCCAGCGCCCGGCGCGCCTTTTCCAGTTCGGCCAGTTGCACATCCTCGGCGTTCTCCCGAAGCTGGCGCAGCATCCGCTGCCCCTGTTGGGCACGCCGGTCCTGTGTGTAGCGGCAGGCGCCTTCGTCAACCAGCCCCTGCGCCGAATCGGCCGCGGACCGCCGCTGCTGGAGATTCTCCTGGATGATATCGGTGAGGTCGTCGATGGAATACAAAAAGACATCCGGCAGTTCGGCGACCTCCGGCTCTATGTCCCGGGGTATGGCGATGTCGACCAGGAACATGGGTTTGTGGCGCCGCTCCCTGATCGCCGCCTCGACGGCGCCCTTGCCAACCACTGGCAGAGAGCTGCCGGTTGAGGTGATGACAATGTCGTAGTTGCGCAACGCCGGAGCTATGTCGGTCAGTTGCATGGCGGTCGCCTGGTAGCGGGCGGCCAGTTGCTCCGCGTTGGCGATGGTGCGATTGGCAATCGCCAGGGTGCCGATACCCTGTTTGCTCAGGTGTTCGGCCACCTGTTGAATGGTGTCTCCGGCACCGATCAACAGGGCCGCCTTGCGGCCGAGGTTGGTGAAGATGCGTTTTGCCATGGCGACCGCGGCGTAGGCCACCGAAACCGGGTTGCGCCCGATTTCCGTGTCGGTTCGCACCCGCTTCGCGGTATTGAGGGCAACCCGGTACAGGAGATCCAGATCCTTTCCCAGGGTGCCCAGGTTGCGCGCCAGTTCGAAGGCCGACTTGACCTGGCCCATGATCTGCGGCTCGCCAAGCACTTGCGAGTCGAGGCCGGCGGCGACGCGAATCAGGTGCCGCGCGGCATCCTGGTCCCAGTGGCTGTAGACAGCGCTCTGCATCTCGTCCATGGAGACGGCGCGGTGCTGGGCGAGCCAGTGGGACAGCCGGTTTTCGTCGGCCGGGTCTATGGCGCAATAAACCTCGGTGCGGTTACAGGTCGACAGGATGACCCCCTCGGTTACGCTCGGGACCGAGTGGGTAACCGCCATCAATGCGCTGCCAAGCGTATCTTCCGGGAACGCTACCCGGTCCCGCAGGTCGATTGCGGCGGTGCGGTAGTTGATGCCGTGTGCCAATATCGCCATTTTCAGCGTGGCCCTTCGGTCATTGAGGCGATGGCGAATTGTATCAGAGCCGCAAACCGCGAGCCCCGGAGGGGCCGCATGCCTCCCCATTCCGGCTTGGTGCGCGTGGCGCATTCGCGCCGGACACCTCCCGCCCGGCTAGCCCGCCTATGGCGCCAAGCCGCGCATCGGGTTCGCGAATTTTGTTGGTTTCCTATCGATCGTCGCAGCCCTTGGCGATGGGGAGCGCCAATGTCGGCGGATCGTGCCCGGCCCTGGCACCACCCGGCAATGTCTGGATCGTGGCAACCGATGGGGCGGGGCACTGGATTGGGCTTGGGCGGACGTACCCTGTGTTGGTTGGCGGTGGTAGCGCTCGCGGTTGGCTGCGCCCAATTGCCGGTCGAGCGGCAGGCCGCCGACTTTTGGATAGCGGGCAAGGTCGGCATCGTGGCGGGGGACCGCGCCTTCTCGGCGCGCTTTCGTTGGCGGCAAACCGGCGCTCGTTACGATATTGCGCTTTGGGGACCCCTTGGCCAGGCCGGCACGCGGCTGCGCGGCGATTCGAACCATGTGGAGATTTTCGCCGGGGAAGACGACCCGGTTCTGGCGGGCGACCCCCGCTCCGTGATGCGCCAACGGCTCGGTTGGAGCCTGCCATTGGCCGTGCTGCCCTGGTGGCTATCGGGCCGCCCGGCGCCCACCGGCATTGTGGAGGCCACCGAAACCGATGCGCAGGGGCGCTTGCACGCCTTCCGGCAGCTTGGCTGGCAGGTGCGCTACGACCGGTTCGAGGTGCACGGAGAGCGCTACGCGCCAAGCCGCATCAGCGCCGAGCGGCCCGGCTACCGAATCCGGGTGACGATTCTAACTCGTTGATTACAAGAGTGTTTGACAGGATGGGCAGGCAACCGCAGAATAGTGCGCCGAGCCCGCCGCACAGCGCTGGCCCGCAAGTCCTCGTAGTATTGGCCAGGTGCGCCCACTCCGGCGGTTACAGGCCGTGGCTACGACGCAACAACCAGGTGGCGGCGGGGGTGCCAGGCAGGGAGTTTCGCTCGCATTGGGGTGTCGCCAAGCGGTAAGGCACCGGGTTTTGATCCCGGCATTCGCAGGTTCGAATCCTGCCACCCCAGCCAAGCCGGCCGAGTAGGTACAGCATGGGTTCGACCCGCAACATAGGCGTTAAGGAAGCCGAATCGTGGCCCAATTGATGGTTTTTTCCGGTAGCTCCAACCGGGCGCTCGCAGAGCGCGTGGTCGCGGAGTTGCGCATCGACCTCGGTCGTGCCGAGGTCTCCCGATTCAGCGACGGGGAAGTCAACGTCGAAATTCATGAAAACGTGCGGGGGTGCGATGCGTTCATCCTGCAATCCACCTGCGCGCCGACCAACGACAACGTCATGGAACTGGTCATTATGGCCGACGCCATTCGCCGGGCTTCGGCGCACCGGGTTACGGCGGTCATTCCCTACTACGGCTACGCGCGGCAAGACCGCCGCCCGCGTTCCGCCAGGGTTCCCATCAGCGCCAAGGTGGTCGCCGATATGCTCGGCAGCGTCGGCATCGACCGCATCCTCACGGTCGATCTGCACGCCGACCAGATTCAGGGCTTTTTCGACATGCCGGTGGACAATGTGTACGGGTCGCCGGTGCTGGTCGATCATATCGCGACCCGGGGCTACAAAAGCCCGGTCGTCGTTTCCCCGGATGTTGGCGGCGTGGTGCGGGCGCGGGCGATCGCCAAGCAGATCAACGACCTCGACCTCGCCATCATCGACAAGCGCCGCCCCCAGGCGAACGACACCCGGGTCATGAACGTCATCGGCGATGTGCGCGGCAAAACCTGCATACTGGTGGATGACATCGTCGACACGGCGGGCACCTTGTGCACGGCGGCCGAGGCGCTCAAAGAGCAGGGCGCGATCGCGGTGGTGGCCTATATCACCCACCCGGTGCTGTCCGGCCCAGCCGTGGAACGCATCGCTGCCTCGGAGATTGACGAGATGGTTGTCACCGACACCATCCCCCTGTCTGAGGCCGCGCTGCGCTGCGTGAGAATTCAGCAGCTTAGCCTAGATCGCCTGCTCGCCGAGTCCATCCGCCGGGTCAGCTACGAAGAGTCCCTGAGCGCGATGTTTCGATAGCCAGGCAATTCGCATCCCGCGAGCCTCGAAACCATTGGAGAAAATCCCCATGTCCCAGCCATTACAGATTCGCGCTTCCCTGCGCGAGCATACTGGAACGGCGGTAAGTCGCCGTCTGCGGCACCGTTCGGATGAGATTCCGGGCATCATCTACGGTGGCGAGGCGGCCCCGCAGCCACTCCGCCTAAGTGTCCACGAACTCGCGCGGGTGATGCGACACGAGGGGTTCCATTCACAGATTCTGAATGTCGTTGTGGAAGGCGCCACCGAGCAGGCGGTGGTGCGCGACCTGCAGCGGGACCCGGCGAGCGACCGGGTGCTGCACATCGATTTTCTTCGCGTCAGCGCCGATCGACCCATACAGGTGCATGTCCCCCTGCATTTTCTCAACGAGCACGACTGTGCGGGGGTGCGTATGGGCGGCAACATCACCCATAACCTCATGGAGGTGGAAGTAAGCTGCCTACCGGCGAACCTGCCGGAATTCATGGAGGTTGACGTCGCCGACCTGGAGTTGGGCGAGACCCTGCACCTGACCGATCTGCGCCCGCCCGACGGCGTGTCGATCGTCGCTCTGGCGTACGGAGAAGAACGCAACATACCCGTGGTCAGCGTGCAGACACCTCGCGGCGGCGCGGCGGAGGACATGGAAGAGGAAGACGGGGAAGTGTCCGATATTGAACCCGAAGCACCGAGTGGGCAGGAGGACGGGAACCTGTCCTGAAGCGCGAACGGGGCGATGGCCATCCGCCTGATCGTCGGCTTGGGCAATCCGGGTAGGCGCTACGAGGCGAGCCGTCATAACGCCGGATTTCGCTTCGTGCGGTTCTTGGCCAGCCGCTTTGGCATCGCGCTTGCGCAGTCGGCGAAATTCAACGCGGCAGCGGGCCGCGGCGCGGTTGGGGGCGTGGACCTGCGCCTGCTGCTCCCGACTACCTATATGAACCGGTCCGGGGAGGCGGTGGGGCCCTTTGCGCACTACTACCGGATTGGTCCCGAGGAACTGCTGGTTGCCCACGACGAAGTTGCTTTCGCACCGGGGGTCTTGCGGTTGAAGACCGGGGGCGGCGCCAACGGCCACAAGGGCGTCGAGAGCATCTTCGCCGGGCTGGGCAGCCGGGAGTTTCACCGCTTGCGTATCGGTGTCGGTCACCCGGGCGACGCGGAGCGGATGCTGGGCTATCTTACGACGGTCGCCATGCCCCAGGCGGAACGGGAACGGGAGCAGGCCGCCTGCCGGTTGGCGGACGACCTACTTGAAACCATCGTGCGGGGCGACCTGCAGGCGGCGATGAACCGGCTGCACAAACCGGAACCACCTTTACCAACCTGAAGGCAATGGCGGGGAAAACAACAATATTCGCGAGCTCGACGAGCGGCTTGTCGCCCTATGCGGGTTAGCGCTTCTGCTTGGGTCTATGCGTCGCTCCGGTGGATGGGGTGGCGCGGCACCGCGTCTCCCTGCCCGATGGGCGGCGCTGGCTGTAACTAGGCGGGCCAACCGCCAGTGAAGCGACTGGAAATGGATCGATGGTGTTCAACCGATCCGCCAGTTCGCCGTGCTCGTGAATGTCCACAGTGAAACGATTGGAAAGGGAATTATAGAGATCGGTTGACGAGCCACGACACGTAGTGGTCGTGCACTTTGCGGGACTCAGCATGTGGTGGCTCGTCAACTGTTCTGCATAAGCCCCACTGGAAATGGATCGATGGGTTTCAATTGCGGCATCGTCGGCCTGCCCAACGTAGGCAAATCGACGCTCTTCAATGCGCTGACACGAGGCGACATCGAGGCGGCCAATTTTCCGTTTTGTACCATCGATCCGAATGTGGGGGTCGTCCCCGTTCCAGACCCGCGCTTGCACCGAATTGCCGAGATCGTAGCCCCCGGGAGGGTCATCCCGGGGGCCATGGAGTTCGTCGATGTGGCCGGGCTGGTGACGGGCGCCGCCCAGGGCGAGGGGCTGGGCAACCGTTTTCTGGCGCACATTCGCGAGACCCACGCCATCGCCCATGTGGTGCGATGTTTCGAAGATGAAAATGTCGTGCACGTATCGGGCACGCCCTCTCCCCTGGACGATATCGAGACCGTCAACACGGAACTGGCGCTGGCCGATCTAGAGACGGTGGAGCGGGCGCACATGCGCAGCCGCCGGGCCGCGAATACCGGCGATGCGGATGCTAGGGCACAGGTTGCCCTGCTCGACCCGGTATTGGCGGCGCTGGGCGACGGGCGCGCGGTGCGCACGCTGGTACTGGATGCGAACGCCAAGGAACTGCTCGGGTCGTTGCACCTGTTGACAGCCAAACCCGTGCTCTATATTGCCAATGTCGCGGAAGATGGATTCACCGCCAACCCCATGCTCGACGCCGTGGTGACTCTCGCTCAGCGCGAGGGTGCCGGTGTGGTGCCCATCTGCGCCAAAATCGAGGCGGAACTGGCGGAACTCGACGCACCGGAGCAGAGAGAGTTTTTGGATGCGCTTGGCATCGTCGAGCCGGGCCTGCACCGCGTCATCCGCGCTGGCTATCGGCTGCTCGGCCTGCACCACTATTTCACCGCCGGCCCGAGGGAAGTTCGCGCCTGGACGGTTCCGCAGGGTACCAGGGCACCCCAGGCGGCGAGGGTGATTCACACGGACTTCCAAAGGGGATTCATCCGGGCGGAAGTGGTCGCCTTTGCGGACTTTGACGCCTATGGCGGCGAACAGGGCGCGAAAGATGCGGGCAAGTGGCGCTTGGAAGGCAGCGAGTACGTCGTGCGGGACGGCGATATCATCCGCTTCCGCTTTCATGTTTGAAAGGCGTTCGCACTAAGAGCCAGCCCGCTATGGCGACACCGACGCCGACGACGCCCACGATGATTGCCGCCAGCGCGTTGATGTCGGGGGTGATGCCGAGCCGCACCTTGGAGTAGATGACCATCGGCAGGGTGCTCGATTCCGGGCCCGAAACGAAGCTGGCAATGACCAGGTCGTCCAGCGACAGGGTGAAGGCGAGCAACCAGCCCGACAGCATGGCCGGTGCGATCAGGGGCAGGGTGATGTCCAGGGTCACCCCCATGGGCCGGCAGCCTAGGTCCATGGCGGCTTCCTCCAGGGTGCGGTCCATGGCGGCCAGGCGGGATTGCACCACCACCGCCACGTAGGCCATGCCGAAGGTTATGTGGGCGATGGCAATGGTGTCGGCGCCCCGGCCGGCGGGCCAGCCGAGCAGCACCTGCAGGCTCACGAACAGCATCAGCAGGGAAAGGCCGGTGATCACTTCGGGCATCACCAGCGGGGCGGCCAGCATCCCCGAAAAAACGGTACGGCCACGAAATCGGCCCATGCGCGTCATCGCCAGCGCCGCCAGGGTGCCTAGCACCGTGGCGGCCGTGGCGCTGACGAAGGCGATGCGCAGGCTCAGCAACAGCGCATCGATGATCTGCTCGTTCTCCCAGAGGGCGTTGTACCAGCGGAAGGAAAAGCCGGTCCACACCGACATCAGCCGCGAATCGTTGAACGACCAGGCGATCATCGTAAAGATCGGTATGTACAGAAAGGCGAACCCGAAGCACAGGCAACCGAGGATGAACGTCCCGCGTCTCTTCATTGGTCCACAGCCTCCGAGTCCGGAAAAACGGCTACCCAGACGGGTGATTCGCGCCCGCCCAATGCCCGCTCGGGTCGCAGCATGCCCCGACGATTCCAAGCCCGGGGGTCGCGCCCGTCCGGTACCGGCCCACCGGTGCCGGTCATCGGCCCGGCAACTCTTCGTCCCGTCGCGAATACCGTTGGAAGAGCACGATGGGAACAACCAGTATCAAGACCAGTACGGTCGCCACCGCGCTCGCTAGGGGCCAGTCGCGGTTGACGAAGAATTCATCGTACAGGGTCTTGCCGATCATCAGGGTGTCGAGCCCGCCGAGCAGGGACGGTATGACGAACTCGCCCAGCGCGGGGATGAACACCAACATGGCACCGGCAATGATGCCGGGCGCCGACATGGGCAGAGTGATGTCCATGAACACCTGGCGTGGCCTGCCGCCGAGATCCGCCGCCGCATCCAGCAGGTGCCCGTCCAGGCCTTCCAGGATGGCGTACAGCGGCAGGATCATGAAGGGGAGATAGGAATAGACGATGCCGAGGTAGACGGCGAAGTCGGTGTATAGGAACTGCAGGGGCTGATCGGTCAGCCCCAGCGCCATGAGCATCTTGTTGATGACGCCCTGGTTGGAGAGCATGCCCATCCACGCGTACACGCGCAGCAGAAAGGAAGTCCAGAATGGCAGGATTACCAAAAGCAACAACAGGTTGCGCACCCCGCCCTCGGCCCGGGCGATGCCGTAGGCCATGGGGTATCCCAGCAGCAGACACAGCAGGGTGGAGACCAGGGCGATGCGGATGGACTTCAGATAGCTCACCCAGTACAGGTCGTCCTCGGTGAGAAAGCGATAGTTGTCGGTGGTTAGGTGAATTCCCGCATCGGCATCGTATAGGGGTGTGAAGGGCGGTTGGCCGATCAGCGGGTCGGCGAAGCTGATCTTGAGAATGATGAGGAAGGGTATGGCGAAGAACACCAGCAGCCAGAAATAGGGAATGCCGACAACGGCGCACTGCCAAAGCCGCTCATCGCGCCCCGCCGTCACTTGGTTAGCACCACACCGCACTCCCGGGGCCAGGAAAGGTAGACTTTTTCTTCCCATTCCAGCGGCAGCTCCGCGCTGCGCCGGGCGTTCTGGCTGGATACCTGGATCAGCTTGCCCGCATCGGCCCGTATCCGGTAGACGGAGTAGTTGCCGTAGTAGGCGAGATCCTCCACGGTCCCGTGCATGACGGTCAAGCCATCCGCCTGGGGCGCCTCGTGGCTCAACTGGACTTTCTCCGGCCGCACCGCCACGGTCAGCTCGCCGGAGAGTTCCCGGCCCGGGGTGGGCTCAATCAGGATCGGCGTGCCGGTTTCCTCGCAAACGATGTGCCCGGCCCGGGTCTGGTCGATGGGCCCGCGGAACAGGTTGATCGTGCCGAAGAAGTCCGCCACGAACCGGCTCGCGGGGTATTCGTAGACCTCGGTTGGCGTGCCGGTCTGCAGGATCCGGCCGGCGTCCATCACGGCGATACGCGAGGCTAGGGTCATCGCCTCGTCCTGATCATGGGTCACGACGACAAAGGTGATGCCGAGCCGATGCTGGATATTTATCAATTCGAACTGGGTGCGCTCGCGCAGTTTTTTGTCCAGGGCCGCGAGCGGCTCGTCGAGCAACAGTACCTTGGGCCGCTTGACCAGTGCCCGGGCTAGGGCTACCCGCTGCATCTGGCCGCCCGAGAGTTGCCGGGGCTTGCGGCTGGCGAAATCCGAGAGTTGCACCAGCTCCAGCAGTTCCGCCACCCGGCTGCGAATCTGCCGCTTGTCGAGCCCCTCCTTTTTCAGCCCGTAGGCGACGTTGTCCGCCACCGTGTAGTGGGGGAACAGGGCGTAGGACTGAAACATCATGTTGGTTGGACGTTCATAGGGTGGCAGGCCGGCCATGTCGGTGCCGTCAATGTGGATGCGGCCCGCTGTAGGCACCTCGAAGCCGCCCAGCAGGCGCAGCAGGGTCGATTTGCCGCAGCCGGAGCCGCCCAGGATTGCGAACAGCTCGCCCTTATAGATGTCGAGGCTGATGCCGTCGACGGCTGGGAAGCCGTCGAACTCCTTCTGCAGGTTCTCGATGTGGATGAATGGTTCCGCGGCCGGGTTTTCCCAAGGCCTTGCGGAGAATTCGCCGCCTGCTTCGCTCATGGGGTGGGGCCGCGATGCCGTGCCATCAGAGCCCCGACTTGGCGCGCACCCAGGCCCGGGTGCGGCGGCGCTCCACCTTCGGCCCGGCGATATAGGTTACGCGCAGGCGCTTCAGGATTTCGGCATCTGGGTAGATGGCGGGGTCGTTGGCGTATTCCGGCAATACCATGGCCAGGGCGGTCTTGTTGGCGTTGGCGTAGCCCGTGAAATTGGTCGCCGCGGCGATCACCTCGGGCCGCAACAGGTAGTTGAGAAACCGGTGTGCATTGTCCGGGTGGGGGGCGTCGGCGGGAATGTAGGCGGCATCGAACCAAATCGTCGAGCCCTCCTTGGGTACCGAGTACCTGAGCGCCATGTTCAGGCCCGCTTCCCGGGCGCGAATGGTGGCCACGGCGTAGTCCCCGGACCAGGTTCCGGCCAGGCAGGTTTCGCCGGCGGGCAGATCCAGGAGGAACTTCGTGGCGCTGTAGTACTTGATGTGGGGGCGCACGGTGCGCAGCACCTGCTCGGCCGCCTTCAAGTCCCGGGGCGCCATGGAGTTAGGGTCGCGGCCAAGGTACATCAGGGCCGCGGGAATGACCTCGGTGGGCGCCTCGAGCAGCGAGATGCCGCAGTCGGCGAAGTGTGCGGCGACGGCCGGGTCGAACAGCATGGCCCAACTGTCGAGCGGCGCATCCGGCAGGCGCTGCCTGATCATCTCTTCGTTGTAGGTGAATCCGGTTGTACCCCACATGTAGGGCACGCCGTACCGGTTGCCGGGGTCGAACAGCGCGAACTGTTGCAACAGGTCGGGGTCGAGGTGGTGCCAGTTGTCGAGCTGGGTCCGGTCCAACTCGCGATAGATGCCGGCTTCCTGAAGCCTGGTGGAATACCCCGCCGAGTGCACCACCACATCGTAGCCGGAATGACCCGCCATGAGCTTGGCATCGACCGTCGGCGAGGCATCGTAGACATCGTAGTTGACCTCGATGCCGTACTCCCGCTCGAAGTCGGCGATCGTGTCCGGGCCGATGTAGTCCGCCCAGTTGTAGATGTTGAGCACCGCCTCTTCGGCCGGTGCCAGCACCGCCCAGAAGGCGATTGCGGCGATCGGTGGCCAATGCCCGCGCCCTATTCTGGTATCGCTAGTCAGTGTGCCACTCCCTGGCTATGGATTGCGCCGGCAAAATCCGTACTGTCGCTGTACATTTCCGCCCGTTTCCGTCGCCACCAAATGCGCTTTGCATGCAAGGATATACTATCGGCGTGAAACAGTACGACGCCATCGTCATCGGTGCGGGCCACAATGGTTTGTGCAATGCCGCCTACCTCGCCAAGGCCGGGCTGGACGTGCTGGTGCTGGAGCGCAATCCCCATATCGGCGGGGCCACCGTCAGCCGCGAACTCTACCCCGGCTGGAAATACTCCAACTGCTCCTATGTCTGTTCCCTGCTTCGGCCGGAGATCTTCCGCGACCTGGAATTGGCGCGGCATGGTCTGCAGGTGGTGCCCTACGAAGGCGGCGTGACCTTCACCCGGGACGGCGACTATTTCGGCAACTACCCGGACTATGATCGCCAGTACCGGGAGATAGCGCGGCACTCGCCACGCGACGCCAATGCCCATGACCGCTTTGCGGCCGATGTCATGAAGCAGACCCGGCTCATACGCCGGTTCCTCATGGCGACGCCACCCGACCCCACTTCCTGCAGGCCGCGGGACTTGCGCGGGCTGATGGAACTCATCGGGGCGTTCACCGGCATGGGCGAGGAAGGCCTGCTCGACACGCTGCGCTTCTGGACGCAGAGCATCGGCGGCTTCTTGGATGAATACTTCGAAACGGATGTGGTCAAGGCGCACCTGTCGGGCAGTGGCATTATCGGCACGGCCCTGGGCGTGTATTCACCGGGCACCGCCT
This sequence comes from Pseudomonadales bacterium, assembly GCA_965215035.1. Lineage (GTDB taxonomy): Bacteria > Pseudomonadota > Gammaproteobacteria > Pseudomonadales > Azotimanducaceae > Azophilus. The sequence goes on from OZ244040.1 coordinate 1,436,108, forward strand.
ACGTGCTGTTGCACCATTACATGGGGGAAGTAGACGGTAATATCGGTGCCTGGGGCTTCGCCCGCGGCGGCATGGGCACGGTTGCCCATGCCCTGGCCGCGAGTTTGCTCTCCTTCGGCGGCGAGATTGTCTGCACCGCGGATGTGCACCGCATTATCGTCGAGCGTGGGCGCGCCGTCGGCGTGGCGCTCGGCAATGGCAGGGAGTACCGGGCGAAGATCGTGGTCTCGAACCTGGACCCCAAGCGCACCTTTCTGCAGTGTTTCGATGCCTCCGATCTGCCGCGGGAGGTGGTGCGCCGGGCGCGGCACTTCAAGATTCGCGGTTCCTCCGGCAAGCTCAATATCGCCCTGGATGGCTTGCCGGTGTTCAACGGGCTGTCCCCGCAGAGCCCGCTGATGCGCTCCGATATGCATTGCACCGACTCCCTGGAGCGCATGGAGCGCGCCTACGACGACTGGAAGGCGGGCACCTGGTCGCGGGACCCCTATGTGGATATGCTCATTCCCACCACGGTGGACCCCACCATGGCACCGCCGGGCAAGCACATGATGACAGTGTTCGTGCAGTACTGCCCACCGACCTTGGCCGACGGTCCTTGGACAGCGGAGGCGCGGGATGCCTTCGGTCGGACGGTGATCGACCAGCTCGCCGAGCACAGCCCGAATTTCAAGGACCTGATTCTCGACTGCGAGGTGCGCACGCCCCGGGAACTGGAAGACGAGGTGGGTCTTACCGAGGGCAACATCTTTCACGGCGAACTGACCTTCGATCAATTGCTGTTCAACCGGCCGTTCCCGGGCTGCGCCCAGTACCGTGGCCCGCTGGGCGGGCTGTACCTATGCGGTTCCGGCACACACCCCGGCGGTGGCGTGATGGCCGCGCCCGGTGCCAACGCGGCGCGGGAAATCCTGAACGATCTGAAGCGGCCCGACACAACGCCGCAGAGCTATCCCGATGACTGAATCCACCTGGGATGTGGTGGTAATCGGCGCTGGCCACAACGGCCTAACCTGCGCGGGCTATCTGGCCAAAAGCGGCCGCCGGGTGCTGGTGCTGGAAGCTGCCGATGAGCCCGGGGGCCTTGCGGCAACCCGGCAATTCGCTGCCGGCTTCCGGGTATCTGCGGCGGCGCATCTCTTGACCATGCTCGACCCGGGGATTGCCCGCGACCTGGCCCTGGAGCGGCATGGCCTGGAATACGCCGCACGCAATCTACGGACGGTGGTGCTTGGGGGCGCTGGCGAGCGGGTGCTTGTTGAGGGCGACACGGTGCGGGGCGTCTCGGTGGGGGACCAGGCGGCCTACCAATTGTTTCAACGGCAGAACCGGCGCTTCGCCAGGGTGCTGGCCGGGTTCTGTGCCCGCCCATTGCCGCGGCTCGTGCGGCGTAGCCGGCGCGATACGCTGTCGCTGGCCCGGCTGGCCTGGGATGTACGGACCCTGGGCAGGGAGGACATGCGGGAACTACTGCGCGTCGGGGCGATCAATATCTTTGACGTCGTGGAAGAGAAATTCGAGAACGCCCTACTGAAGGCCGCCATCGGCATGGATGCGGTGCTGGGCTCGCAAATGGGGCCGCGTTCGCCCAATACGGTATACAGCTACCTGCACCGACACTTAAGCGATGCTTCCGATGCCACCGGGCCGGCCATTGCCAAGGGCGGCATGGGTGCGCTGGGCAGTGCCTTAGCGGCCGCCGCGTGCGCCGCCGGCGCCCAGATTCGTTACGGCAGCCGGGTTGTCGGCATCGATGTTGGGGAGCGCCCGCGGCCGACGAGCGCGAACGCGCACAGCTCCCGGGAGGATGCCCGGGTCATGGGCGTCTCGCTGGCGGACGGCACCCGCATCCCAGCCAGCCTGGTCGTCTCCAATGCCGACCTGAAAACAACTTTCCAGCTCCTGGGGCCACTGTACCTAGACGCTGGTTTCGTTCGCCGCGTACACAACTTCCGCGCCCTGGGCGTTACCGCCAAGCTGCACCTGGCCTTGGATGGTCTACCGGAGTTTCGTGGCCTGGACCCGGAGGATACCGGTGCCCGGCTGCTCCTGGCACCGTCGCTCAAGGATATCGAGTCGGCTTTCAACCACGCCAAGTACGGCGAGTTCTCGCCGGTGCCGGTGATGGAGGTGTCGATTGCCACGGTTCACGACGACTCCCTCGCACCGGCGGGAAAACATGTGCTGTCCGCGGTGGTCCAGTACGCGCCCTACCGGCTGCAGGCGGGCTGGGAGGCCGGTCGAGCGGCCTTCGAAGCCATCTGCCTGAGCCGCCTGGAGACCTTTGCGCCTGGCATCGGGGAATTGGTCCGCGCTTCGGAACTACTTGTACCGCCGGACCTGGAGGCACGCTTTGGAGTGCGTGGCGGGCATTGGCATCACGGCGAGATCGCACTGGACCAGGCCCTTTTTACTCGCCCGGTGCCCGGTGCCAACCACTATGCCACGCCGGTGCCGGGCCTCTACCTTTGCGGTGCCAGCAGCCACCCGGGGGGCGGTATTCTGGGCCTGGCGGGACGCAACGCCGCGCGGGCGATCATCGCTGGGGAGGATGCGGCATGAAATCGCCCAGCGTGCCCCACGACGAGACCAGGCTGCTGGACACGCCCTTCGCATCTAGGGTCGCGGCTGCTTGCGAACTCCAGGAGTGGGGAAACTGGAAGGGCTACCGCACGCCGGCAGCCTACGAGGATGTGGAATTGGAATACTTCGCGGTGCGTAGTACCGCGGGCGTCTTCGATCTTTCGCCGATGACCAAGTACCGTATATCCGGCCCGGATGCGCTGGCGCTGCTGAACCGGGTGATGACCCGCGATGTCCGCAGCATCGCGCCGGGGCGCGTTGGCTATACCCTTTGGTGCAACGACTCCGGTATGGTGCTGGACGACGGTACCCTGTTTCACCTGGCACCGGGCGAGTATCGGCTTTGTGCCCAGGAACGATGCCTGGATTGGCTGCTTTGGTCGGCCCTGGGGCTTGATGTGGCGATCACGGACGAAACCGCCGATGTGGCCGCTCTCGCCGTACAGGGGCCCACCTCCTGCGCCGCGCTGCGCAGCATGGGGCTCGACGGCCTAGAGCGCCTCAAGCCATTCGGGCTTTCCCGGTTTGCCTTTGACGGCGGTGAGTTGCTGGTTTCCCGCACTGGCTTCACGGGTGACCTGGGCTATGAGCTGTGGGTGCTGCCCGAGCAGGCGGAGGCTCTCTGGGATGCGTTGTTCGAAGCGGGGCGCGACCATCTGGTTCGGCCCATGGGCACCGCCGCGCTGGAGCTGGCCCGCATCGAGGCCGGCTTTATTCAGGCGGGCGTGGATTTCGTGCCGGCCGAACAGGTAGTGCGCCACGGCCGGGGCCGCTCGCCCTTCGAGTTGGGCCTCGGCCGGCTGGTGGATTTCGGCAAGGGGCCCTTTACCGGGCGCCGTGCGCTTCTGCGGGAAAGGCAACAGGGCTCCCGCTTCCGCTTCGTGCGGCTGGATGTGGCGGGCAACAAGCCGGCGGTGGAGTCATTCATACTCAACCGGTCGGGCAAGGCCGTGGGCCATGCCACCTCAGCCGCCTGGTGCCCCACGGCCAAGTGCAACCTGGCGTTGGCCTCCCTGGAGATGCCTTGGGGGCGCCCGGAAGAGGAGTTGTACGCGGAGCTCTACTACAACCGGGAACTGCGCTGGACCCGGCTCGAAGCGCGCTGCACGGTCCTGGATGCCCCGGCATGGAACCCAGTGCGCCGCTGGCAGACCCCAGCAGCCGACTTCTGAACGGCGCAGCCATGCGGTTACCTGGCTTTGGGGGCACACCACCTGCGAGGACCAGTACATCGTCACGCGCAGCAGCAAGGGCGTACATGCCCGTTTCTTGGGCCGGGCCCGAATCACCCGGAATACGAAAGCATGGGCATCGAGTTCGTGGATTGGTGCCTCAAGCAGCCTCCCGACTATTCTTGCGTAATCGGCGCAATGCGCTTCAGCTTTAACACAAACCACCTGCCGAGCCTCAGCAACGGATATCCGAGCCACGAGGCGGCACGGGAACTGAACAGAAAGCCGTTTACGGTGCCAAATACGCCCCTTCGCCGAGACAACAGGGCAAGCATATACAGTGCATCGTCGCCGACGTAGTAGCTTCCACCCATCTTCAGGACCATTCCTTTGTCCAAGTCGTGACCTAAGTCCATTATCTCATCGACTAACGGGCCTCCGTTGCGGGCGTTGACCAAAAACAGTTCTCCAATCGACTCTCTGACATCAACAAGCTGTGAATAGCTGGAGCAGAAGGGGCATTCGCCGTCGTATACCAGCCAGGCTCTATTCACCCATTTCTTTTGACGCCGAGTCACGGCCCACATACGGAAAGGCATGCCGAGTAGGGGTAGCGACTGCAAGGTACGTAACAATGAAAAACGAGGTGCCGAAAACGGTGACAAGATGAGCAGCAAACCCCAGAACAGAGGGTATTGCAAAAAATGAATATTCAACAACCATGCGCTTGTGTAGTGAAAGCCGATGATCGCAATGCCAAAAGGTCGTTGCAGGTGAGGCCTGAATAGAGCAAAGACGGCTAAAGCTTGGACGTAAACAAATGCAAGATAGAAAAAGTGCGCCACATAATAGTGCTCCACAGCCAAAGGAATCAACGGCGGCGGTGGTAGCAAATTGCTCATAAACAGGCCCAACAAGACCTTGGTGAAGCCATCGAATGCAAATATCTCCAAACCGTTCGTTAAAACTTTTTGAAGCCCGCTCAAGCTGTAGGTGAAAAGCGTTACGGCTTGCATGAGCCAGAAGACCGAGACACAACTCATGGCGTCCTTCCGCCGCATCGTTGGGCGACCTGCCGCGGATGGCAGAAACAGGAGTGCGAAGCTCATGTAAACGTAGAAATGTAGGTCGTGATTGATATAGCCATAGGAAAAATTGATGGAAATAAAAAAAGTCAGGATGGAAAAAACAGCAATCCGCCAGACTAGGACGCCTGGAAATAGAACAGCCAGCCATCCGATGATCCATGCCGTACCCGAAATCAGTACGACATGGTTCGCTATCCAGTCGGTACCCACCGAGCGATCCAGCAGGACCGTCGGCCACAGGGGGTCGGTAAACGGAAGCCCTTTGAAGACACGGGAGAAGTCTAAGTGCGTGGCCAGAGAGTAGGTCACGAAAAGATAGAAGAACCGAGCCAGCCAAGTTATTTGGATAGCTGCTTTGGAGAATTCCGTAGCCGTTCGATACTCGCCGGTATCCACGTGCAAAATGAACTTGCGGAACCTTCCTGTAAGACGACCTATGGATCTCATGGCGTCGGTTCCTTTGAGAAGTCGAAAACACCATGCCAAAGACGATTGTCGCCGCTAAACTGGCCGGTGCGCACACGGGTGATGGCGTAGTCTGGAAGCCGACGTAGAGCTATGCATTCCCTGGCGGACATCATGCGGTAGTTGGCGAACGAGAAGTCAAGATTGTCAAAGCCGTATTGCTTCCGGCCATCCGGTAAATCATCGACATTCGCTGGTACCAGATGCAAGAAAAACGGCAAACTCATATCTTCGACGCTGCATGTTTCCTTGACATAGATCAGCCAGTCATTGTTTCGATAGACGTCCCAGTGAGACTCCAAAACTCTTGTCGTCGATGCCAACTGTCCAATGCCCACCGGGCCTTCGCGCGTATTCCAACGGCCGATTATCCTATCGGCCCGATAGTAGTCTGACTTCGCCTTGCCTTGGAGGATTTCGTGCAATCCCAGTTGCACATCGCGCAGGTCGACCCGATATTCGACGATGCTGAATTCAACATCTCGCCTGCGGGCCAGCGCCATCACCACCGGATAAAGCAACTCAACCACAGCCTCGGTGCAGTCATCCGGCTCCGCGGACCGGCACCGGTGGACTGCCTGGTTCAGTACTTTCATATCTCCGACTGACCGGCTGGGTATCAGGTAGCGCATCGCGCCCCTTGATGGGGGGAGGGAAGGGGGGGGGGGGGGGGGCAATCCATCATTTTCCGCCGCATGCAGAATGACGGCATGTACAGTTTTATGCCTAGGGGGAATATTGGGAAACAGTCGCCAATTGTAGAACGGAAATATCTCGTCTTTACTGATATTCAAAACAGGTTTCATTCCCGCCATGAACAGATAGAAGATCGGGACGGCGATAATCAGAAGTTTCACCAAACGATATCGAGAGAGTTGCATCACTATCGACCACCTATGCGATTTGCAAGGTTGGAAATCTCATTTTCGACGCTGGTTCGGGTAGTGTATCAGCTTGAGTTCCGAGTCTGCCGAATCCCCTGTGTGCAGTGCCTCTGCTTGGCCCACAAGTTCAAACTGATACACTGCCGTCGCGCGGGCCGTGTGGCGGTGTGATCCCCGGGGCCCCGTGTGCCGCGTCTCTGTCCGGACCGCGAGTTCAAGCTGATACACTACCTCGTATTGACCTATATCGACCAGTTCCCTAAACTAGCGTGATCCTTTGGGGTGGCTTGCCGCCTGAGATGGTTGGCTGGGTGTTCCAGCGTGACCGAACCCATTGAACCTGATCCGGTTAATGCCGGCGTAGGGATTAGGAGTGCCCTCGATCTTCCCACACCGCATACCGGGTCTCCCGAACTCGACACAGGAGGCTCGTGTGAAATCTTTCTGCAAGACCCGATGTTTGAACCTGGTGGCACCTGCCAGGGTGCGGCCCGGCATTTCCGGCTCCGGCCAGTGCCGTACCGCGAAAAAATCCCGCTGGCACCGTTGCCCGCAAGTCAGAATCCTGCGGCCCGTGCTTCTGCTGCCGCTGTTCGCGCCCGGTGCCGAGCTGTTTGCGGAACCGGCTATCGAAGAGGAAATCGTCGTCACCGCCGTGTTCCGCGATACGTCCCTGATGGATAGCGCGGGCAGCGCCACGGTGCTCGCGGCGGGCATGGCGGCGGACCGCGGTGCCCTGCACCTAGAGGAGATTCTGGGCATCGCGCCCAATATCGGCTGGTCGAGTGGCGCCTCGAGAAGCCGTTTTCTCCAGGTGCGCGGCATCGGCGATCTGGAGCGCTACGCCGAACCCAAGTATTACCCGGCCGTCGGCCTGATTGTCGACGATCTTGAAATCGGCGACGCCGCAAACGCCGCCACGCTGTTCGATGCCGCCCAGGTCGAGATTTTGCGCGGGCCCCAGGGCACACGGTTTGGGGCAAGCGCCCACGCCGGGGTGGTCAACATCCGTACCAACGAGCCAACCGACGAGTTTGAGGGTGCCCTTAGCGCCGGTGCCGGCAACTATGACGCCTACAACATCGGCGGGATCTTGAGCGGGCCCTTGAGCGCGACACTGAAGGGCCGTGTCGCGGTTCAGCAGAGCGCCAGCGACGGCTACTTCAAAAATGCCGCGCTCGGCAGGGACGATCTGGCCGGATTCGATGAACTCACCGTGCGTACAAAGCTACAATGGCATCCGAACGACCGTTCCCGGTACGGGCTAAACCTGCTCGCCTTCGAAGGCGACAACGGCTACGACCTGTGGTCTCTGGACAACAACCGCACCACGCAGGCGGATCAACCGGGTGTCGACCGGCAGGAGGTCCGGGCGGCCACCCTGGCCGGGGACTGGCAACTCGACGGCGGCACCGCCATCCGCCTGCGCGCTTCCCACGCCGGCACCGACCTTCTCTACAGCTACGATGCCGACTGGATTTCGCCCGAGTTCTGCATCCGGTTTACCTGCTCTTACGGCCACGACACGGCCGCCGAGTCGTTTGCTCGGAACCACGACCAGACCACCTTCGACGCCCGTCTTCTAGGCGGCGACCAAGCCCTCGCCGTGGGCGATTTCCGCTATGTCGCCGGGGTGTATGCGAAAACCACGGACGAGCGGCTCGACTACGCCTATCCGAGCCTCTGGTACGGTGACTACTCGGTCACCACGCACTATGACACCACCCGGGCGGCGGCCTATGGCGAGCTCGAATACGCAGCCGGCGACAGTGTTTCCCTGTCGCTAAGCGGGCGCATCGAAGCGTTCGAGGACGACTACGAAGACAGCAACGGCGTTTCCCACGGCAACAGTGAATCCTTGTTGAACCTCGAGTTGACCGGCAAGCTGCGCCTTGAGAACGGCGCACTGCTCTATGCCACCCTGGCCGTGGCGGAGAAACCTGGCGGCGTCAATGTAGGCGCCAGTTCCCAGCTTGGCCTGATGAGCCCGACTTTCCGGGGGTTCATGGCACCGAAACTCCGCTTCGGGAGTGAAACCTTGATCAACAAGGAGATCGGCTACAAGACCGTGGCGGCGCATGGGCGCGTTGCCGTGCGGCTGGCGGCGTTCCATACGCATCGTTCCAATGCGCAGTTGGAAAGCTGGATGTGGGACGACGCCGCGGGCCTGTGGATCGGTTATCTAGACAGCACCAGCGATGCAACCAATTACGGCTTGGAACTGGAGTCTGTGGTCGATGTGACGGCAACGTTGCGAGTCTTCGCCAACCTCGCCCTGCTGCGCACCGAGGTCGATGAACTGGCGACTTTTGACCTCGATGTATTCGACTTCGTCAGCCGCGATGGCCGCGATCAGGCCAAGTCGCCGCGTTACCAGTACGCGGCCGGCCTGAACCTGGAGTTGCCGGGCAACCTTTCCGCCTCGGTTGGCGTGCAGGGGCGGGGCGACAGTTTCTACGGCTACTATCACGACGGCAAGCTTGCGGGATACGACATCGTCAACGCCAACCTGCGCTGGACGGTGGACCGGTTCTCCATCAACCTCTGGGTGAGAAATCTGACCGACCGGGAATACGCGACCCACGGCCTCTACTTCGGGGCCGACCCCCGCGATGACTTTGCGTTTTGGGCCAACCGAACCTACGAGCAACTCGGTGCGCCGCGCACGTTCGGGTTCAACGCGCGCTATCTTTTCTGAGCCGCCGGTGTCGGGCCGGGTTCGTTTTTCCGCTAGAGCCAACGGGCGAGATGGGCTTCAATGTAGGCTTCCACGGAGATTGCCTCGCTTTTGGGGCCGGTACCGGCCCGCCGGTCCGGGCATGTTCTCCGGATGGTGGTGCCGGGGTAGGGCAGCGAGAAGAGCGAAAAAGAAAACCGTTCGCCGGGTGCCCACCGGACGCGATGATTGAGCGCCTTGATGCTGCCGTTGGTCAGCCACTCGAGCAGTTCGCCGGCGAATACGCAGACGCGGCGGGAGCCTGCCAAACTGTCCAGCGGGCGCCAGTTGCCGCTCGCATCCTGGTATTCGAATCCCCTGTCTATCCCGAACGGAAAGACGGTGAGCAACGAGACATCTGGATGTTCCGTCAACCTTGGCCCTGCGACCGCCCCGGAATGCGGTGCTGGTGGGTAGTAGTTTGAGGACATCATGTGGCCGAAACTCTGCTTATACTGTTCGACGATGTCCTCGACACCAAGCTCGTAGAGAACGCTGCGCTCGACCTCTGCGGCGAAGCGGGTCAACGCCCGCCAGTCTTCCCGCAGGAAGCGCTGAAACTCCCGGGGGTAGGCCGAGGCGGGCTGGAAATCGGAGAAGACGAATGAGTGCAGGGCATCATCCGCGCCCTGGTTCATGCTGTCGGTTTGGCCGGGGTAGGAGTAACCGTCGAAGGTTCCTTCGCAGGCGCTTTGCAGGTATCGGTGTCGATACGCCTTGGGTTTGGCGACGAAGGCGCGCAACCGCTCCGGAAGATCGGCGGGGGGCAGTGCGGGAATTTCGGTTACGATTGGGCTTCCGTCCAGTTTCATGGTCGTTGCCTGGTCCCGCCCCGGTACGGTGCCCTGCGGCGCCCGGCAGGAAGCTGCGATGCAGATCGGCACGATTATAGAGGTGGCCGCCACTGCGGCAAGCCTGCTGTATATCGTGCTGCTGATCCGGGAACGGGTCGCCTGTTGGCCGTTTGGCATAGCCGGGTCGCTGCTCAGCATCTACCTGTTCATCGACATCCGGCTGTATTCAGAGGCGATTCTCTATAGCTGGTACGTGGGTATGGGCATCTGGGGCTGGGTGCGCTGGTCGGCTCGGGAGCGCGCCGGCGGCAACCCCGTAGTCGGCCTTTCCCTGGTCGGCAACGCGCTCCTGATCCTGGTCTGTGTGTTTTCCGGTGTCCTCCTCGGCGCTGTGCTCGGCACCTACACCAATGCAGAGCGACCGATGATCGATGCGCTGACCACAACGTTCAGCTTCGCTGCGACCCTGCTCGAGGTGCGCAAGGTGCTGCACGCCTGGTTGTACTGGATCGTCATCAATCTGGTGACGATTTGGCTGTATCAGGATCGCACCCTCGACATCTATGCGGCGCTGATTGGGCTGTACGCCGTATTGAGCGTGGTGGGGTTCCTGCGCTGGCGACGGGTCTATCGCGAGCAGGGTCCGGGGTTGCGTTCGGTCGGCTACTGAGCCACTACCCAACCGCTTGGTCGCTGGACACCGCCCGAGACGGTCTGCCATGATCTATTGATAGCTTTCCAACGCACCGCTAGGGGGTGATTGATGGCAGACCTGAGCGTGGTGGCACCCGCTTTTTTGAAGATGGCCCACCAGATTGTCTGGTGCAGCGCAGCCACGGTGGACGCTAGGGGCCGGCCCCGCTCGCGGGTGCTGCACCCGATTTGGCAATGGCAGGGTGGCAGTCTCACCGGCTGGATTGCGACCGGGCCGACGCCGGTCAAGCGCGCCCACCTGGCCGCCAGCCCCTATCTGTCCTGCAATTACTGGGCACCGAGCCAGGATACCTGCGTGGCCGAGTGCCGCGCCGAGTGGATGCTCGACCTGGAGACGCGGCGCATGGTTTGGGATCTCTTTGCCAAGGGCCCGGCACCGGTGGGTTACGACCCCGCCATGATTCCCGGTTGGGATGATGCTTCCTCACCCACCTTTGCGGCGCTTAAGCTGCATCCGTGGCGGCTGCGCGTTATGCCGGGCACCGTTTTGCTTCAGGGCACGGGCGAAACGCTCACCTGGCAGGAATAGGGCATTGCCGAGCGGCGACTTGGGTCGATGCCGCCCGGGAAAGAGTTCGTCGAGGACGCGGGGCTGTTTGAACGGGGTGGTTCCGGTTCGTTGGGCGGTCCGTGGGCGGACCGGCACAAACGGCGTCGGTCGCTAGCCCATTCCTCCCGGCCCGCCGGACGTGCCGGAGCCTCTACCATTGTCGTGATTCTTCTCCGGTGCCCTCGTCTCCCAGTCGAATTCGGGCCAAGTTCCGCGCGCGGTCGCGCCGGCGGCGTCCGGCGCGTCGGGGTCGCCCCCCGCGGCGAGCAGCGTCTCTGCCGCGTCCGTCCAGCGGCACTCCGCCGCCAAATGCAGCGGCGCGCGGCCCATCGCATCACGGGTGTCGAGCGCAGCGCGGTCCCGGCGGATGAGGGCATTCAGCGCGTCGATGTCGCCCAGCATCGCGGCGATGTGCGCCTGGAATTCGCGGGCGGCGGCGTAGGAGGCCAGCGACGGGATGGGGCAGTCAAAAACGCGCCGCGCGTCGGCGGCCGACAGCGGGGTGTCCGATTCCGGTGCCCGCTGTAGGAAGCCCCGTTCGCGCAGAACCCCAAACGTGCGCCGGGCGTCTTCCCTGTCCCCGTACTGGAACGCGCCCTGGATGGCGTCGAGCGTGTTCCTTAGGTCGGCCGGGCCGTTTCTACGAATGGTCGCCATGGCCTCCGCGACCTCGCGCTCACGCTCCTGAACCAGTTCGTTGTCATAGCGCGTATCGTAGTAGGCGAGGCGCCGCCTAGCGGCGTCGCGGCGCACGGCGTCGAGGTCAGCCGGGGCCAGCCGCCCCGGGTCGCGTCCCGGCAACAGAAGCTGGCCCGCTAGCGCGGTCAGGAAGTGGTTGGTGTGCATCGGCCACCCCTGGCTGTCGCGGACCAGCGCGTCGGCCCAGCGCGCGGCCCCGTCGGCCGTCGCCGCCACCCCGAAGCGGTGCAGCCAGCCGTCGAACAGTTCCCGCACCTCGCCGTCGGACAGGGCACCGAGCGTGTGGATGGACCGCCGCTCGTCGGAAAAGCGGCTCAGCCGGATGCCGGGCCGGCCCAGGTGCTCCCGCAGATACCCCAGCCCCGCGAGCACGGGCAGGACGGGCAGATGGTCGAAGTGCCCCTCGTGGAGGTGGGCGAACACGGCCGACTCGCTCTCGTACGGTCGCACGTTCTGCGCCTCGTCGACCATCAGCACCACCGGATGCGGCAGGTCGCGCCGTTCGGCCAAGGCGCGAACCTCCTTCTCCGTTTCCTCGGACAGGCGCGTGCCCGGCGTGACCAGTTTGACCAGGGCGCCGGCGACCACCGGCGCATACCGCCTGCCGACCGACGCGGGAACCTTCCGGTCGATCTCCGCTTTGAAGCGGTCCAGGTCGCGCAGCTCCAGCAGGCTGATGTTGACGGCGACCGGGGCCCCACGGTCGCCGTCCGCCCGCGACGCTTCCCATTTCCTCCGCAGGTGCGCCAAAAGCGACGACTTGCCGGCACCGGGGGCGCCCTGGACTACCCGCGTCAGCCCGGGAACCCCGCGTCCGGCGCGCCACGCCCGCAACGCCATCTCGGCAGCCGTCTCGATGTCGCGGACCACGCGCCCGCGTCCCACGAAGACGGGCGGCGCGTCCCGCGCCTCCATGCCTACGTATTCCCGCAGCGCGTCCCGCCGTTCGGCGGTCTGTCCGGTCTTGTTCATGGTGCCGTCCGGTCGTTCCCGGTACCGTCATGGTATCGCAATGCCGCACATCCCGGGCGACTTGATGGGTGCCGGAACAGGACGGCCTTGCCATGATCCACGAAATTCAAACTGAGCATCCATGTTGTCAAGAATGTATTTGTTGGTGGATTTCCATACAGCGTCTCGGCGGCGTTGGACGGGAGCCACTACCCCTTGCAGTCTAATCCCATACAGAAATGAGCCTGAACTCTGGTCGCGAAGACCCCGTTCGGGTTGGGCTTGGGATTCGGTATCGAGTGTCAAGATCATCCTCCGATGATCCCAAACCCACACCGTTCAGGCTCATGTCACGCGGGAATCACGCACCTTGTTCAGGCTCATGTCACGTGGGACAAGGCTATTCGTTGACAGCTTATGGTGCGGTGCATGACAATGCCGCGCCCGTGCGGCCTTGGGCGGCACTGCCCGCGCGGCGGTGACCACGGCGTTGTCGGGGTGTGCCCGAACCCTTCTGATTCGTGGCTAGGTAGCTCAGCAGGTTTAGAGCGCAGGATTCATAATCCTGAGGTCGGGGGTTCAAGTCCCCCCCTAGCTACCAATAAAATCAAAGACTTACATCATTTCACAAGCGCCCGAAAAGCGACGCGAAGGCGCGCGGGGTTTGGTCGGCGACCGCCGTCGATTCGGCGTTTGAGCGGCACCGGAATCAGGAACGGTGGGTGAGGTGCCAGCTCTTGTTGTCGGTCTCGATGATGTCGCGGTGATGGGTGGGACGGTCGGGCAAGGCCGTGGTCATCTTCGGGTCGCCGAACACGGATGGCCATTCTCCGAAGGGGGGATTCGTGGCGATAGCCTTCCCGTAGTTACCGGGCACCGCCTGTGCATAACCCGCCATCCCCGAATACAGGTGGAAAGGCTGTCAGGGCTTTGAAGAGCGCTGCCGCCATTCCCGTGGCGGCCCAAACTTTCCTGACCACAGGCCGCGGCCTTTAGCCTTCGCTTCCCCCCTGGTCTCTCGCGTAGTGGCCCTTGCTGTAGCGCTCGTAATCAAGCACCAGCCCTGCCGCACCAGCTCGCCGCCTACATAGACGCTGCCAGTGAAGCACCGGGCGCCCGTCCGGCCAAATCGGTCCTCATCGCGGGCCTCGCATTGCACTGCCCGGCCTTCCACCAGCCGAGACAGGGCGGCCCGCGCCTCTCAGCGGCACAGTCATACGACATTCCGGCCCGGTCGCACTCTTGCCCGCCCTCCGATGCGTCGATACGCCATAGGCGAATCGTGCCCCTGCCGACTTCCGGCGTGTCGCCGTCGGTCACCTGGACCTCGCCTGCCGCCGTACCGCAGGCACCGGCGGCCAGCAGCGCTCTTAAAACCAAGAATTTGACACCTCGAACCATTCTTGAGATAGTGCACCTAAGTGCTGCACCATGCGGCGTTTCGGAACATCGTGGCCGTATCTGGACATGGCTTCAAAACATCGCTTGTCGGTCAACCTGTCGCCACAAGAACACCGCGAACTCGCGGCCTTGGCGGAAAAGACAGGAATCTCGAAGGCTTGGCTTGGCCGCCGCGCCATTGCCGAGTTTCTACACCGCTATCGGGGCCGCGACTTGCAGCTTCCCCTACCTCTTACCTACGCAAACAACACCAAGTAGCCGTTTTCCAAGTTGAAAATACAAGCATGGCCGGTACCAGCACGCCACAGCAAAGAAGTCAGATAATGAAATCCGTCAAGAGCAAGAACACTGAACTGGAAATGCTCGTCCGGCGGATGCTTTTCAGCATGGGATACCGCTATCGCGTCCATTACAAATCACTGCCAGGAGAGCCAGATATCGTTTTTCCCAGACGCCGAAAAGCAATATTCGTGCATGACTGCTTCTGGCACCATCACGGATGCAAGAAAAGGAAATAGAAACGTGCGCCCAATAGGTATTGATCTATTTGCCGGAGCAGGGGGGCTAAGTCTTGGGTTCGAGCAAGCCGGGTTTGATATCGCTGCATCCGTAGAAAACGACCCCGTACATTGTGCTGTTCACAAATTTAATTTTCCATATGCGGCGGTCATTCCACATTCCGTGGAAGGAGTTACCGCTAGCACTATTCGAGAGGCCACAGACATCGGCGACCGCGAGGTTGATTGCGTGTTCGGCGGTGCGCCCTGCCAGGGCTTTTCGCTCATCGGTCATCGCGCTCTCCAAGACCCGCGCAACAGCCTTGTCCTTGAGTTCGTGCGAATTGTCACCGACTTGAACCCCAAGACTTTTGTTTTCGAGAACGTCAAAGGACTCACGGTCGGTAAGCACAAAACGTTCCTCCATGAACTTGTCGAGGCCTTCGATAAGGCCGGATACAACATCTGCTTACCATGGAAAGTTTTGAACACGGCTCACTATGGTACGCCGCAATTTCGGGAACGTCTGGTCCTTCTCGGTGCGCGCAAAGGCGAAAAGCTTCCAGCCTATCCCGCCGCTTTGACCAACGCTGCGGACAACCGCCAGCATATCGACGGGTTACCTTTCGGCCCGACTTGCGAGCAGGCGATTGGGGACCTCCCCGACGCGGAACGTTTCGCCACGCTCATGGGGTCCGACGAAGTGCACACTACCTCCTTCGGCAAGCCCTCGCCTTATGCCGCACAACTCCGCTGCATGACCAACGATGCTTGGCATTTCGGTTATGTCCGCGACTGGAATCCCGCGATCCTCACTTCGAGTGCGCGCACCAAACACACGGACATCTCTCGCCGCCGCTTCTCCGAGACTGGGCCCGGTACCACCGAGCCGATCAGCCGCTTTTTCAAGCTTCCAGCGGATGGCGTCTCGAATACGCTGCGTGCAGGTACAGACGGGGCAAGAGGAGCTTTCACCAGCCCCCGCCCGATCCACTATTCTCGCGCTCGCTGTGTCACCGTCCGGGAAATGGCTCGCCTGCACGGCTTCCCGGACTGGTTCCGCTTCAACGTCACGAAATGGCATGGCGCGCGCCAGATCGGCAACGCTGTGCCGCCCCCGCTCGCTCGGGTGGTCGCCGGTGCCGTGCGCGATGCGCTTGGCGTTACTGTCAGCCCGCCCGAACAGGTTCTCGCGCTCGGCAACCCTGACTTGCTCGGGCTCGATATCTCCCAAGCCGCCGCCCATTTCGGCGTCGAACCGCCTTCCAGGAGGCGTGATCGCAAGAGCGGGGCGAAGAAGCGCAAGCAGATCGACATCGAGCAAGAACGTCTCGCCGCACAGGTGGCTAATGCCTAAAAAGCTGAACCGCTACCGAGCTTTGATCGAGCGCATTTTCTTCACGCATTACCAAGAAGGTGCAACGGGGTTTCAGTTCTTGCGCGAAGAGTTGGAAGAAGGAGCTGCCGCCCTTGGCTTTCCGCCTGTCAAGAATATAGGCGACGTGCCTTATTCCTTTCGCTACAGAAATGTTCTTCCCGACAGCATCCTTGAGACACAGCCAGAGGGGCTGGAATGGATCATCGTCGGAGCCGGAAAAGGCGTCTATCGCTTTAAGCTCGTCAAAGAGACGCGCATTCTGCCCCGCGACGATCTTGTGAAGATAAGTGCCTCTTTTGAAATTCGGGTGGGTAATCGGGTCCGCGTGGCCGGGTTGTGCGGGTCAAGGGCGGGCGCCAGCCCGGCGAAGCGAACCCTTGACGCGCACAACCCGGCGAACACCCTGGGGTCGGGCCGAATGAGGCACAATGCCGCATTCGGCCTTGATCAACCACAGGGAGCGCCCCATGGACCACCAACTCTTCACCGCCGCCCTCGGCCTGTCCGAACCCTGGTTTGTCGACGGCCTTCACTTCGACGAGCGCGCGCGCCGGCTGACGGTGCGCATCGACTTCCGCCGGGGCGCCCGCTTCGCGGCGGGGGACGGCGGCGAGCACCCCGTGCACGACACCCGCACGAAGCGCTACCGCCACCTCAACTTCTTCCAGCACGAGTGCGAGCTCGAGGCGCGAGTGCCCCGCGTTCGGTTGCCGGATGGGCGCGTGGCGCTGGTGGAGCCGCCCTGGGCGGGCCGGTGCTCCGGCTTCACGCTGCTCTTCGAGGCGCTGGTCGTGGCCCTGTGCCGGGAGATGCCGTTCGCGGCAGCGGCGCGGCTGGCCGGACTGTCGCAGCACCGCGTCCAGGCCATGTGCGGGCGCTACGTGGGCCTCGCCCTTGAGGGCGCCGACCTCTCGGCGGTCCGCGAGGTCGCCATCGACGAGACCTCGCGCGCCCGCGGGCACGACTACGTCACCGCCGTGGCGGACGCCGCGGCGCGGCGCGTGGTGTTCGTCGGCGAGGGGCGAGGCGCCGGGGTCGTCGGGGAATTCGCGGAGGAACTCGCCGCCCGCGGCGGCGACCCGGAGGCGGTCGGGTCGGTGTCCATCGACATGTCGCCGGCGTTCATCAAGGGCGCCGCGGAGCACCTGCCCAACGCCCAGGTCACCTTCGACAAGTTCCACGTCGTCGCCCACGCATCGAGGGCGCTCGACGAGACCCGGCGCGTCGAGCAGCGCCTCGACCCCGACCTCAAGGGCCTGCGGTGGACCCTGCTCAAGAATCCCGCCGGCCTCGGCCCGCGGCAGCGCGCCGACCTCGACGCGCTCGTCGCGCAGGTCGCGGGGAAACGTACCGCGCGGGCCTGGCTGTACCGGGAGCAACTCCGGGAGATCCTCAACCGAAAGCAGATCAATGTCGTGCGGCGGATGCTCCACCAGTGGTGCACGAACGTGAACCGCTCGAGGGTCGAGCCCATGAAGGCGGTCGCGAAGATGATCCGGCGGCACATCGACGGCATCGCCGCCTGGGCGCGCACCCGGCGGACCAACGGCTTCATCGAGGCGCTCAACGGCCTGTTCCAGTCCGCCAAGCGCAAGGCTCGCGGCTACGGCCGGTTCGAGACGATCCGCACCGTTTTCTTCCTCATCGCCGGAAAACTCGACTTTTCCAAGCTCAACCCGCATGCCACCTAACCCACACGGAATTCAACAGAGCCAGATAAGTATACCGGACGCCACACCGGAGCTGATCCGGGCCTATGCCCTCGATGATGAGCAGGCCCTTCTCGCCATCGTTCGCTATAACCGCCTGATCGACACGTTTTTAGGCTTAACGACCTACAGCTTGCAAAACCACCTCAGAACAACCGTTAAAGGCATCGGCCAGATCGAGATCGACGAGCTTTATATCGGCCTCGACAAGCGCGGTTGTCACTACGTCATTCCCGTCCAGGCCAAGGGCGGCAAGGACCAGATAGGTATTGTGCAGACCACGCAGGACATAAAGTTTGTCGAGCAGAAGTTCCCTAGGATGCAATGCCGTGCCATTGCTGCCCAGTTCATGGAGGAGGGCATTGTCGCGCTCTTCGAGCTGGCGCTTCAAGAGGAAGAGGTGAAGGTCGCCGAAGAGCGTCATTACCGTCTTGTGCCCGCTACCGATCTAGATGGAGATGCGGTTCGGGACTATCGCGAATAGGCTAAGGGCCATGCAGAACGAAGTGGAGCCCGAGCCCCACGACTTCGGTGACGGCAAGCGCTTCGACGAGCGCAGCCAGACCGCCATTCAGCTTGAGGAGATCCCGCTCATCGCGGAAGACCCGGACGCCTTGGCCGCTCTCAGGATCCTTTAGGAGAGGGGCTACACGTCGGACTAGGTGAGGCAGGCTTACGACGAGCTAGCGCCCGTTCCCGTGACGCGCGCCCGGCAGCGCTAGGCCATGCGCGGTGGCTTCGATATGCGAGTCCGCACCGAGGCCGGGCGCATTCTCGGGGAGCGCGGCGTCAACCCGGAAGGCCGGGGTCTCGACCGGCAACGTCTTGGCCGGACCAATTTCGTCGTCCTCAAGGCCGCCATTGACCGGCAGGTGAATGCCGCCATGGGCCGCCAGTCGCGCGAGCGCCACGAGTTCACCCGGCCCGAGCTGGATCAGATCGAGCAGGATTTCGCGGGCATCGTTGACCGCGCCGTGCAGGAGGTCTTCGGTGCCGCGAATTAGATCGCTTATCACTGGCACCACCGTGGATGTGGCCCAGCGCGCCCACAACTGCCAGGGCAACGTCCGGCACCGCATCGAGCGCGGCGACACTCGCCTCAAGGTGCGCACCGGCCGGAGTTGAGACCACTACTGCCTCGAATGCGCACGGGCCATCGTGCAGCGTGACATCGCCGCGCTTCAAGAGCTTACCCGTGAGCTGGACCAATGAGCACAGACGAACAACAAGGGCAAACGCCGCTGCTACGGGCGGGCCTGCTGGTGATGATCGACGACCAGGCGATCTTCGAGTCGGGGGAGGACGACGAGAACTATCACCAGGAGGCTGCGGCTCACCGCGACCAATACCGCACGACCATGACCGGCCTATACGAACAGGCCGCCTGTTGCTGGAGTCACTCCTTCACCGACGACATGTCCGACCATCCCACGCCGGACTTGTTCGGTCCTGCCCTAAACTGCCACTGTTCGGTCCTGGCGAGCTGCTGGCTTGCGGACTTCCGCGCCGCGGTCCGCAAGGCCGCCGAAACGGCCACCGCCGGTGACCGCGATTTCCTGTATTTCATGCTCGGAACGCTTGAACTCGGCTGGCAAACCTCATCTAACAGCCAGAGCTGACCCGGACCACCCTGCCGTCCCGCCTGCCGCCCCGCCTGCCGGAGGCCCCCGTGCGCATGAAACACTATTGGGTATTTTGTTTCACCGCCTGGCCGCGGTCTGCGTAAGCGGTGCCGGAAGCCCACCTACCATATAAGTAAGAGTCGCGTTGGGTGGCTCTCTTCACGAGGAGGGTTATCCGGTGCAAGATTCTGAACGAGGCGACCCCGCCGATTGGGATTGGCCGAGCGAGTCGCCCGCTGAGCCGACGGCTTCGGATCCCAACGCCCGCGCCGAACGGCGGCCGAAGCGCTGGAGCACCGTAAGCGGGCAAACGAGGCCGTTCTGGACTTTCGCCGCTTATAGCCGCCGCTGTCCCTGCCCCCGCCGGACTAGCTCGGATGGGCGATTAGAAGCACGGTGCGCCCGCCCCAATGCCGTTTCCTGATACTCCATCTCCGAAGCGACAACATCGATCACGCCGTGCCGCTCATGATGCAGGCGCACGAACCACCCATCGGGCAGCCGTCGCACGAGGGTCCAGCCTTGACGCGCCGCCATGTTCACGACGGCATCCATGTCCATTTCGGAAAGGGACACAAGGATGTCAACATCGTCGGACAAGCGGGTTTGGCTTCGATAGTGGTTCGCTGCCAGTCCCCCCATCACGGCCCAGCGCAGACCCGTTTTTGCGAACAGGGCCTGCACGCCCCGCAGGGACTCCGTCCAGCCATCCATCGCAGCCTGCGGCTCCATCACCCGCCCCCGCTGCGCTTCCGGTCCTGCTTCCTTTTCGCCAATGCCGCCTTGTGGATCGGGAGGTAGGCACGGACGGCGCTGACTCCGCCATCGTCCTTGCCGCCTCGCACGACGCCCGCGTGCCGAGCGATCGTGCCCATTCGCTCAAGCACCTCACCCAGCGTGCGGGGAGCCTTGGACTGCTGCGCGCCCCAGGCCATCTGCACGCCAATCGCCCTCATCCGGGCGCGGTCCGCGTCCGTGACGAGCGGTTTGGGGGGTGCGCTCAGCCTTGCCATGGGCCTTGTTTGTTCGGGTTCAGACACATTTGAGACTTTTTGCCGGTGTGAAAGTGCGGGTTGAATGATGAGGTGGCGCGGGGCGGGCATTCCCGCCCCGCGCCGAATCGGGTAGCCTCCAGCAGTGACCAAACAACTGGAAAGGAGACCCGAACATGCATGTTAAATCCCTTCGCGCCCGATTGCACCGACGTTTCAAGGTGGACGGGAACGTCCCCCCCGAGGCCCTCCGGCGCCTCCGCGGGATCGAGGACTTCGACCGCCTGCGCTCGGCGGGCTGCCACGAGACCGCGGCGCTCGAGCAGATCGGCATCAGCCGCGCCACGCTGTACCGGTGGAAGGCCGCGCGGGCCGCCGGCGGCCCGCGCGGCCTGGCGCCGAAATCGACCCGCCCGCGCCGCGCCCGGAACCGGGCGTGGACGACGGCGGACGTCAAGGCGGTGATGGACCTGCGCCGCAAGTATCCGTTCATGGGCAAGGCGCGCATCCACGCCATGCTCCGGCGGAAGGGCTTCCGCCGGAGCGCGTCCACCGTCGGGCGGATCCTGTCCCGGGCGCTCGCCGCCGGCGCGATCCGCCCCGCCTCGTTCTGCGAGGGGTGCCTGAAACCCAGGCGCCGGCGCGGCTTCGCCGGGTGGGCCAGGCGCTGGAAGTACGGTTCGAAGGCGCGTGCGCCCGGCGAGCTGGTGCAGATCGACCACATGACCTACTCCCTCGACGGACGCGCGATCAAGGAGTTCCGCGCCGCCTGCCCGGTCTCCAGGTTCATGGCCACCCGGGTCTACTCGCGGGCCACCGCCGGCAACGCCAAACGCTTCCTTCTGGACATCCTCGGCGAACTGCCGTTCCCCCTGCTCTCCGTGCAGGTCGACGGCGGCGGCGAGTTCATGGCCGACTTCGAGTCGGCCTGCGAGGACCTGGGCATCCCGCTGCATGTGCTGCCGCCCCGGCGACCCCAGTGGAACGGCTGCGTCGAGCGCGCCAACCGCTCCGCCCGCGCCGAGTTCTGGAGCCTCTACGACGGCCCCCTGACCGTCACCGCCGTAGGCCCCGCCCTGGCCAGGTACGAATTCTTCTTCAACTACGAGAGGCCACACGCATCGCTGGATTACCGAACCCCCAACGAGTACCTTGTCGCACTGGAGGCCGACTGATCCCCTCAGTCTCAAAGGCGCTGAACCGGTACATGTTCTCCAAAGGAAGCCCTTGACATTATATAGGGGGAGGGAGCAACCGGCAGTGGCAGCCCCGTCCAGTTGTTGGCAACAAATGGATTTGTCCGGTTTTGGAACAAGTGAACTGCCCGGCTCCCCGATTTGGGATCCGCCCTTTTGCGCCACCCTCCGGAGGGAGCGGAGCGACCGCGGAGGGGCGGCCCGCCGACGCCGAGGCGGTTCTGCGCGCGGCTGCGCACATTGAGCCGTCCGTGCGGCGGAACGCATGGCTGCGCCGCCGGCGCGCCGGTATGGCGGCGGACGGATAGGCCTCAACCACGCCCTTGAGCAACGCCAGCGGCTTGTGAGTCACGCGCCGCATGGGGAGTCGGCACATTGCTGGAGCCGCAGGCTTCGTTACAGTACGCGCAGTCGGCGCTGTGCAACACGGTCCTCCTGCGGTGCGCCCCCCCAGTTTTCGTGGACTTCGAAGGCCATCGCGCCGCCATGCCACACCAAGCCAATGCTGATGACACGGGGCGCAAGCTCCGAATGTTCAGCTATCAAGTTGGAGATCGGCGAAGGGGATCCGTGGGAACGGGGGGAGGAGGGGGACGACTGCGGTCCCCCACCGGCGGGTTCGACGAGGACATGGAGTGGGCGGAAATCGAGCCGGTGCCTTCAACGGAGATGGGGCCATCCTGACCCGGGCCCTCGGTTGGCGTGGAAACGAACGTCCACTCAACGCCGGCCTCGGATTCGCCTTTGATGAAGCAGCTTAGGCGTCCAATGCGGGTTTCGTCTTCCTTATATGTGCAACTCCGCCTTTTCAAGACGATCAAAAAGCTCATCGAGCACTTGATGCCCGCCCTGCAGGGCGTAGGCCATGTCCGAGTCCAAAATGAACAAATCGATGTCCGTGGACTCGCGGTGGTCCCACGAGGACTCCAGGAGCATGCCGCCCCCTAGAATGACTTGGCCGCTCGGGAACAAGTCACCGAAAGTGGAAGCCAAGGCGTGGAAGTCGTGCTTCAGGCGGTCGGGGACCTCAACACGCATGGCCCTCATGAGAGGGCTTGGATGCCGTCGGCGCTTCCTTCCAGGGCGTTGCCCTTGGGCGATTCGCCTTGGTTCCTTCGGGCCTTGCGCAGTGCCATGAACTCCCTCCCGGAGATGTCGGTTCCATTGTCCTCTGCCCAAGGACGATTCAAGCGAACGCCGCCCGGAGCGCTTGGATGTGGCCTGCCGGGGTTTTCAGCCCATTGGTTGAGCCAAGGCCCCGTGCCGTAGCTGGCGCCGTCAAACGCCTGCCAGAAGCAGCGGGCGACTTCGTAGATGGGGAGCCGGGCTCCCGCAATGAAGCCCGGAAACATCCACATCACCCGCATGCCCGAAAAGGCCCAATCCAAGGCGTACGCCTGGCGCTTCGTGAACTCCCCGGTGGCGAAGGCCTCCCGAAGCTCATGGGGTTCGGCCCGCAGGCCGTCCCGCAGCCCGGCGCCGCGCCCGCGACCCCCAGGGGACCGCTGTCGGCACCGTGCGTCCCGGCCGGTCGGGGTCCGCGCGGCGGCCGGCCCGCACGACGATCGAGACCCGCCCGTGGCTCTGGATGTACTCCCGCCCCGCGCGGGCCCGGTGCGGCAGGAAGCACTGCATGAGGATCGCGTGGCTGAAGCCGAGGCGCTCGTCCACCGCCCCGCCGGACGGTCGGGGGTTCAAGTCCCCCCCTAGCTACCAATAAAATCAATCGGTTACGGGAATACGAACCCAGTGCTTGTGTGAGGGGAAACTCCGCCAAGCTGGGAAGCTAGGCTAATGCCGAGGTATGCTCAGCGAGGCGTTTCCGACCCTCGCGACCTCAGCATAGTTATCGCTAGCGCAATGGCAGGCGTCCTTGGGGCGGCCGCCCCGAATGCAACACCTTCCGGGTTCAGCTCGGAAACGGCGCTTGCGATTAGCAAGACCCTCTCCGACATGGCTGAAATGCTCCGAAACGCGACCATCGCAGGAGAGAGGGAAATCCGGGATGACTGGCCCGCCGACGAAGCCTGATGATGGCGAGACAGCTACCGCCTAAAGGCCAATCGAGACGGTGGCGGCTACGCCGTCATAGATGAGAACAACCTGAGACAGAAGGTTCCTGCCGATCAAGGCTCACGTCCACGCATGCAGCCTCTCGCACTTGGGCAAATCCCGGACAATACCGAATGCGCAGAAAGCGCTCGGCGCATCTGGTAGCATTGGGCCATGGTCGAAGCCATCGACACACTCCAGATAGCCGACGACCTTGAGGCGGCGGGGCTTGAGCTCAAGCACGCCAAGGCCATTGCGCACGCCGTGCACCAAGGCCGAGGCGATCTGGTCACCAAGGCCGATCTGGCCAACCTCGGGAACCGCCTGATGCAGCAGTTGGCCGAGCATGCGACCGAGGCTGCCAAGCGGGAGACGCGCCTGCCGCTCGCAACGGTGGGCGCAATCGGGGTCGCGGTGGCCATTCTGGGTACCCTGATTGCCCTGACCTGACCTGACCTGACCGGCCGGTGCCGGTCGTCGCATCGGTGGGCAGTATCGAGCAGAGGAAATCTACTGCGCCGGCTGCCGCGGAATTCGCGTCTGTAGTCGCGCTTGAACCGACCCGTCCGTTCAATCGTCCGCATGCAGGTCGTCAAGAAGGCTAGTGACGTCCTTGAACTGTGGCAGGTTGCCCGCGCGAGCTTCCTTCATCGCCGCGATGGTCTCGTCGTTGGGGACGAGAGGCGCGAAAGGCAGCGCCTTCTCTCGAGCACCGCGAGTGAGGAACAAGCGAACCGCATCGGAGACGGTGAGCCCCATTGCGGCCTCTTCCTTGACTTCGCGGTCGATGCGCGCCTGGACAAGATGGTTCGCCATGCTGATCGTCCTCTTGCAGTCGCGTATTGCATGGCATTGTCATGCAGCGCGGCTGCCTGTTCAAGGGCTGGAGGGCTCATTCGGGGCAGCATGTCATTGCTGTGAACTGGCGCAGTGACAGTAGCGGGGCCACCGCCCTCGACGAAGTTTTTTGTTTACCGGAACGCCCGACTGCCGTACTCTGTCCCCATGCCCCTGTCTCGGGGACGCTGCGCATCGGGGGGCGCGGGTGACATGGCGAGAATAGCGATCAGCCGCGAGAATGAATTGATGGTCATCGCCGCGACCGGCCGCCTCGACCACAACACCGCCGACGACTTTAGACGGGACCTGAGTGCCGCCATCGCCAATGCCGGCGGCGCGGTGATCCTGGATCTTGACGGGCTTTCCTACATCAGCAGCGCCGGGCTCAGGGCGATCATTGCCACCAGCAAGGCGTTGCGCAAAAGGCGTGTGCAGATCGGCCTTTGCTCCCTGCGCGACTCGGTCAAGAAGGTCATGGAGGTGACCGGGTTCAGCGAGATCATTCCCATACACCCCACCCGCCGGGCGGCTGTTGCGGCCCTGTCCCCGCCCAGGCCCGCCATGCAGGCCAAGCCGGCCAGGCAGGGGGAGGCTCTGGAAGGGGAGGTTGTTGCGGCTTTGGGCCAGCCTGAACAGAGCATACCCAAGGAGGCCGTTTTATGACGGCCACCAGCAAGCCGCGAAAACAGGCCGGGGCAGCCGAAGGCACCGCGCAAACTTCGGATCGGCCGGCCTTTGTTGAGCATCTGCTGCGGCGCTCGGCCACTGATCAGGCACCGACCGGCACCTTGGGCGAGGCGGTGGTGGCGTCTTGGTCGGAAGCGGCCGG
The DNA here is from genome assembly GCA_965215035.1 of Pseudomonadales bacterium. Classification (GTDB taxonomy): domain Bacteria; phylum Pseudomonadota; class Gammaproteobacteria; order Pseudomonadales; family Azotimanducaceae; genus Azophilus. Next base: position 1,461,240 of record OZ244040.1, read on the forward strand.
CCTGCTGGCCGATGGGCGCAGCGTACGGCAAAGTGCTTCCTGCCTGCTGCGTCCAATGGCGGGCGACCGGGTCTTGGTTTGGCGCGGCGCAGGCGGCCGTCATTGGGTGCTGGCAGTGCTGGAGCGCAGCGATGAGAAGAACGCCGCGGTGTTGGCGGTGCCCGGCCCCGTCGCGGTGCAGGCACCGCGCATCGCCCTTTCCGCCCGCGCCGTCCATATCGCCGCGGAGGACTTCCTCACCAGCACCCGCAACCATCATTCAGTTGAAGACACCCGCACCGCAACCAGCCGCGTACGGGTCAGCCAGATCGGCACGGATATCCGCCGCGTGACCACCGCCGACGAGCAGGTGCACGGCACCCTGCTGCAGCGCGCCGGCACCTGGATATCGAACACGGCCGCGAAGCCCGGCTGCGGGCCCGCACGTTCATGTTCGATTGATCCGGGTTTGTCCGGCGGGCGGGCATCCGCCCTCACCGCAAGACCAGCCTCAGCACAAGGCCAACCTCAGATCGGCACGGATATCCGCCGCGTGACCACCGCCGACGAGCAGGTGCACGGCACCCTGCTGCAGCGCGCCGGCACCTGGATATCGAACACGGCCCGCGAGGCCCGGCTGCGGGCCCGCACGTTCATGTTCGATTGATCCAGGTTTGCCCGGCGGGCGGGCATCCGCCCTCAGCGCAGGGCCAGCCTCAGCGCATGACCAGCTTAACCGTCTGGCTGGGCGCGAGGGTGACGCCCGGCGCGTTGGCGAGGTTCTGAATGGTCGGGTCCAGCATCCGCCAGGAAGGTGCGCCGCCCACGAAATAGGCGGTGGAACCCATCACCGGCCGGCCCGGCCCGACAATGATCTGGCTGGCGACGCCGCCCAGGGCACCGCCCTCGTCACCGCTGGTCAGGGCGTACATGGACAGCATGTTCAGTTCCGGCATGCCGTTGATCATGATGGTGAAGTAGCCAGGCACGGCCAGGGCGTTGTTGCCGATGTTCGGAAAGGGCGCGGGAATGGCAAAGGGCGGCGTCTTGCACACATCGGGTACCGCCATGGACATGCCCGCCCCCATGGTCATTGGCATCATGGGCGTTTCCCTGCTTTGCGGCGGTTGTTCAAATCAGCATCTCCGAACCGCGCGTCCGGAACTCCATGAGGACGTTGCGTTGGCGCAGCCGCGGATTCCCCGACGGTGGTTTCGCCGGTGTGCCGCGCGCCAACGCGGCGATGGCCAAGGCAATGCCTACCGGCAGCATGACCAAGCCGGCGCCGATCTCCAGGAACGGACAGGTCAGCATCGCCAGCCGAGCGGCCATGCGCAGCATGCCGTAGCGCTCCGTTCTGGCGGCAGGGGAGCCGATAACGGGTTCGATGGTGACGAAGGTGTTGCGGATATAGGCTGCCGACGCCCAACTCACGTTCTCCACGGAGCGATAGTTAATTCCAGCGATGTACACCCTGGCGCCGGAAAAGCGGGCGCAGCCGCCATAGACATCGCCCGAATTCACTGCCGACATGGTTGCCGAGCCGCCGATCAGGAACTGGGTGTAGACGCCGGCGCAAATGACGCCCTCCATGCCGACGTAACGGACGATGCCCCCCCGCCACAGCCGGTTGACGGTGCCGTTGTTCATCAATGTGGTCTTGTGGTGAAAGGCCACATCGGCGTTGCCTTCCACCGTTAGGGTATCGCTGCCATCGCCGCCATCGCCGCCGATGCTCTCGTTCAGGTCGCCATCGACCTCGAGGGAGAGCCCGTCTTCCACAACGACGCGGCGGGTGCCGAAAACAGAGCTTTGGTAGCCGCCGGGCGCAATGGTGACGCGGTGGGCGTCATGGCTGTGCAGACCGCCCCAGCCGGTGATATCCAGGCCGTGATGGGGGTACCAGGGCACCCCCTTTTCCCGCAGCTCTTCACCGCTGCAGTCCGCCATCGCCAACAGGGCGTCCAAAGTGGTCGCGTCCCCAGTCCGCCAGGTGGCGCGTTCCGCGTCATCCGCACTCATGGCCCTATCCTGTTACGCCTCCAACTCCACCCCGGCACCTGGGGCGCCGAGATTGACCGCGGTGGTTGTATTGTCCACCAGAACGCCCCAGCTCTCGAAACGCAGCACGAAGTCGTCCACTAGGTTGTAGGCCATGGTGACCCGCGCCCCTGCCGCATGGCTGTAGAAGTTTAGGGCGCGAATCATCATGCTGGAGATTTCGGTGCGCGAGACGTCGGCTTCGATCCAGCCCCCCCAACACAGAAAGTCCGACCAAGCGGCGACCCGCAGGAAGGGGCCCGTCACCGTGCCCGCATAGGCACCGCCCACAATCGCCTCGCCTTCAACGCTGGTATGGTACTCCACGCCGCCAAGAACCCGCTCCTCGATGCTGCCGTTGGTGACGGCGAGCGTTTCGTCGCTGTCCGTGTGGCGGGTGATATCCCCCGCCACCTGCACGTCACGGCTGCCGCGCAACATCGCCAAGCCGCCGCGGGTGTGGGTGGACATCTCTTGCAGTTCGACATCTTCGTCGGCGTTGATGGTGCGCTCGATGCGGCCAGCGACATCGATGCGAAGATCGACATCAGAGACCACCGCCTCGGTCCGAAACAGGCGGGTGGCGTCGACTCCCTCGTCGCCGTTCCCTGATTGGTTGCCGTTGCCGTCAGCCATTGCTGCGCGTCTCCCTTGACTTCAGTGGCCCCCAGAAACTGGACGCTAGCTTAGGCAGTGTATCAGTTTGCATCCCGTCGTCTCGCGTCCATTCGAATCCCGCCTCTGCCGCGCACCCCCCACTTCCTGACCGACAAGGCCAGGAAAGCACCCCCTTCTTTAATCGGGCGGCACCATTTCTTTTTTACTAGGAGGTGATTCATGAAATTCAACAAGTTCCTACTATGAGCCATAACGGCCTGCCTGCCGCATCACCTGTATGCCGTGCCCTTGCTCGATCCACAGATGCAAACTGGTACACTGCCCTAGCCTAGCTCCCCCCTGTGCCGATTTCCGAACTTTACCGGAGAATGCCGTAACACCTCACAGGAAATGCCTTGATAACATACATAGGAGTGAAAATCGAATTATTTTTGAACTTATTGATACTATTTGTTGGTAATTGATATTGTTATTGCTCTTCAATAGGTGTATATTTTGCCGCCACCCCTTATGTTGTCATAGCAGGCGGGCCAGGGTCCGGCGTTGTTGTCGCGCTGGGCTTTAGGCCCTAGTATCCTTAGTTGTCCAGGTGTTGAGGAGTCTGGCGATGTCAAGCGCGGCAACTCAGACCAATGCAGCGGCCGTCCCCGGCACCGAAATGGCCGCCCGAGAGCGCTACGCACTGGAAACCCGGGCCGAGGTGCTCCGGCTGGTTTCGATAGCCAAGGAATTGCGGCGCGGCCTAACCGACCGTACGGAAATCGGCAAGGCGGCGGACGGTTCCGCGAACGACTCCGTGGCGGGAAAGGAGACCGTGCGCGTCGGCGGCGATCTTTCCGAATCGGTCGGCGGCTCGCGCTTGACTTCGGCGCGCCGGGTGGAGCGCACCGTGCAGGGCAAGATGACCTTGGAGGGGCACGGAGATACCGCCCTGGTCGGCGGTGCCTTGTCGGAAACCCACGTTGGCGCGGAATTCCTGGCGGCCGGTATGAGCGATGCCCTCCTGCTCGGCGTGGGCACCCGCATGACGGCGCCCGTGGATCTGTGGTTGAGCGGCCTGACTGGCCAAGAGGAGAAGGTCGGCACCTCTGCCGCCGACGGTGCCTTGGTGGAGCTGTACGGTGTCGCCATGGAGCGGGAGTACGGTGGCGGTTCCCACAAGTGCGGCGCGGTGGTGCTGAGTGGCAACCTCCACGCCACCACGGCGACCGGTTTTCTTCCTATGCTTCGGGTGCAGATGGGCGTACGCAACCTCGCGCCCGGCGGCGGGGGTGGCGGGGGCGGCAGTGCGACCACGTCGCCGGCGCCGCCGGCTGGGGCTGGCCTGGCCTCTGCCCTGCTTGCCGCCCCGAGTTCGCCGGGAAGCATGATTCGGGCCGCGAACCTGCCGGACGCAGTGCGGGCCGGGGAGGCGATCGCCGAAGTGGAGAACCTGAGGCGGCTGGATGTGGCCGCTACGCTGGAGGATGTGCAGACCCTGGCGCGGGCGGCGGATAGCGGTACCGTGACCGACGACGCCGCCCAGGCGGCGCGCCGCTTGGAGGATTTGGCTAACATTGGCGTTGGGCAAGTCGATGAGGTCGCGCAGGTCGATGAGGTCGCCCAGGCCGATGAGGTCGCGCAGGTCGTCGACGATAGACGGCTGATCGTGGTGCAGGGGGCAGACGGCCGCATCCGCTGGCAGCTTTCCGACGGCTCCGAATTTAATAGGGGCGGTGACGACGCCGATTGGATGCGTTGGCTGGGGCCGCAGATCACCGCCGATGATCTGCCGCCGTCGGCGCGGAGGACGCCGCCCGACCCCCAGCCGCCCTACGTGCGGCGGCCGCTTCCGGACGGCGAAACCTTCGAGGACATGTGGGCGCGTCTCCTCCACGGCCGGGAAACCGCCGACCACAACTACCAGTGGTCCACGGCGAGAACCGGTGCCAGCGAAGGCGGCCTGCATCTGCGCGGGCTTACCGTGCTGCAGAGCACCCGCGAAGACCTAGTGGACGTGGCGCGCCAAATACTCTTGCCCTACGCCGACGATCTGGGTGTGTCGGCGGATGAAATAGCGCAATGGGACGATGCCGCACGCGGCACCGACACCACCGTGCGCACCCGCAATGGCATCGAGGAGGTCATCCGCATGGCCCGCGAGTCCGGGGACACGGCCAAGGCCGATCGGCTGCAATCGACCCTGGATTCATTTGACGCCTTCGCCCGCCGGGAGATCCACGAAGCCCTTGGCGAAGCCGAGCAGCTACACGCGTGGGAAGGGTTGCCGTTGCCCAGCCATCTGGATCAGCAGACGGTTGTGGACCAGCTCAAAGCACTGCAGGAGGACGCCATCATGCGTGCGTCCACTCCCACCGGCCTGGACGACCTGGAAGCGGACACGCTGGCGCGCAACGTGGCCCTCACCGAAGCAGGCTACTACGGCCGCATGCAGGAACTGGCCGCCAAGGGTCTGGACCCCTTTCCCTATCTAGGTGAGATCCGCTATCAGGTCTTGAACGCTGGCGGCGACTTGAATGTTAGTTCCCAGAACGCCCTGGCGGCCCTGGACAATGTCAATGCCAACATGCTGGCAGTGTTCAACAACCCTGACTTCTGGCGCGCCGACACGGTGCTCAATGCGGCTGGCAACCTGGCGCCGTCGCAAACCGGCGGCTTTCTCGACTCCCTCAACGAACTGGCGCGGGCGCAGGAACTGTATGCGGCCAACCAGGCGCACCAGCCGGCGTTGGAGTCCCTGGCCGGGTCCCAGGATGAGATCACGGAGTTGATCAACCAGCGCATGAACGAAATTCTGGTCGCCCACGGCCTCGAGCCCGAAGCGAATCAACTCGATGCGGTGGCGGCCCGCCACAAGCTCCTGCAGTTGCGCGACGACTTATTCCGCCGCGGCGAGGTCGACCCGGGGTTCCAGGTGGACCGCGCCATCCGGCAACTCGATGACGACATCGCCAAGGTGGTGGCGAACCGCCTCGAGCGGGCGTCCAGCATAGCGAATGCGCCGCCGGTGGCGGCCTTTCCCAGCCCGCAGCGCGTGGTGCCGGTGGAGCAGAGTCCAGTCAGCGCCGCCCCATTCCCAGCCGATGCCCCCGCCGACTTTGAGGAGGGGGTGTTCAATGTCCGTGGAGCGGTCGCGGATATCGACGTGCCGCCCGTGTCGCCCCGCAGCGCCGAGGCATTGCAGTTCGACGACCCGTCCGGTGTGCTGCGCACCGCGGACCTGGATCTGGAACTGCATCAGATCGAGTTCGAGGCTGCGGATGGCGATGCCGCCCGCGTGGGGGGCGGCGGCTTGGACAGCGGTGACAGTGGTGCGGCCGGGCCTGCCGCGCAGGGGTCCGATGTGCCCACGGCGGCCGGGCGGGGGGCGTCGAACATCGGCAACGAGCCGCTGTACGCCGACCTGGATGAATTCCGCAAACCGGCCCTAGACGACTTAGACGAAGCAGGCTACCAACGGCTGCCCGACTGGAATCCACCGGCCGAGGGCGGCCGCGGCAACCCAACCCCAGGCGTGGATGACGGCGGGGCAAGCTGGCGGAACCAGCCGCTCGACAAGCCCGCGGCGCCGGCACCACCCCCGCCCCCGCCCCCGCCCCCGACGCCAGCGGCGGAACGGCAGTTTGACGCGGAACTTGCGCTGCTGAACAACAAACTGCCTGCAGACGTCGATACCGCGGATTTGGCCACAGATTGGGCCCGGCGCGCCCAGCACTACCAGAACGCGTTGCAGTCCTGGGGGGGGGACCTCGCCCGCCATGGCCTGGTCACCACCCCCACCGACAGCCAAGTCGACGAGGCGCGGCGGCTTGCCCAAGCCGTCCGCTACGCGGCCGAGAGCTTGGAAGCCGGGCGGGACCCCCGTCAGGGTCTTATGACGCTGTCCGATGCCTACCACAGCATGGACTTCGGCGGCGAAGCCGGGGTGATCGACAACATGATCAAGGAGATCGACATGCTCGTGGCCGACAGCCTCGGCTACCGGGCGCACCCGGACTGGCTTGCGGGGGTGCAGGATCTCGAAAACGCCCGGAACAGCGGCGACCCAGCGGCCATCGCCGACGCCAACGGGCGCCTGGACATCTTGCATGACCGCTTCAATCCTCCCCCTGACGAGATCTACGCGTCCTACGTGGCCGAACGCCCGGGGCGCCAGGCGCTGCCGTCGGACCCAAACCGCAACATCGTGGATCCGGATGTCATCATAGTGCAACCCAGTGCCCCCCCGGAAGACGGCGTCTACAAGATCAGGATATCGCCGGAGCTTCAGGAACAGGTGGATGCCGGCGAAGTGATAATCGAGGTGCGGGATTTCAGCGGCCTGCCCATGGAGCCGGGCACCTACGTTTTGGAGGTGGATGAATCCCTGCGCTTCTCGCCGGCGCAAGTTCCGGTGGAGGCAGATGACTTCCGCGCAGGCCTGGGAGCCAAGCACGCTTCCGAACGGGAGCAAGTGGTGAGCGGATGGCTGAACGAAATCCTGGCGAGCAACCGTGAGCGCACCGTCCTCGAGTGGCGCGAACAGCGCGGCCATCTAGGGTCCACCAGCGACCTCAACAAGGTCCTCGATGGCCGGCCGCGTCTGCCGACGCCGGACGAGGCGGGCTACGATCAGGTGTTTGGCCTCTACCCCAGGCCCGTTGACGCGGCCGATACGCCGCCTGCGAAGCCGCCTAGGCGGGGCGGGGGCGCAACGGGCGGCTCTGGCGCCGGTGCCGCGGCCAATACGCCGCCTGCGAAGCCACCCAGGCGGGGCGGGGGCGCAACGGGCGGCTCTGGCGCCGGCGCTGCGGCCAATACGCCGCCTGCGAAGCCACCTAGGCGGCGCGGGGGCACGGAGCCCGTACTCATTGACGACGGGGTTGGCAATTACTACGGGGCCACCGCTGGCCAGCCTGGCCGGAGCATCGCCGCCAATGATGCGGGCGTGCCGACGGGCGAGCTCCCGGGCGGCTACGGCACCATCGAGGTGCTTGACCCCGAGGCCCAGCCCTACCTGGAGCCGGTGTCGTTGCGTACCGAGGATGTGCAGGAAGCGTCGCGGGGGGATGTCCTTTTTTCGCGGCCGCCGGCCAACGGCGGCTCGGCAACGCCACAGGCCCTCGAGGATGGCGACGACGCCCGCCTGATCCTCGCGGCTATCGAAGAGGAGTCCGGGTACGCCAGAATCGACGGCCCGGAGCTGACCGCAGCCAGCGCCGACCCGCCGCCCGCCGTTGCGGAAGGGGTGCGGCGTGACGACTTCTGGGATGCATTCACCGCCGTCGGCGAACGACGCGACATCGGCGATGAGGGTTGGGTGCTGCTTTCCGATCTCTGGGCCCGCGCCAAGGGAGGCTCTGAGGCGGTGCTCTCTGACGAGGAGCGGCACTTGGTGACGCTGCTGAAGGATTCGCGGCAGGCACCCTTGGGCGCCGCCGATGCGCGCCTCTTGGACGAAGCCTTTCAATCCTGGTTCGACAATGTCTTGGGCCATGTTGTCGGCGCGCCTGAGGACGTGGAGGATTTGCGCCCGCTGGCCGACGCGCCACCCGCGCAGGCACCAGTGCACAACCCGGTGCCGCAGTTGCCGGCGAATTTTGACGTGGACGCGGCGCTACGACGGCTTGATCAGGAAATCGCCCTGCAGACCGATGAAATCAACGAGCTTCGTCGCACCGACCCGGATGCGGCGGCGCTGCCCCGGCTGCAGGCGGAGCTCGATGCGCGCATGCTGGCGCGGGATGAAATCAAGGCCGGTCGCGACCCGCGCCCAGCCCTTGAGGCCCGGGCGGCGGAGCTGAGCCAACTGCACGGTGCCGATGATCCCAGGGCGCTGGCCTATAGTGACACAGCCGCCTATTTCGCGGGTTCCGGTGCCTTCCGCAACAGGCCTGTGCGGCCGGCCGACTTGGATACATCGGAACTGCGGGCCACCTGGGAGGCGCGAACGAACAACTTCGCAAGAGTCAATGACAGTCTGCGGCCGAGAACAGAGGCGGCTATCGAGCGGGCGGAGGCGCTGTCCGAAGTGGAGGGCTACATGCGCCAGGCGATTGCCATCATCGCCTCAGGCGGGGACCCCCGCAGCGAATTGCTGCGGCACGCAGCCGATCTGGAGGCGCGGGTGTTCCTGGATGGCGAGAACGGCGCCGGCGAGGCTTCCATGCTGCGCACCATGGCCAAGGAATACACGCTGCTCCTAGAGGGGGCGTGAAACAACGCTGCCTAGGTGCGTTCAGCCAATATAAATGTCCAATTTGATACTAATTGGACTAAATTGATAGTAATTGATCAGTTTGATCTCTGGTAATTCTCTGCATTGGGTGTACGCTGGTCGGCACGGATTGTCAATCGAACCCAATGGAGGTAACACCAAATGGCTACCATAGTAGTTGAAATTACTGGCATTCCTGGGGAATCCACGGTGAGCGGCTATGAGAATATGCTGGACGCCATCGGCATTCGGGAAACCATCGATGTCGCTGTGCCCCAGGGCGTCGGTTCAGGCGGCGGCATGGGCAGGGCCCGGCATTCGAATGTCGAGTTGCTGCGCTACAAGGATGTCGCCAGCCCCAAGCTCGCCCAAGCCTGCTCTGCGGCCGAGGCGCTCAAAGATGTGAAGATTCACGTGTTCCGCACCTTGGACAGCGGTGCTGCGGTCTACATGACCTATGAACTGGGGCAAGTTTTCGTGGCTAGGATCGAGCACGAGACCCTGGACGAGCAGGGCGTCGCGTTCCTGCCCCGGCTAGTGGCCTCCCAGCGCAATATGCCGGCGTTGGCACCGGCTGTCGGGCTGGCTTCGCTGGCTTCTTCGTTTATCGCCAGGGAAGCCACTGCCGTGCGCGCCGCGGTGACGCCGGCGTTCAGCCTGCCTAGGGGCCGCGCAACCAACCGCGAGGTGGAGCGCGTGTGGCTGAACGCCTCCAGCATATCCTGGACCTACACGCCATATGTTTCCGGCATGCCGGGCGGCGCGGTCCAGAGGGGCTACAACATCATGCAAAGCAGGCCTGTGTAGCCATCGGTTAACAACAGGTCGATATTCAGGAGGAACCAATGTCTACCATTCTGGTTAATATCAGTGGAGTGGAGGGCGAAAGCAGCCTTCCCGGCTACGAAGCACAGATCGAATGCCTAGAGCTTCGCCACGCCGTCGAACTGCCTGTGGTCACCGGGGCCACCCGGGTCGAGGGCACTTCCCGGCATGGGCCGATGGAGCTTGTGCACACCGTTGACAAGGCGACGCCCATTCTCAAGATGGCGGCGCTGTCGGGCACGAACCTCAATACGGTCACCATTACGCGCATGCGGATGTTGGGCGGGCAGTTCGTGCCAGCGGAGGTCATTACGCTCTCCAACGCATTCGTCGTTCGCATCGAAGTCGATACGCCGGTTGACCCGGCAAGCAACGAACCGGCTGACGAGCCCCTAGAGACGATTTCACTGGAATACAGCGACGTCGTTTGGGACTATCACCAGTACGTCAACGATGTGAAGCAGGGTCAGGTCCAAGGTAGCTGGTCGACTGCAACCCAGTCGACCACCGTGGGCGGCTAAGGGCGACCGCCGCCGTGCGGCTCGCTTGGGCCGCACGGCGAGGCGCCGCATCCGAGCTCTGCTCTGATCGCGGGAACTAAACGTGGAGTATCGGTGCTATCTCGAATTGGGCGAGGTCGCCTCCGGGGACGGTGGGCGGATGATTCCGGTAGCCGGCTTCAGCCTGACCGAACAGTACAATGCTGGATGGCGCGGCAATGTGTTGCTGGTCAGCAACACGGTAACGCCGTTGAGCATTGGCAACATGATGGGTGCCGCCATGACCAGCGGCATCATTCCAGGCAGTACGGCTACGTTGCGCCTGGCGCTCTTAACCGATGACGAAACAGACGGCACCCTGGTTCGTTCCTGGCCAGTCATTATCGGCGAGGTCGAGCCCTTCCAGACGGCCGAACTCACCACCAAGGTCTGTCAGGTCAGCCTGCTGGATCCCATCTCGTTCCTCGGCGATCGCACCATTTGGGGGTGCTACCGCGCCTGTTCGGCGGCCGAGATGGTCGGCGGTGCCCTGTCCATCGCCGCTGGCGGCGACGGCAAGCCGGCTTTGCAGCCCTTGCTGCCCGGTCTGCCGCAACTCAACATCCGCTCGGCCTTTCGCGAAGCCTTGGAGGAAGTGCCTTATTCGATAGCGGTTGGGCAGAACCTCGGCGAGTGGTTGTTGCAGGTGCTGGGCCTTTTGGGGCTGCGCATGGAGCTGCTCGGCAAAAGCGACGGCAGCCTCGACGTGTTGCTTACGGATGCCGCGCCCACCGGCACGCCCATGCCCATGTCGGACTTGCCCGCCGACGCCGCGGAGGGCGACACGCCGGCCCCAACCCGCGGGCGCCTGCATATAGATGGGCTTTCGGCTCGGCCCGGCGGCGGCCTGCGCGGCGCCATTCTGGATGATCCAAGTTTGGGCGGTTTTCGGCGCATCGGCGGTGGTGCCGTCGGCAACCTGTTCTCGGGCGTGGAAATCGGCGTCGATGAGGCCGCCTATCGGAGCACCGCTGAGGTGATCAGCAGCTATACCGAAATGCTGGTGGTCTCCACGCTGTCGCGGCAGCCCGGCTTCCGCCCAGGCCGCTTGGTGGAGCTGGACAGAACTCTGCGCGGCAAGGACACCTGGCAGTTGGCGCGGGTCACCCATCGCCTGCAGGGCCGGGTTTACGCCAACCGGGCTACCTTGTTGGTGGGCGACGCGTCCTGGCATCCAGACTTGCCGAAGCCGCGCCCGCCCGTGATAGTGCCGGCCATCGTCGATGGCGGCACCGACTTCGAGTTCCATGAACCCGTGCCCCGGGATCGCCTGGGGCGCATACCGGTGCAGTTCCCCTTCATTCCCTCGCCTATGGGCGATGAGGCTGCCATGCTGGCGGCGGCGGACGCGGACCGAGACGGCCGCATCACCTTAGACGACTTCGGCCTTAGCGGCGAAGGAAGCGCCGGAGGAAGCACCCAATACGCCCAACACGGGGGTACAGCGGTTACTCCCACCGCTGCTCTGGCCAGTTTCAGCACCAGCGGCGGCACCGAAAAGGAGCGGGCGGAAGAGCAGCTCGCCGCTTTCCGCAATGGCGAATTTGAAGACCCCTTCCCCGGGCGATCGGACGATGAGCTTAGCAGCGAGGAACTGGCGGAGCGCCGGGAACTGGCCGCCAAACGGCAAGCGGCGCTCAGATACCTAGGCTACAAGAGAGCCTTGGCTCTCGACAGCGCGGACCGCGACCGCGATGGCTATGTGACCGACCGGGACGCGCTGGTCAGCGACGCCCTGAAGGCATCTCTTGAAGATCCCGAGAGTCGGGCGACCCTCGAGGATCAGTGGCGATCCTACCAGGCGGGCGAGCTTGAGGACGACTACCCGGACGTGTCCCAAGCGGCCTACGAGCTGTTGATGGAATACGGCCGCCTGTTCGGCGACGACGCCTTGACCGGCGAGGATGCGGAGTTGATTGAAAAGGCGCGCCGCGACGCCCTGCTTGAGCCCGAGCGCTGGCCGCCGCGACTTCCCTTGACCATCGTGCAACCAATGGCTGGCGGCTTGCACGGCTTTATTCCGGCGCACCGTCAGGGCGACGCCTGTCGGGTGGCGGTGCACGACCCGCTTTGGGCCGAGGCAATCGGCTTCCAATACCGGGATGACCGGCCGCTGAACGCGGGCATTAGCGGTGCAACCGCCGGCATCGTCGTCGAGCACGACACCAACGAAGCCTGGTCGGGCATGGTCTTCCGCCGTACCGATGACGAGCATGAGCAGGCGTCGGGCAACTAGACGGGCCCCCAAGGCCACGCAACCGGCCCAGTTCGGCCTGGCTGCCCAGGCCAGCCGCCGAACTAGCGGCCAGCCCTTGCCGGTTTCGGCCCGCACGCCCATGGCGGGCTGGCTGGCTGGGCGAACGCGACCTGTGCAGAGGTTCCCTAGCCCTTGCCGGAGTTGGCCATGAGCACGGGCGCGGGTTCCGCGTCCGGCACCGCCGCCGCGCCGCCCGCTACACCTGATAGCGGAACCAACAGCTACTTCTATGTTGTGGAGCTAGATTCCCTGGACCTCGGTTCCGCGGTGATGGTGGAGCGCTTGTACCTGACCGAGTTTCCCAATGGCGGCTGGCAGGGCTTTGCCGTGGTCGACCCTGGCGGTGGCCGCATATCGTCGGCCGGCAATACGCTTGCCTCGGTGCTGGCCTACCAGTTCGTGCCTGGTTCCGCAGTCGCCCTTGGGTTGTGGTTGCGAACCTGGTCGACCGGTGCCTCCGAGGCGGATGGTTTGCCGCTGCGGGGTGCGCAATTAGACGCCCAGGGGCCCGGTTACACGTCCGTCGCATCGGAGATGCAAGCCCTGCCCCTGCGCACCTGGCCTTCGGTCATCACCAATCTGACCACGATGCCGAGTACCGCCGGGTCCCTCGATACGGTCTGTCAAGTGCGCTTCTCCGACCCGCTAAGCAGGTTAAGTGGCCAGCGCATCTGGGGCGTCTTTCGCGAGTGCCCGCTGGCGGAGTTGCTCGGCGGTGCCCTGTCGTTGGCTGGCGGCGGCGATGGGCTGCCGACCGCCACGCCGGCCCTGCGCGGCTTGCCGACCATACGCATTTCCCAGGCGCTGCGCGAGGCAGCGGCGGAGATTCCCTACGCCATCGCCACTGGCCAGACCCTTGGCCATTGGCTGGACAGCGTTTTCGGCCGGCTCGGCGTGCGCATTGAAATGCTCGGCGCCGCCGACGGCGGCCTGGACATCTTGCTGCTGGATAGGCCACCCACGGGCATGCCCCTGGACATGACACTGAATGCCGGCCACGCCACCGCCGGGAACGCCGTCATCAGCCGCATGGGGCATCATCCGGCGTCGCCGGAACGCGGCGCGGTCATGGATAACCCCACCACCGGCGCCTCCCGGCGCCTCGGCGAGGCGGGTGCCGTAGAGACGCTGCTGTATGCGGCCGGGCTCAGCGTGGAGGAAGCCGGTGCCCGGGCGAACTTCTCCCAGGAGCGATCGACCCTCAACCTGGCCGACATCCGCGTCACCACCGCCCAACCGGGCGTTCACCCGGGGCGGCTGATGGCGTTTAGCAACCGTCCAGTCAACGGCTCGGCGCTTTGGCAAACCCAGCGCACCAGGCACGCCGTGGCCGACGGCATGTACCGCAACGAAATCGATCTGGTCAAGTCCGGCCTGGCCTGGCGCCCGCCAGTCCCTGCCGATGCGGGCCCGGTGATCATGTCGGCGCTGGTTGACGACGGCGAATCCACAGTCGGCGAATCCGTTGCCAGGGACCGGCTCGGCCGCATCCCGGTTGCCTTCGGGTTCACCCCCGGCGCCATCGCCGATCAGGGGCCGGAAGGCACCGGGCCCAGCGATGCCGACGACGACGCCGGGGAGGACGAAGCGGTCGCCGGGGCCCTCAGTGTCCACCTGCCGGTGGTCGAGCCCATGGCCGGCGGACTGCATGGCTTCGTGCCCGCCCACCGCCAGGGGGACAAGTGCCGCATTTCAGTGCAAAACCCACTGTACGCGGAGATCATCGGCTTCAGCTATGGCAATGATCGCCGGGTTGGCCAGTCCCTGGTCGATGCCTCCATGGGCATGGTGGTGCGCCACGGCGACGACCAGTGGTCCGGTCTGCTGTTCCGGCCCAAGGCGGCGATCGATTCCGAGGAAGATAGTTCTTGAAGCCGCGTCTTGATGAACGATGAGCGAGGGACGCGCACTGGTCAATCCCCAGGCCATCGGCTTTGGTGCCCGGCCCCTGGCCATGCCCGGCGGGGGCAATGTGCTTTGCGCGTCCGCCCTGTTTCCTTTCCGTCTTGCCGATGGCGCGCCGGTGAAGCCGGCAGACTGGTATGAGGCCGTGACCGTCCATGCAGGCACGGTGACGGCGCCCGACAGCATGGTGCCGCTGCCGCAGGCGGAGGTTCTGGTGCTGGGCGCACTGCCGCCACCGGTGGAGGATGCGCGTGAGGCGAGTTTGCGCTGTGGCGGGCTAGTCTGCCGCTTCATACTGCGCCCCGACCCCGAGGCACCGACGGCGCCGCTGACGCCGGGCCCCCAGGCGGCCGCCTGGCATGAGCGCGACAACCCGGTGGGACGCGGCGGCCCGGGCGACCAGCGGGTGCCGCTGATCATCGATGCCGAGCAACCGCAGCGGCCCCTTTGGTTGGGGGCAACGCCAATGGATCACCCGGTGCGCCTGCGTCGGATGGGCGTGCCAGACGAAAGTTCAGGAACCGGCTGGCCCGCTGATGCGGACCCCGCCCTGATGTACGAAGCCCACGAGAAACTGTGGACCCGCTCCCTGCACCCGGGCGATCCCTTGACCCTGACCGGCCTACTGGCCGAGGACATGGACCTGCTGCTGCCGCCCTACCGCGTGACCATCGCCTCGTCGCGTTCGCCCCAGGGCCGTTGGTCCCTAGAGACGGTTCGCATCCACTGCCTGATGCTCATTCCCGCCGCTGGCTTGGCCGCCCTGGCCTGGCGGACCAGCATTTCCATCGGCGATGATGTCCTTGGCCAGAGCGTCCTGGCGTTGGTGGCCGCCCTCGAGGATCTGGACGCTGCCAAGCGCGACGAGCAGGATCTGGCGGAAATCGCCGTTGATCGCTGGTTGGACCCGGCCCGCGCCCTCGATGACCGGCCGCTGCTGCCGGCGGCTATGGCGGCGACTGTGGAGACGCCATTCGGAGCGCCGCCCGAGGGTGACCCCATCGTCGCCCGCCAGGCGGCGGCCGATGCCTGGATGCGTGCGGAAATGGGCATGGAGGACGCCAATCCGTTCGGCGACGCGGCGCCGGAACCCGCCGGCGCGGTGGAGGAGGCGCAGCAGGCCATAGCCGGAGACGAGCCGCCGGACGCCAATGCCGTGGGCGCCGTGGCCACTACGGCGCTGGCGGCCGCCAAACGTCGGCACGAGGAGGCGGGCTTCCCCGCCCCGGACGCAGAGGCCGAAAGAGAGCCAGAGCGGCGTGGCGCTGGGCTGGACGCGGAGGTGGCGCGGCGCCTCGCTGGGCCCTACCGGGCACCGCAGGAACTCACCATCGCCGAGCAGATTCGCACCAACGCCATCGAATCGGTGGACGCCGACGAAGTGCTGGCCAAGCTCGCCGACGCCCGTAGCCAAAACGCGAATCCGCCCCTGTTCTGGCCGGCGCTCGAAGAGGCGGAGGCGATGCGCTTCGGCGAACAGCTTTGCGAGCGGCTGCGTAGCGGCGACCTCGGTCGCCATTTAGACGTTTCCGGGGTCATGGTCGCCGCTGCGGTGGGTGCGGCCGCGGGCGGCGAACCGGCTGACTCGCGGCCCGCCATCCACGGCCGGCGCCTAGACGGTTTGCTGGCCGAGGAATCCACTTGGCGCAACGTCGAGTTCGCGGACTGCGAGTTTGTGGGCGGTAGTTTCGCCGGCGGGCGCTTCGAGTTTTGCGACTTTCGCGGCTGCGTCTTCGATGCCGTCAACCTCTCGCGGGCGACCATTGCGGACTGCCGCTTTCGCGACTGTGAGTTTCGCAACCTACGGGCCGTCTCGCCGGTCTGGACGGACTGCGCCTTCGAGGCTTGCCGGTTTGCGGAACTCTCACTGTCGGATGCGGCGCTGCGCGACCTCGAGTTCGTCGCCGGCGGCTGGTGCGACGTGCAGTTGGATCAGGGTCTGTTGGTTCAGGTGGTCTGGCGCGACATCGATCTGCAACAGGTGACCTTCAGCCTCACCCATGCGCCCAACAGCCGCTTCGAGCGCGTGTCGATGTTCAAGCTGTGGGCAATGGGCAAGGGTTTTCCGGGCAGCGTCTTCACGGAGGTGCAGGCGTCCACCTGCGGCTTCCTGTCCGCCTGCCATTTCGATGAGGCCCAGTTTGAACGCTGCCGCTTCCTAGAGAGCGGCTTCACCAATGCGGTGTTCACCGACGCGGGCTTTGACCCCGGCTGCCGCTTTGACGCCTGCGATCTGACCGGTGCCGTGTTCCAGAACGCCGAGCTTGCCGAGGTGCGTTTTCTGAACTGCCCCATGGCCACCAGCGTCTGGTCCAACAGCAACGCCGTCGGCGCCTGGTTTTTCGGCTCATCCCTGCGTGGGGTGGACTTCGCCGACACCCGTCTGGCCGGCGCGGTCTTTGCGGACGCCGATGTCGAGGGCGCCAAATTTGAGGAGCGGGAGATTATCGGTGCGGATTTCCGTGGCACCAAGCGCTCTTCGGCATGAAGGGGCCTTACCCGGCCGGGCATGGGTTGTGGCTGGCGCCCGCCGATGTGCTACTATCGGCCCTTGTCGGTGCGCCCGCCCCGGTGCGGTGAGCGGCGTCTAGGCAAGGGCCCATTGGGCAAGGTTCCGATTTGGGTAGGAGTGACTGGCAAGGAGCGAACAAATGGCCGATTCAAGTCAGCGACGGGTGGGGCGGGTGCGCCCGCCTCGGGTGCAAATTACCTATGACGTAGAGGATGGCGGCGCCACTGAATCTCGGGAGCTGCCCATGGTGGTGGGCGTCATTTCCGACCTGTCCGGCGATTCCGACGATCCGGTGGAGTACAAGGATCGGGACTTTGCGGAGGTGGAGCAGGGCGGCGTGGACCGGCTTATGACGCGCATCAATCCGACCCTGGAGTTCTCCGTTCCCAACGAGATATCGGGGGAGGACGAAGACTTCCAGGTGTCGCTGCAATTCAATTCCGTAGAGGATTTTTCGCCAATGGGCGTTGCCGCACAGGTGCCGCAGACCGCCAAGCTGCTGGAGCTGCGGCGCCAGCTTGCCGACCTGTATGGCAAGGTGGAGGCCAACGACAAGCTTGACGGCATTCTTGGCGAGGTGCTCGCCAACGACAGCAAGCGGGAGGAGCTAGAAGCTCAACTCGGCAATCTCGGCGGCGATGACCAAGGCGAAGGAGGGACTTAAGCGATGGCGAAGGGTGCACAACAGCAGACTTCGGTGCCGGGCGTTGCGTCGGGCACTATTCTGGAACAGATCTTCGATGACGGACGCCTGGTACGCGACAGCCATCAGGTCGATGGTGCCCGCGGCATGCTGCAGGGTTTTCTGGAGGAGGCCACCAAGGCCGGGGTGAGTGTGGAAGGCGGCGCCAAGCGCGCCATCGCCGAGCGCATTGCCGCCCTTGATCGGCTGATCTCCGCCCAGGTCAACGCTGTTCTTCACCACGACAAGTTCCAGAAGCTGGAATCGAGCTGGCGCAACCTCGACCGGCTGGTCTCGGAGAACGAACTTTCCTCATCCATGAAGGTGCGGGTGTTCAACGCCCATCGCAAGGAGATTGCGCGGGACTTCGCCCGGGCGCCGGGGTTCGATCAATCCCACTTCTTCAAAAGCGTTTACGAGGACGAATACGGCACCCTGGGCGGCTCCCCGTACACCTTTCTGCTCGGCGACATGGAGTTCGGACGGACGCCTCCAGACCTGCAGTTTCTGCGGGAAATTTCCGCGGTGGCGGCCATGGCCCATGCGCCCTTCCTCGCCAGTGCGGACCCGCGGCTGTTCGATCTCGACAGCTTCACCGAACTGGACCGGCCCATCGATATCGCCAAGATCTTCGAATCCAGCGAAATGGCCGCCTGGAACTCCCTGCGCGACAGCCCGGATTCCCGCTACCTGGTGTTGACGGCGCCGCGCACCCTGGTTCGCCAGCCCTGGGGGCCTGACTCGGCACCGGTGGAAGAGATGGATTTCGAAGAAGACATCGAGGGCGATCACAGCAAATACCTATGGGGGCCTTCGGCTTGGGCAATGGGTGGCCTGGTCATGAAGTCCTTTGCCGAGTATGGCTGGCCTTCGGCGATTCGCGGCACCGAGACGGGTGGCAAGGTCGGCAACTTGCCGCTGCACACCTACCCATCCCTGACGGGCTCCAGGATCACCAAGTGCCCCACGGAGACATCCATTACCGACCGGCGTGAAAAGGAGCTGTCCGACCAGGGCGTCGTCGGCCTTTGTCACGCCAGGAACACGGACTATGCCGTGGTGTTCTCTGGGTCGACCGTCAACCGCCCACAGAAATTCGTCGAAGAGGAGGCGAACGCCAACGCCAGGCTGTCGGCTAGCTTGCCGTACATACTGGCCTGCTCGCGGTTCGCCCACTACCTGAAGGCGATCATGCGCGACAAGGTGGGGGGCTTCTCGTCCCGGGAAGATGTGGAGCGCCACCTGAACACTTGGATCGCCCAGTACGTCACGGCGGATGATTCCGCTTCCCACGCCACCAAGGCGCGCTATCCCCTGCGGGAGGCGCGCATCCAGGTGCGGGACGTGCCGGGCAAGCCGGGCTCCTATACGGCAGTGGCGCACTTGCGGCCGCACTTCCAGCTTGAGGAACTGACCGCGTCCCTGCGCTTGGTGGCGGACCTGCCCTCAACCTCCGCCTAACAGCCCGCGGCCAAAGTCGGCCTGCATTGGACCGCCGATGCATCCCGCCTTAGAGCCTTGCTCGTCGCGCAAAACTGACCGCGCCCCGCGCGCCTGGTGTCTTGCCGGATGTTCCCGTCTGACCGGGCTGCGCTGCGCCTTGCTCGGCGCGGGCGGCGCGAACCCTGGACGGCCTCGGTGCCAGACCGGGCGTTCGCCGCAGGCGGTTGACGCCCGGGCAGCCTGAGCCGGGTGCCCGACGCAAAGGCGCCGGAACCATGTTTCTCGATTCGCGCCTAGCCGAAGCCTGGCGGTTCCGCACCGCCCGCGACCCCGGTGTGGAGACACTGGTTGGTGCCTGGTCCGGTGCCTCCCTGCGGCGGCGCGCCGCCATGTTCGCCGCCCAGGGCGACTTGGTGCGGGCTGGCGCCTGTGGCGGCAAAGGCTGGCGGCAGCTAGCGGACGGCGACGTACTTGGCGCTTTGCGGGTGGCGCGCGGTGCCCGCGAGTCCGGCAAGGGAACGCCCGAAGTCTTGTTGGAGTGCGAGGCCATGTTCGCCGCCGGCGCGGTGGTTGCCGCCCTGCGGCAGTTGCAGCAACTGCATCGGCAGGGTGACGCCACCGCCACGCTGGCGTTGGCCCGCCGCCGCCACATTCTTGGCGACCACCAAGGTGCCGAAGCGGTTGCGCAAGCCCTGCCGCTGCACGCCCATGCGGCTTTGACCGGTGCCCGGGCGGCGTTGGCCCATGGCGGCGAAGCCGCGGCCCGACGCTTCATCGAACCCTTCCTGATTGGGCTGGCACCCATTCCAGAGCCGGCGGTGGCGGGCGCATTCGCCATTGTGGCCGCAACCCTGCTGGCCCGGGAGGGCGCTCAGCAAGACTTGCAGCGCTTTGCCGCCAATTTGCTGGCGACCCCGGATCTTGCTGAGGACATGATGCCCACCGTGGCCCGCACGGCCTGGACCGCGGGTTTGGGACAGCAGGCGTGGCAGCGCTTTAACGATGCGAACAATCCCTGGATGACCGCCGGCCGTTTGGAGTTGGCGACCCTGGCCGGCGATGCGGACTTGGCGGTGCAGCTAATGCACAAGGCCGGGCCCCTAGGTGCGCCCGCCAAGGCCGCCCTGCTGCTGCTGCGCGGTGACCCGCCCAAGGACGCCGATGCCGTAGGCGAGGAGCTGTTCACCGCCGGTCGCTCCATACATGTCTGGCGCACGCATCCCCATCGCTGGCAACCCTGGATTGATGCGGCGCTCCAGTCCCCCGCAGCAGTTGAGCTCTTTGATTTGGCGGCCAATAGGCTGCCCGATGAGCAGGCCGTGCCTGCGGGGGTTCTGGACGATGGCGCCCTGGTTGGGCTGCTGGCGCCGGCACCGGTCGCCAAGGGCTCCGTGCAGGGGTCGGGCGTTTGGATCGAAGCGCCGCTGTGCCAGGGCGTGGGCGTTGGCCACGATTGGCCAGAAGAGGAAACCCGCAGTCTCGCCGAGAGCGTCGACGCGGCCCCCCGGACCAAGGCGGCGGTTTGGGTGCTGGGTGCGGAATCGGCGCTCGCCCGCGCCCATGAGGGAAAACCAACGGTGGTGGTGGCGCCGCCGGGCGATCCCTTTTGGGCCGGCCCGCTCCCGGAACAGGCTTGGCCGGCCTTTCGCGTGGTTCGGGCGGACGCCCGCACGGGCTGGGCCGGGGCCGGCAAACGGGCTGGCGAGCTGGCTAGGGGGCTGCAGCAGGGGGGCGACCGATGATCTATCGCGACACGCAAGGGGCCCATCGCGATGCGGGCATTCCGGTCACCGGCCGGAGCTGGAGCGATCAGCGGGTCAGCGGCGACGACCTAGCTGGGGTGATCTTTCAGGATTGCGTTTTCGACGGGGTGGTTTTTTCCGGCGTGAACCTGCTGCAGACCCTGTTCCTGAACTGCCAATTCCAGGACTGCCGCTTCGCCGCCTGCACGCTGGTGCAGACCCGCTGGGTGGAATGCCAGGGCTCCAACATCGCCATTGCCGACGGGGAGCTTGCCGAAGTGCTGTTGGCGGGTACCCGCTTGGATCGGCTGGTGATCGAGCAGGCCGGGCGGCAGGTGGTGCTCGCCGACAGCCAGATCGGGCACCTGCAATTCGACAGTGCCGGCTGCGCCCAGGACGGGCCAGCCATCTCATCGTGCACGTTCAAGCAACTGTCGGCGGAAAATGCCGTCTGGACCGGGGCCAGCGCCGTTGCCCTCGACTTCAGTTGCTGCTCCTTTGCGGGGGCCCGGTTCGAGCGGTGCAACTTCGTGCGTTCAGCCGCCCGCGAGGTGGATTTTTCCCCCATCGTCCTAGAAGCCTGCAACCTCTACCAAAGCGACTTGGCCGCCGCCCGCTTTCGCCATGCCGAGCGGACCATCTTTGCCGAGTGCCAGCTAGCCGGGGCGGACTTCCGCGAAGCCGCCCTAGCGGGTGCGCTGTTCGCCAAGGTCCAAGCCCCCGAGGCCCGTTTTGACGGTGCCCGCCTGCAGGGTGCCATGTTTCCCAACGCCGTCTTGTCCGGTGCCTCCCTGGTTGGTGCCTTGGCCCAACAAAGCGTGTGGACCGATGCGCTGCTGCAGGATGCGGACCTGGCCGGCATGGACGCTACCCAAGCCGTGCTGCGCAATGCTGTGCTGGCCGGGGCAAGGGTGGAAGGGGCGCGGTTCGTCGCCGCGGACCTGCACGGCGTTAAGGAAGCCCTGTCCGGCGCCGACCTGCGCGACGCGCGCAACACCGTACAATGGCGCGCGGAGCTTGAGGACGAGGCCCGGAAGGAGCCCTCCTGAACCCTGGGGATGCCCCCTCACGCTCTCCGGCTGAGGGTTCTTCACCTGCGGCGGCGGCGCGGGCCATCCACCAGCTTGGACAGGCTGTTTTGCGCGGCCTGCAGGTCCGTTTGGCGGAACCCCCCGGCGCCGCGGCGGGCGGACGCCTGGTTGCGGACGGCGGTGATGAAACGCTGTTGGGGTGCCAGCGCGGCGATCAGCAGGGACATGCGTCCGAAGCCCAGTACATCCGGGTTTAGCACCAGAATCTCCATGATGTCACGATCTGCCAGCAGCCGCTCCAAGCGCGGCAATGGACTGTTGAGAGGCTCGGCGATCTCGCGCACCACGGTGAATACCTGGCGGTGCCGCAAAGCCATCCACTCCGAGATTTCCGCCACCTGGCTGTTGATGACCTCGACCTGTATCGGGCTGGGCGCGGCGCGGGCGTAGATGGCGCTGCGCCCGGACCCTCTGACCGGCACACGCACATACCACCGGCCGGTGGGCGAGCGCTCGCTGGGCACCGGCAGAATGCCGCGCTTCAACATGCGGTAGGCGGTGATCCGCGAAATGCCCTGGGTGCGTGCCCACTCCGAAAGCCGCAAGCGCTCCGTACCGTCGCTTTCCACCGGTCAGCAGCCCCGTCTGTTCATGCCCATCAAAGCCTGTTCCCCGCAAGCCGCCAGTCTAACATGGCGACCGCACCGGCCATTTCACCACACCAGCCAAGAATATACAGATTTAGGCATAATCGATCCTATTTATCTCTCATCATATATAATGCTCGCCGTGTTCGTCTGGGCCGATCAACTGAACCGAGGGTGTCATGTCCCAGCAAAGGCTTGAACTGGCAGGGTGGCCGCAGGCGTTTCGTCAGGCCAGGGCGGATGACGGGTTGACTCAAATCGACGTCGCCCGGCTCGCTGGATTGCCCCAGGGCCAAGTCTCGCGAATCGAAAACGGCATGGTGGATCCCCGGCTATCCAGCGCCGTGCGTTTGGCCTGGGCGTTGCGTCTCGACCCCATGCTTGTCCCGAAGCGGGCCCGGGCCGCCGTACTCGACATACTGCGAAACTTCCAGGGCGAAGATACCAGCAACCTGTCCGCAGTGGATCTGCTTATCGGGAGGGGCACCGATGGCTCGTTCGTCAACCGATGAACTCGCCGTTCGGCTGGGCAGCCGGCGGGTCGGATCCCTCCTTAACCTACCGGGCGACCGGATCCTCTTCAGTTTTGATGAAGCCTACGCAGAGGACATCGACCGCCCCATATTAAGCCTGTCCTTCGCCAACGCCGAAGGGGGCCTGAAGCGGCAGCCGAGCACGGGGCGCGTTGCTCCTCCGTACTTTTCCAACCTGCTGCCGGAGGGGCGGCTACGTCGTTATCTGGCCAGGCTCAACGACGCCAACGAAACCCGGGACTTTCCCCTTCTGCGGGCACTCGGCCTGGACCTGCCGGGAGCGGTGGTTCTCGACCCCGTCCGCCCGGAAACGGATGCGGCTTCCAGAGATTCCGCAGAGCCCAGGTCTGACGCCCCGAACCAGCGGCGCCTGAAATTCTCGCTGGCCGGAGTGCAGTTGAAATTCTCCGCTGTGGAGGACGCGGCGGGTGGCTTGACCATACCGGCAAGCGGCATGGGAGGAGACTGGATACTCAAATTGCCGTCGGTGCACCACGAAGACATCCCCGAAAACGAATTCTCCATAATGTCCATGGCGCGTCTTGTCGGAATTGAGGTTCCGGATGTCCGTTTGGTTTCGATCTCCAGCGTGGCCGGTCTTCCCGCCGAAATGGCTCAAGATTCCTTTCGCGGGAGGCATGCCCTCGCAGTGCGCCGCTTTGACCGGGAAAGCGACGGTCGTCGGATCCATACGGAGGATTTTGCCCAAGTCTTCGGGGTGCGTCCGGACCGCAAGTACGACGGATACAACTACAGCCACATAGGCAGGGTTCTTGCCTCATTGTCCGAATCAGAGGCGGTGGATCAATTTGCCCGACGCTTGATGCTGACCATCCTGGTCGGCAATGGTGACATGCACCTGAAAAACTGGTCACTGGTCTACAACGATCCAACCCGGCCTGCCCTGTCCCCGGCTTACGACCTGCTGTCCACTGCCCCTATGTTCCCGATGACGAAATGGCGTTGCGTCTCGGTGGTGCCAGGCAATGGCGGGATCTGGGGATTCGCGCATTTACCCGGCTTGCGATGGAAATGCGTGTTCCGCCGGAAACGCTGCTTCGTCCCGCCCGCGACACGGCAGAAAAGTTTTTCTCCAGATGGCCGGTCGAATCCGCGCACCTACCGGTTTCGCGGGCGCTTGCACAAGCGGTCAAGCGTCAGTTGAGCCAAGCCCCGTCGCTGCATAAGACCGGCGAACGGTCGCCGGTCGCCGGGCTCCGCCCGTAGCAGGAACTTTACGGCAGGACCAACGCAATCGAAGATGAGGTGGACGACGCCCCCAGTCCGTAGAGGCATCCCCCCGCGCGGGTCCGCTTTGGGATGGTCTTGGCCACTACCCCCGGCTCTTGCATCGCACTAGGCTATTGGTGACTATAGCAGTTCGCTCTTGGCGGGGGGCCTGGGTTCATGGTCAGACGACTGCAGCCGAATCAAGTGGCGGCGGAATCGCTGCTGACGCCCTTGTTTGATCGTTTTGAATCAAACCGGCCGACCGGGCTGGCTGGGCTGGCGCGGGACATCGCCGATATTCTTGGTGCCCGGCGCACGCTGCCCGGTCGGGTACCGGGCGTACTCGGTTGGGGCCTTCCGGGCATGGCTGGGCTGGCGCCCAATTCAGAGAAGGACCGCCAAGAGGTTGCCGTCCTGATCGAGAAAGTCATTGAACGCTTTGAACCCCGGCTGACGGATGTGCGGGTAACGCCAATCGCGGGGACCGTGGACTTCGCCTTCAACCTAGAGGCGCGTTTGGAGCAACTTGAAGACGACGGCGTGCTGTTGCGCATCATGTCCCCACGCCCGGGGGGCGCACTTGGCGCGGACGTGACCGTTATCGGTGGCCGCCAATGAGGAATGACGCCGTTCGTCGCTCAAACGTGCGGGATATTCTCGCATTAGTGGAGCGGTGCTCTGCCTCGCGCCGCGCGCGAGCGGTTCGAACGGAGAATAGACACACGCCCGGACGAATTTTCAGCATCGCGCCCTGTGCAACCGGGTCCCGGTGCCGCGCCGGGCTTCCACCGCCGGCCGCCGGGCCACAAGGTCTGACTTCCACCGCCGGCCGCCGGGCCACAGGGTCTGACCGCCGATGATAGACAATGAACTACTTGCTGCCTATGTCGACGAACTGGAGGCGTTGCGCACCCACGGGCGGGATTTCGCGCTAGCCTATCCCGACATCGCCGCGCGGCTGGACATCGGTTCGCGCCGCTCGCGCGATCCTCATGTCGAGCGGGTTGTGGAGAGCGCCGCCTTCCTCGCCGCCCGCATTCGGCTGATGATCGAAAGCAAAGCCACGGAACTGCCCCTGGCCATGCTGTCTGTCATGGCGCCAGCGCTGGTGGAGCCAGTGCCCAGCATGGCCCTGATGCAGCTTCAGGGCGGGCGGGAGGAACAACTGGTGCCGCGCGGCACCCGTTTTGACTGCGCCCTGGGCGGGGGCGCACTGGCGTGCTTCAGCACCACGATGGCGACGAGCACCGCGCCCCTAGGGCTTCGCCTGCGCCGCCTCGACCGCACCGGCGCCGCCGCCGACGGTATCGGCGTACGCCTGGTCGGCCGGCCGCCGCCGCGCCTGTTGCTGTGTCTAGGCAACAACGAACGAACCGCCGCCGTGCTGATGGACGCCTTTGCGGAATCCTTGGTCGCCATTGAGGTGGCACCGCCGGACGGCGAAGGAACGCCCCGCGTTCCCGTTGCCGCCCTGCGGGTACACGGCTTCACCAACGAAGAATCGGCATTGCCGGCGCGTCCGGCAATGCACCCGGCCCATCGCGTCGTCACCGAGTTTCTTTCCTTTCCAGAAAAGTTCCGCTTTGTTTCTCTGCCGGGCGATGCGCTGGCACCGGGCGCGGAAATTCGCTTCCGCTTCAACCGGCCGATCGCCCTGCCGGAGTCCCTGCCGGCGGATTTGATCACGGCCAATCGGGTTCCCGTGATCAACCTGTGGCGCTCCGGCGCCACACCTATCGATGTGGAGGGGCGCCGTCTGGAGTATCCGGTGCGGGTGGATGCGCTGCGCTACCGCACCGTGGAGTGCCATTCGGTGGAGGCGGTGGACCTATACAGTTCTGGTGCCGCCCAGCCGCAGCGCCTCGACCCGGTGGTCGCCCTCGGCGAAGTGCGCGGTACCAAGGTTCGTTGGGGCGTGCGCCGCAATCAGTCCCGAACGGGCGGCGAGGTGCTGCTGTACTTTCGCGGGCTGGACTACAGCAGCCTGGGCCGCATGCGTCTTTTGGCCACGGCGAGCGTCCTGGCCAGCAACCGCGACATCGCCCAGCACCTGCGTATTGGGGCCAGGCTCACCGCGGTGGAGGGCCTCGGCAATTGGCATGGCGTGCTGGCCTGCGCACCCTCGATCTTTCGTCCGGCACTGGCGGGCGCAGCCGCCATGGAGACGATGATCGGTTACCTGCAGAGCAGCATGGTGGGGCTGATGGCCGAGGCGCGCCGCGGCATGCTGCACGAATATCTAAAGCGTTTTCCAGGTGCCGAGCGGGCTGGCTGGATCAACGGCGTTGGTCGCGCCGCCCTGCACCCGGTGACGGCGCTACGCCGCGGCCAGCCGCAGCCGGGCGTGGCGGTGGCGATTTCCTACGAGGCGCACAGCCATCCCACCACTAGCCGGGCGATGGTCAAGCGAATCCTTGCCCAGCTATTCGAAAGCCAGCGCGGCATCAACCGGATCGAAGAGGTGGCCATCAGTGGCGACTGATGTCGAACTGCGAGCCCCGGACGGGGAAGCTGCCGAACGGCCCGACGCCTTGTCCATGCCGGATGCGGACGGGAGTTCTCAGGAAGCCGGGGTGGTGCGGGCCGCTGAGGTGGACGATCCGGAAGCGAGGGTGGTACTGGCCGCTGAGTCGGACGATCTGGAAGCCGGGGCGGTGCGGGCCGCTGAGTCGGACGATCTGGAAGCAGGGATGGTGCAGGCCGCTGAGGCGGGCGCTCGGGAAGCCGGGGTGGTGCAGGCTGCTGAGGCGGACGATCAGGGAGCAGGGGTGGCACGGGTCTCTGAGTCGGACGATCTGGAAGCCGGGGCGGTGCGGGCCGCTGAATCGGACGATCCGGAAGCCGGGGCGGTGCAGGCCACTGAGATGGACGATGGTGCGGCGCATCCCCTGGCCCAGGATCTGCTGCTGCACCCCCACCGCTGGCGCCTGTGGTCGGCGGTCGCCATTCTGCGCTGGGTGCTGCGCGGCGCTAGCAGCGCCCTGCGCGGGCTCATGTACCGTTCGCGGCCCACGCTCAGGTTTTCCGGAGCGGAGATCGAGGATGTGGCCTTTGAAGAGGGGCGGGTGGATCTGATTCTTTCCGCGCCCGGATTGGCCGCCACCGGAACTTCCCTGCCGTCGTCGGATGTCGCCCGCATCGTCCGGGATAGCCGGCCACCTGGCCGCGGGGCGCTGGCGGCTTGGCTCGACGGGCCGGGTGATCGCTTCATGCAGGCGTTGGAGATTGCGGAGGCGCGCAACAACGCCGCCTTCGCCCTGGCCACCGGCGGACGCATCGAAGCGCTCCGGCTAGTCGCCGAGCTGGTTGGCCGCTCGGCGCCCCTGGAGGCGGTGCCCGGCGGGGTCTTGTCCATTCCCTCCGCGGCCGAGCCCGATGGCGCCATTGGTCTGGCCGGGCTGTTCGTCGGCCCGGTTTCGGCGGCCGGGCTAGCGACCCTGGTGTCGGCGTTCACCGGCCTGCCAGCCACCGTGGAGGAGTTCTCCGGTGCCCGGGTGACGGTGTTGCGTCCAAGTCGGGTGGGTGCCCACATCGGTCGCATTCTGGGTGCTTCCTGCGAACTGCCGGCCGCCGGTGTCGCCGTGGTCATCGACGGCGGCGAAGAGACCCGCGCCCAGGAATGGGGCTGGAGCGCGGTCCGGCGCCGCTCCCTGTTCCTACTGTGCCAATCCTATATTGGCGGCCTCTCGCACAGCGTCCGCATTTATCTGGAGCTGGCTGCGACCAATGCCCCGCCGGCCATTCTTGGCGGTCCGGCGGCCTTCGGCGGCCTAGCCGTGCTGGGCCCGGCCGCGCATCCAGTGCGTTTGCCCCTGCATGGCTAGCCATGGGCAACCAGGGTGCACAGCGCCCCTATGCGGCTGCTCGGCTGCTTGGCCTTTACCCGAACATACTTTACAGTGCGCTTAGTGGGGAATCGTCGGCAAACCGCCATTAGGGCCATTAGGAAAGAGCTTTGAATCTAAGGAGACTCTACGAACATCTCGATGCCGATGGGCGGCGCGTGCTGCAGGCCTCGGCCGATACCGCGGCTAGGGACGGGCGGCGCAGCATCAGCATCGAACTGTTTCTGCTGTCTCTGCTGCGCGACCGTGGTATCGGCCCCGAGATGATGAAGGCCCTTGAGCGGGCACGGGTGGACGCACCGGCAATCGAGTCCGCGCTGGCCGAGCAGGTCGCCAGCGAGGCGCGTGGCCCCGCCGGGGCGCTGCCCTCGTTCGACGAGTCCCTGGCGCAGCTCCTGCGTGAAGCCTGGTCACTGTCGTTCGACGACTATGGCGACACCCAGATAACCCCGATTCGGTTCTTTGAAACCCTGGCCCGCCGCGGCGATATGTGGCCCCGCCTAGTGGCCACCCTGCCAGGGTTTGCCCAACTCGATCTGGCCAGCCTAAACATGGCGGCACGGCCGGAGGTGCCCTTGGCTGCGCCGCAGGCGACCGATCGGGAATTTCCCGAGTTGTCCCGCTACGGTCAGGACATGGTGGCCATCGCCCGGGCTGGCGAGCTGGATCCAGTAATTGGCTTTCATGGGCAGATGCAGGCGATCGCCTCGATTCTGCTTAGGCGCCGGCAAAATTCCGTGGTGGTGGTGGGTGAGTCGGGCGTCGGCAAGACCGCCTGCGCACTCGGCTTCATAGACGCCCTGGCGCGCCGGCTCGATACCGTGCCCGCAGTTCTGCACGATACGCCGGTTTGGTCTCTGGACGTCTCGGCCCTGCGCGCCGGGGCCGCCGTGCGGGGCGCCCTGGAGGAACGTCTCCAGGCGGTCGTCCGGGAGATTGCCGATGCCGGCATGATTCTCTACATTGACGACATCCACCTGCTGTTCGACGAACAGGGCGGGGGTGCCGATGCGCTGCGCAATGTCCTAAGCGGCGGCACCGTGCGCATTCTGGGCACCTGCGGCTGGCGCGAATGGCGTCGCCATATCGAACCCGATACCGGCTTGGCGCGCCGCGTCGCGCCGGTGCGCATCGTCGAGCCGGACGATGACGAGGCGCTGCGCATCGTCTCCGGACTGGCGCCGAGCCTGGCCGCGCACCACGCCAGCGAATTTGCCGACAACGTGTTGCCGGCGGCAGTGTCGCTGGCGCGGCGCTACATCGTCGGGCGGCAGTTGCCCGACAAGGCCATCGTGGTGCTCGATTCGGCTTGCGCCCGGGCCCGCATTAACCAGGCAGAAGCGGCCGGGCAGGATGCGGAACCGCCGGATCCGGAAGCGACCGAAGCAGCCGCCGCCGAGTCCGAGAGCGAGGCGACAACCGGCACCGAGGCGGCGGAGACGGTTACGGTCACCGAGGACGATGTCGCCGCAGTGGTCTCGGACCTCACCGGCGTTCCCGTGGGTGGCATGTTGTCTGATGTGGGCAAGCTGGCCGTGCGCTTGGAGCAGACGCTCGGCGAACGGGTGGTGGGCCAGGATGAAGCCTTGGCCCGCTGCGCCTCCCAGGCGCGCGCCTACCTGGCGGGCCTGTCGGACCGGCGCCGGCCCGTGGGTGCGCTGATGTTCTGCGGCCCGTCTGGGGTCGGCAAGACAGAGACCGCCCACGCCCTGGCGGATGCGCTGTTCGGCGGCCATCTGCTGACCATCAACATGTCCGAATACCAGGAGGCGCACACCGTCTCCGGGCTGAAGGGCGCCCCAGCCGGATATGTGGGCTACGGCGAGGGCGGGGTGCTGACCGAGGGCATTCGGCGCACACCCTATTGCGTCGTGCTGCTCGACGAGATCGAAAAAGCACACGCCGACGTGATCGAGATGCTCTACCAGGTGCTGGACCGCGGCTGGATGGAGGATGCGGAGGGCATCGAGGCGGATTTCTCCAACGCGTTGATCATCCTAACCTCGAACGCCGGGGACAGGGTGGTTGAAAAGGCGGCCGCCGCCGACCCGCCCCCCACGGAGGACGCGCTGCACCAGACCCTAAGCCGGGCGCTCGCCCAGCATTTTCCGGCCGCCTTCATCGGCCGGCTGCAGCTTGTGCCCTTCTGGCCCCTTGGCGAAGACACCCTGGCCAAGATTGCCGGCATGCGCCTAGATCGGCTTGCGGATACCTATCAGGCCTCCCACCGCGCGTCGCTGACCTTCGATGGCGATGTGCGCGACTGGCTGGTGCAGCACGTCAAGTCTACGCCCCAGGGCGCCCGTTTCCTAGATGGAATCATCGCCCGCTCGGTGCGGCCCAGGATCGCCGAGTATGTGCTCGGCCAGTTGGCTGACGGCCAATCGCCGGGAGAGGTTGTCATTGGCCGGGTCGACGGCGAGTTCGTCGTTCGCCAGGCGGCCGCGGATGGCGAGGGCGCGGCTGCCCCGGACGCTTCCCCATGAACCCGCCGGGGCGGTGGTGGGGCGCCGTCTGCGTCATCGCCCTGCTGAGTGGGCTGGTCGGCGGCTGCCGCAGCCAGGGGGAATCCATCACCAAGCCGGAACGGCCGCTGAAGCTGAGAACCATCACCCTGGCCCTGGATGCCCAGGCCAACGACAACTGGCCGGTGCGGGTGGAGCTGGTGCGGGTTCGCGACGCCGATCTGGTTGATGCCTTGTTGGACATTCAAACCGACGCTTGGTTCGATCAGGATGGCCGCAATTTTCGCCAACGCCACCCAGACGCCCACTTCGATTCTTGGGAAGTGGTGCCCGGCACGACTATTGGCCCGTTTAAGGCCCGCCGCCGGGGCCGGTTGGCCGGGGTGCTGTTCTGCGACACCCGGGTGCCCTCTGCACCACTTCGTGTCGCTCGCAACGGCAAGGTGTTGGTCACCATAGGCGATGAGGGTTGTGAAGTCGGCGGCGGCAAGCCGAGAAAGAAGAAGAGGCGCTGGCTGCCTTCATTGCCCTTTCTTGCCTTTCTTCCTCCCCCATCTAGGTACGCATGAACGTGCTGAAAATTCCCGAAGCCGTCGAGTGGCGCAACGGCATGGTGCTGGAGCCAGTCAGCTTTCAGCGCACAGATCGCCGCACCGCCTTGCTCAGCCATCTGGCCGGCCTGATTGCGGACCCCTGGCCTTGGGGGTTCCTGAGCCTGCGGGTGGACGAAACCGCCCTCGCCTCACGAGAACTGCGCATCGATTGCGATGGCGTCTTTCCCGATGGCGAACCTTTCAAACGCACCCGGGTGACGCGCATGTTGCCGGAAGCCGAGGAGGGCGGACACGCCAGTTTCGTGCTGGTGCGCAATCCAGACACTGGCGAACTCTCTTTGCAGGACAGCGAAGGCACGGTTGGCGAGGACACCCTACCCGCCGCTCGGCTGGGCTGCCAGGGCGGTGTTTGGGGCAACGTGCCGGACTGGTCGCCGCCGGCCATGCTTATCGGCCCCGACCATCCCATGCGCACGGACCTCAACCGCCAACTCGGCGCCTTGGCGGCCCTGGGTGCCGGCTTCATGGCGACCCTGCGGCTGCCAGGGGCAGAGGCGCGGCCCGTGGCCAGGGTGCTGGGGCAGGTGGCGGCCGCCCTGGTGCAGGGGGTCGGCGTCATCGACACGCTGCTCAATGCGCCGGCGGTCACCCCTGGACGGGTGGGCGTGGAAGCATTGCGCCTGGCCTTGGGGGTGCGCAGCGCCGCCGGCATATTCGAGCGTCTGGAGGATGGCTGGGACCCGGCCGACCAACGCGGCTCCATGCGCCGCCTGCTGGCCGCTGCGGAGTCGGCGGCCTCCGGCATTGGTCTGCCGTTTCGTGCCACGGTTTTTCGCCAGACCGGCAAAACCGGCGTCCTGGAAGTGGAGGGCATGCCCGCCGGCGGCTTGCTGGTGGCTATAGAGGCCTCCCGGCCGGCGGATCTGATCGCTGCGCGTGCCTGGTTTGAAGGTGCCGCATTGGCGGCACCGGATCGCATCGCGGAGGCCATGACGCGGCGGGTGTCGGGCTGTACGCGCCGGTCGGTGGAGCGCGACCCCAGCATCGGCATTGCCAGCGGGCCGCTATTGGGCCTCTACCAGGTGGAGGACGACCAGGCCTGGCGCGGGGGCCAGGGAACCCTGGCGCTTGCGGCCGAGACCCCGCCGCCGCAGAACACCTCCTTCTCCGTGCTGGTGGCGGAGGAGGCGGGCCTCGCGACAGGCGAATCACACGGCGGTTTGGGCGGCGCATGGCGCCGCGGCACTGCCGGATAGGCGCGGTCCATGAGCCTCGGCTTCTCCATCGTCATCAACGCCGTGCCCTTCTTCGACCTGCTGGACAAGGAGGAGGAATCCTTGACGGCGCAGGTGCTGCAGGCGGATGGCGAGCGTGCTGCCAGCGCCGCCATGGACGCCAGCCGCCAGCGGCTTGCCCAGGGCGTCGATGCCTTTGTGCGAGCCCTGCCCACGGCGGTGCGCAACGACGCCAACACCTCAAGGGCGGCCGCCTATGCCCTGGTCGGCCTTGCCGACGAAAGAATGCTGCACCATCCCGCCGGCGGGCTGGAGCGGTGGCGGGACCGCCTGCTGGAGTTCGAACTCTATGGTTCGGCCCTTGCCGGACAGGAAATCGTGCGCCAAGCCCAGGCCGGTGGCCGCGGTGCGGATGAGGGGGTTGGGTCATCGTTGGCGCCGCTGTACCTGGCGGTCATTCGCGAGGGTTTCGAAGGGTCGCTGCGCGGTGATCTGCTTGGCATGTCCGCCCTGACCGCCGCTTTGGAGGAAACTCTGGGCGCGGGCAGGAGTGGCGCGGCCGGCATCGCCCGGGATCTCGGTCCTGCACGCATCGGCCTGGCGCCGGCGCCCTTGGCGATGGTGGGTCTGGCACTGTGGTTGATGAGTGGCTTTGGCCTGTGGTTGACCTTGTCGGATGACGCCCTGCACGACGCTGATCGCATCGCCGAACGGGTGTATGCCGGTCTGCCCGCGGTCGGCGGCGCCTTTGCGCCGCTGGATCGCAGCCTCGGCCCCTCGCAACTGGCGCCGATGCGGGCACCGCCGCCGGAAACCACCGCTGATGCTCAGGCCGAGCAGGGCAACCGTTCGCCTGAAGACCCTAGGGCGCGTCACGGCAACGGCGGAACCTGACCAAGGCGCAATAGATGTCGGCATTCTTCTCACGCATAGGCGAATTCTTCATGCAGTTGATGGCGGGCGGCACGCTCGAGATCATCCTGCTGATTGTCCTCATCATCGTCGCCCTCATTCTGTTTTTGGTGGCCCTCTGGCTGCTCTGGAAGTTGCTTTTGCTGTTGGGCAAGGGCTTGGCGTGGCTGTTCAAGCGTGGCAGGGAGACCGCCCAGGGGCGGGCTGCGGCACGCCGAGAGGCGCAGTTGGGCGAACCACCCCTGGTTGCCACAGGTTGGGGGTCATCGTCGCGCATTGGGCTGCGCCGGGCGTTTATGGAGGCGCGGCGGGTGACCGGGCCGGACACCCTGCGCATCGTCCTAATTGCCGGCAAGGGGTCCAGCGAACTGTGCCGCAGCCTCGACCTGACGCCGCCGGCTATGGGCGCCATCCGTCTGGCCGCTGGCGGCGACACCCTGTTGATAGACGCTTCCGCGGCAGACAGCCGCAAGCTGCGTCGGCTGGTGCGGGTGCTGCCCTGGCGGCGGCCGATCGATGCCCTGGCCGTGCTGGTCGACGCGGACGGCATTCCCGGCGAGGCGCTGACCCGGGCGGCCAGTTTTGCCCGCTCCGCTGGTATGCGCGTCGCCCTGCACTTCGTTCTGCCCAGCGCCGGCAAGGTAGCGGCCTGGCGGATCATCGATGCCAACAACCAGGACGGAGACGCCATCTGCCGGCAACTGGCCGCCGACGCCGTGCGCACCTGGTTGACCGGTGGGTCGCGGGAGGGGCTCCGGGAATTCGCCCTGGCCCAGTCCCGGGATTTGCCCAGCAGCCTGGATCGGGCGCTGGCGGCGGCCCCCTCGCCGACCGTCGATGTGGCGTCGCTCTCGTTCAGCGGCCTCGGCCTGCGCGGGGCGGTCGCCCAGACCCTGGAGCGCACTCGGCCGGCGGCTGCGCCGGGCGCACTGGCCACGGCCGGGCTGGCGGTGTTGGTTGCCGGGGTGGCGCTCGCGATCTTGGTGGGAGTGGTTGTCAGCGACCGCACGGACAGCCTGCGCGCCGCGGTCAGCACCGCCTCCAGAGAGGCCGCTTCGCCCTGGACCGCCGACGGCATCGATGCCGTGCCCAGCGGGGCCAGGATGCGGCGGGTCGCCGGGTTGAGCGCCCGTCTGGCGGAGATGTCGGAGTTTTCCTTGCTGATGCCCCTCGCTTCCCTAGTGCCGAACTACCATGCGCCGCAAAGGCTGGGTGCCGCCTTCCTAGATGGCTATGTGCTGCGGCCCTTGGCCGCGGCGCTGGAGCGTGAGTCACAGCGGCGCCTAAGGACTCGGGATGATCCCAATAGCTGGATGCAGGATGCACGTCTGGTTGGCGAGTGGTTGGCGGCTTGGGAGGGGCTGGCCGATGACCCGCGCGAAGTGGACATCCGCGCTTTGTTGGCCGATGCCTTCGGCGGCGACAGCACTGCTTGGCCGGAGGGCATCGACTTGGCCATGATCGAAGCTGGGGTTGCGCCGCCGCCGTCGGACGAAGGCGGCCTGGATGTCGCCGCCCTCACCGACTTTGCCCGAGCCAACTTCGTGCTCACCATGCAGCGCTGGGCCACCAAGGTCTACACCAACGGCCCCGTGGCCACCGCGGCCCGGCGGGCGAGCGACCGCAGCGCCAATTGGCGAGCTCAGCACCAGGCCCTAACGGAGTTGCGCGCCGCCTTGCAGGATCCGTCCCAGCAGTGGCTGACCGCCGCCGAAGACCGGCCCGACCACAGCTATGAGCTACGCATCCTAGGCCGCGCCGTCGCTTTGTCGCTGATCGGCCAGGTGACCGCATTAGAGGCCAAGGCCGCCATCAGCCGCATTCGCATCGATGCCCGGGAAATGTCCGAGTACTTCGTGCTGCCGGAAATTGGGCCGCTGTTGGTACGCGCCGGCGGCGGCGGTGGCAACGGCCCGTCACTGTCGCTGACTCCGGAGGCGACCGCCTGGCTGCTGTTTCTGGACAAGATCGCCAATTCCGGCTTCGCGCCGCAGTCGCTGGGCGCGGTCGTCGTGCCGCCCGTGGGGACGGTAACGCTGGACGCGGGCGCCGTGGCCGAAGCGCGCCGCAGATTGCAGGTGTTCGATCAGTTCGCCGCAAATCTGCCAACGGGCCTGCCGCCCGCCGTGGCGCAAGACCTGGTGCGCCAACTGGCCAGCGAACTGGTGGTGGGCGTCACCAATGAAGTGGAGCGGGCGTTGCGGCTGGCTAGCAGCCTGGGCGTGGCGACCGAGCGCGCCGAGCGCCGCGCCGCCGCCGCCCCGGCATTGGCGGACCTGCAGGAGGTGGAGGCCTGGCTGCGCCAGCGTGCCGCCCTGGCGGAGGCCGACCGGGTGCTGGCGGTGCGGGCGCGGGTGGCGGAAGGGGTGCTGGCCGCCGCCAGCGGCGTGCTTGTCGAGGAGGATCCGCTGGGTGCGCACCTCGATACAAGCGCCGACCGCAAGGCCCTGGCGCGCCGCTTCGAGCGTGGCATTTCCCGCTTCATCCGCGTCTACCAACAGCTTGCCGAGCCGTTCGTCGAGGCCGCATCCCAAGGTCGTGGCTGGGTAGCTGCTGACTGGCGCATCATGCGGGAGGACATCGCCGGCTACGACCGGGGCGACGCGGACTCCGCCCTGACGGCTCTAGAGGGCTCCGTGGGCAACTATGCGGAGGATCCGGTAGCAGCCTGCGACGCGCCGCGTCCGCTACTCGGCCGCGGCGACTATCTCGCCAGTGCGCTAACGCGCTTCCGTGACCAACTCGGCCAGGAGTGTGACAAGCGTGCGCTGGCGGAGGCGCAAGTCATCTACGAACGGCTCAAGAGCTACTACGAAACCCATGTGGCTTGGTCGTGGCCCTACTCCAACGACGATGAAGGCCCGGAAATCGCCGCCACCACACTCTCGGACTTCCTGCGCCATCTACAACCGGCGGCGGAGGCCTTGCCGCTGATTGACGAGCCGCTGGCGGCGACTTTCGCCGAAACCCTGGAATTCTGGGAGCTGGACGGCGACGGCAGAGCCGCCGTGCGTTTCCAACTCGAGTGGCGGGCGCGTCCAAGCGAGGAACTGCTGGCGGAGAACATCGTGCAGATCGACATCGAGGGTGCCGAGGCCGACGAGGCCGGCGTTTATACTTGGCGCTACGGCGGGCCTTTGCTGATCCGCATGCGGATGGCCAAAAACTCCAGTTACCGCTTTGCCAAGTCCGTGCACATCGACTCCGAGGAATGGACCCTGACCGATGGCGGCAACGGTGCCCTGTTGCGGGTCTTATCGGACCTTTCCGGCGGTGCCCTGTCATTCCAGACCCTGGCCGTGGACGAAGCCGGCCTGCGCCAGCCCCTGCGCATCACCGCCCGCATCAGCCACGCCGACGGACGGCCCATGACCCTGCCCTCGTTCATAAAAAATGCACCGCCCCTGCCGCCGCGGGCGAATGGGGCGAATTCAGCTACGGCGGCTAACTGACGGAGGAGACCGTGGACGTACTTGGCGAAGCAGTGCCCACGCCGATTTCCGAGGCGGACCCCTGCGGCCCCGACCTCAGGTGGGACCCGGCCTTCATGAGCCTGCTGCAGGAATTCGAGAACAGTCTGGCCTTGGGCAGCGACGCGGTGGTCGACGGCAAGGTTGCCGAGGCGAGGCACACATTTGACGACTTCTTCGAAGAGATTCGCAAGCTCTGCACCAGAACCAAGGATCTGCGCATATTGGCCGTTTATGTGGAGGCAAGTTGGAGAGCCGGCGGCTTGCCGGGCTTCGCCAAGGCCCTGACGGCCCTGGTCGCGGCAGTGGAGGCCTGGCCTGATCCCGATCAGGGCATTCACCCCCGCGCTGACGAGGAAGATGGCGATCTCAGCGAACGGGGGGCCAGCCTGGGTAAGATGATCAACCGGTTGCCGACCCTGGCGGCGACCGTCGGCTGGGGAGAACAGTCGACCAGCGTAACGGAACGGCTGGAAGTGGCGACGGCTTTGCGGGAACTGTTCGAGAACCTGGGGCCCCGTCTTGCCCCTGCCTTCGGAGACGAACTGCCAACGATGGGGGAGGCCTGGGGTGCCATCCGCAAGCTGCTTGGCCAACAATCCTCGGTCACCGGCGAAAGCGAAGCCGAGGACGATGTCGGGGCCGGGGTCGGCCCGGCACCCCCTCAACCGACGGACGCTTGGGATACGGTGGAACGCGCCATGGAACTGATGGCCGCCCAGAACCGCCATTCGCCAGCCGTCCCCCTACTGCAGTTGCTGGCAAGTTGGCGCTCCCTCGGCATCGTAGAGATCTCCGAGGCCATGCGCATGTCAGGCGTCAGCTTGGAGCAACTGCTCGATTCGGTGAAGAAACAGCTCGCGGCGCGCTGACAAAGTCAGTGGATAGTCAGGGCATTGATGTCCGGCACGCGTTCGCGGCCGACGCCTCGGGGCCGGTGACGGTCGTGTTCGCGACCTACCGGTATCGCGGCATGGTGGGGGTGTGGATTGAACACGCCCGGCGTGCTGGCTGCCTGAACTACCGGATCGTCTGCATGGACTCCGAACTGCTCGACGCCCTGTGCGAGGAGGGGCCTCGGGCCGTTTATTACTGGGACGTGCTGCCGGAGCTGCGCGAGGAAGGGATCGATTCGTCGCTGAATAGGCTCAGTTGGCTGACGCGGTTGCGGACCAAGCTCTTGCTGCACCTTGTGGCGCATGGCATCGACTTTGTGCACAGCGACGCGGATGCGTTTTGGCTGTGCGACCCACGGCCGTGGCTCTTGGATCACAAGGGCTGCGACCTGCTGTTCTCACAGGGAACCACGCACCCGTGGACGCATTTCAAGGTGACCGGATTCACGGTCTGCGCGGGGTTCTTTTTCGTGCGGGCGTCGGCCCGGACGCGAGCGTTCTTCGAGATGGCGGATCGGATGGCGCAGTGGCATTTGTCCGACCAGTGGCGGTTCAACGAGATACTCCTGCGCGACCGCTCGAGCCGCTGGGAGATTCAGGCACCGCGGCTGGCGCTTGCGCCATTCCGGGGCCAGGTTTTTTCGGGGGGGGGGGGGGGGGGGGGGACAGAAGAAAGAGCAGAAGCAGAAAGAGGGGGAGGCTGGATATACAGAGCCTGGCGCTACGTACGGTGTGGGCCGCGCATCCATGCGCTCGGAGCCCGGGCGCTGCAGGGCGGAAGAAGCTGCTCCCCGGCGTACGCCGTATTGCGGGCTCTCGGACGCATTTGCATGGTGACGAGTGCGCGGGTGATGACCAGGCGGTTGGCTGATGGCCTGACGGTCGGGGTGATCCCCATGCGGCTGATCGAACGCGTGCCGCTGACCGACCGCGGCAACAAGGTGATGGTCTCTCATCTTGCGGAGGTCAAGCGCCGGTGGGTGCGGCAATCGGATATGCCGCACTAGGAATTCGTGTTCGGCCCGTGCTAGCAATGTCGTGGTTCGAACCGCCCGCTCTATTGCCAGCCAAGTCTCCGACTTGATCAGAGGTTCCCTAGCTACCAGCAACACCGTAGTGACTGGCGGTGACATCCAGGGCGACAGCGAGCCGGTCGATTAGGTCGTCTATTTCTGCCCGGTTGATAATGAGCGGCGGTGCGCTGATGATGGCATCGCCGACCTGCCGGACCATAAGGCCGTTCTCGATGGCCGCGTTGCGGCAGAAGATGGCGGCCCGGCTGTCTCGGTCGAGACGCTCTTTAGCCGGCTTGTTGCGGACGAGTTCCAGGGCACCGAGCATACCCTTGGCGCGCGCCTCGCCGACTATGGGGTGCTCCGCCAAGGAGTGCCAGCGGCTCGCCCAGTAGTTGGCGGTGTCGCCCCGCACCTGCTCGACGATGCCGGTTTCTTCGTAGATGCCAAGGGTAGCGAGGCCAGCCGCGCACGCCGCCGGGTGG
Organism: Pseudomonadales bacterium; assembly: GCA_965215035.1. GTDB lineage: Bacteria > Pseudomonadota > Gammaproteobacteria > Pseudomonadales > Azotimanducaceae > Azophilus. Next base: position 1,500,294 of record OZ244040.1, read on the forward strand.
CCAGACCAGGTAAACCCGTGGGCGAACTCACCGCCGCCGGTGGTGACCACAGCCGCTAGGCGGTCGCCAACGGCGACGCCACCTAAGGGCTGATAGCCATTGGTAACGGCCTTTGCGAAGGTGATGAGGTCGGGCTCGTAACCATAGGTTTGGCAGCCGAACCAGTTGCCGACTCTGCCGAACCCGCAGATCACCTCGTCACTAATCAGCAGCACATCGCGCTGTCGGCAGATGCGCGCGACCTCGGGCCAGTAGCTTTCCGGAGGAATAATGACACCGCCCGCGCCCTGAATCGGCTCGGCGATAAAGGCGGCGACGTTATCGGCACCCAGCTCGTCAATCTTGGTGGCCAGCGACTTGGCGGCCGTCCGCCCGAATGCCTCGGCGTCCTGATCGCCGGCCTCCTCGAACGCATACGGCTGCTGCACGTGATGCACGTAGGGTAGGCGGCTGAACTGTTTGTGCATATTGCCCATGCCGCCCAGGCTGGCGGCGGCGATGGTGCTGCCGTGATAGCCGTTGCGGCGAGCGATGATGAGCTTCTTGCGCGGTTTGCCGATCAGGTCGAAGTAACGGTGCGCCAGCCGGATGTTGGTGTCGTTGGCCTCGGAACCCGAATTGGTGAAGAAGACATGGTTGAATCCCGATGGCAGCACCCTGCGCAATGCGGCGGTCATGGCCACGGTGGTATCTGTGGTGCAGTTGAAAAAACTGTTGTAGTAGGGAAGCCTGGCCAACTGTTCGGCCACCGCCGCTGCGATTTTCGGCTGGCTGTAACCCAGGTTGACGCACCATAGGCCGGACATCCCATCGAGCAGCTCGTGGCCGCTGCTGTCGGTTAGGTAGATGTGCTCGGCGCGAACCAGTGTTCTGCCGCCGTCCCTCTTATAGGCTGCGAAGTCTGTGAATGGGTGCAGTAGCGAGTCGCGGTCGATGGCGTCGAGTTGCGCCGGCGACAGGGTGGCAACCATGACGCCGCTTTGGGCGATCATGGCACCGAAGATCCACTTCGATAACTCGGGCTCGACAGCCTCGATGTCCGCTCTGGCCGCCAGGCTGCCATCCAGCGGGGCGACCTGTTCCCTTGCGAGCGCATGGCCTGCTGTTCGGTGCAACCATGCGCGGTGAGGTTCTCCACGAACTGATGGGTGTCGAATGCGGTCGCCTCGGCCATGGGGGCATCCTATCCGAATCCGCGCGCAACCGGAACCGGTTCGGGCTTCGGGTAGTGGCCCGGTTTGAATTTGTGGATTATGGCAAGGCCGTCCCACATGGAGTTGACGCGGCCGGAATTCAAACTGAGTCGCTACCGGGCTTCGGCACCCCGCCGCCGGCGCATTGGATGAACGCCTTTGGCGTCTGTATTGGTTACAATCGGCGCATGCGGGATCTGGAACTACTGGTCTGTGATATCAACGGTGTGCCCCGGGGCAAGAGCGTCAACGGCACCTCATTCGGTGCGGACAGCCGGGCGCAACTGCCTCTCGCCGTTTTTTTCCAGTGCATTACCGGCGACTACGCCGACGAGGCGCTGGAAACCTACTGCCCGAATGACGAAGACCTGTTGCTGCGGCCCGACTGGGCCACTTGCGGGGAAATACCGTGGAAGACGGGAGATAGTCGGCAAGTTGTCTGCGAGACGCTCGACAAGACGGGCGAACCCGTTCCCTTCGACCCACGCAACGTCCTGAAGCGGATAATTGGGCGCTACGCCGCAAAGGGTTTGACGCCGGTGGTGGCACCGGAGTTGGAATTCTACCTGCTTAAGCCACCCAAGCGCGCCGACATGGTGCTTGTGCCCGCGTCGGGCGTCGACGAACGGGCGGAGTTTGGCGGCGAAGCCTACAGTAGCGACGCGCTTGACAAGTACGCGCCCGTGCTCGATGAGGTGCGGGCAATGAGCGCGCGCATCGACATCCCCCTGCAGGCCATGGTGCATGAATTGGGCCCCGGGCAAGTCGAACTGAATATCGCCCACGATCACGCCCTGATCCAGGCTGACCGGCTCTTTCTGCTGAAGCGCCTAGTCAAGGCCTGCGCTCTGCGACGCGGCCATCTGGCGAGCTTCATGGCGAAGCCCATCATGGAACTGCCGGGCAGCGGCCTGCACCTGCATGTGAGCCTGGTGGATGAACAGGGTGTTAACCTGTTCGCGCTTAAGGATGGCAAGGCATCGGCGGCGCTACGCCAGTTCATTGGCGGCCTGCAGACCTACCTGCCACCCGCATTCGCGTTGATCGCGCCCCATGTGAACAGCTACCGGCGTTTTGTCTCCGGTTCTTCGGCACCTATCAACCTGAGCTGGGGCTACGATAATCGCACGACGGGGTTTCGGGTGCCCTATGCGGAGGACGATAGCCAAGGCCGCGTGGAAAGCCGGGTGGCCGGTGCGGATGCGAATCCGTACCTGTTTGTCGCCGCGACCCTGGCCTGTGGCCTGCTTGGGCTCGCAGAGGAAATCGAGCCGAGTCAACCGTTCTCGGGCGATGCCTATGATGTACCGGCGGATCTGCCGGAGAATCTCCACGATGCGCTGCGTACGCTGGCCGCGCACAACAAACTCGCACAACTTCTTTCCCGCCGGTTCATCGATGGATTCGTCTCGGTCAAGCGTCGGGAGTTGCGTCACCTCGGTAGACAGGTCACGCCCTGGGAGGTTGGGTTTCTGGGCAGCCTGCTCTGATGGAAACCCGCGCTGGAGACTTGACGCTACGGCGTCGTTACAAGCGGCCCTTCGACTTGGCGCTGCTGACGGTGGCAGCGGTATTGCTCGCGCCACTATGGCTGTTGCTGTGGGCTTGCGTGGCATTGGCCATCCGCGTCGAGGACGGTGGTCCGGTTTACCATGTGCAGCGCCGCCTTGGACGGCTCGGCCGGGCGTTTGGCCTAATCAAGTTCCGCACCATGCGCATGGATGCGGAGCGGCTGACGGGGCCCGTGTTGGCGTCGCAACAGGATTCCCGGGTGACTCGGGTGGGGGCGGTGCTGCGCCGTTTCCATATCGACGAGTTACCCCAGGTGGTAAATGTTTTTCGAGGCGAGATGAGTCTTGTGGGCCCGCGCCCGGAACGCCCGGAGATTGCCGAACAGATCGCGCACCGTCTACCGGAGTTCGCGGAGCGCCTGCGGGTGCGACCCGGTATCGCCGGGCTGGCGCAACTGCGGGGCGGCTACCACTCAGAACCGCGGCATAAGCTGCGCTACGACCGGCTCTACATCAAGGGTATGAGCCCCTTGCTGGATATGCGGCTGCTTTGGCTCTGCCTAGCCAAAGCATTCGCATCGTCCCATAGGCGAGTGTCGCCGCGTTTCCTAGGCAAGCAGGACGACAGCGGCGAGTTTTCCCGGCAAGAGCCCGGGCAGGCCGACCCGGGTCCTCAGGCACCGGGTTAGTGTCTCGTCACGCATCAAGTCTCGGATGGGGGCGTTTCAGTTTTGACGCCGGCGTCGTGCATGGAGGATTCAGCGTTGTTGTGCGAGCTGCCAGCGCCAGAGGTCGGCACAGATATGGTCGAGATCCCGGGTGGCCGTCCAGCCGAGTTCATCCCGGGCGCGGCTCGGGTCGGCGCGGGAAATGGCCACGTCACCGGGGCGTGGTGCAACGATGCGGTAGGGGATGGGACGGCCGCAGGCGCGTTCAAAGGCGTGCAGCACATCCATTACGCTGGCGCCGTTCGCGGTGCCGAGGTTGTGCGTAGCCAAACCAGGCCTTCGATCAAGATAGTCCAAGGCCTTGAGATGTGCACCGGCAACATCGACGACATGCAGGTAGTCGCGCACGCAGGTTCCGTCCGGGGTGGGGTAGTCGCTGCCGAAAACATCGACCTGGCTGCCTAGGCCAAAGGCGATCTGGCTGATGCGGGGCAACAGGTTTGCCGGGACATCCGGGGGGTCTTCGCCAAGGTCGCTGGCGGGGTGGGTGCCGCCCACGTTGAAATACCGCAGGATAGAGATTCGCCAGCTCGGGTCGGCTGCGTACAGGTCGCCTAGCAGGTGCTCCGCGATCAGCTTTGTGCGCCCGTAGGGACTAGCCGGTGTGGTGGGGGCATCCTCTGTGAGAGGTGACGAACCGTCGCCGTAGACGGCCGCCGATGAGCTGAAAACCAGGGTCTTGACGCCGTGCGCCGACATCCGTTCCGCGAGACGGGCCGTGCCCTCGACATTGTTGGCGTAATAGCGTAGCGGGTCGCGGGCAGACTCGGCGACCGACTTCAAGGCCGCGACATGCATAACGGCCGCAAAGTTGCCCTCTTTGAACAGGCCGTCGAGGAGGTCGCCATCGCGGATATCCCCTTCGATAAACGGCAGGTCGCTCCCGGTCACGCGGCGCAGTGCCGACAGCGTGCGCCGCGACGAGTTGCATAGATTGTCCAGCAGCACCGCCTCGTGCCCGGCATCCAACAACTCGACGGCGATGTGACTGCCGATGTAACCGGTGCCGCCGGTGATCAGGATTTTCACGGGGTGCCGACCCCCTGCCGCGACCAGCGAACAATCCGGTCACGGTATCGTGCATTCCCATAGAAAAACGCTTCTTCAGACAAGGCTATTCTCCCGGTTGGCTGATGGTCTCGGCAGGCCCGCTGCGCCGTGCGCAGTTTCGGGCGCGGCCCCTACGGAGTCAAGCCGGGCGGCCGCGGGGCGCGGCCCACGATCAGCACCAGGGCGAGCCACAGGGACATGGCACCGGCAACGACTGCCATGCCGACGCCGTCGATGCCGAATTGCGCCTGCAAGTAGAAGTAGCCCAAGACGAAAATAGCCGTACTCAGGCTACGGCCGGCCAGTATCCTGTCGGCGCGGCCCATCGCATAGCCCGCGGGCGTGAGTGGTGCCCCCCCTAGGTCGAAAGCGGCACCCAGGATCAGCCAGGCGAGCAGCACCTTGGCGACGGTAAACTCCGGCCCGAACAACGCGCCGAGTAGCCAGCCGCCGAAAACTAGGGACAGCAACGTCAGGCACAGCCCAACAACACCGGCGATCAGGCCCACCTTCACCACTAGGCGGCGAAACTTGCGGTAATCGTCGGCCCACAACCGCGTTAGGTCTGGAAAGACCGCTTGGCTCAGCAAGGCGGCGGGCCTTGTGACCACGGTGGAGCAATCCCGGGCCGCCCGGAAGAGCCCGGCGCTTTCGGGCCCCAGCGATGCGCCCACCATCAGCGTGGCGAAACGGTTCGGTACCATTTCCAGCATGGACTGAAGGTAGGTGACGAATAAAAAGCGCTGCATGCCAGGAAACGAGGCAAAGGCGCCGCGGCCCATCCAGGAGAGGACCAGCCCCGACTCGGCGTATTTGCGGCGTCCTCGCCAGGCTAGGAACAGGTATTCGGCTGCCAGCGATACACCCCAGATGGCCAGAAATGCCTCTATCCGGGGTGCGGTCAGGCTTGCCGCCAGGGCCCCGACACAGCGTATGGCCGGGCCAACCGTCATCTGTTGGGCGAGCACGTCGAACCGGTTGGTCAATTGCAGATAACCCGAGGCGGTACCGATACCCGATAGGATCAGTGCTGTGCTGTACAGCGCACAGTAGCCAACCGTCTTGGAATCCCACTCCATGAAGACACCGACCAGGGGTGCGAGCGCCACACCGAGTACCATGCCGGACAGCGCCGTGAGCCGGTCGACCCGCCTGGTCAGTTCCAGCAGCCCTCGAAGCGATTGCCGGTCGTCTCCTTCGAGCAGCGGTATGCCCCAACGCACGATGGCCAGGAAGGGTTTGACGTTCACTAGGCCACGCACGGTCAATACGTAGGCATGAACGAGAACCACGGTGCCGAACTCGGCGAGTTCCAGGGCCCGCGCCAGCGCCGCTAGGGCACCCACATTGAGCAACGCGGCCATCGCCCGGCCGCTGAACAGCAGGCGGAAGTTAGCGAAGACTCGGCGAGGCATGGCGCCGGCCACAGGGTGGGGTTAGGTGCCCGCCCCGCCGGTTGCGGCGCTTCGGCGGTTCGGCGCCAATCGCCGTGGTTTCGGCAGGCTGCGCGGCGTCTCGAATGGTCATCGATGCCCGGCTACCCGGTCTCTAGCGACCCCGGATGCCGGACATCTTTGCCCTTGACCATGTAGACAACGTATTCGCAAAGGTTTTTGGCGTGGTCTCCAATTCGCTCGAGCGCCCGGGCGGTCCATAGGATATTGAGCCACTGTTGCGGGTCCCGCCCCATGGACTCTCCGGCGCTGCGTATGATGGCGTCGTATTCGTCGTTCACCTCGGCATCGGCGGCCATCACCTCATAGGCCGCCTCTACGTCAAGACGGGCAAAGGTGTCCAAGGCACGGCGCAACATCGCCGCGACCAGCTCGGATAGGCGCAGTATCCGCCCATGCTGGTGCTGGTTGTCGGGCTGCAGCGGGGGCACCGCGGCGAGGGCTGCCTTGGCGATACGGTCGGCTTCGTCGCCGACCCGCTCGAGGTCGGTGCCGGCTTTCATGATACATACCAACAGGCGCAGGTCGGTTGCGGCGGGCTGGCGCAAGGCGATGATCGAAATGCAATCATCGTCCAGTTCAACCTCCAGCCGGTTTATCTCCGCATCGCCGGCCAGCACTTCGGTGGCAAGCCCGCCGTCGTGTGTCAAGAATGCCTGAACTGCGCCTTGCAGTTGTTTCTCGACCAGCCCGGCCATGGTCATGAGCCGTAGGCGAACGCTCTCCAATTCACTGTCGAACTGCTCGGATATGTGCCGATTCATAAGGGCCGATTAACCATGGCGTCCGCTAGCGCAGTGCTCGGTGCGCTGTTCCGACGGGTTTGTAAAATTCGCCTGCGCGGTATCGAATTCTACTAGTTTTCCGAGGCTTAGGCAGGCATCGTTGTTTGGCGGCTACGCTGGGCGATCAGCAACCTTTGCGTACTACAGCTCCGCTTGATAGCGCAGCGCGAATACGCAAAAAAAGAGGCTGCCCTTGCCAAATTCGCTCTCAACCTGCAGGCGGGTATTGTGCCGGCGCAGAACGTGCTTGACGATCGCGAGACCAAGACCGGTGCCCCCCCGCACCCGGGCACCGGCCAGATCGATGCGATAGAAGCGTTCCGTTATTCGCGACAGGTGCTCCGGGGGGATCCCGAGTCCTTCGTCCTCGACCTCGAAGCGTGCGCCGCCGTTGCTGCCGAACCACCTCACCTTGATGCGCCCGCCGTCGGGGCTATAGCGAATGGCGTTGGCGATTAGGTTGGAAAAGGCGCTCTGTATCTCGCCCGGGATGCCCTCGAAAACGAGGTTCGGTTCGATGTCGAAACAAAGTTCGTGGGCGTCATTCGACAGTTGCTTGGCTTCAAGACGCAACGATTGCAACAAGGCACCGCCGTCGATGGCCTCGATAGTGTCGGCGCTGGGCGGCGGTGCGGACTCCAGCCTTGTCAGGACAAGCAGATCCTCCACTAGGGACTTCATGCGTTGCGCCGGCGGGTAGAGCCGATGCGCCAGTTCCGCAACCAGTTCCGGGTCGAGCGGTTCATCGGCGATGGATTCCAGATAGCCCATGATCACCGTGAGCGGTGTCCTCAGTTCGTGCGAGACGTTGGCGATGAAGTCCTGGCGCATGGACAACAGCCGGTTCAACTCCGTCACGTCCCGGACGAGCACCAGGGTTCGGTTATCCAGGGGAATGCGCCGCACCTCCAGACGCTTGCCGTCGCTGATGGGGGAAGCGATTTCGACCAGTTCCTCGTCGACCTCGCCTTTCATCAGTGCAACCAGGGCGGGATCCCGGATCAATCCCAGGATATTCTGTCCCCGGTCGTTGGTGCGGAGCCCGAGCAGGTGGTGCGCGGCCGCATTGGTCAGTTCGATCTCGCCGACATCCCTTAAGACAATCCAGCCATCCGGCAGCCCATCGGCGGTGGCTTGCAGCCAGCGGAACTGGGCCGCTAAGGAGTGGCTGCGCTCGCGGCTCGCACGGATGGTTCGAAACAGCCGGTCGAGCGGTCCCCGCCAAAGGGCACTCCGGGCTTGTGGCCGTGTCAGCGGTGCCTTGGACCACCGAATCAGCTCGCGGTAGTCGAACCAGCCGAGCAGGACAAAGCCTGCCAGCCCGATGGCGACTCCCCAGGCGACGCTCGACAGCAGCCAGGCGCCCAGCACCGCGGCCAGCGCTAGGGCACTCCAGCGGAAATAGTCCTCACTGTTTGGCGACATGGGGGGGCGTAGCGGTGCCTCCAACGGGCGAATTTGGGGAATTATAGAGATCGGTTGACAGACCCGGACATCTGGTGGCTATGCGGCGCGCAAGGCCCGGCATATGGAGATATGTCAATGTATCTTTATAAGTCCCCAGATTTGTCATAGGGCCTCTGCGGCGATTGCGGTGGAGAGCGCCGCAATCGCGCCCCCGCGCTGCGCCGCCAACTGCTCATGGGTTGCCGTGGGCCAGGCGCTGTGCACGGCAATCACGGTCTGCGTGCTGGGGTCGATCCAGATCATCTGTCCGAATATTCCGAGGGCGGCGTAGGCGCCGCCGGGCCATAGCCACCAAAAATAGCCGTAGCCGTCGTAGGTGGCCGCGGGTCTGGTCGAGCGCGCCATCCAGTCTTCCGGGAGCAGGCGGTCGCCATCCAAGGCGCGCCCTTCCCCCAGGGCGAAAAGGCCAATGCGGGCGTAGTCGCGCAGCGTAGCGCTGATGCAGCAACCGCCGTATTCGGCACCGCCGGGCGCTCCGAGCATCCAGTTGGCGTCGGACTCCATACCGAAGGGCCGCCAGATCCTGTGCGTCAGATAGGTGGCTAGGTTGTTGCCGATGGCCGCGCGCAACACGGCACCGGCCAGGTTGGTCTCGCCCGTGGAATAGTTGAACCGCGAACCCGGGGGTGCCGCTGTGGGTAGCCCGCGCATATAGTCCAGGAAGGGGAGTATTGCGCTTGGGGCACGCGATACATCCGCTTGGGGATCCCGATAGTCCTCATCCCACCCGACTCCGGAGGACATCTGTAGGAGTTGTTCAATGGTTACCCCGTCGTAGGCACCGCCGACCAATCTTGGCAGGTAGCGGGTCACCGGGTCGTCGAGGCTGTGGATATAACCGTCGGCGAGCGCGGCGCCGTAAAGCAGGCTCACTACCGACTTGGCCACCGAGTAGCTCACCCACAGGGTCGATGCGTCGTTGCCCAGTTCGTAGTGCTCGTACAGCACGCGGCCCCGGTTGACCACGATCAGCCCAGCCACCCGGGTTTCCCGGATGAAGTCATGCAGGCGGTAGCGCTTGCCATCCAGATCGTAGGATAGGTCGGAGAAATCCCGCAGATCCCTAGGCAGTGGGTATGTGCGCCCGCCCGTTCTGATGGCCCTCGTAGGAAAGGTTCCGGCGTAGTTGCGAAACACGCGCAGCCGTTTTTCCGGGCTCCACACCAGGATCTGCGCGGGCTCCGGATAGGTGCCTGCCGCGGCGACAACGCTGCCCCAGGCGACGGCGCCGGTCAGTACGAGCGCGGTGCAGAAAGCGCCGAACGGGATGGCCCTGTCAGTCCAGTTCCGCCATCGTTGCGAGCAGGTCGCAGACACGGTTCGAATAACCCCATTCGTTGTCGTACCAACACAGCGCCTTGAGAAAGCGGCCGCCGGTAACCTGGGTAAAGGACGCGTCGTAGATCGACGAGTGCGGGTTGCCGATGATGTCCGACGAAACCACCGGTTCGCGGGTAAATTCCAGTACCTTGCTTAGGCGCGGAGAGTCGGCCGCGCTCCGCACCGCCCGGTGTACCTCGGTGACACTTGCCGCCGTCTCCAGTTCCACGAACAGATCCACCACGGAACCGTCCGGCACCGGCACGCGGGAGGCGATGCCGTCCAGCCGCCCTTGCAGCTCCGGCAGTACTTCCCCTACCGCCTTGGCGGCACCGGTAGAGGTGGGAATGATGTTCTCGGCCGCGGCGCGGCTGCGGCGCCAGTCGGAATGGGGTACATCCGCCAGGCTTTGATCGTTGGTATAGGCGTGTACGGTGTTAACGACCCCTTCACGGATGCCGAACGATTCGTTTAGCACCTTGGCCACCGGTGCCAGGCAGTTGGTGGTGCAGCTCGCATTGGACACGATCCGGTGTTCGGGGCGCAGCCCGTCCTCGTTCACGCCGAGCACCACTGTGTAGTCGATGGCGTCTTTGGCGGGCACCGTCAACAGGGCGCGGCGGGCACCGGCCTCCAGGTGCATGGCGACCTGTTCCCGGGCGCGGAAGACGCCGGTGGATTCCACCACAGCGTCAATGCCCAGTTCCGCCCACGGCAGCCGCCTTGGATCTCGTTCCCTCACCATGCGGGCGCGCGTGCGTGGCGTGGCCAGTTCGCCGTCCTCGATGGCGACTCCCCCTTCGAAACGGCCCATGACCGTATCGTAGGTGAGCAAATAGGCCAGCGCCTCGTGATCGAAGAGATCGTTGATTGCCACGACATCGATGTCGTCTCTGGTCTCGGCGATACGAAATACCGCCCGGCCGATGCGGCCGAAGCCATTGATGGCGATTCGCATTAGTTCAGTTCCTTGGTTGGCGCACCGTCAAGGCCATCGTACAGCCTGGCGAGGTCGAGAATGCGCCGCGCATGGCCGAGGGACTCGTGCCAGGCCAGCAGCTTGATCAGCTTGGTGCCGCCTTGCAGCGTTCCTTTCAAATCAACCAGCAAGGACTGCGGGCAACCCTTGACGTCGGAAGACACGATGGGGTCGCCGGTGGTGGCGATAAGCGCTGGCTCGGCGGCGGCGGCGGCGACGAACAGGTCGTTGACCGATTGCGGGGTGACGCCCGGGCGAGCGAATGCCACGGTCATATCGAGCAGCGAGCCCGCCTGCACGGGCACGTTCAGTGCAAAGCCGCTGATCTTGCCCTTGTACTCGGGCATTACCCGTTGCACCCAGTCGGGTGCCGGCGTTGCGTTGGGGATGATGTTCTCCGCGCCCGAACGGCTACGCCGGTAGTCCGGGCCAGCGTAGTCCTGCAGGATCTGATCGCTGGTGTAGGCGTGCACGGAAGTCATGGTGGCGTGTTCGATGGGGCCCGCGTCGGCAATGACTTTCAGCGTCAAGGCCATGGCCGTGGTCGAGGCGGAACCCGCCGAGACGATGCGGTCACCGGCGGCGATGCTGTCCTGGTTGACGCCGTAGAGAACAACGCGGTCTATTTCCCCTTCCGGCAGCGTGGAAAGGATGACCCGCCGGGCGCCGTTCTCTAGGTGCGGGGCCAGTGCCTCCGCCGAGCGGAAACGGGCTGTGGTGTCGATGACGAGGTCGGCACCCAGGACATCCCAGGGAACTTCAGCGGGCTCGTTGGCGGGCAGCAACCGCGTTCGCTGGGGGGTTCCGTGGTCGCTTCCCGCCTGATCGCTGACAAGATAGTTACCGTCGAGCCGGACGGGAACCTGATGCCCCATGGACTTGGTGAGCAGATGGTGGAGTATCCGGGGGCGCCCGATATCGGAGATGGCGACTACCTTGTAGCGGCTGTCATCCAACGCCAGCCGGTAAATCTGTCGGCCGATCTGGCCGAATCCCATCATGCCGATTCGTATTGCGCTCACGCTGTCACCAATGGATGAATCCGGTGTGCCGGACCGGCAGGGCCATCCCAAAGTCGTCTACTGGCCATCGGCCAAACCCTATAACCCTATATAGATGATTTACGAACATTTTTCGGAAGATTCGGTAATATTTTTTGGAATCTAATAAATTTTCTGAAATTTTATCTCAAGAGAGAACACTTTGGGATGGTCCTGGCCCGACCGGATTCACCAGGGTAGAAACGCGCTAGTATAGCGGGAGAAGATTATCTTTGCTGCCGATGTGGGTCGCAGGTAGTGTATCAGTTTGAATTTGTGGGCCGAGCGGAGGCACGGCACACAGGGGATTCGGCAGGCTCGGGATGCAAGCCGATGCACTACCGGGTTGCATTGCGTTGACGGTAAGCATCGTCATTCCCGTGCTCAATGACGCGGCGGCGTTGGCAATGTTGTTGCGGGATTTGCGCCCCGACCGTCTGGCGTTGGCCAGGCCAGCCGGCGCAACGGGGGGTTTGGATGGTGCCGGGTTGGCACCGCCGCCGGAGATCATCGTTGTTGACGGTGGCAGTGAAGACGCGAGTATCGCGGTCGCCAAGCGCGCCGGGGTGCGGGTGCTGGAACATGGCGGCGGCCGCGGCGCGCAGCTCGATGCGGGTGCCCGGGCAGCATCCGGTGCCTGGTTGTGGTTCCTGCACGCAGACAGCCGTATCTCCAGGGGGGTTCTGGCCGAGATCGCTCGGCTCTCCGGCTGTCGGGTATGGGGCCGATTCGACGTCCGGCTGTCGGGCCGGCCATTGTTGCCTGTGATCGCCATGGCCATGAACTGGCGGTCCGCGGCCACGGGCATTTGTACGGGGGATCAGGGCATCTTTGTGCATCGTAGCCTGCTCGATGCCGTGGGCGGCGTGCCCCGGCAGCCGTTGATGGAAGATATTGAACTGAGCAGGCGTCTGAAGCGGTTGGCGCGCCCCTTGCGAATACGTGCGCCGATTCAAACGTCGGCGCGGCGCTGGCAGACCCGGGGTGTGCTCAAGACCATGGTTTTGATGTGGTGGTTGCGCATCCGCTACCGATTTGGTGCCGCGCCGGAGCGGCTGGCGCGACGCTACTATGACTGACCAGGCCTTGCCGTGCCTGTGTGTTTTTGTGAAGTCGCCGCGCCTCGGGGGGGTAAAATCGCGGCTGGCCGGGCAGATCGGTGTCCGCGCCGCGCTCGAAGCCTACATGGCGCTGGTCGAGCGCGAATTGGCGGCATTGTCGGATATCGAACTGCCCGTCGAATTGTGGGTGGAGGGGCCGCCGCATAGCCGCCTCGTTCGGGCCTGGTCCAAGCGCTATGCCCTCTGTGTCAGGCAGCAGCCGCCCGGGGATCTCGGCCGCAAGATGTTGGAAGCCATGCGGAGCTGTTTCGACGCCGGCCGCCCGGGCATGGTTATCGGCAGCGATCTGCCCGAGGTGGACGGTGCCTATATTGCCGCCGCCGCGTCGCTGCTGGCGAGCCACGATGTGGTGCTCGGCCCCACCGAGGACGGCGGCTACGCCCTGATCGGCCTGCACGAACCGTTCGCGGCGCTCTTCACCGACATCGACTGGGGCACCAATCGGGTATATGCGCAAACCCGGCGCAGGATCGGCCGGCTCGGATTGAGCGCCGCGGAACTGCCGCTAACCTGGGATGTGGATACGCTTGCCGATTGGCGGCGGTTCCTGCGCGGCCCCGCGGGCCCGAACGCCAGTTGAGAAGCACCCTGCTCCCTGTGCACCGCCACGCCGGCCCCCGGGGCGAAAACTCGCATGGAACGTGCTCGTTCCGTTTGCCCTGAACGGCGAAAACTCCTAGGCGGCCCGGCGTGCCTGGGTTGGCCTGGTGTGCTTGGAATCTGCGGCCTGCCCTGCCGGCTGCGGGTTGCTGAAGCGTAGCACGCCGTCCTCTAGGCGGTTGCGGAGCGCGAGCTTCCGGTCTCGCAGGTAGTTCTGCGTGTTGCGCCAGGGGTCGTGATCGCCCTGCTTGGGGAACAGGTGCATCGACCGGGCCATGTAGCCGGGCGTGAAGCCGACAATCCAGGGCCGCCGTTGCATGTTGCGCTCCGCGTCGCGCGGGCGGGCGGTGCACTGGCGCATACGTAACCTATCCATGCGGTTGAGCAACCGGCACACATAGGCGGCGGTGAGGTCGGCGCGCAGGGTCCAGGATGCGTTGACATAGCCGAACACATAGGCGAGGTTGGGCACATCGGACAGCATCATGCCCCTGTAATTCAGCGTTTCGGGGAATTCAACCGGTGCCTCGTCAACGCGTAGGCTAATTCCGCCCAGCACGGTAAGTTGCAGCCCGGTTGCGGTGATCAGGATATCGGCGTCGATTTCTTCCCCGGATTCGAGGCGCACCCCGCGGGGCGTAATCTCGGCGATGGTCCCGGTAGCCACCGCCGCCTTGCCGGTTTTGATCGCCGTGAACAGGTCGCCGTCGGGAATCAGGCACAGGCGCTGATCCCAGGGGTAGTAGGTGGGGGTGAAATGCTTGTTTACGTAGTCGGTGCCTAAGTGCCTGCGGGCCACCGTCAAGAGCTTGCGCTTGACGGACTCTGGCACGACCCGGGTGCTGCGGTAGACGTACATCTGGTACAGGATGTTCTTCCAGCGGGTGAGGGCGTAGGCTAGCTTCTCCGGCAGGAAACGCCGCAGCCGTTTGTTGATGGCATCCCGCGCGGGAAGCGACACCACATAGGTGGGCGAGCGTTGAATCATGGTGACGCGAGCCGCCTTGTCCGCCATGGCGGGCACCAGCGTCATCGCCGTTGCCCCACTACCAATCACGGCCACCCGCTTGCCGGCGTAGTCGAGCCCCTCGGGCCAGGCCTGTGGATGCACCAGGGTGCCCGCGAACCGTTCGATACCCGGGAATTCCGGCACATGGCCCTGTTCGTAGTTGTAATAGCCGCTGCACATGAACAGGAAGCTACAGGTGAAGTCCACTCGGGCCCCGGTATCCAGGCGCTTGGCAGATACGGTCCAGCGGGCGTCGTCGGTTGACCAGGACGCATCGGTGACTTCGTGCTGAAAACGAATGTGGGAGGTTACTCCATGTTCCGCCGCAGCCTCTTTGACGTAGGCGCGAATCGATGGCCCGTCGGCGATGGACTTGTCGCTTAGCCAGGGCTTGAAGATGTAGCCGAACGTGTGCATATCGCTGTCGGAGCGAATGCCGGGATAGCGGAACAGATCCCAGGTGCCGCCGATGGCGGTGCGGCTCTCAAGTAGGGTAAAGGTGCGGTTCGGGCATTTGGCCCGCAAATGACAGGCGGCGCCGATACCGGATACCCCGGCACCGACGATAACCACATCGAAATGTTCCATGGATGGGCGACCTTGAATACTGCGGACTAGTCGGTGATTCTGCCCGGTATCCCGGACGCGATCAATTGCCGCGGCCTAGTCGGCCAGGGTTGCATCCGCGAACAGGGCGATGCGATGTTGACTGATCTTCATCCATTCCGTGGGTCCAAGCCGGGTTCCGGGATGATCGGCCAGGGACGCATAGTGCACCGTAGGCGCCATCTGCTAGGCTCGTTGATTGGACACGGCGACCGTCTCCCCGGTCATATAGGTCGCGTAGTCGGAAGCTAGGAAAATCATCACGTTCGCCACCTCCCAAACCTCGGCGGCACGCCCGTAGGCTTCCTTGGCCGTCAGCTCCCGCAGGAGTTCTTCCGTGGTGACCTTGGCAAGAAACGGGTGCATCGCCAAACTTGGGGCCACGGCGTTAACGCGTATGCCATGCTTAGCGCCCTCCAGCCCGGCACAACGGGTCAACGCCATCACACCGGCTTTCGCCGCCGCATAGTGCGCTTGACCGGCCTGGGCGCGCCAGCCTAGAACGGAAGCGTTGTTTATGATCACGCCGCCCTCACCCCTCGACATGACCTGCATGGCGGCCCGGGTCATGCGAAAGGTGCCGTTCAAGGTCACGTCCAGCACCCGGGACCACTGTTCATCGGTCATATCGGCCAGGTTGGCGGTGCCGCCTAGGCCGGCGTTGTTGATGACCAGGTCCGGCGTTCCGAACACTTCCGCGGCTTTCCCGAACAGGCGATCAACCTGGGTCTGATCCGTTACGTCGCACAGGCAGGCGTGCGGCCGCGAGCCGGTTGCATCGCCAATGCGCCCGGTTGCCTCCTCAAGGCGCCGTTCATGAATATCCGATATCAGTACCTCTGCGCCTTCCTCGGCACAGCGCTTGGCTGCCGAGAATCCGATTCCGGTGCCCGCCGCGGCGGTAATAATTGCCTTGCGGCCGGCAAGCAGGTCATGGGCTTGCGGGTAGGCCGGTGGTGATCGTAGGTCCAAGGCGCGCTCCTAGGAGCCGTACAGGGGCTGGGCGGGTTTTGCCCTTGTAAGGAGCGCATCGACGGCATCGGCCAACTCGTCCACATGCCAACGCGCTCCCTTGTCGATTTCCGGCCCCGTGCGCCAACCATCGGCGATGGATAGCCTCCCGCCAACGATCTCGAAGCACTGTCCCGTCACCTGGCCGCCGCTATAAAAGCTAAGCGTCACGGACCAACATGGGAAATAGTCGGACATGGCACTAGCCGTCGAACTTTGCGGCTGTGCCCGTTGCGACGAACGCCTGGCGTGCCGACAGGCTGTCCTCGTTCAGGTACATTTCAAAGGTAAACCCTTGCTCCCAGCGATAGCTCCGGTCCACATCGAAGGCTTCGATACCGTTCAGCGCTTGCTTGGCGATACACAGGGCGTTGCGGGACTTCGAAGCGATGCGCGCCGCAAACTCCCGGGCGGCCTCAAGGTGTTCCCCGGCGGCGACCACCTGCTCGACCCCCCCGAGTCGTTCGGCTTCCCGGGCCTCTATGCGTCCGCCGGTTAGGAACGCCGCCCTGACCTTGGCATGGGGGAACATCCGTTGCATATGGGAGGCACCCCCCATGGCGCCGCGGTCGATCTCCGGCAGGGCAAAGTAGGCGGTATCTGCCGCAATGACTGCATCCGAGGCGCCACAGACGCCGATACCGCCACCCAATACAAAACCATGCGGGGCGCTCACGACCGGAATCTCGCATTCGCGAATGGCCTTGAAGGTCAGGAAATTGCCCTTGTTGACCTCGACAATCGCATTGCTATGCTCCGCCAATTCCTTGATATCGACGCCAGCGCAGAAGCCTTTGCCTTCGGCCCGAATCAGCACGCAGCGAATGTCCTGGCGTTTCCCCAGGCTTGCGACCAGCTCGGCCAGTTCCATCCACATCGGCCCGGGAAAGGCATTCACGGGAGGATGGGCAAAAATCAGTTCGGCAACCCGGCCCCGAATGGAGGTGTCAAATGGCATTGCGCAGTTCCGATGTAGCCTCGGGGCCCGCAGCAAGGCGTTCCTCGGCTTGCTGGACGATGGAACGGATCAGGGCTGCACAGTTTGGCAGGTCGTCGATCAAACCCGCGATTTGACCGCTCGGTAGCACACCCTTGTCCGGCAACCCCTTGACCATGGCCTCCTGAATAATCATCGGCGCGTTGGCCGCCATCAGGGTTTGACCCAGAGATAGCTCCGTGGTCCGAGCCATCGACCAGGCAGACTTGATCGTGGCGGCAAAACCGGCCTCGGTTTGCTGTTTGTAGCGCCAACCATTGGCGAGGGCGGTCAGCAACATGCCGAGCCAAGAGGCGTTTTCCAGCGCATGCAGGCGCTTGTTCAAGATCATGCGCTGCGGCAACCCATCCAGTCTGCTGAACACTCGTATCTGCGCAATCTCGGCATCCAGGTAGCGCGCCTTGGTGGCCGGCGGCGTTGGGCTCTCCCTGGTGAGCAGGAAACGGGTTCCCATGGCGATGCCGTCTGCGCCGAAGGTTAGCGCCGCGGCCAATCCACGTCCATCCTTGAAGCCGCCGCATGCCACGACCGGCACACCCAACTGCATATCCAGAACCTGGGCCAACAGCAGCCAGGTGGGGGTGTCGCCGGTGTGGCCGCCGCCTTCCCCGCCCTGGCAGACCAGGACATCGGCACCTAGGGCCACGGCTTTCCGCGCATGCTTGGCGGCACCCACCGTGGGCACACAGCGAATGCCCTTGGCCTTGACTTTGTCGATCATCTTTGCGGAGGGTGCGCGACCGTACGAAATGGCCGCCACCTCGTAGTCGATACAAAGGTCGACTATGCGGTCGACGCCCGCTTGGAATGAATGCAGATTGACCCCGAACGGCCCACCGGTGTTCGCCTTGATTTGTTTTATTGCCGTTTCGCACTCACCCGGCGTCATAACGGCCGCGGCCAGGAAGCCAAATGCGCCCGCATTAACCGAGGCGGTCACAAGCTCCGCCGTCGCCACCCAGCCCATCGCCGTCTGCACGATGGGCACCTCGCAGCCGAGCAATCTGGTCAGTGAGGTTTCCAGCACATCGATTCCTGTGCGTATCTACGCGGCGCGTTGTCCCGGTGGGTTGTCTTTGAGAACGGTTGCTCGAAGGTTGTGCGGGTCTAGGTGGTCGAGCACCGCCAGTTGCTCATCGGTTGGGAAGGGCGTCTGACCGAGCCCCCCGGTCCGCTGCAATGCGAAGCCTGTATTGTCCTGCACCTCTTCGAAGGTAACCCCCGGGTGTAGACTGATGACGCGAATAGCGTGGTTGCTGCCCCCGAAATCCATGACCGCCAGGTTGGAGACAATGCGCCTGAGGTCAAGATACTCGGGCTGAACACCGTTCGGCCACCGGGCCGGGTTGTAGCCGATTCCCGCAATCATATCGACTTCGCCACCGACGAAGGTGCGCTTGTCGTGGCTGGGGATGAACATCGAGTTCGAGTTGTTGATGGTATTGCCGGGATACCCCCGCACGCCCAGTAGAGCGGTTTTCGGTTGCGTGTAGGAACCAATGATGGAGATGTTCATCTGCCCAAACCGGTCCACTTGCACTGGTGTGACCATGGCATGGCGTAGCCCCCGATAGATGATGTCGAAGACGCGCTCGTAGTTCATAATCCCCTCGATTTTGGGTTTATAGTCGCCGCGCGGCCCCACCGGCACGGGCTCGCTGACGAGGTAGGCTTCGCCGTCCGTCATCATCAGGCCGGGCTCGAAGGTGGACTTCGCCAGTGACGCCGCCAGTCTCGGCACCAGGCCAATACTGGTAATCAAGCGCTCGCCGTCGCCGCGGAACGCTTCCGCCGCCGCGCAAATGCAAAGTTCAGCCAGAGAACAGTTCATGCGGCCCCCTCAAAATACCGGCAACGGCAGCGCCGCAATGGCTTCCTCGCCGCCCAGGGTTTGCACATACCCCGCAAGATCCCTACCCGCTATGTACTCGTCGAAGTACCGCTGCCAACCGCCCCTCGCCGAGGCGTTGTACATTCGCAGGTGCGCGACATCGATTCCGTATGCCGGGGCGCATGACGTGGGGTGGGCACCGCATCGCGCCAACGCGACGCCGTGAATCAGGTTTCTCTCGATAGGCATCTGCAGGGCGGTCATGGGGTCGTTGAACGCGGCGGTGGGTACGATCTCTTCCGTTGTCAAAAACGCCTTCCCCGCCGCCCGGCAGAACCACTCGTCGAAAAACGGGTCTGGCCCGCCGATGCGCGAGTTACCCAACACGTCCGCCTGATGCACATGGCAGACCGCGACATCAACCGGCAACGCGGGCACCGCGATAAGCTCTTCGCCGGTGCCATAGGGCGATTGCACCGTTTTGAGCTCGGGATTGGTCGTTAGCACATCCGAGGCGAACCCCACCCGGGTGGGCAGAAACGGCACCCGGGCCGCCGCTGCCTTCAGCCCGAGTTGCAACATGCCCTCGTCCAACTCCATGACATCGAATGCGCCGGCTTGTCGGGCGGCGCGGAAATGCGCTTCCAGTGGCACCGAGTCCATCGATACGAACCCGAAAACCAGCTTCCCGATCTTGCCCGCCGCCGCCAACATCCCGACATCGGGGCCACCGTAACTGAGAATCGTGAGTTCCCGGACATCCGTTTGCAGCAGTTCGCGAATAAACGCCATGGGCTTGCGGCGTGCACCCCAACCGCCAATGCCGATGGTCATACCGCTTTCGATTTGGGCGGCCAGCCCCTTGATGGAAACCGTTTTGTCCATCAGGGTGTTGGTTCCGGGAAGCTGTAGGCATGGCCCCAAATTTCGGCGACGGTGCTTTTGGTCGGCACGAATTCAGACCAGTCGAACAGCAGCCCATCGTAGCCCACCTCCATGGGAATTCCTCCCGGCGCCAGGAAATAGAAAGACACCATGCCGTCGTTGGCATGCCGCCCAAGCGAGGCGATGATTGGCAAATCGGCGGCGAGCACGCGGTCCAGGCAAGACCCCACGGCGTCCAGCGAGGTCATCTCCACCATCAGATGCACCAGTCCGGAGGGGGCCGGCCCGTTGAACAAACCCAAACTGTGATGGCGGGGGCTCGTGGCATGAAGAAAGTGAATGCACATCTCCGGGGCACCTTCCGCAGGCGGCGGCAGGGTGAGCTCGTCGCTCATGCGGAACCCCAGGTGCTCCTGATAGAACCGGCTGGTTTCGGCGTGTGCCGAGGTCGGCAGCACCGCATGGCCCAACCCCAAAGCATCGGCCTTGTACTCGACCCCTGCCACTTTGGGCTCAAAGGCCGCGGCCGTCGAATGGCGTGAGTGAAAGATTTCGAAGTGGTTGCCCGAGGGGTCGTCTGCGGCCACAAAGGCCGCAACACCCCGGGCCGCGCATTCCTGCGCATTACCCCGGTGTAGCGCGACCCGATGATCGGCCAAGCCACGGACAATGGGGTTGAATGAATCCCGTGCGCATTCCCAACCGGCGCAGATAAACCGGTCCACCGGCGCCGGCTCGATCAGGAAACGAAACGGCGCCTTGTCCATGCGCAGGCCGAGGGCGCCATTGTTGCCCGCCGCCGGCTGAAACCCCAAGATGTCCTGGCCAACCTTCAGCCATGCACCGGGGTCCTTAACGCCAATGCGCACGTAGCCGAGCGAGCGGATGGCACTTGCCGCCTTTGTTGCCTTGTCTTCCATGTTCAATGCACTACCCGATTGACATGCCCTTTGGCACCCGACCCGCTCACCGGCGAAACAGCCTCAAGCAACGACCTATCCCCATGCGATGTAGTGATCGGTTGACGAACCACGACCTGTAGTGGCTACGCGACTTGCGGGGCTCGGCATGTGGTGGTTTGTCGACGTATCTTTATAGGTTCCCATACGATTGGTGTCCGGCATTTCAATCGTTCGCCAAGAAATCCAAACAGGTGGCATTAAATAGCCGCGCATGCTCAACCATAACCCAATGCCCACACTCGGCCAGCTCGATGTGCCGGCTCGGGCGACAGGCGCGCGTGATTTTCTGGCCACCCGTCGGGGGCAGCATCGCATCGTTCACCCCCCAAAAACTTAATACCGGGCATTGAATTTGAGACAGCTCCGTTTCCATGTTGGGAATCACCATGCGGCTCAGCACTTCCGGCGGTTGCTCCTGTAGGATTGCCCACCGTTCGTTGACCAGCTCATCGGTAACCTGGGCCGGGTCGAATACCAGTGTTTCCAGTATGCGGCGCAGGCCTGCCCGGTCCAAACCACCATCGACAAAGTTGCTGATCATGCTGGCCATGGCGGGCATTGCCATATAGGTTGCCAACTCTTCAATTCCGCCGGGCGCCATCAACACCAGCTTGGCAACACGGCTGGGATGATCAATCGCGGTGCGAATGCCAATGGCCCCACCCAGGGAGTTGCCTATCAACGCGAAGCTTTCGATGCCCAGCGCATCGAGCAGGCCGACTAGGCAGCTACTAAGGAATTCGCTGGAGTAGTCGCGGTCGGTAGGCTTTGAAGAATAGCCAAAACCCGGCAGGTCGGGCACGATCACCCGATGGCCGGCCGCAACAAAGGCATCTACATTGCCCTTGAAGTTGCTGTGTCCACTGGCGCCCGGGCCGCTGCCATGCACGAACACAACAACATCCGCACCGCTGTTGCCGCCGCGTTCGTGATAGTGCATGTCGATGTCGCCGACCGGCATCGTTTGACCTCGGGGCGGACCCCCGGCGGGAAGCGTTTGCAAAGCGACCACCTATGCTCCCGTTGACTCGATTTGCCTCAAACGAATACGTCGCTGTTTTCGGCACCCAATGCCATGCCCCCAAAGTTCCGTCCAAAGGCGGTGGGGTTGTTCGCCACGTGGGCTCGCGCGATGTTGATGTCCCGCCAGATATCCTGAATCTCCGCCCCGTTGAAAACGCTACGCCCGCCAGCCACCTGAAATAGCCTGTGCACGGCTTGGCTCATGCGATCTATGACGATACTGGCCTGATACCGATACCGCACCCGGTCCTGCAGGGGGATCTGCTCGCCCACTTCGGCCAATGCCGTCATGCGGTCGAAATTTCGGAACAGGATGGTCTCCACCTCGTCGATGTCGTTCAGCGTCTCCGCCACTCGCCGGGTGACATCCGCGTCCCCGCGCAGTTTTGTGGGGTCGGTGCTGGAGGCGTCCGCATTGCCCGTGAACAACTCCAGGGCGCGTTTTGCGGCACCGATGGCCGGCGTGGACACAACCCGTACAAACATCTGCGCCCACGGGATGTTATACAGGGCATTGGGTTGTTGGTGGATGCAGTTGAAGCCGTCCAATTGCTTGTGGGTGCGGTGTTCCGGTACAAACACCGGCTTTTCGATTACGATGTCGTTGGAGCCGGTGGCCTGCAACCCGTATGCATACCAAACGTCTTCGATATCGTAGTCGCTGCGCGGAACCAGGAAGGTGCGATACCCTTCACCCGGCACAATCGCGCCAAGCAGGCACCAGGTGCAGTGGGCGGAACCGGAACTCCAGCCCCAGCGGCCACTCAACTGGAAACCGCTATCGCCAACCTTGGCCCTGCCCCCGACCGGGTTGTACGAGCTGGAAATGCAGGTATTCGGATCTTCCGCGTATACGTCCATCTGGGCCCGCTCATCCATCAGGGCCAGTTGGTAGGCATGCACGGCGATGATTCCAGCTACCCAAGCGGTACTCATGTCCTGTTCCGCAATCCGCAAATGAGCCGCGAAGAACTCTTGCGGAGTGGCTTCCAGCCCACCCCAGCGCTCCGGCAATACGGCGCGAATAAAGCCGCTATCTTTCAGCGCATGGATGACATCGTTGCAAATCTGGCGCTGCCCGCGGCCTTCGGCGGCGCGTGCCCGAATTAGCGCACCGATGCTCTCTACATTCGCCACCAGGTCTGCGGTGCCTATCGACTGCGCCGGATTTCGTGCGGGCATCTCGTTCATGGTCGTTGCCGCTATCTTGTGTAGGGTGGGTGCAATATTCCATAGGCTGAGCTTCTCGTCTACCCTTTGCGCAGTTTTCTCTTTTGATTTAGCGAATTCTGATAGTCCAAGACAATTTTGGTTGCTGTATACGTCATTCCAGGCAAAAATAACCGGTTGAACTACATGGATGCGGAGTAAATGTTTAGCGTCGAGAATCAAGCCGTTCTGATCACCGGCGGCACACGGGGAATCGGTAGGGGCATTGCCCTGGAGTTCCTAGATGCCGGTGCCCGGGTTTTTGTTTGCGGAAGAAAGGTGCCCGAGCATTCCATCCGGACGCAAAAAAACGGGCCAGCGGAGTTCATCGGGGCCGATGTTCGCGACCCTGAGAGCGCGGCGGCTCTAGTCCAAGAAGTCGTGGCCCGCGCCGGCAAACTCGATACCTTGATCAACAACGCCGGCGGAGGGCCGCCCGCGCCGGCGGCAACGGTGTCCCCTGGTTTCACCGAGTCCATCATCCGCTTGAACTTGCTGGCGCCGCTCAGCATGAGCCAGATCGCCTATGAGGCCCTGCGCGCCAGCGGCGGCTCGATCATCAACATCGCCAGCGTTTCCGCTATTCGGTCTTCTCCCGGCACGGTTGCCTATGGCGCGGCCAAGGCGGGGCTGCTGAACGCAACCCTCTCCCTGGCACAGGAGTGGGGGCCCGGCATTCGGGTCAACGCGATCGTTGCCGGCCTGATTAAGACCGAGGCGGCCAGCGCGCACTACGGGGGAGAGGCGGGCATGGCGCGCCTAGAGAGCCGCTTGCCGAGCGGCCGTATGGGCACACCGAAGGACATCGCCAATGCCTGTCTCTATCTTGCATCGGATGGCGCCGCCTATGTCTCCGGGGCCGCGCTTGAGGTTTTTGGCGGTGGTGAGCCACCGAGTTTCCTCACCTTCATCGAGGAAGCGACGAGCACCGCCCGAGTGCTATGATCGTTGCGCTGACCGTTTTTGAATGCAGTCGATGAAGATTTCTCCCTTGCATGCGCCCCTTGGTGCCGAGCTGAGCGGCTTAGATCTCAACGAGCCGATGGATGCCGGGCAGTTCGCCCGGCTGTATGCCGCCTGGCTTGAATACGGCGTGCTCGTTTTTCCCAATCAGGCGCTGACGGAATCCTCCCTCGTGTCGTTCAGTGCGCGCATCGGGCAACTGGAGAGACCACCGGCGAGTGAATCGAGGGCGCGTGGCGACGGCGGTGCCGCGCTGCCCGAGATATGGAATATCTCCAACGTCAAGGTGGGTGGTGTTCCCATCGGAAGTCTCGGCGACCTCGAGGCCGACTGGCACACCGACATGTCCTACCTTGAATCGCCGCCGGTGGCGAGCATTCTCTATGCGCGCGAAATCCCGGCCCGGGGCGGCAACACATCCTTTGCCAACATGTACCTGGCGCTGGCGGCGATGCCAGCCGAACTGCGCCGCCGGCTTGAAACGCTCTGCGTGCGCCACGATTCCGCCTACACCAGCGTTGGCGAACTGAGAACCGGTGCCCGGGAGGTTGCTGTTGCGGCCGAGGCCGATGGCGCCATTCACCCGGCTGTGCGCGTCCATCCCGAGACCGGGCGCCGGGTGCTTTACCTTGGCAGACGCCTTAACGCGTCCTTTGTCGATTTGCCGGAGCGGGAAAGCGAGGTGCTGCTCGACGAGGCTTGGGCGTTTTGCACGCAGCCGCGATTTGTATATGAGCATGTCTGGCGCTTAGGTGATGTCGTCATGTGGGACAATCGCTGTACGATTCATCGGCGCAACGCTTTCGATTCCGACGAGCGCCGCATCATGTGGCGCACCCAGGTAGGGGCCGGGCCCAACAGACCCAACATGGAGGCGGCTACCGCCTAGCCCGGACAAAGCACCAACTTGTAAAGTTGGCGGTTCGACTGTGTTGTGGGAGTCCATTCCGCGGTCGCGGGAGGTTTTGGGCCGGTTGGAAGGCCTCTGAACAGCCGGTGTGGCGCACCGGAGGCGGTCGAATAGACCGAAACGGGCGTTTCGGCCCAGCGCGGCGAGCCCAGGGGCCAGCGGGCGGGTTAACTGTGGTGCACGTAGTTCTTGTATTTCTCCAGCAAACGAACAGGTTTGCTCAGGGCATCGCGCCGGAATGGATCGCCCAGCTCGCGCGTGACCTTCATCTCCAAAATGGTTGTCTTGCCGGCTTTCTGGTCATCGCAGGCTTTCTCCAGCGCCTCGCCGGCCTGATCCTGGTGGTCGATGGTAACGCCCTGTGCACCGAGCGCCGCGGCGACTTCGGCCCAGTTCGGGTTGCTGAGGTTGGAACCTAGGAAGCGGTTGCCGTAGTAGTCCACCTGGTTCTTTTTTTCGGCACCCCATTGTTGATTGTTGAACACCACGACGGCTACCGGAATGCGCTCGCGAACGCAGGTCAAAATCTCGCCGAAGCTCATGCCCCAGGCACCGTCGCCCACATAGGCGATGGCCGGCCGATCCGGCTCGGCGACCTTGGCGCCGATAATGGAAGGGAACGCATAGCCGCAATTGCCGAAGGCCATGGCGGCGAACATGCTTCTCGGACGTTCAAATCTCAGGTAGCTGTTGGAGACCGAGCAGATATTGCCGATGTCGGTGGAAACCATGGCGTTTTCCGGCATGGCGTTTTCCAGGGCGCGCAGCAACTGCCGCGGATGCATGCTGTGCTCGCTCTCGGCGATTGCCCCCCGACTCCAATCGTCCTTCTCCCGATCCCAGCCGTCCAGTTCGGATTCCCAGGCTTGTTGCTGATGTGTGATCTCACGCTGGCGCTCGTCCCGGTTCTTCAAGCACTCAAGAGCGGCGTTGCGCAGCCGGTCGTTCAGCGCCGCCGTAGCCGCCCGCGCATCGCCGCAAATGCCCACCGTCATGGGCTTCACCAGCCCAAGCACCCTGTGGTCGGCGTCAATCTGAATGAGCTTGGTATTCGTTGGCCAATAGTCGATTCCATACTGGGGCAGCGTGCCGAACGGCCCCAGCCGGGTACCGATGGCGATGACGACATCCGCCTGCCGGAGCAGCTTCATGGACGCCTTCGACCCTTGGTAGCCCAGCGGCCCGGTCCACAGGGGATGGCTGGCGGGAAAGGAGTCGTTGTGCAGGTAGCTGTTGGCGACCGGGGCATGCAATGTTTCCGCTAGCGCTTGGACGGCATCGATGCCATCGGCCGCGACCACGCCACCGCCCGAGATGATGACCGGGAATTTGGCGCCCGCGATCAGCCTTGCCGCTTCCGCCAGGCCCGCCTCGCCGCCCGGTGATGGATGCAGATTGCGCGGGCGGGGTATTTCCACATCGATTTCACCATAGAAATGGTTGCGCGG
The DNA here is from genome assembly GCA_965215035.1 of Pseudomonadales bacterium. GTDB lineage: Bacteria > Pseudomonadota > Gammaproteobacteria > Pseudomonadales > Azotimanducaceae > Azophilus. The sequence goes on from OZ244040.1 coordinate 1,526,396, forward strand.
GATGTTGAGCTGGGTCGGTCCCCGTTCCGCCGCCGCCATCTCGAAGCAGCGGCCGGTGAGTTCGGCCATGCGTTCCGGCCCACTGACGTGGGCTTGGTATTTGGTGATCTTGGAGAAGATGGGCAGTTGGTCCGTTTCCTGGAACCCGCCCAGGCCCATGGTGGTGCTGCCGCTTTCGGGAGTGACCGCAATCACCGGTGAGTGCGCCCAATAGGCAGCGGCAATGCCGGTCACAAAGTTGGTGATCCCCGGGCCGTTTTGCGCAATGCAGACGCCGAATTGGCTACCCGCCCGGGAGTAGCCATCGGCCATGTGCGCGGCGCCCTGCTCGTGGGCGGTGGGAATAAAACGGATCCCCGCACCAGGAAAGATGTCGAGAGCGTCCATGTAGGCCGACCCGACAATACCGAACACGTTGGTGACGCCATAGGCGGCCAAGGTCTCCACGAATGCCTCACTTGGAGTCATGCGAGTCATGATTGGTGCCGCTCCCCTCTTTTTACCTAGTTACCTAGACCTATGTTACCTAGACCTATGTTGCCTAGACCTGTGTTGCCTAGACCTGTGTTGCCTGAGTCTCTTTTACCTGAGCCCATTAAGCATTCGGGATTATACGCTTAAGTAGTGTGCCGATTTATGTGCAAAAAGTTGGTGGTCATGGTGTGCTTCATTCAGTCACCACACCATCGGAGGCACACAGCAACGACCACCACCGCCAATCGTAAGTCCGCATCGTAGAACTGAAAGCCCTTCTAGAAGACGATGAGGACCGGCTGCGGACCCTGCTCCAGGAGCTCCTATAGGAGCTCCTGGAGCAGGAAATGACCAAAGCCCTGGCCGCGGCGCCCAGCGAGCGCACGCCGGATCGGGTCGGCTACCGCGCCGGGTCCGGTTTCTTCAGGGCGGAGAAAAACGCCCGCGCCGCCTGTTCCGGCGTCGCATCCAGCTTAGTGGCGCGCGTGGGCGGGCGGCCCTTGGGCTGGTGCTGCGAAGCCGGTTTCCGCTTCGTCGTGCGCCTTCCCGCCTGTTAAGGCTCGACAGCAGATCGTGCCATGCTTGGCGGTGTCTGTGGTCGCCGCGCCGGCGGCCGCGTTGGGCCCCCGATTGCGCACTGCCCTGGAACCGGCTTCGGCAGTGCCCCGCTGTCAGCCTGTGTGCAGTTCGTCGATCAGCGCGGCAAGGCGCTTGATGCCGGGGACTATGCGCTCGTTGGCAATGGCTGAGAAGCCCAGCCGAAATCGGTTCCTGGGAATATGGGGCCCGGCGAAGTACACGGCCCCCGGCTCGATCAGTATTCCTTCCCGCGCGGCGCGGGTTGCCAGGTGTTCCGCGTTCAGCCACTCGGGGCCGGTGATCCAGAATGACGTGCCGCCGAAGGAGTTGCGGCGGGCGGAGTAGGGAAACCAGTCGTCAATGGCCCGCGCCATGATCTCCCAGCGCTCATGATAGGCCCTGGATAGCCGGGCGACATGGGTACCGTAGTGGCCGAGTTCCAGAAACAGCGCCACCGCGTGCTCGATCAGTGGCGGCGGATGTCGCAGCAACAGGCGGCGCAGCGCCCGGGCCTGCTCGATCAGCGCCGGGTCGGACACCAGGAATCCCAGCCGCAGCCCAGGCGCCAGAGATTTCGAAAGGCTGCCGCAGTAAATCACCCGGCCGGCTTCGTCTTCGCTTTTTAGGGCCGGTATCGGCTGCTTGCCAAAGGCGGCCTCCGATTCGTAGTCGTCTTCGATGATCACGATGTCCCGAGCTTCCGCCTTCTCTAGCAGGGCTTGGCGGCGCGCGGCGGAAAGGGTGGCCGTGGTGGGTGATTGATAGCTGGGGGTGACGTACAGGTAATCGCAGCCATCCAGCTCGGCGTCGACCTTGAGGCCGGCGTCATCGACCTCCAGCAGTCTAAGGTGATCCGATTCGAGGGCGAAGATATTGCGCCCATCCGGGTAGCCCGGGTTTTCGAAACCCACGGTGTCGCCCGGCCTGACCAGCAACCTGGCCAGCAGCGCCAGCGCGTTCTGGGCGCCGAGGGTAATCAGAATGTTCTCCGGTTTGCTCCAGATGCCTCGGCGTGGCAGGACTTTGGTGAGTAGTTGTTCGACCAATAGGGGATGATCCCGATCCTGCAGGTCGTAGCCGTCTTCGATGATTCCGCCGGCGCTTTGCGCTTGGCGCAGGCACTCGCGCCATGCCCTGACCGGTAGCAACTGCCGGTCCAACTGGCCGAATATGAAGGGGTGGGAATACCGGTGCCAGTCCGCTGGTTTCTGGATGTTGCGCTGCGCGGTGACTTGGTACTTCAGCCTGGGCGACCAGTCCCGGGCGCTACTGTGGTCGGTCGCCGGGCGGGTTGCTTCCGACAGTGTGCCGGCGAACTCCGGGTTGACGAAGTAGCCCTGCCGCTCCCGGCTCACCAGGTAGCCCTCGTCAACCAGCCGTTGATAGGCGAGCGACACGGTGGTGCGGGATACGCGCAGCAGCCGGGCCAGATTGCGGCTGGAAGGCAGGGGCGTATCCGCGGCGATTCGCCCATCGGCGATGGCCCCGGTCAGGGCCTTACGCACCTGCACCTGCAAGCCATCGGCGTAGTTGCGCGACAGCTTAAATAGCTGCTGCCACATATCCTGGTGTGATCGTTTGACCATCCGTGGCTCTACATTTGACTGGCCGGGCCATTATATTGATTGATTGGGCTGTATATGGGACCTGTGGCGAGGACGGTATGGGGATGGACGACGCAAAAAAGCACAACATTGAGGACCGGGATGGATATCGGCCGGAGTTCGCTGTGGCGATGGACCGGGAAGCGCTGGAGTGCCACTGGTTGCCGTTCACCGACAACAAGACGTTCAAGGAAGACCCGCGCCTGATTGTCGGGGGCGCCGGCGTGCATTTGTGGAATCAGCGTGGCGAGCGTCTATTGGACGGCTCGGCGGGGCTGTTTACCACCGCGGCCGGCCACTGCCGGGCGGAGATCACGGAGGCGGTGCGCAAACAGCTTTCCGAACTGGACTTCGCGCCCTCGTTCCTGCGCAGCCACCCCAGATCCTTCGAGTTGGCGAACCTGCTGGGCGAGCTGCTGCCCGGCCCCATCAATCACGTATTTTTCTGCAACTCGGGCTCGGAGGCGGTGGACACCGCCATGAAGGTGGCGCTGCAATACCACCTCTGCCGGGGCGAAGGGCAGCGTAGCCTGTTCGTATCGCGCGACCGCGCCTACCACGGCGTGAATGCGGGCGGCACGTCGTTGGGTGGTATCGTGCGCAATCGCCAGCCGTTCGCAGCCCTCGGTCCTGGGGTGTTGCACATGCGCTCCACTTGGGATCCAGATCAGCGCTTCACCCCCGGGCAACCGGAACGGGGTGCCGAACTGGCCGATGATCTGTTGCGGGCGGCGCGCACCCATGGGCCAGACCGAATTGCCGCCTGCTTCGTGGAGCCTATTGCGGGGTCCACGGGGGTGTTGGTGCCGCCCGTCGGCTACCTGGAGCGGCTGCGGGAGATCTGCGACGAGTACGGGATTCTGCTGGTGTTCGACGAGGTGATCACCGGCTTTGGGCGCACCGGCGCCGCGTTTGCCGCGGATGCGTTCAATGTCCAGCCGGACATCATGACCATGGCGAAAGCGCTCACCAACGGTGCCCAGCCCATGGGTGCCGTGGGGGTGCGGGATAGCCTCTATGAGACCATTGTGCAGGCGAGCCCGGACGATGTGGTGGAGTTCCCCCACGGCTACACCTACTCCGCCCACCCCGCGGCCTGTGCCGCGGCTGTCGCGACCCTTGGCATCTATAGGCGCGAGCGGCTCTTCGAACGGGCCAGGGAGACGTCGAGTTACTTTCTGCAATCGCTGTTTGCCCTACAGAACCTCCCGGCGGTCACGGATATCCGGGGGTACGGCATGCTGGTGGGTTTCGACGTGGCGCCCGATGGCGCGCCGGGCGCGAGCGGTCAGCGGTTGCAGCGGCGCCTGTTCGATGCCGGCCTACACATCAAGACCACCGGCGATGCCGCCATCGTTGCGCCGCCGCTAATTGTCGAAAGGGCGCAAATCGATAGGATGTGTGAGATTCTGCGGGAGACGTTGAAATCCCTATAGGCTGGCCGACCGGGGGGCGAAACCCGGCGGGGCGTGATGCCGTGGACACGCGCACGGTTCGGGGTGCCCCATGAGCGACGCGGCACCGGCGATGCGTGTCCAGTGCGGGGTGCTCGCCCCATGAGAATTGACGAGGCACCTAATGCGAGTCGAGCTGATTAACGAATTCACCTCCGGTCTGCCGCTGGATGATGACCATCCCTACCGCTCCGGTGCCTGGCTACCCAATACGAAGGAAATCGACGCCTTCGAGCTGCCGGTGACCGGCGAGCTTCCCGGCGACCTGTCGGGTGTTTATTTGCGCAATACGGAGAATCCCCTGCACGATGCCATTGGCCGCTATCACCCCTTTGATGGCGATGGCATGCTGCATTCGTTGTTCGTCGACAACGGCGAGCTGGAATACCGTAACCGGTTCATCCGCACGGAAGGATTCAATGCGGAACTGGAAGCGGGCCGACCCCTATGGGCCGGGCTGATCGAATCGCCGAAGAAATCGCTGCGTGCGGGATGCGGGGCCCGAACCGGTCTCAAGGACGCATCGAGCACCGATGTGGTGGTGCATGGCGGGCGTGCGGCGACCAGCTTCTATCAATGCGGCGATGTCTATGAACTCCATCCGCGCACCCTGGAGCAGCTTGGCAAGTCCGCGTGGGTACGGAAGACGACGCCGGGTTGGGGAATCTCGGCCCATACCAAGGTCGACCAGGCCACGGGCGAGATGCTGTTCTTCAACTACTCCAAGCAGGCACCGTTCATGCACTATGGCGTGGTCAACGCCGAACGGGCGCTGGTGCACTATGTGCCGATCCCATTGCCGGGGCCGAGGCTACCCCACGACATGGCGTTCACGGACAACTACGCCATCCTCAACGACTTCCCGTTGTATTGGGATGCGCAGGCGCTACGGGTCGGTGCCCATGCGGTACGGTTCCATCCCAACGAGCCGAGCCGGTTCGGCATCATTCCGCGCCGGGGGGCTCCGGACCAGATACGTTGGTTCGAGGCTAGGCCCACCTTTGTGCTGCACTTTATCAATGCCTACGAAGACGGCGACGCAGTGGTGCTCGATGGATTCTTCGAGGAAAACCCACAGCCGAATATGCAGGCGGGCACCAACGACAAGTGGTCGATTTTCCGAATGCTTAACCTGCACGAAGTCGGTGCCAAAGCCTATCGCTGGCGCTTCGACTTGAAGACCGGTAGGACGACAGAGGGCTATCTGGACGACGCGGTGTTGGAGTTCGGCATGATCAATCCAGCGTTTGCGGGCAAGCCCTACCGCTACACCTGGGCCGCGACCATGATGCCGGAATGGTTTCTGATGAACGGCCTGGTTCGCCTAGATGTGCAGACGGGCGAGAAGCAGAGCTACGCCTTGCCGGAAGGAGTATTCCTGAGCGAAAGCCCCATGGCGCCGCGCAATGGGGCCACCGAGGAGGACGATGGCTATGTGCTCACCTTTGTTACGGACCTGAACAACAATTCGTCCAGTGCCCTGATCTTTGCCGCCGAAGACATCGCCCGGGGTCCGGTTGCCGAGGTCGGGTTGCCGCAGCGGATTTGTGCGGGCACCCATGCCTGCTGGTCCGACAAACGCCACCTTGGGTAATTTCGGGTGAAATCCGCCCGCTTGCCGGCGACGATGCTGCCGGTCTCCCGCTCCATGTGCAAAGCATAGGCCGCATCGATGGTCAGGTTGCGCAAGGCTGCCAAGACCCATAGTCGTTCCTCGGGTGCCATCGGCGTACCGTCGGCCGTGATTCGAGCATGCCATGCGACCTGTCCCTGGTGGTTGGCAAACCCTTGGAAGACCCTGATGAGCTATCGCAATCCCGCGGTGATCGCCACGATGGCGCTGCTCGCCGCCTGCACCGATGACGGGCGGGGGCCCGCCACACTGCAGCCCGCGGATATTATCTTTCTGGGCGGCAACATAGTCACCGTCGATGCCGCGCTGAGGGATGTCGAAGCGGTGGCCGTGCGCGGCGACGAGATCGTCGCGGTGGGTAGCGCGCCCGACGTTGTCGCGATGCGTGGCGAGGCCACACGGGTGGTGGTGCTTGGCGAGCGGGCGCTGGTGCCTGGCTTCATCGACGCACACGGCCACATGTCCTTCGTGGCCCGGCTGATCGACTTCGTCAACCTGTCGTCGCCGCCGGTCGGGCCGGTCGAGAGCATGGACGACCTGATCGAGTTGTTGTCCGATAGTATCGCGAAGTCCGGTGCGGCACCCGGCGATTGGGTATACGGCTACGGCTACGACGATTCGCTCATCGCCGAGCAACGTCACCCCACGCGAGCCGACCTTGATCGCGTATCAACCGAGCACCCGATTGCCCTGATGCATGTGTCGGGCCACTTGGCGACCGTAAATTCAGCGGCGCTCAAAGCAAAAAACGTTGACGGTACGAGCCAGGATCCTCCGGGCGGTGTCATACGGAGATGGCCGGGCACCCGGCAACCCAATGGCGTGATGGAGGAGACGGCGGCGTATCCGTTTGTCTTCGAACAATTCGGCAAGGTGGCGCCGGAGCGCCTTGAGAGTCTCTTTCGCCAGTCTGCAGACCTGCACGCGAGCTATGGCATAACGACGGTACAGGATGGTGCTGCGAGCCTCGAAGACGTGCGTGTCTTTCGGGACGCCGCGGCGCGGCGGGCGTTCCCGGTGGACATCGTCGCGTTTCCAATGGCCAACCGTCTCGACGCCGATAAGGTCGATTCGATTCGGGTAGACAGGAACTATGTCGGCGGCTTTCGCGTTGGCGGCATCAAGTTCGTGCTGGACGGCTCGCCTCAGGGCAGGACGGCGTATTTGACGAAGCCCTATAACGAAGGGCCGCCAGGCACCGACGAGCACTACGTTGCCTACCCCAGCTATCCCGCACAGGCGTACAACCAACGCGTGGCGCGGGCGATCCGCAAGGGCATACCGGTTCTCACCCACGCCAATGGCGATGCCGCCATCGATATGTTGATCGATGGCGTGGCGCGGGCGGTGGAGGGCATCGCCATGCCCGATCACCGCACCGTGATCATCCATGCGCAACTTACCCGGGAGGATCAGTTACACAGAATCAAGGCACTCGGGCTGGTGCCCTCCTACTACGCCGCGCATCCGTTTTTCTGGGGTGACTGGCATCGTCGAAGCTTCGGCGAGGAACGTGCGGCCTTTATCAGCCCGGTTGGCCGCTCGCTGGAACTCGGGATACCCCTGACGGTACACAACGACGCCCCGGTGGTGCCGCCCGACATCATGCGTCTGCTGTGGATAACGGTCAATCGCAAGACCCGCAGCGGATTCGTGCTCGGCTCCGAACAGCGTGCAACCCCCCGGCAGGCATTGCACGCGGTAACGCTGGGTGCCGCCTACCAGTATTTCGAGGAAGACGCCAAGGGATCGATCACCCCCGGTAAGCGCGCCGATCTGGTCGTGCTCGACGCCAATCCCTTGACGGTTGACCCGGATGCCATCAAGGACATTGGGGTAGTCGAAACCTTTGCCGGGGGCCGATCGGTCTATCGCCGGCAATGAAACGGGGCCGCCAATGCGCTACACGCCGGCGGCCCGCCGCAAGCGCCGATTTGCCCTGGCCCCGGAAGCGGGCGACCACGAGCCCGGCGTATTTCCCCAGGGGTGATTGGCCACCCGCCGATGCCATCTAGGTGGCCTGTCGACCGGAGGGATGTGATAGTGATGCAACATTGTCCATTGTTAGGAATCCGGGGAGGCTATGCCCCGGACCGACGGGGGCGCTTCGGCCCTCGATGCGCCGGCACGCGCCTGTAGGCCGTCCATGAAAGGAAACAGGAATTTGTTCCATGCAAGCGAAAAAGATACTGATCGCCGGCGGCGGCATCGGCGGCCTGACGGCGGCGCTTTGCCTGGCCAGGGCCGGTCTCAGGGTGGCCGTCTTCGAGCGGGCGCCGGAATTTGGCGACTTAGGTGCCGGCATTCAACTGAGCCCCAACGGCTCGCGGGTGCTGCATCACCTTGGCTTGGCGCATGGGCTCGGGGAGCGCGCCTGCCTGCCCGAAGGCACCGAGTTTCGGGCGTGGAAAACGGGCAGGCTGATCAGCGCCGCGGCGCTCGGTGAAACCGCGCGCTCGGCCTATGGTTTTCCCTACTATCACATACACAGGGGCGATCTGCTCGCCCTGCTTGTTGCGGCTGCGCGGCGGTGCGCATCGATTGAGTTGCACACGGCGGCCCCGCTGGAAGACTTTGTTCAGGACGATGGGCGGGTGCGCGCTACCATTGGCGGCGCCCGCCATGAGGGACAGGCGCTGATTGGCGCGGATGGCGTTCACTCCAGGGTGCGCGTGGCGCTCTTTGGCGAAGGGGCCCCTACCTTCACGGGCAACATCGCCTGGCGGATTCTGGTGCCGGCCGAACGCCTGCCCAGGGGATTCCCGAGGCCAGTGGGTACCGTCTGGTGGGGACCGGGCGGCCATTTCGTATGCTATGGGGTACGGGGCGGGTCGCTGATCAACTGCGTGTGTGTCGTCGAGAAGGACGGCTGGACTGTGGAGTCCTGGACCGAGCGCGGCACCTATGATGAGTTGAAGAGCGATTTTGTCGGCTGGCACGGCGATGTTCAGGCGCTGCTCGACAACAGCGACCGCGACTCCCTGTACAAATGGGCGCTCTACGACCGCGCGCCCATGCCCCACTGGGGAGACGGGGCGGTTACGCTTTTGGGGGACGCCTGTCATCCCACCCTGCCGTTCATGGCCCAGGGCGCGGCCATGGCGATAGAGGACGCGGCGGTGCTTGCGGACTGTCTGTCGGTGGGGGCGGACGTGGCGTCGGGTCTGAGGCGCTATGAGGGTCTCCGCCGGGAGCGCACCGCCCGCGTGCAGATCAGCTCGCGCCGCAATGCCAGGGTTTTCCATCTGCGCGGCTACAAGGCCTGGCTACGCAATCTGGTGGCTAAGCGGGCGGCGGGCCCTGTCATGCACAGCCTGTATAGCTACAACGCCTTGACGGCGGCTGGTCCACCACACCCGCGAGCGGACGGGGGGTGCCAACAAGGCATATGACCGGGTTTGCGCAGGGAATGGTAGTGATCGGGTGACGAACCCCGACATGTGGTGGTTATGCAGGACCATCCCAAAAAACTCGCTCCCGAGATAAAATTTCAGAAAATTCATTAGATTCCGAAAAATTTTCGTAAACCATCTGTATCGGGCTTTGCCGAGGGCTAGTAGACGACTTTGGGATGGCCCTGGGTGGTTATGCGACTTGCGGGGCTCGGCATGTAGTGGTTTGTCAACGTGTCTTTATCGGTTCCTTTGCGCAGGGCGCTCGGGCCGCCGTGGCTGTACGAAAAGCGGGGGCATTAGGTTAGTCTGTGGTCTTTGGGGCCAGTGCGGGGAACCATTCCCATGACAGCGTTGAAACCGGGGCTCAGCTTAAGGAGTGCGGTGTGTGCGGCGACGGCTGCGGTCCGCCCGGGTGCCGAAGGCGATTCAGTTCGCCGCTGAATTGCCGTACAACGAGACCGGCAAGCTGTTGCGCCGAGACATCAGGCATTGGTTTGTATGAGACCCACGTGTAACCGCGATAGCCGTGTGGCGTTCCGGTATCTGGCTTCTACTTCGTGAATACCCCGCGCGCGACGCCCATTGGCGAGCAACCGGTTGACGCCGGGAGCGCCGACTCCGCCGCACCCACCCCGCCACCCCTAGCCGCCAGTCTAGATGCCGTTTTGGCCGACTTCGCGACCCTGCCGGGCGCTGAACCCATCGCCAAGTTCAACGGTGCCCAGCTACTCTTGGAACGGATACTCTGTAGCGGTGCTAGGTGGCGGGACGGTTGTTCGCCGAGCGGTGCCTGCCGGTTCCTGGCCACCGCCGATGGTGCGCTGGCGGTCAACCTGCCCCGGCATTCGGATTGGGAACTGCTGCCGGCTTGGCTGGAGACCCACAGCCATCTTGTCTGGACTTGGCCTCGGCTGGCCGGGGCGCTGCGCGGCCGCGCTACGCAATCGCTTCTGGAACGGGCCCGCCTGCTCGGCCTTGCGGTCGCGGCGACCGGCAACACCCGGCACGGCTACCCGCATCGGGACATCCACCATCCCTATATGCATCCCTCTATGGGACACCCACTGCCCTCTATGGAGCACCCACCGTCGGAAAGGGCTCACCCTCTCTTGCAAAAGGAACCGGAAAGGCCCTTTGTGGGACACCCACCGCCCTCTATGGGGCACCTTGCGTCGGAAAAGGCGTCGGAAAAGGAACACCCGCCCTTTATGGGGCACCCTCCATCGGAAAAGGGACACCCGGAAAAGGGACACCCACCCAGGACGTCAAAGGGACACCGACATGAGACGGCAAAGGGACACCGACATGAGACGGCAAAGGGACACCCACCTAGGCAACAAGGGGACTCCCGCCGCTCGATGAGGGAACGCCCGCCGTTTGTTGTCGATGGCGACCCGCTTGACGTTTGCGGCGATTTGCGGTGCGGGCCGCGCCCGCCGCTAGTGGTGGATCTCTCCGCGCTCTGGGCGGGGCCCTTGTGCGGCAACCTGCTGTGGTTGTGCGGTGCCCGGGTTGTCAAGGTTGAATCGGTGGACCGACCCGATGGCACCCGCTTCGGCAACGCGGACTTCTATGGGCTCCTAAACCAGGGCAAGCGCAGCCTGGCCCTCGACCTGGAGCGGCGGGAAGGACGCGCCGCGCTGTACCGTCTGCTGGAGCGGGCCGACATCGTCATCGAATCGTCCCGCCCTAGGGCGCTTCGACAACTCGGCGTCGAAGCCGGGGAATGGGTAGGGCGTGCGGCGGGCCGAACCTGGATCAGCATCACCGGCTACGGCCGCAGTGGTGCCGCCGCCAACTGGGTTGCCTTCGGTGACGATGCCGGGGTTGCGGCGGGCCTCGGCGATCTGATGCGCGCCGCGGTTGGAACCTTGCAGTTCGCCGGCGACGCCATCGCCGACCCGCTCACCGGGGTGCAGGCCGCACGGGCCGCTTGGCTGAGCTGGCTTTCCGGCGGCAGCCGCCTTATTTCCCTGTCGCTCGCCGATGTGGCCGCCCGCATGCTGGTTTGCGAGGTCGATGAATTGGGCGGAGAGGGCCGGTTAGCCCAATCGGTTCGCCATTGGTGGCGGGCGACTCGGTGTGGCGGGGCCACCGCGGGTATTGCCAGGCGCACCACCTGCGCGCCGGTATCTAGTCTGGGTGCCGATACGGAGGCATTGTTGAGGGAATTGAGCACCCCACGCTAGTTGCGGGGACGGGGATTCAACGATAGCTTCTTAGCACGTAGCCCTTTTCGACCATGCGGCTACGATAAGCCTCGAAAGAGGGCGATTCGTGGCGCATCGGCGCGGATTTATCGGCACCGGTAAGGTTTTCGCATACTCCGTTGTCAATCCTGTAGTCGCGTTTGGTTTTGGACTCGTCGGCTTGCCAATAATGGGTGGTTAGTCCATGGAAGCTAGATGTACAAGCAGAGAATTGAACAGAAAAAATTAATAAAACCAGAAGTTGAAAAATTTCTGCTTATTCATTCTTACCTCTGGTTGTCTGCGGGTAATAGGAATTCAATTCCTACGGAATAACGTACCTATTTATCTGTACGCATGCAAATGAAAGGAACCTATGTAGATTGATTGACAAGTTACCACATGTTGGGTTTCGCGGGCTGCATAACCACTTCCTGTCGTGGTCTGTCGCTGTTCGACGACGAGGATCCCCAAGGCACAGCCCGCAGCTCCGTTGTTGACCGGGCGCAAGGTTCGCCCTCGGCGGTCAACAAGGCGCACCGCAAACGGACCGCTGGAGCATAGCTTCCGTGCACTGCTGGACGACCTGGCCGCCGTTACCCGCAACCGGGCGGTGGTTCGGTTGCGGAAGGTGGTGCCGTTCGACACCCGCCGCAATGCTGTCCCGTTGTTCTGCGGGGAGCTTGCGCGATGTCACTAAATTGTCACTGTCCAGTCACCAAATCGTCACTGTCCATCGATATGTTAGCCACACTTTTCGGACCGGGCTGGCTGTGCGGCAAAGCGCTGGTCATGCCGGTTTGGCATCGTCGTGCTGAGGCGTGGGGCAACGCCTAGGGGCGCGCCCGGCGGTTGCTTCTCCCGGTAGCGAGACCTCGTCCGACAAAGCGATGTTGAACGCGCCGCCTCCGGGGCGTTCTAGGAAGAACACTTTAGTGGGGAACTGATGATGAACCTTCGAGAGGGTAATCTCCCGATTGTAGCGCTGGCTCTGATTGTCGCGGTGTCCGGGGGCTGCAGTGGCGGCGACGTCAACATATCGGCCGACAACAACTCCAGCGTCACGGACAACTCGATGACGACGACGTCTGGCGGTGGCAACAACCCCTGTGCGAGCTATAACAACGCTGACTCGGGGGCGGAGATCCAGGGCACGTTTGACGGCCAGAACTGTGTCTACGATTCGAACTTCGTCGGTATCAACAACCCACTGATGGTTGATCTCTCCATCCCATTCATATCCGGGGTGCACATCTTCGAGGATACGCTCGCGGTAGGTGAGGACACAGACGGAACAACGCCACCTCCCGGCAAGGGCGAAGGCCCGAGTCTGACCATCGCTGCCGGCAACACCCTGGCATGGACGAACGCCGGCGATTACCTGTTGATCAACCGCGGTTCACACATCAACGCCAACGGCTCGCCCACCGCGCCGATCACGTTCACCGGCTTCACCGATGCCGTAACGGGCACGGCCGGCGCCGAAGACGTACAGCTTTGGGGTGGTGTCGTCATCAACGGCCGCGGCTTGACCAACAAGTGCAGCGATGATCAACGCGCGAACAACGAGTGCAATGTCCTTGCGGAAGGCAAGCCGTCGCACTACGGAGGTAACGACAACCAGGACAGCTCCGGCACCCTACGCTATGTCGTAGTCAAGCACACCGGTTTCGAGGCGGCACCGGGCGACGAGCTGAACGGCGTGAGCTTCAATGCGGTTGGCTCCGAAACCCTGGTGGAGAACTTGCAGGCATACAGTACGTTCGACGACGGAATCGAATTTTTCGGCGGTGCGGTCCATGTCAAGAACTATGTGGCCCTCTATGTGCGGGACGACTCCATCGACTATGACCAGGGATGGACGGGGGGCATCGACCACGCACTGGTCATTCACTCGATGAGCGATGGGAATCGCTGCATCGAGGGCGACAGCCTGAGTGCCACCGATGCGGGCGATCCGGTAACCAACGTCTATGTGAACAATCTCACCTGCATAAACTCCGGGTCCGACGAGGTGCCCGACGGCACCGGCACGCACGGCGACTCGGAAGGCATCGTTAACCGGGAAGGCGCCCGCACCCAACTCCGCAACAGCATCGTTTTCGACGGCTATGCACGCACCAAGCTCTCGTTGGGCGGTAATGAATGCTTCGAGCTCGATGATGCAAACACGCGCGACGCGGCACAAGCCGGAGAAGCGTCGGTCTCGGGTACGGTCATTGCCTGTGGGGAAGCCACCAAGGATGACCTGATGAACGGCGACTCCATTGCGGAGTGGATCACAAATGCTGCCAAGTACCCGAACAACGTGGGTAACCTAATCATCACGGCGAGCGACAGCCCGAGCCTTTCGTTACTCGGCGGAAGGCGGCCATTTTACACAGCGGGTAATCTGACCGATGCGGACGGCGCTCCCTTGGGCGTGGTACTGGCCGACACCGACGGCGACGGTGACACCGACGACGAGAGTCTTGGTGCGGTTTCGGCCGAAGATGACTGGACGGCCAACTGGACCGTCGGTCTCGACTCATTGTGGATCGACTGAAGAGGCACTCTCCGAGGCAGTCGGACAAGTCGGACAAAATAGGTGCCCGATAGCGGGGCGTTGGTCGGGCTTCGGGCTACGGAACGGGTAATGCCACGGCGACCTAGGGAAGCTCTGAACCAGTCCATCTCAGCCTCGTTCAGAGTCGCAACCTAATAACGCGATTGTTACTTTACCAGCAAAATTAAATACATATCGTATCCGATTTGCGCCACACATCCTTGGGCGGCGGGAACCTCCGGCTTAATCAGCGGTTTCCTAGGGGTATTGGGCAACAAACGAGAGGGAAGAATATGACCGCATTCACGCGTCACTTTGCGTCTGGCTCGGTGGTGCTGGCGATGATTGTCGGTGCCGGGGCGCAGGCGCAGGACGACGAAGCCGGGGCCGGAGCAGAACAGGATTCGGCCCCCGTTGTCATGGAAACAGCCGACTCCAGCGCCGTTGAGGAAATTGTGGTTATCGGGCGTTTCAGATCTGCGGCGACCGACATCGTCTCCGAGCGCATCGATAGCGATGTGCCCGTTGACATGCTGGACGCCGAGGGCATTTCCCGGGTCGGTGACAGCGATGTTGCCCAGGCGCTCAGGCGTGTGCCGGGGCTCACGGTCGCGCAGGGCAAATTCGTCTATGTGCGCGGCCTTGGGGAGCGCTACTCAAGTGCGCTAGTCAACGGTGCGGCGGTCCCGTCGCCGGACCTCACCCGCAACGTATTGCCGCTTGACATTTTCCCCGCGGATATCGTCGACACGCTGGCCGTACAAAAAGGTTTCTCGCCGGAGATGCCCGCGGCTTTCGGAGGCGGTAACCTCGACATACGTACCAGGCAGGTACCGGAAGACCGCGTCTTCGGCATCAAGATAAACACAGGCTGGAATACCGACAGCGACCACGACGGTTTGACCTACAACGGCGGCGACGACAGTATTGGTGACGACGACGGTACCCGGGCGCTCCCTGGTACAGTCAGTGACGCGATCAAGACCTATCGAGGCAATTTTTCCCAGGTCAACATCTTCAATACGCTGCGTCGTGCGGGCGGCTCACCGACCCTGGCGGAAGCTCAGGCGCTTAACCGGGAGCTCGCCACCGCCTTGAACAGGGACATCGACATTCGCCCGAAAGACATGTCTCCGGATAGGAAGGTGGAGATCACGGGTGGCTACCGGTGGTTTATTGGCGAGGATTGGGAGTTCGGCTTCCTGGCACACGGCTCATACGGCAACAACTGGCGCAATCGCAATCGGGTGAACCGCAACGTCGCGAACCCGGATACCGACTTTTCACGCACGCAGCGCACGGTGCAAGCCGTGAACATTACCGGTACGGGCAACCTTGGCCTGCGCTTCACCGACGACCACGAAATCGGCACGATGAGCATGTTCCTACGCAATACCGAGGACGACGCATCGTTCTCGCTCACCTGCCAGCAGGGGCAGTTCAACGACTGCGCGGACGACAATCCCACTCAGGGACGAGTCGCCGACATCCGCTTCGAGCAGCGTGAGTTGGTCGTGAATCAGGTGCGGGGCAGTCACACTTTGGGAGACGACACCTTCGCGACTTTTCCGTTTTTGCAGATGTTTGACTATCTGCAGGACACCAGGGTGACCTGGTACTACTCCGAGGCCGAGGCGACCACCGATATTCCGAACGAAGTCCGCGTGGGTTTATTGGATGTCCTAGACTCCCCATACGGCGAGGTGGTCGGCACCAGCGTTCGCTCATCGGGCACGGCTGGAGACTTCCGCTTCTCTGATCTCGAAGACGATGTTGAAACCTGGGGCTCGGACGTGGCGGTGCCGTTTCGCCTGGGAATGTGGGACATCGAGTTGTCCGGCGGGTATGACTATGCGCGCAAGGCCCGGTCCTACGAACAGATTTCCCTGGGCATCGGCAGCACGGCACCGGGTTTCAACTTGATCAGTGAAGGGACGCCGAGCGAGGTATTCTCGGATGCCAACTTGACTAACCCCGAAAACGGATTCATCACCCTACTCGGCGTCGGCGGCTTTGGCCTTGAGAGTTACTACGCCGCGCAAATCACCGAGGCGACCTACGGGAAGTTCGACTTTCTTTTCAACGACACCTGGCGGCTCTCCGGTGGATTGCGGTGGGAGAACTTCATTCAGGTTTCCGTGCCCGTGGACCTCCTCGAATACAGCGGCAACCGAATTCCGTTTTCCGCCGAAGAGATCGCCGCTGCGACGATCAACGAAGACGATATCTACCCTTCCCTTGCGCTAACCTACATTCGCCCGGGGTTTTGGGCGGAGGAGTTTCAGTTGCGTTTCAGTTGGGGAGAGACGGTAGCGCGGCCCGATCTTCGCGAGGTCTCCCAGTCGACCTACATCGACCCGTTGAGCGAAGCGCGGGTAAGGGGCAACCCGTTTCTCGTACCGTCCAAACTTTCGAACTTCGACGTGCGCGCCGAGTGGTTTTGGGGTAATGGCGACAACTTCACGGTGTCGGGCTTCTACAAGGACGTGTCGGACCCGATCGAAACGCTGCAGGGGGCGGCGACCGAAGACAACATCGTATTCAACTTCGTCAACGCGGACGCGGTGGAAATCTACGGGGCGGAGTTGGAGGGCCTGAAGAGCCTGGGGTTCCTGAACGGTCTGGCCGGGCAATGGATCGACCAGTTCTACGTCTCCGGGAATGTGACGTTTTCCGACTCCAAACTGGACATTCGGGCGGGCGGTCTCGCGGGCAACATCACCAACACCTCAAGGCGCATGACGCAGCAGTCCAAGTGGGTGGTGAACATGCAACTGGGCTTTGACTCGTTCAATGGCAAACATGGCGCGACCCTGGTTTACAACGACTTTGGCGAGCGCATCTTCTTTGCGGGTATCGAGAGCTTCGACGACGCCTACGAGCAGCCGTTTCACTCCCTGGATCTTGTCTACAGTTGGTTTCTGGCCGAGCGGCTAACCGTCAAGGTACGTGTCAGGAACCTGCTCGGCGCGGGCGTCGAGATCAAGCAGAACGGCATAACCGTTCTAGAGCAAGACGTCGGAACCACCGCGCTGCTCGATATCAAGTGGGAGCTCTGAGTCGCCGCGACTTCGCCAAAGGTGACGTTGCCGTGCGCAAAGCGCGGCCAGTGTACTCCCTCGATGGATCACGCAATGCGGTCTGTGTAAAGTTGCGCCCCTACGCCACAGATCGGGAACGCAGGAGTACGCAAGGCCCATGAAGTTATCCGTTGAATTTCCGAGCGTCGCCTACCGGGAAGGGCCGGAAGGCATCGTTCGGCTTGCCCAGGCCATCGAAGGCATCGGCTTCGATCAACTCGATATATTCGACCATGTCGTGATGGGGTATCCGGCGGCGGGCCGGCCGCCGCCCGTGTATCCGCCGCGCATGCCAATCCTCGAAGCGCTGACCACACTGGCCTATCTGGCGGCGGCCACGCAGCGTATCGGTCTCGGCACCGAGGTGCTGGTGCTGCCGCAGCGCCAGCCGGTGCTGGTGGCCAAGCAGGTCGGCACACTGGATACGCTGTCGGGCGGGCGCATGCGTCTCGGCGTGGGTGTTGGCTGGCAGGAATCCGAATACGATGCCCTAGGTGAAGCGTTCGCCAACCGTGGCCGGCGCATGGACGAGGCCATCGCCCTGTTGCGGGCCTGCTGGGCTGATAGGCAGATCGACTTTCCGGGAGAGTTCTATAGCCCGACGGCCGTGGCCATGGAACCCAAGCCACCCCAGGGTGGCGGCCTGCCCATATGGATCGGCGGTTTCTCCGCCAAGGCCCTGGAACGGGTTGGCCGCTTGGCGGACGGATGGCTCGCGCCGGCCGTCGAAGATGCGGAACAGGCTGCGGCGATGATGGCAACGGTTCGCCAGCATGCGGAACTCGCTGGCCGCGACCCCACTGCCATCGGCATGCAGATGATGTTGGACGCGCCGCCGCGGGACGCCGCCGGCAAGGGGTTCTACAGTGACCGGGATCTGGTGTTGCGCCGGGTGAACAGCGTGGTCGAGATGGGTTTCGAGTGGGGCGCGTTGAATGCCACGGCGATCTTTCAGGCGGGTTTTCGCAGCGTCGACGCCATGATCGACAAGCTAGCGGAACTGTTCGAAGCCATCCGTGCGGAAGTGGGCGGCCTCCGGGCGGGTGGGTGACCCGCCACCGGGCGCGGTCTGGCGATAGGATTGGCGGCATCGAATCGCAATCGGGGTTAACATGCGGCCATGCGGGATTTCGATGGGATTCGTCCCTATCGCGACGACGAGGTGCCCACGGTGGTCGCAAGGCTGGCCGAAGATCCAGACCTTTGCCACGTAGCGGCGCTGTTCTTTCTGCCGCGGCTGACCGCCGGGTTCCCCGCTCTCGGGCATGCGCTGGCGGGCCGGCATCTCAAGCGTCTGGCGGCCAACCTCGAGACCGTGCGCGATGTGCAGATGCTGTTTTCCCGCTACATGGATTCGCTGATCGAGAGAACCATTCTCGATTTCACCGTCGTCGGCGTGGACGGCCTGACACCCGGCGAACCCTACCTGTTTGTCTCCACCCACCGTGACATCCTGATGGATTCGGGCCTTATGAATTTCGCCATTCATCGGGCCGGCCACGACACCTCGCGCATCGCCGTCGGCGACAACTTGCTCGGCAAAGGCTACGCGGCCGAACTGATGCGGCTGAACAAGAGCTTTGTTGTCGAACGTGGAGTAACCGGGGCCAAGGCCATCTACCAGTCGCTGCGACGTACCTCGGCCTTTATTCGAGCGTCTTTGCAGGGGGCCGAATCGGTTTGGATCGCCCAGCGGGAGGGGCGCTCCAAGGATGGCCTTGACCGCACCGCCCCGGCGCTCATCAAGATGTTGGCGCTGGCCCACGACGGCGAGATCAGGCACCCCGGCGACCTGTGCGAACGCATCCAAATCGTGCCGGTGGCGATCACCTACGAGATCGACCCCTGCGGAGCTCGCAAGGCCCGGGAACTCTACATTACCGATCGGCACGGCCGCTACGACAAGCCCGAGGGAGAGGATCTAGAGAGCATGGTCGATGGCATAATGGGTTTCAAGGGGCGGGTGCATCTGCACTTTGGTGGGCGGATCCGAGGCGAATTCGCCAGCGCCGAAGAGTTGGCGAACGAGATCGACCGCCGCATCGTCAGTGGCCTCAAGCTGTTCCCCACCCACTTAGAAGCGGCGCGGCAAACCGGCCTCGGCAACCTGCCGCCCGCCGAACCCGGGGATGCGCGTATCGACGCGGTGTTTGCCGAGCAGGTCAATAGCTGCCCGCTGCCGCACAGGCCCTTTCTCTTCGACCAGTACGCCAACCTGGTGCGCAACAAGCAGCGGTTCGCCTGACGGGCGCACTCCCCGGCAGTCGCCGACGGCTCTGGTGACTTGCTCGTTTTCCAAGCAGCGGCGGGCTGCGCGGCCAATGCAACGGGCCACCGCCCGGTCAGACGCGAACGTCCAGTGCCACCGACTTGATAAGAGCGAATAGCGGCATCCCAGGCGCAAGCCCAAGGTTGTCCCGGGAGAGCCTGGTAATGCGCGACCGCAAGACCTGCCCCGCGCAGTCGAGGTCGACCAGCACGGCCTCATCGGGTGCCTCGACAAGCCCCATCACCCTTACCGGCAAGCAGTTCAGAAAACTGGTTTGCGTTGGCTGGCGCACCGCGAGGCCCACATCCCGTGCGGGGATCTGCACCCGTACCGGGTTGGCCAGGCCGCGGAGGTCGCCGCGTATC
The DNA here is from genome assembly GCA_965215035.1 of Pseudomonadales bacterium. Classification (GTDB taxonomy): domain Bacteria; phylum Pseudomonadota; class Gammaproteobacteria; order Pseudomonadales; family Azotimanducaceae; genus Azophilus. The sequence goes on from OZ244040.1 coordinate 1,545,983, forward strand.
CTTAGCACCCGGTCGCCGATGTGCAGTTCACTTAGGTCGTTGTCCTGATCGAAGCGGATGAATTGACAATCGAGAATGGCCCCGGAGTCGATCAGCGGCGACAAGGGGTGGTCGAGCTCGGCGGCAACGGTCTCCGGTGGGCCGGTGCCGACTACCCGGCCACCTTCCAGGATAACTAGGTGATCGGCCACTTGGACCACCTCCCCCAGGGAGTGGGTGACATAGACCACCGGTCGGCCCAGTTCCCGGCACATGCGGGCCACCATGGGTGCCAGTTCCCGGCGCGCGATAACGTCCAGGGCAGACAGGGGCTCATCGAGCAGCAACAGCTCGGCGGGTTTAAGGAAGGCGCGCGCCAGGGCAACCCGTTGTTGCTGGCCTCCGGAAAGCGCGTGGGGCTTGCGGCCGGTCAGCGCCGTCAGGCCGAACCGGGCGATGGCCTCGTCCACCGGTCCGCCCCGGGGTACGGCCTTCAGGTTCTGAAGCACGGTTAAATGGGGAAACAGCGCCGGTTGCTGCAGGGTCATGCTCACCGGCCGCCGATGCGCGGGAATACCGTTCCAGGCGTTGCCGTTGAAAGTGACCGAGAACGAATTCGCCGCCTCCAGCCCGGCGATGAGACGCAACACGGTTGACTTGCCGGATCCGGACGTGCCGATTAGGGCGCTGACGCCGCTGCCCGGTAGGCGCAGGCGCAGCGCCAATGCAAAGCCATCGCCCCGGCTGAACCGGCCGCTAAGCGCGAGCCCGGATAGATCGCCGGCCACCGGCTCTGGCCGTGCTGCGCTCATCTGCCCGGCCTCAGGCTGCCGTAGGTGAGGGTGAGCGCCAACAGCGATGTGGCGAGTAGAATCCCCGCCGTCAGGTGCGCGCTTGCGTAGTTGAGCGATTCCACCTGGTCGAACAACAGAATCGACAGCACCCGGGTTTCGCCCGGGATGTTGCCGCCGATCATCAGGACGATACCGAACTCGCCCACCGTATGCGCGAAACCCAGTACCGCCGCCGCGACCAGGGCACGGCGGTGCAATGGCAGCATCAGGCGCAGAAACCGTGCCCGCGGCGAAACACCCATCACCGCCGCTATGTCGAGCAACTCCCGGGGCGTATTCCGAAAACTGCTGGTCAATGGCTGGCTGACGAAGGGCAGCGAGTACAGGGTAGAGGCGATGACCAGTCCGGCGAAGGTGAAGGCGAGCGGCTGCCCGGTCAGGGTACGCCAGCCGGTGCCGAGCCAGGCTTGGTCGGCCATCGCCAGCAGCAGGTAAAAACCCAGCACGGTGGGCGGCAGAACCAGCGGTAGGGCGACCAGGGCTTCAACGAATGCGGCCGTGCGGCGAGTGGTGTGCGCGAGCCACCAGGATAGGGGCAGGGCCACGATGAGCAGCACCGCGGTGACGATGGCGGCGAGGGCGCCGGTGACGGCAAGGCTCTGGAGCAGATCCTCAGTCACTGTCGGCATAACCCAGTTGCCGGAGCCGCGCCTGGGTGGTGGATTGGGTCATGAAGCCCAACAACGCCCTTGCCGCGGGCGGGTTGCGGCTGCGGTTCAACACCACGGCACCCTGATTGATGGGTGCGTGAAAGTCGCTTGGGCACACCCAGTAACGCTCGGGCGCGGTGTTCCTGGCCACGAGTTGACTCAATGCCAAAAACCCCTGGTGCAGGGCGCCGCTGGCGAGGAAGTGATCCACTTGGTTGACATTGTTGCCGTACACCAGCCGGTGCCGCACGTGCTGCCATACGCCCAATCGTTGCAGACATTGCACGGCCGCGGCGCCGTAGGGCGCCAGCTCTGGATTGGGGATGCCGATACGGCGGCTAGCGGCACTCGGGCCCGTGCTATTGGGGCCGGGCAGCTTCAGGGCTACCCGGCCCCGGGCGTAGATCGTTACGGGCGCGGCCGCTAGGCCATCGGCGACCAGTGCCTGGGGCCGCAAGGTGTCGGCGGAAAAAAAAGCATCGAAGGGCGCGCCCTGACGTATCTGCGCAGCCAGTAGGCCGGATGCGCCGAAGGTGGGCGATAAACCAACCCCGTGCGCCCGTTTGAATTCTTCCGCCAACTGGTTTAGCGGCCCACGAAAATTCGCGGCGACGGCGATACGTAGCGGGTCGGTTTGCGGGGCGCGTGGCCTAGTCGCTCCAGCTCCCGTTACTGTTGCCGTAATGGCGAGGTCGGCCGCACCGGCTTGCGGGGCTGTTACGTGGGCTGTGACGGCGGCGGGGCCAACAGGCACCCCGACCGACCACCCGGCGTGGCGGGACGCTGCGGACATCCCTGCGACTCGGGGGGCCGTTATGTCGGCTGTAACGGCGGCGGCGGTGCCAACAGGCTGCCCGTTGATCGCCGGCGGAGTTCCTGTTGGACATGTCACGTGAGTAACGGCGGCGGTGATCCCAATAGGCTGCCCGTTGGGCCATCCGGCGTGGCTGGACACGGCGAACACCCCCGTGACCACTCCGCACAGGCCGGCCGAGGCGGCTTTGCGGACAGATGCCGCCCGCAACTGCCGGCACCGTAGCGACGGGGGCTTGTTGCTGGTGACGCGGCAAGCGGCTCGAAGCAGATTCCAGGTACCCATGGCGTACCCGTCCGACCATGACCGCACGAGTCTATCAGGATGTGGGTGGCACTCGCGCAACGGCCCAGACATCCACCCGTTCGGCACCGGCGGCCAGTAGGGCTGCGGCGAGTTCCGCCGCCGTTGCCCCGGTGGTCATAACGTCATCCACGATGGCGAGATGACCGTTCCAGCACCCGGTTGCCCGGAAGACGCCGCGCACGCTGCGGGCCCGGGCGGCGCGGGACTGGCCGCGTTGCGGCCTGCCGCCGCCGACCCGCCCGGTGCCGCGGCGGTGCAGGGCGATGTTGAAACGTCTCGCCAGAGGCACCGCCAGCAGCACCGCCTGGTTGTGGCCACGCCGAAACAGCCGCGCACCCGAGAGCGGCACGGGTACCAGGCCGTCGGGCATGCAGGCCCCGGCCCGTTCGATACCCCGGGCGAGCAGGCCGCTCAGCAATTTGGCCTGCCCCAGACCCCTGGCGGATTTGGCGGCGTGTATCCAGCGCCGCACCGCGCCTTCGAACAGCAGCGGCGCCACCGTTACCTGGAAGGGTGGAGGCACCGCAATACAGCTTGGGCAAGGCCCGGCGACGGCGGCTGGCCGGGGCAGCCCGCAGCGCGGGCAAGGGCAGGGGTTCCAGGGCAGGCTGCGCTCGCAGGACGCGCACAGGTCGATGTCCCGGTCCATTACGCGGTCACACAGGCGACAGACACGCGGCAACCAGCAGTCGACGAAACCCATTGGTGCGTTGTATTCCCTATTCCGGTCGGCCTCGGCGGCCAGCTCTTCCTTATCTGGCCGTCGATGCAACCCGTCGGCGCGTTGTATTCCTTGTCGGCCACCTCCGCCAGAGGCGGCTCGCCACTGGGCTTGTGCGACATCAACCGAGATTTGCCGGAGAACGGGCGTACTTGTCGATAGTGCCTTGTTCCCGGCCCATCGGTACCCCGGCTTTCCCGGGCGGGAATTTGCATTGGCCTAATGTGGTTGCCCGTAAACCGTAGAAACTTAAGGGACGGCGCACTAGTATCGAGGGGCGGGTAACCAGCCAGGGGGCTAGGCCATGTTGGAGTACCGGGCACCGGAACGGGAAATCGAGTTCCTACTATTCGACCTATTCAGGGTGCGTGACGAGTGGCGCGAAACACCGGAGTTCGCCGATTTCAACGACGAGTTGGTGCGCGCCGTGGTCGGCGAGGCGGGCAGGATCGCGGGCGAGGTCATGGCGCCGTTGAATCAGCGCGGCGACCAGCAGGGCTGTCGTTGGGAAGACGGTGTGGTCACCGCGCCCGAGGGGTTTCGGGCCGCCTACCGGCAACTGGCCCAGGGCGGCTGGCTCGGGGTTTCCGGCAACCCGCGCTATGGCGGGCAGGGCATGCCCAAGCTGCTCGGATGTCTGCTCGAAGAAATGTTCTGGAGTGCCAATACCAGCCTTTACCTGTATGGCGCACTGTCCATTGGAGCGGCGATCTGTATCGATACCCACGGTAGCGAGGCGCAGAAAAGCCTGTACCTGCCCAGGCTCTACTCCGGGGAGTGGTCGGGGGCAATGGACCTAACCGAACCCCAGGCCGGCACCGACCTCGGCATCATCCGCACCCGCGCCCGAAACGCCGGGGACGGCACCTACCGCATCAGCGGCACCAAGATATTCATTACCAGCGGCGAGCACGACCTGGCCGGCAATATCGTTCATCTCGTGCTCGCCAAGCTGCCCGGTGCGCCGCGTGGCACCCGCGGCATCAGTTTGTTTATTGTGCCCAAGTTCATTCCCGGCGCGGATGGTGCCAGCGGCGAGCGCAACCGTGTGGCCAGCGGTTCCATCGAACACAAGATGGGCATCAACGGCAGCGCCACCAATGTGATGAACTACGACGACGCCATCGGTTACCTGGTGGGGTCGGAAAACGCGGGCCTCGCCTGCATGTTCACCATGATGAACTACGAGCGGCTGTCGGTCGGGCTGCAGGGGCTGGGCGCGGGCGAACTGGCCTATCAGCAGGCGTCCCGGTATGCCCGGGACCGGCTGCAGGGCCGCTCACCGAGGGGCACGCGGAATGCCGAAGGCCCGGCGGACTCCCTGCTGGTACACCCGGACGTGCGCCGCATGCTGCTCACCATTCGCGCCTATACCGAGGCCGGACGGGCCTTTGCCGTCTTTGCCGGGCTGAACCTAGACCGCGGCAAGTACGCGGGCGACCGCGATTGCCTGGCGTTGTCGGAGCTGTTGACCCCCATCGCCAAGGCGTTTCTGTCCGACAAGGGTTTCGAATGCGCGGTGCTCGCACAACAGGTATTCGGCGGGCATGGCTTTATCCGGGAATGGGGTGTCGAGCAGATCGTGCGCGATGCCCGCATCGCCCAAATCTACGAAGGCGCCAACGGCATTCAGGCGCTCGACTTCGTCGGTCGCAAGGTTTGCCGGGACGGCGGGCGCACCCTGTATGCGCTGCTGGATAGGATGGCCGCAACCCCCACCCCGGAGCCGTATCGCGAACCCTTGGTTCAGGCGTTGGCGCGGCTGCGTTCGGCAACCGCTCGCATCGTCGCCGGGGCCCGGGACGATGCCGACCTCCCCGGCGTGGTTTCCACCGATTACCTGGAACTCGCCGGACACACCATCTACGCCTGGCTGTGGGCACGGATGGCCGCTGCCTGCGGTGACGATGAATTCGGCCGGGCGAAGCGGCAGACGGCGAATTTCTTCTACGCCCGCCTGCTACCCAAAACCTTGGCGTTAGAAGCCAGCGTAATGGCGGAGTCGGAAGCGGTCATGGGCATGGCGGAGTCGGCGTTTTAGGGAAGCTCCGATTAGCTCGGAGTTTTCCTGGTTGTCTTGTTGTCGTGACGTCCGCACATCAAGGCGTATTTCGTCAATCCAGTTTGTTGATCAGGCGATAGACGCCGATTAAGACCCCGAAGCCGATGTAGAAGCCGAGCAGCGTAACCCCGAGCAGAATCGCCATCTGACGGGTGACGATAGCCTCGGCGGCCAGGTACAGGATGACCGCGATGCAGCCCAAAAACGACGCGGCGACACCGCTGGCCACGAACAGGGTAGAGGATTTCAAAGCGGTTTCCCCGAGCTATCCGGCCAACCTGCGGCAGAGCGCCCTCAGGCCGTCCACGAATGCTAGCGGCTGATCGAGAAACAGGTGATGCCGGGCGTCGGCGATGGCGACCGATTGGACATCGCCCGGAATGAGCGATTCCAGGTACGCCCGGGTTTTCTCGGTGAACAATTCACTACGAGCGCCGTAGATCAGGCCGACCGGCAGCGTCAGGCCTAGGTAGTCCGCGGCAAGGCGCTCGGTGTCCTTGAGGCTATGCGGCAGGTCCACATCGAACTTCCAGGTCCAGCCGCCATCCACCGGCAGCAACGAATGCCGTGCGATGTACTCCAGTATGTAGGTGTTTGCGCAGGGTTGCGGCGGTTGCAACCGAAAGCGGCCGAGCGCGGTTTTCCTATCGGGGTAGATCTTGGCCCGGCCACTCGGCGGCGGATAGTCCGGCAGCGGCTCTTCCGGGTGGCGCAGCCCCGAATCGGCGAGCACCAGCGCCCCGAAACGGCCCGGATACAGGTTGGCCGCCTTGGTCGCCATGTTGCCGCCGAAGCTGTGGCCAACGACGATGACATCCTCCCCGAGAGCCGCCGCATCGCAGACCGAGACGATTTCCCGGGCGTAGGTTGCGGCATCGTAGGCATAGCGATAGTCCGAGTCGCCCATGCCGGTGAGATCCATCGCCACCACCCGATACTCACCGGCAAGCCGGGGCGCGATGAAATCCCACCAGCGTCCGTGCGCGTTCATCCCGTGAATAAGCAGCATGCCGCGGCTCGCCGGGTGCCCCCACGAGCGGTAGACCAGGTCGCAGTCATCCACCTGCACGGAACCAGCCTCGCCTTCGGTCTCGACCGCGGCAAAGAACCAGTCTGGAATGTCCGGCGCGGCGTCGGCTTTGTCCCAGCGCGCCACGGCTACAGCGACCCGAACCGTTCCAGGTGGAAATCGACGTTGCCGAACAGGGTGTCGATCATGCTCAGCCGCTTGAAGTAGTGGCCGATTCGGAGTTCATCCGTCATGCCCATGCCGCCGTGCAACTGCACCGCGTTCTGGCCGACGAAACGGCCCCCCGTGCCCACCTGTACCTTGAACGCCGAGACGGCTTTCTGCGCGACGGGCCCATAGCCTTCGTCCATGCGCATCGCCGCCAGGTACATCAGCGACTTGGCCTGCTCGTATTCCATGAACATATCGACCATGCGGTGTTGCAGCACCTGGAATTTGCCGATGGGCTGGCCGAACTGCTTGCGGGTCTTACAGTACTCCACCGTATCCCGGTACAGCACTTCCATGCAACCGACCGCCTCGGCACCGACCGCCAGCGTACCCTCGTCGACGGTGCGCTGTAGAATCGGCAGGCCCAGGTCCGCCTCGCCGATCAGCGCATCAGCGGCGATTTCGACGTTGTTCAGTGTCACCTCCGAGGCACGGAACGCATCCACGGTGGGATAGTCGCGCCGACTCAGTCCGGGCGCATCATTCGGCACGATGAACAGCGAGACCCCCTCGGCATCGCGCTGCTTCCCGGACGTGCGGGCGGAGACCACCAGGAAGTCCGCCGCCGGCGCATTCAGCACCACGGCCTTGTAGCCGTTCAGCACATAGCCGGCGTCCGTTCGCGCCGCCGTTGTCACGATGTCCGCCAGGTTGTAGCGCCCCTGGGGTTCCGCAAAGGCCAGCGCCGCCTGGGTGGAACCTTCGGCAATGCCCGGCAAATGGGCCGCCCTTTGCGCCCTGTGGCCGCCAATTCTGATTGCGCCGCCGGCCAGCACCACCGTGGCAAGGAAGGGTTCCACCACTAGGCCCTTGCCGAATTGCTCGCACATGATGATTGATTCGATAGCGGTGCCGCCGAAGCCACCGTCCGCTTCCGCAAAGGGCACGCCCAGCCAACCGAGTTCCGCGAAGGTGCGCCAGTTGCCGGCATCGTAGCCAAGCTCCCCGTGGACGATGCTTTGCCGCACGGCGAATGAATAGTCATTCCGGATGAAGCGTTCGATACTTTCCTGGAGCAGTGTCTGCTCCTCCGAAAATGAAAAGTCCATATCAGTTTCCTGTGTGCCCGGCACCGGAACCCGCACCTTCGAACAACTGCCGGGCGAGCCGGTCCTTGAGCGAGTCGAGCGTTGCCGGATAACCGGAAAAACCAGCGAGCATACCCTGTATGGCGGGCGAGGCGTAGCCGCCGCCTAAGGGCGCCTCGTTATCCGCGAGGTGCTCGTTCGGTGCCGGCAAGGCGTAGTAGCCTAGCGCCTGGGTTAACAGGCCATGCGCCGCGGCGCATAACTCGGCACTGCCAACAGCCAGGGCCTTGGCAACCGCACCCGGCGGCGCCCCGGCATCCGGGTCGGCCAATGTCCTCAATTCCAGTGCCCGCAATGCCTCGAACTTCGCCCCGAGTGCGGCCACCTGGCGCGGGAAGGCGGCCTCTTCGGCCAAAACGCCGCCCCGGTCATTCGGCGTTTCGCGCAAGGCCCTATCGAGCCGGGCCAACAACAGCTCGGCCCGCGCCGTGGCCCCCGGGTGTTGCAATGCCAGGGCAAGCACGCGCTCGATTAGCTCCTGGGCAGCGCCCGGGCGGCCCAGCATTTCACCGTCCACGTTATCGAATTTCAGCGTTGCCCTGCCCACGCGCGTAACGCCCGGGGAATCGAGCCGTGCCAGAAACAGTGTCGGTGCAACCGGGGCGGGGCCCGTTGTCGCCTCTTCGGCAGCGACCAGGCTGGCAAAACCGGCGAGGTGAGTGGCGCCCTCAAGCTCGGCGATAGACGCCTGATATCCATCGAGTGCAAGCCGACCATCTGCCCTCGACCGCGCCCGCACCGCCGCGCCGCGCGCCGCGACATCGCCTAGGGCGTGTGCCCAACACACCTTCGCTGCCCGAATGGCCGGTAGATGGCGGGCCCTTTGTTCCCTGGTGCCGACTGTGAATACCAGGGGGCCGGTGAGCAGGACGCCGCCTGGATTCATGACGGGCGCTTCCGCCAGCGCCGTCGCCCGCTCCCAGATGAACATTTGCGTCCGGTGCCAGCCGGTGCCGCCATGGGCCACCGGCCAGGCGGGTACCGACCAGCCGCGCTCGACTAGGGCATCGAACCAGCGCCGTTCCGCCGCCCGGTGCCGCCGCGAACCCCCGCTCCCGGAGGCGGGCCAATGCCGGTTGATGAACCGTCGCACCTCCCGGGCGAAGGCCCGGTCCGCCTCTCGAAAACACCGCTTCACTCGGGCACCATAGCCTGACCTTCAGAACCAGCAGGCAGTAATTCCATGACCTACACGACCATTATCACCGACATCGCGGACGGTATTATGACCCTAACCCTCAACCGCCCCCAGCGGCTCAACGCCTTCAACGCGGTGATGCTGCGCGAAGTGGTCGATGCACTGGACAGCGCCGATGCCGATGACCGGGTGCGCGGTATCATCGTTACCGGCCAGGGCCGTGCCTTCTGCGCCGGTGCCGACCTCTCCGCCGGCGGCGATACCTTCGATGCCGATGCCCGTGCGGACCGACCGAGCGGGCTGCGCCCCGACGGCGGCGGTGTGCTGGCACTGCGCATCTACGAGTGCAGGAAGCCGATCATTGCCGCTATCAACGGCCCCGCTGTAGGTGTCGGCATCACCATGACCTTGCCCATGGATGTACGAATCGCCGCGGACGACGCTCGGTTTGGGTTCGTCTTCGCCCGCCGGGGCATCGTGCCGGAAGCCTGCTCAAGCTATTTTCTGCCCCGGCTGGTGGGCATCAGCCAGGCTCTACAGTGGTGTTACAGCGGCCGGATATTTTCCGCCCAGGAAGCCTTGGACGGCCGGCTGGTGCAAAGCCTGCACCCCAAGGACAGCCTGCTGGCAGCGGCGCGCGCCATCATCCGCGAAATGGCCGAGCACACGTCCGCGCTGTCGACCACCATGATACGGCACATGCTGTGGCGGATGCTGGGTGCCGATCATCCCATGGAGGCGCACCGGATCGATTCCCGGGCCATCTATCATCTCGGGCGTGGCCCCGATGCAAAGGAGGGCGTTGAATCCTTCCTGGAGAAACGGCCGGCGGAGTTCCGCGGCAAGGTCGGCTCCGATATGCCGGAATTTTTCCCCTGGTGGGAACAGCGCGAGTTTTCCTGACGGGCACCGGCGCGCGGGGGCACGCGCCCCAAGGGTTCGGCGGGCGAGCGCTGTACGCCCACACCTGCTGGCGGGCGAGGGGCCGTTTCCTACGGGTTCGGTCGGTGAGCGCGGTACGCCCACCCTTGCGGCGCGTGCAAACTCCCGCGGGACCGGCCGCCGACCAGGGAATCACCCTGTTCCCTACGCATCGGCGCACTGCTTGCCGGGGCGAATGCTGCTAGCATGTATGGATATGCCGATTGGCAGAGGCCTGAAGATCATGAGTGAACAACCCCGCATTGCGCAACGTGCGCCCTATGCCGTCGAAGCCGTGGCCGGCGAGAAGTATTTCTGGTGTGCTTGCGGCCTGAGCGACAATCAGCCATTTTGCGACGGTTCGCACCAGGGCACGGGCTTTGTGCCCGTAGCCTACCGGGTGGAACAAGATCGAACCCTGTACTTCTGCGGTTGCAAACGCACGAGCGGCATACCGCTGTGCGACGGATCGCATAACAAGCTGTAGCGTACATCGCGCAGGGCAACGATGGGACGCAACGGCAATGCTATCCAAGCTCTTCAAGGGCAGAAACCCACTAGCGGCGGCACGCGCTGAAAAACGGCTCGACGCCATCGCGGCACTAAACCCGGACAAGGCGGCCAGCCTCCGCGATGAACTGGCCGCCTGTGCTCTGGGTGATGCCGACCTGCGCGTGCGGCGTGCGGCGCTGGCCTGGATTGACGATTCCGAACTGCTCGAATCTCTGCTCGACGATAATGCCGTCAGCGACGGGGCGGCGGACCGGCTGGCCCAACTGGGTGCCAACATGGAACACCCCGCCGTGCGCCAGGCGCGTATGCGGGTGGCCACCTCCGTGGAAGAGGCCGCCGGGGCAGCCAGCGGCGTGACGGCACCGGAAGCCCTGGCCGCTCTGTTCCTGTGTTGCCCAGAGCCCTACCGTGACTCGCTGCTACCGGCTGTCCGGCTACTTGGCGAGCCGGGCCTAGCGGTGCTGGAGCGCCAGTCCCGCAACCATGACAAGCTTGTCAACCGAACGGCACGAGCCGAGCTGGATTTGTTGCGGACATCGAGGCGGACCGTTGACGAATTGTACGGGCGGGCGGAAGAACTGAAGGCGGCTCTGGCCCGGGAAACGGCGGGCACCGCACCCGGGCGGCCCCGGGAGTTGCTGCGAACCCTGGAAGCGTGCCTGGGGGAGATTGAGGAAAACGCGCCGACGCTCGCGCGCTACGGTTTACAGGCACCGAGCTTGGCGGCGCTGCGGGTTACCGTTGATGCGCCAGCGCCGGTTGCCGTGGCAGCCGAGCCGGACCTTCCCGGCTTCGACGTGCTGACCGCCGGGTTGCGGGCGTTGGACGAACGCATGGTTGCCGGCGAGCCCCTAGACGACCTGAAGGAGACGCACGACGAACTGACCGGCAATTGGCTGGCCCAAGCCGACCGGACGCAACCGGATAGGGATCAGCGAGCGGTTTTCGAGACGGTAACCCACCGCTACCGGGAACTTGCCGAGGCGACCGATCGCCAGGGTAACCTGAGCTTCGCGGTGGACGAGATTCCACAGGAGATCGGTGCCTGGCCGCAAAGCCCCGACGCGCTGCAGGCGCTCTGGAAGCAACAGCGCGACATGGAACGAACCCAGGCCACCCTGCAACGGCAACTCGATGCCGTTGGCTGGCCCGCTTGGGCTCCCGCGCCGGCACCGTTGCGGCGTCTGACCGAGGCTATCGCCCAGTTGCGGCAATCTGGCCAATGCCTGACCGAACACCAACATGAGCTGGCGGAGGAGCTGGCCTCGCTGATTGACAAAACGGAAAGCAGCGTCGCGGAAGGTCGCCTGAAACCGGCGCAGTCCAGCCTGGGCCAGGCCCGGAAAATCGCCCGTTCGTTGCCCGAGCGAACCGTCCGAAGACACCGCAAGGCGTTACAGGCCGCCGTCGCCCGTGTCGAGGAATTGCAGGACTGGCAGGCTTTCGCCACCTCGCCGAAGCGCCGGGAGCTGCTGGACAGCATGCGGGCACTCGCCGCGCAAACCCCGGCGAATGCCAAGGACCGAGCAGACAGAATCAAGGCATTGCGCACCGAGTGGAACGCACTTGGGCCGTTCGTCGGCACCGATGCGCGCACCATGCAAGCCGAGTTCAACCGTTTGGCGGAACAGGCGTTCGAACCGTGCCGTGCGCACTTCAACGCTCAGGCGGAACTGCGCAAACGCAACCTGGCCGAGCGTCGGCTGATCTGCGAACAACTCGAACAGTACCTCGACAACATAGACTGGGCGCGCGCCGATATGCGGGCGGCGGAGCAGATCATGCGCACCGCCCGGGAGGAATGGCGCAGGTTCCATCCGGTGGACCGCAGGCACGCCAAGGCGCTGGACAGTCGTTTTGAGGCCCTGCAGGAACGCATTTTCACCCAGCTCAAACGGGTCTGGGATGCCAACCTGGCCGCCAAGCAGGCTATCGTTGCCGCCGCCGAAAAACTGGCGGCGGGCGAGGCCAGCATTGCCGACAAGGTACAGGAGGCGAAGGCCCTGCAACGGCGATGGCGGGAGGTGGGCACGACGCCGCGCAAACCCGATCAGAAGCTCTGGCGGCAGTTCCGCGAACAGTGCGACCTGATATTCCAGGCCCGGGAATCCGGCCGGAAACAGGCCGGTTCCGAACTCGAATCGGCCATTGCCGAGGCGGAGCGCATCTGTGACAGCATGCAGGAAGCGGTGGCCGAGGCGAATCCCGCTACCGCGAACCGCGCCACGCTGGCTCGCCTGCGTGGTGAATTGAATGCCCTATCGCTACCGGAGCGTTGGGAAAAGCCCCTGCACAGACGCTTCGACGAGGCCGCCCGCAATTACAACCAGCTCATTCTCGCCGGTGAGATGGACAACCTGTGCAGAGAGCTAGAAAACCTGAAGGCCTGGGATATTGATGTCAGCCGGGCCGAGGCCAGCGGCGCACCGGTCGCTTCCCCAGGGGATGCCCCCCCGGGCTCTCCGGGTGAGGGTTCTCTATCCCGGACGGGTACCCCCTCGGACACTTCCGCAGACGGCTCCCTACCTTCGGAGGGTACCCCTGAGCGCTCCCTAGCCGAGAGCTCCTTGCCTTCGACGGGTTCCCCTTCGCGCTCCCCGGCTGCAGGCCCTCCTCCGGCGTCGCTGTTTGCCGGGCGGGCAGCGGAGGGTGAGGAGCCGCTGCCGGCGCTGCGTCGCCTCACTGTGGAGGCCGAATTGCTGGCCGGGGTGGAGTCGCCGCCGGGCGATCGGCAACTGCGTCTGGAAGTGCAGGTGGATGCGCTCAACCAGAGCATGGGCCGCCGCGCCGCCGAGAAAGAGCCCCGGGAATTCGCCGAAGCCTGGTGTCGCTTAGGGCCCAAGAGCGAAGCGAGCGATGTTCTACGCGAGCGCTTCTTTAGTGCCTTGCTGAGGCTCGCCCGGCCCCACGAGCTTTGACCCCACCCTTGGCGGGCAGGCGCACCTCGCGCGACCGGGTGCCGAATGAGCAGTACCCGGTTTCCTGCGCGTTCCAACCCCGGCCCGGGCCGCATAGCGGCCGTGGAACAAGGGGCTGGCCATCATGGCGTGCTGGATCTTTGCAGACCCGGCAGTTCTTCCCCCTCGGTGCGGGCGACCAGCGCGGTCACCGTCAGGTCGCTGGTCACATTGACCGCCGTGCGGCACATATCCAGTATCCGATCCACCGCCAGGACGATGCCAAGGGCTTCCACCGGCAGCCCGACCGCCGGCAGAATCAGCGCGATGGCGACAAGGCTCGCCGCCGGTATGCCCGCCACGCCGATGGAGGTCAAAAGGGCGAGTAGCACGACGATGGCCTGCTCCGCGATGCCGAGTTCCACTCCCGACACCAGGGCATAGACCTGGGCGATGAAAATCACCACCACGCATTCGTAGAGGGCGGTGCCGTCCATGTTGACGGTGGCGCCTAGGGGAAGGACGAAACTGGTGACCCGCTTGGAGACGCCGGCCTGTTCCGCCGAGTTCATGGTCACCGGCAGTGTTGCCGAAGACGACGCTGTCGAAAACGCCGTTAACTGAGCGGGCGCCACCTTGCCGTAGTAGGCATACGGCCTGATGCCCGCGAAAAACCGCAGCAGCAGTGGCAGCCATACCGCAAAGTGCACCGCGAGCGCCAACAGCACGGTGATGAAGAACAGCCCTAGGGCTTGCAGCGCCGCAAAGCCGGAAATGATCAGGGTCTTGCCGACCAGGGCGAGGACGCCGATGGGGGCGAAACGCATGATCCACATGGTGATCATGATCATGACATCGTGCACGCCGACCCAGAATTGCTGGAGGGTCTCGGCCCCCGGCCCCCGCAGGCGGGACATGAAGTAACCGAAGACAACGCCAACGAATATCAGCGCCAGCAACTGCACCTCAAGCGCCGCCTGGAATATGTTCGATGGCACGGCCCGCCTGATCACCTCCACTAGGTCGCCGACGCCACGCCCTTCCACCTTGTCCATAACCTGCGATGCGTCGGGCAGGGCGGCCGCCAGCGCCCGCGCCGACTCGCTTTCGCCCGGGGCTATCAGGTTGACTAGCAGAAGGCCGGTGAGGATCGACAGCAGAGCGGTGGCCAGGTACAACCCCAGGGTCTTGCCACCGACCCGGCCAAAGGCGCCCCGGCTCGCCATGTTGCGCACGCCGACGATGATCGATGACAGGATCAGCGGCACCACGATCATCTTCAGGGCGTCGAGAAAGAGCCCGCCAAAAAAGTCAAATATCGCCAGCAGCGATGCGCCGAACAGCGTCGTGGTCTCATCCGCCAGCCAGCCGACCAGGGCTGCCAGGACAAGCGCAACGGCGATCTGCCAATGCAGGGGAATGCCGACGACTCTGGAAAACAGGCTACGTTCACTCATCTGCTTCTCTTCCACTCCGGATCCTGTCCAGTGCTCATGATGGGCGATATCATCGGGGTGTACAATGATTGCTTGATCGATGTTGTGGCCAGCACTCGTTGCTAGGGGGAAGTACGGGGTGGATGCCGATGAGGCATATTGCGGCGGATGCCGGAAGCACAGGTCGAACGCCAAGCGCAAGGGACAGACGGGCAGGGGGCACGGCGCAGTGGACGAGGTCGCCGTCACGAGTATCAAGCACCCGCCGAGCAGGTACGGGGTGGTTCAAGGCACGAACAAGGCCCCGCTGCAGGGCTGGTCACCGAGCACAGCGATTCCGCCCGGACCGTATCCGAGGCTGTCGCGCACCCTGGCTCGCGCCGGTTGTCGGGTGGTGTATCAGTTTGAATCTGTGGACCGAGCAAGGGCACGGCACACAGGTGATTCGGCAGGGCCGGGATTCAAACTGATACGCTGCCGGTTGACGGGTAGTGGCTCAGTTTGAATTTGTGGATTATGGCAAGGCCGTCCCACATGGAGTTCGACGCAGCCGGAATTCAAGCTGATACACTGCCGGTTGTCGCAAGCGGTTGTGATTTGCCCGTGCCGGTGATATAGCCGAAATAGCCCCGCGTCGGAAACAAATGACTTGATTGGCCTGATCGGCGTTCTTGTTCTGCCTGCGCTCGCCTGGCTGTTGTCGGCGCATCGGCGTGCCGTCAACTGGCGGGTGGTCGGTGCCGCGTTCGGGCTGCAGGTGGCGTTTGGTGCCCTGGTGCTGTATCTGCCACCCGGCGAGGCGTTCTTGGGTGCGCTGGCAGGTGGCGTGACGCGCCTGCTTGAATTCAGTCGCGCCGGCATCGACTTCGTGTTCGGGGAACTCGCTTCCGACTCGTTCGGTTTCGTCTTTGCCCTCCGGGTGTTGCCGACCATCGTCTTTTTCGCGGCCCTGATCTCGGTGCTCTATCACATCGGGGTGATGACCTGGGTCGTCCGCACGCTCGGCGGTCTGCTGCAACGGGCGCTTGGCACCAGCCGCCCGGAGTCTCTGGCCGCCGCCGCGAACATCTTTGTGGGCCAAGTTGAGGCGCCGCTGGTCGTGCGCCCGTTCGTTCCGACCATGACCGCTTCGGAACTGTTCGCCGTTATGACCGGCGGTCTCGCCACCATCGCCGGGGCCATCATCGGCGGGTACGCGGCAATGGGCATAGAGCTCAAGTATCTGATTGCCGCCAGTTTCATGGCCGCTCCGGGCGGGCTGATGATGGCCAAGATCGTCATGCCCGAGGTGCATACGCCGCAGCGCGATTCCCGGGAAATCGGCGGCGGCGGAGACCCTTCCGCCGGACAGCGGGAGGGATCGCTCCCAGCGGCAACGGAGCCCTCCCACGATGATCGGGAATGCCTGGGCGGCGGGTCGCCCCCTGCGGGAAGGGAGCCCTCGGCCGGGGAGGGGGAGGGGACACCCTCGGCAGGAAAAGGTTCCTCCGCCGGGCAGCGGGAGGGAGCACCCCCGGCGGAGGAAGATCCCTCAACCGGGGAGCGGGAGGGAACACCCCCAGCAGGGAAAGATCCCTCGGTCGGAAAGCGCGAGACAACACCCTCCGCACAAAGCACACAGAGCGTCAACCTGTTCGACGCAATAGCCTCCGGTGCGCTCACGGGGCTGCGTATCGCCGCCGCGGTTGGCGCCATGCTGATCGCCTTTGTCGGGCTAATCGCCATGCTGAACGGGCTGGCCGGCTGGCTCGGCGGGTTCGTCGGGGCACCCGACCTCAGCATTCAGCAGCTTCTCGGCTGGCTGTTTCGTCCCCTGGCCTGGGTGATCGGCGTTCCCTGGCAGGATGCCGGGCTGGCGGGCAGCTTTATCGGCCAAAAGCTGGTCGCCAACGAGTTCGTCGCCTACCTGGACTTTCTGCGGCACCGCCAGGAACTGGCGGAATCCACGCGCGCCATCGTTACCTTCGCGCTGTGCGGCTTTGCCAATTTCAGTTCCATCGCGATACTGCTCGGCGGCCTGGGTGCCATCGCCCCGGAGCGGCGGGAGGATATCGCCCGCTTCGGGCTGCGGGCACTGCTCGCGGCGAGCCTTGCGAACCTGATGAGCGCGGCGCTGGCCGGGGTGTTTCTCGGCCTGTAGCCGACACCGCCGCCCTAAGGGGCACCCCGGGCATCCGAAGACGGCTTTTCTCATTTTAGTTCGAAGCCTTCGGCTGGGAGTTGAACCCCCTCCGGGTCTACCTCGTGCCGAAGACGCCGGACGCCTAGCCGCCGCGGTTCCCCTTGGCTATGTCGGCCCGGGCCTCCGGATTGGAGAACGCCCCTTTCAAAGTGTGACCGTGACACTGGCGCCGCCGAATCGGCTGGTGCCGATCTGCAGCGAACCGTTGTAGAGCGCGGCCAATTCCGCCACCACGGCCAGCCCGATGCCTTGTCCCGGCTGGGCGCGGTCGGCCCGAATGCCACGGTCGATCACCTAGCCGCGAAATCCTCAGAGTCTCGTGCGGTGGCCGTTTTAATGTCTGTGCGGGGGTCTCTTCTCGGTTCATATATAACAAAATAGTATATAAAAACTATTGCCCCCCCCCCCCCCCCTTATATGGTACGTTCGGTCTGAATCGCCCACCAAAGTGGGCGACTCGGCGCGGCCCTTTCGGGCCGCAATAGCTGTAAACGCAAACGAAAGGAGAATACGATGAGGCTATTGAGTGAAGCTGAAATGGGCGCAGTTGCCGGCGGGTTGCTTAGTCATCGCGCACCCCCGCACGATGATCCCACCAACCCAGGGTTCCAAAACCCGTGGGGGGAGGCCAGGTTCGGGGACGATAGCGAAGACGACAACGGATGTCCTAAAGAAACCGAAAAAGACAAAAGGGAGGCGGAAACGGTGGAACGCGACAGGCGATTGAGAAACAACGCTCGGACGGCCAGAGAACACTGCGACAACGGAATCAGATCCGTAGATATGGAAGGCTTTGAATGTCGCTGATCCCAAACACCTCCAAGGGGTTGATCATCGGCTCGTTGCCGGCCCTATTGGCCTTCGCCGCCCTTGCGGGCGGCGAAGCGCCCTCCTATGAGGACAGGGAGGCCGGCGCGCTGCTCCTACGGATAGCGGACGCGCAACGAATCGGCAATTTCGAGGGCGCTTGGCACACATGGGAGGCTTTCCTGGCGCATCCGGGTCGCAACGAGCCCTACCTCGATGATTTCTCCACCTGCCTCCTTAAGCATGGCTGCCCTGAACCGGGGCCTCTAGGCGCCATGCTCGGCAGGAGCAGGGACGAGGCGCGTAATCTGACCTCCTTCTGTCCGCATTGGCACCGGCTGCTGCAATCCCTTGGAAACAAGCCGGAATCGGCGGAACAACTTGATTTGATCCGTTCCCGAGGCCTGGCGCGCACCTGCCAAGAATGGTATGAGCGGCAACTGGCCAAGTTGCACGAGCGACCGGTAATCCGACCGGAACCGAAGATGCAAGTCGTGCCCATCCTGTTCCAGGAGCCCGTAGAGGGCAGGGTGTTCCCCAACGTGCGCATGTCCTTTGGCGACCACGCCCCCTGGGTGCTGGTGGATACCGGTTCCACCACCACCACGGCGTTTGGGGCCGGTTCGCCGCTGGGGGCGTATCTGTTGTCCATGGGCACCCGCCTGACATCCATTGACGTGCGCACGACCCACGGACTGCGGAATGCGGATGTCTTTCGAGCGCCCGCGTTGCGCCTGGGCGTGGGCACGTTCAATCAGGTGCTCGTGGACATTATGGCCGAAAGAATCGCCCCGGAAGTCGAACACCTTCTGGGCATGAACATGCTGCTGCGATATCCGGCGGTTTGCTTCCATTGGACCGGGGGCCGGCTCCATCTCGGCGCGGCGGGCCCGTGCGGCGCCGGCGTCCAGCTCGATGGCGTGCGTTTGATCGGTGGCTTTGTATTCGCCATGGAACTGCCGATGAGGGACGGGTCGACACTGGATGTCGGCCTGGACACCGGTGCCCCCGGAACCTATTGCTCGACGATCTTCTTCGACCGCAACGGGGGCGAGCGGACGTTCTCGTTTGGGCCGGATGAGCGTTTTCGGGCCACATGCCGGGAACCCAGGCCGCTTGGTCCGGGGGCGACGCCGCTGGCCCCCCTGCCCGGCCAGCACCAGGCGAACATAGGCATGGAGACCCTGCTTGAGTTCGAAGCCTTCGGCTGGGAGTTGAACCCCCTCCGGGTCTACCTCGTGCCGAAGACGCCGGACGCCTAGCCGCCGCGGTTCCCCTTGGCTATGTCGGCCCGGGCCTCCGGATTGGAGAACGCCCCCCTTTTTCGTGAGGAGGCTCTGGCGCGGTTTCGCGGCTCGGCCTGGCAACCGGCGCTGCTGTCGAAGCCCGTGTCCGGGTATCTGCTGGCCGCATCGGCCGTTGTCGCCGGGGCCGGCCTGGTGGGCTTCGCCACCACCTTCGAATTCGCGCGGAAGGAGCAGGTTCAGGGCTACCTCACGCCTGCGGCCGGCTGGGCGCGGGTAGCCGCCAAGTCGTTTGGTGTCGTGCGACGTCGCCATGTGGCACCGGGCGACCGGGTGCAGGCCGGGGATGTTCTGCTAGAGGTGTCCTCCGGCGACGGACTGCAACGGTCGCTCACCGTGCAGGAGCGTATGATCGAGGAAATCGACGGTCGGCGCGCGACCCTGGACGCGAGGCTGAGCATGGTCGCCGCGGAGTACCGGAACAACCTTGAGCTGCTGACCCGACAGAACGAGTCGGAGCGCCATGAACTGGCGCGCCTGAACGAGGAGATCGGCCTCTCCGAAGCCCAGGTGCAGATCGCGCAACAGAGATATCGCAACGGGCGGCGTCTCCTGTCATCCGGCGCGCTCCCACAGGCGGGTCTTGTGGAACTCGAAGAGGAAGAGCAGGCTCGGCGGCTATCGCTGTCGGAGCGCCGTCGCGAGGCTGGGCGACTGCGGGCGAGCTTGGCCACCAACGATGCCCGCGTGGAACGGCTCACCCTGGAGAGGAACCTCAAGCAGGCGGCGATTCAGGAGCAACTGCACGCCCTGGCGATGGAGTCTTCCCGAATCCGCGGCGAGGACAGCTCGCGATTGCTGGCCCCCCGCGACGGACTGGTGGCCACAGTGCGGGTACGGCCCGGCGACAGCGTGCGACCCGGCGATATCCTGCTGGACATCCTCCCAGCAGACAGCGTCCTGCAGGCGCGGCTATTCGCACCGGCGGCGGCTATGGGCTTCGTGGCTGCCGGCCAGGAAGTTCGCGTCTACCTCGATGCCTTTCCCTACGAGCGCCACGGTGCCCAGCAGGGGCGGGTGCTGTCGATCTCAGAGACGGCGATGACGCCGACTGGCGCGGGAGCGGGTCAGGGCTTGACCGGACTCCACTACCAGGTCGATGTGGCCTTCCCCAGTGGCGTTGACCTGCCGGCGGCGCAACTTCGGGCCTTGCGGCCCGGCATGACGCTGACCGCCGACCTGGTACGCGACCACAGTACACTGCTGGACTGGCTGCTGGAGCCGTTGCGCGGCACGGCCAAGCGTCTCTGATCGCGCCGAACCGCCAGTCACGCGGTCATGCGACTACCCGTCATTCTTCAGTCCGAGCGCTCGGAATGCGGTTTGGCCTGCCTCGCCATGGTGGCCGGGTTCTATGGCTACAAGTCGACATTGCGGGAACTGCGTTCGAAGTTCCGGCTATCCTTGCGCGGCATGACCCTGAGCCGCCTGCGCGACTGCGCCGAGAGCCTCGGGCTTACCTGCCGCGGGGTGCGGCTGGAACTTGAGGAACTGGCGCAATTACGCACGCCGGTCGTTCTGCATTGGGAACTGAATCACTTTGTCGTTCTGAAATCCGTGACCCGGCGCCGGGTCACCATAGTCGATCCGGCCTCTGGCCAGCGCCGCCTAACCCTCGAAGAGGTCGGTGCGCGGTTCACGGGCATAGCGCTAGAGGTCGCCCCCACGCCGGCGTTTCAAGAGAAGAGGGACGTGGAGTCGGTGAAGCTGTCGGCGTTCCTGTCGGCCCTGCGCGGGCTCGGCGGCGCCCTCGGGGCGGTTTTCGCCATGACGGTGTTGCTGCAGGTATTCGCCCTGGCGATGCCGCTGCAAATGCAGCTCGCGGTGGACCAGGGCATCCGTCAGGGCGACATGAACATCGTGGTTGCGCTGGCCGTGGGCTTTGGCCTGCTGGCCCTCGTCTCGTCCGCCACCGGCTATCTGCGGTCGTTGCTGGTGCTCTATGTCGGCAATACTTCCGCCTTTCGTATGGTCGGCGGCCTAGCCCACCACCTACTGCGCCTGCCGGATACCTGGTTCGTCGCCCGCCACACGGGCGATGTGCTGTCGCGCTTTGGAGCTATCGCCCCCATCCGCGGCTTCCTGACGACCGGCGCATTCGCCATGCTGGTCGATGCCCTCATGGCGGTGGGCGCGTTGACCATCCTGCTGTTCTACGCCTGGGACATGACGTTGGCGCTCTGCGTTTTTCTTTTGCTCTTCGGCCTGCTCAACTTCGCCACCTACGCCCCGCACAGGAACCTGACCCACGAGTCCATCGCCGCGAGCGCCCTAGAAAACTCCAGTTTTATCGAGAATGTGCAGCGACATCGGGCGATCAAGCTGCTCGGCGCGGAAGCGGACCGCGAGGATGCCTGGGGCCAACGCTATGTGAACTCCATCAACGCCGAGGCGCGGCTCGGCCGGTTCGGCATTCATGTGGGGCTCGCCGGATCCGTACTCAGCAATGTCGAACGCGCGGTCATGCTGCTGTTCGGAGCGCACAAGGTGATCGAGGGCGATTTCACCCTGGGCATGCTGTTCGCGTTCACCGCCTATGGGGGCATGTTCACCGGTCGCGTGCATGCGCTGATCGGCGCCCTGGTGGGTTTGCGCATGTTGAAGCTGCACCAAGAACGCATCGCCGACATCGGACTTGAGGAGCGCGAGGTGCCGATGGAACGTGGGGGCATGCGCCTCGACCTGCGCGGTGGAATTCTTATGCGGTCGGTGGGTTTCGCCTACGGCGAGGAGGAGGGCAGGGTTCTGGACAACGTCGATCTTGAAATTGGCGCGGGTGAGTTCGTGGCGATTACGGGCGAATCCGGCCGGGGCAAGACCACGCTGATCAAAATGCTCTGCAAATTGCTGATGCCAACCGCCGGCGAGGTACTCGTTGACGGCGTGGATCTGCGGCGATTGGATACGGTGCACTATCGGCACCAGTTGGGTGTCGTGATGCAGGATGACGACCTGTTCTCCGGTTCGCTGCTTGAAAACATCGCAGCCGGAGAGGCGCGGCCAGATCTCGAACAGGCGCAATGGGCGGCGAAACTCGCCTGCATGGACGCGGAGATAGAGCGTATGCCCATGCAGTATCTGACGCTGGTCGGGCACATGGGCTCGACGCTTTCAGGAGGCCAAAGGCAGAGGATCATGATTGCCCGGGCCATATACCGCCGACCACGGATGTTGCTGCTCGACGAAGGCACCGCGCATCTGAACGATGAGTTGCAGAACGAGGTGCTCGACAACCTCGCCGGCCTTGGCGTTACCATTGTGGCGGTCACCCACGACCCGCGCGTCGGGGCGCGCGCGCATCGCCGTGTGCGGTTGTGATTTGGCGGCGAGCCTTGCGAACCCGATGAGCGCGGCGCTGGCCGGGGTGTTTCTCGGCCTGTAGCCGACACCGCAGCCATAAGGGGCACCCCGGGCATCCGAAGACGGCTTTTCTCATTTTAGTTCGAAGCCTTCGGCTGGGAGTTGAACCCCCTCCGGGTCTACCTCGTGCCGAAGACGCCGGACGCCTAGCCGCCGCGGTTCCCCTTGGCTATGTCGGCCCGGGCCTCCGGATTGGAGAACGCCCCTTTCAAAGTGTGACCGTGACACTGGCGCCGCCGAATCGGCTGGTGCCGATCTGCAGCGAACCGTTGTAGAGCGCGGCCAATTCCGCCACCACGGCCAGCCCGATGCCTTGTCCCGGCTGGGCGCGGTCGGCCCGAATGCCACGGTCGATCACCTGGCCGCGAATCTCTGGATCGATGCCGGGCCCGTCGTCCTCCACGCAAACGACGGTGCGGGGGCCGGAGCGCGCCCGAACCAGCACGCGATGGTGGGTGTATTTGAATGCGTTTTCTAAAATGTTGCCAAACAGGTCCATGAAATCGCGCTCGTCGCCCCGCACCAGCAGATCATCGGCTAGGTCGAGTTCTAGGGAGATGGCTTGGTCATTGCGAGCGGTTGTAAGCGCTCGCGCGAGCCGACGCAGCACACTGCCGAGGTCGACCGGTTTCGCGGCCACCGGGGGCCCGGCAACGGTTGCTCTCGACAATTGGCGCTGTACCGCCTGTTCCATGCGGTCGAGTTGTTCCGCCACAAGGGCCGCCGCCGCAATCTGTGGGGTGCCGGGCTTTGAGGGCTGCTGCCGCGGAGGGTACGCCGTTGCGTTTCCGGGCTGAGGGCTCTCAGGCGGGAGGTGCTCCCTAGCGTTTCCCGGCTGAGTCGTTTCGTGCCGGGGGTGGTCCCTCGCGCTCCCCGGCTGAGTTTTTTCATGCGAGGGGTGGCCCCTCGCGCTCCCCGGCTGAGTTTTTTCATGCGGGGGGTGCCCCCTCGCGCTCCCCGGCTGAGCCTTTTCATGCGAGGGGTGCCCCCTCGCGCTCCCCGGCTGAAGGCTCCCCAACGCGTTGCGCATGACGGCGAGGGGGGTTTTCAGGCTGTGCGCGAGGTCGTCGAGGGCGTTGCGGTAGCGGGCGCGGCTGCGTTGTTCGTGGGCGACGAAGCGGCCTAGGTTGTCGGCCAGGCCCTGTAGCTCCTTGGGGTAGCCGCCAGAGAGCTCGTCGCGCTGGCCCTCCTCCAGTTCTCCGACCTCCGCGGCCATGACCCGCAGCGGCTTCAAGCCCCATCGGATGGCAATGGCCTGAACACCCAGCACCAGCAGGGTAACAACACCCATCCCAATGGTTAGGTTTTGCCGAAACGAGCGGATGGCGGCAAGAAAAGGCGCTTGGTCCGCCGCCACCTGGAAGACGAGCATGGTTTCGTCGGCATCCTCCCATATGACGGCGTAGGTTAGAACGAACCTTCCCGTGGCGTTGTCGTGCTGGAATAGAAACTCGCCGAAGGCCAGGTCGAATTCCGGGAACTCGACGGCGGTCGACAGCGCCGAGGGAGAGCGCCACCGGTACGTCCCCCCCACCTCCGAGATGGCTGCGTAAAGGCCCGATTCGGGCCGCAGCAAGCGCGGCTCCGGCAGTTCCCGGAAAACGACACGGTCCTGCTCGGTCTCGGCGGCACCCAGGAGTGAATAGATGACTAGGCGCATTTGCTCCTCGGCACCGGTCAGCGTGCTCGCGGCGAAGGAACGGTCGAGCACAAGCCCGGTGAGTGTGAGAAAGACGGCCAGCACCAGGGTGGTGGTGGCCATCAAGCGGGTCTGCACACCCGGACCCGCCTTGAGCCTAGTATGCATCGCCTACTGGCCGGTGGGTGCGCACACTGCCAAGCTGCATCGGGCAACGGCGCTACCCGCGCCTGCGCCGGTCTGTAGCAGCCGGGGTCGGAGTCTTGGCGGTGCCACCAGGCGCGCCCCCGCCAGCCTCGCCAGGCGCTCGCGTTGCTGTAGCGGCCGGGGTCGAAGTCCTGGCGGTGCCATGGCGGTGCGCCCGTCAGGCTTCAAGATCGAACCGATAGCCCTGGCCCCGGACGGTGTGAATTGGATTTACCGGGTGCAGCTTCTTGCGCAGCCGGCCCACGAACACCTCGATGACATTGCTGTCGCGGTCGAAATCCTGGTCATAGAGGTGGTCGGTCAACTCGGCTTTGGAAACGACCCGATCGGGGTTGAGGGCCAGGTATTCGAGCAGGTTGTATTCATAGGCGGTGAGGGTCACCGGCGCTCCCTGGCACCGCACTTCCTTCTTCACCGTATCCAGGGTCAACGCACCCTGCCGAATGATGGGTGTCGCATAGCCGGCGGCACGGCGGACCAGGGCGTTGAGGCGGGCCATGAGTTCTTCCATGTGAAAGGGCTTGGTCAGGTAGTCGTCCGCGCCTGCCTCCAGCCCCGCAACCTTGTCCTGCCAATGGCCGCGGGCCGTGAGTATCAAAATGGGAAACCGCCGCTCGTCGGCGCGGGCCGCGGCGATCAGGTCTCCCCCATCCAGCTTCGGTAGCCCAAGGTCGATTACGGCGGCGTCGTAGTCGAACTCGCGTGCATAGTACAGCCCTTCCTCGCCGTCACTGGCGGCATCAACCGCAAAACCCGCGTCTTTCAGCCGGTGGAGGAGTTGGCCCTGTAACGCGAGATCGTCCTCCACCACCAATATGCGCATGACGCCGTCCCGAGGTCAGCGCGGCCTGCGGGAGCTGCCCTGGGGGTCAACCAGTATGGTGGTCACGCGGCCGCCGTCCAGCAACACGCGCACTCGATAACCGCGATGCCCGCCCTCTAGCGGGGTCACGGATAACACGCGGCCACCGGTTTCGCGGCGGACAATGTCCGCCGCGGATTCCAGCGTCGACCAGGGCTGCGCCGCAAGGCGCTTGGCGGTGGATGCCTGTTCGGCGGACAAGGCGACCGGTGGGTTTGCCGCAGCGGCCAGCGCCATCAGCAGGACGAGGGGCAGCAGAACGAGAGTGTCTCGCCGGTTGCCCGGCTGCCATGTTTTCGGTATGGGTGCCGCCACGGGTTGCCACCGGTTGCGCAGTCCGCGCATTGTACCGCCAACCGCTCAGATCGCGGGAGTAACCTGCACCCGCACCCGCACGCGGTCGCCCGGGTCGCGCTGCATGCGGGTGTGGTAGGTCGTGCCGTCGTACTCATAGCTAACGTCGTAGCCGGCCAGCCGTTCTTCCCGACGCGTTTCCTCCACCACCTGACAGCGTGTTTCCGTGCGGTAGGTCACCCCGTTGAAGGCGCGGTGCCGGCGCGCTACATCCGCCCCAATGCTGCCGCCGAGGATGGCGCCCACCACAGCGCCAACCTGCTTGTTGCGTTTCTTGTGGCCGACGGCGTTGCCCAGCGCGCCGCCGAGGATGGCGCCGAGAATCGGCCCGGTCGCCGAACGGCCGTGCCGGGGGTAGGCGACTCGTTCGTCGCGGCATTCCTCGTAGGGCTCAACGACCGTGACGGCCTGGTATATAGGGCTCACGCCGGTAACCTGCGCCCAGTCGTATTCCGTTGCCGCCCCGGCGCTGGCGGGAACCAGCAGCAGGCTTATCGCGATTCCGGCGATTGTTCGGTAGAAAAGATGGAACATGTCGTTATCTCCTCGGTGATTGGTACGCACAAGTTAACCGGGGCTGGCTGAACCGAATCTGAACAGCCACCGGCCCCGGGTGAGCTGGCCGGGCGTATGGTTACCCTGCCTATGCAGTCAGGTTCCGCAAAGGCGGATGCGCTGTGTTTGATTTCCGGGCAGGCGGGCGGTGCCCCTTGCGGGGGCTTGCAAGGGTTTTGCCCCTCGCGCACGAAACGAAATCCGGGTCAACGTCAACTGGAAACCGCCAGCAATTCTCGTTTTGGCGTCCAACTTCACTGTTCGGTGCGCAACACCCCCACATTTTGCTTACTCGGGCCAAATCGCCCGACAAACCCTTCCAGTGGAGGGTCTGAAAGCCATAATGAGAATTGGCGGACAACCGCACCCTTTCAAAGGGGACCCGGATGCCGGACGCTAGCGGATTGTACCCGGTGATGCGTATCGAGCTTCAAGCGCCAATGCGCCCGGTCGGGAAGGTATGATTTCATCCACAACGTCAGCCGTTCGTAGTGGGCGAGAAATCTGGTCAACTCGGCATTGGACATGCGCCGCGCCCGGGGCAGGTGCCGTTCCTGGTCGGAGCGCCAGCGCCGCACGCTCGCCATATCGGGTACTTCCAGGTAAATCCACCAGTCCACCAGTGCCCACAGGCCAGCGTAGGCCCGGCAGGCGTCGTTGACATAGGCCCGCCACAGGCACTCGGGGTCTTCATGGGCTTCCAGGTCGTTGACCGGCGCTGGCAGCAGCGCTTCCGGCTGCGGCGCCACGCCAAGACACCAGCCCTCGAATACCACCGCTTGAACACCTAGCGTTCTTTGCCAGGATGCCTCGGGTACCCGGTCGTCGCGGCCCTTGTCGAAACGTGGAACCGGCGTCGGCGCACCAGCGGCCAGGCTTGCGATGGTATCGTGCGCCAGTTGCACATCGTGGGTGCCGGGCACGCCGCGGGTGACGAGCAGTGGATGGACGCTGCGGGCCAGCCGCCGACGGGCGGCGGCGGTGAGGTAGAAATCATCCAGCGAGCAGGGGAGCGTCCGCTGCCCCTCGAGTTCCATTGCTTGTGCCAACAAGGCTGCCAGGGTGGACTTGCCCGCCCCTTGGCCACCGCTGATGCCGATGATGCGCCGGGAACGCAACGCCAGCGCCCCGAGAGCGGCAACCGCCCGCCAATCCTGCGGGGCATCGCTTGGCAGTCGCCGCCAAACCTGCCGCAACCGGCCAGGGTCCACGTCTGGCGCTAGGCGCCTGTGAAAATCAGTCAACAACAAAGCTATGTCACTCGGGGAACAGAATCATCGCAAAGTGTTCGCTCCAGCAGGGCCATCCCAAAGTCACCTACTAGCCCTCGGCAAAGCCCATATAGATGGTTTACGAACATTTTTCTGAAATTTCATCTCAGGAGCGAACACTTTGGGATGGTCCTAGTTCGCTCTAGAGAAGAAATTGCTGGAAAAGCATCGGGCCCCACGGAACACTGCCTGATCTTCCGAAAAATGTTCATCGACCATCTGTATCGGCGGCATTCCCATTATGGATTTTAGCCCCCTACTGGTAAGGGTTTGCCGGTCGATTTGGCCCGAGCATGCTCCAACCAATCCTGGGTCGGGGCGGGCATCCGTCTTGGTGGCGGGCCGGAAAACACTTGCGGGGCGACTCGCGATCTCGCATATTCCACTGTTTGCGGTAGGCACCGCGGCGTACCGCACAACCCACAAGACGATGCAGATTCGCCGCGGTGCAAGCCGAGAGCGGAAGAACCCCTATGCAGCAGTTCTTGTCAACCACCACTCGCATTTACGACCGCGCCCTGGGCCTCGTCAAGCACTTTGACGGTGTCGTCTCGATACTGTTAAGGCTTATCGTGGGCCCGGTGCTCATCGCTTCCGGCTGGGAAAAGATCACCGGTGCCAACTGGTTTGCCAGCCAACTGGATGCCTTTCCCTTTCCGTTCAATGTCTTGCCCGCGGAGTTTTCCTGGTTCCTGGCCTCATGGACCGAGTTTCTCGGCGGCATGTTGCTGTTGCTTGGCCTGGCGACCCGGGTAGTGGCAATTCCCCTGGCGGTAACTATGTTCGTTGCCCTTTATGCCGTGCATCTCGACAACGGCTGGGCCGCCATCGCGCCCTCCCGCCCCGCTGCGGTTTGTATCGAGGGTAGCGCCGCCCATGCGCAATCGACGCTGTTCCAGCGCTCTATCAAGTGCTTGAATGTCAACGAGCGTACCCTGGAGGCATCTAGGCGCCTGGCCCGAGCCAAATCCATTCTACGCGAGCACGGCAACTACCGATATCTGAATGGCGGCGGCGCCATCGTCAAGCTCAACAACGGTATCGAGTTTGCGGCCACCTACCTAGTGATACTGCTTACCCTGGTGGTGATCGGCGGTGGACGCTACTTTAGCCTGGATTACTACCTCCGGATCGCCATGGACGCGGTGGAAGCGGACGGCTAGGCAAAACCGGGTGGCAACTCCCGCCGATAGGGCGGCAGGGAATCGAGCAACACGCGCCCGTAGCCTTTGGCGACCAAACGCCGGTCCAGAATCGTGATGCGCCCGTGGTCGCCCTCGTGGCGAATCAGGCGCCCGCTGGCCTGTACGAGCCGCATCGCCGCATCGGGAACGGAAATCTCGTAGAAGGCGTTGCGCCCCTGGGCTTCCGCCCACTCCATCATGGCCTGATCGATCGGGTCGTCGGGTACGGCGAAGGGCAGCTTGGCCAAAACCACATGACGGCAGTAATCGTCCGGTAGGTCGACGCCCTCGGCGAAACTCGCCAAGCCCAGCAGGTAGCTCGGTTGACCGGCATCGATGCGCTTGTGGTGCCGAGTCAGCAAGCGCTGTTTGGAATGCTCGCCCTGGATCTGTAGCGCCTCGCCAAGGGAGTCCGGCAAGGTCGCCACGACGGCGTTGAGTTGCCGCCAGGAAGTGAACAGCACCAGGGCGCTGGCTTCCTCGGCCAGCAGTTCCGGCAGCAACTCCGCGATTTCAGCCGTATGCGCTTCTCGGTCGCGGGGGTCGGTGCGCATCTGCGGCACCCGCAGGACGGCGATATTCGGAAAATCGAATGGGCTCGGAATTCTGACACCCGCCACGCCGTCTATACCGGTGCGCTCGAAGAAGCGGTCGAAGCGGCCCACGGCCGTCAAAGTGGCGGAGGTGGCCACAGCGGCGAAGCTCCGCGACCATAGGCATTCCTGGAGCAACCGGCCGGGCTCGATGGGTGCGCTGACGAGTTCGATATCCTGGTCGGTTCGATTGGCCCAGCGGGCATGGTGAACCTCGACATCGTGCTCCGCCCCCGCCCCGGCATAGTCGTGGAGCAGGCTGCCGATGGCCGCGCCCCGGGCTTCCAGTTGACCGACTACCGGCAACCAGTCTTCCGCCTCGAAGGCCTTCCGCCAACTCAATTGGCCCTCGGCCGCCTGGCGCAGCAATTCCTGAACCCGCTGCACGGCTTTGCCCGTTGCGGCCAGCGGCACCCCGGCCGCCTCGGCGGCGCCGGCAATGCCCTCGTCAACCCGGCCAAGCGGGAAACGGCAGGTTGTTGGTCCGCCCCACCGCTCGGTGAATTCTAGGTCGGCCAACGCATCGCCAAGGTTGCGCATACCGGTTGTAAGCGCCTCGCTCTCGGCAGCGATTCGAGTCGCCAATTCCGTCAGTTCGGGTGGCCGTCCGAATCGTTGTGTCAGGGTTGCCGTGACGGTGTTGGCCTGATCCGCCCAGGCTGCCGTACCCTTAATCCAGGCCCTTGCCGCAAAATGCTGCTGTGTCTTGGTCGGCAGATGGTGGGCCTCGTCGATGATGACGATGCACTCCTCCGGGTCGGGCAGGATCAGGCCGCCACCTAGGCCGAGGTCCGCGAGCAACAGGTCTTGGTTGGCGACGATCACCCCTACACCGTCCAGTCGGCCGCGCGCCTTGAAGAACGGGCAAGCCTGGAAGAACCCGCAGCGATTGTTGATGCAGCCACGATGATCGGTGGTCACCCGGCGCCAGGCGTCGTTGTCGATACGGTCTGGCCAGCTATCCAACTCGCCGTCCCACCGTTCCGTCGAAAAGGCCTGCCACATCTGCCGATGGATTGCCTCGTGGTCCGCGGCATCGCCCTGCCCGCCGTCCAGGGTGGGCAGCTCCTCGGGTCGGTGCAGGCGTGCATCGAGGCGTCTCAGGCAGACGTAGCGCCCGCGTCCCTTGGCAAGTGCGAAATCGAATTCCAGGCCGGCGCGCTCCGCTAGGTCGGGCAGGTCGCGCAGGACAATCTGCTCCTGCAGCGCCACGGTGGCGCTTGCGATAACCAGGGTTTTGTCGAGCGCCTCGGCAATGGGAATGGCCGCCAGGCAGTAGGCCGCCGTCTTGCCCGTGCCGGTGCCGGCTTCGATTACGGCGACCCGCGGCGGCGGGCCGGTGCAGGCGCGGGCGATAGCGGCAATCATCTCCCGCTGGCCGCGGCGGGGCTGAAAGTCGCGCGATGCAAGCCAGGTGCTGTAGGCGTCCTGGATGCGGCTTTTCAGCTTGTTGGTAAGCAGGTTCATCGCGCCGCTAGCTTACCTTGAAAGTAGCCCGCGGAGCGCGGCCCCCCGGCCCAGGATGTGGCAACACCGCGATCCAGGCCGGGAAGCCACATCTGGCCGCCCCGCGTAGCGCGGCTCTCCGGCCTAGGATGTCGCGACCGCCCGGCTAGGCAGGCCCACGCTGTTCGAGGGGCTGCGGATACCGGGGGCTCGGGCGGCCCGCATGGCCCGGCAAGTCAATCAACCGCCCGGGCAGGTCAATCGCCGCCCGCTAATCCTCGATGTGGAGACCGACGACGCTCGGCAAGTCAATCGCCCACCCCGGCAGGTCAAGCGATCGGCCTGACAAGGCAAGCAACCGATCCGGCAAGTCAATCAACCGGCCAGGCATCGAAGCCCTTTTGGGTGAGTATGAAGGTGGCCAGCGCCCGCTCCCGCAGCCCGCCGCCGACCACATGATAGCGGTGCCCGGGGTCGAGCGAGGGGATGGTTTCGCGCAACCGCGCGAGCGTGCCCTCCTTGTCCAGGTCGATGGGTACGCCCTCTGCGCCGCCCTTGACGAATCGCACCAGGTTGTCGGCAAGCAGCGCGGTGAAACGGTCTTTGGGCAGCCGCAGTACCGCACCCGGCTTGGTGGCCACAACCGTGGCGTTGCGCCGGGCGTTCATCAGCAGCGCATCTTCGCCGAAAAAGTCGCCGGGGCCCAGGTGCGCCACAGTCTGCCCGCGCCGCCGCACCGCCGCATGCCCGGTTTTTAGCACGAAGAAGTCGTGCGCCGCGGTGCCCTCCACCACCAGCCGCTCGCCGGCTTGGAAGTCTCGTTCATCAAGGGCACTCAGAAGCTGCTGCCAGATACCGGCATCCAACCGTTTGAGCAGCGGCGAGTTCATAAACCGTCGCTGCCAATCCTCCCCCTCGCCGACCGCCGGGTTCGCTTGGGCTGTGTCGAGCAGGAAGGCGATGGGTGCCGTGTCCACATGCAGCAGGCGCGCCTCGCCCAGGGTGTGCATGGCTTCGCAACCCGGGTACAGGGGCGAGCGCACCTCCGGCGATTGCGCTTGGATATCCCTAGCCGGGGAGAACAGGCGCACGGTTCCCCGAACCAGGTAGTACCGGCCGCCCAGCCTGCGCCCGGGCCGCAGCAACCAGCGCTCGGCGGGAACGGTGAGTATCCGGCTGTAGCGGGCGGCCTCGGTGAGTTCAGCGGGGCCCATGGTCTGAAACGGGTCAAAACGCTTGAGCGTCTTCTCCAGCATGCCGGTGAGCATGCCCGGGGCGGCAGGCTTCCGGTAGGCGTTAACGCCCCGGCACGCTGTAGGTCAATTGCCCTGTTCGCGGGCCAGGGCGCGATAGCCGATATCCGTGCGGTGGTATGCGCCCTGCCAGGAGATGCCGGCAACGCCGGCGTATGCCCGGCGCTGGGCCTCGGTGACATCATCGCCTAGGGCAACCACGCAGAGCACCCTACCGCCGCTGGTTACCACCGTGCCCTCGTCGTAGCGGGTGCCGGCATGGAACGCCTTGCTGTCGCCGCCAAGGCTCGTTAGTCCGGCTATCGCCGCGCCCTTGGCGTAGCTGCCTGGATACCCCCCAGATGCCATTACCACGCCAAGCGCGACCCGCGGGTCCCAGTCGAGAACTGCCCCGTCGAGGCGTCCCTCCAGCGCGGCTAGGCACAGCGCCGGCAGGTCGGAGCGCAACCGCATCATTACGGGCTGGGCCTCCGGGTCGCCGAACCGGCAATTGAACTCGATGACCCTGGGCGAGCCGTCCGGGGCGATCATAAGCCCCGCGTACAGAAAGCCGACATAGGGCGAACCCTCCGCCGCCATGCCCGCCATGGCCGGCTCGATGATCTCCCGAAGGATGCGTCCACCGACAGCATCGGTTACAACCGGTGCCGGAGAATAGGCACCCATGCCCCCGGTGTTGGGGCCCCGGTCGCCGTCGTAGGCCGCCTTGTGGTCTTGGGAACTGGCGAACGGCAGCGCGGTCTGGCCGTCGCAAAGGCAGATGAAGCTAGCCTCTTCACCGGTAAGGAATTCCTCGATCAGAACGCGCCGGCCGGCGTCACCGAAGGCATCCCCTGAGAGCATGCTGTCAACCGCCGCTAGGGCGTCCGCTATGGAGTGGGCGACCGTCACCCCCTTGCCGGCAGCCAGGCCGTCCGCCTTGACGACGATGGGCGGTTGTTGCGCCTCGACATAGGCCCTGGCGCTGGCCAGGTCGCTGAACGATTGCGAAGACGCGGCGGGGATGCTGTGGCGTTGCATGAAATCCTTGGCGAATGCCTTGGAGCCCTCCAGACGGGCTGCCGCCCGGCCCGGGCCGAAACAGCGCAGACCCCGCTCGGTGAAATATTCCACAATGCCCGCCACCAGCGGTGCCTCCGGGCCGACGATGGTGAGGCCGATGCCCCGCTGTTCGGCAAAGTCGGCCAAGGCGGGAAAATCGTCGCCGTCGATGGCGATGTTTTCCACCTTCGGCTCGACCGCGGTGCCGGCGTTGCCCGGTGCGACGTAGACGCGGTGTACGCTCGGGCTCTGGCTGGTCTTCCAGGCCAGTGCGTGTTCCCGTCCTCCCGAACCAATTATCAAAACTCGCATGGATTCCTCTAGTGCCGAAAGTGGCGAATACCGGTAAACACCATGGCCATGCCCCGTTCATTGGCCGCCTCGATGACCTCTTGGTCGCGCATCGACCCGCCCGGCTGTATGACCGCCGTTATTCCCTCGGCCGCGGCCGCGTCGATGCCATCCCGAAACGGGAAGAACGCATCGGAGGCCATTACCGCCCCGGCCACCGCCAAGCCCTCTTCCTGCGCCTTTAGAGCGGCGATGCGGGCGCTAACCACCCGGCTCATCTGCCCGGCGCCGACGCCGATGGTGCGCCCCCGCCTGGCGTAGACGATGGCGTTGGACTTCACGAACCAGGCGACCCGCCAGGCAAACAGCAGATCGCGCATCTCCTCATCGTTCGGGGCCCGCTCGGTGACGGTGCGTAGCGCTGCTTCGTCTAGGCAGTGGTCGTCCGCGGTCTGGGCCAAAAGCCCCCCGCCCACTTTCTTGAGGTCGAGCCCGCCACCCGGCCCGGCGAGCGGCCCGCAGGCGAGCAGCCGCACGTTCTTTCTGGTTTTGGCGGCTTGCACCGCGGCGGCGCTCACCGTTGGCGCCGCAATCACTTCGACGAACTGCGCATCCAGAATGGCCGCCAGTAGCTTAGCGTCGAGTTCCCGGTTGAACCCCACGATGCCGCCGAATGCCGAAGTCGGGTCGGTGGTGAAGGCGCGGTGGTAGGCCTCCGCCGCATCCGTGCCCAGGGCGACGCCGCAGGGGTTGGCGTGCTTGACGATGACACAGGCGGGCCCGTCAAACACACCGACACAGCGCAGGGCCGCGTCGGTGTCGGCGACATTGTTAAACGAAAGCGCCTTCCCCTGAAGCTGCCGGGCGGCGGCAACCGTCCCGGTGGCGGCGTTCTCTTCCACATAGAAGGCGGCACTCTGATGGGGATTTTCGCCGTAGCGCATATCTTGGCGCTTGCTGTAGCCAAGCCTCAGATGTTCGGGCAGGGGTTCGCCGCCGGCTAGGTATCCCGCCACCAGGCGGTCATAGTCGGCGCTATGGCGGAACGCCTTGGCCGCCAGACGCCGGCGTAGCTTGGCGTTGGCGTCACCCGATCGCAGGGCGGCAATGACCTCGCCGTAGTCGGCGGGGTCGGTCACCACCAGCACATCCCCATGGTTCTTGGCCGCGGCGCGCAGCATGGCGGGGCCGCCGATGTCGATGTTTTCCAAGGCGAGCTCTTCCGTGCAGTCGGGGCGGGCGATGGTTGCCGCGAATGGGTAGAGATTGACCACCACCACATCGATGGGCTCGATGGCGTGTTGCCGCAGTGCCTCGTCGTCGACGCCGCGGCGCGCCAGAATGCCCCCGTGCACCCTTGGATGCAGCGTCTTCACCCGCCCATCCATCAATTCCGGAAACCCGGTGTAGGCGGCGACTTCCATGACCGGCACACCGGCCCCGGCGATGACCCCGAAGGTGCCGCCGGTGGATAGCAGGGCGAAGCCGAGTTCGTGCAGGGCGCGGGCCAGTTCCGCGACCCCGGTTTTGTCCGACACGCTGATAAGGGCCCGTGCCCGCCGCCCGCCAGGTTCACTCATGGTCGGGTCATTCCAGATACCCCAAGACTTGTAGCACCAACACCAGGGCCGCGACGACCAGGCCCCAGCGGACCCATAGACCCTGCGGGGGTGCCGGTGATTCCCGCCGTTCCCCTCCGCCGTGGGTCGTGCCCCGGCCTGCCTTCGTTGGGTGCGCGAATGGGTCGTCGGCTTTCCCGCCCTGGTCTTTCCGGTCGGTATCCGCCGTGCCGCCGTCGGGGCCCGGGTTGTCGTTGGATAGGTACTCTGTGCCCAGAAAGACGTTCAGGCACGCCCCGCAACGCACACGCCCTCCGGCCTGGTCAAGCTGGCTCTCGGTTATGTGAAAACCTGTGCCGCAGTCTGGGCATCGTGTCACCACTTGCGACTCCACAACCCGTGCCGTCGGTGGGGCCCGCATTCCGCCCCCCTTAGTTCCCACGGCGTTGGCGAAACAACGGGGCTGGACGTTAGCCGATATGAAAGAGCCCCTGTCCCTTGGCGACGGGTTCGCCGTCGGTCACCAGTGCCTCGATAACCACGCCTTCCACCTCCGACGGGATCTCGTTCATCATTTTCATGCTCTCGATGATGCACAGGGTTTCGCCCACCGACACGGTCGTGCCGGGGCCCACAAAGGGTGCTGCGCCCGGTTCCGGCGCGGTGTAGAAGGTTCCCGCCATGGGTGCCCGGGCAGTGGCGGCGCGGGTTGATTGCGCAGGGACGGTTGGGGTTGGCGGCCTGGATTCCGGCCCGCCCGGCACCCCGGCGGGCGGGCGCGCGATACGCACCGACTCATCGCCCTTGTGCACTTCGAGTTCCGAGATGCCGGATTCCTCCACCAGCTCGATGAGCTTCCTTATCTTACGCAAATCCATTATTGCCGCCGCTGGCCCGCATGGGGCTCACACTGCCTACCGGAAACCATCGATGCGGCTGGCTCCCCGGCCGGCACGGGGCTCATCGCGTTCGAGTTCCCGTGCGCGCCGCCTGTACCGCCCATGTCCATTATTGCCGCCATTTAAGTTTCTGCCCGCACTCCCTACCCGCCAGAGCATGGATTCCGCGGCCTCGCTGCCTTTATGCCTGCTTCCCCGCATCCATCTGTTCGACCTCTGCCATGGCCGCCTGAAGCGCGAACTCATAGCCCCGGGCACCGCAGCCGGAAATGACCGCCCGGGCAATCTCGCTCAAATAGGAGGTGCGCCTGAACTCCTCCCGTGCCTGTACATTGGAAAGGTGAATCTCGATGAATGGGATGTCAACGCCGAGCAGGGCGTCGCGCAGCGCGATACTGGTGTGGGTGAAGGCGCCGGGGTTGATGACGATGAAGCTCACTCCCTCGGTTCGCGCCTGGTGGATGCGCTCGATTAGCGCCTGTTCACCATTCGACTGCATGCTGGTCAGCTCGTGTCCGGCCTCAGCCGCCAGCGCCGCTAGGCGGGCGTCGATGTCGGCCAGGGTATCGGTGCCATAGATCTCGGGCTCGCGGCTGCCGAGCAGATTCAGATTGGGGCCATGCAATACCAACAGCTTTGCCATGCGCCAACTCTCCTATCCCGGTGGCGACTCTCGATGAACCGGCTCTATCCGCTACTTGCCGCGATTTTCATGTTTCGGGGTTGCCAAGGCAACAGACCGTAAGCGCTGGCAGTGTATCAGTTTGAATCCCGGCCCTGCCGAATCACCTGTGTGCCGTGCCCTTGCTCGATCCACAGATGCAAACTGATACACCACCTAAGCGCTTAGCAGAACGCGGGTATTCCTAGCGGCTATTCGATGTCTTTGGGGGCGACGGTGCCGGTGCCCGGCTCGACCGTTACCCAGCGGGTTTGCGGCGGGTAGCATAACCCGGCATCGGCACAGCCCTGGTAGCTGATGCCGACCTCCAATGGTCCAGGCGCGGCCCGCACCGGCACCCGCGCCTGGGCGTTGTGATAGTACACTTCCACCGCGCCGAAATATTCGTCCACCTTCGGCTTCCCCGGCGGTATCTCCGGTTCGCCCAATCGGGTGCCGTCTGCTTCGCCGACCTTGAAACCGAACCTGTGCCGGTACAGGTAATAGCCGTCCGCAATCGCCCAGCGCACCGACAGGGCGCCATCGCCATCGACCTGGGCAGACAGTGCGAACGCCTCGTCCACGGGCAGGAACTCAGGCGCTTCCCCCAGCCAACCCCGTTCCGCGGCATGGCTTGGCGCTGCAAGGGCCAGCACGCCCAATGCCAGAATCAGCCGATTTCTTCCACTGCCCATACCAAGCCCCCCGGTTCAATATCGGTCAAGACGCCAAGCGCTGCGCCTATTCTACAACCTGTCCCGGTGGTGGAAACAGATTGGAGATGCCAAACTGATCCGGTGCTGGAAACAGATCAGAGATGCCTACTATGTCGGCTTGCGGATTACGGCTGTTCCTTGCCCTAGTCGGCACCTCGACGGCCCTGCTTGCCGGGTGTCAGACCCAACAACCGCCACCACCGCCGCTGCCACCGGCACCGCCGCGGGATGCCGAACCGCCGGCCACGCCCGCACCGCCCGTGCAAGTCGAGCGCCTGTTGGAGCGGGCGCAACTTGCGTTTGACGCCCAACACCTGACCTTGCCAGCGAAAAACAGCGCTTTCACCCTGTACCGGGAGCTGCTGCATCTCGAGCCGGGCAACGACGCCGCGCGCCGGGGCCTGGAGAAAATCGTGGAACGCTATGTAGAGTTCGCGCTTGACGCCGTTCAGCGGCACCAGTTTCCCCGCGCCCGGACGATGCTGGCGCGGGCGCGGGACGTGGATGCCAGCCATCCGGCCATAGAACCCACCGAGCAACAGGTGCGGCTGCTTGAAAATGCCAGGCGCGACCGGGTACAGATCGATCTCGATGAGCTCGCCCGGCAGAGCGCCACACTGCGGTCGGCCTTGCGGAAACTGGGTGTTCGCGCCAAGGCGCCGAACTGCCGGGCCGCGATTAACGCGCGCACCGACGCCGAGGGTCGCTGGATCTACCGGCAGCTCAACGGTGCGTCCGGTGCCGCCAGGGTACGCGCTAGCCTAGCGATCGCATCACCGCCGTCGGTGGAAATCATCTGCCTGGGGCAGCCGGGTTGACGGCGTTGATGATACGCCTGGGAGCCCAACTCGGGCCAAGCCAATACCCGGCCCAGGCCCTCGGTCATCGGCACGAGCGCCAAATGCACCCGCGTACTTCTAGCCAGTGCCACCAGGGCTGTACAATCGGCGGAATGGGCGGAACCAACAAGGGGCTGACAAGGCGATGAACTGGATGGGCCGGATTTCGCTACGGCGCCCCACCATGCGGTGGGCGGGTATCGGCGGGGCCGTGGCCAAGGGGGCCGGTGCGCTGGTCTCCCTCTATCTGGCGGGTTGTCTAGCGCTGACCTGGTGGTGGGATTACGAACCGGGTCAGTTCGCCGTGCGGGACAACGCCGCCATGCGGGCGCAATCGGGTAGTCGCGGCCTGGTGATCGGCTATACCACCACCGCCGCAGTGATCCGGCTCGCCGAGACGCTGCTGGAGAAACGCGGGGGATACCTTTCCAACGATGTGTTTCCGCCCGGTATATGGATGGACAATGTGCCTAGCTGGGAATTCGGGGTGCTTACCCAGCTACGCGACACCGCCCGCGCCTATCGCATCGATTTCGCTAGATCGCAGAGCCAATCCACGGAGGACCCGGATCTCGCCAAGGCCGAGGGCAAGTTCTTCTTCGACAATTCAAGCTGGGTCTTCCCGCCTAGCGAAGCGGAGTACCGGGAAGGCGCGGCGCTGTTGACCGCCTACTTAGCGCGCCTGTCCGACCCCAACCGGCCGGAAGCCCAGTTCTACTCCCGGGCAGATAACCTCCAGCAATGGCTACAGGGGGTAGAGACACGGCTCGGCAGCCTGTCGCAGCGGCTCTCCGCCAGTGTCGGCAAGAGGCAACTTAACGTCGACCTCGCTGGAGACGCCGCGGCGGCCCAGGCCACCGATGCGCCCAGGGAGCGGGAGTTCAAAACCCCCTGGCTCGAAATCGACGATGTCTTCTACGAGGCCCGGGGCCAGACCTGGGCGCTTTTGCACCTGCTGCGGGCCATGGAACAGGATTTCGGCGATGTGCTCGACAAGAAGAACGCACGGGTCAGCCTGCAGCAGATCATCCGCGAATTGGAACCGACCCAGCAGACCGTCTGGAGCCCGGTCATTCTGAACGGCGACGGGTTGGGCCTGCTCGCCAACCATTCCTTGGTGATGGCCTCGTACATATCCCGGGCCAACGCCGCCATCATCGACCTGCGCTCGCTGCTGGCCCAGGGCTGAAGCATCCGGTCCACCATAGGTGGGCAATTTGCGGCTTCGCTACATGGCGGTAACGAACCGAGACGCATCTTGTTGCCCCGCTGTTGGGACGGCTGGTTAAACCGCCAATTCGGGGTGCCTTTTGCTTTTTCGCTGGTATGATACGCGCCGCCGCCGGGGTGGCTTGCGGAGCGGGTGCGGATTGGTCGTTGCGGACGCCCGGCACCGGGGGAAGCACCCGCCGTTCAATCAACAAGTGGAATAAACAACGATGGATATGAACCTGTTGCCGCCGCTATTGGGCGTTCTTGGAATGGTTGTGGCGGTCATTATCTATGGCTTGGTCAAGCGCTACGACGAAGGCGAACCCGCCATCAAGAAGATCGCCGACGCCATCCACGAGGGCGCCATGGTGTTCATGCGCCGTGAGTACAGCATGCTGGCCCTGTTCGGTGCCGTGCTACTCGTGTTGCTGTTCGTATCGGGCCTTGGCATGCCGACGGTATGGGCCTTCATCGCCGGCGCCCTGTCTTCCGCCGGCGCCGGCTGGTTCGGCATGTACACCGCCACCAAGGCCAATGTGCGCACCACCACCGCCGCCCACACCGACGGGCCGGCGGCGGCCTTGTCCGTGGCCTTTTTCGGCGGCTCGATCATGGGCTTGGCCGTGGCATCGCTTGGGCTCATGGGGCTGGGCCTGGTCTACTACTTCTTCGGCGGCGACCCGCACACAGCCCACCACATTCACGGCTTTGGCATGGGCGCCTCCACGGTGGCGCTGTTCTCCCGGGTCGGCGGCGGCATCTACACCAAGAGCGCGGATGTGGGAGCGGACCTGGTGGGCAAGGTGGAAGCCGGCATCCCGGAGGACGACCCCCGTAATCCCGGCGTAATCGCCGACAACGTGGGCGATAACGTCGGCGATGTGGCCGGCATGGGCTCCGATATTTTTGAATCCTATTGCGGTTCGATGATCGCCACGATCGCCATCGCGTCCACCCTGGCGGCTGCGGCGGTGGGCTCCCTCGCACCGGGTATGTCCGAGGGCGATGGCCGCGCCGCGCTCATGTTCCTGCCCCTGGCGCTGGCCTCGACCGGCCTCATCTGTTCCATCATCGGTATCGGCATCGTGCGTTCCCGCTCGAATTCCAGCCCCGCCCTGGCGTTGCGCATTGGCATGGTGGGCACGCCGATCCTGTTTATCGTCGCTTCCTGGTTCGTTATCGACTACGCGGCGGTGTCGAGCAATGTCTGGTGGTCGGTGATCTTCGGCTCCGTGGGCGGCGTTATCATCGGGTTGACCACGGAGTACTACACATCCTCGAAGCCGGTGGTGCGTATCGCCCGGGCGGGGCAGACCGGGTCCGCCACGGTGATGATCACCGGCCTCGCCGTCGGCATGCAGTCGGTGGTGGTTCCGCTGCTCGCTATCTGCGCCATCATCTACGTATCCACCGAACTGGCCGGCCTTTACGGTGTTGGCATCGCCGCCGTCGGCCTACTGGCCACCGTCGGCATGACCATGGCGGTGGATGCCTACGGACCCGTGGCGGACAACGCCGGCGGTATCGCCGAGATGGGCGGCCTCGGCGAGGAAACCCGCAAAATCACCGATTCGCTGGATGAACTCGGCAACACGACGGCCGCCATGGGCAAGGGCTTCGCCATCGGTGCAGCCGCCTTGGCGGCGCTGGCCATCATCGCGGCCTTTGTGGAAACCATTGCCTACAGCCGGGGCGGCGAGTTCACCCTGCATGTCGGCAACCCGGACGTATTGGTGGGGCTTTTCATCGGCGGCCTGGTGCCCTTCCTGATCGCCAGCGTCACTATGACATCGGTGGGCGATGCGGCCATGGATATGATCCAGGAGATTCGCCGCCAGTTCCGGGAGATTCCCGGGCTGCTGGAGGGCAGGGCCGAACCGGATACCGGCAAGTGCATCGACATCGCCACCTCGGCCGCGCTGAAGCGCATGCTCTTACCCGGTGCCATCGCCGTGGCCGTGCCGCCCGTGGTGGGCTTCGGCATCAGCGCCGAGGCGCTCGGCGGCACCCTGGCCGGGGGCTTGCTGGGCTGCGTGCTGCTGGCCCTGACCATGGCGAATGCGGGCGGTGCCTGGGACAACGCGAAGAAGCATGTCGAGAAGGGCAACCTGGGGGGCAAGGGTTCCGACGTTCACGCGGCCACGGTGGTCGGTGATACGGTGGGCGACCCGTTCAAGGACACCTCCGGGCCGAGTATGAACATCCTCATCAATGTGATGGCGATCGTTTCGCTGGTAATCGCGCCGCTTCTGGCTTGATGCGCCCGGCGCGGTCGGCTACCGGGAAAAAGGTGCCAGCTTCTTGCCGACGGGTTTGTTGCGCAGCCTGACGTAGCGCGGCAGGCCATCCTGGTAGGGCGGATGGTCTTCCCCGGCAATCAGGGGCGCGAGGTAGCGGCGCGCCCTGGCGGTGATGCCAAAGCCGTCGGCGCTGATGTAACTTTTAGGCATCTTGCGCTCCACATTGGCGACCCGGGAGAGCTTCGCCTCGCCGATGGTCCAGCGGTACGGCTGGTCACTCAGGCGCACCACCGTTGGCATGACGGCGTTCTTGCCGGCCAGCGCGAACTCGACCGCCGCCTTGCCCATGGCATACGCCTGTTGCACATCGTTGGCGGAGGCGATATGGCGCGCGGACCGCTGCAGATAGTCGGCCACCGCCCAGTGGCATTTGTAGCCGAGGCGCTCCTTGACGATATTGGCGACCGCCGGGGCCACGCCGCCCAATTGGGTGTGTCCGAACGCATCCCTGCCGCCCGCGTCGGCCACGAAGACGCCGTCGGCGTAGCGGGCACCCTCGGAGATGACGATGACGCAGTAGCCGCCCCGCTGCACGGTTTTCCTCACCTTGGCGAGCAGCGCCGCCTCATCGAAGGGCACTTCGGGGAAGACGATGATATGGGGCGCATCGCCGCGCCTCTCCTGGGCTAGGGCCGATGCGGCGGCGATCCAGCCCGCGTGACGGCCCATCACCTCTAGAATGAACACCCTGGTTGAGGTTGAGTACATGGAGGCGACGTCTAAGGACGCCTCGCGGGTGGAGACGGCGACATACTTGGCCACCGACCCGAAGCCCGGGCAGGAGTCGGTAAGGGGCAGGTCGTTGTCCACGGTTTTGGGAATGCCGATGCAGGCGATGGGATAACCCAAAGTTGCACCGAGCTGGGAAACCTTGTGCGCCGTATCCTGGGAATCGCCGCCACCGTTGTAGAAGAAGTACTGGATATTGTGCGCGGCAAATACGTCGATGAGTCGCCGGTACTCGCGCTGGTTGTCCTCGATGGCGCCGAGCTTGTAGCGGCAGGAACCGAATGCGCCGCCTGGCGTGAAGCGCAGCCCGGCGATGGCGTCGGCGGACTCCAGGCTGGTGTCGATGAGTTCCTCGACAAGCGCGCCGATGATGCCGTTCCTGCCCGCAAGCACCTTGCCGATGCGGCTGGAATGCCCGCGCGCGGTTTCGATAACGCCGCCGGCGGTCGCATTGATAACCGCGGTGACACCTCCCGATTGGGCATAAAAGGCGTTGGCTTGTGCCATCTGTCCGGTCTCCTGTTAAGGTCCCGTCCCGCAGGTTGCCGCCGTTGCCAAGGCTACGCGCAGCCCCTGTTGGCCGGTGTGCGGAGCCGACCGCCAAAAATGAAAACCTGTGGGATGGCACGCTGGATTGCGGGCCATTGTAACCGCAAACCGGGCACTTGACCGGGCGCTCGGATAACATCGCCACCAGGCATCGGAGGGCGGCTGAGTGTTGCAGCCAGTCAGGGCAGGTTCTATTGGCCGTGCGCACAGGGCGCAGCATGGCGCGGTGCGCCGGCGTGCCGATGGTGCGCACATGGGGCTATACGGCGCGGTGCGCCTGCGCACCCATATCGGGGTCGAGCCACAGGATGCCCGCCGACCAACCGGGGGCCCGGCATGAGAATCTACTTCCTCGGTATTGGCGGTACGCTGATGGGTAGCCTCGCCCAGCTTGCCCGGGAGTTGGGCCACGAGGTTTACGGCTCCGACCGCGAGCTCTACCCGCCCATGAGCGATCAGCTTAGCGCGGCGAACATCAGGGTCTACCGGGGCTTCGAGCCGGGGCACCTGAAGCCGCCGCCGGATCTGGTCGTGATCGGCAATGCCGGGTTGCCCCGGGGAACCGAAGCCGTGGAATCGGTGTTGGACAGCGGCCTGCCCTATACATCCGGGGCAGAGTGGCTGGGCGACGCCGTGCTGCCGGGGCGCTGGACGCTGGCGGTTGCCGGCACCCACGGCAAGACGACCACGGCCAGTATGCTGGCCTGGATATTGGAGTGCGCTGGGCTGGCGCCCGGTTACCTGATCGGTGGCGTACCCCGGAATTTCAACCGCTCCGCCCGCCTTGGCGACGGCGCCTGCTTCGTGGTCGAAGCGGATGAGTACGACACCTCCTATTTCGACCGCCGCTCCAAGTTCGTCCACTATCGGCCCCGCACGCTGGTGATCAACAACCTGGAGTTCGACCACGCCGACATCTTTCCAGACCTGGGGGCCATCCAGACACAGTTCCATCACTTGGTGCGTGCGGTGCCGGGCAGCGGGCTGATCGTCGCGCCAAGCCGGGATGAGGCCGCCAACGAGGTGTTGCAAATGGGGTGCTGGACGCCCGTGGCCCGATTCGGGCCGGGGCCGCCGGGCGAACCTGTAGACCGTGACAACGGGGATCTGTGGAGCCTGCGGAACAGTAGCCGGGATGGCGGCGCGTTCGACATCGCCTTGGGTGCCGAAGTGATGGGCCGGGTATCTTGGACGCTGCTTGGCGAACACAACATGGCCAACGCCCTAGGCGCCGTGGCCGCCGCCCGCCACGCTGGCGTACCGGTACCGGTGGCCATTGCCGCCCTGAACCGATTTGCCGGTGTCAAGCGGCGCCTAGAGATCCTGGCCCGGGTCGGCAATGTGACGGTTTACGACGATTTTGCCCACCATCCCACCGCCATTCGAACCACCCTGCAGGGGCTGCGCGACCGGGTCGGCGGTGACGAGATTCTTGCCATTGTGGAGCCGCGTTCCCATACCATGTCGCTGGGCACGCTGCGCGGACAACTCACCACCTGCTGCGCGCCCGCCGATGCAGCCTTCTGGTTCCAGGGCGACAACATCCGGTGGAATCTCCGCGAAGTGGTCTCAAACTGTGTGGTTCCCGCCCGCATGTTCGATGATCTGGACAGTCTCATGGCGGCCGCGGCGGTGGCGTCCACCAAGCGGCCCCGGCACATCGTCATACTTTCAAACGGCGGTTTTCAGGGAATCCACGGGAAGCTCCCCGCTAGGCTGCGGGGCGCATAAACGGCAGGAGTCCTTGCTTTTCAATCCCAGTTCAGTGCGCCGCCGGTCTGGTACTCGGTTACCCGGGTCTCGAAGAAATTCTTCTCTTTCTTGAGATCCATGATCTCGCTCATCCACGGGAACGGGTTCTTGACGCCCGGAAACTGCTCGGCGAGCCCGATTTGGGCGAGGCGTCGGTTGGCGATGAATTGCAGGTACTCGGTCATCATGTTGGCGTTCATGCCGAGCACGCCGCGCGGCATGGTGTCTTTGCCGTATTCGATCTCGAGCCGCGTGCCGTCCAGTATCATCCGCCGGGCCAGATCCTGGGTTTCGCGGTTCCAAAGGTCGGGATTTTCCAGCTTGATCTGGTTGATGACGTCGATGCCGAAATTTACATGCATGGACTCGTCGCGCAGGATGTACTGAAATTGTTCCGAGGTGCCCGTCATCTTGTTG
The DNA here is from genome assembly GCA_965215035.1 of Pseudomonadales bacterium. GTDB lineage: Bacteria > Pseudomonadota > Gammaproteobacteria > Pseudomonadales > Azotimanducaceae > Azophilus. The sequence continues at coordinate 1,590,584 of OZ244040.1, forward strand.
CGGCGGCCCATGGAGAGAATCTGGGTGAAGCCGCAGTAAAAGAAGATACCTTCCAGCACACAGTAGTAGGCGATGAGGTTTTCCAGCAACGCCTTGTCGGTTTCCCGCGTGCCAGTGGCAAAGGTCGGGTCGGACAACTGGCGGGTGTACTGCATGGCCCAGGCCGCCTTGCGGGCCACCGCCGGCACTTCCCGGTACATGTTGAATATCTCGCCCTCGTCCATGCCGAGCGATTCGATGCAGTATTGGTAGGCATGGGTGTGGATGGCCTCCTCGAAAGCCTGCCGTAGCAGGTACTGGCGGCATTCCGGGTTGGTGATCAGGCGGTAGATTGCCAGCACCAGGTTGTTGGCCACTAGGGAATCGGCGGTGGAAAAGAAGCCGAGGCTACGCTTGACGATGGTTCGCTCGTCCTCGGTGAGGCCATCCTCGCTTTTCCACAGCGCGATGTCGGCGGTCATGTTGATTTCCTGGGGCATCCAGTGGTTGGCGCAGCCGTCCAGGTACTTCTGCCACGCCCAGTCGTATTTGAACGGCACCAGTTGGTTGAGGTCGGCGCGGCAATTGATCATGGCCTTCTGATCGACCGTGACCCGTTCCAAGCTCTCCTGTTCGGCATCGGCGTTCAGTTCGGCAATGGCGGCCCGGGCCAGGTCGCGCTCGGTTGCCGGCGCCGTGGCCTGGCCGGTTTGCTCCGTCGCCGCCGGGGTGCCGTTGTTGGCCGGTGCCCGTGGCGATTCCGCAGGAGTTGCCTGGCCCCGCCGGGATGTGGCGGACGGCGTCGATACCGGGCCGGGTTGAACGGGTGGGCGGGGTGGCGCGGGTGGGCGTGATGCCGGTTGCCGATGGCCGGGCGTCGATTCCTGGCGGGGCGGTGCCGCTAGGGCTCGCTCTGCATGGGCCGGCAAGTTTGCGTTCCACTCGCTGCCGTTGCCGTTGGGGCCTGCCTGCCCCGGTGCCTCTAGGCTATCGCTGCCGCCGGGAAGGCCGCCGCGGAGAAACTCCGCGGCGGGCACATCGCCCTCGGCAGGGGCCTTGAGTTCCGGTGTCTCGCGCTCCGACGTCGTTGGTGCCGCATCATCTTGGTAGTCTTCCCAACTTAGCATCTTGCTCCTCCTCGCCTAACTTGCGTGCTTGTGCATGAACGGCGTTTTAGCCAGTTGCAGTCCTGGTACGCTTCAAGGTGGCCTGCTGTCGAGTTTCCGTGCCGTTCCCTGGGTTTCTCGATGACCGCGACAGCCCGCACAAGGCCACTGGCACGAAAGACATTTGCGCCAATCTGCCCCTTTGAATTCGTCCTGGTGAGGTATCTCAATCTCCTTTGTTGCCTTGCTGCCTTGCTTGGCGGGGCTTTAATCAGCCTCGTTACTGGCAGGCTTCGCATTCCGGGTCGTCGATGGAGCACACTGGCGGCAGCGGCGCGGCCTCCGCCGATGTGGTGGCATTCGCCACCGGCGTGGCCGCAGGGGCCGGCCCACTTTGCACCGCATTCAAGGTGCCGCGATCCAGGGTGGACTTTTCGGTGCTCGTCGCTCCCAGGGCGCGCAGGTAGTAGGTGGTTTTCAGCCCCCGCAACCAAGCCATGCGATAGGTCACATCCAGTTTCCGCCCCGACGCCTCGGCCACATAAAGGTTGAGCGACTGGGCCTGGTCTATCCACTTCTGGCGGCGGGCGGCCGCATCGACCAGCCACCGGGGCTCGACCTCGAATGCGGTGGCGTACAACTGTTTCAAATCCTCCGGTACGCGGTCTATGGGCTTGAGCGACCCGTCGTAGTACTTGAGGTCGTTGACCATTACCTGGTCCCAGAGCCCCAGTGCCTTGAGGTCGCGAACCATGTAGGGATTGGCGACTGTGAACTCCCCGGAAAGGTTCGACTTGACATAGAGGTTCTGATAGGTCGGCTCGATGGACTGGGAAACGCCGGTGATGTTGGCGATGGTGGCTGTGGGCGCGATGGCCATGACGTTGGAGTTGCGCATGCCGTCAACCTGCACCTTGTCGCGCAGCTCGTTCCAGTCGAGGGTTGTGTCGAAGTTGGCCTGCAGATAGGTCTCGCCCCGTTCCGAGCGCAGCCGCTTGAGGGAATCGATGGGCAGCGTGCCCCGGCTCCACAGCGACCCGGAAAAGCTCGGATAGGAGCCCCGTTCCTGGGCCAGCCTGGACGACGCCTCGATGGCGTAGTAGCTCACGGCTTCCATCGAGCGGTCGGCGAATTCCACCGCGGCCTCGGAACCATAGGGGATGCGCAGCTTGTACAGCACATCCTGGAAACCCATGATGCCGAGCCCCACCGGTCGGTGGCGCAGGTTCGAATCCCGGGCCCGGTCCACCGAGTAGTAGTTGATGTCGACCACGTTGTCGAGCATGCGCACGGCGGTGCGCACGGTCTTCCTGAGCTTCTTCATATCGAGCTTGCCGTTGTCGACATGCTGCACCAGGTTCAGGCTGCCGAGATTGCAGACGGCAATCTCCTGCCGGGAGGTATTCAGGGTGATCTCGGTGCACAGGTTCGAGGAATGCACCACGCCGATGTGCTGTTGCGGCGAGCGCACGTTGCAACTGTCCTTGAAGGTGATCCAGGGGTGGCCCGTCTCGAACAGCATCGAGAGCATCTTGCGCCACAGGTCGCGCGCCCCAATACGCTTGTGCAGCAGCTTCTTGTCCGTAGCCTGTTCTTCGTAGAACTTGTAGCGCGCCTCGAATGCCTTGCCGTACAGGTCGTGCAGGTCGGGCACCTCGTTGGGGGAGAACAGGGTCCACTCGCCATCTTCCCATACGCGCTTCATGAACAGGTCCGGTATCCAGTTGGCCGTGTTCATATCGTGGGTGCGCCTGCGGTCGTCGCCGGTGTTCTTGCGCAACTCCAGAAATTCCTCGATGTCCAGGTGCCAGGTTTCCAGGTAGGAACAGACCGCGCCCTTGCGCTTGCCGCCCTGGTTGACCGCAACGGCGGTGTCGTTCACCACTTTTAGGAACGGCACCAGCCCCTGGGACTTGCCGTTGGTGCCCTTGATGTAGGAGCCGAGCGCGCGCACCGGTGTCCAGTCGTTGCCGAGCCCCCCGGCCCACTTCGACAACATGGCGTTGTCGTGAATGGCACCGTAGATGCCATCTAGGTCGTCCGGCACCGTGGTGAGGAAACAGGAGGAGAGTTGCGAGCGCAGGGTGCCGGAGTTGAAGAGCGTAGGCGTGGAGCTCATGTAGTCGAAGCTCGACAGCAGGTTGTAGAACTCGATGGCCCGGGCGGTTGGGTCGTCCTCTTCCAGGGCCAGCCCCATGGCGACACGCATGAAAAACACCTGAGGCAACTCGAAACGGATGTTGTCGCTGTGGCTGTGGATGAAATAGCGGTCGTAGAGCGTCTGCAGCCCGAGATAGGTGAACTTCAGATCCCGGTTCGCATCGATGGCGCTACCGAGCGCGGCTAGGTCGAACTCAAGCAGGGCGTGGTTGACCAACTCCAGGGCAACGCCTTTCTCGATGAACTTGGCGAGTGCCAGCGGATATACCTCGGCCATCTGCGACTGGGTCGCCGAGAAGTCGCCGGCGTCCGCGCCGGGTGCGCGCAGGCCCAGGAATTCAAGGGCTTCGCCGCGCAACTGATCGAGCAGCAGCCGCGCGGTGACGAAGGAGTAGTTCGGTTCTTCCTCAACCAGCGTGCGCGCTGTTATAAGTAGTGCGGCACTGACGTCGCTCGCTTGGATGCCGTCGTACATATTGGCGAGGCTCTCCTCGATGACGCGCTCGGCATCGACATCGCTCAAACCCGTGCATGCCTCGGCTACGACGGTGCGAATCCTGCCCAGGTTGAGCGGTTCGCGCCTACCGTCTTCCCAGGAGACCATGATATCGGTGCGTTCCCCGGCATCCGGCCCGGGCGACTTGGCGGCGCGGGCGCGGGTGCGCTCCTCGCGATAGAGCACATAGGAGCGCGCCACCTTATGCTCGCCGGAACGCATCAGGGCGAGTTCCACCTGGTCTTGAATCTCTTCGATGTGCAGCGTGCCGCCGGAAGGCAGCCGTCGGCGGAAGGTTGCGCCGACCTGTTCGGTCAGCCCCGCAACCAGTTCGCGAATGCGGGGCGATGCGGCGGCCGTGCCGCCCTCCACGGCAAGAAAGGCCTTGGTCATCACGATGGCGATCTTGTCGTCCTGGTACGGCACCACCTCGCCGGTGCGTTTGATTACCTTCAGACGGCCGGGCGCGGTGGCGGCGACACCGGGAAAAAGGGTTGCCGGCGGCGTTGAGTTGACGGTTTCTACGGGGTTGGGGCTGGTTTCCAAGGCGCTCCTCCTTAGCCTTACTTAGCCTTAAGCGCGGCGCGAGCCTTAAGCGTGGCGCGCGCCCATCGGGCGTCGTCGTTCGATGCGGCAGCCGGTGCCCGGCGCTGCCGGGAAGCCTGTGGCCGAACCCCGGGCAACCTGGCGACCCGGCAATGGAAACCGCTACATGTTGGGTTCGTCACTACGCGAATACACAACATAATGCGCTTCTTGCCCGGATGCAAGAGAGTATGTCTGTGGATTTTGGCTGAATTGAAGGTGTATGGCCTGTGCATAAATGGGGCACATGGCCGGCGTCCCTGGGCACCCGGTTTCGGGGCGGGGCTGACGGCAACTGTGCAACCGCACTATATTGTGGTTGCACTTGGGGAATCGCGGAAGCATCCATGAGTTTGGTTCTGGCCATCGACCAGGGAACATCGAGTTCCCGGGGTATCCTGTTCGACCTAGCGGGCGGACGGGCGCTCGGCGAGGGCCAGCGGGAGGTCGCGGCCTATTTTCCGCACGACGGCTGGGTGGAACAGGATCCGGAAGCCCTGTGGAGCGCGACCTTGGCCGCTTGCCGGGAAGCCATCGCCAACGCCGGTGTTACCGGGCCGGATATCGCGGTGGTTGGCATGACGAACCAGCGCGAAACCACCCTGGTCTGGGAACGGGACACCGGCGAGTGTGTGCACAATGCCATCGTCTGGCAGGACCGCCGCACCGCCGACCGGTGCGCACGCCTGCGCGCCGATGGCCTGGAGGCGCATATTCGGCACCGTACCGGCTTGGTCGCCGACCCCTACTTTTCGGCGACGAAACTCGCCTGGCTGCTCGACACCAAGCCGGAACTCAGGTCTAGAGCGGTAGCTGGGGAACTCTGTTTCGGCACGGTGGATACCTTTCTGCTGTGGCGGCTGACCGGCGGCCGATCCCACCTGACCGATGCGACGAACGCATCGCGCACCATGCTGTTCGACATCCGGCGGCAGGCCTGGGACGAGGATTTGCTCCGCTATTTCGACATCCCCGCCGCGCTGCTGCCGGAGGTCTGCGACAGCGCCCATGGCTTCGGCGCCACAGACAAGGGCTGGTTCGGTGCCGCCATCCCAATCACCGGCATTGCTGGCGACCAGCAGGCGGCGCTGATCGGCCAGGGCTGCTTTGACGAAGGCACCGGCAAGGTCACCTGCGGCACGGGTTGCTTTATTATGATCAACACCGGCGCGCGCCTGCTGCAATCCCGGCACGGGCTGCTCTCGACGGTGGCATACCGGGTAGGGGGCGAGACGGTCTATGCGCTGGAGGGCAGCATTTTTGTTGCCGGGGCGGCGATCAAGTGGCTGCGCGACGGGCTCGGCCTGATCGCCGGGGCGTCCGAGACCGGGCCCATTGCCGCCAGCACTGGAACGGATACTGGTGGTGTCTACCTAGTGCCGGCGTTCACCGGCCTTGGCGCCCCGCACTGGAATCCGGCGGCGCGCGGTGCGATCACCGGCCTGACGCTCGACAGCACCCGCGATGACATTGTCACGGCCACCCTACAGAGTGTTGCCTACCAGACCGAGGAGCTACTCGGGGCCATGGCCGCTGATGGGGCCCTGGTGCAGCAACTCGGTGTGGACGGTGGCATGGTGGTGAACGATTGGCTCTGCCAGTTTCTGGCCGACATATTGGATATGCCGGTGCACCGGCCGGCTATCGTAGAAACCACCGCGCTGGGTGCGGCAACCCTGGCCGGATTGGGCGCGGGGCTTAGGGTTGGCCTGCACGAGCAGCGTTTCGGGTTGGACCGGTCGTTCACGCCGAACATGCCGAGCGCCCGGCGCCGCGCCCTGCTGGAGGGCTGGCGTGGTGCCGTCCGGCAAACCCTTGCCGGCACGGTGCCCGCCGAATAGCTTGGCCCGGTTGCCCGGTTGCCCGGTTGCCCGGTTGCCCGGTTTCCGAGTGGCCGGGTTGCGCCGGCGGATTGCGCTTGTAGTATGGCGAGGTTCCGTAGTCTCTTACCGCCCGTTGACGCAGACCATGCATAGAGCAGCCACAGGCACACCCCATGCCCGCCGTTAAGGCGACGGCCGAGGGGCTAGATGCGGTGCTGGAAGAAATCCGGGAACTCAACCTGGAGTCTCGGGTAGCCGAGTTGGATGCCTATGGGCTCACGGTGCTGCCGCCCGACTGCGCGGCGCCCCGGGAGTTCAGTATCCGCTTGCGCGATGCCGTCCTGAAACTCGCCGAGCGCCGCACCGGCGTTAAGCCGGATTTGGCCACCGGCGCCACCCACGCCAACATCCCGGCCACTTCGGGACAAACCGGCGAAGCCTGGATGTGGCAGATTCTGTTCGATCACCCAATCTTCGCCGAGGCGCTGATGAACCGCGCCTGTCTGGCGCTGATTACCTATCTGGTGGGGTACAGTGCCAAGCTGTCCAACAGCTCCGCCCTGGTCAAGGGGCCGGTTGACTGGGAAGGGCCGCCCCGGCCACTGGGCCTGCACAGCGATAACCGCGGTGTGCCGGCGCCATTCCCACCCTACGCCCAGGTGGCAAGCGCTACCTGGGCACTCACCGACTACACCCTGGAAAACGGCGCGCTGGGCTATCTGCCGGGTAGCCACAAGCTCTGTCGACAGCCGACGCCGGAAGAATCCCTAGATGCGGTGGTGCCCGTGGAGGCACCGGCCGGGTCGCTGATTGTCTGGCACGGCAATACCTGGCACGCGCCCTTTCCGCGCACGGCGCCGGGCCTGCGCGTGTCGATGCTGTTCTACTTCTGTCGTGAGTATATGACTGCCCAGGAGCGTTATTGGGAACGAACGCCCGAGGCGCTCTTGCATCGCTATGCGCCGCGTTTCCGCACCCTTATGGGCGGGCTCGATGGATACGGTTGGGCAGACGAAGGGCCGAATGTTGCCCTGTTGCGCAAATCCCGCTCGGGTTACAGTCAGTATTCGTAGTGGGCGCTGCCGTACCGGGTCGCGTCTAAGTGGCGGTGGCCGTGGGCTGGCTTATCAACAGCATGCAATAACAGGGGAGCGGCGATGATTCACAAAGGCTATGTGCAGACCGTGCTGGGGCCGGTTGCGCCGGGAGAGCTGGGGCTGACACTGCCGCATGAGCATGTGCTGGTGGATATGACTCTGGGCGCCTGTTCCGCGGAAGCGTTGATCGACCAGACCGAATCGGGCAGGAAGGCGGCGAGCATCCCGGAGGCCGGGTGGGAACCGGGGGAGGCGGGCCCGGGCACGGCGGCCACTTGGCGGGCGAAGTGGAACCAGCCCATCTGCCTGGAGAACCGGGGCGATGTCGCCCGCAACTGGTTCTATTACGGCGACTACAAGATCTCGGACATCGAGGATGTGATCTTCGAGGCCAATCTGTTCAAGCGCCATGGTGGCGGCTGCTTGGTGGACCAGACCTCCATCGGCCTCGGCCGGGACCCGCGGGGGTTGCAGCAGGTTTCCCGGGCCACCGGTGTGCACATTGTGATGGCGACCAGTTACTACACGCACGAGTATCATCCCGCCGAAGTCGCTGATTTGGATATACAGGCCCTGGAGCAACGCATTCTGCGCGACTTAGATCAGGGCGTGGCGGGCGGTGTACAGGCGGGCATTATCGGCGAGGTGGGCCTTGGTACCCACATTCATGCCGATGAGGAGAAAGTGCTGCGCGCCTCCGCCCGGGCACAACGGAGCAGCGGCGCTCCGTTGAGCGTACATCCGGGTTTTGGCCCCGACGCCATCTGGGGGGCCGTCAGGATTCTCGAGGAGGAACAGGCCGATCTCCACCGGGTGGTTATGTGCCACCTCGACCACCGGCTGGCGAACCGTCCGGCACCCCATTCCTTCGACCCGGCACCCTTCCTGGAACTCGCCAAGACCGGCATGTACCTGGAGTTCGACTGCTTCGGCTGGGAAGAATCCTACCGGCAGCGGAGCAATGTCGATCTGCCGAACGATGCCATCCGCCTGAACGAGATCATGGCGCTGGTGGATGCGGGCTACGCGTCGAAGGTGTTGATCTCCCACGATATCGCCCTCCAGCACTGGCAGCGCAAGTACGGCGGCCACGGCTGGCAGCACATTCCGGAGTCGGTCACGGCGCTGATGCGCTACAAGGGGTTCGACGAGGAATTGATTACACGGATAATTGTCGACAACCCCCGGCAGATGCTTACGATCATCTGAGGTACTCCGTCGCCAACCGCCCGCTGTGCACGCCTCTCATTTTGGCGTCCAACTACACAGCTTCCGTGCGCAGCACCCGCACTTCCGGCCTGCTTCGGTCCAGAGCGCCCGGCAAACCCTCCCCGTGGAGGGGCCGAAAGCCATAAGCGAGAACGGGGTGGTAGTGTATCAGTTTGAACCCCGAGCCTGCCGAATTCCCTGTGTGCCGTGCCGCCGCTCGGCCGACAAATTCAAACTGATACACCACCGAATTTCGAGACCACCCGCTTCGGCAGCGAACAAAACAAGCTACAGAGGCAAGCCCATAAGTACTAATCCCGAATTAGAATTGCTGCAAATACGCATCGCATCTGAGTTTGGGCCGCACATACCCGGTGCGGCGGGAACCTTCGACTTAATCAGGGGTTCCGGAGGGCAGGATGTTCACCGGGTGGGGCTTGGGCGGCACGGCCGGTTTCAGGGCGCGCATCTGCGGGCCGAGGGCGGCGAGGGCGTGGCTCCGGTTGCCCGGGCTCGGGTGTGTGCCCAGGAATTCGGGTAGCCGCATTCCGCCATGCCGTTCCATCTTTACCCATAGGCTCACGGCCGCGTGGGGTTCGTACCCCGCCCGCGCCGCAAGCTCGATACCCATGCGGTCCGCCTCGGATTCCGCCGCCCGGCTGTTGGGTAACTGCAGGGCGAGCAGGGCCGCAAGCGCGGTGCCCTGCCGCAGCCCAGGGTCGTTGGTGGCTGTGGCCACGGTGAGTACGCCAAGGCCCTGGGCGATAGCCATGGACATGCGCTCGGCGGTGTGATTGGCGACGGCGTGGGCAATCTCGTGCCCCATGATCTGGGCGAGTTCATCGTCGGTGAGGTCGAGTTTCTCGATGAGGCCGCTGTACACGGCTATGCGGCCGCCGGCCATGCACCAGGCGTTCAGCGTTTCCGGGCCGTCGATGAGCGCGACGCTCCATTGCCAATTGGCGGTGTGCGGATACAGGCGCACCGTTGCCGCGATCAGCCGTCCGGTGACCACGCCTAGGCGGTCTGCCAACGCCGGGTCGTGGAGCAGCCTGTCTTCATTTTCCAGTTGCCGGACGGTGGAGATATAGGCCACCCGCGACTCGGCGATGGCGGCGTCCGGTGAAATCAGCATCAACTGGCTGCGGCCGGTGGGGCTGGTCGTGCAGCCGGCCAGCGTGGCCGCGAGCAGTAGGGTGCATATTGTGCGCGGTATACGGCCCGCACCCGCCGTGGCGGGGAAGATTGCGAAAAGTTTTGGGCTATTCATGTAAAGGCCTTCACCCTATCCGACAGGGCCACCCCAAGTTGTTCAGCAGCCATCGGCAAGGCCCGATATAGCCGATATAGATGGCCTATGAACATTTTTCGTCGGGTCAAGCAATACCCTGCGGCAGGCAATGCTTTTCCAGAAATTTCTGTTCAAGCGCGAACCCTTATGCGGTGATCCCGCCATATCTTAAGAGAGTGGGCCTGGGGTGCGCCCGCCGGGAGACCGCCCATGAAGGGAAACGAAGATTGGTTCCCTGGCGGTCGAGTTGCCGATGCATGCCGGCCTTCACGCCTGCCCCAGCTTCCACAACGAGGCCAGGTTGTTGCGTTGCATATCCGACGAGCCGCCGACGATGGGCATGCCCAGGAGGTCGCGCACATGGCGTTCGATGTCGTAGCCATCGGAGAGCGCATAGGCCCCCATCACCTGCTGGCATGCCAGGGCAATCTCCACGCCCATGTCGGCGCAGAAGAGCTTCGCCATGCTGGTCTCGACGGCGCAGGGCCGGCGCTGGTCGGCGAGCCAGGCGCTGTGATACAGCAGGTGGCGGCAGGCCTGCAGCTTGGTGCGGGCGGTGACAAGCTTGTGACGAATGGCCTGGTGGCGGGCGATGGGCCTGCCGAACTGTACCCGCTCGCCAGCGTAGGTCCAGGCTTCCTCCAGGGCCGCCTGGGCGATGCCGAAGCAGACGGCCGATATTTCTATCTTCTCGACATCCAGCGCGTGGCCGGTTAGCTGCCGCCAGCCCTGGTTCCATGTCTGCTCGCCCCCGACGATGGCGGCAAGGGGCAACTCGACATTGTCGAAGTAGACATCGGAGGAAAGCGTGTAGCGCAGGTTGATGTGTTCAATGGGCTGCATGGATAGCCCTGGCGCGTCTGTGGGCACGAGCAGAAAAGACAGATTCCGGTAGCGTTCCCCAGCGGGGCCGGAGCGTACCAGGCAGTAGATGTAGTCGGCGAAGTCGGCGCCGGTGCACCAGCGCTTGGCACCGTTTAGCACTATGGTATTGCCGTGCCGCTCGGCCCGGGTTTCCACGCTGGCGAGGTCGCCGCCCACGTTCGGCTCCGACAACCCATAGGCGAAGCTGAGCTCGCCCCGGGCCAGGCGCGGCAGTAGCTCGCGCTTCTGTGCCTCGGAGCCGTTCTCAGAGATGTTGATGCCGCCGTAGAAGGCGGTGTGAATGAAGGGCGCGGCCAGGAATGGGCCGGCGCGGCATAGTTCCTCGATGACGGCCACAGCCGCCAGGATGTCCCGCCCGGTGCCGCCGTAGCGCTCGTCGATGGTGAGCCCCATGATGCCCAGGTCCGCAAGCCGCCGGTGCAGGTCGCGCGGAAAGGTGTGGTTTCTGTCCCATTCGCGGCGCTTCTCCCGCGGTGCTTCGGTTGCCACGAAGCGCCGCAGTTGCCGCCGTAGCTCGCCGATGTGTTCGGGCTCGTCGATAAACGTTTGCAGGCTGATGGCGCTACTCTCCGGTCAATTCGGGTTTGCGTTTCTCGATGAAGGCCGCGACGGCCTCCTTGCGGTCCTGGGTCATGTTGGTGAGGATCTCGTAGGCTACGGCCGGGTCGGCCAGCCGGGCGGCAAGTTCCCGCAGCGGAATGTTGGTGACCGTCTTGGTCCAGCGTACCGCCCAGCGCGGATTGCCGAGAATCTTGCCGGCGATCTCATCCACCTTGGCATCGAGTTCCGCCGCGGGCACGGCGTAGTTGACCAGCCCGAGGCGGGCCGCTTCGTCGGCGCGCAACAACTCGCCGGTGAGTAACAGCTCCTTGGCTCGGGCGAAACCGATCAACTGCGGCCAGATAATGGCGCCGCCATCGCCTGCCACCAGGCCGACCTTGATGTGGGGGTCGCCGATCAGCGCGGTGTCCGCGGCGATGATGATGTCGCTCATCAGCGCGATAGTGGCCCCGAGCCCGGCCGCGGCGCCGTTCAGCCGACAGATCAGCGGTTTTTCTAGGTCGAGCAGCGACGTAACGATGCGCTTGGCTTCCGGCGCGATGGCCCGGAACTGGCGCGGATCTTCAATCTGCGCCTGAAACCAGGCGGTGTCGCCCCCGGCGCAGAAGGCACGGCCAGCTCCCGTCAGTACGACCAGGTCGCTGTCATCGTCATCCTGGGCATCCAGAAAAACCCGGGCCAATTCCCGGTGCATCAGGCCGTCCACGGCGTTGACCTTGCCGTTGTCCAGAGCGATGGTGAGGGTTCGTTGTCGCCGGCTGAGCCGTAGGCGCTGGTAGTCGCTGAAGTCCATGGTCGGTGCCTATTTTGGGCGTGTGCCACTTGCGGGGGCGAGGAGGTCCGTCATAGCGGGTTTCCCCAGGTGTCCCGGTAGAACAGGTCGGCGACGGTTCGCCGCTGTATGGGTCCGTAACCACCGGCCACCGGGTAGCCCATGGGTACCGCGGCGGCGGTATACCAGTCGGCGTGGATATCTAGGAGTTCCCGCACCGCGGGCTCTTCCATGCACAGCAGGGTCGTCAGCACGCATCCCACCCCCTCGGCCCGGCAGGCGAGCATCAGGTTCTGCACCGCCGTATACACGGAACCGCCGCCGACAACCGAGGTGCGGTTCTGCCCGGCATCGGTGATGGCCATCAAGTTGGGGTTGAAGCAAACCATCGCAACAACCGGACAGTCGCCGAAGTGTGCGGCTAGGTGGTCGCCGGCGGCGATGGTGCGTTCTTCCCGTAGCCGCCGTTCCTCTGGCGCGTCCACAAAGCGTTGCCGATAGCGGGCGGTGAAGTTATTCCAGTGCACGCTGTAGAGTTCGCCCAGCCGCTGTTTGCGCACCCGATCATGAACCATCAAGATGCGCCAGGGTTGCTGGTTCCCCCCGGTGGGCGCCCAGGCGGCGGCCTGCATAATCCGATTCAGCACATCGTCGGGGATGGGATCGGGCTTGAGCCGACGGATGGCGCGCTGGGTGCTCATCAACTCGTATAGCGCTTCGGTCGACATGCATGGGCTCCCGATCAACGACAGGGGCAGCCTAGCGTTAATAGCCTTGTGCGGCAATTCCCCCTGCGACGGGGTGCAAGACAGTTCTTCCTTCCGGGTTGGCCTCCGCCCGCGGGTGGTTGCCGCCCCGAACGTGGCATCTGTGCCACGGAAGACGTACATTTGGTGTGGGCTGGCAGCGTGGAAAACAGGTGGAAGGCATCAACCAGGCCCGGGTCACCGAGTGGCTAGCCCGGCACATTGACGAACTGCAACCGCCTCTGGAGTTCTCCTTGATCGCCGGCGGCCATTCCAATCTCACCTATCGGTTTACCGACCAGGCCGGCTCCGTATGGGTGTTGCGCCGCCCCCCGCTCGGGCATGTACTGGAGAGTGCCCATGATATGGGCCGCGAACACAGGATCGTATACGGGCTTCGTGATTCGACCGTTCCGGTACCGGCCCCGGTGGCCCTTTGCCGAGACTTGGCGGTTAACGACGCGCCCTTCTACGTTATGGCGTTTGTCGACGGCGAAGTATTGCACGATGCGGCAGCCGCGGGCCGCTTGAGCGAGGCGGCCCGATTCGCCACGGGCATGCACGCCATAGAGGTGCTCGCCCGGTTGCACCGCTTGGCCCCGGATGCGGTTGGCCTCGGCGACCTTGGCCGCCGGGAAGCGTATCTGGCGCGTCAGCTCAAACGCTGGAAGCGGCAGTGGCAGGCGACCAAGACCCACGAGATTCCGGAAATGGAGGAGACCGGGCGCATTCTTGAAGAGACGATGCCGGACCAGGTCGGCTTCGCCATCGTGCACGGCGACTATCGCCTCGGCAACATGATCGTCGGCGGCGGCCGCGTCCGTGCGGTGCTCGACTGGGAACTCTGCACCCTGGGCGACCCGCTGGCGGATGTCGGCTATCTGCTGAATTCCTGGATTGCTCCCCAGGAGGAGAGCCCGCCGGTCGCCGCGACGGCGGTTGGCGGTTTTCCCTCGCGCCGGGCGATCGGCGACCGCTACTCGGAATTGACCGGCCGGGATTTGGGGGGCATCGGCTACTACCGGGCGTTCTCCCATTGGCGGCTTGCGGCCATTGGCCAGGGCGTCTACAAGCGTTACCTAGTTGGCGCTATGGGGGAACGCAGTGAATTCGACCTTGAGGATTACAGGCAAAGCGTGGCGATGCGCGCCCGGGCAGCACTGGAACTGCTCTCAGGCCCCGCCGACTGACCCCCGCACTTGCACCGAATGTGCGTCACGGGGTTCCGTAGCACCCTTTTTGTGGCTGGCCGATCCATAGTCGCCAACAGGTCATTCCGAATGGTCAGGATGCATTTCTCCGCCTGCTGTGCTGTTGAGCGCCTCTGCATGGGTATCGCCTGGCGACGATATGCAAACTGGCCATAGCGTCTTGGCATCCTCGTCCGCCCAAACCGGCGCCTGAGACCGCATTGGCCCCGTTATGATCCGCCGCATGCAGTTGGCGAAGGGAGCGGCAGCGATGCCTGCCGGGACGGGGTTGTGTGAGGCTGTCTGGGGGGATGGAAAAAAGGCGTGTCAGAAATGGGGGACTTCTGAAAGCAACTTCGCTTCTGGGGGGAAGGACACTTGAAAGGGAGGTTTGCGTCGAAGTTGCGGGCACGCCTTATAGCTAATTGGGGCGATTATGTACTGGACACGACGGCTCGTCAACCCCTTTCTGTACATTTGTTTAGGTTTTGTACGGATTAGTGGTGCTACGCCCCGGAATCAGTTCCTCCGCCTCCGCCAGCGCCTCTAGGGCGTATTCGAGCTGTAGCCGGCCCTGGGTTACATCGCCATGTAAGCGTTCGTGCAGGGCCGCGGTTCCGGCCGGAGCTTCATCGGCGTCCTGCCAGGCTAGGCTATACTCCGCGAAGGCGTTCAACCTGCTAATCAAGTCGACTAGGTGCTCTACCGACCGGCTTGGGTCGTTGGCGTTGGCGGCAATGGCGATGAGCTGCTCGTCGGTGAACCGCCGGGGTGCCGTGCGTGCGGTGCGCAGCGGCAGGTCGATGCCGGACTGGCAGGCGCGTTCGATCTCCGGCCAGCCCAGTGGCCACTCCAAGGCCATGATACCGCGTTCCAAAACCCGGTTCAGATGCTTCTCGGTGGCAAACTGGTACAGCGCGACGATGCGTACCTCTGGATAAATTTTCTCAATATTATCAATATGTTGAAAACCAAGCACGGGCAATTGCACAACAACGACATCGAGCCCGACGGGTTCATTTGGGCAGGATGCAAAGGCATTCATGTTGGCCCAGCGAGCCGCGACCTGCACGGTCGTATCCGACTGGTGCTCCAGAACCAGGAGGTTGGGCCCGATCAGGCCGATGCGCGGGCTGAATGCGGTGATTTGTTGGGTGGCGGATATCCGGCGGGCAAGTTGCTCATCCGACAGATCAACAAGGCTGGAAATCGGCTGGCCTTGATCGATAAGTTGCTTGATGCGCATTAACCGGTCGAGCTGAGCCCGGTTGTAGAAGCGGGTTTTGCCGACGCGATGGGCGGGTGCCAGGCCGTAACGGCGATCCCAGGCACGCAAACGCTCCACGGCCACACCGGTTAGGCTGGCTACGGTGCCGATCCGGTAGAGATCTTCCTCAAGCTCCACGCAGACTCTACTCGCCCAGTACAAGATGTGGACGGATTCTACAGAATTGCGTCCCCTTGTCTACCCAGGGCGGGATCATCCCGAAGTCGCTCACCAGCCCTTGGCAAATGTCGAAAATACACGCGAGTTATTTTGACCAGGGTATAAATCAGTCGTGTATCCGCGGTCATGGACATCTCGACACGCTATCTAGCAGGCCAAGTTGGCGAGGAACTGCGCTACTTCAGAGACGTTGACCGGCGCGAGGTCGACTTTGTGGTCACCAACAGCCGCCAGCCCGTCCAGTTCGTCGAGTGCAAGCTCGCCGACCAGGGCATTGATCGGAGCCTGCGCTATTTGAAGAAGCGCTTTCCCCAAGCAGAGGCCGTGCAAATCGCGCTTGCCGGCGTTCGCGACTATCGAACGCCCGAGGGCATCCGCAGCATGCCCGCGCTGCGCTTCCTGAAAACACTCGTCTAGCGGCCAGTGCCGATGCTCAAAAAGAAAGAAGGCGTGGCGACAGACCTTTCGGGTTCTGTCTTCGCGGTCAAGGGAGGAAGGGGAGAGAGAACCGCGCCACGCCTGTTTAGCGACCGGGGCCGACCTTGCCGGCCCGGGAACGAAGCGGCGCATTGTACGAATTTCGACACACGTATCAACAAATTTTTTCGGAAAATTTGTTTCGTTTCGTTACAGAGCATTTCGTGCCGGTACCAGCGGCTTGCGGCAAGCCCGTTTGGCGGGTTGGCACGGGCCTCGGGGCCGCCCTGGGGCGGTGCCCGGAGGACGGAAACCGTTATCGGCCAGGCTTGTCCACGCTGTGTCATTGGTCGAGAGGGAGTCGGTTTTTGTCTCGCCCTGGGGGTCGGTTTCCGATGTGGCTCGACAAGCCAAGCGACCGTACAGCAGCGGGCAAGATTCCGTCGTGGTCATGCCGGCCCTTGGTGAACTTTTCCGGCTGGGTATCGAGACAGATGGGTGCCAAGACGGTACCACCTGTCGTGGCACTGGCACAGGGCGCGTGTTTCCATAAAAATGGCAGGGAACAGGCGTCGCCCGCCGCGCCCAGACCACGGCAGACGACCCGGAGATGACGGAGGCAACATGCACAACAACCTGGGATGGTTCCTGACCAAGCGGGCCTTCCTGACCCCGAATAGGGAAGCCTATGTGGACAGTCACTCGGACTTGCGGCTGACGTTCGCCGAACTGAATGCCAGGAGCAACCGCACAGCCAATGCCTTTGTAGGGGCGGGTATCAAAAAGGGGGAGCGGGTTGGCCTGCTGCTGATGAATAGCGCCGAATTCATGGAAGCCTACTTCGGGCTCGCGAAGCTTGGCGCGGTGGTGGTGCCGCTGAACTGGCGGCTGGTGGCCGATGAGCTGGAGTTCATCCTCAAGGACAGCGGTACGACCCGGCTCATCTTCGGGGAGGAATTCATCGAAACCGTGGCCGCTCTACACAGCCGGGGCGACAAGACGGATATCGGGCAGTGGCTACAGGTCGAAGGCGAAACGGAGGTCGCCTGGTTCGCCGAGAGCTATGAGGCGTTCCGGGATGCCGTCGCGGCGACGGAACCCGCCATCGGTGCCGCCGACGATGACATGCTCTACATCATGTACACATCGGGCACCACCGGTTTGCCGAAAGGCGTGGTTCATACCCACAACACCTCCATTTGGGCGATTCTTACCATCGCCGCAAACACCCACTTCCGCGAGGAAGACCGTTTTCTGGGAGCGCTTCCCATGTTCCATGTGGGTGCGCTGATTCCCTTCGCCGTCAACGTTTACGGGGGTATCACTTCGGTGGTCATGCGCAGCTTCGCGCCGTTGTTGGCTTGGCAACTGCTGGAGCGGGAAAAGATCACCACCGCCCTAATGGTGCCGGCCATGTTGAACTTTATGCTGCAGGTTCTGGATTTCGAGCGGTTCGACTATTCCAGGCTGCGCTGGATCATGACCGGTGCCGCCCCGGTGCCAGTGGCCCTCATCCGGCGGTACATGGAACTCGGCATCAGCGTACGGCAGGTCTATGGGCTCACGGAATCCTGTGGCCCGGCCTGCCTGATGGATGCGGACGATGCGTTGCGCAAGCCCGATTCAACCGGCAAGCCGTTCTTCCATACGGTGGTACGGGTAGTGAACGAGGCGGGCGAGGATTGTCCGCCCGGCGAAGCCGGCGAGGTGCTGGTTGGGGGGGCGCATATCATGCGCGAGTACTGGAACCGGCCCCAGGCGACGGCGGAGACAATCGTCGACGGCTGGCTGCATACGGGGGATGTCGCGATCATGGACGAGGAGGGGTTCGTATCCATTCAGGACCGCATCAAGGACATGATCATCTCCGGCGGCGAGAACGTCTATCCGGCGGAGGTCGAAGGCGTGCTGATGGCCCATCCCGACATCGTTGAGGCGGCCGTTATCGGCCAGCCCAGCGAAGCCTGGGGCGAAAGCCCGTTGGCGGTGGTGGTGCGGTCTTCCGAGGCGCTGACGCCGGGGCAGGTGCTTGACTATTGCCAGGGCCGGCTGGCGCGCTTCAAGCAGCCAAAGGACGTTGTGTTCACGGATGAGATTCCGCGCAATCCCAGCGGCAAGGTTCTTAAGCGCGTGCTGCGTGAACAGTACCCGGGGCCAGCGGGGGTGTAGGGGATTCACAAGCGGAAATAGGCATGAAGGTTAAAAACGTGACCCGGGCGGCATTGGACATGGGCCGCTTGCGCTCCGCGTCCGATGTCGGCGAAGCCTTTGCCGCCATCAAGGCGTTGGGGCTCAAGGAATACGTGGCGGAGCTCGAAGCGCTGGGTTATACCGTCATTCCGCCGGAGCTGGCCGGGTCGCGGCAACTGGCGCCGGCGTTGTTGCGAAGAATCTGCGAAATCTCCCAGGAGACGCGCGGGCAATGCCCGGACTTGGAAGGCGGTGCGACCCACGCCGACCCGGTGGAACCCGTCGAACGGCAGGAATTCCTGCTGGCCAAGGGCCGGATTTTCGAACAGGCGCTGATGAATCCGGTGGTACTGGCGATGGTGCGCTACCTCCTTGGCGCCGATGCGGTGCTGTCCACCTGCGTCGGGCGCATCAAGGGTGCCGGCGTATTGCCGCTGATGCTGCACACCGACCAGACCTTCCACCCCGCGCCCCTACCCCTGGTGTGCAACGCCACCTACCTGCTGACGGACTACACCCGGGAGAATGGGGCGCTGTGCTTCGTTCCGGGCAGCCACCGGCTACAGCGCAACCCGTTGCCGCAAGAGAACTTCTACTTGGGCGGGCTCGACCGCGTCAGCGCGGAGGCGGCGGTAGCGGCAGGCCAATCCCTAGAGGTTCGCGACCCGCCGGGCCTCCGCGTGGTAGAGGCGCCCGCCGGGTCGCTGGCGGTATGGCAAGGCAACACCTGGCACGGCGCGGTCGCACGCTCGGCACCGGGCTTAAGGGTTAACCTAATCCTCTATTTCTGCAACAAGTGGCTGCGCCCCCAGGAAGCTTACCGGGAGTGCCTACCCCAGGAAATTCTCGACCGGAACGACGAACAGTTCGCCCGCCTAGTGGGCTCGGAGATCTTCTACGGGTGGGGCCCCGAGGGCACCGATTTCGATGCTCGCAAGGCTTTTACCGCCGCACGGCGGCGCGTCGGTTCAATTTGACTACTAGGGCCTGTCAGGCGCTAAGGATGGTGCTTGCTCCACGGTCTGTACGTCTCCACCAATGGTCGATCTTGGTTCGGTGGGCACCGCGACGAATTTGACAATTGACCGCTGAGTCGATCCCGGCCTGTCGTTGCAAGGCCGTGTGGCCTGCGCGCCCGGGCTATCGATGCGGAATGCGGTGTCGGTTCAGGCGTCGGAATAGATGAGCAGGCGCTTGCGGATTGCCGATCTGGGCAATCGGCATCGTGGATGCGCGGCGATCTTGTCAAGGCCCGCGTACAAGTCGTTCCGACCGATGACGCGGTGCTCGAACATCCGGTCGAGCAGCCACAGGACTCCGTAGCAGGCAACTTTTTCTTCCTCTGCGAGTTCGCGCTGTGCTCGGTCGCCGGACAGCAGCGTCCATGCTTTTGTCTTGGCAAGGGCGAGCGCGAAGCTGTCGGGAAGCGAAAGGGATCGGCGCTTGCGGCGGTAGCCGAGGGCAACCGCGACCGCCTTGCCGTCGAGCTCCTCGACGCGAAGCCCGAGGCGGATGAAATCCGCGCCCCCGTAGTCCTTGAGTTCGCGTTCGTAGAGCAGGTCAGGAACAGTGAACTCGAAGGGCAAGCGAAAAGCCGACTCAATAAGAGAGCCGCGCTCGAGGTCGATCAGAACGGACGTGTCCGAAACGAGAACCTTCACGATGCTCAGGCGCCGGCGGAGGCCTCGATGTCGGGTGGTTCGTCCATCCGGCGGTTGAGCTCGTGCACCGAGTGTCCGAGCAACTCGGCGGCCTTGGCTTCGGAGATCGCCCCCTCGGCCAGGGCGCGGAAGCACAGGCGCTCGAAGCGCATGGGGCGTTCGCCGGGCATGGCGCCCGGCTCCCTGTACGGCGGGCTGCGCCAGCCGCGCTGGGTGAACTCGTTGAAGAGGAACCGAACGAGCGGCGGGCCGAAGATGCCGAGGTCCTTGCAGCGGTAGGTGAGCGCCTGCACGCTCACCCCGAAGATGCGCTTGAGATCGAAGAGCTCGCCCCAGCCCATGGACTTGCGGTGCTTGCCGATCTCGGCCCGAAGGGTCTCGGCCGGCATAAGGAACGCGCCGGCGAAGCGGTGAGCGGCCTTCTCGTCGTCGATCTTCGACGCGGTCTCAAGGGCCATGTGGCCGAGCTCGTGCGCAAGCGTGAAGCGCTGGCGTTCGCCCCAGTCGTTGCGATTGACGACGACGACCGATGCGACGCTCCTGTCTTCGCGGCGCACCCGTGCGGTGAGACCGTCGATGTTGGCGAGGGACATCGCGAGGACTTTGATACCGCGCTCCTCAAAGAGATCGACGAGATTGGGGATGGGATCGAGCCCGAGACCCCAGTGGCCACGGAGCCCATGTGCAGCGTGCTCGGCTTCGGTCAGATCGCGCAGTACGGGCCACGGGGCTTCGCGCGGCATGTCCCAGACGGTTGGCAGGGCGAGGATCTCCTCCACCGTCAGATAGCGCTCGAGCAGGTGCAGGATGCGGGCTTCCACTTGCGCCTCCTCGCGCCGGCTGGTGAACCGCTTCTTGCGGAAATCGATGGCCTCGAGGCGAATGTCGCTGTCGCTGGCCAAGTAGCCGACGGGGACGCCGAGCGCATCGGAGAGCGCGATGAGCACGCCCGAGCTGGGCATGGACTCGTCGCGCTCGTACTTGCTGATCGCCTGTGCCGTCACGCGGTTGTCGATCCGGGCTTCGAGATCGCGCAGGGAAAGGCCACAGGCACGGCGAGACACCCGAATGCGTTGACCTACAGTCATATTCTATCCCCCTCTCTGGAGTTGACAAAAGTATATTTTAATATGTAATTTGTCAAATATCGGGGTTGAAAGTACCTGCGGCGATCTCGTGCCGATGCACCAACCCGTATCGCGTGCCAGAGATTGAGACAATGACCGCTTATCTTTCGTTCTTCCCGGTCGGCAACGGCGACATGACGCTCGTGCGGACCGACGAAGGCCATAGCATATTGATAGACATGAACATTCGCGCTGATGCGGATGATCCCGATGACGCTACTCCCGATGTCGCCGCGAAACTTCGCGACAAGCTGTTTCGCGACGCCGCGGGACGGCTCTATGTCGATGCGCTACTGATCAGCCACCCGGACGAGGATCACTGTCGGGGCTTACGCAAGCGCTGGAGTTGCTGGAGTGTCTGTCCGAGGAGATGGCCTGGTGCCGGGGGTGGGCGAAGAGCCGGTGCACCGGGGGCTACATGCGTAGGCGGGTAAGTGGTGGGGCCGGTCGACGGGCGAGGAGATGATCCGCCGCGTCGAGGCGCTGGCCACGACCTGCTCCTGTTGCGTGACCGCTACAAGGTCGAGACGCCGACCGGGTTCTTGCAAGCGGTAGCGAACCGCCATTGGCTACCGAGGGCAACTTGCTACAAGGTCGAGACGCCAGCCGAGTTCTTGCAAGGGCTTTGACCGGCCCAGGACGCGGCACCTGTGGTGGCCACTGGGCTGCCACCACATTCGCGATGTCCTTGGTGCGGGTCTATTGCTGCCAACGCCAGTTGGCGGTTACCCCGAAGCTGCGTGGTGGTCCGTAGACCCATACGCCCCAGCCGAGGCCCAGAGGACCTTCTGTGCCCAGCCGACCGGGATCGTCCAGGGTATCGGTCACCCAGAGTTCATCGGTGAGGTTTTTGCCCCAAACGCCAATATCCCAATTGCCGCTTGGGGAGATGTAGGTCATGCGTGCGTTAAGCTGATTCTGGCTGATTTCCTGGGTGTTGATGTTGACAATCTGCTTGAAGTGGTCGCCTTGGTAGTAGTAGTCGGTGAACAATCTCACCCTGCCACCGCTGCCAAGGGGAATCTCATAGCCCAGGGCGGCGTTGAAGCTCACTTCCGGGGAGTTGGCCAGCTTGCGCGGCGAATCGCCCAATGGCCCGTCGAAATTGGCGCGGGGATCGTTGTTCTTGGTGTCTAGGAGGGCGAGGCCCAACTTGATGTCCAGGCTGTCCACGGGCCGCAAGCGCAGTTCCGCCTCCAGGCCCTTGACGTCCGCCGCCGCCAGGTTGTCGAGCCCGGTGGTGGTGATGTTGCGCTGGTCGTCGCGGAACACGGTCACCGCCTGCAGGCCCTCATAGTCATAGGTGAAGGCGGCGGCGTTGAAAATCGCCCGCCCCTCGGCGAATGTCGACTTGAACCCGAGTTCGTAGCCGGTGACCTCCTCCTTGTCGAATGGCCGGTATTGGCTGGGGTTCAGGTTGAAGCCGCCGTTGAAGCCGCCGGGCTTGATGCCCGTGGCCGCGCTGGCGTACACCAGGATGTCGTCGTTGGGAACATAGTCCAGGGCGACACGCCAGGTGAAAGCGGTGTCATCGGTTTTGCCGTCAAGCTCCACGGTGTTGCCGTCCACATCCACAATGGTTCTAGGCAGCATGTTGGTGAGGGTTAAATTGAAAGCCGGTAGATGGTAGCTAACATTCTGCACAAAGGTCACATCGTCCCGGACCACCCGGCCCCCGGCGCTCAAGCGCCATTGTTCGGACAGATCCCAAGCGACTTGGCCATAGGCCGCAAAATTTTCCCGGTCTTGTTCATAGGTGAGCTCGGCGCGGCCGGGGCCGGGTGGGAATTCGTCGAGGTAGCCAATACGGCCGGGCAATTCAGCCACTTCATCCCTGGAATAGTTGGCACCCAAGATCCAGTTGAACGGCCCGTCAAAATTGGAGGTGAGGCGAAACTCGTGGGAAAAGGCCCAGATCTTGCTAGTGAACAGGAAATCCACATAGAGCGCCGGCGTGCCGTCGGATTCCTTGGGCTGCCAACGATCATAGTCCTGATAGCTGGTGACAGACAGCAGGGTGAGGCTGTCGAAGTCTTTCTCCAGGGTGAAGGTGACGCCGATGTTGTCGTTCTTCAGCGTCTCGTTTTCGTTGATGTAGGTGGAAAGATCGTTGGTATAATCGCCGGCGAATGGGTCACCGTCCGTGTCGCTATAGCCCCCGTAGTCCACACAAGTTTGCGGGTCCAGCCGGTTCTCCAGGAACGCCTGGCACACGCCGCCAAAGGGGTTCGCCTTGTCGCGATAGCCAACATGCTGGAAATACACGGGCTGGGAGCGGTCGCGGCTGCCAAAGAGCTTGAAGTTGATGCTGAGGTCGTCGGACGGTTCCCACAGCAGTTGCGCCCGGGCCGCCAGAATGTCCACTTCGCCGACATCGTTGCCGGTGGTGCGGTTATAAACCCACCCGTCCTCCTGCTGAATGGACATCAGGCTTACCCTGCCGGAAAGGGTGTCGCTTAGCGGGCCGCCGACGGCCGCTTCGAATTCCCAACGATCCCACTTGCCGTATTCGACGCGGGCATAGCCATCGGCCTCGCGGCCGGGTTTGCGGGTGAAGTAGCTCACCGCGCCGCCATTGGTGTTGCGTCCGAACACGTCGCCCTGAGGCCCTTTGATCACCTCCACCCGCTCGATGTCGTACAGATGCGCGCCCATCACGGCGATGGAGGTTTGAAACACCTCGTCGATGAACAAGCCAACACTGGGCGTGTCGCTGGCCTGGAAGCTCTGCATGCCGACGCCACGGATGGTGTACACCGGCATGGAATTGCCCCAGGTGTACTTGATGTCCAGATTGGGCGACTGGTTTGCCACCTGGGTGATGTCCGTCCAGCCCAGATCCTTGATGTCGTCCGCATCGAAGGCGTTCATTGAAATATGCACATCCTGAATGCTCTGTGCGCGCTTCTGGGCGGTAACGACGATCTCTTCGATCGCCGGGTCGGAACCGGGTGTTTCCTCCGCCATGGCCGATCCGGCGGCCACGAGCGCTAGGACCGCGCAGGCCCTACCGATGCCGCGAAATAGATTCTGATTCATTGATTCTCCCTCCGCATGAAAACTAGACCCCAACCAAGGCGTTGCCGCGCACCGAGGCCCAAGACCAAGCCAAAAGGATAACATAGTGTAGGAACTTGCCGACGGGTTGCCCGATCTCGTGGTGCCCAAGTATGGTTGCGGGCGATGATTCCAATCCCCCCTTTCCATGACAACTACCAACGGGGCCGAGGCATCCAAACGCTACGTCGTGGTCGGCATGTGCTTCGCCGCCGATGGACTGGATGCGGTTTATACCTCCGATTCGGCGGCTTTACGGTTGCCGAACACAGCGGCACCTTAGGGCCTATCGCGACAGCACGGGTCGCCGGGCGCACTCGTGCCGAAGCGGCCAATCAGCTCGTCGCCCATTGCGCTGTCGATGATCCATGCGCCTGCTCGCCGCTCCGCGCCATCGCTTCGTCAGCTTCCTTCCCCCGGCGTAAACACCAGCAGGGCATTGCCGGGCTCATGGAAATACAGCCCATAACCCGAGTTCACCACCAGATACCCGTCACCGACCGCCGGGCCTCCGCCGCTCATGCCGCCGCCCCGGGCAACCAGGCCATTGACCGCGTCCACCGGTTGGGTGGTGTCGAAATCCCACAGCACTTTGCCGTCGGCGGCGGCGTAGGCGCGAACGTGGCCGTCCAGATGTCCGGCGAACAGGACGCCCGGTATGGCGGTGACCGCCGCGGAGACGCCCGGGTCGCAGAACGGCCGGTCGTCGCCGCAGAGGTCTTCCTGCACATGGCGCCACATCACTTCGCCCGATGTGGCGTCGAGGGCGTGTACACCGGGGCGGGCTAGGTCGGGGTCGAGAAAGTCGCCGTTGCGGGTGTCGTTCATGTCGTTGATGGGCGCATAGATCAGTCCGTCGCCGGCGGCCATGCCGAAATGCACGCCGCCCTGAATGCTCCCCCGACCGACCCGGGTCGACCAGAGCAGCGTGCCCCGACGGTCGGGGTCGAGGCCGAACACCAATCCGTTCTTGCCGCCGGCGGCAAGCACGGCGCCGTCTTCGCCCTCGATCAGAACCATGCTCGATCCATGGTCGAGGTCCGGGCCATTCTCTTCGGGACAATTGGGATTGTCCGCGAACATACAGGCAACGTTCCAGGCATCGCCGGCAATGGTCTGGCGATGCCAGGCCCGCTCCCCGGTATCGAGGTCGATGGCTATGATCGCATCGCTGTTGCCATCGGCCGGCGACGAATAGTTCTCGCCCGTGCCGAAATAGACGAGGTTGCGCCGATAGTCCACGGCGGGGCTGGACCAGACCGGTGCGCCCGACGGAGCCAGTACCCGGGTTCCGGCGCTGGTAACGCTCGCCTCGACCGGCGGGGTGGGAATGGACGAATGGGACCAAATCACTTCGCCTGTAGCGGCGGCGACGGCCACCACCTTGCCCTGAAAGCTACAGCACTCGTAGGCGGGGTCGGCGGCCGCGGTCACTTCCAGGGAGGAAACCGGCACCAGCAGCCTATCCCGGGCTAGGGCCGGGGTTCCGGTGATTGTGGCGCTGGGGTGGTCGTCCACCTTGATTGACCACAGCAGTTCTCCGGTCAGCGCGTTAACCGCGTAAAGCTTGGCCAGAATGTCGCCGAAATAGGCCATGGGAACGCCGTCTTCGGCCTTGGCGTCGCTCAGGACGATAGCGGTGCGCACTTCCGCCGACGCTTGATAAGACCAGCGTTCGCAGCCACTTTCCAGGTCGAAGGCGTAGACGGTGCCGTCCTGGCTGCCGACGAAGACCGCGCCCATGGCGATGGCGGGCTGCGACCGGGTTCTGAGCGCGTTTGGAAAGGCGAAGGCCCACTTGAGTTCGAGGTTCGGCACGTCGGCGGCGCTGAGCATCGCGGTGCCGGCATCGACGAAGCGGCGGGTATCGTGGCCCCAGCCAACCTTCGGCGCGGGCCGCGAACGGTCGAATACGGCCGCACCACCCGTGCAGACGGGTGCCCGGGCGGCGGCGATTTGGGAATCGAGACGCGCCCGGGTGATGTATTCGGCGATATGCACTCGCTCCGCCTCGCCGAGATGGGCGGCTTGGGGCTGCATAACCCCCTCGGTCATGGAGGCGTACACCGCCCGCGGGGTCATCATCTCCAGCCACACCAGATGCGGGGATTTGCTCACCCCGCCTGTGTGGCAGACGGCGCAATGCTCCGCATACAGCGCCGCGCCGGGCATTGCCTCCCGCGGGCCAAGATCTTCGCTGGTAGCCTGAAACTGGTCGACCGAGTTGAGCGTCGCCGGGCGCTCGGGTTCGACTGCCGGGCTCGCAGATTCCGCTAAGGGTTCGTCGGGCCGGGTTGCGGGGTCTTGGGATTCGGTCGCGGTGTCGCAGCCGCCAAGGCACAGGAAAAGGAGTGAGGCGAGGAGCGGTAAAGAAAGCTTGTACATCGGTGGAGACTCGATTTTGGGATCCGCTAGTTTACTAGAACAGGTAATACAGTACGTAAGTTGCAGGCGGCCAGCCTCGACCACGCCGGACGCGACCTGGAGCCCGTTGGCGCGCAAGGTCGGGTACCGCATTCGTCGCCGGTTGCGCCGGATGTACTCGATGCGGCGTCGCGCCTCGTCGTTGTGCCGGTGGCGGCCCGCCCTTCGTCGCGGTCCGGGAGCGAGAGCCGGGCACCGACGAAAGGGGAGCGGGAAACCAGATGGCGTCTAAAACGTCGCTAATACGCGCTTGCTAATTTTGCTACATAATTCCCAAATAAAGGCGCTTTGTGCAAGATTTAGCGGCGGGAGTGGAGATGATGCGTTGCACGATCAGATCCGGCACGTCCAACTGACCAGTGGCCGGTTATCCGACGGGGGTGACAAGTGAAACCGTTCAAGCGCGTGCTGATTGCCAATCGGGGTGAGATCGCCATTCGAATCGCCAAGGCGGCGGCATCGCTCGGCATCGAATCCGTCGGTGTCTATGCGCCGGTCGATGCCCTGTCCCTGCACACCAGGCTCACCACCCAAGCCCGCGAACTTCGCGACGGCGGTACGAGCCCGGTCAGCGCCTACCTGAACGCAGCGGCGCTCATCGACATCGCCCGGGAAACCGGCTGCGATTGCGTGCACCCCGGCTATGGTTTTCTCGCGGAGAACGCCCCGTTTGCGGAGCTCTGCCACGAAAACGACTTGGCTTTCATCGGTCCGGGCACCGATGCACTGGCGCTCTTCGGCGACAAGGTGCGGGCCCGCGAACTGGCCGCCTCGCTTGACATACCGGTGGTGCCTGGCAGCGGCGCGGCGCTGACGGCTTGGCAGGATGCCGCCAAAGCCGCCGCGCAAATCGGTTATCCGGTCATGCTGAAAGCCGCGGCAGGTGGCGGCGGGCGGGGCATGCGCACCGTGACATCGGCGGACGAGATGCACCAGGCGTTCGACCGTTGCCGTAGCGAGGCGAAGGCGGCCTTCGGCGACCCGTCTCTGTTGTTGGAAAAACTGGTACAGCGCCCCCGCCATATCGAAGTTCAGATACTGGCCGATACCACCGGCCAGGTCGTCCACCTGTTCGAGCGCGACTGCTCGGTGCAGTTGCGCAACCAGAAGGTCATTGAAACGGCCCCAGCGCCGAATCTCGACGATTCGGTCCGCGCCCGGCTGCATGCGGATGCGGTGAGCCTCGCCAGAGCGGCGCAATACGCGAACGTCGGCACCATCGAATTTTTGGTGGTGCCGGAGACCGCCGAGCACTACTTCATCGAGTGCAACCCCCGCGTCCAGGTGGAGCACACGGTCACCGAACAGATCACGGGATTCGATCTCGTCGAGGCCCAGTTCCAGATCGCCGGCGGCGCGTCGCTGCAGAGCCTGGGCCTCGGCGATCAGTCCGCCATCCCGCTCCCGCGAGCTTACGCCGTTCAGGCCCGGGTCACCACCAACGGAGCCGGCACCATCAGTGCCTACAAGGAACCCTCGGGGCCCGGCGTTCGGGTCGATGCCGCGGGCTACCTCGGCTACGCGCCGCCGCCCCAGTTCGATCCCCTACTTGCCAAGGTGATCTGCACATCGACCGCCGGCGCGTCATTTGCCGCTGCCGTGGAACGGACGCGCCGCGCACTGGACGAGTTTCACATCAACGGGCTCGATACCAATCTGGCGATGCTGCGCGCCATCCTCGATCATCCCGACATGACCCGGGGCGATGCGCGAACGACGCTGCTCTCCGAACAGCTGGGTATCTCCTTATCGGGGTCGGAGGCTGCGCGCAACGGTACCCTTGCCCTCCTTGAACAACAGGCGGCCGGTCTTGGCCTTGGGGCCGCCGTCGCAAACCGCCCGGCCGCCACCTCGGCCTCGCAACCGGCACTGACGATGCGTGACGGCGATGTGCCCGTTGCCTGTCCCATGAGCGGTTCCGTCATCGAAGTCCACGCGACACAAGGCGACACCGTGACGACGGGCCAGATACTGATGGTCATCAGCGCCATGAAAATGGAATCCGAGGTGAGCGCCCCCTGCTCTGGAACCCTCAGCGCGGCGCAAGCTCTCGAAGCGGGCGCCAGCGTCCATGCCGGTCAGGTGGTGATGGCCGTTGCACCCGCTGCAGGCAACCGTCCCGCAGAGAGGGCGGGCTCTGGCCAGGACACCTGGGCGCCGCTGATGGAGGAAGTCGCGGCAATAAGACGGCTTGCCCGCGAACGGCTGCAGCCGGGCTCGCGGGAACCCGGCGTGGTACGGCAGCGGCGCCGCGGCAAGCTGACCTGCCGGGAACGAATCGATCTGCTCCTCGATGCGGGCTCCTTCCAAGAGGTTGGCAGCGTCACCGGCTTCCCGTCCTACGACGAGGACGGCGACATCGCCGCCTTCACGCCATCCAACCATGTCGGCGGTTGGGGCAGGATCGAAGGCCGGCCGGCCGTGGTCTGCGCGGACGATTTCACCTCTCGTGGCGGCCACTCGGACGGCGCCATCGGTGCCAAGAGCACCTATCTCGACGGGCTGTCCCTAGAGATGCGGATGCCGTCCATACGCCTCCTCGACGGCTCCTCGGGCGGCGGCAGCGTCGCTAAGATGGTGCCGGCGCAGAAGTGGGCGGGCGAAAGCAAGGCCAAGGAGAGCGAAGGGGCGATCAATGCCGGCCGGCCCCGGGTCGCAGGCACCGGCGGTTCCTTTCTGCCCGGCCACCAAGGCGGCACCCTGTTCACCGAGCAGCTTGCCACGGTGCCCGTGGTCAACATGCTGCTCGGCAGCGTCGTGGGCCTCGGTGCCGCCAAGGCGGTGCTCGGCCATTTCTCGGTGATGGTCCGCGACATTGCCCAACTCTTTGTGGCCGGACCGCCCGTGGTCAGCCACGCGATGGGCTACGACATCACGAAGGAGGAACTCGGCGGCTGGCACATCCACTGCAGGAACGGCTCCGTCGACAATCCGGCCGACACGGAGGAGGCGGCGGCCACGATCGTCCGGCGCTTCCTTTCCTATCTGCCCTCGAATACCTACGAGGCACCTCCAGTGCTGCCTGCCGACCCGGACGACCCGGCCGACCGCCGGGAGGAAGAACTCTTCAGCCTGGTACCCCGCAAGCGCACCACCACCTTCGACATGCGCAAGGGCATCGAACTGATTGCCGACGCCGGTTCCTTTTTCGAGATCGGCCCCCTGTGGGGCACCGACCAGATCACCGGCTTCATCCGCATGAACGGCATTCCCATGGGCGTGGTCGCCTCCGACAGCCAACACGTCAACGGCGGCGCCCTGACCGCCCACGGCTGCAGCAAGGTGACGCGGCACCTCGATCTCTGCGACCTGTTCCACCTGCCGATCCTGAACCTGGTGGACAATCCCGGTTTCGCCGTGGGCCTCGAGCACGAGATCAGCGGCACCATCCGCCGCGGCGGGGAGTGGATGATCGCCTTCGCCCAGGTGCAGGTGCCCATATTCACCGTGATCGTGCGCCGTAGTTTCGGCGTGGCAGGCAACAATTTCGCCACTCCGCGCTCGAGACCTTGCATGCGGGTGGCCTGGCCCGCCGCGGATGTGGGCGGCATTCCCCCCGAAGGTGGCATCGAGGCCGCCTACAAGCGCCAGCTCGCCGAGGCCGAGGATCCGAAAGCGCTGCGCGATGAGCTCATGGCGCGCATCGAGACCGCCCGGGGACCCCTCGGACCGCTTTCGAAGTTCCAGATGGAAGAGATGATCGATCCTCGCGATACTCGTAAGCTGGTCTGCGAATGGGCGCAGATCGCCATTCGAACAGCCACGCTGCCCGCGCGGCTGGTGCCCCGGGCAATTCAGTTCCGGCCCTGAGTTCCGCAAGGGCCGGTCTCGCGGCGAAAATCCAGGACGGCCTCGTTACCAGCCTCTCGGAAACCGAGCTGGTACGCGCCCGCCTGGCCTATCCGTCTTTATCGATCACCTGCGGTTCGATGCCAACCTGGATCTCCTTCAGCTTCTCCTCGGTTAGTGGATAGATCCACAGGAGCGGCATACCGATGAACTTGAAGACTGCGGGTATCACCGAGTAGATGCAGGCTACCATGAGCAGCGTGAATTCACTGTTTGTCGTGCTCCTCGGATCCGCCAGAGAGTCGAAGCCGAAAGCGACCGCCATCGATAGGCCAATCGTCACACCCAGTGCATAGGCGCTCTTACGCACCATCGTCCAAATCGAGAAGTAGACACCGGCGCGGCGCTTGCCTGTCTGTGCCGTGTCTACGTCGATGACGTCCGCGCACATCGCGAAGGGCAGGGCGGAGAGCGCACCAATGGCCGAGCCCTTGCAGCACATGACGATGATGAACAAGAGAAACTTCCCGGTATCAATACCCTCAAAATACACCACCAGGTTCTGATGGGTGCTCGACGGTAGGAAGGAGAGCAGACGCGGAATCTCCAAGGCCGTGAACCACTCGCCCGGTGCGACGGCAATGAGGGGAATAAAACAGGACCAGAGGGCATACCAGCCAACGGCCACCATGGTCGCACGGTGTTTGCCGATTCTCCGAGACAGTTTGAACCAGAGTGGGATCGCCGCGATCTGGCAAAGAAAGTAAGGCGCGAGATAGAGCCCGTACAGCTCCCCGGCCACCAGCACATGCTTGACGAAGAAGAACGACAGGCTGTTTGTCATCGCCGCACCCATACTCGAGAATGCGAAGATGATCACCAGCAGCACGTAGGCTCTGTTCTTCGTGACAACTTTCAGGCCGTCCAGAATCGGCAGTTGACCTGGTGAGCGCTCGGCCACAGGCCGCTCCGGGACGGAGAAGAGCGCATTGAAGACAAACACCGGCATGATAATGCTCATCACAACAACCAGCACGTAGACGGCGTCCGTGGGTTTTGTGTATCCAAACAGCAAGATAATGGCGGGTATGAAGGCCGAGAGCAGGGCACCTGCCACCGAGAAACCCTCTCGCCAGCTCATCACGAGCGTGCGCTCGTTGTAGTCGTCCGACAATTCGGCGCCCCAAGCGTAGTAGGGAAGGTCCTTGATCGTGGCGCCGAGGTAGAGGGTAACCATGGACAGGAACATCCACACATAGCCCATGGAGAACGTCCAGGACATGAATGTCACCTCGCCAAACTCATCGGGCCCGACGAACAGCGCCCACATGCCGAGCGCGTAGATGGGCGTGCCGATGAAGACGAAAGGCTTGCGGCGCCCCCAACGAGTCCGCCACTTGTCCGAGAGATAGCCGATTATCGGGTCGGTGACGACATCCGTAAACCGCGACAAGGTGATGAGCAGACCCACCACCGCCAGTGACAGTCCAAAACCGTCCGGGTCCGCGTAGATGACAGGTAGGTAGACCGCGATAGGGAGCCCGGACAGCGCCAGCGGCATGGCCGGAGCACCGTAGGAACCCATCACCCAGTTCGAGAGCGGCCTGTTCCTCGTTTGTGCCCCCTCAGCCAACCGCCTAGAGAAAATAGACTATTCCTTTGATTCCAATATCGCCTGGTAGGTGGCGTTCCGCACATCCCTTCGATAGGAAAACCAGGGGTTTATCAACTGCATCATGCTGACGATCACGATATCTTCCACCGGGTCAATCCAGAATGCGGTGCCTGCGGCACCCGCCCAGTAGTATTGACCAACGCTGCCCAGGGCATAGTTGGCGGGGAGATCCTGAATGATGGAGAAGCCAAGTCCAAAGCCAACGCCCGGGTGCCGACGAAGCAGCGGATACTTTTCCGGTTCTCCGTTGAAGCCGCCCCTCAATACTGCCGGCAGATGGTTCATCGTCATGTAATTGATTGTTTTTGGACTGAGAATTCTGGTGCTATCCAAGCTTCCGCCAGCACGCAGCGCCTCGGCAAACCGAACGTAATCCCGTAATGTGGAGACAAGCCCGCCACCACCTAGGAACAGGCTGACGTCGGTGAAGTCACACTGCGCGGCACAAGGGTAAAAGATCGAAAAACGCACATCTGGAGATCCCTCTGGCGGGATCAGGTGCGTTTTGCCTGTCTCCATATCTCGATAATGGACTGGCAGGAAGCGATCAGCTTTGTCCGGAGGTACGGCGAAAAAGGTATCGACCATGTCGAGGGGGTTGAATATGTGTTCGGTTAGATACTCATCGAACGGCTGGCCGCTGATTCTTTGCACCACAAGCCCTGTAACATCGACGGCTACCGAGTAGTGCCACTGGGTTCCCGGCTCGTATCTTAGCGGTACCTGCGCCAGTTTTTCAGCAAACTCATCCAGATCCCTTGCCTGCCAGAGATTCGCCTCGTTGAATCTCCTGTCCGAGGGATGGCTGGACGTGAAGGTGCCATCGGGATTCATCACGGAACCATAGGAAAACCCTGCGGTATGAGTCAGCAGATGATGCATCGTCATTTGCTGTTCAGCCGGTACCTCCTTGCCGTCTTTGATCACGGTCATGTTCTTGAACTCGGGGATAAACTTTGCAACCGGGTCGGAGAGATGGAATTGGCCCCGCTCGTAAAGCTGCATGATGGCGACGGCAGTAATCGGTTTGGTCATGGAGTAGATGCGAAACAAATCATCCATGGCCAGCGGCCGTGGATCGTTCAAGCCCCTGGTGCCCACAGCACTCTGGTGCACCAACTTGCCGTCCCGGACCACCGCCGTCAGGATGCCGACCATCTTGCCTTCATCGACATAACGTTGATTCATCTGGGCGACCCGTTCTAGGCGTTCGGTTGACATACCTACGCCCTCAGCACCTATGGTTGGAATTTCTTTGGCGAGAGCTGTGCTGGCAAGGGTTGAGAACCCCAGCAAAGTGACCAATCTAATCATTGTGCCTATTGGATTACCGGCCCGTTTGTTCTGCATCCGTACTACTCATGGGTACTGTTCGGAAAAAAAGAGCATCAAGGGCGGTACATAGTACCGCCCCAGGCGGTTACTCTGTTTACAGCGTGTGACTTAGGGTCAAGCCATAACGGCGAGGTTCTTCCCAGTATGGGGCCAGTACGCCGATGGATTCCGCGTCCTGGGCTTGCCGAAAATACAGCTTGTCCGTCAGGTTGGTGCCCCAGATTGAGACTGACGTCTTGCCGTTGGGCAGCTTCCAGGTAGCGCGTGCGTCCAACAATCCATAGGAGGGCTGCTTGGAGCGCTCGTGGTTCTGCAGAACACTAAAAATTCTACTCTTCTGAGACCAACCCGCCAGCACCGTTACATCACCCTGTGGCGTGTGGAAGTCCTTGGCGACGCTAAGGCTCCAGTTCCACACGAGATCCTTGATGACGTTAAAATCAGACCAGTCCGCCTCGAAAAATACAGTTTCCCCGGTTACCACATCGGAGGTTGAATCCAGGGTGTTGAACTCATCGTAGTCACCCCAAACCCTACCGAAGGCAAAGGTTATAAGCCAGTCGTCCCCGGGCGCCGCCCGCATTTCAACCTCAAGGCCCTGCAGAGTCGCTTTCTGGGCGTTAACCATGTCGGCGACGGGCGTACCACCAATGAGCCGACTGAGGGCGACCTGGTGGTTTTTATATTGGTTGTGAAAGGCGCTGGCGTTCACCTGCAGACGCCCGTCAGACCATCTGGACTTCATGCCTATTTCAAAGTTGTCCGAGGTTTCTGGTTCAAAGGGCTGCATGCGTGGATCAGAGACAATGCCGCCCGAACTCCAACCTCTCGACCAGCCGCCATAGACCATGACGTCATCATTGAAATCATAGTTGAAGATGATGCGCGGCGTGATATCGTCATAGCCGACTGTTACGGTGCAATACTGCTGGGCGGTGCCATCTGGACAGACATTGGCGGGGATGAAGTCAAGCGTAGTTTGGCCGCGCGTCAGTTTGCGGTCATCATCGGTCCAGCGAATACCCGCGGTAACCGCCAGCTTGTCGGTAATATCGTAACTCGTCTCGGCAAAAACAGCCTTCGACTCGTTCTCGGTGATTGTTTCGTTACGGTTGCTGGCGCCGGCCTGTATGCCGAGTGCAACGGCGCCTAGGGCCGGCCACAACGGCGAATCAGCCGGGTCCGGTGGAGTCCGACCCCGCCAGAAATACACTGCCAGGGGGTAATAGGCTTCCTCCTTGAAGACATAGACGCCAGTCGTCCATTGCATTCGATCATCAAATGCACTGCCGCTTAATCGAAACTCCTGGGACCATTGATCAAAAGTAGCGTCCCTGTCCTGGAGCACATCAAGGAGGGTCGATGGTGAGCCGACAAAGTCAGTGCCAAAGCTGATCGATTCGGACCGGTCTTTGGTATCCCGGTATGCGGTGATGGAGGTTAGGGAAAAATCCTCGAATTCCTTTGTTATGTTGAGTGACAAAGTATAAGCGTCCTGGTGCAAGTCGTTGGGGTCGTTGTCATTGGCTATGTACGGATCGTTATCCGGACTGCAGGCACGTTCAAAATCGCCCCAGGCGTCCCAGACGAGGGTGAAGAAATTCAGCCCGACGGGACCACCGAGCGCTTCATCACAATTGGCCAGGCCGACGGTCTCCCGCGCACGATAGTAGTCACCAGCGACCGTGACACTTAGATCGTCGCTTGGAGTCCACATGAGAGCGCCACGAAAGGACTGGGAATTTGTCGTGTTCCACTCCCGACCCGACATGTCCTCCATCCAACCGTCGTCTTTACGTGCCTGGAAGGCGAAGCGTGCGGCCAGATTGTCGCTTATCGGGACGTTGAAGAAAGCGTCGCCATTGATCTGCCCCTGATTACCCGCACCTAGGCTAACCTTGGCTTCAAACTCGTTATGCGGTGCTTTGGTAATAACGTTGATAAGGCCCGCGGTGGTATTGCGCCCGAACAACGTACCCTGAGGGCCGCGCAACACTTCGATACGTTCAATATCAAGCAGGTCAAAGATGCCCGCCTGCTGCCGCGCAAGATAGACCCCATCGACGTAGATGGCCACTTTTGTATCTTGGGACGGGTTGAAGCTCGTCTGACCGATGCCACGCAGATGAATCCTGGAGTTACCGCGGGCAGCGGCACTGGCGATAAAAGACAGATTCGGTGTGAGGTTCTCAATGTTCTTGATTTCGGTGATGCCGCGGCTGGTCAACTCATCGACCGAAAGCGCGGAGATCGGGATCGGCACCTTCTGCGAGTTTTCTTCCCGATAACGAGCCGTAACGACAATTTCCTCAATCGCCTGCTCACTTCCTGCGGAACCGTCGTTGTCTTGCGCCGCGACTGAACCGCTGCCGAACAACCCGATCGACAGCGCACCCGCGACTCGTTTTATTAGTGGACTCTTCCTGTTACTCATTGTTATCTCCCCTTCAGGTGGTAGTCCTGTTTGCGCAACTGCCTCTTCTGAAGAGCGCAATCTGATCGCAACTGACGAGCTGTTTACATAAACATGTTCGAGTGCGGTGCCCTCCAGCAGTGCATCGAACGCCTGGGGGGCTGAAAAGTTTCCCGTCAAAGGCGGCGCTTCCAAGCCCGCGGTGTCTTCGCTGAAGAACGCGATCTTCAGATCGAACCCATTTGCGACTACCTTTAGCGCGTCCGCTAAGGGCCGCGGTGAAATATCCAGTTCAAGCCTCCGCGGGGGGTCTGCGTTGATCGGCATCGGCACCAATGCAACCAGCAGAAAAACGACCACCGCCTCGATACCACGATGGAGCGACTTTTCAACCCTCTTTAGATAAGATGGGCAGAGCAAGTAATGTGACCCCCCTCGAAAAGATGTTTCGGATTCAGTTTTCCTTTTGAGCGGTTTTGGATGTGAGAGTTCGGTGGCCTTTGGGTGTAACTTCGATTTCGACGGTGCCAAGCTCCCCCAACAGGGCAACGAATGCCCCCGGGTCGTTGGCATCGAATACCCCCGTGATTCTTCGCTCGGCTAAAGCCGGGTCGTCAACCACGATATTGGATCGGTTATAACGATTGAATTCGCCGACTACAGCGGCTACCGTTTGATCGTCGAAATAGAGTCGCCGTTCTGTCCAGGCGGTAGCCCGTTCGATATTGGCTTTCGACACTATGGGAGCAGCCGATTGCTCGGCGATCACTGTTTTACCACCGGCCTCGAGTTCGAGATGCCCACTGGCGGACGACGCACCGTCTTCCACCAATGATGCTTCCCAATCCACCGAGACCCGTCCCTCGATGACGGTGACTTCCGTTGTCGAGTTATCTCGACGGTAGACGTTAAATCGGGTACCTATTGCCTCGACAATTGCGTTGTCAGTTCGAACTCGAAATGGTCGCTCAGGATCTTTAGCTACGTCGACGAGCAGCTCCCCGCGGAACAACTCGATTTCCCGACTCCCCTGCCGCAGACGGACTCGCACCTCTGAATCGGTGTTAAGCTGAAGGGTGGACCCACCATCCAACAACACAACCCGTTGCTCACCAACATTGGTAGTTATGGTGGTTCTGTCTCTGATCTGAAACGCCCAAAAACTGGCGGCGATGATAACCAGCAAGGTCGCGGCGATACCCAGGTAGCGACTAAAGCTATGCGAACCGGACGATACATCGGCCAAAATCGGGGCTGGGGTGCCCGACGGTAGCGGCAGGTGAGCTACCCCATCCTCTGGATTCGCCAGGAGTTCCGGGGCCCAGTCGGGATAACTGACCAGAGCACCCGATAGCGTCGCACGCAAGGTACTAGCCCGCAGAAACTCAGCGATATGAACAGGTGATCGCCGTAGCCATTCGGCAAACATCTTGCGCTCTTCAATTGGCACATCTTCCGCCGATAACCTGTCCAGCCAGTCTCCGGCCGCCTCGGTTACATCGATCGGCACATTGTCGTTCACGACTACTGCCCTTCCTTCGTGCTTATGGTCGTTTTCCCCGGTTGATCTCCCACACCGGCGGGCCCGAACACGGCAAGTTCCCGCCGCAGAGCCGCGTAACCCTTTGCCACATAGCGCTTCACCGCCCTTCGCGTCACCCGCATGTGCGCCGCGACCTCATCATATGTCAGGCCGTCCCGCACATGCAGGATCAATGCCGTACGGCTCGCCGGAGGGAGCCCAGCCAACGACCTCTGGACCAAACGGTCGCGCTCTTTGTTCCCGGCCTCACGCTCCAGGTCTTCGCCAGCTACCAACCCGGACAGTGGATCACTCGAATGTTCCCGTGACTGCGCCGCGCGCTGCCGCCACTCTTCAGCCACGTTCAGCGCAACCCGATAGAGGTAGCCCTGGGGGTTCTCCACCAGTTCGGGCTCAGGGACACGCAAAAGGCGCAGGTAGACCTCCTGGGCAAGATCATCGATGTCGGCAACGCGGCCTATCCTGCTGCTTAACGCCTGCCGGATTACGGATTGAAACTGCTGGAACCACTCAGCCGCAAGGCGTTGCGAATTATCGGGTTTTGCCATATATCTAAAGTTAACGCCTGCGCTTGATGAAATACAAACGCCTTCCGTAGAGTCGATGGGGTGAACTTGAGATCTGGCCCCCTGGGAATTGAGGGAAAGAGAGGCCAGATATTGTCTTCAGCCCATCTAGTCCATACTGGTAGGGCAGCGCAAAGAGGACGCCAACATGGCACACGACCTAGTGATACGCGGCGGAACCATTGTCGATGGCACGGGTGCCGAGCCGATCCATGGCGACGTGGCGGTCAATGGCGACAAGATCACCGCGATCGGCACTGTCGATGGTAGGGGCCGACAGGAGATCCAGGCCGAGGGCCATGCGGTGATGCCCGGTTTCATCGACTTGCACACCCATTTCGACGCGCAGATCGGTTGGGACCCCGAGCTGACCCCGGTTAGCTGGCACGGCGTCACCACCACACTGTTCGGCAACTGCGGTGTCACATTTGCGCCCTGCAGGCCTGGAGATCAGGAGTTTTTGGCGGGCATGATGGAAACCGTGGAGGACATCCCAAAAGATGCGATCCTCACCGGTCTGCCCTGGAACTGGGAGTCCTACGGCGAATATCTCGACTCCATTGCCGAATTGAATCCAGTGATCAACGTTACCGGCATGGTCGGCCACTGCGCGGTACGCTTCTATGTGATGGGCGAGCGCAGTATCGAGGAAACCGCCACCGAGGCCGACATCCGACAGATGGCCAAGGTCGTAGACCAGTCTGTCAAGGATGGCGCGGTTGGCTTTTCAACGTCGCGATTCCTCCTGCACTTTTTGCCCGATGGCCGCCACGTCCCCGGCACCTATGCCGAGCACCGCGAACTGATGGAGATTGCGAAGATCGTCGGCCAGCACGGCGGCGTCATGCAGACCGTGATCAACATCGACGCATTGGACAGCGAGATGGACCTGCTCGCAGAGGAAGCACGGGTCAACACACGCATTCTGTTCAGCACGACCGCTGGAGGATCATTCAGGTATGGAGATTTGGTTAATTCCAAGGTGCAGACGATGCGGGCCGAGGGCCTGGACATCAACGGCATCACGGTTCCACGCAGCGGCGGCAATGTCTGGGGCTTTTCGACCGGCAACTTCTTTGGGCGTGACCGCGGGCGTAACCTGAACACACCCGAATGGCACAAGCTCCGCAAGCTCACGTTCGAGGAGCGCATGGCGGCGATCGAAGATCCGACCGTGCGCGAGGCGCTGGTCAACGAAATCAAGAACAACGACGCAGCCACCCAGGCCTGTCAACGCATCTATTGGCTCGGCGACGGCGAACAGCCGAATTACACGCGCGGGCGCAACGACAATTTGCAGTCGCTCGCGAGCGCCGCCAACGAGCACCCGGCGGAAACCTTCATTCGCATGGCGCGCCAGTCCAATGGCCAAGCGCTGTTCCACGTACGCAGCTTCAGCGTCAACCTCGAAGCGCTCGAAAGGGTGATCACGTCGGACTGGGTGCTGCCCGGTCTTGGTGACGCCGGCGCACACGTCAGCCAGATCTCGGATTCCGGCTGGGCCACCTTCACGCTCTCGCACTGGTATCGTGACAAGGGAATCTTCTCGCTGCCCGAGACGGTGCGCCGGTTGACTTCAGCACCGGCAAGAGTTGTGGGGCTCGCCGACCGCGGTGTGCTTGCCCCCGGTATGCGAGCCGACATCAACGTGGTCGATACCGACAAGGTGCACGAGCGCATGCCTGAGTTCGTACACGACTTCCCCTGCGGTGCCAGCCGCTTTATCCAGCGTGCGGCCGGCTACAGGGCGACCGTATGCAATGGCGAGATCATCCTGCGCGACGACGAACTCACCGGTACGCGACCCGGCCGGGTTCTGCGCCGCTAGCCGATCTATCGAGATCGAGCATTGTCCGCACTCAACGACATCCGCATCATCACCGCAGAAAAACAGCTCGCGCCGTGGGTCCATCTTGATGCGATGCGTTCCCGGGGCGGGCGCGACCTAAGTGCGATGCCGTGACTCGGGCGCTAGCCGGCTTTCGAATCTGTGACTTTACCGGCCAACTGGCTGGTGCCGGCGCAACCAAGTGGCTCGCCGCATTCGGCGCAGAGGTCATACGCATAGAAGATCCTAAGCGCCAGGGTCGCTGGGACATCATGCGTGGTGCCGCCCCCTTTATCGATGAACGACGCGGCATCAATCTGGGCGGTGCCTTTAACAACCACAACACCGAAAAGCTTGGCATCACTCTCAATCTCAGAACTGCAAAAGGCAAGGAAATCCTCACCGAGATCATCAAGCGATCAGACGCCATCACGGAAAATTTCTCGGCCGGCGTACTGGAAAAATGGGGATTCGGCTACCAACAACTTCAGGCGATCAGGCCGGACATCGTCTACGTCTCAAACTGTGGCTTTGGCCACGTTGGCCCCTACAGCCAGTTCAAAAGTTGGGGTCCTGTGGTGCAGGCAGTTTCAGGGCTGACGTTCAGCTCAGGCCTGCCGGGTGAGGCCCCGGCCGGCTGGGGATATTCCTATATGGACCATACCGGTGCCTATTACATGGCCATAGCCATCCTCGCAGCGCTGTATCATCGGCAGCGCACCGGCGAAGGCCAATGGGTGGACATGTCATGCACCGATGTCGCCGTCACCCTGAATGGGCCCGCGCTACTCGATTGGACCGCCAACGGCCGGCCCATGCGACGGGATACCGCACCGAATTCCAACCGCAGTCAATTTGCCGACATGGCTCCTCACGGTATCTACCCTTGCACCGGTGACGACAATTGGGTCGCACTTGCTTGTCGCGATGATGCGGATTGGGAAAAGCTCGCAGCGGCAATCGACGCGCCTTGGACCGGCACCTTTGCCACGCTGCAAACACGCCTGGAGTGCCAAGATACACTGGATGCCAGGATCTCGAACTGGACTGCGGGTCAGGACAAGTTTGCCCTGCAGAATTTGCTGCGCACCCGAGGCATTCCCGTAGCGGCGGTACAAAAACCCCAAGAACGCATTGATCAGGATCCAACCACCAGCAATTTCGGCCTTTGGCCGACCGTGCAGCAGACCGAAATCGGCACCGTGCGCGTTGACGGTTTACCCGTTCACCTATCAGAGTCGGACTGGAACATTAGCCGTGGCGCACCCTGTTTGGGCGAGCACACCGAGCAGGTATTGACCAACCTGCTGGGGATGACCGCGGAAGAAGTAAAGACACTGCGCGAGGAGCAGGTGATTTGAGCACGCTGGCTGGAATTCGGGTGATCGAGCTTGCCAATGAACGAATCGCTCTTGCCGGCAAGCTGCTCGCTGACATGGGTGCCGACGTCATCCTGATAGAGCCACCGGGCGGCGACCCCAGTCGCAACTATCCGCCGTTTCTTAACGACACACCCGGCCCCAACCGCAGCCTGTACTTCTGGCACTACCACACCAGCAAGCGCGGCATCACTCTGGACTTAGACGATGCGACCGATCAGCGCCGCTTCGCCAGGCTCGCGGCGTCCGCCGACGTTTTGCTGGAGTCGCAGCCAACAACGCGGCTTGCCCAACTCGGGATTGACTACGCCGACCTGAGCCCCGGCAATCCGGGTCTTGTCCACGTTGCAGTGACACCCTACGGGCGCAAAGAACCTCTGAGCGATTTGCCAACCACCGACCTCACGCTCATGGCTGCCGGTGGGCCGCCCTGGAGCTGCGGCTATGACGACCACTCGTTGCCACCGGTACGAGGCTGGGGAAATCAGGGCCATCACACAGCAAGCCACTTCGCGGTGATGTCTATTCTCACCGCGTTGCTGCATCGCGGGGCCACGGGCAAAGGCCAGTTCATCGACCTGTCCATAACTGCGGCATTGAATGTGTCTACCGAGCGGGCGACTTTCTCCTGGTTGGTAAACCAGGGTACGGTGCAACGCCAAACGGGTCGCCACGCGGCGGAGCAACCCACCGACGAGACCCAGGTATTGTGCGCGGACGGGCGTTACGCCAACACCGGCGTACCGCCGCGCTTCCCCAATGAATTTGCCAATTTGTTGGCCTGGCTGCGTGAACTGCAACTGGACACGGAATTTCCAGAAGCCGTGTTTATTGAAATGGGTGCAAACTGGGATGGACCGCTCGACCTATCGCTCGTCGGCACCGATGATACGGTCACGGTCATTTTTTCCTCGGGCCGCCAAGCCCTGGGGCTCATCGCATCGCGAACATCTGCCCAGGATTTTTTTATCGGCTGCCAGAATGCGGGCCTTGTCGCTGGTCTGGTCAACAGCCCAGAGGAGGCTTTTGAAGACGAGCATTTCCAGGCCCGTGGGCTGCACGTGCCCGTGTGCCATGAAGATCTCGACATCACCGTGACCTACCCGGGCGTGCCCTTCAATCTGCCCCGCAGCCCGTGCGGTATTTCCAAACGTGCGCCACACTTAGGCGAACACAACGCCGAGGTGTTGGGGTCGGATTAAGTTGCCAGAGGCTACTGGGCGCTTGTGGGCACGTTGATACGTCATTATCAGTTCGATGGAGCACTAGATTCCCAGATCCAGTAGGTTGTAATCCTTCATCTCGGCCTTGGCCCGGGCACCCCATCGGTAATTGTCCTCGATACCGGCAAACGGTTGATAGCGATACCGCCGCTCCCGGGGGAAGCGCTGGTGCCGGGCGTCTATGGCATAGGCAATGATCTTGGACCGCTCATGAATCCGTTCAGCATCGTAGACCACGCGTTCGTTATGTATGCCGCCGCCCATGACCCCGAGCACCGATTTACGCCGATGAAAACCGAAATTCAGCGTCACCCTGGCGCGCTCACTTGTATTGGCAAACGAACCGTGCACGGCTTGACGGCTGCACATGAACACGTCACCCGGCTCACTAATCAAGGGCACCGCCTGGGGCAGGCGGTCCGACCCCGCCTCCGCCACCATGGCTTTGATATCCAGCTTGCCCTGGCGGTGGGATCCGGGCACCACCCACACGCCGTTGGCGGCGGTGGTTCCATAGAGCTGCGCCATAAAATTGAAGCCATGGGTGCCGCTGTCTAGGTCCGGGCTGTCCCAATGGGTCGTTCCATCCTGATGCCAGGCCACCGACGCGCCCAACCCCGGCCACTTCAACCACAACGCTTCGTTGAAGGGCACAAAGTCGGCACCGTTGATCTGGGCGGCCACCGCCAGGAGCTGGGGGTGACCATAGACACGCAAGCACGCGTCGGAAAATTGCAGGTCGCCCAGGATCACATGAACGATGAACTCCGGTGCGTCGGCGGGTGGTTCGGGTTCGATCATCTTGGCCGGGTGCCTGCCGTTGTCCTTGGCCGTTCCCCCAACCGGGTCACTCAGCGGGCGCGCCCAGATCAGGGTGCGCGCCTTGCAATCCGCGCCTATGGCCGTTCGCCCCAAGGCGTCGACAGAGGAGCCCTTCATGACGGGCAACCGATCAACGATGTTGGTCACGTCCGCCTCGATATCGGCTAGTTCCTCCGCATCCAGGACACCCTCGAACAAATAGAAACCATGCTCTTCATAGGCTTGGAGGATCTCCCGGTGCAAAGACCCGTCGGCGTTAAAACGGATAGGGCCACGATTACCCAAACCCAATGCGCGCTTTACTCCCGCAGCTCGATAGGTGTCCATGGCGCTTTGATGCTCGCCATAGTCGACGCGCCGCTGGCTGTGGGCAGGTGGGGAAAAATCTTCGATGCCCGACTCTGTCATCTTGCTTGCTCCACTCAATGTGGCGAGCCCGATCTAACCTTGGCCAGTAAGTGCGGCAACGATCTCATCCACGTGGGCCGCAGCCAAGGCATGCAGTTCCTCATCCGTGCGATCCGCTATGGGATGCGGAACCCAGATATAGGCAGCGTCAAAGCCGAGAGCATCGGACTGCGCTCTTGCCGCCTCGATAAATTCCGTGGTGGCGACGCCAACTGCGGGGATGCCCCTGCCTTCCAAATCCTTAAGGTCATGCGTACAGCACGACACGCAGCTACCTCAATCGGCAAGCCCTTCGACAACCACGTCAACCTCTTCGACGATCGCCTGTTCGAGCTCCTTCGGCAGCGTGCGCCCCGCCGTGGGCTTGCGGTAACGCTTGACGGTGCTGCCGCGCCCCGCCAACAACCTGGCAACCTGTTCAAGCAAGACATCGCCGCGTGCCTTGGAGATATCCAGGACACCAACGGTCAAGCCGTCCAGGGATTTCGGCCGCCCCAGGCGCGGGCGCGCCACTGTCTCCCGCTCACCGGTTGGATCCAATAAACTATCTATCATATCCCGATTTCCTTTGTGACCGGCCGGCTCAATTCGCGCGAGCCCGGTGTCCAGCCCGCGATAATGCCGGAATATTTGCCGGCACCGCCGCCGGCCCGTACGATCAACAGGCCGGTCGGCACCAGTTTCGACACGATCTTACCGGCCATCTCGGACGTCACGCCCTCGGCCATGCCATGCACACCGCGCATGACGTCTTCGGCCGGAACCTGCATGCGCGCCATGATTTCCGAATGAAGGCGCACTTTGTCCCAGCCGCCCTCCGTCAGGGTACGCTCGTGCTCCGGACAGATGACCAACAGGCAATCTGGACCGGGGAACCTGTGAATGTTCTCGACGGCGTGCAGGCTGGTGGCGATTGTCTGTACCAGTTCCTCCGGCGAGCGCGCCCTATCATCGGTTATGCCCTGCAATCCATAACCAGCAAACACCGTGACCGCATTTGTACCGGCGGCCAGCCCACGATCAACCGTCAACGGTTCCCAAGCCGACCCTTCCTCGTCTTCGCAGAAACAGTAACTGAGTTTTCCCGGGTTGCCAAGGGTGGCGCGGTCCACTCCTTGCGGCTTACCGCCGCCGATGTTGCGCACCGCCAATTGCACGGCCCGGCCTATAGTGGCGTTGGCCCGATTGCCTTGCCCCAATGCATTGCCCTTGCCGTTCATACCGATTTGTTGCGCGATGGGGCCATTGACGATGACAACAGGACCAACGAATCGAGTCGTGGCCAAGGTGCCGTGTAGACAATAGTCCTCGTCCAAAACCGCCTCGATCGCCGCTAGGACAACGGGCAGGTATTCCGGTCGGCAGCCGGCCATAACCGCGTTGATGGCAACTTTCTCGACCGTGCAGGTGTCCAGGTTCGACGGCATCAAGCCCAATACCTCGTTCGCCTGCCTGGTTGTTCCCTCCAGCATGGCGAGC
Source organism: Pseudomonadales bacterium (assembly GCA_965215035.1). Lineage (GTDB taxonomy): Bacteria > Pseudomonadota > Gammaproteobacteria > Pseudomonadales > Azotimanducaceae > Azophilus. Next base: position 1,635,267 of record OZ244040.1, read on the forward strand.
ACCCGTTCCTGAGTGGGCGGTACTACGGGCAAGCCGTCGGACCAACCCCGCTCGAAACATGCCTCGATAGCATCTTCCTTGGCACCGAGGGGCACCAGCCGGGAGGTCATGGGCGTATCGCCATGGCGAATGCGCAGTTCGGCCAAGCGGTCGGGTTCTTGGTTTAAGGCACCGCAGCCGGGCTTAGCAGCCGGCAGCTTCCGGCCCAGGCCATCGGCACCGACGACCCTCTGCCAGGTTCCGCGGTCCCAACCATAGGTACGGTCGACCTCGACGCCGTTTTCGAACCGCATCAGGGTGGGTACGATCTCTACCCCAAGGCGATAGGACGCATCCAAGGATGTATCGTCGACAACGCCGTCGATACCTTCGGGAAAGCTCGGGTCATCCTGGGTATAAATCTTCAAGTCGCCGTGCCGCAGAATTTCCCGCAGTACGGGCGCAACCAGGACGCAGGTCGGGCAATCCCGCTTGACGATGGCGACTAATCCGTGCTCTTGCATTAGGATTGTAAGCCTATCGGGTTCCAGGGTTTATTGCATTTTGTATACTCAAGGCCCCTGAACTGACGGGCTCCGCCCAGTTACCCAAATGCTACTGTGCCGGGAAGATTGATATGCCAAAGCAAGGGGTAGTCCCGGACGAGCTCACGGCACCATTTTGGGCCGCCGCGAACGAACAGCGTCTGGTCATCCAACATTGTACGAACTGCGACCGCTTGCAGCACCCGCCGGCCGTCGAATGCTCTAGCTGCTCCGGACTCGACTTCGATTGGCGGGAAATGAGCGGGCGTGGCCACATCTACAGTTACGGCGTAGTCCACGACGGACCCGTTCGTATGCTGCGCGCAGACCAACCCTTCAACGTTGCGATCATCACCTTAGACGACGACCCGGATATCCAAATGTTGTCGCATCTACCCGGCACCCCTCCCGGCGAGGTGCCGGTAAAGGCACCGGTGCGAGTGGTTTTCGAAGACACCGCCAACGGGCAGAAAGTGCCTGAATGGAGAGTTGTCGAATGAAATACGTCGACGAGGCACCCGAAGACATTTTTCGCAGCGAGGAAGGCCTCGGTGTCTGGGAACATCGGGGTAGGGTGGTGGCGATTGGCATCGGCCACGCACCTACCGCGCGACGCTGGGACAACGATCCCGAAACCTGCGTTGGGGCGATCAGCATCCACGCCCTGAGGCAGGCTATGGCCGACGCCGGGGTTGACCCGAGTCAGGTTGATGGGCTGGTCATCGACCCGGTTACGGCTACAGGTGCCGATTGGCCGGCTGGCAAACCCATCCCGCAAGACATGCTTGACCGCTGGAAAGCCAGCGGCGACCCCTTGGATGGGTTGACAAAAAACAGCATCGGCTGGTTACTGAAGAATATGCCTGAATTGACCGGCATCCAATTCACGATGAATGCGTCGGGCTGTATGTCTAAAGCACTCGTGGCTGCGGCACAGGCCGTGGGGGACGGAGAAACGCACATCTGTCTCGTGCTCAAGGCCTGGCACAATTTCGCGGGACGGCATTATCAAGGAGGCGCCAACGCCTATGGATCGTTACCCGGTAGCGCCGCGTTGAGAAACCTCTGGGGCGCACCCCCTTGCTACGGCACCGCGATGCAGTTCAACGAGTACTGCCGCAAATACAATAAAAGCCATGCCATGATGGCACCCTTCATGGAAAATTCCCGGCGTAACGGTCTGCTCTTCCCAGAAGGGTATTGGGCCCAGCACCGCCCGGAGGAGTTGACGGAAGAAGACTATCTTGCCGCCCGCTGGATCGCCGAACCAGCAAACCTATTCGATAACGACCTACCCATCATGTGTTCCGGAGCCTATCTGCTCACCACCACGGAACGTGCCACCCATTTGGCACAGCCACCCGTCTATATTCTCAACCATGCGTCGAGTCGCACCGCCGCCCGCAGCATCATGCCAACACTGGAAGAGGTCGAGGCCGACACGGCACGCACGGGCCGCAAAATTTATGAGGGTGCGGGGATTACCGCCGATCAGCTTTCCTTCGAAAACATGTACGACGGATTCTCGCTGTTCCACCATTTTCATCTGGAAGGATTAGGCTTCCGCGGCGTCGGCGTTGGTGAAGCCCTCGATTTTTATCAAACCGATATTAGCATCCACGGCCCAAATCCAGTCTCTCCCAGCGGCGGTAACATAGGCTCCGGGCGCAGTCGTTTCTGGATGCACACCGATTGCATTCAGCAGCTCCAAGGCCGTGCCGGCGCAAGGCAGATCACAGGCATACCAGCCGAAGTTGGAGTTTCCGGTGGGCCCATGCCGCTTGGTGGTAACTTTACAGTTTGGGGGGTGGCGCCGGACTAGCCCCCTACCCCCAACAGTGCCCGTACCTGCTCGATGACCTAGAGAAAACCCGTCGTCGTGCGAAGGCTTAAAAGTCCATGGGCAGCCGCAAATGCGCGCGATAAACCCGCTCGCGGTGCTCCAGCAATTGGGGCGACAGCGCCTCGGCCACCCTGGGGTTGGTGTTCACAAACGAGGCTCGGGCACCCGCATCCATCGGACAGAGTTCAAGTGGCAGGGGCTGGATGAGGACGGCAAAGGTGGACCAATAGATATCCAACGCCGACAGTTGATCCCCAAAAAAATATTGGCCACCCTGGGCCCGCTGCTCGGCTAATCGGGTACTCAGGGTCCGCAGGGTCTGAGCGATGTGCCGGGGAGCGGCTTCCGCAGCGGCCGGGCTGTACCCGTACTTGCCGCCTAAGTAGGACGCAGCCGCTTTGCCCTGCTCTCCCACCTCGGGATTGGACAAGGTATCATGGACGATCATGATACGGCGAAACCAGCCCAAGCCCGCCTCCCCACACAACTCGTTACACAGCCCGAACATGAGAATGCGGTCGGCCTCCTCGTCTGGTATCAGCGCTGGCCCGGGGGCGAGCCGCTCGACCAAATAGAGCTGTTCGTTCCAGGTCGCGCGCGGCCGTTCCCCATTCCAAACGGCAACGGGCGCGCTGCTCTGACGGGTCCAATCCTGCAAGGCAACATCATGCCCGGCCGCCTTGGCGACCAGCACGTACGGCAGATTCTTTACGTAACACATGCCTTTAAGCGCTTCTGCCCAAGGGTTGGGACGGCCCGGAGGGGCAACGATTCGTAGTCCGTCCAGGGTTTTGGCCTGCTCGATGTCGATATAGTCGGCCATGCGATCTGCCTCCTTCGATTCGTGTTGCCCGTCGCAACGTCGATCTATAACAACTCTTCCAATAGCGCTTCGCCGCTTGGCGATGGGCCGCCCGGACATCTAAACCGCTTACTTAGACCCCTGCGCCGCAACAGGATACTACCCATGCACCATCCGGCACCATTGGCCAACCGATCGTGGCGCTGGCCACCCCGCCTATTTGAACTGGGACATCGCCACACACCACCAAAGCATCCTGGACGGAGAACTGCCGGTCGACCGGGGAGCGAGAACCGGGGGCCGACAACGAGGGAGCGGGAAACCAGGTGGCGTCTAAAACATCGCCAATACACGCTTGCTAATTTTGCTACATAATTCCCAAAACGATGGGAACCTATAAAGATACGTTGACAAACCACCACGTGCCGAGTCCCACAAGTTGAATAATCACTACATGTCGGGGTTCGTCAACTGATCACTACAGTGCCCAAAACCATGACCCAAAAGTGATGTTTTGCCAAAAACTGTATTCTTGGACAGCCTCCCGGTGAATACGGAGGACCGAGCTGGAAAGGGTTTCGGCGGGGCGAAATATGCCTGGTACGTGGTGGTCGTGCTCATGTTCACCTATACGGTGGCGTTCATCGACCGCCAGATTCTGAGCCTGCTCGTACAACCCATTCGCCGCGACCTAGGGCTGAACGATACCCAGATCAGCCTGCTGGCGGGCTTCGCGTTTGCGGTGTTCTATTCGCTGCTCGGCGTACCCATCGCCCGTCTCGCCGACCGGGTGAATCGGTGCTACCTCATCGCTGCCGGCGTGGCGTTGTGGAGCTTGATGACCGCCGCCTGCGGCCTCAGCAAAACGTACTGGCAGCTATTCGCGATGCGCGTGGGTGTGGGAGTGGGGGAGGCCACCCTGTCGCCGGCGGCCTATTCCATGATCGCCGACTACTTCCCCGCCCACAAGCTGGCGCGGGCTATCAGCGTCTACACGATGGGTCTGTACGGCGGCGCGGGCCTCGCCTTGCTGGCGGGCAGCGCGGTGGTCGCCCTGGTGAGCGATGCCGGCCCGGTTACGTTGCCCGTGATCGGTACCGTGCACGCCTGGCAGCTCACGTTCTTCATCGTCGCGCTGCCGGGAGTGGTGGTGCTGGCGCTCCTCGCCACGGTGAGGGAACCGGCCCGGCGCGAATTCGCGGCAGGCGCGCCGCTGGCGGGTCGGCGCGATTCGGTCTCGCACAAGCGCCCCGAACCCGGTTCCGCCCCTAGTCGGGGCCCAGTGCCGACGAGCGGGCAGAGTTCGGTCTCCACGCGCTCACACCGGGAAGGGGTGGCATTCGTCCGCCGTTCCGAGGATGCAACGCAAGTTGTCCGGCCGCCGCCGGTTCCCCTGGCCGATTTGGTCCGGTTTTTCCGGGAGCACCGCCGCATCATGCTGGCGCATTTCGGCGGGTTCATGGCGCTCGGCACGGTGATCACCGCCTATCTGGTGTGGGTTCCGGAGTTTCTGCGGCGCACCCACGACTTCGAGATCGCCCAGGCGGGCCTAATTTATGGGCTCGCGTTGCTGTTGCTCGGCACCAGCGGACCCTATGCCGGGGGCTGGCTGGCCGAGCGGCTGGCCGTGCGGGGTCGGCGCGATGCCGAGTTGCGTGCCGCCATAATTGCCGCCGTCGGCATGGTGCCGCTAAGTGTTGCCGCCCCGCTGGCTACCCACCCGGGGGCGGCCGTGGCATTGCTGGCGTTGGCGACTTTCGTGCTGTCCATGCCCCAGGGCCTGGCGCCCACCATTATTCAACTCGTCGCGCCCAACCGCCTGCGCGCCCAGGTAACCGCCATATTCATCCTGGTTGCGGTGCTGACGGGATACACCGGGGGTCCCGCTTCCGTGGCGCTGCTTACCGACTACGTGTTTCGCGATGAGGGTGCGCTCAACTACGCGCTTGCCATCGTCAGCGGGGTGTTGACACCCATCGGTGTGGCCTTTCTGGTCTGGGGCCTCAAGCCGTACCGAGAACTTAGGGCGGCCGCGGTGGAACCCGGCCCGTCCCCGCAATCCCGATACTGAGAGCGGGACAAGCTATGCAACGCAACTCGACCAGCGTGCAATGCTCGCCAGTGTTTGCATCTTGGTACCCAAAGCGCGGGCTAGGGTTGAGTCGCGATGGCCCGGGCAACCTATTGGCAGCTTCGATGGGGGAATTTCAGCGATGCGCACTAGTGTTTTCGGTTATTCGTTCTGCGGTGTAGTGCAATATGCGGGCTAGACCCTACCTCGGCGTCGATGTGGGCGGCACCTTTACCGACTTGGCGTTCTACGGCCAGAACGGGGAACTCACCTGTATCAAGGTGGCCAGCACGCCGGCCCGACCCGGTTTCAGTACCTTGCAGGGTGTCGACGAGTTGCGCCGCCGGTCGGGCTGCTCCGACGAGGCCTGGGCGGCCATGAGCCATACCCACAGCAACACCGTAGCGGTCAATTGCCTGATCGAACGTTCCGGGGCGAAACTCGGTCTGCTGGTGACGGCGGGGTTCCGCGATATCCTCGAGATCGCGCGCCTGACGGTTCCCGAGCCAGCCCGGTACGACTCCCGTCGCCCGGTGCCGCTGGTTCCGCGCCGGCGCGTCGCCGAGGTGGAGGAACGGGTCGATGCCGATGGCGGCGTGGTGCGCGCCCTGGACCGGGCGTCGGTGGTGGCCGCCGCCCACCGCCTCCAGGCACATGGTTGCGAGATCCTGGTGATCTGTTTCCTGCACAGCTACAAGAATCCGGCGCACGAACGAGCGGCCCGCGCCGCCATCGAGAGTGAATTGCCCGGATTCCCGGTGGAACTGTCTTCGGATGTCTGGCCCCAGGCGCGGGAGTTCGAGCGGGCGACCCTTGCGCTAGTCAATGCCCATATTCGCCCCGCCGTGGAACGCCAGGTGGAACTGCTGGCCGGTGGCATGGCGGAACGCGGCGTGCGCACACCGGCGCGGGGTTCGCGTTCCAACGGCGGTATGGAACTGCTGGCCACTATGGCGTCGCGGCCGGTGACGGCCCTGCTGTCCGGGCCGGCGGCGGGCGTGGCGGGGGCCGCGGCGGCGGCGGCGGACGCCGGTTGGCGGGCGGCGAATCTCATGACCCTGGATGTAGGCGGTACCAGCGCCGATATCGGCGTCGTGCGCAGGGGCCGCCCGGTGTTGAGCGCCGAAGAACGGGTCGCCGACTTTCCCATCCTGGTGCCCACCGTTGCGGTTTCCGCCATCGGCGCGGGCGGCGGCTCGATTATCTGGGCCGACGCGACCGGTGCCCTCAAGATTGGCCCCAAGAGCACCGGCGCAGACCCGGGGCCGGCCTGCTACGGCTTGAGCGGCGGCGGTGTCGCCGCCATGACCGATGCGTTCCTGATCGCCGGGCTGCTGAATCCCGAACGGCTACTGGGGGGCAGGCTCAAGTTGCATGCTGCGCCGGCCCGGCGGGCTCTGGAAACGGTGGGCCGGCAAGTCGGCCTGGGGGCGGAGCAGGTGGCGGACGGTGCCATTCAGGTCGCAACCGCCATGCTCGCGGCCGAATCCACCAGCGTACTGGCGCGCCGGGAGGTAGATTTGTCCCGCTTCCGCATGGTGGCCTACGGGGGCGCGGGGCCGCTGGTTGCGGCGCTGGTTGCCGAGGCAGTCTATGTGGATTGTGTGCTCATACCCCCGGTGCCGGGCACGCTGAGTGCGCTGGGTGCCGCCCAGGCAAATCTGGAGGGCGACTTCGTGCAGCCGGTTTACCGGAACCTCGACGATCTGGATGCGGCAACGCTGCGCAACACCTTCGATGGCATCCGCGGCCAGTCGGCGGCTTGGCTGGAACGGGAAGCCACCAGCCTTGAGGTGCAACAGGCCATTGTCGAGTATAGGGCGGAAATGCGCTACGAAGGGCAGGGCTACGACGTCACGGTTGCCATCGAGGAGCAGTGGCTTACCGACGGTGAATCCGGGGCGATACGCGATGCGTTTCACCAAGCCCACCAGCGGGCGTTCGGGCATCGGCACGATGACGCGCCGGTGTGGCTGCAGGAGCTGCGCGCCCACCTGACCGGCCACCTGCCGAAGCCCGCCCCAGCTTCCGTGGCGGCGGCCGTCACCGCCGGCGAGTTCTCGACACGCACCATACGGCTGCGCGGCAACGAGGTGGCCGCCCGCATACTCTCCCGCGACCAGATTGCCATGGATAGCTGTATCGACGGCCCCGCCATCATCGAGCAGATGGACACGACCACACTGGTGCCGGATGGGTGGACCCTCAGTCTTGCTAGCAACGGTGCCATGACTATCACGAGGGAGTTGGCGCAATGAACGCTTCGGCGCAACAAAGCACAGCGGCGGCGATCAACACCGAAATCTTCGCCAATCTGTTCCGCGCCATCGTCAATGAGATGGGCTGGATCATCCAGCGCTCCGCGCATACCACCTTCGTCAAGGAAACCCTGGATTTCGGCACCGCCCTGGTGACTCCCGAGGGCGAGCAATTCGCCGTGGTCGATGCCACCGGCGTCACGGCGCTGGTGGGTGTCCCCATGGCACCCGGCATCGCCGCGTTCAGCGACTGGGCACCGGGCGATGTCGCCATTACCAACGATCCCTACACCACCGCCGGCATGGTCACGCACCTGAACGATGTCTATTTCCTGAAGCCAATCTTCGCCGGTGGCGAATTGCTGTGTTTCGCCTGGGCGTTCATCCATTGCAGCGACATCGGCGGCAAGGTGCCGGGCAGTATCGACGGCACCAACGGCGAGATCTTCCAGGAGGGTCTGCGCATCAAATCCACCAAGCTGTACCGCGCGGGGGTGCTCAACCAGGATGTCGTCGACATGATCTCCAGCAACTGCCGCAGCCCGGAGATGAACTGGGGCGACCTCGGCGCGGCGCTGTCGGGCCTGAACCGGGCGCAAGAGCGGCTACACCAGCTTGTCGCCCGCTACGACCCGGAGACGGTGCGTGGTGCCATGTACCGGATTCTCGACCGGGCGGAAGCGCTCACCCGGCAGGTGCTTAAGGAGATACCGGCGGGATCCTACGAATTCACCGAGTACCTGGAGGACAGCTATGTGAATGTGGTGCCGGTACGGGCCAAGTTGTTGCTAACCGCCCGCGGCGATGGCACCGTGGAACTGGACTTCTCGGGCTCCGACCCACAGGTCGCCTCGGCGATCAATATGCCCGCCGGTGGCCAGCAGCACCATCCCATGCTGTCCCTCGCGATCATGAATTTCGTGGTCACGGCCACCGAAGGCCAGATATTCAACGCCGGCATGCTCCGCTGCATCGACCTGGTGTTGCCGGAGCACTCCTTTGTCAACGCCTCCTTCCCGGCCGCGTGCGGGATGCGCGTGGTGACCAGCATGCGTGTGCACGACATGACGCTTGGTGCCCTGGCGAGCGCCATCCCGGGGCGTATACCCGCCGGGGGTGCGGGTCAACTCGCCATCATCTCCGTTGCCACCGCCGACCTTGCCGGCAAGACCCGGGTGGTGGCCGCCAATGCGGTGGTCGGTGGGTCGGGCGGTGGCCTGGGGCTCGACGGCATATCGGGAACGGACTTTCCCACCGCGGCCCTGCGCAATATTCCCGTGGAGGTACTGGAAGCGGAGGCGCCCGTGCTGGTGCACCAGTTCGCGTTGCGGGCCGACTCGGAAGGCGCCGGCCGACAACGTGGGGGATTCGGCGTCGAGTATGCTTTCGAACTGACCGACCACCGGGCCACCGTGGTTACCCGGGGCAAGGACCGGTACAAGTTCGCCGCCTGGGGCGTTGCCGGGGGCAGGGCGGCGCCACCTAGCTTCAGCTTGGTGAGGAAGGCCGACGGCACCACGAACGACATCGGCAAACAAGCGGTTTATCGGCCGCACCCGGGCGATGTGCTGGTAGTCGGTGGCGGCGGCGGCGGCGGCTTTGGGAACCCGTTGCAGCGGAACCCCGAACAGGTGCGCCGCGACATTCTGGACGGGTTGGTTTCGCGGCAAAGGGGGCGCGCCCAGTATGGCGTTGTGCTCACCGAAGACGGCGAGTTGGATGGCGCTGCGACGGCGGCGTTGCGCGGGCAGTCCGCTGTGACAGGGGAAGCCGGGCCAGCGGGGCGGCCTGGCCCGAATGCGGTTGAGGTGGACTTCGGGCCTGGCCGGGCGGAATGGCAAGTGGCCTGGCAGCAAACCTATGCGATTATCGCCGACTGGTGCCGCAAGTTTCCCCCAAACGGTCGCAGGATCGCCCAGGAACGCGCCTATCTGCGTGCTGTTGAGCACCTTTCCCCGGCCCCGGCGCCGGGCGATGTCGTGCAGTTGCTCCGCCAACTGGAGCGGGATTGGGCATGACTCGTGCTTCGTCAACCCTGAAAACACGGGCCAGCGGCAGCCGGGGCGTTCCGCGCAAGGCGCGGTCTGGAAGGCATATAGGCCACAATCCGCGTGGTAGCAACAGGGCGCGGGGTGCTCCGGCTGTTGCCCAGACAAAGCGCGCTATTCGCTCATCCTCGAATAGCGATACCCTGATATAGATACTTGTAGTTGCTTTTTGGAGCCTTCCCCGGAGTGTCAAGATGAACGAACGTATCCTGGTGGTGGCGGGCCGCTTGCTGTTAATCGCCCTCTGGGGGGTCGCCTGGGAGGTGACAGCGCTAAGCGGTGCTCTGCCGCGCGGGCTGATCGGCCAGCCGTCCGCCTTTCTTGTGGATTTCATGCAGCGCGTTCTCGATGGAACCTTCCCGGCGGCGGCCTTGGTCACGCTGCAGGCGGTGTGCATCGCCTTTGCGCTGGGTGCGGTGCTGGCGTTGGCGACCGCGTTGCTGATGACGGTTGTTCCGGTGGTCGAGCGGCTCGCGGCGCCGATTATCGATGCCCTGAACGCCTTGCCCCGGGTGGCGTTGATTCCGCTGTTCATCCTGTGGTTCGGCATCGGGCTCGAACAGAAGGTGGCCTCGGGTGTCTCCATCATGTATTTCGTGCTGCTGTCGTACACCATGGCCGGTGCCAAATCGACAGACCCCGACCATCTGCGCCTGGCCCGCAGCCTCGCCATTCCGGGCTGGCGGGTGTTCCTAGAGATTGTTGTGCCAAGTGCCCTGCCGGCCATATTCGCGGGGCTGCGGCTCGGCATGATCTACACTGTGCTGGGTGTGATCACCGCCGAGCTGATAGCCGGTGGCAAGGGTCTCGGCACCCTGGTCAGCTACTACTCGAATACCTTCGACCCCAACGGCCTGTTCGCGACCCTGATCGTTCTGGTCATCCTCACCGCCAGCCTCACCGCGGCCATGTCCAGGATCGAACGCGCCATCACCAGGTGGCATACGCCCATTGCGGTGTGAGGCGGGCCTGCATGGCAGTACCCACATCCCCATGCGGCGGCGCACCGGTCGCCGGGGCGAAGACGCCCGGGGGATGCCCGCCATGACGCGGACAGCCGGCAACCAAGGTAGGCGGGCAGGCAACAGGGCCGGTAGCCGTTGGTTGCTCGTGCTTGCCGTGGCCGCGCTCTCGGTTGCCGGTGGCTGCGGTAGCGGCGCAGGCGGGGAAAACCGCCCACTGCGCGTGCAGGTATTCACCGGGGCATACAGTTCGATACCCGTGCATGTTGCGGTGGAGCAGGATTTCTTTCGCGGGCGTGGGCTTAAGGTGGAGTTGCTGCCCGCGAACTCCTCGTCCGCCGCCATCGCCGCGCTTATCGGCGGCAGCATGGACATCGTCGAGAGCGCACCCGACCTGGTTATGGCCAACATCGACAAGGGTATCGATCTAAAGTATCTCGCCGGCAACGAAAGCACCAACTATGTCACCCTGGTGGTGGGCAATCATGTGCCGCTGCGGCGGGCCGAGTTGGGTTACACACAGATCATGCGCGGCCTAGCCGGACGGCGCATCGGTGTGAACGCGATTGGCGGTACAGTCTACCTGGCTGCGGTGTTGATGCTCGAAGACGCCGGCATGTCGGCCGAGGATGTCTATTTTGTCGCCACCGGCAGTGCCGCAACAACGCTCTCCGCCTGGCGGGCGGGTGCCGTGGATGCGCAGATGACCTTTGCGCCGGTGCCGGAGCTGCTGGAAACCCTGGGAGTTGCGCGCCGGGTGCTGGTGCTGGCCGACGATGGCCCGCCCGCCCTGCGCTATCGGGGATTGTATGGCGGCTGGGTCACCAGTGGTGCCTTCTTGGAGAGTCACCCGGCCCGGGCGCAGGCCTTCATCGCTGCGTTGCGCGATGCCATCGACTGGATTCGCGAACCCGCCAACCACGAACAGATGCTTGCTATCGCGGGGCGATATGCACCGGTGGCCGCGCTATCGGAGGCCGAAAACCAACAGGTCATGGACAGGATGGTGCGCGACTATCGACGTTACTGGGGTTACGAGATCAGCCCGGCGGCCATCGACCTTTGGAACCAGTATGCGTTGCGCTTCAATCTGATCGGTGCGCCTATCGCCTTTGCGGACATCGTCTATGCAAAGGCGCCCGTCTGTGCGGATGCGTGCCGCTAGCATCGGGCAGGCCGGCCCGATCAATGGTTGTGTTCGGCTTTGGGTGTCGGCTTGCCAGGTGGGCGCTGGGGTACCGCAACCCCCATAGTTGAGCTAGGTTGTTCAGGCGGCTGGTCTTATCGGATGCGCTTGACTTGGGGGGCGAAGCGCCCCGCGTCGGTTCGGGGTCTGGCCCTGCTGGTGCCTGGGGTGGTGAATCCGAGCAATGCGCACGCCGTAGCGGGCATGGGCCACAACAGGTAGGGAGGATATGCGGGAATCTTCGGCGGACGGAATTTTGATTCGGGGCCTAGGCCACGACTACCGGCGCGGTGGCGAAACCGTCGCTGCGCTCCGGAACGTCGACTTGGAGATTCCCGCTGGCCAGTTCGTATCCCTAGTTGGTGCGAGCGGCTGCGGCAAGACGACGCTACTCGACATTCTGAATGGATTGCTGCGGCAGCAATCCGGCGAGGTTCTGCTTGCCGGCCAGCCGCCCGCGGCCGGCCGACGCGATACGGCGCGCATGTTCGCCCGGGATGCCCTGATGCCCTGGAAATCGGCGGCCGCCAATGTGGAATTCGCGCTTGCCACCCGTGTTGCCGATGCGGCCGCGCGCGCCGCGCGGGTCGATGAGCTGCTGCGCTCGGTGGGCTTGCTCGAGTTCAAGGATGCGCTGCCGTCCGAGCTGTCCCAGGGGATGCGGCAGCGGGTGGCGCTGGCGCGCACCTTCTCGCTACGCAGCCGGTTCGTCATGCTCGATGAGCCGTTCGGTGCCCTGGATGCGCTCACCAAGATCACCCTGCAAGACCGGCTGGTCGAGCTCTGGGAGCAGATTTCCGGTAGCACGGTGGTGCTCGTCACCCACGACCTGGCCGAGGCCGCGGCGCTCTCGGACCGGGTCGTCGTCATGTCGCCGCGCCCGGGCCGCGTGGTCGCCGATATTGCCATTGAGCTGTCCAGGCCGCGCGCTGTGCGTGCGCTGCACGCGACCGATGCGTTCCAGAAACTGGTGGCCCGACTGTGGGAAACCCTTGATGCGGCTTCCTGAGACTGCTTGCCGCCCGTGCGCCAATGGGTCGCGCAAATCGATGTCCTGTTTCGCCATGCGCGGCTTGCCGAGGCGTTTTGCCGCCGGTGCCCCGGGGTCGTGCACAAATCGACATCCTGTGTCGCCCTGCGCAGCTTCCCAAGGCATTTGCCGCCCGTGCGCCCTTGGCGTGACGGCGGACCTCGCGCAATGGTTCCGCCGCGTCCCCTAGGCCGGCGGCCGCGGCTATAGGTTCTCTCGGCCCACCAGGAAGCGGCCCTGCGTGGCCTCGAGTTCTTCGAACCCGATAAGAGACTTGAAGTCGCCCATCGTTGTCACGCCGTTCGGCAGTTGCGCGGACGAGCGCCGCTTTGCCAGTGCGCCAAGGTTGGCCCTGAGCGCCGCGCTCGCCGTCATTAGCGCCACCAGCGGAAACACCGCTAAGCCCGCCAACTGCTCGACCTGGCCCGGCGCTAGGTCGGTTTCCAGCCAACCCAGCAGTTGCAGCGACAGCGGCACGCCGGCCGCTTCCCGGAACCTTGCCAGACCCTCGAAGTCGCTGAGGCACTTCGATATCGGTTGCACCAGGTCGGCCCCCGCCTCGACATAGGCCTGGGCCCGCTCCACCGCTTCCGACTCATCCATGGCATCGGTCCTGGCGATGATCAGCGTGTCCTTGCTACGCCGGGCATGGACGGCGGCGCGAATCTTTGCCGCGGCTTCTTCCAGTGGTAGTATCTCCACCTGGTTTGCCGCCGCCGGGCAGCGTTTGGGCGACTCTTGGTCTTCGAAAATCATCCCGGCCACACCGGCCCGCTCGAACTCCCGTACCGTGCGCATGACGTTGATGGCGTTGCCATAGCCGGTGTCGGTATCCGCGATCACCGGAATCGACACCACATCGACGATCTTGCCGACCACGTCCAGGTTTTCCGACATGGTGTACAGTTCCATATCGGGCTGGCCGAGGTGCGCTGCCGAGATGCCAAAGCCCGTGGTCATGGCCGCGGCGAAGCCGGCCTCCTCGATAAGCCGTGCGGACAGCGCATCGTAGGCCCCCGCCGCCCAGACGGTCTGGCCGGAGCGGGCGGCCTGTGCGAACTGGCCTTGCTGCCTGGTATTCATGGTGTTGTCTCTGGTTGCCGTTCGTTTCGGGCCCGGGCCTGTAGGTAGCCGATCAGGCCGCCGCCTTCCAGCATTTGGCGGTCGGCCACCGCCAGGGGTTCGAAAACCAGGCTGGATCCTTGGGTGAGGTTGTGCACCCGCCCCGCCGCCCAGTCCACTGCGACGCGGTCCCAGCGGTTCACGGCGGCGAGTATCCCCGGGCACGAGACCTGGGGAAAGCCCATGGCGACTTCGCCGCGCCAGTATCCCGGCGAGAAGCTCTCCGCGATCACGCCGGCAATACCCAGATGACGCATGGCCATCATGGGCGGATAGTGGGGGTGCCCGTAACCGAAGTTGTGGTTGCCGACCAGCAGGTCACCGGGCCGTACCTGGTCGCGGAACTCCGGGTCGAAATCCTGCATCGCCAGCTCCGCGAGGCGATCTAGATCCTGGATCTTGATGTTCTTGATGCCGATGATCTGGTCGATATCGAAGTCGGCTTCCTCGAATATCCAGGCCACCCGGCCCACTAGATTCGCGAGCGCCATATCGCAACGCCCTACAGATAGGGCCTTGGGTCGGTGATCTCGCCGGTGAGCGCCGAAGCCGCGACGGCGGCCGCATTAACGATGTAGATCTCCGAGTCGGGGCTGCCCATGCGCCCGCGTACATTCAGCGTACCGGTAGACACCGCCCGCTGGCCGGCGGCCATGACGCCGGCGCGACCGTAGCAGTAGTCGCAGGAAGACGAAGTGACGTAGGCACCGGCGGCGATCAGTTCCGTGAGGTATCCGCGCCGAGCGGCCTCTGCCATGATCGCCTGACTGGTGGGCACCACGTGCAGTTGAAAACCCGGCTTGATGCGCCGGCCGCTCAGCACCCGGGCGGCGATTTCCAGGTCTTCCAGCCGTCCGGAGGCGCAGGAACCCAGGTAGCCGACCTGAACCTCGGTGCCGGCGTAGTCCACCAGGTTCTGCGTATTTCTAGGGCTCGGCGGCACCACCGCGACCGGCTCGAGCGCGCCGATGTCGATTTCGTGGACGGCGGAATAGTCGGCGTCCGCATCCGAATAGACCGGCTCGATCTCGAGGCGCGCTCTCTCCTGGGCAACCGGCAGGGTGAGGCCGTCCGGGTTCATGATGGCGGTGACGGCGCCGGTGAACATCGCCAGGCAATTGATGGTCTGGCGCCCATCGATGGAAATGTGCGCCAGCGCCTCGCCGCCGATCTCGAGTACTTGGAAGCGGCAGGCGGCGGGGCCGAGTTCCCGCACGATATGGTGAAAGATATCCCGGGCCATCACACCGGGGCCAGCCTGCCCGCGCAGGTTCACCCGCACCGTCGCCGGCACCTGCATCTGAATGCGCTCGTTGACGAAGGCTTCGAGCAGGTGGCGGCGAATCCCCATGGCCAGGGTGCCAAAGGTGCCCATCTGCGACACATGCCCGTCGAAATGCACCACAAACGCGCCGGGCGTCGCATAGCCCAACTCGGAGGCCACATGGTGGCCGATGCCGAGGCGCTCATACACCGGCACGCCATTTTTCTCGCCCCAGTCCCTGGTATTCCGGTGTAGGTCTTCCTCCTCGGGGGTGACGGGGGGGACCATGTGGTCGATAAAGAGCGCGAACCGTTCCGGT
The DNA here is from genome assembly GCA_965215035.1 of Pseudomonadales bacterium. GTDB lineage: Bacteria > Pseudomonadota > Gammaproteobacteria > Pseudomonadales > Azotimanducaceae > Azophilus. The sequence goes on from OZ244040.1 coordinate 1,650,696, forward strand.
TCGGCCACCCGGTCAACACCGAAGTCTTCCCGCATCTGCCTGAAGATGACGTTGGTGTAGCCCGGAAAGTCGTAGGCGATCACGAAGTCCGGCTTGGCCCGGACCTCGTCGCCGGCCCGAACGGCGGCGCGGCCCGCTGCCCGGGCGAGAATCTTCTCGGCGATAGTCGATCCCATAGTGTGCCTTTGTAGGGCTTGGGGATGGGGCACCCGCCGCGCCGAAACCGGTGGTGACCCCCTTTGGGCCCCAAGCGAAGCGCTGTTTGACTAACCGCCGGTACCATAGGAACAATGCCTAAACCTGTCAACGGCCGGAATCCTAGGGAAGGCCGGTATAATTGCCGGGCACTAATTCGGGGTCGCAGAGATCGATGTCCAAATCAATTCGGGAAGTTTCGGCCCCGCTGTTCGTACCGGCAGCCGCTGCGGGTCAACGGCGGCGGGGGGTTTCCGGTTTGGGCTTCGAAGTCGACGCAAAACGTGCCGAGGCCCGGGCCCCGCTTGCGGATAGCTTGAGGTGAGTGGCCCGCCGATCGACCCCGTCACCATCGAGGTGCTGCGCGGCCGGTTCACCGCCGTGGCCGACGAGATGCAGCACGCGCTGATTAAGAGTTCCTATTCCACCATCGTCACCGAAGCGCGCGATGCCACCTGCGCCGTCTACGACGAGGCCGGCCGCACCGTCGCCCAGGCATGCGCCATTCCCATTCACCTCGGCGCGCTCACGGAACTCGGGCAGCGCTTTGCGGCGCGCTATCCGGCCGGCGAGGCGCGGCCCGGGGATGTCTACCTAGTCAACGACCCCTACGCCGGGGGTACCCATCTACCCGATTTCGCGGTTGCCGGCCCGGTATTCCACGACGGCGAACTGGTCGGCTATGTGGCCACCATGACCCACCACCAGGATATCGGCGGCGTGGCGCCAGGCAGCGCCGCGGCCAGCGTCTACGATCACCATGCCGAGGGCCTGCGCATTCCCATGCTGCGTCTCGCCGAGCGGGGCGTTGTCAGCGAGGACTTGATGAACCTGCTGACCGCCAACTCCCGCTCGCCGCGCAATATGCGGGGCGACCTAGAGGCGCAGGTTGCCGGTTGCCGCACCGGCGAGGCACGGCTGGGCACGGTTTTCGAGCACTGGGGAACAAGCCGGGTCCGGGCCGGCGTCAATGCGCTTATGGATTACGGGGAACGGCTCACGCGGCTTGCCATCGAACGGATGCAGGATGGCGAATACCAGTTTTCAGACTGGCTGGACGACGACGGCCTGTCTCCGGATACCGACCCGGTGGAGATTCGGGTTACCTTGCGGGTCAAGGGATCTGAACTGGAGTTCGACTTCACGGGTTCTGGTGATCAGGTGGGCGCGGCCATCAACAACGTGCCCTCTTCCACGATTTCGGCGGTCTACTACGCGGTGCGGCTGCTCACCGGCGACGCCGCGCCGAACAACGATGGCTGTTACCGGCCCGTATCGGTCATCCTGCCGCCTGGGAGCATCGTCAATCCAACCTATCCGGCGCCGGTCAATGCCCGGGGTGTCGCCATTGCCCGCATCGTCGACGCCGTGCTTGGCGCCATGTCGGCGGCGTTGCCCGATACCATACCCGCGGCGGGCTGTGGACATGCCACCGTAATCCAAACCGGCGGCTTTGACCCCGCCACGGGCAGGCGCTTTGTCGGCGTATTGGGCGGGCCTCTGCGCAGCGGTGCCGGTGCCCGGCCGCGCATGGACGGTCTCGACGTGACGGACCACGACCTCTCCAACTCCCATCATATTCCGCTAGAGGTGACCGAAGGGGAATTTCCGGTGCGCTACCGGCACCTGGAGTTGTGGCCGGATTCCGGCGGCGCCGGTGCCTGGCGCGGCGGCCTCGGCTATCGGGCGGAAGTGCGGTGGCTGCGCGGCGAGGGGGTGCTGTCGCTGCGCGGCGAGCGGCAGCGATTCCAGCCCTGGGGAACCCAGGGCGGGGCACCGGCGCCTCCGTGCCGGTCGGAACTCGTGCGCGAGAACGGCGAGGCAGAGCGCCTGCCCGCCAAGACCCTGCTGTCCATTCGTGCTGGTCAGGCCCTGCGCTACTGGTCCACGGGCGGTGGCGGATACGGCCCGCCCCGGCGCCGGGACGTCGAACGGGTGTTGGCCGACGTACTCGATGGGCGCGTCTCGCCCGGTGCCGCGCGGGAACTGTACGGGGTGGCGATAGAGGACGGGCGGGTGGATCGGGCGGCCACCCGGGCGTTGCGGGCGGCGCAGCGGGTGGATGACGCCGACCGGTGATTCCGTGCCCGGGCGGTCCGTTCCGGGCCAACTGAGGGTGCCGGGTTTCAGGGGCCGTCGCCACCCGTCACGGGGACATCGATAAGGATGTTCCGGTAGCCGTCAACACGGGCCTTGTGGCCCGGATAGACCAGCGTCGTGGTGTCGTCCTGTTCGATGATCGCCGGCCCCGTCAGTGTGAATCCAACGGGCAGGTCGCCGCGCTGGAAAACGGGTATGTCCTGAAGACCGGCGTTTTCGTCCAGGCAGGCCTTGCGGTAGCGGGGTACCGGAGCGGTGCCGGGCCGCGCCTCGCCTTCGGCCAGCAGTGTCGTTTCCTCGGCTGCCTTGTAGTGCACGCTGCGCAGGGTGACGAATTCCGTGGGCGCGTCCCGGTCGCAGTGGCTGTAGGCGCGCAGGTGGGCCTCGTGAAACGCCCGGACGGCGCTTACGACGGCGTCTGCGTCCGCCGGGGTGATGGGTACCTCAAGTTCGTGGGATTGCCCGATGTAGCGCATCTCGGTTCGGTATTCAATTGCCGTATCGGCGGGCTCCACGCCATCTTCACGGAGCCTGGCGCGGCAGGATTCGTCGAGTTCGGCGAACCGGGCGCGCAGGCTGGCCAGATTCGCCTCGGCGGCGGCGACCTCGAAACTCGCCATGGCCTCGTGCTGGATGGGCGCGAGCATCAGGCCCATGGCGGAGAGTACGCCGGGGGCGGGCGGAATCAATATCTTGCGGATGCTGGCGGCCTCGGCCAAGCGGCCCGCGTTCAGGGGCCCGGCGCCGCCAAAGGCGATTAGGGTGAAATCCCGGGGATCGTGCCCACGCTTGATGGATACGAGGCGCAGCGTCTGCGCCATGTTGTTGTTGACAATGGCGTGGATGCCGAGCGCGGCCCGCAGCAGGCCGAGCTTAAGCGGCCGGGCGATCTTCGCATCGATCACCCGCCGACTTTTGCCCAAGTCCAGGTCCAGGCCGCCGGCGAAGCTTTCCGGGTTCAGGTAGCCCAGCACGAATCCGGCATCGGTTACGGTGGGGTCGTCGCCGCCCCTTCCGTAGCACGCCGGACCCGGGTCCGCACCGGCACTCTCCGGGCCAACCTTGAGCGCGCCGCCCTCGTCCACATAGGCGATGCTGCTGCCCCCGGCGCCGATGGTCTGCACATCGATCATCGGTATATTGAGGGGATAGTCCGCAAAGCTGCCGTCGTTGCTGATCAATGCCCGGCCGCCGCGAATCAACGCCACGTCGGTGCTGGTGCCGCCCATGTCGATGCTGATGCAATCCGGGCAGCCGGCGCTCGCGCCCACGTTGGCGGCGCCGATGACACCGGCTGCCAGGCCCGACAGCACCGTTCCCACTGGGCGCTCGATGACGTTGCCGACGCCACCGACACCACCGTGGGACTGCATGACGTGCAACGGGGCCCGCACGCCGGCCTTGCCTAGTTCCCGCAGCAGACCCTGCAGGTAGTTGGTTACCACCGGTTTGACGTAACCATCGAAACCGCTTACCACCAGCCGCCGGTACTCGCGGCGGCGCGGCAGTACGTCGCTGGAAAGCGTAATGTTCAGCCCGGGGTACAGTTCCCGCAGTATCTCCCGGGTGCGCCGCTCGTGGGCCGGGTTGGCGTAGGCATGCAGATAGCACACCACCAGCACTTCCGCGCCCTGTTCCTCCACGAGCGTGCGCGCCACCTCTCTAAGATGCTCTTCGTCCAGGGGAAGCACGACCTGCCCGTGGGCATCCATGCGCTCCCGCACACCCAGCGAACGCCGCCGGGGGGCGAGGAACAGCGGCTCCACCGGGTCCATGTCCAGGTCGTACATCCTGGGCCGCCAGCCGACGCCGATGTAGAGCACATCGCGAAAGCCCTCTGTCATCACCAGGCCCAAACGCGCACCGCCGCGGGTGAGTATGCAGTTGGTCGCCACGGTGGTGCCATGCACCAGGCGCTCAACTTGCGCGGGTGCTACCTCAGCCTTGACCAGGGCCTGTTCGAGCCCCGCCATGAAGCCCCGGGAAAAATCGGCCGGCGTCGACGGCACCTTGTGCACCACCCAGGTACCCCGCTTGGCGTCGCGGATGAAGACATCCGTAAAAGTGCCGCCAACATCGATTCCGGCGATGGCCATGTGCGCGCTCCGAATGTACCGGCCTAGAGAAAACGGTTTGCGGCGATGAGTGCCCACACGATGGCGAGCAGCAACAGGCTCAGGGCGACAGCGGCGGATGCAATGTCCTTGGCGCGCCCGGCGAGGTCGTGGTGTTCGTGCCCGACGCGATCAACCACCGCCTCGATGGCGGTGTTCAACAGCTCGGTGATCAGCACGGCGAAGTAGACGCTGATCAACAAGGCCGTTTCCCCCACGGTTTCTCCCACCCAGAAAGACAATGGCACCAGCACCGCGCCCAGGGCGCATTCCTGCCGGAAGGCCGATTCGTCCCGCCAGGCCGCCCGCAGGCCCTTCATCGAGAATTGGCTGGCCTTGTGCAGCCGCTTGATGCCCGTATAGCCGGGCTTCACTGCCGCTTCCCGGGCGTGGCCGTATGCGCCGCCGCATTATCGGGGCAGGGGCCCTGTTCGACCTGAATGGTGGAGTGGCCCACGCCGAACTGCTCAAGCAATACGGATTTCAGCCGCCGCACAACCGAATGCATGTCCGCCTGTTCCTCGACGCGGGCGTGCAGGGTCACCAGCGGCCGCTCGGCGGTGAGCGACCAGGCATGCAGGTGATGCACATCGACCACCCCCCGAACCGCCGCCAGCGTCTCGCGCATGGTCGCTATGTCTAGGCTCTTCGGCACGCCTTCCAACAGAATGTGGGTCGCATCCCGCAGTATGCGCCAAACGCCCCTGGCGAGAATGGCGGCGATCACGAGGGCGAGAATTGGGTCGATGGGCGTCCAGCCGGTCAAGTAGACGACTAGGGCCGCGGTGATGGCGGCGGCGCTACCGAGCAGGTCGCCCAGCACATGCAGCGCCACCGCGCGCAGGTTGGCATTTTGGCCGGCGTTGTGCAGCCACCGGAAGGCGACCAGGTTCACTGCAAAGCCCAGGCTCGCAACGATGAGTGCGGGAACGGGAACTATGGCCTGGGGCGTCTGGATGCGCTGGAAAGCCTCGAATAGGATCCAGGCGATAAGGGCCGCCAGGGTTAGGCCGTTCACGAATGCGGCCAGCACCTGAAATCGGTGGTAACCGTAGGACAGCTTGGCATCGGCGGCCCGGCGCGACAGGTGCGTGGCACCCCAGGCAAGCCCCAGGGCGGTTGCGTCGAGAAACATATGGCCCGCATCGGCCAGCAGTGTCAGCGAGTTGGCGATGATGCCGCCAGCCACCTCCACCAGCATGAACCCGGTAATCAGTACAAATACCCGCCGGAGAATTGTCTCTTGGTGTTGCTGTTGCTGCCCGGGATGCGCCACCGGCTCGCCCTACGCCAAGCTGCCTAGCCACGGATTATAGCGCGGGTTACTCGGCGAATTTGTGGGGTGTCGGTGGAGGCTGCCTTTTGCGCTGGCCGCACCCCCTTCGCGGATTGACCACAACGGTGCTAATGCCAAGTGTTGGTGGTGGCCCCCTTTTTGCGTTGGCCGCACCGGCTGGTCGGTTGATCGATCAATGAGCTGTTCGCCGCCACCGCCGGATGTGCGGCCCGGATGCATATCCGCTAAGCTTGCGCCCCCCGACAGGAAGCGAAGATGGAGCGGCGCTTGCTCGACTTCGACGACCAGGCTGCGGTGGCGGTGCCTATGCGCGGCACAGCCGTTCTTCTCCGGCATACAAACCACAGGGGCTTACGTGGAACAGTTGACGAACCACCACGTGCTGAGTCCCGCAAGTCGGATAACCACTATAGGTCGTGGCTCGTCAACCAATCTGCGCAATTCCCAAACCACAAGAGGCCGAGCGCCGTTGCGGAGGGTACCCGGTTCTCCGGCGGCCCGGGCGCACCGGGGCGCGGACCTGTCCGGTTCGGACCCGGTTTCGGTGGGCCGGGTATCCGCTAGGTGGTGTGACCAGGTTCGTCCAAGGGTCCGCCAAGGTGTTGGCGGGTATGATTTTCCACTTGGCCATAGGCTCGTTGAGCCTGGCGCCGATGCCCGGCTACGGCGGTGCGGGGGCTGCCGCGGGGCCGGCGAGCCTCGCCGCCTGCGCGGCCTGCCACGGTGCCGAGTTGCAGGGAAACCGGGTGCTCGCCGCGCCTAATTTGTCGGTGCTGGGGGTTTGGTACGTAGAGCGGCAATTGCGCAACTATCGGCGCGGGCTGCGGGCGCCGCCGGGTAGTCCGAACCTGCCGGGACGCCAGATGCAGCCCATGGCGGCGGTACTCGACGAGGCGGGAATCGGCGCGGCGGCGCAACTGGTCGAACGGGTGCCGGAGCGAGCGGCGCCGGCAACGGTTGCGGGCGATGCGGAGCGGGGCGCGGCCCTATACCGCACCTGCGTCGTCTGCCACGGTGCCGACGGCCGCGGCAACCGGGCGCTGCATGCCCCGCGGCTGGCCGGCCAGAACGATTGGTACCTCGCGGCTCAGTTGCGCAACTACCGGGCCGGGGTGCGGGGTGTCCACGGCGACATTTGGGGTGCCCAGATGCGTGCCGCCACCGGGATGCTCACCGATGAGGCGGCCATCGTCGATGTGGTGGCCTACATCACTACGCTCGTGCCCGAATAGGTCGCTGGGGCCGGTGTCCGCGGCTAGCCGCGCCGGGTCGATGGGGTCACTCGGGCGCGGAACTGTCTGGCACGCAGCCGCTTTTAATCAGCTTGAGAAAGGTTTGGATTGCCATGGCCTCGATGCCTGGGGTTAGGTGTTCCCAGGGTTTTCCGCACCCGGTGAATGGCGTATGGCCTTCGATGGCGGAGGTTATGAATATGGTTAGCAGGCGCACCTGCCCCTCGGTCAGCCGGGGATTGATCTTGGGGATTAGGCCCGCGACGATGCGCCGATAGGATTCGTACATAGCCTCGATGGATTGCTCCACCGCCGGGTCGTGATTGGCCATCGACCAGAGTTCGGGAAACAGGACGGTGGTGCGGGGGTTGGTCAGATCCCGAATAACGTGGGAGAGCACCGCAGCGAGTTGCTCATCCGGCCCGCCCTCGACCTCGGCCATGAGCTCGTTGAATTCCTCGAGATAGCCCGTGATGACGTGGTCGAGCATGGCTTCCACGAGCTCGCTTTTGGTCGGGAAATAATATTGCAGGTTGCCCAGGGTAACACCCGCGGCCTTGGCCACCTGGCGCAGGGAGAACCTGCTGTAGCCGTCGCGGGTGAGCACCCCGGCCGCCTGGTCGAGGATGTGCTCCGCCTTGCGCCGGCCCTTCTCGTACTTTGCGGTCTTGATGCCGCGGCCTTCGATCGCTCGATGCACCTTGGATGCGCCAATCAATACCGAAAAGAGCCGTCCGGGCGGTACGCCCGGTTCAGCCGCGCGGCGACGGCCGCTAGGTGTGCGGGCCCCCGAAGCGTCTCCCGCATGGCCACGCGCCCCTCGCCATCGAGCACCGCCAGTGTGGGCGTACGCACGACCTGCAGGGCAACCGCCAACTCGGTGCCGATGAAGTACCGCTTCGGGTCCAGCGCGTGTTCCGTGGCATAGCGCTGCTGCACATCGTGCGGGCCGGTGCCGCCGGCATAGCAGGGCGACAGCGCCACATCGGTGAGCGTGCGCTCGAAGCCGGGCAGCAGCGCCTTGCAAACCGGGCAATCGGGCCCGACGAAGAGTATGGCCAGCCCGCGCCCGCGCACAAAGTCGCCGAGCGACACGGTGGCACCCGTCAGGTCGGTGACCCGAAGCCCATGCAGATCGACGGGCTGCGCTTGCCGCGCCCGTTGCACGGCTGCCCCGGCCGGTGCCGTTCGCTCGTGCAGCACGCCGATCTGGCGGGCTAGGGACAGAACCACCGCGCCGAGTACCAACATGGCCGCCAGCAGCCCGATATTCGATGCGATCAGCCAACCCATGGAGTGGTCGATGGTGCCGCCGCTGGCGCGGAAGTCAACAGCGGAACGCCTAGCGGCTCAGTTTGCATCCCGGCCGCGTCGCACTCCATGTGCGGCGACCTTGGCCTGGTGCACGAATTCAAACTGCGCCACTACCGCGGAACGCCTATGGAGGCTCGATCCGACTATCGGGAGGGCGCCGTCGCCGCGCCGGTCGCTTGCCTGCCCGGCCCTAGAAGTTCGTCGCCAGGCTGATGCCCCACCACCGGGGCCGGTTGTAGTACTGCTCGACCATGCCGAAGACATCCGGGCCGGAGAGGTCGAAGGTCTGCACAAGGTGCTGCACGTCGCCTAGGTTGTGCACGAAACCAGTCACCGTGAAGCCCCCGTTCGGGCTCGTGTAGCGAATTGAGGCGTTGGCGATGAGGTATCCATCCTCCTCCACCGTTTCAAGCCCGGTCAGCGAGAAGAAGTGCTGAGACCGGTACAGTGCGTCCACCTGCGCCGCCAGCGTGCCGCCGGCAAACGGCCATTGGTAGCGAACCAAACCGTTCAGGTTCCACTTGGGCGACTGTACCGAGGTGGTCTTCGGCCCGCCGCTAAGGCTCACTTCGATGTCGTTGTAGGCGGCGCCGACGATCAGGTCGAGTGCATCGGTGGGCGTTGCCTGAAGTTCCAGCTCGAAGCCGAAGGAATCCGCGTTGGCGTTGGTGGTGATCGTGTCCAGGCCGATGATCTGGAATGCCTGGTAGTCCTTGTAGTCGTAGTAGTAGACCGCGCCGTTGAAGATGGCGAGGCCATCGGCCAGCCGCGACTTGAAGCCCGCCTCGAAGGCATCGAGTTGCTCCGGGTCGTAGCTCATGGTCTCATCGTCGTAGCCCTGGGGCGGGTTCAGGGGGAACACCGGCGAGTTGTAGCCACCGCCCTTGACGCCCCGGTTCCAGCTTCCGTAGATCATCATGTCCTCGCTCATATCGTAGTTCAGGGCCAGGCGCATGGAGACCTCGTCATCTTCCCGGGCACCGTTGTAGCTCGCCAGTTCCAGGAGGATGTTCGGGTTGCCGTTGCGCTGCACGGTTCCGGGGATGAAATCGACGATGTTGACCCGGTAGCTGTGATCCTTCTCGTCGCGGATCCAGCGCACCCCGAGGATGCCGGTCAGCCGGTCGCTCAGGCGGCGCTCGATTTGCCCGAATATCGACCAGGACTCGGTATTGGTCTCGTAGGGATTGTCGAGGCCTGAGACCGCCGGCGTGTCGCCTGTGGGGTCGATGAAGGGTTCGGTTTCGGCACCGTTCGAGTCGTTCACCGACAGATCCAGATAGTAGACTCCGGCGACCCACTCCGTGGCCTCCGTCGACCCGTGCAGCCGGAGTTCCTGGGAAAACTGTTCCGCGTCGGTGGTCAGAAAGAAGTTGAAGAGCGGCGCGGGAGACGCGTCGGAATCCTCGATATAGTCCCGTTCCACCGTGGAGTAGTCGGTAATGGACGTCAGCGTCATGCCGCCGAAATCCCAGTTGACCGTGCCTGTGAAGCCTTCGGTTTGCAGGTCGTTGTGGCCGTCCCGGTCGTAGTCGCCGGCGTAGACGTCGCCGTCGTTGTCGATGTAGCCGAGCACCTCGTTGACCTCATTGGGCGTCAGCGTGCCGGGGGCGCTGGCTGTGACGTGTTCGAAGAAGCCGGTGGCGATATCCTGTTCGGATCGGCGGTAGTTCAGCAGCATGTCGAACGAATCCGTCGGCTCGAACAATAGCTGCATACGTGCCGCCCATTCGTTGGCGTTGTTCAGCCGCTTGTCCAGCAGGCGGTTTTTCACGTAGCCGTCGTTGTCGTGGGATGCGAACGAGATGCGCGCGGAAACCGCCTCGCCCAGGCCCCCGCCCAGGGCGCCCTCGAATTTCACCTGGTCGTAGCTGCCGACCGTCAACTGCCCGTAGCCGCCGACTTCCTGGGACGGTTTGACGGTGACAAAGTGGGCCAGCCCGCCGGTGGCGTTGCGCCCATACAGCGTACCCTGGGGGCCCCGCAACAACTCTACCCGCTCCATGTCGAACAGCATGAAGCCACTGCCCGACATCTGGCTGATGTACACCTCGTCGAGGTAGATCGCCACCGGGCTTTCCACGTTGGTCGTGAAATCGTTGGCGGCGACCCCGCGCATGGCGATGGCGTAGTTGGCCTCGCCGTTCGGTTGTACGGTGTGCACGCCGGGTGCGAGTGCCGTGACCTGCTGGGCGTTGGTGTAGCCGAGTTCGCGCATCTGCTCGCCGGTAACGGCGCTGATGGCGATGCCGACATCCTGGGCGTTTTGTTCGCGCTTTTGCGCTGTTACCACGACCTCTTCGATCACCGCCGCGCGGAGCGGCAGCACCAGGGCGAGACCGATAATCAGACTGATGGGTATTCTTGACGACATGAGTGCTCTCCTCCTCAATTCCTTGCTCCTTGTCTCTCCTTGTCTCGGGCGTACTAGCCCGGTGACATTCTATAAATAGTACAGTTGACTTGTAAATACGGAGCCGCTATTTTCATGATATCCGCCGATCGCGGGACTGGGGCGGTAAACGGGCAAGGTGCGTCTTGCGGTGCCCCCGTCCGTCATCTGGGGAAATCGCCCCCTGGGGCATGCATGGGATTTTGCAATGGGGAATAGCCAGCCAATCCTATCCTACCTGCTGGTGTTGATGCTGACCTGGCCCATGGCGGCGGCGGCCGACCTGCAGGCCGAGCCCATTCCGAATGTGGTCACGCTGCCGGTGCCCTATCCGTCGACCTATGCGATGGTCCACGACTTCGCCTTTGGCAGCCTGATCGATTCGAGCTTCTCGCTGGTCGATACCCAAACCCGCCGCTTCAAGGGCATGTTGAGTGCCGGTCAGTTTGCGACCCTGAATTACTCCATGGGGCGCGGGGAATTCTATGTCGGAGAGACCATCCACAGCCGCGGCACCCGGGGCGAGCGCCAGGATCTGGTGGCTATCTACGACTTCGCCAACCTGCAACTCCAGGCAGAGGTCGAGTTGCCGCCCCGGCGCGCCAATACCGTGATTAATCTCGGCAATTCCGCGCTGACGGCGGACGAGCGATTTTTGCTGGTCTGGAACCAGAATCCGGGCACATCGGTCAGCGTCGTCGATCTCGATGACCGGGTGCTGGCCGGCGAGCTCCCCACGCCCGGCTGCAGCCTTGTCTACCCCGATGAAAACAGGGGGTTCATCATGCTTTGCGGCGATGGCAGGCTGCTGGCCGTATCACTCGACGAGGCCGGCGGCGAGGCGCGCCGGTGGTCGAGCGAGGTATTCAACGACATCGACAACGATCCACTATCCGAGAAGGCCGCCAAGGTGGCGGGGGTATGGCACTTTGTGAGCTATCGGGGCGAAGTGCAGCCCATCGATGTAACCGGAGAAACCCCGCGCCTTCTCGATCGCTGGTGGTTGACCAGTGCGGATGAGCGCGCGGCAAACTGGCGGCCGGCGGGCTGGCACTGGACGGCGGGTCACGACGCTGGCCGGCTTTGGGTGGGCATGACCCCGGAGGGCTACCCGGGCAGCCACAAGGATCCGGCCCCGGAGGTCTGGCTGTTCGACACGAACACGGGCGAGCGGAACGGGCGCTTCGCATTGCGCGTACCGGCCCTCGGCATCGCCGTGTCGAAGCACGAAAAGCCAAGGCTCCTGGTCGTGAATATCAATGCGCAACTCGATATCTACGACGCCGGGAGCGGCGAGGTGTTGCGGACCATTGGGTCGCTTGGCGAGACACCGTACATGGTGCACGCACTGCAATAGACCGAGCGGACGAACGGAGACGGCGATGAACTGGTTGGACCGCATGATCGAGCACCGTTCCCGGCAGGTCGCCAAGCGCACCTCCAGGCGCGGCTTCCTCGGGGCGTTGGGCGCACTCGTTGCGGGTGCCGGATTCGTTCCGCTATTGCCCATGGCCCGGGCGAGCACGAGTGCCCTAGACGATGTCCCGGCCCAGGAAACCGGCAATCCCGCCGACCCGGGCGATCCGTCCACCTGCGGGTATTGGCGCTACTGCGGTATCGACGGCTTTCTGTGCAGTTGCTGCGGGGGCACGCAGAATGCCTGTCCGCCCGGCACGGAGATGTCGCCCATCACCTGGATCGGCACCTGCCGTAACCCCGCGGATGGGAAGAACTACGTCATTTCCTACAACGACTGCTGCGGCAAGAGCAGTTGCGGGCGTTGCCTGTGCAACCGCAACGAGGACGACCGGCCCGTATACCGGCCCCAGGCCAACAACGACATCAACTGGTGCATGGGCACCAGGTCAACGGTCTACCACTGCTCGACGGCGGTCATCCTGGGCGTTGCTCTCGACGACGCCTGACCCGAAGCGCGGCGGGGATTCCACAGTCCGTGCGCCGCGGGGTGCCCTTCGGCAGGGCGTATAAAGGCGCGCTGGCTGTGTTGCGGCTCATTGTGTGGGGCCTGCCACAGGGCTTCGCCGCGCCTTGCCATCATGCCCTTTAGGCACCTCTGGGCTTCCGGGACTTGTTCAGAGGCTCCCTAGTGGTGCCGCACCGTGCAGCTCATCGGGACAAGCTTGTTTTGTTGACCATGCCCTTGCAGCACCCCGTCTCGGTCAATCTATCACCCGGCGAGTATCGAGAGGGAGGTGGAGGTGCAAGATAGGGAGGCTCGCGTCTCGCCGATGACCGGCCGCGGGCCAGCCCTAGGGTGCCGCGATCTTCTGTATCAGTTGCGCGCGGGTCTGCAATACGTCCCGCAGGCGCGTGGTCCGGTATTCGCCCACTTCGTCCGCCGAGTAGGGGCGGAAGTCGGCGGGCAACTGATCGCGGCTGATCTCGACCAGCATCCAGTTCAAAAGCGCTGCGAGCCGGGCATCGTCCAGCGGGGCGTTGGCGGCGCCGGGTACCTGGACTAGGAACGCCCGCCCGCCGGGCACCTTCAGGAAGTTGCCGACGAAATCCTTCATGCGCGGCACATCGCCGGCACCGCCACCGTCGGGCAGGTGGCAGCCCTGGCAGTTGAGCATGTAGTCGATGCGTGCCCGTTCGCTATGCACCGGTTCCCCGGCGAGCAGCGGTTGCGCCAGCAGCAGCGGCAACAGCCAGCCGAGGGCCGCGCCGCGGGTGCTTGAACCACGCCGCCGTCGTGGAACAACGGTTTCGTTTCCCCTCACGAGCGGCCCATGGACGGCCTCTGGGGTGGGCGCACCGCGCTCATCCGGCGCCGTTGGCGGTCGCTGGCGGCGCGCCCACCCGGCGGCATGTCGAGTGCCTGTCGATAAGCGCGGCTGGGCTTTGCGCATTGGTCATTCCAGTGCGAGCCCGATAATCACCGCGGTGGAGCAGTGGTACACCGCGGATTGCGTGCCTAGGCACCAGTTGAGGTCGTTGTTCTTGTCGGGGCGGTACATGGGCCGGTCGCCCTCGTTGCGGGTACACAGGCACTGGCCGCAGCCGCTGCGGCCGCAGCAGTCGTTGTAGGAAATGATGTAGTTCTTCCCGTCCGCGGGGTTATGGCAGGTGCCTATCCAGGTGATGGGCGACATCTCCGTGCCGGGCGGACAGGTATTCTCGGTGCCCCCGCAGCAACCGCACAGAAAGCCGTCGATGGCGCAGTAGCGCCAATAGTCACAGGACAGGGGGTCGCCGGTCTCCGGCACCCGCGCCGCCGCGCCCGGCCCGGCGGCGCCGGCTTGCGCCCCGGCCGCATTGGCCCGTGCCATGGGCAGCAACGGCATTACGGAGGCGCCCGCCAGCGCCGTGGCGACAGTCTTCAGCCAGCCGCGCCGGTTGCTGCGTCGCGCTATGCCGCGGGCGGTGCGCTCGGTCCACTTGTCCAGGTTCCTCATCGGTTGATTCCTCCTGGTTGTGCGTCGTAGAACGCATCCGGTTCGTTCTGTTGCATGTATTCCTGAACGGAGGCGAGGTTCCGCTCCTTGGCCTCGAAGAGGCTCTCGAGATGTTCGCGGGAATTGACCAGGCCCAGGGCGGCGATCAGCCCCCGCTCGTCGATTAGCACCGCGTAGGGCAGCTTGCCCACCCCGTAGGTTTCCCCCAGGGTGCGGGACAGCACATAGGGAAACCCGGCGAGCTGGTGTTTGGCGACATAGGCTGCGTGTTCCCGGGCCGTGCCGCCGTCACTCGCCAGCACGATATCCACCCAGTCCTCCGATTTTGCCAGGGAACGCACCACGGGTAGCAGGGTTCGACTGATCGGGCAATGCGGTGACTGGAAGAAGATCAGGGTGCTCTTCACCGTCGTTCCGCCGGTGGGGGTGCCACCGAGGGTCAGGGGATTGCCGTCCAGATCCCGCACCCCGACCTCGGGTGCCGCATCGCCGACGTTCATCACCTGATTCACCATGAGTGCCCCGGCGGGGGCGATACGGTCGAATAGCGAGGCCACCTGCCGGGTCAGCGCATAGACCAGCAGGCCGAGCGTCAGCAGGGCCACCCACAGCACAACATTGGAGGCGATCAGCAGGCTATGCATGGGTGCCCCTTCCCGGTAGACGCTCCGCCAGTCCGTCGGGAACATTGGAGGCGGTCAGCGGACTATGCATGGGTGCCCCAGGCGATTTGCGCCCGGCCCCGATTGGCGAGCAACTGATTGCCGGTTGCGTAGACGCACCAGAGAAAAACCGTCAGTGCCCCGGCGAGCAGGTAGTGCGGGGCCGGAGTTGCCGGGCCGGACGGTGCGCTGGCCAGCGCCCAGGCCAGCCCCAGGAGGAGAAGCCCGTTGCGGGCCAGGAGCCACCCGGAAAGGGGCGTCGGCGCACCGCTACAGCCGCAGTCGATGGCCGTGTGGCCGCGCGCGAGATTGATGGCGATGGCACCGGTATACAGGCACAGCAGCACCCCGGCCAGGAGTGCGCCGGTTGCCTGGGGCAGCCAGCGTACCGGGGCCAGCAGCGCCAACCCGGCCGCCGCCTCCAGGGCGATGATCAGCGGTGCCGCCGCCGCTTGGAGATGGCCGGGCAACAGCCGGTACTGGCTCAGGATGCCGCGGAACTCCAGATAGTGGCGGGCCTTATGCGCCGCCCCGAGTAGCAGGATGCCGGCGAGGGCCCAGCCGGCGGCCATGGCCAGTGCATCGGCCACTAGCGGACGCCCCGAATCACGAATGCGGTTTGTGTCTGCACGGCCAGTGTCTTGATGAACTCGCCGGACCCCGCGGCATAGGTTTCCAGGGCCAGATTGCCGTTGGTCACCACCAGCAGGGGATGCTCGGCGTTGTTGACGGCGATGGATACGCCCCAGTTCGGCAACGGAATGCGCGCTACGCGCTGCTTGGCGGCGACATCGAAGACCCACACCTCGCTGCCGCCGTTCTTGTGGCTGCCCTCCTCGCCCTCGGGGTGCATCAGGATATAGAGCCGGCCGTTGCGGTCGGCGGCGACTAGTTGCCAGCCGCCCGGCCGCCAGCCGGCACTGCGCTCGGCGGCGCCGAGCAGCGACCAGGGTGCGTCCGGTTGCGCCGCCTCGCCACCGAGATCGACGGGTACGACCTTGCCTTTGAAGGTTGGGAAGTAGGCCACGCCATCAATGATGGCCGCCTTCTCGAACATGGGGTCGTCGGCATCCATGATGGCCGCCGTGCGGTGGCTGCCGGCGAGTTCGCCCTCGGCCGTCAGGGTGGTGGTTAGCAACGACCCGTCGCTGCATAGGGAAGTCACGGCGGACGCGCCGGTCGGGTACACCAGGGCACAGCCCGAGATCGGGTACTCGGCGACGAATTCCCGCTTGTGGAGATCGACCACGCTTATCGACTGCCCCGGAGCGAAGTTGTAGACCACCAGCAACCGGTCGTTCGCGGTGAGCGCCGTGCCGTGGCGTTCGGGCATCGAACTCAGTTTCCTGGGGGGGATGACCACCTCGCCGGTCACAGCGAGGCTGGCGGCATCGTAGATGGTGACCACGTCGGTACGGTCGCCGCCGCGCCCGCCCCGGGAGAAAAAGGTTTCGATCACGTAGTGTTCGCCGCGCACCGGGCTCTGCTCGTAGTGCGCCATGAAGTCCGCGGAGACCATGCCGCGCAGTTGGCCGGCAATGGTATCCGCCGTCGGGTCGACGAACAGGAACTTGCCCTCCCGCATATGAAAGAAGGAGGCGTCGTGGATGACCAGCCAGTGGTCGGGATAGGATGCGGGCAGCGTGGCCACCTGCCCTAGCGGCTCGGGACGAAAATCCTCGCCGTAGCCCGGCGGGGCGGCGAGTAGGGCGGTGGCAAGCGACAGGATGCGCCAACCGGGTAGGCGTAATGTCATGCTCCGGCCCTCCTCGATATGATCTTTCGCGACCGTGGGACTTGGGAGTGAATTGTGTCCTATGCGGCCACCTTCCGCCAGCTTTCCGGGATGCTCCGGGAGGCCGCGTAGCGCATGGACGGCCAGGTGTTGCGGCCTGCGCATTGGCGTACCACCGGGCTGGCAACAGGACTCCGTTCGGACGGCCTTCCCAAGGTGGCGGGGCCGCCTGCAAGCCGCCGCTGATTGGCGTGGGGCCGCACAGAAAAACTTGTATCGGGAACGCACAGTATAGGTGTAGCGGAACAGGCGTCGGCATCGATGGCGGCTTCGAGCTGACCGAGGGGCGTGGCCAGCGCGGTTTGTAGCCGGAACAACCCTTGCCAAGATGAAGGTAATGGAGAGTAAACGAACAAACCGCGAACGCCAGCGGCGGCTTGGCGCAATATGCGGCTTAGGAGCTCGGTTGCTGTCTCAAGTGCCGGATGGGTGGCCGCCCCGCTTCGGCGATTTCTCGGGTCCAGTGGGAAACACAGGGAATGCGCCGCCGGTCGCAGCGCGCCGCATAGCGCCTGGCGATGTCGCTGACTTCCGTCAACAGGCCCTGGCGCAGGGTGGTAGGTTTGAGCCCCAGGTTCAAAAGCCCGTTATTGGTGGCCCGCAGGTCGTTGGCGTCGGCCTCCTTGCGCGGATTGGGCACGTGCTCGATCTTCGCGCCGGTCAGTTCCCTAACCAGTTCCGCGAGGTCGATCAGGCGATGTACCTCGGTGAGCTGGTTGAGAATCTTCACCCGCTCGCCCCGGCCCGGCGGGTTCTCGATAGCCAGTTCGATGCAGCGCACCGTGTCCTGAATGTGGATGAAGGCCCGGGTCTGGCCGCCGCTACCGTGTACCGTGAGCGGGTAGTCGATGGCGGCCTGCATCAGAAAACGGTTCAACACCGTGCCGTAGTCGCCGTCGTAGTCGAAGCGGTTGATCAGCCGCTCGTCAAGCCGTGTCTCCCGGGTTTGGGTTCCCCAGACAATGCCCTGGTGCAGGTCGGTGATGCGCACCCCGTCGTTCTTGCTGTAGAAGGCGAAGAAGAGTTGGTCCTGGGTCTTGGTCATGTGGTAGATGCTGCCGGGGTTGGCGGGATAGAGGATTTCCTGTTCGACTTCGCCCTCGTCCGCCGTCATCTTCACGGTCAGGTACCCCTCGGGCAGTTTCACGCCGGCCGATGAATAGCCGTACACACCCATGGTGCCTAGATGCACTAGGTGCGCATCGAGCCCGGATTCGACCATGGCCGCGAGCACGTTGTTGGTGGCGTTGAGGTTGTTGTTGACCGTGTAGCGCTTGTGCCAGGACGACTTCATCGAATAGGGCGCCGCGCGCTGCTCCGCGAAATGCACGATGCCGTGGGGCTTGTGGGTGCGCATCAGCTCCAGCAGCCGGCCGTAGTCGGTGGCGACATCGAGCCGTTGGTAGGCGATCTGTTTGCCCGTCATCTCCTTCCAAGCCCCGAGCCGCGTGGAAATGTTGCGGATGGGTGTCAGGCTCTGCACTTGCAGCTCGTTGTCGATGTTGCGCCGCGACAGGTTGTCGACGATGGTGACCTCATGGCCCAGTGTGGAAAGGTGCAACGCTGTCGGCCACCCGCAGAAGCCATCGCCGCCCAGCACGAATATCCTCATGCGGTTCCCTCTTCCCGCACCGCCTGGTGGGGCGCCGGCAAGTGAATCGGCGCTAGGTTGCCCAGGAACTGGCGGGCCGAGAGCTCCCAGGTAAACCCAAGTGCGTGGTCGCGGCAGGCACCTGGGTCGATGTCGAGAGCCGCCTTGATGGCGGCACCGAGGTCGTCGTCCAGCATGCCGGCACCGCTGCCGGCGATGATGTCGTTGGGGCCGGGTACCGGCAGTGCCGCCACGGGTATGCCGCAGGCCGTCGCCTCAAGCATGACGAGGCCCAGGGTATCGGTCTTCGAAGGGAAGACAAAGACATCCGCCGCGCAGTAGTGGGCAACCAGTTCCTCGCCGTGGCGGGCACCTAGGAACACCGCGTCCGGGTACCGCCGTTGCAGCGCCTTGCGCTGGGGCCCGTCGCCGACCAGTACCTTGGTGCCGGGTATATCCAGGCCGAGAAACGCATCCAGGTTTTTTTCCACGGCTAGGCGCCCAACGTACATCAGAATGGGGCCGGGCAGCTCGAGCGGGGCGGGTGGTACAGGCCGGAATAGTTCCGTGTCCACACCCCTGACCCATTGGGCGAGGGCGCGGAAGCCGTGGCTGGCCAGCAGCGCGCGCAGCGTTTCGGTGGAGAACATAGTGCGGGCGGCGGCGTTGTGAAACCGGCGCAGGAGCGCAAACGACCAGCTTTCGGGTATGCCGCCGCGCAGCTTCAGGTACTGGGGGAACATGGTGTGGAACGATGTGGTGAACGGGATATTGTGGCGCTTGAGCCAGTGTCGGGCGCACCAGCCGAGGGGCCCCTCGGTGGCGAGGTGCACGGCATTCGGGGCAAATTCTTCGATCAGGCGTCCGACCCGCCTAGGGGTTGTGAGCGCCAGCCGGATCTCCGGATAGGTGGGGCAGGGCATGGACTTGAATGGTGCCGGCCCGAGCACCTCCACCTCGTGGCCCATGCCGACGAGTTGCTCCCGGGTTGTTGAGAGCGCCCGCACCACCCCGTTCAGTTGCGGGAACCAAGCATCGCTGACGATCAATATCCGCAACTTGAGTGCCCTTCCAACCCGTCATTAGCCAAGCGATGCTACCCCAACCCGCATATTGCACCAAGCCCTGTGCCGGCTTGTCTGTTAGAAAGATTCCTTGTGTACCCTTGGTAGGGTCCACCCGCCGCCGAGATGCTGTATGGGAATCCACCAACAAATACATTTTGACAACGTGGATACTCAGTACTTAATCAGGGCCATCCCAAAGTCGCCTGCTAGCCCTCCGCAAAGCCCTATATGGATGGTTTGCGAACATTTTTCGGAAAATTCGGAAGTATTTTTCGGAATCTAATGAATTTTCTGAAATTTTATCTCAAGAGCGAACACTTTGGGATGGCCCTGCAGTACTTATAGCACAGGTCGATCAAGCGGCCGCCAAGGTGGCAAGATACTCGTTCGGGGTTTGATATTCGAGCGAGGCGTGGGGACGAACGTAGTTGTGGAAGAACTCGTAAGCTTCCGTTCCATTCCGACAATCACTTCAAGGAGGAACAAAATCCGATGAACGCACCCAAGCGAACCATGGGCAAGGGCTACACTCGGGAGAAACGCGAGGCACTCCTCTCGGAACCCCGGTTCGGCATACTGAGCGTTTCAAGAGAAAACATGGGGCCGATAGCCTGCCCGGTTTGGCATCGATGGGATGCGCAATCCGGCGAGTTGCGCCTGACCAGCGGCCTCAAAAGCAGAAAAGGCAAGGCCATGCTGCGGTCCGGGCGTGCGACCTATACCGTGATGGATGACCACGGTGGCTATGTGACGCTCGAAGGGCCTGTCAAATGCGATGAAGAGTACGACCACGAACTGGAACTCGTTGCCACCGGGGTCCGCTATATGGGTCAAGAAGCCGGTGAGGCATACGTTCGGTCGAACTACTGCATCAACGAAAGACCCCTGCCTGGCATCGTCCTGTGGCGAATCTCCCCCGAACACTGGCTCAGTGTCGACTTGGTGGCTGGCTGAGTTGGTTCGAAACGGCGAGCGATTTCCGATAGAGCTGCCAAGACTGCGCGACCACATAGGCATGCACGGCACCGGCGTCCTCCACGCTCATGGCTTCGTGGTAGGCAGGCATGCCTAGGTGCTTGCGGCTGCCGCCGAGCACGATGGCATGCCACTGCGCGTGAGTCTCCGCTGCCATGTAACGCAGGTCTGGGATTGCCCCCGGAACGCGCTGGCCCTTGGCGTCTTGCATCTGGCGTCCGACGCCCACCACCGACACCCCGTGGCAGTACTCGCAGGCGACGGCGCGCCAGATCGCCTCGCCCCGCTCGATCTGCTCCGGGCTGGCGGTTTGCTCGGGTGGCGTCGGCACCGGGGTGAAGTCGCGCCGGGCCGGCATCCGTGCTGCGCCGCCCAGCTTGAAGGCGAATACGCGCGCCGGCCCTTGGGCATCCGGAGTTGAAATGTACGGTGCAATGGTTACGCCGTTGCCGCCGCCAACACCCGCCGCGGCGAGCACGTACTGTTCCGTGTCGAGCTGGAAGGTGACCGGGGGCGACAGGATCGGGGTTCCGGTCCTGCGCGTCCACAGGCGTGCTCCAGTATCCGCCCGGTAGGCATGGAAGTCTCCGCCCGCCGTGCCTTGGAACACCAGATTGCTCGCTGTTGAGAGCACACCGCCGTTGTAGGGCACCGGGTGCGCCACGGTCCAGCGCGCCTCGCGTTGCACCGGGTCCCAAGCGATGAGCTGGCCGCTGCCCATCGGGAATTGCTCGCCCGCCCAAGCGTTCGGCACGAATTCGAACGTCCAGCCGGCGCGGTCGGTGACACCAGCCTCGTCCCCGGCGGGCACAAGCGCCAGAAAGTTCGCGGCTAGGTCCGTTGCGGGTATGTAAACCAGCCCGGTGAGCGGGCTGAAGCTCATGGGATGCCAGGTGTGGCTCCCGCCTGGTGAAGGCTTGACCAGAACCGGCTGCCCGGCGTTCTCGCCTTGGTAGTAGCGGGCTTCGGGCCGTTCCACGGGGCGCCCCGTTTTCATGTCGATATGTGTCGCCCAGTTCACTTCGACGATCGCGTCTGCGGCCAGCAGTTCGCCGGTTAGGGCGTCGAGCACGTAGAAGAAGCCGTTCTTGGGTGCCGACAACACGACTCGGCGCTTGAGTTGCGTCTGGGGGCCGGTCTCCCCGGTTTCTGCCGGGAACCTGAGGTCCGTCACGATGAGCGGCGGAGCGGCATCGTAGTCCCAAGCGTCCTCCGGCACGGTCTGATAGTGCCATTTGTATTTCCCGGTCTTTGCGTCCACGGCGATGATACTGTTGGAGAAGAGTGCATCGCCCGGACCGCGCACGGCGGGATTCCCGGGGCCGGGGGCCGAGGTGCCGAAGAACAGGCTTTCGGTAACCGGGTCGTAACGGATCCCCTCCCACACCGAACCACCGCCCATCTCCGACCAGCCGTTGGTCCAAGTGGCGGAGGCGAGTTCGAGCTCCGGTGTTTCGAAACCCTTGGCCGGATCGCCCGGAACGGTCCAGAAGCGCCATGCCTCTTCGCCGGTCTCGGCGTCGAACGCCACCAGCGAACCCCTGGCGCTGGTGGAGCCGGAGTAGCCGGCGAAGACCATGCCGCCTCCGACTCGCGGCGCCGAACGAATGTGCGCGCCAACTCCTTCGCGCGTATCGCATATGGGCGACGCCCAAGCCTGGGTCGCCGTGGCGGCATCAATGGCGATCAACATGCAATCCCCGCTGCCAACGAAGATGCGCCCCTCCCACACCGCGACGCCCCGGCTGAAACGCGCTCCGTAGGAGTTGCCAAGGCTGATGTCCAAGGGAACGTCAGGATGGAATTGCCACAACATTTCGCCGCTCGCCGCGTCGAGCGCGAAGACCCGGCTCAGCGAACCACTCAGGTAAACGACGCCATCCACGACGATGGGCTCCAGCGCGAAGGTGAAGCTGGGAATGTCGGTAACCCATGCCAGTTCGAGTTGCTCGACATTGTCGGCGGTGATCTGCGTCAGTGGACTGAAGTGCTCCCCGCTGAAGCGCCCGCCGTTGACGAGCCAATTCTCGCCGGATTCGACCTCATGAAGAACGCGTTCCTCGGTCACGTCGCCCATGCGCACACCGCTCGCCGGCTCTTCGCTGCAAGCGGCCGGCAACACCAGCAACGCGGTCAGGACGATGCGGAGGGCTGGGAAGGCCTGCCACGGCACCTTCCCGCGCTGCTGGCCCAAACCACCTTCGCGACTGTCCGTCGTAAGGGCCACCCGGCCACTCAGGTCGTAGGACAGGTTTGGTAACGGGTATCCGTCAATGTCCGGTGCCGAAAGAAACTTGCAGGCCGACCATGCGCGGGCGCGCGTAGATGTTGCGAACGTTGCCGCCGAAGTCACGGCGCCACAGCTTGTTCAGGATGATCTTGTCGTTGAACAGGTTGTCCACGAAGATCGATGCCGTCCAGCGCGCATTGGCCCGGCTGCCGAAACTAAGTCGCATGCTGGTGAGATCGTACTTGTCCACCAACACATCGTTCTGAATCTGCACGTACTGCTTGGCGACGCGCTGATGGTCCACCCGCACACGGGCCTCGAGGTCGGCCGGAATATTGAACCGGTAATCGACGCTGGCCGACCAGCTCCACGCCGGAGCATAGGTCAGCTTGGAGCCCTTCGGGGCCAGAACGCTGTCCTCGTCCGTCTCGGACTCATTGATGTCCCCAGCGAAGCGCAGCAACAGCCCGTCGGCCACCTCCCAGTTCAATTCCAGTTCCAATCCTTGGCTGTGGGAGTCACCGGCGTTAGCATTGTATTGTCCGACGCCCGCCTCCGCCGACAGCACATCGTCAAAGAACTCCGTGATCATGTCCTGCCACTTCTGGTGGTAGGCCGCCGCGATCACCTGGGCACGGCCGTCCGCCAAGCTCAGCTTGGCGCCGAGTTCAAAACTCTCCAGCGTGTCGCCGTCAAAGGTCAGTGCATTGTTCAGTCGCTCTGCCGCATTCGGCGACAGGGCGCTGGCCAGATTCCGGCGATTGAACTCCATGGAGTAGTTCACATTGCCGGGACGAAAGCCGCGCGCGTAGTTCAGATACATGAGATGATCGTCGCTGGGCTGCCAAGCAAGGGTGGCCTTTGGCGACACCACGGTGTCCTTGGTTCCGTACCCCCCGTACTCGAATTCCTGCTCCAGCCTGGACACCCGTGCCCCGGCGGTGACGGAAAAGGCATCCGTAAGCGCGTAAGTGGCTTCCGCGAATCCGGAGATCTCGTCCAGCTCGGCAAAGTACCTTTCGGTGGGGTCATAGTCCGGGTGTACTGGCGGTGAGGCGAAGAGGTCGGCCCAAAGCGCCTCGACGAATTCGCGACCGGGGTTGAACAGCGCCTGTTGCGGATCCTTGCGAAGATCCTCGGATGTCTTGTAGAAGAGCCCCGCGGTCCACAGCAGGGGGCCGTCGGAGTCGGACACCAGACGAAGTTCCTGAATGAACCGTTCGGACTGGTACGAACCGTCAATGCCCCAGGCCGATATGCTGAGGCCGTCGCCGTTAGGGCAGTAGGCGTCAAACAGGGCGAAGCCCACATCCGCCGGCCTCGGCGTGCAGGGAGACGGAACCCCCCCGAAATTAGCCAACAGGCCGTACACAATGTCGAGAAAGTAAACCGTGCCCGGGTCCCACTCCGTGGTCGCGCTGGCTTCACGGTCATAGTATGAGGTCACCGAAGTTAGCGTGGCGAAGTCGTAGTCGTAGTCGAGCCGCAAGCTGAACAGGGACACCTCCTCCGCAGACCGGGCCGGGTTGTGGGTAATGCTCGGATGCACGCTTTCCTCGTAAGGCGTGTAGGCTTCCGCTGGCCCATCGGTCTCCGTATCCGATAGGAAGAAGGAAGCCAACGCGGTGAGCCGCTCGGACGCCTGCCACTTGGCAGCAATGCGCCCGCCCGTCGATTGGGTGGCGTTGATGTCCTTCCTGGCCGGCGTGACATTGAACTTGTCGATCCAGCCGGCCGCATCGTCATGGAACGCCGAAATGCGAACGGCAAAGTCGTCTGACAAAGGAATGTTGACCATCCCGTCGAGGCGATAGCCGGTGTCTTCGGATTCCTTCTGCAGGAAGGCGCCAGCCTGCACCCGGTAGTCCGGCCCCGATGGATCCGGCTCATTGTAGATGTAGCGCACGGTGCCGCCTTGTGAGCCCTCTCCGAACAGGGTGCCCTGTGGCCCTTTCAGCACCTCCACCCGCTGGATGTCGAACAGCGCACCGGCGAGTTGCCGCTGTGACCCCATGACGGAGCCGTTGGCGGAGGTCATGGGCGTGTCGTCGATGTAAACGGCGATGGCAGAGTTGGTCGGGCGCGTCGAAGACCCCACGTTCTGTGACGAGATGCCGCGGATCACCAGGCGATTGTTGCCGGTCGCCCCGCCGGCCGCATTCAGGCCCGGTATCGCTCGGTACAGGTCCAGCATGTCGGTGGCACCAAGCTGATTGATGGCATCCGCATCGACGGCGCTGATCGACACCGGCGTGTCCATCAAGTTGGTTTCCCGATGGGTGGCAGTGACGACGATTTCTTCGATCGCCCTGTCGGATGCGCCCGGTGCCTCGGATTCGGCAAATACCAACACCGATGCGCTAGGCCCCAATCCTGCGAGCAAAACGATTCCGGCACGCAGCGCACCGTTAAGACTTAACATCGGCCTTCCTCCCTTCGATCACAAACACTCCCGGCAAAGGGAGCATATGCCCCGAATTATGTGCCGAATGTGTCTGAGCTACAACACGGGGAGGCAGAGTCCGAACTCGCGAAGGACGTCGTCGTCATTCCTCAACTCCTGCTTCGCACTTGGCAACAAATGGTGCAGGAGCGGGGCGGACGATTTGTTGTCGCCATCCTGCCCAGGTCGTTGGATGACCGTCTCTCAACCAGCATGCCGCCCAACCGGCGCACGGAGGAGGCCACCAGGCAGAGCAGCAACAGAGTGGCCCATATCCGCAACGGCACTCCCGGTGCGGCATAGCGGGGAAGAAAATGCGAGACCAGCGCATAGACAGCGTGCAGATAGAGCGCCGGCAACACGACGAACAGGACCTCGATGCGACGGCGGTGCCCGAACCAGAGCCACAGCGGCACGATAAGGAGTGCAAGAAATCCGACAAGATTCACCACGGTTTTCGACAAGGGGTCGAACGACCATTCCCATCGTGGCCAGGAGTCCAGACCCCAGATGTCGGCAAGGCGCGGCGGGGCAACATCCAGCCGGGGAAGGGACGGTACATGATTGCTCCACACCAGGCTGACAAATGGCGACTCCCGAAGGTGGTACAGTATCCCGGTCGGCTTCGACCAGTGGGCTGCATCTACACCCGCATCCTCCAAAAACTCGGACACTCTAGTGCCCCGCACTGCAAAATCATCGGGTGGAGGCACTCGGTACAGCGTAGCATCGGCAAGCTCCGCTACAGTTTCTAGATTGAGAAACGCCTTCATCTCCGCCTCGCTATAGCCAACGGGCGTCTTGCGCTCGCGGAACCAGACCACCCAAACCTCCTTGCCTGCCTTGTGGTAGTCGAGTGCACTCTCTCTCATCCCCAGCGATAATTCCCGAGGCAAGGGCCAACGCCAGAACAGGGAGATGTGGTCCGCCCGACGCCCCAATCGTTCATGAACGAACAGGCCGCGCCAAGCCATCAGTGTAGAAATCTTGAGGTGGTGCCAGGGCTCCGCCAATATCCTCGCCCTCAATCTCTCATTCTCCCGCAGCCCTCGCCGGAATCCGCCTGCGCCCCACATATCGAGACGGTTGGTTGCTTGCCAGGCCATTTGCCGGAATCCGTCTGCATTCTTCCCAGCGAAGCGTTCATAGGAGCGCTTCGGAATACCGAGATCGAACTTGTGGGGTGGGGGGGGGGGGGGAGGGGGGGGTGTAGTACCAGAAGCCGGCGGCAAATTCGTCGTCTCGCATCCTGTTGTAAGCCGCACGCATGATCAACACCTGTGTCGCCCGCCCGCTGTCAACCACCGAGAAATCGTCGAACAGGACGAGGTTGCGCGCCATCCAGCCCCCCACCGGCAGGAGGTGGGCAACGAGAAACACGGCGACCAGCAGTACGGTACGCCGGCCGAGGGTTCTTTGCAGCAGGTCCGACGCAACCAGCCCGGCAACGACAAACGGCCAGAAATAAAGGAATACGACCTTGGTCAACACCAGGGCGGCAAGAGCCAGCCCCAGCAGTGCGCTGTAGAGCACACGGCGCCGAACCAGTGTCATAACGCCTAGACAGGACACCATCACCACGAGGGCGGCGGCGGGAACCTCCGTGTAAAAGTTGTTAAAGCTCCAAAGACCAAGGAGACTTTGCGTGACCAATAGAAATGCAAGATGGGGAAGCCATCCCGCCCCGGCGTACCACCGGCACAGAAAGAACACGCCGACCCCGGCAACCAGCAGGAACACCACGTTCAGGATCTTGTATGGGGCATAGGCCGACCGGCATTGAAGTGTTCCCACCCGTTCGCTGCGCCGGTCCAAGCAGCCATCCGCCACCGGCTCGTATCCAAGCGCCCGCTGCGCGAGGGTGACGGCCGCGATGAGCGCCGGGACGAACGGCTCGCGAGTGTGGCTGGCACGACTCGGCTCCTGGCCCAGCCGTATTCCCATCTCCAGGTTCGCGCGCCCGTCGAAATTCACAGCCCGCAACGAGAGATTGCCGACGCCGTGGAGCAGGGTGGCCAGGCACAGCCCGACCAGCAGCAGCATGTCCCGGCACCGCAGCCTCGGGGTCATTGCCGTATGGGAGAAGGTCATCGCCGGAGGGTCGTTAAGACGTGCTTTCTATCCGGACGCGCTCGTCCCGGCCGGTAAAGACAAGGTTGCGGTAGACCAGGAACTTCACCAGGTTGGTGATGAGAATGGCGAGCATAGCGCACCCCGGCGCGGTCGGCAACGAGATGAACCGGCTCAACAGGACCATCCCAAAGTGTTCGCTCCTGAGATGAAATTTCAGAAAACTCATTAGATTCCGAAAAATGTTCGTAAACCATCTATACAAGGCTTTGCCGAGGGCTAGTAGGCGACTTTGGGATCGCCCTGACCGGCTCGATACCTATGGCACACCTTCGATCAAGCGGCCTCCCGGGTGACAAGATACTCGTTCGGGGTTTGCTATTCTAGGGCCGCGTGGGGCTGCTCCAGGCGCGGCGAAGCAGCCGGCCGGGTTGCGGGCGCGTCCGGTATAATCCCCCTAATTCGACAGCTCGGAACCCAGATGGCTTCATTTCGCGCTTTCCTGGTCGAGAAGACCGAAACCGGTGCCCGGCCCGAATTCCGGCACGGCGTTGTTGAACGCGACACGGCCAGCCTGCCGGCGGGCGAGTTGCTCATCGATGTCGCCTATTCGTCGCTCAACTACAAGGATGCGCTGTCGGCTACCGGCAACCCCGGTGTCTCCCGCAACTTTCCACACACCCCGGGTATCGACGCTGCCGGCACGGTGGTGGAGTCCGCGTCGGAGGCGTTCTCGCCGGGCGACGAGGTGGTTGTCATCGGCTTCGACCTCGGCATGAATACGTCGGGCGGTTTCGGCCAGAAGATCCGTGTGCCGGCGGCATGGGCGGTGTCGATGCCGGACGGTCTCGATGTTCGTTCCAGCATGATCCTGGGTACCGCCGGGTTCACCGCGGCGCTAAGCGTGCACAAGCTAGAGGCGGTGGGCATGACGCCCGCTGGCGGTCCTGTCCTGGTCAGCGGTGCCACCGGCGGTGTCGGTTCCGTGGTGGTCAAGCTGCTGGCCCAACTTGGCTATGAAGTCCACGCGGTGACGGGCAAGGTGGCGCAACATGGCTACCTGCGCGGGTTGGGGGCGGCGGAGGTACTCGGTCGCGACGCCGCCCTAGCTGGTGCCGAGCGGCCCCTGCTGCGGGAAACCTGGGGGGGTGTCGTCGATACCGTCGGTGGCCAGATTCTTGTCAACGGCCTCAAATCGCTGCGTTACGGCATGAGCCTCGCCGCCTGTGGGCTGGTGGCATCCCCGGAAATTCCGGCCACCGTCCTGCCGTTCATCCTGCGCCATGTCAATCTGTTGGGCATCGACTCCGTGCAGTTGCCGCTGGCGCACAAGGCGGCGATTTGGAACAAGCTGGCCGGTCCGTGGAAGCTTGACGGGCTGGAAGATCTGGTGACCCCACTAACCCTCGACACCCTGGGCGGTGCCATCGAGCGTATTCTGGCCGGCGAAATGGTCGGCCGGGGGCTTGTGGACCTGAACGCTTGAGCCGTCAGCGCGGCTCGAAATACACCCGTTTGTGGTCCATGACGGGGGTTAGCGTCCGGCCCAGGCAATCTAAGTAGGGGCTCCGCCGGGCGTTGCCGCCGTTGATGGTGGCGACGGCGATACGGCGTCGATTGCGGGCCAGATATTGCAACGGCGCGGTTACCGCATCGATGTCGGGGTGGTCGGGCGGCACATGGAAGGTCAGCCGGGTGCCGTTGTTTTCGATAACCAGCGCCAGCTCGCCCTGAATGAAGCTCAGGTAGTTGCCCGGCAACCGCCGGGGCAGTTCCGGCCAATCGGCGGCCAGCCCGCAGGGTGCGGCCGGGTCCATGGCGTTCATCCAAAAGCTATGCGGTGCCTGGTGGTTACGCAGGTGGCGGAACGCCCGCGGTGTGATGAACTGAGGGCCGGAGAGGCCCGCGAAGAAGTGCCCGGCGATTAGCTCGCCCGCGAGTTCCATCACACGAATCGCCCTGAACAGGTCTTTCCACCGGGCTTCGCGGTTGACGATTTCCCGATTCACCAGCCCGTAGCGCTCGGCTAGGCCGCGCACGCGGTGCTTGTCGTCCTCCAGTTGCTCCAGCGGGTCGTCGGCCGGGCGCAGCGCTTCCGTGAGGCGCCAGTTGCCGGGCCAGCCTCGGGCCACCGCCCGCGCCCGCTGCCTAGGGCGCACGGACGCCGGGGTATCCAGGCGGAAGTCACGCTGCATACCGGCCCGTAGCGGTACCAGGCTATCGGCGTGCACGGCACCCCGCCACACCATCTCCCACCACCAGTCGCTGAAATCCGGGGTTGGATGTGGGGCAGGGTGGTTGGCCGCGGCCGCCCGGTCGTGGAGTTGGTGAAAGCTGTAGCTGGCCGCGCGGTCGGTGAACAAGGCCGCTGCGGCGGCTCGGGCCGCCGCGGTCGTTGCATCCTGGTACAGGGGCGCGTCTTCCGGGTAGCACAGCGTTATGCGGCGATTGCCGGTGCCGAGCCACGAGAACTGTTCCCTGGTGAACAGTTCGTCTAGAAGATGATCCGCAAAATCGGTGAATCGGCAGGCGGGGAAGTCGCGGAGCCAAGCCTGCGCCGGCGCGGCATAGCCACTCAACTGTTCCATGGCGGCCAGCGCGGCGGCTTCGGACCAGTGTTGCCCGAACCCCTGCCAGGCAACCCAGAACCCCGGCAGTGCCCCCAAGGGTTTTGCGCTGAAGTCGGCGCGGTTGGCGGCGCGTTGAAAACGCAGCAGCGCTTGCAGGTTGTCGGCGTCGCAGTAGTAGGCCGCTTCGCTGCCCTCGGCCAGGGTGCCCCGGACCAGCTCGCCGTCGTCATCCAACAATCCCTCCGGCACCTGGGGCAGGATTGCCTCGATCTGGGCACCCGTGCGCGGGCCGTAGAACGACAGGATTTCCCGGGCGAACTCCAGGGCGGTACGCTGGTCCCCGGTGTCGGGAAAGCGGGTGCGGCCGGTTGCCAGACCCGCGCACAAGCCGGTGTCCACCAGGGCCTTGGCGGTCTCCAGATGCGCAACCCAGGCGCGTCCACCGCCCTTGAACCGTACCAGGCGTTCGTGGTCGACATCCGCCGGCCACTCTGCGGAGGGAATAAGCACGCGCTCTTTCGCCCATTCCAGCCATTCCTCTAGGGATTGGGGCTGATAGCCCGCCGCCCGGCGCTGCCGCTTGGCTGCAAATGCCTCGATAACATCCCTACGCAAACGAGGCCGCAGCCGCTGGTCGTTGACCGCCTGCTCGATCAGGTCGCTGCCCAGGGCGCTGCTGCCGGCCTGCTCGGGGGTATCGTCGGCGTACACGTAGCGGCTCAGTTGGTCGAAGGTCACCGCCCCGGCGAACGGGCTGGGCGCGGCGGACTCTACGCACGATCTGGTCAGGGTCCCGTCGCGTAGTTCGCCCAGTAGAGCACGTAGCGCCGGCAGGTCGAACTCATCGACCAGACAGGTTCGCCAGGCTTCCAACAGCACCGGAAAGTCGGTGTACTTCTTGGTCGCCGTCATGAGCTTCTTCGCCTGCATGCGGCTCATCCACAACGGCAGGCGCTGGTTGAAACGCTGTCTGGTCAACAGCAGCGCCCGCCCCGCGCACTCCCGGAACCGGGCGCCGAAATAGCCCGACCCCTCCAGTGATTGCCGCAGCAGGGCGTTGAGATTGTCTGGGGTGACCATGTCCAGCAGGTCTTCCGGGTGCAGCCCCTGCTGCAATTGCACCACCACCGCGTTATTGTCGGCATGGACATCCGGCACGCTGTCGAAGCGGTCGCGCCAGGCCGCTTCCAGGGCCAGTGCCCAGGGCCGATTGACGGTGCCACCCCAGAACGTGTGAATCAGCAACTGCCGTGGCGCGTCCGGCCCCCGGTAACCCCCGGGTCCGGCGCGTATGAGTTCGAGCAGGAGATGGTGGCGATGCGGCAACGGCGTATTGGTGAACTCGCGCTGGCGCCTCAGATAGCCGATCAGTTCTGCGGCGGCTAGGGGTTCGAATCCCGCTGCGGTGGTCAGGGCGGCTTGCAGCTCGTCTTCCGTTCCCCGGGCGAAGGCCCGCTCGGCGCGCTCTAGGTATTCGCCAATGCGGCTGGAGAAGTGAAAGCTGCGATTGAAACTCTCCGCCCGCCAGAAGGGCAGCGAGGTACTGCCGGGCCGGCCTGGGCGAACCAGCACTTCGTTGTGGGTGATGCGCAGGATCTGCCAGTTCTGCGTACCTAGGTTGAAGGTCTGTCCGATGGTGGCTTCCCACACGAATTCCTCGTCCAACTCGCCGATAAGGGCGTTGGAATCGGTGTGGCGAAGCTGGTAGTAGCCCCGGTCGGGGATGGTTCCACCGGAGTTGTATAGGGCGAACAGGGCGCTCTTGTTGGCGCGCACGGTTCCATCGATGCGGTCGTAGGCGATGCGCGGCTTGAGTTCGCGCACCCGCGTGCCGGCGTACCGGCCAGCCAGCATGTCGAGAACTAGGTCGAACTGTTCCCTCGGCAGGCCGTGGTACGGAGAGCTCGCCCGAATAACCGAGAACAGTTCATCGACCCCCCAGGTTTCGGTCGCGCACATGGAAACGATTGTCTGGCAGAGCACATCGAGGGAGTTGGTGAGCGGGGTCAGGGGCTCGATGTCCCGTTCGGCCACCGCGTCGGCAAGCACCGCGGCTTCGAGGAAATCCTGGGCATGGGTGGGATAGAGCCTGGCCTTGCTCACCTGACCGACCCGGTGGCCGGCCCGCCCGATACGTTGCAGCGCCGCGGCCACCGACGGCGGCGACTGAACCAGCACCACTTCGTCGAGTTCGCCGATGTCGATGCCGAGTTCCAACGAACTGGTGGCGACGATGGCGCGGAGTTCACCCGACCGCAGGCGCCGCTCCACCTCTGTGCGAATGTCCCGGGCCAGGGCGCCGTGGTGGGCATAGGCTAGGGTCGCGGGCTGATCCTCGTTGATCTTGAGCGCGATCTTTTCCGCCAGGCGGCGGCTGTTGGTGAAGAACAGGATGGAACGGTTGTGCTCGATCACCCGGCGAAAGCTATCCGCCAGTGGATCCCAGATCTTCTTGCCGTTGGCGGCGGCGTTGCGGGCATCTTCCGGGAAGCGCACGCGCAAACGAATCGCCTTGTCTTCGTGGCCGCTGACGACCTCGACCGGCCGGGCCGCACCGGTTGGCCGGAAACCGCCGATGTAGGCGGCCACGCCAGGTAGCGGCTTTACCGTGGCCGACAGGGCGATACGTTGAAATTCGCCGGCCAGCCAGGCGAGCCGCTCGACGGATGTCATCAATTGCACGCCTCGGCGGTTGGCGACTACGGCGTGCACCTCGTCGAGGATGAGCGTTTGCACCGTGGCGAGGGACTGCCGGCCGCGGGCGGTGGTTAGCAGCAGCGCCAAGCTCTCCGGCGTGGTGATGAGGATTTCCGGAGGATGCCTGAGCATGCGCTGCCGGTCGCTCTGGGAGCTGTCTCCGGAGCGTGTCCGGACCCGGATTTCGGGAAACCCCTGCGTCTCGCGGAGTTGCCCCAGCGGCCCCAGCAAGTTGTGGTGTATGTCGTTGTTGAGCGCCTTTAGCGGCGAGACGTAGAGCACCCGGGTTCGCCCGGGCCGATACTCGCCACTGGCGAATCGATCCAGCGACCACAGAAATGCGGCTAGGGTCTTGCCGCTACCCGTGGGCGCGGTGGCCAGCACATGGGCACCCTGGGCGATACGCGGCCAGGTTCGGGCCTGCACGTCGGTCGGCGCCGCGAATCGCTCGCGAAACCATGCCTGAATGGCGGGATGAAAAAGCGCCAGGGCGTCCATGCTTTCGATTATGGAGCATCTGGAAAACAGTGCTACGCTTGGCGCATCGAGATTGAGGATAGACGGGCCGATAGGGTGTTGCTAAAGCCGGGAGATTGGTCGGGACGCGGCAGCCTGCTGGCCGAGGGCGCCAGCCTCGGCAGGCAGGTCGAGTGCGACCTCAGGGTCGAACAGGACCGGAGCGGATTTACGGTGACCGGCGGTTATCGGGTCAAGGGTGCCAGGAGCCAGGATCTATCCATCCGTATCGCGCCCAACGATGTGGGCACCTATACCATCGATGCACAGCTTGGGGCGATGGTGATCGATGGCATCGCCAAGCTTGAGAGCGTCCCCAACCTGGGCCTCCTGTGGAATGAGCCGGGCACGCAGCACACCGCCGTGGCGCTGTTCGACGTTGCCGATGGCTACGGTTTTCGAGGGTTTCTGCACGAAGGCGAGCGCACGCTGACCTGGGAGATCGCTTTCTTCCCGAAACAGCACACCGTCAAGGCGGACAACGTCGTGACCCTTAGGCAGCGCCGCTAGCGCGCCTGGCACCGGAACGCGGGCTTGTATGGAAGTTTTGCCCCGGCGGCCGCCAACGAACCGCCTGCTGGGGGAAACGAGTCATTGTTCAATGCGAGTACCCACTTCCCTTGGTGTCGGCGCGCTACTTGCCGGGGCCGGAACTCCTAGCTCAGGAGTTTCAGCAGCGCTTTGCGTTTCTTCCTGTCGAGGTGCCGGAAGCCCTCGATTAGGCGGCGCTCGCTTTCGTCGAGCCGGCCGCGCAGCAGGTATTCCAGGTGTGGGTGCAACGGCGGTGCCGCGTCCGCGTCGTTGCCTTCACTGAACGATTGTTCCAATCGCGCTACAATTTCAGAGTTAATGCTGCGCCGATACCGCTCGGCGGCTTCCACGATGCGGTCACGCATATCCATGGGCAGCCGCAAGACGAACTTATAGTGACTTTTCTTCATGTGATGCTTTGCACGTGGCGAGTCGGTCGCCCCGACGAGAAGAACGACAACCTTTGGCTCCTGACTACCTCCCAGCCCGACAACGAGACGCCAACATGAACAACGCAGGCCCTGTGCCGGAATTATATAAAACGAGGTTAGCCTAGTGGAGCCGTTGCAACGCGGTAACATTCGGCTGGCGGCGACTGTGGTGCTCGCCCGTCAGCGCCGGGGTGCCATTGAGGTGTTCATGATGCAACGCCCCGGCCGGGGAGACTTCCCCAACCTGCACGTCTTTCCCGGCGGCAAGGTGGAGCAGGCCGATTACCTGCCGGAATGGTGCAACGGCCTTGACGATGCGACCGCGAACCGGGCCTTGGGGGTCGCCGGGGGCGGCTTGCGCTACTGGGTGGCGGCCATTCGCGAGTGTTTCGAGGAATGCGGCGTGCTGTTCGCCACCGGGGCCGGTCGCACGGCGATGCGGAGCCCGGATGCGGAGAGGCGTTTTTCGACCTACCGCGGGATGCTGACCGACGGGCGCCTGAACCTCGCCTCCCTATGCGCCCGGGAAGGGTTGCGCCTGGCTTGCGGTGAGATACTGTACTTCAGCCACTGG
Organism: Pseudomonadales bacterium; assembly: GCA_965215035.1. Lineage (GTDB taxonomy): Bacteria > Pseudomonadota > Gammaproteobacteria > Pseudomonadales > Azotimanducaceae > Azophilus. The sequence continues at coordinate 1,684,908 of OZ244040.1, forward strand.
CTGACGCCGGAAGCGGCGCCGCGCCGCTTCGACACCCGGTTTTTTGTCGCCGTGATGCCGTCGAGCCAGCATACCCTGGCGCACGCGACAGAGACGCAGAATAGTTGCTGGATAACGCCTGCCGAGGCGCTGCGGCTATGCGAGGCGGGAGATTGGCAGATGATTTCGCCCACCATCACCACGCTACAGATGATCGAGCGCTATGCGGATTGCGAGGCACTGCTCGACGCCGTTCGGGACGGGGCGCATCTGCCGGAGTTGACCCCGGAGCTCCGTTGGGAAGGCATGCAGGCGATACGTTGAAACTGGCGGAACCGGACACCGGTGGTGCCACCGGCAAGGCGATGGCCGCTCCGGTAATTTCGCTGTGCGGCGTCCACAAGGGGTTTCGCGACGGCCAGCGCCACCGTGCGGTGTTGCGGGGCTTCGACCTCGGCGTGGCCGCTGGCGAAACCGTCGCCATATGTGGCCCGAGCGGGTCGGGCAAATCGACGCTGCTGAACCTGATCGCCGGGTTATTGCCGGTGGACGAAGGTCGCCTGACGTTGCGCGAGGGCGATATGCCGCACGCCATGCACAAACTCGCCGAGCCGGCGCGGGCCGCTATACGGCGGCGCCTAGTGGGCTATGTCTTCCAGTTCTTCAACCTCGTTCCGACCCTGAACGTACTGGAGAACGTTCGGCTGCCCTTGGCGTTGAACAGACGGGAAGACCTGTTGCCGCGCGCCCGTCAGCGCCTCGAAGCGCTGGGGCTAGGCCATGTTCTGCATGCCTTTCCCGAAACCCTGTCCGGCGGTGAGCGGCAGCGGGTCGCTATTGCCCGGGCGATCGCCCACGAACCCGCCATCGTGCTTGCCGACGAGCCGACCGGTAATCTCGACGGGCAGAACGGCGAGCGGATCGCGGAACTGTTGTGGTCCGAGGCCGACCGGCTCAACTGCGCCATGGTGATAGCGACGCACAGCGAGGCCATTGCCCGGCGCGCGCACCGTATCGTGGAACTGGGCCGATGAGGCTGCTGGCGCGGAGCTTCGCCCGCTTCTTTGCCAGGACCCCCTGGACCACGCTGACCGCCCTGCTTGGCGTGTCTCTCGGTGTGGCGTCCACCGTGGCGGTGCACCTGATCAGCCTATCCGTGCAGGCGGCCCTGGATGCCAACCGGCTACCCCACCTGCGCGGCATCACCCACCTGGCTGAAAGGCGCGGCGCGATCATGGATGACTATTTTGAGCTGCGCCGCCGCTGGCGCGGTGGCGGGCTGCCGGAAGTGCGGGGGCTGGTGCCGGTGGTCGAGGGACAGGTGGTCGAGAATGGACGGCGCTTCCTCGTGATCGGCGGCGACTGGCTGGCACTGTACGGGCTGCCGCGCGGCGAGGTGCCCGCGGAGCTGCGGCCGGGGTCGATGATTGCGGATAGCAGCCTTGGGCTGGTTGCCGGGGAGACTGTGCGCCTAGGTGGAACCGCGTGGCCGGTGGCCGGCGTGGTCGACGCCGGTGTGCGTGACGGCCTATTCGCCGATATAGGCGATGCCTTGTATCTGCTGAACGCCCCGCCGGATCGGCTTAGCCATATTGGTGTTGCCCTGCGGGACCCTTGGCGAGGAGTCCGTTCCGGGTTGGAAAACCTGTTGCCGGGGCTGTCGGCGGGCCTGCCGGAAGGCCCGCGGTTTCTCGAAGGCTGGCAACTGCGGCCCGTATCCGCCCAACAACCGGGGGCGAGCTTTGCCAACTCGGTGCTATTCAACCTGGGTGCGCTGGGTTTTTTGGCGCTGCTGGTGGCTTGGTTCCTGATCTACCAGGTTTGCGTTCTGTGGCTGCGCCGCCAGACGCCGGTACTGGAGAGCCTTGCCGTGCTGGGGGTTACCCGGGGCGAGTTGGCGGCTTGTTTTCTGTTTGCGGTGGCCCTGCTCGGGGCGCTCGCCACGCTGGTGGGCACGGTGGCGGGGGTTTTCCTTGCAAACTTGCTGACCGAAATCTCCACCGCGGGCCTTGGGGCGCTGCCCAACCCGGAGATGTCGCTGCCCGTGGCCACCAAGGCGCTGGTTTCCGGCGTCGGCATTACGCTGGTTGGTGGCTGGATCGCGTTTCATCGCTGGTGCCGGCCGAGGCCCGCTTCGGTGTCTGGGGTGAGGCGGCTTCTATACTGGGTCGCCGGGCTGGCCCTGATCGCCGCCGGGGTGGGTGTCGAGCAGACGGGCCTTGTTGGCGGATTCGCGGCGCTCTTGGCCGCCGCGCTGCTGGCGGTCTCCCTGGTGGCGCCGCTGTTGCGGGCGCTGCGCCGCTGGCGGGCCGCGGCACCGGGCGGATTGCTGGCGCGGCTCGCCATTCGCGAAGCCACCTGGTTCGAAGGCGATGTGGGGACGGCGCTGGGTGCGCTGGTGCTCGCCGTGGCCGCCAGTGCGGGCATGGGGCTGATGGTGGCGAGCTTCAAACTCGACTTCGAACGCATGCTGGCCCAGCGTTTGGCGCACGAGTTTTTTGTGGAACTGCCACAAGGCGGCGCCGCACCCTTGGCGGACGCGTTGTTCAAGCGCTGGCCCGAGGCGCGGGCGCAGGTCTATGGCAGCTTGCGCACTCGTATCGAAGGGCGTGTGGTGCAGGTTAACCACACGGCCTCTTCGCCGGCTGAGGCGGCGCGCTACGGCCATGCCGCCGCGTTGCGACGCGATGAGGGTCTGGCCAGCGAGAGTTTGCTGCGCGCTTTGCATAGCGGCGTCGGCGATACGCTGGAGGTTGGCGGATTGCCGACTCGAATCGTGGGCGCCTTTGCCGACTTTGGCGCGGTGATGCCACGGCTGTTGCTTAGCGACGAAGCGGCGGCGCGGCGCTTTGGGGCGTTGCATTTCACCGGTGTGGGCATTACTGGCGTTACCGGGGCGGAACTTGAAGCCTGGCTTGCCGGCTACGCGCCCCAGGCCAGGGCGCGGTGGCGCGACTTGGCGCGGCGCCGGGCGCTGGAGGTATTTGACCGGAGTTTCGCCATCACCAATGCGTTGACCTTGCTGGCGCTGATGGTTGCCGTGGCGGGAATCTACAATGCCATGGTGGGCTTGCGCATGAACCGCCTGGCAACCCGGCGGTTGTTGGCGGCCCTGGGCGTGACCGCTGCCGAGGACCGCCTTGTGGAACTGGTAAGGGCGCTCTGCCTCGGTGCCATCGCCCTGCTGCTGGCACTGCCGCTGGGGCTGGCGGTGGGCGCGATTCTGTGCGGGGTCGTCAACCCCCGGGCATTCGGGTGGAGTATAGAACTGTCCCTATCCGCAACGGCGCTGGCCTGGCCGGTGGCGCTGGGATTTTTCGTCACCGTGGCCGCTGCCGTGTTGCCCTCGCCCAGGGAGCGTTTTCATGCGCACTGATGGGTTGTCTCCGGCTATGGCCACGAAACTGGGGCGAGGGCGGCCAAGGAGCGGTTCCTTGGGTGCCGATTTGGCACGCCGGCTGCTGCGGCTCGCCGGCTATGCCGGCTGGTCGCTGCTGTGGGTACTCGGTGGGTGTGCCGATGCCGAGCGGCGCAGCGGTGCGCCGGGTTTGCGGGTTGCGGATGTGCTCGGCAGCGATGCGGTGGCTGGGGAGTTTGCGCGGGCCGATGCGCCGCGCACGTTCGAGTTTCCCGCCGATCATGGGCCACATCTAGAATTCCGCAGCGAGTGGTGGTACCTGACCATGGCCCTGGCGGATAGCGACGGCAGGGAATTCGGGGTTCAGTTCACCCTATTCCGGCAGGCGCGGTTCCCAGGCGGACCGGCCCGGGACCCCTGGCGAAACGGCCAGGGCTACCTCGGCCATTTCGCCGTCACCGATGTGCACACGGGACGCCACCGGGAAGCGGAGCGTCTAGCCCGGGGCCACCCGGCACTGGCGGGTGCCCTGGTCGGCATCCCGCCACCGCGCCGCGCCGCGCCTGAAGGGACACCCACAACGCCTAAAGGGACACCCGCAAACACCACAAACGCACCCGAAGGAACACCCACTGCGCAACGGACACCCACCTTTGCACCGGGAGCGGCGTCCATCTCGCCAGCGCGGCCGCCGCTGGCCATTCGAGCCGTGGATGTCGGAGCTTACGCTACGCCTAATGCGCGTAAAGGGACACCCACAAAAGGGACACCCACACCTCAAGGGACACCCGCCTGTGCGCCAGGAGGAATCTCCGCCACCGCGGTGCGCTCGCCGGCCATCGGCGGCGCGGATATGACAGGTGGGGTGGACGGCGACAAGGCCGGCGTCCTGCTTTGGTTGGAAGGCTGGTGCCTCGCCGGGGACGGCGACAACTGGACGCTCGATGCCGCCGCGGACGGGTTCGCGGTTTCGATGCGCCTAGTTGCGACCAAGCCGGTCATTCTGCAGGGTGAGGGCGGATTGTCGGCCAAAGGCCCAGGCCAGGCATCATACTATTACTCTCTGCCCCGGCTGCGGGCTAGCGGCCACCTACAAATTGACGGCGACAGCCATGTGGTCGCCGGAACGGGATGGCTGGATCGAGAGTGGAGTACCAGTGTGCTCGGCGAGCACCAGCTCGGTTGGGATTGGTTTGCCCTGATGCTGGATGGCGGCGAAGACATCATGGCGTTTCGGTTGCGGCGCGAAGATGGCCGGCGCGACCCCCATGATCACGGCGTGCTAGTGGATGCCCGCGGTGCGGCACAATATCTGGCCAGCCGCGATTTCAACCTGACGCCGGTTGCCTACTGGCGGGACGAGCGGGGCACGGCTTGGCCGGTGCGCTGGACCCTAAGAGTCGCGGATCGTTGGTGGCGCATCGTGGCGCCGGTGAGCGACCAGCGGATGGACACGCTCCTGACCTACTGGGAAGGGCTTGTTCATGTTTTGGATCAACAAGGCACCAGGGTTGGAAGCGGCTACATGGAGCTGACCGGGTATCGATGAACACCTTTGCCAACCCTTTGCATCGCTGGTCGGCGTATAGTGCAATCGTCTTTGGGAAGCCGCCGCAACAGTGAAAGGGTTTACCAGCAAGATCGTCCACAGCGACCGGCAGGGCAGCGTCGAGCACGGCGCGATGCACAAGCCGGTGCATTCCACCGTGGCCTACGGATACGAGGACGCGCGCGACCTAGCGGCCGTATTCCAGGGCACGGGGCCGGGTTTTACCTACAGTCGGCAGGTCAACCCGACGGTGGAAGCCCTGCAGACCAAGATCACCACCATGGAAGAAGGGGTGGCGAGCTTGTGTTTTTCCACCGGCATGGCGGCAATCGGCACACTGCTGTTCGCCTTGCTGCGCAAGGGCGACCACTTCGTTTCCAGTTCGTTCCTGTTCGGCAATACCACCAGCCTGTTCCAAAGCTTCGCCGCCCATGGCGTGGACGTGACCTTCGTCGACGCCACCGCCGCCACCGCCGTCGAGCAGGCGGTGCGGGACAACACCAGGCTGGTGTTCGTGGAGACGATCGCGAACCCCAGAACCCAGGTGACGGACCTCGCCGCAATCGGTGCCCTTTGCACGGCCCGCAACCTCATCTATGTGGTCGACAACACCATGACCTCGCCCTACCTATTCCGGCCGGCCAGCGTAGGGGCGAGCCTGGTGGTCAACAGCCTGACCAAGTATATCGGCGGCCACGGCAATGCCCTCGGCGGCGCGGTTACCGAACTGGGTGCCTATGACTGGCGAACCTTCGACAATATCCTAGCGCCCTGCAGGGTGCGGGACACCCACCTGTGGGCGCTCACCCAAATCAAAAAGAAGGGGCTTCGAGACTTCGGAGCTTCGCTGGCGCCCGAGGCCGCCCACCATATCGCGGTGGGGGCGGAAACCCTGGCCCTGCGCATGGAGCGGCAGTGCGCCAGCACCCGGCGGTTGGCCGAATTTCTTGATGGGCACGCCAAGGTCCGGCGCGTTTACTACCCCGGCTTGCGGGGGCACCCGCAACGCGAACGCGCCTTGGCGCTGTTTCGCCATCCCGGCGCGCTGTTCAGCTTCGAATTGGATCCGGGCGTGGATATCTGGACATTTATGAACCGGTTGCAGATCATCGTCCGCTCCACCAACCTGGGCGATAATCGCACGCTCGCCATCCCCGTGGCGCATACGATCTACCACGAGGTGGGTGCTGAGTGGCGGGCCCGCATGGGTATCGACGATTCGCTTATCCGCATCTCGGTGGGTATTGAAGATTGTGATGATCTGCTGGACGATTTAAGTCAGGCTTTCGATTAACCGGCGCGGCGCATGAAGAGACGGAGCAAGACGCAATGAACGAGGCGATACTCGAGACCAACCTCAATTTTCCCAACAAGCGCCGGGGCAAGGTCCGCGACCTGTATGAACTTCGCCTCGACAGCGGCGAGGAGGCGCTGCTTATCGTCGCCACGGATCGGGTCAGCGCCTTCGATGTGGTCATGGCAAACGGCTTGCCGGGCAAGGGCGTGCTGTTGACGCAGATCTCCAAGTTCTGGTTCGAGCTATTCGGGAACGAGATCGAGCATCACCTGATTTCCACCGATGTTGCCGAGGTGCCGGGCCTCGATGCGGCACAGCGCGCGGCGCTGGCGGGACGTATCATGCTGTGCCGGAAAACCTCCGTGCTGCCTATAGAATGTATCGTACGCGGCTACATCACCGGCAGCGGCTGGAAGGACTATCTGGCGACCGGTGCCGTGTGCGGTATTGCGCTGCCCTCGGGGTTGCGCAACAGCGATCGGCTGGAGGCGCCGCTATTCACGCCGTCCACGAAGGCGGCGACCGGGCACGACGAGAACATCAGTTTCGAAACCGGTGCCGGTATTGTCGGCCAGGAGCGCATGCAATGGCTCGCGGAGACCAGCCTGCGCCTGTACCGCCGGGCGCGCGAGTATGCACTGGAACGCGGCATCATATTGGCGGACACCAAGTTCGAGTTCGGCACCCATCCAGAGGCCGCCGCGCCGCTGCTGATCGATGAGATATTCACGCCCGACAGCTCCCGCTTCTGGCCGGCGGACCAGTGGCGGCCGGGGGGCGAACAGCCGAGCTTCGACAAGCAGATTGTACGCAACTACCTCGAGACGGTGGTTGCCGCCGGGGCGTGGGACAAGACGCCACCCGGGCCGACGCTGCCGAGCGAAGTGGTGGAGAAGAGCATCGCCCGCTACCGCGAGGCCTGTACGCGGCTGACCGGCAGCAGTTTTACCTGAGTGAGCTGAGCAATAGGGGGAAACGCTTCCTTGTTGCGCCCGCTTGGTGCGTTTTGTCTGGCGGTATTCGCCCCGGCGGGCGGCACGCGGACGCGCGGCCAGCGGAAACTCGCCCCCACCCCGGTAACAGCCACGCCCAACTCCGCCCGCCGGGGCACCGGCGGTTTCGTGCCGGCCCGGGGTGGCCGCAACGGGTGCCGCCGGTAGGGGCCCTGATCGGTGGCGATGGACTGGCAGCGGTACAAGGCGCGCTGCGACAGCCCGGATATCTGGTCGCGTTGGATGCTCGTCCAGACGATTGAACTCCTTCGTAAGGACGCGGCCCTTGCCGCCCCGCTGCGTTGTGCGCTAGCGGGCGTACCGCTCGCCAAACCGCCGGGACACAAGGGCGGTGCCGCAACCGACATGTTCCAATTGCGCTTGAGTTTGGCCCAGGCCGATGCGGTGGTCGCCGTGGTGCGCCGGGCGGTAGAGCGTGGCCGGGAGACGGAGGGAACCCGGGGCCGGGGCCTGGGCGGCTTTTTGGAAGCCTGGCTGGAATACCGACGATTTCTCCTAGCCGGGGAACACCGGCGGGAAGAGGCCTGACGGCGGGGGCAGCGGTTGTTCTCCAAAATCCTGGTTGCCAACCGCGGTGCCATTGCGCGCCGCGTGGTGCGCGCCTGCAACGAACTCGGCGTGCCCTGCGCGGCGGTGCATTCCGATGCCGACAAGGATGCGCCGCACCTAGCGGAAGCCGGGCAGGCGCTTGCCCTGGCGGGCGTGCGCACGCAGGAAACCTACCTCAATTCCAGGGCGCTGCTGGCGGCCCTTGCCGAGTCCGGTGCCGACGCCGTACACCCCGGCTACGGGTTTCTGGCGGAGAACGCCGAGTTCGCCGAGGCGGTCGCCCAAGCGGGAGCGGTCTTTATCGGTCCATCGCCCAAGTGGCTACGGCAGATGGGCGACAAGTCGGCGGCCCGGCGCTTCGTCAAGGAGCGGGGCTTTCCGGTGCTGCCGGGCTCCGGTCCCTTAGAGGACGTCGACGCGGCCCTAGCGGCGGCAGAGTCCCTGGGTTATCCGGTGATGTTGAAACCGGTCGGCGGCGGTGGTGGCATCGGTATGTGCATCGCCAGCTCGCCCGGCGCGCTCGCCCGCCAGTTCGGGCGCGCCAAGCTCATGGCGGAACGATCCTTTGCAGATTCCCGGGTCTACCTGGAGCGCTATCTGGATAGCCCGCGGCATATCGAGGTGCAGTTGCTGGCCGACGGGGCTGGCGGGGCCATACACCTGTACGAGCGGGAGTGCTCGATTCAGCGCCGCCATCAAAAGTTGGTCGAGGAAAGCCCGGCACCGGCGCTGGACCGCGCTCGGGTCGATGCACTCTGTGAAAGCGCGGCAAGGCTGGCCAGAGACATAGGCTACGACAACCTGGGCACGCTGGAGACCCTGGCGGATGGCGGGGGGCGGTTTGGCTTTCTGGAGATGAATACGCGCATTCAGGTGGAACACGGCGTGACCGAGGAGGTTACCGGGTTCGACCTGGTGTGCGCACAGATCAAGTTGGCTGCCGGCGGTGCCCTTCCGGAGCGCCCGGCCATGGCCGGACACGCGGTGGAAGTTCGCGTGTACGCGGAGGATCCGGTGCGCCACTTTCCATGCACCGGCCGCCTGTCCGTGTTCCGGCCGCCGCGCATGCACGGCGTGCGCGTGGAAACCGGCTACGCCGAGGGGCAGGTGGTCACGCCCTACTACGATCCTTTGCTGGCCAAGGTGATCGGTAGCGGCGCGACCCGGGAACTGGCGATCGGCCGCACGCTTGTCGGCCTGAAGGGCTTTGCGGTGGCGGGCGTGCAGACCAATATCCCGGCGCTCAAGGCCGTGCTCACGAGCGAGGCGTTTCTGGCGGGCCGGATCGACACCGGATTCATGGAACGACTGAACCTATCCTGATGCTGTGCAGCGTTCGGCGGGTACCTCCGGGTGCCTGCCATGTCCCCCGAGGCCGGGCATCCGCGCATTTGGAATCTAGTGTCGTGTCCCGCAAGTAAGTGGGCTTTGGTCGCTAGGCCGTTTTGGTTCCCGGCGAGGGCCTTTCCGTTACCGGAAAGGGCGACAACGCCGTGTGGCAGGCCCCACACAAAGCGGAGCAACGAAGCCGAGGGCCGAAACGGCCACGAATAATCACACTTGTTTGCGGGACAGGACACTAGGTGCCTGTGGGACTTTGTAGCCGTAGCTAAACCCAACAGGCTGCTAGGCGCATAACGCCCCGCTTTTCCGGCTTAATTCGGGCCAAATCGATCGGCAAACCCTTCCCGTGGGAAGGCTGAAAGCCATAATGGCAATTGCTGTCAGGGCCATCCCAAAGTCGTCCACCGGCCCTCCGCAAAGCCCTATATAGATGGTTCATGAATATTTTCCGGAAGATTAAGCAATATTCTGCGGCATCTAATCGCCTTTCAGCAATTTTCCTTCAATAGCAAATACTTTGGGATGGTCCTGCAATTGCTGTACAGCTCCCCGAATTTTCCCGGCCCGCCGTGTTACATTGCCCGGTATACATCATCGAGGCTGTGGCGGTGGAACAACGCCCAGGTCGATTTCCGAACACCGGTTAATTGAGGAATTAGGCATGACAGACCTGTTGACTATTGAGGTGGCGGATGGCGTGGCCGATGTGCGGCTGAACCGCCCGGACAAGTACAACGCGCTGACCCCGGCGATGTTCCGGGCGATCATCGACGCCGGCGAGCGGCTCGCCGAGGCGCGGGAGGTGCGGGCGGTGGTGCTATCCGGCAACGGGCGTGGATTCTGCGCTGGCCTCGACATGGGCAGCATGCAGCGCCTAGCGGAATCGGAACCCAACCCCGATGAGCTGCTCGAACGCGACGAGCGGCCGGAGAACCACGCCCAGCGCCCCGCATACGTCTGGAAGCGTTTGCCCGTTCCCACCATCGCCGCCCTGCATGGCGTCGCCTATGGCGGTGGGCTGCAGATCGCGCTCGGTACGGACATTCGCATCGCCGCACCCGATGCCAAGCTTTCCGTCATGGAGATCAAGTGGGGGCTTGTTCCCGACATGGGCATCACCCAGACGCTGCGCGACCTGGTGCCGCTGGATGTGGCCAAGGAGCTAACCTTCACCGGTAGGATCCTAGACGGTGCCGAGGCCCGGGAACTCGGGCTGGTGACCCGAGTGGCGGACGACCCCCACGCCGCCGCCATGAGCCTGGCCCGGGAGATCGCCGGCAAGTCGCCGGATGCGGTGCGCGCGGCCAAACAGCTCTTGGAGACGAGTTGGCGTGCCGAAGCACGGCTTGGGCTGGAGTTGGAAGCCTCGTTGCAGCGGGGGCTGATAGGGTCTCCGAATCAGGTGGAGGCGGTGAAGGCCAACTTTGGTAGGCGCAACCCCCGTTTCACGGACTAATGCCCTGTCGCTATGAGTTGGGACAAGGCAGTTCAGGAGCTGGAGCGCCGCCGCGCTCTGGCCAGGCGGCAGGGTGGTGATCGGGGCATTGCCAAGCAGCATGCGCAAGGGCGGCTGACCGTCCGTGAACGCATCGACGCCTTGCTCGATGCGGATAGCTTCCAGGAACACGGGCGTGCCACCGCGGTGCCGGACTATGGCGACAACGACGAGTTGCTGGGCTATGTGCCGGCCAACTACATCGTCGGGTTCGGTAAGATCGACAACCGCCGGGTGGTGGTTGGGGGCGAGGATTTCACACTGAAGGGCGGCTCGCCGAACGCCGCGGGTCTGCGCAAGAGCATCTACGCCGAGCACCTCGCCTGTCAGTACCGGGTGCCCCTAGTGCGCATGCTGGAGGGTGGCGGCGGCAGCGTAAAGGGCCCGGGACGCAAGGGCGGCACCGTGGGCGAGCCGGTCTTCCGCGAGCCGCGCTTCCGCATTATCGCCGACGCCCTGGGCGAGGTGCCCATCGCTTCCGGTGCCATGGGGGCCGTGGCCGGCTTTCCCGCCGGGCGCCTGGTCGCCTCGCACTTCGCCGTGATGACGAGGCATACGGCCCAGGTGTTGATTGGCGGCCCGGCGCTGGTCGAGCGGGCACTTGGGGTTCGCATGACCAAGGATGAACTCGGCGGTGCCGAGGTGCACGCGGCCAGTGGTGTCGTCGACAATGTTGCCGAAGACGAGCACGAGGTTTTCGCCCAGATTCGGCGCTTCCTGAGCTTCCTGCCGTCGAGCGTCTGGGAACGCGCCCCGCGCCTGGAGAGTGAGGATAACCCGGAGCGCATGGAACCGGAGCTGCTCGCGGCGGTTCCCCAGGATACCAATCAGCCCTTCGACATGCGGGCCATCGTCGAGATGGTGGTCGACAAGGGCAGTTTTTTCGAGCTGGGCCGTGCTTTTGGGCCCAGCCAGATTAGCGGGCTGGCACGGCTCTGCGGACAGTCGGTTGGGGTGCTCGCCAACGACAATCGTCACGCCGCCGGCGCCATGACCGCCGAAGCCGCGCAAAAGTACCGGCGCTTCGTCGAGATGTGCGACACCTTCCACATCCCGATAGTCAACTTTGTAGACCAGCCTGGTTTTATGATTGGGCCGGCGGCGGAAAGGGCCGGCACCATCCGGTTCGGCATGGCCGCGGTTGCCGCCGCCGTCCAGGCCACCGTTCCTTGGGCGGTCGTCCAGGTGCACAAGGGTTTCGGAGTAGCCACCGCGGCCCACTACGCCCCCGGTGCCTACGTGTTGGCCTGGCCATCGGTGGAAACGGGCGCGCTACCACTCGAGGGTGGCGTGGCCGTCGCGTTTCACCGGGAGATCGCGGCGGCGGCCGACCCCGGTGCTAAGCGCAAGGAGTTGGAAGACCGCTTGCGGTCCACCCGGTCGCCCTTTCCGGCGGCGGAGTCGTTCGCCGTACACGAGCTTATCGATCCCCGGGAGACCCGGCCCTATCTTTGCCGCTGGGTGGAGTGGATTCAGCCGCAACTTGATGCGCTCAAGGGTCCGGTTCGGTTTGTCATGCGGCCCTGACCCGGGTGGCACCTATCTTCTTATCCGTAGAGATGAAACCGTAGCGGGTCCAGTGACAGCACGCCGCCGCTTTCCTTCTGGTAGTCGATGACGTGTCTGGTGGCGTGGGCATTGCGCAACTCGGCGCTCTCGTCGGAATGAAAACCGTAGAAAATGCCCTGATGCACCAGGTAGGCGAAGCGGGCCGAGTTGCGCTTGAGCACCTGTTCGGGTGCGCGGCGAAAATGGTCCTCCTCCGTGCGCATGTATGGGCGTGCCATTAGCACCGGCATACTTACCCGCAGCCCCGGCGCCCGGCGGTTGAAAGCCCCGTGCCAGGTATTGCCGTGCCAGACGACCAGGGAACCGGGCGGTGCCTCTATGGCAATCGCATCGGGGTTGCCGCCCTCGCCAATCTCCGCCTCGTGCGGCCGGGGTCCGCGGCAGAACTTGTGGCTGCCGGGCAGGAACGCCGTGGCGCCGTTCTCCCGGTTGAATTCCGTCAGCACGTAGGTGGCGTTGCAAACCAGTGCCTGGGGCGGCAGCGGCGGCGGCAGCAACGTGTCGCAGTGCAGGCCGAAACAGGTCTCGTTCGGCCCCTTGAGGAAGGCGCCCATGCTAGAGAGCACCACGCTGTAGCCGCACAGGTAGGTGGTCATCGCCAGCAGCACCGGGTTCATTAGGGCTTCCTCGAATACCTCGCCCTCGAAGACCAATGAATGCAGCAGATCGCCGAACGGCGAGTCGCTGCCCTCTTCGGCGTAGCGGCCAGCGAACCCCGCGTGGGTTGAACCAGCCGCTAGGTCGGGCCGTACGCCGCGCCGCCGCTCGGAGACCTCGAGTATCGCATCAAGTAGCCGATCACCCAGGCCGTTCGGCGAGGCGAGGGCGGGTGGAATGACGGTGAAACCGTGGGCATCGAGGTGCGCGACATATGACTCAAGGCCCAGCGTGGCGACCTCCCGCCAGATCCGCTTCAGGGGGTCGGTGGTGTCCGCGTTCTGTTCTTCGCGAGCTCCCATTGCCGATGGCGTCGCATCCATGCGTTGTCCGCGCCTGCCGCGCCGGTCAGGCGGTGCGCCCGTGGCGCAGCAGAGTACCGGGTGTGGCCCCTGTACACTCGCCGTCCTCGAAGGTGATCTCGCCATTGACGATGGTGTAGCGGTAGCCCTTGGCTTTCTGCGACAAGCGCCAGTCGCCCGCCGGGAAGTCGTATAGCCGTTCCGTCGGCAGCAAGCCCAGGGCATCGTAGTCGTACACGATCAGGTCCGCGGGGGCGCCTTCCCGCAGAAAGCCACGATCATTGAAGCCCGCGGCCAAGGCCGGGTAGCCAGAAAGTCGCCAGTGCGCCTGTTCCAGATCCATGATGTCGTTCTCGCGCACGAGATAGGTCAGAAATTCCGTGGCGTAGCGCCCTGTGGTCATGAACTTCATGTGCGCGCCGCCGTCGGAGATGCCGGGCAGGGAGAATGGCGAATTGGCCAACTCGCGCATCTTGTCCATATCGAACCGCTGCGGGGGCGTGACGAACACCGTCTGCAGATTGTCGGCGAGTGCCACATCGAGCATGGTATCGATGACGTGCTTGTTGTCCCGTTCGGCCAGTTCACCGACGGTCATCCCCTCAAGTGCACGCGTTTCCGCAGAGAAACCCTCGCCGATGTAGAGGTCGGGGATTGTGACGGTTAGGGAGCCTAGGGGCCCTGGACGGTAGCCTTCACGCAGCCGCTTGCGCATGGCCGGATCGCGCATCTTGTGCATGCGCTCCTGCCTGGTTCCCAGGGTGATCTCGCGCCAGGCGGTGACGGTGTCGAACAGGTTCCAGTTGTCTAGGGAGAACTCGTAGTTGTTCTGTACGGTGACGGTTTGCGCGAAGATTCGGTTGCCGCGGCGATTGGCGTCCTCCAACCAGCGGAGCTTGTCCCTGTATTCGCCGTAGGTATTGCCGTGCTGGTCCGCGATCAACACCAGCGCATTCCAGATCACCGGCCGGCCGCTCACCTCGCACAGTTTCTCCACCAGGTCTTCCTCGGCACCGAGCAACTGGATAATCCCCCGGCCCTTTTCGCGCAGCACTCCGGCAAAGGCGATCAGGTCGTCGGGCGACATGAGATCGGTGATCATCGGTGTACCGTCGTAGTCGCGCTGTACGGTATTCGGGCCGAGCAACTGGGCGGAGAAGCCGCAGGCACCCGCATCCATCATCTCGCCTAGGATCGCGCACATCCGGTCTCGTTCCTCGGGCGTTGCCGGGCGCTCCTTGGCGGCCTGGTGGCCCATGACGTAGGCCATCAGTGGATTCAGGCTCCCGTAGGAGAGCATGTTCAGGCCCTTGGGCGTGCGTTCCAGGCTGTCGAGGTACTCGGGATAGGTCTCCCAGTCCCAGGGCATGCCCGCTGCCATGGTGGTGGCGCGCACGGCCTCGTTGCGTTCCATGGTGAGCATGGCGCGTTGCCGGTGTTCCGGCTGCACCGGCGCAAAGCCGAACCCGCAGTTGCCGATGGCGACGGAGGTGACGCCATGCCATCCGGATAGGGTGCAGTAGGGGTCCCAGAAAATCTGGGAGTCGTAGTGGGTATGCAGGTCGACGAACCCGGGAGCGACGATGAGCTCGCTCGCGTCGATGACCCGGGCGGCTTCCGATGCGTCGATGCCGCCGATTCGCGCGATGCGGCCGTCGGTGATCGCGATGTCGGAGGTGTAGCGCGGCGTGCGCAATCCATCGATGACAACACCGCCCTTCAGCAACAAGTCGTAGGTGGGCATGTTCTTCTCCCTCTAGTTCTCCTCGTGCGGAGCAACCTCCAATCCTAGTAGTGCATCAGTTTGCATGCCGACCCTACCGAATCACCTGTATGCCGTGCCCTTGCTCGATCCACAGATGGAAACTGATAAACTACCCCAATCCTACATCTGCAACTCGTACCCTGGCAATGTTTGTACCGGCTCAGCAGGACCATCTCTGTGTCATTACCTCCTGGGGTTGAGAGGCGAAGTGCGATGGCGGGAGGATCACGGCTGATGCGTGCGGGCTCATGGGCGCTCGCCCGAAGGGTGGCCGTCAACCTCTCCCTGGTACTGGCGTCGCTCCTGGTGTGCCTCGCCGCTGGGGAAGGATACCTGCGCCTTTTTCATCCGGTGTACGAGTACGCCGCCGAGTCCCGATACGACCTCGACCGCCGGCGCATCTTTGCGCGGCGGGCGCATGCGAGGGCGTTCATGCCGCATCCCGACACCGGCGTGCGTCACGCCATCATCCACAACAATCTGGCCCTGAGGCAGCATCGGGACTTCAGCGAGGACGACCTCGCGGACGCCGTCAACATAGACGTTTTCGGCGACTCCTTTACCGAAAACCTATATTTGCCCAGCCCGTATTCGTTCACCGAAGTGCTGGACTATCTATTGACCTTTCCCTCCCGCGACAGCGAAGCACAGGATAGAATCAACGTTCTGAATCTTGGGACGGGTGGCTACGCCACCGGCCAGTTGCTCCTTCACTACGAAGACTTCCGGCACGCGTCGGATCTCGACCTGGTGCTCTACGTGTTCTGTGCCAACGATACGAGGGGCATCTACGAAAACGGACTGTTTCATCTCGACGAAACCGGAGCGTTGACACGCAACCCCGCCATTGAGCGGTCTCCATGGGTGTCGCTGTTGTCCAGGCTCCACATGACATACCTCGTCATCGACGGGGCGGGACGACTCGCGCGTCTGGCCGGGGGAAAAGTTGAAGACGTGGACGACAAATTTTTCGAAGCGATCGGGGGCATCGATGTCGAACTTCTCAGTGAAGGACGCAAGGAGAGGTACGCGAACGCCGAGTCCCAGTCACTCCACGCCGACATTTTCGACGGGGAGGCGGAGTCCGAACTGGCGAAGGATGTCGTCGTCATTTCTCAACTCCTGCTTCGCACTTGGCAACAAAGGGTGCGGGAGCGGGGCGGACGATTTGTCGTCGCCATCCTGCCGAGGTCGTTGGATGACCGGATGGCTGCTGCAACGATTCCTCCAGAAATTGACAGGGTCAACCTGTTCGAGTGCTTCAACGAACAGGTCGCCGGATACAGCTATGCACCGGACTGGAGGTTCGTCGACGATACCCACTGGAACGAACGGGCAAACATGCTCGCCGCCGTATGCCTCTACAGGTTCCTCGAGCGGGAATTGAACCTTCCCGCGCGCTCCATGGACGAACTTCTTGAGCGGCTTCACAGGTACTACGCAGCCTTTCAGGACCAGGGCCGCCGCAACCATTCGACCACCCCGACGTCGACCCGCCCGCGGGATTCGGCCGATATCGGCAGACTTCTTGAGCAACTTCACAGGCCCGCCTTCCAGACGTGGATGCCTCCCGAAGAGTGGACCAGACCGACATCGATGCAACCCCGGGACTTGGCCGCCATTCGAAGCAAGTATCTGGCAAAGGAGATGTCACCGATATCACAGATATCAGGGTCACTTGAACACAGCCGCTTGGTTGCCCGTTCCACTTTCGATCTGTATCTCGGCGAAGACCGGCTGATCTATGCCAGGGCCCCCTGCGCTCCGGAGGACACCGAGGCGAAGTTCTTTCTGCACGTCCATCCGGCCGACGTGAACGCCCTGCCCGTTGCCCGCCGACGGTACGGTTTCGACAACCTGGACTTTGGTTTCGATGGCGAAGGCTTGATGTTCGATGATGACATATGCGTCACGAGCGCCCGGCTTCCTCCCTACGACATCGTGCGCATCAGCACGGGGCAGTTCATTGCCGGCGAGGGGCGGGTCTGGCACGAAGAGTTCGCGTTCGGCGTCGGCCGGGTGCCGGACGCGGAGCGGGCCGCCACCACCGACGCCCCGGGTCGGACCTTGTAGCCCCGTCTCCAGGGAGCACCGCGCCCTGAGCTCCAACCGCACTTTCGGCTTCGTCTTCAATAGGCCACTCGATCCGGTGCCGGGGCGGGGGCTTCCCGGCCTCGGTGCCGCTCTCCCGGTCATCGCCCGGGGGTGTGCCAAATGTGTCTGAGCTACAACATGTTGTACTATGGAAGGCCGATCTCGACGGGGAGTTTGCGCGGCAGCCTCGGGGTTGATTGCACTGCCCCTTTTGCCCTGGCCGAAGCCCGTGTTCATTATGGGGCCGCATGTGTGCCCGGCGTGGTGGTCATGGCAACGGGAGAGATGTGCGGCGCCGGGAGCGGCAACCCCAAGTTCTATTGGGAACATTCGCTTGGCAGGAGGAAGTCGACAATGAAATCAGGAACCCTCGGAAAACAGCACCAGCCTGGTGCCCTTGCGGGACAAACGGCGAAGTGGACCCTGAAGGCGCTGGCCGGCCTGCTGGCTGCTTCGGGCGCGGTCGCCCAGGATTCGGAATCCGGCAGCGACTCCCCGGCCATCGAGGAGATCATCGTCACCGCCACCTACCGGCAAACCAGCCTGATGGACACGCCCGTCTCGGTCAGCGCGGCGGACGCAGACATGATCGATCAAATCGGCGCCAGGGATATGTCGGGCCTCTTCCGCACCCTTCCCGGCCTGAACATGGTGAGCGGCCCCACCGGCACCAACCGCATGGTGGTGCGCGGCATTTCCTCCCAGGTCGGGCAGCATGCGGCCCTGCAGACCTCCTCCAGCGTTGCCGTCTATCTCGACGACACCCCAATGACTTCGGCCAACGGCCCGATCCGCCAACTCGGCGGCACGCTTTTCGACATCGAGCGGGTCGAGGTGCTCAAGGGACCCCAGGGCACCCTGTTCGGCGAGGGCTCCCAGGGCGGTACCGTCCGCTACATCTACAACGCCCCGGACCCCACCGGGGTGGACTACCGCATTAACGCCAGCTATGCGGCGCTTGGCCACTCCGGAGACGCCAGCTACCGCTTCGACGGCATGATCAACCTGCCGCTGGCGGACAACTTCGCGGTGCGCCTGTCGGCATTCACCACCGAGGACGGCGGTTTCATCGACAAAACCAACTCAACACCGGTAGAAGAGGATGTGAACAGCGGCGAAGCCACCGGCGGCCGGCTGTCGGCGAAGTGGCGGCCCTCCGAGCAGTTCACCGTGCAGGCCACGGGCTACTGGGTCGACGCGGAAGGCAAGGGCGCCCCGGAAGCCTACGCCGCCTACGAGGAAGACCGCAACGTGCCCATTCCCGGCTTTCCAGCCGAGTCGTCGGACGAGTTCTCCCTGTACAACCTGCGACTCGACTGGGAAACGGACTGGGCGACCCTTACCTCGACGACCTCCTATTTCGAGCGGGATGTGCGCTCGATCACCCACTATTCGCCAAATGTGGCCTTTTTCCTGGACGCGGTCTACGGCCTGCTGATCAACCTGGAGCCCTTCTTCGGTGGCCTTCCCCCGCCGATACCCTGTACGCCAGGCGCACAGGATGCGTTCCTCAGCAATTTCCTCGCCTGCCCCTACGGGGACGGCTTGTCGCTGCAGGGCTGGAGCATCGACAGCAATTCCGAGACCGACCGGTTCATCCAGGAGTTCCGGGCACTCTCCAACAACGACGGGGCCTTCCAGTGGACAGCCGGTTTTTTCTACAAGAAGAGCGACGACTTTCGCGCCGACCCCCAGCGGCCGTTCGCCTGGCCGGGCCGCGAGGCGACTGTGGCCATCATGAGCACGCTTATGATGGATCCGGCGGAGGTGCATGAGACGACCCTGAAGGAGGTCGCCGGTTTTGCCGAAGCCTCCTACGCACTCAGCGACCTGTTCGAGATCACCGCTGGCGCCCGGGTATCGAATCTCAAGCAGGATTTCCAACGCACCGAGACCGGCACCGACGACACGGTGGTCTCGCCCAAGGCGACCCTGGCGTTCCGGCCCGCCGACAACCAGCTATACTACTTCACCTACGCCAGCGGCTTCCGCCCGGGCAGTGTGAATAACTCCATGGAGTTCAATCGCCGCTCCTTCTCCCAGGCGGGCTTCCCGCAGTCCCTGGTCGACAAGGTCGCCGGACTGATCCACTACCAGGGCGATCAGATCGACTCTTTTGAACTCGGTGCCAAGATCGGCTTTGCTGACGGGCGCGCCCAGTTGATCGCGGCGGCCTACTACCAAGATTGGCAGGATATGATCTCCGAGTTCCTCGACCCGACGCTCCCAGGCTTCGTCCAGCAATACCACGACAACGCGGGTGCCGCGGAGAGCAGGGGGATAGAAGTGGAGTTCAACTGGGAAGTGGTGGACGGTCTGCGCCTCCGCTTCGCGGCCGACAGCAACGACTCCGAGGCGGAGGAAGGCCCCGATCTGATCACCTTCACCGAGGGCAATAGCCTCCGCTACGCTCCGGAGTGGACCATTGCGGCAAGTGTCGACTATACGATGGAGCTGCCCGGTGCCCTCGAAGGTCGGGTACGCGTCGACCATCAGCGGGTCGGCGAGCAGTGGCAGGACATCGCCAACACCATCCTGATCGATGAGTACAACATCACCCATGCGCGAGTGACGCTATCGAGCCGTTCCGACCGTCGCTGGTCGGCATCGCTGTTCGTCAACAACCTGTTCGACGACGAGATCATTCAGGACAAGTTCAACTACTTCATCTTCGGCGGCTCGATTGCCGATGTGTACGCACCACCGCGCATGGTCGGGGTGGAGTTCTCCTGGCGGGCGCACTGAGCCGCCCGATTGCCGAGCAGCGGTGGCGCGGCCGGCGATGCCCGAGAAGCGGGGCTTCTATAGCCGCCCGACGCCCGGATAGCCCGCCGCCCGCCAGGCGCGCCGTTCATCGCCGGCGAAGTCGAAAGCCACTGATTGCTCGGTACCGAGCAGCATGGTCGTGCGCTCGATGCCGTATTCGGGCCATTCGCCGACAATGCCGCCGGATGGATCGCCGGTTCGGGCAAAATTCAGCCAGGCGGCCTGACAAAACGCCTCCAGCGCATGGGCCTCGGGGCCTTCGCCGTGGATGTTCCGGGTTCCGGTGGCGTCGATCGTGCCAAAGACGAAGCCCATGTCCAGACCGTGAAAGGCACCTAGGGAACCGCCCTGCCACGGTGACTCCCAAGTGAAGAGGTAGTTGTATGTGCGCCCCGGGTGCGGGGTCTGCGCTTCGGCGAGCAATACGGCGGCCATCCAGAATACCCGGTCTCCCTCAAGGGTGAGCATGAGCTCGGGCGGTGCCGCCTCGAGCCCGCGTTTGGCGTAGGCCCGCCGGTATCCCTGCACGAGTGTCTGCAAGTCTTCGCGCCGGTCTCCCTCCAGCAGGCGCGATGCCTCCATGGACATGCCTTCCACCAGCGCCGCAAAATCCATCTCCGAGAGGCCGGGAAAAACCTCTCCGAACGGTTTGTACTCGTGCAGGTTCGACCCCACCAGCATGTCGATGCCCGCCGCCCGCCCTGCGCGCACCGCCGCCAAGGGGTTTTGGGGCAGCGTGGTGCCATCGACACAGGGCTGGAACGGCGTCATGCCGAGTTGCGGGTTGGCTGTCTCGGGACTCGAAAGCCCGGCTTCCACATCGAGAAGCTGCCGTGTGCTTAAGGAGCGCACGGCTAGCCTGTCGTCCGGGTCGACCCCGAGTAGTTGCAGTACTCCAGCGCCGACCCCATTGGCGAGTTCCACCGGTTGCACCGTTTGGCAGGCACCGCTCTGCAGTATGCCCCGGTGATAGAGGCCGTCCGCACCGGGCATGGCGAACAGCGTGCCGATGCTCATGCCGCCCGCCGACTCGCCAAAGATGGTCACATTGCCCGGGTCGCCCCCGAAGCGCTCGATGTTGTCGCGTACCCAGGCAAGGGCCGCCACCTGATCGAGCATGCCTTCATTGCCGGTCGCGGGAATGGCGCCACCGGTAACGTCCACCAGCCTCAGAAAACCGAAGGCGGCCAGCCGGTAGTTGATTGTCACCAGCACCACGTTGCCGGTTGCGGCCAGGTGCGCAGGGTCGCTGATGGCCGCTCGCCCGGAGCCCAGTATGAATCCGCCACCATGAATCCAGACCATCACCGGGCGGCGGGTACCGTCCATGCCCGGTGTCCAGACATTGAGATACAGGCAGTCTTCACTCTGCGTCCCTTCCGCGTCGGCCAGGTTGCCGGGTAACGGGACCGGAATCGGGTTTTGCGGTGCGGATGCACCGTACGCCGTGGCGGGCCGCACCTCGCGCCAAGTTTCCGGTGGTTGCGGAGGCAACCAGCGCAGTTCGCCCACGGGAGGCGCGGCGTATGGAATACCGCGGAAGATGTGCAGGCCATTCTGGAAAGCGCCGCGTATCGGCCCCGAGACCGTTTCGACGATCTGCCCGGTCTCCCGCATGCCCGACCACCTTCGTACCCGATGACGGCGACACTAACGAACAACGGCGTTCGTCGTCCAGTGTAGAGGCACCTGCGCCCGGCCCGCGTTAGGCCACGGCCGCAACTAGGGAAGCGGCGTTACTCCGCCGATTTCGCCGCTGCGTCGCGCCAGATTTCCAGCAGTTCCGCATGGGTCTTGACCATCGCCCCGTGGGCGATGTGGCGCACCGCATCGTCCACCCGGTCCGGGGCGGAGGGTGCCAGACAGTCGGAAACCGCGACGGTGAAGTAGCCGAGGTTCGATGCCGACATCAGGGTCGGCAGCACGCCCGCACCGATGCCCACAACGACCACTGTCTCGATGCCGTTCCATCGCATTAGGCTGTCGAGCGGCGTCGCGTAGAAAGCGTCCGGCCGATACTTCCGTATCTTCCAATCGTCGGGCGAGGGTTTGACGGCGTCGGCGAGCTGCCATCCGGACGTGCCTTCTATGGCCCATGCACGATTGCCTGGCATGCCTGTGGGTGCTGGCGAACCCCAGAACGCGTGCTCGGAGAAACTGGAGCGGTCGGCATGGTTTGTCCACTGGGTGTAGGCCACGCGTACGTTTTTCTCCCGGGCACCGGCAAGGAGCCGGGCCACGGGCTTAAGAACCCCGTCAGCATCGATGCGCCTGCCGAAACCCGCAAGCACGCCACCCTTGCCGATCAGGTCGTTCTGCATGTCGTGCACCAGCAGCAGGGTGTGCCTTGGATCGAGAACCTCATCCGCGGAGTTCGGAATGCGGCGTTCCCGGTGGGTGACGGTGGCTTCGGTGTTCGTGTCCGCACCCTGGGGCGGCGATTCGCCCGTTGGCGGCTCCTCTTGGGATGTGGGCGCAACGTCGGTCAGGATCGCGGCTCTGTTCCAGATCGCCTCGACCTCCCGCGTGTTCCTGACCATGGCGGTATCCCGTAGGAATGCCATGGCGGACGCCTGGCGCTTGGGGTCGACCGCCTTGACGGCGTCATCGACTACGACCGTGAAGTAGCCCAACTCGGACGCCGTCATTACCGAGGGCATGATCCCGACTTCCGTGCCGAGCCCCACGATCACCATGGTCCTGATGCCGTTCCATCGCATCAGGGCATCGAGCGGGGTAGAGAAGAAGGCGTCCTGCCGCCACTTGGGCAGAACCCAATCGCCGGCCTCGGGCGCGATAGCCCTAGGTGCCCTCCAGCCCCAGGATCCTTCGATGTTGGATGGCGGGGAGGTTCTGCCGGCCGCCGTGCGCCGGCCGCTGCATACCCGTGACCCGACAGCGCATGCGGCGTCGTCGTCCGTGGATCCGTCAGCGAACCTTGTCCATCGAACGTAGGACACCCGGACGTTCTTTGCCCGGGCTGCCGCCAGCAGCCTGGCGATGCGCCCGATTTCCGGTTCCATGGCGTAGCGCAGGCCCGCCTGGTCGGCAACGCCACCCTTGGAGACGAAGTCGTTCAACATCTCGTGGATGACCAGGACGCTGTGCTTCGGGTCGAGAATCGCATCGTCGGAGCGGGGGATTTCGCGCCCCTGGAAAGTCATCGTGGCGGTGGCCGGTTCCTCGCCCGGTTCGCTAGCCTGAATATTCCCGGTCGCCACCATCATCAGCAAAAGAACCAGGCCTCCCGCACGGCTTCGTGCGCTGATCCTTATTGCAGGGGCGGGTATAGCCGCCGCCGCACAGCCCGGCATAGGCCATACAAGTGATGCTTGGGTCGATGCTGGCGCACACCATCGCCAGTTCGATCGTCGATGCGGAGGAAGCGCCGCCGGCATGGTCGCAATCTTAAGCGGCGGGTCAGAACAAGCCGTCTTCCCGCAGGTCCAGAAACGACTGCTTGAAGGCGCCGATGATCGTATCCACATCTTCCGGCGTGTGCGCCGCGGACAGGAACGCGAGGTGGACGCCGGGGATGATGACGTTGTGGCCCAGCAGGTGCAGGTAGAATTCCCGTTCGATCCGTTTTCCGTCTTCGCTGATATCCCGTGAGCTGTTGATGGGGGTGCTCTGAAAGCGCAGATACACCTTGGAGCCGGCGTTCAGTAGCTGGGCCTGGAACTGCTGCTTCATGCAGAAGTCATTCACCTCGGCGGCTAGGCGGTTGCCCTGTTCCATGAGGTACGGGTAGAGCCTGTTCTTGTTGTCGCGCATTTCGGTTACCGCGGCGACACCGGCGGTCATCGATAGGGGATTGCCGTTGAAGGTGCCGCCGGAGAACATCCAGGGGGCACCGCCCTTTCCAGAGAAGCAGTTCATGATGTCCTTGCGTCCGGCGACGGCGCCGATGGGCAGGCCCGCCCCGATGGCCTTGCCGTAGGTGGCGAAGTCGGGGGTGATGCGGTAGTACTCCTGGCAGCCGCCGTAGGCGATGCGGAAACCGGTGACCACCTCGTCGAACCCGAGCAGCACGCCGGTCTCCCCGCACACCGACTTCAGCCCGGCCAGGAACTCCGCATTGTCCAGACGGGGGTGCGAGTTCTGGGACGGTTCCAGGAATACCGCCGCCAGGTCGTCCTTGTGCTCGCGGATCAGGTCGAAGGCGACATCGTTGCGGTAGGGCAGCACCAGCATCGCCTGCTCCTCGATCACCTTGGGAATGCCGGCACCGACACGCATGGGGGCGGGCCGGTCGCGGTCGCTTTCCGGGTTGGCGAAGATCAGGGCGTAGTCGTGGGAACCGTGGTAGCAGCCGTCGAACAGGGCGATTCGGGTCTTGCCGGTAAAGGCCCGGGCCATACGCATGGCGCTCAGCGTCGCTTCCGTGCCACTGTTGAAAAAGACGACCTTATCCGCGCAGGGCGAGGCCTCCTCGATCAGGTCCGCCAGTTCGGCTTGCCGCGCGTTCGGTATGCCGAAATGCCATCCCTTGGCCAGTTGCGCCTTAAGTGCCGCGGTCACCACCGGCGGCCGGTGACCGAGCACGCAGGGACCGAAGCCCATGGTCATGTCGATGTAGGTGTTGCCGTCGATATCGGTCATGGTGCCGCCGTCGCAGGAGTCGATGTAGATCGAGTGGGGCAGGTCGACGGTGCGCACGATTTCCTGGGAGAGCGACTTGCCCCGGGATTTGATTTTGGCGGAGCCTGGTGTGCGCTCCAGCAATTTGCGCCGCACGGCTTGGGACTTCTTCCCTTCCAGAACCAGTTTGTCGAATGCTTCCTTTTTCATGTGCTGTTTCATGCACTGTCTCCCATGGGCGGACGCTACGGGGCCCACGAAGCTGCCGATGCCGAAGGCCGCCTTGATGGCGATGGAACTCGCGGCGAAGAACATACCTTCCTGACGGTTCCCCGTGGCAAGTTCGTGCTCGTCCGCGCAATCCGCCATCATAGCACCGAAGGCGACCTGTTGAAGACTTGCTACCGATGTCTGGTCGATGCAAAGACCGGGTTGCTATCGTCATGGGCGCGGCGAGTGGCAGGTGTAGGTTGCACCCCATCTTGCTACCATGGTGGCGGGGGCTTACGAAAGTGCCGCTCGACGATGAGCGCCGGGCCTGCGCGGGCATTCTGGACGACGCCATCGGGTAGCGAAACATCAGGACGAGGGATGAGCCAGGATGTATCCCGGCAAATGGGCGAGGCTGTTTCCAGACAAGCCGGCGGCGATTGATTCAGCATCCGGCGCCTCGATAAGTTTCCGGGAGCTCGACGATCGTTCCAACCAGATCGCCCGGTTGCTGAAAGACCGCGGGCTAGTCCGCGGAGATCACCTTGCGGTGTTCATGGAAAACGACCTCCGCTACTTCGAAATCGCCTGGGCGGCGCTGCGCTCCGGGCTCTACATCACCATGGTCAACCGCTTTCTCACCGCCGGCGAGGCGGGATACATAGTCAATGACTGCGGTGCCAAGGCCGTGATCGCGTCCGCCCGCCTAAGCGAAGTGGCCAAAGACCTGCCAGGCTACGCCCCGGCATGCGGCTTGCTGCTCGCTCTGGACGGCATGGACGGCTTCGAGAACCTGGACGAGGCCCGCGCCCGCTATCCCGCCGCCCCCCTAGAGCGGCAACCGCTCGGTGCCTTCATGTTCTACAGTTCCGGCACCACCGGCCGGCCGAAGGGCGTCAAGCACGCGCTCGCCGATGCCGAGGTCTCGGACCACAACGACCACCATGCGTTCCACGCCGAGCTTTGGGGATTCGACGAGCAGTCGGTATTCCTCTCCCCGGCCCCCATCTATCACGCGGCCCCGGCCTTTCTCTCCGTCTCTACCCAAGCCCTGGGCGGCACGACGGTCATCATGCCGAGATTCGACCCCATCGAGGCGCTGGCCGCCATAGAGCGCTACCGGGTCAACCGCAGCCAGTGGGTACCCACCATGTTCGTCCGTATGCTGCGGCTACCTCCCGAACAGCGGGCGGAATACGACCTTTCCAGCCACGAGGTTGCAATCCATGCGGCGGCACCCTGCCCCGTCCAAGTCAAACAACAGATGTTCGACTGGTGGGGCCCCATCATCTACGAGTACTACGCGGGTACGGAGGCTAACGGATCGACCCATGTGGGGCCCGATGAGTGGCTCAAGTTTCCCGGCACCGTCGGCAAGCCCATGGGCGGCACGCTGCATGTTTGCGACGACAACGGTGCCGAACTACCCCCTGGCGAAGTGGGCACCATCTATTTTGAACAGGCGAATCATTTCCGCTACCACAACGATGCGGAAAAAACGCGCAAGTCTGAGCACCCGCAGCGCTCCGACTGGACAGCGCTGGGCGATTTGGGCTATCTGAACGAAGAGGGCTACCTGTTCCTGGTGGACCGCAAAACATTCATGATCATCTCCGGCGGAGTGAACATCTATCCCCAGGAGATCGAGGACGTGCTGATCATGCACCCCAGGATCATGGATGTGGCCGTGATCGGCGTACCCAACGAGGACATGGGCGAAGAGGTGAAGGCGCTGGTGCAGCCCGCCGACGGCGTCTCACCCTCAGCCGCGCTGGAGGCGGAGTTGATCGCCTATGCAAGCCGCCACCTAGCTCGCTTCAAGTGCCCGAAGAGTGTCGATTTCGTCGATGAGTTGCCCCGCCTACCCACCGGGAAGCTCTACAAGGGCGTGCTCAAGGACAGGTATTGGGGTCGAACCGGCCATGCGCAACAGATTTGATTGCCGAGGAGTAAACAAATGACAGACCTTTTTGACCTGAGCGGTCGCGTAGCCCTGGTTACGGGAGGCTCTAAGGGCATTGGCCGCATGATCGCCGGGACGCTGGTGGACGCCGGTGTGCGCGTCTACATCACGGCGCGCCATGCGGATGTGGTTGAGCAGACGGCTGCCGAGTTATCCGCTTCTGGAGAGTGCATCGCCATTCCCAACGACCTCGGGTCCTTCGAGGGCGTACTGGAACTGGCGGCGGAAATTCGCCGCCGCGAGCCGGAACTGCACATCCTGGTGAACAACGCCGGCACCGGCTGGGTGGCGGATTTCGAACACTTCCCGGAAAAGGGCTGGGAAAAGACATTCGGCCTGAACCTGAAGGCGCCATTCTTTCTGATTCAGAAGCTCATGCCGCTGTTGCGGGCGGCTGCAAGCGCAGCACGACCGGCCAAGATCATCAACATTTCGTCGGTCGATGCGATTTATGTTACGCCCGACGATACCTATTCCTATTCGGCCGCGAAGGCCGGGCTCAACCATTTGACCCGCCACCTCGCCAAGGACTTGGCGCGGGACCACATCCACATCAACTCGATCTCGCCGGGGGCATTCGCCAGCGACATGAATGTCAAGGCCCGGGACGAGCCCGAGCTATTCAAGGATCACGTACCGGCTGGCCGCATCGGGTCTCGGGAAGACATCGGCGGCACCATCGTTTATATGGCTTCGCGTGCTGGCGATTATCTGGTGGGCGTCAACCTGACGCTCGACGGCGGTGTGTGTTTCGCGCGCGCAGGATAGTGGAGAGAGCAACGCCATCGTCCCTGAACATTCATGGAACCTGCGCTGCTCGTTTTGCGCCCGTGCGCGAAGCGTTCGAGCGGAACTTCAACGATCCTGGAGAGGTCGGAGCGTGCTTCGCGATGACCGTCGAGGGCGAGTTCGTTGTCGACCTCTGGGCGGGCCATCGCAATGCCGCGGCAACGGAGCCCTGGTGCGAAGACACGATCGTCAACGTCTACTCGATCACGAAGACGATGACGGCGCTCTGTGCGCTCCTGTTGGCGGACCGCGGCGAACTCGACCTGTGCGCACCGGTTGCGCAGTACTGGCCGGAATTCGCGACCAACGGCAAGGAGCGCATCGAGGTACGGCATCTGCTGAGCCACAGCTCGGGCCTTTCGGGGCTGGAGGCGGCAGACTCGCCCTATGTCTGGTATGAGTGGGACCGGGTGGCGGAACTCCTGGCGGCCCAGGCACCCTGGTGGAAACCCGGGACGGCTAGCGGCTACCACGACTTCTCCTTCGGCAACTTGGTCGGTGAGGTGGTAAGGCGCATTACGGGACGTTCGCTTGGTACCTTCTTCAGGGAGGAACTCGCCGAACCCCTCGGCGCGGACTTCCACATTGGTGTGGATGCGCGGCATTTCGGACGCATCGCCGAACTCATACCGCCAGCGGTAGACCCGGAAGAGCTCGAGCAAGTGCAGCCCGGATCAATCCTGGCGCGCACGATCGCCAGTTCGATCGTCGATGTGGAGGAAACGAAGACGGCGGCATGGCGTCAGGCCGAGATACCCGCGGCGAACGGGCACGGCAATGCACGCAGCGTCGTCCGTTTGCAGACCCTGTTGGCGAACCGGGGCACGGCCTTCGGCAAGACCCTGATGTCGCCGGCGGGGTGCATGGCCGTTATGGAGGAACAGACGAACGGTGTCGACCTCGTGATCGGCCTGCCGGTGCGCTTCGGGCTTGGCTACGGGCTGGCTGGCGAAGGCATGCCGGCAACGCCCAATGAGCACGTCTGCTACTGGGGCGGGTACGGCGGCTCACTGGTTGTCTGCGATCTCGATGCACGGGTTGCCTTCTCCTATGTTATGAACCGAATGCAGCTAGGTGTGGTCGGCGACGAAAGGGGCTTCAGCCTCTGGAGAGCGGTGTACGAGTGCCTTCGGGGTTGAAACACATGGCCGCGAGCAAAAAGCCTTATGCCCACCCGGTTCAGACGTGGCCAGGCGGATTGGGCGGTGGGGGCAGGTTGCCGTTCCCCGCGCGGCAGTGCGCCGCTACGGTAAGCGGCCCCATGCGGGCTTTCGTCGACGGCGAAACTGCGGTAAGGTTTGATCCGCATGGACTCGGTGGCGGGAGGATCACGGCTGATGCCTGCGGGCCCATGGGCGCTCGCCCGAACGGCGGCCGTCAACCTCTCCCTGGTACTGGCGTCGCTCCTGGTGTGCCTCGCCGCCGGCGAAGGGTACCTGCGCCTTTTCCATCCGGTTTACGAGCACGCCGCCGAATCCCGATACGACCTCGACCGCCGGCGCATCTTTGCGCGGCGGGCGCATTCGAGGTCGTTCAAACCGCATCCCGACACCGGCGTGCGTCACGCCGTCATCCACAACAACCTGGCCCTGAGGCAGCACCGGGACTTCAGCGAGGACGACCTCGCGGACGCCGTCAACATAGGCGTTTTCGGCGACTCCTTTACCGAAAACGTGCGTCTGCCCAGCCCGTATTCGTTCACCGAAGTGCTGGACTATCTATTGACCCCCCCCCCCCCCCCCCCCCCCCCGAGACAACGAAGCACAGGATAGGATCAACGTTCTGAATCTTGGTACGGATGGCTACGCCACCGGCCAGTTGCTCCTTCACTACGAGGACTTCCGGCACGCGTCGGATCTCGACGTGGTGTTGTACGTGTTCTGTTTGAACGATCCGAGGGGCATCTACGAAAACGGACTGTTTCATCTGGACGAATCCGGAGCGTTGACACGAAACCCCGCCATTGAGCGGTCTCCGTGGGTGTCGCTGTTGTCCAGGCTCCACATGACATACCTCGCCATCGACGGGACGAGACGACTCGCGAGTCTGGCCAAGGGAAAAACTGAAGATGCGGTCGACAAATTTCTCGAAGCGAGCGGGGACATCAATGTCGAACTTCTCAGGGAAGGACACAGGGAGAGATTCATGAACGCCGAGGCCATGGCGCTCCAGGCCGATGTTGTCGACGGGGAGGCGGAGTCCGAACTCGCAAAGGACATCGTCCTCGTTTTTCAGTCCCTGCTTCGCACTTGGCAACAAAGGGTGCAAGAGCGGGGCGGACGATTTGTCGTCGCCATCCTGCCGCAGCCGAGGGAAGATCGGATGGCTGCTGCAATGATTCCTCCGGAGATTGACACGGTCAACCTGTTCGAGTGCTTCAACGAACAGGTCGCCGAATACAGCTATGCACCGGACTGGAGGTTCGTCAACGATCCCCACTGGAACGAACAGGGAAACATGCTCGCCGCCGTATGCCTCTACAGGTTCCTCGAGCGGGAATTGAACCTTCCCGCGCGCTCCATCGACGAACTTCTTGAGCAACTGCACAGATACTACGCAGCCTTTCAGGACGAGGGCCACCGCAACAATTCGACCGCCCCGACATTGACTCGTCCGCGGGATTCGGCCGATATCGGCAGACTTCTTGAGCAACTTCACAGACCCATCTTTCAGACGTGGATGCCTCCCGAAGAGTGGACCAGCCCGACGTCGGTTCAACCCCGGGATCTGGCCGCCATTCGAAGCAAGTATCTGGCAAGGGAGATGTCACGGACACCACAGATATCACGGGTACTTGAACACAGTCGCCTGGTTGCTCGTTCCACTTTCGATCTGTATCTCGGCGAAGATCGGCTGATCTATGTCAAGGCACCCTGCGCTCCGGAGGACACCGAAGCGACGTTCTTTCTGCATGTCCATCCGGCCGACGTGAACGCCCTGCCCGTTGCCCGCCGACGGTACGGTTTCGACAACCTGGATTTTGGTTTCAATGTCCAAGGCTTGATCTTCGATGATGACATATGCGTCGCGAGCGCCCGGCTTCCTCGCTACGACATCGTACGCATCAGCACGGGGCAGTTTGTTGCCGGCGAGGGACGGGTCTGGCACGAAGGGTTCGCGTTCGGCGCTGGCGGGGCACCGGACGCGGAGCGGGCCGCCACCACCGACTCCCCGGGTCGGATCTTGTAGCCAGGTCTCCAGGGAGTACCGCGCCCTGAGCTCCAACCGCACTTTCGGCTTCGTCTTCAATCGTCGCCCGTCGCGGCGGTGTCGCGGTCTCGAACAAGCAGGTCTGCAAGGTGATGAAGGCTGGGCGTGCCCAGTTGATTTCGGAGCCAAGACAAAGGAGGGCCACCGATGAAGATGCGTTTCCGCTTGATCATTGCCGGTTTGCTCGTGTCACTGACTGCTGTTCCGGCATCGGCCGACATGGACAGGTTGCCGGCAGCGAAGGCGGCGTGGGAGCCCGGCACCGTGTTCCGTGACTGCCCGGCGTGTCCAGAGATGGTGGTGGTGCCGCCGGGCGAATTCATGATGGGTTCCCCGGAGTCGAAGGCGGGGCGATTCGATGAAGAAGGCCCGGTGCATCGGGTAGGGATTGAGCGTCCGTTCGCGGTGGGGGTGTATGAGGTGACGTTCGCGGAATGGGATGCGTGCGTGTCGGGAGGTGGCTGCGGGGGATATCGCCCGCCCGATACAGGATGGGGCCGGGGGAATCGACCAGTCATGCATGTGGGTTGGCACGACGCCAAGGCGTATGTGGGTTGGCTGTCGGAGGAGACGGGTTATGAGTACCGATTGCTGAGCGAGTCGGAATGGGAGTACGTGGCGCGCGGTGGGACGAGGACACCATTTCACACGGGTGAGACGATATCGACGGAGCAGGCGAACTATAACGGAAAAGGTAACCCCTATGGCCCTGGACGCAAGGGGCTGTATCGGGCAAAGACGGTTGCGGTAGGCAGTTTCGATGCGAACGGATATGGGTTGCACGATGTACACGGGAACGTATGGGAGTGGGTGGAGGACTGTTGGAACGGTGACTATCGGGGGGCGCCTGCTGATGGGAGTGCGTGGGAGTCCGGGGACTGCGGGCGACGGGTGTTGCGCGGCGGCTCCTGGGGCCGCTATCCGTCTTCCCTCCGCTCCGCCTACCGCATCAGGCTCGATTCCAAGCGTCGGAGCAACAGCCTCGGGATTCGTGTCGCCCGGACGCTCACTCCTTAGAATCTACTTTATATGATTACCTCGTGGGGTTGAGAGGCGAAGTGCGATGGCGGGAGGATCACGGCTGATGCCTGCGGGCCCATGGGCGCTCGCCCGAACGGCGGCCGTCAACCTCTCCCTGGTACTGGCGTCGCTCCTGGTGTGCCTCGCCGCCGGCGAAGGGTACCTGCGCCTTTTCCATCCGGTTTACGAGTACGCCGCCGAATCCCGATACGACCTCTCCCGCCGGCGCATCTATGCGCGGCGGGCGCATTCGATGTATAACCATCGGCATCTCGACAGCGGCGTGCGTCACGCCGTCATCCACAACAACCTGGCCCTGAGGCAGCACCGGGACTTCAGCGAGGACGACCTCGCGGACGCCGTCAACATAGGCGTTTTCGGCGACTCCTTTACCGAAAACCGATATTTGCCCAGCCCGTATTCGTTCACCGAAGTGCTGGATCATCTGTTGACCTTTCCCTCCCGCGATAACGAAGCACAGGATAGAATCAACGTTCTGAATCTTGGGACGGCTGGCTACGGTACCGGCCAGTTGCTCCTTCACTACGAAGAGTTCCGGCACGCATCGGATCTCGACGTGGTGCTCTACGTGTTCTGTTCCAACGATCCGAAGGATGTCTACGAAAACGGACTGTTTCATCTCGACGAATCCGGAGCGTTGACACGAAACCCCGCCATAGAGCGGTCTCCGTGGGTCTCGCTGTTGTCCAGGCTCCATATGACATACCTCGTCATCGACGGGGCGAGACGATTCTCGAGTCTGGCTAGGGGAAAAGTTGGAGACGTGGTCGACAAATTTCTCGAAGCGAGCGGGGGCATCGATGTCGAACTTCTCAGTGCGGGACGCGATGAGAGGGTCGGGAGCGCCAATGCCACGGCACTCCAGGCCGACGTTGTCGACGGGGAGGCGGAGTCCGAACTCGCAAAGGACGTCGTCGTCGTTTTTCAATCCCTGCTTCGCACTTGGCAACAAAGGGTGCAAGAGCGGGGCGGACGATTTGTCGTCGCCATCCTGCCGAGGCCGGAGGAAGACCGGATGGCTACGATGATTCCTCCGGAGATTGACAGGGTCAACCTGTTCGAGTGCTTCAACGAACAGGTCGCCGAATACAGCTATGCACCGGACTGGAGGTTCGTCGACGATCCCCACTGGAACGAACAGGGAAACATGCTCGCCGCCATATGCCTCCACAGGCTTCTCGAGCGGGAATTGAACCTTCCCGCGCGTTCCATGGACGAACTTCTTGGGCAGCTTCACAGATACTACGCAGCCTTTCAGGACGAGGGCCGCCGCAACCATTCGACCACCCCGACGTCGCCTCGTCCGCGGGATTCGGCCGATATCGGCAGACTTCTTGAGCAACTTCGCAGGCCCACCTTCCAGACTTGGATGCCTCCCGAAGAGTGGACCAGACCGACGTCGATGTCGATGCAACCCCGGGACCTAGCCGCCATTCGAAGCAAGTATCTGGCAAGGGAGGTGGCCTGGATATCACAGATATCACGGTTACTTGAACACGGCCGCCTGGTTGCCCATTCCACCTTCGATCTGTATCTCGGCGAAGACCGGCTGATCTATGTCAAGGCCCCCTGCGCTCCGGAGGACACCGAGGCGAAGTTCTTTCTGCACGTTCATCCGGCCGACGTGAACGCCCTGCCCGTTGCCCGCCGGCGGCACGGTTTCGACAACCTGGACTTTGATTTCGATGGCGAAGGCTTGATGTTCGATGATGACATATGCTTCACGAGCGTCCGGCTTCCTCGCTACGACATCGTACGCATCAGCACGGGGCAGTTTATTGCCGGCGAGGGACGGGTCTGGCACGAAGGGTTCGCGTTCGGCGCTGGCGGGGCACCGGACGCGGAGCGGGCCGCCACCACCGACTCCCCGGGTCGGACCTTGTAGCCAGGTCTCCAAGGAGTTTCGCGCGCGCAGGATAGTGATGGCCCTGAAACCGCCCCATTCAGGCTAGATTACCGGCGCAAATGGAGTAAGCTATGCCGCTTTTTTGGGGGGCTGTCGATTATGACCTACGCGTTTGACGGAAAGGTTGCCATCGTGACCGGTGCCGGCGGTGGGCTCGGGCGATGCTACGCCATAGAGCTTGCGCAGCGCGGCTGTCGAGTATTGGTCAACGATCTCGGTGGTGCCATGGACGGCACCGGGGGCAGTTCGGCTGCCGCCAATGCGGTGGTCGACGAGATCGGGGCGGCGGGTGGCGAGGCTATCGCCAACGGTGGTTCCGTCAGCGACCGGGTTGGTGCGCGGAGCATGGTGCGGGATGCGATGCAGGCCTGGGGCCGGGTCGATATCCTCATAAACAATGCCGGCATCCTGCGCGACAAGTCATTCGCCAAGATGGATCTCGACGACTTTCAGGCGGTGCTCGACGTTCACCTTATGGGTTCGGTTAACCTGACCCGGGAGGTCTGGCCGATCATGCGGGAACAGAACTACGGCCGCATTGTCGTAACCACTTCCCCCACCGGCCTGTATGGAAACTTTGGGCAGGCCAATTACGGTGCCGCCAAGCTCGGGTTGGTTGGTTTGATGCTTACGCTGAAGATCGAAGGTGCCAAGTACAACATCCGCACCAATACGATCGCGCCGGTGGCGGCTACGCGCATGACCGCGAATCTCATGCCCGAGGAGGCGCTTAGCCAGCTCGGTCCGGAGTTGGTTGCTCCGGCTGTAGTCTATCTTTGTTCCGAGGATGCGCCCAACGGAGTCGTCGTTCAGGCCCAGGGGGGCCGGTATTCTGTTGCCTGTATTGTGGAGAATGGCGGCGTTGACTTGGGCGTTGACGCAACGGCCGAGGATATCGGCGCGAATTTCGAGATGATTTCGGATCTCGCGGGAGCGAAGCCAAGGGGAATGTTGGATCTCGGTGCCATGTAGCCCGGGCTTGCGGCCAACCCCGGCGAACGCTTGCCAATGGCCGCGGCGATTCTTACGCTGGTTGCCACATTGCTCGTCTCGGGTGGCCTGTGGCTGGTTCTGGGCGCGAGATTGCCGCTTAATGAGGACGAGCAGGTTAACGACCTGCTTAACCTGATTGCCTACTATTTCCTCGGCTTGCCCGTTGTTTTCATAATTATCTTCGCGGTGGTTGGCTGATGATGCGCATGGATCCACAAAATCCATGCGTCATTGGTTGGCGTACCCAGGGTATCCCGCCTTGATGGGCCTGTGTCCCCGTCTTTCCGCTGTCTCTTCCGTCTCTTGGAGAAACGCTATCCGCCGACCCTTTGTATGAATAAAATACATGCGCACTTGGTCGAAAATTGAGAGCTGCTCATGTCGCTCTTCGAGTTGCGTCATCTCCGAACCCTGAGCGCCCTCAGGGATACCAACAGCCTTGTGGAAGCGGCGGAGCGGGCGTTCCTGACCCAGTCGGCGCTTTCCCATCAGATCAAAGGCCTTGAAACCCGGATCGGGTGCCGCCTGTTCGTCCGCAAAACTCGCCCGGTTCGTTTTACCAGCGCCGGCAACCGGCTGGTTAGGCTGGCCGATGCGGTGCTTCCCCTGGTACATGCGGCCGAACGGGATGTCGCGAAACTCGCCGGTGGCGAATCGGGGCGACTGATCATGGCCATAGAGTGCCACAGTTGTTTCGAATGGCTGCTGCCGGCCATCGCCATCTACCGGGAAGCCTGGCCCGATGTGGATTTGGACCTATCCAGCGGCTTTCATTTCGAACCCCTGCCGGCGTTGAACCGTGGCGACCTCGATGTGGTCATCACCGCCGACCCCATTGGGGAAAGGGGGCTTGGGTACCTGCCCCTGTTCAGCTACGAGGCGCAACTCGCGGTATCCAAGCGCCATCGCCTTGCCGGCCGGGAGTGGGTGGAACCGGGCGACTTGGCATCGGAAACCCTTATTGTGTATCCCGTTGATCGGAGTCGTCTGGATGTGTTTGCCCGGTTCCTAGATCCAGCCGATGTCGAGCCTTCCGGCGTCCGTCAGGCGGAACTAACCGCCATGATGATTCAACTCGTCGCCAGCGGGAAGGGTGTTGCCTGCCTGCCCAACTGGGCCTTGCACGAATACCGGGAACGGGATTATGTATCTGTCACCTCGTTGAGCGAGGAGGGTATCTGGCCGACACTCTATGCGGCGGTGCGCGCCGATCAGATGGATGCGCCCTTTATGGTCGGCTTCATCGAAACCACCAGGAGAACCTGCTTCGCCAACCTGGTCGGCATCGTAACCGCCGAACCGGATTGATTGGGGGTGCCGGTGCCTATCGCCATCGCCGCAACCCGGTTCATTGTGCGCCACTTGGGGCTGGTGGCGTTCACGAACACGGCAAGCCCATTATCGAGATCGCGCAACACCAGGGTGCGCACCTGTGGATGGCTGCGCACATCCACCGTTGCCAGCGCACAGAGGTCGGCATAGGGGTCTTGCAGCGCCCTAGCCCGGGCGCGATCCTCCCGTAGCCGTTGCAGCGGGCTCACCGCCCGGCCGATTGCCTCATGTAGTCGAGAACCTTCCCTTGCTAGAACTCGATGTGCGTACCCGTGGCGCGTATATCCGCGAGCGCCTCGGGCGCATTGGCTTGATGCCGTTTGATAACCCGGTACACGAAACCGTGGCCGCTGGCCATGAGAGAGTCGCGCAGCATATCCTCGCGGTCCACCTCCGCCGCGCGCTGCAGGAGGCGTTCGAAGGTGTAGGCGAAGTTGTTGGAGTGCCGCGCCCGCACCTCGGTGCCGTAGAAGAGCCCGTATTGCTTCTCGGGGTTGCCTTCGGTGAGATGCGCCTCCAGCAGCCGTCGCGAGAAGACTTCGGGATCCTGTGCGGAGGCCATGGAGAACAGCTTGCTGATTTCTTCCGGGGTGACCGTGCCGTCCCCGGTGGCACCCTGGCTGGAGATGTAGAGCAGGCCCGCAATGGCGCCGAGTTGATTGCGCACGGAACTTGCCAGGTGCATAAACGCCTCCTGACGGGCGTGTTTTTCGCTGGCCGCCATGCGCTCGGACTGAATGATCGCCTGTTCGGCGGTGCGCTTGATCTCGATCGCCTGGGCGCGCAATGCATCGGTATTCTGTTCGAGTTCCCTGTGCTGCAGGAAATAGCCGACGACGAGCCAAAGAAATGCCAGGGGCGCGAACGCGCCTTCAAGAAAGTTGCCGAGGATATCCGCCGGCAGGTCGCCGACCTTGGCCCAGCCGATGTTTATGGAGACATAGAGTGCGCCGAGCAGCAACCAGGCTGCAGTCAGCCCCAGCCCGAGCCAGATTCGCCAGTCTAGGTGGCCGAGGCGCCGGTGCCGGTCGCGGGTTGGTTCAGTGGTTCGATGGTTCGTTGTCATTCGCGCCAGCGTCGGTTGCCGTCGGCGGGTCGTCGGAGAGATCGCCGGGCCGGTCGCCAGCGCGTAGACTCCGGCGAATTTCCCCAATATCGCGTTGCATCTCGCTGATGCGATAGATGAGGTCGGGCAACATATCCGCTACCCGCCAGACCAGATAGGCGATGGCAAGCAACGCCACAAAGGATAGAAATCCCATTATAGATACCTCTGTAATGTGCCTACCCGAGGGCGGTGCGATAGGTATACCCGTTGCCCCCGCCTCAGTCCAGTGAACCTAATGGCCGGCAGCAACTCCTGCCAACGCCCCGCTGCCCAATTGTGCGGCTCGACTTGGCACCCCAGCCATCATTGGATCTGTCGGGCGAATGGCCCGGACGCCTCCCTCAGCTTCCGGGGCGGGATCGTCACCACCCCGCCGAAGTCGGGTGCCTCCCAGGGCGTGCGCAATGCCCGGTGCAGCGCCCACGCCCGCACGATCGATGCGCGGGAACCGTCGGGAAGCTCCGACCCGCCCACCACCGCCTTCCCCAGCCCGGCGCGCAGCCGGCGCACCACGTCCGCATGCAGCGGCCTCCCGGCCGGCAGCGTGACGTGGAACGGGGAGGCGGGAAACTCCTCCAGTGCTGGGCGCGACGGTACCACCCGCACCCTCGGGTCCGGCCCCAGGTGGCGCTCCAGCCACGCCCGGCCGGCGTGCTCCCCGGGCAGCTCCACCCGAACCACAAGGTCGTGCGTCGGGCCGGACAGCACCCGCTCCACCGCCTCCAGCAGGCGTTCCTCCGGCAGCTCCTCCGCCCGCATCGTCACCACGTACCGCGGCACCCTGAAGATCCGCCCGGCCGTCCCGCCGCGGAACACCGGGTGGGCAATCAGGTGGGCCAGCTTCGCCCGCTGCAGCGCCCGACTGCGCTCCTTCTCCGCCCGTCCGTCGTACCAGGAACCCTGGTGCCAGGCGAGCGCGTCCCGCACCGGCACCAGCAATCCGCCCCGCGTATAGGACCGGTAGCCAAACTCCGTGTCCTCCCCGCCCCACCGCGTGAACGACTCGTCGTACCCGCCCACCAGCTCGTAGAACCCGCGACGGATTCCCAAGTTGCCGCCCATCACGAGCAGGAACAGATCATCCGCCTTCGTCGTCAGATCGTCGGTTGTGCCCAGGAATCTTTCCGCCCAGCGATGTCCGGGCCTGTCCTCCCTCCGTCCCGCGAACAGTTTCCTAAGCGTCCCCGGCCGGGCCCGGATCGCCCCGGCGTCCACGCCGTCCATCCGCACATGGGCATGCGGGCCCAGCGTCACCGCGTCCGGCACCGCGTGGTGCCAGCGCGCGTGCGCCACCAGCCAGCCCGCCTCCGGCAGCAGGTCGGCGTCGAGAAACAACAGGATGTCGTGCGCCGCCGCGCGCGCCCCCGTGTTGCGCGCCCGCGCCAGCCCGAAGCCGAGACCCTCCTGCCGCACCACCCTGACGTCCAGCGGCGTGGACCGCGGCCGCGCCAGGGGCGCCGGCGAGCCGTCGTCGACCACCACCACCTCGAAGAGTTCCCGCGGATACGTCTGGCGCTCCAGCGCCGCCAGCGTGCGCGCCAATTCCTCCGGCTGCGCGTAGTAGGGCACGACCACGCTCACCGGCAACTCCGGCACGAACACACCGGGCGACGGCACCTCCACCCGCCGCCAGTCGTTGTACCGGACGAGTTGCGGATGTGGCCCGCCGCGTTGTCGCCCGATCATTACTGTACCGCTACGGCTACTCAAACTGGACCTACGTCGTTTCGGCGGACGGTTGCAGGCGGTGCGCAATCAGGCCCGTTTTTTGCCAGCAACTCCCGCTAACGCCCCGATGTCCAATTGCGCGGCTCGACTTGACGGGGATGCGGTTGATTTGGGCGTCCAATCATGGCGATTCCATGGGCAGATCGAGCTTGGTGGGGGTTAATGGTTTTTTGCGGCCACTTGACGAATTCCGTGATAACTTGATGCTCTCGAACAACGCGACATAGGCGTCGGCGGCCTTCTTGTCGGAGAAGTCGGCGGCGCGCGCCCGCAGCGCCTCCTCCGACGGCCTCGCGCCCCGCAGCACCGCAACCATCGCCCGTCCCAAGGCCGCGGCGTCGCCGACCGACGGCAGCTCGCCCCAACTCGCTGGGAGGATATCCTTCGGACCGTAGGGGGTGTCGGTGCTCACGACTGGCGTGCCGCAGGCCAGCGCCTCGATGATCACCGTCGACAGACCCTCCCAACGCGAAGAAAGCGCCAACAGTCCGGCCCGCCTCATGTAGCGAAACGGGTTCTCGTCGAAGTCCAGTAAGCCGACATCCCGTTCCACGCCATGGCCGGCCGCCAACGACCGGAGCCGCGCCCGGTAGCTCGGCGATAAGTGACCGAGAATGAGCAGCCGCGCATCCAGCTCGCGGCGCACCCGCCCGAACGCCGCCACGAGGGTCGGGTAGTCCTTGGCGGGCGCCTCGCGCCCCACGCTGAGAATCACCGGCGGTTCGCCTTTCCCGAACCAGGGGTGCGCCACCTCTTCCTCCGCCAACCGCTGTATCCGGTCGGCGGGTATACCGTTATGGATGACGTGGATGCGCTCGGTGCCCATACCCAGCGATCGCTGTATGGACTCGCCCACGCCCCGGGACACCGCCACCACCGCGTCCGCCAGCGGATAGAGTATCCGCGCGGTGGCCTGCCATCGCGGCGCGTAGTCGGCGGCGACATTGTTGTGCACGGTGATCACCGTCGGCACCGCCCGATCCGTCAGCTCCGCCGCGCAGACCGCGGCGGCGTTGGCGCCCGCCAACGCCGACACCACCAAGTCCGGGCCGGCCTGGCGAATGCGCCTTGCTATCATGTGTGCATACGCATAGATGCGATGCCTGCGCTCGTTGGGCAGGTCGGGAAACCGCCGATCCAGAACCCGCCGGGCACGGGCGATCTCGATGGGGTTGACGATCAACGCTTCCACCTCGACCCCGGAGCGCCGGACGTTGCGCAGGAGCTTACGGTCGGTATGCGGAAGCCGCGCCCGATAAACGCGTATCCCGCGGGGGATTGAGTTCTGGTAGTCTCCGGCGAACCGGGGGATCATGAGGTCCGCCCGGTGCCCAAGCTCGATGAGCAGCGTCGCCAGGTTGAGCATGACGCGCTCTGCCCCGCCCCCGTTCAGGCTGGTCAGCGCGAAGGCGATGTGGAACCTGTCTCCGATCACGACTTTTCCGACCCGTCGAACCGGTTGGCACGGGGGTTGCGGAGGCCTTGGAGCACCATCCGCCGAGCCGCGCCGGCGAACCACCAGACGAACCGCCACGCCGCGTGGGGGGTGTCAATCAGACGCAACTCGTCCCGCAGCCGTCTCCAGGACGAACGCAACACCCGACCCGCCTGGGCACCGGGCACCTCACGCAGCTTCTGGGGCGGGATCGTCACCACCCCGCCGAAGTCGGCGGCATCCCACGGAGTGCGCAGCGCCCGGTGTAGCGCCCACGCCCGCGCGATCAATACGCGGGAACCGTCGGGAAACTCCGACCGCCCGACCACCGCGGTCCCCAGCTCGGTGCGCAACCTGCTCACCACATCCGTGCGCAGCGGCCTGCCGACCGGCAGCGTGACGTGGAACGGGGACGCGGGAAACTCCTCCAGCGCCGAGCGCGACGGCGCCACCCGCACCCGCGGGTCCGGGCCCAGGTGGCGCTCCAGCCACACCCGGCCCGCGTGCTCCCCGGGCAGCTCCAACCGCACCACCAGGTCGTGCATCGGGTCGGACAGCACCCGCTCGACCACTTCCAGCAGACGTTTCGCCGGCGCTGCGCCTCCCAGCACCGTCACCACATACTGCGGCACCGTAAAGGTCCGCCCCGCCGTGCCCGTGCGGATTCTGGGATGGGCAATCAGGTGCGCGTTCTTCGCCCGCTGCAGCGCCCCACTCGGCTCCTTCTCCGCTCGGCCCTCCCAGAGACCCTGGTGCCAGGCGAACGCGTCCCGCAGCGGCACCAGCAGCCCGCCCCGCACCTGAGCCCGGTAGCCGAACTCCGTGTCCTCCCCGCCCCACTCCGTGAACGACTCGTCGAACCCGCCCACCAGCTCGTAGAACCCGCGACGGATTCCCAGGTTGCCGCTCAGCACTAGCATGAACGGATCATCCGCCTTCGACGTCAGATCGGCGGTTTTTGCAAGCTGGGGTGTGAACCCCGACGGTTCGGCCCCGCGTCCCTCGAGCAGCTCCTTGAGCGTTCCGGGTCGGCGCCGGATCGTCTCGGCGTCCACGCCGTCCACCGGTACGCGCAACCACAAGCCCAGCGTCACCGCGTCCGGCAGCGCGTGGTGCCAACGCGCGTGCGCCGCCAGCCAGTTCGCTTCCGGCAGCATGTCGGCATCGAGAAACACCAGCACGTCGTGCGCCGCCGCGCGCACGCCCCTGTTGCGCGCCCGCGGTGCCCCGAAGCCGTGATGCTCTTGGCGCACCACCTTCACGTCGAGCGGCGTCGACCGCGGCCGCTCCAACGGCACCGGCGAGCCGTCGTCGACCACCACCACCTCGAAGAGCTCCCGTGGATACGTCTGGCGCTCCAGCGCCGCCAGCGTCCGCACCAGCTCCTTCGGCCGCGCGTAGTAGGGCATGACCACGCTCACCGACAACTCGGGAGTGAACACCCCGGGTGCGGCCACCTCCACCCGCCGCCAGTCGTTGTAACGGACGAGTTGCGGTGGGGGGCCGCCGAGTTGCCCCCCGTTTCTAGCTGTGCTGCTACGACTACTCAAACTAGAGCTACCTCAGTGTAGAGCGACAATCAAGATGAGAAGGTGTCGTGACCGTTGGATGATGCCTTGTCGGCGCCGGTCGAGGCAAGCGGCGTTCATGGCACTGCGGCCGATCGAGGATGATTCGATGCGGTGTCACGGTTTGTGCCTGCGGTTCGGTTCGTTGCTCGATGAGGCCGTTGCCCGGAAGGCTGACTTCGGTGTTGGCCGGAGTGGCCTACATCCGCCTGCGGGCGACCGATGCCGATCAATCTTCGGGCAACAGCCGCGGGGCCATCAGAATCTCTAGGACGGTTTGGCCAAACGCTAGGTTTTCTAGGCCGCCGAACCATTGCAGGCGCGCTACGCCGAAGGTGGGCAGGTTGTCGATCACGCGCTCGCCGGCCAACAGGTTGATGCAATGGGTGAGCCCTGGATTGTGGGCCACCACGGCAACGCATTCGATTTTAGCGGGTGTTTGCCGCACAAGGTCAAAGATCAC
The DNA here is from genome assembly GCA_965215035.1 of Pseudomonadales bacterium. Lineage (GTDB taxonomy): Bacteria > Pseudomonadota > Gammaproteobacteria > Pseudomonadales > Azotimanducaceae > Azophilus. The sequence continues at coordinate 1,726,972 of OZ244040.1, forward strand.
CTCCGGTGTTGCACCATAGAGCCGGTGGTCGGCCATCCGTTCGGCGGCTGGAAAGGCAGCCTGAACGAAATCGGCGGTTGCCTGGGCCCGAGCGGCATCGCTGGTCCAGATCCAGGTGGGTCCAAAGCTCTGTTTTGCCAGCCAGCCCTGCATTCATTCTGGGCCCGTCCCGCTTGCCGCGGCCGTTCAGGGGCCGGTCGAAATCCCGCAGCCCGGCGTTGGACCAGGATGACTTGGCGTGGCGAATCAACCAGAGCCGCACGGCTGCCCGTTCGCTACCATAGGGCGAAGAACTCCTCTAGGGCCTGTAGCTGGCCGCCGGAGGCGGACGAGGGAACGATGATGGGTGTTTTGATGCCGGCGTCGAACCAGGCTTCGATGCCATCGCGCACCTTGGTGGCGGTGCCGAACAGCGTTGTGTCGGCCAACCAGCGATCCGATAGGCAGGCGGCTACCCGGTCTCTGCGGCCCGCCGCCAGGGCCGCTTCCACCCCCGCCATCTCTTCCTCGTAGCCAGCTTCCCGCCAGTAGTTGCGGTAGTTCGGCAGGAAGGCGTAGGAGGTCAGCGTGCGCCGGTTAACGGCCATCGCCCGGGCTTCGTCGTCGCTAATGCAGGTGGGAATCATGTTGCCGATAAAGAAATCCTTGCTTGTGCGGGCGTCTTGGCTCAGGTTCGCAAGGGAGGCGGCCATGTGGGAACGGGCGCCATTGGCAAAAACCATCCCTTGGGCGATTTCCTCGGCGAGCCGAATCATGCCGCCGCGCAACGTCGCCAGCACGATTGGCGGCAGGACGCCGACCCGTGGCACCGCACCTAGGTCGGTGACGAACTTGCGGATGTCGGCGAGTGGCTTGCCTTGGGTAATGCCGAGGCGGTCCATGGCCGGAGCGTGGCTGACGCCGATGCCGAACCGGAACCGTCCATTGGAAACTTCGTGGATGAACGCGGCCGACTGTGCGAAATCCACGACATGGCGGGTATATATGGGCGTTATCGCGGTGCCGAAGTGTACCCGGTGGGTTTTGAGTGCAATCGCCAGGCAGAGTGCTAGGTTGTCGCCCAAACTTGGCCCGTAGATTCCCGGGAAGCCGCGCCTTTCAATTTCCTCGGCGATCTCCAGCATTTTACCCCTGCGCCCGGGTACCGCGGCCAGGCTGACCGCCGGCATTCGTTCTAACATTTGTTCCGTTGTTCCGACTTGTACTAAGAGACCAGTGGCCCCACCACTATCCGCCTATTGCACCAAGGTGGGCACGATCCTGCAAGCCGGCAGCAATACCCATTTTGGCGTCCAACTTCAATGTTTGGTGCCTAACACCCCGCATTTCCAGCTTAATTCAGGCCAATTAGGGCCTGTCAACCGATCGTTGTTTCCTGTTCCGATCGGGTGTGCCTTATCCCCCGGTGTGGCGGGTGGGTGCACGTGGATCGGGACATGGGGGCGTTGTTCCGCGTTTTCCAATTTGCCGGGTGGGCGTTTTTAGGGCCCAGTTCCCCGGGCCCAGCGGGTCGCCCCGCTGCCGGAGAGGTGGCGGGTGGATGTCCGCGATTGGGCGGATGTTCCCAATCAGAACCAGCGGTGCCTAGACGTGTGGCGCTGCGGTTGCGCGAGGTGCGCCCGCAGGTAGTCCTCCCGCCGGAACAGGCGCACCAGCACCAGCCCCGCCACGAAACCACCGATGTGCGCCCAGAAGGCAACGCCGCCGCCGGTTGAGCCAAGGGCGGGCAGCCCGCCGAGAATCTGTAGCAGAAACCAGTATCCGAGCATGAATATGGCGGGCACCGCGATGGTGGTGACATAAAAACCGAGAAAGATGAGGGTGTGTACATGCGCCCGCGGATACAGGAGCGCGTATGCCCCCATGACACCGCCGATGGCGCCGGAGGCGCCCACCATGGGGACGCTGCTGTCCGGGTCGGTGAGAATCTGCGCGAATGCCGCGGCGGCACCGCACAGCAGGTAGAAGGCGACAAAGCGCGCCGGCCCCATGACATCTTCGATATTGTCTCCGAACACCCACAGGAACCACATGTTGCCCAGGATGTGAAACCAGCCGCCGTGCATGAACATCGACGTCAGCACGGTTTCCGGATGCGGCCCATCAAGCCGGCAGGCGAGGTTGTTGCCCAGGGGAATCGCATGGCCCGCATCCAGGTGCCCCAGCAGGTCGCCGGGGACAAGGCCGTACAGGCACAGGGATTCCGCGAGCGCATAGGTGCTCCCCAAACCCTGCACGAACAGCCACACCGCCGCGTTCAGCGCGATGATGGCGATGACGGCGACGGGCATCCGAACCCTGGGGTTTTCGTCTCTTAGCGGAAACATCCGGCAACCGGCAATGGCGGCCTCATGTTAACAGTGCGCCGAGTTCGGCGACCAGCCGGGCGTTCTGTTCCGCCGTGCCGACGGTGATGCGCAGCTTGTCCCGGAGCCGCTCGGTGTCGAAGTAGCGCACGAGAATACCCCGGTCGCGGAGCGCCAGGTACAGTTCCCGTGCGGTCGGTCCTGTGCCCTCGGGCACCTGCGCGAGCAGGAAATTGGACTGGGAGGGTGGCGTGTGCAATCCAAGCGCCGCCAGATCTCCGGCTAGGCGCTGCCGGGCGTTGCGTACCGCTGCCCAGATGTGTTTCGCGTACGCTTGGTCGCGGAACGCCGCCAGGCCCAGCCGTTGGCCGAATTCATTGACGTTGTAGCTGTCCCGGGTCTTGTTGCGCAGCGGAGCAATCAGCCCCGGTTGCCCCAGCAGATAGGCCAGGCGCAGGCCGGCAAGGCTGTACCCCTTGGAGAACGACCGCAGAATCAGCAGGTTGTCGCAGCTCTCCAGCAGCCGCACCGAGTCATAGCCCAAACCCGGATCGACGAAATCGACATAGGCTTCGTCGAGCAGCAACACGCCATCCAGGGCTTCGGCCAACTCGCGGACATGGTCGACACCGAACAGTCTGCCCGAAGGGGCGTGCGGATTCGTCAGGCAGGTTAGTTGCGCCCCGGCGGCGTTCATGTGGCCCGCGAAGTCCGACGGCGGCATCCAGTCCGCCGTCAACTCGGCGGCGGCCAGGTGCGCGTCCTGGATCTGGGCAAGCACCGGATAGAGCGAATAGCTTGGCTGGGCGGTACCCAGGTGCGCGCCAGGTGCCACGAAGGTCGTGATGGCCATGCGCAACGCCTCGTCGCCGCCGTTGGCGACCACCGCACTGTCCGCAACCAGGCCATGGTGGTCGGCCAGCGCGGCGCGCAGGGCATCCGCGGTTGGTTGCGGATAGGTGCGTAGCTCCGCCGCATGGAAGGTCGCCAGGGCGTTCTGCACCTGGGGGCTCGGCGGATACGGGTTTTCGTTGGTGTTCAGCTTGCAGGTGGCCGCATCGGTGGGCTGCTCCCCCCACTCATAGCCCCGCATGCGCCGGATGTTGTCGCGCTCGTAGGTCATGTTTGCGGCTCGTCTGTGTCCTCGGCCGGGGGCCCGGTGGGCAACGCCTGGGCCGGTCCGAGCAGATGGGCGAGCCAGACGGTGGATGGATTGGCCTCCAGCGCGATCTTCGCGGTCATGGTCAGCGGCACCGAGAGCAGCATGCCCACGGGGCCGAGCACCCACCCCCACAACACCAGGGAGAGAAACACCACCAGCGTCGAAAGCCCGAGGCCCCGGCTCATGAAGCGCGGCTCGACAACATTGCCTATGGCGATGTTGATGGCGGCGTAGCCCGCCGTGGTGAGCAGGGCGTACCCGGGGCCAAGCTGCACCAGCGCCAGCAGCACCGCGGGGATGGCGGCGATGATGGAGCCGATGGCCGGAACGAAATTGAGCAGGAAGGCGAGCAACCCCCAGAGTATGGGAAAGTCGACGCCGAGCACCGCCAGATAAACCGTGATCGCCAACCCGTTTACGACACTCACCGAGGTCTTGATGGCGATGTAGCGGTTCACGTTCTCTGCGAACTTGACGAAGTAGGGCATGGACCGATCTGCGTCGGTCAACACATCGCGCAGCTTGCGCGGAAAGCTCGATGCCTCCGCAAGTATGAAGATGACGGTCAATATGATCAGAAAGCTGTTGGACAATACGCCGCCGAGCCCGGCGAGTGTGGAACCCGCCATGGCCAGCGCCTCGCCAGGGTTGAAATTGTCGACCAACAGCTCGCGGGAAAGCTCGATGCCGTAACCCTGTAGCCAGCCAATCGCCTCCGTGAACAGCGTGGTCAGGCGTTCCTGGTAGAAGGGCAGTTTCTGGGTGAAGGCACCCGCCGATTGGGCCACTAGGGCACCGACGCCGATTAGGATGACCACCATCGCCCCCATGACGATGGCGATGGCCAGCCAGCCGGGCACCCGGTGTCGTTCCAGCCAGAACATGGGCGTGGCGGCCATGGTGGCGATGAATGCCGCGAGCAGGAAGGGGACCGCGAGGTCCTCCGCGGCCTTCAGGCCGGCGGTGATCACGATCAGCGATGCGAGGATGAAGAAGCCTTTGCCGGAACCCATTACGGTGTGCTCGGAACGGCGCGGCAATGCGGGCGGGGCGAGGCCGAGCGGCCCTACCAGGCGTTCCGCAGCTCGCGCAGTTTTAGAAAAACCGCTTCTGGCGACGGTTTGTCGTCCATGTCTGGAAAGGATTCCCTGAGCTTGCCGATCACCGATGGACTGGTCAGGCGAAAGAAGGTGTTGACATCCCGCTCTAGGGCGATGGTCGTCACCAGCGCATCGCCCGGGTCGTGGCTTTCCTCCAGTTCCCGCAACAGCCTGGCCGCCGCCTTGTTGTCGGGCTCCCGGTCGAGGGTGAATGCCAGGTTGTGGGTGATGTAGTCGTGTCCTGGGTAGACGCGGGTGTTGTCCGGCAGCTCGTCGAGTTGCGCGGCGAAGGTCTTGTAGAGCGCTTCCGGGTAGCCGCCGTTGTGACAGTTGCCGGCGCCAGCGTTGAACAGGGTATCCCCCGAGAACAGCGCGGGCGTGTCGGTCTTCGAAAGCAGGCAGATGTGGCTCATGGTATGCCCCGGTGTGTCCAGTGCGAGCAGCTCGACGCTCTTGCCAACGGCAATGACATCGCCGGCGCCGAGCCCGACATCGATGCCGGCGATGCGCGCCCCGGCGTTCGCGTGGGCCAGCAGCTTGGCGGAGGTGGCTTCGATCATCGCCTGATTGCCCCCGGTGTGGTCTAGGTGTTCGTGGGTATTGAGAATCTGGGTGATCTCCCAGCCCCTGTCCCTGGCCCGCGCCAGGCACTTTCCATGGTCGAGCGGGTCGATGGCTAGGGCCTCGCCGGTTTCGCCGCAGGCGATCAGGTAGTTGAAGTTGCGGTAGGCGTTGCCCGTCCAGAGCTGTTCCACAATCACGTTGTGCTCCTCATCCGTTCCGCCGATATCCCTATCGTACTAGGGAAGGTCTGAACAAGCACGCCATTAGCTGATAGCGCCAAGCAAAATCAATCTGTTATGGAGCACGGTGCCCTTGAACATCAACTTAGTCAGGCTTTCCCTAGAGATCGGGCTGTGTGCATGCAATGGCGTGGCCGAGCAATGTCTCGATGTCCGGCAGGTTGAACGCGTCGTCCTCGGAGACGAAACTGATGCTGATGCCCTGGGCACCCGCGCGCCCGGTGCGGCCGATGCGGTGCACGTAGTCTTCCGCGTCTTCGGGTAGGTCGTAGTTGATGACGTGGCTGATTCCTTCGACATGGATGCCCCGTCCGGCCACATCGGTGGCCACCACGTAGCGGGTCTTGCCTTCCTTGAAGCGGTTCAATGTGGCGATGCGTTTCCGCTGCGGCACATCGCCCGCCAGGGGTTCGCAGCGTATGCCGCGCGTGGTCAGAGCTTGGCTGAGCCTGTGGGTGCGGTCTCGCCGGTTGGTGAAAATCAGCGCCCTGTGCGGCTGCCCGGCGGCCAGAAAGTCGCCGAGAAGCTGCGCCTTGGTGTCACGGCCGACGAGCCAGAATTTCTGCTCGACCGTATCGGTGGCCACGGACTCGGGCGCGATGACAATGTGCTCCGGTTCCAGGGTCCAGGAGCGGGCCAGCCGCATCACGTCCTCGTTGAAGGTGGCGCTGAAGAACAGCGTCTGGCGGGAGCGCTTATGTGGCGTTTGGTAGACGATGCGCCGCACGTCTGGAATGAACCCCATGTCCAGCATGCGGTCGGCCTCGTCGATGATCAGTATCTCGACCGAGCGCAGGTTGACGTGGCCGCGGCCTATGAAATCGAGCAACCGGCCGGGTGTGCCGATCAGGATGTCGGTGGGGCCGGCGGCCAGGGCATCGAGTTGTTTCTGAAAGTCGATGCCGCCCACCACACAGCGGACGCTCTCCCGCATGTGGCCACCGAGTGCGTTGGCGTCGCCCTCGATCTGCATGGCAAGTTCCCGGGTCGGCGCCAGCACCAGCGCCCGGGGCCGCGCGGGACGGGCTTCTTGCGGCGCGGTTCTGGGTTGTTCCCAGAGGTGGGTGAGTATGGTGATTAGAAAAGCGGCGGTTTTGCCCGTGCCGGTCTGTGCCTGGCCGGTGATGTCGTAGTCGGCGAGGCTTAGCGGCAGCACATGGCTTTGAATAGGTGTGCAGTGCTGGTAGCCCAGGTCGTCGATGGCGCGTATTAGCGGCGGCGGCAGCAGGAAGTCGTGGAACCGGTCGAGCCCTTTGCCCAACACTGGAACGGTGCTGTCGGTCATGTGCGTTCGCGCAGTTGTTGCACGCAGGCGAGTTTCACGCACTGTGCGAGCAGGCCCATCGCGGTCGCTAGGTCGTCCCCCGTCGTGAAGGTGGGTGCGATGCGGATGTTGCGGTCGTCCGGGTCGTGGCCGTAGGGAAAGGTTGCGCCCGCCGGCGTCAGCTTCAGCCCCAGCTCTCGGGCCAGGGCGACGACCCGGGCGGCGGTGCCTGGCAGGACATCCAGAGAGACGAAATAGCCGCCTTTCGGCTTCGTCCAGGTGGCGATGCCCAAGCCGCCCAGTTCCCGCTCTAGAACCTGGTCCACCAGCGCAAACTTCGGCTTGAGCAGCTTGGCATGGCGGGCCATGTGCGCCTCGATGCGGCCGGCGAGCAGGCGCACATGCCGGAGTTGCGCCACCTTGTCGGAACCGATGAGCATGACTTCCAGGGTTTTTTCCAGGGCATCCAACAGCTTGTCGGCGCCGGCGCAGAAGCCGAGCCCGCCGCTGGCGTAGGTTATCTTGGATGTGGAAGCGAACAGGGCGACATGGTCTTGCGTACCGGCTGCAAGCGCCAGTTCATACAGGTTGGCCAGGGGTGCCCGGGGAAATTCGAAGTCGTGCACCGCGTAGGCGTTGTCCCAGAACACGACGAAGTCATCGGCGGCCGCCTGAGCGGGGAGGTTTGCCAACGCCTGAACCGTGCTGTCGGCGTAGATGCAGCCGGTGGGATTGGAATACTTGGGCACGCACCAGATGCCCTTGACGGCGGGGTCGGCAGCCGCCAGGGCCAGGGCGGCATCCATGTCCGGCCCGGAGTCCAGCATGGGCACCGTTAGCATTTCTATACCCAGCGACTCGCAGATTGCGAAGTGCCGGTCGTAGCCGGGGGCGGGTGCCAGCATGCGCACTGGATTGGAGCGCGACCACCGCCGTGCGTCCGCCCAGAGGCCCCGGCGCAGGGCCGTGGCCGCCACCTGAAACATCAGGAACAGGCTGGAGTTGCCGAGGGCGATGACCCGGCCCGGTTCCAGCCCGAGCAGCTCGGCACCGAGTGCGCGCGCTTCGGGCAGGCCGCGTAGCGTGCCGTAGTTGCGAGCATCGGTACCATCCGAGGCCAGGTAGCTTTCCGGGGGAGCGTCCAATGCGGTGCTGAGGTCGAGCTGGTCCGGGCCTGGCTTGCCGCGGGTGAGGTCCAGGGATAGGCGGTTGCCGCGCTGCAAATCCAGTTCGCGCCGCAGCTCCGCTTCTAAAGCCGCGAGTTCTTCGGGTGGACGATCGGCCAGCGGTATCATGTCTTCACTCCAGGCCCGTCGCCTCATCGCGACCGAGCATCAGGTTGAGGTTTTGCACGGCGTTGCCGGCCGCCCCCTTGCCAAGGTTGTCGTAGCGGGCTGTGAGCAGCAGGTGGCGTTCGTTGCCGAACACCGCGATCTCCAAGCGATTGGTGTCGTTGCAGGCCGTGGGCAGGAGGTATTCCTCGTCGACCTGGTTGCTTGCCGGAAACGGCAGCACATCCACGAAGCGTGCGCTCGCATAGGTTTTGGCAAGGCTATTGCGGACATCGGCGGGGGTGGTGCCGGGAGCGAGCTGCCTAACGAACAAGGGCACCTGGGTTACCATCCCCTTGTAGTAGTTGCCCACCAGCGGCGCGAACAGCGGTGCTTCGGCTGTGCCCGCGTAGCGCTGCATCTCCGGTAGGTGCTTGTGCGTCAGCCCTAGGGCGTAGGGACGCGCGCCCCAGGATGCCAGCCGCTCGGTGCCGGCGCTTCGATAGGCTTCGATCATCTTCCGGCCGCCGCCCGAATAGCCGGACAGGGCGTGCATGGAGAGCGGCGTCGCCGGGTCGAGCAGGCCGGATTCGAGCAGTGGGCGCACCGTGAGGATGAACCCCTGGGGATAGCACCCGGGATTGCTTACCAATGGGGCGTTGGCGATGGCACCGGCCTGCTCCGGGGCGAGTTCGGGCAGCCCGTAGACCCAGCCCGGGGCGGTGCGGTGGGCGGTGCTGGCGTCGATCAGGCGACAGCCATCCCCAGCCAGGGCCACCGCCTCGCGGGCGGCCTGATCGGGCAGGCACAGTATGGCGACATCGGCGCTCCGCAGCAGGCAACGCCGTGCGGCGACGCGCTTGCGGTCGGCCTCGCCGACGGCGAGCAGTTCGATGTCGCTCCGTTGGCGCAAACGGGCCGCGATCTCCAGCCCCGTCGTACCTGCCTGCCCGTCTATGTATACCTTGGCCGCCAATAGCCGATCCCCTGTGCGGATTGGCGCGGGATTCTACCACCCAAAACCCGCGCATCGGCGTTTTGAGCATCCGGCAGGTAATCCAGCAGGTCATGAGCGCCCCTAAGATTCGCTTCAGACTCACAAAACGCCGAAAGTGGGTTTTGCCCGGCGTTCCCGTTCCTTCAGCACGGCAAGGTGATCGGCTTTGCCGTATAGGTCATCGAGCATGGGCACAAGCGGACGATCCGGGTGATAGCGCCGTGCGAGATGCATGAAACGCAGCGTGCGGAACGCATCGAACCACTGGTGGAGTGCCTTCCTCAGTGTATTTGGGTGCTTGTGCCTTGTCCGGGCCTCGGCCAACCGGTGGAAGAACCCGAGTTCCTCCAACAATGCCTGGGTTCTTGACCGCACAGGCGTTCCGCTGTCAATGAATTCAATAGCTTCCCGCAGCAGCCCAAAGGATTCGTGGGCGTAGCTTGGAAAAGCCTGAACACTGTGCATCCTGCTGAGCGCTGGGCCGGTGCCGAAAGGTGTACGCTTGGACAGCCTGGCCTCGATGAGGATTTCCGGCCCAGCTAGAACATGCAGGGGCGCGGTCTTGACTGCCTTGTTTAGGAGGTAGAAATCTTCCCCCGCGTTGCGTTTGGGGACGCCCCGCACCTTGGCGTATACCCCGGCGTGAATGGCGATAGTGCTGCCGATGGTGTGAAACGCATAGGGTGAACCGGCATAGCGCAGCCGGTCGACGTAGTAGCGCAGATGCAGTTCGTAGCGCTCGGCCCGTGCGGCGAGACAGTGGGGGGCGAGATGTCGGAACGGCATGACCAGGCAACCGGGCCGTGCGCCGGGGTCGCTGGCGTAGTCCCTCGGCAGCCGGGTATCCGCATCGGTAAAGTAGAGCCAGGGAGAGCGAACGGCACCCCGGGCGATCAGCGCGCAGCCGATATCGGCCCCGATCTTCCTTGCGAGCCCCACGCCTTGGCGCCGGGGTAGCTGCCGTTCGGGGCCGGCACGGTCGACGGCGAGAACCGGGATGCCGTCCTGGGTGTGTGTCCAAAGGCAAGGCGCGTTGGAACCGCCGGCTAGCGACGCCCACAGTGCCCGGGTGCGGGCAAGGGCTCCGGGCGGGGCGTCGTCGGGCGCGTTTACGACTACCACGGCCAGCAGGGAACCCGCAACTTGACCCAGCACCGCATCGAGACAGCCCGGCCTCTCGTCGTAGCAGGGTATCACCACGACCTTGCCGTACTTATCGCCGGGCATCGGTATGGCGGTGGCTTCCGGTTCCCCGTAGTGCGCCAGATAGCGGCAGATGGCGTCAGTGCACACGCGGTTCCAGGGGCAGGGCGGCGACGATGTCGGCTTCCGCGGCCACCAGCGCGCTTAAGCGTGGTGCCAAGGCATCGGGCGGGCAATGCTGGCGGGCGAGATCCAGAAAAACCGTCCAGTGACGGGCCTCGCTTTGCGTTATGGCGGCGAAGAAACGCTGCTCGGCACCCTCCGGCAGCGCCTCGGCGACCAGGCCGAACCGTTCGTGCCCCCGGCGTTCGATAATGGAGGCTACCAGCAGCCGGTCCAAGAGATAGACTTCCGGGCCACGCCGGATGAGCGCGTTGAGTTCCCTTACGTAGGAATCGCGGGAATCCGCAGCAATAGTCAGCCCCCGCCGCAGGAGCAGCCTGACCACTTCCCGGTAGTGGGACAATTCCTCCACGGCGAGATCGACCATGGCGGCTACCAGCGCCGGTTTGTCCGGATAGTGGGCGGCGATGGAGAGTGCCATGCCGGATGCCTTTTTTTCACAGGAGGCGTGGTCTTGAAGAAAGCGGTCGAAGTCGCCCAACACGACGGCGACCCAGGCGGGGTTTGTTGGTGCGAGTTTCATGCCGCTTGCATCGGTGCTGGTAGAGGAGTGAAGAGGATGTTGAGGCCGGAGGCTTGCTTGCAGAGTCAAAGGATATCGGCTCTTCGTCTGGCTCACATCCACACTCTACACAGTATAGCGACAATACGCGGAACTCGGCCAACAACTGCCGCTAGTAGTCAGGCGGCGGGTCGGGTTTCCGAAGCGGCCACGACCCGCGGGCCGTGGTGGTCGCACAGGGGTCCGCTTTACTAGGGCTTGGTCGGTGGTGGCGGCGGTGGCGGCGGCGGTTTTGCGGTAGTAGGCGGTTGGCGCACTGTTCCCTCCGTTAGTGGCGCGTGCTTCTCAACACGGCGCTTGGTTGGTGATACGCTCGGCTGCTTCGCCATCAGTCCGTCTTCTCTACTCTATTTGTTCCTTGGATACCGGTAGAAGTTATACCATAGTGACTTCCGCGGCAGGTATGAGCACCGCGGAAATTCCTTCCAAAACGACACGCTGATCGCTCCAAAGGGACACCCACCCCCAAGGGGACACCGACCTTCAAACCGTCAAAAGGGAATGTGGAACGGCCTATTGCGCATCCTGGGCGGCGGGCTAACAGGTTTTTCGGCATTGCGGGATAATGGCGGGATGGACGATGGCTACAACCGGGAGGTATCCCGGGAACTTATCAATCTGCGCCCGGCGCTCAAGTTCGTGCGTCCGTACCTGAAGCAGGTAGCCGTTGCCGGCGTGGCCTTGGTGGCTACCGCCAGTATCACGCTTTCCATCGGCCAGGGCCTGCGGCTGGTCATCGACCAGGGCCTGCAAGGCGGCTCCGGTGCGTTGCTGGAGCAGAGCATCCTGGTGTTCGCGCTGCTGGTGGTGGGGCTCACCGTCGGCACCTTCGTGCGCTTCTACTTCGTGTCCTGGATCGGGGAGCGGGTAAGCGCCGATATTCGGCTGGCGGTGTTTCGCCGCCTGATTCGCCTGCATCCGGCGTTTTTCGAAAGGAATCGGCCCACGGAGATACAGTCGCGCATCACCACCGATACGACCTTGCTGCAAACCGTGATCGGCTCCTCGGTCTCCATCGCCCTACGCAATATGCTCATGTTCATCGGCGGCGTGGCTTTGCTGGTGGTTACCAACCCGAAGCTGTCGCTGGTGGTCTTCATCAGCGTACCCTTTGTGGTCGCGCCCATCGTGCTCTTCGGCCGCCGCGTCCGGCGCCTGTCGCGCAGCAGCCAGGATACGCTGGCCGATGTCGGCGCCTATGCCGGTGAGTCACTGCGCCATGTGAAGGTGGTGCAGTCGTTCAACCATCAAGCCCAGGATGAGGCCGAATTCGATGCCCGGGTACATACCGCGCTTAGCGTCGGTATCAGTCGAATCCGCCAGCGGGCGGTGCTGATCGCCCTGGTGATGCTGCTGGTGATGAGCTCCATCGCGGTGATGCTCTGGGTGGGCGGGCAGGATGTGGTTGCGGGCCGCACCAGCGCTGGCGACCTGGCCGCGTTCATCTTCTATGCGGTGATTGTTGCCGGGTCTGTGGGCGCGATCAGCGAAGTCTACAGCGACCTGCAGCGCGCCGCCGGCGCCACCGAGCGGCTGGTGGAGCTGCTCGATGCGCCGAACGAGCTGCCGGAACCGGCTAGGCCCGTGGCGCTGGCCAGTCGCCACCGCTTGGCGCTACAGGCGAAAGATCTGCGGTTCGCCTATCCGCTGCGCCCCGACGTCGACGTTCTGCGTGGCCTGAACTTCGAGATCGCACCAGGCGAAATGGTAGCGCTGGTGGGCCCTTCCGGTGCCGGCAAGACCACCCTGTTCGACCTGTTGCAACGATTCTACGACCCGACCGGCGGCGAGCTCCGCCTCGGCGGCCACCGGCTTGCGGCGCTGCGTCTTCAGGATGTGCGCGATGCCGTTGGCCTAGTACCCCAGGATGCGGTCCTGTTTGCGGGAACTCTCCGGTCGAACGTCCGGTACGGTAACGCCGCTGCCACGGAAGCGGAGCTTGACGAAGCGCTGCGGCTCGCACACGCGGCGGAGTTCATCGCCAAGCTGCCCGATGGCCTGGATACCCAGGTCGGCGAAGGCGGCGTCGGACTTTCCGGAGGACAAAGGCAGCGCCTAGCGATTGCCCGGGCGCTTTTGACCAGGCCGGCGATTCTGCTGTTGGACGAGGCGACCAGCGCGCTCGACGCCGAAAGCGAGCACTTCATTCGCATGAGCATCGAGGAACTCAAGGGCCAGTGCACCATACTGGTGATCGCCCACCGGCTCTCCACCGTGCGCCGTGCCGACCGCATCCTAGTACTGGAATCCGGGGAACTGAAGGCGGATGGCCCGCACGATGCACTGGTGGGCGGCAACGAACTCTATGCCCGCTTCGCGCGCCTGCAGTTCGACGGCGCCGCCGCCTAAGCTCCGGGCTATACTTACCTGGCGCGGCCGACGGGCCGCATGTTGCGGTGGGCACCAAGAGGTGGAACCTTGACGATCGGCGTTCAAGCTTGGGCACAGTGGCGCGCGATGCCAAAGTGGTGCCGAATTCGGGGGCCGGTACGATGAGTTATGCGGCCCTGTATCAGCGTTCGCTGGCCGACCCCGAAGGGTTCTGGAGGGAGCGCGCCGCCGAATTGCCGTGGCTTGAGTTCCCGCCGTCGGTGCTTGAGCGGGACGCCGGTGGCGCGTGGCGCTGGTATCGGGGCGGCAAGACCAACTCCTGCTGGCTCGCCCTCGACCGCCATGTGGATGCGGGCCGGGGCGACCAGCTCGCCCTGATCTACGATTCGCCCGTTACCGGCCAGATAGTTCGCTACACCTTCGCGGAACTCAAGGAGCGGGTGGCGCGGGTGGCCGGAGGCCTCGCCGGGCTCGGCATCGCCAAGGGGGATCGGGTTGTGGTCTATATGCCGATGGTGCCGGAGGCGGTTGTCGCCATGCTTGCCTGTGCACGCATTGGCGCCGTGCATTCGGTGGTCTTCGGCGGCTTTGCCGCGCCCGAGTTGGCGAGCCGCATCGACGATGCGTGCCCGAAGGCGGTATTGAGCGCATCCTGCGGCATCGAATTCGCCAAGGTCATCGAATACAAACCGCTGCTCGATGAGGCCCTGCGCCTTGCCGAGCACCCGGTCGAACACTGCGTGATCCTGCAACGGCCCCAAGCGCGGGCGCGAATGGTCGCCGGCCGGGATCTCGACTGGGCGGCTTGGGAGGCATCGAGCACGCCGGCCGCATATCTTCCCCTAGATGCCACCGACCCGCTCTACATTCTCTATACCTCCGGCACAACCGGTCGCCCGAAGGGCGTGTTGAGAGACCAGGGTGGCCACGCGGTGGCGCTCAACTGGAGCATGCGGGCCATCTACGGCGTCGATAGCGGCGATGTGTTCTGGGCCGCCTCCGATGTCGGCTGGGTTGTCGGCCATTCCTACATTGTCTACGGCCCCCTGTTCAGAGGCTGCACCTCGGTGCTGTTCGAGGGCAAGCCAGTCAGAACGCCCGATGCCGGGGCTTTCTGGCGCGTCATTCAGGATCATCGGGTTGCCAGCTTCTTCGCCGCGCCCACGGCGTTTCGGGCGATCCGCAAGGAAGACCCCGACTGCCGCCTCAAGCAAGCCTACGACCTCGGCTCGCTCCGCTATCAGTTCGTAGCCGGCGAGCGGCTCGACCCACCGACCTACCACTGGTTGCGCGAACACCTTGGCGTTCCCGTGATCGACCATTGGTGGCAGACGGAAACCGGCTGGTCCATCTGCGCGAACATGCCGGGCGTGGAGTTGCTGGAAACCAAACCAGGCTCGGTGACCGTGCCGGTACCGGGCTACGACCTGCGCATCTTGGACGAGAACGGCACGGAACTGGGGCCCGGCCAAGAGGGAGCGGTAGCGATCGGGGCACCCCTGCCTCCCGGTGCCTTTCCAACGCTGTGGGGAGCTCACGACCGCTTCATTGAAGCCTACTGGTCGCGGTATCCGGGCTTCTATCTCACCGGAGACGGTGGTTTCCGCGACGACGATGGCTTTGTCTACATCATGGGTCGCATCGACGATGTTATCAATGTCGCCGGGCACCGGCTGTCCACGGGTGAGTTGGAGGAAGTCGTGGCCGGCCATCCGGCGGTGGCGGAATGCGCCGTTGTGGGTATCGCCGATGCCGATAAGGGCCAGGTGCCCCTTGGCCTGGTGGTGCTCCAGGACGGCGTCAACGTCACGCCGGGTGCTTTGCGGGCCGAACTGGTGGGCAGGTTGCGCAGCAACCTGGGACCGTTCGCCAACTTCAAGCGGGTGCATGTTGTCAAACGGTTGCCAAAAACCCGGTCGGGGAAAATCCTGCGCCAGGTATTGCGCCAGATGCTCGACGGCGAACCCTATGTGGTGCCGTCGACCATCGAGGATCCCGCCACCATCGGCGAACTGGAGGCAACGTTGAATGCAGGGCTTTGAGCGGCCTTCCTACAGGATTTCGAGAACCTTCTCGGGTGGCCTGCCGAGTGCGGCTCGGTCTCCGGCCACCACGATGGGACGTTCGATCAACACGGGGTGCTCGGCCATGGCTTGGATCAATGCGGTTTTCGATAGCTCATCGGCGGCGAGCCCCAAAGTGGCGTAGGGTGCCTCTTTCCTACGCATGAGATCCCGTGGTTCCAGGCCAAGCAGTTCGAG
The DNA here is from genome assembly GCA_965215035.1 of Pseudomonadales bacterium. GTDB lineage: Bacteria > Pseudomonadota > Gammaproteobacteria > Pseudomonadales > Azotimanducaceae > Azophilus. The sequence continues at coordinate 1,742,355 of OZ244040.1, forward strand.
CAGCCGCGCTATCGTTGCCCTGTCCGGCGGGGTATCGAGATAGGGGACGATGTTGGGGGTGATGCCCCGCTCGTTTAGCAGGGCCAGGGTTTGCCGCGACTTCGAGCAGCGGGGATTGTGGTAGATGGTGACATCGCGCATGACATGGGCTCCTCATCTGTTGCGGCGGCAAACCTTAGCGCAGATTGCCCGTACATGCGCAGCGCCGATGTTGGGCGTCAACTACGACGCCGTTCGGGGTGACGAACTGATCGGCGTTATCGAACGGATGGACATTCGCTTTCCGGCGCCCACGGAAGCTCCCCGTAGGCACTGGGGCTAACAGCCGCCGGATGTGTTGCCGACCACCCTGGTCATCCGGGCGGCAAACCGCGAGATCAACTGCGCAGCCCATAGAGGCTTAAGACCTTGTTGGCGGCAATTTCGGCGGGAACTCCCCAGAGGGCTAAAGGCGGGTTGGCGGCCTGCGGGTGGGCGGCCCCCGAGGGGCGGATCAGGAAGTGAGTGTTGCGACCACCTCTTCCGGTGCTAGGGAAAGCGCATCGCCGCCGTTGCGGTGCCGGTACTCCACCTGGCCGTTCTTTAGCCCGCGCTCGCCCACGGTTATTCGCCGGGGCAGCCCGAGCAGGTCGGCTTCGGCGAACTTTACCCCGGGCCGCTCGTCCCGGTCGTCGAGCAGCGCATCCACGCCCCGGGCGGCGCAGCGCTCAAGCAGTTCCTGTGCTACCTGCCGCACCGCCCCGGACTTGGTGTAGTTGAGCGCGACGATATGCACGTCGAAGGGCGCGGTGGTCTCGGGCCAGCAGATGCCGCGTTCGTCGTGGTTCTGCTCGATAATCGCTGCGACCAGGCGGGTGATGCCCATGCCGTAGCAACCCATGATCGGCGCGCTGCCCCGACCGCTCCGGTCTAGGAAGGAGGCCTGCATCGGTTCGCTGTAAATCGTGCCGAGTTGGAAGATGTGGCCCACCTCGATCCCGCGCAGTAAACGTAGCTCCCCCTGGCCGTTGGGTGCCTTGTCGCCAGGAACAACATTGCGCATGTCGGTCACCTGGGCTTCGTCCACCGCGATGTCCCGTTGCCAGTTGACGCCCCGGTAGTGAAAACCGTCGCGATTGGCGCCGCAGACGAAATCCGCAACGGCGCGCGCTTCAGGGTCGATATGGATCGGCAGGCCTAGTCCGACCGGGCCTATGGAGCCCGGAGTGGCGTCGGTGGCCGCACGAATCTCGTCGTCGGTGGCGAATTCGAGCGGCAGAGCCACACCGGGCAGCTTGGCCGCCTTTACGGAATTTAGCTCGTGGTCTCCCCGCAGCACCAGGGCGACCGGGGAGTTTTTGCCACGCACTAGCAGTGTTTTCAGGCAGCGTTGGGCAGGCAAGCCGAGGTATTCGGCAACCGCGTCGATAGTGTTTTTGCCGGGTGTCGCCACTTCGGCCATACGCTCGCCAGGGGCCGGAGGCGGGCCGGGTGGCGCCGCCGCCGCCCTGTCTAGGTTGGCCGCGTAGTCACCTTCGGTGGCATGGACGATGACATCTTCTCCGGATTGCGCCAGCACATGAAACTCGTGGGAGTTCGAACCGCCGATGTTGCCGGTGTCCGCCTCCACGGCCCGAAAATCCAGTAGCAGGCGTTCGAGTATGCGGCTGTAGCAGGCGTACATCTCTTGGTAGGTCTCGTCGAAGGATGCCTGATCCTCGTGAAACGAATAAGCGTCTTTCATCGTGAATTCCCGGGCGCGCATGACGCCGAACCGGGGGCGGATCTCGTCGCGAAATTTCGTTTGAATCTGGTAGAAGTTGCAGGGCAGTTGCTTGTAGCTGTGTATTTCCCGCCGAAACAGGTCGGTGATTATCTCCTCGTGGGTTGGCCCGAGGCAGAAATCGCGTTCATGGCGGTCTTTCATGCGTAGCATCTCGGCACCCATCTTTTCCCAGCGCATGCTTTCTCGCCAGAGCTCGGCGGGTTGCACGACCGGCATCAATACCTCTTGGGCACCGCTCGCTTCGAGTTCCTGGCGGGCGATGGCCTCGATCTTGCGAACAACTCTTAACCCCAAAGGCAGCCACGTATAGAGCCCGGCCGCCACGGCTCGCACCAGCCCGGCGCGCAGCATGAGCCGATGGCTCGCCACTTCCGCCTGGGCCGGGTCTTCTTTCAGAGTAGGAATGAATAGCTGACTTTGCAGCATGAAATCGTTCGATTTTTTCCCGCCGGGGGCCATACCGAACGGCCCGCGCAAAGTAATTTGCACGGGCCGGCGATACTGTTCGACGGATGGGCGCCGCTCAGAGAGCCATTCTTTTGAGGCGGCTGAGCGCCGAGACCCGTACGCGGTTGTAGGCGGGTTTTGCCGGTATCTCGATCTGCTCGCCCGTCTTGGGGTTACGGCCCATGCGCTTCTTGGAGGCGGCTTTCCTGACTTTCTTGACCTTGATGAGCCCGGGAATGGTGAACTCGCCGGCACCGCGCCTTTTGATGTGGCGCTGAATCAACTGTTCTAATCCGTCAAGCACGGTGCCGACCTGGGTACGCGTCAAGCTGGTCGCCTGGGCGAGTTCCGTCAACACCTCCGCCTTCGACATTTTCTGGGAAATTGCCGTCGCCTTCATACTGAGAGCTCCGGCGGCCGCTGGTTTGGCTACTCTTCGTTTACGTACAACGGCCTTGGCTTTTGGAGCGGGTGCCGCCTTGCGTTTTGCAGCCGCCTTCTTCGCCGGCGTCGCCTTCGCCACGGATCTGGCTACGGCCCTCTTGGCAGGTGCTTTCTTTGTCTTGGCGGCCGTTCTTGTTTTCTTTGTCGGGGCTTTCGCCTTTGTCGGGGCTTTCGCCTTTGCCCGGGCTTTCGCTTTTGTTGGGGCTTTTGCTTTTCTCGGGGCTTTCGCCTTTGTTGGGGCTTTCGCTTTTGCCGGTGCTTTCGCCCTTGCGGGTGCTTTCGCGCGTTTGGCTACGGCCTTTTTCGCGGGAGCTCTTGCCTTCTTGGCGGCGACTTTCTTGGCCGCGACTTTTCTTGTTCCCGCTGATGCCTTCTTCGCGGATGCCCGTTTCGCAGTCGCCTGCTTTCGCTTCGCTGCGGTTTTTGCGGTGGATTTTGCGGTGGATTTGGCCTTGCCTTTGGCGGCGGCTTTCTTGGGGGGCATATGCGTTTCTCCTGTTGCTGGCAGTTCGTGGCGTGTGTTTCCCGGTCTTGGCTACGCCAGTGCTGGCTGCCCCAACGGAAAGCCTGCCGCCGCAAGCCACCTGTTGGGGCCGCTTTATAACCAAAGAGTTACGGGCCCGCAAGTGATTTTTTACTGCAATAGCAATTCTCGTTGTGGCTCGCTGCCCCTGTATGGTAAGGGTTGCCGGTCGATTTGGCTCGGATTAACCCGGAAATGCAGGGTGTTACGCGCCGAACAGTGAAGTTGGACGCAAAAATGAGCGTTGCTGCTACTACAATTTGAAGTTAAAGCACTGTATTTTTTTGTCCGTTTTGTAGATCATGCGCGGCGCGCGGGCCGCCTGGCTTGCCTGCTCAGTGTGATCGAGAGGAAATGTCGATGCCCATATACGAGTATCGCTGCGGTCATTGTGGCCAAGAACTGGAGGCGATGCAGAAGCTTGGCGAGCAGCCGCTGACCCTTTGTCCGGCTTGCAAGACCGAGGGGTTGAAGAAAAAGATTTCCGCCGTGGCCTTTCGTCTTAAAGGCAGCGGCTGGTACGAAACCGACTTCAAATCCAACAAAAAGAAGAACATTGCGGGCGACGCGGAAGATGCTCCCAAAGACAAGGGTGCCGACCGGTCGTCAAGCGGGGCCAATCCGGAAGGTGATACGGCCAAGTCGGCCGAGTCGGCCGAGTCGGCCAAGTCGGAAAAGTCGGAAAAGAACGGCAACAAGGGAACCGGGAGCGTGGCAAACACCGGGGGCGAGTCGCGTCGGTCCACGACCAAAGCCGCAACGCCGGAGTAGCCCGGATGTTCGCCATGGGCTTCTTCGCCAAACTTCCGCTAGCAGCGCCGCACGTTCCCGTGGCGTTTGCGGCACGCGCGGTGTCTGCTATCGCATGGGTTTGGGTAGCATATCCGGTCGTTTTTGCAACGCCATGGAGGCACCAAGGCCATGCGTAGTCACTATTGCGGAGAACTGAATGCCACGCATGTCGGTCAGCCAGTGGAACTGTGCGGCTGGGTGCACCGTCGACGCGACCACGGTGGAGTGATTTTTTTGGATATCCGGGATCGCACCGGCATCGTACAGGTCGTCTACGACCCGGATGCCCAGGCAAGCTTTGCCACGGCCGAACGGGTTCGCAACGAGTATGTACTGCGCATGGCGGGCAAGGTTCGACGGCGTCTGGAAGGGGCGGAGAATCCCAGCATGGCGACTGGGCAGGTTGAGGTGCTGGGCAGTGCATTGGAAATTCTGAATACCGCCGCCACACCGCCCTTTCAACTCGACGAGTACTCCGATGCCGGCGAGGATGTGCGCCTGCGTTACCGTTACCTCGACCTGCGCCGACCAGAGATGCAGGAACGTCTTGCGGTCAGGGCGCGAGCGGCCGCGGTTGTGCGCAGCCACCTGGATGGCAGCGGCTACTGGGAAATCGAAACACCGACGCTCAGCAGGTCGACGCCGGAAGGCGCCCGGGACTATCTGGTTCCCAGTCGCACGCACCCGGGTGCCTTCTTCGCGCTGCCCCAATCCCCACAGATGTACAAGCAACTGCTGATGATGTCCGGGGTAGACAAGTACTACCAGTTGGCCCGTTGCTATCGCGATGAAGACCTGCGGCACGACCGGCAGCCTGAATTCACCCAGATCGATATCGAAGCCTCTTTTGTTCGGGAACAGGACATCATGGCCCTCACCGAGGGCATGATCAGGCGCCTGTTCAAGGAACTTAACGGGGTGGAACTCGGAGACTTCCCGGTGTTGACCTGGGAGGAGGCGATGCGCGACTACGGCAGCGACCGGCCGGACCTGCGCAACCCGTTGCGCCTGACCGACATTGCCGACCTGATGGCAACCGTGGAGTTCAAGGTGTTCCGGGGCCCCGCCACAGACCCCGATGGCCGAGTGGTGGCGCTGAGGGCGCCCGGCGGCGGCAAGCTGACGCGCAGGGCCATCGATGATTTCGTCGATTTTGTCGGCCGTTACGGGGCGCGGGGGCTCGCATACATAAAAGTCAATGAGCTTGGTCTGGGTGCCAAGGGCCTGCAATCGCCCATTCTCAAGTTTCTGCCGGAACCGGTTGTCGCCGAGGTGCTGCGGCGGGTCGCGGCCAGGAACGGCGACCTGGTGTTCTTCGGTGCCGGCAAGGCGAACGTGGTCAACGATTCCATGGGTGCGCTGCGCAACGAGTTGGGTGCGGCCCTTGATGTGGTCGAAGCGGGTTACGCGCCGCTATGGGTGGTTGATTGGCCCATGTTCGAACGGCATCGCGACGGCAGCCTAACGCCCGCCCACCATCAGTTCACCAGGCCCACGTGCAGTTCCGAGGAGCTGCTTGCCCAGCCCGCTAAAGCCAGGGCGGCGGCCTATGATGTGGTGTTGAACGGCTACGAACTTGGCGGCGGGTCGCTTAGGATTCACACAGAGGCGATGCAACGGGCGGTGTTGGAAGTGATACAGGCCGGTGCCGAAGCGGATGAAAAGTTCGGCTTCCTGCTCGCGGCGCTGCGCCACGGCTGCCCACCCCACGGCGGCATTGCGATTGGCTTCGACCGGCTGGTGATGCTAATCGCCGGTGCCCAGGCCATACGCGACGTCATCGCCTTTCCCAAAACCCAGTCGGCCGCCTGCCTGATGATGGCCGCGCCGAGTGCCGTTGATCAGCGCCAGTTGCGGGAACTGCACATCCACCCCGGCCCCACCGGTGGCCGTTCCTGAGCAACGGGCGATGACGGGTCGATAACCGTGGCGGGGCACAGCAAGTGGGCCAACATCAAGCACCGCAAGGCGGCGCAGGACGCCAAGCGGGGCAAGCTCTGGACCAAGGTACTGCGCGAGGTTACGGTCGCCGCGCGGCTCGGTGGCGATGCCAGCGACAACCCGCGGCTCAGGACGGCCCTGGACAAGGCGTTGTCCGCCAATGTACCCAAGGAGACCATTGAGCGCGCCGTTGCGCGCGGGGCGGGTGGCGGCGGTGGTGCGCAGCTTGAGGAACTGGTGTACGAAGGCTATGCGGCCGGCGGCGTCGCCGTGCTGGTGGAGGCCATGACGGACAACCGCAATCGCACGGCGGCGGCGGTGCGCCACGCGTTCGGCAAATACGGCGGCAACCTTGGCACTGACGGCTCTGTGGCGTACCTGTTCGCAAGGCGGGGTGTCATCACCTTTGCGCCCGGCGCGGATGAGGCGCGCCTGCTCGATGCCGCCTTAGAAGTGGGCGCGGAAGACCTGGAAACCGACCAGGATGGTTCGATTACGGTGATAACCGCCTGGGAAGACCTAAGCCGGGTCGCGGATGCCCTCAAGGCGGCATCCCTCAAGGCCGACCACGCCGAGGTAACCATGGTGCCCTCGAGCTTCTGCCCCTGTGACTTGGCCCAGGCCGAAAAGGTACTGCGCCTAGTCGATGCGCTCGAAGAACTCGATGACGTGCAGAACGTGCACACGAATGGGGATTTTCCAGACGCCGCCTAGGAGCTTTCGCCGCGGCGACCGGTGCGCAACAGATGCGCTAGCCGTTCGACCATCGACGCCAGCGTTGTTGCCACCAATGCCCAGGCCAGCATCCGCGGGAGCAACGCCGGTAGCCAATCGAGCCTGAGGGCTTCTCTTGCGATTATTGCGCCCGCAAGCAAGAAATAGCCGATGCCGTTGGCTTTGCCGAGCACATTGGTTCGTAGGGTCCGCCCGGCCAATATTCCCGAATCCAGCGTGTATTGCACGAACGCCAGGGGAATCAGCGCCACCAGCAGCCAGGGCACCCACCCCACCGCCGCCAGGCCGCCTAGGGTCGCGGTGACAAAGGCGCAGTCGGTGGCGTGATCGAAGAATCCCCCGGCCCTGGACACCTGGCCCAGCCGTCTTGCCACGATGCCGTCCAATAGATCGGTAACCACCGCGGTCACGAAGACCAACAGGGCCAGATGCCATCGGGCGGTAGCCACAGCCCAGACGGCCAGCGGCGCGACGGCAAGCCGTAGCGCGGTTAAGGCGTTTGCCCGGTTCATGGCGGTATGTTAGCCGCCAGCATGGGCGGTGGCGTAGCGGCAGTTGCTGCCGGCAAACTCGTCGGCTCGACTCGGGATGGGATGGGCAAGTAACATTTCCGGGCAACGCTCCATTCTACAAAAGGATACCGAATGTCCATGGAAGGCCCTACCTCCCACATCTACTTCTCCCAAAGGCTGCGCCTGCACTACGTGGATTGGGGCAACGAGGGTGCACCGTCGATGCTGCTGATACACGGCGGGCGCGACCACTGCCGCAACTGGGACTGGGTAGCCCGGGCGTTCCGCAGCGAATACCACATCATCGCCCCGGATTTGCGAGGTCACGGCGATTCCCAGTGGCTGCTCGGCGGCAGCTACGACCAGGTCGACTATGTGTACGATATCGCGCAGCTCCTGCACCAGCGGCACCATACGCCGGTGACAATTATCGGCCACTCCCTAGGCGGGTCCATCGCCCTGCTCTATAGCGGGCTCTACCCGGAAACCGTGACGAAGCTCGTCTCCATAGAGGGGATGGGGCCGCCCCCGGCCATGCTGGCGGAGCGTCTCAATCAGCCTGTGCAGGCGCGGCTGCACGCCTGGATTGAGGATCTGCGCCAAATTTCGGGCCGCATACCCCGCCGCTACCGGTCGTTGGAGGATGCCTACGAGCGCATGCAGACGGAAAACCCCCACCTTACCGAAACCCAGGCGCGACATCTGACGATACACGGCAGCACCCAGAACGAAGACGGCACCTTTAGCTGGAAGTTCGACAACTATGTGCGCGCATTCCCTCCGGTTAGCCTGCCCCAGGAGGAACAGTACGCCCTGTATCGGCGCATAGACTGTCCGACGCTCCTGTTCCGGGGCACCGAGAGCTGGGCTTCCGACCCGGAGACGGATGGCCGCGTCCAGCATTTCCAGGATGCTCAAGTTGCCAACATACAGGGTGCCGGGCACTGGGTACACCACGACCAACTGGACGAGTTCGTTGCCATCACCCGCGCCTTTCTCGGGGGGTAGGGTGGCTCGGGAAGACGGCGAGTGCGGGTATGTCGGGCTGTTGATGACTCCGCGCAGGCTTGCATGCAAATACCCACTTCCCCGTGCCCGTGCGTCAGAGCGCCGGAACTTGCACAAGGCGGGGTGATCAATGAGCGAACGTGCCCGGTTGCTCCATGACAGCCCCTGGCAGGGTGTTCTGCACGTCACAGGGGGCGGTGCCGGGTTCCTAGCGGAGCTGCTCGGCACGGCGGGCGCATCCCGCACCGTCCTGGAGGCGAGCATTCCCTATTCCCCGGCGAGCCTTGCTGAACTGCTGGGGGGTGCGCCACGCCAGGCGTGCAGCGCCGAAACCGCCCGGGCGCTGGCCATGGCCGGGTTTCAGCGCGCGCGCGGCTTAGACAGATCCCACCCTTTCGGGTTCGCGGTCACGGCGAGCCTGGCCACGGACCGAATCAAGCGGGGTGCCTGTCGGGCGCACCTTGCCCTACAGACGACGACGCACAGCTTCTACAACGAGTACAGTCAATTCTCGGCCGCGGCTGACCGCGCGACCCAGGAACGGGAGCTGACCGAAGCCGCCTGGTGCCTGATGCTGGCGGCGCTTGGCTTGGCCAGCACGCCCGGCAGCGAACCGAGGTCGGTGGCAGCGGCACCCGAATGGCGGGCGTTGGTGGAAGGGCGGTTGCACCTCGTATCAACCGCGGACCACGATGGTGTGCTGCTGTTTCCGGGGTCGTTCAATCCGCTCCACGACGGCCACCGCCACATGATGAGTTACGCCGAGGCCAGGCTGGGCCGGCGAGGGGCCTTCGAGCTATCCATCGAAAACCCGGACAAGCCCCTTCTGGACTACTTCCAAATCCACGCGCGGCTCCGTCAGTTCGAACACCCGGTATGGCTGACGCGCCTGCCAAGGTTCGCCGATAAGGCCCGGCGTTTTCCCGGGGCGACCTTCGTTGTCGGCATAGATACCCTGGTTCGCATCGCCGACCCCCGCTATTACGATGGCACTCGTGAGCGCGACCGGCAACTCGCCGGGATGCTGGACCGGGGCATAGGGTTCCTGGTATTCGGCCGTCGCATCGACGGCAGCTTCCGGGGGCTGGGCGATCAGCCTCTACCGGGCCGCTTGGCCGATGCCTGCACGGGAGTGGACGAGAAGGAATTTCGCATGGACCTGTCGTCCACCGAAATCGGTAACAAGCGGACAGCCGCTGCACGGGGAACCTCCCCGCCGGCCATTGGGGATACGCCGATTACAAACCCCGATACGTAGTGACAACAGGCGCTTGAAGGTCTACCGATTGCCCGGCTGCCGGCCTTGTATAGTGGCGACACCAACGAAGATTGGCTGGACCCCGGCCAGATGCGCCAGCTTTTAGCGGCCTCATAGGTCGTATGGCGGTACCCCTGCGTCGTCGTCGATGTCAGCCATCTCTGGCCGCCATCCCGCCTCTTCAACGTCGGCCCGCTGCATGAACCAGGCTTCGTCCCGCGCCCATGTGTGCCCGCGACCGTGGCGAACGACCAGAAAGCCATACGAATGCGTCCGGTAGACACGGGCACCAGCGCGCAAGGCGTCGTGGATGAGATGCTTATCCGTGTGCCGCCGAAGTCGCCGCCAGCCGCCGAGGCGGTCGAGCAGGTGGCGCTCGAGCAGCAGGGCACCACCAGCTATATCTTGGTCCTCCACGTAGCTCTCCGTCACGAAGCGGTGCCGCCGGATAGTCCTGCCGGCGGCGGCTAGATAGGTGAACTCATCTCCCTTGCCCAGCAGTGGCGCTTGCGAGTATTCGTGCGCCAGCACCAGATCCCAGATGAAGTCGGGGCCGTACAGGTCGTCGTCGTCCATCTTCAACAGCAGGGTTCCGCGCGAAGCCTGCGCCATCGCGTTCAACACCGAGCCAATCGGCAACGACGCGTCCAGCCGCAGCACCGTCAACGTCACCGACGGCCCCGCCGCCCCGGGTGCCACCTCCCCGAATCCCTCCCCGTGCAGCGCCAGAACCATCTCCAGCCGCGGATAGGTCTGCCGCCGCACCGCCGCCAGCGCCCGCTCCAGCAGTTCCGGCCGCCGCGTCGGCAGGTTGACCGACACCAGCGGCAGCCGCGGCGGGTCAGCCAGCACCCGCTCGGCCATCTGCCGCGCACGGCCGGTCAGCGAATGCTCCCGCAGCGCCGCGCGCCGCATCCGTGCGCCGAGCGCCTCGCGCCCGTCGTTGTCCAGGTCGCGCACCTCGCGCGTCATCAACTCGAACAGCTCCGCGCCCAGATAGGGTGCCAGCCGCCGGTCCCCGTCCGCCAGATGCACCACCACCCCGGTCGCCGCCAGCCGGGCCAGCTCCCCCGCGCGCGTTACGGTGTCGGCGTGATACGCCGCCACATCCTCTAAGTGGCGAATCCCCCTAAGCGTCGTGCGGTCGTCGTGGCGCACGACGCAGTTCGCCCCACGGCCCGGCGGTAGCCGGTCAAGCGGACCCAGCGCCCCCACCACCTCGTTCCCGAAATCGTGATACCAGCCGATCGGGTTGTCGGCTCGCGGGTCGAAAGCGGGTACTGACAGCATGGGCGGCGCCTCGGCGAGGACGACCACCGGGGCCGCCGCCCCTGCCGCCTCGGCCGCCGTGTCGGCCACCACCAGGTCGATGTGCTGGCCGGCCGTCGGTCGGCGCGCCACGCGCCTCGATGCCGCGAACACGGCCTGCGAGCGAGTGCCCAGCGCGGCGATCTCCACCCCCAGCGGATATTCGGCCGGAGGCGGACATTCGGCCGGAGGCGGAGAAGCGGGTGCGGCACGAAAGCATCGCAACACGTGGCGCACGATCACGCCCAGGAACCGTCGCAACACGTGGCGCACGATCATGCCCAGGAACCGTCGGGCGAAGCGCCACGCCGCGACAGGACCGTCCACCCGCCGCAACTTGGCCCGCTGACGCGCCCGCCAGGCCGTGCCCGGCGACCGATGCCTTGCGCCGCCGGTTGCCGCTGGGCTAGCTGGTGCGGGCGCTGGTGGTGCCAGCTTCCCAGGCGGAACCGTCACCACTGCACCGAAGTCGGCAGCCTTGCCCACCAGCGGCGCTTGCGAGCATTCGTGCGCCAGCACCAGAGCCCGGATGTGGCCGGGGCCGGATGTGTTCTTAGCCCATCTTTACCAACATGCCCGTGATTTTGTCGGGATTTTGCCCCGATCAACGGATTTTGTCGTAGTAACCCATTCATTTCCGGTGTTCGCATCGGTGGACCGCCGATGTAATGCCGTGATGTAATGCCGTAACAATACTATCGTATCCGGACCTATCCGGCCACGCCCGGTACCGTCACCGCCCATGTGCCCCGAAGCCCAGATCCTCCGTGCGTACCAAGGTCTTCCAGCGGCCCCGGTGAAAGCGCAGCACCAGCATCAGTCCCTTCACCAGGTAGTCACCGACCAGTGCGGCATATACCCACAAAACGGGTAACCCCATCCAGGTGAACAGGGCCGCCAACCCGCATCGTACGGCGATTAGGCCTAGGAAGGTGGCGATGAGGGGAAAGCGGGTGTCACCGGCACCCCGGAGTGCACCACCGATTGCGAACTCAATGGCCATGAGCGGCATGATGGCCCCCATCACCTGGATGAACTGCACGGTGTACTCGACTGTCAGCGGTTCATCGCCCAGGAACAGGGTCGCCAACTCACGGGCAAATACCAATACCGGCAAGGCCAGCGCACCCATGGACAGCATGGCCAGACCGCCGGCGCGCCAGCCGCTGCGCTCGGCGCCGGCGTGGTCCCCGGCACCTAGGTGCTGGCCAATCAGGGTAGACCCGGCAATCGAGAAACCGAAGCCCACCATGAAGCAGACCATCAATAGGTTGGCACCCACGTTGTAGGCGGCGAAGGCTTCCGTACCGTAGAAGTTGCCGATCAGAATGAGGAACGCGAAAAAACCCGTCTGGAAGACGATCTGTTCAAAGGCGGCCGGATAGCCGATGTGCAGCAGCCGCCGCAGACGCTCCCGCCGCCACCAGCCGCCGCCCACATGGCGAACACGAAACTTCTGCTTCAGCCACAGCCCGAGCAGCAGCACGGCCCCGGCGGCGAATGAAACCCCCGCCGCGGCCGGGGCACCGGTGACGCCGAGCTTCGGGAAGCCGTAATGGCCGAAGACAAGAAGGTACAGAAGGGGGACGTTCAGCAGGTTGACGGCAGACCCGATCCACAGCGGTGACCAGGCATCCCCCGCGGCGCGCAACGCGGCACTTAGGATGAAGGTGATGGCGAACGCGAGATTAAACCAGCTCAACATGCGGATGTTTTCCGCAGCCAGTTCCAGTGTGGCCGGGTCGAGACCGAATATGCTGGCGACGGGGCGCGCATAGAGAACACCCAACACCATGATCACCAGCCCAAAAATCCCGGCCAGAGCCAGGGACGCCATGGTGACCCGGCTGGCCTCATTGTAGTCCCCCGCGCCCCAGGCCCGGGCCACCAGCGCCGTGGTACCGGCACTGACCGCCATCAAGATCGCCTGCATGGCAAAGAATACGCGCTGGCCCGCTCCCAACGCGGCTAGTGCGCCGGCGCCTAACTCGCCCACAAACTTGGTTTGTACCATGGCGACAACCGAGTAGGAGAGGTTGCCGAGTATCGATGGAAAGGCGAGCTGCCAGATACCCGGGCTGACGAAGGGCTGGGATTCTGCGGGCGCGGGAGGTCCAGCCGTGCTGCCCGGCTGGGAGCCTTTTCCATGCGGGGGGTACTCCTTCGCGCTGCTCGGCCGGAGACTCTTTTCCTGCGGGGGATGCTCGCCAGTGTTCTCCGGCGGGGGGCTTTTCTCCTGCGGGGAGTGTCCCCTCGCGCTCCCGGGCTGAGTCATTTCATGCGAGGGGTGCCCCCTCGCGCTCCCCGGCTGAGGGCTCTTGCCCCGCCTTGAGGGTTCCGTGCCCCGCGAATCGGGTGCGCCGGTTGGTTCGTCCATGCTGATGTGCTACCTCTCAAGGATAGGCTAAGATGCGCCGTTCGACCGCCCAGGGGGGAATCATGACAGACGCCGGCACCCATAGAGACATCGCCGTTACGTTGAACGACTACGTGGCCACTGTGGAGATCCGCCGGCCGCCGCACAACTTCTTCGACCAAAGTCTCATCGGCCAGATTGCCGACGCTTTCGAAGCATTGGATGGCGATACCCAATGCCGCGCTATCGTACTGGCGTCCCAAGGCAAGTCATTTTGCGCCGGCGCCAATTTCAGTACCAGGTCGACAAATAGCGCCGACGGTGATTTTACCGAGGATGGTTTCAGGAATACCACCGGCGGCCTCTACCGCGAGGCAGTTCGCCTTTTTTCCAACAAGACACCCGTCGTCGGTGCGATTCAGGGTGCCGCCGTCGGCGGTGGCCTGGGTCTTGCTCTGGTTTCCGACTTCCGGGTTGCCGCGCGGGAGGCGAGGTTTTCGGCGAACTTCGTCAAACTCGGCATTCACCAGGGCTTCGGCCTGACGGTGACCCTGCCGAAGTTGGTCGGCCAGCAGGCCGCCAACCTGATGCTTTACACGGGCCGGCGCCTGAACGGGCAACAGGCCCTGGATGTCGGCTTGGTGGATGTGCTTACCGACCTTGAGAACCTGCGTGCGGAAGCTTGGCGGCTCGCTCGGGAAATCGCCGCAAATGCCCCGCTCGCGGTCGCTTCCGTGCGAGCGACCATGCGTCGGGGTCTGGCCCAGGCGGTTGCGGAAGCCACAGACCATGAACTGGAAGAGCAGAAGTGGCTGCGCGGCACCAGCGACGCCGCGGAGGGTATACGGTCCGTCGCCGAACGCCGGCCAGGCAACTTCACCGGTGCCTAGTGTTGTATCCCGGAAATAACGGAACAAAGCCGCTCGACTTTGGCGAGGATCGATTTGGCGGTGGCGAACCAGACGAATGGCCTTGCCTGCGCAGTGTAGCGCTGTACGTAGGCCGTGCGCGCACCAGATGCGGCCCACGCTCGACGCCCATGTGGCACGGAACAATCATTGGTTCAATCCATTCATGACGCAGAACACTAGCGGCCATCCCGGTGGTCGAACCACTAGGTGCCGTCCAGCAACCCGTAGGCACCCCGGAAAAACACCAGCGGGCCCTGCTCCCCATTGAGCACGCCCAGATCCCGCACCCGGCCCACCGCAATGGTGTGGTCGCCGGCATCGTGCTCCTCCACCAGTTCGCAGTCGATGTAGGCCAGCGCTCCGGTAAGCACCGGGGCGCCGGTGGTTCCCGGGCGCCAATCGAGGTCGCCAAACTTGTCGATGCCGGTCTGGGCGAAAACATCGCTCACGGCTTGCTGGTGCTCGGTCAGGATGTTGATGCAGAAACTGCCGCTGTTGCGCAGCTTCGGCCAACTCCTGCTCGATTTGGCGGGGCACACCGCCACCAGCGGCGGGTCCAGTGACACCGATGTGAACGACTGGGCCGCGAACCCGGCTGGCTCACCGTCGTGCCAGCCCGTCGCAATCACCACGCCGCTCGCAAACTGGCCCAATGTCCTGCGGAACTCCCGAGTGTCGAGCCGACCCATGTGCATCCTCAAAAAAACCAGCGCGAAACTATAACGTCCCGCCCCGCGTTCTGGTAGCGGCACCCAAGTCGGCACCTGCAGGCGGTTCGCTGGAGATTTGCACGGCACCATGCTCGCCTACCACCGGCGCACGGAAATCCCTACAATGGCCCACTGGTCACCTGGAGAGACCCCAGCGCGGTGAGTGAGTTGCAGGCATTCCGCAACGAGGTGCGGGCGTGGCTACAGGAAAACTGCCCGGCTTCCATGCGCACGCCGACCCCGGAGGACGAAATCATCTGGGGTGGGCGCCGGGAGCGCTACACCAACCCCGACTCCAAGCTCTGGCTCGAGCGGATGGCCGAGCGGGGCTGGACGGCGCCGCGGTGGCCGCGCCAGTATGGCGGCGGCGGCCTTTCGTTCGAGGAGGATCGGGTATTGCGCCAAGAACTTGCGCGCATCCGTGCCCGGGTACCTTTGAACAGCTTTGGCATTGGGATGCTGGGCCCGGCGCTCCTGGAGTTCGCGGACGAGGAGCAGAAGCGGGAGCACCTGCCGCCCATCGTGCGCGGCGAGATCCGCTGGTGTCAGGGATACTCGGAACCCGGCCACGGCTCCGACTTGGCGGGGTTGCAAACCAAGGCGCAGGACAAGGGGGCCTACTACCTGGTCAACGGTTCCAAGATCTGGACATCCTATGCCAACCACGCCGATTGGATCTTCTGCCTGGTGCGCACCAACCCGGGCGTACCGAAACACGAGGGCATCAGTTTCCTACTGTTCGACATGGAGACCGAAGGTGTCTCCACCACGCCGATCGAGCTCATCAGCGGCTCGTCGCCGTTCTGCCAGACTTTTTTCGACAATGTGCGCGTACCCAAGCGAAACCTGGTTGGTGAAATCAACAAGGGCTGGGCCATCGCCAAGCGGCTGTTGCAACACGAACGCAACATGGTTGCCGGCATCGGCGGCAACTCGGCGGTCGGCGCCACCGGCCGCAAGCTTGAAGACATCGGCAAGGAGTACACCGGGGAGCGGGGCGGCCGTATCGCCGACCCGGTCATCCGCCACAAGGTAAGCGGCCACCGCATGAACGACCGCGCCTTCCAGCTTACCCTGGCGCGGGGCGGCGAGGAAGCCAAGGCGGGCCTTGCGAGCGGCCACCTAGCCTCGATGTTCAAGTATTACGGCACCGAACAGAACAAGCGCAAGTACGAGCTGATGCTGGAAACCATGGGCATGGCGGCGACCGGCTGGGACGGTGCCGCCTACGGCGACCGGGAAAGCCTCGTTGCGCGGCAGTGGCTGCGCTCGAAGGGCAACTCCATTGAAGGCGGAACCAGCGAGGTGCAGCTAAACGTGATCGCCAAGCGGGTGCTGGGACTGCCCGACTAGTGCTCCATCAACTTGACGTATCTCGCATACGCCGGCGAGCCTCCGCCGCGCAGCTGGGCGTTTGTGGGCACGCTGATACGCCATTATCAGTTTGATGGAGCACTAGGTGGAAGTCGGCGCTCGTCCCGCCCCAGGCGCTCCCCGGGAACTGGCGGCGCTGGATCTCGGCTCCAACAGCTTCCATCTCATCGTCGCCCATGAAACCAACGGCCGCCTACAGGTGGTCGACCGAATCAAGGAAATGGTGCGCCTTGCTGAAGGCCTCGGCGGCGGCAACTGTTTGGCCGCCCCGGTGGCGCGGCGGGCGATGGTTTGCCTAGAGCGATTCGGCCAGCGCCTGCGCTACCTACAGCGGGACAATGTGCGCGTCGTCGGCACCAATACCCTGCGCAAGGCGCGCGACTCGGCGCAGTTCATCGACAAGGCGCAGGCGGCGCTCGGCCATCCGGTGGAGGTGATTTCCGGTCGGGAGGAAGCCCGCCTGATCTACCTGGGCGTCTCCCACGACCTCGAGGACAACCACGACCGGCGCCTCGTCATCGACATCGGTGGCGGCAGCACGGAACTGATCCTCGGTCGCCGGTTTCAGCCGGAGACGATGGAGAGCCTGTACATCGGGTGCGTTGAGCTCACCCATCGATTCTTCGGCGACGGCCAGCTCACCGAGAAGTCCGTGCGGGCCGCCATCAACCACTGCCGGCAGGAGCTGCAGGCGGTGCGCAGCCAGTATCGTTCGCTTGGCTGGGATGTCGCCATCGGCGCATCGGGCACCATCCTCGCCGTTCGGAAAGTGCTGGCTGAGCTGCAGGGCGACCCCGCCGCCGCCATCACCGCCCGGGGCATCAAGGCCCTAATCACCAGGCTCATGGAGGCGCGGCATATCGACAACCTGTGCCTGCCGGGCCTGTCCGAGGAACGGCGGGCGATATTTCCCGGCGGCGTGGCCGCGCTCGCCGCCGTCGTCACCGCCCTGCGCCTGCGTACTCTGCAGGTCAGCCAGGGTGCGCTGCGCGAGGGTTTGCTGCACGACCTGCTCGGGCGGCACCACCACCACGACATTCGCGACAGCACCGTGCGGGATCTGATGGTGCGCTACCATGTCGACGCCGGCCACGCCAAAAGGGTACGAGACACCGCGCTCAGCCTGCTAGCGCAGACCGCGGTTGCCTGGAACCTAACGGAGTCGTCCGATCGCCTGCTGCTGGCCTGGGCGGCCGACCTGCACGAAATCGGCATGGACATCGCCCACAATCACTATCACCGGCACGGCGGCTACCTGCTCGCCAACATGGATATGCCCGGTTTTTCCCGTTTGGATCAGATCCAGGTGGCGAGCCTGGTACGCAGCCACCGGCGCAAGTTCCCGGTCGATACCGAGCCCATGCTCGCCGAAAAGCGCATGCTGTATCTCGCGGTGCTCCTGCGCGTGGCCGTGATCCTGAACCGGAGCCGTAGCAAGGACCCGTTGCCCCACATCGCCGCGGCGGCCAGGAATGGTCGGCTTACGCTTGGCATGCCGAAGAAGTGGCTGGCAAAACATCCGCTAACCAGCCTGAACCTGAAGGAGGAAGCTCAACGTTTTTCGGCGGCACCCGTCACGCTGAAGGTCAGGGCGAGTTGATCAGCTCCCGTCGGCCAGTTGCGTCAGCAGTGTCTCCTGGGCGCTGCGGCGCCGGCCCGGTTGGCCCGGAACGGCGGTGTAGGTGCCGTCGCTTTGCAGCGACCAGGCCTGGGTGTTGTCGGCAAGGTAGGTGTCGAAGGTTTCCTTGACGATGCGCCGCCTAAGCGCCCTGTCTTCTATGGGCAGGCAGGTTTCCACGCGATTGAAGAAATTGCGGCCCATCCAGTCGGCGCTGGAAATGAACACCTTGGGCTCGCCGTCGTTCTCGAAATAGAACACCCGCGTGTGCTCGAGGAAGCGCCCGACGACGGACCGCACCCGAATGTTATCCGAGACGCCCTTGACCCCCGGGCGCAACCCACAGATGCCGCGCACGATCAGGTCAACCATCACCCCCGCCTGGCTGGCACGGTACAGGGCCTGGATCATCTGCGGCTCGACGAGCGAGTTCATTTTGGCCATGACGCGCCCGGTTTTGTTCTGGCGCGCATTTTGTGCCTCGCCATCGACGAGTTCCAGTAGCGACTTGTGCAGCGTGAACGGCGATTGCAACAGCTTCTTCAAACGCCCGGCGCGGCCCATTGCGGTAAGCTGCTGGAACACCTTCTGAACGTCCTCGCCGATGTCCGGGTCGCAGGTGAACAAGCCATAGTCGGTATACAGCCGGGCGGTGCGGGTGTGATAGTTGCCGGTGCCGAGGTGCGCATAGCGTTTCAGCGCCCTGCCTTCCCGGCGGATAACCAGGCACATCTTGGCGTGTGCCTTGTGCCCCACAACACCATAGACCACCTGGGCTCCGGCCCGTTGCAGGTGGTTGGCCAGTTCGATATTCGCCGCCTCGTCGAAGCGGGCGCGAAGCTCGATTATCACCAGCACTTCCTTGCCGTTGTTGGCCGCATCCGTAAGCGCCTCCACCACCACCGACTCGGTGCCGGTGCGATACAGCGTTTGCCGAATGGACAGAACCCCCGGATCCCTGGCCGCCTGGCGCAGGAACTCGACGAACGGGGCGAAGGATTCGAACGGGTGATGCAGCAGAATATCGGCTATGGCGATGGCTTCGAACATGTCGTTGGCCGCCCGCACCCGCCCGGGCACACTCGGTGTGAAGCCCGGATACTTCAGGTCCGGCCGGTCCACTAGGTCGGGCACCCTGGCCAGGCGCATCAGGTTCACCGGCCCGTTGCAGCGGTACACATCGTCCCGGGACAGGTGGAACTGGGCGATCAGGAAGGCTTCGAGGTCGTCCGGGCAGCCCTTGGCGACCTCCAGGCGTACCGCATCCCCGTAACGCCGGGAGGAAAGCTCGCCCTCCACCGCCCGCAGCAGGTCGTCCACCTCTTCCTCGTCGACGAACAGGTCGCTGTTGCGCGTCACCCGGAACTGGTAGACGCCGGTTGCCTTCATACCCAGGAAAAGGTCGCCGGCGTGGGCATCGATGATGGAGGACAGCAACACGAATTCATTGGGGCTGGCCGCGCTCGACTCCGGTAGGCGGATTACCCGGGGCAGGGAGCGGGGTGCCTGGAGGATGGCCTTGCCGCTATTGCGGCCGAAAGCGTCCTTGCCTTGCAGCGTGACGATGAAGGTAAGGCTCTTGTTCAGCAATTGTGGGAACGGATGCGCCGGGTCGAGCCCGATGGGGCTCATCACCGGTGCCAACTCGTGGTTGAAGAAGCGCTTTATCCACTTACGTTGCTCGTTGTTCCAGTCTTCCTTGGCAATGAAGCGGATGTCGTGGGCATCGAGCGCCGGCAGCAGCAACTCGTTGAGCACCAGGTATTGTCGGTCGACGATGCCGTGCGCTGTCTGCGAGATACGGCGCAACTGCTCCGATGGGGACATGTTGTCCGGCCCCCGATGTTGGGCCCCATAGGCTTCCTGCTGTTTCAGGCCGGCAACACGAATCTCGAAGAATTCATCGAGTACGGAACTGGAGATGCACAGGAAGCGCAGGCGCTCGAGCAGCGGCAGGGCCTCGTCCTCGGCCTGGGCGAGCACGCGGCGGTGGAACTCCAGCATCGAAAGTTCCCGATTGATGTAAAGTTCCGGGTTGCTGAGCGCATCGCTATCCATGGTGCGGGCACGGCTTGCCGAAGGGCCGCCGAGTGTAACACGCGGTTGCGGATGAACATGACGGACAGAGATCGCATCTATCGGAACCCGCAGGGGCAGCTTGTCGACTTCGCCTTCGATGAGGCGGTCGCCCAGGTATTCCCCGACATGATCCGGCGCAGCGTACCGGCCTATGAGGCACTGGTGCCGCTCACCGGCCTGCTTGCCGTGCGGCATCTGGCCGGAGCGGGGCCGCCGGTAGCCGCCGGGCAGGTTGCCCGGCCGGAAGGCGGGCGCGTTGCCGCTGCCCCCGACCGCACCGCCCCCCACCCCGCCGCCCGCCACGGCACGGGGGTGGCCAAAGCGGCTCCGGGGGGCCTGGTTTTCGACCTCGGCTGCTCCCTCGGCGCGACAACGTTGGCCGTGCTGCGCCAACTGGGAGACCGGCCATGCAGAATCATTGCGGTGGATAGCTCCAAGCCCATGCTTGATCGCGCCGCGCGGGGCCTGGACGATGATCGGGTGGAGTTTCGTTTGCAGGACATCCGGGCAACCGATGTCGGCGGTGCCGACGTCATCCTCATGAACTATGTGCTGCAGTTCCTGCCCCCCGTCGAGCGCCAGGGCCTGATGAGCCGGTTCCGGGAGCAGATGGCGCCCGGCGGGCTGCTGCTGCTGTCGGAGAAGGTTCGCTTCGCCGATGCCGGGGATCAGGCGTTCTTCGATGCGACCCACCGCGCCTTCAAGCAGGCCAACGGATACAGCGAACTGGAGGTGGGCCAGAAGCGCGCCGCCCTGGAAAAGGTGATGATCGTGGACAGCGAAGAAACGCACATCGAACGCCTGCGCACCGCCGGATTCGCCCCGGTGCGAACCTGGTTTCGCTGCCTGAACTGGGCATCGTTCCTAGCCTGGGCGTGAGCGTTCGGCGCACATGCGATCAAAACCCAGATGTGCGTTGGTGTGCCGGCAGGTTGGCCGCGAGCCGTTGGCCGGATGCCGAGCATGAGTTGTACCTGGTTTGATGCCTTGTACGAGCAACTGCCGGACTGGTCCGTACTCGATGGCCTGTTGCGGCGCAATCTGCGTGCCCACGGCGATTTCCCGAGGTGGTGCCGGGCCCTGTGCGGTCTGCCGGCGGCGCCCGGCGCCAGGGTCACGCTCAACGCCACGGTCACCGTTGATGGCGCGCTGTCGGCAACGGACAGGGAGGCGCTTGGCAAGGCGGCACAAGCGTTGCATCCCTGGCGCAAGGGGCCCTTCGAGCTGTGCGGCGTTCGCATCGACGGCGAATGGCGTTCCGACTACAAGTGGCGGCGGGTCGCTCCCCACATCGACCTGCTTGGCAAGCGCATCCTGGATGTCGGCTGCGGCAATGGCTACTACGGCTGGCGCATGCTCGGTGCCGGTGCCCGGCTGGTCGTGGGTATCGACCCCGCCGTGCTGTACTGCATGCAGCACCAGGCCATCAATCACTTTGTGCGCGATGGCCGAAACCAGGTACTACCGCTTGCCCTCGAAGCGCTCCCCGGCACGCTTTCCATGGGGCGCTTCGACACGGTGTTCAGCATGGGCGTCATCTATCATCGCCGCGACCCCCTGGATC
The DNA here is from genome assembly GCA_965215035.1 of Pseudomonadales bacterium. Taxonomy (GTDB): domain Bacteria; phylum Pseudomonadota; class Gammaproteobacteria; order Pseudomonadales; family Azotimanducaceae; genus Azophilus. The sequence goes on from OZ244040.1 coordinate 1,763,700, forward strand.
ATCTGCGGCGCCTAGGGCAGTGCCTCGTGCCGGGCGGACGTGCGGTCGTGGAAAGCCTCACCGCCAACGGCGACCGGGCAATCATTCCGAATGGCCGCTACGCCCGCATGCGCAACGTCTGGCACATCCCCACAGAGCGCCAACTGGCGGCCTGGATGACCGAGTGCGGGTTCCGGGATGTCGGTGTCCTGGACACGACGGTGACCACCACCCGGGAACAACGCTCCACGGCCTGGATGCGTTTCGACTCGCTCGCCGATGCGCTGGATCCGTCGAATGCCAACCTGACTGTCGAAGGCTATCCGGCACCACGCCGGAGCTTGCTGGTCGCCCACGCGCCGGGCTAGCCGCCCCCTACTCCCCACCTTGTGAAGTCGGCGGTCCGACGGTGTTGAGGGAGCCCATTCCGCAGTTGCGGGAGGTTTTGGGCCGGTTGGAAGGCCTCTGAACTGCCGGTGTGGCGCGCCGGAGACAGTTGAACAGACTGAAACGGGCGTTTCGCGGCGGTGCCGGGACGATCAATCCCGCGGCGGGGTACCGGTCGGTGCGTGGTGGCCAGAAACTCTTAGGGAACTCATAGGGACAAGGGGCTCTTAGGGACACCCACCCTTAAACTCTTAGGGACACCCAACCTTGAAGCTGACTGGCGCCAACGGATCTGGTTCCCGCCAATTCCGGTGGTGTATCAGTTTGCATCTGTGGATCGAGCAAGGGCGCCGAATACAGGTGATTCGGCAGGGCCGGGATTCAAACTGATGCACTGCCCAAATTCCGGTTGCCGTGCCATTGTGGGAACTGCTGGTAGACTGGGCCGGCCGTCGCCGATAGAGCCCGCTGAATCAGATGCCCGGCCTGTTTCCCTTCACCTTTCGCTTTCGTGGCAAGGTCCGCCGGTTGTTCGAGCTGTATCGTTGTTTTCTGGCCCACCCCGGCAAGGGGCTGCATCCCACCCAGATTGTCCGGCACACGGGCCTTGGCTTTGCCCTCGTGGTCAAGCTGCTCGACGGCACACCGGAACTGTTCGTGCGCTTGCCAAGGCGGAATGGCCTTACGCGCTATCGCCTGGTCAGCGCCATGACCGCCCGGCAACCCGAGGAGGTGGAGCGGTTCCTAACCAATCAAGCCAGGAAGGAAAGCCTGCTCCTGTACGCCGTCGGCATCATGGCTCTGTGCGCTCTGCTGATCGTCGTCATTCTGATTGGCCCGGCCCTGTAGGTGCCGCAACGACTTGGTAACCCATGCCACCCGAGGCCGGGTGATCGGCCGGGTTCGCTACGACTTCCGCCGCGATTTCGTAGGAGCGCAGGCGGGCGCGATGGTCGTAGATGTGGGAAGAGACAATCACCTCGTCGGCGGTTGTGCGTGCAACGAATGCCTGGAGTTCCTTCCGCACCCGGGCCGGTGCCCCCACGGCCGAGCACGCGCTAATCTGGCCGAGCAGGTGGCGCTCGGTAGTGCTCAGGCGCGCCTCGAAATCCGCCACCGGCGGCGGTAGGGGGCCGGGGTTGCCGCTACGCAATTTGAGAAACGACTGTTGTGACGAGGTGCGCTGGAACCGCGCCTCCTCATCGGTGTCGGCGGCAAAGACATTGAAACCCACCATCACATAGGGCTCGGCGAGCTGCGAGGACGGCACAAAGTGCTCCCGGTAGGTGGCCAGGGCCTGGTCGAGCGCTGCCGGGGCGAAATGCGATGCGAATGCATAGGGTAGCCCGAGCAGCGCCGCGAGCTGTGCGCCATACAGGCTCGAACCCAGGATCCACAGCGGCACCCCGAGCCCGGTGCCCGGCACCGCCTGGACATGACGACCCGCCTGCTCAGCGGCGAAATAGTCGCGTAGTTCCATCACATCGCGGGGAAAATCGTCGACATTGCCGGTGAGCGTGCGGCGCAGCGCATGGGCCGTCAACTGATCGGTGCCGGGTGCCCGCCCGAGCCCTAGGTCGATGCGCCCGGGATAGAGCGACTCAAGGGTGCCGAATTGCTCCGCGATCACCAGTGGTGCGTGGTTGGGCAGCATGACGCCGCCCGCCCCCACCCGGATGGTCGAGGTGCCGCCGGCGATGTGGCCGATCACCACGGCGGTGGCGGCGCTGGCGATGCCGCGCATATTGTGATGCTCGGCCACCCAGTAGCGAACATAGCCCCATCGCTCTGCGTGCCGCGCCAGATCCAGCGAGTTCCGCAACGCCTGGCGCGCATCGCCGCCTTCGACGATAGGCGCTAGATCTAGGACGGCGAGTTTTACAGCCATGCTACCCAGCGTTCCCGAGGTGCTTCGATCCCTTATTTGGGTAATGGTTCAGTTTGCATTCCTGGGCCATGGCCAGGTCGGCGCCCATGCAGCCGGCGTGCAAACTAAGCCACTACCTACGTTCGGGGAATTATAGCGATCAGTTGACAGACCCCGACAGGTAGCGGCGCTGCGCCAGCAACTCCCGCTAAGCTCGATGTGTCCATGGAATCGCCACAGTTGGGTGCCCAGATCGACCGAATCCCCGTGCCGCCGGGCCCCGAAACTGGGCATGGGGACGTTAGCGGGAGTTGCTGGCGCTACGATACCCCTAGTGCATCATACCCGCCTACAGCTCAGGCTCGCACGGAACAAGGCGGTGTATCAGTTTGCATCCCGGCCCTGCCGAATCACCTGTGTGCCGTGCCCTTGCTCGACCCACAGGTGCAAACTGATACACCACCCGGAACCATTGCCGCCGTCGAACCGGAAGCGCCCGCTGGTCGCGCAAGGGGTATACTTGGCAACTCCACTGCAAAAGGCCGCTTTGCAAGCAGAATGCTGAGACGGGTTCTTACACCCCTTGTGGTGCTGATCGTCGCGGTCGGCATCGCTTCGGCGCTGGTGCTCAGTCGTCCCGAGGCCAAGCAGCAGCCCCGGCAACCGGCGGTGCTGCTCGTAGATACCGTTGCCGCCACCCGGGTTCCGACGACCTTTACCGTAACGACCCAGGGCGAAGTGGTGCCGCGCACGGAAACCACGCTGATCTCGGAAGTAAGCGGCCAGATCGTCTCCGTGGCGCCTTCCTTCGTAAGCGGCGGCTTCTTCGGTAAGGGTGAACTACTGGTGCGCATCGACCCCCGTATCTACGACGCCCAGCTCAAGCGTGCGCGGGCCAACGTTGCGGCGGCGAAAACCCAGGTCGCAACCGAGAATGCCCTGGCCGGTTATGCGCTGGAGGATTGGCAACGCCTGAACGAGCTGCGCGGCGATGACGCCTGGCCGGGGGAGTATGCGCGACACGGCCGCAGCATGCGTAGCACGCCGTCGGACCTAACGTTGCGCAAACCACAGCTTGCGGCCGCCTTAGCGGCGCTGGAGTCGGCGGAAGCGGAACTGGTTGAAGCGGAGGGCGACCTGGAGCGCACCACCATCCGCGCACCCTATCGCGGCATGGTGCGCGAAAAGCTATCCGATGTTGGCCAGTTCGTGAAGCCGGGGGACCGCTTGGCGAGAACCTTCGCCGTGGACTACGCGGAAGTGCGTTTGCCGCTGAACCAGGCCGACCTGCAGTTCCTAGATTTGCCCCGGCGCACCAACGCAACGCCGGTTCCCGTGACCTTAACCGCCAAGATCGCCGGTGCCGAACAGCGCTGGCTGGGCGCGGTCACCCGCACCGAGGGCGTTTTCGATAGCCGCACCCGGGTACTCCACGCGGTGGCCCAGGTGCAGGATCCCTACGGCATTGACGGCGAGCGCATGGAAGCCCTGCGCATCGGCACTTTTGTGAGTGCCGAAATTCAGGGTAAACAGGGCGGCGCGCTCTTTGCGGTGCCCCGTCATGCCGTATACCGGGGAACCACCATCTGGCTGGTGGACCAGGCCGACCGCCTGCGGTCCACACAGATCGGCGTCGTGCGGGCCGACACCGACTACGTCTATGTGGACCGGGGGCTGAACGAGGGCGACCGTATCTGCATTACGCCCATGGAACAGCCGCTACCCGGCATGCCGGTACGCACCTCTTGATCCCCGGGCACGGTAAACATGGCCACTGATTCGGGCCGGGGTGGCATCATCGGCTGGTTTGCCCACAACCATGTGGCCGCGAACCTGCTGATGTTCTTCATCATCGCGATGGGGCTGTACGGCAGCTTCATCGTCACCGTGGAAACCTTCCCGAGCTTCAATCTCGACATCATCGAGGTGCGGGTGCCGTACCGTGGCGCGGCACCGGCGGAGGCGGAAGAGGGGGTCGTCGTCAAGGTCGAGGAGGCCATCGAGGATATCGAGGGCATCAAGCAGACCTTCGGCTACGCCGTGGAAGGGGCAGGCCGTGTCAGTATCGAGATACAGGATGGATTCGACCCGGGCACCGTACTCGACGAGGTGAAGCTCGCGGTGGACAGCATATCCACCTTTCCCGTGGAAACGGAGCGCCCGATTATCAGCAAGGCGCGTTTCCGCCGGGAAGCGATCACCGTGCAGATCGCCGGCGATATGGATGAGCGGGATATGAAGGAACTCGCGGAGCGAATCCGCGACGAGATACTGGCATTGGACCGCGTGAATTACGCGGAGCTGCGCGGTGCCCGACCATTCGAGATCGCGGTGGAGATTCCGGAAACTAGGCTACGGCAGTACGGCCTAACTCTCGATCAGGTTGCCCTGGCCATTCAAGCCTGGTCGGTGGACCTGCCGGGCGGCAACATCCGTTCCGACGGCGGTGACATTCGGCTGCGCACCAAGGGCCAGGCCTATACGGGCGAAGAGTTCGAGCAGCTCGTGCTCATCTCCCGGGAAGACGGTACGCGGGTGCGCTTGGGCGACATCGCCACCATCAACGACGGCTTCGCGGAAACGGAGTCCTATGCCTTCTTCAATGGCCAGCGCAGCTTCGGCGTCGCCGTATTGAGCACCGACGCCGAGAACGAACTGGATGTTACCGCGGCCGTGCGCGCCTATGTCGAGGAAAAACAACCCCAAATGCCTCCCGGCGTGACGCTGGAAACCTGGGCGGACGCCAGCTACCACCTGAATAGCCGCATGAACATGATGTTCAAGAACATGGCGATTGGCGCCGTTCTGGTGTTCGTCATTCTTGGGCTCTTCCTGCACCTCAAGTTCGCCTTTTGGGTAATCGTCGGGTTGCCTGTCGCCTTCCTCGGTGCCCTGATGCTGCTGCCGCTGCCGGGTATCGGCCTCAGCATCAACGTGATCAGCGTTTTCGCTTTCATTCTGGTGCTCGGCATTGTGGTCGACGACGCCATCGTCATCGCCGAATCCGTATACGCCGAAACGGAAAAGCGCGGTTACACCACCGGCAACATCGTTGCCGGCGCGCGCCGGGTCGCGGTTCCCGCCACTTTCGGCGTATTGACCACCATCATGGCGTTCCTGCCCATGTTGTTTACAAGCGGGCCACTCGCCACCCTCACCGGGGCGGTCGGCTGGGTGGTTGTGCTGTGCCTGGCGTTCTCGCTTGTGGAGTCGAAGCTCATTCTGCCGTCCCACCTGGCCATCATGCGCTCGTCCCATGTGGCGGGAAGCGGCGCGGCGCCCGCCGAGGCGGTGGACCGTTGGCTGAAAAAGATCATCGACAAGCGCTACAAACCGTTTCTGGGGCTTGCGATTCAGCACCGCTATACGACGCTGGCGGTTTTTGTCGGGCTGCTGATCGTCACCGTGAGCATCGTCGTCGGGGGGAAGGTGCGCTATCTCTTTTTCCCGGAGGTCGAGCAGGACATGTTGGCGGCCCACCTGGAACTCTACGATGGCGCACCCGAATCACTGGTGACGCGGGTGGTTAAACAGATGGACGACGCCCTGCGCCGCGTGAACGAGGAGCTCAAGGCAGAGACGGGTGCCGACCAGGACATCATCAAGAACGTGTTTGCCTATGTACACGATGGCAGCCAAGGGCGTTTCAACGTGGAACTCGCGCGCAACGAAGAGCGCGGGGTCACGCCCCAGATGGTGGAGCAACGCTGGCGCGAGGCGGTGGGGGAGATTGCCGGGGCCAAGGAGCTGCGCTTCGTTTCCACCATGCAACTCGGGGGTGGCCCGCCCATCGCGTTCAAGCTGGCCGGGCGCAACTTCCGGCACTTGGAGCAGGCCGCCGCCGATCTCGAACAGCACCTTGCCGGCTACCAAGGCGTTTTTGAGATTCAGGTTTCCGCCAATATGGGGCCGGAAGAGGTGCGTTTGGCCATCAAGCCGGAAGCCGAGGCCTCCGGCCTGACGCTTGCCGACCTTGGACGTCAAGTGCGTACCGCGTTCTATGGCGCCGAGGCGCAACGCATCCAGCGTGGCGACCAGGAAGTGCGGGTCATGGTGCGCTATCCACGCTCGGAGCGGCGCTCGCTGGGCAACTTGGAGAACATGTGGGTGCGTACGCCGGATGGCCGCGAACTACCCTTCGGCGCGGTCGCCGACTATCACCTGGAACGAGGCTACGACCGCATTCAACGGGTAGATGGCAGCCGCGCCATCACCGTAACCGCCCGCTCCGATCTCGCTATCGTCGAGCCCGCCCAGGTTGTTCGGCAGGTCAACGAGAACTACATGCCGCAATTGCGCGCCCGCTATCCCGGCATCAACACCGACGTTGCCGGCAGCGCCTACGAGGAACGCTTGGGTATCATGCAGGTACTCATCGCCTTCGGCATCGCGCTCTTCGGTATCTATGCCCTGATGGCGATACCGCTCAAGTCCTACGTGCAGCCGCTGATTATCATGGGGGTTATCCCGTTCGGCATCGTGGGCGCGGTATTCGGCCATCTGCTGCTCGGGCTTTCGATCAGCTCGGTATCGATGATGGGCATCATCGCCCTCTCCGGGGTGGTGGTGAACGACAGCCTGATCATGGTGGACTTCGTGAACAAGGCGGTGGCGGAGGGTTCGAACGCCGCGGATGCGGCCATTAGGTCCGGTGCGGCGCGCTTTCGCGCCATTCTGCTCACCTCGCTCACCACCTTCTTCGGCCTGATACCCATGGTGCTGGAAACGAGCATGCAGGCGCAGATTGTGATACCGATGGCCGTCTCGGTGGCCTTCGGCATTCTATTTGCAACCCTGATAACCCTTGTGCTGGTGCCATCGCTCTATGTGATCGCCCAGGACATCAGGCGTCTGGTAACACCGCGCGCCGCCGCTCCATCGGCCGCCGGATAACCCGGTTCCTACGTGGGTGCCGTGTCGAACAGGCGCCGCAGATGCTCTTCGGGCAGGGGCTGTGTCAGCTTGGAGACGCCCCAGGTCAGGGCCACGGAAACGATCTCGCCCAAGGCAGCGCATGACCAGGGGTTGGGTGCCTCGCGCTGTAGCCAGGCCGCCGTATCCCGAAGGGTTCCGGGGTCGAACCATCCGGGGTCGATCACGCCGCTGTGGGCAATACTGAATACCGCAACGCCGCCGATGAGGCCGGCGAACGCACCGGCCTTGGTGACGCCCCGCCACACCGCGCCAACCACCAACGGGCCCGCGAACGCCGCCATCATGCCGCCGGTGCCGATCCACACGATCAGGGCTACATTTCGGTCCACGAGCGCCCAGGCCATGCCGGTACAGATCAGCATGACCACCACGGTTGCGACGCGGCTGATTGCCAGCACGCGCCGGTCAACGGTGGCCGCGTCGAGCTGGCTGGCATAGCGCGGCACGTAGCTCAGCCGGTATAGATCGTTGGCGATGATCTGTGAACTGGAAACCACCAAGCCATCGGCTGTGGACATGACGGCGGCGAGAATGCCGACGCCGAGCAGCGCCGCCAGCCAGCCCGGAAACAACTCGATGAACAGCAGCACTAGGGCGTTGTTGCTGGATTCACCCGGTGCCAGCAGGGCATCGCCCAGAATCGCCCGCGCCAGTAGTCCGCCAAGACCAAGCATGCCGAGGATCAGGCCGAAGGAAAGAGCCAATTTAATGAAGCGGCGCCGTTGGCGCGGGTGCTGCAAGGCCCATACCTTGTTGCCGATGTGCGGCAGCATGCCGAGCGGAATGTGCGCGAGCAGAATCGCCGCAATCGACCACCAGGAGTGATAGAAGAGCGATTCCGGGTTAAGCCAGCCGACCAGGTTGGGATTCTGGGCGCGAAGGCCGTCCACCATCCCGCCCAAGCCGCCTTCGACGCCGAATCCTGTGAGAAACATCAGCACCAGGGCGGCGCCGATGGCCACCATAACGAAGCCCTGAACGCCATCGGTCAGGATGTCCGCGTGGGCGCCGCCAAGCACGACGTAGGTCATGAGCACCAGGGCCGTGGTGGTGAGTGCCCATTCCGGCGACACGCCCAGCATCAGCTCGAACATGACGATGCCGGAAACGAGTTGCCCGGCCAAATAGAAGAACAGCAACAGCGAGAAAACCGAGACCATGGTGCGTACCGCGGGCGACTGGTAGCGGCTGCCAAGGTATTCGGGGATGGAGCGGTTACCGAACTCGTGGCCGCTGTTGCCGACCACCTTCAGGCAGACCCACACGCCCACATAGACGCCCAGGGGATAGAGAAATGCCGACCATATCGCCGCGAAACCGTTGTCGTAGACAATGCCCGGAAAGCCGATGAAGGTGGCGCCGCTCGCCGTCGAGGCGGCGAAGGCGAAGGCTAGGAAGATGGGGCCATAGCCTTGGCGGGCGGTGGCGAAATCGTCGGCGCTCCTGACCTTGATCCGTCCCCAGATGCCGAACACGATCATCAGGCCGATGTAGACCACCAGGAACAACCACGACCAGCCGATCAGATCCATACCTTCCCCTCCTTAGCGAATTGCGCTGCCAGTGCCCGTAACCCAGCCAGCTACCTATTTGCCCTCGCCCACGCGGGGCAGGGCGGGGCGGGCACACCGCACTCACCCCCCGAACCCCTGGGGCCCGCCACCTTCGCTTCCGCGGGCGGGACGGGCCGCCACGCCCCGGGGCTGCTAAACGGCAGCGATAGCCCTGCCCGGAACAGTCGCCGCCGCTGGCCCGCATCATACCGCGCCGGTGCCGGTGACAGGCAAGGAAACCCGCTTGCGGGCTAGCGGCTCGATGGGGCGAGATTTGCGGGGCCGGCCCAAGGATCCGGTCCAGGATGCCGGTCAAAATAGCGAATACTGCGGGCCATTGTTCCCTGGTGGGACGAATAGGTCGGTGCGCAATTGCGGCAACCTGGCGTTTTCCAGGCCGTGCCGCCGACAAGCGGTGGCGAAACGGGCGGCCAGCAGCTTTGCGAATGGCCCGGTGCCACGCATGCGCATACCCCAGGCCGAATCATAGGTCTTGCCGCCCCGGGTGTCGCGAACGGCGCTCATGACCCGTTCGGCGCGCAGCGGATAGTGTTCGGCGAGCCAAGCCTCGAATAGGTCTTTGACTTCCAGTGGCAGGCGCAGCAGCACGTAGCCCACCATACGGGCACCTGCGGCCGCAGCGCGCGCCACAATGGCTTCTAATTCCTGGTCGTTGATGAAGGGAATCATGGGCGCGGCCATGGCGCCGACGGGCACGCCACGCTCGCTCAGCCGCTCAATGATTCGAAGCCGCGCGGACGGGCCAGCAGTGCGTGGCTCCAGCTTGACTTTCAGTTCATTGGCAAGTGTTGTCACGCTTACCATCACGTTCACCAGTTGCAGCGCGGCAAGCTCGGCAAGTATGTCCAGGTCGCGCAGTATGAGTTTACCCTTGGTGACTATGCTGACCGGGTGCCGGTGCTCAAGCGCCACCTCCAGGATAGTGCGGGTGATCCGCAGCCGTTTTTCCACCGGCTGATAGGGGTCTGTATTGGTGCCCATGGCGATAGTCCGGCACTGGTACGAACGATGCCCCAGTTCTTCGAGGAGCCGTTCCCGCACGCCCGTCTTGTAGAAAATCCTGGTTTCGAAATCGAGGCCGGGGGAGAGATCCAGGAAGGCGTGGGTGGGCCGCGCGTAGCAGTATATGCAGCCGTGCTCACAACCCTTGTAGGCATTTATCGACCGGTCGAACGGTATATCCGGGGATTGGTTGCGGCTAAGGATGCGGACGGTGCGGTCGGGAAGGTACTCGGTGGCCGGGTTGGGTGGCGGATCCTCCTCTAGATCCCAGCCGTCATCCACGGCTGCGGACGTTGTATGCAGGAAGCGGCTTGCGGGGTTTGTGGTTGCCCCCCGGCCCTTGTGTACCATTCCGTTCGCCATCGTCGCTGGCACCGTTAAGGATGGGAGGGTATATGGGTTTATATACAGTATCAAGTCCAGATGCCAAGAGCTCCCGCCAACGCGGCTCGTACTCCAACGCCCCCCGCAAAAACACCGCCACGATACTGTTTCGGGAAGAAAAGTTTGGGAATTGTATACGTGACTACAAAACGCCCCTGAACGCACCGTTCCGGTGCATCCCGATTCCCTTCCAACTTGACTTTTGGGCGTCTATCACTCATACCTCCCGCCAGTTGTCAAGCATTTTCTTCAACGAGGCGAAATGGCGCAGAAGGCACGGGGAAGGAGCGACCGCATCGGTCTTTCAACCCGCGAATGCACCGATCCAAGAATCCACTTCGCCAGCCTACGCCGTCTACCTGCATTCGGTCAGCCTGAAAGGCGTAAGCTCCATACGTCTGCACGCGAACTGAGGATCACGCAGAAATCCGCTTAGCACATGGCGCACCGGATCAGGGGAGCCTTCGAACTGCAGGGGAAGTTCAAGGGTGAAGTCGAAATGGACGAGGTATACATGGGCGGTCTGGAAAAGAACAAGCACAAGGACAAGAAGCTAAACGCTGGGCAGAACGTCCGGGAAATGGACACCATCGACCAGATGCGCCACCTTGTCCGGCAGATGCCGGGGAAGCGGCTGACCTACAGGAGGCTTAAGGCACCGCACCCGGACGGGCTTTCCAACCACGTCAGGGACGCGGTGGCTTTATGCAAGTTCCGCCATCCTAGGTACCATACATGGTGAAGCGCAGGAAGAAAGTACCGGAAGGGACGCTGCCCAAGGAACAGCAATGGACCGTCAGTTTCCTCAACGACTCCGTTACGAAGGAGTACCAAGATTTCAACGATGACCTGAAGGATGCGTTCTGGAATCTTCACGACAAGATACGTTTCTACGGACTCCCGACGCTAAGCACGAAGGAGGCGAAACGACTGTCGGGCACGAAAGACTTGTGGGAACTCCGGTTCAAGGGGAAGAGCGGTATAGGGCGCGGGTTGTACGTCCAGAAGACGGGAAGAACCATTGTGGTTCTGGTATTCTTCGCCAAACAATCCGACAAGCTACCGAAGCGGATACTCGATCTGGCGATCGAGAGGCGGAAGGCCCTTGAGGAGGGCATTGTGGAAGCATTGAATGAAGACAGGATGGCGGTGAAACTCATCGACGCACGGGAGGTGTTCGAAAAGGACTACCCTCCGGGCACCCCGAAGCGGGCGAGAATAGACGCACAGATACAAGTCACGCTCGAAAAGCACGGGCGCAAGGTGCGTCGGATGAACGGTATCAAGGCACTTCCGAGGAAGGCAAAGGAACAGCTCGCAAGGGCGTTCCGGTCGAGGGCGACCAGACAGGCCGCAGGTTGACTCGCGGGCGTTCCCGAACTGGGTCCAGGGCCTTGGCACCGAAGCCCAAGGACGAAACGCTGTCTGATTCGGCTTCCCGCATTCCCGACGAGGTTCACGAACGGGCGATGGCCGTAGCCCGACAGTTGTTCAGGCGCAATCTGGAACTGGTGGGGCGGAAACCGCCCCGGAACTTGGGTTGACGCCATCGGTTAGTCAGGTCGGTTAAGCTCCTTGGCCGCGCCGAACACCTCGCGCATCCTGGCCAGATGCTGCTCGGCGGTCAGCCCGCCGCCGAGCGTCCGCAGGCAGAGGTGTGTTAGCCCCACTTGACGCCAGCCCTTGAGCCGACTGCGCCACTCCGCTTTGCGCGGCCCCACCACGGCCACACCCGCTTCCGTGCCGATGCTCGCCGGGTCGCGGCCAGCCGCCCGTGCCGCGTGGTCGATGTCGGCGCTGATCGTTGGGAACTGTTGCGGCGAACAGAGCACAAACCAGCCATCCGCTAGTCGGCCGATGCGGTTGCGAATGCGTTGCGCCGGTACGCCGCTCGCACCGGTCCACAGGGGAATCGGACGCTGCACCGGCGGCGGTGCCAATCCGGCACCGCGCACGCTGTCCCAGCGCCCCGAGAAGTCGACGGTGTCCCGGGTCCACAGCGCCCGCATCAGTTCGATCTGTTCCTCGATGCGGGTGCCCCGAAGATGAAAGTCTTCGTTCATGGCCGCGTATTCCTCCCGGTTGCCGCCGACGCCGATACCGAGCCGTAGGCGTCCGTTGCTCAGCACGTCGAGTGCCGCCGCCTGTTTGGCGAGCAGCACCGTCTGCCGCGAGGGCGCGACGATTACCGAGGGCACGAGTTCGATGTGCTCGGTGATGGCGGCCACATGGGCGAGCAGCATCAACGGCTCGTGCAGGGCACCGCTGCCGGCACGCAGCACCAGGTCGGGCACCCGCAGATGGGTATAGCCAAGCTCGTCCGCAGCCTGGGCGAACGCCCTGATCGCGCCCAGGTCGCCAGCCAACTCCCGGACCGGGAGGGAAATGCCTATTCTCATGTACGATCTCCTGTGATTTCTCGCCGCATACCGCCTAGAAAACCCCCGATTAAGTGGGAGGTTCCCGTCGCTCAACCGAACCCGCTCAGGCGAACGCCCCGCGTAGCGACAGCACCTGGTTTCTGAGCGCCTCGGCGGTGATGCGGGTGGGCGCGACCGGGTCACCCGCCACCACCTCGATTCGGCTCCAGAACCGGCCCGTGTTGCGGAAAGTGCCTCCTTTGACGCTGAAGAAGCTGCCCCACAGGCCGCGCAGCGCCATCGGTATAACCGGTACCGGGGTCTCGTTGACGATGCGTTCGATGCCGGTGCGAAACGGGCCGATCTCGCCATCGGCGCTGAGCTTGCCCTCCGGGAATATGCACAGCAGATCGCCATCGCTCAAGCCCTCGCGGATGCTCCGGAAGGCCGCTTCGTAGGCCTGGGCGTCGAGGTTCTTGCCCGCGATCGGAATCGCCCTACCCGTGCGGAAGACGAAGTTCAACACCGGGAGCTCGTAGATTGGCTTGAACATGATGAAGCGAATGGGTCGCCGTACGGCGCCCGCGAGCAGCAGCGCATCGACATAGCTCACATGGTTGCAGACGATGACCGCCCCGCCCCGGTCGGGAATTGCATCGATCCCCTGGTGCCGGACCCGGTACATCGTATGCGAGAGCGCCCAGATCAGGAAGCGCATGGCGAACTCCGGCACCTGGTGGAAGATAAAGGCCGCCACCGCGAAGTTGGCGATGGCCAACGCCAGCAGCAGGCTGGGGATGCCGAGCTCCAGAATGGCCAGCCACAGGATGGCTATGGCGGCCCCGGCGACCATGAACAGGGCGTTCAGAATGCCATTGGCGGCCATGATGCGGGCGCGCCGCTCCTTGGGCGTGCGCGACTGGACGAACGCCATCAGTGGAATTTCGAACATGCCGCCGCAAATGCCGAGGATGGTCATGTCGATGAGCACGCGCACGCTGCCGTCCGCGCCGAGAAATGCCCAGATATCGCGTAGGCCGTCGCCCTCGATGGCGAGGATGGCGAAGTAGATGTCGATGCCGGCAAGGCTGACGCCCAGTGCGCCGAAGGGCACCAGGCCGATCTCGACGCGGCGCCCGGACAGCCGCTCGCACAGCATCGCACCGATGGCGATGGCTATCGTGAATACCGCGAGAAAGAGGGTCACCACGGTTGGCCCGCCGGCCAGGTGCTCGCGCGTCAGGTTGGGAATCTGCGCGAGGTAGACCGCGCCGAGTAGCCAGAACCAGGAAATACCCAGTATGGAGAGGAATACGCTGCGCTGGCGCCGCGCCAGCCCGATGATCTGCCAGGTCAGCGTGAACGGGTTCCAGCCGGGGCGCTGCTCCGGGTCGTTCGCCGGGGCGAGGGGAATGTGGCGGCTGGCGAGGTAGCCCGCTAGGGCGACCGCCAGCACCAGCGCGAAAAGCCACGCGGAGACGCCCGCGCCGCCACCGACCAGCGTGCCGACGATGGTGCCGAGCAGTATGGCGGCGAAGGTGCCCATGCCGACCATGCCGTTGCCGCCCACCAGTTCCGTCTCGTGCAGGTGCTGGGGCAGAATCGAGTATTTCAAAGGGCCGAAGAATGTGGACTGGAGCCCGAACAGAAAAAGCACCACCAGCATCAGCACAAGGCTCTGCAGAACCAGGGCGACCCCAGCCAGCAGGGCGACGGCGACCTCCAGCAGCTTGACCCGGCGGATGATGCGCGACTTCTCGTACCTGTCGGCGATTTGCCCGGCCAGCGCCGAGAACAGAAAAAACGGCAACACGAACAAACCCGCCGCGGCGTTCACCGCCAAATCCCGGTGCTCGGCGGCCACGAGGCTGCCATAGACGAAGAGCGCTAGCAGCGCCGCCTTGAACAGGTTGTCGTTGAAAGCGCCGAAGAACTGAGTGGCGAACAGCGGCCCTAAGCGCTGGGTAACCAGGAGCTGAAACTGGGTACGCCGTTCGTTCATGGCGCTGCGAGCATAGTCGGTTTGGCGCTGCAAAGGCCAGGGCTCGGCGCGGCTGGTTTGACGCTCGACCCGCCAGCCCCCATATTAGACCCTCGACTACAGCGGGTTGTGGGGTGGTTTAGTGTTGGAATCGGCCAGAGTGTCTGTTTTCGTCCTAGTGCTGGCTGCCTCTACGGCCCATGCCGCGGACGGGGTGCTAGGCTACGTTGACGAGCACGCGGCTACCGCCATCGAGGTCGCCGACGACATCTGGGACTACGCCGAACTGGGGTACCTTGAGGAACGCAGCACCAGGCGCCTGCAGGAGTTCCTGCGCGAGCGGGGCTTCGCCATCGATTCCGGGCTGGCCGGCATACCGACATCGTTCCTCGCAAGCCGCGGTTCCGGCAAGCCGGTCATCGGCATTTTGGCCGAGTTCGATGCCCTGCCGGGGCTGTCCCAGGCCGCGGTACCCCATCGCCAACCCGTCGTGGACAATGCGCCGGGGCATGGCTGCGGTCACCATCTGTTCGGCGCGGCCTCGGCGCTGGCCGCCGCCAGCGTCGCCGAGTGGCTGGCAAACACCGAATCCCAGGGCACGATTCGCCTGTTCGGCACGCCGGCGGAAGAGGGCGGTTCGGGGAAGGTCTACCTCACCCGGGCGGGCCTCTTCGACGATGTGGATGCGGTTCTGCACTGGCACCCGTCCGACCGTAACGATGCGTCCCCGTGGAGCAGCAACGCCAACAAGTCGGGGCGCTTCCGCTTTCACGGCATTGCCGCCCATGCGGCTGCCGCCCCGGACCGCGGCCGCTCGGCCCTAGATGGCGTGGAGGCGATGAACTTCATGGTCAACCTGATGCGCGAGCACGTACCCGCGGACTCCCGCATACACTACGTCATTACCGATGGCGGGGATGCGCCGAACATCGTCCCGGAGTTCGCCGAGGTGTACTACTATGTGCGCAACCCCAGCGTCGCGGTGGTCAAGCGCCTGTTCGAGCGGGTCGTCGCCGCCGCTCGGGCGGCCGCGCTCGGCACGGGTACGCGCATGGAATACGAGGTAATGCACGGCAACTACCCCGTGCTGCCCAACGAAACCCTGGCCGCAAGGGTGGACGCCAATCTGCGCAGGCTCGGCGGCTATGCCTACAACGCCGAGGAAGAAGCCTTTGCGCGGGCCATCCACGCGGGCTTGGTCGAGCCCACGCTGGAACTGGGTTCCCAAGTGAAGGTGCAGCCGTTCGTGTTCCGCCAGCGCATGGGTTCCACGGACGTTGGGGATTTGAGCTGGGCGGTGCCAACCGCGGGCCTCGGCACCGCCACCTGGGTGCCCGGCACCGCCGCCCACAGTTGGCAGGCGGTTGCGGCCGGCGGCATGAGCATCGGCCACAGGGGCATGCTGCTTGCGGCCCGAGTGCTGGCGCTGACGGCCACCGACCTATACAGGAACCCGTCGCTGATCGAGCGCGCCCGGAAGGAACTCAAGGAGCGCCGCGGGGCGGATTTCCGGTATTCAGCGTTGTTGGGCGACCGGGAACCGCCCTTGGACTATCGTTTGTAAGAGGTGCTCGCCGCCCGGTCGACTAGGCCCGCGTACCGCTGAAGGAGGCGTTGCCGAAGGCGCCGAGCTTCACGTTGCCGGCGATGTTGTCGCCGTCCAACGTGGCGCTGAATTCCAGTGTCATGGGCATGGGGGTTGTGATGTCGGCTTTCCAGGAGAGCGAGTCGCCGTCCACGTTGCCGTCCTTGATCTCGATTTCACCCTGGGGGCCGCTCATTTTACCGGTCAGTGCGCTGCCGTCCGTTTGCAGGGTCAGCGTTGCATTCTGGGCGCCCATGGGCGTGTTCATGGTGGTATTCCAAGTACCGTCCGCACTCATCGTCTAATCCCCTTTGAAGGTTGGAATAATGGAGGGCGCAAGTATCGCACAGGAAACCGGCCCGGTCATCAGCGGCAAGGCCGCGTCCGGGCTGTAGAACCGGTGCGGGATTGGGCCGGTGGTGCGCACGGCTGGTGGTCGTTGTGGGCAACGCCCATTCCGATGCCGCCTAGATCCGGCTCGCCGTCGCAGGTAAAGCGCCGAATCGCCGAGCGACGCAGTGGGCAACGCCGACTCCGATGCCGCCTAGATCCGGGGCGCTACAGGCCGATCGCCTCGTGCAGCACCTCGCTTAGGTCGCTGACCAGGGTGATGTTCATCTCCTCCCGCACGGCCTTCGGAAGTTTGCGCAGATCCGCTTCGTTGTCCTTGGGCAGAATCACATGGTTGAGCCCGGCGCGGTGTGCCGCCAGGATCTTCTCCTTAACGCCACCCACGGGCAGCACCAGGCCGGAGAGGGTGAGTTCGCCGGTCATCGCCAGCTTGTCGTGTACGGGTTTCTGGCAGTAGGCCGACACGAGTGCCGTCGCCATGGTCACACCAGCGGACGGGCCGTCCTTGGGCACGGCGCCCGCCGGCACATGGATGTGTACGCCGCGACTCTCGATCCGCGCCCGGTCGAGGCCGAGCTGATCCGCTATGGACCAAATATAGCTGCGCGCCGCCTTCGCCGATTCCTGCATAACCTGGCCCAGGTGGCCGGTGAGCGTCACCTTCTCGTCCTTTTGGGTGAGTGTGGCTTCCACGTACAGCACATCGCCGCCGGCTTCTGTCCAGGCGAGCCCAGCGGCGACGCCCGGTGCGAGGTTCTGGCGGCCGTTGTCGGACTTGAATTTCTCCGGGCCCAGCAGTTCGGTTAGCAACGCCACCTCGATTGACCCCGCCACGTCCTGCTCCTCGACCACCTGACGCGCCCTTTTGCGGGCGATGCGGCCGATTACCCGCTCGAGTTCGCGCACCCCGGCTTCCCGGGTGTGCCGCCTGATGATGTACCTGAGCGCCTCGTCCGATATGTCGATCTGCTCCTCGCCAAGGCCGGCCTCGGTGCGTTGCCGGGGAATCAGGTACTGGCGCGCGATGGCCTGCTTTTCCATGTCGCTGTATCCGGACAGTTCCAGCACCTCCATGCGGTCGAGCAGGGGCCGGGGAATGCCTTCAAGCGTGTTGGCGGTGGTGATGAACATCACCTTGGAGAGGTCGTAGGCGAGGTTCAGGTAGTTGTCGCGGAATTCCTTGTTCTGGGCCGGATCCAGTATCTCCATCAGCGCCGCTGCCGGGTCGCCCCGGAAGTCGCGCCCGAGCTTGTCGATCTCATCGAGCATGAGAATGGGGTTGATCACGCCGGCGCGGCGCACGCCCTGGAGAATGCGGCCCGGCATCGCGCCGATGTACGTGCGGCGGTGGCCGCGCAACTCCGACTCATCGTGCAGGCCGCCAAGGCTCATGCGCTCGAACTTGCGCCCCATGGCCCGGGCGATGGATTGGCCGAGGGAGGTTTTGCCCACGCCGGGCGGGCCGACGAAGCTCAGTATGGTCGCCTTGGCGTCGGGGTTGAGCTGCATGACGGCGAGCGATTCCAGGATGCGTTCCTTAACGTCGTCGAGCCCATAGTGATCTTCGTCGAGCACGGCCCGGGCGTGCTTGAGGTCAAGCCGGTCCTCAGTCTGCTTGTGCCAGGGCAGTTCCGCGACGAGTTCCAGGTATCCCCGGGCCACCTGGTAGTCCGCCGCGTTGGACGACATGCGGCCTAGGCGCTTCAGTTCCCGGTCTACTTCCGATTGCACATGCTCCGGCAGCTTGGCTTCCAGCAACTGGCTGCGCAGCTCGGCGATGTCATCGTCTTCGCCGGCCTCGCCGAGCGCCTGCTCGATGGCGCGTTTCTGCTGGCGCAGCAGGTGCTCGCGCTGCTGCTGGTCGATGTCGTCCCGGGCCTGTTCCGCGATCTGGCGGCGCAGCTCGCTGACCTGCACCTCGTGGCGCAGGATCTCGTGGACGCGTTCCATCAGTTCTTTGGTGGATTCGCACTCCAGTACGGCCTGCTCCTGTTCTAGGGTGATGTTGGCCAGGTTCGCGATGCGATACATCTGGGTGATGGGGTCGTTGATGGAGCCGATGAGTTGCTGGTAGATCTGGTCGCCATCGCCGCCACCGTAGAGGCTGGCGATGCGCTTGGACAGTTCCAGGTTCTCCCGCAACAGCGCATCGACATGGGTGGCGTCCTCGCCGAGGTTGTCCATCGTCGGCGAGGCCAGCCGCTCGTACTCGACTTCGAGGTGGCCGCTGTCGGCTATGGAGTCACCCAGCCGGATGCGCTCCACACCCTGGACGATCACCTGGGCGCCCTTGTCGCGTTTCTCGACGCGGTTGATGGTGGCGATGGTGCCCACGGTGAACAGATCTTCCCGGGTCGGATCCTCGACCGAGGCCTGTTTTTGCGCCACGGTGACGATGCGGCGGCCGGAGTCGATTCCGGCGTTCACGGCAGCCAGCGACTTCGGGCGCCCGACCGCCAGGGGAATGACGATCTGCGGATACACCACCGTGTTTTTCAGCGGCAGTACGGGATAGGTTTCGGCCATGATTGCCCGGTGTTCTTCAGGTAGGGCGTATTTAGCGATATGTGGGCTGATTTGCGCAATTCAAGGTGCCCCGGCATTTGCCTGGCAATGTCGCTCGTTTGGGGCCCCAGCAGGGGTGGCCGCGAACCGGTCTGGCCACCCCAAGAGCCCGCAGCCGCGGAGCCTGAGGGGACACCCCGGGTCGGTGCGATAGCGGCAGCGAGCTCTACCCGCAGCCGGGAAACGCGGGGGGACATCCCTCGCAGGAGATCGGAACCGCTCGCCATCGTTATCCGGCACCGTGGGCACTCAAGCGATTAGCTTCTGGGCGCGCGCCGCTTCTTCGCGGACGAGCTCCGGCGCACCGAGCATCTGCCGGTTAAAGCCGATGCGCTTGAACCAGTAGTGTAGCCCTAAGAGGTCGGTAAAGCCCATGCCGCCGTGCACCTCGGTTGCCTTGCGCGCCACGAAGGTGCCCACTTCGGCGACATGGGCCTTGGTATGACAGGCGGCCAGGTGCGCTTCCTCCGGCAGGGCGGACAGGGCGTGTGCCGCGTACCAGACCATGGCCCGGCAGGGTTCCAAGGCGGCCGCCATCTCCGCGCACAGGTGCTTGACGGCCTGGAACGAGCCGATGGGCCGGTTGAACTGCCGCCGTTCCTTGGCGTAGGCAACCGCTTGGTCGAGCATGTTCTGGGCGGCCCCGAGGGTATCCGCCGCGAGCATGACGCGGCCAATATCGATTAACCGGGCCGCCTGTGCGGGATCCTCGGAGAGCCGCGTTGCGGGTGCCTCGTCGAACACCAGTTCGCAGGTGGGGCGGGTCTTGTCGATGGTGGGAAGCTGCCGTTGGCGAACGGCGCTCGCTGGAACGAGAAATAGCCGCCGGTGCTGGTCGGCGACCAGGAATTCGTGCGCCTGGGGGTCGAGCACGTACAGGGCTTTGCCGTAGAGCCGGTCTTGTCGGGAACGGATGCCGGCATCCGCCCGGGCGGCCACGGCCTCGCCGAGCGCGACGCCGATACGCAACTCGCCGAGGGCAAGCTTTGCGAGCCGGGTGTCCTGGCCGCCCGCAAGTGTCAGAGCCAGCGGGCCGAGCACGGCGGAACCCAGAAAGGGTGCGGGGGTGCTGTGATAGCCAAGGCATTCGGCGATGAGCGCCGCGTCCAGGGGGGCGAGCCCCACGCCGCCGTGCTGCTCCGGCACCAGGAGCGCTCCGGCCCCTAGATCGCAAAGCCCCGTCCAGATGGCATGGTCCCGCAGCTCGCCGGCGGCGATGCGGCGCACGGTGTCGAGGCCGGCGTTGTCGTTCAGGTAGCGGTTGACGCTGTCCGCAAGCAGCGTCTGTTCTGCGGACAGGCCAAAGTCCACGGTCAGGCACTCGTCCGGACGGCATCCCGCCGGGCGGCCGATGGCTCGACCTTAGGTTCCCGGGGCAGGCCAAGTCCCCGTTCGCCGATGATGTTCTTTTGAATCTGCGACGTGCCGCCGCCGATGATCAGGCCTAGGAAGAACATGTAGTGGTTCTGCCAGCCGCCCCGGTCCCTGATATACGGGTTGTCGCCGTAGGCGAGCCCGAGTTCCCCCATGGCATCGATGCCCAACTGCTCCAGTTCGTGGCGAAGCTCTGTGCCCTGTAGCTTCACGATCATGCGGGCGAGCTGTGCGTCCTTGCGGTTTATCTTGGCCGACAGGATGCGCAGATCGTTGCAGCGCAACGCCATGACGCGGCCCTGAATCCGCATCAGCCGGTCGCGATAGGCGGCCTGTTCGATCAGCGGGCGGCCGTTGATCGTTTCCGTTTTCATCAGGTCGATCAGCGCGAGCACCCTGGAGAGGGTTATGTTGGGGTCGCCCAGGGAATCGCGTTCGTGGCCGAGTATCCGGTTGGCGACCAGCCAGCCCTCGCCGCGCTGGCCGACGAGCTGGTGTTTGGGTACGCGCACATCGGTGAAGAAGACTTCGTTGAAATTGGCGGTGCCCGTCATGTCGACCAGCGGCCGGACTTCGATGCCTGGGGTGTCCATGCGCAAGAGCAGGAAGGAGATGCCTCTGTGTTTGGGTGCCTGGGGTTCGGTGCGCACCAGGCAGAACATCCAGTGCGCTTCGTGCGCTGTGGAGGTCCAGATTTTCTGGCCGTTGACCACCCAGTGGTCGCCATCGAGTACCGCACTGGTTCGCAGGCTCGCCAGGTCGCTGCCGGAACCCGGTTCCGAGTAGCCCTGACACCAGATCATCTCGCCGTGGATGGTGGGGCGGATGAACTCGCGCTTCTGCTCCTCGGTGCCCATCTCCAGCAGCGTGGGCACCAGCATGGATACGCCCTGGCCAGCAAGGCCGGGGCTGGCCCGGGCGGCGGCGAACTCCTCGGCGATAATGCGGGCGATTAGGATGTCGGCCTCGGCGCCGTAGCCGCCGTATTCCCTGGGAATGGTGCGGGCCGCGTAGCCGTGCTCGATCAGCAGCTTCTGCCAGCCGACAACGGTCTGCCGGGGCGGCTTCGTACCCTTGGGGGCCAGATGGCGGTTGGCTTCGAGAAACTGCCGAAGCTCGGCGCGAAAGGCCTCGTAGTCGGCCCCGTAGGACAGATCCATGGTCGGCTCCGGGCGGAAAATCGGAGTGTAGCCGAATTCGCCGGAAGTGTGCGAGTTCACCCCGGCGGCTTGCTTGGCCGGAGCCTCGCCAATGCACGATAATTCACGCCTCGAATGCCCGAATGGGGAGGGCCGGTAAAGGAATGGACAAACTTGCCATGCTCAACACCATGGCCGCCATGCAGGATGCCCACAACACCCAGGTGCATCCGCAGTGGCGTACCGCGGAGTTCGCCTATTACCGGGCCGTTTGGGTCGAGTGCGCGGAGTTGCTCGAACACTACGGCTGGAAGTGGTGGAAGCACCAACAGCCGGATCTGTGGCAGGTCAAGCTGGAACTCGTGGACATCTGGCACTTCGGGATGAGCGACCTGCTGCGCTCGAATGCGCTCGCTCCAGAGTTGCTCGACATCCTGGACGTCAGCCCCGCCGTGGATGCGGATGCCGGGCGGTTGCGCCTGGCGGTGGAGGAACTGGCGTGCCAGACCCTGACGTCCCGGTCGTTCGCGGTCCCGGCTTTTGCCCGGGTAATGGAACTGCTGCCACTGCCCTTCGATGCGTTGTTTCACCTGTACGTCGGCAAGAACGTTCTAAACAGCTTTCGTCAGAACCACGGTTATCAAGCCGGTACCTATATCAAGGTATGGGACGGCCGCGAGGACAACGAGCATCTCATCGAACTGCTTGACGGCTTGGAAAGCTTGGAGACGGCGGAGGAGCAGCAGCACCTGTATGGCCTGCTCGAAGCGCGCTACCCGGGCGGGCCCGTGCCGGATAACGACGATTGACCCCCAATCCGCAAGCGCCCGTTTGCGCGCGGAACTCGGCCGGCGGCTGCATGGCTGGCAACCCGAGTTCACCGGTACGCTGCTATTCGTATGCGCCCACGGGCAACTGTTGCTGATCCGCAAGAAGCGGGGCCACGGCGCCGGCAAGATCAACGCGCCGGGAGGCAAGGTGGATGCGGGTGAAACAATCCGCGACTGCGCGGTGCGCGAGACCCGGGAGGAAGTGGGAATACGGGTGTGGAACCCGGTACTGATGGCGGAATTGAAATTTGTCGACCGGGTGGATGCCCAGTGGCTGGGCTATGTCTACCTTGCCACCGAGTATGAGGGCACCCCGGTTGAGACTGCGGAAGCGCACCCCATCTGGGTGCCCCTGCAGGCCATCCCCTACGCCGAGATGTGGGAGGACGACCGCATCTGGCTCCCGGAGATACTGGCGGGGCGGGCCGTGCGGGGCGAGTTCCTATTCGATGCGGGCAAGCTGTTGAGCTATGCGTTGCGGGCCTGGTAGGCGGGCTAGCGGCCGAGCAATAGAAACTCCAACAACGCCTTCTGGCTGTGCAGCCGGTTGCCGGCGGCCGTCCAGGTGCCGCTGCGCGGGTCGTCCAGCACGGTTTCGTTGACTTCCTCGCCCCGGTGCGCCGGCAGGCAGTGCAGGAATAGCGTATCGCGCTTCGCCTGGTCCAGTAAGGCTTCGTTGACCTGGTAGGGCGCGAAGATCTCGCGCCGTTGCCCCTGCTCGGCGTCGTGGCCGATGGATGACCAGACATCGGTCACGACCAGGTCGGCGTCTTCCACCGCCTCCTTAGGCGACTCGACCCCGATGGCGTGGTCGCTCCTGGACAAAAGCGCCATGTCCGGCCCATAACCGGGCGGACAGGCGATCCTGAGTTGGAACCCGTACTGGTGCGCGGCGTTGATATAGGACTGGCACATGTTGTAGCCATCGCCGATAAAGGCGACCGATCGGCCCGTGATCGGCCCGCGCAGCTCCTCGAAGGTCTGCATGTCCGCGAGCAATTGGCAGGGGTGAAAGCGGTCGGTCATGGCATTGATGACGGGAATGGATGCGGCTGCCGCGAAGGTCTCGACGTCCGCGTGGTTCAGGGTGCGGATGATGGCGACATCCACGATCTCGGAGAGCACCTTGGCGGTGTCGGCGATGGGCTCGCCCCGCCCGATCTGAGTATCGGCGGTGCCCAGAAAAATCGCCTGCCCGCCGAGTTGGTGCATGCCGGTCTCAAAAGCGACCCGGGTGCGGGTGCTGTTGAGCAGCAGCATCAGAGCGGCGGTGCGCCCCGCTAAGGGTCGGTGGGCGTTGCCTTCCCGAAGCCCGCGCTTGAGTTCCCTGCCGCGCGCGAGCAGTGCCCGCAACTCATCCGGGGAGCAATCGAGCAGGGATAGGAAGTCCCGCTTAGCCATTGCCTGGGACGCCGAATTGGGCGGGTGTCCTGCACCGCACCGCCGATGCCGTGCGGGTGGCGGGCGGGAGGTCAAGGCGTGGCGTATCGAATGGGGGATTGCCCACCGACTGGTTTGTCCGCTGGCCTGCCCGACTGTGAGCGCGTCCCGCGCCAACGTCGAGTGCCGGGTTGCCTGTCACTCGGCCCATGCGCCTCAACACGCCAGGTGGCGGAGCGCTACGGCGCGGTGCCGGGATGCCCATCAGTCGGCGCATGCGCCTCAACCGGTCTTGTCCTGGATGAGGGCCGTCACCTTGGCGATGGCCTCGTCGGCTTCCGCGTCGCTTAGGTTGAGCGGCGGCAGCAGCCGCACAATGGTGTCGCCGATGGCGTTGACAAGGATGCCCCGGTCGAGACCCGCCGCCACCAGTCCCGGCACCGGCTCGTTCAGCTCCACGGCAATCATCAGGCCCTTGCCGCGAATCTCCCGCACCCGGTTGTTGCCCCCGAGCCCTTGCTTAAGCCCCCCCTGAATCCGCTCGCCCAGCACGGCGGCGCGCTCGATCAGGTGCTCCCTTTCCAGCGTATCGAGCACGGCGTGTGCGGCCGCGCAGGCAAGCAGGTTGCCGCCAAAGGTGGAGCCGTGGTGGCCGGGCTGGAACAGGGTTGCGGCGTTGCCCCGGGCGAGGCAGGCGCCAATGGGCATGCCATTGCCGAGGCCTTTCGCCGTGGTAACGACATCCGGCAGGCAGGTGCCGTGCTGGTAGGCGAAAAAACGGCCGGTGCGCCCGTTGCCGGTCTGTACCTCATCGAGCATGAGCAGCCAGTTGTTGGCGTCGCAAATGGCGCGTAGCGCATCGAGGTAGCCATCGCCGGGAATCAGGATGCCGCTCTCGCCCTGGATGGGTTCCACCAGTATCGCCGCGATGTCGGGGTTGTTCGCCGCAATCTGCTCAATGGTGCCCGGGTCGTTATAGGGAGCGCGTACGAAGCCGTTAAGCAGCGGCTCGAAACCGGCCTGTACTTTGCGGTTGCCGGTGGCGGTGAGGGTCGCCATGGTGCGGCCGTGGAAACTCTGGTCGGCTACCACCACGCTCGGCCGCTCGATGCCGCGTTGCTGGCCGTGCAGGCGGGCTATCTTGATGGCCGCCTCGTTCGCCTCGGCACCGGAATTGGCGAAGAATACCCGGTCCATGCCGGACCTTGCCGTCAGCCGCTCGGCCAGCGCCGCCTGGCTCGGAATCTCATAGAGGTTGGAGGTGTGCAGCAGTGTTTGTGCCTGGCGGGACAGGGCCTGGGCCACCGCCGGGTGAGCGTGGCCGAGGCCGCAAACGGCGATGCCCGTAAGCGCGTCTAGGTAGCGGTTGCCGTCGCCGTCTTCCACATAGGCACCGCTGCCCCTGACGAAGGCCACCGGCAGGCGGGCGTAGGTGTTCATCAGGCTGGTCACGGTCTTCGTCTCCGCCAAAAATAAAAAGGCAGCAGGGCTGCCTTGGGTGGAAAAGGAAACGATAAAGGCGAAATCCTACTGTAGCGCTGCGCGCAGTTCAACGGTGGATTTTCAGCAATTCTCATTCTGGCTTTCAGTCCCTGCGCCGGCAGGATTTGCCGGTCGCTTTGGCCCGAACTAGGCCGGAACTGCGGGGTGTTACGCGCCGAACAGTGAAGTTGGACGCCAGAATAAGAACTGCTGCAGATTCTTAACCGCCGCTCCCGCTGTACCCACCAGACACACAGGTGGCTCTGGGCGGGAAGCGGTGCATCGGTATGTGCCCGATGCCAGGGGCCGCAATGGGTGGCCAGTACCCCGCCTACCCCGCCGTCGCGTTCTCGGCGGCTTCGATGGCCCCTCGGTAGCGGGCGAGGCCGCGTTCGAGCAGCGGCCGCGGGCAGCCGAAGTTGAAGCGGACGAAACCCGGCCCCCCGAATGCGGCGCCGTCGGACAACCCCAATCCGAACCGCTCGAACCAGGTGCCGGGGTCGGCGAGGCCGAGATCGCGAACGTCGATCCATGCCAGGTAGGTCGCCTGCACGGGTGTCATGCGCCCGCCCACCACATCAAGCAGGCGTTGGTGGTTGCCACGCAGGTAGTCGAGCAGGTCGGCAAGCCACCCGCTGCGATCGGCAAAGGCGGCTTCGGCCGCGGCGAACGCGAGCGGCCCGATGCCGGGTACCAGGTCGCCCCGGGCGGCCTTGAAGCGGGCGCGGCAGCCGGCGTCCGCAATCACGGCGACCGCGCAGGAGAGCCCGGCGATGCTGTAGGTTTTGGTGGCGGCGAACAGGCTGATGGTACGCGCGGCGATTTCCCCGTCGAGGCTGGCGATGGGCGTGTGTCTTGCGTTCCGGTCGAGTAGCAGGGCGCAGTGGATTTCATCGGAGCAGATGACGAGATCGTGCCGTTCCGCGAAGCTCGCCAGTTCTAGGAGTTCTTCCCGGCTGTAGGCCCGTCCGGTGGGGTTTTGCGGATTCGAGATCATCACCAGGCGGGTGTGCGGCCGCACCGCGTCCTCTAGGGCGTCGAAGTCCATGACCCAGCGGCCTCCGGAACGGGCCATGGGAACCTCTATGGATTTGCGTCCGGTGTTGGTCGGCACCGCAAGGAAGGGGTAGTAGACGGGCGTGGGTATGAGCAGGGAATCCCCCGCATTGCCCACCGCCGTGGCGCCGAGGTTCAGGCCGGGCACCACGCCGGGTATCCAGACGAGCCACTCTTTGGGAACCTTCCAGCCGTAATTGCCGGCAAGCCAAGCCTGGAATGCCGCGACTAGGGTCTTCGGGGTATGGGTATAGCCCAGAATGCCGTGGTCGAGGCGCTTGCGCAGGGCCTCTAGGATGCTCTCCGGTGCCTCGAAGTCCATGTCGGCCACCCAGAAAGGCAGCACGTCGCGCCCGAGGTATCGGTCCCACTTGATGCTGGCCGTCCCCCGGCGGTCGATTTCCCGGTCGAAGCTGCTTGTTGGCGAACTGGCCATCGACAAGGCGCCCATGCCGCTCTTGTTCACATCGAGTACAATGCTCGCTAATCCAGCCTGCGGGGTAAAGGACATATCATGGCGGAAACGAGCGATGCGGCCTTTGCGGCCATCAAGGAGCAGATCGAGGCCAACCCCATCATTCTCTATATGAAGGGCTCGCCCCAGGCGCCCCAGTGCGGGTTCTCGGCGCAGACCGTGCAATGCCTGGTTGCGTGCGGCGAGCGGTTTGCGTACGTGGACGTACTTGCACATCCGGACATCCGGGCCAACTTGCCACGCTACGCCAACTGGCCGACCTTCCCCCAACTCTACATCGGCGGTGAACTGGTCGGGGGGTGCGACATCGTCACCGAGATGTTCGAGACGGGCGAGCTGCAGCCGCTTATTCAGCAAGCGGCGGCCTGAACAGGCTATCCTTGGGTGCCGCCCGCCGACACGGCCGGGCCTGGCGGCCGGTTATTGTCGGCTACCTGAGTTCGCCCTCGCCTTTGGCGTTATCCGATGAGGGCGATGCACAGGAGAGGGTCTTATGTAGATTGGTTGACAAGCCACCACGTGTTGGGTCTTACGGGCTGCATAACCACTTCATGTCGTGCTCTATCAACTGATCGACATAAATCCCACAGGAGATGAACCATGTAGGTATCGGCCGCTCAGGTGCGCCGATGTGGCCGTGGGTCACCGGTGGGGTTGCAGCAGCTCGGGTGTAACGGCGTTCCAGGCGTTGACGATGCGTAGGAACAGCAGTGCGCAGCGTTCCGCGTCGTACAGGGCGCTGTGCGCCTTGTCTTTCTCGTAGGGAATGCCCGCCCGCGAACAGGCTTCGCTCAATACCGTGTGGCCGTAGCACACGGCGGCGAGGGAAGCGGTGTCGAGGGTGCTGAACGGGTGGAACGGGTCTCGTTTGACGTTGCTTCGCTTGACGGCACTGCGCAGAAATCCGGCGTCGAAAGCGGCGTTGTGGGCCAAAAGAATCGCGCGCTGACAGCCGTGGCGCCTGATCTCCCCGCGTACGTGCTTGAAGAGTTCCGTCAGTGCGTTTTTCTCGCTGATCGCCCCCCGTTCCCGGTCGTCCGGGTCGATACCGGTTACGCTTAGGGATGCCTGGTCGATGGCTGCGGAAGCAAACGGCTGGACGGCCCAGCGCAGCCGCCGCTCCACCACCAGCTCCTGGCCGCGAAAGTCGAACGTCACCGCGGCAATTTCGAGAATGCCGTGCCGCTCCGCGTCGAAGCCGCTGGTTTCGAGATCGACCGCAACGGGAAGGAATCCGCGGAAGCGGCGGGCCATGGTGTTTTCAATCATGGGGCCACATAAACAGCTAGCGGCCCATAACACAAGCACCGTGCCGCCATCGGGCGGGTTGGGCATTATGCGTTTCCGGCGGCCTGTCGTAGTATTGCCGAAGCCGATGCCGACACAGTGTCGCTGGATTGCCGATGAAGTTTGGAACCTCGACTAGCGCCGCCATTGCCCATGTGCGGCGGTTCGAACCCTATCGCCCGGGCGGGTCGCTGTACTCGCGGAACAGGCCGCCCCGGTGCGCGCAGTCGCTCGCCCGGAGTATCGATGGTGCCGGCCCCGTAGGTGGTGCCAAACGGTGGCGGCCGGCGCCGCCCCGCCCAGGTGCGAACCTAGACGGAACCTCGGCATAGCGGGTCGGCAGGACATGCGCCTTAACAAGATCGTGCTGGCCTATTCCGGCGGATTGGACACGTCGGTCATCTGCCGCTGGCTGCAGGACACCTACCAGGCCGATGTGGTCACGTTCACGGCGGACATCGGCCAGGGGGAAGAGGTCGAACCGGCGCGCGCCAAGGCACGGGCCATGGGCGTGACCGAGATTCATATCGAAGACCTGAGGCAAACCTTTGCCCGTGACTATGTGTTCCCGATGTTCCGCGCCAACTGCCTCTACGAGGGGGAATACCTGCTCGGCACCAGTATCGCCCGCCCGCTCATCGCCAAGCGCTTAGTGGAGATCGCCCGGCAAACCGGGGCGGACGCCATTGCCCACGGTGCCACGGGCAAGGGCAACGACCAGGTGCGCTTCGAGTTGGGTGCCTATGCGCTAAATCCAGACATCAAGGTAATCGCGCCTTGGCGGGAATGGGATCTGAACTCCCGGGAAGCGCTCCTCGACTATTGCCGGAAACGGCAGATACCGGTGGACTACCAGCGCAAAGGCGAATCCCCCTACTCGATGGACGCCAACCTGCTGCATATCTCCTACGAGGGCGGCGGCCTGGAAGACCCGTGGCGGGAACCGGAAGAGGGTATGTGGCGCTGGACCACCGCCCCGGAAGCCGCCCCTAGCGAGCCGGCTGTGGTGGAGCTTGGGTTCGCCGCCGGCGACGCGGTGAGCCTGGACGGCAAACCGATGAGCCCGGCGGCGCTGCTCGCCCGGTTGAACGAATTGGGCGGTGCCCACGGCGTTGGCCGGCAGGACCTGGTCGAGAACCGCTACGTTGGCATGAAATCCCGGGGCTGCTACGAAACGCCCGGCGGCACCATCCTGTTAAAGGCGCACCGGGCGGTGGAGTCCCTGACCCTCGACCGCGAGGTGGCGCACCTCAAGGACGAGTTGATGCCCCGTTATGCCAAGCTGATCTACAACGGCTATTGGTGGTCACCGGAACGCAAGGCGCTCCAGGCCCTAATCGACGAATCCCAGAAGCCCGTAGGCGGCGTGGTCCGCCTGAAGCTATACAAGGGCACCGTCACCGTGCTTGGCCGACGCTCGCCCGACAGCCTGTACGACGAGGATGTGGCGACCTTCGAAGACGACCGGGGCAGCTACCGCCAGCAGGATGCGGCCGGCTTCATCCGACTGAACGCGCTACGCCTGCGCATCGGTGCCAGGCGGGACGGCTGCTAGTAGGGCCTACGTCGCTGCAGGTTTCCCCTCCACCCGTGGAACAGATTGTCCGTGCCCATAGATGGTGGCGGATGGGGCCTTTGCACCGGGCCGGACTTAAGGCGCGGCGGGTCGGCATGTGCGCTTTGTGTCATGCTAAACACGGAATGGCAAGAACAGTATCCAATCTCTCCGGTGCCCCGTTGACCCTGTTGCCGGCCGTTGCCCATGGCGGCATCGACGAAACCATCGACGCGGCCTTTCGGCCGGTCGCCAAAGCCATGTCGGATTTCGTGTTCTTCTCGGTCCCGGTGGGCGGGGCGGAGTTGCAGTTGATCGTCGTGTGGCTGATTGCCGGTGCCCTGTTCTTCACCCTTTATTTCCGCTTCGTCAATATCCGCGCCTTCCGGCACGCCGTTCGCATCGTGCTGGGTAGGGAAGACCGGGAACCCAGGGCGCCCGGCGAGGTTTCCCACTTCCAGGCCCTGGCGACGGCCGTGTCGGGCACCGTTGGCGTGGGCAACGTCACCCATGTGGCGGTGGCCGTTTCCATCGGCGGTCCGGGGGCGGCCTTTTGGCTCATGGTTGCGGGCTTTTTTGGCATGGCATCGAAGTTTGTCGAGTGCACCCTGGGCGTTAAGTATCGACAGATGAACGCGGACGGAACGGTCTCCGGCGGCCCCATGTTCTATTTGGACCGGGGGCTGAAGGCGCGCGGCCTGCCGCGGCTGGGCAAGGTTATGGCCTGGTACTACGCGATCTGCATCATGGCGGGTTCCATTGGCGTGGCGGCGATGTTTCAGGCGAACCAGGCCTACGTTCAGTTCGTCAATGTCACCGGTGCCCAGGACAGCTTCTTCGCCGGGCGCGGATGGCTGTTCGGTACCGGGCTGGCGGTGCTTACCGGGCTGGTCGTCGTCGGCGGTATCAAGAGCATTGCCAGGGTGGCGTCGAAGCTGGTGCCGTTCACGGCGCTACTCTATCTGGCGGCGGCCCTAGTCGTGCTGGCGGTGAATTTCACCAAGCTGCCGTGGGCCGTTGACGCCATCGTTACGGGCGCGTTCAGCCCCCAGGGTGTCACCGGGGGAGTTGTCGCCGTTCTCATTCTGGGCTTTCGGCGCGCTGCGTTTTCCAACGAGGCGGGCATCGGTTCATCGGCGGTGGCCCACGCGGCGGTGCGAACCAGAGAGCCGTTGACCCAGGGCTTTGTCGCCATGCTTGAGCCCTTTATCGACACGGTGGTGATCTGCACCATGACCGCGTTGGTGATCACGGTGACGGTGTACCAACCCGGCATGGTCGATGGCGGCACCCCAAGTGGCGTGGAGTTAACGTCCAGAGCCTTCGCAAGCGTGTTGCCTTGGTTTCCCTACATATTGGCGGCGGTGGTCATGCTATTTGCCTATACCACGATGATTTCCTGGTCGTACTACGGGCTGGAAGGGTTCATCTACGTGTTCGGTGCCAAACGCTGGGCCAAGGTCACCTTCAACACGCTTTTTTGCCTGTTCGCGATCGTTGGTTGCACCACCCAGTTGGATGCTGTGCTCGACTTTTCCGACGCGATGGTTTTTGCCATGGCGGTGGCGAACGTGCTGGGGCTGTATCTCCTGGCGCCAGGGGTGAAGCAGGATTTGGAGCTGTATTGGACGCGGCGCTTCGAGACGAGCTGAGCCGCAGGTGACGGGCGCGCTCGGGAGTCGCGGCCGGCACCCGTTAAGGGCTCAACCGACCTTGATGCCGCGGCCCCCGAGGAACGCCTCGATGCGCGGTTCCAGCGGCAATCCCCGCTTGATCTCGCACTCCCAGATCACCAATACCTCCCAGTTCAGGCGCTTCAGTTCGAGTTGGTTGCGTTCGTCCCGCAGGCGGTTGCCTTCCAGCTTCGGCTGCCAGAATTCAAGCCGGGATTTCGGCATACGCGCAAGCTTGCAGCCCTCGTGCAGATGCCAGAAACAGCCGTGCACGAAGATCACCTTTCTGCGCGGGCCGAACACCAGGTCCGGTGTGCCCGGCAGGTCGCGCCGATGCAACCGGTACCGGTAGCCCATGCCATGTACCAGACGCCGCACGGCCATTTCCGGGCTGGTGCTGTGGCTGCGGATGCGAGACATGAGCTTGCTGCGTTGCTCCGGGGTTAGGGCATCAGTCATCGCGCTTGTCTGGAAACTCGCAAAGATCTTCGATGAGGCAGGCACCGCAGCGCGGCTTGCGGGCCAGGCAAACGTAGCGTCCGTGCAGTATGAGCCAGTGGTGGGCGTCCTTCCGGTAGGGCTTGGGAATCCACCGAACCAGGCGGTCCTCGACCTCCCGGACGTTCTTGCCCGGGGCCAGCCGGGTTCTGTTGGCGACGCGGAAGATGTGGGTGTCCACCGCCATGGTCGGCTGGCCGAAGGCGGTGTTTAGGACGACATTGGCGGTTTTGCGGCCGACGCCGGGCAGCGCCTCTAGGGCGGCGCGATCTTGTGGAACAGCGCCGCCGTGCCGTTCAAGGAGCATTTGGCTGGTCTTGATGATGTTGGCCGCCTTGGTGTTGAAGAGGCCGATGCTCTTGATGTAGCCCTTGAGTCGCTCGACCCCCAAATCCAGCAGCGCACTGGGCGTGTTGGCGATTTGGAACAGCGGCCGCGTCGCCTTGTTGACACTGGTATCCGTGGCCTGGGCGGAGAGGATGACGGAGACGAGCAGCTCAAAGGGGGTTCGGTAGTTCAACTCCGTGGTCGGGTTGGGGTCGTTGGCCTGCAGCCGCGCAAAGATACGGGTTCGTTTCTCCCTGTTCATGATCTGGCCAGGCGAACCCAGTTGGCGAGGCCGAGCAGCAGCCCGGCCACGATGAAGGCGCCGGGCGGCAGCAACACCACCAGCAAGCCCCCGTTGGCCGCAAGTTCAACCACCCAGCCGCGGGCCCCCGGCCCGAACAACTGCGCCATGCCGGCGAACAGGGTGCCGTTGCCGAGCAGCTCGCGCACGCCGCCCAGGACGATGAGGGCGATGGCGAAACCACAGGCCGTGCCCAGGGCATCGAGCGCTGCCTGTCCGGCTGGCTGGCGGCTGGCGAAGGCCTCGACGCGGCCGAGAATCATGCAGTTCGACACGATAATTTGTACAAAGAGCGCAATGCGAAGGTACAGGTCGAACGCATAGGCTTCCAGTAGCAGCACGCTCATCGTGGTGAAGGTTGCGATGACCAGGACGAAGCAGGGCAGGCGCGCCGCATGGGGAATGCAGCGGCGCAGCGCCGAGATCGCGAGGCTTGAGCCGAGCATGACGAAGCCGCTCGCCAGGGCGAGCCCGAGCGCGTTGACCAGGCTGGTGCTGACGGCCAGCAGCGGACAGAGACCGAGCAGTTGCGCCCAGGCGGGGTTGCGCTCGATGGCGGCGGTGGCGAAGGTGCCCGTGCTCAAGGTGCCCCCCCTTGCCCTGAGCGGCTCCGCCGGAGCGCCCTCGGGTCATCCGCCGTTTGCGCCGACACCTCTCCGCCTCGTACACCGGCTCGGCCCGCGGGCGAGTCGCCTTCGCCTGCAACCACCTCTGCCTCGAGGATTCGGTGTTCGCTCTCCCCCGCCCGCCCCGTGGGCAAGGTGCCGGCACCCGGAACCGCCGCTTCCAAGGCCGGCTGCAGCAATGCCATGACGCCCCGCTTGACCGCCTGGCTGGTTATGGTGGCGCCGGTCACCGTATCCACCTGCTCCGGTGGCCGGTCTGAAAACTGTCGTATCCAGGGACTGCGGGCCGTATCGACAAAGTCGCCGAGCCCGGGCGTTTCCTGGTGTTTTGTCACGCGCACCCCGACCAGTGCGTCCACCCCATGGCCGTGGGGCTTGAACGCGGCCAGCAACTCGATGGCGCCGGCGTATCCGCCGACCTGCAAACGGCGCAGCGAATACCCGTTCGGCAGGTGCAGGCGGTCGCTATCCCAGCGCAGGCCCGCGGTGGGGAAGGCACCGCCCGTGAGTTCGAAGGCGACCCGCCACGCATGGGCTTGGCGATTGGCGCGGATGGCGCCCTCGGTGACCGCGTGCGTACCCGCCAGCAGCAACGCGCACAGCGCGCCGATGGCGGCAAGGCCGATGAGCGGCTTCATCCCACGCGCACCCGGCCGCGGCCCAGCGCGTCCAGAAATGGCGTGGCGGCGTTGGCGATTAGCACCCCGAAGGCGATACCGTCCGGGTAGCCGCCCCAGGCTCGAACGGCGAAGGTGACGCCCGCGGCCAAGGCGCCGAACAGCCATTGGCCCACAGGGTCGCCGGGATGGGTCACGGGGTCGGTGACGACGAAGAAAGCCGCCAGCATCGTCCCGGCGGAAAGGTAGTGAAAAAGCGGCGAACCGGCGCTCACCGAACTGCCCCCGTCGTAGAAGACGAGCGCCAATACGCCAAGAACGATCAGAAAGCTGAGCGCGACGCGCCAGGCGAGCAGCCCCAGCCCGGCGGCGACCAGGCCACCGATGGCAAAGGCGATGTTGGCCCACTCCCATCCGTAGCCGCCGATTTGCCCGAATGCCGGGCTGCGGGCGTAGACCTCCGCTGCTGTCAGCCCTTCCCGGTACTTGAATGCGGTGAGCGCCGTGGCGCCGGTGTGCCCGTCGAGCAGCGGGGGCCAGGTGGCGAGCGCCACCGGAAAACAGACCAGCGCCAGCACATAGCCCACCATGGCGGGATTGAAAACGTTGTGGCCGAGGCCGCCGTAGAGTTGCCGTGCCAGCACCACCATGCCGAAGACAACCACGGCCAGCACATGCCAGGGCACCCCCGGCGGCAATGCCAGGGCGAGAATAAGTGCGCCCAGGAATATGGAACCATCAAGGGGGTTCGCGCGTTGCCCGTTCCCGGGGCGGCGCTGGTCATCGCGGAATCGTCGGCCGCGAAGCCGTAGGCAAGCGAAGTCGGCCGCATAGGCCAGGGGCAGGGTGATGGCCAGGTTCCACAGGTAGCCCCCGCCGTAGTACCAGGACAGCACCCCAAATCCCGGGGCCAGCGCCAATGCGACGGCCCACATGATGCGGTTGCTGTTGCCTAGCATCAGCGGCTACCCGGCTCGGCGAGTCGCTTACGCCGGGCGAGGCGTTGGGCGCGGCGTGCCCGAGCCTCGGACTGCGCGGCGGCAAGGCGGGCCGCGCGCGCGTCGAAACGGGTTTTCGCATGCGTGGCTTGCGCCCGTTTTGCCGCCAAATCGGCGAGGACTCGTTTCCCTTCGCCGAATATGCGGGCGAGCGGGATGTCGCTGGGGCAGGCCCGGTCGCACAGGCGGCACTCGATGCAGCGCGCGAGCCCCAGGTGTGTAGCGGTGTTCCACTTGCCGGCGGCACTCAGCCAGAGTAACTCCCGAGGCGCCAGATGTGCGGGGCAAACCGGCTCGCAGCGGTTGCAGCCAATACAGGGTTGGGCGGGGAGTGTCCGTTTGGCGCCGGTTTGTGTTCCCAGGCTCGGGGTCGGCGGGGCGCTGTGTCGCGGTGGGTGTCCCTTCTGCGGGTCGCGGTACTGCGGTGGGTGTCCCTTCCGCGAGTGTGTTTCCGCGCCTGGGGAGGGCGTTCTTTTTTTGGGTGGATGTCCCTTTTTGTTTTTGGGTGTGGGTGGATGTCCCGTTTTGGGTGTTCCCGGTTTGGGTGGGTGTCCCTTGTTTGGGTTTTTAGGTGGGTGTCCCTTGTTTGCCTTTGGGTGGGTGTCCCGTTTGGGGATGGGTGCTTCGGCGACGGTGGGTGTGCCGTTGGTTGCGGTGGGCCTCCCATTGCCCGGGAGGGTGGATATCCCATTTCCGTCGGTGGTGGGAATGAGTTCAATGCAATCGACCGGGCAGGCCGGTAGGCAGAGTTCGCAGCCGGTGCATTCCTGCTCGATAACGGTGTGCATGAAGCCCGGCGCGCCGATGATGGCGTCCACCGGGCAGGCGCGGATGCAGAGAAAACAGCCGATGCAGTCTTGCTCCCGAATGCGCGCCAGGGCGGCCTCCGGCGGTGGCGGGGCGATCCCTTCGCTCTGGTGAAGCAGCACCCGCAGTGCCTCGAAGGTAGCCCGGCCGCCGGGAGGGCAGAGGTCGATTGCCGCCCCGCCGGCCACCGCTTCGGCGTAGGGCCGGCAACCCGGGTATCCGCATTGCGCGCACTGGGTTTGCGGCAAAAGCGCATCAATCGCGTCGACCAGCGCGCTGTCGTCGTCCTGGAACCGTCTATGCGCCAACAGCAACAACCATCCCAGGGCCAGGCTGAGGCCAGAGAGCAGGAAGACCGCGGAGATCATGTTACGAATCCAGTCCCACTAGGCCGAGAAACCCCAGGCTCATGATGCCGGCGGTGATCAGGGCGATGGGCGCGCCCTGGAACGGAGCGGGCACATCGGCGCCTTCCAGGCGCTCCCGGATGGCCCCGAACAACACCATCACCAGCGAAAACCCGGCCGCCGCTCCAGCGCTGAAGACGACGGTGCCGGCCAGCGACAGGTCACTCCCCACCGCCAGCAGCGCAACGCCCAGAACCGCGCAATTGGTCGTGATCAGCGGCAGATAGACGCCGAGGCGCCGGTGCAACAGGGGGCTGGTGGCCCGCACATACAGCTCGGTGTACTGCACAACCCCGGCGATCACCACGATAAACACGATGATGTTCAACCAGGTGAGGCCCAGGGGCACAAGCAGTCCGTGATAGACGAAGAAACAGACCGTCGCCGAGAGCGTCAGCACGAAAGTGGTCGCGAGCCCCATGGCCAGCGCCGTTGACAGGCTCCTGGTCACACCCATGAACGGACACAACCCCAGAAACTGGGCCAGCGCGAAGTTGTTGACCAGAAGCGCGCCGATAAGAATCAGGGCCAGCTCGCTCATGGTGGCGCCCTGGGCGTTATCGCACACCCATGCCCGGCACCGCCCCCTTGTCCGGGCTGATCAGGAAGATATCCCCGCCGCCCGGCCCGGCCGCCAGCACCATGCCTTCAGAGGTGCCGAAACGCATCTTGCGCGGGGCCAGGTTGGCAACCACCACCACCAGCCGGCCGACCAGGTCTTCGGGGTGCCGGTAGGCGGCCTTGATGCCGGCGAAAACCTCGCGCCGCTCGCCGCCCAGGTCGACCGTCAGCCGCAGTAGCTTGTCGGCGCCGTCCACGGTCTCGGCGGCAACCACGGAAGCCACCTTGAGATCGACCTTGGCGAACTCGTCCATGGATATCGTCTTTCGGCCCGGTCCCGCCGCAACGGGTTCCAGGGCCGGAGCACCCTTGGTAGCCTTGACCAACCGGTCGAGGCTCTTCTTCTCCATGCGCTTGAAAAGCGGCCGGAACCTGCCCACGCGGTGGCCGAGCAGGGGCTGATCGATATCCGCCCAGGTGAACGGCCCCACCCGGAGGAATTGCCGTGCCGATTCCGTCATGGCGGGCAGGATGGGTTGCAGGTAGATGGCGAGTACTCGGAACAGGTTGATGCCCTGGCTGCAGATCGCCTGCACTTCGTCTTGGCGGTCCTCTTCCCTAGCCAGCTTCCAGGGTTCATGGCGGGCGATGTACTGGTTGGCAAGGTCCGCTAGTTCGGTAATCAGGCGCACACCCCTGGAGGTGGCGCTCTGCTCGTAGTGCTCCGCGATCTGTGTCTTGGCCTCCACGAAGCCTGTCCACAGCGCCTCGTCGTGCAGCTCGGCGGCAAGCTGCCCGGCGAACCGCCCGTTGATGAAGCCCGCGCAGCGGCTTGCGATGTTCACCACCTTGCCGACCAGATCGCTGTTCACCCGCTGCGCGAAATCGTCGAAGTTGATGTCGAAGTCATCGATGGTGCCGTTCAGCTTGGTGGCGTAGTAGTAGCGCAGACACTCCGGGTCCATGTGTTCCAGGCAGGTTCTGGCATTGATGAAGGTGCCCTTTGATTTCGACATCTTGGCGCCGTTGACGGTGATAAAGCCGTGGGTGTGTATGCGCGTCGGCTTGCGGAAGCCGGCACCGTCCAGCACCGCCGGCCAGAACAGGGCGTGAAAGTTGACGATGTCCTTGCCGATGAAGTGATGTACTTCGGTCTCGGCCTCCGCGCCCCGTCCCCAGTATTCGTCGAACCGAATATCGCCCCGGCCGTCCGCCAGGTTCTTGAAACTCGCCATATAGCCCACCGGCGCATCCATCCACACATAGAAGTACTTGTCGGTAGTGCCGGGAACCAGAAAGCCAAAGTAGGGCGCATCGCGGGAGATGTCCCAGGGGCGCAGGCCCGCATCGAGCCACTCGGCGAGCTTATTGGCCACCTCGGGCTGTACGGTGCCGCTGCGGGTCCAATCGCGGAGTAGCCCGGCGTACCGGGGAAGATCGAAGAAGTAGTGCGGGGAAGTCTTGACGGTGGGCACCGCGCCCGAGAGCAACGACCGGGGATTGCGCAACTCGGTCGCATCGTAGGTGGCGCCGCAGGCGTCGCAGTTGTCGCCGTACTGTTCCTCTGCCCCGCAGCGCGGGCAGATGCCCTTGACAAACCGGTCGGCTAGGAAGGTTTCCCGTTCCGGGTCGTAGAGCTGTTGCACGTCCCGGGTGAAGATCAGGCCGGCGTCATTGAGGCGCTGATAGATCAACTCGCACAGTTCCCGATTTTCCTCGGAATGGGTGGAGTAATAGTTGTCGTAATGGATGTGGAAGCCCTGGAAGTCGCGCACATGCTCCCGGCGCATCGATTCGATCATCGCTTCCGGGTCGATGCCCTCCTGCTCCGCTCTCAGCATGGTTGCCGTGCCGTGGGTATCGTCGGCGCAAACGTGGATGCAGGAGTGGCCACGCAATCGCTGGTAGCGCACCCAGATGTCCGACTGAATGTGTTCCAGCAGATGGCCGACATGGATCGGGCCATTGGTGTACGGCAGTGCGGTGGTGACCAATAGGCGGCGGCTCATGGTTCGCTTCGGGTCGGCTGCTGCTCGGCGGCGGCTACTATACCGCAAGCCGGTGAGCAACCCTATAATGGCCCGCTAGCCTCAATGATCGCCCCAGTCGGAGGCGCACGCCGCTGCATGAAGGTCGAACAGTTTAACGATCCCTACCTGGCGAAGCCTTGGCGCGACCTCGGTGCCCGGGTGCTGTCCAGCGGCCATCGCCTGTCGGTGACGCTCGGTTACCCGGCCGCGGGATTGCGGGAAACGCTTTGCCGCCAACTCGGGGCGTTTCTCAACACGGAGCGGCTGGAGCTGGAACTGCGCTTCGAGCCCCCGGCTGGCCGCGGCTTTGCCCAGGTTGGGCATGTGATTGCGGTGGCGTCCGGCAAGGGCGGTGTGGGCAAATCCACCACGGCCGTCAACCTGGCGCTGGCGCTGGACCGGGAAGGCGCGCGCGTGGGGCTCCTAGACGCCGACATCTACGGGCCCAGCCAAGGCATGATGCTGGGCGTCGCGGCTGGCCGCCGGCCGCAGATCAAGGACGAGAAGCTGTTCGTGCCCATCAAGGCGCATGGTCTTGTAACCATGTCGATGAGTTTTCTGGTGGAGCAGAACACGCCCATGGTCTGGCGTGGCCCCATGGCCACCGGCGCGTTGCAGCAGTTGCTCATGCAATCCGATTGGGGGGCGCTTGACTATCTAATTGTCGATATGCCGCCCGGTACCGGCGATATTCAGCTCACACTGTCCCAGAAGGTGCCGGTCTCCGGCGCGGTCATCGTCACCACGCCCCAGGATATCGCCCTGCTCGATGCCAGGAAGGGCATCGAGATGTTCCGCAAGGTGGATATCCCCGTGCTCGGCGTGGTGGAGAACATGAGCCTGTACGAATGCCCTAGGTGTGGAGAGCTGAGCCACCTGTTCGGCACCGGCGGTGGCGAGCGGGTGGCCGCCGAGTTCGGTGTACCGCTGCTGGGCGAACTGCCTCTGGCAACGGCGATCCGGGAGCAGGCCGATGGCGGCAACCCCACCGTCGCCGCGGACCCGGACGGGGTTAATGCCAGGCTGTACCGGGATACCGCCCGTTACATGGCCGCCCGCCTTTGGGATATGGACAGGCCAGCCCCGCCCACCATTGGCATAGACGACGACTGATGAGCATTAAGTCGGATCGGTGGATCCGGGAAATGGCCGGCAACGGCATGATCGAGCCGTTCGAGCCGAGGCAGGTGCGCGAGGGGGAGCGCGGCAAGGTAATCTCCTTCGGCACGTCGAGCTACGGCTACGATGTGCGCTGTGCGCCAGCCTTCAAGGTATTCACCAACATCTACTCGGCGACGGTCGATCCCAAGGCATTCGATGCACGCAGCTTCGTGGATGTGCACGAGGACATCTGTGTTATTCCGCCAAACTCGTTCGTTCTGGCCTCGACCGTCGAGTATTTCCGCATCCCCAGGGATGTGCTGACAATCTGCCTGGGCAAATCCACCTATGCCCGCTGCGGTATCATCGTCAACGTCACGCCGCTGGAGCCGGAGTGGGAGGGCCATGTGACCCTGGAGTTCTCCAACACCACCAACCTGCCGGCGAAAATCTACGCCAACGAGGGCGCTGCGCAGATGGTGTTCTTCCAGTCCGACGAGCGGTGCGAGGTCTCCTACAGGGACCGGGGCGGCAAGTACCAGGGGCAGCGCGGCGTTACCCTGCCGAAACCCTGATAGTGCGTTGGTGGTGCTCCGATGTCCCCCAGGTGTGTGCAGAGGCCATGATCGACGACGGCATTCGCCGCTTCGACCGGGCGCTTAGAACCCTGACCGGTTATCGCGCCGCCGAGCGGGAAAACCCCGCCAACGCCATTGAAGATGCGGCCATGGACGAGGCGGAGCGCACCCACGCCG
This sequence comes from Pseudomonadales bacterium, assembly GCA_965215035.1. Taxonomy (GTDB): domain Bacteria; phylum Pseudomonadota; class Gammaproteobacteria; order Pseudomonadales; family Azotimanducaceae; genus Azophilus. The sequence continues at coordinate 1,803,949 of OZ244040.1, forward strand.
CCGGGCTTATGCGCGTCAATCATACCGGGGAGGTATGCGCCCAGGCGCTCTACGAGGGCCAGGCGCTCACCGCTCGCAAGTCCTTGGTGCGGGAACGCCTGCTCGATGCCGCGGCAGAGGAGGCCGACCACCTCGCCTGGTGCGCAGAACGGCTGGGCGAACTCAACAGCGCCCCCAGCCTGTTGAACCCCCTGTTTTATGCCGCCTCCTACGCGCTGGGAGCGGTGGCGGGGTTCGCCGGCGACCGGGTGAGCCTGGGTTTCGTCGAGGCTACCGAAGACCAGGTTTGTGCACACCTAGAGCGCCATCTTGGTGCGTTGCCGGCCCAGGATGCCAAGAGCCGCGCCATCGTCGAACGCATGTACGAGGAGGAGGCGCGGCACGGTTCCGCCGCGTTGCAGATGGGCGGGGCAGAGTTTCCCGCGCCGGTTAAGCAGGCGATGACGCTGCTGTCGCGGGTGATGACGGAGACGGCCTACCGGGTTTGACAAGGGCGCTGGTAAACGGGCGATCTGCTGCGAGCGCCGCCGCTTCTTCCGGAAACTTCCTGTCAGAAGCCGACCTGGGCGGCGGTGTGCAGTTGCGCGGCCAGTCGGCGTGCGCCCCGCCTGCGGCAACACCCGCTGTATCCGGCGCGGCCATTTGACGCGGCTGGCGACCTAAGAGGTTTCCGAGTGGGTGGAACCGCAGCATTACCAGCGGGGCCAGGCGGTGCCGTTTCGAGCCGGGGTTGGCGGCTTTTGGCAATGGGGAGAAGCTCTTTGCGCGAATTGTGATGGTCTCTGGATCACGGAACTCCGGCGTGGACTGCTCCAGGAAAAGAAGTGACGGAAGGGGAACGGTGGATGCCTCTTCCTCCGCCGGCGGAGCGGCGGTTCGTGGTTACGGGCAGCGGCTTGAGAGAATACCTGGCTAGCGTTATCGGCGGCCAGTGTTATCAGTCTTGGAAGAACAGCTCGCGCAGCGCCGCTCCCGGGTCCGCGGCGCGCATGAAAGCCTCGCCGACTAGGAATAGGCGCACCCCGCGCTCCAGCATGGCCCGCACCTGGTCGCGCTCGCGAATGCCGCTTTCCGTGACGACCAACGTGCCTTCGGGTATGGCCTGCAACAAATCGAAAGTGGTCGCGAGGCTGGTCGTAAATGTCTTCAGGTTGCGGTTGTTGATGCCGATCAGGGCGGGTGCCAGGCGCAGCGCCACCTCCAGTTCCCGGCGATCGTGTACTTCCACTAGGACATCGAGCCCGAGCCCGGCCGCGGTTTCGCCCAGCGCCTTAAGCCGGGCAGCGTCCAGGGTGCCCACGATTAGCAGAATGCAATCGGCACCCAGCGCTCGCGCCTCGAACACCTGGTATTCATCCAGGGTGAAGTCCTTGCGTAGCACCGGTAGCGAAACGGCGTCCCGCGCCGCCCGCAGGTGGGAATCGCTGCCCTGGAAGTATCGTTCGTCGGTCAGCACAGACAGGCAGGCTGCGCCGGCCGCGGCGTAGCTCTGCGCTATGGCTGGCGGGTCGAAATGTTCACGCAAGAGGCCCTTGCTTGGCGAAGCCCTCTTGATCTCCGCGATTACCCCGGGTTGGCCGGCGTCGGCCCCTTGCCTCAGGGCGTTGACGAAGCCGCGCGGGGGGTGTTGTCCGGCCGCGCTGTCCCGCACTTGGGCCAGCGGCCGCAGGCGCTTGCGGTGCGCGACCTCCGTGCGCTTATGCGCGAGAATCTCATCTAGCACTGTGGCCATGGTTGCCCCCGCCGCGCTCTTTCGCCCTAGCCCGGGTTCCCGCCCGCCGCGTCCGGCCGGTGCCTCAGGCCTCGCCCATCAGGCTGGTAATGCGCACGAACTCGTCGAGGCGCTCCTTGGCGAGCCCGGAGGCGATGGCGTCTTGTGCCATGGTTACGCCGTTGTGGAGATTGGTCGCTAGGCCAGCCGCATAGATTCCGGCACCCGCGTTCAGGGCCACGACATCCGCCGCGGCGGAATCGGGCCGCGTTAGCGCCGCCTTGAACAGGGCTAGGCTCGCATCCACGGAGTCGGCGCGCAATGCTTCCACGCTTCGGCTGGCGACGCCGAAGTCTTCCGGGACAATCTCGTACTCGGCGATCTTCCCGGCCTTCAGTTCGCAGACCCGGGTGGGGCCGTCCAGGGTGATCTCGTCGAGGCCGCCGGCATGTACCACCAACACATGTTCGCCGCCGAGTAGCTTGGCGACTTCCGCCAGGGTGCGCTGCCAGCTCGCGCTGAAAACCCCCATAACCTGCCGGCGCGCACCGGCTGGATTGGTCAGCGGGCCCAGGACGTTCATGAGTGTCGGGGCACCGAGTTCCCGGCGCACGGGCCCCGCGTGCCGGGTGGCACCGTGGTGTGCCGGGGCGAACAGGAAGCCGACGCCAACCTCGGTGATGCAGTGGGCGACCTGGGCGGCGGTAATGCCGATGTTGGCACCGGCGGCCTCCAGGATGTCGGCACTGCCGCTGAAACTCGTCATCCGGCGATTGCCGTGCTTGGCCACATGCGCGCCGGCCGCCGCCGCGGCGAAGGCGGCGGCTGTGGAGATATTGAACAGCTTAACGCCGCTGCCGCCGGTGCCGCAGGTGTCGATCAGGTTGGGCACGTCGACCGCCACCCTGGTCGCGAAATCGCGCATGGTCTGGGCGGCGCCGGCAACTTCTTCGGCGGTTTCCCTCTTGACGCGCAGCGCCGCGAGCAGGCCCCCGATTTGCGCGGAAGTCGCCTCCCCGGACATAACCTGGCGGAATACGGCACCCGTCTCCTCCCGGCCGAGGTTTCGTCCCTCGAATAGCCGCTCTAGGGCTTGTTCAATCCGCATCTTTCATCGTCCCTGCCGCAATGCGCGACATCTTGGTTGCCGGGCGCGACACCCCGCGGTCACTCAGGAATTTCGGCCATCGTCGGCGGCCCGGTGCCGCTGTGCGCCGTCGCGTGCCGGCGCTCACGGGTTCCGGCCATCGTCCCCGCGCTTTCGTGGCGCAGGTGAGCCTCGAGCACAGGCGGTCGCTCAAGAATTCCGGCCATCGCCCTCGGTCAAAAAGTTCCGCAACAGGTCGTGCCCGCTTTTTGTGAAAATCGACTCCGGGTGAAACTGTACCCCTTCGATGGGGTATTCGCGATGGCGCAGGCCCATGATTTCGTCGAACTCCCCATCCCGCTCCGTCCAGGCGGTGATTTCCAGGCAGTCGGGCAGGGTATCCCGGGCGACGATCAGTGAATGATAGCGAGTGGCTTGCAGCGGGTCGGGTAGGCCCGCGAACAGGCCCTGGCCGGCATGGTGGATACTGGAGGTCTTGCCGTGCATCACCGCCCGGGCGCGCACCACATCGCCGCCGAACGCCCGGCCTATGCTCTGGTGGCCGAGGCAGACCCCGAGCAGGGGCTTGTGGGTGCCGAAGTTCCGCACCACATCCACCGAGATGCCCGCCTCGTCGGGCGTACAGGGTCCGGGCGAGATGACGATGCGGTCGGGGTTCAGTGCCGCGATCTCCTCCAGAGTGATTGCGTCGTTGCGGTGCACGGCTACCTCGGTGCCCAGTTCACCGAGGTACTGCACCAGGTTGTAGGTAAAGGAGTCGTAGTTGTCGATCATCAACAGCATTGAGCCTACTCCAGGGTCTGGAATCCAGATGCCGCCATGGCGGCGGCGCGAAAGACGGCGCGGCCCTTGTTCATACTCTCTTTCCACTCCAGCCGGGGTACGGAGTCCGCGACGATACCGCCGCCGGCCTCGATGTAGAGGGTGCCGTCCTTGACCACCGCGGTGCGGATGGCGATGGCGGTATCCATGTTGCCGCTCCAGGCCAGATAGCCGACGGCACCGCCGTAGACGCCGCGTTTTACGGGCTCCAGTTCGTCGATGATCTCCATGGCGCGGATCTTGGGTGCCCCGGACAGGGTGCCGACCGGCAGTGTCGCCCGCAGCAGGTCCATGGCGGTACGGCCTGGTTGCAGCTTGCCGACCACATTGCTGGCGATGTGCATGACGTGGGAGTAGCGCTCGATGGTGAATTGCTCGGTGACCCTGACCGAGCCGATCTCGCAGACCCGGCCGAGGTCGTTGCGTCCTAGGTCGATCAGCATCAGGTGCTCGGCGATCTCCTTGGGGTCACAGAGCAGCTCGCGCTCCATGGCCAGGTCTTCTTCCGGCGTGTGGCCGCGGCGGCGGGTTCCGGCCAGCGGGCGGTTGTACGCCGTGCGCCCCTCAAGCCTCGCCAGGATTTCGGGCGACGAACTGACGATCTGGAAGTCGCGGAGGTCCATGTAGTACATGTAGGGCGAGGGGTTCAGGCTGCGCAGGGCGCGGTACAGGTCGATGGGGTCGGCGGCGAAGGGAATCGACAGGCGTTGCGCCAACACCACCTGCATGACATCCCCTGTGCGGGTGTACTCGCGAATTCGCTCTACGGCCTCCTGGAAGGGCGCTTCGCCGAACTCCGATACGAAATCGCTCTCGCAAACGCGCACCCCCTCGCCGCCGGAGCTCTGAGCTCCCGCCCCGCCCGGGGGCGCGGCGGTATCCGCCAGTGCCCGGGCCCGTTCCCGCAGCCGCTCTTCCGTCGTCTCGAGAACGCCGGGCTGCGCCGGGTCGGCGAGACTGATGAGCTGCATGCGGCCCTTCAGGTTGTCGAAGACGATAACCTCCTCCGACACCATGAGCACGATGTCGGGGGTGCCGAGCGGGTCCGGTGGCGCGCTATGCCGCAACCGCCGCTCGACGTAGCGGACGCAGTCGTAGCCGAAGTAGCCCACCAGGCCCCCATAGAACCGGGGCGAATGCGGTAGGGGCGCGACCCTGTAGCGGGCCTGGAAATGCTCGATGAAGGCAAGCGGGTCGTCACACTCCAGGTCTTCGCAAAGGGTTCCGTTGGTGGTCACGGCGACGCGCTGGCCGCTAACGGTCAGTACGGTTTGGCACGGCAGGCCGATGATGGAGTATCGGCCCCAGCGCTCGCCGCCCTGGGCGGACTCCAGCAGGTAGGAGTATGGCCCCCGTGCGATTTTCAGGTAGACGGATAGGGGGGTATCGAGATCGGCCAGGGTTTCGAATACAACCGGAACTCGGTTGTAGCCTTCGGCGGCCAGCCGGGCAAGGTCTTCGTTGGCGTACATGGGTTCATCTCTTGCGGGAATGGTTGTTCGCGCAACGCCACAGCGGTGGTCGGAAACGCGGCGCTTGCCGGACTGCGGCGCGCGGTTCGGCGTGGTATCAGTTCAAGGTCGCCAACGAAGCCTTGTGTTGTGCCGCATGCTCATCGCAAGAAATAAACCCGTTTGCCGAAAGAAGCGCACCTCGTGCGCGGCCGTGGCGGAACAGGGCCGGCGCTCCCGGTCATCGATTCGCAAGCGCATCGCCCGTGCCGTCCCGGCAGCTACTACAGGGCACCTCTGCGGCGGCTGGTTGGCCGACCGGGTGCCGGAATTCCGAAAACGGGGCGCAGCCTAAACGAGGACTGGCCGGGAATCAATCGCGATTCCGGGCTAGAATACGGGTCGGGGGACTATGGCGACGGGGGCGGCGATGACCGCGCGAATACTCGACGGGGCGCAGATTGCCAGGGAACTCAGGAACGAGATGCGCGGCGAGGTGGCGGCCTGGGTCGCCGCCGGCAAGCGCCCGCCGGGCTTGGCGGTGATATTGGTGGGCACCGACCCGGCTTCCGAGGTTTATGTGAACGCCAAGCGCCGGGACTGCGAACAGGTCGGGTTTCATTCCGTCGTGCAATATGTGTCGAGCAATGTGACCCAGGAAGACCTAGAGGGTCGAGTGGCCGCCCTGAACGACGACCCCAGCATCGACGGCATTCTGGTGCAGCTTCCGTTGCCCGCCCACATCGATGCGGACCGCATTATCGACCGCATCGACCCCGCCAAGGACATCGACGGCTTCCACCCCTACAATATCGGACGCTTGGCGCTGCGCCGACCGGCGCTGCGTTCCTGCACCCCCAAGGGCATCATGCAGTTGCTGGACCGGACTGGCGTCGACTACAAGGGTGCCGAGGCGACGGTTATCGGGGCTTCCAACCATCTGGGGCGCCCCATGGGGCTGGAGTTGCTGCGCGTCGGCTGCACGGTCACCACGGCGCACCAGTTCACGGTCGATACCGGGGCCAAGGCCCGTGTCGCGGACATTCTGATTGCCGCGGCCGGCGTGCCGGGTCTGGTCGGGGGAGATTGGGTGAAACCCGGTGCCGTGGTGGTCGACGTGGGGTTTACCCGGGACGGGAACGGCAAGCTGCACGGTGATGTGGTATTCGAGGAGGCCCGGGAGCGTGCCGCCTGGATCACGCCGGTGCCGGGCGGGGTTGGGCCGATGACGCGGTTGGCGCTGTTGCAGAATACGCTGATCTCGGCGAACCGGGCCTGAATCCAAGGGCTTTCCCGAGGGGGAGGTAGGATTGCCCGTGTCGCACTGCGCAATGCAAGGGGGGCTTACGTAGAACAGTTGACGAACCACCACGTGCTGAGTCCCGCAAGTCGGATAGCCACCACATGCCGTGGCTCGTCAACCAATCTGCACAATTCCCAATGCAGGGGATTGACGACGGGTTGGCGGGGCCACTTGCCCAAGAGCGGCAAGGCCGCAACAACGCCGCCGCCGGTATCGCCTAGGGTCTGCTCCGGGCTGTAGTGAACGGCATTGGGGCAGACCAAAGTCGATTCATGGGTGGGTTTCCACCAGGGCGTTTCACGGCATCCGGAGTTCCTTGGCGAAGGTTGCGAAAGGTAGAACGCGAATGCCCCGTGCCGCCTGATAGTCCTCAACACCCAGGTGCACCTGATAGAAGGCGGGAATTTCGGTGCGTTCCCGGAAGTAGCGCAGGTGCGGGGAAGGCCGCTTGTCCCCGGCCTTGCATTCAACGGCGAACAGGGCACGGCCCTCCTGCAGGACCACAAAGTCCACTTCCCGCCGGGCCGTGTCGCGCAGGTAGCGCAGTTCCATGGCGAATCCCTGGGTGTCCTCCCGATGGTGACAGAACTTCAGCAACTGCGCCGCCACAAGGTTTTCAAAGCGCGGGCCGCTCTTCTCTAGCATGGACCAGTCCCAAAGGTAGAGCTTTTGTTCCTTCTTCACGGCGCGCACCCTGGACGCGCCGAATGGAGATAGCCGGAAAGTCAAATAGAGGTTGTCGAAGATGGTGAGCCACCTGCGAATTGAGTCGTGGGATACTTGCAGATCTTCCCGCAGTGCCTGCAAAGACAGTGGCGAGCCGACTCGCGCCGGCAGGGCGGCGAACAGCAACTCCAGCATGCTCACTTCGCGAACCTGTTCCAGGCTGGTCACATCGTCGGCGAATACCCGCGTGCGCCGCTCGCGCTGCCACCGCCTCCAGTGAGTGGCGTTTTGCCTGGCCAAGGGTTCGGGAAAGCCACCAAAGCGCAGTAGCCCTTCCAGGTCGTCCTGGTTGGGTTGGCTACTCATTTCCAGCAACGAATAGGGATGCAGGCGATAGTAATGGTAACGCCCCTGCAGAGAGTCTCCCCCCTTGCGGTAGTGGTCCAGCCTGGCCGAGCCTGTAACCAGGGCGCTGCGTTGCGGGAAGTGCTCGTCGTAGAATCCCTTTAGCAGGCCGCGCCAGCGGGCGAACTTGTGTATTTCGTCGAATACCACCAGCCGCTCGGTCGGCACTTCACCGCCGAGGATACGCTCCCGGTGTCTGGCGATATCCCAGTTTAGGTAGGCCGGGTGCCGCGCTCCGGGTTGGCTGCCGATTAGGTGCAGGGCCAGGGTGGTCTTGCCCACCTGGCGAGGGCCGCCGACGAACACCAGTTTTTCGTTTAGGTCCCGACGGCAATCGTCGGCAATGTAGCGATGGCGTGTTAGGTCACGCATATTGGCCGGATCATTTTTGGTGAAACCCAAAATAACTCACGAGTATCTTTTGGTCTACCAAAAAATGACCGGAGAGGGAATTGTGCAGATTGGTTGACGAGCCACGACCTGGTGTGGTTATCCGACTTGCGGGGCTTAGCATGTGGTGGTTCGTCAACTGTTCTACGTAAGCCCCACCGGAGAAATAAACGGCAGCTTTACAGCGATTCTCATTCTGGCTTTCAGCCCCTCCACCGGGCGGGTTTGCCGGTCGATTTGGCCCAAATCAAGCCGGAAATACGGCCTGTTGTGCGCCGAACAGCGAAGTTGGCGGCGTTGGCGCCTAAACGAGTTCGGCCAGGGAGCCGATGATCGCGTCCGCGCCGAGTTTCTCCGGTGCTATGCCGTGGTTGTAGCCATCGGGGACGCAGACTACCGGGCACCCTGCCGCCCGGGCACTGTCCACATCGACACGGGAATCACCGACGAACAGAACATCCGCCGGCGTCAGGCCGATTTTCCGGCAGGCGGCCAGGATCGGGTCGGGTGCCGGCTTCGGATGCGCGGTGCTGTCGCCGCCGAGGATGGTATCGAAGTATGCGGTAAGCCCAAGCTCCGCCAGCAGTTTGTCGGCGAGTTCGACCCGTTTGTTGGTTACCACCGCGAGCTTGGTGCCCCGCGCCGACAGCGAGCGCAGTGCCTCCACCACGCGGGGATAGGGCCGGCTCGCATCGGCGATGTGCGCGCGATAGTGGTTGATGAAACAATCCAGCATGGCCTCCACAGGGTCCGTGGCATCGGCTTTGGGGCCTCTGCCGCCGCGGCCCGTCTCGCCGTATGCGCTGTCCGCACTGCTACCCATCTGCGCGGAACCGGCGCATGAGCGGTGCGCCTCGGCGGCGGCCACCGCCTGCTCGATACACGCCCGCCCGCCGTGGCCGACCCAGTGGCGCACCATGGACTCCGGAACCCGGCCGTAGCCGAAACGCGCCAGCGTGTGGTTGACCGCTGCCCAGATATCCGGTGCCGTATCGATCAGCGTGCCGTCGAGGTCGAGGAGGTAGCCGGGAAAACCCCGGGGGTCAAATGCCATGCGCGGCTTCCAGGGCGGTGCGCATGGCGGCGATGGTGGCCCCGTAGTCATCGCTGCCGAAGATGGCGCTGCCGGCCACGAAGGTATCGGCACCGGCGGCGGCGGCCTTGGCGATGTTGCCGGTCTTAATGCCGCCATCCACTTCCAGGCGGATCGCCCGACCGGATTCGTCAATGCGCCGCCGGACGCGGCGCAGCTTGTCAAGGCTCTCGGGGATGAACCCTTGCCCGCCGAAACCCGGGTTCACGGACATAACCAGTACCAGGTCGACCAGGTGGATTGCCTCGTCGAGCGCCTGCAGCGGGGTGGCGGGATTGAACACAATGCCTGCCTGGGCACCGCCATCGCGGATGAGCGATAGCGTCCGGTGCAGGTGTTCGGTCGATTCGGGGTGCACGCTGATGAGGTTGGCGCCGGCTGCCAGGAAATCGCCGATCAGGCGGTCGACGGGTTGCACCATCAGGTGTACGTCCATGAAGCAGTCGATCCCGGCCTGGCGCAGCGACTGCAGCACGAGCGGCCCGACCGTCAGGTTGGGCACATAGTGATTGTCCATCACGTCGAAGTGAACGATATCGGCACCGGCGTCGAGCACGGCGGCGATTTCCTCGCCCAGCCTGGAGAAATCCGCGGACAAAATAGACGGGGCGATCCAGTATTGCATCGGAGCTGCGGTTCCTCTCCCGCCCGATCGACAAGGGCGTTCCATGGGGAGTTATGTCGGTCGATCGACAGACCCCGACAAGTGGTGGTTTGTCAACCCATCGTTGTAGGTGGCAGTGTATCAGTTTGCATCCCGGCCCTGCCGAATCACCTGTGTGCCGTGCCCTTGCTCGATCCACAGATGCAGATTGATACACTACCTTGTAGGTTCCATTCTATAGGGGATCGGGGTTTCGCCCAAACACCGGGAAGAGGCCTTGGATCAATGCGGGTTTCGACCCCGGAACCGGGTCGCGGACCGGTGGGGAAAGGGTATTTGCCAATCGGTGGCCAGCCCCACGGAGCTCGCATGCCCGGAAATTGTTACCTTGCGACTCCGAATAGGGCCGGGATGGACCTGCTCGGAGTTTCCCTGGGGCCTATGCCCACTCCAAATTGCCTACTGTTCGGTTGCGGGCGTTAGGGGGCGTTGGGGAAGCTAGGGCCCACGCCCTCGGTTTGCCCCCGCTGAGAAGTTCCGGGCTATGTGGGGCCAACGGATTTGAGCCTTAGGTTGGCGCCTGGTGCAACAGGCGCTCCCGCAGGGCCCGCAACCGCTGCGGCGTACCGATATCGGTCCATTCGCCTTCCCACACCTGGCCGGTTGCGAGGCCGCCGGCGACCGCGTCGAACAGGGGTTCCCGAAAGGAAAAGGGCTCGGCGCGGCGGCCGGCGAGCAGCGCCGGGTCGAGCAGGGCAAGGCCGCAGTACACAAAGTCGTTGCCCCGGCCCGTCACGCGCCCGTTCGACCAGTTGAAGTCTCCCGCGTTCCGGAAGCCGGGGGTCGGGGTCAGCAGCAGGTGCAGCAGCGACCCTCCGGGTAGCTCCTTGGCAAACCGGCGCAAGGGGAAGTCGGTGTGGATGTCGCCCAGCAGAATCCAGAAGGGCCGCTCGCCCAAGAGCGGCAAGGCCGCAACAATGCCGCCGCCGGTATCGAGCAGGGTCGGCTCCGGGCTGTAGCGAACGGCAAGGCCGAAAGCCCCGCCGTTGCCGACATAGTCCCTGATCTGGTCCCCTAAATGGTGGAGGTTGATCACCACCTCGGTTACCCCCGCATCCCGCAGCCAGTGCAGTTGATGCCCGATCAGCGGTCGTCCGGCGATGCTCTGCATGGCCTTTGGCACCGTATCTGTCAAAGGCGCCAGGCGGGTGCCGCGGCCGGCGGCTAGAATCATTGCCTTCATACTATGGGTCGCCCCCTGCGCCACCGCCGCGCAACGCCGCCGCCGCCGAGGGAACCAATCGACTCAGCCAGCCGCCCAGTTGCGCGGTTTCCGGGTACGCGGATGCGCTGCGCGCCGCGCAATTCAGCACCGGAACAATGTAGCGCGCATGCGCTGCCTTGCCGTCGCGCAGCATAAGTCGCGCGAAGATGCCGATGGCCTTGAGTTGCCGCTGTAGACCGGTCCAGTCCAGGGCGCGCGCCAGGGCGTCCTCTTCGAACGCGAAGCGCGACCTAGATTGGTAGTACCGCCGCCAGCGGTGCCGTTCAGCGTCGTCGAATTCGTAGTAGCAGTCCCACAACAGGCAGGCTAGGTCGTAGGTGGCGGGGCCGATGAGCGCGTCCTGAAAGTCGACGATGCCCAAGCCGCCGGCGGGCGTCACCAGCAGGTTGCGGCAGTGGTAGTCGCGATGTATGAGGCACTGGGGCTGGCCGAGGGCGTTGTCGACCAGGGGTTCGAAGGCGTCCGTTGCGGCTTGCGGCGGGCGGGCTCCGAGCAGGGCACCCAGGAACCACTCGATGAAGATGCCGAGTTCGTCGCGAAACCGCGATGCCGTGTACGGCGGAATACCGGGTGCCTCGATGGCCTGGAGCGCCACCAGGTTGTCGATGGCAAGCACCAGCGCCGAATCCTGGCGCGAGCTGCCGTAGATATTCTCTAGGTGCCGGCTGCCCAGATCGCCGAGCAGGAAGAATCCCCGGGCGCGGTTCATGGCGATGATCGGGGCAACCGGCAGGCCGTGGCCGGCGAGCAGCTTCTGCACACCCACGAAGGCCTCGTTGCGCTCAAGCTCCGGCGGTGAGTCCATGACCACCAGGGTTTGACCATGCGGCTCGGCCGCCGCCAACCGCACGCGATAGAAGCGCCGGTTGCTCGCTTCGACCGGCAGTGGCTCGATGGCGGCGACGGCGGCACTCAGTTGGGATTCGACCCACTGGCCGAGCATGGGCTGCATAGGCGGATGGTATCATTCAGACGCTGGTTTGATGGAGCACTTGGTTGTTGAAGCCCGGCGATTGGCCGCAGATTGGGGTGCCCCGCATCGGCGCGTTGTGCCTGGCGACGGTACTGGCCAATCCCCTGCTCGCCGGGGACGAGTCGCCCCGGGTGCCAAGTACGTCAACCGCACCACCCGCCATGGCGGCGCCGGCGCAGGACTGGCCAGCATCGGCACCCGCGGCACGTTACTGGGTGCCGCAAAGCGACCTAACCGAGGCCGAGCGGCGGGGAGTTCCGGGGTATTGCCGGGGCCGCTACCTGCTGCCGCCGTTGCCTTACCCGGAGGGCATCGACAACGACCTCATGGCGGTGGAGGGCGAAGCCGATCTCGTTCACTACGAAGCCAACGGCAACATTACGCTGCAAGGCGATGTGGTTCTTTCCCAGGGGAACCGGACGATTCGCGCCGGGCGCGCCGTCCTGGGGCAGGAGAGCCGGCGAGGCCGGCTCGAAGGGGGTGTGCGTATTCGCGAGCCGGATCTGGTGATGCGGGGGGCCCGCGCCGAGGTCGACCTCGACCGGGCGACGGCGGTGGTCGAGGACGCGGAGTTCCTGTTGCCCGCGCCGGAGTTGCGCGGCCAGGCGGCTTCCGTGGCCCGCGACGGAGCGGGGGACATCGTCCTGACCCGGCAGGTGTTCACGCGCTGCGAGCCGGGCAACGACAGTTGGCGGGTCAGCGCCCGCCAGGTGCGCCTGCCGCACAAGGCGGTTTTTGGTACCGCCCGGCATGCCGTAGTGCGCATGGGCGGCGTGCCGGTACTGTACGCGCCGTACATCAAGTTCCCGGTGACCGACGACCGGCAGAGCGGGTTCCTGTTCCCGGCTATCCAGTATTCCGGAGAGGATGGGCTGGACCTGTCCCTGCCGTATTACCTGAACTTGGCACCGAACCAGGATGCCACCCTAATCCCCAGATTCGTCGGCAAACGGGGCTATGGCCTGGAAGCGGAGTACCGGCACCTGTCCCGGCGCGAGCAGACGACCTTGTCCGGCGCCATGCTGCCGCGCGACGACCTCTACAACGGCCGCTTGCAACGGGACGACTGGCAGCGCCAGCTTGCGGCCGGCGGCGCGGTGCCCGCGGCCTTCGAACCGGCCGACCGGTGGTTGTTTCGTGTCGGTCACCGGGGGCGCATGGGCCGTTTTGCATCCCGCATCGATTATTCCCAGGCCAGCGATCGGGACTACTTTCGAGACTTAGGCTCGGACCTCGGCGATTCGAGCCGCATCGCGCTCAGGCAATGGGGCCAGATTAGCTACCGCGCGGGCGGGTTGTTCATGCGCTTGTGGGGCGAGGGCTTCCAGCGGCTGGACGAGGTGCGGCGCCACGAGTACAAACGGCTGCCGGAACTGGAGATTCTGTACACCGGGCGTGGTCTCGGACCCTTGGAATACAGCCTGTGGGCGAGCGGTGCCTCGTTCGACCGCAACACTGAGGGGCTACGCGGCATCAACGCGCTCACCGGCGAGCGCCTGCACCTAGAGCCGCGCCTGGTACTGCCCTTGCGCTGGCCCTTCGGTTTTCTCAAGGCGAGTGCGGCCTACCGCCATACGACGTACCGGTTGCATTCCGCCGCCGGGCCAGGGCATGACACCCGGCCTCGCCGCGGCCTAGCGACGGGTTCCGTGGATGGTGGCCTCGTCTTCGAGCGCGACCTGCACTGGTTCGACACACCCCTTGTGCAGACCTTGGAGCCCCGTCTTTACTACCTTTACCAGGAATTCGAAAACCAGGACGAGCTGCCGTTGTTCGACGCCAAGGCGCTGACGGCCGGCTACCTGCAGCTCTTCCGGGAGAACCGTTTCTCCGGCCTCGACCGCATCGGCGATGCCAACCGCCTGGCCCTAGGAGTAACCACGCGGTTCTTCGCCAGGGATAGCGGGCGGGAACTCCTGCGAGCCAGCATCGGCCAGATGCTGCACTTCAAAGACCGGCGCGTGACCCTGCGCGGGCGGCCGGGGGTGGAGCAGCGTCAGGATACCTCCGCCATAGCGGGAGAGCTTGCCGGTCGGCTGGCGGGGCGGTGGGCCGTGGCGGGCAGCTTGGTGTGGGATCCGAACGACAACCAGATCGACGAGGCATCGGGCTCGCTACGCTATCAGGTGGACGACCGACGGGTATTCAACCTAGGGTACCGCAACCGCCTCGCCCAGGATATCGATCAGACCGACCTCTCCTTCTATTGGCTGGTTTCTGCCCGTTATGCCCTGTTCGGTCGCTGGAACCACGATCTCGTCAGCGGGCGCGCCATTGAGGGCATCGCCGGAATCGAGTACAACGATTGCTGCTGGCGGGTGCGGCTCATGGCCAGGCGGTTTCTGGATCAGCCAGCGGCCCGCAGCTTTGAGAATGTCGATGCGGACGAGGGCGTCTTTCTGCAGATCGTGCTCAAGGGCTTGGCGGGCTTCGGCGGCCGCATGGAGTCGGTGCTGGAACGAGGCATTCGCGGTTACCGGGGGCGGAGCTAGGCGCCTCTGCCATAGAACACTTCCTTGGAATGTCTGCCGCTTTGGGGGCGGTAGCGTAGCAGTTTGCATCTGTGGATCGAGCAAGGGCACGGCACCTAGGTGATTCGGCAGGGCCGGGATTCAAACTGATACACTGCCTTGGAGGCAAAAAGAGTGCAAATTGGGATGATTGATGCACATAGAGCGTCTTTTTCATTCCGTTTGGCAGGTTTGTGGGCTAGGGTTTCACCAACATCTGTCGGAATGGTTCCACGGCGCGGGCACCTGGCTTGGCACCGCGGTTGCCGCGTGGCGGCGGCGCGGTAAAGCCTGGGCCGCGACGGCGTAGACTTGCATGGAATTACATACTTCCCTGTGCGTCGGTGCGCTGGCCATGGGGGCTTGAACTCCTGAACAATGTACCGGAAGGGGATACTGAACATGTTGGAAACAGGCGAGACGCCGCGCTCGGCGGTCGGTCGGGCGCGGGCGGCGGGAACCTGGGTTGCAGCCGCCGGGCTCGCCCTCGGCGGTGCTCTTTGCGGCGGCGTCGCCGCCGAGTACAGGGAACTCGACGCCATTGTCGCCATCGTCGATGAGGACGTGGTGCTGGCATCGGAACTGTTGAGCCGACTGGAGGCGGTACAGGAGCAGATCGCGCGCCAGGACATGGCGCCGCCGCCTCGGGACGTGCTGCTCAGTCAACTCATGGAACGCCTGATACTGGAGAACATCCAGATACAGCAGGCCACCCGGCGCGGCGTGCAGATCGATGACGAGAGCCTCGGCCGTGCGGTGCTGAGTTTCGCCGAGCAGAACGAAATGACCCTGGAGGAGTTCCAGCAGGCACTGGTGCGCGACGGTGTCAGCTACCGGGAGTTTCGGGAGGATATCCGCAGGGAGATGCTCGTGCAGCGCTTGCAGCGCAACATGGTGAACCGCCGCATTACCATCAGCGAGCAGGATGTCGAGGACTTGCTGAGTTCTCCCTACTACCAGCAACTGCTCTCCGATGAGTATCGGGTCGGCCACATCCTGCTGGCCATCGAGGCCGGGGCGAGCGAGGCAACCTTGGCGGCGGCAGTCGAGGAAGCTCAGCGCATCGTCACCGACCTGCGCCGCGGCGCAGACTTCAAGGAAACGGCGATTGCCAAGTCCGCGGGCGCCAGGGCCCTGGAGGGCGGCGACTTAGGCTGGCGCCGCGCCGGCGAGTTGCCGACCCTGTTCGGCGAGCAGGTGCTGGCGCTCGCCGTCGGCGATACGGCGGACCCGATTCAGAGCCCAAGCGGCCTGCACATCGTGCAACTGTTGGATCGGCGCGGTGCTGGAGTACAGACGGCTGACCAGACCCTGGCGCGGCATATTCTGGTGCAGCCATCGGCGATTCGCCCCCCCGCCGAGGCCGAGGCGCTGATTCGCGACATCCGCGAGCAGCTTGTGGGTGGTGCGGACTTCTGCGGGCTGGCGGCGCAGCACTCCGAGGACCCGGGCAGTGCGCTCAACTGCGGCGACCTGGGGTGGAGCACCGGAGAACAGTTCGTACCGGCGTTCGTCGAGGCGATGAGTGCCACCCCCACGGGCGAACTGTCGGAGCCCTTCGCGTCCTCCTATGGCTGGCATGTGGTCGAAGTGCTCGACCGCCGTACCCAGGACATGGGCGAGGAGGCGCGCCGCAATATGGCGGTGCAGATACTGCACCAGCGCCGCTTCGAGGAGGAGCTGCAGAAGTGGCTGAAAGAGATTCGCGATGAGGCCTTCGTGGAAGTAAGGCTGCCGGGCACCTAGGCACTAACGATGGCAGCGATGCTGGCTGGTCGATGCTCGCCATAACGCCCGGAGAACCGGCCGGCGTTGGGCCGGATTTGCTGATTGCCTTGGCCCAGAACGAGCACCCCGCCGATTGGGTGGCGCTGACGGATCCAGACATGCTGCGCCAGCGGGCGGAACTGCTGGGTTGTTCCCTGAAAATCCGCTCCACGCCTACGGGGCGCGCTGGCGAGCTCCGGGTTGAACCGGTGCCGCTGGTGTGTGCGGCCCATCCCGGACGCCCGAACCCCGCCAACTCGGTGGGTGTTCTCGACAGCCTGCGGATGGCGGTGCGGGGCTGTCTTTCCGGGCGTTTTGCTGGCATGGTGACCGGCCCGGTGCAGAAATCGGCGATCAACGACGCCGGCTTTGCGTTCTCGGGCCACACGGAGTTCCTGCGCGATGCCAGCAGTGCCGGGGATGTGTTGATGCTCTTGGTTGCGGGGCGTTTGCGCGTTGGTCTGGCCACGACCCACCTGCCGCTTAGGCGTGTTCCCGGCGCAATCACGGCGCAGTTGCTGGATTCGAAACTGGGGTTGCTGCTGCGGGGATTGCGGGCCTGGTTTGCCATTGCCGAGCCCCGCATTCTGGTCACCGGGCTGAACCCTCATGCGGGGGAAGCGGGCCATCTCGGGCGCGAGGAGATCGACGTGATCGAGCCGGTGTGCGAGCGGTTCCGCCTGGCGGGTGCGGATGTGGCGGGGCCGCTGCCGGCGGATACGGCGTTCACGCCGCGCCAACTCGATGCGGCCGATGCCGTGCTGACGATGTATCACGACCAGGGGCTGCCGGTGCTGAAACACGCCGGATTCGGCAACGCGGTAAACGTTACGCTCGGGTTACCGTTCGTGCGCACGTCGGTCGACCATGGTACGGCACTGGACATCGCCGGAACGGGCCGCGCCGACCCGGGTAGCCTGGCGGCGGCGCTCGCCCTGGCGGACGAGTTGGCCCGTGCGCCCCGGGATCTTTCCAATTCGGCGGCGGCCCCGGCGACGGCCGATGCCCAGGAGCGCGCCGGGCGGTGAAAGCCCGCAAGCGTTTCGGCCAGCACTTCCTCACCGACCGGTCGGTCTTGGCGCAGATTCTGGCTTGTATCGACCCCCAACCCACCGATCGCCTGTTGGAAATCGGCGCAGGCCGGGGTGCGCTTACCGAGTTCCTGCGGGGTACGGCGCAACGATTGGTCGCCATTGAAATCGACCGGGATCTGGCGCCGCTGCTGCGGGCGCGCTTTCCCGGCCTAGAGCTGATCGTTGCCGATGTGCTGCGGTTCGATTTCGCCGAGCTCGGCGACGGAGCACCCTGGCGTGTCGCCGGCAACCTGCCCTATAACATCAGTTCACCGCTGCTGGCTAGGCTGTTGGCCGCGAAAGCTCGGGTTCGGGACATGCACCTGATGCTGCAAAGAGAACTGGCCGAGCGGGCGGATGCCCGGCCCGCAACCAAGGCCTGGGGCCGGCTTTCCGTGCTGGTGCAGTATCACTGCATCGTTGAACGGCTGTTCGACGTGGAACCCGCAAGCTTTTCGCCGCCGCCACGGGTGCACTCCTCGCTGGTGCGCCTGACGCCCAGGGTCGAGCCGTTGCCCCTGCGGGAGCCAGCCCGGCTCGATGCGGTGTTGCGGGCCGCCTTTGCCGCCCGCCGCAAACGCCTGGACAACGCGCTTAAGTCGCTGCACATCGACTGGGACCGGTCCGGGGTGGATACGAGAGCCCGGCCGGACCAGCTTCCGGTGGGCGATTTTGTGCGCTTGGCCAACGCGGCGAGTGCGGTGGAAGATGCCGCGTCCATAGACGGCGGGATGCGCTGATGGCGACCTACGCCGTGGGCGACATTCAGGGTTGCTACCCGGAATTTGTGCAACTGCTGGAGGCGGTTTCGTTCAACCCCGCCCGCGACCGGCTCTGGCTGCTGGGCGACCTGGTCAACCGCGGACCGGAATCGCTGGCGGTGATGGAGCTCGTCATGTCGCTCGACGCCAGCACGACCACGGTGCTCGGCAATCATGACCTGCACTTCCTGGCTATCCATTACGGGGGCCATGCGCCCGTTGCCGGCGACACCTTTCACGATCTGCTCGCGGCACCCCGGGTCGACGATATTGCGCAGTGGTTCCGCCGGCAGCGTTTTTTTCACCAGGACGACACCCTCGGCTATGCCATGGCCCACGCCGGCATCCCGCCCGGCTGGTCGCTGCAAACGGCGGAGGCCTATTCCCGGGAACTGATGGCGGTGCTGCAGGGCGACGATTACCTGGATTACCTTCGCGACCTGTACGGCAATCACCCGGATAGCTGGTCGGACAGCCTTGCCGGCATGGGCCGTTGGCGCCTCTTGACCAACTATTTCACCCGCATGCGCCTCATCGACAAGGCGGGCCGGTTGAACTTCGGCCACAAGGGGGCCTTGGCCGACGCCCCGGCCGGCTGGTTCCCCTGGTACGAGTCGGTGACACGGCATCTAGACAATAGGCGGCTACTGTTCGGCCATTGGGCGGCGCTGGAAGGCGAGACGGGTTGCGCGGACATCCTGGCGCTGGACACCGGCTGCGTCTGGGGGCGCAGCCTAACCGCCCTGTGCCTAGAAACGGGCGAACTTGCGAGCGTGCCGGCAATTCGGCCGCGCGGGCTTGCCACTACTTCGAACACGGCCGGCGCCGCGGTTGTTTCCGTTGGTCGGCGTACTGATCGGCCATGACCTTACTGGGCCCTGGTCGGCCCCGACCCGCCCGGGCGGCGCGTCCAAATTCCGTTCACGACCAAGGGCATGTGGAAGACCGGCCCGAACAGCCCTAGGCGGGCCGACGGCGAGATACCCGAATACTGTCCGCCCGAGCAGACGCAATCCGAGATGGATGGGTTCTTCGCCCTCTACGACCGCATCCGCCGCGACCGGTGCGCTGATGCACGGGGGTGCCGATTTCTGCAACCGACAAGCTGGCGGGGCTTGTATAGAATTCCGCTGTATGGACATCTATCTGGTGGGCGGCGCGGTTCGTGACGAACTGCTTGGGCGGCCGATTCGGGAACGCGACTGGGTGGTTGTGGGCGGCAGCGCCGCGGCGCTGTTGCGTCGCGGCTATCGCCGGGTTGGCCGGGACTTCCCGGTCTTCCTGCATCCCGAGACCAATGAGGAATACGCGCTGGCGCGCAAGGAGCGCAAGACGGCGGCGGGACATCGGGGGTTTGCGGTGTGCGCCGGCCCCGAGGTTTCGCTGGAAGAAGACCTTGCCCGGCGGGACCTCAGGATCAACGCGATAGCAAAAGGTGCCGATGGGCGCCTGGTCGACCCGTTCGGCGGCCGGCAAGACCTGGCGGACCGGGTGTTGCGCCATGTCGGCGAGGCGTTTAGCGAAGACCCCCTGCGGGTATTCCGCGTGGCCCGTTTCGCGGCAGAGCTGGTGGACTTCTCCGTCCACAAAACCACCATCGACCTGATGTCCGGCATGGCGGCGAGCCTCGCCGAACTGCCGGCGGAAAGGGTGTGGGCGGAGTTCCGTAAGGCCTTGGCGGCGGATGCTCCGCAGCGCTTCGTCGAGACGCTGCAAGCCTGCGACTGCCTGGGCTATTGGTTTCCCGAACTCCAGGGAACAGTCATCGATGCCCGGCCCGCATCGGCGCTGGCCCGATTCGGTGGCCTTGGCTGGTCGCTTGACGAAGCGGCGGTGCGTTCCTTGAGCGCCCGGCTAAAGGTATCCAACGACCATGCAAACCTGGCCCGCCAGGTTGCCCGGCATGGCGCGGTGCTCGCCGCGTGGCGTACCACGGCGCCGGCGCGCCTGTTCGCGGCCGCGAAATCCATCGGTGCCTTTCAGAACCTGGCCCTGAGTCGCCGGGTGTGTGAAGTGGTGGGGGTGCTCGCCGGGGCACCCTTGCGCGAGTTGGAACTGCTGTTTGCGCGCGTCGCGGCGGATGTCGATGCCAGTGCCTTCCGGGGCGAGGGGCTGACCGGCCGCGCCCTCGGCCGGCGTATCGAACGCGCACGGGTCGAGCGTCTGGCGGTATTGCGGCAATCGCCGACCCGTTAGCTGGCTTGCATGGCCGTGCGTGGTGGCAGTGCGATCGGGTGAAGATCGGTCATGGGCCAGCGGGCACGGGTGGTAACGCCGAGCGGCTCGGTCAGGCCGGCGAGCAGGCGCTGGCAGCCGGCGAATGCCACCATGGCGCCGTTGTCGGTGCACAGCGCCGGTTCCGCGTAATGCACCCGGGCGTCGAGCTGGTTTTCCAGGCGCTGCCGCAGGCGGAGATTGGCGCTGACACCACCCGCGACGACCAGGTGTTCTACACCGGTCTGCTCGATGGCTCGGCGGCATTTGATCGTCAGGGTATCCACCACCGCTTCCTCGAAACAACGGGCGATGTCGGCGCGATCCCGATCGGTAAGCGGCTGGTGGGCTTGCACGGTGTTGAGTGTGAAAGTCTTCAGACCGCTGAAGCTGAAATCGAGGCCGGGGCGGTCGGTCATGGGCCGGGGAAAGCGGAAACGTCCGGGGTCGCCCGCCGCCGCACACTCGGCGATGTGCGGACCCCCCGGGTAGCCTAGGCCCAGCATCTTGGCGGCCTTGTCGAAGGCCTCTCCGGCGGCGTCGTCCAACGATTCGCCCAGCATGACATAGGTGCCGATTCCATCGACCCTGACGAGTTGCGTATGGCCGCCGGAAACCAGTAGCGCGACGAAGGGCAGCGGCGGCTGCGCGGCGTCCATCAGCGGTGCCAGCAGGTGCGCCTCCATGTGGTGCACGCCAATGGCGGGGATGCCCAGGCTCCAGGCGAGGCTGCGGCCGAATGCCGCACCGACTAGGAGCGCGCCCATCAGTCCTGGACCCGCCGTGTAGGCGACACCGTTCAGTTCGTGTAAGCCCTTGCCGCCTCGCTGTAGTGCCGCACGGGTCAGGGGGACGATTTTGCGTATATGGTCGCGGGAGGCCAGTTCCGGGACGACGCCGCCAAAGCTGGCGTGCAGCTCGACCTGGCTGTGCAAGACGTTGGCGAGCAGCCCAGACCGCGTATCATAGAGCGCTATTCCGGTTTCGTCGCAGGACGTCTCGATGCCCAGAACCAACATGCCCCATCCCCGCTGGTGGCCCGCCGCCCGTTGCGCCGCGCAACCGTACCGGGCGGGATGCCGCCGACTTTAGTGCCGACGCCGCGTGGTTGTGTTGCGTTGCGTTATAACTGGCTGAATTGTAATCGAAACCTCTTGTTTCGCCCAACCGCCCAGGAAGTCCCAACCGCGGGACCGCGCCCGGTCACCTTGGCCGGTCGATCGTGCATTGGCGAACTTGCCGTGGCGCACGGTGGGATATACTTAGGCGATGCCCGTACCAAGGAACCAGGTGGGTCCGGCGTGCTTCAACCCGGATATCAATCTCCCATACCAACTACGGGAGGACGACTTTCGTTCGGCACTACAAGATGTCTATGACTTCTTCCATGACGTAAACGAACATCTGATTGCAAAAGGCCTACGGAGACTGGACGATATTCTTAGGCCTGCCATTATGTCGGGTATCCTGTCTGATATGATCACATCCAGCCTGGCGAAGCACTCCCGGGTTCTTGTCGAGAATAACTACCACAACGGCCATCCGGACCTGGTAGTGCAGGGTGTCTACCCGGATAACTCCGTTCAGGCCGGCAACCAAGGGGTGGAAATCAAAACCACCCGGAAGAAGGGAGGCGCGGTGGATACTCACGGCGCACGAAATCAGTGGCTGTGCGTATTCGTCTACAAGGTGGACAACGAAACGGAGCCCGCTGTAAGCCGTCAGCCCATGACTTTTACGGAGGTTTACCTTGGCGAGGTCACACGCAATGACTTCAGAATGAATCCTAGGGGAGAATTGGGCACAAGAACCGCGACGCTCCATGCGGACGGCATCAGGAAGCTGCGTCGGAATTGGGTATACAAGGCGTAGTGGGCCCTTTGGGGGAGTAGGCCGTTAGCCTGGGAATTGCGGCGGCACCCATCAGGAAGTAGTTCCTGTCCCGCTCTATGCCGATGCTCTCGTAACCAACCGCGTTGCTGGCGGCCAAGGTGGATCCCGCGCCGGCAAAGGGATCTAGAACCACACCCTTGCCAAGGGGCAGTACGCCCCGCACCAGTTGTCGAAGGAAGGCCTGCGGCTTAAGGCTGGGGTGTGGCGCCAGTTCCTTCTCCGCCCGCCGGGCCGGCGCCGACGCAATGACGTCACCGAACGGCCTTGTCGCCCCCGGACGACGGAATCCCCCGGTCTTCCATTGCCTTAGGTTGTCCCTGGCCCGGCCGTCCAGCGGTTTCCTGAATGCCAGCCAGGGCTCCCACATGGACCGTGGCATAACGCTCACGTGGCTGAACTCTTCGTGCGCCCCCTTGGGCCGGTCACCGCCGCGCATGGTCATGGTCAACCGTATAATCTCGCCTCTGCGCTCTAGCCCGGCCTCCGACAACGCGCCGGCAACGATGTGGGAAACCAACGGGTTGGAAGCTACAACCACGTTTGCTCCGGGCACCAGCACCCGCAGAACCATCCTCCCCCACGCGGCGAAAAACTGCCTTATCTGTTCAAGCTGACTCCTATCCAGGGTTGTGAATCGGGGCAGCGGCGACCGCCGGTGGCCATCGAACGACGGTGGTATGCGCCAAACGCCACCCTTGCCGTCGCGCAGCTTTTTCTGCTGCTCATCCGAGTATTCGTGTAGGCCGTAGGGTGGGTCGGTTACGACGGCGTGCAATGAGTTAGCGCCTTGCCGGTTTATCCAGGAGAAGCAATCGTTGTGATACAGGGTGGCCTTCCCGAACGAGAAGGGTGCCTCCCCGTGATCAACCGATGCCGAGAATTGTTGCCATGGGCTCGGCTGACCGGTTCTCGCGCGGTATACGCCTCTACGTTCGCGCACGAAGAGTTCAGGCGTGTTGAGACGCAAGTAGGATCGGATGGAGGACATTGGCGTCTCGCCGATTTGCCGGCGAACACCGGCCTCGATACAGGGAATACTCAGCGGTGCGTCGGCATCCTCTAGAACCTTAACGATGGCGTCGCGGACTCGCCCCGGAGGTTGTTTGTTGCTGGACCGCATTCGTAGAGTCTAGACGTCTGGACGTCTGGAGTCAACGCCAAGGCGGTAGTCTGGGGTGAATCCCCGAAGTTGGGTGCCTGATCGCTGAATCCGAAAATCAGGGATGCTTGGGGACAAATCCAGAAAATGTCTCGGTGCGGGCCGGCGACGTGGTCGCCCTGGGCTCATCGACTGCTCGGAGCGTCTCGACGCAACACCGTTGCGCGGCGTCTCCCGGGTCAAACGGGGCGACCAGCCCCCCCACCTAAGCGACCACGGGATGGTCCCGCTGAGCCCATCGTCATCGGGACCATTGCAAAGAGTTCGCTCTTGAAATGGAATTTCTGAAAAACCATTGAATGCCGAGGAGTATTGCCCGATCTTCTGAAAAATGTTCATCAACCACCCATATAGCGCGTTGCCGAGGGCTGGCAGGCGATTTGGGGATGGTTCCGCCATCATGATAATGCGATTTTGCGTGCGCCGGCTTTTCCAGTAGAATCGCCGCCCTTTCCGCTAGGGGTCAATTGGCATGCCGCATGTCCGGGTCAAGGAGAACGAACCTTTCGATGTCGCCCTAAGGCGCTTCAAGCGTTCCTGCGAAAAGGCCGGCATCCTCTCGGAGGTGCGTCGGCGGGAGTTCTACGAAAAGCCCACGGCCGTGCGCAAGCGCAAGGCGGCGGCGGCCGTCAAGCGTCATCTCAAGAAACTGCAGCGCGAAGCACGCCGGTTCGAAAAGGCCTATTGATCCATCGGCCAACCGAGTTCGCCCGGCCATGAGTCAACTCAAACTCCGCATTCAGGAGGCCACCAAGGCGGCCATGAAGGCCCGCGACAAGCCGCGCCTAGCGGCCCTGCGGCTGGTCAATGCCGACATCAAGCGGGTGGAGGTCGATGAGCGCAAGGCGTTGGACGACCAGGAGGTCATCGCCGTGCTGACCCGCATGTTGAAGCAGCGCAACGACAGCCTCTCCCAGTACCGTGCAGCGGGTCGGGACGACCTGGCGGATCAGGAGCGGTTCGAGATCGATGTCATCGGCGACTTTCTGCCGGCCCCCCTGTCCGAAAGCGAAATCACGCGGTGCATCGACGCGGCCATCGCTAGTGTGGGCGCGTCGAGCATGCGGGATATGGGCAAGGTGATGGCGAGGCTCAGGCAGGATGTGCAGGGGCGCGCCGACATGGGTGACCTAAGCGCCAGGGTGAGGGCACGGCTTGCCTGAGTGAATACCGGCGTGGAAGTTTTCCCCGGCGCGTCGGCCGCCGGGGCGGAAACTTCTGGGCACCCGAGCGCGATTCGGATGGCTGGGCGGCATGCCGGTCGGTTGGGGTGCCGTCCCGAATCGGTGCCGGCGAGCACGCGCATGGCCACCGACGGTGTCGCCCGTAGCCATCGACAGTTTCGCCCATAGTGGGGCGTTGGAGTCGCCGGTTGGGGCAACTCCGGGCACCACCTTTGGTGGGGCCTTGGCCGTGGCGGTTTTCCTGTAAACCCGCACAGCGCTCCAGTATTCTTACTCTCTTGATTGCGGACAAGGGGCGTCCAATGAGTCGAATTCGCACCGGCCGGCCTTCCCCCGGCCGATCTGAGGCATCGCCCGGCTAGCCCGCGCCATGGCCGGTCGAATTCCCCAGTCCTTTATCAACGATCTGCTCGGTCGGGTGGACATCGTCGGGGTGATCGGCGAGCGCCTAACCCTGAAGAAGGCGGGCAAGGACTACCAGGCGCTATGCCCGTTTCATCAAGAGAAGACACCGTCGTTCACCGTCAGCCAGGATAAGCAGTTCTATCACTGTTTCGGCTGTGGCGAGAGCGGCACGGCACTCACCTTTCTCATGCAGTACGAGCGGCTGCCGTTCCCGGAGGCTGTGGAGACCCTGGCGGGGCTCGCCGGTATCGAGGTGCCCCGGGAGCACTCTGGCAAACCGAAGCGCGACAACAGCGGCCTCTACGAGATCATGCAGCGGGCCGGGCGCTACTTCCGGCAGCAGCTAAGGGGTTCGCGGCCAGCCTGCGACTATCTCAAGTCCCGTGGCGTGACGGGTACCGTAGCCAGGGATTTCGAAATTGGCTTCGCGCCCGATGCCTGGGATGGGCTGCACAAGGCCTTGGCGCCCAGCGTCGGCGGGACCGACCCGCTGCTCGAAGTGGGTCTGGTCAGCCGCAACGACCGGGGTGATGTCTATGATCGGTTCCGCGGCCGTATCGTATTTCCCATTCGGGATACCCGGGGGCGGGTTATTGGGTTCGGAGGCCGCCTGCTCGGCGACGGTACGGGGCCCAAGTATCTGAATTCCCCCGAGACGCCGATCTTCCACAAAAGCGAGCAACTCTATGGACTCTTCGAGGCGCGCCGGTCCGTCCGCCGGTTGAGCCGAATCATTGTGGTGGAGGGTTACATGGACGTCATCGCCCTCGCCCAGAACGGGGTGCCGAACGTGGTCGCCACGCTCGGCACCGCTTCCGGCGAGACCCACTACCGTCTGCTATACCGTTACTGCGACGAGGTGGTCTGTTGTTTCGATGGCGACGCGGCGGGTCGCCGGGCCGCCTGGCGGGCGCTGGAGAACGCGCTCGCGACCCTCACCGAGGGCCGGCTACTAAAGTTCATGTTCCTGCCGGAAGGGGAGGATCCCGACACCCTGGTGCGTGGGCGGGGCGCGGAGGATTTTGCCGCCCGGCTCGGCGCTGCAACCCCCGCCATCGAATACCTATTCGGCGAGCTTACCGGCGGCCTGGACCTGAACGTCATTGACGACCGCGCCAAGTTGGCCAACCTGGCTATGCCCCATATCGACCGGGTGCCGCCGGGTACCCTGAGGAACCTGATGCTCTCCCGCGTGCGCGAACTCACCGGGTTCCGGGCGGGCCAGACCTTGCCGACCGCGGGCCCTGGCCAAGCCCCTCGCCCCGGCGGGCGGCGAAAATCCCGGGGGCTTGTTGACGGGTTGCTCGCCATGCTGCTGCGGCGCCCGCAACTACTCCAGGTTTTGAGTGCCGATCAGGTGGAGACCCTTGTCGGGGGCCAGGAAAAGAGCCTGTTTTGCCATGTGGTGGAGTACGTGGCGGCCCACCCGGATGCGGATTCGGCGCAGATCCTCGGCCGCTGGTCCGGCGACAGGCACCACGCGGAACTGGTACGCCTTTGCGAGCGGCCCGCGCCATCCTCCACCGAGCAGCAAACCGAGCAATTCATGCGTGGAGAAGCGGCGGATTTCAAAGACGGGGTGGGCCGGCACATCGCCGAGCGCCGGTGGGAGCGGGAGAGGCTTGTCAAGGAGATGCGCGAAGATCACTCGAGAGAAAAGCTTGCTCGCCTGCAGGCCCTGAGGCAGGCCGCGGACATTGGCCCCGTCCGTTGATTCCGGCGGACTGCGACGGGCCTCTCCCCTGTGCATGCGGCCAAGCCGGGGCGGTTGACCATCCCTTGCTTAAAATTCCTCTAAGGAAGCTCTGCACAAGCCCATCTCCGCCTCGTTCAGAGCCGCGCTAATGCGATTGTTACTTTACTCGCAAAATCAAATATATATCGTGTCTAATGTGGGCCACAAATCCTCGGGCGGCTGTAGGCGGTAGCCTCCGACTTGATCAGACCTTCCCCAAGATTCGCAGCAACGCCCGTCAACGCACCGATGCCCGATTTTGCGGCTCGACTTTACGGGGATTGGGTCGATTTGGGCGTCCCGCCACGGCGATTCCACGTACACACCCGGATTAGCGTGAGTTGCTGTGCAGTCCGCTTTTGCGGCCCTATTTTGATTTTGGGAATGATACAATTATTCGTTTGTCTAGAACGGAAGAGGTCTCGTCGTCGATTACGCCGCCAGCGGCGTGCGGCGGACTGTTTGCCGGAGCCACTCCGGCCCAATGAACTCGTCGAGGCACCATGAGCGATCACATCCAGCAGCAACAGTCACGGCTCAAGGAACTCATCGCCAAGGGCAAGGAGCAGGGTTATATCACCTATGCCGAGGTGAACGATCACCTGCCGGACGACATCTCCGATCCCGACCAGATCGAAGACATCATCCGCATGATCAACGATATGGGCATCACGGTCTACGAGACCGCGCCCGACCCGGACGAGCTGCTTAGCAGCGAGGAGAATACGGCCGACGAATTGGCTGCCGAAGAGGCCGCCGCGGCGCTGGCCGCCGTGGAAACCGAGGCCGGCCGCACCACAGACCCGGTGCGCATGTACATGCGCGAGATGGGAACCGTCGAGTTGCTTACCCGAGAGGGCGAGATCGCCATCGCCAAACGCATCGAGGAAGGCATCCGCGACGTGCTTGCGGCGCTCGCCGGCTTTCCCGGCACGGTTGAATACTTGCTGAACACCTATGCCGAGGTCAGCAAGGAAGGGCGGCTGTCGGACTTGCTGGTGGGCTATCTTGACCCCGCCGACCATGTACCCCAGGCGGCCCAGGTCGTCCCCAATGCCCAGGCGGCCAAAAAGGACGATGACGACGACGAAAAGAACAAAGGCCCCGACCCGCTGGAGGCCAAGCGGCGCTTCACGGCGTTGAAGCGGCAGTACAACAAGACGCGGAAGGTCATCAAGGAATCCGGGCGCAAGAGCGATGCCGCCCGGGAGCAGTTGCAGATCCTGGGTAGAAAATTTCACTCCTTCAAGCTGGTGCCCAGGCACTACGAGACGGTTGTCCGCATGGCGCGCGATGGCCTGTTGCGGGTGCGACGCCAGGAACGCGTCATCATGATGGCCTGCGTTCGCCAGGCGAAGGTGCCGCGGGAACTGTTTCGCAAGGAGTTCGTTGGCCGGGAAACCAGCGTGGCCTGGTTGAACAAGCTCATCCGGGCGAAACGCGACTATTCCGCGGCGCTGGACCGGCAGCGGGACGATATCACCCGGGCGCAGAGAAAGCTCAAGGCGTTGAGTGCCGAGACCGGCTTGTCCATCGTCGATATCAAGGACATCAACCGCCGCATGTCCCTGGGCGAAGCCAAGGCCCGGCGCGCCAAGAAGGATATGGTGGAGGCTAATCTGCGGCTGGTGATTTCCATCGCCAAGAAGTACACCAACCGCGGCCTGCAGTTCCTGGATCTGATCCAGGAGGGCAACATCGGCCTGATGAAGGCCGTGGACAAGTTCGAGTACCGGCGCGGCTACAAGTTCTCCACCTACGCCACCTGGTGGATTCGCCAGGCCATCACCCGTTCCATCGCCGATCAGGCCCGCACCATCCGCATTCCGGTGCACATGATTGAGACCATCAACAAACTCAATCGCATTTCCCGGCAGATGATTCAGGAGATGGGGCGCGAGCCGACACCGGAGGAACTCGGTGAGCGCATGGACATGCCGGAGGACAAGGTGCGCCGGGTGCTGAAGATCGCCAAGGAACCGATCTCCACAGAGACACCCATCGGCGACGACGAAGATTCCCACCTCGGCGACTTCATCGAGGACGTCACCATCGGCTCACCTGTGGAACTCGCCACCGGGGAGGGGCTCAAGGAAGCGACCCGGGAAGTGCTTGGCGGCTTGACCGCCCGGGAGGCGAAGGTGCTGCGCATGCGCTTCGGTATCGACATGAACACCGACCACACCCTTGAGGAGGTTGGCAAGCAGTTCGACGTTACCCGCGAGCGCATCCGCCAGATCGAGGCCAAGGCGCTGCGCAAGTTGCGGCACCCCAGCCGCTCGGAGCACCTGCGCAGCTTTCTCGACGAGTGGATGGAAAGCGTCGGTAAACGCTAGCCCGCATGGCCGGCGCGACGCTGTGGCCATCCCATGCGTGGTGCTGTGTTGGTCACATCGGGCCTATAGCTCAGTTGGTTAGAGCAGTGGACTCATAATCCATTGGTCCCAGGTTCGAGTCCTGGTGGGCCCACCAACCACGCCCCGGGTTGTTGCGGGAATCGGCACCCCTGGGCCTGTGCCGCCCTTGGCCCGGTGCCCGTCAGGGCAGTTGCAGGAGTTGCTTGCCGAAGTTCTTGCCGGAGAACAGGCGCAGCAGTGTTGTCGGAATATTGTCGAAGCCGTGCTGCATGTCCTCCCTGTAGATGATCTTGCCGGTGCGAATCCACTCGGTAATACGCTTGCGCGCTAGCCCATACTCCGCTTCGTAACCGCGCAGCAGAAAGCCCTCCATGACGGCCTGACGGAAGACGATGTTGAAGTAGTTGGCGGGGCCGGGGGGCAGGGTTGACTGCTCGTAGCGGGAGATGCCGCCGCAGATGACCACCCGGGCGCGGTAGGCGATGCGCGCCAGGGCCGCGTTCAGCGCCGCACCGCCCACATTGTCGAAGAACAGGTTGATGCCCCCCGGACAAAGCTCGGTGAGCCGCCGCTTGATGTTCTCGCTCTTGTAGTCGATGGCCGCCGCGCAACCCAGTTCATCGACGAGCCAGGCGCACTTTTCGGTGCCGCCGGCAATGCCGATGACGCGCCCGCCGAGGATCTTGCCGATCTGCACCACCATGGAACCCACCGCGCCGGCAGCCCCGGATACGACGATGGTGTCGCCCGGCTCGGGCTGGCCGATGCGCAGCAGGCCAAAGTAGGCGGTGAGGCCGGTAGCCCCCAGGGGGCCGAGGTGGGCGGTGAGCAGGTCGTCGTCGGCCAGCGCCTGCACGGACGAGCCGTCGAGGGATGCGTATTCCTGCCAGCCGACGGCACCGGCGACCTTCTCCCCCGTGGACAATGTTGCATGGCGGGATTCAACCACTTCGCCGATACCGCGGGCCGACATGACCTGCCCGACTGCTGCGCCGCTGGTGTAGCCGGCGATATTCTCCATCTGGCCTTTTTGGGATGGGTCGAAGCTGAGATACTCCACCCGGACACGCACCTGGCCCTCGGACAGGGGGGCGAGTTCGGCTTCGCGGGCCTTGAAGTCCGAGAGCGCGAGCGCCCGCCCGCGGGGGTTGCCGTTGATCAGCCACTGGCGGTTGGTCGCCGCTTTGGTCATAGCGTTCTCCTCTGCACTGCCATGCAACAATGCCTGTTTCCTTATCACGGGCGGCCGCCCCATTCCCGGCATGCCGGCCCCGGTAGGCCGGCCGCCGCCTGAGCGTTACCCTGTTCCCCGCACCTCGGCGTCCCGACGCTGTGGTCCGGCCCGCTAGGCGAGCTTGCCTTGCCGGAATTATAGGCGCAAGCGGGGCTTGGCGGTGGAGAAGACCAGCATGAACGCCGTTCAGAAACCCGCTGCGATGCGCAGCTTGGCGGTGCATGGTCAGGGCCGCCCCCGGGCACTGCACCGCGGCCCGTTGCGGCCAGTAGATCGATGCCTTTGAGCAAGAGAGACGAAGTAGAGATTAGAGGGCGGGCGCGAATTTGAACGATTCCTGCCTGTTTCTGCAATCGGGAGATTTGCCGCGACGTTGGTACCGCCCGCCGCGTAGTGGTAAAAGAGCGTTGAGAACCTCTAGAGGCTCCTATGACTACCAAACAACCAGACCCGGCCACCTGGCCCGGACATTCGGGCAACTGGAACCGCTGGCCGAACGATCTCGGCACCCTGAACCTGGTGACGGCGGCGGTCACCCTGAGAGGCATTCAATCGGTCGCCACCGGGCAGGTGGTGTCGCTGAGCCGCCCGGTTACCGACCGGGAGCCGATTCGGGGCAATGTCTGTTTCGAGCACACCATGTTGAATGCCGGTGCCTGGGATCTCGAACCGGATCGTCCCGAGTCGTTGAATTCCGCGGATCAGGTCGCCTACCGTACCCACGGCATGGTGAATACGCATCTGGATGCGCTGGCGCATGTGGGGCACAACGGCAAGGGGTTCAACGGCATTGACTTCGGCGACATGGTCACCAAGGAAGGTGGCGTGCAACGTGCCGCGATCGGCGACGCCCGGGCCATCGTGACCCGGGGCGTACTCATCGACATTCCCCGCATGCGGGGCGTGACGCACCTGCGGCCCGGCGAGTTCGTGCGACCGGAGGAGGTCGCAGCGGTGGCGCACCGGCTGGCGCCGGGCGATGCCGCCCTAATTCGCACCGGCGCGACGCTCGAGGATGGCCAACCCCCGGGCGACGACAGTTCCCGGCACGGTACCTGGCAGGGGCTGCACCCGGACTGTGTCGAGATGTTGGGCGGTCGCGACATCAGTGTGCTGGCGACGGATTCGTCGGGGGACGTCTATCCTTCCCCCTACGGGCATATCGTGCGCTCCCCGGTGCACACACTGTGCCTGACCTATTACGGCATCCATCTGTTGCACAATATGGATCTGGAGTCGCTGGGTGAAATCTGCGCTGGGCTTGAGCGGTTTCATTTCCTTTTTGTAGTCACTGCGCTGCACCTGGAGCGGGCCACAGGATCCCTGACCAGCCCGGTGGCTGTACTGTAGGGCGCTATCGCGCCAATGGGTAGATGCTTTTGGTGCGCGACTTGGCAATGAACCCCGAGCCGAATTCCGTTCGGTACAACGACTGGCGGCAGGTGGCGGTTGCGCCGCTGGAGACCTTCGTGCCCGTCATGCCGGTCAGCGTGATTGTTCCGTACTATCAGGAGCCGGCCGAGACGCTGGCGAGAACCCTGGCCGCGCTGGAAGGGCAGACCTACCCGCGGCATCTCTTCGAGGTAATCGTCGTCGACGACGGGTCGGCACCGCCCCTGTCCGGCCCCCTGCCAACCTCCCTGGATGTGAAGATAGTGCGCCAGGAAGGTCGCGGATTCGGGCTGTCTCGGGCGCGCAATACCGGTGCCCGCGCCGCCGCGCACGATATCCTGCTTTTTCTCGACTGCGACCTCTTGGCCGAGGCGAGTTGGATCGCCGCTCACGCCAGATGGCACCACGCCGTTTCCGACGCACTTACCATTGGGCAGATCGCCTATGTCGCGGTGGACGGTGTTGATGCGAAGACGATCCGGCACCGGAGCGGGTCGCTCCGGGGGCTACTTGCGGGTCGAGCGAAGGATGAGCCCTGGACTGAATCACACTTGGCCAGAACCAACGGTCTGACATCGAAGGCCGACGATATCTTCAGGGCCGTAGAAGGCGGAAACCTTGGTATAGGCGTGAATTTCTATTGGTCACTGGGTGGGTTTGAGGAATCGTTCAAACGCTGGGGAATGGAAGACATCGAATTCAGTTTCCGGGCCTATGTCTACGGTGGGCTGCTGACCCCAGCTCCGGACGCCTTTGCCTGGCACCAGAGCCGATGGAAGGACAATAGAAGCACCAAGAAGCAGCGGAGTCTTCAGCTCCAGCGCCAGAAGGCGGCGCAGTTTCTCGCCCACCCAGGGTTTCGCGGCAAAGGGTCCCGCCGCGTTTTCAAGGTGCCGCGATACGTGGTGACCATAGATGCCGGACGGGACCCGCTCGACAAGGTTATCGGGATCGTGGCGGACATCCTGGCGGATCGGGCGCATGACCTGGTGGTGAGAGTTGATGCGCGGGCAAGCGATGACGCGGAGCGGCTGGCCGAGCTTCGGGACGAGTTCGGCGCAGATCCGCGAGTGCGCGTTGCTCCGGCCCGTTCCGCCCTCGACGAGTTTCCGGCGTCGCCGTTCCACGTCGCGCTTCCCGCAGCCGTGTTCCCCCGGAACCTGCTGGGGCGGCTGCGCTCCGGACTGGGAGACGCGGCTGTCGCCACCGCCACCCTTCCCGACGGCAAGGTGGTTTCGATTACCAGGGCATGGGCGCTGCATAGGGCGCGCCGCGCTGGGGGAGACCCCGCCGATTACGGGGACGCGCGGACGATACCCGGGTCGAGGCTCGGGCTCCGTGGGGCCGGTTCGGTCGACTACCCCACCGGTTGGAGCACCCTGCTCCGCTGGGTGCGTGATGTTGGCAGCCCGCGAGAGGCGTGGGCATTGCTGAAAGGCTTGGCTCTGGCGGTCCGATGGCGGTTGGCCAGCAGGCGGTAGCGGACAAGCAGAACCTCCGCACCAACCTTGGCTCGCCACAGCCGCGGGTGGCGGTCGTGCCCCTGGGAGGTTTCACACCTGTACTCGTCCAGTGCATCGAAAATCTCCTGGCCGTCGATGTGGCGGTCGTGCCCCCGGAAGGTTTCATACCTATACTCAGCCCTCCCCGCCCAGTGCCCGCAGCATGCGTTTGAGCGCAAAGTGCCGGTAGCTGAATAGCGCCAGCGCCTCCACCTCGTCCCAGTTTGCATCTTCTTCCACGTCCAGTTCGACCCAGCCGTTGTGGCCGATGTAGGGGGGGATGGCGTAGCGCGGGTCGAAGGTAAGCGTTGCCTGTCGGTCGGCACCCGCCCAGAACTGCAGCTTCAGGCGGCCCTTGCGGTGGTGCGCGCCCGCGAAGGTTTTCCTGCCGGCCCGCCAGACGGGATTGCCGAACTGGGCCGCCTCCGCGGTCTCCGGCAGGGCAAGGCATATCTCGCGCAACCGGCTCAGCACCTGTTGCGCCCTAGGTTTGACGAAGGGGTCGAACTGCTCGATCGGCAAGGTCTCCGTGGGTGGCTCTATGTCGATGGTATCGCCGATAGCCTCCACGAGTTGCCGAGGGGCGGTTTTCTCGTAGGCTTCCCGTACCCGCCGGGCGATGGTGGCCCAGCGCAGACCCCTGTCCAGGTGTACCCCGAGCCAGCCGCGCGGGCCGAGGTAGGGTGGCACGAAGTAGTGCTCGGGCTCGTTGCCCGTGTAGAGTTCCTGGGTACCCGCCGGGGCGTTCAGCCATAGGGCGATGCGCCCATCGCCGTGATGGTTGACGACATAGGTGGCGAAGGTCTTGCCCCGTACCCGGAAATCGGGCGAGCCTCGGGAGGGCCGCTCCTCGGTATCCGGGAAAGACAGGCATACTTCCCGCACCGCGTCGCTGATGTTCTTTGCCATAGGGTTGTCCTCCGTCGTTCCGGTCGAAAATGGCGGCCGGCCACGGGCGAACGGGCAGTTCCGCACGGTGCCGGGCGCGAATGGTAGGTGGTGGCTCAATTTGAGTTCCGGCTGCGTCGAATTCCACGTGGGACGGCCTCGCCATGATCCACAAATTCAAACTGAGCCACTACCGAATGGTCTAGGATATTGACCTGTGCCATCTCGGAGTGCCAGTTTAGGCGACCGGGGGCTTGAAAAAATTGGGCATCATCCACCGCAATCAGGAAGCGCAATCGATGCGAGTCTGCTCGCTATCCGTTGGCATCGTAACCTTTGAATCCGGGGGCGACATGGTGCGCCGGTTGCTGGACAGCCTGGCAGCGGCGGTTTGCGCCGCCGCAGGGGAATTCGCTATGGATGTATCGGTGCACGTGGTCTGCAATGACGATGCTCCGGAGCACGTGCGGCCGATCGCCGCGGCCGTCAAGGACTATTCGGATTCCGCTGCGGCGCTCGGGCACTGCGAACTCATTCAGGGACAGGGTAATATCGGCTACGGTGCCGCGCAGAATCTGGCGCTGCGGCGCAGCGCCGCCGAATTCCACCTGGTGCTTAACCCGGACGTCGTCCTGGATACCAATGCCTTGCTGGAGAGCGTGCGCTTTCTCGAATCGATGCCCAGTGCCGTCATGGCGGTTCCCCAGGGCTTCGACTTTGGGGGCCGCTATGCGGCCCTGGCCAAGCGCGACCCATCGGTTTTGGTGCTCCTGTTGCGGGCGCTCGAGGTTCCGCCCTCGCCGGGTTGGCTCGGCCGCCGCGTCGGGCGCTACGTCTACAGCGATCATCTGCCTGCCGATCACCCGCAAGCCGTTGCCCTGGCTAGCGGCTGCTTCATGTTTTGCCGGACGGGGGCGCTGCAGGCCGTGGGCGGATTCGATGCGGGCTACTTCCTTTATTTCGAGGACTATGATCTGTCCCGGCGCATTGCCGCGCACGGCGGCATCTTCGAGGTGCCGGCCGTGCGCATCCGCCACCGTGGTGGCCATACCATGCGCCGCGATATTCGGCGGATTAGCCGATTTCTGCACTCCGGGATGAGATACTTTAACCGCTACGGCTGGCGTTTTTTTTGATATGTGTCTGCTTTCACCAATAGCGACTCGCTGGAACAAGCCGCCAAGGGGGCTGCGTTGAGGATTCTGGTCACGGGAGGGGCCGGGTTCATCGGCAGCGCGTTGGTGCGGCATCTGGTGGCGGCGAGGGGCGATGCGGTATGCACGGTGGACAAGCTAACCTATGCGGGCAGCCGGGCTAACCTGGCGAGCATCGATGGTCGGGCGAATCACCGTTTCGAGCAGGCCGACATCTGCGACGCGGCATCCATGCGGGCTCTGGTTGCCGATTTCGCCCCCGATGCCTTGGTGAACCTGGCGGCGGAGTCCCATGTGGACCGGTCGATCGAGGGGCCGGCCGATTTCATTCAGACCAACATCGTCGGGGTCTACACACTGCTCGAAGCCATCCGCGGCTACCGTGCATCGAAGGGTCGGGAATGCCGGTTCATTCAGGTCTCCACGGACGAGGTGTACGGGTCGCTCGGCCCGGTTGGCGCATTCGCCGAACGGAGCCTCCATCGCCCCAACTCGCCCTATGCGGCCTCGAAGGCAGGCGGCGACCACTTGGCGCGGGCCTGGGGGAAGACCTACGATCTGCCCGTCATCGTCACCAACTGCTCGAACAACTACGGCCCGTACCAGTTTCCCGAAAAGCTGATTCCGCTGGCGATTCTGCGCGCACTGCGCGGTGCAACAGTGCCGGTCTATGGAGACGGACAGCAGGTGAGGGACTGGTTGCATGTGGGGGATCACGTTCGCGCCCTAGTGGCCGTGCTCGATGGCGGCCGTCCGGGCCGGGCCTACAATATCGGCGGCAATTGCGAGAAAACCAATTTCGAAGTGGTGTGCACGGTATTGCGGGCGCTGGCCAGGCGCTCCGGCAGCGATGGGAACAGCCTGCTCGGCTTGATCGAGTTCGTCGACGACCGCCCGGGGCACGACCGGCGCTACGCGATCGACAGCACGCGCATCACCCGGGAGTTGCGGTGGTCGCCCCGGGTCGAGTTCGCGGCGGGCATCGCCGCCACCGTCGACTGGTATGCCGAGAACATCGCATGGTGCGAGGCCGCCGGCCGGGTCTACGCGGGTCAGCGTCTCGGCCTAGATCAAGCGGTGGCCGGGTGAGCGGGCTTGGCCGAGCCGGCCGGTCGAACGGCCTTGGCGAGCCCCATGGCGCTGGACTCCATGGGGTCGCGGAAGGCCCCTGGCGGTGCCGGCCGGTCGAGCGGCCCTGGCGACCATCCGCAACCGGTGGCGGCGCGATGAACGGCGGTTTGGCCAGCGAGTGCGCCGTGCCGGGGCCCTGCGCCTGATGCGCTGCCAGGCGATGCGGCTGCCGGGGGTTCTGCTGCTGGAACCCGATGTCTACCAGGACTCCCGGGGTTTCTTCCTGGAGTGCTACAACCGCACGCGCTATGCGGACCTTCTAGGGCTCGACTTGGCATTCGTCCAGGACAACCATTCGCAATCCCGGCGCGGTGTGCTGCGTGGCCTGCATCTACAGCGCCGGCATCCCCAGGGCAAGCTGGTGAGCGTGGTTCGGGGCGCGGTTTGGGACGTGGCGGCGGATATCGACCCGGCATCGCCGACCTTCGGCGAATGGGTGGGCGTGGAACTCACCGGGGTAAACCATCGGCAACTCTATGTTCCACCGGGCTACGCCCACGGATTCTGCGTACTGTCCGAGCACGCCGATGTGCTCTACAAGTGCACCGAGTTTCGCCACGCCGACGATGAATACGGCATTCTCTGGAACGACCCGGACCTGGCGATTGCCTGGCCTGTGGACGACCCGGTGCTGTCAGCCAAGGATGCCGGCAACCCGCCCTTGCGGGACTACCTCGATGCAGCTACAGCCTGAACTGGTAGTTCCCGCCCCCGCGACCGGCGCGAATAGCGGTCACAGTGAGTTCTAGGCATGAGGGTGCTGCTTATCGGCGGCTCTGGCCAAGTGGGTTCGGCGCTGCGCGAATCGGTGGCCGGCGGGATGCTGATTCACGCCCCGCCGTCGCAAGACCTGGACATATGCAACCGGGCGCATCTGGCTAGGGCCCTCGCCAGGCTGCGGCCGCAACTGGTCATCAACGCGGCGGCGTACACCGGGGTGGAGCGGGCGGAGGAGGAAACCGATCTGGCGATGCGGGTGAACGGCGCGGGGGCGGGGCATGTGGCGGCCGCCTGCGCGGCGCGGGGCTGCCCCTTGATTCACCTGTCCACAGACTATGTTTTCGACGGTGGGCAACAACGGCCCTACCGGGAGCGGGACACCCCGGCGCCCCTGAATGTGTACGGGCGCTCTAAGCTGGCGGGCGAACGGGCGGTTCGCGACAATCTCGAACAACACCTGATTCTCCGAGTTTCCTGGGTGTTCAGCGCGACCGGGTCGAATTTCGTCAAGACGATGCTGGCGCTCGCGGATGGCGACGAGGTCCGGGTGGTCAATGATCAACAGGGCACCCCTTGCGCGGCGGCGAGCATAGCGCGGGCCATCTGGCGCATCGCCGGGCGGCTGGCCGCCACTCCCCGTTTCGGCACCTATCACCTGGCATCGGCACCCGCGACCACCTGGTATGAATTCGCCCAGGCCGTGTATGCGGCGCTGCGCCGCACCGACCCGGGGGCAAGGGTGCCGAAGGTCGTACCGATCGCCACGGCGGAGCGCAGGACAAGGGCGCACCGGCCCCTGAACTCGGTGTTGGATGGTGCCAGGTTGCGGGCCGAGTATGGTGTATCGCCACCGGATTGGCGCCCGGAACTGCGCACGGTTGTGCGGCGATTGGTATCCGCATGAGGGAAGTAACAATCGCCCTATTGCTCTGGGAACCTATATCGATTGATTGACAGACCGCCACATGCCGAGTCTTGCAGGCTGCACAACCACTTCATGTCGTGGTCTGTCGACCGATCGACACAAGTCCCTTACTTTGCGACTCGGAACGAGGGTAGTGTGTCAGTTTGCATCCCGAGCCTGCCGAACCCCCTGTGTGCCGTGCCTCTCCCTCGGCCCACAGATTCGAACGGATACACTAGCCGAACGAGGCGGGGAGCGGCTTGCTCGGCGTTTCCCCGGATAGCTCGGTTTGCGCCTCTTGCAGCGGGCACGGGCTGGCCCGCTATCCGGCCCGCAGCCGTTCCCGGACGAAATCCCCCAATTCCGGCACGGGCACCCGCTGTTGCGCCATGGTGTCCCGGTCCCGCACCGTTACGCTGTCGTCCTGCTCGATGGTCTGGAAGTCGACCGTGACGCACATGGGTGTGCCGACCTCGTCGTGACGGCGATAGCCCTTGCCGATGTTGCCGGTATGCTCGTACAGGATGCGCCCTAGGCCCAGTGCCTGCAGTTGCTGCTTGACGGCGCGTGCCTTGGCGACGATACCGGTGTGGTTGCGTTTCAGTGGCAGCACCGCCACCTTGACCGGTGCCAGGTGGGGCTTGAAGCCCAGCACCGTGCGCGTGGTTCCGTTATCGAGTTGCTCCTGCCGGTAGGCTTCGTTCATAAGCGCTAGGACACCCCGTTCGACCCCCGTGGAGGGCTCGATGACGTAGGGAACCGTCCAGGTGCCCGTCTCTGGGTTGCGCACTGCGAGCCTGGCCTTGGAGTCGGCGTTGGGGGCGACCTTGGCCGCCAGGGCGAGTTCCTGTTGGTTCTTGGAGTGGGCGCCGAGGTCGAAATCGCCGCGGTTGGCGATGCCTTCCAGTTCCTCCAAGCCGTGTGGAAACGGGTACATGATGTCGTAGGTTGCCTTGGAATAGTGGGCAAGCTCGTCCGCGGGTACATCGTAGATGGAGAGCGCATCGCGGCGGACGCCCTGGGTTTCCCACCAGTCGAGCCGCAGTTGCAGCCAGCGCCGGTGCCAGGCTTCGTCATCGCCGGGAGGCACGAAGAACTCCAGTTCCATCATTTCGAATTCCCGCACCCGGAAGATGAAGTTGCGGGGCGTGATTTCGTTGCGAAAAGCCTTGCCCATCTGAGCGATGCCGAATGGCAGGCGGCGCGAGGTGGCGTCCAGCACGTTCTTGAAGTTGGTGAAGATGCCCTGGGCGGTTTCCGGGCGCAGGTAGACGAGCGACGACCCGTCGTCGATGGGGCCGAAGGTGGTCTTGAACATCAGGTTGAAGGGGCGGGGTTCGGTGAGGTCGTCGGCACCGCATCCGGGACACCTGCCCTGCACCTGATCGGCCCGCCAGCGACTCTTGCAGCGGCGGCAGTCGACCATTGGGTCGGAAAACGTTTGTTCGTGGCCCGAGTACTGTAGCACGCGCCGGTTCGTCAGCAGGGTGGAGTCGAGCCCTTCCACATCATCGCGCTCGTAGACCATGGCCCGCCACCAGGCCGCCTTCAGGTTGTTTTTCAGTTCCACACCGAGCGGGCCGAAGTCGTACAGGCCCTGGGAACCGCCGTAGACATCCGCGGATTGGAAGATGAAGCCACGACGCTTGCTTAGGGATACGAGTTCGTCCATGGACTTGGCTGGCACGGGGTTCTCCTTGAAACCGGCGGGGTCCGACGCGGCGCGCACTATACCTGAAGCGACCGCTATTGGCAGGGTGCCGGGGACGCGAGGGTGCGCTATGCTTGCTGCATTGCGCTGGCGGAGGGCGGAGCATGACAACCTGGTGGTCCAGGGCGATTCTGGGGGGTGGTTTGGTGGCCGCCCTGTTGCTGCCGGTGGGTGCCTTGGGTAGCCGAGCCGGTATCTGGGGCTTTGGGTTCGGGTTTGCGCTGCTGCAAGTGGGCGCGGTGCTGGCGCTGGTTGCCATTGGCGGCGGTATCGCCGGTATCGTTGTGGCACGGCGGCGGTCGCTGTCCGGAGACCTCGGGGCCACCGCGGCGGGGCTGGCTGTCGCCTTTGCGGTGGTTGTGTTCCTGGGCATGCAGTTTTTGAAGGCGCTGTCGGTGCCCGCCATTCACCATGTTTCCACCAATACGGCGGACCCGCCGGAGTTCATCGAAGTGGTTGCGCTGCGCGGTGCGAATTCGAACCCACTGGCGTTCGATGCCGATTTGATCGGGCCGTTGCAGGAAGAGTTCTATCCGTGGGTCGAGCCGCTGGTATTGCGGGCCACCCCGCGGGAAGCCTTCGACAAGGCGCTTGGCGTGCTGCGGGACATGGGGCTCGAGGTGGTTGCCGAGCATCCCGAGCTGGGCCTGATCGAGGCCGTGGACACGACGTTCTGGTTTGGGTTTAAGGACGATGTGGCCGTGCGGGTGGGGAACTATCCCCAAGGCTCGGTGGTCGATGTGCGCAGCGTCTCGCGAGTCGGCCTTTCCGATCTAGGTACCAACGCGGAGCGCATCGGGGAGATTCTGCGGCGCCTGGGTGGCTGAGCTGGGTATCGGGTCGATTGGCCCCGATACCTAGCCTTTAGGCTGCCTGCCGCAGCTCGTCACCCGACCCCGGGCGGTGGTGCTCGTCGCCCGCCGCGCCACTACCCCATCGTCAACATCCCCGGCAACCGCCACCGGATGCGCGAACACCGGGATGTATTCCGGTCGTCCGCCGCGGAGGGCTCCCGCGAGGGTACCCCGTGGTGGCCGCCGCGCACATCGTCCTCGGTTTGCTACGCTCACTCTGTACGGCGCACCACTGCCACGCGGTTCGTCGGTAGGGTGCCAATACCGCATGGGCCTCCTCCCTCAAAGCCCGCAGTTTGCAACTGCCGCAAACATACGGTTGTCGGTGGCCATTGCCAGCCAATCCGGGGTCGGCGGGGTACGGACATTATCCGGCAAGCTCTCGGGCGGATGGAACCCGGCACCGCGGGGTACCTGCCCACGTCAGCGCGCCCAATAGCCCTACAGCCCGGAATGGCCGGTTGCCTGCACCATGGCGGTTTTGCGATGCGGAGGGCGGCGGTCGATGTCCCTGTTTCGGCCCGAGGTGCTGGCGGAACGCGCCCGTTCACACTGGGGTTCGGTGCTGGTGACCCAGGCACCGGCCCTACGCTGGGCGAGTATCGGCCTGTTGTTGGCCTGTGGCATCGGTGGTGTCTTGGTGCTCGGTCTGGACTATGCGCGCAAGGTGCGGCTGGCGGGCTATATTGAACCCCGGGGCGGCATCGCCGAGGTGGCCGCCCCGGTCGCCGGGCGGGTTGCGGCGCTGCATGTGCGGGAAGGCAGCCGGGTCACACGCGGCCAGGCCCTGATGGTGCTCGACCTGGGCAACCTGGACGAGCACGGCGTGTCGGTGCACGCCCTGGAGGCCGACCACCTTGCCGCCTCGATCCGCCGCCTCGATGAGCTGGCGCAAGCCCAGGCCGCAAGGTATCAAACCGAGTTGCGGGGCGCTCGCCAGGCGCTCATCCATCTTGACGAGGAGCAGCGCGGGCTGCGCGACGAATTGGCGGTTATCGAGGAACGCCAGACGCTGCTGGTGCGTGCGGAAGCGCGTGTTGAACGGCTGTTGCGCCAGGGCTTGGTGGCCCGCTCGGAGTACGAACGGCAACGGCAACAAACCCTGGCCATCGGGCAATCCGCCAGCCAACTCGCGCGGGCGCTCGCGGAGAACGCCGCCCAGAACGATTTGCGGCAAACCGCGCTCGCCCGGCTTGCCCGGGACTACCGCATACAGGAGTTACAGGTGCAACAGGATCGGGCCGCGCTGCAACGGCGTCTGCAACGGGCCCGCGAGCAACGTCGGACCACGGTCGTCGCGCCCCGGGATGGTGTAGCCGCATTTCTGCAATTCGGCCCCGGCGATCGGGTCACGCCAGAGCAGGTGTTGATGACCATAGCGCCCGAGACACCGGCCTTTGAGCTGGTGCTGCTCGCGGACACCGCCGCCGCGGGCCGCATAGCCGTCGGCAACGAGGTGCGGTTTCGGGCCCTTGGCAACCAGCGAGACGGCAAACCCGTTGGTGCGGCGGTGGTTCGCGAGATCAGCCACACGCCGCAGAAGCCGTACCGGCTCATCAGTTGGGTGGCGGTGGACGGGCCG
Source organism: Pseudomonadales bacterium (assembly GCA_965215035.1). GTDB lineage: Bacteria > Pseudomonadota > Gammaproteobacteria > Pseudomonadales > Azotimanducaceae > Azophilus. The sequence goes on from OZ244040.1 coordinate 1,845,890, forward strand.
GTTTTCCGGGCCCGCGCCGAGGTGCTCGAATACCCGGAGAACCTTCGCCTGCGCCACGGCATCCGCGTCGACGCCTTCGTGGTGTCTAGCTCCAAATCGCTCTGGCTGTGGCTGGTCGAGCCACTGTCAACGGCCTTGGAATCGCTTTGACTCGTCTGCGTACGAACCTGTGGCGTCGGGTGCCGGTGCTGTGGCAGACGGAGGCCCAGGAATGCGGCGTGGTGTGCATTGCCATGGTAACGGCCTACCACGGCCGCGACCTGGATCTTGCGGAACTGCGCGCCCGTGGGCTTGCCGGTGCCCGCGGCAGCACGTTGCGCGACCTGGTGGCGCTGGCCGAGGCCGAAGGCATGAACTGTCGTGGCCTCCGGCTCGAGTTGCAGCATCTGAAGCGCCTCGCGCCACCCGCTGTGCTGCACTGGAACCTCGACCACTTCGTGGTGCTGGTGAAGGCGCGGCGCCGCGGCGTCTGGATTCACGACCCGGCCGGGGGGCGGCGGCGATATTCCTGGGATGAGCTGTCCCGGCATTTCACGGGCGTGGCGCTGGAGCTGCGTCCGTCCGACCGGTTTCGCGCGCGGCCGCTGCCGCGCCGGCTGAAGCTCACGGACCTGTGGCGCGGTGCGGTCGGCCTCGGCGGCAGCCTGGTCAACGTGCTGGCCCTGTCGCTGCTGTTACAGGTAACGCTAGTGCTGGCGCCCCTGCAGGTGCAGTGGGTCGTCGACCAGGGCGTAATGCGTGCCGACCAGGAAATCATCGCGCTCCTCGCCCTTGGCTTCGCCCTGCTGCTGTTGGTGCGGTTGGCCGCCCAGTTGCTGCGCGGCTGGCTCATCACCCGGCTGACTTTCCTGCTGGCCTTTGAATTTGGCCGCAACCTCTTCGCGCACATGCTGCGGTTGCCGCTGGACTGGTTCGAAAAGCGGCATCTCGGCGATATCGTTTCGCGCTTCGGGTCGTTGGGGCCGGTACGGGACGCGATGACCCAGGGGCTCGTAACCGTATGCGTGGATGGATTCATGGCCTTTGCCATGTTGGCGATGATTCTGGCCTACGATGTCGGGTTGGCGGCGCTGGTGCTGGCCGCCTGTACGCTCTACCTGCTGCTGCGGTTCGCCCAGGCGCCGGCTCTCGCGCGCGTCTCCATGGACGAGATCACCCACCAGGCGCGGGCGGATTCCAGCTTCCTGGAATCTATGCGCGCCATGCCCGCCGTGCGGGTCTACGCCCAGGAGCGCGCGCGTCTCGATCTCTGGCAGAACCAGCAGGCGGGGGCGATCAACGCCGGCATTCAGGGTGCCAAGTTCGGGCTGCTCGGCGAGGGCGCGCAGACGCTGATTTTCGGCATCGAAACCATACTGGTCGTCTACCTTGGTGCCCGCCATGTTCTCGACGGTGCCCTGACCATTGGCATGCTGTACGCCTTTCTAAGTTATAAGGGCGAATTCACCAGCCGGCTGGGCGAGCTGGTTCGCCAAGGCCTGGAACTGCGGTTGCTGCGGGTGCATCTTGAGCGGCTGGCGGATCCGTACTGCGCCGTGGCGGAGCCCGCCGCCGAATCCGCGTCCCCGGAACGGGTCGGGGGCGCTTTGCGGCTCGCGGGCGTTGGCTTTCGATATGGCGAGCGCGAACCCTGGATCTTGCGGGAGGTCAACCTGAACGTCGAACCGGGCGATTTCATCGCCCTGGTGGGGCCGTCCGGAGGCGGCAAGACCACCCTGGTCAAGTTGATGATTGGCCAATCCCGGCCGACTACCGGTACCGTCCTGGTCGGTGGCCGCCCGGTGGAGGGCGGTTGGCTGCACTGCTATCGAAGCTCGATCGGCTGCGTACTACAGGATGACGCACTCTTTGCCGGCAGCCTGGCCGCTAACATTTCGTTGTTCGACCCGGGTTTCGATGCTGAACGGTTGGCACAGGTGTGCCGGCTCGCCCGCATCGAGGAGCTGATTGCGGCGCTGCCCATGGGGCTTGAAACACCGGTGGGCGATATGGGCGCGGCACTCTCGGGCGGGCAGGTGCAGCGCCTGCTGCTCGCACGGGCGCTGTATCGGTCGCCCGATTTCCTGTTTCTGGACGAGGGCACGGCGCACCTCGACCCGGAAACCCGGCTGGAAATTCAGGAGATGCTGGTGGAATTGCGCTGTACCCGGGTGATTGCGACCCACGATCCATCCTTCGCGGCGAGGGCCGACCGGGTCTATGCAGTGCGGGACGGCAAGGTCGTCGAGTGCGCCCCTTGACGGGGAGTCAAAACCGCAGCAGTTCCGTGCTCAGGTTCTCCAGATCGACGATGCCCACCCTGTTGTAGCCGGTGAGCTGGCCGGCGCACTCGCCGGGGTTGAATTCCAGCCGGTTGCCCGTTCGTGAAAGGCGGTACAGGTGGGTATGGCCGTGCAGCCCCAGGTCGTGCCGGGTATCCGGCAGGGCTTCGAGATCCCGGGGGTCGTGCACAACGACGATACGGCGGCCATGCCAGACGCATTCGAATGGGGGATCCTGAAAAGCGAACCCGTGCGTTGCGATGGCGCGCTCCAGGCTTTCCCGCTCGCGATCGTTGTTGCCGAAGACGCCCCATAGGGGTGCGTCCAGGCGGGCCAGCGCATCCAGGGTCTTGGCCTGGGTGATGTCGCCGGTATGCACCACGCGCAGCACGCCAGCCGCGTTGAATAGTTCTACGATTCTGGCGACATTCTTGAGGTTGTTGTGGGTGTCGCTGACGACGCCGATGCGCATGGGCGGTTCGTATCCTTATACTGCCGGTTCCCACCGTCGCGGGGCTGCCCGCGGGGTGAGGGGTACTCGGGTTTAGCGGTTAGGGGTAGCAAGGCGCGACCGGGCATCGACGCCGGCCGCGCTCCTCGCCTTTCGCACCGAACCCCGGTCGCGACGGGGGACTAGTTCTCCATCGAACTGATAATGACGTATCGGCGTGCCCACAAGCACCCAGATGCGCGGCGGGGGCCTAGGCGGCTTCGAGAACGTGTATGCCGCAGGCGCTGCCGAGGCCGATCACATGGGTCAGGCCGATACGAGCGCCTTCCACCTGGCGGGCGCCGGCCTCGCCCCGCAGGTGCGTGGACACCTCGTAGATGTTGGCGATGCCGGTTGCGCCCAGGGGATGCCCTTTGGAGAGCAGCCCGCCGGAAACATTGACCGGGATACGGCCACCGAGCGCCACTTCGCCCTCGTCGACCATGCGACCCGCTTCGCCGTCGCCGCACAGGCCGAGGTTCTCGTAGTGCAGTATCTCCGCGGTGGCGAAGCAGTCGTGCAACTCGACGAGGTCGATGTCATCCGGCCCAAGCCCCGCCATCTCGTAGGCTTTCGCGGCGGCCTCCCGGGTGCAGGTATTGACATCGGGCATCACCAGGTCGCGCTCCTGCCACCGGTCGGAGGTCAGCACCGAGGCGCGTACCTTGACGGCGCGGTCCATCAGGCCGAGTTCCCGGGCCTTCTTCTCGGAGGCGATCACCGCCGCCGCCGACCCGTCGACATTCACCGAGCACATTAGTTTGGTGTTCGGGTAGGAGATCATCTCGGCGTTCATCACCACCTCGAGCGGCGTCTCTATTTGGTACATCGCCTTCGGATTCATGGTGGAATGGTGATGGTTCTTTACCGACACCTTGGCGAACTGTTCGAAGGTTGTACCGAATTTGCGGCTGTGCTCCATGCCGGCCTCGGCGAATACGGCGGGCATGGTGCCGGAGCCGAACAGCCCCTCCTTGGAAATGCCCTTGCCGCCGCCGGCGCCGCCGAGCAATCCCTTGCCCATCTGCTCGACGCCCACCGCCAGTACGATGTCGTACAACTCCGCCTTGACGGACGCCCAGGCTTCCCGGAAGGCGGTCGCACCGGTGGCGCAGGCATTCGAGACGTTGATGACCGGCATGCCGGTCTGCCCAATCTCCTGCAGAATCCGTTGGCCGACCATGGCGCTCGCCTGGCCGAGATTGCCGCAGTACAGGGCCTGCATGTCCTGTATCGTCAGGCCGCAGTCGTCCAGCGCCATCAATGCCGCCTCGGCACCGATCCAAGGCACCGATTTCTCGGGAAACCGCCCGAACTTGATCATGTCCACACCCACGACGTATGCATCGGTCATTGGAATTCTCCTTTGGTTGTTAACTGTGTTCGCAACCCCTGTCCCGCCCCTTAATTGGACTGCCTGGGAACGCCGCTATGCATGTCACGTAACAAGCTGTTTTGCATATAAATTTCTCTGCACATGCGTCTGAAATCCATATGTGTAGCTGTGCGGTGGGACACTAGCTCGATTGGGGTTGAAAGAAATAGGCGATGTAGGAATTTCCGTCGCGGTCCTTGCGCCCGAGGGCGTCGGCATAGATCACCTCGACGGGCATGCCGAACTCGATCTTTTCCGGATCGGGCTCGACATTGATGAGGTTGCCCTTGATGGCGGTGCCATCCTCCAGATCGACGATGGCGCTGATATAGGGCACGTCGATGCCGGGAAACGAGCGGTGCACGATGCAGTAGGAATAGAGGCTTCCTCGTTCCGGTAGCCGCACCGCTTCCATGCGGTCGCGGGCGCCGCACTTCGAACAGACGTGGCGCTTGCCCAGGAAGGTGGCGCCGCAGGACCCGCATTTGTAGCCCTCCAGGTAGGGCTCGCCGTCTTCTGGCAGTTTCAGGAAATCGACTGCTGGTAATGGCTGGCCCATTAAGTCTCCCTAGCGTGTTCGGCGTCAAAGCATACGAGCATAGCAGAAACTTGGCGGCGCGCTAACCATCCGGCGAGGTATCGTCTCGGAGCGCTGCGACGACCAGCTCGTTGGCCCGCCTCGGGTCCGCCTTGCCCCGGGTGGCTTGCATAACCTGGCCGACGAAAAATCCGAGCAGCCGCTTTTTGCCCGCTCGGAACTGGTCGGCTTGGGCGGGGTGGCTGGCGACGACCTCCCGAACCACAGCCCGGAGTTCGCCACTATCGTCGATCTTGCGCAGGTTGCGCGCCGTGATGATCGCATCGACTTCGCCTTCTCCGTGCCACAGGGCATCGAACAGCGTCTTGGCGGCCTTGCTGGAAATGGTGCCGTCCTTGATGCGCCGGATGAGGGTGCCGAGGTCCGCCGCCGACACCGGCAGGCCCTCGATCGTTAGGCCGTCGCGGTTGCGGTATTTCGTCACCTCGCCGGTGACCCAGTTGGCGGCCAGCTTGGCGTCGCCCCCTGCCCGGGCGGCCGCCTCGAAGTAGTCGGCGATGTCCGGGTCGCTCGTGAGCCAGTTCGCGTCGTAGGCACCGAGACCCAGATCTTCGCGGAAACGCCGGTAGCGTGCGCCGGGCAACTCGGGCATGGCGCGGCGCACCGATGCCACGAACGCCTTGTCCAACCGCAGCGGCGGCAGATCGGGGTCCGGGAAGTAACGGTAGTCGTCCGAGTATTCTTTGCCGCGCATGGGCCGGGTCTCATCGCGCTCCGAGTCGTAGAGCCGCGTTTCCCGCACCACCGTCCCCCCGTCCTGAAGCAGGCCGATCTGCCGGGCGATCTCGTAGCGCACCGCCTTTTCCAGAAAGCGGAAGGAATTGAGGTTCTTGATCTCGGTGCGCTCGCCGGGTTCGGCCTGGGCTGCGGGCCGTACCGAGACGTTGGCGTCGCAGCGCATACTGCCTTGGGATAGGTCGCCGTCGCAGATCTTCAGGTAGCGCACCAGGCTGTGCATGCGCCGGAAACAGGCCGCCGCCTGTTCGGGACTATCGAGGTCCGGTTCCGAGACCACCTCCAGCAGCGGTGTGCCGGCGCGGTTGAGATCGATGGCCGTTTCTCCGGGAAAGGCGTCGTGAATGGACTTGCCGGCGTCTTCCTCGAGATGGGCGCGTCGGATGCGCACTTCGACCGAGCCGCCGTCGTCCAGGGGTACCTCGATGCGGCCTTGGCCAACGATGGGGTGCTGGAACTGACTGATCTGGTATCCCTTGGGCAGATCGGGATAGAAGTAGTTCTTGCGGTCGAACACCGAGAAGTGGTTGATGTCGGCGCCGATGGCGAGCCCGAACAGCACGGCCATGCGCACCGCCTCTTCGTTCAGCACCGGCAGGGTGCCGGGCAGGCCGATATCGACCGGGCAGGCGTGGCTGTTGGGTTCGGCGCCGAATACCGCGCCGGCACCGGAGAAGATCTTGGTTTTGGTGGCGAGCTGCACATGCATCTCCAGCCCGATCATGGCTTGCCAACGACCTGGGCCGCTCATGCCGTCAACGCCGGTCGCAGGGTGTGCCAGTCGGTGGCGCGCTGCAGGGCGGCGCCGGTTTTCAGCAACCGCCGCTCGTCGAAGTGCCGGGCGATGAGCTGCGCACCGACCGGCAGTCCCTCGTGCAGGCCGCAGGGCACCGACAGGGCCGGCAGGCCGGCCAGGCTGACGGGAATGGTGCAAACGTCCTGGCCGTACATGGCCACCGGGTCGTCGGCGAAGGCACTGCGGGGAAAGGCCGTTCCCGGCGCCACCGGGGCGAGCAGCAGGTCCACCGACTCGAATGCGCGCAGAAAGTCCTGCTGAATCAGCCGGCGAATGCGCTGGGCCTTGATGTAGTAGGCGTCGAAATAACCCACGGACAGCGCGTAGGTGCCGGTCAGAATGCGGCGCTTCACCTCGGTGCCAAACCCCTCGCTGCGGGAACGCGCGTACAGCTCTTCCACGGATTCGGGGTCGTCGCAGCGGCGTCCGAAGCGCACCCCATCGTAGCGGGACAGGTTGGTCGATGCCTCGGCGCCGGCGACGATGTAGTAGGCGGCCACCGCCGCGTCTGTGTGCGGCAGGGATACCTCGCGGCATGGGCAGCCCATCTGTTCCAGGGTCTTGCGCACGTCATCGAGCTCGTCTCTGCCAGCCGCGACCCGGTCGAAGAACTGTTTTGCGAGGCCGATGGTCGGGGGTTGGGCGAGTTCCCCCACGCCGGCCTGGGGTACGCGGGCGAGCCAGGCGTCCTGGTGGCTGCTCGAGGTGGCATCGCGCGGGTCGAAGCCGGCCATGTATGCCAGCAGCAGGGCGATGTCCTCAACGCTGCCGCCGAATACGCCACCTTGGTCGAGGCTTGAGGCGAAGGCGATCATGCCGTAGCGGGAGACGCGCCCGTAGGTGGGTTTCAGGCCGGTGACACCACAGAACGCCGCAGGTTGGCGAATGGAGCCGCCCGTGTCGGTGCCGGTGGCCACCGGCGTAATGCCGGCGGCGACACAGGCCGCGGAGCCTCCGGACGACCCGCCGGGCACCCGGTCGGACCGCCACGGGTTGGCCACCGGGCCGAAGTGGCTGGTCTCGTTGGAGGAGCCCATGGCGAACTCGTCCATATTGGTCTTGCCGAGCGTGACGGTACCGGCGTCGATCAGGCGTTGAATGGCGGTTGCCGTGTAGGGCGCGGTGAAGTTCGCCAGCATGCGGGAGCCGCAGGTGGTCCGCCAGCCATCGATGCAGAATACATCCTTGTGGGCGACGGGGATGCCGGTGAGCGGCGTGGCGGTGCCGTCGCGCAGGCGCGCGTCCGCACGCTCCGCCGCGGCCATCGTCCGATCCTGGTCGATGGTTATGAGGCAGTTCAGGGTTTCGTTCAGGCGGGCGGCCCGCCGCAGGGTGTCCCGGGCCAGCTCGGCGCTGGAATAATCGCCGCGGGCCAGCTCGGCGGCGACCCGGCGGATAGGCGCGTAGGGCCCCATCGGCCTACTCAACGACCCTCGGCACGATATACAGCCCATCGCGAACCGCCGGGGCACCGGCTTGCTGATGGGCGCGGTCCACCGTCTCGGTGGGCGTATCGGGCCGCAGTCGCTGACCGGCGTCTAGCGGGTGGGCGAGTGGCGGCACACCGTCGGTGTCCACGGACCGCATCCGGTCCACCATGGCCATGATGCGTTGCAGGTCTCGGCGCACATGCCGCCGTTCGTCGTCGCTCAGGCGCAGTGCCGCGAGTCTGGCAAGGTGGTCTATATCGATCTTGCCGCCGTCCATGGCGGGAGTTTACTTGAATCTCCGTTCGTTGTTAGATTAGTCCTTTGCGCGTCCGGCCGGTTCGACCGTGGGCCCGACGCGCCGACAAGGGCATTTGATGTTCAAAACGTTTCGCGGCATTTTCTCCCGGGACCTGTCCATCGATCTCGGCACCGCAAATACCCTCATCTACGTTCGCGATCAGGGCGTAGCGCTGGATGAGCCTTCCGTGGTTGCGATTCGCACGCGCGGAACGCAGAAGACCGTGGTCGCCGTGGGGATCGACGCCAAGCGCATGCTCGGCCGCACCCCGAGCAACATCGAAGCCGTCCGCCCGCTGCGGGACGGCGTCATCGCGGACTTCGTGGTGACGGAAAAAATGCTGAAGTACTTCATTGGCAAGGTCCACAAGGACGCATTCGTTCGCCCGAGCCCCCGGGTTCTGGTTTGCGTGCCCTGCAGATCCACCGAGGTGGAACGCCGCGCCATTCGCGAGAGCGCGCTTTCCGCGGGCGCACGGGATGTGCGCCTCATCGAGGAGCCGATGGCGGCGGCTATCGGTGCCGGGTTGCCGGTGCACGAGGCCATCGGCACCATGGTCATCGACGTTGGCGGCGGCACCACGGAGATCGCCATTATTTCGCTGAATGGCATTGTCTATTCAGATACGGTGCGGGTCGGCGGCGACCGCATGGACGAGGCGATCGTAAGCTACGTGCGGCGTACCCAGGGCAGCTTTATCGGCGAAGCCACAGCCGAGAAGATCAAGCACGAGATCGGGGCGGCCTGCCCCCAGGAGGAGATGCGGGAGATCGATGTGCAAGGCCGCAATCTCGCCGAGGGACTGCCACGCAGCTTTACCCTGAATACCCAGGAGGTTGTCGATGCGCTTCAAGAGACGCTGTCGGCGATCGTGCGGCCGGTGAAGCGGGCGCTTGAGCAATGCCCACCGGAGCTTGCGTCGGACATCGCCGAGATGGGCCTGGTCATCACCGGCGGTGGAGCACTGTTGCGGGATCTCGACGCCCTGCTTGCCGAGGAAACTGGCCTGCCGGTGATCGTTGCGGAAGACCCCCTGACCTGCGTGGCCCGGGGAGGCGGTATGGCGCTGGAATGGATGGATCATGCCGGCAACGCGGAGCTGCTATGGGCCGAATGAGCGGCGTTTGAACCGCGGCGCGGCGAAGGAGGCTGGAAGTTGAAGGCCTTGTTCCGCAGAAAATCCAGTGCCCGGTACCTGCTGTTGTTGGCCTTGGCCGCCGTTTCCCTGGCGGGCGTCTACGTGGATTCAACGACGCCACTGCTGCAGCCAGCCCGCGACCTTGTCCATACCGTGGTGGCTCCGGGCCGCTTCCTTGCCGAGAGTCCCTATATGCTCGTCGCCGGGGTGGTGCGGGTAGCCTCGACCCGGGCGGCGCTAGTCGGCCAATTGGACGACCTGGAACGGCGTAACCTGGAACTCTCCGAGGTGGCCCTGCGCTACCAGTCGCTCAAGCTCGAGAACGACCGGATGCGGGAGTTGCTCGGCAGCCGCGCACACCTGCCGTCCGAGGTGATGATTGCCGAACTGATCGGCGTGGTTCCCAGCCCGGACACCCAGCAGGTGATTATCGACAAGGGCACCAGTACGGGGGTGCGCACGGGCCAGGCGGTCATCGATGCCGAGGGGGTGTTCGGCCAGGTTGTCGAAGCGGGCCGCTATACGTCGCAGGTGCTGTTGATCACCGATCTGAGTCATGCGGTGCCCGTGGAGATGGCCCGCAACGGCCTGCGCGGCATAGCGGGCGGTACGGGGCAGATCGATCTGCTGCGGCTCGAGAACGTACCGGTCACGGCCGATATCCGCCGGGCGGATCTGCTGATAACTTCCGGGCTTGGCGGTCGTTTTCCCCGTGGCTATCCCGTGGGGCATGTCCAGTCGGTGGTTACCGAGCGCACGCGGGCTTTTGCCGGGGTGACCGTCAAGCCGAGCGCCCTGCTCGACCGGGCCCGGTACCTGTTGGTGGTGTTGAACGCCGAGCCGGGGGAACTGCCGTGAAGCCCGGTCGGGGCGGCTGGCTGATTCTGCTGACGCTGGTCGCCGCCTTTCTGCTGACCATGATGCGGGCCCCGCTCGGCTCGCCCGAGTGGCTTGGGTGGCTGCAGCCTAGCTGGATACTGCTCCTGGTCTTCTACTGGGTGATGCGGGTACCCCATCGCATCGGGCTGTTCGGCGCCTGGATGATGGGACTGTTTGTCGACATCGTCCACGCGGACCCGCTCGGTCTGAACGGCCTGGTCATTGCATCGGTTGCCTGCTTGACGTGGCGCTGGCACGAGCGGCTGCGCATGTACTCCGTGCTGCAACAGGCCGGCGTTGTCGCGCTGCTGGTTCTCGCCAGCGAGATCATGCGCCGCTTGGCGCACGGCCAGGGGGCGTCGGCTTGGCTCTGGGCGACACTGCTGCCCGCCGCGACCAGCATGGCCCTGTGGCCGGCCCTGTGTTCGCTGTTGGGGCGTCTCGCACAGCGGATTCCGGTTGAATAGCCTACAATGGGCACCAGGATGTCGGAAGAGCTGCTGATCAACGTCAACGAGTTCGAAACCCGGGTGGCGCTGTTGCATGGCGGCCTGCTCCAGGAACTGCATATCGCCCGTTCCAACGGCTATAGCCTCACCGGCAATGTTTATCTCGGCAGGGTGCAGCGCGTTATTCCCGGCATGCAGGCGGCCTTCGTCGATATCGGTTTGGCGAGGCCGGGTTTTCTGCACGCGCGGGATATGTGTGGGCGCGGTGCGGACGACGACCCACCCGACATTCGCGATCTCGCGGTGGCCGGTCAATCCTTGCTGGTGCAGATAGTCAAGGATCCGATCGCCAGCAAGGGTGCCAGGCTCTCGACCCAATTGTCACTCGCCTCGCGCTATGTGGTGTTGATGCCGTTCAGCGATCATATTGGCGTTTCCTACCGCATCGAGGCGGCGGCAGACCGGGCGCGGCTGGTGGGTATCATCGAGGACATCAGAACCCGCCACGGCGTTGGCATGGGCTTCATTGCCCGCACGGCGAGCGACACCGCGGAGCCCCATGCCATCGAAGCCGACATCGACCGGCTGCTTGAAGTCTGGGACGGCGTGCTGGAGGCCAGGGCCGGGGCGCAATGTCCGGCGTTGGTCTACGCGGAATCGCCTCTAGAGGCCCGCATCGTGCGCGACATCTCGGGGCCGGAACTGGACAGGGTCCTCATCGATGACGAGCGCGTGCGCCGAGAAGTAGGGGAATTCCTAGGCGAGCATCTGCCCGAACTATCCGACCGTATCGAGGCGCACACCGGCCCCCGCCCGCTGTTCGAGCGCTACGGGGTTGACGAAGAAGTCGCCCGGGCGCTGCTGCCGAGGGTTGCCATGAAGTGTGGCGGCTACCTGGTTGTCGAGCAGACGGAAGCGATGGCCACCATCGACGTCAACACCGGCAGCTACCTGGGCGGCCACAGTCTTGAGGAAACCGCGTACCGCACCAATCTGGAGGCGGCCAGGCTCATTCCCCGGCAACTCAGGCTGCGCAACCTCGGTGGCATCATCGTCATCGATTTTATCGACATGGGGGACGAGGAGAATCAGCGCCATGTGCTGCGCGTCCTGGAGAAGGGGTGCGAGCGGGATCCGGCCAGGGTGTGCGTCGAGGGGTTCTCATCCCTGGGCCTGGTGCAGATGAGCCGCAAGCGAACCCGGGGGAGCCTCGCGCAACTGGTTTGCGAGCCCTGCCGGGTATGCCACGGCACCGGCATGATCAAGACCGACGAAACCACCTGCATCGAGGTGTTCCGGGCCATCCTTAAGGATGCGGGTCCGCGGGCCGGCGAAGAACGGGCGGACTATGTGGTGCGTGCGCCGCAAAGCGTGGTCGACCGCTTGATCGACGAGGATGCGGATTACCTGGCGGGACTTTCCCGGAAGATTGGCCGGGACATTCGTATTCAGATGGAGCCGAGCTACGGCCCCGGGGAGTTCGACCTGGTTCTGGTACCGGACCCCCCTGGTAACTAGGGCCGCGCTGTCTTCCCCTCATGCGCCACAGCGGGACTTACAAATCCTTGGCCCGCCCCCTGGCCGCGTTCCTGCTGTTGCTGCTGGTCGTCTCCGCCATCTTCCAGGGGTTGGGGCGCATCGGCATGTGGCTGCTCGACGAATTCGAGGGGCCGGCCAATAGCTGGCTGGCTGGCCGCGCCGATCTCAACGGCCTGACTGGCGACTGGAATGGCCTGAACCCGGTGGCGAACATCCGCCGCATCGACTTGCCGGCCGGCTGGCTTGCCGGAGTGAGCCTGGAGTTGGATGTTCTGGAGAGCATCCGCCGCAATCGCCCGGTGCTACAACATCTGTTTGTCGAGGCGGCGCAACTTGCCGTTGAACGCACCCCGGCGGGCTGGCGGCTGGCCGGCATGGAAGGCGCGGCTGCGGACTTCGACCTGGCCGCGGTACTTGGCGACATCGACGAGATTCGGTTCGACGGGCACCTGGCGCTGGCTGGCGCTCCGGAGCACAGTCTGGCGGTAGCGGTGCGCGGCGTAAACCGGGACGGCACCCACTCCTACGACCTGTCCGTGGGGCGTCCGGGCTGTATGGGTGCCTGCCGGCTCGACCTGCTTTGGCGGGCCCGGGACAGAGCTTGGCTGCGCGGTCCCCAAGAGCGTTACTTGGCGGCTTCGGGCGGATTCGTTCTGCCTGGTCCGTTTGTTGACAGCTCGGGTCTGGTGGCGAGCCTAGGGGTGCGCGCCCGGGGCCGCTGGTTCGAGCGGGGCGACTGGGGAGGCGGTGAATTCGCCCTGGGCCTCGACCGGGTCGAACTCCCCGGCGGCGTACTCGGTGCCTTGGCCACCGAGCTGCGCGGTACCTTGGCCGATGGGCGCCGCGAAGGGGTTCTAACCAGCGTGAAAATGACCGCCGGCCGGGCGGAACTGGAACTAGCGCCGGTACATTTCAGGAACGTCCCGGAGAGAACCGAATTCTGGGTTGACACCCTACCGGTGGGCGCACTGGCCGATTTTCTGACGGTGGCGCTCGGCGGCGTCGATACCGCCGCCCACTGGCTTGCCGCGCTGCGGCCGGGGGGCAGGCTGCTGAACGTGCGCGCCGGGTTCGATGGCCGTGGCCTCGGCTACGCGGCGACCTTCGATGGGCTGCGCCTCGACCCCTACCGGGGCGTGCCCTGGGTGCGGGAGGCCGGCGGCGAGGTCGTGGGCTACGATAGCGCCGCACTGGTGACCCTGAACAGCGAAGCGGTGCGTGTGCGGTTTGCCGATATGTTCGAGGATCGGTGGCGCTGGGACAACGCGCGGGGCAGGCTGCACGCTTGGTTCCGGGACGGCTACTTGGGCCTGCGAGTGCCTCACTTCCGCTTCGAAGCCCAAGGCAACCGCTTCTCTGGGGATTTTGCCCTGGCGCGACCGCCGGACCGCTTCGGCCAGCGGGTGGCGATGCGAGTCAACGTCGACCGGCTGAACGTGGAACAGGCCCGCACCTACATACCCTACCGCCTGTCCGACCCATTGCGGGGCTGGCTGCGCGAGGCGCCCCGCGCCGGCGAGCTACTGGCCCCGAGGCTCGCCTACCAGGGTCAGGTGCATACCCAGCCGGATGACCGGTCGAGGCGACTGGAGATTCAGGCGCGGCTGCGGGCCGGCGAACTGCGCTACCACGAGGATTGGCCGCTGGTGACCGAGGCCGAGGGGTCTGTCGAACTGGCCGGTGCCGAGACCCATGCCGAGTTGGATTTCGCCCGCACGCTGGGCGCGGAAATCCGCGACAGCCAAGTATTCGTGGGCGACGATGGGGCGTTCGCCCGGGTGACCCTGCGGGCTGCCGTGGCGACCGGCACCGGGCTGGATTTTGTGCGGGCTTCGCCGCTGGCCGAGTGGCTCGACTTCGTCGCGCCGGAGTGGGACGGCACCGGCAACCTGGAGCTCTCCGGGGAAATCTACGTGCCCATCAACGAGGCGGCGGGGCCCATGGACTGCCGTCTGGATATAGAACTGGCCGATGTCGGCCTCACCCTGCCGGACTACCGGCTAGAGCTGCAACACCTGCACGGACCGGTGCGGTATCGGTATCCCCACTACCTGGCCGCCGCGCCCCTGCCCGTCGAACTCTTCGGGCGGCGGGGCAGCGTTGCCGCCCAGGCGGACGAGCACGCCATCGAGCTGCGCTTCCAGGGCACGGCGGCACCAGTGGATGTCTACCACCTGATCGATACGAGCGACCTGGGCTTGGCGGCGGGGCACCTGCCTTTCGATGCACTGCTGCGCCTGGCCGTGGATGGCGAGCCAGCGCGGATGACCGTAACCAGCGACTTGACGGGTTTGCGCATCGACCTGCCCGGCGAGTTCGCCAAGGCGGCCGATGTGCCGAGGCCCTCCGAACTCAACCTGGAGTTTCTGGATGAATACATCGTCGCGCAGATTCGTCACGGCGAGCTGGCGGGCTGGTTGCATGTGGACGAGGTGCCACTGCGCGGCGCCTTCGGCGTGCGCGGCCCGGCGCCCGAGGTTGCGACCGGGACGGATGAGGTGGTGATCTCTGGACGGGTCGCCGAGGTGGATGTCAACGAGTGGATGGCCAGCGCCGGCGCCGAGGATCTGCCGGTGCCCTGGCGGCTCGCCGATGTGTCCGTGGACGCGGTGAAGGTCGAAACCCTGGTGTTTGACGATGTCGTGGTCGAGGGCCATGCCCGGGACGGCGCCATGACCCTGGCGTTTGCCGGTGCGGACCTTGCCGGGCGGCTACAGAGCCCCGCCGATGGGCCCCTGGCGCTCCATTTCCAGCTCCTCCGGTTGCCGGTGTCGGACGGGGAGGGCGACCCCCTCGATGTTTCCGTCATCGATAGGTTGCCCGATGCGGATGTGACCCTCGATTCGGTGATCGTCGGCGATGAGGACTTCGGCAACTGGTCGTTCACCATGCGCCAGCACCCGGATGGCGTACTGGTCGGCGACTTGCGCGCGAGCGTGAAGGACACGGAAATCACCGCGCCCGAGGGTGTGTTCTGGACCGCGTCCACCAACCGGAGCGCGGGCAAGCTGCACCTGACGATGGAGGATCTGGCAGACGTACTGCCCCAGTGGGATTACGCGCCGAGCCTGGAGGCGGAGTCGGCGGAGCTGGACGTAGGCGCGAGCTGGCCGGGCTCGCCGCTCAACGTGGAGGTCAACGGCCTGCGCGGCGAGGTATCGTTCCGCGCCAAGAACGGCAGCTTCGTCGACGTTGCGAGCGGTGGGGCGCTGCGCATATTGAGCCTGTTGAACTTCAACAGCATCCTCAAGCGCATCAGTTTTAACTTCAAGGATGTGGTTGCCAAGGGCATGAGCTTCGACACCATCAAGGCCCGCACCCGTTTCGACGACGGCGTGCTGACCTTTCTAGAGCCGGCCAAGGTGAAGGGGTCGGCCTCGGACTTCCGGCTCGGTGGCAGCGTCAACCTCGTCGATGGCATCATGAACGACAACGAGCTGATCGTGACCCTGCCGGTCAGTGACAGCCTACCCTGGTACGCGCTTTACGTATCGCTCGCCAACCCGGCGGCGGGTGTGGCGGTGCTGGCTGGGCAGCAGGTGCTGAAGAAACAGATCAAGCAGTTCAGCAGCGCGAAGTATCTGATCAGCGGCTCTTGGGATGACCCGGAGGTTAAGCTGGTCGGCATCTGGAACAACGATATGCAGGATTTCGACGAACTCGCACAGGAACAGAACGCGCCTGACTGGGCGGGCGAGGCACGGGCGGAGGGCGGATGATGAGCGATTTGGTTGGCGATGCCGTGCGGCGACTGCTGGCGCCGGCCGAACTGAGCCCGGCCCGGGTGGAAACCCTGCTCGGCACCATGGCCGGTGGTGCCGTCGATATGGGCGAGGTGTTTTTCCAGAACCGCAGGACGGAAAGCTGGGCACTTGAGGACGGCATCGTCAAGGACGGCAGTTTCACCCTGGATCGGGGCTTGGGTGTGCGCGCCATCAGCGGCGAGAAGTCCGGGTTTGCCTACACCGAGGACATCCGTGCGACGGGGCTCGAGAATGCCGCGGCCGCGGCGAGATCCATTGCCCGCTCCGGGGGAGCGGGACGTATCGGGGTTTCCTCCGGGCCCGCGGTGCCGGCGCGATACGCGGCCCTCGACCCGATCCCGACGCTGGCCGCCGAGGACAAGGTGGCTCTGCTGGAACGGGTGGATGCGGCCGCGCGCCGGGTCGACAACCGGGTGGATCAGGTCACCGTGCGCCTTGTGGCGGATCACGATACCGTGCTGGTGATGGCCACCGACGGCACCTTTCGAGCCGATGTGCGCCCGCTGGTGCGCATGGATGTCTCCGTGATCGTCGTGCAGGATGGTCGGCGGGAACGCGGCTACGCCGGCGGCGGTGCGCGCCGCGATTTGCGCTTTTTCACCCACGAATGGGCCGGGCGGCTGGCCCGGGAAGCGGTGCGGACGGCATTGGTGAACCTGGAGGCGGGTGACGCGCCGGCCGGCCCCATGACGGTGGTGCTTGGCCCGGGGTGGCCCGGGGTGCTGCTGCACGAGGCCGTGGGCCACGGGCTGGAGGGCGACTTCAACCGCAAGGGCAGTTCCGCCTTCGCGGGCCGCATCGGCGAGCGGGTGGCCGCGCCCGGATGCACCGTTGTCGATGACGGCACCCTGCATGACCGTCGGGGCTCCCTGACCGTTGACGACGAAGGCACCCCAAGTGGCGAGACGGTGTTAATCGAGGACGGCATACTCAAGGGCTACATGCAGGACAAGCTGAATGCCCTGCTGATGGGCGCGACGCCCACCGGCAACGGCCGTCGGCAGTCCTACGCCTGCCTGCCGATGCCGCGCATGACCAATACCTTCCTACGGCCCGGTGCCTACCACCCGGAAGAGATTCTGGCCTCCTGCGACAAGGGCATCTACGCTGCGAACTTCGGCGGCGGGCAGGTGGATATCACTTCGGGGCGTTTTACCTTCTCCGCAACGGAGGCGTACCTGATCGAGAAGGGCAGGGTGACGCGGCCGATTCGTGGTGCCACGCTGATCGGCAATGGTCCGGAGGTGATGACCCGGGTGTCGATGGTCGGCAACGACCTCAAGTTGGACGATGGGGTGGGAACCTGTGGCAAGGAAGGGCAGACGGTACCTGTGGGCGTGGGTCTGCCGACACTCAAGGTGGACGAACTTACCGTCGGCGGCACCGGCGGCTGATCGTTGCCGTGCGCCAGCTTATCGATATCCGGGAACAGGAGGGTGAACTGCAGGCCCTGGTGGCGGCTATCCTTGCCGAGGCCGGGAAACAGGGCGCGAGCGCGGCGGAAGTGTCGGCTGGCCAGGACGCGGGCCTCACCGTCACCGTGCGCCGGGGCGATTTGGAGACGGTGGAGTTTAACCAGGACCGGGGCTTCGGCATTACCGTCTACACAGGCGGGAGCAAGGGTTCGGCGAATACCTCCGACAGCCGTTCGGCGGCGATTCGCGAAACCGTCGCCAAGGCCATGGACATCGCCCGCCATACCAAGGACGATCCCTGCAATGGCTTGGCGGATGCCGCCTTGATGCCCGCCAGGGTGCCCGACCTCGACCTATTCCATCCCACTCCCTTCGATACCCGCCACGCCGAGGAAGTGGCCAGGGCCTGCGAAGCGGCGGGCCTGGCGTTCGACCCGCGCATCGTTAACTCCGAGGGGGCCGAGGTGCAGACCCAGCAATCCTGCCGGGTCTACGGCAATTCACACGGCTTTATCGGCTGCCACTCGGCGACCCGGCACGGCACTAGCTGCGTGCTCATTGCCGAGGACAAGAACGGCATGCAGCGCGACTATTGGTATACCCTGGGGCGCGATGGCGCCGCGCTGGAAACACCCGAGGAGGTTGGGCGGCAGGCGGCCGAGCGGACCCTGGCGCGGCTCTCCCCCGGCCGGGTGCCGACCGGCAGCTACCCGGTGCTGTTCTCGGCGCAGATGGCGAGCACCCTGGCCGGTCACCTGATCGGCGCGATCAGCGGCGGGGCGCTGTACCGCAAGGCATCCTTTCTACTGGATTCCCTGGGCGATCAGGTTGCCAGCGAACACCTGGCCCTCGTCGAGCAGCCGCTGCTGCCGGGGGCCATCGGCAGCGTTGGCTTCGATGGCGACGGCGTGGCCACGCGGGAGAAGTCCTTTGTCGATGGGGGAGTCGTGCAGAGCTACGCGCTCTCCGCGTATTCGGCCCGTAAGCTGGGCCTGGCGACCACCGGAAACGCGGGCGGCGTGCACAACCTGACCCTGTCGGGGAGAACCCTGCCGTTTGACCGGCTGTTGGGGGAAATGGGCCGGGGGCTTTATGTGACGGAGCTCATGGGCCAGGGCGTTAACGCCGTTAGCGGCGACTACTCCCGGGGCGCGTCTGGATTCTGGGTGGAGAACGGGGCGATTGGCGGGCCGGTGCACGAGTTGACCATTGCGGCGAATCTGAGGGATGTGTACCGCGATGTGGTGGCGGTTGGGGATGATGTGGATGTGCGGGGGAACGTGCGGGCACCCAGCGTGTTGATTGGGCGCATGACGGTGGCTGGCGAGGGGGCGTGAGCCGAAACCCGCGATGCGCCCGCCGCTGTTCGCCACCCGCTGAGTAGCGCCCCCGGGGTACGCCATGGCCCCGCCTCGGAAGAGCTATGGCGAGGGTGGACGAAGGTTATCGCGGTTCCGCAGCGTCAATTTCAGCTCCTCTCCGAACAGCCCCTGCCCGGAATGTGCTCCCCCATTCCGCAGTATCTTGCGCACGCCCTCGCCGCGGGATTCAGGGAACAGCTTGCCGGTGCGCTTGCTGTGCAGGTACGACAGGAAGCTCACCAGCCGTTGGTTGCGGGTGAAGGTGGGCGACGGCGTTGACCAGGGCCTCGTCCACCATTTCGATGGTGTAGGCGGGCTCGCTGGCGGCGGGGAATCCCTTGCGCATGAAGCGGGCGATGAACGCAGTGGCGGAGTCGTTCTGGTCGGAAACGGGGCCGGTTAGGCGCTAGACATGCGTCAGGTGGTCTGAAGGGAGCACTAGGGCGAGGGAAGACGATGCCGGTAGTGGAGAAACTTGGCTTCGATGTGAAATTCGCATTCGGCGTCGGACAGTTCGCCGAAGGGCTGAAGAACGCCGCGCTCGGCACTTTCCTGCTTTTTTTCTACAATCAGGTGCTCGGCGTGCCCGGTTCTCTGGCGGGGCTGGCCGTGGGCATCGCCCTGGTCGTAGACGCCTTCACCGACCCCGTAGCCGGTTCCCTGTCGGATCGCTGGCGCTCTCCCTACGGGCGGCGGCACCCCTTCATGTATGCCTCCATCCTGCCGCTTATGGCCGCCTTCTTCTTCCTCTTCAATCCGTTGGTCAGCGGGGAACTGGGCCTGTTCGTGTGGATGGTTGTCTTCTCCAATGCCACGCGGCTGTCCATGTCTCTCTACCATGTTCCGCACATCGCCTTAGGTGCGGAGATGACCGAGGACTTTGACGAGCGCTCGAAGCTGGTTGGCTACCGGATGTTCTTCAGCAACCTGGGCGTGCTGTTCGCCTTTGCCGCGGCCTTCCTGGTCTTCTTCGCGCCGACGCCGGAGTTCAGGAACGGGCAGTTGAACGTGGCGGCCTATGCGCCGTTCGCGCTGCTGCTGTCGGCGCTGATGGGCATTACCATCTTTTGGAGCGCCTGGGGCACCCGATCGGTCATCCCGTTCCTGCCCGCACCGCCGGCGGCGCCCCGGCCCGCCCTCGGACAGGTGCTCTGGCGGGTTGTCGACGACATCCGGGCCGCCTCAGGAAGCCGTTCGTTCCGCTGGCTGTTCACTGGCGTGCTGATTATTTTCGTGGCGGTGGGCGTCAACGCTGGGCTCGACCTCTACGTCTTCACCTACTTCTGGGAACTGGATCGCACCTCGGTTCTGCTCGTGATCCTCGCCTTCCCGCTCGGCTCGATGCTGGGCGCGTTTGTCGCCCCCCTATCTTCAGCCGCTACGGCAAGAAGAGGGGGTTGATCTTCGGTGCCTGCTCCTGGCCGCTGCTGCAGTCCATGCCTATCGTGGCGCGGCTTATGGATTGGCTTCCGGAGAACGGCGACCCGCTGCTGATTGGCATTCTCGCCGCCATACGGCTGGTGCAGGGTGCCTGTACGGTGCAGGCCCACATCGCCTTTGGTGCCATGGTCGCCGACATCGTCGACGAGCACGAGTTCGAGACCGGGCGGCGCCGGGAAGGCACTTTCTTTGCCGCTGTCGCCTTCTCCGCCAAGGCCACCTCCGGCTTGGGCAACGTGGTCGCCGGCGTCGCCCTCGACCTGATCTCCTGGCCACGCGGTGCCCATGTCCGAACCGCGGCGGATGTACCCGCCGAGACCATCGTCGACCTGGGCTTGATCTATGGCCCCATCGTCGCGGCGTTCGGCCTGGTTTCCGTCTGGTGCTACACTCATTACCGACTGACTCGCGAACGGCACGCGGAGATCCTCGGACAACTGGCCGGCCGGCGGCCCGTTATCCGGCGCGGCGGCACCCTGGTGCCCTAGTCTCATAGCGCCATAGCTCCATGGAAAACGATCGGAATTCGTGGCCAACATCGCCAATCAGAATTGCTGCACGAAGCGTGAAAACTGGGGTTGGACTGGGCGCGTGCCATACTGTGGGAGCGTTCGAGATGCGAAGGACTTGAAATGACAAAAACCACCTACTCGGTATGCACCATCTGCGATATCGGCTGCCAACTTCGGGTCGTCAGCGAAAACGGCAAGGTCAAGCGTGTGCTCGCGCACGACCACCCCACGCTGGCCGGCAACATCTGCTACAAGGGCGTGGCCGCGCCGGACATTCACAACCATGCCGAGCGCATCCGCACGCCCCTCAAGCGCATCGGCAAGCGGGGCGCCGATCGTTGGGCCGAGATTTCCTATGAACAGGCCATGGACGAAATAGCGGAACGGCTGGGGGAACTGGTGCAAAGCTACGGCCCGGAGTGCTTCGCCGTCTCAACCTCCGGTTGGAATACGCAGAGCACGCACAGCATGGATCGCCGCTTTATGAACCTGCTCGGCTCACCCAACTGGATCAGCGGCGTTTCCCTGTGCGCAGGCAATACGGCAGCCGTCAACCGCCTGACCTACGGCTGGTTCCCGCAACCCGATTGGGCCCGCACCAACTGCATCCTGTTGTTCGGCCATAACCCGCGCAAACATTCCTGGACCCCGATATACAACGCCATCAAGGCGGCGCAAGCTAGGGGCGCCAAGCTCATCGTTCTGGATCCGCGGATATCCGATCAGGCGGAAAGCGCGGACCTGCACCTGCGCCTGCGCGCTGGCACGGATGCGGCCATGTGCCTCGGCTGGCTCAAGGTGATTTTCGACGAAGGCTTGTACGACCATGAGTTCGTCGCGCAATGGTGTGAGGGATTCGAGGCGCTACGCGCCCGCGTCGACGAGTATCCGCTGGAGCGCGTCGAGGGGATCACCGGCGTGGACCGGGAACGCATCGCCAAGGCGGCGCGCCTCTATGCCGCGGCCGACGGCGCGGTGATTCCCTGGACGCCCATCACCGACCAGCAAATATCCTCGACATCGGCCATCCGGCTCCATTCAATCCTGCGCGCCGTCACCGGTAACCTCGATGCGCCCGGGGGCGAGACCCTCGGCGGTTTCAGCCAGGCGTACATCCCCGAATCCGAACTCGGCCTGCATGAAGCCCTCTCCGACGGGCAGAAAGCCAAACAACTCGGGTATCAGGACCACCCGGTGTTCACCTACCGCGTCGCGGAAATGCTGAAGGAACCCACCGAAAAAGTGTGGGGCTTTCCCTATGCCGATATCGTCATGGGCTGCCAGATGGCCAATCCGACCAGCGTGTTTCGCGCCATGGCCACCGCTGTCCCCTATCCGATAAAGGCGTTTTTCGCCTTGGGCAACAATGCCTTGCTGAGCTATCCCAATCAGCATCAGATTCTCGCGGGCCTGATGAACCAGGAACTTATTGTCGCCCACGAGATTTTCATGACGCCCACCGCAATGCTGGCGGACTATGTCATGCCGGGCGATGTATTCTCCGAACGCAACCATCTGGCGGATAGCTGGAGCTGGAGCAATCGGCTGGTGCTGTCGCAGAAGGCGGTGGCGCCGCCCGCGCCGGCGTCCAGCACGTTTCAATTCTGGCGTGATCTGGCGCATCGGTTTGGTTTTGGGGAGCACTTTCCCTGGGCGACCCTGGAGGAGGTGCTCGACCACCGCTTGTCGCGTTCCGGCCGGACCTTTGCGGAGTTCGAGGCGCAGACCTTCATGGAGGTGCCCGCGCATGACTACAGGAAGTACGAGCGCACAGGGTTCGCCACGCCCACCGGCAAGGTGGAGCTCTCTTCCACAGTGCTGGAAAAGCTTGGCTTTGACCCGCTGCCCTACTATCGGGAAGGACCGCCGGTAAGCGACCAATACCCCTACCGAGTATTTACCGGGGTGCGGGAGGACTCCTATTTCCAGACCGGCCAACGCAACATTGCCGTGCTGAGGCAACGCAACCCGTCGCCGCGGCTGTTTCTGCACCCTGCGGACGCGGAGCGGGAAGGTTTGGGGGACGGCGACTGGGCGCAACTGGAAACGCCGACCGGCTCGGTGCGGGCGAAGATTCTGGTGCGGGACTCCATGAAGGAGGGTCACGTGCGGGTCCCCCACGGCTGGTGGTACCCCGAACTGCGCGGCAAGGAGCCCCTCTCTGGTGCGTTCATCTCCAGTGACGCGGTGCTATGTGCGGATGATGACGAGTTTCTGGATCCCGAACAGGGCGTCCCGCACTTCAAGGGTTTCCCTGGACGGGTGGTGAAGGTTCAAGCCCCGGCCAACATGACGAAGATGGTGCTGGAGGGGTAGGACTGCGCCGGCTGCATGGCGGGCGCAATAGTCTGTGCGCATCCGCCGCGGCGGGGCTGTTGGGGGTATACTCGACGCCCTTCAAAAGGACGCCCATCGCCATGCGTAAGCTCGTGAAAGTCATTCTGTGGAGCCTCGGCCTGATTGCCCTGGCTGCGCTCATTGTCGGCTTGTTCCTTTACCGTTGGGCGGGAGAACTGGAAACGGAGCGCATCACCGACGATCTACACGTCATCTACGGCAATCTTGGCGGCAATGTGGCGGTGCTGCGCACGGGCGAGGGTGCCCTGATCGTCGACACCATGACGTTCGTCATGCACGGCGAGGCGATTCGCGACCTGGCGGAGGAGCTGACGGGCGAGAAGATCGCGGTCATCGTCAATTCCCATTGGCATCTCGATCACACCCACGGCAACCCGGCCTTCGACGGCTCGCAACGCATCGTCTCGACATCCCGCACCCTGCACCACCTAGAAACCCTCGATGCGGACCATTGGCGGGGTGCCGCCGCCCAAACCCTGCCGAACGAGACCTTCGAGGATAGCCATGTCATCCGACTGGGCGGCAAGACCGTGCAACTGATCTGGCCGGGCCGGGGCCACACGGACGGCGACCTGGTGGCGCTGTTCGTTGAGGATCGCGCCGTGCACCTAGGGGATCTCTTCTTCAATCGCCTGTACCCGAACATCGATCTCGAAGCCGGCGGTAGCGTACAGCGCTGGGGTCAAACGCTGGACGTGGTGCTCGGCCTGGACTTCGACCGGGTGATTCCGGGGCATGGCCCGCTGACTGGGCGGGAGGGCCTCGCCGAGTTTCAGGCGTTTATCGACAACCTCGCGGAGGTTGGACGGGAGGCGGTCAGGCTTGGCTGGTCGCTGCAGGAGACCATCGAGCGCGGCAACTTGACGGCCGATGCGAACTTCGAACCCCTGAGCTTCGGGCCGCTGTTTGCCCTGGACCGGGAGTTCGTCATCCGCCGTGCCTGGGAGGAGGCCACTGGGGAAGCGGCGACGGTGCCTCCCGATCAAGGGGGGAGATAACGCCCGGCCCGCCTTGGCCCGAAAGGGGGTTGGGCACCGGTACCCGTCGGCCCGCTTGTCATGCAGAAGCGCCGCCGCAGACGCCGGAAATCAAAGGGGCTTATGTCGATCGGTCGACAGACCACGACAGGAAGTGGTTGTGCGGCCTGCAAGGTTCCGCATGTGGTGGCTTGTCAACCAATCGATATAGGTTCCAAGTCAGCCTTCCCGGGGGGTTTCCCGTTCTGACTGCGCCTGTCCCGTAAACCTTCGCCGTAGCGTCCGCCAGCAGTCGGCGTAGTTCAGTTGCCGGGCCGGCGTATTCAATGCGAACGGCGTAGGCTCTATGATCAGCGAGGTCTCGAACATGAACGCCAGCGTGTTGTCGAGGTACCTCGGCGCCAGTTCGGCATCGCTGGCCGCGGCGAAGGTCGCGGCATCCGGCCCATGCGGCGTCATGCAGTTGTGCAGGCTGGCGCCGCCGGGCAGGAAGCCCTCGGCCTTGCCATCGTAGACGCCCCGGATCAGCCCCATGAATTCGCTCATAACATTGCGGTGGTACCAGGGTGGACGGAAGGTGTCCTCGGCGACCACCCAGCGCGGCGGAAAGATCACGAAATCCACATTGGCGACGTCCGCCACGGCAGAGGGCGAGGTCAGCACGGTATTGATGCTGGGGTCGGGGTGGTCGAAGCTGACCGATCCCATGACGTTGAAGCGGTCGAGGTCGTAGCGGTAGGGTGCCGAGTTGCCGGTCCAGGCGACCACATCGAGCGGCGAGTGATGCAACTCGGCGACGAATAGGTTGCCGGCGAACTTGGTCACCAGCTCGAATGATCCCGCCCGGTCTTCGAACGCGGCCACGGGATACTGGAAATCGCGGTCGTTGGCGTAGCCGTTCGCGCCCACCGGGCCCCGCTCCGGTAGCTGGAAGGGCGCACTGTAGTTTTCCAGGACATAGCCGCGGGCCGTCTCGCCGACCAGATCGATGCGCCATCGCATGCCTCTTGGCAGCACGCAGATGGCGCCGGGGGCAGCCGCCAGCACGCCGCATTCCGTATGCACGGCCAGTTCGCCCAGTTGTGGCACCAACAACAGTTCGCCGTCGGCGTTGCAGAAGAAGCGGTTGTCCATGGAACGATTGGCCCGATAGAGGTGGATGCCGATGCCGGTGCGGCCCGCGCAGTCGCCGTTTGCCGCTAGGGTGGCCAGCCCGTCGATGAAGTCGGCCGGGGCTTCGGGGATTTCCAGCGGATTCCAGCGCATCGGGTCAGGGGGCGGATTGCCTTGGGAGAGGGGTGCCGTCTGCAGCAATTCGTGCGAGATCGGGCGATAGGCACCCTGGAGTACAGAGGGGCGGATGCGGTAGAACCAGGTACGCCGGTTGGTTGCGCGTGGCGCGGTAAAAGCGGTGCTGCTGAACTGCTCGGCGTAAAGTCCGTAGGCGACCTGTTGCGGACTGAACCTGCCCCGTGGCAGGGCGCCGGCCAGCGCTTCGGATTCGTGCTCGTTGCCGAACCCCGACAGGTAGGATGGTTTCATACCCGCATCTTAAGCGCCTTCAAGCCGCGAAACCTCAACCTGGGATGGTATTCGGGATCGACCCTGATTTCCGGCGCATCGAAAGCCTCGAAGAACGCGCCCAGAGCAATGCGGCCCTCGATGCGGGCCAGCGACATGCCGGCGCAGGCGTGGATACCGGCGGCGAATGCCAGGTGGCGATTGGGGGCTCGGTCGATATCCAAGGCCTGGGGGTTCGCGAAGGCGCGGTGGTCGCGGTTGGCGGCACCGATGCAGAGCGTAATCTGGTCTCCGGCGCGGAAATGGTGCCCGCCCACGGTGACCGGGGCGGTTGCCTGCCGGTTACCGAGTTGCACAGGGCTCTGATAGCGCAGAATCTCCTCGACCGCCGTTCGGATGGATGCCGGGTGCGCCCGCAGGCGTCGCCGCGCATCGCCGTGCAGGCTGAGCATGTGCATGCCGTTGCCGATCAGGTTGGTGGTGGTTTCGTGCCCCGCGTTCAACAGGAAGATGCAGTTGTGCAGCAATTCGGCTTCGCCGAGTTCGCCGCTGTCGGCCCGCTCCATCAGCGAGCGCAGCACATTGTGTCGCTCCGGTGCCGGGCAACGCCGGCGATAGTCGATAAGGTCGCGCAGGTAGGCTAGGAACTCCCGCACCGCCGCATTGCCGATACGTGCCTGTTCCGGGGAAATGGCGGGCTCCAGGGCACCCAGGATGGCGAGCGACCAGCGCCGCAGGTGGGAGCGCTCCGAAGTCGGCACGGCGAGCAGGGTGCAGATGATCTCCACCGGTATCGCCGCGGCGTAGTCTTCGATGGCATCGAATTCCCGGCGTTCCCTGAGTTCCGCGATGCGCCCCCGCACGAAACGTTGCAGTGCCGCCACGATCGGTTGCATGTTTTTGGGTTTCAGGGCATTGGCGATGGTCTCCCGAACCCGGGTGTGATAAGGGGGATCGTTGAATACCAGGCTGGTGGTGTGGTGTTCATAGAGCGGCGAGTCGCCGAACTTCGGCCGGAAGAACACCCGCTTGTCCGAACTGAAGGCATCGCCCTGGTAGATGGCCACACAGTCGGCGTGCCGGGTGACCAGCCAGGAGCCATCGCCTAGGCGATGGATGGGTTGCCGTTCCTGTAGGGTCGCGTACCAGGGAAAGGGGTTCGCCACGAACCCTTCCGGCGGGCATTCGAGACTGAACTGCAAGGTGTCGGGCGCGGGTTCGCTCATTGGGTATTCCCGGAACCGCGCCCCCCATCGGCTGCTCGCGCCTCGCGAAGCAGGTCGGTATCGGCCGGGCGGGAGGTGCCCTGTCGAGTGTCGTCGGCCAGCGGCACCTCGCAAAACTGGTTCGTATCCACCCTAACCTGAATGGCGCGGTTGCGATGCGGTCCGGCGCACCAGGTCGGCATGACCATGGAATACAGGCCGGCACCGCCGGCTGTCAGGATGAGGATGTCGCCGGGGTCGCTGAAGCAGCGCACCTCGTCGCCGTTTCCCGCTCGACCGGCGAATGACGGCTCGTAGTGCGCCAGCCGAGAAAAGGGATGGGCCGCGAACCCCAATAGTCGCTCGGCGATCTCGGCACGGGACAGCCCGGCATCGGCCAGGATGGCGGCGTGCTCCGGGTTCAGCACCACGACGGCGGCGCCGCCGCGCAGCACCGCGTTGTTCGTCGCCAGGTTGGCGAGCCCTATGGCGAGCACCTCCAGGAGTCGTTGGTGGCGCTCGGGGTCATCGCCGTCGCCGCTGAATAGAACGGAGTGGGGCGCTTCCGCACCGATAACGGTTACCACGCTCTCGTCGGCGTGGAATCCGCTGTCCACGTGCAGCGGCGGCAGCGGGCTCGCCTCCTCGTCCTCGGCCAGGCAATAGGTGAACTTGCCGGGATGCCCGAGCAGGGCCATGTCGGATTGGCCCGGTCGTCCGCCGCCGATGTTAATCATCGCCAGCCGCAGTGCACGGCCGATACTGGCGTTGGCGCGGTGGCCGGGGCCAAGGGCGCCGAACCCCGAGGCGATGGGGCCGCACCAGCGCCGGGCCGGTCCGTTGACGATGATCAGCGGTGCCGTGCAGTGGGTCGTGGCCTGCATTTCCGTGAGGTCGAAGCGCACATCCAGTACGGCGCGAACCGCCGCCATCACCACCGGCATGTAGTCTGGCAGGCAACCCGCCATTACCGCGGCGACCGCGACCTTCTCGACCGTGGCGATGCCCATGGCCGGCCCCATCTCGCCCAGCACAAGGTCGCGGTCTACACCGCTGGCTAGGATCATACGGTCAACACGCGCCGCTGTCGGCACGACCACCGGCAGCCCATCGGTGCAGCTCAGTTCGTGCAGGCGCTCGAGTGCGGCCGCTTCGTCGGTCGCGGTCAACAGGTTGCTCAATGGGCCAGGGCCTCGATGATTTTTGGCGCGATGGCGGCGGCCACGGCTTCCAGGTTGGCCGCGCCCGTGCCCGCAACCGGGTGCGGCAGGCGGATACGCGGTGCCTCGGGCATGCCAAGGGATGCCGCCACAAAGTCGCCCTGGGGCCAGAAATCTTCCGTCACCAGGGATACCGCCGGAATGCCCAGTCGAGCGATTGCGATGCCGTCACGCACGGTGCCGGTGGTGCAACTGCCTCAGTGGCCGTACGCGGTAACTGCGGCCTGACAGCCGTTTTTTATTTTCTCGAGTAACTCGGGCGGGGCCGGTATGGAGGCGTTGCCCTTGTTGAAGGTGTGTATGGTCAAGCCCGGCAACAGCGGTTTCAGCGCATCGGCAACCTTTTC
This sequence comes from Pseudomonadales bacterium, assembly GCA_965215035.1. GTDB lineage: Bacteria > Pseudomonadota > Gammaproteobacteria > Pseudomonadales > Azotimanducaceae > Azophilus. The sequence continues at coordinate 1,873,998 of OZ244040.1, forward strand.
CAGGAACACCTCGGAGTCGGGAAATCCGTTGGCTAGGAATGCCATGCTGACATCGTTCATGCGCGCCAGATCGATGCCGAGGCCATAGGGTTCGCGCCGAACGCCGGTGGCCGCGCGCGGGTCGTGGAACTGGAGCATGGTTGGTTCTCCGTAGCGAATGCGCCCCCATCATAGCGCAGGGTGGTTGCGTAAAGCTCAGGCCGTTGCAGCACGAGGGTGGTCTTGAGCCCAGGCCCGGGCCGCATCCGAGGCTACCCATCTGAGGCTATTGCCGAGCAGCCGGCGGAAGCCCGGATTGCCGAAGGCGGCGGGGCCGTCGCCGACATCCGAGGCGACCACCGGGCTTGCCCCAACGCGGTTGGCCCAGACAATCAGGTCGCTGCCGGGTGGATGTCTCCAGTTCGCCTGCTCTTCGGGTGGCGCCAGCGGTGGCGGCGTGAAGTTCTCGGTGGTGAAGTCGAACTCGCCGCGCAGCAGTGGCTGTACCCGGCTTTCGAATCCAGTGGTTTTGAGATAGATCTCATCGGTGATCTCGAACCCGCCCTCCAGCCCGTCGAGCACGGGATGTCCGCATTGGGGAACCAGTTTCAGTGTGGGGTTGGGGTAGGGGCCGTGGCCACCCCGGTAACCGGAGCCCGGCACAGTGACGCCGTCGAGTTCCCCCGCCTGCAGCATGAAGGAAGTGCCGGAGATGCGCCGCCACAGCGGCCAAAGGGGCCAGGAGACCGTGGCGTGGTTGAGCAGCACCAGGCCCGTTCCCTTCTTCACCAGAGCCTCGATGCTGGCGCGGTAGCCCTCGGGCGGGATGCCGGTGTCGTTCGCCCCATCGTGCAGAAGGCCGATGCCGGGGATGCCGGACATGTCGTAGAACAGCACCGCCTGATAGTGGCCGATGTTCTTGGGCCGCAGCAGCACCTGGGCCGCCGGTTGCTGCACGAGCGTTGCCGCAATGCCCTGCATGCCGGTGAACATGTCGAGAAAGGCGTCGTGATTGAAGTCGTGCCCCTTGCTGACGATAAGGACGTTTATGGGCTCCATGACGGCGGGCATCCTTGAGTGGTTGTGGTATCGAGGGTTGGTTCCGGGCGATGCGTTGTTCTGCCGGCCCGCATCAGTTGGGCTGGCCGCCAGCCACGTCCAGGAATTGCCCCGTTGTCCATTCCGCTGCGGGCGAGGCGAAAAACACCGCTGCGGCGGCGCAGTCCTCGGGCGTTCCGGTGCGGCCCAGTGGAATGGTGGGCCCCAGGGCGGAATGCGCCTCTGCTTCGGAGATCTTCATGGTTTCGACCAGCATCTCGGTGACGATTACGCCCGGAGCAATGCAGTTCACGGTGATGCCCTTGGGCGCCAGTTCCACGGCGAGTGTGCGCGTCAGGCTGATCATGCCCATGTTGGCGGCGGAATAGACCCCAAAACCGGGCGTTGGCTTGTGCGCGGCGATGGAGATGATATTGATGATGCGGCCGCCGTCGTTCATGCGCTTGGCCGCCTGTTGCGACCCCCACCACTTGGTTTTCATGTTGAGCGCCAGTTGCTCGTCGAATTTTTCCAGGGAAATGTCCGGCAGGGAGTACATCTTCCGGTCCAGGTTGCCGCCCGCGTTGTTCACCATGATGTCGAGCCGGCCAAGCTCGTCGACCACCTGGTCGAGAACCCTGGGAATGGCATCGAAGTCCATGACATCCGCCGATAGGCCGAGGCCCCGGGTGCCGCGCTCCTCGATCTCTTGTGCGACCGCCTGCACTTCATGGCCGCGCCGCGCGACTACGGCCACATCGGCGCCGCAATCGGCCAGGGCCAGGGCGATGCCGCGTCCAATGCCGCGGCCGCCGCCCGTGACCACCGCGACCTTGCCGTCGAGGCGAAATCGTTCATGCATGTTCATGCTCTTCTCCTAGTGGCTGGTGAATCTGGCTGATGAGTCGCTGCATCAGGGAGCTTCTTGGGAATCGAGAATGTCGTACACCCGTTTCTGGAAGTACCAGCGTCCCTCGACCTTGATGTAGTCGTCCTCGTAGCGGCCTGTCACATAGCGCTTGCCGCCATCTTTCTGGTGCAGCACCTCCTGCTGATACCAGGTGCCGTGCGCGGTGTCGCCGTCGACGACGATGGGCCCGGCGGAGGCGAAAAATCCCACGAAGGAGAACCCCGCCATGGCCTGTTGCCAAAGGGGATAGAAGTGCTCCTTGCCCTTGATGGGGCCCGCGCCCGGCAATGTCCAGGTAGCGTCGTCACGCCAATTCGCCTGCCAGGCGTCGCCGTCGAAACGCATCACGGCATCGTTATACGACTCCACCAACTCGCGAATGGCGAGCCGGTCTTCGATGGGTCCACTGCTGATCATGCGGGTGTGCTCCTTGTGGTTTACATGGAAAACCCCGTATCTAACCATGTTGGCGGACCACAGGCGAGTCTTGAGACAAATTGAAGCGGAGGGCCCGGAGCCCAGTCAGGCTACACTATGCGTTTGCACTTAGAGGCGCGCATGACGCTTGTTCACAGATTTGCCGGCAATCCGCTGGATCGGGCCGATGTCAAGCGTCGCGACGATGCCTGGCTGGCTGCCGCCCAGGCCGATCCATCCAGCCGCTTCCTGCCGTTTTTCAACCTGGATGTGCTGCTGGCCGAGGGCGGCTTCCTAGGTTGGACACCGCCCTTCGATTGCGGGCGATTGGGCATCGATGTTCCACCGGTGTTCCTGGGCCTCGCAGCGAGCGTCGCGCACTTTGCGGTGGATGTCTCCGGTTTGGAGGCGCCCGGCTTCCAGCTTGGCCTTGCGGACGGCTGGCGCTTCGAGGATTGCCGCAGAGCCGCCATGCTGCTGCCCGCCCCGGAAACCGGGATTGTGGCCCAGGCCCGGGCGCAACTCGGTTGGCACCGCAGCCACCGTTTCTGTAGCCAATGCGGCGCGCCCACCGAGCAGCGCAAGGGGGGCCATATGCGGCGTTGTCCGGCATGCGGGGCGGAACATTTTCCACGTACCGACCCGGTGGCCATCATGCTGATCCACAGCGATGGCCGCTGTTTGCTCGGGCAGCCCAAGGGGCCCCTGGTGCGCATGGGCATGTACTCCACCCTGGCTGGCTTTGTCGACCAGGGCGAGTCCATTGAAGAGGCGGTGCGGCGCGAGGTGCGGGAGGAAGCCGGCATTGAGGTGGGCGAGGTGCGTTACCACTCCTCGCAACCCTGGCCGTTCCCGTCGTCGCTCATGATCGGCTGTCATGGACTTGCCATGAGCAGCGAAATTCGCATCGACGACGAAGAAATGGCGGATGTGCGCTGGTTCAGCCGCGGTGAGGTCACCGCCGCCCTGGAGAACGACAACCCCAATCTCAAGGTGCCGGGCGCCATGGCCATAGCCCATCACCTGATCAAGGCGTGGGCGACGGGGGAGGCCGACCGGTAGCTCGGGCACCGGCCAAATGTCGGAACCCGGATGATCAAGATGTGCGCGGTGCTGGGCACCATGCCGCTGTTGCTGCTGTCCCAGGCAACCTGGCCCCGACCCCGGGCGCCGGCGGGACAGTTCTCCTCTAGCCACGCCTGGGCTTCCCGGCGGAAATCAGCCAGTTCGCTCATTGCTGCAGGTCGCTTGCATGTTCCAGTGCGGGCGTTCTCGGATATCAATGGAGTACTGCCGGGATGGCCACCGCCAAACAACCGGTGCAAATGTCTAGTGCCGATGCATGGGCATTTGCTTCATCGCAGGATGAAAGACGATTGCTTGCGCCAGCAAGGAGCTTGAGCTTCAGCTTGGCGATCCTGATTGCTTCGTGCTGAAGACATAAGAATCCGTCTCGGCTGGCGTAGATTCGAGTCGCGAGGAGGTACGGATGCCCGTCGTATGCAAGGTCACCGAATGGAACGGCGTATACCTCCCCCAACGCGGGTCGGAACGATACAGGGTGCCCCTGGGACATCGGACGGGTAGCAAAGGTGTATTCCAGGGCGGGCTCCCTATGGATGTGATGGACCGGTCGCCAATCGGTTCGACAAACCAAGGCACGTCAATTCGCACAACGATCACCCAACATCTCCTATAGCGGAAGCCTGGTGAAGGGATCAAGAATCCCATACTGGTCGCTTGCAAAAAGGAGTACACTCGTGCCAATCGAAATCGGCGAATACAAGGCAATGGCGGACGGTCTAGCCGAAGGCGGCTTCACGGATTCCCAGACGCAGGCGCTGGTTGACGTCGTAGCGGGCGTGGTCTCTAGACTGCGGGATGAGATGCACGACGGGTTCCGCGCCCTGAACGAGCGCCTCGACGGGGTGGATAAGCGTCTCGACGGCGTGGATGAGCACCTCCGCCAGATCGACAACCGCCTCGACCGGATCGATGAACGCCTCGATCGGGTCGATGAACGCCTCGACCGGGTCGATGAACGCTTCGCCCGGATCGATGAACGCCTCGATCGGGTCGATGAACGCTTCGCCCGGATCGATGAACGCCTCGACCGGGTCGATGAACGCTTCGATAGGCTGGACGATCGCTTCGATAGGCTATACGACCGCTTCGATAGCCTAAAGAGTTGGCTGATCGGGGGCCTGGGCATGCTGAACGTTACCCTGATCGGTGCCATTGTCGCCCTGGCCGTCCGACTGTAGTTGAATTCCCGGCCCGACGGCACAGCATGAGCGCCGGCGAGCCGCAGGAAAAAGTCGAGCTTGTTCCGGTGGAATTCAGACCGAAGTCCCGCACTTGCGGGTACCCTTGCTGGCTTTGGGGCGACCCTGATGGCCGAGGTCGAACCCAAACCTGTGCGGCGTGGGTCACCGCCGGCGCCGCGGGCTATCATCGACCGGGAGAACAGGGGGATACCCAATGAAGGTTGCGAGTGCGATCGCCAGTGTGTTGAAGGCGGAAGGCGTGGACATCCTCTTCGCCTACCCGCTGAACCCGATCATCGAGGCGGCGGCAGAGGAGGATATCCGCACCATTATCGTGCGCCAGGAGCGCACCGGGCTGCACATGGCGGATGCCTATTCCAGGCTGTCGTCGGGCGAGAAAATCGGTGTCTTTTGCATGCAGCACGGCCCCGGTGCCGAGAACGCCTTCGGCGGCGTTGCCCAAGCGTACTCCGAATCGGTGCCGATACTTGTCATGCCGGCCGGTTATCCTCGGCGCCTGGCCAACTACTACCCCAACTTCAACGCCACCCAGAACATGCGCCAGATCGCCAAGTGGGCGGAGCCGCTGACCATGGGCCGCGCCCTGCCCGAGGTGATGCGGCGGGCGTTTTTCCAGTTGCGCAACGGTCGGCCCGGGCCGGTGCTCGTGGAGGTGCCCGTGGATGTTTTCGAGGAGGATGTACCGGACGGATGGCACCACACACCGAGCTTCAAGACCCGCTTCGCGCCGGACCCGGCAGCGGTCAGGGTGGCGGCCAGGGTGCTCGCCGCCGCCGAGCGGCCGGTCATCTACGCGGGCCAGGGTGTGCACTACGCCCAGGCCTGGGGTGCCCTGAAAGCGCTTGCCGAGGGCTGGAACATCCCGGTGACCACCAGCATCGAGGGCAAGAGTGCGTTTCCGGAAAACCACCCCCTATCTCTAGGTTCGGGGGGCCGAGCCAACCCGCGTCCGGTGACCACTTGGCTGCGTGAGGCCGACGTTATTCTCGGCATCGGGTGCAGCTTTGCGCTGACGGGCTTTGGCGTGCGGATGCCGCGTGGCAAGACCATCATTCACGCCACACTCGACCCCCTTGACCTAAACAAGGACGTGCCGGCGCGCTACGGCCTGATCGGCGATGCGAAGCTGACGCTCGAGGCGCTCGGTGCCGCCATGGCGAATCTCGACCGGCGTACCGCCGAGGTGCGGTCCCGGGAACCGGAGCGCATTGCCGCCACTCGGCAAGCCTGGCTCACCGAGTGGATGCCGAAGCTCAGGAGTGATGAGACACCGATCAATCCCTACCGGGTGCTCTGGGAATTGAACGGGATGGTGGATAAGGAGCGCACCATCATCACCCACGATGCCGGCAGCCCTAGAGACCAGACAACGCCCTTTTGGGAAGCCACGGCACCGCTTAGCTACATCGGCTGGGGCAAGACCACGCAACTCGGCTACGGGCTCGGGCTGGCGATGGGGGCCAAGCTCGCCTGCCCGGATAAACTCTGCATCAACGTCTGGGGGGATGCGGCCATTGGCTTTACGGGTATGGATTTCGAGACCGCCGCCCGTGAGCGCATCCCGATCCTGTCGATTCTCTTCAACAACTTCTCGATGGCCATCGAAATTCCGATTATGCCGGTCTCCCAGCGGAAGTACGGGGCCACGGACATCTCGGGAAACTATGCCGACATGGCCCAGGCATTCGGTGCCTACGGCGAGCGGGTGACCAGCCCGGACGAGATTCGGGCCGCCCTTGGGCGTGGCATCGAGGCGACCGAGAACGGCCGTCCGGCGCTACTGGAGTTCGTCACCGCCAAAGAGCTCGCTATCTCGGACGAGTGAATCGCAGGCTGCTGCCGCAATGCCTGAAAAACACCCGGCCATCGATTGGCTATGACCGCAGTATTGGCGTCGCCAGCGAGGTGCCTGATGGTATAGGAACAACACAGGCGTCGGGGTCCTCCGCCACCGGTATGGCGATGGACGATCAGGTCAGGCGCACGGCCGTTCCCGAGGCCACCAGGAACACCATGCCCTTGCCGCCGCCGCTGATTTCGCTGTAGTCGAGGTCAACGCCGATAACGGCATCGGCACCGAGTTCGTCGGCCCGTTGCGCGAGCTCTTCCAGGCAGGACTGCCGGGCTTCCCGAAGCGCGTTCTGGTGGGTGCCGCTGCGGCCGCCGAAAAAGTCCCGCATGCCGCCGAGCATATCGCGAAAAACGTTGATGCCCAGAACGCATTCGGCGGTGACAATGCCGAGCAGGGCCTTGATCTCTCGCCCGGGAATGCTGTGCGTGGTGGTCATGTCGGTCATTGAAACGGGCATATCAATCTCCAGAATAGGCCGCAATGGCTGGTGGGATGGTGCTTCGGTGGCATGTGATGGGAATTATACCGAGCCCATCGTGTCTGTTCGCTTGGTGCCAGCCAACCTCGACCCGAATGCCATTGGCTCATGCTAATCGCCCACCCACCCTGGTCAATCGCCCGGCATCCCATCCACGGGGCAGTCGACGCCCCCGCGGCCTGTGGGATTTTGTCCGGGTCCGGGTCGCCGTGCTCGAAGTCGGTGCAGGAAGCGTTGCAGGCTACCGGTGCTCGCGAAAAACAGCAGTTGCGCGGCGCCGATCAGGCCGATGAACAGCGGGATGTAGCCGTAACCGGCATTACCGACCTCGAAGTAGAAAACGGCGTTGTATGCCTTGCCGTTGGCCGGGTTCTCGGCGACCACCACGCCGATGTAGCCGCCGGGCTCGTCGAAGGTGTGGCTGGCGGTCACCAGCCCCGTGGGCTCGTTGGCCAGGGGGCGGTAGTAGACGGTCTGCGCGTCTAGGTCGGCTATGGAACGCACGTCGTCCCAGTTGGCGAATATGCCGAACCCCTGATCGTCGGTGATGATGCGGAAGTCGATGGGCATTTCCTTCATGGTCTCGTGCAGGTACTCGACGACGAACAGTGCCCTGCCTGCCTCGGGCAGGTCTTCGCAGAATTCTTCCGACCCCCGCGTCTCCGGCAGGAACAGTGTGAAGTGCGCCTGGAGGAAACCCATCTTCAACAGGCAGACATCCTCCTCGGCAACCACGCCCCCGTGGCCGAGCGCGCACTGGCTCCAGGTCAGCGCGAGGGCGAGCGCGCCGGCGCGCCCGGCTTGTTGCAGCCCGCATACTGCGCCAAGAGTTCTGCCGATCGCCTCGAATTGCGCGCGCACGCGCCTGCTCCCAGCGAAAACGTGGCCCATCGGAATATGCCTGTTATGCGGCATGTGTCCCCGCCTGTACCCAGGCGTAGGCGAGCAGCGCCAGCGCCAACCCCCCGGCAATCCATTGCCCGCTCCTGCCTAGGCGGCGAATATCGTACGCGGCGGCGTATACACCACCAGCCCCGCCCGCGGCAAAACCCAGGAAGTGGGCGAGAATGTCGGTGCGCTCGCCACCTATGCCGGTGTAGACCAAGAGCGCCACCGCAGCGAACAGGGGCGCGAAGCTGCGCCGCCAGTCCTGGCCGCGCAGGTAGCCACGGCGCCAGACGAAGGTGCCCGTAAGCCCCAGGGCGGCGAAGGTCGCCGTGGAGGCGCCCAGGGAGACAAAGGGTGGTGTTTGCAGCCAGGCGTTGGCCAGATTGGCGAGGCACGCGCCGACTACCACCAGCAGCCAACCAAGCCCGGAGCCGAGATAGCGTCCGACGAATAATCCAAAGACAGCGCCGAAGAAGGAATTGCCGGCGATATGCCCCAAGTCGGCATGCAAGGTCAGGGCGGTGACGGTGCGCCACCACTCGCCCGCCCGCACCAACTCGGCGTTCATGACGCCAGCCGCCCGCCAATCCCATCCGAATGTACCCCAGCCCTCCAGGTTGGGCAGCAGCCAGATGACAACGAGGTAGCCCAGCACGCCGGCCCAGCCTTTGTCGAAGATATGCACCCGCGGGCGCAACGGGGCGATGTGCCGGTTTTCCGCCTGGTACCGCTCCAGCTCAAGCCGGGCGGCGGGTGCTGCCTCGGGAGGCACCAGCAGGCGCCACATGCGGTTTTCGTACTCGGTGCGGTGGGGGATGCGCATGGCCTCCAACACCAGAGCTGCTTCCGCCAGTAGGCGCCGATCCCGGGCCCGGTGCAGTTCGGTCCAGACCTGGTCGCTGCCGTTTTCCATGCCGATTGGCCCCGGTGTGCCGGTCAACCCAGGGCGAGCCGCCGGATCAGCGCGCTGTCGGTGCTCGTGCGCCGCAGCCGGATGCCCAGGCATATCGCCACCAGCAGCATGCCGATGGTCATGCCCGTCCAGTAGCCGTATACGCCCATGGCCGGTGGCCCGAACCAGCCAATCGCCAAGACGTGGCCAAGCGGCAGGGCGACGATCCAGTAGCCGACGAGGGAGAAGACCATGGGCACGCGGGTGTCCTTGTAGCCGCGCAGGGTGCCCTCCATGGTGGCGATGGTGTCGTCGACGATCTGGTAGAGGGCGATGAATATCATCAGCTTGGTGGCGATTCCGATCACGGCCGGATCCGTAGTGTAGATGCCGACGAGCAGATCGCGAAGGCCCACCAGAATGGCGCTCACCGCCAGTGCGTAGGCGAGGGACATTTTCAATGCGGTCATGGCCACCCGCCGTGCGCCTTCCCGATCCTCGGCACCGACATGGAACCCCACGCGAATCGCCGCGGCCGAGCCGAGACTCATGGGAATTACGTAGGTCATCCAGTTGATGTTGCCGGCAATGCCGTTGGCGGCCAGCGGGCTGGTTCCGAACGCGGTGATCAGGAAACCGATCACCGAATAGACCGCCATCTCCATGAATACCGCAAGCCCGATCGGCAGGCCGATCTTCAGAATGCGTGCGATGGTCGTCGCCTCGGGCCAGCGGAATTGCTCGAATAGCCCGGTTGCCCGGAAGAAGCGCTGTCGTGCGACGAAGATCATTAGGCCCAACTCGAACCACATGACAATGGCCGTTGCCCAACCACAGCCCACGCCGCCGAGTTCCGGGAAGCCGAGCGCCCCGTAGATCAAAAGGTAGTTGAGTGGCCCGTTTAGAAGCAGTGCCGAGGCGGCGATGAACATGGGCGGGCGGGTGTGTCCAAGGCCTTCGGAGGCGTAGCGCAAGACGATGTAGACCATGCCGGGCGGCATGCCCCAGGACACCGCCTTCAGGTATTGCACGGCCACCTCGGTCACCGCGGGCTCGGTGCCGAGCAGTGCGAAGAAGACATCGGCGTTGTGCAGAATCGCGACGGTGACCAGCGAGGCGAACAACGCCATCCAGATGCCCTGGCCGACAATGGCACCGGACTCGTCCACCTTCCGGGCACCGGTGAGTTGGGCGACCATCGGCGTTACCGCCAGCGTCAGCCCGGTCATCAGCATGAATACCGGCCAGAGCAGGTTGCCCGCAAGGGTGACGCCCGCCAGGTCCACCGAGGCATAGTGACCCGCCATGGCGGTGTCCAGAAACCCCATGCCCATGATGCAAAACTGGGTGGCCATCATGGGCGCACCCAAACTCAGCAGCGCTCTCGCTTCCTTGGCGAAACCGCCGTGCCTGGTAATGGAGAAGGCTTGCTTCACCGCCTCGACCTCCGCGATGCTCGCGGCCCCGCCGCCCTGTACCGCCCGGTGTTCGGCCCTGGAAATGAACGGTGCACAGAGATTCGGGCAACCGCCCCATCCAGTGGGCTTTGTCGCGCCGCCGGCGCGGCAGCGATCGGTCTGGTCTAGTTCACTCTACGCGGTAACCGCCTCAGGCAACGGCCGCAGCCGCCGCTTCCCGGGCCTTGCGCACCTTCTCATTGGTTTGATTGAACAGCAGTTCCCGGCGGGCCTTCTCTTCCTCTTCGGTGAGCTCGCGCTGTGCCAGTTCGCGCCCAACGTGAAAACCCTTGTCCACCGCGGGCCGTGCGCGGACCTCGTCTACCCAGCGTTTGAGGTTTGGGAAGCTTTCCCAAACGGCCTCATCGATCAGACGCCCGGTTAGCATTGCCCAGGGCCAGCTTATGATGTCGGCGATGCTGTAGTCGGCACCGGCCAGGTAGGGGTTGGCCGACAACTGGGCATCCATAACGCCGCACAGACGGTCCACCTCGCCCACGAAGCGCTTGGTGCCGTATTCCAACTGTTGCGGATCCTTGGCGATGTTCTTGCCGTAATTCTTAAAATGGTTGGCATTGCCCATCATGGGCCCCAGGTTCGCCATCTGCCAATGCACCCACTGCAGGGTCCGGTAGCGTTGCGCCGGCACCGCCGGCAGGAACTTGCCGGTCTTGTCCGCCAGGTATTCGAGGATGGCGCCGGATTCGAACAGCGCCAGTGGCTCGCCGCCGCCTAGAGGCTCGTGGTCGATGATGGCGGGCATGCGGTTGTTCGGGCTGATGCGCAGGAACTCGGGCGTGAACTGGTCGCCGCCCCCGATGTCGACGGGCTTTAGGCGGTAGTCCAGCCCGCACTCTTCCAGCATGATGGTGACCTTCCAGCCATTCGGCGTGGGCCAGTAGTAAACATCGATCATTGCTCGGGTTCCTTAGCTTAAAACGGATGCGCCAAACTACGCCACACGGGCCGCTCTTGCCAAGTCGCGCTGGTGCCAGGCCGTCGGTGCGGGGCCGTGGCCGCGCGCAACCGGGGTAGGCGCCGCCCGCGTCTGGCAGCGTTCCTATTGTTCCTACTTGCTCCTATTGCTGCACCCTGGTTCCGCGCGGAACTAGGCGATGCCTGAATATCTTCCATTCACCGTTGATGCGCCGCATATCGGATTCATAGGTTGCCCACAACGTCAGCGTGGCATCCTTGGGTTCCTTCAGGTAGTGCAGCGCCTGAACGTCGGTGCGGGCGTGGGCGGTATCGCCATTCACGGTGGCGAGCTGGGGGCCAAGCATGTGCTGGGTTGGCCCGTACTGCTCAAGGGCGGCCTTGACATAGTCCACCCAGGCTTGTGCACCGTTGACGGTTTCCTCCCCGAACCCCAGCACTTCTAGGTCGTCTGCAAAGCAGGAGCGGTACATGTCGAAATCCCGCTCATCGACCCCGGCGGCGTAGCGCAACATGACGTCCTGGAGCGCGATGCGGTCGGCGGTGAGTTGATCGGACATGGATGTTCCTCCTTATCGGGTAGCTGTTCCAGGGCTCGGCCCGCGTCGCCTGCATGGGCGTTGTCGGAGCGAATGGCACCGGCGACGCCTGCGCGCCGCCATGCGCCAGCACCGGGGCTAACAAGCCGGGCTCAGCCCGCCGCGTTGTAGCCCAGTATCGCCTTGACTTCCAGGAACTCCTCGAAGCCGTGCGCTCCCCATTCGCGGCCGTTGCCGGATTGCTTGTAGCCGCCGAAAGGTGCCTGGTTGTCCACGGACGCGCCGTTCAAATGCACGTTGCCGGAACGGATACGCCGGGCCAGTGTCTTGGCCCGTTCGGGGTCGCCGGCCGAGATGTAGCCCGACAGACCGTAGACCGTATCGTTGGCGATGCGCACCGCGTCTTCGTCGTCCTCGTAGCCGATCAACGACAGTACCGGACCGAAGATCTCTTCCCGGGCGATCGTCATGTCGTTGCTGACATGGGAAAAAACCGTGGGCTTGACGTAGTAGCCGCGGTTTAGCCCGTCCGGGCGCCCGGTGCCGCCGACTTCCAGCTTCGCCCCTTCGTCGATGCCTGTTTGGATGAGGCCCTGGATCTTGTTGAACTGAACCTCGGAAACCACCGGCCCGATGTTGGTGTCGGCGCTGTTCGGGTCGCCCACCTTGATATTCTCCGCGGCGGTGCGCGCGATCGCGGCTGCCTCGTCCATGCGCTCGTTGGGCACCAACATGCGCGTCGGGGCGTTGCAGGACTGCCCGGAGTTCATGCACATGCCGAACACGTCCCGGGCGATGACTTGCTGGAAATTGGCATCGTCGAGAATGATGTTGGCCGACTTGCCGCCGAGTTCCTGGGTAACGCGCTTGACCGTGGGCGCGGCGTTGGTGGCCACCGCAATGCCCGCCCGGGTCGAGCCGGTGAAGGACATCATGTCCACATCGGGATGCGAGGACAGTGCCACGCCGACGGTGGGCCCATCGCCGTTGACGAGGTTGAATACCCCCGGCGGAACGCCGGCCTCATCGAGAATCTCGGCGAACAGAATGGCGTTCAGCGGGGCTACTTCCGAAGGCTTCAGCACCATGGTGCAGCCGGCCGCCAGGGCCGGGGCGACCTTGCAGGTGATCTGGTTGATCGGCCAGTTCCAGGGCGTGATGAAACCGCAAACGCCGGCGGGCTCCTTGACGATGCGGGAGGTGCCGACATCTTCCTCGAATTGGAAGGTCTTCAGCACCTTCAGCGCCGTCATAAAGTGACCGATGCCGGATGGTGCCTGCGCCGCCTTGGCGAGGAACATGGGTGCACCCATCTCTTCGCTGATGGTGGCCGCAACCTCATCCATGCGCCGGCCGTAGACGGCAATGATGCTTTCCAAGAGCGCGACGCGTTCTTCCCGGCTCGTCTGGGAATAGGTCTCGAAGGCCGCCTTGGCGGCGGCGACGGCGCGGTTGACATCCTCTTCAGTGCCGAGCGCGATGTCGTCGATGGCTTCCTCCTTCGCGGGGTTGATGACCGCCAGGGTCTGATTGGCGGCGGGTTCGACCCACTCGCCGTTGATATAGAATTTCTGTCGATTGCTCACGGTTTCCACCTCTCAAGTGTGTGAAAAAGAAACGGGCGATAGCTTACCACCAAACCGAAATCGGCAACGCCGGTCGACTCCCAAACAGCCACACCGTTCACCCCGCCCGGCCATTGCCGCCGGCAACGGCCGGGCCTGGGGCTAGCCCAGGTTCATGGACTGGGAAAGTACGCCGAACCCCTTGGTGGCAGCGTGCCGCTTGCCGACCACGGCCTGATACTCGTCCGACTTGTACCACTTCCAGAAGGCGTCGTTGTCCGCGAACTTCAGAATGACGGTCTGCTTGCCGGGCGGAGTGCCCTCGATGGTTTCCGCGGCGGCATCGAAAGCCACCAGTTCGACGCCGTGGGCCTGAATGGTGGGGCCGGCGCCGCCCTGGTATTCGCGGTACAGGGCCGGGTCTGTTACTTCGTATTGCAGGACGAAATAGGCTGCCATGGAATACTCCTCAAACAATTGTTCCGAGTTGTTGCATGTTGGGTTCGGGATGGCTTCCGGTTGCACCCGGCCATCCCGAACGATCGATAGGCTCAACCACCGATTTCAGTTGCCCGGCTGCGCGTCGGCCGTGCCGCTGAATTCGGGCAGGCCCGCATGGCCGAGAAACATCTTGCCGAGCTCCGCATACAACGGATGCGCGACCCAGCGGTGGGTGGCGCAGCCATGGGCGTCGCGCAGCTTGCGCTCCAGCGGGCAATCCATGCGCAGGCTGGTCGTACCGGCGGTGTTGTGAATGCTGTCCACCACATGCATCGATGCGTTTGCGGCGTGTGTGCAGGCCAGGCGGGCGAACTTGGTGGTCTGCGGGCCGGGCGTGGGGGCGCCGGCCTCCAGTTCCTCCACCACATCATTCATGGTTTCCATCAGGAAGGCCCGGGCGGCGCGCAGGGTCGCCTCGCCTTCGCCCATCCGGTAGTGGGCAATCGGCTTGTCCCTTAGTTTCGAGGTGGACAGCAGCGGAATCTTGTTCTGGGCGATGTCGGAAAACGCATTGAGCGCGCCGCGGGCGACGCCGATGGCGACGGCGGCCTTGTTGAAGGACAGGCGTAGGGCCACGGGAATGCGGAACACCGGGTTCGGGTAGTGCGCCGGTAGCGTGAACAGATCCACGGGAACCAGGCGCTCCGGCACCAGTGCCCCGTCGGCAACCACGTCGTGGCTGCCGGAGCCGCGCAGGCCCGCCATATGCCAGGTGTCCTTGATTTCCCATTCGCTCCTGTGCAGGAACCACATGCGGATAATGGGGTTGCCCGCGGCGTCGCTGCGCGGTGCGCCGTTTTCGACGATAGGGGCCATCATGAATGCCCATTCCGCGTTGTGGCAGCCGCTAAGGAAGGTGGCCTGGCCCCACACGCGGTAGCTGCCATCCTTTTGCTCGAGCGCATAGGAGGGCTGCGTGCCCGGCCCGCCGCCGCCGCACATGATCACGCGGGGGTTGTCCAGGTAGACTTCCTTGGCGATGGCCGGGTCCATGCCGCCGGCGGCGATGGCGTTGATCTCGGAACCGATCATGATGTTCCAGCCGACGGACCCGTCGATGGCGGCGATGGCCTCGAGTACCTCGATGGTCTCCGTGACACTCGCGTTTTCACCGCCCAATTGGTGCGGCAGGGTAAACCGGTACAGGCCTTCCTGTAACAGGATATCGGCGGTCTCTTCCGGTAGACGCCTGACTTTCTGGGCCTCGTCGCCGCCTTCCCGAATGGCGTCCTCGATGCGGTGCACCCGTTCCAGGGGGCTTTCGGTAAAAAATGTCTGTTGCGTTGCTTCTGCCATGATTACTTCCTGTTGGACTCTTCCAGCATAGCGGGCAATGCGTCGGATGAGAAGTCAGAAGCCGGCGGCCAAGCCCTCCTTGCGGTGGTCGGAGCCGCCGATGTAGCCGGAATCTGTCTTCAGGATCAGTTGCGCGCCGCCGAAGACCCGCTGGAGCGGTTCGAACCGGATGCGGTGGCCGCGGTCGGCGAGTTCCCGGGCGACCTGGGGATCGAAGCCCGTTTCCAGACCCACACTGAAGTCCGGATATATGTGCCAGCGCGGCGCATCGCTCGCCGCCTGTGGATTCTGGCCCTGGTCGACGACACGGCGCACCATCTGCACGTGGCCCTGATGTTGCATGTGCCCGCCCATGACACCGAAGCTCAGGAGCGGTGCTCCACCCCGGGTTACGAATCCCGGAATGATCGTGTGGTAGGGACGTTTGTTCGGCCCGACTTGGTTGGGGTGGCCGGCTTCGAGCACGAAGCCGAGGCCGCGGTTCTGCATGGCGATTCCGGTGTTGGGAATGACGATGCCGGATCCGAAACCCTCGTAGTTGGACTGAATCATGGAAACCATCATGCCGTCCGCATCGGCCGTGGTTAGGTAGACGGTATCCTGGGTGGTCGGCAGGGCCACGGGTGGCAACGGGCTGGCCCGCCCGGAGATGCTCCGCGCCGCACGGGCGAGGGATGCCTCGTCCAGCAATTCGCGTGGTGCCATGCGCATCGCGTCCGGGTCGGCGAAGTGGTCGAAAGCGGCGCGAATAGCGATCTTGGTGGCCTCCAGCTCTCGATGCACGCCGTCCACGGAGTCGAGCGGGGCGATGTCCAGGTGCTGCAGGATGCCAAGCGCAATCTGCGCCGCGAGCCCCTGGCCGTTCGGCGGTATCTCGTGCAGGGTGACGTGCCGGTAGTCCTGGGCGAGCGGCGTCACCCAATCGGCGCGGTGGCGGGCCAGATCGGCTTTGCGCATGGCGCCGCCCGCCGCGATGGAGGCCGCCTCGATGCGCACCGCCAAGTCGCCGCGATAAAGGGATTCGCCGCGGGTTTGCGCGATTTCGGCTAGGGTCGCGGCCAGCTCGGGACGGCGGAAACGTTCTCCGGCCCGGGGCGCGGGCAGGAAGTGCTGCGCGAAGTCTGGGAATCCGCCGTAGGTTTCCTGGGCGTGCCGCCAATAAAAAGCCGTCTTGGGGCCTACCGGAAAGCCGTTCTCGGCGTAGCCGATCGCGGCGGTGAACAGGTCGGCAAAGGGCAACCGGCCGTAGCGTTCGGAGAGGGCCACCCAGGCGCTTACGGCACCGGGCACCGTCACCGCCTCCCAGCCCCGATGCGGCATGGTCTCGCGGCCGGCGAATCGATCCGGGGTCCAGCCCGCCGGGGAGCGGCCGGAGGCATTCAATCCCGCCAGCCGCTCGCCGTCCCAAACGATGGCGAAGGCGTCGCTGCCCACGCCGTTGTTGTTGGGTTCCACCACGGTTAGCGTGATGGCGGTGGTTAGCGCGGCATCCACGGCGTTACCGCCCCGGCGCAACGCCTCTATGCCGGCCTGCACCGCCAAGGGCTGGGAAGTCGCCACCAGATTCGCTGCGCAGACCGGCGAGCGGGCCGACGGATAGGGTTGGTGGAAGTCGATCATCCGGGCATATTAGCAATGCCCATGGCGGATGTTCGACTTTGGGATGGTCCTGCCACCCTCGCCCAACGGTTTGACAGGGCGCATGGCGCTGGTCATATTCCCTCGCCGAAGTTTGCACAGCACCGGCCCGTGGGCTCGATGGCGCCTTGTCGGGCCTGGTGTCGCCAATCAACCAATCGACAAGGAGATGCGGCAGTGGCGGGCATCGCGCACGAGCAGTGGTCTTCCCGGATGGGCTTCCTGTTGGCGTCCGTTGGCTTTGCCGTCGGGCTTGGCAACATTTGGCGCTTTCCGTACATCACCGGCGAAAACGGCGGCGGCGCGTTTGTGGTCGTCTATCTGGCCTGCGCCTTCATAATCGGCGTGCCGATTCTGATCGCCGAACTCATGATCGGCCGGCGGGGAGGCATGAGCCCGCCCGGTGCCATGCGCGTCGTTGCGCTCGCCCAGGGGAGTAGCCGGCACTGGCAATGGGCGGGCACCATGAATCTCGCCGCCGCCTTTCTGATCGAGGTGGTCTACTGCGTCATTGCCGGATGGGTTCTGCTGTATCTCTACAAGGCCCTGGTCACGGGATTCGCCGGCATGGACGCCGCCGCCGCCGAGGCGGAGTTCGGGGCGGTGCTGGCGGATATACCGGGCCTGGTGTTCTGGACGCTGCTCGGGCTCGCCATCACGGGTGCCATCATCTACGCCGGCCTGCGCTCCGGTATCGAGCGGGCGGTTCGAGTACTCATGCCCACGCTGTTCGGCCTGCTGCTGATTCTGGCCGCCTACAATGCGTTCGCGGGCGGCTTTGGGGAGGCGCTAACCTACCTGTTCTCGCCCGATTTCAGTAAGGTCGACGGCCCAATGATACTCGCCGCAGTCGGCCAGGCGTTCTTTTCCATCGGTGTGGCCATGGCGGGGATGATGACCTTTGGGGCCTACCTGCCCAAGCACGTATCCATTGCCGGCAGCGCCCTGGTTATCGTCCTGGCGGATACCCTGGTCGCCCTGGTGGCGGGCTTGGTGATCTTCCCCGCAGTGTTCAACTTCGGCTTGGACCCGGCCGGCGGAGCGGGCCTGATATTTCAGACCTTGCCGGTCGCCTTCGCGCAGATGCCGGGTGGCCATCTCGTGAGCGTATTGTTTTTCCTCCTGCTGTCCGTTGCGGCCATCACCTCCATGGTCGGGTTGCTCGAACCCATTACGGCCTGGATGGAAGAGCGCAGCGGGCTGCAGCGCCACAAGAGCGCGCTGTTGGTGCTTGCCGGGATTGCCCTGCTTAGCTTGTTCAGTGTGCTTTCCTACAATGTCTGGAGTGGCGTCCAGGTATTCGGTACCGACCTGAACGGTGCGTTCGATTACCTGCCGAACCAGATCCTGCTGCCCATCGGCGGTTTCCTGATCGCAGTCTTCGCGGGCTGGTTCGTTACGGCCGCCTCGGCCCGGGAGGAACTTGCCGTGCCGAGCGAGGCGATCTTTGGCGTCTGGCGCTTCCTGGTTCGTTATCTGGTGCCGGCGGCGGTGCTCCTTATTTTTGGCTTCGGCGTGATGGGCTAAGGGCAGGCCCGAACCGGGTTTCGGCGTGGCGGGTTGGCGGACGGCTCGACCGCGCCCTATTCGCGCACCCTAGGCGCGGTATCCAATCCGCGCTTCTGTTAAGATGCGCACGATGGCCGAAGAGATGGAGAGTGCGGTATCTCGCCCCACAGCGGATGCCGACATCCCACTGGCGCGTTCGCTACGCGGCAAGTTCATTCTTTTGCTTGCGATTCTGGTCGCGCTGACCGCAACCGTATTGACGCTCGTAGACTACGTTTACGTGCGGCAGTTGCTTTCCGCCAATGTCCAGGAGCAACTCAAGCTCCGTGCGGAGGGCATTCGCGAAGTCCTGCGCACCCATGTGCGGCAACGCAGCGACGGCATCCGGCTGGTGGCGAGCGGCACCGGGCTGCGCGGATTGCTTGAGGCGCGGCTGGACGGCGCGGTGGATGAGCAGGTGTTTCGGCAGCGCACCTCGCGCATTCTGCTCGACTCGCGGCAGGCTATCGACGGCTTCCTGAGCATGCGCATCATGGACCCCGCCGGGGTGGTCGTGACCGCGACGGATGTCGTTCACCTCGGTGCGAACCTGGCGGCAAGCCGGGCCTTCATCGACGGGATGGCCGAGCCGACGCTCGGGTTGCCGGTACCGGCGGCGGGCGGTTACCGGGCGATGCTATCGGCACCGGTGACCAGCAATGCGGGCCGATTCCTGGGCGTTGTGGTCGTCGAGGTGGACGCCCAACCGGAACTGGACATACTCGCCGCGGTGCCCAGCGGTTTCGACAGCGCCGCGGTGCGTCTCGGTGCCTGGCGGACCCCGGAGGGAAGCCACGACCGCATACGGTACCTGTTTCCCGTCGGGTCGGCGCGCACCCTGTCCGTCCGGGCGTCCCAGGATGCCGCCATGCGCTCGGCGCTGAACGGCGCCACCGGCTTCGCCGAAAGCACCGACCACCGCGGCCATGAGGTGCTGTCGGTACACATGCCCATCGGCTATGGAGGTTGGGCGATGGTCGCCCAGGTCGACGCCGACGAGGCCTATGCGCCGATCGGGCAGGTTGGCCTGGTAGCGCTGTTGGTGGCCATCATCTTCTTCCTGCTCGCGGCCCTGGTCGGGGCCCGCATAGCTGCTGTCTTTACGCGCCCGGTGCTGCGGCTTGCCAGGGTGGCGCGCGCCGTCGAAGGCGGCGATATGAGCGTACAGGCACGCATCACCACCCAGGACGAACTCGGTTTGCTGGGCAATGCCTTCAACACCATGACATCGTCCCTAGCGCTGCACCAGAATCACTTGGAAACACTGGTGCGCCAGCGCACGGCGCAACTGCGGGAGTCACGCGATCAGCTCGCGGACCTGTGCCGGGTGCTTGAGAACCATGCGGAGACCATGGAACGCGACCTTAAGCGGGCCGAGGTTATTCAACGCTCGCTGCTGCCGGGCGCTCCTCCGGAAATCGCCGGGTTCTGTGTGCACACACTTTACCGCCCCGGCCACAATGTGGGCGGCGACCTGTTCGACATCGTGAAGCTCGACGACCGGCGCCTGGTGCTCGTAATCGCGGATGCATCCGGCCATGGGGTAAGCGCGGCCATGTTATCGGTACTGTTCAAGCATCGCTTGGCGTTCGCTGATTCGCTCGGACGGCCACTGCGTCCCGGGGAAGCCCTGCGGCGGGTTAACCGCTCGTTGCTGGCTGGCCCCACCACACCCGGCATGTTCGTTACCTGTATCTACTGTCTGCTGGATATCGAGAGCCGAACCGCGGTGATCGCCTCGGCGGGCCACAGCCCCGCGGTCTTGGTGGGGCACCACGGCAAGATCGACCAGATCGAGCACACCGGGCCGGCGCTCGGCCTATACCGGCGCGCCGTATTCGCCGAATGTGAAATTCCGCTTGGCGAGCAGGATCAGTTGCTTTTCTACACCGACGGTATCTTCGATATCGGCGGTGATCAGAAACCCAGTATCGGGTCGATCGCCAGCACCCTCGTCAAGCATGGCGACGGCCAGCACGTTCTGGATGAGCTGTTCATAGAACTCTCCCGGGGCCACGAACGGGAAGATCGGGACGATGTGACCATGCTGCTGCTCGAAGGCCGTTCTGGCGAGAGCTATTTCGGCAGCGACGAGGATGTGCCCGAACTGGAAATCGACCCGCCGGCCGATGCCCCCCGGCTAACCTGGGGGGAAACCGCCGCGGGGCGCTTCCTCTGTCTGCAGGGCCGTGTCACCTGGACCTATGCGGAACCACTGCTCGAGGATGCCCGGGGGGTGATCGCCAGTGGCCGTCCGCTGATTGTCGACCTGAGCGAGTGCGAATATCTGGACAGCGCTTTGCTGGGCACGCTGCACGAACTTGTCCAGGAAGCGGATGCGGGCGCCGGTGGGGTAACCGTGCAGGGCGCGAGCGACTCGCTGCTAGAGGCATTTCGCGAACTCAGCATGGATGTGGTTTTGAACCACGTCTCGGCACAGTTGCTGCCGGTGCCGGACAACCGCGAGTCGCTGGAATTGCCGGATGCCGACCCCAAGGGCCAGAAGATGCGCCTGCTGAAGGCCCACGAGGTGTTGGCGGCGCTCAGCCGCGAAAACGAGGTCGAGTTTGGCGGTGTGGTGGCGGCGATGCGCAAAGACATGGGTGTGGGCTGAACGGCGCCGCGCCACCGCCGGATGCGATGTTCGGGGGCACGGGCCCGGCCAGATAAGGGGGCTCTGCGGTTGCCATGCGTATCGACCGACTGATCCTTTTGGCCGCGCCTGTATGGGTGGTCGGCTGCGGTGAGCCGAACCTGGCGGTCCATGCGCTCGGCACGTTGGAGCGGGACCGCATCGAATTGGCCGCCGACAGCAACGAGCCCATCGTTCAGGTAGCGGTCAGTGAGGGTCGGCAAGTCGCTGCGGGCGATGTGCTGGTAGTGCAGGAAAGCGCACGGACCGCCGCGGCTCTCGACCGGGCCCGGGCCGAGCAGCGGGCCGCGCGGGCGGCGCTTGCCGAGGCGGAGCGGGGTCCGCGCACCCAGCAGATTGCCCAGGGACGGGCCCGTCTAGAGGCAGCCAGGAGTGCCCGGCGGACCGCGCGTTTCGAACTGAACCGCCAGATCTCCCTGGTCGAGCGCAACTACTCGTCCCAGAACCTGGTGGATGTGCTCAGGGGGCGGCTCGAGGAGAGTCAGGCCCGGGAGGCGGAGGCCAAGGCGGCCCTCGATGAACTGCTGGAGGGTACCCGCGACGAACAGATCGATCTGGCGCGCAGCCGTTTCGCGGCCGCCCAGGCGCGGGTCGCCGAATTGACGGTTACCGTGGAACGCGCGGTGGTTCGGAGCCCCGTTGCGGGCAGGGTTGAGTCCCTGCCGTTTGAGATCGGCGAACGGCCGCCGCCGGGCGCGAGCGTGGCCGTGGTGCTGGCCGAGTCGCCCACTTTCGCCCGGGTGCACGTACCGGAACCCGTGCGCACCCGTGTTGGCAGTGGTACTAGGGCACAGGTTGCCATGGACGGCCACAAGCAAGTGTTTCCGGCGGTGGTACGCTGGATAGCCGCGGACGCCGCCTTCACACCGTACTTCGCCCTGACCCGGCACGACCGGTCCCGCTTGAGCTATGTCGCCGAGATCGATCTGGTGGGCGAGGGGGTGCACGAACTGCCCGTGGGCGTGCCGGTGGAAGTTACCTTCCCCGGGCTCCTGGAATGAGCCTGCCCGGCGTTGCGATAGAAACGCGCGGGCTAACCCGCCACTTCGGCGATCTCGTGGCGGTCGACCACCTGGACATGCGGGTGCCCAGGGGCAGCATCTACGGATTTTTGGGCCCCAATGGCTGTGGCAAATCCACCACCATCCGCATGTTGTGCGGGCTGCTGCTGCCCACCGAAGGCGGTGCCACGGTGCTTGGCATCGATGTGCGGCGGGACCCGGAGGCACTGAAGACCCGCATCGGCTACATGACCCAGCGGTTCTCCCTCTACGAAGACCTGTCGATTCGGGAGAACCTGCAATTCATGAGCGAGATCTATCGGTTGCCGCGCCGCCAGCGCGGTGTGCGCATTCGGGCGCAGTTGGAACGCTTTGGGTTGACCGGGCGCCGTCGGCAACTCGCGGGAACGCTAAGTGGCGGCCAGCGCCAGCGCCTGGCGCTCGCGGCGGTGACCCTACACGAGCCCGAACTGCTCTTTCTGGATGAGCCCACCAGCGCGGTGGATCCGGAAAGCCGCCGCGAATTCTGGGAGTTGCTGTTCGATTTGGTCGACGGGGGTACAACGGTGCTGGTGACTACCCACTTTATGGATGAGGCCGAGCGTTGCCATGCCCTGGCCATTCTGGACGGCGGCGCACTGGTCGCCGACGGTGCCCCCAAGGCCCTGAAGGCGGAGCTTCCGGCGAGTGTCATCGAGGTAGAAACCGAGCATCCCCGGGAAGTGCGCGAGTTGTTGCTGCAACAGGCACCGGTGATCGATGTTGCGCAACTCGGCTCGCGCCTGCACGCCCTGGTACGGCCGGACGTGCCGCAACCGGCGGCGTTTGTAGGCGGCGCCGTCGAGGGCGGTGGCTTAGTTGCGAATCTGCGCCCGATCGAGCCCAACCTGGAAGACGTATTCGTGATGGCGACCCAGGCGCGCAAGGCCCATGGGCCGGCCGCCGCGCCCGCGCCGCCGGGGAGCGATGATCGGTGAGGGCGCTATCGGCGACTCGTATCCTGGCCATCGCCAAGAAGGAATTCTTTCACCTGCGGCGGGACCGCCTTACCGCGGGGATGGTGGTCGGCATCCCGCTTTTGATGACCCTACTATTCGGCTACGGCATCAACCACGATGTTCGTGATTTGCGGGCTGTGGTGGTCGATGAGGCCAACACCAGCGCCTCGCGCGCACTGGTGGCGGGCTTGGCGGCGTCCCAGGTTATACGCATCGTTGGGCGGGCGGGCAGCCCAAGCGGGCTTGAGGAAATGATCGCCTCGGCGCGCATATCCGTGGGTATCCATATTCCTCCCGACTTCGAGGAGAGGGTGGCGCATCGCGACCCGCCCTTCGTGCAGATTCTGGCCGACGACAGCGACCCGGTCGTTCTTAGCGCGGTGCGTGGCCTGAACGGCCTGGTTATCGCGCCGGACCGGAACGGCCCCCTGGTCGGCAGCAGCGCACAGCCGGCCAGCGCGGTGGCGATTCGTCCACTCTACAACCCAGAGCGGCGTACCGCAGTCTTCATCGTGCCCGGACTGTGCGGAGTGATCCTCACCCTGACGATGGTGCTATTCACGTCCATCGCGGTGGTGCGGGAGCGCGAACGGGGCAACCTGGAACTGCTGATCACGACGCCGGTGGGCGTATTGGAACTCATGACCGGCAAGCTCATCCCCTATATCTTCATCGGTTATCTACAGATCACGCTGATTCTGTTCCTGGGAGTGGTGCTGTTCGACGTACCCGTGCGGGGCGAGCTGTTCGACTTCTATGCCGGGGCGGGTGCCTTTGTCATCAGCATTCTGACGCTGGGGCTGCTCATCTCCACCACCGCCGAGACGCAGTTCCAAGCGTTTCAGATGACCTTCATGTCGTTTCTACCCCAGATGCTGCTTTCCGGTTTCATGTTTCCCTTCGAGGGCATGCCGCGTGTGATTCAGTATCTGGGCGAGGTATTTCCGCTCACCCATATTCTGCGCATTGTGCGCGGTGTGGTGCTGCGCGACGCGACGCTGCCGATGCTGACCGCCGACATCTGGCCGCTGGCCCTATTCTTTGTAGTGGTGCTGACGTTCGCAACCCTGCGTTTCCGCAAGCGGCTGGATTGACTTCCAGGCAACGAATCCCCGTTTTGCCTGCGTTCGTGGGCGGTTTCCAGGTGGGCGACTCCCCCGGCAGGCGAACGCCGCGGGACAGGTTGCCGATTGGTGAAGCACCCTGTTACCGACGAGTTGGCACCCTGGCGCGCCGGGGTGGAAACGAGAGGGAGTTATGTCGATCAGTTGACAGAGCACGACATGAAGTGGTTATGCGGCCCGCAAGACCCAGCATGTGGTGGCTTGTCAACCAATCTACATGAGACCCAGACGAGAAGTTTCGCTAGCAGAGTGGCTTCCCGCGGGAGCTGGCTACATCTGGAATTCCGGTAGCTGGACCACCAGCCCATCGATGGCCTCGGTCACATCGATTTGGCAGGAGAGGCGCGAGTTGCCCTCGCGTTCCGGGTTGAGGTCCAGCATGGACTCTTCCATGTCGTGGGGCTTGCCGACCACATCGATCCACTCGTCCGCGACGATCACATGGCAGGTGGCGCACGAGCACTCGCCCCCGCAGTCGGCATCGATGCCGGGCACGCCGTTGTCGATGGCGGCCCGCATCACCGTTGAGCCTGGCTCGCCGGCAACGACGTGCCGGGTTCCGTCGAATTCGATGTAGGTTATAGTCGGCATTCCCAAGTGCTCTCCCACTATTGCAATATTGCAGCCGCTGCGAGCGGCGTATCATACCGGAGAGCCAATGATCGTCCAGCCGCGGCCGGAATACGCCCGTCTGCTTGTGTTCATCCATGTCTACTCGATTGGGAACTACGTCGATCAGTTGACAGAGCACGACATGAAGTGGTTATGCGGCCCGCAAGACCCAGCATGTGGCAGCTTGTCAACCAATCTACATAAGATCCACTCGATTCAAGTGGCAAGTCGGAGCGCCGCGTCACCGAGCCTCGCTACCGGGCGGCGCATCCGATATGCTTCTTCGCCGGTGCCAGCGGCAAGAAGCTGCCCCATGACCGATTCGGCATGTCTTCAATGACTGATCAATCTCGCGAATTCCTGTGGCGAGCGCACTGATGGCCGGGCCGCTCGACGGCGTGCGGGTGGTGGATTTCACCACCATGGTGTCGGGGCCGATGGCGGCGGCGATACTGGCCGACCAGGGTGCGGACGTCATCAAGGTTGAATCTCCGGCGGGCGACGAAGTGCGCCGCATAGGCAGAAAGCGGAATGGCCTGACCGCGGGCTTCTTCGCCTGTAACCGGGGCAAGCGTTCCCTTTGCCTGGATCTCAAGAAGCCGGCCGGCGTCGAAGCCGCCCAGGTGCTCATCGGCACCGCCGATGTGGTCATGCAGAATTTCCGTCCGGGCGCCATGCGCCGGTTGGGGCTGGGGGCGGAGGAGATGCACAAGCGCCATCCGGGTCTCGTCTACCTCTCGATCAGCGGCTTTGGCGAACAGGGGCCATACGCTCATCAACGGGTCTACGATCCGGTTATTCAGGCGCTTAGCGGCGCGACGGACATTCAGGCGGATCGGGAAACGGGCCGGCCAAAGATGTTTCGCGTCATCGTTGCCGACAAGGTAACCGCCCTGACCGCCGCCCAGGCCGTCTCGGCGGCGCTGTTCGCAAGGGAAAGGACGGGTTTGGGGCAGCACGTTCGCCTGGCGATGCTGGATGCGACCATTGCGTTCTTCTGGCCGGAGGGCATGGCGGGCCTGGTGTTCGTCGACGACGAGGTGGATGTTACGCGCTACCAGGGCACGATGGATCTCGTCTACGAGACCGCCAACGGGTTCATCACCGCCGGTGCCGTATCCGATGCGGAGTGGCGGGGCCTGTGCAACGCGCTTGGCAAACCGGAGTGGATCGACGACCCGCGCTTTAGCACCACCGCCGAGCGCTTCCGCCATGTCGAGGAGCGCAAGCGGCTGACGGCCGCGGAATTCCTGCGCTGGGAGCGGGAGGAGATTTTGGCTCGGCTCAACGCCGAGGACGTGCCATCGGCACCGCTATTGACCCGGCTGGAGTTGCTCCACCACGAGCAGATACTGGCCAACGATACCGTCGGCATCTACGAGTTCGAAGACCACGGCCGCATTCGGCTGGCGCGGCCCGCCGCCCGTTTCCAGGATACGCCCGCCGGCATTCGGGCACCGGCACCGCGCCTTGGCGAGCATAGCGAGGAGATACTCGGGAACCTTGGCTACTCGCCGGGCGCTGTTCGGGAACTGGTGGACCGGGGGATAGTGGTTACCCGCCGGGGGATCGGAGAGCGCCAGTGATTCAGGCAGGTTTCCGTATTGAAGGAGGATCGAGTTGACCGTTCAGGCGCGGGAAGCCGCCATCGTCGGCATTCATGAGTATCCGTCCCGGGACGTGGAAGGGGTGGTCAACCCAATGCAGATCAAGGCCGAATGCGCCGCCCGGGCGCTGCAGGATGCGGGCCTTAAGTGGAGCGATGTCGATGCCATCTACGACGCCGGGGAGGGCGGCGGCATGACCGGGCTCACCATCGCCGAATACTTTGGCATTCAGCCACGGGTGATCAACACCACCGGCGTTGGCGGCTCGTCCTACGAGTACCATGCCGCGCACGCCAGGCGGGACATCGCCGCCGGCAAAGCCCGGGTCGCCCTGCTAACGTACGGCTCAACGGCGCATGCATAGCCGCGCCAGTGCGATCGGCGTCGGTGGGCGCGGTGGCGGTGGACATCCGGCGGACAACATGGATCCGTTCGCCGGCATGACCCTGGTCGCCAACTATGCCATGGTGGCGCACCGCCACATGCACGACTACGGTACGACCGGCGAGCAACTTGCGGAGATATCCGTCGCCACCCGCTATCACGCCATGCGTAACCCCGAGGCGGTCAAGGCCATGAGTGACCTGGAGTTCCTGGACATTCGGGAACTCACTGTGGCGGATGTGGTCAATTCGCGCATGATCGCCGACCCGCTGCATTTGCTGGAGTGCTGCATGATCTCCGATGGTGGCGGCGCGGTGGTGATCGCGGCACCGGAGGTGGCGCGGGATTGCAGGAAGTCGCCGGTTTGGTTGCTGGGCACCGGAGAGGCGACGCGCTATCCGCAAAGCGGCGCCGACATCACGACCAGCGCCGCTGCCCAGTCCGGCCCCGAGGCCTTCGGCGAGGCGGGTGTCACCCCAGGCGAGATCGACGTGGCGATGATCTACGATTCGTTCAGCATCACGGTGCTGGCCATCTTGGAGGACTTGGGGTTCTGTCCCAAGGGCGAAGGCGGCTCCTGGGTCGCGGGCGGGCGGCTGCGCTTCGACCGTCCAGGCGATGGCCCGGCACTGAATACCGATGGCGGCGGACTGTCATCGAATCACCCGGGCATGCGCGGCATCTTCCTGTTGATTGAGGCGGCACGTCAGCTCCGCGGCGAATCCCACTCCCAGGTGGATGGCGCACGGCTCGCCGTGGCGCACGGCAACGGGGGCATGCTGGGCAGCCGCCACTGTGCGGGTACCGTGATTCTGGGGAGGGATTGATCGTGAATACGCCGACCCGGCCCCTGCCGACTCTCAACGACCCGGATACCCGCGCCTTCTGGCTTGCGACCCGGGACAAGGTGCTCAAGTACCAGCGGTGCCGTGATTGCGGCACCCTGATCTTCTACCCCAGGCGGCACTGCACCGGCTGCCTCGGCAAGGATCTGGCCTGGCGGGAATCTGCGGGC
The DNA here is from genome assembly GCA_965215035.1 of Pseudomonadales bacterium. Classification (GTDB taxonomy): domain Bacteria; phylum Pseudomonadota; class Gammaproteobacteria; order Pseudomonadales; family Azotimanducaceae; genus Azophilus. The sequence goes on from OZ244040.1 coordinate 1,901,614, forward strand.
CGGGGCACGGTCTACACCTACAGTGTCGTGCGCCAAAGCTACCACCCGTTCTTCCGCGCCCGGGTTCCCTACGCGGTCGCCTGGATCGATCTGGACGAGGGTCCGCGCTTGGTTTCCAACATCGTCGGGGTGGAGGATCCCGTGCGCGACGTGCATATCGGCATGCGCGTGCGGGTGCGCTGGGAAGAGCACGACGAACTCTGTCTGCCGTTGTTTGAGCCTGCCTGAGCCGCCCGGGCCACCTGTCGGGCCGGTGCAGAGCAGCCTTTGCCCACACAATGGCGCCTCGCCTACGAGAAGAAACACGACATGCTTGGCATGGCCATCAACGATAGCGCCTGCCCTTCGGGCGCGACGCCTAGGATGGCACCCTGCAACGGCGTACCGTTCTCCGGCGGCGACCCCACCGACGTGACGGACTTTGACTCCTCGGTGCACTTCGGGCCGGTGAGTGAGGACCGGACGACCTTTTCGCCCCGCATCGGCGTGGAGTACCAGGCGAGCGACGACATGCTGCTCTTCGCCTTCTGGCAACGGGCGTTCAAGTCCGGCGGCTTCGTCAACAACGCCGGCACGCTGCCCGTGTTCTCGACACCCTACGACGACAAACAGGTGGACAACTTCGAGGTGGGCCTGCGCAGCGAACTGCTCGACAACCCACTGCGGACGAACCTGAACGTTTCAATCCACTATAGCGGATGCACTAACTACTTGGCCGGCTCTCGCGAGCTCGTTTGAGCGCGGGGAGACGGGTCACTAGGCCGAGACAAACTGCCGCCAACGCTGGTTGCACCGGCACAATCTCGGTGAGCAGGTGGCCGGGGGGTGGCGAGAAGCCGATTATGTCGGTACGTTTGCAGCCTTACGCGCGTAGTAGACGGGCGAGGGTGGGGGCGCACCGGTGCGTTAAGCTGCACCATTAGGGGCGGGACGACCAGTGAAGACGGGAGCACCTCGGGCAGTTGGCCGCGCGACCTTCTAAGGAGGCGATGCATGGTCGAGGTGTTCGGCAATCTTGTGGTGGACGTTATCGTCCAGGTTTCGGACTTGCTGCGCGAAGAGCACACGCCCGGCATTGTGTCGGCGGGGTTGCTGGCGTTGCTCGCGTGGGTCGTCGTTCATTTTGGAATCGAGACGCGGCGTCGGTGCGGAGCCCTTGGTGCACTGAGGCGGGTAGTCGCGGCGGCTGCCGCGAACCCGGTCGCGTTCAGCGACTCCCTCTCCGAAGTAAATCGCAGTGTCAAAGGGCTAGGCACGGGTCGGGCGTCCTCACCGGGAAGTCTGGTGGCGACCGCTTGGGACGAATACTCCGAGACCTTCGTGCACCACCTCGAAGGGGATCGATCGATCCTCTGCAACTCCGTCCGGCCATCGCAGTTCTTCAATCCCGAGGACTTGCACTTCGGTGCCGGGTTCTGGCGGGTTTGGCCAGGGCTGTTTGTCACCATCGGACTGTTCCTGACGTTTCTCGGGCTGATCTCCGCGCTTCACGCGATGAACACGGCCGAAGGCGTGTCGGAAGAGGCGATGACGAATCTGCTCACCGTCGCGTCCGCCAAATTCATCATGTCGCTCACGGGATTGGCGTGTTCGATCGTCTTCACGGCTTGGTTGCGTTTCGGTACGGGTCGGGTCGAAAGCGCAATCCACAACGTAAATAGGGAACTGGAGCAGAGGCTTAGTTTCCTGAGTCTTGAGAAACTCGCGGTGGAACAGGTGGAGGCGACGCGGGAGCAAAAGGAGCACTTTCGCCTGATCGGAATGGAACTCGTGGAAGAGCTGGGCCGTCCGTTGCGCGAGGAGTTGCCGAAGACGATATCCGACTCGATTGGGGACGCGGTGTCGCCGCTGATTGCCCAAGTGGGCGAACTAGGGACGGCCAGCGTGGGGGAAATGGTTCAGGATCTCTCGAGCCGGATTACCATGGACGTCGACGGCGCGTTGCGGCAGGCCAGCGAGCAGCTCGGGAAGGCGGGTGATCGGCTCGGAGCACTAGTTGACCGGATGGATGGCAGTTCCGACCGGATGGGTTCGGAGATGGAAGGAGCTAGCGAGCGTCTGGCGGCAGCGGTGGAGGACTTGCGCGCGACGATGGCGGCAGGCGCCTCCGCGACCAGCGGAGCCTTCAGCGATGGTGTCGAAGCGATCCTAGCAGCAATGCGGACCACGCTTGAAGGTATTCGGGAGAACACCGCCGAAGGCGCCCGGGCGATGGCCGAGGCTGCGGAAGAAATGCGCGGTGCCGCAGAGCGCTTCCGTGCGGAACTGGCGAAGGCGACGGAGGAAGGGGCCGTGGCGGCTCAGCAGCGAATGGACCGAAGCGGCGGCGACGTCGCGAGGGTCATCGACGGCGCGGGAGACCGGGTTCGCAACGCCATCGAAGGAACGGGCCGCGAGATCGCCGCGATCACGGGCGAGGTCACCGAGAAGGCGGGTCGCGACCTGCTTGGGCCGATGGGCGAAATCGCGCAGCGTCTGAATGAGATGGTCGAAGCCCTCGCGAACGGAGTCCGGGAGATGCGCCGCGCCTCGGACGGCGTGAAGGATGGCGCGGACGCTACGTCGGACGCTTCCGCGAACTTTCGAGGCGCTGCGCGGGCATTGGTCGCAGCCGGCGACGAGGTGAAACCGGCGGTGGAACGGCTGGAAGCTGCGACCGAAAACCTGGCTGCAAGCACTCGGCAGGTCGGAGAGAGCGCACGCCACAACGCAGCGAGTGCTGGACAGGTCCTGGAGGCCGCGCAGGCAGCGCTAGGCGGAGAGAGGCAGGCGATCGACAACACGCTTCAAGGTCTCACGCAGGTGTTAGAAGGCACGCGCGGTCAGGGAGACCGTTTGGACGACATTGATGAGAAGCTGGGGCGCGCCTTCGAGAACTACAGGACACAGGTAGCCGGGGCTGTCGATGCCCTGTACGGCCACGTGAGGGAGATGCAGGAAAAGCTGACTCCGGCGCTGGACACAATGCGGGAGATCGTCGAGCAGGCGGAACGGTTCGTTCCTGAGCAACGCGCCAGGCGGGTGGCCCGCTGATGCGGTCGTTGACGCGTCGAGCAGGAGAGGACGACGAGCAGGAATCGTCATTCGTGTCCATGACGGATCTGACGGTGAGTTTCCTGTTCATCGTCATGCTTCTGATGGCGTTCTTCGCGACGCGCTATGCCGACGAAACTCCGGATCCGCTCGAGGAGTACCTTCAACGCGCAGCGGAGGCAAGGCTGCGTGTGCTGGAGGCGCTGCGACAGGGAATCACGGCGGAGTTTCCGAATCTGGTCGTTCAGATCAGTTCCCAAGGAGACGCGCTGCAATTGCAGGGGGAGGGATTATTCGAGACGAACGAGAGTTCGCTGAAGGAACGTCCGCGGCGGATCGTACGCACCATCGCCGCGACACTCCACGACGTTCTGCCGTGCTACACCACCGGACGACTGTCGGCTTGGCAGGAGACATGCAATGAGCACTACGCGGTCATAGACGCCGTTCAGATCGAAGGCCACACCGACACGCAAGGTCAGGAGATGGGAAACCTGATGCTGTCGACGGCCCGGGCGAATGTGACTTTCGGCGCGATGGTCGAGCACGAGCGTGGCTTGACCGAGCACCTCAACGTTCGCGGATTCCCCGTGCTCTCGGTAGCGGGGTACGGCTGGATGAGACCGGTGGCGAGCAACGAGACGGAAGACGGTCGCAGCCGAAACCGCCGGATCGACCTGCGGGTGATCATGTACACCCCTGCCGGTCAGGACGACGTTGAACGGGTGGTGGAGCGGCTGCGCAGTGGGATGGGCCGAGCATGAAGCTGTCTGGATGGCTGGGGAAATCCGATCCGTTGAGGCCTTCGTCCGTCCCGTCGCTGGACAGGGTCTCGGCGGCGTGCAGGCGCGTGCACAATCGGTGGCCGGATGTGATGCCGGCACCCCAAGGAGACCGGGAATCGATCGTTCGGGAGATGCTTCGGCGAGTTCAGCGGGACGACTGGGAGGCAGCTACGCTCGCGTCTGTGAGCCGTGCGGGGCGTGTCGCGTTCGAGGCGGGATTCAGGGAGCGACGCGATCTGCGGCGGTTGCGCGACTTCTACGTGCGGGAAGCCAAAGCCTCGACGAGTCGGGCGTTTCTCGGTGCACTGATGTCCATATATCTCGCTTCCTACGAACCCGGCGGGCGCCACACGAGGGACCTCGCGGCGGCACTCGACGGCTCGCGTGAGCGGCTCGGGAGAAGGTGGTCCGGGTTGCTAGAGAATGTGCAATTTCTACTCGACTCCCGGAATGCGGCCCGACTGCTGGGGGCAGAGATGCGCGACATGACCGAGCCCTGGTCCGGGCTTGTGAAGCTGGGATTCCATGACCCGCATGCTTCGGGGCTGCTGTACCACGCACACCTCGCCTACATCGATGCCATGAGACCGACATTGAGGACGGAATCCGGTGTGCGTCGGATGCTCGGATGGCTTGCGCCGACCGGGAGGCAGGAGAGAGTGGCCGGGGGGAAGGAGGCGATCGAGGCGCTTCTGAGTCCGTGGAAATCGAGAGAGCCAATAGGCGGAATCCGAGATCAACTGATCGAAGGTCTTGTGGCGTCGTACGGGGATCCGCGAGTGCGACGCGGCGGAGTATGGCCGCAAGTCCACAGCGACTGTCGCGACGTTCTGTTGAGGTGGCTGACCGGAGCGAACATCCAGTTCTTCCTCGACGTGGTCTCGGAGGTGGAGACAAGCCACATGTGGCAACCCCGACGAGAGTTCTGGTGGGATCTGTACGAGCGGGGACAAATCGACGCTGCTTGGGTGGCGTTCAGTCCGAACGCGGCGCAGACGGCGCGGCGGTTGGCCGAGGGCGTGGAGAAACCCGGCCATCTCGCCTACGGGGAGCAAACGGCCGGCGGTTCGCGACGGCACACCTCGCTGCTGATCCTAAAGATCGGCGATTGCATAGTCGTCGAGGGATCACATAGCTACAAGGTTCACGTGTTTAGGGACAGCGACCGGCGAGCGCCTCGTCTTTTCGAGAAGCAATACGATTGCGAGCGCATTCGCCTTGCGCCGGGACACCGTGAACAGGCACATCACTTGGGTTGGCAGGAGCGTGTCCGTGCATTGATCGGCTACTGGTCGTGACAGGCATGTAATCGACGATGTCCTTCGATTTTGAATACGACAGCGAATGGGTGACGGTTCGGCCGCGGCAGAGGAATCGCCTCCGGCGACTGCTGGCACAGCGGAGAGGCACCAGTGTCGACTCCGTGGCGGAAGCTGACCGGGAGGTCGCGTTCGCTCTCGCCGAGGTCAGGATGCTCAGCGAAGGGGAACCCCGTGCCGCACAAATCGGGGACGACGCCGTGCGAATGCGGCACAGGGTTGCCGCCACACTGGATGGGAGGTCAGCGGGAGCGTTGGGGCTGCCTCCGGTGGCGGACCTGACTTTCAAGACGGACGTGGAGGGAGCGTTGGGAACGCCGTCGTTCCAGCTTCGTCACTGGTGGTTGAAGTTCGGTCGCGTGCAGAAGCCAAGACGCGTGGGTGCGATTCTTGAGACCGACGATGGAAACCGGCGTCTTCCACTGTGGTTGTTGGACGCCGTCGAGGTGTCGGAGCGATTCGAGCCGGGCACGGATCTCGCCGAGCACTGGGAGGCGCTCGCGCGGTTCAGACGGGCGCTGGATCCGGGAGTGCAGATGCCGACCGACATCGATGCCGCCAGGGTTTCGATGACGGACTTCCTGCAAAGGTTGGAGGTGAGGCTGGTCGACAGCTTCGGGATCGCACCGAAGACTGACTCGGAAGGATGTCTGGACTTCGATCCCGTGCCCTTTTCCGGACGGAGCCTTGAGGGCATCGCGGAGGACGAAGTAGCCGAGGCGCACAGCGAACTTCGCGGCGAAGCGATGCGGAGGTTTCAGGAGCGGGTAAGGACACGTGGGGCGTTGCCCGCGTATCGAGTAGGGGACGGGAGTTTTCTAGTCGTTGATCGCAGCGCACAGACCGCCTTGGAAGTGATGAGCAGGAAGCAGCACGCGAGGCCAGCGGAGCGAGAAGCGTTCGTGCGGAATCCGCGGGCCGCGATCGCGACGGCGGTGGCGGAAAGACTGCGCGAGAACGGCGAACTGGACGGACTGAACCCAGAGGGGGAGGAGGAAGCCATCGAGGCAAAGGCAGGACCTGCCTTTGTCGAAACGGTGGAGTATTCGGGAAGGGTGATCGGTACGAAGGTCTACGAGAATCCGGAATTGGACATGCCGGGTCGGCTGCACACGACATGGCTGCCGGAGGGCTTCGGGGCGGCGGCCGAAGCATTGCAGGGCATGGATTATCAGGCACTTGACCGGTTGGCGGAGGAAATCCGCACAGCGGTGGCCGAAGGGCGGGAAACGGTCGTGGTTGAGGGCGTGGAGTTTCCCGCTGACGCGGCGAGCTTGGCGGGCATCGAGGCCCTGAAGCGGACCCGCAAGGAAGGCGACTTGGAGCTTGGGGAGAGCGGGAAGGAAGAGCAGCTCGACGCCAGCAGAGGTCCGGTCATCCTCGACACGAAGCAGAACTTCTCGGACCTGGAATGGCAACCGGAGCTTGCACCACGGGATGGGCAGCTAGCCGAGGGCGTGCCGGTCGGCGTGGTCAGCGCTTTGAAGGAATATCAGCGTGAGGGTCTGAATTGGCAGAAGGAGTGTTGGTCGGTTGGGTTGCCTGGCGCGCTCAACGCCGACGAACAAGGGCTGGGCAAGACGTTGCAGACTATCGCGTTCCTGCGCGCGGTGCAGGACCGACAAGCCGAAGCCCGGGCTTCAACCAGCATCCCAGTGCTCGTTGTAGCGCCTACCTCCCTGCTGCCGACATGGGAGGCGGAGGTCGCACGGCACACGGACCCACACGGCCTTGGGCATGTGATTCGTTTGTACGGAAGCGGTCTCGGTGGCTACAAGGCAAGCGGCGTCGAGGGGGTAGACACCGAGTCCGGCGAAGCGAAGCTGGACCTGGGCATGCTGGAGGAAGCGATAGCGGAGGGACGGGGGCACCGTTTCTGGATGCTCACGACGTACACGACGCTGACCAACTATCACCACTCGCTCGGGCGGATACCGTTCGCGGTCGCGGTTTTCGACGAGATCCAGGCGCTCAAAAACCCCGCGTCGCTGAGGTCGTTTGCAGCGCGCGCAATCCGAGGAGACTTCCGTATTGGATTGACCGGGACGCCCATCGAGAACCGGACATCCGATCTTTGGGCGGTCATGGACCAACTCGTGCCTGGAGCACTCGGAACGCTGGAGGAGTTCAACGACGAGTACTCGGAGCCCGACGAGGAAAAAATGTCGGAACTGCATGGACGGGTGTTCCTGCCCGTCCAAGGTCGGCCGCGACTCGCGATGCGACGGACCAAGGCCGAGGTTGCAGCGCAGTTGCCGCGGAAGTCACGCAGGCTGCACCCGCGATTGATGCCACAAAGCCAAGTCGCAGCCTATGACGCCGCGAGACTAAAGGTGACCAAGGGGCGGGGCGGACTGAAGGCGCTCCATCACATCCGGTCCGTTTCAGTTCATCCCGACCTGGCGTTGCGACGTGGCGGGAGCGACTTCGTCAGTGACTCCGCGAGGATCGATGCCACTTTCGATGTGATTCGGGACGTGCGGGAGCGTGGCGAGCGCGCGCTCGTATTCATCGAGCACCGGCTTGTGCAGTATCAGTTCGTGGAGGTTGCACGTCGCGAGTTCGGTCTGTCGCGGATCGACATCATCAACGGCAGCACCCCGATCAAGCAACGGCAGGTGATCGTGGAGCGATTTCAGCGGCATCTGGACGAGGATGGAGGATTCGACTTGCTCGTGCTGGGGACGCGGGCGGCGGGAACAGGCTTGACGCTGACAGCGGCTACTCATGTGATCCACGTGTCTCGGTGGTGGAATCCCGCGGTAGAGGAACAGTGCAACGACCGGGTGCACCGAATCGGACAGGATCGGGCGGTGACGGTCCATGTCCCGATGGCTGTGCATCCAGCGTACTGCGAGGACTCTTTCGACTGTCTATTACATAGTTTAATGAACCGCAAACGAAAGCTCGCCGATTCGGCTCTGTGGCCTATGGGCGACACGGAGTCCGATTTGGTGGGGCTGCAGGAAGGCATGGTCAGGGAGCGCGGTGCGGGAGGTGATGTATCAGGCACTAGCCCTGTCGCGGTGGCGTTGCTGGCCATGTTCGCGCGGGACGGGAAGCCGGCGCCGGTGTTCGAGGCGGATGGGTCGGTGGAGTACGAGTGAATCGGAGCGGTTCAGCGGCGGTTGGCGGCCACTCGCGGCGGCGCTGGGTGTAGCAAGGCTGCGGCCTCGCGGCTCTGGAAAGAACTGTCGAAGAGAGCCGAAGGTTGTGTGCGTCAAGTTGTGCAAAAAGGTTTGGTCGGGTGTGCGCGTGATCATGCGGCTTTCCGGAGTGCTTCCTTCTTCAGTCCCCTGAGGTAGTCCATGTTCAGATAGCGGTTGGCCTCGAGCCGGTTCTCATCGTCTTCTAGAAGGGCTTTCAGTTCTACGATTGCGGACTTACGATTAGCGGTGGTGGTCGTTGCTGTGTGCCTCTGATGGTGTGGTGACTGGATGAAGCACACCATGACCACCAACTTTTTGCACATAAATCGGCACACCACTGCCCCGGCAGTACGGGACGACGCTGGCGGTGTCGCTGGTGCGGTAGGGTGTCGCTGGTGCCCTAACAAGGGCAAGTGCCCCCGATTGGGCAATCGCGGCACCCCTTTCCACACTGGGATACAATCTACTTTTGGCCACTTTCGCGGCACACAGTACGAATCCTTTGCGGGAGAGACCGAAAGCCACCATGGCGCAAAGAATGTTGCCTGCCGGACCGGATGAGATATTCCGGGCGGCGGAACCGGTACTCACCCGTTTTTTCGGGGAGGGGGCCTATTTCCTGGGCGGAGGGACCGCCCTGGCCGCAGTCTGGCAACATCGGCACAGCACGGACGTTGACCTATTTATGGACGCATCGGCTTTCCATGCCGTGGTAATGGACGATGGCCGAAAGCGAGCCCTCGAAGGCGCCTTGAATCGCGCTGTTCGGCCCGACTTCCTGGAAATACGCCAAGGGGGCCTACTGAAAGTCCTGCGCGGCGACGGAGAGCTGGGGCTTTATGTTCCGCCCAGCCCGATCAAGGCACTGCCCCCTGTCAATTGGGTGCATGGAACGCCGGTGCCCCTGGAGCACCCCGCCACCGTCTTGGCGCGAAAAGTCCACCGACGGATGATCGAACAGAACGACTTGCTGCTGCGTGATTTGTACGATCTTGCCGCGGCGTCGGAACTCGCGCCCGATGACCTGCAAACCGTCCTGGATTCCGTCTCGGAAGAAGATCGCTTGTCTCTGTGCGACAATCTGGCGAGCCTTCCGACGGACTTGATGTCGTCACCACACCTTGGGAGGGCGCTGATCAACGCCGTCTTGCCCGCCCATCTGGCGGAGAACCCCGCGCTGTGCGTTGATATTGTGCGGCGGGTGCTGGATTGCGGCAGCGGACGCAACCAGCAGCTAGCGCCCTCTGATACATCCGATGCTGCCCGTGACGAAGGCCAGGCCCCCGGATGACGGTTGATCTGGAAGCTGTCAGAAGGGCTTATCTGGAGGGTCCGCCGCCGCCCGGATTCCACGGCATTCCTTCACGCGAGCAGCGCATCGCGGAAAGCGAGCGAGCGCTCGTGCGTTATTGCGTGGAGGCGGGCCGCGACCCGGAGAAGGAAGGACTCGGGATTCACGGGTCGCTGATTGGCGGTTCCGACAAACCGACACGCGTGCACAGCAACAGTTCGCGGCCTTTTGAAAACTTCTGCCGTCCTGTACTAGCACCGGTCACCTGGTTCTTGCACGCGGGCGGTTGTCGCACCAGCGGGCGCCAGGATGACGGCCACTTGCGGCTACGCCATGCCATTGCCTCCTACATGGCCGGTGTGCCAAGGGAAAGCCGTCCTTCCGGCGCGGAACTGCACAGTGCGTTCCTGAAAGAGTTTCCCGGGGAACTGGAGCGTTTCTGGCTGCATTCGATTCTTTCGTGCGCCAGCATTCGGGAATTGAGGAATATTCTGTACTTCGAGGGGCTGCCGCTATATGCCCTGGTCCGCGCCGCGCATGTCAGCGGGGCAATCAGCCACCATCTCTGCGACTGGCTCAACCAGTTCGCCCAACGCCCCCAGGAAGAACAGCGGCCAACCCCTGGCGAACCCAGGGCATCTGAACCGCAGCCGTAACCATCCAAAGGCTGTCCATGCTGGCGAATCACTGGATCGGCTCGCGGATGTTTCCCCGCGGGTCAAGGTGTCAAGGAGAACTTGGCTCGCGTTTGCGGGACTTGCGGCACTGTAATCAGCGTTGTTTGAACGCCGACACCGGAACGGAATTCCGGCTAGGCGCTCGGCCGCGGCGGGCGGAAGCGGAACCTCGTCGGGAGCCCTCAGCCGGGGAGCGCGAGGGGGCACCCCTCGCAGGAAACAGCCCTCAGCCGGGGAGCGCGAGGGGATACCCCTCGCAAGAAAACAGCGAAACCGTCTGTGGTACGGTTTGATCCGCATTGACTCAATGTTCGTGGATCGTTACCTTTCAGTGGGTTTGTCGTTCACTAAAGGCTACCCGATCCGGTGCCGGGGCGGCGGCGGCTTCCCGGCCCCGGTGCCGCTCTCGCAGTCACCGCCGGGCGTGTGCCAAATGTGTGTGAGCTAGAACACCCCCTTGGTGGGTTTTCCGGGCCAAACTCGGAATAGAACTGGACTGGATGATGGAAGCTACGAAATCGCCTCGCCGCTCTGAAGGCGTCGAACGCCTAAGGTCTCGCCAGGTTACATGGACCGTAGCGATATTGATTGCGTTGGCGCTGGGGTTTTATTTTGCTAATGGGTGGGATTTCGATGAACCTGCTGACGATACCGTCGACTCGATGGAGGCGGTCCCTGAGCACCGAGATCATGAACTTGTCGAGCCTGAGAAAATTCCAACTAGGGATGACCGAAACGAATCGCTCGAACCGGCAAATCGGGGATGGGTGGCCGTGGATCCCGAAAGCGTCGACCCGAACCGGATCCCAAGTTACAAGGAAACCGTAATGGACGCGGTCCTCGTGGCACTTGATGAGGACATGTGGGCATGGCAGGCCGGCGACGCGATCATGCTCACTGTGCCGCAAATCGGGGTGAGCTATGACACGGTCATCGATCGCGTAGAAGTGGGGTTGGGGAACAACCGATCCTATGTCGGCCGGCTCATGGAAGGGGAACTCCCATATTCGTATCTCATCACAGTCGGGGACCGTAATGCGTTTGCGTATCTTGGTACGCCCGATGGATCCTACGAATTGGTGGGCAACACAGAATTGGCTTGGTTGATGCCCACCGCCAACATCGACCAGCATGTCGATTACAGTAAACCGGATTTTTTCCTCGTCGAGCCACCCGACGAGTTCGTTCAACGTGACCCCGAAACCGGTCATTGACGTGGGGATAAACGGGACGACCGTTTCCAGGCGATCCAAGGAATACGAATGAATTCCGCTATGAGAACGCTGGTTTTTGCCTTGATGCTGTTGGTTCTGAGCACTTTCCTCGCACAACCTGTGGTGGCGAACACCGACATCTATTTCGAGTGTCCGTGTAGTGTGGAGCTCGAAGGAACGACATTGACCGTCACCTTTGGGTTGCGGAGCTTTGACGCGGCGAATAGCGGACCACTTCAGGTTTTGGTTTGGACGCAGGACGAAATCGAACGCTGGTATTTGTTGACTGAGTTTGACGTCACGGCCTCATTGAGCGCCAATAGCAGCCTGGCTACGAATTCCTACGACGTCCAATTGGACTTTGCTTCGTTAGGCTCCGAGTTTCTGACGAACCCTGTTCACCTGATACCGACTCTGTATGAGAAGGATGGCGGCGAGAGGCCAAGGTCTGTCGACTTCATCTATATGGAGGCACCGGTAGTTCTAAGCGACACGTTCTCGGTTGGTGAGGAAGATTTTCTGAAAGATAGCGACAACGACGGTGTGGGAGATATCAATGAACGCGCCGAGGGCACGGACCCGAGTGATCCTGACTCTGCTCCCGGCGAGTCAACAATCGATGTGCTCGCTTGGTATAGTCAAATGTATCCACGTCTGTTCGATGGCGATCCTACCACTCGAATTCAGCATCTGTTCGATCTCGCCAACCTCATTCTGCAAAACAACGGCCTCCCGATTCGATTTCGTTTGGTAGGTCTGGTCGAAACTCAGCTTTCCGACGACACTGACATCAGTGGCTTCTTCGAGTGGATCGACGAAACCGATCTGCTTCGGGAAGGAGATCGACATGGATCGGATGTGAACGTGCTGTTCCGGAGACACTCCCCTGGTGCCTGTGGCCAAGCGCCTCTCCCTGTCCGGACACGGGGTCGCATAGGCCGTGAGGTGTTTCTGGCTAGCTATGCCGTAGTCTATGGGCTTTGCGGTTCCATAACGCTTGTGCACGAACTCGGTCATCTATTCGGCTTGGGCCACTCACGCTGGCAGGTTGACAACGCCCCGATAGGCACTTGGCGGTGGTCCCGCGGCCATGCCGTCGCCGGAGGCTTTAACACCATCATGTCCTATGGGTTTATGAGGAGTGTTGGGTTGTCGGTGTTTTCCGATCCAGACGCGGAGTGTCAAGGGGCTCTTGAGAGCCCGCAACCATGCGGTGTGGATCCATTGGAAATCGACGGTGCCGCCGCTGTCACCAGCCTTGATGCCGTTCGTTTTCAGGTCGCCCGTGTCAGGGAAGGACTTGAAGACAGGGACGACGACGGCTTCGTCGATCCGGTGGACGAGTTTCCCGACGACCCTGACGAATGGCGAGACACGGATGGGGATGGCGTTGGTAACAGGGCTGACACGGACGATGACAATGACGGCGTTGGCGACGCAAGCGACGCGTTTCCGTTTGACGCTTCCGAATCGGTTGATGCCGATGAAGATGGAGTAGGCGACAACGCAGACGGCGACGACGACAACGACGGGCTGGCGGATGGCATCGACCTCCTTCCCCTCGACGCTTCGGAGGTAGACGAGATCGTATTGTTGTTCCCGCCCGCTTCTGACGCAAACCGCCAGGGGTTCCTCAGGGTGATAAACCAGTCCGAGGAGTCAGGCGAGGTGCGCATAGGGGTAGGAGACACGACCGGTCGCAGCTCTGGTCCACTGACGTTGTCCATCGACGCCAACCAGACCGTCCACTTCAACTCCGACGATCTGGAATCGGGCAATGCTGCTAAGGGCCTTTCCGGCGGAGTCGGTGTCGGGGAAGGCGACTGGCGCCTGGAGTTGGCGAGCGACCTTGACGTCGACGTTTCGTCCTACATGCGAACAAATGATGGTTTCCTCACTGCAATGCATGACGTCGTCCCCAGTGAAGGAAACACGCACCAGGTTGCGATCTTCAACCCCGCTTCAAACATAAACCAAGTCAGCAGGTTGCTGATTCTCAATCGGAGCGACGAGAATGCGGCAATCTCCATTTCGGGCGTTGACGACCGGGGGAACTCTCCGGGTAGCGAAGTTAGCACCACGATTCCTCCAGGCGCCACCCGTACCATTTCGTCGGAAGAACTGGAGTCCGGCGGCACGGACCTGGATGGGAGCCTCGGCGACGGCCAGGGTAAGTGGCGACTCAGCGTGGAATCCGACCGTGCCCTGTCGGTGATGAACCTGCTTGAGAGTCCCACCGGCCATCTGACCAACCTTTCTACCGTGCCACGGCGGGGATTTGCAGGGTATTTCGTTCCGTTCGTGCCCGCGGCGGCTGCCTCGAACCTCCAGGGATTCGTACGAGTCATCAATCGTTCGAGACTGGACGCAAGGGTCCTCATCGCCGCCTACGATGACGAAGGTCGAAGATACGGGCCGATCGCGCTTTCTGTGGGCACCAACCAGGCGGCACATTTCAATTCAAATGATCTGGAGTGGGGCAACGACGAGAAAGGGCTCCCAGTCGGAATTGGTCCCGGGGAGGGCGATTGGCGTTTGGAACTGACCAGCAACCGTAGCATTGAGGTGCTCTCCTACATTAGAACGACGGATGGTTTCCTTACGGCAATGCACGATTTGGTGCCAAGCTATGGATTTGATCACTGGGTGGGGATTTTCAACCCCGGCCAAAATCGAAACCAGGTGAGCAAGCTACGCATGATCAACTGGAACGACGAAACGGCCGAAGTCACAATCGGTGGGGTTGACGACAAGGGGTTGCCATCGAGCGGTTCGGTACAAACGACGATCCCGGCAGGTGCGAGCCGAACGATTTCTGCTGCACAACTGGAAGATGGCGGACCAGGACTGAACGGTGCTCTGGGCGCTGGTACAGGCAAGTGGTCGTTGACCGTCGAGTCCGATGTGCGAATCGCGGCTATGAGCCTGCTTGAGACGCCGACGGGGCATCTGACCAATCTGTCCACCGTGCCGGGTCTCGCGTCGACGCCCCCCCCTGTCGAGCACATAACGGATTATGTCCCCACACCGGTGATGCTGAGAATTCCGCCCGGTCGATTCGATATGGGCTGTTTGTCGAATGACAGCGATTGCGACTACACCGAATTGCCGGTCCATGAGGTGATCATCTCGAATGGCTTCGAACTCTCGAAGTACGAAGTGACCGTAGCGCAGTGGAGTGACTGCGTGGATGCCGGTGGATGTCCATCCGGTCGAGACGGGCTAGGGAGTAGCAGTTCGGACATGCCGGTCCGGAATGTCAATTGGGACGATGCACAGGCATACGTTCAGTGGCTTTCACAGCAGACCGGCCAAACGTATCGCCTGCCAACCGAGGCGGAATGGGAGTATGCGGCACGGGCGGGATCGGACACGAAATTCAGTTGGGGGGACGAGGTTGGTGAAGGCCGTGCCAATTGCGATGGCTGCTGGAGCAACTGGTCCCGTGCTCGCGCGGCCGTTGGATCTTTTGCAGCGAATGCTTGGGGGCTTCACGACATGCATGGCAACGTAGCCGAGGTCGTAGAAGATTGTTGGAACGAGACCTATGACGGAGCGCCGAGCGATGGCAGTGCGTGGAAAACTGGGGATTGCACCAGGCGTGTCGTCCGTGGTGGTGACTATGTTAGGGAGCCCCGCAGAATCCGGTCAGCGCATCGAGAATGGCAGATCATCGGTACCGACCAGCAACGCTACGCCAACCAGGGATTCCGAGTGGCACGATCCCTCGAATGACTTCGGTACGCTCAAGGGTAGTTCCCGACTTACGTGTCGCGATTCTTGACAGAATCAAACGCCGGGCCGGAAGTTGTTTGTGATAGGTGACCCCGGCTATTCCGATGCAGGAACGGAGGCGACGGCGCGCCGATTCAGGGTTTCGCCCGGGTTGGTTCGCCACCAGCTCGAGAACTTGGGGCTGGGCACCGGCCATGGCGGGCAATATCGCCCCCGGTCCAGAAGATAGGCGCCGCCCGAGGCCCGAGGCCCTTAGCGGGCCCGGAAGCGCACCGGCAGATGCCAGCAGGTGTGCATCTCGCCGATGCGGCGGCAGGCCTGATAGGCGCCGGCCCCTGGTGCCAGCCTCAGATCGGCGACGGCGTCGATCAGAACCTCGGACGCGGTGACCAAGGCATCGCGGGTGATCGCGAATGCCGACGGCGGGCGGTCTTCGGGTATCGCCGGCTGCTTCGAGGGCGGGCCGAGGCCGAACATGATACCGGTGGCAAGCCCGTCGGCCCGGTACTGTCCACGCGCCTCCCGATGGCAAATATCCTTGCGGTTGACGATGAACCGGTCGGGGTCGCTGAACACCCGCGGGTCGCGGTTGCCCGCGGCGGCCGAGCAGATCACCAGCCCGCCTTCGGGAATCAGGCGCCCGAAGCGTTCCACCTCGTGCCGGGCGAACCGCATGGCCTGCAGGGTCGGTGCCGAGTGCCGGAACGTCTCCAGCACGGCCAGCTTCAGGAAGCGGGGTTCGTCCAGGATGGACTGAAGCCGTTCGGGTTCCTCAAGCAGGCGCAACCAGAGGTTGGCGAGACTGCCGTGCATTGCATCGAGGTCGACCTCGACGAGTGTGGCCACCAGGTCTTGGGCGCTAACCGGACCGTCTTCCCGTTCCAGGGCGGCAAGCGCCGAGATCATGTCGTCGCCGGGGTCGGCACGCCGTTGCTCGATTAGGGGCGCGAAGTACCGCTCGAGCTCCCGGGCGGCGGACAACCCGGCCTGTCGCAGCCGGGGTTCCCAGGTGACACCCCGCCGCATTGCCTGGAAACGGGCGGCAAAGGCGTTGGTGTCCCCGGCCGGCAGCTTGAGCACGGCCAGCAGCAGTTCCAGGGGAAAGCGAGCCGCGAATTCGATGGCGAGGTCCGCCTCGCCCCGGGCTGCGAAGTCGCTCACCGCCTGCCGCGCTAGGCGCTCGGCGTTGTCCTGGATACCGGTCGCGACGGCGCCATAGAGTGCGAGTTCGCCGGTCAGAATACGGCCGCCGTTATCGAGCCCCAGCATCCAGCCTCTCGGCCGTGTCTCGAAGTTCGCATCGTCCGTGAAGATGGATGTCACATCGTTGTAGCGGGTCACCCAGTAACAGTTGCCGAGCCAGTCCCGGTAACAGGGATAGTTCTCGCGCAGGATCGCGAGCAGCGGGTACGGGTCGTGCGCAAACTCCGGCGAGATAAGCTGGATCGGCTTGATCTTTTCCGTGGACTGCCCAACCCGTTCACGCTGGTGGATTTCGTAGGTACGAAAGCCCGCCTCGCCGCGAGTTCCCTGGGGAATGGCGACGCCGTTCGCGCCGATGACTGCGGTGCCTCGCATGGCGGAGTTCCCGTTTCTTCAGGCCAGGTCGTAGTCTAGATAGAGTTCGCGAACCGAGATCAGGCCGATGGGTCGCAGGCTCTCCCCGTCGATATCCCTGGGCATGCGCCCGATGTTGATGCGCGGGTTCTTCAGGTGCTTGAGCAGGATGCGGGAGCCTTCCACCGCCTCCTGGTGTGATATCCAGGCACCCGGACACAGATGCGGGCCGACGCCGAAGGCCATGTGATTACGGCGGCCATCCCGGTTGTAGCCGCTGCGCAGGATCTTCCCCGAGTACAGGTCGTCCCGGAAGATGTTGAAGGTTTCCGGATCCCTGAAGATGCGCTCGTCGTGATTGGCGGAGAAGTCGACCATCTGCATGAGCGACCCGGCGGGCACCTTGACGCCGTGCATGACCACATCGTAGGTGTTGTGCCGGGGCTGGCCGCCGATGGACGAGGAGTGACGCAGGGTCTCGTGGAACGCGGTATCCCAAAGCGCATCGTCGTTACAGACCGCCTCGAACTGATCCGGGTGCTGCAAGAGCAGGTACCACATGTTGAGAATGGCGCCGCGGGTTGTCTCGCCGCCACCGCCGACCACAAGCGCGATGTTGGAGGTGATCTCTTCCGTTGAGAGGTAATCCCCGTCCACCCTGGTCTCGCAGAGCTTGGAGATGATGTCCTTGGAGATCGGGTTGCCCGCCTCGTCGTAAAGCCAGGTGGGCTGCTTGCGGCGCGCCTCGACGATGCCCTCGACATAGTCTTCGAGGTGCTGGCGCGCCTCTAGGCCCTGCCGGTGGGTATGCGAACCGCCCAGGCCCGACATCATGGAGTTGTACCAGTAGTAGAAATCGTCCTGGGCTTCCTTCGGAAAGCCCAGTACTTCGCAGACCACCCGGATGGGGAACTCGTTGGCGAAGGCGCGGCCGAGTTCCACCGTGCGCACGCCGTCCTTGTCGCAGACGACTTCGGGATCGTCGATTTCCTGCCAGGCCTCGATCATCTCCCGGGCTTGGCGCTGAATCGCCGGAATGCGGTTCTTCAGCGATTGCCCCACCAGATGCTGCCCGTACAGGTTGCGCCGGCGCCGGTGCTCCACACCGGAAAGCTCGAGCTGGGTATTGCCCAGCACACCGCTGGAGCTACCCTTGGGTATGGTATTGAACCCCTCGTCGTCGAAGTAGCACCTGGTGATGTCTTCGTAGCGGGTGACGTAGTAGGTATTGCAGAGCCGGTCGTGAAACACCGGATAGTGGTCGCGCAGGATCCGGTAATAGGGGTACGGATTGCGCATGAACTCGGCGGAATTGAGGATTCTGGGGTCGAACAGCGGCGTCCCGTCCGGCGCATGGCCCATGTCCACGGCGACCCCTTCCGGCATGAGCGGGAAATCGGCCTGTGCGCCCGGGTCGTCCGGGGCAGGCGTTTCCGAAAAGACATCCAGTGCGAATGGGCAACCGCCACGCATCCCTGCCTCCGTTCGAGATGGCTGTGGCCCATAGCGTAGTATGTGTCCGTATAACCGTCCAGCCTGAGGGTACTCCGATAGCGGCTGGGTTTGGCGCGGTCGGCCATCGTCTGGCTTGGCATCCGGATTTGAATTGGCTAGCCTAGCGGCCCGAACGGCGGCCCCCAGGGTCCGCGCGGCATTGGAACGGGAATCCATGACCTTTGTCATCACCAATGCGTGCATCGATGTACAGGACCGGTCATGCGTCGAGGTGTGTCCGGTGGACTGCATCTACTTCGACGAGGACGACGACCGCATGTGCTACGTGCACCCGGACGAGTGCATCGACTGCGCGGCCTGCGAATCGGCCTGCCCCGTCGGGGCGATATTCGTCGACGAACAGGTGCCCTCGGACGTGCGGGAGTTCACGGCCATCAATGCCCAATGGTTCGTGGACAAGCAGGCGACCCGCCATCGCGTCAACGAAATCGCTAGTAGCGGGCTGTCCATAACCTGAAGCCAGGCACTGCTGGGTTTCCACCGACGCACCTGATCGGGAGCAACTGGCGATGCGTCCCATGGGGCCGGGGGGTGGCTTTCACTGCGCCATTGAGCTGCCGGCCAGTGCGGGCGCAACAGGCCTTGCGGGGACTGGTGCCATATCACATATGATAGGTTACAGGCACCTTGGCGTTTCACCACCGACCACCGCGGCGTCACACCGGAGCGACCCTAACCGCAGGGCCATCCCAAAGTCGTCTACTAGCCTTCGGCCAAACTCCATATAGATGGTTACGAATATTTTTCGGAATCTAATGAATTTTCTGAAATTTTATCTCAAGAGTGATGCTTTGGGATGGTCCTGGCCCCTAACCGACATTTGCTGCTTGACGAGACACCGGCGTTTCGGGCTCCATTCACGAATCGGGTAACTTGACCCTGGCGGTTCCAAAAACGCGGGTTTCGCCCGCATCGTTGGTGATGGTGATGTCGATCTCGACCGCGCCGGATTGTGCGTCGATGTCCGTGACCGCGCCCTTGACGTGGCAGGGCTCGTCCACGATCAGCGGTGCCCGGAACACTGTGTCTAGGTGACGCAGTTCGGCCTGCGGTGCCCAGCGATGAATCATGGCCGCGAGAAAGCCCTGGCTCATGACGCCCGGCACCAGGGCACCGGGCAGACCTTCCCCGCGCGCCGCCTCGTGGTCGGTGAACCGGCTGGCGGGCCAATGCGCGGCCTGGGTGAACTTCCGCACGTTGTCGAGGCTGGTGTCCGGGTCGAACGCCGGCAACTCCTCACCGAACTCTACATCCTGAATATTGCGGCACATGATCCAAAACTTGACGCATCCTGATCGACCCCAAGGTCGTCTACCAGCCCTCGGTAAAAGCGGTTATAGATGGTTTGTGAATGTTTTTCAGAAGATCGGGCAGTATCTAGCAGAATCCTATACTTTTCCAGAAATTTCCTTTCAAGATCAGCACCTCCCGCTATCGCCCCGATGCCCAGTTTCGCGGCTCGACCCGACGGGGATTCGCTCGATTTGGGTGTCCTATTATGGCAATTCCATGCACACATCGGGCGTAGCGGAAGTTGTTGTTTCAAGAGCGAACACTTTGCGATGGTACTGTTAGGACGCATCAGGGTTCCATACGCTCTTTGGATGTTGCGCAACGGCGGCCCCCGTCATGTCCCGGGCCGCTCCCGGATCACCGTGCTGGTATCGGTGAACGCGAGGCATTCGCCATCGGGGCCGAGAATCTTCATGCGCTTGACGAAGAAGACCATCCGGCCCGACCGCCCGGTCTTCGCGTAGATGTCGTGCATATGGGTCTTGCCGGTGAGCCCGACGCCGGGGCGGATGGGCTTGTGCACTGTTACGGCGCGGCCGGCGTCCATGCCGAGCCCCGCGACCCTGGGAAAGCCGGCCGGTAGTCGATTGTAGGGCTCCAGGCTGGCGGCCATGGTTGGGGGGGCTTGGAAATCCCGGTGGCTCGGCTCCGTATAGCGGGGCAGTAGTTCCCCGCAGCAGGCGGCGTACTGGGCGATTTCTTCGGCGGAGAGCTCGAATTTCCGCTCATCGAATACCTGGTTCAGGTATTCGACCCGTAGCGCCTCGATATTCAGCGGCTCACTCATGGCTAGGAGAGGCTGGCCGGTGCCGCCGCCCCGGTTGGTGGATTGAAATTCAGGGCTTCGAAGTCTTCGGCGCGGAGTGCCTCGGCGAGTTCCGATGCGCTACTCACCCTCCCGGGAAAGCCCGTGGCGCAACGGCCGATATGGCTGACGATATGGGCATCGCTGCCGCCGATACCCAGGTAGCCGAGTTCCCGCGTCATGCGTTTTGCCAGTTCGTCCTCGCGGGCGCGGCTGCCGCCGTTGTGAATCTCGACGATGCGCACGCCCGGCGGCACACCGTATTCCTCGATGTGCGCAAACATGCCCACACGGCGTCTACCGGGGTGGCAGGGCACGGCCACGGCACCGTGCCGCTCGGCTTCGTCGATGACCTGGGCGAGGGGCAGATTGATGTCGGCGAAGTCGAAGGCACGGGTCAGGGCTTCCGTCACGCCGAACAGCAGGACATGGCCGTATTCGGTTTCCACTTCGCTACCCTTCAGAATGGTCAGGCCGAAATCCCGGGCGAGGGCCGAGTAGTCGGACTCCCGGTCGAATTGGCGATGCTCGGTCAATACGAATCCATCGATGGGAAGTTCCCGCGCGCGAATCCACTGACAGTAGTTCGGCACCTTGGCGCGCCCATCGTCGGATTTGATCGAGTGGCAGTGCAGGTCGAGTATCACGGCGCTTGGCACCCCTCCAATAGACGCCGCCAATGCGCCTTCAGTTGCCTGTGCAGACTGCCAAGGTCAGAGGAATTGTCAATGACCACGTCGGCACGGGCGGTGCGCTCCGCGTTGGAAAGCTGGGCGGCGATGCGCTTGCGCACGGCCTGCGCATCGAGGCCGTCCCGGGCCATGGCGCGCTCGGTCGCGGTCTCCGGGTCGGCGACGACCACCCAGACCTCGTCCAGCCCCTCTATCCAGCCGGCCTCGAACAGCACGGCGGCTTCCAGCACGGTGATTGCGCCGGGTGCGCCAGCCTCGATTTCGGCACGGGCCAGCCGGCCGATTTCGGGCCAAACGATGTCCGTGAGTTTTTTCATTTCGTCCGGTTTGCCGAACACCTTCCCACTGAGCACCCGGCGGTCGATGCGGCCGTCGCCGTTCACCACCTCATCGCCGAATGCGCTGCGCACGGCTTCAAAAGTGGGGGTGCCGGGGTCGTAGGCCCGGTGTCCGAGACCGTCGCAGTCGACAATATGGGCACCGAGTTCGCCCAGGTAGCGGGCGGCGGTTGACTTGCCGGAGGCGATGCCGCCGGTGAGACCGATGACTGTACGGCGGGCCGGGGTCATACCGGTGAGCCCTTGGGAAAGACGGGGTCTCGTTTTTCCTGGAGCGCCCGCAGTCCCTCCTTCCCTTCCGGCCCCAGGAAGCCGAGCATTTCGAGCGCGGTGGAGGCATCGTAGGTCGGGCCGGCCATGCGCAGCCAGTTGTTCAGCGCGTATTTTGTCCAGCGTAGCGCGTTTGGCGCGCCGTTTGCCAGTTTGTGCGCGACTTCCATGGTCTTCTCGCCGAGTTGTTCGTCCTCTACGCACAGCGAGATCAGGCCGATGCGCTCGGCCTCCGCCGCGGACAGCCGGTCACAGGTCAGCAGGTAGTACTTGGCCTTCGCCATGCCGCAGAGCAGCGGCCAGACGATGGCGGCGTGGTCGCCGGCGGCAACCCCCAGCCGGGTATGGCCGTCTGTGACGAACGCCGACTTGGCGGCGATGGAGATGTCGCAGAGCAGGGCCGCAACCAGGCCGGCACCGACCGCCGGACCGTTGATGGAGGAGATGGTCGGCTTGCCGCAGTTGATGATGTTGTAGACCAGGTCGCGTGCCTCCTTCCAGGTGTTGACCAGGGCATGGTAGTCATTGATGTTCGTCTCGATCATCTCGAAGTCGCCACCGGCGGAAAACGCCTTGCCCTCGCCGGTGATGACGACGCAATCGATGCCGGTGTCGGCGTCGATCTCGCGCCAGACATAGGTCAGCTCGCGATGGCCGATTGCATCGAGTGCGTTGAACCGCTCTGGGCGGCAGATGGTAATACGCAGTATCCGCTCGCCGGGATAGTCGAACTTCAGCCGCTTGTAGCCCTGGTAGCGATTTGTCATTCGCTGTCTCCCGCAATGCTGCTGGTCGTGCGGCGAGCCGTCTGGAACCGGTCGAGGTATGCTGTCTGACCTGGCCCGCCACGATGAACGGCGCAATGTATCTAAGTATGCGGTGGCAACGCAATGCAGCCCCCGGCAAAGCAGCGACTCTCACTGTGGCCTTCAGCCCCTCCACAGGACGGGTTTGCCCGTCGATTTGGCCCGCATTAAGCCAGAAGTGCGGGGTGTTACGCGCCGAACGGTGAAGTTGCGCGCCAACATGAGAATGGCTGCCGGCAAGGGGGATGGTTGCACGGTAGTGGCCTGGCCTAGGCGACCTCGGCCAGCGGCCTATCGACCGGCTCCCGTCCAACGGCACCGAGACGCTGAATGGAAATCCACCAACAAGTACATTCTTGACAACATGGATACTCAGTTTGAATTCCGGCTGCGTCGAACTCCATGTGGGACGGCCTTGCCATGATCCACAAATTCAAACTGAGTCACTACCGATTGCACGCTGGGCAGGCAGCGCCGTGCTGCTTCCGGGGGTGTTCCGTAGCGCGGGCCGGGAGGCCGCCCATGAGCCGCTTGTGAAGGCAAACGAGACAGTTACTTCATGGAAGTGGGTGCGCGGCCTGTGCGCGGCCTGCGGCCTCTTGTCTGCCTGCGGTGCTCCCCCGCCGTTGGAAGACGCCTCGGTCGGTGCGCTTCCCGCCTATGTCGGCTCCGGGGCCTGCGCGGGTTGTCATCGGGCCGCCTACGAGGCTTGGCTTGGCTCTCACCACCAGTTGGCCATGCAACCCGCAACGGGCGCGGCGGTCGCCGGGGACTTCGCGGATGCCACCTATATCCACGGAGCGGAGCGCACCGGCTTCAGCCGCTCGGATGGGCGGTTCATGGTTCGCACCGGGGGCCCCGGGGCCGACGCGGCCGATTTCGAGGTGCGGTTTGCATTCGGGGTGGCACCGTTGCAACAGTACCTTTTGGCGCTGCCGGGGGGGCGCCTGCAGGCATTCGATATCGCTTGGGATACGGTGGAGGGGCGCTGGTTTCACCTGCAACCGGAGCAGGGGGCGGAACGCGGCGGCCCGTTGCATTGGAGCGGCCGCGCCTACACCTGGAACCTGATGTGCGCAGACTGCCATTCGACTGGCGTCACCAAGGGGTATGACGCGGCCCGCCGCACCTACGCCACGAGTTTCGCCGAAGTATCGGTGGGCTGCGAAGCCTGCCACGGCCCCGGTTCGGCGCATCTGGATTGGGCGAACAGGGTCGCTACCGGCCAGGCGTCGGATGCCAGTCGCGGGCTACCGGAATTGGGGCGCGGTGTTCTAGGGCTCGATACCCAGGCGGAGCAGATCAATAGCTGCGCACCCTGCCACAGTCGGCGCACCCAGCTCCGGGAGGGCTTCACCCCGGACAAGCCGTTTTTCGACTACTACCTGCCGGCGCTGCTCGAGCCGGGGCTGTACGAGGCCGATGGGCAGATCTTGGACGAGGTATACGTGTACGGCTCGTTCCTGCAGAGCCGGATGCACACCCGGGGGGTCGCCTGCGGAGACTGCCATGAGCCCCACTCGGCACGCCTGCTTGCGGAAGGCGACCGGCTCTGCACCCGCTGTCACAACGCAGGGGGCGACCCCCGCTTTCCGACGCTGAAGGCCGCCGATTACGATACCGTAGGCCATCATCTGCACGATGCCGCTAGCGACGGCGCGCGCTGCGTTTCCTGCCATATGCCCGCGCGCACCTATATGCTGGTCGATGACCGCCGGGACCACGGCTTCCGCATACCCAGACCGGATCTGACTACCACCGCCGGGGTGCCGAACGCTTGCAACGGCTGCCATGAAGAGCGTAGTGCCGAGTGGGCCCGCGCTGTTCTCGCCCGGCACTTCGGAACACCGGAAAAGACCCATTTTGCGCCGCTTTTCGCCGCCGCCCGCCGTGCCCAACCGAGTGTTGCGGCGGCTCTGGCGGCGGTGGGCGAAAACCGGGACGAGACGGCGATGGTGCGCGCCACCGCACTGGCGCTCATGCACGCCTACGACGACGCCGGCACGGGGCTGGCACTTGAGGGCGGGTTGCGGGATGCGAGCCCACTGGTGCGCTTAGGTGCGCTGCGTGGCGCGGCGCGCTTCGCTCCACAGCGATTCTGGCGGCGGGCGAACCACCTGCTGGACGATGAGCGCCTGGCGGTGCGCACCGAAGCGGCGCGCCTGCTCGCGGCGGTGTCCAACAGCTTGGGGGAGACGGAGCAGAGGCGTCTTCTGGAAACCTTGAATGAATACCTTGCCACCCAGCGCTTCAATGCGGACTGGCCGGAAGCCCACACCAACATGGCGTCCGCCTATACGGCCATCGGTGATTTGCCTAATGCCGAGGCGGCCTTGGGGACCGCGCTGGAACTCGCGGCGGACTGGGTACCGGCAATGGTGAATCTGGCGGACCTATATCGCGCCACGGGAAGGGATCGGGCGGCGGGGGAACTGCTTGATCGGGCGCTGGCGCTTGCCCCCGGCTCGCCGGAGGTCAAGCTGGCGCGCGCCCTGTGGTTGGTGCGGCAGGGCCGCGACGGCGAGGCGCTGCCGCTGCTCAAGGCGGCGGCGGGCTTGGCACCGGACAACCCGCGCTATGCCTATGCTTATGCGATTGCGCTGCATTCCAGCGGCCAGTCCGAGCGTGCGCTTGACATTCTGCATGCGGCGTTGCGCCACCGCCCCGGGCACCGGGAATTGACTGGCGCGGCTTCTGCTATCGCCCGACAACTCGGCGACGATGCCAGGATGAACGACTAGCGAAGGTATGAACAAGTACGCCATTACCTGGTAGCGCCAAGCAAAGCCAATCGGCTATGGAACAAGGTGCCCGTGAACATCAACTTAATCAGACTTTCCCTAGGGCGTGCTAATACTGTTGTGGTGCATCGTAGCTAGATTCAAAGTGTTCGAGCCCCGCAGGCCGCTAGGCCCCGGGCGGGTGGACCCAGGTTGGGGAGGACTAGACCCGGTCCTGAACGGTTGTGTGCATATCCGGGCTCGGGGCAATGCCTGCACGTATCACGTCCTAGGTGGGCCACCGGCACTTGGGGTTTTCTAGGACGCGGGCATAGTAGAAGGTGCGTTGGCCCGCTTTGGGAGATGCAAATCGGAACGACGCATGCACATCATCGGGCTTTTTCATTCCGCCCGTTCTGGAACAGCGAAGGCAAAGCTTCGTCGTCGGTTTCCAGCAGCTTCTCAACCCAGCCGTGGAAGCGCTGGCCGCCACCCTCGTTGCGGCCGAACAGCACATGGGGCATGGTGCCCGTGCGCAGTGCCCGCTGCTGGCGAAGGCCGGTGGCGTAGTCTTCTTCGCGAACCACGTATTCGAGAAACTTGAACTGTTCGTGGGCTTCCTGGCGGGTTTCCTCGTCGGTGGGTGCCTGCTCCATCAGGTAGTTCTGCACCGTATAGGACTCCTGGGGTGTTGCGCCGGGGAAGAGTTGCGAGATCATCACGCTGCGGCCGCCGCCGCCGAAACCGGCGATGGAGACGTGCGGAAAAATGGTCCACACGCCCGACATCAGGTGGGCGGTGCCGACGTTTTCGATGGCGTCGAATTCGGCTAGGGACGGGTCTGGCGAACTGACGCGCTGATGGGGCCCCCAGGCGTAATAGAGCGCCTGGTTGTGCATATCCGGGCCGAACGTATCCCGGTGCAGGATCGGTAGGTGGTACAGGTCGAGATAGCCGTCATAGGCGATCTTCCAGTTCGGGCCGTTTAGTATCCGGTTCTCGAAGAAGTGCCAATTGGCAAAGTCGAAATGCCCCAGCAGGTCGTCGTATCCGGATAGGAAGTCGTCGATTTCGAGGTTGGTACCGGGGTTCAGCGCTACCCAGATTAATCCGGCGCGTTCCGCGGCCGGCAACCGCACCAGGCTGTGGCATGACCGGTCGACGCGCCCAAAGTCCTTTTCCGAGAAGACACCGATCAGCGCGCCGGACTGATCGTAGGACCAGGCGTGGTAGGGGCAGGTGAATCGCTTGGCGTTGCCGGTGCCAACCGCCATGATCTGGGAGCCGCGGTGCCGGCACATGTTGACGAAGGCGCGCACCTTGCCGTCCTGGCCCCGGGTAATCAGCACGGGCGTATCCACAGCGTCCATGGCCTTGTAGTCGCCGGGGTTGGGAAGCTCGGCGGTCATTGCCAGCATGAGCGGCACGCGCTTGAAGATCCTTTCCATTTCCAGCCGCCAGCGCGCTTCGTCGAAGTAGTGGCGAGCGGGTACTTGGCGAATCTCGTCCGCCTGCTCGATGGTTCCGGCGCGCACATGCGCCAGGTTGTGTTTGGCCATTGCAATCAACTGCTCGTAACTCACACTTGTCTCCTTGCTATCCGGCTCTGTTTGGCGCGGAGTTATCGCTCGCTTGTGCCGAGTTAAAGTAGGGTACCGGTTAACGCCCCCGGCTTACAGGGCCAACGGGGCGATGTCCCAGTCCGACGGGACGGCGGCGGTTGCCACTGCGCGAGCCGGTGCCGGTGCCGGGGCGCGACAGGTAGTCGTTCAGCCAGGGATTGACCGTTGCCACTGTGCGAGCCGGGGCCGGGGTGCCGACGCGCTGGGAACAGGGCACTTCTCATTCGGGGCTCGCTCGGAGGCCGACTAGGAGCCGCGAGCCAAGGGCCGTTTGTGCGGGGAGGCGAAACAATGGTTCCATGGTGGGCGTCACAGCCACTCAAGAAGGCTGGTCTCCCGCGACAATCTCCGTGGCGCCCTCGCTGTCGCTGGTGAAGTGCAGAACCTGTTGTGGCGCGGCGTTGCGAATGAACGCTTCAGAGTGGCTTGCCGCCAGCACCTGGGTGTCCGCGATGGAGGAAAGCGATTGGAACACGGCTTTGGCGGCTGCGGCACTCAGCCCGTTCTCCGGTTCCTCCACCAAGTAAATGTCGTCGGTGCCGGGCAAATGCGCAAGCAGGGTCAGGGCGAGTAGCCGCAACGTTCCTTCGGAGGCCATCCAGGACGGCACCTCGGTGCCCGCGGCATCACGCAGCGTCAAGTATGCGTGGCGGTCTTCCTCCCGTACCGCGACCCGCACATCTTGTAGTAGCGGCGACGCCGATCGCAGGTACGCCAGCCAATCGTCGAACTTCGCGGGATGGGAGTCGCGCAACCAGCGCGCCACCCAGGGTAGGTTGCGGCCGCTTGCACAGAGCGCGTTTGCCTGGCCGCCTGGCGGGCTGGCCTGCCGCATGCCCGGGCCATCGAGCTGTATGGGGTGCATTCGTTGCGCCAGTAAGTGCCTTGCATAGGTAGCTGCGGGGAAGGCATCGGCGGAGTCCGGCAGGTTCGCCAGTGCCGAACGCCCTGGCCCGAGGGGGATGCGCACCGCCCATGCCTTGCCCGTCTTTGCGGATGCTTCCACATTGAAGCTGTCGTTGCCCGCCCGAGATTTGCTCAGCACCGTCCTCGAGCCACGGCGCCCACCGCCCGAGGGCAGTGTTTCGGGAACGGGGAACAACAATTCCTGGGCGCTACGGCTTGCCTTTGTGCCGGGAACCAGAATCCCCCTTTCGGAGTCGATGCCAACGCTGTGGTCCGCCTCCCTGATGGCGATTTCGTAGCGAAACCGCCGGAAGGCGTGGTCTGTGCCCAGCCGGTGCCGCACGGGCTCGGGAATGTCCAGCTCCAGTGCCAGCTCAAAACCGGGGCGTGTTGCGGGCCGCTGCCATACCAGGTCGCGAAACTCCGGCGTACGCTTGGCGATGGCCGCCTCCAGCCCGCCCCGCATCAGGTCGGCAAGGAAGGCGAGGGCGTCGAACAGCGTGCTCTTGCCACTGCCGTTGGCACCCGCAAGCACGTGGAACCGATCCAGCCGCACATCCACATAACGCAGACAGCGGTAGTTGAGTAGCTGTATGCGTCGAATCATGGTCACAGTGTACAAGAACGCGACGCGAATGCCTTGCTGGAACGCCCGCAAACATCCGAATTGCGGGGTGCGACGACGCCGGTGCCGCCTCAGGGGCGCGGGCGCGAGGCCGTGTATCAGTTTGCGTCCCGGCCCTGCCGAATCACCTGTATGCCGTGCCCTTGCTCGATCCACAGATTCAAACTGATGCACCACCCGGCGCGATACTCGCTCCGGCGTTCCTGTGCTATTGTTTTCACTGGGGTGCGGCAGCAACGAACTGGGAGAAGAAGCATGGAAACGCGAGCGGCAGTGGCCTTCGCCGCGGGTGAACCACTGGCTATAGAAAACGTGCAACTCGATGGCCCGCGTAGTGGCGAGGTGCTGGTGGAGATCAAGGCCACGGGCATTTGCCACACGGATGCCTACACCCTCTCGGGTGCCGACCCCGAGGGCCTGTTTCCCGCGGTCATGGGGCACGAGGGAGCGGGCGTCGTCCTGGAGGTGGGCGAGGGGGTCAGTTCCCTTGTGCCGGGCGACCACGTCATTCCGCTGTACACGCCGGAATGTCGGCAGTGCAAGTTCTGCCTGTCGGGAAAGACCAACCTGTGCGGCGCCATCCGCGCCACCCAGGGCCAGGGGCTTATGCCCGACGGCACCAGCCGGTTCTCGCTGCACGGCGAGACGCTCTACCATTACATGGGCACCTCTACCTTCTCGAACCACACGGTGTTGCCGGAAATCGCCCTGGCCAAGATTCGCCCGGATGCGCCCTTCGACAAGGTCTGTTACATCGGCTGCGGCGTGACCACGGGCTTAGGCGCGGTCATCAACACGGCTGCGGTTGAACCGGGCGCCAAAGTGGCGGTATTCGGCCTCGGTGGCATCGGCCTCAACGTCATTCAGGGTGCGCGGCTGGTGGGCGCGGACCGCATCATTGGCGTGGACCTCAACGCGGCCAAACGGCCGCTCGCCGAACAGTTCGGCATGACCGACTTCATCAACCCGCGGGATGTGGCTGATGTGGTCGAAGCGATCGTCGATCTCACGGATGGCGGTGTCGACTACTCGTTTGAATGCATCGGCAATGTCGAGGTCATGCGCCAGGCGCTGGAATGCTGCCACAAGGGCTGGGGCGAGAGCATCATCATCGGCGTGGCCGGCGCCGGCCAGGAAATCAGCACGCGGCCCTTCCAGCTCGTCACCGGCCGCGTATGGCGGGGCACGGCCTTCGGCGGCGCCAAGGGACGCACGGACGTGCCGCGCATCGTCGACTGGTATATGGAGGGCAAGATCAATATCGACGACCTGATCACCCACACCATGCCGTTGCAGAAAATCAACAACGCCTTCGACCTGATGCATGCGGGGGAGAGCATCCGGTCGGTGGTTGTCTATTGATTGCGGAAGGCGGCTCAGCCGGTCTGGGCCGGTGCGGTGGTTGCATCCGCCGGGTCGGCGATGCGTTCTATCTTGAAGCCGGTGAATCCGTAGGCCACCGACACGAGTGGATTCACCAGGTTGAAGAAGCAGAACGGCAGATACGCCAATGTGGGTACGCCGAGCGTGGCGGCCATGTAGGCGCCGCAGGTATTCCACGGCACCAGCGGCGAGGTGATGGTGCCCGCGTCCTCGAGCGCCCGCGCCAGGTTTTTCTCGTGCAGCCCGCGCTTGTTGTACTCGGCCTTGAACATGCGTCCGGGCAGCACGATGGCTATGTATTGATCCGCCGTCAGCACGTTCAGCCCCAGGGAGGTGCTCAGGGTGGTGGCGATCAGGCTGCCGGTGTTGCGGCTCAGTTTCACCAGGCCCGTGACCAGAGCCCGGAGAATGCCGGCCTTGTCCATGGCGGAACCGAACGCCATGGCGGCGAGAATCAGCCATACGGTGGTGAGCATCGAACGCATGCCGCCACGGGAGAGAAGCGAATCGAGGGCGATATCCCCGGTGGTCGCGGCAAAGCCCTCGAACAGCACCGTCCAGACGCCGCGAAACATCAGGAGCGCGCCGGATTCGCCGATGTCGCCCCCCATTGCGCGCACGGCTTGCGGCTGAAAAAAGACAGCGAGTACGATGCCTGCCAGCACGCCGCTCATGATGGTGGCGACGGCCGGTACCTTACGGGCGGCTAGGAAGACGACCAGGGCGACCGGGGCGAGCAGCAGCGGGTTGATGGCGAAGTTTGCATCGAGCAGCGCCATAGTGGGGGCCACGGCGCTCTGTGACTGCGCACGCGATTCGCCGATTCCGAGCACCGTGAATATGGCCAGTGCCACCACCAGGCTCGGCACCGTCGTCCAGGTCATGTGGCGGATATGGGTGAAGATGTCGATGCCGGTGACGGCGGGTGCCAGGTTGGTGGTGTCGGAAAGCGGCGACATCTTGTCGCCGAAATAGGCGCCGCCGATGATCGCCCCGGCCGTGATCTCGACCGACAGGCCCATCCCGGCCGCTATGGCGATCAGGCCGACGCCAAGTGTGCCGGCCACCGTCCAGGAACTGCCGATGGATAGCGCGGTGATGGCGCAGAGCAGGCAGGCGGCGGCGTAGAAGAACGCGGGGTCGAGCAGCAGCATCCCGTAGTAGATCATCGTGGGCACCGTGCCGCACAGCATCCAGGCACCGATCAGGCTACCTACGGAAAACAGGATGATGACGGCCGGCATGGCAGTGGAGATGCCGCCGACGATGGTTTCTTCGATGACTTGCCAGCTATGGCCGTTCTTGATGCCAATGCCGGTGGCGAGTGCCGCTCCGCAGACCAGGGCGATCTGATTGGCACCGGCCGAAGAGTCGCTGCCATAGAGCACGACGGACATGCCGAGCAGGAAAACCGTGACGCCGATGCAGACGCACACATCGATGGCGGTCGCTGGCTTGATGTTGTTCATGGGCGGTCGGGGCGGAAGACTGGCAGACGGTGCGGCTTAGGTTCTTGGCGCCAATTCGAAGATCCAAAGTGCGTCCGTGGTCGCCGCCACCTCGGGTGCCGGCTGTTTGAGATACTTGCGGAACAACTCCGCGACCACGGGGGCGAGCACCGCTTCGTCCCTGATGCGCCGCAGATAGCGATCATAGAGTACGTCGTCGATGCGAATGATCGCCCGGCCGTCCCGTTGCGCCTCGATGGGCCACTGCTTCCAGATTTTGCCCCAGGTGCTGTCCATGTAGCCGCAGGGAACGAAAACCCGTCCGTTGTGGTACAGCACCCAGGTTGTGCGCGACCTCGCGGGCGCTACGGTTTGCAGTTCGATGGTCTCCATCTCCTTAACGAAAGACCAGTCCGGTTCCGCGCCCCGATGCGGCTCGCCGCTCTTGAACGGCCCACCGGCGATTACCCCCAGGGGACCATCGGCGAAGCGGCCACCTACCAGAACGGCGGCAACAATCACCACGAGCGCCAATACCAGGCCACCCAGAATACGAAGCAAGAGTTTCATAAAGCGCAGTCCCCGCAAGCCCGCAAGGGACTTTAATACGGCGTTGCAAGGTTGGCAACGAACTGAACCTAGACCCTGGTCGTTCCAGCGCTGACGCCGGGGGATTTTCGGCCCGGGTGGCACGACACTAGCGCGAAGCTAGGCATTCGATGGTCGCTGTACGGGCTCGTTCAGAGCTTGTGCTTTGGGCTGATATCTTAGGCTGCTATCATTCCATGATCATTCACGGTAGGGAGGCTGAGTGCGAAGGCTCATGGATCTAGAAGCGACTTTGCGGACCGCGGTTGGGAACCTCGGGTCGAATCGGCTCGAAAACGAGGCCCAAGTCAAACAAGCGGTGATTCTCCCTGTTCTGCGCGCGCTTGGATGGGACGATGCGGATCCAGTGTCGTTTCGGCCAGAATTCGCGGTAGAAGGTGGCTACGTTGACTATGCCTTGCTTGACCGTTTGAAACCGCGGATCTTTGTCGAGGCAAAGCGTATGGGGGCAATCAGCGCAGACGGCGAAAGCCAACTATTCCGATATGCAGCGAATAAGGGTGTGCCTCTGCTAGTGCTGACAGACGGCAATGTCTGGGCGTTGTACCTCAGCATGGCAGAAGGTTCGCCGAGCGAGCGTCGGTTCTTTGAGGTCGAGCTGCAGCGCGGTGACATTTCAACCTGCGTGGAAGACTTTAACCGTTTTCTAAGCAAAAACCGCGTCATTGCCGGGAAAGCGCGCCAAGCAGCGGAGCAACGGCACGAACGGGTTCGAAGTCGTATGAGGGCGCGAGAAGGCCTCCAATCGGCGTGGCAAGCGTTGCTCGGCGCTCCCGATGACATGCTGGTCGAGATACTAGCCGAGCAGGTTGAGGCCGATTCTGGTAGCAAGCCGGACCTGAAAGACGTTGAATCCTTTTTGACTGGCTTGACGTCGTCTGCGAGCCCACGGCCACCTACACCGCAGCCCGGGCCGAAGCTAGAGAAGCCAAAAAGAAAACCTCGTCAACCTGGGAGTGGTGGCAAGATTGTCGGGTTCAAGTTCCATGAAAGACGAATTGACACGCGCAGTGCCATAGACACGTTGACGCAAGTCATACAAGAGCTGGACAGAAACGACTCGCGATTCATGCAGCGGCTTGCCGAACAAACAAGTGGCAAGCGGCGTAGGCTGGTAGCGCGGCAGCCTGGCGATCTGTATAGCTTGGCCTACCTTGGAGTTCGGTCGGTTGATCTGGGTAACGGCTGGTGGATGGCGACAAACTATGGCGTTGCCGCGATTCAGCAGCATATCAAGACCGCCTGCAAAGTCGCCGGGATTGAGTTTGGGCGGCAGTTGGTTCTCATCGTGGAACATTGAGGTGGCCCCACTTTTGGACAGTTGGCCAAGGTGTACTCCACTGTCGACTTTTACAACGCACCGGGGCCGCAACTTGGCGCTTGGTGGCTGCACGCCGCATGAAGCATACCGTGGTGCCCACCCGGTAGCGTGGAAGTTAGCCATGGCCGGACGGGGGGCTTCCGGCCATGACTGAAACGAACTAGGACCACCTCAATCGGCAGTGCATCAGTTTGCATCCCGGCCCTGCTGAATCACCTGTGTGTCGTGCCCTTGTTCGATCCACAGATTCAAACTGATACACCAGCTCAAGCATACTCGGGGTGCTTCGGCTTCGAGCATGTTATAACTATAGGGCGGCTTACGCCGCGTTCGGACAACGCCGGGAGGGCTGTATGGAACCAAGCACCGATTTCGAACAGATTCGCTACGAGCAACCCGCCGACCGGGTGGCGCGCATCATGCTGGCGCGGGCGGATACGCGCAACGCCCAGGACAAGCAAATGCTCTACGAGATCGACCGGGCGCTCAATCTGGCCATGCACGACGATGACATCCGCGTGGTTGTCATCGGTGCCGATGGCCCGCACTTCTCCTCTGGGCACCACATGCGCGACCGCAGCCGAATCGGTGAGTTCACGCCGCCGATCATGGGCGTGGGCGGCTACGACCGGCCCGGCCAGGAAGGCCACATGGCCATGGAGCAGGAGATATTCATCGGCTTCTGCTGGCGCTGGCGCAACATGCCGAAGCCGACCATAGCCCAGGTGCAGGGCAAGGCCATTGCCGGCGGCCTTATGCTGGTCTGGCCGTTCGACCTCATCGTCGCCTCGGAAGATGCCCAGTTTTCCGACCCGGTGTTGGCGTTCGGCGTCAACGGCCACGAATACTTCGTGCATGCTTGGGAACTCGGCCACCGCAAGGCCAAGGAGATGCTGTTCACCGGGGACGCTATCAGCGCCCAGGAAGGCAAGGAACTCGGTATGGTCAATCATGTCGTGCCTAGGCAGGAACTGGAGCACTTCACCCTCGACCTCGCCCGCCGGGTCGCGCGCCAGCCACCCTTCGGGTTGAAGCTGGCCAAGCTCGCCGTCAATCAGTCGCTCGATGCCCAGGGTATGTACAGCGCCATTCATTCGGCCTTCGGCCTGCACCACCTGGGCCACGCCAATTCGCGAATTCTGTACCAAATGGGGGTGGACCCGGCCGGCGAGAAGAAGATCAGGAAGGAGGCGCTTGAGCAGGTGCAGGCGGGCGAGAGGCAATTGGCCGAGGCGCGCAAGTAGCGGTGGCGGCCCAGGTACTTTCTTCGGGCATGGGAA
Organism: Pseudomonadales bacterium; assembly: GCA_965215035.1. Lineage (GTDB taxonomy): Bacteria > Pseudomonadota > Gammaproteobacteria > Pseudomonadales > Azotimanducaceae > Azophilus. The sequence continues at coordinate 1,936,007 of OZ244040.1, forward strand.
CAGCCAGTACAGCACGAGCCCGGCGGGGAACCACAGGTGGGCGGCGCTGGTACTTTCTTCGGGCAGGGGAACCGCATGAGGCCGGTCGCCGGGGCGAAAACTGCTAGTGCTCCATCAAACTGATAATGACGTATCAGCGTGCCCACAAGCGTCCAGATGCGCGGCGGAGGCTCGCCGGCGTATCCGAGATACGTCAAGAGCCGACAACAAAGCAGATGGGCGCTTGTGGGCGCGCCCCGCGGGTGACAGCGGGAGCGCCCCGTGCGGCGTTACAGCCGCTTGAAGTAGGTCGCCTATGTCTGCGTGACCGCGCCTTGAACGGAACGCTCCCGCTGTCACTGATACGTCATTATCAGCTTGATGGAGCACCAGGATGGAAGCCTGCGACCGGTAGGAGGTAGTCACCGTGGAAGCCCCGCATCCCCTGCAGTCGGACTCGCCCCTGATCGTCTACATGGACTTCAAGAGTCCCTACGCCTACATGGCGTTGGAGCCCACCTATCGGCTTGAGGACGAACTGGGGATCGAGATCGACTGGCGGCCGCTGACGCTCGACATCCCGAGTTTTTTGGGCAGCGCCCGGGTTGATGGCAAGGGGACGGTGTTGGAAAGCCAACGCTCCCCGGAGCAATGGTCGACAGTCAAGTACGCCTATCGGGACAGCAAGCGCACGGCGCGCCACCGGGGCGTGATGCTCAAGGGCACGGTCAAGATCTGGGATTCATCCCTCGCCGGCATAGGCATCCTGTGGGCGAAAGCCCATGATCGGGCCACGCTCAAACGGTATTTCTTCAACGTCTACCGGAAGTTCTGGCGGCGCGAGCTCGACATCGAGGACACGGCAGTTGTCGAGGCGATGTTGGCTGCGGCGGGCGGGCCCACCGCGGGATTTCGGGAGTATGCCTGTGGCGAGGGACGCACACTGCACGATTCCCTACAGCATAGCCTGCTTCCGGCCGGCCTGTTCGGGGTGCCGAGCTACGTTGTGGGCGGGCGGGTCTTCTTCGGTCGGGAGCACCTGCCGGCGGTGCGCTGGAGCTTGGACGGGTGTAACGGCCCAGCACCCGACGTGGCCTACGCAGTCTGGTGATGGAACTCACCGTGTTCATCGATTTCGGCAGTGCCCAGGCCCGGCTGGCGCTGAACCCGACGCGACAACTGGCGGAGGAGGCGGGCATCGCTTTGGACTGGCGGCCGTTTTCGCGCAAGCCTAGGCCGCGCGGCGGCGGCGACTCGCAGTCCCGGGGTGCCAGACATGTGCGGGCACGCGCCGAGTATCGGCGCAGCGAAGAGGCTTTCTATGCCGAACAGCGGGGCATCCGTCTGGTCTATCCGGAGCGGGGGCGCGAGTGTTTCGCGGCGAATGCGGGGCTGGCGTGGCTGCGGCGTCAACATGGTGCCTTGAGCAAGCCAGTCCGTGGCTATGTCGAGCGGGTGTTCGAGCAGGTGTGGAGCGGTGCGATGGACCCTTGCGACAAGGCTGCCCTGCACCAGGCCGTTGCCGCCTTGGGCGGTGAAACCAGGGGGCTCGACGCCTGGCTCGATGAGCACGCCGAGACGGCTCTGCGAGCCTACCGCCGCGAAGCCCTGGAAAAGGGTGCCGTGGGGGTTCCGGGCTATGTCCTCTATGGCGAGCCGTTTGTCGGCCGTGCGAACCTGCCGGTTATTCGCTGGTTGTTGGCGGAACATCGCGGATAGTTCGCGACAGCGCCAGCGGTGCCTCGATGTGCTTGGCCCGCAGGTACTCGCCCAGCGATTTGGCCTGTTTGTCCAGCCGGTGATTGGAGGCGGCGCCGGTGCCCAAGACGCCCCGGATGTAGAAGTTCATGGCGCGCAGGTTGGGCATGTCATAGCGTTGCACCTCGAACGGCGCCATATCCGGCAGCAGCCGCTTGAACTCATCGACGGACAGGTATTGGTACAGAAAGGCATAGGCCTCGTCGCTGCGCGCCCAGACACCGCAATTCGCGTTGCCGCCCTTGTCCCCGGAGCGCGTGCCGAAAAGCCGCCCGAACGGAATGCGCACGGTTTCCCCGGCGGGGCTCGGCGCAACCCTTGTCGGCGTCTGCTGGTAGTAGATCTCCTCCAGCCCCAAACGCTGGGTGGGCAGCACTTCGGTGGTGGTTCCGGCCAGGTTCACCCGTTCCGCGACCCGTTCGCTATCGATGAGCGCCGGCCAGTGCACGGTGACGGGAGCGCCGCTGAATCCAGCGCCGCCGCGTCCGGTGTTGCCGGGAACCGCGGCAAGCCCCAGTTCGATCACCTTGGCGCTGAATAGCCGCCCCACCTTCTTGGCGTCTGCGGTGGTCACGGTGATTCGGAGTACCGCGTGGGCGGCTTCGTTGTTGTCTGGGTCCTCCTTGTCCGTGCGCACGAGCTGTATATCCACATCGTCGAACTGCTCCGTGCCGCCGAGATTGTGGAACATCTGGTCGATGTGTATCTCCGCCTTCCTTTCGATATCCAGGCCCGTGAGCAGCACTTCGACTGTGTGCTTGTGCGGCCCCAGCGTGTTGAAGCACACCTTGTGGGTCGGAGGTGGGCTGCTGCCCCGGCAACCGGTGACCCGCACCCGGTCCACCCCGGCCTGCTCGATTGCCATGGTGTCGAAATGGGCGACCACATCCGGGTTGTAGTAGGCCGGTGTGGAAATTTCATAGAGAAGCTGGGCCGTCACCGTACCGACCGACACAAGGCCGCCGGTGCCGGGGTGCTTGGTGATGGTGAAGCTGCCATCCGCCTCCACCTCGGCGATGGGGTAGCCGATGCCGCGGAAGCTCGGCACCTCCTCGAAGAACGAGTAGTTGCCGCCACAGCATTGGGCACCGCATTCGATAACGTGGCCGGCGGCAAGCGCTCCGGCGAGGGCATCGTAGTTGTTGCGCCGCCAGTTGAATTTCCAGGCGGCGGGGCCGATAACCAGGGCGGCGTCGGTAACGCGCGGGCAGATGACGATGTCCGCCCCCTGGTCCAGCGCCTCCTTGATGCCCCAGCCGCCGAAATAGACATTGGCGGTGAGTACCTCTTGGTGCGAGTCGGCCAGGTTTGTGCCCGTATCCAGATTGGTGAATCGCTCGCCCTGGTGTTGCAGATCGTCCAGTTTGTCGAGCAGGTCGTCGCCGTCGATGCAGGCGACCTTCGCCGGCACCCCCAGCTCCGCCAGAATCTTCTCGACTTCGGCGGCCATGCCCCTGGGGTTCAGGCCGCCCGCGTTGGAGACGATCTTGATGCCCCGTTCGAAGCAGGTGGCGGCCACCTCCCGCACTTGCTTCAGGAAGGTGCCCACATAGCCCAGGTGTGCGCCCCGGGTTTGCACCTGGTTGTAGAGGATCGACATGGTTAGTTCGGCCAGGTAGTCACCGGTCAGCACGTCGATGGGGCCGCCTTCCACCAGCTCCCGCGCCGCCGCTAGGCGGTCGCCGTAGTAACCGCTGCAATTGCCGATGCGAATGATCTCGCTCACGCTGTTTCCTCCATCCGCCGGCGCTGCCAGGCAGGCGGGCGCTTTTCACGAAACGCGGCCATCCCCTCGGCGGCTTCCGCACTGCCGAACATGCGTGTGCTCCAGGCCGTAGTTGTCGCGAACCCCTCCGTGATCGACAGTTCCGGGACACGCCGCACGAGTTTCTTGCACTCCGCCACCGCGCCGGGGCCGCCTAGGGCGATCAGGTCGATTTCCTCCTGCACGGCCTCGACCAGCCGGTCTGAGGGAACGGCCCGATGCGCCAGGCCCATCTCCACCGCCTGGGCGCCGCTGAACCGCGCCCCGGTCAGGAATAGCCTCATGCCGTGATGGGTACCCAGCTTGCGCAGGCACACCACGGAAATGACCGCCGGAATCACGCCAATACGAACCTCGCTGAAGCTGAACGGCGCATCTTCGACACAGATGGCGATGTCGGCGGCCCCAACCAGGCCCAAGCCACCGGCGAAGGCGGCGCCGTTGACGGCGGCGAGCACGGGCTTGGGGCTTTCCAGGATGGCGGTGAGCACATCCGGGTAGGGCACGGCCATGCCCCCGGGGGCGGCTTGGCCGGGTGGGTTTTTCAGGTCGGCGCCCGCGCAGAACGCCGGGCCTTTGCCGGTGATGACGATGCACCGGGCATCCTTGTCCCGGTCTGCCGCTGCCAGATGGCTGTGCAGCTCGGTCACCAGTGCCGCCGAGAGTGCGTTGCGGTTCTGTGGCCGATTCAGGGTGATCCACGCGGCACCGTCTTTCACCTCATACAGGGTCGCTTGCGTACCGCCCATGTCTAAACCTCCTGTTGCTGTGCTTGCCTGTGCCCTGTGCGTACATCACCCCGCCCGCTGTCTCGCCTGGGGAAACGCAGAGCAAGTCCACCGGGCCTTGCTCGGTGTCGCGAACTAAGCTGTGGTTGTTGTCTTGCTCACACAATCAGTACGTATCGTATCTGATTTAGGCCGCATATCCTCGTGCGGTGGGAACCTCCGGCCTAGGGGTTTCCTGGCAACCTTTGGCCACCAGGCCCGCAAGGCTGCCGGGGCAGGTGCTCCATGCGCCGGCAGCCCCGGTCAATCCGGTCACGGATCCATTAGGGTTACCAGTAGCTGGCCGTTTTCCACCTGGTCGCCGACCGCGACGCTGAGTTCGCCGATATTGCCGTCCCGGGGTGCGGTGATGCGGTGCTCCATCTTCATGGCTTCCAGAACCAGCAGCAGCTGCCCCTTGGTCACCGCATCACCGTTGCCTATCTCGATGGCGAGTACCGAGCCCGGCATGGGTGCGCGCAGACCACCGGCCTCGTCGTCTAAGCCCGCGGCAGGGTAGCGGGGCAATTCCCGAAATTCGATGCCACCGAGCATGCCCTGTACAAGCCACCGGTCGCCGTGCCGGTCCACGGCAAAGGCCAACCGCCTGCCGTCGCTTTCCATATCGACCCGGCCGTTGCCGCACACAAGCGGCGTAACCAGCAGGTCGTCGCCATCCACGGCCACGCGGAACCTGCCGTCCCGCCGCGCCCGGTATTCCACACGCACTGTGGTACCCCCGGCCTGGAAATCGATGCGCTCCATGGGCATGGTGGAGTTGCGCCAGCCGCTCGGCATCGACCTGGCCACCCCGGCGTTGGCCCGCCGCCGGGCCTGGCCTTCCAGAACCACCGCCGCGATGGCGTCGAGCCACTCGGCCCGGGTCGTTTCGCGGCGTCGCTTAGGACGCACCCGGTCGATGAAATCCGTGGTCGTGTCTCCGGCCAGGTATTCCGGGGTGCGCAGTACCGAGACGAGAAAATCCCGGTTGGTCGTCAGCCCCTGGATACGGGTGGCTTCCAAGGCGCGCGCCAGGCGTGTGGCCGCTTCGCGGCGGGCGGGTGCGTGGGCGATCACCTTGGCGATCAGCGGGTCGAAATCGGTACCGACGACGCTGCCGCTCTCCACCCCGGAATCGAAGCGGGCACCGCCGGCGGTGGCGGGTCGCCAGGCGGCGACCGTCCCCGGGGAGGGTAGAAAGTCGTTCTCCGGGTCTTCCGCGTATAGGCGCGCTTCGATGGCGTGGCCGTTGATGGACAGGTCGTCCTGGTTGAAGGATAGAGGCTCGCCCTCCGCTATGCGTATCTGTTCGCGCACCAGGTCGCGCCCGGTGATCTCCTCGGTAACGGGGTGTTCCACCTGGAGGCGGGCGTTGACTTCCAGGAACCAGAACTCGGTACCGCTCACTAGGAACTCGACGGTTCCCGCCGAGGTATAGCGCAGTTTCCTAGCGGCCGCGATGGCCGCCTCGCCCAGGCGCTGGCGGAGCGCCGGGGTCACGGCGGGCGAGGGCGCTTCCTCAATAACCTTCTGGTGGCGTCGCTGGATGGAACACTCCCGCTCGAAACAGTGCACTAGATTGCCGTGGCTATCGCCCATAATCTGTATTTCTACGTGGCGGGCACGGTCTAGCCACTTCTCCAGAAAAACCCGATCGTTGCCGAAGGAACTGGCCGCCTCGCGGCGAGCGCTTGCCACGGCCTGGGCCAGCTCCGACTGCTCCAGAACGATGCGCATGCCCCGGCCGCCGCCGCCAGAGGTGGCCTTGACCAGAACCGGGTAGCCGATCTGCGCGGCGGCGGCCCGCAGATCGGTCTGCGCTTCGATCTCGATAGCCGGCAGGCTGGGTACGCCGGCTTTGCGCATGAGTTGTTTGGCCGACAGCTTTTCGCCCATGAGGCCGATGACCTCGGGGGAAGGGCCAATCCAGCGCAGTCCGGCATCGACCACCGCCCGGGCAAAGGCCTCGTTTTCGGATAGAAAGCCGTAGCCGGGATGCACCGCCTCGGCGCCGCTCCGCCGGCAGGCATCAAGCACCCTGTCGATGTCGAGGTAGGTCTGCCCCGCCGTGCGCCCGCCCAGGGGGATTGCGGTATCCGCTTCCAGGACGAAAGGTGCGTTGCTATCGCCCTCCGCATAGATCGCCACGGTCACAACGCCCAGCTCGCGCGCGGTACGAATGATGCGGCGGGCAATCTCGCCGCGATTGGCGATCAGCAGCCGGGAGATGGGCGCGCCGGGCCGGTTGCTGGTTCCTACATCCGCCATGTGCCGAACTCCTTGGTGCCTTCCACCTTGTTGTTGCAGCAGGCGGAAAGAGACATGGCGATGACCAGGCGGGTGTCCCGGGGGTCGATCATGCCGTCATCCGAGACCCGGGCGGTGGCGTAGAGCCCCTTCGAGCGTTCTTCGGCCCAATGCTCGACATTGGCCGCTCGCTCGGCATCCGCTTCCTCGTCGAACTCGATGCCGCGCCGCGCCGCCGCCGCCCGTCCGACGATGCTCATCACCCCCGCCATCTGCTTCGGCCCCATCACGGCGATCTTCGCGAACGGCCAGATGTAGGTGAACCGGGGTCCGTAGGCGCGTCCGCTCATACCGTAGTTGCCGGCGCCATAGGATGCGCCGGCGATAATGGTGATGTGGGGCACGGTGGAGTTGGAGACAGCGTTGATCATCTTGGAACCGTTCTTGGTGATGCCGCCCTGTTCGAAATCGGTGCCGACGATGTAACCGGTGATGTTGTGCAGGAACAGCAGGGGCACATCGATTTGGTTGCACAACTGAATGAACTGCGCGGCCTTCTCGGCGGATTCCGATAGCAACGCCCCGTTGTTGCCCAGAATGCCCAGCCGGTAGCCGTGGATACTGGCCCAGCCACACACCAGTGTTGGGCCGTAGAGCGGTTTGAATTCCTCGAAACGGGAGCCATCGACGATGCGGGCAATCACCTCGCGCATGTCGAAGGGCGTGCGCAGATCCTTGGCGACAAGGCCGAGCAGTTCTTCCGGGTCGTGGATGGGTTCGTCGAAGTTGGGGCCTGGCTCCGGGCCGAGCTTGCGCCAGTTCAGGTGCGCGACAACCTCCCGGCACATGCGTATGCCATCCATCTCGTCCTGGGCTAGGTAGTCGCCTAGGCCGGAGACCCGGGTGTGCATGTCTGCGCCGCCCAGGCTTTCTTCGTCGGCGTCCTCGCCGGTGGCCATCTTCACCAGGGGCGGCCCACCCAGAAAGACCCGCGACTGGTTGCGGACGAAGATGTTGTAGTCGCTCATGCCCGGCTGATAGGCGCCCCCGGCGGTCGATGCGCCAAAAACCAGCGAGATGGTGGGTATGCGCATCTTCGAGAGTTCGGTGATCTCATAGAAGAGCCGGCCGGATTCGGCGAAGTGGTCGACTTCGCGGCGTATGGCCGCCTCCGGGTCGCCGCCACCCCCGCCGCGCAGGTCGGCCCCGGCCGACTCCACGAACTGCACATACGGCATGCGATTGAGGCGGGCGATCTCCAACCCGCGCATCAGTTTCTTGGCGTTGAATGGATTGAACGCCCCGGCGCGTACCGACGGGTCGTGGCCGAGAATGACGCATTCGACATCCGCGATGATACCGATGCCGACCACGAACCCGGAGCCGACCGCGTAGTTCGAGCGCCAGGCGGCCAGTGGGCTGATTTCCAGGAAGGGCGAATCCCGGTCGAGCACATAGGCGATCCGTTCCCGAATGGGCATTTTGCCCCGTGCGGCGAGCCTTGCCAGGGCCTCGGGGCCACCGCCCCGCGCCGCTTCGTCGAGCAGCGCCTGAATCTCGTCCAACGCCTTGAGCATGTCGGCCTTGTTGCGCCGAAAAGCCGCATCTTGTGGGTCGAGCTTGGACTCCAGTGCTGGCATTCCCGCCCCCGGTATCCGCAAAGGTCGGTGATGTTAGCCTAGGGTGCGACGCGCACCAACTGCCGCGCTGTGCCGTGCGGTGGTTTCCCGCGGGTGCGTGGAACCGTTCGGGCTTACGGGAACGATCGCGCCCACAAGCGCCCTTCTGCTTTGTTGTCGGCTCTTGACTTATCTCGGATACGCCGACGAGTCTCCGCCGCGCATCTGGGTGCTTGTGGGCACGCTGATACGTCATTATCAGTTTGATGGAGCACTAGCCAAGCGCCTTCTGTACCCGCGCGGCGATCGCGCCCGCGTCCTCGGAGCCGGCGACATAGTCGATGATGCGGCCCCTGGGGTCGACGAGATAGACGGTTGTGGCGTGTACGACCTGGTAGTCGGTGATACCTGGGGGTGGTGCCGCCTGCAGGTAGGCCTTGAATGATGCGGCCGCCTCGGCCACCGCCGCCCGCGGGCCGGTCAGCCCCACGAACCGGTCATGGAAGTGGCCGATAAAGCGGGCAACCTGTTCTGTGTTGTCCCGCTCGGGGTCTACCGAGATGAATAGCGGCGTCACCTCGGCCGCCTGTCCGGATCGTTCGAGCTGGCCCATGGCCGTGGTGAGCTTGCTCATCTGCGTGGGGCAGATGTCGGGACAGTTGGTAAACCCGAAGAACACCAGCAGGTGTTGCCCGGCGAAGTCTTGTTCGGTGACGGTGGCACCGCTGTGATCCGTCAGCGTGAAGGCGGGGCGAATGGCCGGGTCGCTGGTATTGACGAAGCCAATGGCAAGGCCGGCCACGGCTACGCACAGGGCTGCGGCGAGTAACGCGGCTTTTTTTGTCCTAGTCGTCATAGTGCGCCAAGCCGTTCGTCTTTTGTCCTAGTCGGCATATTGCGCCAAGCCGCTGGTCGAGTTCCCGAATTTTGTTGGTTTCTTCTCGATTGTCTTCATGTTGGCGAAGTTGGCAAAGGTTGTTTAAGGATACAGACCGCGCTGGCCCGCATCCTCGCTGCACAGTGGCCATGGTGCTGCCTATGGTACGGATCCTGGGCCTCTCTCGCGAGCGCAACTGGCTATTCAATCACGCATTCGGCCCGTTCCCTTACGACCCTGGCTTCCAGGTAGCCAAGCTTCTCGATCTCGACCCGGGCTAGGTCGCCTTCCCTTAAGAATTGCGGCGGCTGCATGGCGACGCCCACACCGGCCGGCGTGCCCATGAAGAGGATGTCGCCGGCGTCGAGGGTGAAGGCTCGCGTCAGGTGGGCGATGGCATCGAAACAATCGTAGATGAGGTGCCTGGTATTGGAGTCTTGCCGCAGTTCGCCGTTCACGAAGCTGCGGATGTTCAGGTTGTGCGGGTCGCCCACTTCATCGGGCGTTACCAGGTACGGGCCGGTCGGGCCGTGGGTGTCAAAGGATTTGCCGATCTGCATGGTCTGGGCGCGCGCCTGCCAATCGCGCACACTGACATCGTTGCCGCAGCAATAGCCGGCGATCACCTCGTGGGCGCGCTCCTTGGGTACGTGTTTGCAGCGTTTGCCGATGATTACGCACAATTCCGCCTCGTAATCCAGCTTGTCGGACGCCATCGGCAGGTTGATATCGGCGTAGGGGCCGTTCACGCAGTTGTGTTGCTTGTTGAACCAGACCTGGGTTTGCGGTCTCGGCATGCCGGTCTCGGCGATGTGGTCGGCGTAGTTGAGGCCGATGCCCAGTATTTTGCCGGGATGGGGCACCGGCGGGTGCCATTGCACAGCAGCCAGGTCGATGGGGTTGGTGGCCTCGGCCGCCGCCCGGGCCAGGCTGTCCGCCGCTTCTCCGCCGGCGAGCCATGCCCGCATCGAATCGGGTGCGCCGCCGATCGAACTCAGGTCCATCATACCGTCCTCGCGAACGACGCCGAGGCGCGGGTTGGGGTTGTCGGCGGTAGAGAAAGTCGCGAGTTTCATGCTGCCTGGGTCTCCGTTTGGTTCGTCGGGGGAAGCGGAAGTTCGACGTTATCATCCGCTGGAATGTGTGGCCGACATAAGTGTCGGGGCTTGTGGGTAGTGTATCAGCTTGAATCGCGAGCCTGCCGAATCCCCTGTGTGCCGTGCTTCCGCTCGGCCCACAAGTTCAAACTGATACACCACCGGCTTGTGTGCGCGGGGTCAGCAAGGCTTCACGACACAAAGCCCCTGGGCTCGGGAATAGTGGAGGCGATGATATTGGCGAGCAGTGCCGCGGCCGCCATGGTGAGCACGATCGGGTTCAACGAGCCGTCGTACAGCAGACCGGATACGGCGCCGAGTGCGCCGCCGAACAGGAACGAGGCGGTGGTGATGAGCGAACTGGCGCTGCCGCTGAGATGCCCGAACGGCGCCAGGTAGAGGCCGGAAATCGAGGGGCCGATTAATCCCCCGCCGCCGATGCTGAGTGCGAGCAGCAGCGTGAATAGCCACAGGCTGGCATCGCCCAACACCACCACGCCGGCCAGGGCGAATATCAGCCCCAGTTGCAGCCGGCGTCCGAATCGAAACAGTTTGAACGGCGGTACGCGGTGAATGAGCCGCGAGGTGACTAGGGTGAATACCATCATGGCGAGAATGTTGGCACCGAAATATAGGGCGAATCGCTTTTCGCCGACTGCGAAGTACTCCAGGTAGATGAAAGCCGAGTGGGTGAGGAAGATCATCATCACCGATGCGGCTAGGCCCTGGGTGAAGATATAGCGTAGTGGTATTAGCCGGCCCTCGATACGCCAGCGCAGCACCTCGATGTACTGCGGCAGGATGTTGCCCAGTCGTATGGGCTCGACCGGTCTTGCCAGAGTTTCCGGTAACGACCTGAAAAAAAGCAACACGACCAGCGCGTAGCCGGCAAGAAACAGGAAGATTATTGGCCAGCCAAGCTCCAGCAGCCAGGCGCCAATCACCGGCGCGACCAAGGGCGCGGACAGCATGACCAGCATAACCGCGGGAAAGCGCTTCGCGGCCTCTGCCGGGGAATACGAATCCCGGATCATGGCCATGCAGATCACCGCGGAGAAACCGCCGCCCAGGGCCTGTATGGCGCGCAGTGCCAGGATCTCGGGTATCGTTTCGGCGTTGGCGATCAAGAGTGAAGCGGCAATGAACAGCAGCAACCCCACCGTGCCCACCCGCCGTCGGCCGATTTGGTCGGAGACCGGGCCGCCGACGAGCTGGCCGAGGGCAAAACCCACCAGGTAGGTGCTGACCGTTGCGTTCATCTGCGCGATATCGCCGCCGAAGGCCACCGCCATGGTCGGTAGCGCTGGCAGGTAGGTGTCGATGGCGAAGGGTGCCAGGGCCACCATGGAGGCGACTAGAACAAGAAAATAGCGGGGTGGCCGTGCCGGCCGGCTGGCAATCACTATTGGAAAACGGCGTGCTGAACGGGGCTTGCCGGTTGCAAGGGAGACGACTCTCCGACTTCATGAACTGCTCGTAGTTTACAGGCATTGGTGCGTCTATCTGATACCGGCAACTGCAAACTGCACACTTCCGGCGGTGCGGACGGACGGCTTTGACTTGCTCGGTCGTACGCCAGGGTGTCCGTGCAGTGGACGGAGAAAGCTTGGCTATTGGAAGTGTGGGCCGCGGTGCCGCACAGCCGATAGCGGCTCGGTTTGAATCCCGGTTTCATCGAACTCCATGAGCCGATCGGAGGCACGGCACACAGGGAATTCGGCAGGCCCGGGCTTCAAGCTGATACACTATCGCCCTTTCGCCCCGGTGGCACAACAGGATAGCGCGGCTCCCTCCTAAGGAGCGGGTTGAAGGTTCGAGTCCTTCCCGGGGCGCCACAATTGAGGGGCATGCGGCCCGTCAGTACACCTCCAACATGCAGCGGGCGGTGGGCTTGATGCGGCCTTTCATATCCGCAAAGCGCCAGGTGTCCGGCGGGCGGCGGGCCAGCTCTTCCCGGATGTTCAGATAGCCCGCTGCCAACCGGTGGCGGGCCAGTGCCTGGAATATGCCGAACTGCATCCCCTCCAAGCCGCACACATAGATGAGCGTGCGCGGGTTTTCGAGCAGTTCCGCAAAGCTGTCGATTTCCCGGTCGATCAGGCTGCCCACATAGAGCCTGCCCGATTCGCGGCTGATCGCGGTGTGGTATGCAAAGTTGGGGTGCGCCTGCTGTAGCCGCCGGAACAGGTCGTCGTAGAGCAGGTCGGTGGTGTAGGGGGTTCCCATCACCAGGGCGGCCTGCCCGCCGATGGGCCCACCGTCGCCCTCGAAGAGTTCCATCAACATACCGCGAAAGGGCGCAATGCCGGTTCCGGTTGCGATAAAGAGGTAGTTGTGCGCCTCGGTGTCCTCCGGCAGCAGGAAGCGCTTGCCGTTGGGGCCGGTGACCGCCACCTCGTCGCCGTCCCGCACATCGCACAGGTAATTGCTGCACACACCGAGGAACAGCCGGTGGTCGGTGGGGTCGTCGCTGGCTTTCTGGGGCCGGTATTCGTCGATCAGCCGTTTCGGCGTCGTGGATACCCAGTTGCCGCCACCGTCTTCGCCGCCGCTAGGGCAGGCCACCGAGTAGAGCCGTACCTTGTGCGGCCGGCCCCGCTCGTCGGTACCGGGCGGAATCACGCCGAACGACTGCCCGGCTCGGAAATTGCCGGCCAGCGGCGTGCCCGAAACGTCCAGAACCAGGTGTTTAACGAAGCTGGCGGATTTGCCCTTCATGCACAGCTCGTTGGAGACAACCCGGCCCGTTGCCGGTGCCTTGGGGCGGATCAGGTTCATCCGCACTTCGGGCAGCGTAGGCGTGTGGTCGGGCATGGTGGTGGGAATGATGTCCTGCGCGGGCGGCTCACGCAACCGCGAGCCCTACCCCGACGCCGCTTCCTGCACCCAGCTAGCTAGCACCTCCACCCATTTTGGCGTTGTATTCAGGCAGGGCAGTAAGGTCAATGCATCACCCCCGGCAGACAAAAAGGTTTCGCGCCCCTGAATGCCTATTTCCTCCAAGGTTTCCAGGTTGTCGGCCACGAAGGAGGGGCAATACACGGCCAGACGGCGGACGCCCTCGGCGGGCAGTTCGGCAAGGCGCTGGTCGGTGTAGGGGCGCAGCCAAGGCAGGCGGCCTAGGCGGGACTGGAAGCTGACGCCCACCCGCTCCGCTGGCACCTGAAGTTCTCGGGTCAGGGACCGGGCGGTGGCGTAGCACTGGTGGCGATAGCAGGTGGCGTGGGCCGGGGAACTGCGTTCACAGCAGTCGTCGCTTTGCAGGCAGTGGGCACCGGTGGGGTCGGCTTTGCTGATGTGCCGCTCCGGCAGGCCGTGGTAGCTCAGCAACAGGTGATCCCAATCCTTGGGCAGGTGGCGACGCACCTGTTGCGCCTGGCAGGCGATGTAGTCCTTGCGGGCGTGAAACGGCGGCAGTACCTCCATGCGCATGTTCGCCGGCAGCCGCCGGCGCATAGCGGCGATGATGGTGGTGCGGGTGGAATCCGCGTGTTGTGGGAACAGGGGTGCCAGCAGAACCTCCCGGCAGCCACTAGCCTGCAGCCGCTCCACGGCCTGCGCAATGCTGGGCTCACCGTAGCGCATGGCCACCAGGCACCGCACACCGGCCTGCCCGGCCACGGCCCTGCCAAGCTGTTCCGTGTGGTGCAGCAATGGGGAACCCTGTTCGTTCCAGATGGAGGCGTAGGCGGCGGCGCTGCGCTTGGGGCGAAACGGCAGGATGAAGGCGCTGACGATCAGGCGGCGCACCGGCCAGGGAACGTCGAGCACCTGAGGATCCATAAGGAACTCATTAAGGTAGCGGCGCACATCCGCCACCGAAGGAGAGCTTGGCGTACCCAGGTTGACCAGCAGAACGGCCCGGCTCACGGCAGCGGGCCAACCAGCGATGGGGTGCGCAATTGCAGAGCCTCCTAGGATTGTCCTCTGCGAAGGGAATTGTAGTGACCGGTTGACAAACCACGACATGTAGCGGTTATGCGCCTTGCGGGGCTCGGCATGTGGTGGCTCGTCAACTGTTCTACGTAATTCCCTCTGCGAAAGTGCATCAATCTAGATGCAACAGTGTCGATGTTGGGATAGTGCCGCTCGAACCCGGATGGCCGCGCATCCGCCAGCCCGCGCCCGCAGGGTTTGACCGACCACCTTGACAGCCCCGTGCTGGCCACGCCGCCACGTCAGCCCGTGCCCGCATGGGTTTGACCCCGTGCGGGCAACGGAGGCCCGCCCTTGGGCGCCCTCAGCCGCCGCTAGTGGCACCGGTGATGCAGACGGTGGGCGAGAACTCGTCCTCGCGCCGGGCCAGGACGCACATGCGGTAGGTGGTTCCGGGAGTCAGGCCGTCGGCCCCGCCGTTCGGGTCGCCGAACAGGTGGAAGTGCCAGCGGTCGGTGCCCTGTTGGTGGAAGGGCCGTGCGTAGCGGCGGGCGGCGGGTGTGCAGTCGGCGGTACCCGCCGCGATGCAAACGTCATAGATGAGGGCGCCGGTGGCGGTGCCGGCGGGAGGATCCCAGTTGAAGCGCAGGTGGGTGCCTGAAGTCCGGTCCACCAGTGCGCCGGTGGGCGGGTCGAGAGTGGGGGTCGGTTCGGGTTCGGGGGCGGCACAGGTCACCGCCACATCTTCGAAGTGGATGCAGTTGTGGTTCCCGAAGCCCGGGTGCGAGCACTGGTCCAGATGGCTCTCGGCGCCGGTGCACGCCAGGTCGTCCAGCCAGATCCGGCCGGTGCCGCTGGCGAGGGATCTCCCCCACTGGGTCGCCCTAGCAAAGCCCAACTGGCGGCAGGCGACAGCGGCGTCCGGGGCGCCGAATGCGTCGTCGCAGATTGTTCCCCATTTGCCGTTGTGCAGTATCTCAAGCCGCCCGGAGGTCTTCGACCCGTCAGCCAGCCGCAGGTCACCCTCCTGGGGCGGCGGCGGATCGCTCTCCGGGGGCTCCGGGGGCGGCGGGGTGTCGTATTCGATGGTGAACGACAGCGACAGCGGCGCTCCCGATTCTGGCCTGGCGCCGATGTGGTAGTTGCCAGGGGGAAGTTCGCGCCCGACAATTTGGCCGTCCTGGGTTCCGAACAGGGAGTAGGGAGCGGCGTCCGGGGTGTGCAAATGCGTCCACCCCTCGCCGACCAACGCCAACCGCACAGGACCGGCCCCGCTGCTGATCATGTCGGCGCGAATGCCGAACAGATCCTCGGATGCGTCTGTCAAATTCACGACGGTGCCATCCGTAAGCACCTGGACATCCGCTCCGGTGGAGGCGTTCACCAAGGTGAAGCCGGCCACCACCGGCACGTCGTTGTCGGCCACCAGGAAGCTGGCCGCGGCGGGGCTACCCACTTCGTAGCCTTCGCCCTCGGTGACGGTGATGGTGACCGTGCTGTCGGTCTCGCCGGCCGCATCGTCGACCGTCGCCACCCGCAGCGTCACGACATGGGATTCTGCCGGGATGTTGATGTTGGTCGGCAGTGGCCGGAAGAGCATGTCGCCGGTTTCGGAAACCTGGAACCGAACGTTGAGGGGAGCGGACAGCGATGTGGCTGGGCCGCGCCGCGTCAACGTCAGGCTAGCGCCCCGCCCCTCGAAAATGCGTGTGGTGTCCGTGGAGATTTCTACGGTCACCGGGTCGGGGTCGGGGGTCGGGTCGGGGTCAGGGTCCGGGGTCGGGGGCGGGTCGGGGTCGGGAACCGGGGCTGGGTCGGTGTCGGCACAGGTCACCGCCACATCTTCGAAGTGGATGCAGTTGTTATTCCCGAAGCCCGCGTGCGGGCACTGGTATAGATGGCTCTCGGTGCCGGTACACGCCAGGTCGTCCAGCCAGATCTGGCCGGTGCCGCTGGCGAGGGATCTCCCCCACTGGGTCGCCCTGGCAAAGCCCAACTGGCGGCAGGCGACAGCGGCGTCCGGGGCGCCGAATTTGTCGTCGCAGATTGTTCCCCATTTGCCGTTGTGCAGTATCTCCAGCCGCCCGGAGGTGTCCGATCCGCCAGCCAGCCGCAGGTCGCCGTCCTCGTGCGTTGGGGCAGGCGTGAAACTCACATCCAAGCTGTATTCGCCGGTGCGGGCGTCGTTGAAGCCGCTTACCGCGACATAGTGGGCACCGGCCTCCACGTTGTGCGCGATGCGGAAATTGTCGCCGTCGCCGGCGTCGTCGTCCGCCGCCAGCACCGTGCCGTCGCCCTGCTCCAGACGCCCGGCCGTGTCCGTATCGCCGCCGCTCGCCACCACCAGCAGCCCCGCCTCTCCGACCGGTATGCGGAAGTAGTCCACATCGCCCGTACGCTCCAGGCTGCCCGCCGTGGACGATTCCACCGACACTTGCGTCGCCTCGCTACGCGAGTTGCCGTGGTCGTCCAGCAGCACGAAATCCGCGGTCAGAACGTAGGCGCCGGCCGCTCCCTTGCGGCCTCGCACCAACAGGTAGTAGAGGCCCGGCTCAAGGTCGCGGACGACGCGGAAGTTCTTGCCTTCGCCGCTGTTGTTGTCGGTGATTATGCGGGCACCGCGGCGGTCCTCAAGCCGGCCCACGGTGTCAAGGCCGCTGCTACTGCTGAGCGCCAGGGTGCCGGCGGCGGTTAGTTCGATGCGGAAGTAGTCCCGGTCGCCCTGGTCAAGATGGCCCGAGGTGGTGGATGTCGGGGCCACCGGCGTGGCCGCACTGCGCGAGTCCCCGTGGTCGTCCGCTGCGGCTGCGGCGGTAGCCAGCAAAAGGAGGGGTGTAAGGATGAAATGTCGCTTCATGGTGGCTGATTCCCCCTTCTTTCGTTAACGGCCAAAATCCACCGCAGCTAAGTCCCATCAACCGCAATCTAGCCGTGATCGGGCGATTAGCGCGGGACTCTATCGCGGTATGGTGGCAAAGGCAATCGCAACGCATGTGTGCGTTGTCGACACCGCTCGGCTTCCCGTCCGTGCTAGGCGGGCGGCGCCGCTACCACTTCGTCCTCCACCGGGTTTTTCAACAGGCCAATGCCGGGTACCTCCACTTCCACCAGATCCCCGGCCCGCAGATACCTTGGTGGGTCGAACCGCGCCCCGGCGCCGGTGGGCGTGCCGGTGGAGATCAGGTCGCCGGGCAGCAGGCGCATGAACGTAGACAGGTAGCTAACCAACCGCTCGAAGGAGAAGTACAGGTTGGCGGTTGAATCGCGCTGGCGCACCTCGCCGTTTACCCGGGTCGTCAAGTGCAGGGCATCGAAACGCTCGAACTCGTCCGCGGGCACCATCCACGGGCCGACCGATCCCGACTGTTCGAAATTCTTGCCCTGGGTCACGTTGAATCTGGCGTGGCGAACCCAGTCCCGAATGGTGCCCTCGTTCATCAGCGTCAACCCCGCAATGTGCTCCCGGGCGCTGGGTTCGGGAATACGGCGGCCTTCCTTGCCGATCACCAGAGCTACTTCTCCTTCATAGTCCAGTTGCTCGGATTCCGGTGGCCGGAGTAGTGGCCGCAGGTGCCCGGCGAGCGATTCCGGCGTGCGCATGAAAACGCTGGGGTAGGCGGGCGCGGGGACGCCGTCGCGGTACTCCGCGTTGCGATTGGCGTAGTTGACGCCGATGCAGATGATTTTGCGCGGGTTGGGAACCGGCGGCAGAAACTCGACCTGGGCCAGGTCGAGGTTTGCGGGGCAGGTTTCGGCAAGGTTGCGGGCGCGCTCCAGCGCACCGGCGGCCAGCACGGCTCGCAGATTGGGGTACTCCGGCAGATGTGCGCTCAGGTTGACGATGCGCCCACCCACCACCGCTCCATACCGAACCCGCCCGTGGTGTGCAAAGGTGAGGAACTTCAAATTCGTTCCCACCGGCTATTCCCTGGCCGACCCGAACACCCGAGGGCCAGCCCCGGCACGGGTTCGGTGATGGCAAGCTTCATCGGGCCGACCCGAACACCGAGGGCCAGCCCTGCCGTGCTTATTTGATGCCGGTTCCTGCCCCGGGGATCCTGGTACGCCCGCCCGCAGGTGGTCTGTGCGGGGCAACGAGCAGTTGTTCCATGCAAGACATCGCCGCCCCAAGGGCTATACTTTCCACTCGACCCGGACATGCGCCAATCATGCCTCATCTAATCGTTGAATACTCCTCCAACCTAGACGACCAGATTGACTTGGAAAGCCTTATGACCAAGCTTCGGGACCGCGCCGTGGCGAGCGGCGTCTTTCCGCTAGGGGGTATTCGCGTACGGGGTGAGCGTCGCGACCACTACCTGGTGGCCGATGGGGAACGCGACAACGCCTTCGTACACCTGACGGCGCGTGTCGGACACGGCCGTGATGCGGCCACCCGACAAGCGGCGTCGCAAGCCCTATTCGAGGTGCTGCTCGGCCATATGCAAGGGGTGTTCGACGAACGCGGGCTCGGCCTTTCCTTTGAAATGGTGGAGATCGATCCGGTGACCAGCCTGAAACAGAACAACCTGCACCGGCAGTTGAGACGGGGCAACCAAGGTGCCGACGCGGGGTCGCGCAGCGCCTAGGGAACAACCGGGAGCATCTAGCAGGATGCGCATCTACGCTTTGCTGCTGGCCGGTGTACTGGGGCTTGCAGCGTTGTCGACGGCGGGGGCCAGCGCCGCTTCGATGAATGCCTGGGAGTTGATCCATCCCAAGTCCTTCGATTGGCGGCAGCCGGGTCACCGCCGGGCCGTGGCTCGGGACCTCGCCCGGCGCCTGAACCTGTTGGCGTCCGTGGTTCCCCCGCAGTCGGCCGCGCAGCGTAACCTTGTGCTTGAGGAAATGACGGAACTGCAACGCCTAGGTGCCGAGGCGACGCCGCGGCGGCGCGGTAGGCTGTACATGTCGCGGGGCTATCAGCACTTCCGGCTGATGGAGTTGATCGGGGAAACCCGGGCAGACCTCGACTGCATCCTAAGCGCCGCTTCCATCCACGAAGAAATGCATTGCTGGAGCCGCGCGGCCCTGCATTTCGGCGACGAGGCGCGGCTCGACCTGGCCTTGTCCATGTTGCGCCGTGCCAGGCTGATGCCCAAGGACGACCACATGCCGGTCGCCGCCCAGGATCCGGAAGTCTGGTACGGGGAGTACGGCCGGGGCATCCTCGAACACATCCTGGTGCCCTACCTGGCCGATGCGGCGGCGGGCGGCGCGGGCGCGGCAGGGACTGTCGATGCCGAGGCGGCGCCGGGCGACGGGCGGGGCGTGGACGAAGGAGGTTGAAAGCGGGCGGGTCTCGGTGTAAACCCGGGTTATGAAGTTCGTTCTGGTCTGCACACTGTTGCTGGCATTCAC
Source organism: Pseudomonadales bacterium (assembly GCA_965215035.1). Lineage (GTDB taxonomy): Bacteria > Pseudomonadota > Gammaproteobacteria > Pseudomonadales > Azotimanducaceae > Azophilus. The sequence goes on from OZ244040.1 coordinate 1,955,353, forward strand.
ATCGGCGCTGGGGTCGGAGACCTTCCTGCTCAACAGATCCCCGGCGCAGGACTGTTTTACGGCCACCCGCACCGGAGGCAGCCCCAGCGCCGGCGATATCGAGGTTTGCACCACGGCCATCGAGCACCAGATGCTCGTGCCTGCGGATTTGGCGGCGACCTATTCGAATCGTGGCATCCTGCATGCTCGCACGGGCAACTATGCGGCCGCCTTGAAGGACCACAACCGGGCCCACCGGCTCGCGCCGGAACTGGCTAGCATCTATATCAATCGTTCCAACACGCTGGTTGCGGTGAGAAGGTATGAGGACGCGCTGCGAGATCTTGATAACGCCATTGCCATCGCCGACGCGACCTTGCCCGTGGCGCACTACAACCGGGCGCTGATGTTCAAGACGCTCGGTGATACGGAGGCCGCGCGCGCCGATGCCGAGCGTGCGGCGCAACTCGCGCCCGAATCCGAAGCGTACCGGCGGTTTATTCAAGACCTCGTAAACTGAGCGTGAGCGGAAACTTCCTTGAGGCTCTGGAAGCCGTGTTCGCCGCTGCTTGGGAGCGGGAGTGCCTGCGTATGCCCGGTCGTGCGTCCTGGTCGTTCGGAACCCTGTGGCGGAGCGCCGGGCACATGGCCGCCGTGTTGGCCGACCGTGGCGTGGGTGCCGGCGACAGAGTGCTCGCGCAGGTGGACAAGAGCCCCGAAGCTCTGGCGCTGTACCTCGCAACACTGCGGGTCGGGGGAATATATGTCCCCCTCAATACGGCCTATACGAGTGCGGAGGTCGATTACTTTGTCAAGGATGCGCAGCCCGCTGTATTCGTGGGGCGGCCAGGGGTGGAGCGCGACGGGCCGGGCCACGGTATCGGCGACGGGCACAGTACCCTGGGCATACTCAGCCTCGATGCGGACGGCGGGGGCACGCTCGCCGAGGCGATGCGCGGTGCCGCCCCGCCGCCGCGGGTCGTTCCCCGCGATGGCAAAGACACCGCGGCCATCGTCTACACCTCGGGCACCACGGGACGCGCCAAGGGTGCCATGCTCAGCCACGCCAACCTCGCGTCCAACGCGCACGCGCTACGGGCCGCCTGGGGATGGCGCGCCGACGATGTATTGCTGCACGCCCTGCCGCTGTTTCACGTTCACGGGCTGTTCATCGCGCTGCATTGTGCGCTGCTTGGCGGAACGCCGACGATCTTGCTGCCGCGCTTCGACCCCCGCGCGGTCGTGCGCGCTCTGCCGGAGGCCAGGGTGATGATGGGTGTGCCGACGTTTTATTCGCGGTTGCTGAACCATCCGGGCTTCGGTGCCCGCCACTGCGCACACATGCGGCTCTTCATCTGTGGCTCGGCGCCGCTCACCGAACAGACCTTCCAATTCTGGGCCGAGCGCACCGGCCACCGCATTCTGGAGCGCTACGGCATGTCCGAGACCATCATCAATACGTCCAATCCCCTGCACGGCGAGCGCATTGCCGGGACGGTCGGGTTTCCGCTGCCGGGCGTCGAGTTGCGGGTCGTCGATTCGCGGGGCCGGGTAGCGCCCCGGGGCGCGGTGGGTATGATCGAGGTGCGCGGCGAGAATGTCTTCAATGGCTACTGGCGGATGCCGGAGCAGACGGCGCAAGGGTTCCGCGCCGATGGCTTTTTCATCACCGGCGATCTCGGCACCCAGAATGACGAGGGCCGGGTTGCGATCGTCGGGCGTGGTAGGGACCTCATCATCTCGGGAGGGTACAACGTCTATCCCAAGGAGGTGGAAACGGCCATCGATGCACTCGATGAGGTGGTGGAGTCGGCCGTGATCGGCGTGCCCCATGCGGATTTTGGCGAAGGTGTGGTCGCGGTTGTGGTTCCCGCCGGCGCACCCGTGGAGCAGCCGCTGTTGCAGGCTGCCCTCGATGGTCGGCTGGCGCGCTTCAAGCAGCCGAAGAAGGTGGTGAACGTCGCGGAACTACCGCGCAACGCCATGGGCAAGGTGCAGAAGAACCAGCTACGCGAAGACTGGGCGGAACTGTTCTGTGCCATGGATTGACGGCGTCTCAACGCCGTTATCACGGACGGTGCCCGGACGGCAATGGGCCTGGGCGGCCAGCGGGCGCAAATGGGTGGAATGCCGCACCAGCGTCGTGACGCCGGTGGCGCGCTCGTGCTCCCGCGCCTCGTGGCGGCGCAAATGCGCGGAATGCCGCACCAGGGTCCTGGCCCCTGCTGCGATAGGGGGTTAGTTGCTGTGATGCAGCAGCAATAGTTCCAGGCGGTTGCCCGGCTTCAGCACCGTGTGCCGGATGCGAAAGCCCGGTAGGGCTCGTTCAATCGCGGTCTGGGAGTGCGGATACGGCACGGCTCGGGAACGCGGTTTGATGAGGAGGCGACCCCAGTCAAGAATACCGTAGCGGTGGGCATCGAACGCCCAGGCGGGCGAATAGGCCGCGATCACGTGTATCCGCGTACCCTTGTGCAGATAGTCGGCGAGGTCCCGGGCGAATTCCCGCATCGCATCGCCACCTAGGTAGTTCATGCTGTCCCAGAGCAGGCAGATGTCGAAACAGAGCCCCCTGGCCTGCTCCGGCAGACCCTCGCCCAGGTTGGGCGCAACCCCGGAAGCCCACTCGTCAACCGCGTTCGTAATGCAGATGCGCGCGAAATAGTGGTGGTAGAAGGCGATGCTTTCCGGTTCGGCCGACCCCAGGTCGAGAATGTTGAGCCGTCGAGCGGGATCCAATCCCTTGAACAAGAGCGGCAGCACCTCGGTTGTTTCGCTCCAGGCGTCGCGGCGGGGTTGCCCTTCGGTTGCAGTATCGGGGATGGGGATGAGCCCTCGGTGGCGATTTACGGCCGCGTGGCCGCTTTGGCGGTTTCCGCGCTCTTCGCGGGGGGTGGATTCGATTTCAGGGACTTGCCCGCCGCCGCGTCGGTACCCTTGTCGTCCAGTGGCATATCGATCATGCCCTTGAACCGGCCGCCCTCCTGAAGCACGACACGCGGCGCGGCGATGGTTCTTTCGGCACATCCGGTTGCGAAAACGGTGACCTTTTCCAACCCCTGAATGTCCCCGTTCACCCGGCCCTTGATCAAGACATGCTTGGCGACGATGCTGCCTTCCACCTGGCCGGATTCCTCGATGACGATGTCGTTGTCGTTGAGAATTACGCTGCCTTCGAGCTTGCCTCGCACTATGACATCCTCTTTCCCCACTAGGTCGCCCTTGATCGTCATGGTGGTGCCGATGGTTGCAACGGTGGTGCCGCCCCCGGCGTGCGGTGCCGTTGCCGATGATTGTTGCGGATGTGCGCCGGCCGCCCCGTCGGGATTCGGGCTGTCGGACCCTTGGGGGTTGAAGAACCGGTTGCGGCGGTTGTCGGATGGCGACGGTGCCTGTCTGTTGTCGCGCTTTTGCATTATCTCGGGCTCCCGGTTTGGTTAAGGGTTAGGTGACGTTTATATGGTTTGATGGTGGCGGTCAAGTGCGCTGGCCGAGCGGGACCACCCCATGCTCGCGTAGGTGGGCGGGGCCGGGAGGTAATGCCTAGTTTTCTGCCCCGTTCGCGGTACTGTCGGGCCGTGCACGGTTCATATTCATTAACCGGTTCGAGCCCTTTCGGGGTACGAATGACACTATGTCCTCCTCATCGCATTCAGCGTATTTTCATCCATGTGTCGATAACCCGTTGATCGACTTAACTGAGGATCTCATCGAAGAAAATCGGCAGCGACGGCGAAAGCGGCAGAAACATTTGGCCGGCGAGCAACGCAGTCAGCTACGCAGCGCTGTCGCCGGTCGAATGCGGCGGTGCCTGTCCGTGCGCCGTCAGAAGCTGAAGCTGAGGCTGCCGCCGATGATGCGCGGGTGCGGGCGCAGGCGGAAGCCGCTAACCCCGAAGTTCTCCTGGGTGCCGGTGAAGTAGGTCTTGCCGGTCAGGTTCTGCACGTACACAGTGACGCGCAGGCTGTTCATGTCGAAGCCGCCGCGCAGGTTCACCACCCCGTAGTCGGGGGTGCGGAAGGGGAAGCTGCCGAAGGTGGCGATGGAGTTGCGAGACAAGCCTTGGTTGGGGGAGGGGCCGTCCGTTTGCTTGTAGGTAAGCGCCTCCACATCGGAGTACTGGCCATCCCGATAGATGTATTCCGCCTGCACCCAGCCCTCGTGGGCACCCGCCGGAAAACGGTACTCGGCAACCGCGTTGAAGGTGAATTCCGGGGCCTTGGGTATCTCCAGCCCTTCCAGATTAACCTTGAAGCCGCCGGTGATTTCGGCCACGGTGTCGCTGGTTATCTCGGTGTCCAGGTAGCCAAGGCTGCCGCTTAGGGTGAAGCGCTCCGTCACTGCGGCCAGCATCTCCACTTCCAGGCCCAAGGCCTCGGCATCCTCGATGTTGATGGTCTGCTCGAAGTTGGAGGAAAGGTCTCCGGGGGTCAGGAAGCGGAAGGATTCCATCTGCAGATCCTTCCAGCTTAGGAAGAAGATAGCGCCGTTCAGCCGCATGTCCCCATCGAGCAGCTCGCTCTTGAAACCCAGCTCGTAGTTCCATAGCTGCTCCTTGTCGAAGGGCACCACGAAGGGGGGCTGCCCGTCCGCGTTGGTGTTGTTGCCCACGGAGTTGCCGCCCGCCTTGTAGCCCTTGGAAATGTTGAAGTACAAGTTCAGGTTGTCCGATGCCTGGTAGGTGACCACGGCGCGGGGGGCGAAGTCGGTAAAGTCCTCTTCGGCGTGGACAGCGGGCCTGGGCACGTTGCCGAAGGTGGCGAAAAAGCTGTCACCCTCGTTGACGAATGGGGCGATGCCGAAGGCGGCCAGGTCGTTGCTGACCTCATCCCGGGTGTAGCGGCCGCCAATGATGAGATCCAGCCGCTCCGTGGCGTGATAGTTGAAGTCCGCGAAGGCGGCGAAGCTCTCCACTGCCCACTTCTTGTTGTTGCGGGCCAGGCCCAGGCCGGGCGGGAAGGGCGGCAGCCAACCAACGCCGCCAAGCGTAGCGGTCGCTTGACTGGATGTGGCCACGTTGTTGTCCTGCTTCTGCACATCGTCCGCATACAGGGCCCCGAACACCATGTCCGCATCGTCCCCGGCGATGTCCAGGCGCAGCTCCGTGCTCCAGGACTTGCCGTCATAGGTGTTGGTGCGCTGCAGCGTGTCCGCGCCGCCAGCCAGGTCGTTGTCGAACAGGCGAGTGGTCTTGGCGTCTATAAGGCCGGTGATCCAGGTCAGGGAAGCCCGCTCGCTGAGCGCATGGGAGATATTCAGGATGGCCACCGTGGATTCGTTGCGGGTCATCTCCGGCAAGTCGTGGCTCAGGGTGTTCTGGTTGCGCGGCCAGAAGCCGGTGCCGGGGTCGAGCGCGCCGTTGGTCAGGCCGAAAGTGTCTATGGAGTCTATGTCCAGCACGCCGGAGGGCACGTTCTCGTCGGTGTCCTGATCCTCATCCGTGTAGGCTACGGTGGCCAGCAGCGAGGTGCGTTCGCTCAGGTCCGCGGCGGCGTGCAGGCGGAAGAACCGGTATACATGGCCGCTGCCATCCGCCCCGTTGGTGGAGAAGCCGTTCTCCGCCGCGGCCGGGCAGTCCGCAGCGCTCGCGCCCCTTGCGCAGGCGTTCTTCACGAAGCCGTCGCTATCCTCCAGGTAGCCTACGCCGCGTAGCCGAAAGGCATCCGACACCGGCACGTTGGCAATGGCCGTGAGGCTGTACATCTCGCCGGCGCCTTCGTAGCTCTCAGCGCCGAGGCTGACCTCCCCCGCCCATTCATCCGTGGGCTTGTTGCTGACCAGGTTCACCGCCCCGCCCAGGGAATTGCGGCCAAAATAGGTGCCCTGGGGACCGCGCAGCACCTCGATGCGCTGCATGTCCGGCAGCATGGGGTTGGCCACCTGGTTGGGCACCGAGGCCACGCTGAACTCATCCAAGTAGATACCCACCGAGTTGACGAAGGCGTTCTCGCCGGATACCAGGTTGTTCACCCCGCGCACGGCGATGCCGAGGCCTCGGCTGCCGACTTGCCCATCCTCCGTAAAGCCGACGTTGGGGGTGAGCGCCAGATAGTCGATGGCGGATTTGATGTTGCCCTGCTCGATGCGCTCCCCGGAAAACACGGAAACGCTGATGGGCACGTCCTGCACGTTCTGCTCCCGCCTCTGGGCGGTGACGATAATCTCCTCCAGCACACCCTCCTCCTGCGCTAGAACGGGGGGCGCAACGGCTGGTGTCGCGGCGAACAAGGCGACTAGCGGGTACGGAACAAAGCGGAACAAGCTATAGTCTTGCATTGTGGGACACTCCTATAGGCTACCTAAGCATGGGGTAGGCAAATTCCATCACACTCAGTATATCTTAACTTAGCCCACCGTCGGTTGCTCTGGTGCCGGCAGTTCCTGACAGAGGTTCTCATTATGGCTTTCAGCCCCTCTACAGGAAGGGTTTGCCGGTCGATTTGGCCCGTGTTAAGCCGGAGGTGCATCTTCAACTCAGCAAGGCGGTAACCGTCACGCCGATGAAGGTGGCGATGGCGTAGCCGAATATGCCGCACATGATGCCGGGCGTGATCAGGCGCAGCCAGCCTTGGGAGCTGGCGATGGCGGCGGTGGGTGCCGGCCCCACCAGGGCGGCGCCGGAGGCCACCACGGCTTGCGGCAGGCCTATGCCCAGCAGCTTGGCGGCGGCCAGCACCAGGGCGAGATGAACCGCCAGGATCAGCAGCCCGTAGAGCAGCAGGATGGGCGCGCTGGTTAGGAACAGGGCGGCGTCCGTGCCCGCGCCTACCACGGCGAAGAACAGGTACATCAGCAGCATGCCCAGTTCGAAATCCCCTTTGAGGCCGCGTAGGGTCTTGGGGAAAACATTGGCGGCGGCGATGGCCAGGGTGGTGATGACGAGGATGGCGTAGCGCTCCACGCCCAGCAGCGCGCAAACCGCTTCCGCCAGCCAGCAGATGAACCAACTCAGCGCCAGCGCCCCGGAAATGTGGGTAAGCCTGAATTCACCCGGCGCTGCCGCGGCCCCGCCGGGCTGCCGCCCAGATGGCTCGTCCGGCCCGCCTTGGGCAGGCGCCCCGTGCAGCGGCTGGAGACTTTGGGCAGCCGCCGGTTGCCCACCGGGCTTGAGCCAGCGGGCAAGGAAACCCATGGTCGGCAGGGCCACCAGGCTTGCCAGCGCCAGTACGCTCACCAGGCTGCTGGCGCTGAGCGCTACGGAGAATTCGGTGTCGCTCATCTGCACCGCTTCGGAAACCGCCACCATGTTCACCGCCCCGCCGATCCAGGCGCCCGTGTACACTCCAGCGACTCGTGCGCCCATCTCGCCCAGATCCAGCAGTGCAAAACCCGCCACGGCGCCGCACAGGGTAGCTAGGCTGGCGATGAGAAAGGTGGCCATCACCGCGCCGCTGTCGCGAAAAATCTTGCGCAGGTCCGCCTTCAGCAGCAGCAGCGGGATGGCCAGGGGCACCACCGTGGAATGGACGAAGTCGTAACTGGGGCTCTGCAGCGGCAACGCGCCGAAGTTGGATAGCAACATGCCGCCCACCAGTATCCAGAGCACCCCGGAAGTCTTGCGCCCCAGCGGATGGGCGTCCACCCAAAAACCCAGCGCCGCCAGCCCGAACAGCGCGGCCCCCAGGGCGAAAACATCATCAGCGGCGATCATGGCGCATTCGCTGATCGCGGAAACTCGGCTTCATTTGGCAATTCCTATCGCCTAAAGGCCCTGCAGGTTTCCAGTGTGACATGGCCGCTCCGTGCTTCCAGGGGTCTGCTATGATTGTCTGGTCATGGGCATCGGCGCAAACGAAAAGTCTAGCCATCGTGCCGTTGGCCCCCACTGCCGGCTCTGGCGCGGGCAGTGCGCGGCTGCAAGCTCAGCTTGGTTGTGAAACAGGCCTTGGGCGGGGGCATGCACTTCGGCGTCGCCTTGCCCCGCCGCCTACGGTCAGCGCTGGGCATGGTGAACCGGCAGGGTTCGGGCGGCGCGCCTAGGGAACCTCTGAACAAGTCGCGTTCGCCCAGCGCCCCGCTGTTTGCGGGCGGGGGAGGCGCTGCGGCCATGGGAAGACAACCCGCAGCGCGGGCGGGTATTGCGCAGTCCGTGCGCCGCGGGGCACCCTTCGGGAGGGCGTATAAGGGCGCGCTGGCTGTGTTGCGGCTCATTGTGTGGGGGGCAAGCCACACGGCTTCGCCGCGCCTTGCCATCACGCCCTTTAGGCTCCTCTGGGCTTCCGGGACTTGTTCAGAGGTTCCCTAGTGGCTGATCACGACATCATCATCGCCGGCGGCGGCCACAATGGCCTGATGTGCGCCGCCTTGCTGGCGGAGCGCGGCCTGGACGTGCTGGTGCTGGAGCGCAACGCCTACATAGGGGGCGGGGTGGTGACGCGGGAGTTGACGCTGCCGGGTTTCCGTCATGACCCGTTCGGCTCCTCCCATGTATGGATTCACCTGAACCCGGAATTCCGCAGGCTGCGGCCGGCGCTGGAGAAACATGGGCTGCGCTACATTTGGTCCGAGGATCAGATCACCGGCCATCCCAGCGCCGCCGAAGGGCAGGGCATCGTGGTCTATAGGGACATCGGCAAGACCTGCGACTCCATTGCCGAGTACTGCCCCGCGGATGCGCGGCGCTACCGGGAAATCTACGACGAATTCGGCGAAATCCAGGACGGGCTGATCAAGGGCATGTTTTCGCCCCCAGCACCGCCCAGCCACCTGTTCCAGGCCCTGGAGAACAACCCCGAAGGCCGGCGCAGGCTGCGGGACTATCAACTCAGCTCCCGCCAATTCACCCTGGAGAACTTCCAGCACGACTTCGTGCGCGGCTTCATCCTCGGCTGGGCCACCGCCCCGCAGACCCTGCCGGACCAACTAGGCACCGCCCAGGGCTTCTACGTCATGATCCCCAGCATCCACTACTATGGCCAGGCCATTCCGGCAGGGGGCAGCGGCGCGCTGTCGGAGGCCCTGCGCCGCTATGTGGAGGCGCAGGGCGGCACGGTGCGCACGGGGGCCACCGTGCGCCGCTTTGTCGTGCGGTCTAGCCGCTGCATCGGCGTGCGCCTGGGGGATGGTGAAGAGATCACCGCCGGCCAAGCCGTCGTCAGCGCCCTGGACCCCTACCAAACCTTCCTGCAAGGCTTCGCCGACAACGAACTGCCAGCCGGCTTCAAGGACCAGGTGCGCCGCTTTCGCTTTGGCGACATCACCATCGCCCGGGTGCATTACGCGCTGCATGAAGCGCCGTGCTTCCGGGATGGTGCGGAGATGGACAAAACCGCCTACCAGCGCATCTTTGGCGGCTTGGCGGACATCGACCTGCAGTACCGGGAGCTTGCGGCGGGGCTGGCGCCCAGCAATCCCTTCCTGTGGACGGCCGCCTGGACACGCATGGACCCCAGCCGGGCACCGCCGGGCAAGCACACGCTGATCATGGACACCTTCGTGCCGGTGGACCTAGCCAGCGGCGAGGATTGGGAGGAAATCGGCCCCCGCTATTGCCGAGAGGTGCTGCTGCGCCAACTGCGCCGCTACACCACCAACATGGATGATGACAACATTCTGGCGGAGTATGTGGAAACCGGCCCCAGCCTGTGGCGGGCCAACCTGTGCCTGCACCGGGGCGTCACCACCGGCGGAGAGCGCACCCTGGCGCAGCTGGGCGCCTTCCGCCCCTTCCCCAACTACGCCAACTACCGCGGGCCGGTTCCGGGGCTCTATCTTGCCGGGCCGTCCTGCCACCCGGGCGGCGGCATCTCCGGCATGGGGTCCATCACGGCCAAGGAGCTGCTGCTGGACCTGGGCCTGACAAAGGAGGACGACGATTTCGACTTCTAGGGAACCTCTGAACAAGTCTCGGAAACCCAGAGGCGCCTAGGGAACCTCTGATTAAGCGGGAGGTTTTCGCCGCACAAGGATGTACGGCCTCAATCAGATGCGATAGGTATTTGATTTTGCCGGTAAAGCGACACGCCCACGCCGCCTCGCAGGGTGGCTCACCGACCTTAAGCGCTGTGGGTTTCATCCCGTGACTACGACCCGAGACCGCCGGTCCTAACCGTCGCCGGGCCGAGACTTGGGACATCCTTTACCCGGGTCGACTTTCCGAATGTATTTCGAAGTCGTAGCAGTAGCATAATGTACCCTTTGGTCGGCAATCAGGGGCGGCGCAAATCATGGCGGCAGAACGCATAGAACCCTACACCGCGCTTGTCATCCAGCCCGAGGTGACCGTGGTGCAGAACCGGGAAGGCATCCGCAGGAACCTCGATCGGGTGGTGAACCTCATTCACTTCGGCGTGGGCTACCACTGGGAGGTGCCGGTGCGCCTGGTAGTGCTGCCGGAGTACTTCCTGCAGGGCGTCGGCACCCCGGGCAAGGGGGAGACACGCATCGCAGACCACATGAAGAAAGCCGTCACCATCCCGGGGCCGGAGATCGACCAACTCGGCGCCATCGCCGAACAGTACGGCCTGTACATCTGCGCCGGCGGCGTGGTGGAGCAGTTGCCGCAGTTCCCGGACCGTTGGTTCAACACCAACTTCATCGTCGGCCCGGCTGGGGATGTGGTGCTGAAATACCACAAGTGGCACATCCCCGCGTCCATTGGCCTGGGCACCAGCCCGCACGACATTCTCGATGAGTACCAGGCGCACTTCGGCGGTGGCATCAAGACCTTCTTTCCGGTCGTGGACACCCCCATTGGCAAGCTGGGCACCATGACCTGCCACGACGGCTGCACGCCGGAGGTCTCCCGCGCCCTGGGCTATAACGGCGTGGAGGTCATCTGCCATCCAGGCGCCATCCAGGAGTTCGAAGGCGTATCCGAACCCTGGGACTTCTGGAAGTTCACCCGCCGCACCCGCGCCCATGACAACATGTGCTATCTGCTGGGCTCCAACTGGGGCACCGTCAACTACGAGTACTATCCCCGCGCCTTCTGTTCCGGCAACTCCTTCGCCATCGACTACACGGGCATGATGCTGCGCGAGGCCCCCTACCCGGCGGAGCAGGTGCTGGCGGTCACCCTGGACATCGAGGCGCTGCGCCAGCATCGCACCAGAACCAATCACAACTGTTGGATCGATCTGCGCACGGAGGGTTTCAGGGAAATGTACGAAACCCCCATCTATCCGCCCAACCGCTTCCCGCCGGGCAAGGTGCCGCAGGCCCTGGTGGAAAAGGTGGAGATCTGCAAGGAGGTGTTCGACAAGCTATACGCACGGGGCCAGTTCACGCCCCCGGCGGGCTATGACGGCCAAGAGGTTTCCCAATTGCTGGAGCGGCGCATCGCCTATGCTCAGAAGACCGGGCGTCTGAAGAAGGCGGATTGACCAGCGATGCGTAGAACCGCGGGCGCATTATGGAGCATGAAGCGGAATGGGGTTCAGGTGGGTTCCGGCCCGATCGAGGCGCCTGCGGCGTTCGCGGCCTCGCATGTCGATCCTGGAGGCGCACATTGGACGACCATGTCAGTGATCCAGGCGCCTGCGGCGTTCGCCGCCTTGCATGAGGCAGGCAGGGCGGCGCGGGTTGGCGATAGGCGCCTGGGGGCGAGGCGACCATGAAGGTGCGCAGCAAGCTGGCGGACCTGGATTTTCGCTTTGGCCCCATCGAGTACAAAAAGGACCACCTGATACTGCACAGCCACCCGGACCAGCCCATGCAGACCAAGGTTTACGTAAGCCCCGATGACATCCTTGAGGCCATCGTGCGGATGCTGCGCAACCCCAGGGTGTGGCTGTACCTAGCCGCCTTTCCGCTGCACCTTGTTCGCTACCGCCGCCGCCATGCCGGCAAGGCGCGGAAATCGAGCCGTGCGCCGCGTTGAGGGGCGGGGCGACGGCTTGGCTGGCACCATGCGCCTGACCGGCGCCCAGGCCATCGTCCAGAGCCTCATGCGCCAAGGCGTGGACACCGTCTTCGCCCTGCCTGGTGGCCAGTTGGACCACCTGTTCGACGCCATCGCGCAAGCCGGGGACAAGATTCGCCTCATTCATTCCCGCCATGAACAGGGCGCCGCCTACATGGCCTACGGCTATGCCAAGTCCACGGGTCGGGTGGGCGTTTGCGCGGTGGTGCCGGGGCCCGGCCTGCTGAACGCCAGCGCCGCCCTGTGCACCGCCTGGGCCAACTACGCGCCGGTGCTGTGCATTGTCGGCCAGGTGCCCAGCCCAGCCATTGGCAAGGGCTATGGGGAACTGCACGAAATTCCCGACCAACTCGGCATGATTGCCCAGATCGCCAAATGGACCCACAGCATCCGCACGCCGGAAGCCGCGCCGGCGGTTCTGGCCGAGGCCTTCCTGAGGCTAGCCACTGGCTGTCCGCGCCCGGTGGTGCTGGAAATGCCCATGGACGTCATGGGCAGGGAGGCGGAAGTCGCGCTTTGCCCATCCGCCCAGCCGGACATTGGGCCGACCGCAGCCGCCGCTGCTCCGGATGAGGCCCTGCTCGACGAAGCGGCTGGCCGGCTGATGCGGGCCAAACGCCCGCTCATCTACTTGGGTTCCGGCGCCATCGGTGCCCGGGTGCCGCTGCGCGCCTTGGCGGAGCGCCTGCAGGCACCGGTGGTCGCCCTGCGCGGCGGCAAGGGCATTCTGCCGGCAGACCATCCCCTAAGCGCCAACTTCCCCCTAGGCCATGCCCTTTGGGCAGAAGCGGACTTGGCGCTGGCCGTGGGCACCCGCCTGCATTGGCCGCTAACCCAGTGGGGCAAGGACGATGACCTGGCGTTGCTGCGCGTGGACATCGACGCAGAGCAGGTCAACCGCATCTGCATCCCGGAAGTGGGCGTCGCGGGCGACGCCCAGCAAGTCGCAACGGCCTTGTTGGAACGGCTGCAGGCGGCCAATTTCCGGGCCGCCAGTCGGCACCAGGCATTAGCGGCGCTGCGGACGCGGGTGGATGCGGAAATGCGCCGGGCGATCGCGCCCCTGATGGCCTATCTGGACGTGATCCGCGCCTGCCTGCCCAGAGACGGCTTTTTCGTGGATGAAGTCACCCAGGTTGGCTTCGCCTCCTGGTACGGCTTCCCGGTTTATCAGCCCCGCCAGCACGTCAGCGCCGGCTATCAAGGCACCCTGGGCTTTGGCTACGCCACGGCATTGGGCGTGGTGGCCGCCAATCCGGGCAGGCGGGTGGTGCAGATCAGCGGCGACGGCGGCATTCTTTACAACATTCAGGAGCTGGCCACCGCTGTGCAGCATGGGCTGCCCCTGGTCACCATCATCTTCAACGACAACCGCTACACCAACGTGCAGCGCCAGCAGAAGGAGTGGTTCGGCGGACGGCTGATCGCCTCGGACCTGCACAATCCGGATTTCGTGCGCTTGGCGCAGAGCTTTGGTGCCGCCGGCTTTCATGCCCGCAGCCCACAGGAGTTGCGCACAGCCATGCGCGAGGCTTTTGACGCCCCGGGGCCAAGCATCATAGAAGTGCGCGTCGAGGCGTTTTTTCCCAGCCCCTGGCCCTTCCTGATGATGCCGCAAAACCGCCAGGCGGTCTGCGCATGACCGGGCTCGTCCCCGTGGAGGAAGTGGCGGCCCTGCCCCGTTATGCGCCTGGCCAAAGTGAAGGGGCGGCTTCCGGCGACGCCATCTGGCTGATGGCTAATGAATCCCGCCACGGGCCTTCGCCAAAGGCCGTGGCCGCCTACCGGGCGGCCGGCGTCAATTTGGCCCGCTACCCGGACGGTGCCCAGCAGCGCCTGCGCCGGGCCATCGCCCAGCACTTCCGGCTGGATGCGGAACGCATCCTGTGCGGCAACGGCTCCGATGAACTGGTGCAGCTTGCCGCCCGGGCCTTTCTGCAAAGGGGAGACGCCGCCCTGCTCAGCGAAAACAGCTTCGTCATGGCGGAGATCTACTGCAAGGCCCAGGGCGCCGAGATCAGCGTCGCCCAAGAGCAGGACTGGCGGGTGGCGGTTCCCAACCTGTTGCGCAAGGCCACGCCCAGCACCAGGTTCTGCACCATCGCCAACCCCAACAATCCCACCGGCACCTACATCGATGGTGCGGCGCTGCGCCAACTGCTGCTCGGCTTGCCTGGAAGCTGCCTGGTGCTGGTGGACGAAGCCTATGCGGAATACGTCACCGCCCAGGACTTCGAGAGTGCCCTGCGCCTAGTGGATGAGTTCGACAATCTGATGGTCACCCGCACCTTCTCCAAGATCTACGGGCTGGCTGGGCTGCGCATCGGCTGGTGCTGCGCTTCTCCCACCGTAGTCGACGCCCTGCAGCGGCTGCGCTCTCCCTACAACACCAACGCCGCCGCCCTAGCCGCTGCCGAGGCCGCGCTTGCTGACCAGGCCTTTGTGGCGCAGGTGCGGGCCACGAACGCGGTTGAGCGGGCGCGTCTGGCCCAGGGGGTGACGGACTTGAGGCTGCAGGCCGTGCCCAGCCAAGCCAACTTCCAACTTATCGGTTTTCCTGAAGGCTGTGGCGGGCGCGCGGCCGCCGCGGCCCAGTTCCTCGCACAGCGGGGCATCTGGCCGCGCCCCGCAGCGGCCCGTGACAGCGTCTTAAGAGTCACCATCGGGCTGCCGGCGGACAACGAAGCCGTATTGGCGGTGCTGAAGGACTATCTTGAGGAGTGCCAAGGCGGCCGCACTGCGTAGCCACCCGGGCCGATGGCCAGTGGGTGCATTTGTGCGTCTTGGACCGATAAACCCGCTTGGCTGGCCAACAGGATATCTCATGCCGGCGGGGTCGCTGAAAAAGCCAACGAATGGGTAGCGGCGACGGTTGAACTTCCGCCGTGCGGTTTCAACAGGCCTGGACATCGCATCGCGTCGGCCAGCCCAGGTGCCTACGCGACTATGGGGTGATTCTGTCCTTGGAGCATGAGCGCCTAACTCTTCGGCATAGGCACCTGCATTTTTGTCTTGCCCCCCCCCCCCCCCCCCCGCATATACTCGTAGCGAATGAGGGGTTGGAATCGAAGTCGAGCTGATGCACTGGTCTGTGGAAGCCGCACGTGTGCCTAAACCGCACCATGATCGGTGTGGCCTGCACTCCCAGCTTCAAACCCAAGGTGCTGAAACTGCCCCCCATGTGTAGCCAAAGTAGCCAACTTGCAGTTAAAGGAGCCATGTCCCAATGTTCGTCCAATACCTGAGCGAGCGGCAGCAAGCCGCGTTGCTCCACTATTCCTACGAGCTGATGCGCGCCGACAATGTTGTCGAGGCGGAGGAAAGAGTGCATCTCGATGTGCTCCGATCACAGGCGAGGCCTGGCGTTGAGGCGGAGGATATCCCAATCAGCGAACTGGCTGACCTATTTGAGGATCGCCTGAGCCGGGTCGCCTTGCTCCTGGAACTGGTGGGGATGGGATTCGTCGACGAGCAGTTCACACCGGAGGAGTCGGCGCTCATCGGAAAGATCGCGGCGGCATTGGAGATTGGGCACGACGACCTGAAGTCGATCGAGTCCTGGGTGAAGCGCCAGCTAGAGTTGGTCGAAGAGGCGCGCGACCTGATGGAAGGGTAGTCCGTCCCTAACCGGCTTTACCCGATGTCGTTTGCATAATACGTGAGAGGAGAACAGAAGTGCCTTTACCCCTGCTTCTTATTGGTGGCGCAGCCCTGATGGGCCTCATTGGCGCGAAGAAAGGAGTGGATGCCTACTCCGACAACAAGGAGGCGGGCGAACTCAGGGAGAACGCGAACAACTTGCTGATGCTGGCGGAAGAGCAACTCAAGGAAGAGCGGGATAGATGCACGAACAAGCTGGAGGAACTCGGACGGTTGAAGCTGAGTATCTGGGATGTTGACATGGGCCGGTTCTGCTCGATTTTTCGACACCTTCGCAATGTGCGCTTGGTCGGCGTTCCCGGGATGGACGAGGTGCCTTGGTCGGACCAGGAACTTGCCGCAATGGTCGAGCAATCGGGATACGCGAATGAAGTCGTGTCTGGCGGCTTGACGGCTGTCGGCAGCGGCGCACTGGTTGGCATGGCGGCGTATGGCGGCGCGACGATGTTTGCAGCTGCTTCGACCGGTACGGCAATCAGCACGCTAAGCGGCGTGGCGGCGACAAATGCGACGCTAGCGTGGTTCGGAGGCGGATCGATAGCTGCAGGCGGGCTTGGCGTAGCGGGAGGGACGGCCGTGCTTGGGGGATTTGTAGCTGCGCCGGTGCTGGCCATTGGCGGATTTATACTGGCGGCGCAGGCGCGTGAGAATCTAGCGAAGGCCAAGCGGAACTACGCGATCGCCAGGAAGCACGCTAGCGAGATGGAGAGTGCGCGAGCGGTTGTCCGGGCGATTCGCGGGGTTGCGAACCAGTACATTGATGTCATCTCCCAGATCGCTAAGAGGATGAGGCCCGCGCATGATCGTTTGGCTATGGTTATGGCCGAGCACGGGACCGACTTCGAAAAGTACCCGGAGGATGCCAAACTGGTCGTATATGTCGCCTACCAGTTCGCAGAATGTCTCAAGGCGCTGTTGGAGGTGCCGATCCTAAAGGAGGATGGCAGCCTTGACGAGGCGCACGGAGAAGTACTGGAACGTGGGCACGCCTTACTTGAAGGTCCAGCCAATGCGTGACGACCGACCGCGCAAGCGGTCTAGAAAAAAGGGCGGAGACTCTGGCGCAGCGAATACGCCGGGATTTGCAGGCGGACAGGTCGGTGCGGAGTTGGCGAGCGGTGAAGCCGCAGCGACGGATGCGTTTGCCGAGGGACTGGACGAGTTCGTCGACGAAGCAAGGAAAAGAGCAGACTACTCCTTCGACCTACGGAAAGGCTTTCTCTTCGAACGAATAGAGGCGAGTAAGTACAACCGTAACGCGGCTAGGGCTGGCGAAAGGGGTCTTCGAGCGTCGGTAAGGGGGGACAATCACCGCAGCGTGGATATTGATTTGAAAGGAGGGCGGGGGCCGAGTGAGCCTTTCCAACTAAAGTCTTCCGACAGTCCCAAGTGGCTCAGGGACGAGGCGATCAAAGATCAGTACAAAGATGTACCTATCGATGTTCCGAAGGACAAAGTCGAGCAAACAAACGCCATACTCGAGCAGGAAGGATCGAAGAAGAGGGTCGCGGGTGAGTTGAGCGGGCGGGGGGTCGGTTCCGGCGGCACTAGCACGAAGGAACTAAAGTGGGCGACGGGTAACCCCAAGACGTACCGAATCCTCCAAGAGGCTAAACAGGTGGGCCGCGAGGCGGTTGTCACCGGAGCCACAGCCGCTGCTACGACTGCTGTGATTGGCGGCGCTGTGTCGGTAATCTCCAACGGGGTCCGCTATATGGGCGGGAAGACGGATGGCCAAACGGCGATCCGCAATGTTGTGACTGATTCGGCGAAGTCGGGGCTACGGGGCTACTCATCCGGAGCTTTGGGCGTAGTAATCCGGCGGGCTGGGGGGGTGAAGTCCAACATCGCGTCAGCCATCGCGTCTGGTGTCGTCGAGGTCGGGGTCACGGTGTACGAATTCGCCAAGGGCGAAATCACAGGGGAGGAAGCAGCCCGTCGAATCGGGGAGACGGGATGTGCGGCGGCGTCCGGGATCTACGGCGGTGCCGCCGCCGGTGCGATCTTCGGTCCAGTCGGAGCGGTGGTCGGGTCAGTTGTAGGCTATATGGCAATGGGTTGGGTGTATCAGTCGTCCCTTGCGATACTGCAACAGGCACGATTAGCCGAGGAAGAAGCTCAGAGAGTTATAGCGCTCTGCGCCGAGGCCACTAGAGCCCAGGATCAGCAGCGGAAGGTTTTCGAGGACCGGCTGGAGACTTGGCTGCAAAGGCGTGAGGACGCGTTCAAACAGTGTCTAGAGGGAGTCGACGACGCGCTCTTGCGGGACGATGCGAATGATGCTGTTGAGGCGTTGGCCCGCTTGGTTGGCATGACGGGTAAAGCTTTAAGATTCAAGAACTTCGACGAATTCGAATCGTTTATGACGCAGTCGAACGATACTCTGGTGCTTTAGTCCCATACTGTATTGGTTGATGACGGGAGAGGAGACAGACGCATGAAGCATTGGGAGTTCTGGGCTGTGCTTCCGCTAGTTGCCGCCGCGGCTTTAGCCATCATAAATCCCCCTCTTGCCATCTGGGCTGTGGTGATGGGAATCGCTGTAGTCGCAGGGGTAATCGCAGCGAGGTCTGGTCAGGTGCTGTATCGACCGTTGGTGGGCGTTCGCGAGCGGGTCGATGCAGGAGCTGAAACAACTGCCAAGGCATTGGCGCAAGCCAGCAAAGAAACAAGCGCGCATTTGGGCGAAGCTGACAAAAAGCTCCTGGAAAACGTGCTGCGCCGGTCTCGGGAGTTGGTCGAGCAAAGGCGGGCGCTAGCCCGACTTCGCCAACTCGGCACATTGGGGGATGATAACGTATTGATTTTCCGTGACCGAACCCCCAAGGGTCGGCACTACACGGCACGACCGGGAGGCCCCCAACGGGGCCTAAAGACAACAGCTTCGTCGCGGGTTGCCTCGGCAATGTCAAGTCGAGCCGGCGCGGGAGCGATTCGTGGTTCCGGCTCGGCTGGGTATGGCGCGCCAGCACCAGGCGGCGCCCGTCGGCGGTCGGCACGTGGAGGTCGACCATCTGGATGGCGGCGAACTTCCCGACGATGGCGCGTGGGGTCGGGCCAGGCGCCTGGGGTCGGGCGAGGTTCTTCAAGGTCACGAGCGGGCAATGGGCGATGAACGAGACGAGGATATGCGCCTCGATGCGCGGCTCGGGCCGATGGAAGATGGGTCGGATGGCCAGATTGTGCCCGAGCTCCTTGAACGCCCGCCCGATTTCGGTGAGCCGCATGTAATGGCGCCACAGCTCGGCGGGGTCTTCACCGGTCATGTTGGAGCGCGGCGGGTGGAGGCCCCCGCGGCGAAACACCTCTCGCGGCTTCTTGCGACGCGGGCGGTGGGTGAACCCGCGGGTGGCCGGCTCCTCGTCGGTGTGCGGGACATCGACCTCGACGAGGAACCAGGTCCGGCCAGCGTCTTTCTTCGCCGCGCCGGGCTTGGGCATGGGCGTGTCGCGGCGGTTCGATTGTCGTCGAAGCCCGCCCAGGCGCTTCCATGGCTTGTTCAGCCGCCGGCGGCGCATGCCGCGTTCCTTGGGCACCCGTCGTTCGCCGCGCGCCAGTACAAGGAGCTCCCCGTCGTGGGTCGGGAGCTTGACATCGACCGATTGGCGGACCTCTTGCCAAGGGGGGTCGGGGAAGGACTTCCCGAGTCGGGTCGGCCGACCCCTGGGCGTGCCCACCGGATAACGCGCCGGCGCATCGCCCCCGCGCATCGCCTCCGGCGTCGCCCCGGTCGGAATCCCACGGTCCATGATCCACACCCGGTCCGAGCGCCCGTACCGGTCCCCAATCCTGGTGGGAAAGTCCGCCGGCGTCGTGTTGTCCGAGGTGTTGCCCGGCATCACCCCGTACGCCAACGGAAAGCCGTCCGGGGTCACCACCGGGGCGATCGCCACCCGCGCGCAATCGCGGCGCCGGTCGCGGCTGTGGCCGAACTGGCGCTTGTCCTCGAACGGCGGGTCGCTCTCGAAATAGGCGCTGGTTAAATCGTAGGGCAAGATGTCGAGGCGCGCGCTGAACATCGTCGTTCAACGCGCGCGCAAGAACGAGAAGAACTCCCGCCTGTGCGCCGCCGGCTTGTCCAGGCGCCGATACAACGGGGTGCCGGCAATCACCCGGTCACATCCGGGCAGGTCGCGCAATGCGCCGTGTTCGCACCAATGCCGATGAAGACGCCAGTCGCTTCCCGGGTCGATGGGTCGATGGCGGACCCGGACCTTCAACCGGTCCAGCCATCGGGTGCCTTCCCGGCCCGGTGGCAGGCGCGGTCCCCGGAACCGGTCCAGCCCGAGACGCTCCCACAGCGTCGGTGCCGGCCAGCACGCCCCCCACTGGCGCGGGGCGCGCAAGGTCAGCTCCGCGAGCCGCACCCGCACCACCTCGCAGTCGAGTTCCGGTGCCTCCCGGTCCTCGGGAAACAGCGCCACCTGCTTCGACCGTGACGCCCCCTCCACCACCTCGATCGAGCGGCACCACGCGGCGCGCCGGCTGTCGTTGATCCCGCCCAGGTACAACACTTGGTGCCGCACCACGCGCCCGCCGCTCACGCGCACGTTCTCCACCACGCTCCGGTAACGGTGCTCCCTGCCGTCTTTGAACCGTTTCTTGCGGCGCGCGAACATGCGCCTATCGTTCGACCAAACGGAAGGCAAATCAATAGGGCAGGTCGGCACTACAGGCGATATCGGGGTGAATGGCGCGGGCAGGGCATTGGCGAGATACGCGGGCTTGAATCAAGGCATCCCCCAGATCGAGCCCCCACAGATCATCGAGGGATACGGTCGTAGTGTCCACCGATGGCAAAAATATAGATGGCCTGATCGTCAAATCGATAAATCAGCCGATCCTTCGCCGAGATACGCCTCGACCAGAGCCCCGACAAGTCGTGTCTCAGCGGCTCCGGTTTGCCGAGGCCCACTGACGGGTCGCCAGAACGCAACATCTCCTTGAGTAGTTTGCAAAGAGCCCTGTGCAGTTTCGCATCCTTTTGGCGCAGCTTTTCATAGGCGGCCCAGGTATCCCCTTCAAACACCAGTGACCGCATTCATCTGCTCGTCCGTGGGCTTGTACCCCTGCCCCCGGGAGTGGCTGTCCAGAGAACGAACGATCTGCCGCATGAGATCGTTGTTCTGCAGGACGTACAGGCTCTCCTGCTCTCGCTCCCAGTCTTCCGCACCGATGACGACAAAATCGGCGCCGGAACGACGCGTCACCTTGAGCGGCACATGATCGCTAACCACTTGCTCCACCATCGATTTTAGATTGTCCCTGAACTGGTTGACGCTGACCGTGTCCACAAGAACCACCAATCGTACGGAAATTCCGTACAACTATAGGCGAGAGCGGCTGACGGCACAACCATTGCGGCATGGGTGTAAGCCCAAGATTGTAATGTCGCCCTTCTCCAATTTAGAAATGTCGTCTTTTGCCTGTGGAGGCTATGAGGTTGGCGACGGAGAAGTGGACGATGAGCCTGGTGGAAGTGGATCGTGTGGCGGTGATCCGGGATGTGGTGGAGAAGCGGCTGCGTCGGGATCGGGCGGCGGAGCGATTGCGCGTGAGTGTTCGGCAAGTTCAGAGGTTGGTGGCGCGTTATCGGAAGCGGGGCGCGGCGGGGCTGATCTCGGGGCATCGGGGCAAGCGCTCGAACCGCGCCGTTGCGGAGGGGGTTCGGCGGGAGGCGATGCGGTTGGTTCGGGAACGGTATGCGGATTTCGGTCCGACGTTTGCCTGCGAGAAGCTGGTGGAGGCGCACGGTTTGCGGCTGTCGGTGGAGACGCTGCGCCAGTGGATGATCGCCGACGGGTTATGGGAGCCGAAGTCGCGCGGGGCGGTTCGGGTTCACCAGGGCCGGTTGCGGCGGGACTGTTTGGGGGATCTGGTGCGGATTGACGGTTCGCCGCACGCCTGGTTCGAGGACCGCGGACCGGTTTGCACGCTGGTCGTGTTCATCGACGACGCCACCAGTCGGCCGATGGCGATGGGTTTTTTCGGGGCGGAGACGGTGGAGGCGTACATGCGGACGTTGCGCATGTATTTGACGGCGCACGGTCGTCCGGTGGCGTTTTACTCGGACCGCCACGGCGTCTTCCGGGTCAACGCGAAAGGTCGCGGGGACGAGTTGACGCAGTTCACGCGGGCATTGAAAACGCTGGACATCGAGCCGATACACGCCGGCAGTCCCCAGGCGAAGGGGCGCGTGGAGCGGGCCAACCGGACACTTCAGGACCGGCTGGTGAAGGAGATGCGGCTTCGGGGAATCAACGACCCGGAGGCGGGCAACGCGTACCTGCCGACGTTCATGGCGGACTTCAACCGGCGCTTCGCGGTGGCGCCCCGAAACCCGGAGGACGCGCATCGACAGGTGCTGCGCGACGCGGCGGAACTGGGCCTGATCCTGTGCGAACACCACCAGCGCAAGCCGACGGGGAATCTCACGATCCGGTTCGAGTGCCGCGAGTATCAGGTGACGGGCCGGGGCCGGGGACATCGGCCGCGCGGTGCCGCGGTGACGGTGTGCAAGGATTTCGACGGCGCGGTGACGGTGCCTTGTGGCGGGCGGGCGTTGCCGGTGCGGTTGCTCGCCGAGGGCGAGGCGGCGGCGGCGGTCGCTCCGCTCCCTTCGCCCAGGACCGGCCCCCGGCATTCCGGCCCGGTCGACGGGTGGTACCAGGAGAGGCGACGGTACGGCGAGCCAAAGGCGACGTTTCTAAATTGGACAAAAGACGACATTTCTACTTTGGGTTTACACGTCACGCTCGACCGCCACCGGGCGCACATGCGGCCCGGCGGGCACCTGCTGCAGCGGCTGGGGATAGAAAATCAGCCGATCCTGCAACAGGTAGAGCAGTAGGCAAACGCCAACATAGGCGACCAGCACAACCGCGGCGATGCGTAGCAGGGTTTCCAATAAAACACCCATTCCCGTGTTCAACGTGGGGTGGGCGTAACATGTATGGTCCGCCCCGCGTTTGCAACGGGCGATTTGTCATTTGTCAAGGCAAGTCGACAGGTAATGGCGGGTTAGTTCTCGGCGCTGTCGCCCCGCTCGGCATCGGCGGCGCGGAACAGTACCTCTCCCCGGCGGGAAACCAGCAGCGTCTCCAACGATACGGGGTGAAAATAGGCCTCGACCCGGTCGCCTTCCGGGGTGGTGCCATAGGCTTCGTAGCAATTCCCGTCCACCTTGATGCGCCGTACCTGCCAGCCCTCGGCCACCAGCTTTTCCTCCAGTGCCGGCTGAGGCTGCCACCCGGCGGGGTCGCCGGAATCGCAGGTCATGGCGCCGGTGGCGTAGGCCGTTGATGCGGAGGCCAGGGCGGCGGCAAGGTATATCGCCCGCACGAATAATCCGGTCATGTTGTTTCTCCTCGTATTGCCGGTGTTTTCCAGTGGTTCTATACGACCGGCTCCTGCGTTCGCAAGCCCCGCGCCCAGGAGGTGGACGGGCGCGTGGGGATGATCCCCGGCGCGCTCCCGAGAGGTCAACACCACCGCCGCGCCGCCATCGGATACGAGTGAACAGTCGAGTAGGCGCAGCGGGTCGGCGATGGGGCGGCTGGCCATGACGTCCTCGATGGTGAGCGGGGTGCGCATCTGGGCACCCGGATGCAGCGCCGTGTGTTGCCGGGCGGTCACCGCAACCGCCGCCAATTGTTCCAGCGTCGCACCGTAACGGTGCATGTACGCCCGGGCGATGAGCGCGTAGTAGCCGGGCACGCTGGCGCCGTACGGGGTCTCGAACTGGGGATGGCCGGACGAAGACTGCATCACCATCGCCTGCTCCCGGGAAAGACCGGTGCGCAGGCTGTCGGCCATGCTGATCAACACCGTCTCGCACAGGCCGGAGCAAATCGCCAGCGCCGCCTGGTAGAGCACTGTGAAGGTGGTGCCGCCCCCCGCGCCGGTACCGCTCGACATGGGTGCCTGGGCGCTGCAGGGCACAAATTCTGCCCGTGCGCGCACAGGCACCGCTTCGCGTTACGCTAGGCCCCAGGGGGAAAACAGCCAGTAGACACCCGCGACCGCCAGTATCAGCAGTGCGCATACCGGTTTGGTCCAGCGCCAGGGCGTCATATCGACGGGCGGGGGCGTGCTGGGATGCATCGCCGGGGGCCGTTCCTCGGGGCGCACCAAACCGAGGCCCCACATGATGCCCAGCTCGGCTAGGAACAGGATGGCGTAGATGTGTATGAAATGGAGCCCGGTGTCCCAAACAAAGGTGACTAGGGCATAGACCGGCATGTGCAGCAGCATGGCGGCGATAACGCCCCGGGGCGTGACCCGGGGCAGGCAGAAGGCGGCGACAACGGTGGCTATGATGGGGATGTTGTAGAAGCCGGTGAACTTGCGCACCACTTGCCAAAGGCCTTCCGAGGCGAACTGGAGCAGCGGCGCGATCACAAAGGAAACGATTGCGATGGCGATGCTGGCGGTGCGGGCCATGCGAATCATCCGCTGGTCGTCCAGGGGTGTTTTCAGCAGCGGACCCACTAGGTCAACGCAAACCAGCGTGGCGGCGCTGTTCAATAGCGAATTGTAGGAACTGAACACGGCCCCGAGCAGCACCGCCAGAAAAAACCCGCCAAGCGCGGCCGGCAGTACATCCGCGACCAGGCGCGGATAGGCACGGTCCATGGATTCCAGGGTATCGCCATACAGGTGAAAGGCAATAACCCCGGGCACCATCATGAAGAACGGAATCAGCATCTTGAAGAAGCCGGAAATGAGCACACCCTTTTGGCCTTCGGCGAGGCTGCGGGCCCCCAGCGTGCGTTGAATGACATACTGGTTGGTGCCCCAGTAGAAAAGATTCGCCAACAGCATCCCCGTGAACAGCGTCGCGAAGGGTGTCGGGTCCGATGCGGAACCGATGGCATTGAGTTTGTGGGTGTGTTCGCCGGTGAGTTCAACCAACCCCGCCGCAAAGCTGCCGTCGCCGAGCTTGATCAGGCCCAGCACCGGCACCAGCACGCCGACGATCAGCAGCCCCACCCCGTTCAGCGTATCGGAAACGGCCACCGCCCGCAGACCGCCCGCCACGGCATAAAGGCCCCCGACAGTGCCGATCAGGAACAGGGTGGCGAGCAGGGCGGTGGCGTCGTCGACGCCGAGCAGCGTGGCTAGGTCGAAGAGTTGCAGCACCGCCAGGGCGCCTGAATAGAGCACCGAGGGCATGGTGACGATGCCGTACCCCAAAATGAACAGCAGCACCGACAGCCGCCGCACGCGTCGATCAAAGCGCCGTCCCAGGAACTCGGGCAGGGTGGTGAAACCGCCTCTTAGGTAGCGCGGCAGCAATACCGTGGCCATGATGATGATGGCGAAGACCGCGGTAACCTCCCAGGCCATGCTGGAGAGGTTGAAGGCATAGGCGGAGCCGTTGAGGCCGATGAGCTGCTCGGCGGAAAGGTTGGTAAGCAGCAGCGAACCGGCGATGAAAACGCCGGTTAGGCCGCGTCCGGCAAGGAAGTAGCCTGCCCGGGTTCCGGTATGGCCCCGGGTCTTGATATAGGAGACCCAGGCGACCAGCAACATGAACCCGATGCAGGAGACGAGGGTGGTAGCCATCGTCAACCGCTAGGAGCGCGCTGTGGTGGCGCGTTGTATTGCCGCGCACCTGCAGCGGCAGCGGGCTTGGGCGTGGCCGTGGGCGATGCGCTCAAACCCGGGTGGCGGCCTGTTCGGCCTCGTGGTGAATTCTCGACACCATGGCCCGCAGGCCGTTGCCCCGGGTGGGGCTTAGGTGCCCGATCAGGTCCAGTTCGTCGAATAGCGCCTCGATGTCGAAGGCGCGAATTTCCGCTGGCGGCTTGTTCTGCAAGGCGGCCAGCACGATGACGATCAGGCCGCGCACGATGTGCGCATCGCTGTCGATGCGCAACCGCAGCTTGCCGTCCCGGAGTTCGGTGACCAGCCACACCTGGCTCTGGCAGCCGCGCACGATATTTGCCGGCACCTTGTCTTCCTCGGGCATTTCCGGCAGCGCCCTGCCGATGTCTATGACAAACCGGTACTTGTCTTCCCAGGAGTCGAAATAGGCGAAGGAATCGCGAATCTCGCCGAGTTGCGCTGTTACCACCGGTCTGCCACCCGTCGGCTGTCCCGCGTCTTGTGGGCTAATACAGGCCCAGTTCCAGCCGCGCTTCGTCGCTCATCATGTCCCTGGACCAGGGCGGGTCGAAAACGAGCTGCACGTCGACGCGCCGCACGTTCGGCACCATGGCCACACGGGATTTGACGTCGTCGACCAGTACGGGCCCCATGCCGCACCCGGGCGCCGTCAGGGTCATGACGACGGTCACCGCGCCGTCCTCGTTGATCTGCCGGTCGTAAACCAGCCCCAGGTCAACGATATTCACCGGAATTTCGGGGTCGAACACGCTTTGCAGGGCCGACTCGACCTGGGTGGGGTCCACCCGGGCATTCGTGGGCTCGGCGAACTCCAGCACTTCCGGCGTGAAACCCAAGGCATCGGCATCGGCACCGTCGATGCGAGCCATGTTGCCGTTGAAAACCACGGTGTAGGTGCCGCCCAGGGACTGCGTGAGGGTGACGAAGGTGCCCTGTGGGATGCTGACCCGGTCACCGGTTGGAACCAGCCGCGCGTCCACCGTGCGGCCGATAGGCACAACGCGCCGTTGCATGGCTCAAGCCCCGCCGGCGATGGAAAAGCTCTCGCCGCAGCCGCAGTGGGCCGTCGCGTTCGGGTTCTTGAAGCGCAGGCTGGAATTCAGCCCCTCGGTGACCAGGTCCACCTCTGTTCCCAGCACCAGGGGCACGTCGCCCTCGCTCACATAGACCGAGACATCTCCGCTGATCGGGAAGGCCCGGTCCCCGTCGGTCGGGGCATCGATGTAGTCCAGCACGTACATGTAGCCGTTGCAGCCACTTTCCTTGACGCCCAGGCGCAAGTGCCGGCGCCCGGAGCGCGCCACCTGCTCGGTGATGTGCGCCGCCGCCGCGCCTGTGACCGAGATGCGGGTGGGGTCGAACGATGCAACGCTCATAAACAACTCCTCAAGGCGGCCAACTCAAATGAAATCCATGGCCTTTTCCACGCCGGCGACCAGGCGCTCGACATCGCCGGGTGAATTATACAGGCTGAAGGATGCGCGGATGGTGCCGGCGATGCCCAGGCGCTCCATCAGCGGCATCGCGCAATGATGCCCGGTGCGCACGGCGATGCCCTGCTGATCGAGCAGGGTGCCGAAATCGTGCGGATGGCCGCGGTCCAGGAGAAAGGAGACCACCGACAGCCTTTCCGTGGGTTCGCCGATGATTCTGAGGCCGGGCAACTGCTTGAGCCGGTTAACCGCCAAATCGACCAGGTGCCGTTCCCGGGCGAGCAATTGGCCGCGCGGCAACGCGCCAAGGTAATCCACCGCGGCACCCAGGCCGATTGCCCCGGCGATGTTGGGCGTACCCGCCTCGAACTTGTACGGCAGCCGGTTGTAGGTGGTTTTCGCTAGGGTGACCTGCTCGATCATCTCGCCGCCGCCCTGGTGGGGAGGCATGGCGTTTAGCCGTTCCGCCTTGCCGTACAGGGCACCGATACCGGTCGGGCCAAACATCTTGTGCCCGGAGAAGGCATAGAAGTCGCAGCCCAGTTGGCGCACATCGATGGGCAGGTGTTGAACGGCCTGGGCACCGTCGATGAGCGTCCAGGCACCGTAGCCCCGGGCGGCGTGAACAAGGTCGGCGATGGGGTTTATGGTGCCGAGCGCGTTGCTGACATGGCTCACCGCCATGATCCTGGTTCTGGCGGAGAGTTTCCCGTGGAAGTCATCTAGGTCGAGCTCGCCGGCGGAGGTAACCCGGGCGGCGACTAGCGCGGCACCGGTGCGTTCGCACAGCATCTGCCAGGGGACGATATTGGAGTGGTGCTCCATTTCCGTGATCAGAATTTCGTCACCCGGTTTCAGCAACGAGGCCATGCTCTGGGCAACCAGGTTGATGGCATCGGTGGTACCGCGTGTGAACAGGATTTCCTCGGTATGCGCCGCGCCGACTAGGGCGCGCACCTTTTCACGGGCACCCTCGAAGGCGGCGGTGGCCGCATCGGCGATGCTATGGGCGGCCCGGTGTACGTTGGCGTTGTAGCCCTCGTAGTAGTCGCGAATGCTGTCTAGAACCTGGCGCGGCTTCTGGGTGGTAGCGGCGTTGTCGAGATAGACGAGCGGCTGCCCGTTGACGGTACGCTGAAGTAGCGGAAAGTCGCCGCTGATGTCGAGTTCCCCGGCATGGCGGGATGCCGCCCCGCTGGTGGCCGGGCGCCGGCAGTCGGGGTGCTTGGTCACACCGTTGACCCCTGTGGCGGGGGGCTGCCGGCCGCACCCGGGAAGGCGCCGTCGAGCTGCTCTAGGAAGTGCTGCGATACCTCGGTGGCTAGGGGGCCCGTCACGCACTCGGCCAGGAAGCCGATACTCAGCAGCCGCCGCGCCACCGGTTCGGGTAGCCCGCGGCTCAGCAGGTAGAAAAGCGCGTTGTCGTCAAGTTGCCCGACGGTCGCACCGTGGGCGCAGCGAACGTCGTCCGTATAGATTTCGAGCTCGGGTTTGGTGTTGATTTCGGCATTGGCATCAAGCGCTAGGTTCTTGTTGGACAGGTCGGCGTCGGCGCCGTCGGCACCGGGATGAATGTGAATGCGCCCGTTGAAGGAACAGCGGCCCCTGCCAGCCACCAGGTTGTGCAATCGGGTTCTGCTGTGCGTATTCCGTCCGCTGTGTTCAACCACATGCTGGCGGTCTAGGTGGTGGCCGCGCCCGACGATGCTGGCCCCGGTGCACCGGCACCGCGACCCGGCACCGCGCAGCACTACGTGGGTATCTAGGCGGCGCTGGCGGGCACCCGCGGCATGCAGGTGCAAATCCAGGCTGGCGTTCTCCGCCAGGCTTGCCTGTAGCAGCCACCACTGCTCGGCGTCGGTGGCGAGTTCCGCCTGGGCCCAGCGTACGCTGGTGTCGCGTTCCGCCAGCAGTATTCGTACCGCCGCCTGAACACCGCCGCACGACGCGCCTTCCTCGACCTCGACCCGACACCCCGGATGTACCCGCACAACCACCGGCGCGTTGATGCCCGCCGCGTGGGCGAGCACGATGGGGCGTTCCGGCGAGCGCTCGATATCGATCAGCCAGCCGTCCCCGGCGAGCGCGGCGGTGATGCCCGCTAGGGGATATCGCTCGACATCGAGCGCGAGAGGCGGCGGGTCGGCCAGGGAACGCAACCGGGTGACGGCGACACCGGTAGGCACATCGCCAAGCGGTGCCCGGGACGCCGAGGGGGCGCCGAGCACCAGGCGCAGCGTTTTGGAAAGGGGGGAGTGCTTCCAGGTTTCCCGGGCGAGGCCGCTCTTAAGAGCCGCCCGGCAGCGCATTAGGGTGTCGGCGGCCAGCCACTTGGGCGGTGCGCCCAGGGCATCTAGTTCCTCAACCATGCGTAACCCCGCTCTTCGAGGGCGTGGGCCAGTCCGCCGTCGCCGGATTCCACGATTTTGCCATCGGCCAGGACATGCACGTGGTCGGGCACGACATGGTTCAATAGGCGCTGGTAGTGGGTAATCAGCAACACGCCGTTGGTGGGGGTGTGAAAGCGGTTCACCCCATCCGCGACGGTTTTGAGTGCGTCGATGTCGAGCCCGGAATCCGTCTCGTCGAGAACCGCTAGTAACGGTTCCAGCAACAGAAGCTGCAGGATTTCGTTGCGCTTGCGCTCGCCGCCGCTGAAACCCTCGTTGACGCCCCGCTTGAGGAACGCCGCGTCGAGGTCGAGGCTTGCCGCCAGGGTGCGCACCTTTTTCATGAATTCGAGCGCAGACAGCGGCTTCCGGTCGTGCGCCGCTAGGCGGCTGTCGTGCGCGGCCTTCAGAAACTCCATGTTGGTGACGCCCGGAATTTCCACGGGATACTGGAAGGCCATGAATACTCCCGCGTGGGCGCGCTGCTCCGGTGCCAGGCCATGTAGGTCTTTGCCACGGAACCGGATGCTGCCCCGGGTAACCTCGTAGCCGGGGTGCCCGGCCAGTACGTTGGCCAGGGTACTCTTGCCGGAGCCGTTCGGGCCCATGATCGCGTGCACCTCTCCGGCTTCCATGGTCAGGCTCAGCCCCTCGAGGATGGCTTTGCCGCCCACCTGGACATGCAGGTCGTGGATGTGGAGCAGCGTCATCCCACGGCCCCTTCCAAGGACACTTCCAGGAGCTTGCCCGCTTCCACGGCGAATTCCATGGGCAACTGCCGGAACACATCCTTGCAGAACCCGTTGACGATCATGCTCACCGCCCGTTCCGGGTCAATGCCGCGCTGCCGAAGCAGAAAGAGCTGGTCCTCGCTAACCTTCGAGGTCGTGGCTTCGTGCTCGACAATGGCGGTGGCCGACTTGTTCTCGATGTATGGAAAGGTGTGCGCGCCGCACTGGTTGCCGATCAGCAGCGAGTCGCACTGCGTGTAGTTGCGGGCGCCGCGGGCGGCTGGCGAGGTGCGCACCAGCCCGCGGTAGCTGTTTTCGCTTTGGCCGGCGCTGATGCCCTTGGCGATGATGGTGCTCTTGGTGCCCTGGCCGAGGTGGATCATCTTCGTGCCGGTATCGGCCTGCTGATGGTTGTTGGTCAGCGCCACGGAATAGAACTCGCCGACGCTGTGGTCGCCGCGCAGGACGACGCTGGGGTATTTCCAGGTGATGGCGGACCCGGTTTCAACCTGGGTCCAGGATATCTTGGAGCGGGCGCCGCGGCAGGCACCGCGCTTGGTGACGAAGTTGTAAATGCCCCCGTTACCGTCGGCATCGCCCGGGTACCAGTTCTGCACGGTCGAATACTTGATTTGCGCGTCGTCTAGCGCAACCAGTTCCACCACCGCGGCGTGCAACTGATTTTCGTCGCGCATGGGGGCGGTGCAGCCTTCCAGGTAGCTGACGTAGGCACCCGCCTCGGCGATGATCAGGGTGCGCTCGAATTGGCCGGTGTTCTGCTGGTTGATGCGGAAATAGGTGGAAAGTTCCATGGGGCAGCGCACGCCCCTGGGCACGTACACGA
Source organism: Pseudomonadales bacterium (assembly GCA_965215035.1). Classification (GTDB taxonomy): domain Bacteria; phylum Pseudomonadota; class Gammaproteobacteria; order Pseudomonadales; family Azotimanducaceae; genus Azophilus. Next base: position 1,985,883 of record OZ244040.1, read on the forward strand.
AGGAACCGTCGCTGAACACCGCCGAATTCAGGGCCGCATAGAAGTTATCGCGCCGCGGCACAACCGAACCGAGATACTTGCGCACCAGCTCCGGGTGACTGTGCACCGCCTCGGAGATGGGGCAGAAGATCACGCCCGCTTCCTCAAGCTTGTCCTTGAAGGTGGTTGTGATCGACACGCTGTCGAATACCGCATCCACGGCCACGCGTGGCTCGGCTTGGGCCACGCCGGCCAGCAACTCCTGCTCGTGCAGCGGAATCCCGAGTTTCTCGTAGGTGCGCAGCAGTTCCGGGTCGACTTCATCCAAGGATTGCGGACCATCCGCCAGGCTCCTTGGGGCCGAGTAGTAGGATATGGAAGCGAAGTCGATGGGCGGGAACCGGACATGCGCCCATTGCGGTGGCGTCATCCGGGACCAGTCGGCAAAGGCCGCTAGGCGCCATTCTGTGAGCCAGGCGGGCTCGCGCTTCTTCTCGGAAATGAAGCGCACCACGGACTCGTCGAGCCCGGGCGGCAGGGTATCGGATTCGACTTCCGTGACGAATCCGGCGCTATAATCCTGGCCGATGATGTCGAGCGGCGATTCACTCATTGGTTGCGGTGCGGTTCCGAAAACCCGAAGGGGCCATTGTAACGGTTGACTGCCGGAATACCCAACCAATTAAGTCGGGTATTACCCCGGCAGCCACGCCCGCTAACGCCCCGATGCCCCATGTCGCGGCTCGATTGCGCGGGGATTCGGTTGGTTTGGGTGCCCAACTAAGGCGATTCCATGGACACATCGAGCTTGGCATGAGCGTAGCTAGGCATGGTTTTTTGTCCGCCCGGACCCGACTATGGAATTCCATGGACACATCTAGCTTGGCGAGAGTTGCTGTTGCCCCCGGGTGCCGATTGTCAACCTCCCCGGCGGCCAGCTAAGATCGTCTGGTTTCGCCTGCCCGGTTTCCCCATGCCCAAGCTCGAACAGATGCCGGAAGACCACATGTACCAGGCGTACGGCGTCTACCTGCTGGCGCCACAGCACCGGGTGATTCGCCGGCTGAAGAAGCGTTACCAGCCCTCGGTGCACGGCCACCGAACCTGGGATTCGAGCTTTCTTCTAATGGACTATCTGGCCGCGAAGCCCATCCCAAGAGGCACCAGGGTTCTGGAGGTTGGCTGTGGGTGGGGAGCGGCCGCGGTTTTCTGCGCGGCGCGATTCAAGGCCAAGGTAACCGGATTGGATATCGACCGCGATGTATTCCCATTCCTGGAGGTGTTTGCGCAACTGAATGGGGTGCGGGTCGATACGCTTGGCCGCAAGTTCGAGAAACTCCCCGGCAAGCAGCTTGGTGAGTATCACACCATCGTTGGGGCCGACATCTGTTTTTGGGATAGCTTGGTCGAACCCCTGCGCCTCCTGGTGGCGAGGGCGTTCCGGGGAGGTGCCCGCCGGTTCGTCATCGCCGACCCGGGGCGGCCCACCTTCTATCGGTTCGCCGATCTGTGTGCCCGGAAATACGAGGTCAAGCTGACGGAGTGGTATGCGGTTGAGCCGGAACGATTCGAGGGTGAGGTGGTGGAAATCAGGGCGTAGCGCCGGTGCTCCGCCGGCTCTTGCAGCGCCTCCGGCGAGACGGGCTGCCTTAGCCGGGGGGACGTGCGGTCTTGGCCCGTTAGCAGCCTGTGGGGCTTAGATACTTTGGATATTGCAACTTACTGAAATATGTGGAGTTTTCTTTTGTTGTGAAAAGCAAGATCCCTTATAAATCAACCACTTAGCCACAAAGTCCGACAGCCCGTCAGGGGAACTTGTTTTGCAGTGCCTCCGGCGAGACGGGTCGCCTTAGCCGGGGCTCTCGTTGTTCACAAAGGCTTTGAGCTGGTCGGCGAGCGCCGTGCAGGCGGATGCCCGGACGCGGGCCAGGATGGGAATGGGTACGATCACCGCCGGCATGTAGCTGGTGCCGATGGCCTCGGAACTGATGCGGCCGGCGGCGGTGCCGCTTTCCACATCCCAAACCGAGGCTTCGTAGGTGGAATCGTTCTCCCACGATAGGAATCCGAAGCATCCGCCACCGCCGGGGGTGACCGCGCAACTGAGCGAGCCACCGGAATCGGTTCGTTCGGTGGCCCCTTCGATCCAAACGAGGTACTTCAGCCCCATTTCGGCCAAGCGCTGCGCCAGCGGCGGCCGATCGAGCAGTGCGGGCAGATCGTTCGCCTGGGCGGGGGCGGTGCGCGGCTCGAACCAGGGGAAGGTGGCGTCTATGAACCGCTGCTCGGGAATCACATTCACCCGGTTGCCGCCGCGACCCATGTTGCCCGCCACACAGGAAATGAAGTCGAGCTCGGTCTCTGCCGAAGCGGGTTGGCTGCGCCGCCCGAGTACCACGATGGAATCGCCCGCCGCCATGCCGGTATCCGCTTCGCGGACTTCCTGCACCGTGGCGGTGACGCAACCGCCGAGCAGCGTCGGCAGCAGCGCCCCCAGAGCCAGCCAGCGGGCCAGTTGTATTGGCAGTGGGGTGCCCGTTGCCCGCCGACGGGCTGGTTGTGTTGGCGGCGGGGTGCCTGGGGCCAGCCAACGGCCTAGTTGTGTCGGCGGCGGGGTGCCCGGGGCCAGTTGGCGGGCTGGTTGCGTTGGCGGCGGGATGCCCGGGGCCAGTCGGCGGGCTGGTTGCGTTGGCGGTGGGATGCCCGGAGCCAGTCGGCGGGCTGGTTGTGTTGGCGGTGGGATGCCCGGGGCCAGTCGGCGGGCTAGTTGCGTTGGCATTGGGGTACCCAGAGTCAGCCAACGGACCAATTGTGTTGGCCCCGGCAAGAGTGGGGTCATGTCACATCGCCCAGTTCGTTTTGCAGCCAAGCGGAGATACCCGGAAACGACCGGAACCGCAGCGAGAAGTCGGCCATGGCATCGCGGCAGGCATCCAGCGCCGCCGCGCGTAGCGAAGCCGAGGCACCGGCGTGATTCTGCTGGTGAGATTTGCCGTAGGCCGTCAGCACCCAGTCGCCTATGGCGTTGCCCCGGTTGTCGAGCATGTGAAAGCGGTAGCGGATCCATACCTCGTGATACTCGGTGCGGGTATGGCTCGGCAGGGTGAATTGCAATTCCTCGATGGAGGGGACGAGCACGCCGGCAACATCGGGGTTGGGGCCATCGGCTTGGTCCACGATACGGTGGCCGATGAACAGGCCCTCCAGCAGGTTATGGAACATCGAGCGTTGCGCCGAGCCAACTTCGATATTCCATTCACCCTGGCCCTCGATGGCCTCGGTGTGGGTGTAGGCGGTCAGGGCCTCATCGAGATAAATGCCGACCGGAAGCTGCACTTTCTCCACCAACGGCACCGGAAAGCCGGCCGGAACCGCAACGCTGCCGCCAGCGCAACCGCTCAGCAGGATGGTGGCCAGGGCAAGGCCGACAGCACCGACAGCAATGCGGGTCGTGGTGTACATTTCAGGAATCACGCCCGGACAGTCTAGCGAAAATAGGGTGCACTCGCCACAGGGCGCGGGGGGCGCCTGGGACCACGCGGCTACCCTTTTACGGAAACGAGCCTTGGTCCCGGAAGTTGATGCCCTTGATGGAGATGCCGAGCAGGAGCCCGCCTTCCTCGGTTGCCCAAGTGACGTCGACCTTCTTGGCTCCGATTCCGCCGGCCATTCGACGCTCGGCGCCAGAAGCATGGAGTTGCCCCAGAGGAGCGGGCTTGGTGCCGCGAAGGCCGCGTTGCCGCAGATCCTCCGCTATCGCGGCGGCGAGGAGGAAACTAGCCTCGCCACAGGACGGCTCGAGCACCCTGTCGTCCGGGGTTCGAATCGCCCAATCGACGAGGTAGCGAGCAAGGCCGGGCGGCGTGAAAAACGCCCCTCGTGCTTTCCTTAGGCGATCAGAATCCACTGAGAATCTCGTTGTGGCCGCTGAATGCGTCGCAAGCGGTACCTGCACCGTTCGTGGAGTGGGGCAGTGTATCAGTTTGCATCTGGAGCCTGCCTAATCCCCTGTGTACCGTGCCTCGGCTCGGCCCACAAATGCAAACTGATACACTACCCCGCTGCTGGTGGCAGCTCGATGGGGCCGAGAGTACCGGTGCCTTTCAGGCTGCGGTGGAAGCGTTGACCGGCGTGGCGATTCTGGCTGATAAGGCCGAGTGAGTGTGCTTTGAGGGCGACAAACTACGGCATCTGCTGCGACGCACGTTTGCCAGCGGAAGCGTTTTCTAGGTCAGCCCCATTCCCGGGATACCCGGGTCACTCGGCCCGCGTTCGTCTGCAAGGACCGGAATCGGTTCTGTAGGCTCTTCCCGCAAAAACGCGGCGAACGAAGGGATGGCGACAACATAACGTTGTCGATCTCCATCAAATCGAAGCAGGCCGCTGTGAATTGCCGCCAAACGAAACTCCGCATACCCGGTTTTGGTCAGCCCGGGTTCCTTTTCGAGAAGAATATCCCTCAACTCCTCACTGCTAAAGGACCTTTCTTGACGCAAGCAGTGTGCCAGGTGCTTCGCCAGAAGTTCATGATTGCCTTCCATCAGTCCGTCAAGCCGTTGCTTGTAGTAGGCTTTGCGGCTACCGTCTCCGTCCTCGATTGCCTTGGGAAAATCCGCGGGCGCAGCGTCGAATCCTCCTTCTTGATCCGGGTGTTTCCCAATTTCAGATATTGCAGCGACAAGATATCCGGCCAAATGTTGGGGCCATTGGTGAGACCGGGCAACGATTGCCCGCTCCCACAGTTGACAGTTCCTCACTTTGAATTGCGCAAAACATCTTCGAACCGCCTTTGCGCAGTCATCGTCGGGCAGGGTTCCAATGGTGATTTTCCTTTCGGCGACGACCCGTGAGATACCGACCTTGCGGAGTACGTTCGATGTACCGGGCAGCCCAAACACTGCGAGCGACAAGGAGGCTCCTGCCTTTCCTTCGTGAATCACAGGAAGAACGCTGGCCGGGCCGGTAGTCTCGGGACTTTCCACTGGGATGTTTTGCCCTTCATCAACGAACAGGGCAATCTGGTAGGGTCCCCACGCTCCCCCACGTTCAGCGACAACGTCGGCAATCGAAGGGTTCGAGATCTCCCTGGTTGGCCCAACCGATACTCCGGTTATCGAAACACTTCGTTTGAAAATGTCGTTGATGACAGCGCGTGCGCGTTTGGACGTGGCATTGACCATCGTGCGAACTTGGTGATCGATCCGATCAAGAACCGCATCAAGGTCTTTCGTCGAGTCCGCGCGCGAAAGGGTTTCACCTGCCTTGCTGACCAAATCGAAGGCTCTTTTGGCCAATTGCTTGTCTTTGCAATCCACAGCTTCGATAAGCGCTCTAATGTCCGCAAGCAACGCTTCACGTCGCTCTCTGTTGATTTGCTTTGCAAGATGGCTTGCCACGGCTCGGTCCACAGCCCGACCGACCGCCTGGGCAGAGTTTGCTATGTTGGAGGGAATGATCACAGGCAGCCACTCCTTCCCGGTACCGGTCGGCGGGCACGCCGTGACCTCACCAATACACTGCGCCATCAACGCGGTTTTGCCGGCGCCTGGAGGCCCTTCAGCAACGAACGTGGAGTCTGCCAATATCCCGGCACTAACGGCTTCGAGCACTTCCCGAAATACATTAATTTCGTGCGCGCGCCCGGAAAAGAAGGGGGGGCCTCTGTCGTCGATCAATTTGGCGCGGTCTCGGTAGGCAATAAACAGCCGGTGATCAACATCGTCCTGAGGGCGAAGTCCACCCGTGTCGACATAGACAGGCAATTCGGTGATTGTCGTCTGTGTGTTCATGCCGCCTGTGTCAAAGACTCTCCAAGTTCGGTAGTGTATCAGTTTGCATCCCGAGCCTGCTGAATCCCCTGTGTGCCGTGCCTCGGCTCGGCCCACAAACTCAAACTGATACACTACCTAGAGTGGGAGTGTCTCACGAAATGCTGTATACATGTCCAGAATCAGCGATTGTACACGTCTGGGACCTAGAGCGCACCAGCCAACTACTATGGGTCGGCTACGACTTTGACAACGCTACAGCTCAGCGGTTCTCGTCGCCCCCCTGTCAAAATCGCGGTCTTAAACTGTCCGCTCCGAAGGGCGCACTCCACAGCACGCTGGTCAGCAACCGGGTCATGTAGGCGTCCGCGGCATGTCTTGCCGACTAGGGTCGTCTCTCTCGGAGTTGTGTGTCGTATTTGCCCCATCGTCATCATGTGACCCCTGGATTCCTCGGCTTTGCCCACTCCCGGCTCTGGCCCCTTGTATACGCCCTCCAACGTAGCGGCCTTGCCCTGCTCGTATGTCTCCAACTCCCAGTCAGCCGGGGGGAGCCATCGCGGCACTGTCAACCGGCATGCGCCGACAGAGTCCATCCCCGCGTGGGTGGGGCAGCCTCGGTCAACGCCATGAGCGGCTTCCGGGTTCAAGGTCCATCCCGGCGCGGGCGGGGGAGCCTGGAGCGAGCGGTCGTGCGGCGCGGGGCGAGCCTTCACCCCGGCGCGGAAGTCAGCGCCGATAGGGAAGAATCGGCGCATCGCGACGCACATACAGAGGATGGCGAGGCATACCACCCAGGGTAGTGCCCAGGCACATGGGCATATGTCCAGCTTCGTCGACTATCCTCAAGACAGTGCCCGCGCGAGCCCCGGCAAGCCTGTGACTCCCCCACGCGCACAGGACGTATGCCACTTCGCCCTGCCCCAAGATGTCGGAAATCGTCTCATCGGTGAGGGGATGGTAGTCGGAACCGACCAGTTTCGAGGGGTCTGAGCATCGCCTAGTGTACAGATTGAGCATCAGCAGGCCGCCGCATCCCTCCCGCCGAGCGAATCCCATACATCGGCGCACGGTGTGGTCGTCCCGCTCGGCATCCGCCGTGCTCGGATTTAGGCCGATCACGGCCATAGTCCTCTCAGGAGCCAGCAGGTTACCGAGTAGACCGTGGCGACTCAGCCACAGCCGATGCCGGCCGCACTCGGACAGCAGCGCTGCCCGATCCACCTGCCCGCCGCTCACCTCTCAGTCCACACCGTCACAGCCAGCCGCACTCCGTAACCTCCAGGGTCGTATGCGGTGCGTGCTCGCGAACGGCCGGTTCACACGCCAACAACTTGCCCCGTTCCAGGTGGCCGCCCCCGCCCCCGAGACCGGGGCGACCGGCCAATTGGCCCCGGGATCCTGAGGCGGCCGTTTGAGGCCCGATCCGATATCCATGCGCCGCCGCTTGCCGACCCCATCCATCCAGGCGCTCCGCGCCCGGCCTTGGTGTTCGACGGGCCCGGCGCCTGTGTCGATGCTACCCGGGAAAGAGTTCGTCGAGGACATGGGGCCGTTTGGACGAGGTGGTCCCGGTTCATCGGGCGGTTGGTGGGCGGACCGGCACAACCTATGTCGCCCGCTAGCCCATTCCCCCCGGCCCGCCAGACGCCCCGCCGTTGTCGTGTTTCCTCTCCGGGGCCCTCTTCGGCCAGTCGAACTCCGGCCAGGTCCCGCGCGCGTTCGCGCCTGCAGCGTCCGGCGCGTCGGGGTTTGCCCCGGCGGCGAGCAGCGTCTCCGCCACGTCCGTCCAGCGGCACTCCGCCGCCACGTGCAGCGGCGTCCGCCCCATGGCATCGCGGTTATCAACCGCACCGGGCTCCGCCCGGATCTGACGCTCCAGCAGGGCGGCGTCTCCCAGCGTCGCGGCTAGGTGCGGCGGGAATTTGCGGACGGCCGCGTAGGACGCCAGGGAAGGGATGGGACAGTCGTAGAGCGGGTCGGACCCGATACGGGGCGTCAGGCCCCCCCGCTGGGGGGCGGACTCCTGCAGGAAGCCGCGCGCCAAAAGGTGCCCGAAGAGATTCTCGGTCTCGTGCTCGTCCCGGCAGCCGAAGACCTCTCGGATCATATTGGATGTCTCTCCCGCCCCGCCCGGTCCGGCTTTCCTGAGGGTCGCCATGACCCCGGCAACCTCCCCCACCCGTTTGCCGAGCGTCCGGCGGTCGTAGCGCGTGTTGTAGTAGGCGACCCGCCGCTCCGCTGCCCCGCGGCGCACGCCGTCGAAGTCGGCCGAGGCCAGCAGCCCCGGGTCGCTCCCCGGCAAAAGAAGCTGACGCGCCAAGGCGGCCAGGAAGTGGTTGGTGTGCATCGGCCACCCCTGGCTGTCGTGAACCAGCGCGTCGGCCCAGCGCACGGCCCCGCCGGCCGTCTTCGATACCTCGAAGCGGTTCAGCCAGCCGTCGAACAACTCGCGGACCTCGCCGTCGGACAGTGGTCCGAGCGTATGGATGCCCTCGAAATCGTTCGAGAAGCGGCTCAACCCGATTCCCGGCTGGCCCAGGTGGTCCCGCAGATGCCCCAGCCCCGCGAGCACGGGCAGGACGGGCAGACGGGCGAAGTGCCCCTGGTGTAGGTGGGCGAACAAGGCCGACTCGCTCTCGTATGGCCGCGCGTCCTGCGCCTCGTCGACCATCAGCACCACCGGATGCGGTAGGTCGCGCTTTTCGGCCAGCACGCGAACCTCCCTCTCCGCCTCCTCGGACAGGCGCGTGCCCGGCGTGACCAGCTTGACCAGGGCGCCGGTGACGACCGGCGCATACCGCCTGCCGACCGACGCGGGAACCTTCTCGTCGATCATATCCACGAAGCTGTCCCGGTCGCGCAGATCCATCAGGCTGATGTTGACGGCGACCGGGGTGCCGGAGTCCCCGGCCTCTCGCGCCGCGCTCCATTTCTTCTCCATGTGCGCCAGAAGCGCCGACTTCCCGGCCCCGGGGGCACCCTGGACCACGCGTGTCAGGCCGGGGAATTGGCGACCGTCCCGCCAACGCGCAAGCGCTGTTGCCGCCGTTGCCTCTATGTCGGCGACCACGCCGCGCCTGCCCGCGAAGACAGGCGGGGCTTCCCGCGCCTCTCCGGCGACATAGTCCCGCAGCGCCTCCCTCTGCCCAGCGCGCCGGGTGTGTTCCTCCATGGTTCCCGTCCGGTCGGCCCCGATACCGCCATTGTACCGTAATGTGCCGCGCGTCCCGGATGACTGGAGATGTCCAGCCCAAGGTTTTTGGTCCACTCTTAAAGTTAGGAATTCCCCGCTTTCAGCTCAGTTGATCGGTCCATCCCCGCGTAGGCGGGGGAGCCTCAGCAAGATGACTGAGGAGGAAGCCGGTGTAGGGTCCATCCCCGCGACATGCGGGTTCCGAAGCGCGACTACCAGCCAAGCAAGGCGGAAAGAACGCAGACAACCGACATGTCGGAGTGGTCGGCGGACGAGGCCAGGACCGCGTTCATGCGACCGTTCCGCTTCAAGTCAGACTAAACCAACCTGTGTACGGGGCGTGCAAGAGAGGATGATTCGATGGGACAGGATGCGCAGCTATTGGCGACCGTGATGGTGGCCATACGAGGAGGAAAGTGGTTATTGGTACGCGAGCAGCGACGACCTTCCCGGTCTTCATTTGATGGCGAAACACAAAAAGGAAAAGCGCTTATCGGGAACAGCTCTTTGGCGCATTATTGGAAAGGAGCCAACACCATAGCGCCTGTTTGTTGTGACTTTACGATATAGTCCCCATTTCTTTCGCCCGAAAGAGTTAGTTGTGGTTGACCAACAGAATCATGTAAATGGTTGATTTGAATTCCGTTTCACTCAACAACATGATACTGTTCCCCCATGTTGACCCCTCTCTGCAAACGACCCCGAATCTCCGAGCTTTAGCTTCGTCATGGTCAGGACAGTTAGTGCGACCACTCGAGCCTGGCTGATGGTCGTCATTGGCGCGATTGTCATCAATATAGGCGCCCTCGGTATCGTATCGATCGGGGTGATGGTGCCAAGCGTCATGGCGGCATTCGAGGCGAATCTGTCGGTCGTCGCATTGGCGTCGTCCGTTACGTTGATTATCGGTGGTGTCGCTGCCCCGATAATCGGCCGGCTCCTCGATCGATGGAGTGTTCGGCGCATTCTGACTATCGGCACCGTCGTCACCACAATCGGAAATCTGATCGTTTACTTCTCTACAAGCGTTTGGATCTTCAACGCCGGTTACTTTGTTGTGGGGCTGGGCGTTGCATGCCTTGCGCCGATGGTGATCGTGAAATTGTTGAAATCCTGGTTCGATGGCAATCTCGGGCTTGCAACGGGATTCGCAACGTTGCCGATTTCCGTGGTTCTTGCTCCGCTTGCGGCGAACGCACTCATGGGCGTCCATGGCTGGCGTGGCGTTTACTTGGTCTTTTCGGTACTGGCTGCAGTTACCTGTGTGATTGTTCAGTTCGCGACCCAGAAGTCAGAACGGCACAGCGTCGGCGACCGGCAAGAAGAATCGCAAGCGGTCGAAGTCGATTACCCCGAATTGCTTGAGGCCTATCGCATTATTCTGGCATCGACCTGGTTTTGGGTTGTGACGCTCAGCATGGCGATCCTGTCCGCAGGATCGGTCGTGCTGCTCACGCACATGGTGGTATTCGGTGCCGATCTGGGGCTGACGGATCTGCAGTCGGTTTCGCTTCTTTCCCTTTTCGGATTGGCATCGCTACCCGGCGCACCGATCTTCGGTTGGATTACGGACAAATCCGGCCCTGCCACTGGCTTCCTGATCATCGGCATCTGCGTCGCCGCATGCTTTCTGGTTTTTTTTAGTTCGCCCGCTTATCCGACCCTCGTGGTTCTCATGGTTGTGCTCGGGATATGCGGGGGCGGGTTTTTCGTCGTGTTCAGCGGTCACTTGAGCGCTTTACTCGACGAGAGCGTATTCGGTTCGGGATTTGGAATCGCAACGATGATCATGATGGTCGTAGCGGCAGCCGCCGCGCCCATCGCGGGATTCGTTCATGATCTGACCGGGTCTTTCAACGTCTATTTCGCCGTTCACATCGCTCTGGTAGGAGCCGTGGCTGCAAGTATGGTCGTGATGCTACGAACTCAGGCTATGCCATGATCTGCAGCACCTCAGTGGGATCGAGCACCAGCACGGGAATCTCTCGTTCCGTCAGTTTTTGATACTGGGCGTAAGGTGGCCACATCCTCACCATCCAATCCCAATATGGCGCTCGCTCGCCCCCGGCATGTACACGCGCGGTGGCCCGATACAGGATCTTTCCCAACTGCGCCGTACAACTGGGATTGAACTGCAGATTAGTGAACCAACCCGGATTGCCCGGTGCTCCACCGTTGCTGGCAACTACGATAAAACCCTTGCCGGATGGTTGGTATAGCAGTGGGGCTAGGCGTTGCTTTCCAGATCGACGGCCCGTGGTAGTGAGCAGCAGGGTCGGGACGAGCCCCTCTCCTCCGAACCGTGTCGAATCCAGGTCGTGGGCCGCAACGGGATCGGACCTGTAGAGGGCGATATGCTCCTCCAGGATGGTTTCTTCAGGGGTAGCCACCCTTCACTGCTCGACGGGCAGGCTGAAGTCTATGTCCTTGAACACTTTTTCGAAGTCGAAGTAGGCCTTGACCGAGTTAAGCTTGCCTTCTTCGTTGACACCGTAGATGAAGATGCCCTCGCAAACGCACTCCACGAGCTTACCATCGCCCTTTCTGGGCAACATGCTTACCGTTCGCCCAACGCACGCCACCTCGTTTCCACAACAATAGAAGGTGTGCATCTGGTGTTGAGGTGGGGGCACTTCATCGCCTGCACTTTTCATCGACCGGTCCCACAGTTCAGCCATCTGCACCTTGTTCAGCGGAGCACCGGTAGGGTTGAGAGACGTGGGACCCACTGGATCCTGGATAACAATATCCTCAGCCATGTTATCCAGCCAAGCCTCCTTGTTAATCTCATGGATGTATTTCATATGGCGTTTGTGCGCTTGCCTGGCCGCATTTTCTCTGTCGTTGGTCATCTCGCCCCCTCCGTCATTCAGCAATCAAACGGTCTTCCGCTCCATGATATACGCACACAGACACCTTCCAGTGACCATCGACCTTGATCAGCGTATACAGACAGCCACCCTCTTTCAGGACCGAGTCATCCTCGCGAAGGCGTGAAAAGCACCTGCTCACGAGAGCCAGTGACGAGTTCATCACAAAGATCTCGGTATTGTCCGTTCGCGTTGACGCCCACCCTGATTCGGCATTGGCCGCCATTCCCCCAAGCAGCTTTTTCGCGACGTCCTTTTCCGCGGGCATAGTCATCACGGTACTACCGTCAATCAGAATGAGCGGCAGAAGATAATGCGACATCACGGCCGGCATATCGTCCGGGGAATTCAGCAGCTTCGGTGAGATCGCTGCAAAGAATTCATCCATGAAGATCCGGACTTCCTCGAAGGTTGTCATGGTTTGTTCCTTTTTACTGTAAGTCGATGAAGTGATAAGACGCGTCCCGGTGATCGTTGTGCGAGGTCGCGCTCGACAACACCGCCCGCGCCGCAGGGACCGGCAGCTCAACCGTCATGTCCTGAAGGTATAACCGTTCGTCGATGCCCCAGCCGCCGTGGGTTTTGGACCAGCGATCGAGATAACGGCCGGTGTGAAGCCTGAGCACGAATTCGGAATTCGGTTCTGACCGCCCAATGATGAGGACCTGAAGCAAGTACGCTTCGCTGTCAGCCGTATTGCCATTCACGCGAATCAGAATGTTTGTCAGTTGATGAGTAAAGCACTCGAAGTCTTGATGCGCCTTGGCGGAGCACGAATGAAGCAAAGCGGAATACCCCGTTTCTTTCAGAAATCGTCCTATCGCCCTGCGCACAATCGGCATCCGCGGATTCCACCGTGTTTTCGCATGCCCTTGCCAATGGAGCTGCAAGAGTTGAACTCGATGCGGTAGCGCCCGATTGGTTTCTGCTCGCTCGCTTCTGTCAGCCCTCAGTTGCAACTTTCTCCAGATTGACAGGCAACGCGGACATCCTCGGCATTCCAGACACCGGGTCGAAATCCTCGGCAACGTCGATCAGCAGGTTGGTATTGGAACCGTAGCGTAAAACGTCGGCGCGTTCTTCGGGCAAGCCGCCAAAGCTGTGGGAAATGGATACGGCACCAGGCCTTAAGCCGGCATCGGTTTCTAGAACGGCCTGTATTCGGCCGTGACCTGAGTCGATCTCGATGATGTCGCCATCCTGGAACCCACGGTCCGCCATGTCACTGGGACACATATACAAGGGGTTACAGGCGCCTCCTTCGTTCAATGACTGAAGCTCGTGCCCCTCGGAATTTAATACGTTTCGCATGCGCCGACATACCATGCGATGCGTGTAGCGGTCTGTATGCCGGTAGCCGCCATGATTGGTAACGGGCTCCGCCGATACTGTCTCGAGTTCCGCCATCATGAGATCGCTTCCCACGTTCAGCCGGTGCTTCCAACCTTCCTGCTTCGGCAACACTTTGGTGGCAGGAAAAGGAAACAGGTTGCCGTGGAGATGCTTGACCACCTCCGCAAAGGGAATCCTCGAGCCATGCGCTAATATCGCCAGCAATTCATGATCAGTTGGCTTTCCAGTGAGCCTTGTCGGTGGCGTTATCTGCTTCTTGTCTGTGGAAAAGCCGCCAAACTCGATCGGCAGTCCCATCTTGTCCGCGATATCGTAGAAAAATTCCCAGTCGGCAACCACGTCCGCGCCATCTGGCGGCATTGCAACGGCGGGAGTCCACTGTCCGAAGGGTTCAGGATAGCCACTCGTGGATAGTCCATAGTCTTTGAGCTCATCATAAAACTGATTCGTGCTTTCGGTTTCCAATGAGTGTTTGGCGGCGATGACATAATCCGACAGCTTGGCGGTATCCGACATTCTGATATCCACCGTGACCAGCAGGTCGAGGGAGGTTAGCGCCTCGACGGTCAACCTTTGATCGGGCCACGATCGAGCAGGATTGCCGGCAACGCAAATCAGCGCCTTGACCTGCCCTTTCCCCGGCAACAGAATTTCTTCCGCAAGGCCGGACACGGGTAAACCCTGCACGCTTTGTTCCAGGCCGCGAACACGCATTTTCTCCCCGAAACCGTGGCTGGGCGCTTCCGGAATCGTCTGCGCCCTGAATTCAGCAGGCCTACCGAGTACGCCCGGGTTGGGCACTGGTTCGCCGGCTCTGCGAAAATGCCCGCAAATCGTCATTAAACAACCCAGCAGATACTCGCTCAGCTTACCGTGAGCGGCCATGTTGGTGCCTGTTCCGGCAGTCGCGCAGCCCTTTCGGCCCGCAGCGTAGATTCGCGCGGCTTCGATCAGTGTTTCAACAGGGATCTCGGCGCGCGCTGCGACGTAGGCCGGTGTAAACGGTTCAAGTGCGGCCCTTAGCGCCGACAGGTTTTTCACCTCCTCGGCTACAAAAGCTTTGTCGTGGAGCCCTTCCGACAAGATGATACGCAACAATCCCGCGAATACCGTTGCGTCTTCCCCAGGTTTTGACTGCAGATGAACATCTGCCGCTTCGGCGGTTTCAGTCTTGCGTGGGTCCACTACTACCAGCTTCATGCCGCGTTTCCTGGCGTCCTTTAGTCGCTGAGCGGGGTTGAACGGCGGAATGTTGCTCACGTTAAGCGACACCACCGGGTTACAACCTGCGATGAGCCAGGAATTGGCCTCGTCCCAGGAGTAATGCCCAGCGCTCCAGCCGCCGACCAGGACTTTGGCAATCGGTTTGCCCGGCTGATCAATGGTGCCGGGGTGAAACCGCATCGGAGAGCGCATGGCGTTCCAAAGCGCATTCGCCATGTTCTGTGCGACGTAGTCCGCACCATTTCCGTGATAGAGCGCGATAGCGCGCGGTCCGTACTTCTTGCGAACAGCGGACAGTCTGTCCGTAATTTCAGTGATCGCATGCTGATAGGTAACCGCTGCGAAGGTCCCGTCTGGCTGCCGCTTCTGACACTTCAACAGACGCTGAGGCCCACTTTGCTGCTCGGGAAGCGACCTGCCTTTGCGACAGGTAAACCCCTTCGTCATTGGGTGTTCTTTGTCCCCGGTGACTTTGACGGGGCGCCCGCTTTGCATTTCCACGACTATGCCGCAAAGCGCATGGCAGAACCGACAAAACGTGACTTTCGATTCCGTCTGGTCCAAAGCAGACACGGCGCTTATCCCCAGACTGCCTCAGCAAGCTCTCGAAACCCCGCAAGCCCTACCTCATGGCCTTCTATCGCGTCGGCCACGGCGACAAGGATCACGCGGCTAGCACCGGCTTCCAGGTGTGCTTCGATGCGCTCGAGAATCAACGCAACGTCTCCGAAGGCATTCACCGCCTCGAGCAGTTCATCGTAGATGCCCTCCGCCGATTCTTCAACGGTTTCGATCATGCCCAGACGCTTCCACGCACTCCGGTACGCCCGGAGAAATCCCTGCAGTTCGAGATGCCGACGGGCCAGCTTCCGGCCACGTTCCCGGTCGGGGTCCAAGTGGATGCGAACGCACGGAATGACTTCCTTGTCCGGCCCAACCAGTTCACGCACCCACCTGGTGTGTTCTACCGGCATGTAGTTCGTGAGCACGCCGTCGGCCAACTCGGCCGCCACACCGATCAGCTTCGGCATGCTTGCGGCCACATAGATCGGCGCCGGTTGCTGCGGGGCCGGTGCCATCACTTCCGTCGCTCGCATAGTCTCCAGATAGGCCCGTATCTTCGTTGGCGCGTCCTGCCAGGTCTGTCCTCGCAATTCCACGCCTGCTGGATATGTGGGGCCGATTCCCATACGAAAGCGCCCTGCCGACAATTCGGCCAAGGTGTGAGCGGCCTGCGCAGCCGCCACCGCATCGCGCGCATACACACTGGCGATGCCCGTGCAGATTTCAATTCGACTAGTCCGAGCAAGCAAGTGCGCCGCCGTGGCGATAGGTTCCCTTGTTACATGCTCGAGGATCCACATGGACCCATAGCCAAGTCCCTCGATCTCGAGCGTGTATTTTTCCAGCTCGTCGACCGCTATGCCGCCCAGATTGGCTCCCAGAATTCCCACGCGATCACGCTGCATATCAGTCTCCTAACGGCTCACCAGCCTTTCGATCATCACGAGAACGTTTTCGAACGCCACAAACCACTCGGCAGGCGCGCACACGCATTCGGCCAGGGCTTCAGTCACCTTTTTCGCCGTGGCCTTTCAGGTCTCTTACGAGGCGGCCTACTTCGCCTTGCCCGACACTGCTCGTCACGCCCCCGTCAACGGGCAGTACGGCGCCGGTAATGTAGGAAGCTTCATCGGAAGCGAGGAACGGAATGGCGGCGCGGCATGCGTAGAACGGCCGGGTAAGATTTACCCGGATCAGGTGATCCCACTGCTCGGGGTCGATCTCGGAAACCTCTCGACCGAGGAGAAACGTACCCGCATTGTTGACCAACACGTCTAGCCGCCCGAACCGCTTGACGGTTTGATCCACGAGGTGTTCGACATCGCCCTGAATGCCGACGTCACAAGTAAGCCCCAGAGCGTTCTCGCCGATCTCCGACGCCGTCTTGCGAGCCCCCTCGCCATCGCGGTCGCCTATCGACACCCGAGCGCCCTCGGCGGCAAGGCGCCGCGCCGTGGCCCTGCCGATGCCCACCGCACCGCCCGTTACAATCGCCACCTTGCCATCAAACCTGCTCATTAGGGTCGCTCACATCGGTACTCATCGTGGGAGCCGTGGGTTCCAATCACCACATGCCTGCCGTTTGACGGCCCACGGCTTCCAGTCCACACGCAGAAATACCTCCTTTCTCCGAAAAATAGGCTATTGTCCCCAAACGACCGATCCGAACGCCCAAGTGACGCAGGATTTTCGCTGCATAACCCGGAACAGCCTGTATCCCCCGGAAGCCTACATAAAGGTGATGCGCCCCATTGACGCCATTGCGGCAGGATTCAGCTACGGCACCGCCAGTTCGTAGGCGCCCCGTGCGACGCAGACGGCGGCGATGGCGAGGATTACCCGACCGCTGGCAGGGGCGCGGTAGCGCGAAATGTGTGAAATATCGAACTATACATTCGAGATTTCACACATTGTTGTGTTAGTCTTGCGTCATGAGCCTCCTGCCCCGCCCACGTGAACTCGAAGCGGTTAAATCCGGGCTAGGACGTGGGCCCGTCTCCGTGCTGCTCGGTCCTCGACAGTGCGGAAAGACCACGTTGGCGGGCCACCTGCGCGCAGAGCATGTCTTCGACCTTGAAAATCCGCGAAGTCTGGCGAGATTGGCGCAGCCGCAGACAGCCCTGGAGGACTTGCGAGGCACAGTCGTCATCGACGAGGTGCAGCGCATGCCTTCCCTCTTCCCGCTCTTGCGAGTGCTTGCGGATCGTTCGGAGGGCGCGAGATTCCTGTTGCTGGGCAGCGCGTCACCGGAACTGGTGAAGGGGGTCTCCGAGAGTTTGGCGGGCCGGGTTGCCTACCATGATCTTGGTCCCTTGGTCATTGATGAAACCGGAACTGCGGCATGGCGAAGTTTGTGGCTGCGGGGTGGTTTTCCGCGCAGCTTCCTATCGGAGGACGATCACGCCTCCGTGCAGTGGCGGGATGATTTCATCCGTAGCCACCTTGAGCGGGACATCCCCGCGCTGGGCATTTCCTTACCGTCGGAAACCCTGCGGCGGTTCTGGGTCATGTTGAGCCACTATCACGGCCAAACGTTGAATCTCTCCGAAATTGGCCGGTCCTTCGGCGTTTCCGACCATACGGTTCGCCGGTACCTCGACATACTGGCCGGCACCTTCATGGTTCGCATCCTGCCGCCGTGGCATGCCAATGTGGGCAAGCGATTGGTGAAGGCGCCCAAGCTCTACATCCGCGATAGCGGCCTTTTTCACAGTTTGCAGGCCATCGAAACCTGGGAGCAATTGGCTGCCCATCCAAAGTTGGGCGCGTCTTGGGAAGGCTTCGCCCTGGAGCAGTCGCTTCGGCTTGTGGGCGTGGACAGACCCCATTATTGGCGCACGCACACGGGATCGGAAGTCGACCTGGTGTGGCAGGCGGCGGGAAGCCTGTGGGGCTTGGAGGTCAAGTACGCGGACGCGCCCAGGATGACCAAGAGCATCCGCGCGGCTCTCGGCGACCTGCCGCTCAAGCATGTTTGGATTGT
The DNA here is from genome assembly GCA_965215035.1 of Pseudomonadales bacterium. Classification (GTDB taxonomy): domain Bacteria; phylum Pseudomonadota; class Gammaproteobacteria; order Pseudomonadales; family Azotimanducaceae; genus Azophilus. The sequence continues at coordinate 2,003,820 of OZ244040.1, forward strand.
CTATCCCGGGCCTGACGCTTATCGATTGGATGAACGGGTCACGGTGTTGCCGCTCTCCGAAATTGGCCATGTCAAGGCGCACATCGGTTCGTCCAAGATCGTGGCATCTTCTCCATAGTAGTGCGTTTCATTGACGTCGGCAGCTACGGCACCGCCAGTTCGTAGAAGCCCCGCACAATCCAGACGACGCCGGCGTTCGGCACTAGGCTCAGCGCTGCGAAGCCGCCTAGGGCGGCGGCAGCCCCCAAGGTAATGCGGGTCGCAAAGCACTGACCCCGCGCACCGTCCCGGCTCAGCCCGAACCCCTCGCGTCAACCTTGCTCGCCAGGCAACCCGGCTTCTCCCTCCATGCCGCTACCTGCTGCGAGGCCAACCAGCGCGACCGGCTCGAGAAACTGTGCTGTTACATCACCCGACCCGCCATTGCCAACGAGCGGCTCTCGCTGAACGACCGGGGACAAGTGATCTACAGATTCAAACAGCCGTTCCGGGACGGCACCACCCATGTCGTCCCCGATCCAATGGACTTCATCGCACGCCTCGCGGCCCTGGTTCCTCGTCCAAGGCTCAACCTCACCCGTTTCCACGGCGTATTCGCCCCGAACCGCAAGCACCGTGAGTCCGTCGTGCCAAAACACAAACCCGGCGAGGAGCAACCGGACAAACCCCTCGCTCCCATGACCTGGACGCAGCGACTGAAACGCGTATTCGCCATCGACATCGAGACTTGCCCGATGTGCGGCGGCAAGCTCAGGGTGATTGCCTGCATCGAAGACCCCGAGGTCATCGCCAGGATCCTCGACCACGTTCGGCAATGGGATGGCACCGAACTGCCGCAACAACCGCGCGCGCCACCAACGCGCTGCGCGCGTTCTCCGCTTCGCTTCGATCCTTCGGATGACACGCCGAACCCCGAGGCGTGGAAATCCACCATGGCCGGAAGGGGACTTCCGGCCATGACTGACCAGCTGCTGACTGGCAGGTCCAAAGGCGCTTCCGGGGCGCGGTTGACATCGATTCAGCCAGCGGGAAACTATCGATTATCGAGGGCTCAAAACCAATCCGAGTACACCTTATTTTCGCCCTCGGACTGTCCAACGAACCAGGACCACCTCAATCTCCCTCCGCAAAGACTTCATCGATTACCAGTTCGAGGTCGGGAAAGCCCGTCCACATGGAGCGATAGGCGGCTCGAACGACGTCGCGCGGGTCACCCAGGCCCTCCCCCGGGAACATCCAGCCAACGAAATCAGGAGAAACGGCTTCGTCGATGAAATCAATGTTCTTGTGTACGTAGAGCTCTTCCAGGTACCGACGCTGCAGTGCGCGATTGGCTTCTGTTTCGGCATCCTTTGTAGTTGTCATTTTCCAGGCCTCCTTGCCCTTCTTGCACACCCAATGGCAGTCAGTCACGGGGAATCACCGGCAATACGATGTGCGAAGCCCGGTCACGATCGTGGAAGACCGTCTGTTCCGCCACTCTCATTTCATTGAGTTCATCGAGCAAAAGGCTTTTGCCGGTGTTCGGATTGATGTCTATGAGTGGAAAGTTGCTGGACGACACCTGCAAGCGAATGCGGTGGCCCGCCATGAACAGATAGCTTGTCGGCGTCAAATCCATGGTGATCTCGAACGGTTGAGTCAAATCACGACCGTTCAGTTCTTCCCGATACCGAAGTCGGCACACGCCGTCACAGATGTTGTAGGACAAACCATCGGGCTCGACATCGACCAGCTTGGCGGTAAAGTCGGTATCGACACCTGAAGTCGAAACCCACAACACCACCTTCACCGGGCCGGTGACCTCCATGGCGCTGTCCAGCCTGCCCGACGTGTACACGAGCACGTCGTCCCGAGTTTCGATGTCATTTTGGGACAACATGCCTGCCTCGTTGGCCATTCCCAGGAAAGTGCCGCCACGCGAAGGCACCGGATTGGCTGGATCGTATTGAAACCGATCGAACGACTCTATCCCGGAGGAGTCATCGAAATCCAGGACACCGTCCCCAGACACGGAATTCGCCCTCCCGCCGCTTTGCAGGTACAACGGCGTCCATTGCGTGCGCGCTAAAGGCCACTCCCACTCGTCGCGCCACACGTTTTCGCCCATGACAAACAGGGTAATCGGAGGTTCTTCAAGCAGGCCCGTGTCCTCGCCCTTCAGCCAATGCCGCATCCAGCGGCTGAAAAGGCCACCCTGGAATCGGGGAGCTGTCTCTATGTCGAACCACGGCTCCACGTAGAACGGGGTTCGCGGAAACTTCTTCTCGCCAACGGGGAATTCAGCGCTATGTACGATGCAGGTAAAATGCGACGCAGGGGTGATGACAATCTTCTGAAAGGGCGCATTCTCACGTGATGTCAATGCTGCGAAACTGTCCAGCGTGCCGCGCAGGAACATGTCGTTCCAGCCAACCACGTGCAGTAGCGGCTTGTCTAAGTCACCGAATCGCTGCGGCCATTCACAGCCCTGCCAGTAGGGAGAGGCAGGGTTTGCGTTGGCGATCCAGCGCTCTACCCAGGGCGAGAGTTCCATGACCTGCCGTGCGGCTTCATGTAAAGGCAACGCGAAGACGTCGTTCGCCTGCCGACGATGGTTGCCCAACGCAGCCTGTGCCTGTTCCCAAAGCCGACGACCCTCGTCGGTCTCCAGGTCGCGTTGCAGGAACAGCTTGAGCAATATCTCCTGCTGACCCTCGGCGGATCCGAGAAATCGGGCCAGTTCGTTGTCGGCGCTCGGAGCTTTCCCCATGCCCGCGTTCCACAGCAACATCACATCGAGTTGCGGAACACCTGCAGTGTAGAATCCAAAGCCGCCAAAGACCGACCCCGTGATAAGCGGTATCCCCGTGCTTATCGACGCCCCGCTCATGACGGCGTGCCAAATGGGTGCGCCAAAGCCGGACGCGCCGAACATGCCTACCTTGCCATCACACCAGCCTTGCGCAAGCACCCAGTCCACCGTATCGGTGCCGTCGTTCGTCCCGCCGCCGATACCGGTTTGAGCGTCCACGATGTTGGGCTCATAGTCGCCCTCCGACGAAAACCGACCCCGGCAATCCTGAATGACCAAAGCGTAGCCTTCCCTCATGATCGGTTCGATGTTGAAGGTGACGGCATCCTTGCAGTACGGCGTGCGCACCAGGATGGTTGGCAACGGAACATCGTGGGAGCCTGGAGGCAGATAGACGTCGGTTCCGAGTAACACGCCATCTCGCATCGGGACCCTGTGGGTATCTGGCCTGAGGTTCATCGTTTCGCCCCGCAAAAAGGACGGGGATCTATCCGGATACCTCGGAGCCAATCCCGATCAGCGATTTGGCGGCACTCGCAATGACGTCGGCCTTCGGCACATAGGCCGATTCAAGCGCTGGAGAGAAAGGCACGGGAGAAAACGGAGCCCCCACACGATGGATGGGAGCATCGAGATAGTCGAACGCAAGTTCCTGAATCTGCGCGGCCACCTCGCCCCCCAATCCTCCAATCCGGACGGATTCGTGTACGATGATCGCCCGGTGGGTTTTCCTTACGGAGCGAACGATCGTTTCCGTATCGAGCGGCTGCAGCGAACGGGCATCGACCACTTCGGAATCCACACCGAGTTCACCGAGCTTGTCGGCTGCCTTGACGGACTCGTGCACCATGCGGCCCCAGCAGACGACGGTCAGGTCACGGCCTGCGCGCACGATGTCGGCTTTCCCGATGGGAGTGGCGTAACTCTCCTCCGGTACCGCTCCGCGCAGGCGGAGCAGGGTTTTCAGCATGATGACAACCACGGGATTGTCGTCGCGGGCCGCGCCTATGATGAGACCCTTGGCATCACCGGGAGTTGCGGGCATAACCACCTTGAGCCCGGGCAGGTGAGCGAGCCAGGCTTCCAGGCTCTGGCTATGCTGCGCGGCCATGCTGGCGCCCGCGCCCGCCATTGTCAGCAGCGTCACGGGCAGCTTCGCCTTGCCGCCGAACATGTAGCGCATCTTGGCGAGTTGATTGGCGATCTCATCCATGCACTCCGCGATGAAGTCCATGAACATGATGTCGATGATCGGCCTGCACCCTGTCGCGGCAGAACCCACACCCAGACCGACGATGCCCGATTCGGAAATCGGCGTGTCGACCACCCGGTCGGCGCCGAATTCCGCCTGCAGGCCTCTAAAGTGGCCGAACACGCCCCCCGCACCGCCGATGTCCTCGCCGGCCGCGAAGGAATTCGGCTGCTCCGCAAGAACGGTTCGGATACCTTCCGCGATCGCCCCGACGTAGGTAATTTCCCGCGGCCCCTCCGTCATCGAATCGAGCTCATTCGTTCGCACCACCCTGCAAGCGGTCAGCCCAGGTGGCGCCGCCGCTAGACATCACGGACTACCTCGACAAACCTGTTCAAGGCATCCATGTGCTCGCGCGGCGTGGTAAAGCCGGTCGGCTCGTCTCCCATGCCACCCACGACGTTCATGGTGTTCAGCGAGATTCGTGTGGCGCCCAACGCCCGCCACTCCCGGGCGATGTTCAGCCAGCCGTCTTCTCCCATGCAGTGGTGCACCAGCACCTCAACTTCCAGTTCCCCACGGCTGCGCCCGGCTTTGTCGACTTCTTCCCACAGCTTCCTGCAACCGTCCGCCATGGGCGGCCGCCAGGTCGGAAAGATGAACCCATCCCCCACCCGGGCAGCGCGGCGGAAAGGCCGCACCGTGAAGCCGCCGATCAGGACCGGAATCCTGCCGGCCGGGGCCGGAAGAACGGTGGCGCGTTCGATGTCGTGAAAGTCACCGTGAAAGCTCGTCACTTCGCCGGACCAGAGCCGGCGCATGAGGTCGATCTGTTCATCGAGGCGGTTGCCGGTGCGCTCGAAAGATACACCCAGGGATTTGTACTCGACCCAGTTCCAACCCGTGCCGACACCCAGGCGCAGGCGCCCGTTCGACAACAGGGACAGTTCAGCCGCCTGTTTCGCGACCAGTGCCGTCTGGCGCTGGGGCAGAACGAGCACGCCGGTGGAGAACTCGATTTTCGAAGTCTGTCCCGCCAGAAAGGCGAACAGAACAAAGGGCTCGTGAAACGGATGCGTCTCGTCGTAGCCGTATTCCAGCAACGCCGGGTCCCGGTTGGCGTGTTCGGCGCCCAGCACATGATCGTAGGTGAGGATTTGCGCATACCCCAGATCTTCCGCCGTCTGGGCGTAGTCGCGAATGGCAATCGGATCGTTCCCGATATCGACCGTTGGAAATACTGCCCCGGCTTTCAAATCGATACGCCTCGGCCAATTCGAAGACTTGTGCCGTTAGACGGCATGACGTTGATCCCCCGTCCACCGTGATCCCGACTGGGCATCGAACCCGAACAGGCTTGCCGCATTGGTCGACACCATTTTTTTCACCTCATCCGCGGGAACTCCGGCAAAGATCCTTCTGACGGTATCCCGGGAATTGGGAAAAGTCCCTTCCGTATGAGGGTAGTCGCTGCCCCACAGCAGGCGGTCGACCCCAACCTCGTGTCTCAGCGCCATGCTGGTGCTTTCCTCCTCGAAAGTGGCATACCAGGCGTGCTTGAATTGCTCGCTGGGTTTCATTTCGATCTTCGGCTCGATCCAGAGCCTGTTGTCCTCCCAGAAGGAGTCCATGAATTCGATCAGGCCGGGAATCCACCCGAACCCGGTCTCGGCGAGAACCCAGCGGAGCTTCGGCCACTTGTCCGCAAGCCCGCCCCAGAGAATGTCCGCGGTAGTCATCACGCCGGATGCCATGCGGCACCAGGTCAGGCCGCGGCCGAACGCGGCGCCGAATCCATCGAGCAACTCGGCGGAGGACTTCGCGGAACTCGTGCCCGCGTGCAGCGATACGGGCAATTCGATTTCGGAGATGGCGTCCCACAAGGGGCTCCATAGGGGATCGCTGTACGGCACATGGGGATCGATCGGTAGGCAAAGGATCGCGTGCCCGTTCTCCCTGGATCGCATGGCCTCGGCGATGGACGCCCCGACATCGCATTTCACCGGTATCACCGCCGCGCCCTTGCTCGCCCCGTCGGAGCCTTGCACAAACTCCGCCAGCCAGGAGTTGTACACGCGACAGGCATCGCAGGCGTACTCCGCATCGTTGAGGGCATGGAAATTGATGGCCAATGAACTCGGATACAGGAGTTCGCCCACAAGATTGTCGAGCTTCATATCCTCCTTACGCGCGGCCATGTCATATGAGCCGGGCCTCATGTCCTCCCAGCGGTATCCTACGGCGTGCCTGATCCTGTCGTTTATCTTGACGTCCATTCCGGATGCTTCGATGCCGATCGGCTGGTCGGGCAGACCGTCGCACACATAGTAGTCGCTGTCGCTTTTGGAGATCATGCCGGGCGCCCTGTCGCGAAACTTTTTCTGCATTCGCCTGCGAAAGAGGTCCCGGGGCTCGAACACGTGGCAATCCGCCGAGAGGAATCCCTCCGCGATGACCGCATCCAGTCGATCGGATCCATGTTCAGTCATTTCGGAATTCCTCCCATGCGAATCGATCGTGCCCTTGACGCGAGATCAGGCACGCGGCCGTTGTCGATTTGAGATCAGAGAATCGCCCGATTCGTGGGTAAATCGACCCATCGCCCTACGTCGGTTCGCCGTGCCGTCCCAACCGCTGCCCGTTCGACTAAACCGATGGGCGGCGAATGCCCCGATCGATTCGGTCAACGCGAAGCCGGGAGGTTGACGATACAAGGTTCCCAGGTAGTTGAATTGGCGTTTTTTTGACAGATATGGAGAATTTCCGCGCGCAACATGCGGCCAACAACGGCGGGCGGGCGTACGGACGGTCGTCCGTTCCGGCCTGGCGAATCAGTGGAACTCATGTCACAAGAACCTCATACGCCTGACGCTTCGAGCCTCGATTTCGACATCGATGCGCTCAGAGCCAAATACGAAGAGGAGCGCGTAAAACGGCTTCGCGGCGATGGCACCAGCCAGTACCTGACCGGCGGCAAGGTGAGTGCCTACGAACGCGACCCCCACACGGAGCGAATCGAACGCGAACCGCTGAACGACCGGGTCGATGTCGCGATTATCGGCGGCGGCTTCTCCGGACTGATCTGCGGCGCACGATTGCGCGAAACGGGTATTGAGAGCCTGCGGTTCATCGACGAAGCCGGCGACTTCGGCGGCACCTGGTACTGGAACCGTTACCCCGGCCTGATCGTCGATGTGGATGCCACCGTTTACTTCCCCTGGCTGGAAAAAACCGGCTACATGCCTGTGCAGAAATACCCGACGGGATACGAAGTACGGGGGTACGCTCAACTCATCGCCCGTCAGTTCGATCTTTATCGTGACACCTGTTTCCATACCAGGGTGACCGGCATTCGGTGGGACGAACTCTCCGCCCATTGGGTGGTTTCCACCGATTGCGGGGACAGGATCAGGGCACGCCACGTGATCAATGCACTAGGGCCGATCAACAGGATCCGATTGCCGCAGGTGCCGGGTATCGGCACGTTCAAAGGCCACACCTTTCATGCCAATCGCTGGGACTACGAGTACACCGGCGGATCTGAACGCGAACCGACGCTGACCGGGTTGCAGGGGAAACGGGTCGCGGTGATCGGCACCGCGGCAACGGCTGTGCAGGTGGTTCCCGAGGTGGCAAAGTTCGCGGAGCATCTCTATGTCGTTCAGCGCACACCCTGCTGTGTGAGCCCCCGGGATCAGAAGCCTACGGATGTCGACTGGTGGAACGGTCTCAAGCCCGGGTGGCAGCAGGAGCGCATGAAGAACTTCAACATCCTGTCGCTGGGCGGCACCCAGGAGGTCGACCTGGTGGACGATGCCTGGACACGCCAGGGGAAAGCGCTCGGGCAGGTGCTGGGCGGCACCGACAGCGAATCGCTGACACCTGAAGAACTGGCCCTCAGGGCGGAAACCGTCGACTTCGAACTGATGGAGCGCATCAGGGCCAGGTACGACGCGAACGTTGCGGATCCCGAAGTAGCGGAGAAGCTCAAGCCGTACTACGCGTATGCCTGCAAGCGTCCGGTTTTCAGCGACCTATACCTGCCCGCTTTCAATCGCCCGAACGTCACGCTGATCGATACCGATGGCAAGGGCATCGAAGCCGTTACCGAAGACGGGTTCATCGTCGGCGGCGAAGCATACGAGGTTGACACGATCGTATTCGCCAGCGGCATGGAGTTCGGCACCAGCTACACCGACGCGGCACGCTTCGATATCGTCGGAACGGGTGGCGTAACGCTTTCCCGCAAGTGGGCGAACGGCATGCGTACGCTGCACGGCATATTCGCCGATGGCTTCCCGAACTGCTATTTCATCGGCATGACCCAGGGAACCGCTTCACCGAATTTCGTCTATGTATTCGAAAAGCTGGCCACTCAGGTCGCGGCAACCATCAAATTCGCCGGCGATTCCGGCTATCAGGTCATGGAAGCGACGCCTGAGGCGGTGAACGGCTGGGTGGAAACCGTCAATGGCACGCATGTTGCGACACACGCGTTTCTTTCGAAATGCACGCCCGGGCAATACAACAACGAAGGCGACCTTGACGACCCGCATGCCGCTCCGAATCGCTTGTACGCCGGCGGCGCCGAGGCGTATTTCGCAATCCTGCGGGAATGGCGGGAATCCGGAAAGTTCGAAGGATTGAATTTTTCGAGGCACACGAGCCAGGGTCCGGACGGGGCCGCGTAAGGAAAACACGTGCTCGGCCGAATAAACCGATTGAGTGGCAAAGGTCATCGGCAAAGCGTGGACTCTCCCGCAACGTCCATCGAGCCCTTGGTTCATCAGCCAATGGAGGGCAGCAAATGCAGTCGTCCCTGTTCGATCTGACCGGGCGAGTGGCCCTGGTAACCGGTTCCACCAAGGGTATCGGGCGCGAAATAGCCGTACAGATGGCCGCTCATGGCGCCGGTGTGGTCGTCTCGAGCCGCACCGCGGCAGACTGCGGTGCGGTTGCGAACGAGATCAACGAAAGCCAGGGGCGCAAAGCAGCCGTTTCGGTACCGGCGGACGTGCTGAGCGAAGAAGGCCTCGAGCGCCTTGTCGCGGAATCGGTGAACGCGCTGGGCCGGCTGGACTGCCTGGTATGCAATGCCCCGGTGGCAACCGAACAGCCTGACATGAAGGCCCAGCGCGCTGCCCTGGACGGTGCTGTCTGGAGCGTTTTCCGGCTGTGCAGGCTCGCCCTGCCTCACTTGCGGGCGTCCGACCGCGCCTCCATCGTCGTCATCTCGTCGATCGCGGGGCTGAATCAACCCGGGGGCATGGTCAACCCGGCCTATTCCCTCTCGAAAGCGGCTCTGGTCAAGATGACCCTCGACATGGCCGCCGAGTGGGCGGGCGACGGCATTACGGTGAACGCGATCTGCCCCGGGCTGATTCGAAGCGCCACAACACGGAAGATGTTCTTCGACAACCCACGGGTGAGGGAAAGGCTGCGCAAAGTCATTCCCTTGGGACGGGGCGGATACCCGGAAGAAGTGGCGGGCCAGGCCGTTCTGCTGGCTTCCCGGGCGGGCGCGTACATCACCGGGCAGGCCATTGCCATCAACGGCGGCTACATGACGTGCCATCCGGACGAGATCTCGAAGGTGTGGATGGATGCGGTGAAGCAGGATTAGGGGAATCGAGGCATCCCGGGCAGTAGCGTTCCCTTACGATCACGCGATTGCGCTGAAATCAGGAAAGCGTTCTGATCTCCCGAACCTTCAGCGGCGTGGTGCCATACTCTTTTTTGAACGCTTTGATGAAACCCGAAGAGCTGTGGTAGCCGACCTGGTCCGCGACCTCCGTAATCGGGAGATCGGTCTGTTTCAATAGCTGGTAGGCTTTGCGCATGCGATGCCCGGTGACGAACCGATGAACGCTCTCGCCGAAGAAATAATTGAAGCCATAGGTGAGCTTGTTTTCGCTCAGGCCCGCCTGAATCGCCAGGCTCGAGATGGTGCGTGATTCCCGGATGTCGCTGAGCAGGAGCTTCTTGGCGAATTCGAGCGCTTGCCGGTCTGTTATGGAGTAGCGGTACGGCGAGTCTTTCCTGCGCTCCGATTGAACGAACGATCCCAGGATGTGACAAACGAGTTCCCTTGCCTTCGCCGAATAGAAGTCCCACAACAGGCGCTCCCCGTAGTTTGCGGAACAGATTTCCACCACGCATTGCTTTACGTATTCATTCGCATTGACGAACGAATAGTGGCTGCTGTTGTCATTGAGCGATTCCATGCCCTGAACCAAGTCAGATTGAATGGGCGACAAATCGACATCGAGAATGGATGCGGTGGACAATGGGTGCATCTGAATCGCCGCCGCCTGTATCCACCGGTTGGCGGGATAGTGGAGACATTCATGCGACCTGTCGCTTACGGCGGAGAATACAGCCAGGTTGCGGGGTACGTCATCGGCGGTTTTGATGGTATCGGAAAGGTTGTCGACGCCCGTCAGAATGGCTGCCAGCGAAAAGTAGCTGTCCCGATGCACGTTGACCGAAACCGGCTTGTTCAGCCTGAAGTTCATCAACGACAGCAGCACGTCTTCTTCGAGCAGGGCAAAGGTGACCAAACCGTCACCCAGACGCTCGTTCAGTTCCCATCTGAGCACCCGGCCGGTGAGAACGGCCACTATCCTTCCGCGAACCGGGTGGTTGGACAGAACCGGGTCGGCCGTATCGGCGACGCGGACCAACTCGACGATGTCCGAATAACTGCGGTGCCAGGTCTCCGGAGTGAGCAGAGCGTGATAGTTCGGTGCTGCCATGTTTTCAGCTTCTCTCCCGGCACCGCCCGCCGGGGACGATACCCCGGACAACCCGCCCCGATCGGTATCGAGACCGGAATCTGGTGCGAATGGTACATTTGTAAACGAACGGAGGCATTTTTGTCTATCTACTGAATTGGGGTTTGGATCTTTGCTTCTATGGACGGATGCTGATCATGGACGACAGGGCGCTGGAGGCGCTGCTCGACAAGCAGGCGATCACCGAGGTCATATACCGCTACTGCCGGGGAATCGACCGCTTCGACTTCGAACTCGTCAGGTCCTGCTTTCATGCGGACGCGATCGACCGCCATCCGGACTACCACGGAGACATCGACGGCTTCTGTGAGATGGTGGAGCGACTCGGCGCCAGCAACACCTGCACACACCACTTCATCGGCAACATTCTCATCGACCTCGACGGCGATGTCGCCCATACGGAATCTTATGCGGTAATGGATCACATCGTCGACGCCAGCGGCCCCCCGGACGGGCCGTCGCCGCCAAAGAGCAACTTCAAGGGCGCGGGGCGTTACATCGACCGTTTCGAACGGCGGGAAGACCGTGTGTGGCGAATCGCGGAGCGAAACCTGGTAATGAGCTACTGGTATCAGCATCGCGATCTGCTCATGCCGGACGAGGAAGAGCCCCCCCATCGTTTGTGGGGTCGCCGCGATCGCACCGATCTTGCGTATTGCCGCGACCTGTGCGCCTATCCCTTTATCGCGCCGCCCACCAACGAGGGTCCCGGGGATCCCTTCAACGAGCGGTAGCCGGCGAGGTTCCGGGCCAGTATGTCACTCGAAGCAGCCAATGATCCCATCCTGAATCCTGCCACCGGCGCCACCGGCGGTGCAATGACGATGATTCCCATGCGGGATGGCGTTCGCCTGATGACGGACCTCTACATGCCGGACGGCGAAGGCCCCTGGCCGGCAATCCTGATTCGCCACCCCTATGGCCAGCCCTACGACCAGGATGTCTACCGCAACATCGCCGACGACGGCTTTGTGCTCGCTCATCAGCAAAGCCGGGGGCGGTTCGGGTCCGAGGGCAGCTACTCCGATCCGTACCATGTCGATGCGGACGATGGCGAGGATACGGTCGAGTGGTTGGCGCGACAGCCCTGGTGCACCGGCAAGGTCGGAGTCATGGGCGGGTCATATGTCGGTTCGACGACCTGGCTGGCGACCATGCGCCAGCCGGCTGGACTGGGGGCGAGCGCTCCCCTGAACGCCGCGCTGCCCTGGGACGCGTTTCCCTACGTTGCCGACGGGGTCTGTTGCCTGGATGCGCTGGTGATGTGGTCGTTTGCCCTGGTGGGGCAGTACACCGCGGGTCGGAAGCCCGATGTCGTCAAGCGCCTGTCGCCAGCTTTTCGGGAGATCGTCAGGCTTACCGAGGAAAGCGTTAGGTTGACCTACGAGGCCACCGCCTGCAGGAACAACGAACAACGGGTGGCCCTGATCGGGCGCAATGCCGCTGTGATCGATGAGCAGAACCGGCTGATGCAGGATGTTGCCAGCGGCTCTCTGACGGATTTTCTCGATGACATGGAGCAACTCGAACCCTGGGTGCGCGATTGGGCGGAACACCAGGTGCGCGACGAACCGTATTGGGCATCTGTAGATCCTTACAACGCTTGCGACGAGATAAAAACTCCGGTGCTCGTGGTTGCTGGCTGGTACGACACATTTACCCGCACGGCGATCGACAACTTCGAGGCACTCAGGAAAAATCCCGGGAGCGGCGCCGCGCACCGGCTGGTAGTGGGGCCCTGGTCGCACGCGTCCCTGTCCCAACTCACGGATACCGGGGTCGTTTCAGGTGAACTGGTATTCCCGCTGGAAACGTACGCGGACCGATGGAGCCTGTTCAATCTGACCAGTCATCTCGATACGCCCGCGCTGTTTCAACGCTGGTTCTTCCAGCATCTGTACGGAAACGACTGCGATCCCATGCCGGAGGCCCCGATCCGCATTTACGTCATGGGAGAGAACCGATGGCGCAACGAATACGAGTGGCCCATCGCACGCACCCGATGGACGACGCGCTACCTGCACAGCGGCGGCGGCGCCAATACGCTGAACGGCGACGGCAAACTGTCGCGCCAACTCCCCGGAGACCAGCGGCCGGATCAATACAACTACGATCCGGCAAACCCCGTACCCTCGATCGGCGGCCGCTGGCTGCAGCCTCCGAGGGGCGGGCCTCGAGACCGCAGGGCGGTTCAGTCCCGGCAGGACGTGCTCGTCTACAGCAGCGAAGCCCTCAAGGACCCGCTGGAGGTTACCGGTATTCCAAGGGTGAAGCTCTGGGTTAGCACAACCGCGGTGGACACGGATTTTACGGCCACCCTCGTTGACGTGCATCCGGACGGCAAGGCGTACATTCTCTGTGACGGAGTGGTGCGACTGCGGTTCCGCCGGGAGCGGCCAGGGCTGGTGAATCCCGGCGAAATCCAGGAGGCGGAAATCGAACTGTTTCCCACAAGTATCCTGTTCGGCGCGGGGCACCGGATACGCCTGGAGATTTCTTCCAGCAACGGCTACTACTTCGACCCCAACCCGAATACGGGCAAAAGCCTGCTTGCGGACGCAACCCAGGAGAAAGTCGTGGCGCGACAGACCGTTTATCACGGCCCGCAGACACCGTCTCAGTTGATACTCCCGGTCATACCCCGGAGCTAGCAGCCGTTGCGCGTATGGCAGGTACCTGTTTTTTGGATTTAGCGATGGGAGGACCCAGATGTTAACGCTACAGGAAGTTTCCGACCGCCTGGAGATTCAGGATCTGCTGCACCGGTACGCAGAAATCGTCGACGGCGTATTCGAAAACGGCAACGTCGATGCGTTGCGCACGGAGGTTTTCACCGAAGACGCCCGCATCGACCCGAGTGATCTCGGCTATCCAGAGTGCGATGTCAGCGAGTTCATCGGAGTGTTCGACGGGGAGGTCACCCCCGAGAATTTTCATGGCATGCAGCACCTGAACGGCAGCCATCAGATCAAGCTCGACGGTGACCGGGCAAGCGGCCGGATCATGTGCTGGGTGCCCGCCCTGATTCCCCAGCCCGATGGCGGCAAACGATTGCTAGTGACAGCGGTCTGCTATCTGGACAAATACCTTCGAACGGACCGCGGCTGGCGAATTCAGGAACGGGTGGAAGATGTCACCTTTGCGGAGCCTCTCCCGGTTCTGAACATCGAACCGGATTGACAGGCAGCCGGGACCTGTCCGACCGATGGCACGTTTTTTGTTGACGTCGTTTTCACGCCACAACCGCGGCATGAAGGTGGCATATGAGGCTTGGTACGAGGAGCACATCCAACACTTTTTATGCATTCCTTCTATCCTGAGCGCCCAACGATTCGTCAAGGTAACCGGCATCGGCGGAGACCTGAAGCCCCCTCGGCACTACCTGGCGCTCTACGAAATCGATACCGTGCGACTCGAATCCACCCTCGAGGACATGTACCGGGCAAGTTCCGACACCGTCGTGCCCAAAGACCTGTTTACGACGGGGGACTACTCCTTCACGCACATATTCTGGGAATTGCAGACAGACGAAGCCTCCCTCGAAACCAATCGACGGGGTGTTGCCGGTGAGCATGTCGCGACCACTTTCGTTCGGGGAGCAGCAGGCCGCGAAGACCAATTCCTCGCCTGGACAGCGAACGCAACAGCCGACAGCTTCGGAAACGGACACTGCTACAGAAAGCGGCTCATGACGACACCGGACGACCCCGTTTCAGACCATTTGCTGCTCCATGCAATCGAAGACGGTCGATGGAAAGCCCAGCTCCGCGATGTTCGCGGTTCTCTGCCCCCGGAAGCAGACCTGAGTGTTTCGGTCGTGTGGAAGTCGATCACCGATGATTTGAAAGCACCTCAAGACGAGAACAGGTGAGAACGATGACCGTTACGCCACCCAACATGATCGACCTGTCCGGCAAGGTCGCACTGCTCCCCGGAGGGGCAGGCGCCATCGGTTCCGGCATAGCCAAAGTACTCATGGATTGCGGAGCCCGGGTCGTGGTATCGGATGTCAAACCCGGCCTGGCGGAACGGAAGGCAAAGGCGCTGGGCGGCGATGCTCTTGGATTCACCTCGGACGTGAGCTCCGCTGCACAGTGCCAGGAACTGGTGGACAAAGTGGTGGCTGCCTGCGGCACCGTCGATATCCTCGTCTATTGCGCGACGGTGCCGCCCAATTTCGACGGCCCGCTTGCCATGAGCCTGCAGGCGTGGCAGCGATCCATGGATGTAGGTCTCAGGGGAGCCTATCTGATGTGCCGCAATGCCGGTCGCGTCATGGTTGAGCAAGGCTCCGGAAGCATCTTCTTTCTATCCGCGGTATCGGTGTATCGGGCGTTTGGTCCCGGAGACGTCTCCTACACCTCCACCAAGGCGGCATTCCACGCGATGACCCAGATGCTCACCGTGCACTGGGCCAGATCCAACGTGCGGGTCAACAGCATCGCCATCGGTTACGTGGATGCCGGCATAGCCACAAAGGAAACCAGGCCCGGCAATGCCCCGGGCGGCGATGAGGAATCGCTGCTCGCCACCATTCCCAGCGGTCGCGCCGGCACGCCGGAAGACATAGGCTGGCCCATCGCATTCATCGCGTCGGACCTCGGCAGCTACATCAACGGCACGGTGCTGGCGGTCGACGGCGGAATGCTGGCCTTGTGAGCGTGTCGGGGCGTCTCTCCTTAAGGAAAAGCCCGCCACTCAACGATTTCGTGGGCAATCCCGTCAAAAGTTCATCGACACGCGCAGCCCGATTTCGCGGGGAGGCGCCACGACCGGCAGGGCTTGACGCGTGATGATGACCTTGTCGTGGTCGGTGACGTTGTTGGCAAAGACAACCGCCCGCCAGGACGGACTCTCGACTCCCAGAACCAGCCCCACGATATCCATAGACGGCGCCACCGCGGTAAGCCCGCCGATGTCGGACTGCTCGTCCCGGTAATGATAGTTGGCGCTGGCCAGCAAGCTCAATCCGCTGCCGCCCAGCGGGCGCACGTAATCGAGCCCGACTCGCATCGTCCACTCCGGCGTACCAGGCACAGTCATGCCCTTCTCGATTTCGGGAGCAACCGCTGTCGTGACCGGATCGAAGACATCCGCCCATTCCCCGTCCGTGTAGTTGGCGGTGAGCGTGAACGACAAACCGTCCACGGGTGTCCGGTAACTTACGCCGACATCGACGCCCTTGATCTCGATGTCGCCAATGTTGTAACCAATACCCACGCCGATAGGAAGACCGACTGTCCACTGAGCGTCCTGCCAGTCCGTGTAGAAAACGGCTGCCTCGAGCAGCAGGTCACCATCGGCCAGTGACAATTTGGCGCCTAGTTCATAACTCCAAACAAGGTCGTCTTCGATCACCTCTACCCCGGTGATGCCGAATAACGCAGCCGACGCAACCGGACCCGCATAGTTGACCCGCCCCGGTCGATAGCCCTTGGCGACGTTGACGTATGCCATCACCTCATCGTTGGGTCGAAAGGTTATGTTAAAGCGCGGGTTGGTTGTCTTGAAGGTGCTCGCACGTTCCTCGTACGTCTGGAATGAGGGTATGACCCCGGGGATGAGCCCGACCTGCGTCACGTCGGAAACAAAATCGCGATCCTCTTCGGAATAGCGAATGCCTGCGAGGATTTCCCACACCCCATCCATGAATTCATAGGAAACCTCGCCGAAGAACGACCACTCCTGCGTATCGGTGGTGCCCAGGTCGTCCGTTTCGAAAACGTAGAACACGTCGAATTCCAGCGGAAAGGCCAGATCGGACTCCCGATAGAAAAACCCCCCGATCCACTTCAACGGGCCTGACCCGTCAGATACCAGTCTGAGTTCCTGAGAAAAGGTGTCGACAGATATCGGATTGGCCGCTATGAAAATCGGGCTTGCGAACAACTGGTATTCATCCCACTCGCCGTAGGCCGTTGCGTTCTCAAGCACCATCGCGCCGAGGTCGTAGCTGAACGAGAAGCTGTATACGGACTGCTCAGACTGAAAGTCCGTCTCTATCGAAGCGGCCGATCGGTTTTCAGCCGGCAGATCGACCAGCATCCCGAACGGTTCGGCATCCTCCGTGTACATGAAAGAAAACTCGGCGTTGAACCGTTCTGTCGGCGTGTACTTTACCTTGACGCGATAATTCTGATGCTCGACCTCGTTCGCGTCCTTGTCGTCGGGTCGGTCGATGAAGCCGCCCATCTCCCGATAGCTCGCGACGATACGTGTCGCAAGCTCGTCTTCGACCAGCGGGATATTGAGCGCTAAGTCGCCGCCGAAATTCTCGCCCCCGTCCTTGAAGCCGGAGCCGAACAACTGCGCCTTGCCGCCGAACCCGGCCGAAGTATCCGGATCACGGGTAATCAACCGAACCATTCCGCCCATGGAACTCGCACCCCACAAGGTTCCCTGGGGACCGCGCAGCACCTCGATACGCTCCAGGTCATAAAGGTCCACAGGCGGCGCCAACCCGAGGCTCGGGCTGCCGTAGGCATACTCGTCCAGATAATAGGCCGTGGTCGGGTCACCTCCGGATGCGGCGGACAGACCGCGGATGGTCATCACGCTGGCGTTGGACGCGAAGCCCTGCGTAAACGCCACGCTGGGCACTTTTCTGCCCACGCCCTGCAAATCGATGATGCCCTCAGCTTCGAGGTCATCGCCCGTAAACGCCGAAATCGAAAGCGGCACATCCTGAACGGCCTGTTCCCGCTTCTGCGCGGTCACAACGATCTCCTCGATCTCGGCGGGCTCCTCGGCCGCCTGGACTGCGCCGGACAGCCCGAATAACAAGGTTCCCCCAATGAATATTGCTGCAAACCGCATTTTTCCCTCCATGTTCACGCCAATCGGCGACACCTGACCTGACGCGTAGAGTAGATATGTAACTCTCGGGAATGCAACGATTCATCCATAAATCGCCCAATTTCCCCGACTGGAGTTGGGCCGTTCTGGTTGGACACCCTGACCCTGTCCGGAAGTCGTCAGGATCATGAGGCCACGGCAGGCGTACCCCCGGATATGGAGAGCAGATGGTGAACCTGTTTCGTTCAGGGCGTGGCGTCGACCCCAAATCCACTGATCCGGGGCGAGCTCCGATGACCCCGGCCGGGCGCTCCTTGAATGACACATTTCTTGGGGAATATGGCCAATTTACCGCCTCTTTTGAAATTCGGGTGGGTAATCGGGTCCGCGTGGCCGGGTTGTGCGGGTCAAGGGCGGGCGCCAGCCCGGCGAAGCGAACCCTTGACGCGCACAACCCGGCGAACACCCTGGGGTCGGGCCGAATGAGGCACAATGCCGCATTCGGCCTTGATCAACCACAGGGAGCGCCCCATGGACCACCAACTCTTCACCGCCGCCCTCGGCCTGTCCGAACCCTGGTTTGTCGACGGCCTTCACTTCGACGAGCGCGCGCGCCGGCTGACGGTGCGCATCGACTTCCGCCGGGGCGCCCGCTTCGCGGCGGGGGACGGCGGCGAGCACCCCGTGCACGACACCCGCACGAAGCGCTACCGCCACCTCAACTTCTTCCAGCACGAGTGCGAGCTCGAGGCGCGAGTGCCCCGCGTTCGGTTGCCGGATGGGCGCGTGGCGCTGGTGGAGCCGCCCTGGGCGGGCCGGTGCTCCGGCTTCACGCTGCTCTTCGAGGCGCTGGTCGTGGCCCTGTGCCGGGAGATGCCGTTCGCGGCAGCGGCGCGGCTGGCCGGACTGTCGCAGCACCGCGTCCAGGCCATGTGCGGGCGCTACGTGGGCCTCGCCCTTGAGGGCGCCGACCTCTCGGCGGTCCGCGAGGTCGCCATCGACGAGACCTCGCGCGCCCGCGGGCACGACTACGTCACCGCCGTGGCGGACGCCGCGGCGCGGCGCGTGGTGTTCGTCGGCGAGGGGCGAGGCGCCGGGGTCGTCGGGGAATTCGCGGAGGAACTCGCCGCCCGCGGCGGCGACCCGGAGGCGGTCGGGTCGGTGTCCATCGACATGTCGCCGGCGTTCATCAAGGGCGCCGCGGAGCACCTGCCCAACGCCCAGGTCACCTTCGACAAGTTCCACGTCGTCGCCCACGCATCGAGGGCGCTCGACGAGACCCGGCGCGTCGAGCAGCGCCTCGACCCCGACCTCAAGGGCCTGCGGTGGACCCTGCTCAAGAATCCCGCCGGCCTCGGCCCGCGGCAGCGCGCCGACCTCGACGCGCTCGTCGCGCAGGTCGCGGGGAAACGTACCGCGCGGGCCTGGCTGTACCGGGAGCAACTCCGGGAGATCCTCAACCGAAAGCAGATCAATGTCGTGCGGCGGATGCTCCACCAGTGGTGCACGAACGTGAACCGCTCGAGGGTCGAGCCCATGAAGGCGGTCGCGAAGATGATCCGGCGGCACATCGACGGCATCGCCGCCTGGGCGCGCACCCGGCGGACCAACGGCTTCATCGAGGCGCTCAACGGCCTGTTCCAGTCCGCCAAGCGCAAGGCTCGCGGCTACGGCCGGTTCGAGACGATCCGCACCGTTTTCTTCCTCATCGCCGGAAAACTCGACTTTTCCAAGCTCAACCCGCATGCCACCTAACCCACACGGAATTCAACAGAGCCAGAAATTATCGTTACTGCCCAAATGCGTGAGCAGGCGCTTAACGATGTGCCACTATCGATTAATGCCTACACGGAGGAAACGCTCGAGAGAAAAGGCGTGGTGGCCTTTACCGATGTTGTCAAAATTATTCCTGGTGCTTCTTTTGGCCAAGCGTTTTCTCCGACAAACACCACGCTTACGATTCGTGGTGTAGGGGGTCGAGCGACAACAGACCCGTCGGTGGCGTTTTACATTGACGAAACGCCATTTGCAGTTCCCGCCTATTCATTTTCTCCACCCACAGATATGTTTGATATTGAAAGGGTTGAGGTGCTGAGAGGGCCTCAAGGCACTCTATTATGGATTGGGTTCCATGGGCGGTGCTGTTCGGGTTCTTACGGCAGATCCGAGCCACGAAGATGGCTTTAGCGGCAAGGCGCAAGTGTCTTGGGCAGATACTAAAGATGGCGAGCCCAGTTATCGCGGCAACATCGCTTTAAACCTACCGGTGGTAGAAGACACGCTGACTGCAAGAATTGTATTGGGATACCGTGAAGATGGCGGTTTTATCGACAGTCCTGACTTCCCAGACGCCAATGGTGATGAGGACATTAACGAAACCGAATATGAAGACATTCGCGCCAAAGTGCTTTACACACCGACTGAAGACCTTGAATTGTTGTTCACCTACTGGGAAAACGATGTTGAAAATCTGTTTGGCAACACGACGAGCACCCTGAACGGTCGTGAATTCTTTGGTAGTGGCGGACTGCCTTCCGAGTACCTTACGGATTTTGAACTTTCAGCCATTAGCCTGACATACAATCTTGGATTTGCGATCCTTGAAAACAGCCTCTTTTGAAATTCGGGTGGGTAATCGGGTCCGCGTGGCCGGGTTGTGCGGGTCAAGGGCGGGCGCCAGCCCGGCGAAGCGAACCCTTGACGCGCACAACCCGGCGAACACCCTGGGGTCGGGCCGAATGAGGCACAATGCCGCATTCGGCCTTGATCAACCACAGGGAGCGCCCCATGGACCACCAACTCTTCACCGCCGCCCTCGGCCTGTCCGAACCCTGGTTTGTCGACGGGCCTTCACTTCGACGAGCGCGCGCGCCGGCTGACGGTGCGCATCGACTTCCGCCGGGGCGCCCGCTTCGCGGCGGGGGACGGCGGCGAGCACCCCGTGCACGACACCCGCACGAAGCGCTACCGCCACCTCAACTTCTTCCAGCACGAGTGCGAGCTCGAGGCGCGAGTGCCCCGCGTTCGGTTGCCGGATGGGCGCGTGGCGCTGGTGGAGCCGCCCTGGGCGGGCCGGTGCTCCGGCTTCACGCTGCTCTTCGAGGCGCTGGTCGTGGCCCTGTGCCGGGAGATGCCGTTCGCGGCAGCGGCGCGGCTGGCCGGACTGTCGCAGCACCGCGTCCAGGCCATGTGCGGGCGCTACGTGGGCCTCGCCCTTGAGGGCGCCGACCTCTCGGCGGTCCGCGAGGTCGCCATCGACGAGACCTCGCGCGCCCGCGGGCACGACTACGTCACCGCCGTGGCGGACGCCGCGGCGCGGCGCGTGGTGTTCGTCGGCGAGGGGCGAGGCGCCGGGGTCGTCGGGGAATTCGCGGAGGAACTCGCCGCCCGCGGCGGCGACCCGGAGGCGGTCGGGTCGGTGTCCATCGACATGTCGCCGGCGTTCATCAAGGGCGCCGCGGAGCACCTGCCCAACGCCCAGGTCACCTTCGACAAGTTCCACGTCGTCGCCCACGCATCGAGGGCGCTCGACGAGACCCGGCGCGTCGAGCAGCGCCTCGACCCCGACCTCAAGGGCCTGCGGTGGACCCTGCTCAAGAATCCCGCCGGCCTCGGCCCGCGGCAGCGCGCCGACCTCGACGCGCTCGTCGCGCAGGTCGCGGGGAAACGTACCGCGCGGGCCTGGCTGTACCGGGAGCAACTCCGGGAGATCCTCAACCGAAAGCAGATCAATGTCGTGCGGCGGATGCTCCACCAGTGGTGCACGAACGTGAACCGCTCGAGGGTCGAGCCCATGAAGGCGGTCGCGAAGATGATCCGGCGGCACATCGACGGCATCGCCGCCTGGGCGCGCACCCGGCGGACCAACGGCTTCATCGAGGCGCTCAACGGCCTGTTCCAGTCCGCCAAGCGCAAGGCTCGCGGCTACGGCCGGTTCGAGACGATCCGCACCGTTTTCTTCCTCATCGCCGGAAAACTCGACTTTTCCAAGCTCAACCCGCATGCCACCTAACCCACACGGAATTCAACAGAGCCTGAAAACAACCTGAGCTACCTTTAAGCGCAGCGAAATGTTGCAATGGTCATTTGTGCAAGTGGCCTATTTTGGGCCCATGTACGGACAGACGCGCCATTTTGTGTCGCTGGCTCCACAGGAAGGTAATGAGTATGCCCGGGAGCGCTATACGTCCGAGGCCTATCGTCTGCTCGATTTGCTGGAGACTCGGCTCAGCGAAACCACGTACGTGGGTGGTGATGCGTTTTCCATTGCTGATATTGCTATGTTCCCGGGTATAGAGTTCCACCTGCGAGAAACGCTTAAACTTGGTGACAGACCAAATACTGCACGCTGGGTAAAGGCAATGGAAGGGCGTGATAGTTGGAGCCGGGTAAAAGTCATCGTAGGAAAAATTCTTGAGAAGGACTACGAGAAAGCTGAAAACATTACAGAAGATCAAATGGACAGGATGTTTGGTCGTGGCAAGTACGCCAGAACCTGCTGACCTGCCCGGAGAGGGGAGAAGGTTGCTAAATCCAATGGCTCTCTCTAATAGTTGTCGTCCAACTACACTTTGACCACAACTTCGCCGGGTCAATTTCTTATTGAGCAATTCTGTTAAGTTTTACTGGAATGGCTGACATTCGTGCCATACCGGTAATAGGATCACAGTCGTGATCGGTGGAAATCAGTTGCGACACATTGGAGCCGACTGTCTCCCAGTTATCCTCTGCTGCTGAAAAACCCCCAAAACAATGGGCCATGGAGACAACGCCTTTGCGCATACGGTCGTCTTTCTTCACTGCCGCCCGGATCTGCCCATCTTCCGATTCAATCTGTATCAGCTCATTGTCTGCAAGTGCCAACGCAGACATATCCTCAGAATGCATAAACAGCGGGTTACTGTTATCCCCCCGCGGGTAGTTCTGGCACATGGAATTCATCATATTTTTTAGCGTGTAGCTAAATAACACCTATGCTTTAACTGTCCAAGTTAATGCTGAAAAAGCGACTTATCCCTCAAAAATTGTCACAATTCTCCTTTGGTTTAATTTGTTAGTGCCTCTTTACTTGATTGCTCCCGTAGTCTTCCCCATTAACCGGACAAGCTAAAACTGGAGTTTTCTGGCATGTTGACCATTTTAACGAGGCGATAAGGCCAAGCAAAACAAGCGCTTGGGCACAGGAGTCCTCTTATAACACCATCGTCGTTAAGAAGCCTGTTTTTTCGGTGCGATCAACGACTTGCGTCAATGAGTGATCTTGTAACGCACGCCATCTCCGTCGCCCATAGCCGGGGTTGGCGGCCCGCCAGGCGCGCACCCGGGCCACGAGCTCGGGGCCGCGCATTCAGTCCTTTCACTACTCTTGTCGCCCTCACTACGTCCAATCACGAATAGGTCAGGCCAGTCGGCGGGTTATTGGCAGGTCGGTCGGGGCAGTATCACGGTGCGCTCTGTGGGGGAAACAGCATAAAACTGGCGCGATTGCATCATTCCCGCGTTCAGTATCGCTGAATCCGATAAGCCCGGAGAGAGCCGCTGGCCGCGCACAACCAGATGACCACGCTGGAACTGAAGGATCGTGCCGCCATCTGCGGTGTCGGCCATTCAGTGTATGGGCGCAAGCTGAATCGCAGCGCCATCGACCTGGCTGCCGACGCCATCGGCGGCGCGGCGGAAGACGCGGGGCTCGTCCCGGCGGACATCGACGGTTTGATCGTCAGCATGGGTACGCCCTACGGCGCCGATGCGGACACGCTGGCCCAGGTGCTCGGCCTCGACCTGAAGATGTACAGCCAGACCTGGGCGCATGGCCGCTTCGCCGCTACCTGCATTCAGCAGGCCGCCATGGCCGTTGCGGCGGGCATGGCCGACGTGGTGGCCTGCATGGCTTCCCTGAGCGTTTCCGGTGTGCGCCCCGGCCTGTCCACTGAACGGCGCAGACGCTCCGGAGGCCGCGGGCCGGACCGCGAGGCGGCGCGCGAAGGCGGGGGTGGGCATGGCCAGGACCCGGTGTACGGCATCGATGCGCCGGACCCGGGCGCCGCCATGGCCATCCAGGCGTACTTCGAGCGATACGGTGCCACCAGCCGCGACCTTGCCTCGGTTGCGGTTTCGTTTCGGCGCCACGCGTCGCTCAATCCCGCCGCGGTGAGGCGCGATCCCATCACCGTGGAGGATCACCAGGCATCGCGCCTGATGGCGGCGCCGCTGCGCCTGCTCGATTATCCGCAACTGGTGGATGGGGCGGCCTGCGTCCTCGTGGCCCGGGCGGAGCACGCCCGCGACCTGCGCAAGCCCGCGGTTCTGATCAGCGGTATGCAGCCGTTGCCCGCGGGGCGGGAGGAATTCATCTGGACGTACCCCGGATTCGGCGTCGCCCAGCAGGCCAGGCGACCCTACGAAGCGGGCATTCAGCCGGTTTACAGGATGGCGGACATGGATCGTTCCGCCATCGATGCGCTGTTCACCTACGACGGGTTTTCCTTCCTGGTGTGGATGGCCCTCGAGCGTTGGGGTTTCTGCAACCCGGGCGAAGCGCCTGCGTTCACCCAAAACGGGCGCATCGAATTCGATGGCGCGTTGCCGATGAACACCAGCGGCGGCAGCCTTTCCGAGGCTCACCTGATGGGTTGGAACCAGCAGGTGGAAATCGTCCGGCAATTGCGCGGCGGGTGTGGCGAGCGCCAGGTTCCCGGTGCGGAAGTCATTCAGTGGGCGAACGCGTACGGGGACTCGCTGATTTATCGGAGATAGCTGTTGAGCGCTGAGTACGAAAAGCCGCTGCCGGGCGTATCGAATCTGAACCGGCCCTACTGGGAAGGGCTGGCCAGGCACGAGTTCAACCTGCCGCAATGCCATGGCTGCGGCCATGTCTGGTATCCGCCCGCTCCCTGGTGCCCGCGGTGTCATTCCCGCGACACCGGCTGGGCGGCAATGTCGGGCAGGGGGCGGGTGAATTCCTGGACGGTAGTCCACGTTACCGGGCTTCGCGGCTTTCGCGGGGACGTTCCCTACAATGTCGCGGAAGTGACGCTCGATGAAGGTCCGCGGCTGATCACCAACCTCGTGGATGTCGAACCCGGGTCCATTCGTGTGGGCATGCCCGTCGAGATCCTGTATGACGATGTGGCGGCGGAACTCACGCTCGCCCGGTTCCGGCCGCTGGCTGCGACGCAATAGGAGGTTGGCGGCAATGCAACTCGGGCGTCTGGGTGTGTTCTTCCCGGTGGGTCAGTTGGGTTTCGAAGCCGCGGTAGCTTCTGCGCAACGCATCGAGCAACTGGGTTACGGCACGCTGTGGCACAGCGACAGCACCGTGTTCGACCTGCCGGCAACGCTTGCCATGCTGTTTCAGCACACCGAGCGTTTGAATCTGGCGACGGCCGTTCTGGTGGTCTACGGAAGGCCGGCCTTCCTGGCGTCGGCGGTGGAACGGGCGCTGTGGGTGATGTCGGGGGGGCGTTTCGTGATGGGCATCGGCACGTCGGGCCGGGAATTCATCGAAGGCGTTCGCAAGCTGGAGTTTCAACCGCCGGTGAAGCTGTTGCGCGAGTATCTCGCCGAACTGCGGGCCGTTCCCGATTTCGAGGCGCTCGGTATGGATGCGGACGACCCCCGGATCGCCGTCGGGAGCAGCGGGGCTGCACCGCGACTGATCGGGGCAATCGGTCCTAGGATGCTGAACCTGGTACGGGAATCCTGCGATGGCACGCTGACCTACTCCATGCCGCCCGAGCACACGCGTTGGGCACGGGACGTGCTCGGAGGCGATAAACTGCTGGCCGTGGAGATGAAAGTGCTGCTGGAGCGGAATCCCGCGCGGGCCCGGGAGATCGCGCGCCAGGCCATGTTCCCGCACACGGAGTTGTCCGCGTTTTGCAATGCCTGGAAACGGCTAGGATTCAGCGATCGCGATTTCCTGGGCCGTGGCTCCGACCGCCTGGTCGATGCCGTTGTCGCCTGGGGCGGCGTCGCACACATCGAGCACAGAATTCAGGAATACAGGGATGCCGGTGCAGACCACGTCTGCCTGCAGCCGGTGTTTCCCGACAAAGCTCAGTTTGGAAAGGTGCATTGGGAAACCCTGGAATCCCTGGCGCCAATGGACGATCGTGGGAGTAATCGAAGGGAGTTCGCAAAGTGATTTCCGGAGCCGTTCGAAGGTTTGCTGCCAGCCTCTGCGCGAGCAGTTTGCTGTGTACGGGATCGCTCGTCGCCGAGGAGGCCGATCCTCACTTTGCCTTCCTGAAATCCCTTGAGGGGCGTTGGGTGGTGACCACCGGGCGTGAGCACCTTCCGCTCACCGGCGAGGAGGCCGCGATTCCCGAGGTGATCTGGGAGTACAGAATAACCGCCAACGGACATGCGCTCACCGAGACGATCATGGTCGGGACCAGTCAGGAAATGTTCACCGTTTACCACATGAACGGCGGCCGCGTGGAGGGCACGCACTACTGCACGTTCAACAACCAGCCGCGCTATGTGGCCGCCACACCGTTCAACAAGGGAGGATATGCCCTGGTCTGCGACGGGCACGTCTCTAATGCTGCCTCGCACGACGACAATCACATGCACGCCATCGAGCATGAGTTGCTCGACGACGGCCGGCTCCGCGTCAACGCGCCGGGCTTCCACAACGGAGCCCTGATCGAAGCTCCCGACCTGTACCTGACGCGCAAAGCCGAACAGTAGGTCCGTTCATGCCAACCGACGATTCAAATGGCGTTTGACCGGGATGCCTGGCGAGCTCAGGTAATCGAGGAAGCCCTCGATCCCGAGCTCAGGATCTGTGACGCGCACCATCATCTGATGCGCCTTCGCAACTACAGCTACCTGCCCGACGATCTCATCGGCGATACGGCAACGGGCCACGATGTCGCCAGCACCGTGTTCGTGGAGTGCCAGGCGAGCTACCGGACCGGTGGACCGGATGAGCTGCGGCCCGTCGGCGAGACCGAGTTCATCGAAGAGTTGGTGGCGGCGGCAGCGGCCGGCGGAACGCGCGTCGCCGCCGGCATCGTGGCCTATGCGGATCTCAGGCTCGGCAAGGCCGTGCAGCCGGTACTCGAAGCGCACCTGAAAGCGAGCCCGCGATTCCGGGGCATCCGCCAATCCGCGGCCTGGGACGGCAGCGGCCACATCCCCACCCACAGCGTCGTGCCCCCCGGGCTCTATCGAGACGCCGCGTTTCGCGAGGGATTTGCATGCCTGGTCGAGCTCGACCTGTGTTTCGATGCCTGGCTGTTTCATCCGCAGCTTGCGGACCTCGAAGACCTTGCGATGGCGTTTCCCGGCGCGCGTATCGTCATCAATCACGCCGGGGGTTTGCTGGGGGTAGGGCCTTACGGGCGGCAAGCGGAGGAAGCGGGCTGGCGCAAGAGCATCGGCAAGCTCGCCGAGTTCCCCAACGTGTACATGAAGCTGGGCGGAATGACCATGCCCGCCTATTCGGGATTCGGCTGGCACAGGCAACCCGTGCCCCCGGATTCCGCGCAGCTCGCTAGAGCGACGGGGCCGTACTATCGCCACTGCATCGAACGGTTCGGCGCACAACGCTGCATGTTCGAGAGCAACTTCCCGGTGGACAAGACATCCTGCTCGTACGCCGTGTTGTGGAACTCGTTCAAGCTGCTGAGCCGGGAGTACTCCCAAGGCGAACGTCAGCAGTTGCTGTGCGGCACGGCTGAACGATTCTATCGAATCGGCCGTTGACACCGGGTCTGCCTGCCGTGCTGAGTCCATACCGCGTTCTCGACCTTGCGCACCGCGGCATGATCTGCGGCCAGATTCTGGCGGACCTGGGCGCTGACGTGATTGCCGTCGAACCGCCCGGCGGATCTCCGGCGCGCTCGCGCGGCCCGTTCGCCGGCTGTTCGCCCGACCCGGAGCGGTCGCTAAACTGGTGGGCATACGCCCGCAACAAGCGGGGAATCGTCCTGGATCTCGATACCGGAGCCGGGAGGGACGAACTCAAACGCCTGGTGGCGGGGGCACACTTCCTGATCGAATCGGAAAGGCCTGGAGTCATGGCGAAACGGGGCCTGGATTACGAATCCCTCCAGGCAATCAATCCGGGGCTGGTCCATGTGTCCATCACCGCTTACGGCCAGGACGGGCCGCGTGCCCAGGATGCGGCAACGGACCTGACGGCGCTGGCCTCGGGCGGGCTGCTGATTCTTTACGGCGACCGCGACCGCGCCCCGGTCCGCGTGAGCATTCCCCAGGCTTTCCACCACGCCGGCGCCGAAGCGGCCGTGGGCGCGTTGCTCGCCCACCACCAGCGCCTGCGCTCCGGGCTCGGCCAGCACGTCGATGTCTCGGCTCAGCAGGCGGTGACGCTGGCAACCCAGTCGGACATCATCTCCGCGGCGATCGGCGAGCAACCGCTCGAGCGTTGGGGCGGCGGTCTGGTGGCGGGACCGATGGTCATACGCAACGTCTATCCCGCCCGGGACGGGCACGTGACGATCACGCACATTTTCGGGTCTGCCGTCGGGCCGGCCACGCGCAGGCTGATGGAGTTCGTTCACGACGAGGGCTTTTGCGATGCCGCGACGCGGGACAAGGACTGGATTCGCTACGGCAGGCTGGTGGCCCGTGGCGAGGAGCCGGTATCCGAGTTCGAGCGCGTCAAGGAGGCAGTGGCCGCCTGTACCGCGAGCAAGACAAAGGCGGAATTGTTTGCCGCCGCGATAGAACGGCGCCTGCTGCTCGCGCCCATTACGACGACCCGGGACATTCTCGAGAGCGAGCAGTTCCGCGCCCGCGGGTATCTCGTGGATGTCGAACGGAACGGCAATAGGGCCGTATTTCCCGGCCCCTTTGCGAAATTCGGTGCAACACCCATTCAGTACCGGCGGCCGGCACCGCGAATCGGAGAGCACACGGACGAAGTGCTCGGTGTTCCGGCCCGCCCCGCCGAATTTCCGGAGCCGACAGGTCAGTCGGACGACCTGCCCCTCGCCGGCGTCAAGGTGCTCGATTTCATGTGGGCGATCGCCGGCCCGGCTGCCATGCGTCTTCTGGCCGACTACGGCGCGACGGTGGTGCGCGTGGAATCGGCCAGGCATCCCGATGTATGCAGAACCCTTCGGCCCTTTCACGGTGGAGTTCCGGACGGCGAGGGATCCCTGGCCTTTCATGGCATGAACGTGGGCAAACGCATGATGACCCTCAATCTGTCGGTTCCGGAGGCGCGTTCGGTGGTGCGGGACCTGGTGCGCTGGGCCGATGTGGTCGCGGAGTCGTTCACGCCCCGCGCGCAAAAGAAGATCGGGCTCGATTACGCCTCCCTCCGCGAGGTGAAACCCGACCTCATCATGACTTCGAGTTGCCTGATGGGACAGACGGGCCCCCTCGCCGATTTTGCGGGTTACGGCAACCTGGCCGCCGGCATCACGGGGTTCTTCGACCTGACGGGATGGCCGGACAGGCCGCCCGCAGGGCCTTACAGTGCTTACACGGACTATGTGGCGCCGCGTTTCGTGGCCGCATCGATACTTGCCGCCCTCGAGCACCGCCGTCGGTCCGGCGAGGGGCAGCACATCGACTTGTCTCAGGCCGAGGCGTCACTGCACTTCCTGACGCCCGCGCTGCTCGACTTCAGCGCCAACGGCGTAGTGCAGAAGCGGGCCGGAAACGCGGACCCGCACATGGCGCCGCACGGCGTTTACCCGGCCCTCGGCGACGATGCCTGGGTGGCTATAGCGGTGGAAGGCGATGGGCAGTGGACGGCAATGTGCGACCTGATGGGCAAGCCGGCGCTCGGCAAAGACCCACGGTTTGCGTCAGCATCCGCACGTCTGGAACGCCGGGACGAACTGGATATCCTAATGTCCGAATTCACGTCGATCCGGTCTGCCCGCGATGTCGAGTCGCTTCTGCAACAAGCGGGCATTGCCGCAAGCGCGGTGCTCAGGAGCGGGGAATCCATCGTCGATCCGCAACTCCTGCATCGCGGCCATTTCGTCCCTGTATCCGGCCCGCGGGGCCATGCCACGATGGTCGAGGCAGCGCGCGCCCGGCTTTCGCGCACCCCGGCCCGTGTGGAAGGAGAAGTGCCGTTGTTGGGTTTGCATACGAACGACGTGCTGACCGATATTCTCGGATACGACGATGAACGCATTGCGGCGCTCGCGATCGCGGGCGCATTGGAATGAAACCATACCACGCAGGCAAGGGAAGATGAATGCAGACGTCAGCCGCTGGGTTACACCGGAGCTGAAACAGGAACTCCATGACAACGGTGCGGTATGTGTGCGGGGTGTGCTCGACAGCGAATGGGTGACGCTCCTGGAGCTGGGTCTCGAACGCAACCGCGCCACGCCCGGGCCCTATACGTTCCGCAGCTACGCGGGAACGGACCGGGAGTTCTTCAACGACACCTGCAACTTCCATGTCATACCCGAGTATCGCAACCTGCTCTACTACTCGCCCATTGCCGACATACTCGCCGAATTGATTGACTCAAGTGAGCTGTGGCTTTTTTTCGACAACTTCTTTCTCAAGGAGGGGCCGGCCGCGCCGACGATCTGGCACCAGGATGTGGAGCAGTTCATCTGCACGGGCAGTCAGCAGATCAACATGTGGCTGTCCCCCGATTCCCTGTCTGCCGAGGAGGCCCTCGCATTCGTCCGGGGCACGCATCTGGGCCCTGTCTACGACGGCCTTTCGCCCAAGGACATGGCGGATTTCATGAGTGCGCGGCAGAACCGCATCGATGCCCTGAGGGCCGGCCGCCGCGGCCGGGTGGGGCCACCCCATCCCGACTACGATCGGCCTGAATTCGCGGATCGAATCCTGGCCTGGGACGTTGAACCCGGCGATGGCCTGGTGTTCTTCAACACGACCGTTCAT
This sequence comes from Pseudomonadales bacterium, assembly GCA_965215035.1. GTDB lineage: Bacteria > Pseudomonadota > Gammaproteobacteria > Pseudomonadales > Azotimanducaceae > Azophilus. Next base: position 2,034,253 of record OZ244040.1, read on the forward strand.
GGCCGAGCACCCATCCCCGAAGGCAAGGTTCGCCGCAGCTTCACGGCCCGCTGCTACGGCGACGATGTGGTCTATGCGCCACGTAGCGGCGCCCAGCCGCCGTTTCCCGGCATCGATCTCTTTGTCAAGGAAGGGGAACCGTTGCGGCACCCGCACTACTTTCCGAAGCTGCGGCCCCTGGATATCGAGGCCGATCTATCCGGAGCAGCCAGATGATGGGCAGTCCGAAGCCAGGCTCACAAAAGGGTGCGCTTTGTGACTCGAGTTGGGTCATTGGCGTAGGGACATCGGCTCATTTTTCGGAAAATGGGAGCATTTCGTCGAATGGAATGACAATCACAGCGGACCAGTGTGGAGCAGGGCAGGTGTGAATCAGGATGAGATAGCGGCACGCGTTGGGATTCTTGATCTGACCAGCAGGTTCGCGGAAGCTGCCGACAACAAGGACGCCGAGGCGTACGCCGCGCTTTTTGCACCGGATGCGCGCTTCGAACCGGGCCCCATTCCAATGATGCAGGGCCGCGACGCCGTGCGCGAATTCATCCGCGGCCTGCCACCGGACGTGCCACGCACCTGGCATCAAATGACCAGTTCCCGCATAGATTATCTCGGCGAGGGCCGCGCGATGGGCTGTGTCTATTACCTTGCCCTGTCGGAGACCGGCATTGACCATTGGGGCCGGTACGAGGATGAATACCGCGAGGTCGATGGCCGGTGGCTGTTTCAGGTGCGCCTTTGCCGAATCGAGTCGTTCGCTCCCGGCAGCCTGATGGAGCAGATGTTGAAGAACTCGGAATAGGTTGCGCAGTGGGCGCGTCTCGACAGCTTGACGGCAAGGTTGCCATCGCAACCGGCGGCGCCGCGGGGCTCGGCCGGTCGATCTGCGATGCATTCGTCGAGGCCGGCGCGGCCATCGTCATCGCCGACCTGGACGAGGCCGCGGGCTCCCGTGCATCGCTGGACCTGGGCGACCAGGCGAGGTTTCAGCGAACCGACGTCACCAGCGAAGGCGATCTGAAAAGCTGTATCGATGCTTGTCTTGACAGCTTCGGCCGTCTTGACTGCCTGGTCAACAACGCGGGTGTCGTCGGCCCTTGGGGGCCGATCACCGAAATCGACGCCGATGGGGTGGAACAGATGTTCCGCGTCAACGTGTTCGGTCCGCTGATCGGCATCAAGCATGCCGCGCCCGTGCTCACTGCCTCCGGCGGCGGCAGCATCATCAACATTTCCGGCACGGCGGGGGAGAGCGTGCGCGGGTCGGCTCTGCAGATCGGCTACAACCTGTCCAAGGCGGCGGTGAATCAACTGACCCGGTGTTCGGCCTATGAATTGGGCCCGAGCAACATTCGCGTAAACGCCATTGCCCCCGGGTTCATGGCCGCGCCGGTTCTCCCCAAGAAATTCGGCCTGTCCGACGAACAGACGGAGGCGGCGTTGCCCGGCTTGAGAGCGTTCTTCAAGACGCTGCAGCCGTTGTCGGTGACTGGAGAACCGGAGGACATTGCCAAGATGGCGGTTTTTCTCGCCAGCGATGACTCCCGCTTCGTTACCGGGCAGATCCACACCGTGGACGGGGGCATGATGCTGGACTTTGCCGGTCTGTCGACGGATGAATGGTTGGCCGGCATCAGCCGGGCACTCGGCGTCGATTCCGATACACCGCCACCCTGAATCGGGCGCGGTCAATGGCAAACCAGTTCAACAGTGCGCTCGACCTTGCCGGGCACACCGCATTGATTACCGGAGGCGGAACCGGCGTCGGTTTCGGTATCGCGAGCGTTCTGCATGCCTGTGGCGCCAGGGTCGTGCTGGTCGGGCGCAGCGAGGTGCATGCAAGGTCCGCCGCCGAACTCGGAGACCGTGCCGGTGCGCTTTCGGCCGACATCTCGGTGGAAAGCGACTGCGATCGCGTCGTGCGGGAAACCAGGGCCCGCTGGGGCGAACCCGACATCCTGGTCAATTGCGCCGCGGCCAAACCGGTGAGCTTCGACGGTGCGCTGAACCAGCGCATGGAGGACTGGCAGCGCGCCATGGATGTGAGTCTGCGCGGCACCTACCAGATGTGCCGGGCGGCGGGCGCCCTGATGGTCGAGAATGGCCGGGGCTCGATCGTCAACATTTCGTCGATCGGAGGATTCCGGCCGCTGGGCGCCGACATGGCCTACACGACGTCCAAGGCGGGCATTCACATGATCACCAGGAACCTGGCCTGCCAATGGGGTCCACGGGGCGTACGGGTGAACTGCGTGGTCGTGGGACACATCGAGGCGGGCATGACGGTGGACGAGGAACTGCTGAAAGACGCGCCGGACTTCGCCGCCATGCTGGGCCCGGTCCCGCTCCGGCGCCCGGGCACACCGGAGGAGATCGGCTGGCCGGTGGCGTTTCTGGCTTCGGAACGCGCCAGTTACGTCAACGGCGCGATCCTGGTGGTCGACGGTGGTCAACTGGCGTTGTGACGGCCGCGCCCGATCGATACCTGTGTTGTTGCCTCTCCATCAGGCCGTGAAGACCGGTCAGTGCGGAGGTGATCAGAATTGGCATCGTCAAATACCCGGACATTACGCCAAATTTTGTCGACAAAATCCCAATCCGTCACTTCATCGCCACACTGCACCTGTTCGACACGGTCTAGAACTTATATGCACAACGGATGCCCAGCTCTCTTGGCGGCAAGACAGTCGGGAGATTGTTCGTGAAGATCGCAGTCTTGTCATGGTCAGTGACGTTTTTTCCATAAAGAAAGACATCCCAGGATTCACTTTCAACGCCTATCCGCAACCCGAGAATCTTGTGTGCGTCTGAAAACACGCTTCTGCCGGAAAGATCCTCCTGTTTATCCCGATAGTAAAAGTTGGCGTTGGCGACAAAGTGCCAATGCGCCGAAATCGGAGTGGTGTAGTTCACGTTCAGGTTTCCCGATATTTCGGGAATTGCCGGTAACTTGGAACCTTCGTCAATATTGGGATTGACTGCCGTAATCGCCGCATCGAACACCTCTGCCCATTCAGGATCAGTGAAATTACCGTTGATGGTTAGACTTAGTCCTTCAATAGGGGTTTGGTATGAAAGCCCGAAATCAATGCCAACGATCTCGACGTTACCCACGTTGGTTTGCACACCGACGCCTGTGGGCAGTCCAACAACCCACTGCGCGTCCTGCCAATCGGAATAAAACACGGACGCCTCCAGAAAGACTGTCCCGTCAAGTAGCGTTGACTTCAAGCCTAATTCATATGTCCAGACGATATCCTCTTTAACCAAGTCCGTTCCAAAAATCCCCGCAAATTCTGCAGAAGCAACAGGGCCAGCGTAATTCACTCTTCCAGGTCGATAGCCCTTTGCGATATTTGTATACAACATAAATTCGTTTGACGGCCTGAATGTAACGTTGAACCGGGGATTGACGGTTTGAAATGTCTCGGAACGCTCCTCGAAAGTCTGAAAGGACGGAATGAAGGGCAGTAGCCCTACCTGTGTCACATCGCTTGTGAAATCTCGATCCTCCTCGGAGTAACGCACGCCTGCCGTCATCTCCCACCGTCCGTCTGTGGACTCGTAGGTCATTTCACCGAACACGGCCCACTCCTGGGTATCAGTGGTGCCGAAATCTTTCGTCTCGAAGAGGCCAAACACATCAAACACCAATGGCCCTTCTTGATCCGACTCTCTATAGAAGACGCCGCCGATCCAGCGCCATTGACTGTCACTGGACGACAGCAATCGAATCTCTGTTGTCGTTGTGTCAACCGTCCAGGGGGTTTCGGCAAAGAAAAACGAGCTTGAAAACCTCTGTAGCTGTTCCCATTCACCATAGGCTACCGAAGCTTCGAGAGAAACACCCGTAATATCGTAATCAAAAGCAAAGTTGTAGATTGTCTGCTCGGTTTCGAAAAGGGCCAAACTCGATGAAGCGGTCCGGTCCTTCGCGGGCGGATCCACGATATAGCCACCCGGCTCCTTGTCCTCGGAGTACCAGTACGAAAACCTGGCAGCCAGCCTTTCATTGTTGGCGGGGGTGTATGTGACCTTCGCCCTTGCGTGTTTGTGCTTAAAACCATTGGAGTCGTCTTCAAGAGGACGGTCGATGAATCCGCCGGGTTCGCGATAGCTGCCGACAATCCGGGCCGCCAACTCATTTTCAATCAGGGGAAGATTCATGGCGAAGTCGCCACTGAAACTGTTTTCACCATCTTCGTAGGTGGATCCGGTTGCCTGCAATTTGCCGCCGAAACCCGAAGTGGAATCCGGCTCGCCAGTCAACAACCTGACCATTCCACCCATAGCGCTAGCTCCCCAGAGCGTGCCTTGCGGCCCACGTGCAACCTCAACGCGCTCAAGGTCGAAGAGATTCGGAGACGGAGCCAGCCCCAAGCCCGGACTGCCATAGGCGAAATCGTCGATATAGTATGACGTTGTGGGATCGCCCCCACTCCCCGCCCCGAGGCCTCGAATCGTCATGTTGCTGTTTGCGACAGAGAATGACTGTGCGAACGTTGCACCGGGGATTTGTCGGCCAACGCTCTGAAAGTCAACGACCCCTGATGCTTCCAGCGAATCGCCAGACAACGCCGTGATCGGTATCGGCACATCGGAAAGATCCTGTTCGCGCTTCTGCGCTGTTACAACGATCTCCTCTAGTACTTCCTCTGCAGCAGCACTCGCTGTAGGTAGCACCAATGTCAATGCGATTGCGTATTCAATGGCTCTCATCATTCCCCCTCATGCAGTGTCTATAGGATCCTTCTCCGAAAAGAACTACCCGTTCCAGCCCGAAAGTTGCCGCAAATCAACAGGCAAGGCGCATATTGCATACCTAATTTCTGGCTCTGTTGAATTCCGTGTGGGTTAGGTGGCATGCGGGTTGAGCTTGGAAAAGTCGAGTTTTCCGGCGATGAGGAAGAAAACGGTGCGGATCGTCTCGAACCGGCCGTAGCCGCGAGCCTTGCGCTTGGCGGACTGGAACAGGCCGTTGAGCGCCTCGATGAAGCCGTTGGTCCGCCGGGTGCGCGCCCAGGCGGCGATGCCGTCGATGTGCCGCCGGATCATCTTCGCGACCGCCTTCATGGGCTCGACCCTCGAGCGGTTCACGTTCGTGCACCACTGGTGGAGCATCCGCCGCACGACATTGATCTGCTTTCGGTTGAGGATCTCCCGGAGTTGCTCCCGGTACAGCCAGGCCCGCGCGGTACGTTTCCCCGCGACCTGCGCGACGAGCGCGTCGAGGTCGGCGCGCTGCCGCGGGCCGAGGCCGGCGGGATTCTTGAGCAGGGTCCACCGCAGGCCCTTGAGGTCGGGGTCGAGGCGCTGCTCGACGCGCCGGGTCTCGTCGAGCGCCCTCGATGCGTGGGCGACGACGTGGAACTTGTCGAAGGTGACCTGGGCGTTGGGCAGGTGCTCCGCGGCGCCCTTGATGAACGCCGGCGACATGTCGATGGACACCGACCCGACCGCCTCCGGGTCGCCGCCGCGGGCGGCGAGTTCCTCCGCGAATTCCCCGACGACCCCGGCGCCTCGCCCCTCGCCGACGAACACCACGCGCCGCGCCGCGGCGTCCGCCACGGCGGTGACGTAGTCGTGCCCGCGGGCGCGCGAGGTCTCGTCGATGGCGACCTCGCGGACCGCCGAGAGGTCGGCGCCCTCAAGGGCGAGGCCCACGTAGCGCCCGCACATGGCCTGGACGCGGTGCTGCGACAGTCCGGCCAGCCGCGCCGCTGCCGCGAACGGCATCTCCCGGCACAGGGCCACGACCAGCGCCTCGAAGAGCAGCGTGAAGCCGGAGCACCGGCCCGCCCAGGGCGGCTCCACCAGCGCCACGCGCCCATCCGGCAACCGAACGCGGGGCACTCGCGCCTCGAGCTCGCACTCGTGCTGGAAGAAGTTGAGGTGGCGGTAGCGCTTCGTGCGGGTGTCGTGCACGGGGTGCTCGCCGCCGTCCCCCGCCGCGAAGCGGGCGCCCCGGCGGAAGTCGATGCGCACCGTCAGCCGGCGCGCGCGCTCGTCGAAGTGAAGGCCGTCGACAAACCAGGGTTCGGACAGGCCGAGGGCGGCGGTGAAGAGTTGGTGGTCCATGGGGCGCTCCCTGTGGTTGATCAAGGCCGAATGCGGCATTGTGCCTCATTCGGCCCGACCCCAGGGTGTTCGCCGGGTTGTGCGCGTCAAGGGTTCGCTTCGCCGGGCTGGCGCCCGCCCTTGACCCGCACAACCCGGCCACGCGGACCCGATTACCCACCCGAATTTCAAAAGAGGCTAATTTCTTCTATCTCTGCACCGTTTACGAAACCACTTGCTGACAGGCAGAAGATAAAAATCCAGATTTTCAATGCATTACTCATAGACACTCCTCATGAAAATAGAGTTCACACAGTTTTCCGTTGTTTGAGTCCGTTATTTTCCCTCTAAAATAGTCAATCCCCCCCAAATGTGGTTCTTTTCGCCCACTCGCCCGAGGATAGTATCGACATGTCTACATCGACAATCTGCACCCCGCCTAAGGTGCCTCTGATCCAGTTCCGTCAACTCACCGGAAGCGGATTGGCAACTGCGAGTTTCGGGAAGCGGGAGAAGTCGCGATCAGCGGACCAGAGCACTCTCACGCCGTGATACAGGCAGAGCGCGGCGATCCGGGCGTCGTGTACGACCGCGCCTTGCAGGTGCGCGGGTCGGGCGATTCGCTCAAAGGCATCCAAGTAGCCTTCGCCTTCGGCCAGGAATCCGCCGCTGAGGCTGTTGAGGAGCCGTCCCACGGCATCCAGGGCCAAGTCCATCGGTGTGGGGTCCGTGAAGATCCGCGGGTTCGAGACGACCGCCAGAAATTCGTGAACGCATGGCCAGGGAACCGCCACGGGTTCCGGGCCGCCCACCGCGTCGGCAATCACCTGCCGGGCACGCCCATGGAAGGGCATTTCCGGACGATGGGCGTAAACCAACAAGTTGGTGTCGATGGCGATCATGCGCCCCGCTCACGATAAATCTCATCCCGGAGCCGGCTCCACGGAGCGCCATGGAACTCCGGGGTGAGCCCGCTGCCGCCGTAGCTTGGAAAATCCAGTTCCCGGTGAGCCGCCGTCCGGCGGGCCTTGAGACAGCGCTGCAGACCTTCCTCGACCAGCCGCCGTAGAGTGGAGCCCTCCTGCCGAGCCACGCGCCGAAGCTGATCGAGCAACTCGTCCGGAAGCTCAATGGTGGTTTTCATATGGGTTTCCCGTATTAGTGATATTGTTAAACCATATCGCGGTCTCCGGCGAGAGACAAGCATGCGTCTGCGTGTACCTCGATCGCACAGTTTGATTTGTCTGAAACTTGTCGGGACATCGAAACCTGCCCCAAGTGCGGCGGCAAGCTCAGGGCGATCGCTTGTATCGAGGATCCCGAATAATCCAGGCTAGATCCTTTCGAGAAAGCGGCCGATCTCGACTATGGCCTCCCTCGCCTCGGGCAGAAAGGGCACCGCCATGTGCCAGACATGCCCCATGTGCCGCCATTGCTGAAACCTCAGGTCAACGCCGTCCGATTCAGCCTTGTCGGCAAATTCCCGAGCCCAGGGTGTATCGAAATCCTCACCCACCTGCAACAGCACCGGCGGCAAGGATGCCGCATCCCCGTACAGCGGTGAAACCGTCGGATCCAACGCATCGGAAGCCCGCACATATTGCTCCGCGACCGCCGTCTCCATCTCGTTGACCGCGTCTTTCGCCAGCACCCCCACTGGCATCCGGGTCATCGGCCCGATCAGGAACAGCGCGTCGGGCACGCGCCGGTCACTGTCTCGCAGACTGTACGCCACGCCCAGTGCTAGGCCGCCGCCGGCGGAATCCCCTCCGATAAACAGCCGTTGCACGGGCTGACCGCTGTCTGGACTTTGCTGCAACAGCAGTTCATAGGCTGCCAGTGCATCCTCCAACGCCGCGGGGTGCCGGTGCTGCGGTCCCATGCGGTAGTCGATCGCCAGCACACCGCATCGGCTTTCCCGCGCTATCCACGCGATCATCGCACGGTGAGCATCGAGGTCGCCGCCCATGAGGTAGCCGCCGCCGTGCAGATACAGAACGCGTCGGGAGTCGTCCGCCTCGGGTCCGGAAAACCATTCCGCCCGCGAGTTCGCGAATTCCAAGTGGCGAACGTCGATTTCGCCGGGCGCTTCGCCGAGAGGGGCGCTCAACCGGTAAGCGGCCCGGGCCAGTTCGATGTTCGGTGGCAGCTCCACCATCGCCCGATACATCAGCGTCAACGCCCCCTGGCTGGCCTTGACGACCAGGCCATGTTCCGCGGAAGGACTATCGTCTCCAAATATTGCCGGTTGCACCGCTCAGGCCCTCCTTTGCCATATGTGCCTAAATACCGAACCCGCCGTTCACCTTCAGCACTTCGCCGGTGATGTAGCCGGCGAGATCACAGGCCAGGAATGCGAATGCCCAGCCAATGTCCTCCGGCTCACCAAGCCTGTCGAGAGGTATCATCTGCAGAAGGTCTTCTTCCCGTACCCGTTCGTTGTACTCCAGAGCGGCGTTTTTCAGAAAACCCGCGTTGACCGCGCCCGGCGCGACGGCATTGACGCGGATGCCGAATTCTCCCCACTCAAGGGCGAGCTTTCTGGTCAGCGACACCAGTGCGGCCTTCGAGGCCGAATAGGCCGTTTCGCCTCCCTTCAGGGTGCGCAATCCGGTGATGGATGCGGTATTCAGAATCACACCGCTCCTGTTCGGCACCATGCACTTCCTCGCCACCGCGTGGCTCAACAGGTAGGGAGCGGCGAAGTTGACGTCAATGACCCGCCGCCAGTCGGGGTACCTGACTTTCAGGATGTCTTGCCCGGCATCGGGAACGCCGGCATTGTTGACGAGCACATCGATGCGCTCGTGGGCGGCCATGACTGCATCGACGATGGCTGCCACGTTCTCCTCGACCGTGATGTCTCCCGATACCGTATGAATCTGCGGGCCGATCGCGCGAACGGCGTTCGCCGCGATTTCATCGGTAAGGTCGTGAGCCACCACCGTTGCGCCGCAGGCATCGAAGACGCGGCAGATGCCCTCTCCGATACCGCCGCCACCACCGGTGATCAGGGCCACCTTCCCGGTCAGATCGATTGCGTTGTTCATCCTGAAACCCCTTGTGTTGTGAGGCGATTTCCGCTCGGATGTACCTGCAGACAGCTTCCCAACGTCAGTTGATCGTGGGTCGATCGTCGATTGTTGCCTGCACCCGCTCGTGGAGGCTTTGGCATTCCTGCCTGCTGTCACCGATGCAGATCAACCCGCAAACGCCGAACTCCGGTACCGCGCCTAGGGTGTGGAAAAACACGCCCCGGCCTGTGGTCGGGCTGAACTCAAGCCTGTCGTTCTTCGCCAGGTTCAGCAAGTCGCCGGGACGCAAGCCCTTGAGCTGGTCGGATTGCATCGTATCCACCGCGAAATAGTGTTTTTCGGTTCCGCTCGCGCTCCGATACGTGCCGGATTCCTGGTCGTAGCATCCATTGGTGAGGTAATGCAGGAAGTCGTAGGCAATCCCGGTCGCCGTGACGCGAAGGTTGATTTCGATGGCGTAGGTGGGGCCGCCTGCAACGATCACGAAATCGACGCCATAAGGGCCCCTGCCCCCTTTGGCGGACAGCCGGGCGCCGATTTTTTTCGTCACCGCGCCGATCTCCTCTCGATACCCGGTATCCGCGGGGAAGGAACATCCGAGGAACACCTGGCCCGCGCCCGAAAACACCTGGTCGTGCGTGGCAAACAGTTCCACGGACCCATCCGGGGTTATGCGTGCCTGACCGGAAGGAAAGTGCTTCACGGCACCCTCGATGAATTCTTCGACGACTCCCCCTTCCTGCGCCAGACGGGCGAAAAACGCCTCCAGACTCATCGTCGGATCCTCGAAACTCATCGAGGTCAGGTTGTCCTGAAGCCACGACCTTGTCTCTTCCCGATGTGAAACGGGACAGGCGTTCAACCCCAGTGTGGCATTCCCCTGGCCCGCTATTCCCTCGTTGGCCTTGATTACGCAGCGCTCGAGAGCAGGCCTGGCCCGCTTCAGCCGGCAAAGGGCGTCCACCACATCATCCCGGTCGCGCAACGCCGCAAAGCCGTCGGGGTGTAACACGTGCGCTTCCCTGAAAATCTCCCGGCTCCCGGATTTCGTGCCAATGTGCCCGCGCGCCGGGTCGTTTGCATGAAACGGGATTCCGAGCGCCAGGGCCAGGTCACGTTCCGTCGGGTTGCTTGTTAGGCTGACCAGCCATGCGAGCGTTCGGTCGCCGATCAGTTCGCGAATCCGTTGCAGCAGGCGGGGGCGATCGAGGATCTTGGTCGATAGCGCCTCGTAAGAGGCATCTCCGCAGTTCAGCAACGTGAACCTTTCCTGCACATGCTGCTTTGGTACGTCGCAGAGCAGATCGAGATAGTAGTCGAGCACGGAGCGATCGAGTTCGACGCTTGTGACATACACAATTCGACACCGACTGCGGCGCAGATGCGCGAGTTCGTAGAACATCCTCTCTTCGTAGTGCAATGCCGCCGGGGCGTTTGCCCGTGCCGCTTCGGTAATGGGAAAACTCGGCACCACCACGATGGTGTGCGGCAAATCGGGGTTTGCAGCCAGCCTGGCGAAAATATCCGGCAGCGTGGCTTGCAGGGAATGAAAATCCCGCAACCTGGAAGTCTCCGCCGGGGCAGCCATCTGGCTCAGCTTGCCGGAATGACGGGCAGAACCAGGTGCGATGGCTTCCGCGAATCGTGGTACACCGTCTGTCGCGCGACTTTCGTTTCATTCGCCGGGTCCGTCAGCAGGCACTTGCCCGTATTCGGGTTCGGATCGGCAAAGGGAAAATTGCTCGAGGAGACCTCCAGCCGGATCCGATGTCCCTTCTTAAACAGGTTGCTGGTGGGAGCCAGGGTGATTTCAACCTGTTCGACTTCACCGGGCGCCACCAGGCCGGGTTTGTCCGGTCGGAATCTCAATCGGGTTATGCCTTCGGTGAGGTTGTACGCCACGCCATCGGGAAACACGTCGAGCAACCTGGCAGTGAAATCGGTATCGACCGCCGAGGTCGCGACCCACAGGTTGAGCACGACGGGTCCGGTGACTTCCACGTCTTCGGTCAGCGGGGAAGTCGAATACACCAGGATGTCCGGCCGCTTCTCCAGTTCCGCATGGTCGAAGACACCCGCCGCAACCGGCAGCAGGCCGCGGCCGCCGATGGTGGGAACCGGGTCTGCCGGGTCGTATTCGAATCGGTCCGGCGGTTCTTCGGCCGGTGCTTCTGCCGACAGGCGGCCGTCCCCGTTCAGCGAGTTGGCCCGACCCTGGCTGTGAATATAGAAGCGGGTCCATCGGGTTCGGGCGAGGGGCCACTCCCGTTCGTCCCGCCACTCGTCCGCTCCCATGACATACAGCCTGATCGAAGCAGATTCGTCCGGGTCCCGCTTTCCCTTCAGCCATCGCGCGAACCAATCCCGGATCCCGTTCGACAGTCCTCCCGGATTTCCCGGAATCAATCCTTCCCAGGGGCCTGTGACCGGCGGCATACGGAACAGCCGTTCGCCGACTCGCATGTACCCCGGATCCGCCAAACCCACGGTGTGGGAACCAGGGTGCACAAGGAGTCTTACGTTATTCGGCGATTTGCCGTTCAGCCCTGAAAAATCCCTGAAAGCAGACGTGATGAACAGGTCGTACCAGCCGGCAACGATAAACGCGGGTGTATCGATGTTCCCGTAGTGCCGGGACCAGTCGACGGCTTGCCAATAGCTGTCGCCCGGGTCGGGATGAGCCAGCCACTCGGCGACCCAGGGCGCGAAGCTTTGAACCGAAGGGGCGAAATCCGATAGCGGGTGATCGTCCAGCAGCTTGTCGAACGCGGGGGGAACTTGCGCGGCGGCCTCTACCAACGCCTCCATATCCGCGTCGGCACCCAGGTCTGTCGTCTCCATCAGCTTCCGGTTCAGATCCATGAAATGCCGAATATCGCGATTGTCAGACTTAAGCCCCAGCTTTTCCGCCTCATGGCTGGCCACATTCAGGGTCCAGCCCATCAATGTCCCGAGCGCCCACACCCCAGGGGCGACGAATGGAAAATAGTCCTGAATGCTGCCGGCGACCACGGGTGCCATTACCCGCAATGCATCTGGCGCAGCCATTGCGGTGTGCCATTGCGTGACCCCGGCGTAGGAAGAACCGAACAGCCCCACGTTGCCATCGCACCAGGGCTGCGTGGCAATCCAGTCCACCGTGTCCGCGCCGTCATGAACGCTGGTTTCATGCAGGGGCCACCATTGCCCTTCAGACCCGAACCGTCCCCGGTCGTTCTGAAACAGCACCGCGTAGCCGTCACCGGCCATCGATTCGTACAAGGCATCCGCATAGAGCTGCCCATACGGATGCCTCATGAGCAACGCGGGAAAGCGGGCTTCGGCCTCGGGAAGGAACAATTCCGTCTCGAGGCGTGTTCCGTCCCGCATCGGGATTCTCAGTATCTCTTTCTTCATTGATTTGACATCTCCTTATTCGGCTTTCGGCTAGCGTGCTGTCCCATGAGTTTCCAGGCTTTCAGCGCTGCACACGGGGTCTGAGGCAAGGCGCGGCCCGAAGGGATTGGCCCGACACACTAGAAACGGAGGGCATCTTTCGCACCCGGACTGCCGTCGACCGCGAAGCGCCAATCAAACGTACTTTGCATAGGCGCCACGGCCGAAAAACCGGTCCAACTGATCAGGGGCGGCCTTTGCAAACGCTTCCGCATCCCGCACCTGCAGGTCCAGAACGACAGGCTTGACCTTACGGTAACCGACCCTTCTGTCAATGCGATCGAGCCAGCGCACCATGTTGGGCCTGCTCCAGCGTCCGCCCATCAGGTCGGTGTGCAACTGCACGCCCGGAAATGCCGCCACATCCGCCACGGTGAAGCTGTCACCCGCCAGGTATTCGTTCTCCGCCAACCGCTTGTCCAATACGTCGAGCAGGCGCCGCACTTCCGCCGTGTAGCGCCGCAGGGGGTACCGGTTGCCTTCCTCCGGTGCCGACTGCGCGAAATGGCGTTCCTGACCGCACATCGGACCGAGGGAAGACGCCTGGAAGAACAGCCATTGATACACGATGTGCTTCGATTCCGGGTCCGCCGGCATCAGCATGTCGGCTTTCTCCGCCAAGTAAAGCAGGATCGCGCCGGATTCGAAAACCCTGTACGGCTCGCCGGCTGGCCCATCGTCATCGATGATCACCGGCACCTTGGAGTTAGGGTTGAGAGCAACGAACGAATCCTGGTATTGGCCGCCCTTGGCGATATCGACGGGCGTTATCCGATAGGGCAGGTTCGTTTCACCCAGCATGAAGAGCACCTTCGCTACATTCGGGCTGCCACAGGCAAAGAGTTCGATCATGATTCGTTCTCCGACTTCGAACCTTCAGCAGAGTCTCGACGCAGGCGTCGACCTCCGCAGATCACACCGGCCCGACAGCGGCGTTATCGGCCGACGCCCCTCGCCAGGAGTCTCAAACGGCCGACGATATTCCTCCATCTCCTGCCCGGTGAGTTTTCGAACGATCTGATTCGGCATGTTCTGCTCGATCCAGAGGTAGGACGACATTGGATTTCCGTGCAGGAACACGATGGGATCGCCCGTCCCGGATTCGACGTAGGCCATGCGCTTTCCGTTGACGGTCTCGTAGCGCTTTTCATAGGGCATGTCTGACGAGATTCTCATGTTGTGTGCGCCGCGCCGGCTCCAGCGAGGACCACCCTCCCCGCGAGCGAATTTGATCGCTACCAGAGCAGAAGCGAAATTTTTTCCGTAGCCACCCGTTCATGGCCAAGCAAGCGTGTTTTCAGTTCGAACGAGGAAACCTCCCAAATCGTTGCGATGGCGCCTGTCTACAGGTCATTAGGCACATTGAGCCCTTCGAATAGCAAACAGCAGGCGGAAGCTCCGCCGGGTCAAAAATGCTCCAATCGCCCCATCCGACCTTGACGGTTGCTGCAGAAACGGCACTTGGCGACCGATGGCTGAAACCAGGCATCAATGCGGTTCGCTATTACGCCCAGTTGATCCGCAATACGGAGTTTTCCGGTCCGAGGGAGTGTACGAGCGCGGATGCAACCATAAACCGACTCCCCGTGGGCGTCGTTGCCGCGATTGTGCCGTGGAATGTTTCCTTTATTGCAGCGATGTCAAAAATCCCGGCGGCCCTGGCGGCCGGTTGCACGGTGATCCACAAACCGTCGCCGGAAACCCCCTGGAAGCCTATGTCGCAGCATCGCTGTATCCTCACCGCCTTTTGAAGGAGTGTGTTGTAGCTCAGACACATTCTAGACTTTCGGGTGAGCAACCCAAATCGGACCACCCCCGACCTCGACTTCCACTGCCAATGCCAATGAAACAGTACCCCGTATCCGGGGATCGGGGCTCATGCTGGCGTGGTTAGTCTCGACTATCAGCCACTCATAAGCCGGACGGGACTTTCAGTGAACAACCCCGTGGGCCTACACTTTTGGCATGGCCACTAAATTCACACATGGAGTACTCAAATGAGTGTGCAGAAACTCACCATCGTTGCGGTTGTCTATCCCGGCTTTGAGATGTTGGACCTGTTCGGTCCGCTGGAGATGTTCTCCTTGGCTGGCGCGGTCGGCAGTGAAGCGGAACAGGGGCGGGAGGTGGGCATCGTGATAACGGCGGAAACCGAAGCGCCGGTTCCGGCGGCGATGGCGCGCAACGTCACCCAGTAGAGGCGACCGGGGGTTACTGGAAGTCCGATAGCCCCACGAAGGTGCCGTCGTTGCGGTAGGCGAGTTCGCGCATTAGGGCGGCGAATCGATAGACGCGGGCGTTGGGCCGTTGCAGGTGCACGGGGAACCCAACGGCGTTGATGCGCACGCGGCGCCGGCCCGCCTCATCGGCCACGTTTATGCGGTCCACGGCATCCACCACCTCTTCGATGGAGTTGCCGGCGTAATCGTCGCCAAACACGTAGATGCCGATGCGCTTGTCGGGTGCGTAGTAGGTGTCGATCGCAGCCCGTATCCCCTCCACGGGGCTGGAATTGCTGAACGGGTTCCAGGTTCGCAGGGTGTTGATGATGGCTTGTCGGCGAGCCGGGGTGTCCGGGATCCACTGTCCGCGGAAGCCTCCGAACATGTATTCCCCCATGTCGTTCATCACCTGGATACCCTTCACCCGGGGATAGACATCCAGGGTCTCCCGCACCTTGCGCAGTACCTGGGGCCAGGCACCGGCGAACATGCTGCCGGATGTGTCTATCACGAACACGATGTATTCGCTGTCCACGGCAATGCCCCCCACCAGGTCGGTTTGGCGGCGGAAGTCGGCGCCGAGTAGCCGCTCCATCTCGTCGGTGAGCGTCTGCCGCGCCGCCGCCAGCTTCATGGTCTCGGTTCGGATATCTTCGTTCTGTTCGGAAGTGGCCGTAAAGCGGCCGAGTATTTCCGTCAACTCCCGTTGCAGGCGGGCGAGTTCGAGCAGGTTGTCGTCGAGCTGGCCGGAGGCGTCGGTTAGCTGACGCCGCAGTTCGTTGATTTGGCCCTTGATCTCGAAAAGCGCCTGCTCGCGCGCCGCGACCTGGCCTTCCAGGTTGACCGCTGTTTTCTCCAGCAGAACGGGCTCCACCGTCTTGGTGATCATCAGCAGCAGGATGATGGCGCCGAACCCACAGCAGATCACGTCTAGGAAGGAGACACTGAATTCCTCCACGTTCCGCCGGCTTCTGGCGCGCATTAGGGCCAGTCCCGCGACGGAGCCATGAAGGCGCCCCCGGTGGTGCGTGCCAGGTTCCAGAAGGCGGCGGCCGCTAGCGGGTCGCCCTCCATGGGGAACATGATCACGTTCATGGGCACCTGGTTCGGCAGTTCGCGCAAGGCGTCCCGAAATAGACCAAGACGGTCGGTGCCGGAGATGGTGGCCCGCCGCGGCGGCCGCAGACCCTGGGTAGGTAGCGAATCGACGATCAGGTAGACGTTGTCCGGCAGGGGGTCCAGACCGCGCAGCTTGGTCACAAGGCCCATTAGACTGGTTCCCTTGGCGGGGACCACCGCCTGCAGGCGGTCGATGGCGGCCTCTAGCGCCCGGCCGTCACCTAAGGGTACCCATTGGTCGTTGCTGTCGGCCAGGAGTGAGGTGGTCTCGGCATTGAACGTGAAGATTTGGAAATCCGCGTCTAGGGGCAACTGTGCGCTAAGCCACTCCACGGTGCGTACGGCGCGCTGCCATTTCGGCGCCAGGCGTTGCCGCTCCTCGGGCATGTTGCGACGGCGCAGTACGTTGACGATGGTCTCGTCCAGCATGCTGGCGGAGACATCCAGTGCGATCAGGATGTTGCTGCCGCCGACCTTCAGGCCGGTCAGGTATTGCCGGTCGCCCTCACCGGCAAAGCCGCGCACGCGGCCGCCCTCATTGGCCGCATTAATCGCCCGCAGGCGCTCAAGCTCCTCCTCCCGGGCCTCGACATCCGATTTCAGCTCGTTGAAGCTTTCCTGTTCGGCCCGGGAACGAACGCTCAGGTCGCCGAACTCTTGCCGGGTCTGCTCCAGATCCGCCTCTGTGCTGGAAAGCTTGCGGTCGGAATCGGCGAGGCGTCGGCGCAGCGCCTCAAGCCGTTCCTGCAATGCGAACAGGTCCGCCTCGCCATTTTGCACTTGGTAGTCCAGCAGGCGGATCTCGGCCAGCAAGTCCTTGTTCACCACCTTGGCCTGCTCTTCGGTTTCGTGGTTGATGATCAGAAAGATGAGCACGACCGCACCGAACCCGCAGGACATGACATCCAGGAAGGAGAGTGAAAAAACGCTCAGTCGTCGCTTGGAACGCATGGGGCATCTGGTTCGATGGCGATGAGCTGCAATCGACGCCCGTCCTTGCGTACCGTATCGCCCGCTTGCCCGCCGCTGGGTAAGCCGAAGGGGTTGCCGTCGAGTGGCCAGGCGCGGTTGTCGAACAGCACATGGGTTGCGCTGGGGCGCCCGGTGGCCGCGGGTGCCCGTTCAAGCGCCTCGCAGGGTAGCCGGCTCACCAGGGTCAATGGGCCGGAGGCAATCGTCGTGGCGTGGCGCGTAAAGCCCCGCTCCAGGGCGTCGGCCGCCAGGCCCTCGGCCCGAATGCCCAGTTCGTCCAGGCCCGGCAGCAGTCCGGGCAAAGCCGCACTCCGTGGTGCCAGCAGCAGGCGCGCACCGTCCGGCAGCTTCTGTGCGAGTTGTTGGAAGCGCTGCATCAGTTTTCTGTCCAGCACGGTGCCGGGTACCCGCACCTGCCGCTCGTGGCCCCCATGGCGGATTTCCGCGGTGAAATCGGGCCCTTCGACGCCCCGCCGGCCGCGCCACGCCCAGTCGTAGAGCTGGTCATAGAGTTGTTGTTCGGTATCCGCGGTGTGCAACGGGTCGAAGCGGGTGTCCTGCACGAACCGATCCGCCACCAGGTTCGCCCAGCCGTCCATGCAGGACATCAGTCCGCAGCCGGGAAGTTCCTGCACACTGACCTGGGTGATCTCCTCGCCAGCCTTCAATTCGGTCAGGCAGGCCCGGGTCAGGTGTAGGTCCAACAACCAGGCATGGGCGGGCAGGGGGGATGCGCTGGCCATGAGCACGGCGCTGTCGACGAATCCTCGAATGTCGATGCCGGCCTCGTGCGCAATGCCCAGCAGCACACCGAGTTGGTCGGTGGACAGGAATCCGGGCACCGTGGCCACCAGCCCCTGGCCTACGCGGTCGCCAGCCACGGATGCGCCGGCCTGGGGGTTCGTACCGGCCGTCGCCGGGGACGACGGTGTTCCGCTGCCCTCCGGCCCGGAGGTGCCGGTGCGCCGGTCCGACCGGCGTGGGCGAATAGCCCAGCGCCGGCGTGCTGGCTTGTCGGCGTTCGAGGAGGGGGCGAGCGTCGATGCGGCCGGTTCGGCGTCGACCAGGTGGGTCTTGAGCTCCAGCAGGTGCAGATACACCAGGTCGGCATGGTTGGCCGCGAACGCGCCGGGAACCGGCAGCGGGTCTGCGTTCAGGCGGGCGAGGTACTGCTGATTGGCCTGTTGGGGATACAGCCGGGCGATGCGCAGCGCATCGATACCGAACAGGTTGCGCTCGGTACCGATATGGGCGATGCCTGGTTGCGTGTAGACCGCCTGGCCGTCCCGATAGAGGCTGAGTTGTGCATCGTTGAACTCCAGCAGGTTCACGAGTCGCGTACCCGTAGGTGCCGGAGTAGCCGCCGGTCGCAATAATCCTGAACGTCCCGCACCAGGCGCTCTTGAACCAACTGTAACTGGTGCATCAGGAACATAACCACAATGCTGATCACCAGCGCGATGAAGGTGGAGTTGAAGGCCACGCCGAGGTTCGCGGTAACTCCGCTGATATCGCCTTCCACCGCCTTGTACGCCTGCCCGAGAGCTTGACTGATACCGCGCACGGTGCCGATGAAGCCGATACTCGGTATAGCCCAGGCGATGTAGCGCACCATCGCCAGTTCGCTGTCGAGCCGGTCGGATTCGGCGTCGCAGGCCGTCCTGACCGCCTCGGAACTGTCCTGTACGTTGCGTGTCGATGCGAACCGTTGCAGTGCGGACATCATTGCCCTTGGCAACAGATAGGATTGCACCCGCTCCGGCAGCGCTTGAATGGGGCGGCTGTACTCCCGGGTATCCTCGGGCAGAATGCTCACGCCCTCGGTGACGACCACGATGTCCTGCTGCAGCAGGCTGCGTTCCCTTAGGGCGCTACGCGCCTTGTAGCCGATGATGGCGATCGCCCACAACATGAGTACGAAGCAGGCCTCCTGCTCGAAGTCCTTTAACATCACGTACACGGACTGCTCCTGCTCCACCAGTTCGCCGGCTGCCTCCTGGGCTGCCCGGGCATCGAGAATGGCCTGGGCGTTCGGGCGAATGGCCGTGATGTAGACCAGGTGCACGACGATCAGGGCAACGACCAGCGCGCTGGCCTGATAGATGAATTCCGTAGGCAGTTGTCGTCGCATGGGGCCGCCCTCAGATATCCACGGGAAAAGGCACCGCATAATCTTCCGAGAGCTCCTCGGTGGGGAGAAAGATCTCGGAGGAGCCTTCAGCTGGGGAGCGCGAGGGGGCACCCCTCGCAGGAAGAGAGCCTTCAGCCGGGGAGCGCGAGGGGGCACCCCTCGCATGAGAACCCTCAGCCGGGAAGCGCGCAGGGACTTCCCCCGCAGCGACGCCCTCGGCCCCTGTTTGCGCTACCCGCCCCGTCTCCTCTTGTTCTGGCGCGGCGTCTTCTTGCACGGCGTCGCCCGCTGCATCCTCGGCGGCACCCTGAACGCTTGACGTAAGCAGCACGGCCAGCGCCATCGCAATTCCCCGCCTAACCCGCATAGGTCACCGGGCCGCTCGTTGAGTTGCCGAACCCCATCGGTTTGCCTCCTGCCTGGCGAAGGGCCGCATAATCTTCCGAGAGCTCCTCGGTGGGCAGAAAAATCCCGGAGGGGGGAGAACACTCAGCGGAGGAGCGCGCAGGGACTTCCCCGCGGTGTCGCCCGCTGCATCCTCGGCGGCACCCTGAACGCTTGACGTAAGCAGCACGGCCAGCGCCATCGCAATTCCCCGCCTAACCCGCATAGGTCACCGGACCGCTCGTTGAGTTGCCGAACCCCATCGGTTTGCCTCCTGCCCGGCGAAGGGCCACATCCGGCCGGGTACCCGTCCGACGGCCCCCGGGTATGGCACCGTCGTTGCGTCCACGCATTCCCCTACCGCTGGTCGGCCCGTCGGCATCCTTGTTCCACCCACCGCGGCAGTCGTCCCGACAAGGGCGGCCCCGTTTACCCGCATTCCAGATCATCGTCCGTATACCCGAATTCCAGAATATTACCCGTAGTTACCTTCTTTGGCTTGGTTTGGCAGTTAGACACCATGCCTGCCGCCCTGCCCGACACAGAGTCTCCGAGCGCCGCTGGTCAGAAGACGTGGTGCGCGACGTACTTGAACAGCGGGCCCCAGAACGCTGATCGCCTGCCCCGGGACAGTTCGATGCGGTCCGCGCGGTTGCCCAGATACGTAAGCGCCGTGGCGCCCAGCCAGCGTAGCGGTTCCGGGGGCCATTTCTCCGGGCGGTCGTCCACCCAGGGCAGGTGGGTGATGTCCGTATCCCGCTCGAGAATGAGGTCCGCCATGATGCGACCGGCCAGATTGGAGGCGCCGACGCCTTCGCCCACGTAGCCGCCGGCGGCACCGAATCCCGTGCGCCGGTCGAAATAGGCGTATGGCTGCCAGGTGAGGGGTACGCCCATCAGGCCGCCCCAGCGGTGCGTGATGTCGTAGCCATCGAGTACCGGAAACATGTCCCTAAGAGTGGATTCCAGCTCCGTGAACCGGGTTTCATCGGGGGTGATGAAGGGCTTTCGTTGCGAACCGAACAGGTAGCCCTCGCGCCCGCCGAACGCCAGACGCCCGTCGGCCGTGCGCTGGCCGTAGATGGTGACGCGGCGCCGGTCGTCGAACGTCTCCCGCTGGCGCAGACCGATCTCGTCCCAGGCCGCATCGGGCAGCGGTTCGGTGGCGATCATCATGGAATAGAGCGGGACTAGCCGCCGCTTGTGGCCGGCGAGAGAATCCGTATAGCCCTCGGTGGCGCGCACTATGGCGTCGGCCGTGACCGCGCCGCGGGCGGTGCTGGCCGTCCTGCCCTGAATGTCGAGAACCGGCGTGGATTCGAATACGCGCACGCCGCGCCGGCGCACGGCCCCGCCGAGGCCGCGCACCAAGCGCGCCGGGTGGATGGCCGCACAATGGGGCGTGTAGAGGGCGCCATGGTTGCGGGCGCAGTTGATGCGTCGCCTGGACTCTTCGGCCGGCAGCCAGTGGCAATAGTCGGCAAGCCCGCGCGCGGCGTAGGCCTCCACCTCTGCCCGCAGGCGCTTGGCGGCGAACGGTGCGTAGGCGACCGCCAGGGTACCCCCCTTGGCGAAGTGACAGTCGATGTTCTCCGCCTGGCAGACGCGGCTAACCTCATCCACGGTGGCCATCAGGGCGCGCAGCACTCGGGTGCCGGAATCGCGCGTGGCCGGATTATCGAGCAGGTCGTCCACGCCCGCCGCGGTGCCCATGCACCAGCCGCCGTTGCGGCCGCTGGCGCCGAAACCGACGGTCGTCGCTTCCAGGACGGCGATATCGAGGTCGGGCCGCAGGTACTTGAGGTAATAGGCCGTCCACAGGCCGGTGAAGCCGCCGCCGACGATGGCGACATCGACGCTGGTGGGCAGTTCCCCCGGCGGCTCGGGTTCGGGGGTTGGGTCCAGTGAGTCGAACCAGAAACTAACCCGCTCTAGGCGACTGGTGGGAATCGAGTTGGGCTTAGCAGTCATTTTCGCTTCTTCAACCGGGGAGGGCGCATGGTTCAATGATCCCTGGGGAACATAAGTTAAACGGCAAGCCTAGCCGTTTTTTGTCGCTTCCTGAAGCTCGGCGTCCTGCAACACCCAGGGCCATCCCAAAGTCGTCCACCGGCCGCCCGCAAAACCCTATATAGATGGTTTATGAATACTTTTTTGGAAAATTAAGCAATATCCTGTGGCATCTAATGGCCTTTCGGCAATTTTCCTTCAAGAGCAAACACTTTGGGATGGTCCTGCCTGCAACACCACTTCCCTACCCGGGAGGAAATCCTGCGGTCGCTGGCCGAGTATGTTTATTCGGAGTACAGCAAATCGCTGGACCTGCTCGAGCGAGAGACAAATTCACCCACAATCCTAGATACTTTGCGGTGGGAATTGTGCAGATTGGTTGACGAGCCACGACATAGTAGTGGTTATCCGACTTGCGGGGCTCAGCATGTGGTGGTTCGTCAACTGTTCTACGTAAGCCCCTTTGCGGTGGTATCTGCAGGATTCGGGCGGGGAACACCCGCGAGCCGCCCTGCAACCCCCGTGGTTCGGCCTCCGGCCCGGTTGGCGCGTCCCGGGCCGCTACTCGGCGAACCTAGCGATTCGAAACCCGACGTCCCGCCGGCCGTCGATACCGTAGTCACGAAAAGACAGGCGCAGGTCGGTGGTGGTGCCGTGCATCCAACTGGAGCCTCTAATCACGTGATACTCCCCTTCGTGCGGGCCCAGCGGGCCGGTGTCGGGTGCCGGGGGATGGCGGTAAAAGTCGTGGGTCCATTCCGCGACATTGCCGCCCATGTCGAAGAGCCCCCGGTTATTGGCGGCGAAGGTACCCACCGGTGCGGCGACCGCATAGTTGTCGTTGTAGCCGAAGATGATGCGGCCAACCAGATGGGCGGCGGCCCGGTCGGCGTAGTTGCCGTGCCGGGCCTCCGGCGGCAATGCCGCGCCCCAGGGAAAGCGCAGCAGTTCATTGCTGTCGCTGCGTGTGCGGGCGGCCCAGGCCCATTCGGCTTCGGTGGGTAGCCGGTACCCGGTTGACGCGGGGTCGAAACCGATGACCTTGCCGAATTCCTCCGCATAGAACGGCGGCAGGTCGTCCTGTTTCGACAGCCAGTTACAGTACCGGGCCGCGTCGTGCCAACTCAACTCGACCACGGGTTGTTCGTCCTCGTCAAGGCGGTGGTCTTCATACGACCCGCTGTCGTGGCCGCTGGCGAACGCCTTGAACTCGGCGTTGGTTACTTCCTTGATGCCCAGATAGAACAGGCGCTGCAGTTCGACCTTGCGCAGGGTTTCGTTGGCGCGCCGTCCCGGTTCGCGGCGGGATGCGCCCAGGGTTATGGGTTCCGGTTTGAAGCGCTTCAGCCGCTGGCCCTGGGCGGTTACCAGCTCCGGCGGCAGGGCCGCTAGACGCGCCTCGGCAATGGTTAGCAGCTTGACCCGCAGTTCTTGGGTGAGCCCGCTCCTTGGCTGAATTTCCTTGCTGAAGCCGGCGTATCCGCTCAGCCTAATCTCGATACGGTGTGGCCGCGCCGGCAGTTCCAGCACCTGGTTCGCCGCCCCGGCGGGGCGGCCGTCGATGAAGAGCCTGGCGGCCGGTGGCTCTGCCTGGACGACCAGCCGGCCGGTCAGTTCCACGAGTTCCAGGTTGAGGATGCGTTCTTCTCCGGAATTCAGCCTTACCTCGACATCGCGGGGCGCGTAGCCGCCCTTGAATGCCTGCACCCGGTAGTTCTGGCCGGACTGCAGGGCGATACGCACCGGGGCCTCTCCCCGATACTGGCCATCCACCGTCACCCCGGCCCGGCCCGGCTGGGTGCGAACGACGAGTGTGCCGTCGGCCTGTTGCAGCCGCACCAGGGGCATGGCCCGCTCTTCCTGGGCCGCGACCAGTATGCGTTGGCGATGGCTCCTGTGCCCGGGCAGTGTCAGGCGAACATCCCGTTCCCCCGCGGGAATCTCCACGACGCCGTTGGTGACAATGCCGGTGTCCGCGTCGTCGACGAAGATGCGGGCACCCGGTGGTTCCGTCGAGAAGGCGATGTTGCCCCAGTTTGGCAGCAGGCTAGCCACCACGCGCTGCTGCCGCCGACGCCCCTCCACCATGACCTCCCGTTCCAGCGGCTGATAGCGGGGATGTGTGAACCGAAACAGGCGTTTGCCCGCCTCGATGGGCAGATCGGCCTGAGGTGTGCGGCCGAGGGGTCTGCCGTCCACCGCCAGCTCGGCGCCGTTCGGATCGGTCGCTACCGTCACCAGTCCGGGCAGCGGCACGAACCGAAAGGCGAAGGACTGGTTGCGCTCTGGCCCGATCTCGAGGGGCAATTCCAGGGGATAGTAGCCAGCGGCCTCCGCCGACAGCCGGTACTGCCGTTGCAGCAACAGGTGAACTTCCGCGAAGGCGAAGGCCGGACCGCCGGTAATCTGAACGCGGCTGGCCGGCGGCGTGAACTGAATCTCGACGGAGCGGGCGGTGAACAGAAACACCAGCACGGCCGCGGCGAGCAGGGTCAGGGCCAACAGCAGCGCCTGCAGGGGCGTGACGCGAAGACGCCGTTTGCGGTCGACGACCGTCGGCCGGTAGCGAACCGGTTGGATCGGGGGGTCGCCGTCAGCCTGCATGGTTTAGTGCGCCAGCACCTCCAGGCAGCGGATGTCGACCGGTGCCATGCCGCTGCGCACGGTAATC
This sequence comes from Pseudomonadales bacterium, assembly GCA_965215035.1. Taxonomy (GTDB): domain Bacteria; phylum Pseudomonadota; class Gammaproteobacteria; order Pseudomonadales; family Azotimanducaceae; genus Azophilus. The sequence goes on from OZ244040.1 coordinate 2,058,286, forward strand.
GTGGTACGCACGTCCCGGCACCCGTCGCGGCTGCCAATGAGGGTATAGGCACCGGGCCGGAGGTCCAGGCGTTTCTCCAAGAATTTACCGAGCGGCCCCACGTTGGAGAGCAGAATTTCCGTCGCGTTGTCGGAATGCAGCACCACCGGCACCGGTCGGGCATACAAGAGCAGCAGCCTATCCACTTCGGCGATCTTCTCCGCCAGTGCCGGGCCGCGTGGTTCCAGGCCCCGGGCACGGCGCAGGGTTTGTTGGGCGGTGGCGTAGCGGCTGTCGGAGGAAAGCAACTCCGCCTGGGCGGCGATATCGTTCAGCGCCCGGAGCGTTGCCGACTGCGCCCGCGCCCGGGCAAGGCCGGTGCGTGCGAACTGAATGTTGGCATCCAGGGCGAGGATTGCCGCAAAGGCCGTTGCCGCGGCCGGCCAGTCCTCGTCGGATTCGGCACCCGCGGCCTCGTCGCGCAGCCGTTCGACCTCCCGGACGAGCCCCTGCTCGGCAACCTGCTGCAGCCCGCCCTGTGCAGCGCCGTTGTGCGGGTCCATGGCCAGCGCCTGCCTGAATGAGGATTCCGCGGCGCCCAGACGCCCTTCGGCCAATTGGGCGAATCCCGCGGAAAGGAAGGACTGCAGGCGTTGTGCCGCCTGTTGTCGACGGGCGCTGCCCACGGCCTGGTCGAGGCCCGGTGTGCGCGGGTCGAGGGCGCGGACCTGTGCGTAGGTACTCAGGACATCGTCCCATTGCCCGGCCAGTTCCTGGTTGTGGGCCTGCCTGAACAGGTTGACGATCTGCGGCAGGCTATGAGCGCGTGCCTCGGCCCGCCGTAGTTCCGGATCGTCGGGTTTCACCAGGCGCGCCCCTGCCAGCGAGGCTTCCGCCTTGGCGGCGTCCCGGGCATCGATGGCCGCCAGGGCGCCGGCCAATGCCGTCTCGAAACGGCTGTGACCCGCTTCGAGCAGCGTCTGTAGGGCCTCGGCCGCGGCGATGTATTCCGAGATCGCCCGGTCGTAGCGCTCCTGCACAAAGGATTCATCGCCGGCGTGAGCCAGGTTCTTGGCGGCGTCGTATGCCGCGGTGCCCCAGCCTGCAACCCGCATGGCCTCCCGCAGCTCGATTTCAAGCTCGACGAACCGGGCCAGTGCCTCCTGGGCCTCGGCCCGGGCCTGTTGTCGCCGCAGGGTCTGGAAGGGCGGGGGTTCGGCCGGTTTGGGAACGGCTGCCGGCGGCTTGGCTTGGGTGTCGGCGGCGGGTGTCCCCGGGCCGTCGCGGTCCTCCGTCGCGGTCGGTGTGACGAAGCGTGGCGCCAGCGTGAACAGGGCGATCACCAAAGCGGCCGCCGCGGCGAGAAACAGGTAAACGGGTAGCTTGCCCCACAGGCCCTGGCGGTGCCGGCGGGCAGCCCCGGCGTGGCTGAGCCGGACCGCCTTCGGCTTGATCAAGCCCGGTTGGTCAGACATGGTCGCGGCCTAGGCGGATTCGGGGGCCTCTGGCGGTGCTGGGGGTTGCAACCCCAGATCCTCGAAATAGACCTCGCGCAGAATACGGCGCAGTTCCCGGTACTGTTCCTGCACCGTCCCCTGTAGATGTACCGTCTGGTTTTCCAATTCGATGGTGTGGGGCGTGATTTCCTGCTCCGCGGCGATGCCGATCTCTTGGAGTACCTCCGCTTGCATGGCGGCCTCGTTCCTTTTCGCGACGGCGTTCTTGATCAGCGCCGCGCCCGCGGCAATAGATACCAGCCCAGCCGCATCGACATAGGCGTTGTTGCTTTCGTAGATGCCGCCGATGCCGCCGACGATGGCACCGGCACCGGCCCACGCCTTGCCCCGGGATTGGGCCTCGAGCTCGCGTAGCGCTATGGCTTCGTCGTAGGTGGCGGCCCGCCATTGGTGGTAGGGCTTGAACATGTTGCGGTGGAAATTGGCGTAGTACTCATCGAGGGTATCGATGAACAGGTACTCCCGCTCGCGTACCCGGCGCACGCGCTCCAGCATTGGGTCGTCGGGTGCCGGCAGACGCTGCAACTGGAAATCGCCATCCGGCAAGTCTTGCACATAGGTGGCGAAGGCATCGGGAGCGAAGTCCCGGGCGAACTTCATCTCCGCGGTGGCACGGATTTCGCGAACGATTTGTGCATCTAGGGCTTCCCGATAGGCGAGCATGTCGTCGGCGAGGTTCTTGTAGATGGCCTGGAACGGATCGATATCCGGTGGAATCGTCTCGGAATAGGCGTATTTGCTCGCCAGTGCGTGGTAGGTCTTGGTGAACCACTCCAGGCCGCGCGCATCGGTGACGGTCGCCTCCACCGTCAGCCGTTCGCCGTCCGATTCCATGATTTTGCCGGTCACCGTCACATCCACCGCATGGGTCGGCCGCGGCACCACGCGCACAGCCCCCCAGTTGCCGGTGCTCTGTAGCAGGTTCTTGGCGAAGTATGGAATGAACTGTGCCTCCGCGCGGCGCAGTTCCGGGTGGATGCGTTGTTCGATCTGCTCGTCGAAAGTCTCGGGAACATTGGCGTCGAACACGGCCACACCGACATCCAACAGTTCCTCTTCGGCCTGCACGCCTTGGTACTGCTTGGGCGGCGTCATATCGACCGTACGCACCGTCTGGGATACGCAACCGCCGCAGCCGGCCAGCACCACTAGTAGGGCCAGCAGCCTGGCCTGCCAGCCTCCGAGGATGGTGCCAAGGCGGATTGCACCGGGGAATGCAATCGGTGCACTGTGGGTCGATGGCTGCCGCCGGAGTACGGCGGCGTATTTGTGTTGCGGCGTCATCGTCAGGATCCCTTGTAGCGGCGATACTCCTCCCACAGCGCCTCGCGCAACTCCGGGTCGGTCTCCGCCATCGCCGCTTCGCGCAACTGGCGGGCGATGATGTCGTCGTCCCGGGCGTCGGGGAGGTCATCCGGCGCCTTGCCGCGCGGCATGGGCGGCGCGGGCACGCCACCGCCCGGGGAGCCCATGACGGGTTGTGCGCCTCCCGGAGTACTGGCCGACCCGCTACCGCCGGTGGAGGCGGGTGCGCCGGTCGTGCCGCCGGCGGGTGTTTCGTTGGAACTTCGTTCCAATACCTCCCGTTCGGCGAGTATCTCGCCGTCGAAGGTGCCGAGTGCCTCTTCAAGTTCCCGATCACCACCGGAACCGGGTTGTTCACCCGGCATGGGCGGTACCGGCCGGGGTTGTGGCGGCGGGGGAAGCTCGTTGCTCGTCTCCCAACCGCCACCCTGCGGGAGGCCTCCGGCGCCCTGGCCATCGGCACCGCTTCCCGGTGGGTTGGCCCCCCCGCTGGCCCCACCACCTGGCACCTCGCCGGGGGAACCGGAAGAGCCGGACCCATCGTCGCCGCTCGATGCGCCGCCTGCGCTACCCGCTGGGCCATCGGAGGGCGTGGATCCCGGGCCGTCGGAACCCGGTGGCCCACCCGGTTTTTGGCCGGGTAAACCGCTGGGTACCGGTACGCCGGGCAGCCCGCCGGAGGGTGTCGGCAATCCACCGGAAGGCCCGGATGTTCCGCCCGGTGACCCTGGCGCTCCGCCGCCAGGTCCGGGAGTTCCGCCCGACGATCCTGGCACACCGCCTCCGGATCCGGGAGTTCCGCCTGTGGGTCCGGGTGCTCCGGGGGTACCGCCTGCGGGGCTTGGCGACCCGGAGGCACCGCCGGAGGGCGGTGGGCTGCTCGTTGGTTGGGGAAACAGCGGCGTGATGGGCGCGCAGGCCCACAGCAGCGCCGTCAGTGCCAGCACGCCGACGCGCATGGCGGTGCCCAGCGGCAACCGCTTGGCGTTGCGCCTTGCCGCGCGCACCGGGGAGCTTCTCCCCAAGGGTCGGCTATCGATTGGGAGATACCCTGATCCCTGGGCATGGCCGCGCCGCTTGCCGAAGCGCCTGCCGCTAGGCATCGTCCGTCTCCGCATCCTCTCGCGGCACGTACTCGAACTCGTGCCGCCAGGTCTGATTCTCGAAGGGCACCGCCTTGCCGTCCGCCATGGCCGGCCGGTGGCGGGAACTGCGTAGGCTGCGGCGTGATCGGAAATCCATCAGGCCGGGCGGTTCCGAGACGACGACCTCGATATCCTGGGCACCGCCGTTCGGCGATACGCGAAACGACGCTTCGATGAACCCCTGTGTGCGGGGGCGGTCGGTCCCGGAGCTCCGGGAACCACTACGCGTTCGCGGTGTCTTGGGGACGGCCGGCAAGGGCATGTACAGCAACCTGGGCTCGGCGAAGTACTCGGCCGCATCGACCGCATCTAGGCCGTCCATCTGCGCGTAAACGAATTCGTAGAGCGTGTGCGCCTTGCGGAAATGCTCCCACATCAGGTGCCAGTCGGCGAGGTCCAGTATCGCCTCGTATAACTGCAGGGGTGTCGATTGCGGGTCTTCCCGGCGAATGCGGACGATGCGCTGCAGGGCGCGCTCGGCCGCCGGGAAGTTGTTGATCGTGATCTCCGCGGGGTACATCCTTGCCCGGCTCGCCTGCGACAGGGGCGTTGCCGCGAACGCGCTCGACCGGTTTGCGCTGGAAGCGCTCGACCAGTACTGCGGGAACCGTTCGTGGCGATAGGTTAGTACAAGCCCCTTGAGCGCGGGCAAAACGGATAGGGCGGGCAGTTTGTTGTTGGTTTCATGGATGCGTATGGCGCGCTCGTACAAGTCCCTGGCGGCGAAGATGTTATACGACTGGCGGTACCAGTCGGCCAACCGGTACGTTCCCGGCAGAATCGCGTCGCTCAGGGGGCCATGCGCCTTCACCAGCACACTGTAGGCGTACTCTTCCCGGTTCGCCGCCTCCTCGATGTCGCCTAGTGCCTGCAATGCCGCAGCCTGTTTGTAGACCACCGCAACCTGGTCGGGTGCGAACAGCCCGTCGTTGACACGCCGGATGTGCAGGGCGCGGCCGTAGGTCTCCAGAGCCTGTTCGATTCGTTGCTGGCCGAGCTGCGAGTCGCCGAGCAGGGTAAGCGGCTTGACGAGATCCGGGTGGTAGCGGTGGTGGGCGGACTCGATGGCGCGGATGTAGTGCCCGAGAAACTCCTCGGTACCCTCATACTCGCCCTGCTCGATACCGAAGGCCACGGAGTCGAGCGGAGTGGCCGCTTCGTCGAGCGCCTCTTCGATACCCTCGGCCGAACCCGCCGCGGCCAGGGCGCCGTGCAGGCCGAACAGCCCGACGCATACCCAGGTCGGGCAATGTTTCGCGATGTACTTAGCGCCCGCCATTCTCATTTGCTCTAGGCATTGGACAGCAAAGCGTTCCAATCGTTCGAGTGTGGAATCGTGCGGCGAGCAAGTCAAGAAAATTGCCGTATCGCGGCAATTCTCGTTTTGGCTTTCAGCCCCTGCACAGGAAGGGGTGTGCTAGCTCAGATACATTTGGCACACCCCGGCGGTGACCGGGAGAGCGGCGCCGAGGCCGGGAAGTCCCCGCCCCGGCGCCGGATCGGGTAGCCTTCAGTGAACGACAAACCCACCGAAGGAGACCGATCCATGAACATCGAGTCCATGCGGATCAAATCGTATCGCAGTTTCGCCGTCGACGAGACCCCGCTGCCGCCCGCCGTGGCCGAGCGCCTGGAGAAGTTGGACAAATACGACGATCTCCGGGCCAACGGCCGCGGCGGCGCGGCGGCGCTCAGGCACGCCGGCCTCAGCCGCCGCACGCTGTGCCGGTGGAAGGCCGCCCGGGCGTTGAACGTCATGCGCCGGATTGGGTTAGTATCCGTGCGTCTGGGTTTGATCTGTGCCTGGCCGAACTTTGGCTGCCGAAACAACCAAACACGATTATTTTATCGATGCGGCCGGGCTGGTATGCCCGGAACCGCTGATGATCGTGCGCAACAAGGTACGGGAGATGCGGCGGGGAGAGGTTCTGTTCGTGGTCGCGACGGACCCTTCCACCGACCGGGATTTCAGGGACTTCTGCCGGTTCATGGGCCATGAACTCGTCGGCAGGAACCAAGCGGGCGACCGGTTGCGGTACTGGATAAGAAAGGGCGCGTGAAGCGGTGTCGCGCCAGGCCATCGACCACTATTTTGCCTACGGCAGCAACATGAATTCCGAGCGCGTGCGCGGGCGGGGCCTCGAGGTCGCAGACGTCCACCCGGCCCGGCTGCATGGTGTGCGGCTGGTGTTCGACAAGGTATCCCGCAGGCACCCGCGCACCGCCCACGCCAATATCGCCCACGCACCGGGAGAGTTCGTTGAGGGGGTGCTCTATAGACTGCGTTCGGCGAGCGAGATCCTGAAGATGGATCCCTTCGAACAGGCCCCGGTAAACTACGGCCGCGATGCGGTTCTGGTGCTGTGTGCGGGCCGCTCCGTCCCGGCCTGGACCTATTTCGCAAACCGTGCCGTGCGCCGCGAGGGTTTCAGGCCACCCCGCTCCTATCTGGCCCACCTGCTGGCCGGGCGCCCATACCTGACGCGCGCATACTACCGTTGGCTGCAGGGCATCGACTGCGCGGACTAATCGCCGGCCCGCCCGGCGGCCCGCCGCTGCCGGGTTCCAAACACCGGAAGTACCTATTGACGGTACTGGCCGAGAAACCGTCGCAGCCGCCCCATGGCGTCGCGCAGATCCTCCGGATGGGGCAGAAAAACCATGCGGAAATGGTCGGGCCGGGGCCAGTTGAAGGCGGAGCCCTGCGCCACGAGCAGCTTTTCCCGGCGTAGCAGGTCCAGGACGAACTGTTCGTCGTCCACAATATTGAAACGCTCGGTGTCCAGCTTTGCGAACAGGTACAGGGCACCCTGCGGCTTGACGCAACTAACGCCATCGATTTCGGTCAGGAGTTGCCAGGCCAGCGCCCTTTGTTCGTACAGGCGGCCACCCGGCCGCACCAGGTCGCGTATGGACTGATACCCCCCAAGCGCGGTTTGTACGGCGTGCTGGGTGGGGACATTCGAGCACAGGCGCAGGGAAGCTAGGATATTCAATCCCTCGATGTAGTCGCTGGCGCGCTGTTTGGCGCCGCTGACTATCATCCAGCCGGTGCGGAACCCGGCCGCCCGGTAGGATTTCGACAAGCCGCTGAAGGTAACGACCGGCAGGTCGTCGGCCAGGGTGGCGACCGGAATGTATTGTGCATCGTCGTAGATGATCTTGTCGTAAATCTCGTCCGCGAACACCACCAGACCGTGCCGGCGGGCAAAGGCGATCAGCCGCTTAAGAACAGACCGCCCGTATACCGCGCCGGTGGGGTTGTTGGGATTGATGATAACCAGCGCCCGGGTGCGCGGCGTGACCTTGGCCGCCAGGTCTTCCAGGTCGGGTGCCCAGGCGGCGGCCTCGGTGCACAGGTAGTGTACCGGGCGGGCGCCGCACAGGTTTACGGCGGCGCTCCAGAGCGGGAAGTCGGGCGCTGGAATCAGTACCTCGTCGTCATTTTCCAGCAGAGCCTGCAGGGCCAGCATCACCAGTTCGGAAACACCGTTGCCGATGTAGATGTCGTCGGTCTCCACGCCGGGAATGCCCAGTTGCTGGGCGTACTGCATGACCGCCCGGCGCGCCGAATGGATCCCTTTGGAGTCGCAATACCCCTGGGATGCCGGCAGGTTGTGGATGACGTCCAGCAGGATTTCCCCGGGAACCTCGAATCCGAATGGCGCCGGGTTGCCGATGTTCAGCTTCATGACCCGGTGGCCTTCCTCCTCGAGCCGGTGCGCTTCTTCGAGTACGGGGCCGCGAATGTCGTAGCAGACATCCGCCAGCTTGCTGGACTTCAGAATCCGTCGGGTGGCGTCCGGCCCGTGCCCGGCAATATCCACGACCGGGTGGCTGGCCGGTGCCGCCGGTTCTGTTGCCGGTTGTTTCACGGTGCCGCCCGGAGGGCAGGAGGTACGGTGCGCGGAGCCCGGGGTTCTATTGCCGATTGTTGTTCTAGCTCAGATACATTTGGCACACCCCGTCGCTGACCGGGAGAGCGGCGCCGAGGCCGGTAGGTACTGAGCCGGTTAAGTTGTTTCATGGTTCCGTCCGGGAATGCGATAATCGTTGCCGACGAATATCGGGATGCGGCCATTCCGCACAGCGACAACGGGACATCGACAATGGCCAAGGTAACAAAGACGGACGGGCAATGGCAGGCGCAATTGACGGCGCGGGAGTTTCATATCACCCGCCGCGCGGGCACCGAGCCGGCCTTCAGCGGCGTCTATTGGGACACCAAGACGCCCGGCATCTACCGGTGCAAGTGTTGCGACACGCCGCTATTCGATGCCAACACGAAGTACGATTCGGGGACGGGCTGGCCGAGCTTCTATGCGCCGATCACCGGGGACGCGGTGATTACCCGGGAAGATACGAGTCACGGCATGCGTCGTACCGAGGTGCTGTGCGCCGCCTGCGAGGCGCACCTCGGCCATGTCTTTCCGGATGGTCCGGACCCGACCGGGCTACGCTTCTGCATGAACTCGGCATCGCTTAATCTCGAACGGCGGGAATCCACCTAGGAGTGCCCGCCCCGGCGACCGGCGCGCCGACGCACGGGGAAGTGGGCACTTCCATGTGGCTTTCCCGCCGCACAGGGCTGGCATGGGCTTGCTCGGAGTTGCCCTAAGGAAAGCCTGATTAGGTTGATGTTGAAGGGCACCATGCTCCATAAGCGATTGATTTCGCATGGCGCTGTCAGGTAATGGCGAGCTTGTTCAGACCTTCCCCAAGGTCGGGGCTTTGCCACGTTGAGCGGAGGCGGGCGATTTTGGAGTGGTTGAACACGGGCTTGTGATTCGGGCGCGGAATTTCGTTCAGTAGTCTGGCAAAACCCTGCCCTAGTGTCGTGTCCCGCAAGATAAGTGGGCTTTGGTCGCTAGGCCGTTTTGGTTCCCGGCGAGGGCCTTTCCGTTACCGGAAAGGGCGACAACGCCCTGTGGCGGGCCCCACACAGGGCGGAGCAACGAAGCCGGGGGTCGAAACGGCCACGAATAATCACACTTACTTGCGGGACACGACACTAGTATTCCCGCAGCAGGTTGGCGGGCGAATACCGGTCGGTCAGCACCCGGGTGTTCGCGTCCCAATCGACCGCGCTGGTCAGGTGCTTGGGATAGCTCTGGATGTCGATGCCGAACGGGCGCAGCCGTTCGTCCAATTCGGCGGCCCGCTGGCTCAGGCGCAATACATCCGGTAGCGGCTGCCGCCCGGCTAGGATGACGCGGTTCGAGGTGTTTGGCAGGCGCAGGTTGAAAAAGGGGCCGAAGACGTCGCGATAGGTGGCCGATTCGTGATCGTACAGGCGGCTCGAGGCGAAGGTGTTGGCGGCGAGCACGCCGTCTTCCGTCAACAGCGACCTGGCTTCAACCAGGAACTCGCGGGTCATCAGGTGTTCGGGAATGTAGTCGCCGGTGAAGGCGTCCAGCATGATGAGCTGGTAGGCCGCGCCAGCGCGCGCGGCGCGGCGGGTGAAGGCGCGGGCGTCCTGGATGTGCACGCGCAGTCGCTCGCCGGCAACGAAGCCAAAGAACCGCTGCGCGGCACCGACCACCGCCGCATCGACTTCCACCACATCGATCGTTGCTTGCGGATACAACTCGGCAAGCGCCGTGGGCAGCGTGCCGCCGCCAAGCCCGGCGATCAGAACCCGCCGCGGCGACGGATGCAACAACAGCGCCGCCATCATCATGCGGGTGTAGCTGAACACCATCTCCCGGGGCCGGTTCTGATCGATGCAGGACTGGTTGCGCTGATTCCTGCGCACGCTGAATTTCAGGCAGACCGTGGAACCGCTCTTGTCGACCAGAATGGTCTGGTAGAGCGAGCGTTCCCGGTGGATGACGCGCGCCTCCACGGGCCAGTACACCGCGCCGGCCAGTAGGCAGGCCAGCATCCCAGCCAGCCAGGGTCGCCGCCCCGGTCGGCCGTTCATTGGCCTGGCGTTATGCATCGGCTTGGCGTTACGCATCGGCTTGGCGTTACGCATCGGCCTAGCGCTACGCATGGGCGTGGTGGGCACGCGGCCACCGGCGCGGTGGACCGTTCATCGGCGCCGGGTTCCGGCGATGACCGCAACGAGTCCCATCGGTGCCAGGGACGCGGTCAAGAGGGTCAGGATGGTGTGGATTTCAAACCACAGCACGAAGTAGAAGCTCGTGCCCAGGGTGCCAAGCGTACTGCCCAGGGTGGAGACGAAATACAGCCGTCCGGCGACATTGCCCGACTCCTCGGTGGTCCTCACCAGCAGGCGAACGGAATAGGGCGAGATCATGCCAAGCATGACCGTGGGCAACACGAACAACAGGCAGGAGGCGGCCAGCGAACCGTAGCGGGGGTCTTCGATGCGGTCGAAGATCCACAGCATGGCCGGTTCGCTGAAGTAGACCAGTGGGTACAGTAGGGCCGCACCGACCAGGAAAATCGCACCAAAGCGAACCATGGATGGGTTGCTGAGCGACCAGCGGCCACCGAGCAGGTAGCCGATGGCGAGACTGGCCATGAACACCGAGATGATGCTGCCCCAGACATGGACACTGCTGCCGAAGTACGGTGCGAGCAGCCGTCCACCGAGCAATTCCAGGGACATGATGACGAAACCGCCAACAAAGGCGAGGCAATAGATAAGCGCCGACAAGAGCATCCACCCGGGCCGTGACCCGGGCCATTTAACCTCAAGTCGGCGCGTTTGTCCGATAAACCCTTCCTGTGCAGGGGCTGCAAGCGATAATGGGAACTGCCGCCCCATTACCCGGCGCTTCCCTACACGGCGTTTCCCTACATTAAGATTCGGCCCGTGCACCAACCCAGTTCGGGTCTGGTGGTGGAGGTGGGCCGGTTCCAGGCCAATATCCATCGCGCAGCCGGCGTGGCCAACACCTACCTTGTGCAAACCCCGGCGGGCAACCTACCGTTCGACACGGGCCTGGCCACCTAGGCGGCCAGGCACAAGCGGCTACTGCAAGCGGCGGTGCCGGGCCGCGCTGGCCGCGCACCGGAAAACAAGGCGGCCGCCGATGAGCCGCTCGTTGGGGAAACGAGCAATTGTTCCATGCAGGGCCGCCTCGGGGCGGGTAGTGTCGGGCTTTCGGCCTCAATTGGCGAACGGGGTATAATCGTCGGCCTCGAAGTAAGGATGCAGCCGTGGAAGCGAGGCTACCGCAGCAGAACTCCTCGTTCGGACCCATTGCCGTCGCGATCTATCAGACGCTCGAATCCTACCAGGTCGACGCGGAGCAGGTGATGCGCAAGGCCGGTGTGGATGTGACGCGCCTCCAGGATCCGACAGCGCGCCTCGACCCTTCCGTCCATCACCGTATCGTCGCCGAGGCGGTCAAGTTGACGGGAGATTGCAGTTTCGGCCTGCGCTTCTCCGATTATGTGCATCCGACGACCTTTCACGCACTTGGTTTGGCATTGCTTTCGAGCAGCACGCTGGGTGCCTTCTGCAGGCGTTGGGTACGATATCGCTCCTTTATAACAACCATGGGCCGAGTCGTCTTCGACGAAACGGCAAGCGAAGCGGCGCTGGTCTTTCCATCGCAGCGCTCGAACCCCAACTCAAGCGTGGGCCGCGTACTGATCGACGGGCAGATCGCCACCGTACTGAAGCTGATTCGCTTCATGTACCGCCCGGACTACCTGCCAAAGCGGGTAGACCTGATCTGTCCGCCGGTGCCCGAGGCGGGTGCGGTATACCAGCGCTACCTGGGGCCGAACGTGCGGTTCAGCGCCAGCCGCAATGCCATTTGTTTCGACCCGCGGGACTTAACCGTGCGCCTGCCGGCCGCCAATGCCGAGCTCGCGCGGCAGAACGACGAGGCGGTGGTGAGGTTTCTGGCGCGGCTCGACAAGGCGGATGTCGTTGCCCGGGCGCAGTCGAAGCTGATCGAGATGCTGCCGTCGGGCCACTGCTGCAAGGCGGAGGTGGCGCGTGCGCTGAATATGAGTGTGCGTACCCTGCACAACCGGCTGACGGATGCCGGAACCACCTACCAGCGGCTGCTCGACCGCACACGCCGCGAACTGGCGGAGCAATACATGCAACAGCCGAATATCTCCATCAGCGAGGTGGCCTACCTGCTCGGGTTTTCCGATTGCAGCAATTTCTCAAGGGCGTTCCATCGCTGGACCGGCCGTTCGCCGAGCGTCTACCGCGAACAGGCAAGGGCCGGGCTCTACCCCGCCAATTGACCGCGCCGCTTGCCGCCCGACTGGTCTGGGAACCGATGGGCACGGCCCGCGGCCCAGCATTGATTGCGGCACCTCCCACCCGACCGTTCGTTTGCCTGGATTCATGCCTATCGGCGGGCCGGGCCGGGTAAACTCCCGCAATCGTCCACCAGAAATCAGCCGCGTCCAGGCACGGGCGGCGGGCTCGCATTTATGCGGGCCGTTGCGGAAACGACACATGGGACCACTCGAGGGATACAGGATCATCGAGATCGCCGGCATCGGCCCCGGCCAGTTCTGCGGCATGCTGCTGGCCGACATGGGTGCCCGGCTCATTCGTATCGACAATCCGGCCGGCGGCGACCGGGGCGTGGCCATGCCGGCGCAATACAATCTCATGAACCGCAGCCGGCCCGTGATTGGGGTGGATCTCAAGGATCCCGCCGGGGCCGACCTGGTGTTGCGCCTGTGCGCCGGTGCCGATGCGCTGTTCGAAGGATTCCGCCCCGGCGTCATGGAGCGGCTGGGCCTGGGCCCGGACGATTGCACGGCCCGGAACCGCCGCCTTGTCTACGGCCGCATAACGGGATGGGGACAGGAAGGGCCACTGGCCGACAGGGTGGGTCACGATACGAACTACATCGCGCTCGCGGGTGCGCTCGGCATGCTGGGCGATGCGGACAGACCACCGCCGGTACCCCTCAACCTGATCGGCGACTTCGGGGGCGGCGGGCTGTACCTGGCGTTGGGAATGCTGGCGGCCATGCTGGAAGCAAACCGGTCCGGCCAAGGCCAGGTCGTCGATGCGGCCATGGTGGACGGCACCGCCTCGATGCTGACCCTGTTCTACGGCATGCTGGCGGGCGGTTTGTGGAGCGAGCATCGGGGTGCCAATCTATTCGATGGGAGCGCCCCGTTCGTGCGCAGCTACGAGACAGGCGACGGCAAGTACATGGCGGTCTGCGCCATTGAGCGGCGTTTCTTCGCTACCCTGCTGGAGGCGCTGCAGACGGATGCAATCGACCCGGCCGATCAGTACAGGCAAGAGGTTTGGCCCGAGCACTGCAGGATTCTGGAGCAGTTGTTCAAATCTCGAACCCGGGATGAGTGGACGCAAGCGTTCAAGGACAAGGACGCCTGTTGCGCGCCCGTGCTGACCCTCACCGAGGCGGCGCAACACCCGCACAGCAAGGCCCGGCAAAGCCATCTATCCGTCGACGGTATCCTGCAGCCGGCACCTGCCCCCCGCTTTTCCCGCACACCGTCAAGAATACAGGGCCCGCCCTCGAATCCCGGCGAAAACCTGCGGGAGGGCCTTCGGGATTGGGGGCTCGACGCAGCGGAGATCGCCCGGCTGATCGAGTCCGGGGTGGTGCGATAGCCGGTTACCCGGCGCCCAGCGCGACCTCATGGCCACTGTCTCCTAGGCAGCCGCCTGGTCCGTGCCCGACCTCCGCCACTCGGCAAGCAGGTTCGTCCGGCAGGCCCGGGCCGCCTCGACGCCCGCCAGCTTGATGTGGCCGAAGCCGCGGATACGATCCGGAATCGAAGCGATGTCGACCGCGAGCCCGTGGTTGTCGTCGTTCAGGCCGTCGAGCAGTTCACCGACGGTCTGCTCGTAATCGACGATGAGTCGCCGTTCCAGCTTGCGCTCGGCGGTTCGGCCGAAGGGGTCGAAGGCCGTGCCGCGCAGGAAACGCAACCAGGCGAGCAGCCGGAACACCGGTAGCATCCAGCCGCCGAATTCCATCTTGCGGGCCACGCCGGTGACCTTGTCTTTCGGGGCGATCGCCGGGGGCGAGAGATTGAAGCGCAGCTTGTAGTTCCCCTCGAACTGCTCGTTCAGCCTGCGCTGGAATTCCGGGTCGGCATACAGGCGTCCCACCTCGTACTCGTCCTTGTAGGCCATCAGCTTGTAGGCGTGGCGCGCCACCGTTTCGGCCAGGCCCCGTTTGCCGCGGGTGCGGCGCTGCTCTGCCCGGCGCACCCCGTCGACAAGCGATCTGTACCGATTCGCATAGGCCGGGTTCTGGTAGGCGGTGAGCTCGGCCACGCGGCGCTCAACCAGTTCATCGAGGGACAACTGCGCAGCCGGGTTCGGCGTATCGAGCGCGACAGCCAGGACGGCGTCGAGGTCGTGGGCCGCCCGGCGACCCCACTCGAAGGCCTCCTGGTTCCACTCCACGCTGACCCCATTCAGCGCGATGGCATCGAAGATCGCCGCCTGGGACAGCGGCACCAGCCCCTTCTGCCAAGCGTAGCCCACCAGGAACAGGTTGCTGGCGATGGCGTCGCCGAGCAACTGCGTTGCAATGCGCGTGGCGTCGACGAACTCGACCCGATCCGTCCCCAGGGTTTCCAGCAATCTTCCTCTCAGGTTGTCGCCGGGATAGGCGAGATCCGGGTTGCGGGTGAAGTCGCCGGTGATGGTCTGCTGGGTGTTCACCACCGCCCGGGTGCGCTCCGGGTCCATGGCGGCAAGCGCCTGATCGCCACCGGCCACCAGCAGGTCGCAGCCGAGGACCAGGTCGGCACCGCCGGCATTGATGCGCGCCGAGCGGATGTCTCCGGGCCGTGCGGCGATGCGGATGTGGGTGGTGACGGGCCCGCCCTTCTGCGCGAACCCCAACTGATCCGCGATGGAGACACCCTTGCCGTCGATGTGGGCGGCCATGCCCAGGATGGCACCGATGGTGACGACGCCCGTACCGCCCACGCCGCCGATGAGTATGGCGACGGTGCCGTCCTCGGGTATCGCGAGCTGCTCCGGTGCCGGTGGTGCCTCCCATACGGCCGGTGTATCGGCCCGGCCGCGGCCCTTGCGGAGCTGGCCACCGAGCACCGTGACGAAACTCGGGCAGAAACCCTTGTTGCAGGAGTAGTCCTTGTTGCAGGCGGATTGGTTGATCGTGCGCTTGCGCCCGTACTCGGTTTCCAGGGGCAGGACCGACACACAGTTCGACTGTTCCCCGCAATCGCCGCAGTTCTCGCAGACCCGGTGGTTGATGAACAGGCGCCTGGCGGGGTCGGGGTAACGGCCGCGCTTGCGCCGGCGCCGTTTCTCGGCGGCGCAGGTCTGGTCGTAGATCAGTATCGACACGCCCTCCACCTCGCGCAGTTCCCGCTGCACGAGATCTAGGTCGTCGCGGTGATGCAGGGTCGTGCCCTGCGCAAACCCGGGCCGCGCACCGAATTTCTCCGGCTCGTCGGTGACCACCACAATGCGCTCGATCCCTTCGTTGCGCACCTGCTGTGTGATCTGCGGCACGGTGAGCTGGCCGTCCACCGGCTGGCCGCCGGTCATGGCCACCGCATCGTTGAACAGTATCTTGTAGGTGATGTTGACCCCGGCCTGGACGGCGGATCGGATCGCCAGAGTCCCGGAGTGGTAATAGGTGCCGTCGCCGAGCTGCTGAAAGACATGCCGGGTGTGGACGAAGGGCGCCTGGCCGATCCAGGCCACGCCCTCGCCGCCCATCTGGCTGTAGGAGTAGACCTCGCGATCCATCCAGTTGGCCATGAAGTGGCAGCCGACGCCGCCATAGGCGCGGCTGCCCTCGGGAACCCGGGTCGAGGTGTTGTGCGGGCAGCCGGAACAGAAGTAGGGCAGCCGAGCGATCGACAGCGCCTGGCGCTTGCTGGATTCGGCATCCTGCCGGTCGAGGAATGCGATGCGTGCCCGCAGGCGCTCGCTGTCGTATATCGGGCGGATGCGCCCGGCGATCACCCGGGCGATCTTGTCCGGGTGTAGGTCGCCGACATCGTCCACGAGCTTGGCGCCCCGTTCGTCCCGGCGCCCGACGATGCGGGGCCGGCGGCCCTCGGGCAATGCGTAGCAGACATTGCGGATGGCGTTCTCGAGCTGCTCGCGCTTGTCTTCTATGACCAGAATCTCTTCCAGACCGTCCGCGAATTCCCGGTAGATGGCGCGGTCCACGGGGAACGGCATGGCGATCTTGACAATGCGAACGCCGATTGCCGACATAAGCGCGGCATCCAGCCCAAGGTCGGCAAGGGCCTGCAGGGTATCGCGCCAGGTCTTGCCCATGGCGGCGATGCCCAAGCGCGCCCGGGGGCTGGTGTGGGTGATGCGATTGAGCCGATTCGCCCGCGCGAATTCGACCGCCGCGGGGAGCTTGTACTCGCGCAGCCGGATTTCCTGGGCGCTCCATGCATCGCCGACCCGCGCGTTCACCCCATCCGGCGGGAAGGCGAATTCAGGCCGGACGATGTGGATGTGATCGTGGTCCGCCCGAATGGATGCGGCCGTCTCGATGGTTTCGGGCAACAGCTTGTAACCCACCCAGGCCCCGCTGAAACGGGACAGCTCGATACCGTAGAGGCCCAGCGTGAACACCTCCTGAATGTCCGCTGGATACAGAACCGGCATCAGGAGATCTTCAAAAAGCAGTTCCGAGTGGTAGGCGTCGACCGTGGAACGCATGGCGGGGTCGTCGCCGGCCAGAATCAGCACACCGCCGTGTTGCGCGGTGCCGTGGTAGTTGCCCTGGCGCACGGCGTCCAGGCTCTGATCCAGGCCCGGCCCCTTGCCATACCACATGGCGAATACGCCATCGTAGTCGGCGTCGCCGTGATAGTGGATTTGCTGGGTGCCCCAGACGGCGGTTGCGGCCATGTGTTCGTTGGTGGCCGGCCAGAATGTGACCTGGTGCTTGCGGGTCAACTCCTCGGCGCGCCATAGCTCCATGTCCATGGCGGTCATGGGCGAGCCGCGGTAGCCGGCGATGAAGCCGGCGGTGTTGAGCCCGGCGGCGGCGTCCCGACGCCGCTGCACCAGCAGCAGCCGCACCAGCGCCTGGCTACCGGTCAGGTAGATCTGCCCGGCGTCGCGGGTGTATCTGTCGTCGAGGCGGACGGTGGGGCCGGTCATACGGGAACGCTACTTAAGCTGCAACTCCGCCTCCACCTCGACCGGTATGCCGAAGGGAAGCTGTGCCATGCCGACGGCGGAGCGCGTGGCCCTGCCCCGGGCTTCGCCGAACAGGTCGATAATCAACTCGGAGAAACCGTTGATCACCGTCGACTGCCCGGTGAAGCCGGGGGCCGAGTTGACCATGCCGAACACCCTAACCCAGCAGTCGATGCGGTCAAGGTCGCCGATTTCCCTTTGCAGGGTACCGAGCATGGCCAGCGCGGTCTTGCGGGCGGCCTGCGTCGCTTGCTCGACCGTCACATCCTCGCCGACCCGGCCAAGTGGCCGGGCGATGGCACCGTCGGCTTCCAGGGGGCCGTGGCCGGCCAGGAGTACGCGCCTGCCGAGCACCTTGATCATGGCGAGCGGCGCGCTCACGCCGGGTGGAATTCTGAGGGGTGCGGGCAATACCAGCCCCAGTTCCCCGATGCGCCGCGCTACGTCGCCGGTCATGCGATCCTCCGGTGTTGGTGGGAAAACCGTACTAGTATCGTCCAGTTTCGCCTTTCCTACTGGTTAAATCGTGCAGAAAATCTGTCGTTAGCCGAACAATCGCCGGGTGCTTCAGTTTGACGTGGGCGTTGTCGGTGGTAAAACGTCAGCATGCCTACGATACATCGTATGTGATATGACACCAGGGTGAATGGCCATCTGTCGATCAATGCCAACTAGCGATGCTGTGGGGGAAGCCACGCCGGTTAGGGCGTGGCTGCCCGGATAGTGTTCGATTCGTACCTGTTCCGCGTCCTGGTTGTTCCGACGGCGGTCTTCCTGTCGGTCCTGTTCGGCGCGGCCTATGGTTCCGGGCGCGAGGTCGTCGAGTTCGTCACCGGCAATGGCCCGACCGGTGGCCTGGTCGCCATCCTGACGCTCATCGTCACCCACGGTGTGCTGCTCGTCCTGAGCTTTGAACTGGCGCGCCTCTATCGGTCCTACGACTACGTGAGCTTCTTCCGGGTGCTGCTGGGGAAGGGCTGGTTTCTCTACGAGATCGTCATTCTCGTGGGGCTGGTGATCGGCCTCTCGATAACCACCACGGTTGGCGGTACGGTACTCGATGACCACTTCGGCATCGGCGCGCTGGTCGGCAGCCTGCTGATATTCGCGTTGATCGTTTTCCTGAACTACCACGGACGCAGGATCATCGAGCAGTCGATGACGGTATCCGTCGTGGCGCTGTTCGGGGTATTGGCCGTGCTGGTCGTGCAACTCCTAGACGGCCATGCGGGGCAGGTGGCGAAGGCGTTTGCGGAGCATCCGCATCAGGAAGGCGGCATCTACACCGGGCTCAAGTACGCGATCGGCGGGGGCGGCTACCTGCCGCTCTTGCTCTACTGCGCGACGGGATTGCGAACGCGCGGTGAAGTCCTTGCCGCGGGCCTGACCGCGGCCGTGGTCGCCGCGCTGCCGGCGCTGGTTTTTCACTGTGCCTTCATGGCGGGTTTTCCGGCGGTGGTGGAACAACGCCTGCCCGCCTATTGGATGTTCGAGCAAGTTAGTTCGCCCTTCATGCTGAACGTTTACGTTCTTGTGATGTTTGTGCTGGTCGCGCAAACCGGCGTGGGCGTATTGCAGGGGCTCATCGAACGGGTCGATGTCTGGTACCGCCACAGAAAAACACGCCCGCTTGGCCGTGTGGGCCACGGGGCCATCGCCGGCGGGGCGGTGTTGATCAGCATGGCGCTCGGCAGCATGGGCATCGTCGCTCTGATTCTGCGCGCCTATACCATCATGTTTGCCAGTTTCGTCGTCGTGTTTGTCGTTCCCCTGCTCACCTATGGCGTCTATCTGACGATACGCGGGTATTCGACAAGCGAGGCGTCGAGGCTTGGGGAAAACGGCCGCTCCGGCGGCGCCGGCGTCAATCGAGACGCAGGTGCTCGTTGAACCAGGCCGCCTGCTTGGCGAGAGCGACTTTCGACTCCCTAGCTTCCGGCACCACGAAGGTAAAACAATGCGGGACGCCGTCATAGAGGTCGAGTTTCGCGACTTGGCCGGCGGCCTCAAGTGCCTGGAACATGATCAGGGAATCGCTCAACAGAACTTCCTTGCCGCCTGTCTGCAATAGGGACGGCGGCATGCCGTCGGCGAGATTCTCATCGAGGTGTGGCGAGATCACCGGGTCGCGGTAGTCGGTGATGCCGAGCACCGGCAATATCTTGCGTACATAGGCTTCCCGGGCAACCATCGGGTCCTGACCTTCCAAGGTGATCCAGGTGTCGGCGGTCATGGTGAAGTCCACCATGGGTGACATGGCGACGGCGGCGCCGGGCAGGCCGATACCGCGATTGCGGAGCGCGTTCGGAACGGCGAGCGACAGGTGGCCGCCGGCCGAACAACCATACAGACCGATGTTTTCCGGCGCATAGTCCATTGCCGCCACCAAGTATTCGAATACTGCGACGTTTTCGTCAATGATGTCGTAGAGGGTCGCAAATGGCGCTTTCACGTAGTCGACCGCATATACGCGGATGCCCAGCCGATCCGCCATGGGCAGGGTATCGATAAGGGTCGATTCCGGACTGAACGATGACCAGGCGCCGCCGTGCACGTACATCAGGCTCTTATCGGCGTTCCTCAGCACCCGGGGCGTTATCTCCAGCACTCGTACCCCGTTCATCGACAAGTCCCGCAGGCCGCTGCCGTACCGCTCGACGAGCGGCTTGCCCGCCTCGATAAAACGGGCCTGTTTGCTCTCGTCCCATCGGCGCCAGGCGTCGAGATCCTGGGGGGCCGGGACATCCCAGAACGGTTGGTAGCTGTCGTAAAACGCCCGCCATTGGGGGGAAAGATGCGGGGGCGCGTACTTGTATGCGTGGAATACGGGGTACTGTACCGGTGTGGAATTCTCGGTCGCCTGGGCGAGACCGGCAATCCCCAGGCCCAGGCCCAGGGTGGCAAGTGCAAAGGTGCGCATTGTTCGGTTCTCCCGTTCGCGGCCTCCACCCCAGGCTCGCGTGCAACAAAACTTGCTTCCCTACACGGGTAGCTTATGGGCGGTCTCCGTGCGGGCGTCCGGCACGCCAGGCAGGGCCGTCTGCCCTAGAACCTTAAGGATCCCTGTAGCGCTATGGTCCGCGGTGCGCCCAGATAGGCGATGTCGTAGCCGAACAGCACATTGCTGCCGGTGATTACCTTCTCGTTGGTGAGGTTCAGGCCGGAAACGGCCACCTCCCAGGTATCGTCCGCGTCCGCGATGCCAAGCCGTGCGGCCAACTTGGTGACGGACCCGTTTTTCAGGTCGGGTTCCAGGGTGGTGTCGGAAAAATAGCTGTCGGCATAGGAGACGACCACGCCGCCAACCAGGCGCAGCGCGGTGCCGAGTGGCGCATCGAGGTCTGCGGAAACGTTCGCCGATATGTCCTGGGCGAACGGCAGCGCCTGGCCGGACAGGTCGCAGACGGTCGCCCCCGCCGCCTCGGCGGTTCTGGAGCAGGGCGCGTTTGTGTAGCTGTCGTATTCCGCATCCAGAATCGCGAGCGATGCGGTGAACCGCAGCCAGGTGGTGGCCGCCCAGCGCCCATCGATCTCGATGCCCTGGGTGGTCGCCTCGCCGGCGTTGCCGATGGTGGTGATGACGCTGCCGTTTGGCAGGGTCGTGAAGCCGTTGACCTGGAGATCGTCGTACTTCGTCTTGAACAGCGACAGGTTCAATTCCATTCGGTTGTCGTTCAGGCGCGAGCGCATGCCCGCCTCGATACCGGTGGCTTTTTCGTGGTCGTAGATGAAGGTGTCCGGTGTGGTCGCGTTGGCGGTGGCGAAGCCGCCGGCCTTGTAGGTGCGCCCGGCCTTGGCATAGAGCATGATCTGGTCGGAGGCGTCCCACTGCACGGCAAGCTCGGGCATGGGTTTGCTCAGGTTCTTCTCGCCGCTGGTCGACACGATGGTCGGGCAGTTGATGGCGCCCGTCGGAATGGGCGTTGGCGTGCCGCTGCCGTTGATCAGGCACAAGCCGGTGCGGGAGGCGTCCTTTGTGTCCTCGGTATAGCGCACACCGCCGGTGATGCGCAGGGCATCGGCGACGTTCCAGGTCAGAGCCGCATAGGCGGACCACATTTTTTCGTCGGCGCGCACTTCCGCGCCGCTCAGGGTGTCGTAAAACGGGGCCAATGGCGACGCGGGGCCGCCGGCCAGGAGCACGGCGTCGGAGCCGCTGCCAATGGGTTCGAAGTAGTCCTGATCGAAGTAGTAGATGCCGGCGATGTACTCCAGGGTTTGCCCCTGGGGCGATGCCAGGCGTAGCTCTAGGGTGCTGGTCTCCGTATCGGTGGCGGCCGCCGACCAGACGCCGATGGGGAACACCGCGCCGGGGATCAGGCCGCCGACCGTCATGTCGATATCGGTGCTCAGCAGGTAGTAGAAATCCGAATAGGAGCCGATGGCGGACAAGGTTGCGCCGTTCGGCATGACATAGTCGAGTTGCACGACTCCGGAGGTGAAATCGGACTTGCTGCCGGGGTCGGTGTTCCTGCCCAATACGGTCGCGGCACGGTCGGATAGATACGAATCGGCACTGGTACGCCAGTTCAGCACCCCGTCGTTGGGCTCCAGGCCAGCCGCGATGCCATTTGCGATCTCGCCGAAGGAGCCGTCCACCATGTCGTATTCCGCGTAGGAGAACTTGCCCGTCAGCGTGAGTTGGCTGGTCGGGGTAAAGACCAGGCTGAACCGCAACGCGTCTTCCCTGCGGGCGTTCTCGCGCTTGCCGGTGTTGGTGTTCCTGTAGAATCCATCGCCGCCGTCGGTATGGGAATAGGCGAGGCGCACGGCCGCGGTTTCGCCGATCGAGCCGCCGAGGGCGATATTCGCGAAGAAGCCGTTGTATTCGACCTCGTAACCGGCGTTGATCCTGGCTTCAAACGGGTCTCCGGGCCGGTTTGTCCGTGAGACGACATTAACGGCGCCGGCTGTTGAGTTGATGCCGTACAGCACCGCCTGGGGGCCACGCAGCACCTCGATGCTATCGACATCCATGAACGGCAGCCGGTACTGGCGCGTGCGCGGGTTGTATACGTTGTCCACGAACAGGGTGACCGGGGATTCAAAGCCGCGGTCGCCGAGCGAACCCACGCCGCGCATCGCCACGTTGTTGTTGGTAATGCCTTCGGCGACCACGAAGTTGGGAATGGTGGCGGAAAGATCCTCGAGCGTCACCATGCGGTAGTCGCTGACCGCTTCGCCGCTGACCACCTCCACGGACATTGGAATGTCCTTGATGTCCTCGGCCCGCTTGGTGGCGGTGACGATAATCTCCTCAAGCACGGTTTCCTGTGCGATGGCGGGCCCACCGAGGGCCGCTGCAAGCATCGTCGGAACCCCCGCGCCTAGCGCCATTAGTTTTGCCTTGAATCGCATGGCAGGAATCCTTCTTCTGTTGTTCAGCCGAACGTAGATTACGCAAGGGCGCGAGCATAGCCCGCCACAATCAAGTATCCGGCAGTGATGCGGGCAGGCGTTTATCAATTCAAGCACGATTATGGTCAATAGGTTGGGAGACCGGGCTAGGGCGTCCCGGCGAGCCGCCTGCCCGCCTCGCGGAGTCGTTGCGGGACGGTGCCCCCACCGCATAGGATTGAAGGATACTGTCGATCAATGGGGCCGCTCTGCCCGTCGCAACAGGGGCGTTGGTTGACGGGATTGGCGAGGCGACGTCACCAATGAGCCGGAGTATCGGCTTACCAGGAAACGGAGGGTGCAAGTGCGAACAAACCGGGGGGGCGTTATGGGTCGCGCCCGAATCAATCGATCGTTGCGGCGGGTCTTCAGCAGCGACGATATGCGCGAACTGGCGCGCCGGCGCCTGCCGGGCTTTATCTTCGACCATCTAGACGGCGGCGCGGACGACGAATACACCCGGCGCCAGAACGCTAGATCCTTCTCCGCCCTGTCGCTGATGCAGCGGGTGCTTGTCGACGTTGGCGAGGTGGACACCAGCACCAGGTTGCTCGGCATGCCGACCTCGGTGCCCTTTGTTCTGTCGAGTACCGGCGCGAGCCGGTTTTATCACGCCCAGGGAGAACTCGCCGCGGCGCGCGCGGCGGCGGCGGCGAACGTCATCTACGGCACCACCTCGTCGGCGATGTATTCGCTGGAGGATGTGGCCGCGGTCGGCGAGGGGCCCCGCTTCTTCCAGGTGTACGTATTCAAGGACCGGTCGATCACCGGCGAGTACGTTAGGCGCTGCCGAGCGGCGGGGTACGGTGCCATGTTCCTGACCGTAGACTGCGCCACGGCGGGCAATCGCGAGCGCGACCTGCGCAACCGCCTGTCGATCCCGCCCCGGGCGACGCCGCGCATGCTCTGGCAGCTACTCAAACGACCCGCCTGGACGCTGGACTATCTCGGCCATGCCGGCTGGCGCTTCCCGAATATGGAAGGCTATGTGGATGATTCCACCCGGGACGACTTCGGGTCGGTGGCCGAGTGGTTCGCGGACCAGCTCGACAGGAGTTTCACCTGGGACGATGCACAGGCGCTAATCCGGGAATGGGACGGCCAGTTCGTCATCAAGGGTATTACCAGCGTCGCCGATGCCAAGCTGGCGGTGGAGGTCGGCGCGACCGGTATCGTCGTGTCCAACCACGGCGGCCGGCAATTGGACCATGCGCCCACGAGCCTTGAAGTGCTGCAGGAGATTGTCGCCGCGGTTGGCGACTCCGTCGAAGTGCTGGTCGATAGCGGCTTTCGGCGCGGTACGGACATCATCAAGGCGCTTGCGCTCGGTGCCCGGGGCGTATTGCTGGGCAAGGCCTATCTATACGGGCTCGGGGCCGCCGGCGCGGCCGGTGTCGCCCGCGTCATCGAGATACTCAAAAGCGAGCTGGAGCGCGATATGGCACTGATGGGCGTGCGGAGAGTTGGCGATATCACCAGCGACTGCGTCCGTTGGCGCGACCCGCGATTCGTTGGCCAAGCGGAATAGGGCAATGCACATATGGATAACCGCAAAACAAGGGAGGTCGGGATAATCACCGTCATGCGTTGCATGTTGCAACAACTCGCCGGGGTGCTGGCCGTGCTGCTGGTTCTCGGTGCACCGCCGGCATGGGCCGCATTGGTCATTCACAATGTTGCTGTGTTCGATGGCGATGCGGAGCGATTGCTGGAGGGGGCGAGCGTCCTGGTGGCGGGCAACCGGATTACCGGTATCGGGCGCGATGTCGAGGTGCCGGAGGGGTTCCGCGGCATCGATGGCGGTGGTCGGGTGCTCATGCCGGGCATGATCGATGCCCACTCGCACCTCTCCATCGTCGTGGCCATGCGCGAGTTGCAGCAAATGTCTTGGGACGACATCGGTGCGCGCATGACGGCGAGGGCAAAGGCTACCCTGATGCGGGGGTTTACCTCGGTGCGCGACCTCGGCGGACCGGTCATGGGGCTGAAGAAGGCCATTGACGCCGGCATCGTCCCGGGTCCGCGCATCTACCCGTCCGGCGCGTTCATCTCCCAGACCTCCGGCCACGGCGATTTCAGGGCACCGCGCGACCCGCACCCGGGCTTGGATGGCGGCAGTTCCAACATGCAGCGCCTCGGCTACTATCGAATCGTTGATGGACCCGACCAGGTGCTCGCCGCCGTGCGGGAAAATCTGCGCAACGGTGCCACCCAGATCAAGATCATGGGCAGCGGCGGCGTTGGTTCCGATTTCGATCCGATCGACTCCTTGCAGTTTACGGCGCGGGAAATTCGGGCGGCCACCCAGGCGGCCAAGGACTGGGACACCTACGCCGCGGCGCATCTGCACAACGCGCCAGCGATCCTGCGGGCACTTGAGAACGGCGTATTGAGCATCGATCACGGCTCCCAGATGACCGAAGCGACCATGCAACTGCTGCTTGACAAGGGCGCCTATCTGAACCCGCAATTCGGCTGGAACAAGTTTGTCATGCAGACGGGCTTTCTCACCGATTTTCAGCGGGAAAAGGCGCGCATCGTCCTTGACAACATCGACGAGAACATTCGCCTGATCAGGAAATACGGCATCGAGATCACGTTCAACGTCGATGCCATAGGGCCCAACGATCTCTGGGCGGCGCTCTATGAGGCGGAGTTCACCGAGCGCCAGAGGTATTTCTCGAACTACGAAATCCTGCGCCAGGCAACGTCGGTTAGTGCCGGGCTGCTGGCGCTGTCCGGTAGGCGCAACCCCTATCCCGGCACGCTCGGCGTCATTGCGGAGGGCGCGTATGCGGACCTCTTGATCGTGGCGGACAATCCGCTGGACGATGTGTCGGTGTTGGGTAAGTCCGAAAATATCCTGCTGATCATGAAAGACGGCGAGATTTACAAAAACGCGCTCTGATGCGCCGATTTGCCAAAATCCGCGCGGCGCAACGGGGTGCCCGAGTGGGCCCGGGCGGGGCCCGGCTCGGGGCGCATCCGGTCGGTGGGGGCGTGGTTCCGCAGGCGGCCGGCCATCGCCCGCTCCGTACCCACCGCGCGCGGCCCACCCGGGGTTAGCGGTCTCCTGGTTGCATGGATTTCTCGCCGACAGAGGAACAGCGCCTGGCGGTCGACTCCTTCCGCCGTTTTCTCGACGCGGAGATCGGCCCGGCCGTTGCGGGGTTTGGCGATGCGTTCATACCCAAGGATGCAATGCGCGGCCTGCTCGGCAAGCTGCTGCCGTTCGGCATGGGCAATGGACTGATCGACGCTAGCCAGGGCGGCATGGGTCTCGACCCGCTTTCGGTGGGGCTCCTGTTCGAGGAGTTGGCTCGAGTATCGCCGGATCTGGCCATCGTCGCCCTGATTCAGATGGAAAGCGGCCTGCTGCTCGGTGCCGGGTCCGATGCCGTCCGGGCGCAATACCTGGCGCCCCTGCTGCGCGGCGAACTGTTCGGGTGTATCGGCATCAGCGAGCCCGCCGCCGGCTCGAACATCGCCGAAATACGCAGCCGGGCACGGCGGGAGGGCGGCGACTACCGGCTTTCCGGTGAGAAACAGTGGATTTCCAGCGGCCACTATTCGGATTTCTGTATCTGCGTCGCCCGCGACAAGGGCGGCCCCGGCGACGGTATCGGCCTCTTCATCGTCGACCGCAAGGCGGGCTACGAAAGCCGCAATATCCCGAAAATGGCCCTCAATCGCCAGTCAACCGCGCAACTGTTCTTCAACGATGCCAGGGTACCGGCGACCAATCTACTGGCGCCGCCCGGTGCGGGGCTTAAACGGTTGCTTGGCCTGCTGGAGGGGTCGCGACCCCTAGTTGGGCTGTTGGCGGTGGGGGTAGCCAGGGCGGCGCTTGACCATTCGATCGACTACGCCCGGGCCCGGCAACAGCACGGCAAGCCCATTGCCGGCCACCAGCTTGTCCAGGCGCGCATTGCCGACATGGCTGTCAAGATCGAGGCGGCCCGGCTGCTGTTGTACCGGGCCCTGGACCTGGCGGGACGCGGTCGGCGCGGCGATCTCGAGAGCAGCATGGCCAAGTATTTCGCAACCGAAACCGCCTGCGAAGTGACCCGCCATGCCATGGCCATCCACGGCGGCAACGGCGTGGCGCGGGAGTTCCCCATCGAGGAACTGTATCGCGTGGCCCCTATCCTGGCCGTGACCGAGGGGACGCCGGAGATGCAGCAACTGATCATCGGCCGCGGCCTGCTTGGCGTTGCGGCGTTCTGACCGCCCGGCAGTGGACGATGGGCGGAAATGAGTCAACGGCGCACCCGCTGCCTCGCCGTACCGGGGCGGTGCCTCGTTAGGGAGTTATTATGAGTCTGGCTATCGTCGGTATCGCGGAACTGCCCACAAGGCGCATGCCCGAGCGTACCCGCTGGGACATGCTGCAGGATGTTTGTCTGGGCGCGGTTCGGGATGCCGGCATCGGCAAGGACGATATCGAGGCCGTCATTTCCGTGAACCCCATGGCCCAGCCCCAGGTCTCCCTGGACATGGCGCTCGGGCGCGTGCCGGAAGTCCTGGGGCTCCGGGGCTGCAAGGACATCTGCGTGGTGAATGCGGGGGGCACGTCGACGACCAACTGCCTGCGCCTGGCCAAGTATTTCATCGAGAACGAACAGGCGAGGTTCGTGCTTATTCCCCATACGACGGTGCAATCGGATATCCCCCCCGGCGAGCTGATCAATTTCTTCGCCACCGCGCCCCTTGACACGCAGTGGGAGTATCCCTATGGGGTCACGTTCAACGGCGCGATGGGCCTGATCACCAACCGCTACATGCACGACACCGGGACGACTCCGGAACAACTGGCTGCGGTGACCGTATCGCTGCGCGCCTGGGGTGCCTTGGATCCGAACTCGATTTTCTATGGCAAGCCCGTCACGCTGGAGGAGGTGCTGGGGTCGCGCATGATCAGCACGCCGCTACGCGCCAGGGATTGCAACCTGCTGGCCGACGGCGCCGGCGCCCTGGTGGTCACCTCCCACGACATTGCCCGGGAGATGGGCGCCAAGGCGGCCTATGAACTTGGTCATGGCGTGCGCTTCACCGGTGCCACCCCGGTGCTGCGGGACGATGTCTATTTCCACCGGGCCTATGGCGAATCGAGCCGGGATGCCCTGGCCCAGGCCGGGCTCTCCATCCACGATATGCAACTGCGCCAGATCTACGGTGCCTATCCATTCACCCAGTGCAGCGCACTCGAGGGCTATGGCGTTTGCGAGGTCGGCGCGGCGGCGCGGCTTTGGGCGGACGGGCGCTGTGGACCCGGCGGCGACCTGCCCTGTACGACGATGGGTGACGCCACGGGCCGTGGCCACACCGGGTCGGGTGTCAGCATGGCGTTCTACATCGATACCGTGCGCCAGTTGCGCGGAGAAGCCGGCGCACGCCAGGTGGGCGACTGCGGGCATGTCATTGTGACCACCTCCGGGGGCTCGGTGATGAATGCCGCCACCACCGTTTTCGGGAGAGCGCCGCGATGAACGACTACAGGAAACCGCTACCCGAAATACAGCCGTTCAGCGAGGCGTTTTGGGAGGGAACGAGAAATCACAAGCTGCTGATACAGACCTGCGGCGACTGCGACGCGCGCATCTTCTTTCCGCGTCGACAGTGCCCTAGGTGCTGGTCCGGGAACCTGCACTGGGTCGAGGCGAGCGGCCGGGCCGAGATCTACGCCTTTTCCGTGACCTACGAGGGTGTGGAGGAGGTGTTCCGGGACGATCTGCCCATCGTGCTGGCCTGGGTGGATCTTCCCGAGGGAATACGCATACAGACCAATATCGTTGACTGCGACCCGGAGACGGTGGCCATTGGCCAACAGGTCGAGGTGGTTTTCCGGAAGGTCACGGATGAGATCACGCTACCCTATTTTCGGCCCGTCGACTGAGCCATGCGCGAGCCGAGCTGGGGCAGGTACGGCACCTGGGAAGAGGCGGAGAGTCTCCTCGGCCAGGTGATCGGCGAGGATGTCGGGGTCGATGCGGTGGAGCTCGGCTCCATCCGGCGCTGGTTGGAG
Organism: Pseudomonadales bacterium; assembly: GCA_965215035.1. Classification (GTDB taxonomy): domain Bacteria; phylum Pseudomonadota; class Gammaproteobacteria; order Pseudomonadales; family Azotimanducaceae; genus Azophilus. The sequence continues at coordinate 2,086,744 of OZ244040.1, forward strand.
CCCAAGGAATTCAACTGCGCATTGCATACGGATGCGGCGGCGGCGCAGGCCGCGGGCCACCGCGATGTGGTTGCGCCCAGCACCATGGTGTTCAGCTATGGCCTGCCCGCCTACTGGTCGCCGGCCGATGGCCCCGCGCGCATGGGCGACGAGCCCAGGCAAGTTCCCATTCCGGTGATCTTCGCCGTGCCGGCACCCTGCACACTGAGCTTTGCCGCCAATATCGACATGGAATTCTTCGCGCCCATGTATCCGGGCGACCGCATCTCCCGCATCAGCCGCCTGACCCGCATTCAGCACAAGACGCTGCGGGTCGGCAGCGGCGCGTTCATGACCCAGGAAGATACGTACACCAACCAGGAGGGCGCCAGGGTCGCCCTCGTACTGCTTACCATCTTCCGGTTCGTTCCTGCTGGGGGCGGCGCGCAGGGTTGATGCGGGTATGGCTGTGCGGCGCTACTTCGACGAGGTATCCATCGGCGACCGGCTTGGGCCGATTTCCCTGCCGATCACCCTGCAGCGACTGGTCATGGAGGCCGGGGCCAATCGGGATTTTTCTCTGATTCATCACGACCGCGACGTGGCGCGGGCGACCGGGGCGCCGGATGCCTATATGAACACCTTCTTTATCGCCGGCATGTTCGAGCGCCTGCTGCGGGAATGGATGGGGCACCGCGGCACCCTGCACGCCATCAGGGGCCTGAGTATGCGGGTGTTCAATGCGGTGGGGGACACCGTGACCTTTGCCGGCCGGGTGACGGCGCTGCGGCAGCCTACCCGGCAGGTCGAGGTTGATCTTTGGTGCGAGGCGAATGATGCCCGGACAGTCAGCGCCGCCGCGAAGGTGAGCCTTCCCCGGCGTTCAGGTGGCGAGCGCTCCGGGTGCCGATGAGCCTGCCCCGGTGCTCGGCCGGCGGGTGCCCCGGGCACCGGTGACTCGCGGCTGGCGGAACACCTTGATATCGGGCAGGGGGCCGGTAAATCGCTCGACCTCCACCAGGCAACTGTGTGCGGTTGGGCCCTGGGCGATCTTCGAGGTGCCGACATCTCTGGTCAGTACGTTGGGGTTGCCGTGCACCTCCAGCGATCCCTCGGCGTCCGGTTCTTCGGGGTCGTACCAGGCACCGGTGGGCAACTCGATCACGCCCCGACGAATGCCGTCGAACAGCACCGCGGCGGCGAGGCAGGCACCGCGGTCATTGAAGATGCGTGCGATGTCGCCGTCATCGATGCCCCGCACCGCCGCATCGGCGGGATGCATGCGCAAGATTTCCCGCCCCCTGATCTTGCCCGCGCGGCTGATCGCCGAGTGATCGAACTGACTGTGCAGCCGTGTCTTCGGCTGGTTGGAAATCAGGTGTAGGGGAAACCGTTGCGCCCGGGCGCCCCCGAGCCACTCGCTTTTGTCGTTCCATTTGGGATGTCCCGGGCAATCCTGGTAGCCGAACGAGGCAATGGTCTCGGAAAACAACTCGATCCTGCCGCTCGGTGTTGCCAGGGGGTGGGTGGCGGGGTCCTGACGGAACGCCTCAAGGTCGAAGCGGCGTTCGTCCACCTGGTCGGCGAAGCAGATCTGGTCGCCCGCCCAAAATTCATCGAACGGCGGTAGGGTCACGCCCGCCGCGGCCGCATTCGCCCGCGTGGTTTCATATAGGTATTGGACCCAGGCCATCTCGTCGCGCCCTTCCGTGAACTCGGCTTGCCTGCCGAACCGTTCCGCCAGTGCGGCAAATATGTGAAAGTCGCTGCGCGCTTCCGCAAACGGTGCCGCGGCCTTGTGCATCGGGGTGATGTAGCAGTCCGAGGATCCGGCGGCGAAATCGTTGCGTTCCAGCATTACCGTGCACGGCAGGACAATATCCGCATGGCGCGCGGTGGCGGTCCAGAACGGGTCGCTGACGATCACGGTCTCCGGCTTGCTCCAGGCGCGGCGCAGGCGATTGAGATCCTGGTGGTGGTGGAACGGGTTGCCTCCGGCCCAGAGGATGACCTTGATGTCCGGATAAACCAGCCGCTGGCCGTTGTAGTCGTACTCGCGGCCGGGACTCTCCAGCATCTCCGCGATCCGCGACACCGGGATGTAGCGGTGCAGCGGAAATCTGCCCTGGTCCATGGCGGCAATGCGAAATGGCGGTTGCCGGCGCCCGGCGAAGCCGATGTTGTGTACGGAACCATAACCATAGGCCACGCCGCCGCCGGGCAGGCCAAGCTGTCCGAGCATCGCGGCCAGCAGAGTGATGGTCCAGTAGCTCTGTTCGCCATGTTCGGCGCGCTGTAGCGACCAACTGATGCCGAGCAGCGTGCGGCGGCCCGCCATGCGGCGGGCCAGGGCGCGAATGTCCCGCGCCGGTATCTCGGCAATGGCTGCGGCCCAGTCCGCATCCTTGGGCTGCCCGTCCGCCCGTCCGGTCAGGTACGGCACCACCCGCTCGAAACCGACGCAATAGCGGTCCAGAAAGGCCTGGTCGTGCAGGCCCTCGCTGTACAGGGTGTGCGCCAGACCCAGCATGATGGCCACATCGGTATTCGGCCGACAGGGCCACCAGTCCGCGCCCAGGAAGTCGGCCATGTCCTCCCGTAGCGGCGATACGTTGACGAACCGGATAGTGGATCCGGCCAGCCGACTTAGTTGCTCCCTGGCGGTATGCGCGCCAAGGCCGCCGTCCATGACCTGGGTATTCTTCAGCGCGATACCGCCGAAACAGACGACGAGGTCCGTTTCCCGGGCGATGTCGGCAACGGGCGGCGCTTGGCGCATGAGACTGTGGAAGGGCATGCCCAGAACGTGGGGCACGATGACCTCGGCGGCACCGGCCGAATAGGAAGTCCGCGAATGCACGAACCCGCCGATCAGGTTGAGAAACCGCTTGAGCTGCCCCTGGGCATGATGGAAGCGTCCGGCGCTGGCCCAGCCGTAGGAGCCACCGTAGATCGATGCGTTGCCGGCGGACTCGATGGCGTGTTTCAGGGCATCGGCGGTCAGGTCCAGGGCCGTATCCCAATCGACGGGTACAAACGGCTCGCGGCCTCGGCCCCCGCTTTGTGAGCAGTCCCGCAGATAACCTTGGCGAACCATGGGCCGCGGTACGCGGCAGGCCGGATCCTGGGCATCGAGCAAGGCTTGACCGATGGGCGTTGGCTGCCTGTCCGCCTCGTAGTGGCGCACCGCCACCACGCGCCCGTTGCGGCTCTCCAGCCGGTAGTTTCCCCAGTGCGTGCTGGTCGGTGTCAGCGCTTTCGCGGCCATGTCGGTGCCGCCTACTACCCGAGCAGTTGCTCGGCGATGATGAGCTGGCGGATTTGGTTGGTTCCGGCACCGATCTCCATCAGCTTCCCGATGCGATAGAGCTGGTTGATTTCCATATCGCGGATGTATCCCGCACCACCATGTATCTGGACGCCGTTGTCGACAACGCGCATGAGCGCGCGCCCGGCGTGGAGCATGACGGCCGCGGTGCGCATATGCGTTTCGCCGCGGCCGCCGCCGCCGATTTCCAGGTTGGCGACCTCCCGGGCCAACTGGTAGCCGAAGGCGCGCATGGATTGCACCTCGGTATACATGTCGGCGAGCAGCCCCTGCACCAGTTGGAAGCCGCCGATGGGTTGTCCGAACTGGCGCCGCTCCCCGGCATAGGCGATGGAGATGTCCAGGGCGCGTTGGGCGACACCGATCATATGGAAACAGAGGATCACCCGCTCCATGTCGAGGCCGCTCATGACGACGCCGACCCCGCCGTTGAGTCCGCCGATGAGATTGGCGGCCGGAATCCGGCAGTCGTCGAAGACGAGTTCGGCCGTGGGAATACCACGCCAGCCCATCTTGTCCAGGTGTTGCGCCACCCGGAACCCGGGCGTCGCCGTTTCGAATGCGAAGGCCGAGACACCCTTGGGGCCCCTGTCTGGAGCGGTCTTGGCATACAACAGAATAATGTCGGCAACCGGGCCCAGCGAGATGAACATCTTGCGCCCATTCACGACAAATTCGCCGCCGTTCGCCACGGCGCGCGTCGTCATGGACCCCAGGGCATCCGATCCGGCGTCCGGTTCCGTCAACCCGAGCGCACCGATCAGGCTGCCATCGCAGAAGCCCGGCAGATAGCGCCGCTTCAGTGCATCGTCGCCGTTGCGCACGATGTTGTGCAGGCAGATGCTCTCGCTGCCCATCCAGGCCGCACCGAGGCTTGGGTTCCAATAGGACATGGCCTCGGTGATCAGGCACTGCTCCAGGAACCCCAGCCCCTGGCCTCCGTATTGCTCCGGAACGGACGTACCCAGAAGGCCGATCTCATGCAGTGCGCGGAACTGCGTTTCGGGAAACCAGTCGTCCCGGTCCATGCGGTCGGCCAGCCCATGCAGCCGATCGCGGCTGTAGCGGTACACCGTATCGTAGATCTGCTGCTGCTCGGCGGTGTAGCCGTAGCGCGCGAGGTCTGGCGGGATCATGGGCCCATTGTCGAATGGATCGAACGCCACGTCTTGTCATCTCGGGCAGCCAACGCCACCCCCGGGGCAAGGGGCGGCGGGCTACCGGGGCGGTACGCGGTCACTCCCAGTACCGGTTGATGAAGGTGGCCACCGCCGCGGTCACACCGGTGTCGGCGAACGAGAACGTAACCGCGTAGCGCACCTCGATGCCGTGGTCGCGGTCGAGCACCTTCTCCACGACGGCGCGGCACAGAATGCGCGCGCCGACCCTGACCGGTTCCAGGATGCGGATACCGTCGATGCCCTTGACGATCATGCGTTCCAGGTTGATTTCCATGGCCTGCCAGAACAGGGATGGAAAGAGGGCCGGCAGGTAGAGGCCCGGGGCGATGAGATCGCCAAGGGGCGATGCCTTGCAACGCGCCTCGTCCCAGTGGATCCATTCGTTGTTGTCGGTTCCGCGGCAGAAGTCCTGAATGCCTGCGGCGGTGATCAACACCGGTCCGGACTCGACGATGCGCCGGCCTTCGAGGCGGCGCAGGTCATCGCAGCAATTGACGACGATCTTGTCGCTCATCTCCTACCCGAAAGATGCGGGGCGGGTTGGCACCCCCCGGATTGAAAAGCAACCACGGCCAGCGTCGTGCCGCCCACCGCTCGCCGCCCGCCAGCCCCGGCAACCGGCCGCTGCCCGGCGCCCCCCGCGGGCAGGTGCTGAATCGACGGATGCTTTGCCCGTTCCGACCTTGACGGCATCGCGACCGTTACCTACCATCCCAAAGGGTAGGCGATTATCGTCTAACTTTTTGAATATTGGAAGAAATTCAATGCCCGTCGCCGACACCGCACCGGTCGAGACACAGGATGCCGTTGAGGCGGCAATGCTGGCGCGCATTGCGGCGGGGGAGTTGTTCGAAGATGCGGCGGAACTGTCGCCCCGCTACAGGGAAATCCTCCGGCAGACTGTCGAGATCGCATCGATCAGCGAGATCAGCGTGCTTACCTGGGCCTGCTCGGCGTTTCCCACGGCACCGGACATCGGTGCCAAGATCGCCATATGCGCTACCATCCTCGATGAGGTTGGGCACGCCTATCACCAGGGCATTCTGGCGGAACAGCTCGGCGTCGATGTGCATGCACGCGCCTTCCAGGACGATATCGCCCATATCTGGACCTGGCCGATCATGGAGATTCCCATCCGCAACTACATCGAGTTTGTCGTCATGCAGGCGATGCTCGACCGGGCTGGCCTGCACTGGACCAAGGATCTGGAATTGCACTGTAGCTACGCGCCCTACCGGCGCACGTTGCGGAAGGTGAACTTCGAGGAAGGCTTTCATATGCGCCACGGCGTCTTCTGGACGGAGTTCTACTGGAACTACTCCGAGGAGACCCGCGCGGTGGTGCAGCGGTCCATCGACTGGATATTTCCCTTCGGTGTCATGTGGTTCGGCAAACCGGACAACCTCAAGACGCGGCCGGAGCAGTTGACCTACCGGGTGCGCGGCTGGAGCAATGACTTCATGCGCGACAAATGGCTCCAGTCGACCTGTGCGTTCCTCAATCGGCTGGGTGCGGAGTTTCCGGCCGAGTTCGATGCGGACCGCAAGCGATGGGTGCTCAATATGCCCTATCCGATGCTCTACGACGCCGAAACCTATACCTGGAGCGGCGAGCAATGTTCCCACGAGGCGTACTGGAAGCACTCCCGCAAGGGCGGGCCGATGCGGCCGGGTGCCTACGACCGGCTACGCGGCGAAATGTGGGGCGAGCAGCTATGGTAGTCGACCGGGCCGCCGTCGAGGATGCCGTCGGCCGGGTACTCGACCCGCACATCAATGTCCCGCTCACGGAAATGGGGATGTTGCACGAAGTACGCACCGACGATTGTGGCAATGTGGAAGTGTCCCTGGTGTTTCCCTGCCTTGGCTGCCCGGCGTTCACCATGCTTAGGGAAAACGTCAGGCGGCAGGTGCGGCGCGTGGCCGGCGTCGACAGTGTACGGGTAAGGGTCGATTGGGCGGCGCGCTGGGACCGCTCCGCGATGTCGGAGCGGGCTAGGCGGTACGCCGCAAAAAGCGGCTATCGGATATAGGCGGCAAGGCGATGTCCAAAGCCCAAGAACCAGTTAAGGAAGGGGCGCTCGGGCACGAACCTGGTGCGCCCGTCACCCGGCTGCCTAGGCCCGGGCAGCCCGGAACGGAAACATGCCGCTCGGCCGCTCGACATCGATAGACCAGGCATTCGAGGTGTTCGGCCGCGACCAGGTCGAGCGTCCCCTGTCCCACATCGGCAGTGTCGTGGCGCCCAACCGGGAACTGGCGGTGGCCCGTGCCCGCCTGCTGTATTCGGAACGACCCTGGGTGGAACTCCGCGTCGCGCCCGCCGCCGCCTTCATGGACTGCCTGGGGCAGGGTCGGGACGGCACCCTGGGATTGGCCTGATGACGGACGAAACCCCGCCGACCGCGCGCCTCGGGCGCAGCCGCCCGACAGACGCCTACGATGGCCGGGTTCACTGCCCCTGGTGCGAGTCCGGCCAGACCCGTCTGGCGAGTCCCTATGGCCCGAGCGTGGCCGAGATGATGTTCGAATGCCTTGCTTGCGGGCAGGGTTTCGGCTGGATGAAGTGGGAGCGGCGGCTCCCGGAATGAAAGGGGATGCGCGCGTGAGTCCGCCGACGCCCGCCGACCGCGTATTGCGGGATGAGTTGCTTTGCATTGCCGACAGCAATTGGGTACTGGGGCACTGGTACATCAACTGCATACTCAACGGTCGTGAACTCACCGACTTCACGTCCATGGCCGGCATTGCCGAGGAAAAGCTCGGGCATGCGCGGGCCTTGTTCCGTTTCATGGAGGAGCACTACGAACTTCCCGAATATCAGCTTGAGTTCGCCCGGCCCCCCGACCGGATTCATGGCATGGAGATGCTTGATGCGCCGCCGCGAAACTGGTCCGACTTCGTGCTGACCATCTGCCTGGCGGACAAGGCGCTGTGGCGGTTCTCGGATACCTTGCGGAAGGGCGGCTGCGCACCGGTTGCCAGCCTCGTCACCAAGTTCGGGGAAGAGGCCTATTTTCATCAACTCTGTATCGACGGCTGGCTCAAGGCCCTGGACGATGCGGAGAGAAACGATCTTGAAGAGGCGCTGCCGCGGCGGCTGCCGCTGCTTCTGCGCTGGTTCGACAGCGCCGAACCCGATCCCTTGGTCGCCGCGGGCATTCGCACGGAGCCGGTACCGCGCGCCGGGGAACGGCTGGCGGCGGAGGTGCGTGGGATTATCGACAGGGTTCTGGGCAGGCGGGCGGCGCACCCCCGGGCCGTTGCCGAGCGAACCGGGTCCGCAGCCTGGGACGCACGTCGGCGGCGCACCCTTGGCAGCGCCCTGCCCGCGCGCCTTTGGGAGACCATGGTGCCGACCGGCGATGCGGCGCAATTGGCGCGCCGCCCGCTTGCGCTTAGCATTGAAGACAATATCGATCTTGTTGGCGCGGCTAGGAAGGACGAGACGGAGCCGCAATTCTGAGCACCCCGCGGCGCGTCCCTAGCCGTTGTCGGCGATGTGCAGCGTGATTCCGTCGATGCTCTCCGAGACGAGAATTTGGCAGGCGAGGCGGCTAGTTGCACGCCTGCCCTCGACCATGCACAGCATCCCCTCCTCCAGATCCTCGATGGGCGGTAGCCGCGCGAGCCAATCCGGGGCGATGTAGCAGTGACAGGTGCCGCACGCCGCGGCACCGCCGCATTCGGCCACCATGCCGGGAATCTGCTGGTTGAACGCGCCCTCCATAAGCGTGAAGCCGGTACTCACCTCTTCCTCGTGACGCTCGCCTTGCGCATCGACATAGATGACTCTGGGCATGAAAACTACGCGGTCGGGTACAACGGGGCGAGCGAGCTTATCTCGTTTTGGCGTCCAACTGCACTGTTCGGTGCGCAACACCCGGCATTTCCGGCATAACTCGGGCCAAATCGACCGGCAAACCCTTCCTGTGCAGGGGCTGCAAGCCATAATGGGAACTGCTGGTAGCCGAGAGGAAACGAACGAGATTCGCGAACTTGATGAACGGCTCGGCGCAATAGGCGGGCCAGGGGTTTTTGCCCGGCGAGCAGTGCGCCGACGCACAGGGAAGTGGGTACTTCCATGCAAGTGCGCGCCGTAGAAAACTTCCTTGGGAGTTTCCCCCGCTTTGGGGGAGAAAATGATGAATATCGGGATGATAGATACACATCAACGAACTTTTGCGGCTGGTTTTGGCAGGTTTGTGGGATCGGCGCCTACCACCAACACCTTCTGGAATGGTTGCCGGGCAGAGGCTCCTGGTCATGCGTGGTGGCGCAGGCTGTTGCTGGCCGGTTCGGTTGCGCTGGCCGCCTGCGCACCGGCCGAAGAATTTAACCGCGCCGCCGGGCGCACCATGGGCACCGAATACCTGGCCACCTGGTCTGGGGGTACCCAGTGCACCGCGGCATTGTCGCAACCCCTTGCGGCCGAGTTGCAAAGCGTCAACCGGCAAATGTCGACCTATTTGCCCGACTCGGAACTGATGCGGTTCAACCGCGGCCCGGCCCACCGATGGACGCCGGTTTCTCAGGAACTAGCGGGCGTCGTCACCCTCGCACTTGAACTTTCCCGTCTGTCGGGCGGTGCCTTCGATGTCACCGTGGGGCCCCTGGTCAACCTGTGGGGTTTCGGCGCGGAGCAACGCGGTGGGCTGCCCACGGCCGGGGAGGTCGAGCGGGCCAGGCACCGGGTGGGCCACGGACTGCTGGAGGTACGCCGCGCGCCGTCGGCGTTGCGCAAGCGCCGGGCCGACCTGTATGTCGATCTTTCCGCGATTGCCAAGGGTCATGGGGTTGATCGCCTGGCCGGGGTACTGGAGAAGCACGGTTGCGGCAACTATCTGGTGGATATCGGTGGCGAGGTTCGGGTGCGCGGCCTGAGCCCGGCCGGTGGGCGATGGCGGATCGGTATCGAAACGCCGGAGGCCGGTGGCGCGGGAGGGGTCGAGCGGGTGCTGCTGTTGTCCGAGGGGGCCGTTGCGACTTCCGGGGACTACCGCAACTTCCGCCTGGTCGAGGGCACGCGCCTCGGCCATACCATCGACCCGCGAACCGGCCGGCCAGTCGCGCATGGCATGGCATCGGTTACGGTGGTGGCCGACAGCGCGGCGCTGGCCGACGGGCTGGCGACCCTGATCAACGTGCTGGGGCCGGACGACGGGCTGCAGTTTGCCAATGACCGGCGCCTGGCGGCGCTGGCGCTGATTCGTCGGCAAGGCGTCCTTGAGCAACGGTATACTGATGCCATGCGGGATTACATTGAAAATGGACCCTGATCCCGATGGGGTGGCCAGCCTCCGGGCCAGTGTGCCGTGCCCGTCGGCCGACGCACCAGGCGGGCACGGCTTGCCAGGCGCATGGATGCGGGCTCGGGCCCCGATGGGCGCGGTCGGTCTCGTAGAGCGGGTATATGGTGCCCACCGGCCTGTACGCTGAGCGGGCTTGCCTGCCTAGGCCGATGGGTTTCGGCGTGAGCCTTGGGGGGTGCCGGCGGGCGGGCACGGAACACCCATCCTTTCCAGGTGCGGGGGGTCCAGGTGCGGGGGGTGCATGCGGCCTGAATTGATTGCCGCCGCCGTTGGCTGGCGCTATGCCTTCTCGCGCCGTAGTGCATTGTCGCTCATCGGCAATATTGCCATTTGCGGATTGGCGTTGAGTATTGCTGTACTCGTCGTGGTGGTATCCGTCATCAATGGGTTCGAACGCGCCCTGGAACAGCGTGTCTTCGGGGTATTGCCCCACCTCGGTCTGCATGGGCGCGGCCCCTTTGTGCCCAGCGCGGCGGAAATCGACCTGCTGGAGTCGCTGGCCTCGGTGCGAGCGGCGGTACCCTTCGTGCAGGCGGTGGGGCTGGCGGCGGGCACCGCTAGGGTGCGGGGCATGCTGCTCACCGGCATCGAACCGGACAACTATGGCCGGGTTTCCGACCTGGGCCGCTACGTCGACGCGGGCAAGTCGAACCCGGCTGCCGGCGACGCGCGGGTACCGGCCGCCCTGGACTCCGGCTCGGCCGACATCGTGCGGGCACCAGTCGTCCTGGACTCCGGCTCGGCTGGCGGCGTGCTGGCACCGGCCGCCTTGGACTCTGGCCCGGCCGATGTCGTGCGGGTACCGGCCGCCGCGCATTCCGGCCCGGCCGGCACCGCTCGGCCGATGGGTCTCGACCGCCTGCGGCTGCAAGCCTACCGCGTGATACTGGGCGCGCGGCTTGCCGCGCAGCTTGGGGTGGGCGTGGGCGACAGGATCACCCTGGTGCTGCCGGCGGCGACCATCACGCCGGCGGGTGCCTTCCCCCGGCAAAAGCGGTTCACGGTGGCCGGGTTGTTGCGTTCCCAATCCGAACTGGATACACGCGCGGCCTTCGTCCACCTTGAGGATGCCCAGCGGCTGCTGCGCCTGGGTGATCGGGTGGGGGGCTATCAACTGAAGCTCGAGGATTTTTTCGCTGCGGGCCGGGTGGCGCGGGAGGCCCTGGCACTACTGGGGCACGACCGGTTCTTCGCACGTAGCTGGATGGGCACCCACGGCAACCTCCACTACGCGATCGGCATGCAGAAGACCACCATGTTCGTGCTGTTGGCGTTTCTCGTCGCCGTGGCGGCATTCAACCTCGTTTCCACGCTGGTCATGGCGGTGGAGCAGCGGGGCACCGATATCGCCATTCTCAAGACGATGGGTGCCGGCACGGGTTCGGTGATGGCGAGCTTTATCGTATTCGGTGCCTTGATCGGCGGGCTCGGCACCGCCGCCGGCATCGCCTTGGGTGCCGCCGGCGCACTCGCCCTGCCGGAAATCTTCGCATGGCTCAGCGATACCCTGGCCCTAGACCTGATGAACCAGTATTTCATCCACTATCTGCCGGTGGAATTGCGGTTGGCGGACCTGGCCGGCATCGCCGGCACGGCGTTCGGGCTCTGTTTGATCAGTACGATCCATCCGGCCCGGCGGGCGGCGGGCCTGCTGCCCAGCCGAGTGCTGGCCCATGAGTGAGCCCGTATTGCGGGCGGAGCGGCTCGGCAAGTCGTTCCGGCAGGGTGGGGAACGCATCGACATCCTGAATGGCCTGGGCTGTAGCGTCGCCGCCGGCGAGCGTATTGCGGTCGTTGGCCGCTCCGGTGCCGGCAAGAGCACCCTGCTGCACATTCTGGCGGGCTTGGAGGAACCGGATGCCGGCGAGGTATGGATTCTGGGCACCTCCATCACCCATTCCTCCCCCGGGCAACGCGCCCGCATTCGCAACCGCCATATGGGGTTCGTTTATCAGTTGCATCATCTGCTGCCCGAGTTTACGGCGCTGGAGAATGCCGCGATGCCGCTGCGCCTGCGCGGGCGCGGCACCGCGGAAGCCGCGGAACAGGGCATGGGCGCGCTCCGCGCGGTTGGCCTGGAGAACCGGGCCCGGCATCGCCCCGCGCAACTGTCCGGGGGAGAGCGCCAGCGGGTGGCCGTCGCCCGGGCGCTGGTGGGCGAGCCCGATATCGTGCTCGCCGACGAGCCCACCGGCAACCTGGACAAGGACAATGCCCGGCAGATATTCCGCTTGATGTGCGAACTTAGCGATGCACGAGGCGTCGCCTTCGTTCTGGTCACCCATGACGAGGGCGCAATTGACGGCGTACACCGCGTCCTGCAACTTGACAACGGCGTGCTGGAGCCGCGCGCTTGAACCGACTGGCCCTGACGGTTGCCATGCGCTACCTGCTGGGCGGAAGAAACCGCTACGCCCGATTCATATCCTGGGTGTCCCTGGCCGGCCTCGCACTGGGTGTTCTGGTGCTGTCGGTGGTGGTCAGCGTTATGAACGGCCTGGATGCGGAACTCAGGGGGCGCATTCTGGGGACGGTGCCCCACGTCCTGGTAACACCCGCCGCGCCCGGATTGGCCGGGGCCCTGGCCGCCCAGGACGGTGTGCGCGACGCCTATCATTTTTTCAGCGCGTCCGGGATGGTCACCGGCGATGGCGCGGTGGTTCCGGTTTCCATCTTCGGCGTCGACCCCGAGGGCGCGGTGTCGTTGCGCCAGGTGGGCGAGAACATGCCGAACCGGACGCTCCCGGAAGCCCTGGCGCGACCGGGTGGCCTCGTCATGGGGGTGCCCCTGGCGCGGCATCTGGCGCTGGTGGAGGGGGACCCGGTGGTGCTGGTGGTGTCGGAACCCGCGGCCGGTGCGGTGCGTCCGCGGCTCAAGCGGTTTCGCTTGGCGGGAACCTTCGAGATGGGCGCCGAGTTCGACCACGCCCTGGTGCTGGTGCGGCGCGATGGTTTTTCTAGCCGGGAACGGCGCTACCTGGGTACCGACGGTATTCGCGTGGAACTGGCCGACGCCATGCGGGCGGGTCGGTTCGCCGCCTGGGTGCGGGGCCACGACCCGGCCCTGGCCGTCGAAACCTGGCAGCAAAACTATGGTGAGCTGTTCCAGGCGGTGCGGATTGAAAAGGCGCTTATGTTTCTGATTCTGTTGCTGGTGGTGGCCGTCGCCGGCTTTAACATCGTCTCCGGGCAAACGGTGCTGGTGAACGACAAGCGGGCGGATATTGCCATCTTGCGGACTATGGGCGCGGACGGCGGGTTGGTGACCCGGATATTTCTGCTGCAGGGCATCGGTATCGCCTCTCTGGGCATTGTGGTCGGCCTCGTGCTTGGTGCCCTGGTTGCGCACAACATCGGCTACCTGGTGGGAGGGCTGGAAAGCTGGCTTGGCTTTCGCCTGCTGGAGGGCTCCTACTTCTTCGTCCTGCCTTCGCTCGTGCGCAGCACAGACCTGCTCGCTATCGGCCTTCTGTCTTGGCTGCTGTGCGCGCTGGCGGCATGGTTGCCGGCGCGTCGGGCGGCGCGTCAGAATCCGGTTGATGGGTTGCACGCCTGAAGCGCCGCCCGGCCCGCCGGCCGCGCCGCGCGCGGCGTTCCCGCCAACGGCGGATGACGTGGAAACGCCATAGCACGCGAATCACCACGAAGCCGGTTACGCCCGCAACCCAGCCGCACACCAGTGCACCGAGTAGCATCGGGTAGCCGATGTTGTCCAGGTTGTCGATCCACCAATCGAGGTCCATGCGAACGGTGTCGGTCTCCAGCCCCATGTCGAGTAGCCAGGCGCCGAGGCGGTAGGCGAAGTAGAACAGCGCCGGAACGGTGAGCGGATTGGAGACCCATACCAGGCTCACGGCGATGGGAAGATTGCAGCGGAACGCTACCGCGAGCACCGCCGCAACCAGCATTTGCGACGGCACCGGCAGAAAGGCGCAGAACAGCCCAATAAAGGTGGCGCCAGCCACGGAGCGGCGGTGCAGGTGCCAGATATCGGCTCGGTTGAGCAAAACGCCTAGGGGACGAAGGGCGGGTTTCGCACGAATTGTCTCGGCGTCCGGCAGGTACCGGCGCAGGAGTTTCTTTGGCATAACGCAATTATGCCAAACGAGGCTGGGCCCCGGGCCGGGAACGGCAGGGCGGCGGGTACGAACTTGACTCGTCGGATGCTCTTTACCCGTGTTCGATTGCCCGTTTCCGGCGATTGGGAGGTACAGCGCCCCGGTGCACCATCACCCGCATACTCCGGTACCGGCCCCACGGGGTGGGCGTGCCGGTTTTCCGTTCCGTCGGGTACGGGGCCGCGCCCAGAGCCCAGTCGGGTGGGTTCCGTTCCGTCGGGTATGGGGCCGCGCCGATGGCCCAGTCGGGCGGGTTCCGTTCCGCCGGGTACGGGGCCACGCCCAGGGCCCAGCGGAGGGAACTGCCCGACGGGTTCCGGTGCACCGGGTACGGGGCTGCGTCTGGCTTTGCGCCGCGCTCCTAGCGGCGCTCATGCTCGGCTTTGCCGGGCAACAGGCGCTGCAACAGCGGGTGCCGCACTGCGTCGCGGAACAGACCCGCGGCCTGGTGGTTGCGGTCAAGGCTGCGGATTGGCCCGCCGGGCAGGGTGCCCGGGAGCGCGTGCGCCTGGAAGTTGAGGTGGTCGATGATCTCGCTCCCCACTGCGTCGACCTTGCGGGGCGCCGGCTGCGGCTGAACTGGCACTTCCCGCCGGTCGTCCAGGCGGGGGAACTGTGGCGCCTGCGGGCCGAGGTACGGGTGCCCTGGGGATACCAGAATCCAGGCGGCTTCGATTACGAACGCTGGCTGATGGCCAACGGCCTGCACGGCATTGGGTATATCCGGGCGGGGCGGCGGCTGGCGAATTCCGGGGCGCCGCTCTTGGAACGGGCCCACCGGCAGGTCGCGCAATGGGTCGGGCCGTTGCGCAATCGCGGCCACCTGTTGGCGCTGGCCAGCGGCGACGGGCGGTGGCTGACCGATGCTGACTGGCTGCTGCTGCGCCGCACCGGTACAGTGCATCTGCTGGTCATTTCCGGGCTGCATGTTGGGCTTGTTGCCGTAATCGGTTTCGTCGCCGGGCTCGGTATCGCGCGCCTTGCGCCCCCGATGCTGGCCTGGTTGCCGAGCGGTTCGCTGGCCGCGGTTGTCTCCCTGGGTATGGTCGCGGGGTTCGTCTGGCTGTCCGGTGGCGGTGTCCCGGCGGTTCGCGCCGGCATCATGAGTATCTTCGGCGTGCTGGCGTTCGTCGCGGGCCGCGCCGTTCCCCCGGGTCGCTGGCTCGCCCTTGCGGCGATTGCCGTGCTTTGCGCGTACCCCCTGGCGGTGCTGACCCATGGATTCTGGCTGTCCTTCGGCGCTGTCTGCCTGCTGGTTGCCGGATTCGCCAATCGGGTGCCGCGCCCCGGTTGGCTGCCGGGGCTGCTGCGGGCCCAGGCGATCATGGTGCTCGGTATGACCCCGCTGGTGGCGATGACCACGGGCGAGGCGGCCCCGGTCGCGGGCCTGGCCAACCTATACGCGGTTCCCTGGGTTTCCTTCCTGGTGGTGCCGCTGGTACTGCTATCGCTCCTGACCTCGATACTGGTTCCGCCGTTGGCGGCGCTCTGCTGGTCCGGCGCGGATGCGGCCCTGTCGGCGCTGCTGGGTTATCTGCACTGGCTCGATGGGCCGGCTGCTTACCCGTTGCCCATCGATCTGCCCCAGGGCATCGCCAGCCTGTTGGCCCTTGCCTGCCTGTTCTGCACCTGGCATTGGCGGGCGGTGCTGGCCTGCCTGCCGCTGTATGCGGTTGGCTTGGCGGTGCTGGACGAGCGCCCGCCCCCTGGCGAAGTGCGCGTGCAGAGCCTCGATGTTGGGCAGGGCAGCGCCGTGCTGGTGGATACGCGCCGGCACCGGCTGCTGTTCGATGCGGGGGCGCGTTTCGCCTCCGGCTTCGACCTGGGCGCGGCGGTGGTGGTGCCGGCCATTGCCGCAACCGGGCCAAGGGTGCTGGACCGCCTGATCCTCAGCCACGGCGACCTTGACCACGCCGGCGGCGTGCGGGCTGTGATGGCGAGCATGCCCGTGCATGCACTGGTCACGAACGTGCCGGAGTTCGGCGGTATTCCCTGTCACCGGGGCGATAGCTGGCATTGGGATGGCGTGCGTTTCGCGATATTGCATCCGCCGCGGCTCTCCAGCCTGGGCGGCAACGATGGCTCCTGTGTGCTTTTGGTTGCTGCCCGGGGTGGGCGGTTGCTGTTGACCGGCGACATCGAGGCGCACGCGGAACGGTTGTTGCTCGCCCGTGGCCTGGAACCCGTGGACCTGCTATTCGCGCCGCACCACGGCAGTAATACCTCCTCTATCCGCCGCTTCATCGACGCCCTGCGCCCCCGGCTAGTGGTGGCGATGGCTGGGTTCGGCAACCGCTACGGGCATCCGCATCCGGCGGTGGTGCGGCGCTACCGGGAACGACAGGCGGAGGTCTGGATAACCGGGCGGGACGGTGCCCTTACCTGGCGGTCCACCCGCCCGGGTCACATCGAAGCGCTGCGCCATGAACGGCGGTCCCGCTGGGCCTGGTGGATCAATCGGCCGCCGGACCCATAGCCCGAGCAGTTCGTCGGTTCGAAACGAAGACGCGGAGGGCTGGAATCACCACTTTAAGGTTGTCGCGCTTGGGAGATTCCACGCGGGCTCTGTGATTGGGACATCGGCCGGTAGCCGGGTCGGCCCACCGCCAAACGTTGAAAATTGCGAAAACGGACACATTGTTGATGCATGGCCTCTCGAAGGGGCCGGTTCCCTCCCGAATGGCGGTTGGTTCCACCACCCAAGTTCGAAGACCGGCCCCCCCGGCCTTGCCGGGGCGGTTGGCCTTGGTAGACAAGGGGGTGTGCGATGCGTATGGATCGAATGACGAGCAGATTGCAGGGTGCGCTGGCCGATGCCCAGTCGCTGGCGGCGGGCCGGGACCACGCCACCCTGGAGGCCATTCACCTGCTGGCGGTGCTGGTGGAACCGGGGCCGGGTACCCTGCTGCCGCTGTTGGTGCAGGCCGGCGGTCAAAGCGACAGAATCGCCGACGGCATCGCCGCCGCGCTTGACCGGGTGGCGACTCTGCAGACCCCGACGGGAGACATACAGCCCGCCCGGGAACTCACCCGCGCCCTGACGTTGGCGGACGGCATGTCGCAAAAGGCCGGCGACCAGTATCTTTCCAGCGAACAGGTGCTCCGGGGGTTGGCCCGGGAGCGCACCGTGGCACGCATCCTGCAGGAGGCGGGTGTCGACCCGGCGCAACTCGACAAGGCGATCGAGGCCGCCCGGGGCGGTGCAACCGTGGACGATGCCAACGCCGAGGAACACCGGCAGGCGCTTGCCAAGTACACCATCGATCTGACCGAACGCGCCGAGCAGGGCAAACTCGACCCCGTGATCGGCCGCGACGACGAAATCCGGCGCACCATCCAGGTACTGCAGCGTCGCACCAAGAACAATCCCGTGCTTATCGGCGAACCCGGCGTCGGCAAGACCGCCATCGTCGAGGGCCTGGCGCAGCGCATCTTGAACCGGGAAGTGCCGGAGGGCATCAAGAACAAGCGCATACTGGCGCTGGATATGGGTGCCCTGATCGCCGGGGCGAAGTTCCGGGGCGAATTCGAGGAACGGCTGAAGGCGGTGCTGAACGAGTTGGCCAAGCAGGAGGGCAACGTGATCCTGTTTGTGGACGAACTGCACACCATGGTCGGCGCCGGCAAGGCGGAGGGTGCCATGGATGCCGGCAACATGCTCAAGCCGGCGCTCGCCCGGGGCGAGCTGCACTGCGTGGGTGCCACCACGCTCGATGAGTACCGGCGCCATGTCGAGAAGGACGCCGCCCTCGAACGGCGTTTCCAGAAGGTGTTGGTCGATGAGCCGGGGGTGGAAGATACCATCGCCATCCTGCGCGGGCTCAAGGAACGGTACGAACTGCATCACGCTGTCGATATCACCGACCCGGCAATCGTCGCCGCAGCGAAGCTGTCGCACCGCTACATCACCGACCGGCAGCTTCCCGACAAGGCCATCGACCTGATTGACGAGGCCGCCAGCCGCATCCGCATGGAGATCGATTCAAAACCCGAGGCGATGGACCGCCTGGAACGGCGCCTGATTCAGCAGAAAATGGAGGTCGAGGCGCTGAAGAAGGAGAGCGACGATGCCAGCCGGCGGCGGCTGCGCGACCTGGAGCAGAGCGTTTCGGACCTGGAAAGGGAATACGCCGATCTTGAGGAGATCTGGACGGCGGAGAAGGCCAGCCTGCGCGGCGCCCAGGATATCAAGGAGGAACTCGAAGCGGCGCGCACCACCTTCGAGGCCGTCCGCCGGGACGGCGACTTGGCGCGCATGTCGGAACTCCAGTACGGCCGCATCCCGGAACTGGAGCGCCAACTCGCCGACGCCTCCGAGCCCCAGGAGCACCGGTTGCTGCGCAACAGCGTCACCGAGGAGGAGATCGGCGAGGTGGTTTCCAAGTGGACGGGAATCCCGGTAGCCAAGCTGCTGGAAGGGGAAAAGGAAAAGCTGCTGCACCTCGAGGAGGCGCTGCACCAGCGGGTGGTGGCCCAGGACGAGGCGATCACTGTGGTGGCGGACGCCGTGCGGCGCTGCCGGGCCGGCCTCGCCGATCCCAACCGCCCGAACGGCTCGTTCATGTTCCTAGGCCCGACGGGCGTCGGCAAGACGGAACTCTGCAAGGCCCTGGCGGCGGTGCTCTTCGACAGCGAAGAGGCGCTGTTGCGCATCGACATGTCGGAATTCATGGAGAAGCATTCCGTTGCCCGCATGATCGGGGCACCCCCGGGGTATGTCGGCTACGAGGAGGGGGGCTATCTCACGGAGCGGGTGCGCCGCCGCCCGTACTCGCTGATCCTGCTCGATGAGATCGAGAAGGCCCATGCGGATGTGTTCAACGTGCTGCTGCAGGTGCTCGATGACGGTCGCCTGACCGACGGCCACGGCCGTACCGTGGATTTCCGCAACTGTGTGCTGGTGATGACCTCCAACCTAGGCTCCGAGGCCATTCAGAACATGGCGGATCGCGCCGACCAGCAACGTCTAAGGGATGTCGTGCTGGGCGTGGTGAGCCAGCATTTCCGCCCGGAGTTCATCAACCGCATCGATGATATGGTGGTGTTCCACGCCCTTGACCGGGCCCATGTGCGCCAGATCGCCGAGCTGCAATTGGATATCCTGCGGGCGCGCCTCCGGGAACAGGATGTCGCCATTGTCCTGGCGCCGGAAGCGGCGGCTGCCCTGGTCGAGGAGGGCTATGACCCGGTATACGGTGCCCGACCATTGAAGCGCGTTATACAAAGGCGCATCGAGAATCCCTTGGCGGCAAAGCTGCTCGGCGGCGAGTTCGGGCCCGGCCAGCGGGTAGCGGTGGGTTATGCCGACGAGAAGTTCACGTTCGCCGCCGGTCTGCGCGAGGCGGAACCTCCGCGGCGCGGCAATACGGGTTAATATCGGCGGGTCACAGCAACTGGCCGGGGGGGCCATGGTCACGAAGTGCCTGTTTCCCGCCGCGGGTTACGGAACGCGGTTTCTGCCCGCCACGAAGGCGATGCCCAAGGAAATGCTGCCGATCCTTAACAAACCCCTGATCCAGTACGGGGTGGAGGAGGCGATGGCAGCGGGGCTCACGGATGTGGGCTTCGTCACGGGTCGGACCAAGCGCGCCATCGAAGACCACTTCGACCTGAGCTACGAACTCGAACACCAGATTCAGGGCACCGGCAAGGAACAGCTACTGAACGGCGTTCGGGGGCTCATCGGCAACTGCACCTTTTCCTATACCCGCCAGGCCGCCGCGCGGGGGTTGGGCAACGCCATTCTCAGTGGCCGTGCGCTGATCGGCAACGAGCCGTTCGGCGTCATCTTGGCGGACGACCTCTGTTTCGGTGCGGACGGCGGCGTGTTGGCGCAGATGGTGCGCATCTTCGAGCAGTACCAGTGCAGTATCGTGGCGGTCCAGGAAGTCCCCGAGTCGCAAACGCACAAGTACGGCATTGTCGCCGGGGAAGGTATTGGCGATGGAATCTTTCGGGTCGCCGACATGGTTGAAAAACCGGCCCCCGGAGCAGCTCCCAGCAATCTCGCCATCGTCGGCCGCTACATACTCACGCCCGACATCTTCGAGATCCTGGAGTCCACCGAACCGGGCAGCAACGACGAGATCCAGATTACCGATGCCCTGCTGCGGCAAGCCCGGCGGGGCACCGTTCTGGCGTACACCTTTGCCGGCAGGCGTTTCGACTGCGGGTCCGTGAAGGGATTCGTCGACGCCACCAACTATTGTTTCCGGCAACAGGCCCACCAATTTTGAGGTTGGCCCGCATGGCGCGCCAAGCCGCGATGCCAAATTTGCACTGGGTACCGGTGACGGGGTGCGCTGGCCAGGAGCCGTTGCGAATGGCGGCAAGGCGCACCGCATGGGCCAACCGCGCCCCCGCTGGCTGCCCTCGCACCCGGCAGCGGTGCCGCGCCGCCAGCCGATGATCGACATCGTGCAATCCGGCGGCTGGCTCATGTTGCCAATTCTGCTTTGCAGCCTGGTCGCCGTGGCGATTGTGCTTGAGCGCGCTTGGACGCTGCGGCGGTCCAGTGTGCTACCCGGGGCACTGCTCGGCCAGGGTCTGCTGCGGCTGCACAGTGACGGGACCGACCGGTTGCGCGTGGATGAACTGCGCCGCCGCGGCCCCCTCGGGCAGGTGCTCGCGGCCGGTATCGCCCACGCCGACCGTGGCCGGGAACTGATGAAGGAGGCGATGCAGGAGGCGGTGGTGCAGGCCAACCACGATCTGCAACGCTACCTGACCTCGCTTGGAATCATCGCTTCGGTGACACCGCTCTTAGGCCTGCTCGGCACCGTGGTGGGGATGATCGAGGTGTTCACGGCGTTGATGCTCCAAGGGGCCGGCAATGCGAAGGCCCTGGCGGGCGGCATTGCCGAGGCCCTGATCACCACCGCCGCCGGGTTGTCCGTCGCCATCCCGGCGCTGATGTGCCACCGTTATTTCCTAAGGCGGGTGGACGATCTGGTACTCGACATAGAGCGGGAAGCCGCCCGTCTTGCCGAAACCATGCATGGCAATACCACCCGTGCGCACACTTAAGGGGAGTGAGCGGCGCTTCCCCGGGCTGGCGCACGGGGTGCCTGGGGGCCGGTCATGGGGGGTGGGCCGATGATCCGGCGCAAGGCGCTCGCGGAGGCCACCGTCGAGTTGACGCCCCTGATCGATGTTGTCTTTCTGCTGCTCATCTTCTTCATGGTCTCCACCTCCTTCATTCGGGAAACCCAACTTGGTGTCGAACTTGCCAGCGCATCCGGTGGGCCGGTGCATGCCGGCGCGGTGGAAATCACCGTGTACCGGGAAGGGCGCTACCTGGTGAACGGGCAGCCCGTGGCCGGCGATTCCCTGGCGGCGCTAACGGCGGCGCTGGCCGCGGCCATGCGGGATGCGCCCGGCCGGGAGGAACTGCCGTTGCTGATCGCCGCGGATGCCCAGAGCACCCACCAGTCGGTGGTTCGGGCCCTGGAGGCGGCGGGTGCCGCGGGATTGACCCGCATCAGCATGGTGACGCGGCAGCCCGACGATGCACCGGCGGCAACCATCGGTGTGGCGTCGCCCGACGCGGTACCGGGCGCGGACGGGGGCGGGCCCGGTGCGGGCTGACGGCTGGTCCACCTACCGGCGGCTGCTCGGCTACGTGTGGCCGTATTCGGTGGCCTTCGGGGGTTCCGTCGTCGCCTTTCTCATCGGCAGTGCCGCCGAAGCCGCGTTCGTGAAGCTGTTCGAACGTCTTATGGATAACTGGGACGAGGGCCTTGCCGACGCGGCTTTGTTCATTCCCCTGGCCATGCTCGGCGCGGTGTTGATCCGGGGCTGCGGCCAACTCGTCGGCGAAATGCTCTTAAGCCGCATTTCCTTTTCCGTCGTGCACAATCTGCGCGTTGCGCTTTTCGAGCAATTGCTGCATATGCCCAGCGCATTCTTCGACGCCAGCGCCCAGGGCCACCTGGTGTCTAGAATCACCTACAACGTTGCCCAATTGCGGGACGCCGGCACGGTGGCGCTGCGCTCGATCATTCAGGATGGCATCAAGGTGCTGGTTTTCCTGGGCTGCATGTTCTACCTGAGCTGGCAGCTCACGCTGATCTTCATGGCGGCGGTACCCGTCGTGGCGGTGGTGGTGCTGGCGGCCAGCCGCCGCTTCCGGCGCATCGCGCAGCGTATCCAGGGCTCCATGCGCGACGTCACCCAGGTGACCGGCGAGCTGATCTCGGGCTATCGGGTCGTGCGCATATTCGGCGGGGAGCAGTACGAGCGTGCGCGGTTCGCCCGGGCAAGCCAGGCCAACCGCCGCCAAAACCTGAAGATGGTGACGACCAAGGTGGCCAGCACCCATGTCGTCCAGTTGCTGGTGGTGGCGGCGGTGGCGGTGCTGATCACGCTGCTGGCGCGCCCGGAGATCGCCCAGGGCCTTTCCGTCGGCAACTTCACCGGCTTCCTCATGTTCGCCGGTTTGCTGGTGCGGCCGGTGCGCCTGCTCACCGAAGTCAATGTGCGCCTGCAGCGCGGGCTGGCCGCCGCGGAGGATGTGTTCGATCAACTCGATGCGCAAGTCGAGGCCGACAGCGGCACGCATAGCGTCGACCGGGTACGGGGGCGCATTGAGTTCCGCGGCGTGCACTTCGCCTACGAAGGGGGTGCCGGGGATGTACTGCACGACATCGACTTGACCATCGAACCCGGGCAGACCCTGGCCCTGGTGGGTAAATCCGGCAGCGGCAAGTCGACCCTGGCCAGCCTGATTCCGCGGTTCTACGACGCGCGCCGGGGCGAGGTGTGCATCGATGGAACGCCGGTGCAGGCCTACGCCAAGGACAATCTACGCAGCCACATTGCCCTGGTGTCGCAACAGGTGACGCTGTTCAACGATACCCTGGCCGCCAATATCGCCTATGGATCCCTGGCCCATGCGGATGCCGACGCCATCGACGAGGCGGTGCGGCGGGCGCACGCGGATGTATTCGTGGAACGGCTGCCCGAGGGTATGAACACCGAGGTTGGCGACGATGGGGTGCTGCTTTCCGGCGGCCAGCGGCAGCGGGTGGCCATTGCCCGGGCGTTGTTGAAAGACGCGCCCATCCTCATTCTCGACGAGGCGACATCGGCGCTCGACAGCGAATCGGAACGCCATATACAGGCGGCGCTCGATGAGGTGATGCGCGGCCGCACCACCTTGGTCATCGCGCACCGCCTGTCCACGGTGGAGAATGCGGACACCATCGTGGTGCTGGATGCGGGCCGCATCGTCGAAACCGGCACCCACGAGTCGTTGCTGGCGTCCGGTGCCGCCTACGCCAGCTTGCACGACGCGCGGTTTGGCGACAGCGAACCCGTGGCGGGCCGAGGTGACGGAGGTTCCGCGCCGAACCCTGCGCCAGCCCGGGTCGCGCCCGTGGAATCGCCGCCGCCATTGCCTGCACGCACTTGGTACCAGGATACCTGGCGGTCCCGGATGCTCATGCCGCTGGCCTGGCTGTTCGGGTTTTTCGCCGTCCGCCGCCGGCTGGCGGCGATGACCGGTAAACGTCCGCCGTGGCGGGCGCCGGTACCGGTGCTTGTGGTGGGCAACCTGACTGTTGGGGGAACCGGCAAGACACCCTTCGTCATCTGGCTGGTTCGCCAACTCTGCGATAGGGGGTTCAAGCCCGGGGTCGTCTCGCGGGGCTATGGCGGTCGCGGTGGCAAGCGGCCGACGACCGTGCCGGCGACCGGGGCGGACCCGGATCTGGTGGGCGATGAGCCGCCAATCATCGCCTGGCATACCGGCGTACCGGTGGTAGTCTGCCGCAATCGTGTCGAGGCGGTTCGCTACCTAGTCGAGGAGCACGGTGTGAATATCGTCGTTAGCGACGATGGGCTGCAACACTATGCGCTGGCCCGGGATGTCGAAATAGCGCTGGTCGATGGCGACCGGGGTTTCGGCAATGGGCGCCTGCTGCCCGCCGGGCCGCTGCGGGAACCGGCGAGCCGTCTTGCCGAAGTCGATTGGGTGGTCGCCAATCGGCGACCCTCGGGCCTGTCCGAGCGGGAAACGGTCATGTCCATGCGCCCCCTGTTCTTCGCCAATCTGCAAACCGGGATGAAGATGGCACCCATTCAGTTCGCCAGCGAGCACCCAAACGTCAACATGGTTGCGGGGGTGGGCAATCCAGATGGTTTCGCCCATACGTTGCGCACACTGGGCTTGAACCTGGCGCTGCACCCACAGGACGATCACCACCGGTATTCCGGAGAGGAGATTCGGTTCGACAACGATTGGCCGGTGGTCTGCACCGAGAAGGATGCCGTCAAGTTGCGCAAACTCGACCTGGTGCTGGACCACTGCTGGTACCTAGAGGTCGAGGCCGATGTTGGCCGGGCGGGCCCGCGGCGCCTCGCCGAGGTACTGCGGCACCATGCGATCCTGAAGTGAGCGAATTCCGTGTGGTCATTCCGGCCCGCATGGGGGCCACCCGCCTGCCCGGGAAGCCGCTGCTCGACATTGCCGGCGTTCCCATGATCGTGCGGGTTGCCCGCCAGGCGGCGCGTTCCGGCCCGCGGGAGGTTATTGTGGCGACCGACGACGAAGTTATCCGGAGCACGGTGGGCAGGGCGGGATACCGGGCGATGCTGACCCGGGCGGAGCATCGTTCCGGCTCGGACCGGGTGGCGGAGGTGGCGGGCCGGGAAGGCTGGGCGGACGAAGAGGTCGTCATCAATGTGCAGGGGGACGAGCCGCTGCTGCCGCCGGCAGTGGTGCGTCAGTTGGCGGATGCGATGCTGGCGGATCCAGGAATGGAGGTGGCCACGCTGTGCGAACCGGTCGCGGATGCGCGTGCCGTTGCCGACCCGAACAGCGTCAAGGTGGTGCGGGATGTGCGCGGCAACGCGCTGTACTTTTCCCGGGCGCTGATACCGGCGTCCAAGACCCTGGGGTCTTCTGCCCACCCGACCGGTCCTTGGCTACGGCACATCGGCATCTACGGCTACCGGGTTGGCGCGCTGCGCCGGTTCGTTGCGCTGGCCCCGGGTGCTCTTGAGTGTGCCGAGGGCCTGGAGCAGTTGCGGCTGCTTGAACACGGGATGCGCATCGTTGTGCTGGATGCCTGCCGGCCGGTGCCCGGGGGCGTTGATACGGCGGCAGACCTGGAGCGGGTACGAGGCGTACTTGCGGGCACCGCCACTCGCCGGGAGCTATCGCCCCGGCGGCCGGCACGCTGACGCGCGGGGAAGCGGGTACGCCCATGCGAGCCCGCCCCGTAGAAAGTTCCGAGGGAACAGATTACTTCGGCGCCTAGCGGCGAACCACTCGCCGATGTAGTCCACCTCGTCGTAGAAAGTTCCAGGGGAACAGATTACTTCGGTGCCATTCTGATGCCGCCGTCCAAGCGAATGGTTTCGCCGTTGAGGTAGGGGTTCTCGATAATCTGGCACGCCAGCAGGGCGTATTCCGCCGCCTCGCCGAGGCGCTTTGGAAACTGCACCATGCCGATAAGCGGGTCGCGCACCCGGTCCGGTGCGCCGGCCATCATGGGTGTTTCGAAAATTCCCGGCGCAATGGTGCACAACCGAATACCGGATCGGGACAGGTCCCGGGCGATGGGCAAGGTCATGCCCGCCACGCCGGCCTTGCTGGCGGTGTAGGCGGCCTGGCCGATCTGCCCGTCGAACGCCGCGACCGAGGCGGTATTGACGATGGCCCCGCGCTCGCCGTCCTGGTTGACCGGCTCGTTTTTCTGCATTTCCCAGGCGCATAGCCGCAGCGTGTTGAAGGTGCCGACCAGGTTGACGCGGATAATGCTGTTGAAGTACGCCAGCGGCATGGGCGCGTCGCGGCCGAGGGTGCGGGCCGCCGCGCCGATGCCGGCGCAGTTGATGTTGATGTGAATGGCCCCGAAATCGGCCATGACGGCCGCCACCGCGTTCTGTACCGAGGCCTCATCGGCGACATCCACCTGGTAGAACCTGGCGTTGTCGCCAAGCTCTCCGGCGGTCTGTTCGCCGAGGTCGGCATTCAGGTCGAAAATCGCCACGCTGCCGCTCCGCTCGATGATCGTTGCCGCGGTCGCGCGGCCTAGTCCTGACGCACCGCCCGTGATGACGGCCACCTTGTTGTCGATGTTCATGATGTTGTTCCGGTTTCTCCCAGATTTGTTGGTTGCGGAATGGGACTGTTCCAAGGGGCCTTACTTAGCCCCGTTCGCCAGGCACCGGCCCCCGGTTGGTGGCGTTCGCCGGTGGAACCCGCCTGCGCCGGCGAGTATCGGCGCGGCGCGGCGGTGGGTAGTATATGCCATTGCATGTCGATGCTGCCTAACACCCTGGGTGTGCCCTGTAGGGCCGAACGGCTCGTCGTCGCGCGCACCAGCACCGAAATGATCGCGGCCCTGCGCCGCTACCCACGGGATCTGCTGCTGCTCGGGGGCTGTAGCAATGTCGTACTGCCGGCCCGGTTGACACGACCGGCTTGCCTGGTGGCGACCCGGAGCATCGACATCCGCCCCGACGGCGAGGATTTCCTGGTTACGGCCGCCGCCGGAGAGAGTTGGCACGGCCTCGTTCGGCATACCCTGGGCCAGGGGCTTTGCGGCCTGGAGAACCTGGCGCTGATCCCGGGCAGCGTCGGGGCCGCTCCCATACAGAACATCGGCGCCTACGGTGTTGAACTGGCGGAGCGCGTGAACTCGGTGCGAGTGTTCGACCGGCAGGCCGGGGAGGTGGTTGTGCTGCCGCCCGAGCGTTGTCGGTTCGGCTACCGTACCAGCGTCTTCAAGTCCAGCCCGAACCGCTATGCCGTGCTGGCGTTGACCCTGCGCCTAGGGCGACTTGGCCACCGTGTACTGGACTACCCCGATGTCGACCGGGAGCGGTGGCGGCTGGGATGGTCGCAGCCCAGCCCGCGCCAGATTGCCGAACTGGTCATTCGGGTGCGGCGGCGCAAGCTGCCGGACCCGAGGCAATGGGGGAACGTAGGCAGCTTTTTCAAGAATCCCCTGGTCACCAAGGCGGCGGCCCGCCGGTTGGCGGGTTCCGTACCGGGCCTGGTGAGCCATGCCGTCGGCAACCAGGTCAAGCTCGCCGCCGCGCAGCTTATCGACCTGTGTGGCTGGAAAGGCTTCCGGGCCGGGGCCGTCGGCGTCTGGCACCGACAGCCACTCGTCCTAGTGAACCACGGGCAGGCATTGGGGGAGGATTTTCTTGCCGTGGCGCGGTCCATACGCGATTCGATCATGGAGCGATTCCGGGTCCGCCTGGAATTGGAGCCGACGGTTTTGGGCGACTCAGGACTTTCCTGATTCGGCCGCTTGTAGCGCTGCTTCTCGCTGTCGCCGCCGAACCTCCCGGGGGTCGTTCGCGGCCCGGCGCGGCTTTGCGCGAGCGTCGCCCGGCGGCGGCGCGTCGGGTGGTGGCGCATCCCCCTGGGACGGTGCCTCGCCGGGGGCGCCGGCCCGAACTGTGTCCGGGTCGGGCGGCGGCGCGACTGCTGCGTCCTTGGCGGGAATCTCCGTGGCGCGGTCGGCTGCGTGATCGCTCCGTTCGTCCGCTGCCTGGGTTGCGCTCCGTTCTGTGCCGGTGGCCTCGTTGGGTTCCGCCTTGCCGGCATTGCCGTTCGCTGGTGGAACCGGTGCGGGTTTGGTCGCGGCCGCCGGTGCCGGGGTCGTGGTGGCCGGTGCGGAGTTGCCGGTGCCCTCCGGGGTTCGCCTGGGGCCATCTGCCTGGGCGGCGATGCGCCCCCGGTCCCGGCGCGGCCGGCGCTTGCTTTGGGCCAGCTCCGCATCGCTCGGCTTGCGGTTCCCGGCGGCTGCCGGCCCGGCGTCGGCATCCTGGCCGACCGGCTCTCGGTTTTGTTGCTGCGCCCGCCGTTTGGCGGGCCGGCCCGATTTCGCCGCGGGCTTGGCGGCCGCGCCCTTTTTGCGGGGCTCCTCGGTGGGCGCTTTGCCGCCTCTGCGGTCGGTGCCCTTGCGCGGTGCCTCCTTGGCCGAGTGCGCCTGGCTCGAGGCGCGGTTGCTATCGGCGGACCGTTTTCGCTCGGGCCGATTGCGGGATCGGCCGCGGCCTTCCGTAGCGGCAGCTCTTCTGCCCGTTCCCCGGTGCCGGGCCTTGGTCGCCGCCGGCTGCCTGGCGGTCTCCGCGGAACTCTCGGAAAAAAGATTCGCCACAATCTTCTTCAGAAAGCCGGGTTTGTCGCTGCCGCGCCCGGTCGGCTGGGGCTTGGGTGAGGGGGCCGGGGTGGCGGGCTGCGGCGGTTGCACTACGGGGCGTTCCCGCGCTGGCTGGGCGGGGCTTTCGCGGGGCGCGTCCTCGCTCGCCTGGTTGGTGATTTCCGTCAACTCGTAGCTGGGGACATCGATCTCGCTAACCGCCCGGTCGTCCCGGATCCGCTGCACCTCATACTGGGGCGTTTCCATGTTGACATTGGGTACGATCACGATATGGGTCTGGGTACGGCGCTCGATCGCCGCCACGTCCTGGCGTTTTTCGTTCAGGAGATAGGAGGCGATGTTCAGCGGCACCAGCGCCCTCACCATGGAACTGCGCTCCTTGAGCGATTCTTCCTCCATCACGCGCAGAATCGCCAATGCCAGCGAGCGGATATCCCGGATGCGGCCCTGCCCGCTACAGCGCGGGCAAACCTGGGTCGTTACCTCCACCAGCGAGGGCCGCAGGCGCTGCCGGGACATTTCCAGCAGCCCGAAGCGCGATATGCGGCTAACCTGCACCCGGGCGCGGTCTTGCTCTAGGGCCTCGCGCATGCGGTTCTCCACGGCCCGCTGATTCTTCACACTGGACATGTCGATGAAGTCGATGACGATCAGCCCGCCCACGTCCCGGAGCCGCAACTGCCGGGCGACCTCCTCGGCGGCCTCCAGGTTCGTGGTCAACGCGGTTTCCTCGATGTCGGCGCCCTTGGTGGCGCGCGCCGAGTTGATGTCGATGGACACCAGCGCCTCGGTGGGATCGATCACGATGGACCCGCCCGATGGCAACTTGACCATGTGTTTGAAGGCGCCCTCGATCTGGCTCTCGATCTGGTAGCGGCTGAACAGCGGCACCGCCTCGTCGTAGTACTTGGTGCGGTTCTTGTATTGGGGCATGACATCGTCGATGAAGACGCGGGCTTCCTCGTAGGCTTCGCGGCTGTCGATGAGCAGTTCGCCGACATCCTTGCGTAGGTTGTCGCGTATGGCCCGCAGAATCACGTTGTTCTCGGCGTACAGCAGTTTCGGTGCCTTTTCCCGCTCGCCGGCATCCTGGATCGCCCCCCAAAGTTGCAGGAGGTAGTCGAGATCCCAGCTCAGTTCATCGGTGCCCCGACCGACACCCGCCGTGCGCACGATCAGCCCCATTCCCTGGGGAATGTCGAGCTGCGCGAGCACCTCGCGCAACTGGTCGCGGCCTTCGCCCTCGATACGGCGTGAGACGCCGCCGGCTCGTGGATTGTTCGGCATCAGCACCAGGTAGCGGCCCACCAGGCTGATAAAGGTGGTTAGCGCCGCGCCCTTGGTCCCCCGTTCCTCCTTGTCGACCTGAACGACAAGTTGCTGGCCTTCCTTGACCGCGTCCTGAATCTGTGGGCGGCTATCGTCACTGCGCTGCTTGAAGTATTGCGGTGCGATCTCCTTTAGCGGGAGAAAGCCGTGCCGGGATGCCCCGAAATCCACAAATGCGGCTTCAAGGCTGGGTTCGATGCGGACTATTTTGGCTTTGTAGATGCTGCCTTTCTTTTGTTCGCGGCCGCGGTTTTCGATGTCGAAGTCGTAGAGTTTCTGGCCGTCCACCAGGGCGACGCGCACCTCTTCGGGCTGTGCCGCGTTGATGAGCATTCGTTTCATACTTGCTTGGTTCCTTTGTTGGCGCGCTGTGGTCGGCCAACACGGGCGAGGGATGGGACGGGTACGGACGCCACCGGGGCGCGCCCGACCCGTCTGCCGGAGTGATCTTCGCTGGAATGCCGGCCGGTATGCGCTTGCCTACCGGGCGGCTGGCGACCGCGGTGGCCATGGGGCCCCGCCGCTGTCGTCGCTATCCACTCATGTCGGGCGCCGCCGGCGTTTGCATCCACCGGCAGGGCCTTGTAAATCCGTTCCAGTTCCGCCTCGCCTGTGTATAGGCTTATCGGCAACGCGCTGGTTTCACGTTGTTGTTTCGTTTGTCGGCAGCGGCTCTAGTAGACGCCAACCGGTGCCTTGCGTACGTTCGACCCGTTCGTAGCCGGCTCATGGGAGAGTTGTCTCCCCGCGCTCCCCGGTTGGGGGGTCTTCTCGCGAGGGGCATCTCCGTGCGCTCTAGCTAGGGGCCGGCATGGCTACTTGCTATTCCGTGGCGGCCGTTTCCGGGCAATGTTCCTCGTTAGTACCTTGCTGCTCGGGCATGTTCGGCGGCGCCACAAACGGGTATGTTTCGTCCCGCAAAGGCGGCGGCATCTTAACAGCCTTGCCCAAGTCATTCAAACCAACGGAAATTTCGGCCCCAGACCATGGAACCATCCGTCACCTATATCGATGTCGACGAGCCCGGCCAACGCATAGACAACTACTTGGCCAGGCGGTTGAAGCCGGTGCCAAGGGCGCGCATCTATCGCATGCTGCGCCGGGGAGAAGTGCGGGTAAACGGTGCCCGCGTCAAACCCACCTACCGCCTGTGCGCGGGGGACCGGGTGCGGGTGCCGCCGGTACGAACCGGGCGGCCGCCGGTGGCGCCGCCCCGGCAGCGGCGGCTGGAGGCGTCGCTGCGGCAGTGCGTGCTGTTCGAGGATGATGGGCTGCTGATACTGGACAAGCCGGCGGGCCTGGCGGTGCACGGCGGTAGTGGGGTGTCGCTCGGCCTCATCGAAGCCCTACGGGCGGGCCGTTCCGAACGGTTCCTGGAGTTGGCGCATCGTTTGGACCGGGAAACCTCGGGGTGCCTGATTGTCGCCAAGTCCCGCTCTGCGTTGCGGGCACTGCACAGCCTGCAGCGGGAACGGCGGATCGGTAAGCACTACGATCTACTGGTATCGGGGCGGTGGCCGTCCCGGCTGGGCGTTGTGGATTTGCGGTTGCATCGGTACCTGACCCCGGGCGGCGAGCGACGGGTACGGGTAGCCGCGCACGGCAAACCCTCGCGAACGATCTTTGATCGCGTGGAGGTCGCCGCATCCGCCTCCTGGATGCGGGCGCGGCTGCACACTGGCCGGACCCACCAGATTCGGGTGCACGCGGCGGCATCCGGCCACCCGGTGCTCGGCGAGGACAAGTATGGGACGGAGGCATCTGCCCTTTGTTCCCGAGCCGCCGGCGTTTCGCGGCTGTGCCTGCATGCGAGCAGCTTGAGTTTTCGCTGGGGGGGCAACCTGTTGCGGGTGGAAGCGCCGGTGCCAGCCCTGTTGCAGGCGGCCTGGGAGCGGCTATCGGATCTTTAGGGGGCCGCCGATACAGTCAGGTTTACGCCACGAGCTGTTTGTTCGCTTGTTGGGGAGTGCCGGTGCGGCTCGGGCCATATAGGGCGACCTCGAGTTCATTGATGGCGGTTTTGAGCGCGGCGTGTAACACCTCGGGCGCCACGGCACACTACTCCTCCCCGCAAAAATGGCTTGCCAGCCCAATAGGAAAATCCTGTGGTTGCTTATGGCCTGGTGACGTATCGGGGTTAGCGTCGATGCTCCAGCGGCTGCAAGCCGGCTTGTTTGAGCATTCGGCAGAGCCGTATCAAGGGAAGTCCCACCAGCGCGGTGGGATCGGTGCTGTGGATTGCATCAACCAGTGCGATGCCTAACCGTTCCGAGCGGAACGAAGCGGCGCAGCCGAAGGGCTGCTCGCGTTCCACGTAGGCGACGATCTCCGGGTCGGCCAGATTTCGAAACCGCACCTGGGTTCTCTCCACCTCCACTTGGACGCCGCCCGCCGGGCTCAGGACGCAGAGCCCGGTGAGGAAGTCGACCGACTGGCCGGAAAGCATCCGCAGTTGTTCGATGGCGGCGGACCGGCTGCGGGGTTTGCCCAGAATGGTCGGGGGCGGTTCTGTCCGCGTGTTGGGGTGGTCGTTTTGTGGGGTGTGCGCTGGTGCGTACTGGCCGGAGGTTCTCGGCGCTGTTGGCACGGAGGCGATTTGGTCGGAGCCGATGATCAGGGCGCCGGGCCGATGGGCGGCGACCGCCCGGGCCTTTAGTTCCGACAGCCGGGCTACCAGGTCTTCAGGGGTTTCATCGGGCAGTGGCGTCTCGTCGACTTCGGGGGCTTGCACGTCGAACGGCAACCCCAGGCGCGCAAGCAGCTCCCGGCGGTGGGGGGAAGATGAGGCGAGCACCAGTTCGGCCACTGTCGGGATCCTTGAACAGTCCTTGGCAGCATACCAGTCTAATCCAGCACTACCTTTACAGGGCGCATCGGTGTACCTATGATGCGTGCGCTGTCGAGTGGCAGGGGCCCTATGGCGGGGGCGATGCATGGATCGGCGGGGCGACTCTGGAATGTCCGCGCGGGGCGTTGACGAACGTTTGCCGCTGGCCTCTCTGGCGGCGCGTCGAGCCGTCATCCAACGGGTTGTGGATGGGCGCGACCTGCCGCGCTTCAGCAGGCTCTGCGATTGCGCGGACGGTATTCGGGTGCGGCTTGCGTTTTGCCCCCACGAGAGTGGCTGCGTCTGCATCGCCGGTGTGCTCAACGCCACAGTGTCTTTGGAATGTCACCGGTGTCTGGAGGCGGTGACGGTTGCATTAAGCACGGACTTTACGGTGCTTGCGGTCATGAACGAGGTGGATGCGGCCCGGCTTGGTGCGCAAATGGATGTGCTGGAAGTCGCGACGGATGAGCCCCCGCTGGTGGAACTGATCGAGGATGAATTGATGCTGGCGCTGCCGCAACGGCCCTGTGCCGAGGAGCATTGCGACAAGGCACCGCCGATCGCCTATCCACCAGGGGCGGCGGCTGCCGGGAATCCGTTTCGGTCCTTGGCCGCGCTCAAGGAATCGTAGGCGAAAACGATTAGGATAAGGCGATTTAGGGGAAACCGCGATGGCCGTACAACAGAACAAGACCTCCCGTGCTCGCCGCGATAAGCGGCGTTCCCACGACCGTTTGCGCAAGCCAACGCTCTCCACGGACCCCACTTCGGGCGAAATCCACCGGCGGCACCAGATTACCGCCGATGGCTTTTACCGCGGTCGGCATCTGCTCAAGGGCGAGGACTGAGCATTCCCCGCCGGTCAATTCGGCGTCAACAGTAGATGTCCTTCGGTTTCGTCTTTCCGGGCCAGGGGTCGCAATTCGTCGGCATGCTGCGCGACCTGGCCGGGGGGCACACCTCGATTGAGGCACGCTTCGCGGAAGCGGGAGAGGCGATCGGTATCGACCTTTGGGCCCTAGCCCAAAACGGCCAGGAATCGGAACTGGCCGATACCGCGGTGGCCCAACCCGCCTTGCTGACGGCGAGCTTCGCCCTGTGGGATATCTGGCAACGCGTCGGCGGGCCTCGGCCGGGCGCCATGGCCGGCCACAGCCTCGGAGAGTATTCCGCCCTGGTATGCGGTGGTGCCCTCGCGTTTGTCGATGCCGTCAAGCTCGTGCACCGGCGCGGGCAGTTGATGCGGGAGGCGGTGCCTAGGGGGCGGGGGGCCATGGCGGCCATCCTGGGGCTCGACGATGCGGCCGTTGCGGCCTGTTGCGAGCAAGTCGACGGGGTGGTGTCGGCGGCCAATTACAACGCGCCAGGTCAGATCGTCATTGCCGGGGAGACCCCGGCGGTGGAGCGGGCGGTGCAGCGGTGTCGGGAAGCGGGCGCGCGGCGGGCGGTGTTGCTGAATGTCAGCGGCCCGTTCCATTGCCCGCTCATGGCCCCCGCCGGGGAGCAATTCACCCAGGCGCTGGCCGAGGTGGATATGCGGTTGCCGGACATCGCAATCCCACACAACGTCGATGGCGAGATCGCCGAATCCGTGGCGTCCCTGCGGGAAAAACTGCTCCGCCAACTGACCGCCCCCGTTCGTTGGACCGACTGTATGCGTCGGCTTTCCGGCTTGGGTGCGAAGCGGCTGGTGGAGTGCGGGCCGGGCAAGGTTCTCTCGGGCTTGG
The DNA here is from genome assembly GCA_965215035.1 of Pseudomonadales bacterium. Taxonomy (GTDB): domain Bacteria; phylum Pseudomonadota; class Gammaproteobacteria; order Pseudomonadales; family Azotimanducaceae; genus Azophilus. The sequence goes on from OZ244040.1 coordinate 2,120,673, forward strand.
CGAAACGCATCGACAGATCCTGGGATACCCATGCCATCGGCACGCCGGAGGGGCTTGCGGCCGCCTTGGAGGCGGCGGTTTGATGGCGGCGCCGGCCACCGTGGCCCTGGTCACCGGCGCGTCCCGGGGCATCGGTGCCGGCATCGCGTCGCTGCTTGCCGTGCGTGGCTTTCGGGTGGTTGGCACGGCGACCACCGATGCGGGCGCGGCGCGTATCGGCGCGGCGCTGGGCGAGGCGGGTGCCGGCCGGCGCCTCGACATCCGCGACCCGCACGGGGTCGATAACTTCTTCCGGGAATTGGCGGAGCATCCGGGGCTGCCCCTGGTGCTGGTCAACAACGCCGGCATCACCAGGGACAATCTCATGTTGCGGATGACGCCGGAGCAGTGGTCGGCGGTGATCGACACCAATCTAGGTGGCCTGTACCGCGTTACTAGGCCGGTACTGCGTGGCATGCTGCGCGCCCGCTGGGGGCGGATTGTCAACCTGAGTTCGGTGGTGGCGCGCAGCGGCAATCCCGGCCAGGCGAACTACGCGGCATCCAAGGCGGGGGTCGAGGGGTTTACCCGGTCTCTGGCCCAGGAGGTCGCGTCTCGGGGGATTACGGTCAATGCCGTGGCGCCCGGCTACATCGCCACCGACATGACCGGGGAACTGTCCGAACAGCAGGCGGAGCGGCTACTGGAGCGCATCCCGCTCGGCCGCATGGGCACCACCAAGGATGTTGCCGAGGCCGTGGCCTTTCTGGTAAGCGATGCGGCGGCCTATATCACCGGCGAGACCCTGCACGTCAATGGAGGACTGCATGTGGTATGAATCGGGTCGGCCGCAAGCGGAACTCGACGCCTATCTCAAGGGCATGCGGTTCGTCCAGGTGCCGGTCGCCGTCAGGGCATGGGAAAGCGGGGCCTCGCTAGTGAATTGGCCGGTATGAGTTTTGTTCATTGTCGGCATACGTGGTCTCTGTTCACCTCGTTACCTTGAAGACGACACCGTCCGCTAGTTCCGCCACCGGTTTCAAGTCCGGCAACCTCCGCAGGTCGGCCTCACCATAGCCGTGATACCAGCCCAACGCCTCGTGGAACCAGACCACGTATACGTCATCCTGATTCCATTCCAGCGCGGCGGGAGATGCCGGGAGAGCATGGTAGGGCGAATACTTGCGGTCCTTGCCAAGATGAAGCGACACGGGATGCGGCGCGTTGCTGTATATTTTCGCCGCAACGACGTTTCCCCGGAGGTATTGCAGCGTCTCGGAACCGGTCCAGTGCGGTCCATTGAGGTACCCGATAGGCGGAACGCTGCGGTTTGCCTTGGAAATGGCGGAGACGTTCGGCGCTATCTGGCTCGCCGCTCCCAGGGAAAGAACGATCGTCACGATGGCGAACAGCACGCTTCCCTGCTTTCCCGGCATCGTTCGAATGATCGGCAGGCGGCCGACGCTTCCCAACAACTGCCTCTCGCGTTCATTCCAGAGAACCCGGTCCAGCATGAACAAGCAGGCTATCAAGAGTGGAATGTACAGGGGAATCAGCCATCTCCCCGACACGCCACCCTTCAGATAGACGCCGACAAATAGAGATATGATCACGATGAGCGATACGAGATACGTCAGCGCAAAGCCCCCGAACAGCCAGCAAGGAAGCCAGTCGGCAACGGTCAATCGCTTCCATCGCACCACGACGAGAATGCACACGAACGGCACCAGGATCGCGGCGGTATTGATTGGCGCCCAACTCCACAGGATCTCGACAACGTCCCGCAGCATCTGAAGCGCGGCATAGTCAATGGGTGGCCGATGCATGGTGAACTTTCCGGTCGTCAGGAGATTGCGCAGCAGCCAAAGCGCCATCGGTACCGCCACGATCAGCGAGTAAACCGTGACGCGCCTCACCCTCTGGGCCATGGTGGTCCCCGCCCTTGGGTGGAATAGAAGCAGCAGCCCGACGCAAGCCGGCACGGCTCCGCCGATGTAACGGGCTTGCCAGGCCAGTGCGCTCAATGCCGCCGCCCAGATCAGCGTCCGGAGCCTGCCTTCGGTTAGGAACCTGTCGGTCTGGACAAGGGCAAGGGTCGTGAGCAGGACAAACAGGGGCTCGGAGAGCGCCCACGAGGACCATTTCGTCAACGGAACCGCCAGGGCCGTCGCAAGACAGCCCCAGGCAGCCAGGAATCGGGACTCCAGACGTTGCTGCAGGTAGTTCCCCACGACGAACACGGTCAATCCGAAGATGATCGCGTTGAGGGGACCGGCAACAGTGACAGGATCGAATATCCCCAGACTGGCCGCAGCCAGCAGCAGGGGGTAAAGAGGGGGCCAGTCAACGTAAGGATGACGTTCGGCAAATCCGAGAAGGCCCTCCCCGGCCAGCAGACTCCGGGCGGCGGCAACGAAACTCGCCGAATCCGCGCCCAGCGTCACGCCGAAGGTGAACTCGCGCCCCAGCACGAGGACGCCGCCGAGCGCGGCAATTGCAATCGTCAACGGGGTGAAGCGGTGCGGCGGCCATGCCGTCAACGAGCCTGCCTTGGGTACCATCGCCCCCGTTGCACCTCGGCGTTCCATCACGGCGCGGCGGTGAACGGGGCTGCCGTCGTCAGAACGATCGGCCCGCTCCTGCGGTCCCGCAAGGTGAACTCCAGCGGGTCGTCGAGAAGACCCAGTAGAAGGGCGCGATCAGAACCAGCCACAGCGGATGGTAGCCGTTGGTTCGGGTGATGCCGCCGTCGAAGGTCGAAAACTGTCCCTCCGCCAGATTCCTGGCGATCTGGAAGTAGTAGAAGGAGTCGTCCAGGTTCACATCGCGGAGCAGGTTGACCAGGTCGAAGCGTTCGAGCATGTACCAGGCGAATGCCGCCCCGTAGGCGAGGATGCCCGTGACGAACAGGGCGAACAGCGCGTTGCGCCACGGGGCGGTCATGACCCCGTCTCCCACCGCCACGCCCAGATACCGAGCTGCCAGGGCACGCCCAACCGGCCTCCTCACCATCCAGACGTCGTTCGCCGCGTTTGCAATCACTCGCAGACCGTTTGATTCCGCTTCAGGTATTCGAGCAGGGCTTCCGCCGCATACTGGTGACCGGCGGCGCTCCAGTGGCCGTCATTGGGCCAGCGTGCGTCCTCGAACCTGGCACCCTGGCGGAGGATGTAGTCGTACTGGTCGATGACGGGAATGCCCCGCGTCTCGGCCAGGGCGTTCAGGCGGTCGAATATCGGCGAACCCCGGGTCCACATCGTGTGGGTCGACAGGATGACCAGGGACGCGCCGTCGCGCTCCGCGCGTTCCTTGAACTGATCCAGTGCGAAGGCCGTGAAATCCAGGGCCGACTCGAAGTAGGGCGGCATTTCCCCTCTGTGGAAGACCGCGGTCATGCCAGACTCCGTCGTCGGCTGCCACCCGTCGAGCAGCGACGTATAGGGCGCGCGCCGGCTCAGAATCTTCGCCTGCTCGATTAGGCGCCTGTTCTTGATTGGAGGTGGGCGAGATATGGCACGTAGCCAGTTCGCGAGGTAGGACGTGCGCATAACAGGAATATGCTTGGTAAGAAGCCTGTACCACCAAGGACGCACCAGTCTCTGTCCTCGGAACTTCCCGCCAGGAACCGGCGGACGCAACGTTATGGTTCCATCGGCTTCTCTTCCCGCGGTGAAAAAGCTCATCCGATCCGGATCCAGCCCCCGGTGCAACGCGCTCAGACCCCTCGCGTTGTTCACGAAATCGTTCCAAACAAACACGAGCACCAGTAGTTTGGGATGAAGCTGCCGTGCGAACTCGTCGTAGAACGGCAACTGGTTAATCTGGCCGGAACCACTCATTCCGAACGCGGAGGTGGTGACGTCGAGGTGGGGCAGTTCCCGGGCGGCAAGCTCTTCCAGCCGGACGTGAAACTTCTCCACAATGGGAACCTCTCTTGCCTCGACGAAGGAATCGCCGATCATGGCGATGTGGCAGCTTGCCGCGGCACGTTCGGCGCTCACGGGTTCACGGTCGACAAAACCCAGGCTGTTGGTGCGCGAGACGGTCCAAAAATCACGGTGGTTGGTCCGATACACTTCCTGGTGGGGTTCATAAGAGAGACCTACGCCGGGAACGAAGTGCACCATGGGCCAATAGTCGACGGGGAGGGTAAAGGGCATCGTCAGCCGAAGCCACGCTTCCGCTACGGCACCCATCAGGGTCAGACCGGCGACGAGCAGCAACGCGTTCCAGCCGACCAGGCGCAGGACGCGGCGGAGTTTACGATTGTGCGGATTCAGGCCGTGCGTCCTGGTGTCCCTCATTGTCTGCCCCTTTTTCTGGTGCGGCGGCTTGCCCCTGTTCATTCATGCCGGAGCAATTGGCACTCATGCACCCGACTCGTCAATCCGGCTCGAACGAGTCCCTACCGACGCGCTTGAGCGACGGCTCCTGCGCCTCTTTGCGCAGGAAGCAGGGGCCGATGGCGAGACAGTCGATGTCCGTGCGCATGAAGCAGCGGAAGGCGTCCGCGGGTGTGCACACGATGGGCTCGCCGCGGACGTTGAAGCTGGTGTTCACGAGCACGGGGCAGCCGGTCTTTGACTTGAATGCCTCGAGCAGCTCGTGATAGCGGGGGTTGGTCTCGCGGTGAACGGTCTGGACGCGGGCGGAATAGTCCACGTGAGTGACGGCAGGGATTTCCGAATGCGGCACTTGCAACCGGTCAAGGCCGCGGAGCGCCTGATCCGACCCGGTCGCGGATTTGCGCCGAGACAGCTTCACGCCGGCCGTCAGCAGCATGTAGGGGCTGTCGCGGTCGAGGTCGAACCACTCCGAGACCTGGTCCCGCGACACGCTCGGCGCGAATGGACGAAAGGACTCCCGTTGCTTGACCTTGAGATTGAGCATCCTCTGCATGGTGGGTGAGCGGGGGTCGGCCAGAATGGACCTGTTGCCAAGGGCGCGCGGGCCGAACTCCATTCGGCCCTGGAACCAGCCCACCACACCCCCCGCGGCCAGCGCCGCAGCCGTGGCGTCGAGCAACTCGTCGTCCGGGAGCATGTCGTACCGTGCTCCGGCGGCATCAAGCGCCCGGCGGACCTCGTCTGAGCCGAATGCCGGGCCCAGCAAGGCCCCGTGCATGGCGTCACCGCCCGCCTCGCGTTCCAGGCGGGCGTCCTCTGTCAGGCCGCCGGCACTCCGCGGCTCTCCGAACAGACGGTGGCTCGCCGCCAGCGCGGCGCCAAGCGCGCCCCCAGCGTCGCCCGCCGCAGGCTGGATCCATACGTCGTCGAACCGGCCGTCCCGTAGAACCTTGCCGTTGGCCACACAGTTAAGCGCGACGCCGCCGGCCAGGCACAGATAGGGGATGCCGGTCTCCTCGCGCAGCGACCGGGTCAGCCGCAGCACCGCTTCCTCGACCACCGCCTGCACAGAGGCGGCCAGATCCATGTGCCGCTGCGCGAGCGGCGACTCGGGCTTCCGCGCCGGACCGCCGAACAGGGCATCGAACCGACCGTTGGTCATGGTGAGGCCTGTGCAGTAATCGAAATAGTCGAGATTGAGGCGGAAGGTGCCGTCCGGCTTCAAGTCGATCAGATGGTCGAGGATGGTCTGCGCGTACTTCGGCTCGCCGTAGGGCGCGAGGCCCATGACCTTGTACTCGCCGGAATTCACCTTGAAGCCGGTGTGGTGGGTGAACGCGGAGTAGAGCAACCCCAGGGAGTGGGGGAAGTGGATCTCGCGCGTTATCTCCAGCTCGTTGCCGTGGCCGATCCCCACGGAGGTGGTGGCCCATTCGCCGACCCCATCCATGGTGAGAACCACCGCGTCGCGGAAGGGCGACGGGTAAAACGCGCTCGCCGCGTGCGATTGGTGGTGCTCGGCGAACAGTAGCCTTGGGCTCCAGTCCAGGTCGGGGGCCAGGACGTGCAGCTTCCGGCGCAGCAGGTCTTTCTGAAACAGCTTCTCCCCGATCCAGATCGGCACCGCCATGCGGAAGGAACGGAAGCCGCGCGGCGCGAACGCCACGTAGGTTTCGACCAGCCGCTCAAACTTGAGGAAGGGCTTGTCGTAGAAAGCGACCCTATCCACGTCCCCAGGCCCGATGCCACCCGCCCTCAGGCACCACGCCACGGCGTGGGCGGGATAGTCGGAATCGTGCTTCTTGCGCGTAAAGCGCTCCTCCTGCGCGGCCGCGACGATCCGCCCGTCCTCGACAAGGGCGGCGGCACTGTCGTGATAGAACGCTGAGACCCCGAGGATCCGCACGGCTCAGAAGATCGTGTAGATCATCGGCGCCACCGCGCTGCTTTGGCTTAGCACGAGCAGGCCGCCCAGCAAGAGCATCATGACGATGGTCGGCAGCAGCCAGTATTTCTTGCGCGCGCGCATGAAGGTCCAGAATTCGGAAAGAAAGGCCATCGCGGACATCAGAATTGGTTCTCCATTGACTTCGGCACTGGCCCCGGCGGATCCCGGTGTATCCAGTAGCTCCCGGCGTTCGGATCGCGCCGCAGACGCAGCGGATCCTTTCCCATCGCACGCAGGACAAGGCCCGTCGGCGTCACCACCGCATAATATATCACTGCCAGAATGATCGGGCTGACGATTCCATGCAGCAACAGGCCGAACCTGAACCAGATACGGTTGAGCGGCGCCAGCAGGTCGGCTTTGACCAGCGCCGCCGTCAGGACGATACCGGCGACGGCGAGCGACCACGCGCGGGGCGGGGCGCCGTCGAGCAGCGGAAACAGGCCGATCACGGTAAACACAACGGCGAACACGACGCCGAAGCCGCGGTTGGAACCCCCCGAGCCCCGTTCGTCTCGGGTCAGCCGCTCGTGGGTATCCATCCGTTTCGTCATTTCCACACCTCCGTAAAACGCCTTCCGGCGGCCCAACGGCCGACCCGGGCCCTCGATCCAACGCGCCCCTCGCCCAACAGCCCCGGAGAGCCCCCGCCCGCCTACGGCACTTTGAGATGGCCCTGGGCGAGACGGCGCACTGCCAGTCTAATCCCATACAGAAATGAGCCTGAACTCTGGTCGCGAAGACGCCGTTCAGGTCGGGCTTGGGATGTTGCCCAGATGCGGCGATGATGGACCGTAACGGCGTCCCGGGCAACACGGGGCATCGGCATTCGGCAAGGCCCCGTTGGCGAGGGTGCAAGTGCCGGATTCCGTGCGAAGAGGCAAATGATTAGGATAAACAGGCCCAGCATGAATAGCGCTGCCGCCGCTTCCAGCCCTGCAAACAGGGTGTTATGTTGGTACAGCGCCGGTAGCACGGCGAACAGCGCGTTGGTTCGCGTCAACGGCACTACCGTGCACCTGTCGTTCATGGTGCGGGCCTCCCATCGCCCCCGGGGCCGGCGACGATAACAGTGCCTTCCCAGAGCCGGCCCTCGCCGGTGTACTGGCCGGTGCGGAGCTTGGCGATGGGATAGTCCGGCAGTCTGCGCACCGCCGCGCAACGCTCTCCGCCCCCTGTGTATTCTTTCATCCGGAAATCCAGATTGTCGAAACCGTATCGCCGGCGCCCATCGGGAAGATCACGCCCATCGACCGGAACCACGTGCAGGAAGAAGGTCGCGTCGTTGTCGCCCGGGCGGCACGGCTGCCTGAAGTAGAGCAGGCGATTCCCCAGCAGGTGGACATCGAACACCGAGCGGATGGCCGCCTTCGTCCTCTTGGCTGCCTCCAGCAGGGACGGGTCGTCAGCGAGCGGCTTTTTCCACCCGGCATATCTCATGACAGCGGTCCTGCACAGCCCCGCCTCGTTAATCGTCCAGGGATGAAGCGCCAGCGCGTCCACCTTTCCGTTCGGCCAGGGCCATACCAACAGCTCGCCCGGCGCGCAATTCCTCGCGAACACCTGCACCCAAGGGTACCAAAAGCGTGTCCGCAAGAACCCCAAGTCCCCAAAACGGTAGTTGAAGTCCGGCACCGCCTCCTCCCAGGACAGGTCGGCGTATTGGATACCTCGCACATGCAGGTCTCGCCCGGCAAAACGGTCGAGAACCCACTCCTCGTCCGGGGAGCCGAAGGGCATCCAGAGACTCGGGCCGACCCGCACGGCATAGCGCCCCCGCATGAGCGCCTTCGCTGGACTGTCCGCCGCGGCATGTACGGTGATGTTGACGCCCCGCTCCTCGAGGTAGCCCGGCGGCGGCCGCCGGTCATGGGCCATGTGGCGTTCATGATTGGCACGGGTCACCGGGTTGCGGGCCGCGGTGGCATCGGTCAGGCCGTTTAGGTCGATGACCTTCAGGTCAGGAAGATAATAAAATTGGATTCCGATACCACCCTCGGCCATCAGCGCGTCCGGGGGAAACACGCCCCGTTCCATCTTCTCGTAGGACTTCCAAAATCGTAAACGCGATCTGGCGAATTCGCGGTGCTCCACGAAGGGCGAAGCGACCATCTGTTGGGCAGCCAAGCGTCTCAGGTCGTTGGAGATGGCGACGAGCATCGGCATTCCCGGCGCGGCGAGTAGCCATCCGGCGTTTCCATCATCCAATTCTATATGCAGCCTGGCAATGCGTTCGCGTATCGCGGCGCCCTCGAACAGCAGGGCACCCTGGATCGCGCCGGCGTAGAACAGCACCGGCACGAAGACCGCCACCGCCCAGGCCCGCGCGCCCATCCCACCAAGCCCGGGAAGACGGGAACGCCAACGCCCGGCCGCCAGGCGCGAGCCGAGGCGCGCGACCCCCGACGCCGCGGGCAGCGCCAGCAGCGGCCAGTAGAAGTCCAGCGGCCGGTACTCGAAATGGTCCCCGCCAATGCGCATCACGTAGGCCATGTGGACGCCCACCAGCAGGAGCGGCAGCGCGAACGACCCGTCCCGGCACGCCCGCCAGCGCTCGCGCGCGGCGACGGCGGCCAGGGGCAACAGCAGGTACAGCCCCGTCTCCAGCGCCGCCGCCCACAGGTAGCGAAAACCCGACCCGTACCAGGGCCGCACATGCTTCGCGTGGTACGTGTTGGGCAGCCACTCGCCATAATAGGCGTGGCGGAACAGGTAGTGCGCGGCCACCAGCGCCACGAACGGCGCCGCCAGCCACGCCAGCCGCCGCCAGTCCGGCCGGAGGCGCCCGGCGTCCGCCATCGTCTGCAGGGCGAACCAGCCGATGCACAGGCCCCCGATCAACAACCCCTCGGGCCGGGTATAGGCCGCCAGCGCCAGGCTCAGCGACGCCGCCGCCAGGCCCCGGCGCTCCGAGCGCCACAGGCCCAGGCACACCACCGCCACCACGATGAACAGGGTGAACTGCCGCGTCTCCAGCCCCCCGCCCGAGGTCCACACCGCGAAGGTGGCGCTGGAGCACAGCAGGCCGAACGCCATCCAGGCCACCAGCCACCGGTGGCGCACCCGCGGCAGGCGGGCGAGCCACACCCCCAGCGCGGCGACGGTGCCGGCGGTGCAGGCCACCGACAGCCAGGGCGCCGCCTGCTCCGGGGGTATTCCAAGCACCTTCCACAGCGCGGCCAGCTCCAGCAGCCACAGGAGGTTGGTGTAGCCCTCCACGTACTCGCCGGGGTTGAAGACCAGCCCGTGGCCCTCCAGCAGGTTGCGGGCGTAGCGGAAGCCGATGAAGGCGTCGTCGCAGAGGAACCAGGCGGTGGCGGAGAGCCAGCCCAGCAGCGCCAGCCACGGCAGGAACGACAGCGCGACTCCCGCGCCCCGGACCAGCCCCCTTGCCGCAAGTCCCGTCACAGCGCGAGCCCGCACGAAAGTCCACCACCGAGGGCGGGGGGGGGGGGGGGGGGGGAATTCACGCCGTGTGTCCTGGTGTCCCTCATTGCCTGCGCCCCTTTGCGCAGGAAGCAACGGCCGATGGCGAGACAGTCGATGTCCGTACGCATGAAGCAGCGGCAGGCGGCCGCGGCGACCCGCCCGTCCTCGACAAGGGCGGCGGCACTGGCCCCGGCGTCAACACGACGCCGAAGCCGCGGTTGGAACCCCCCGAGCCCCGTTCGTCTCCGGTCAGCCGCTCGTGGGTCTCTATCTGTTTCGTCATTTCTACACCTCCGCCGCCAGGGGGCGAACCGCCCCCGCCGGAGGCTCCGCACCCCCGTAAAACGCCTTCCGGCGGCCCAACAGCCGACCCGGGCCCCTCGATCCAACGCGCCCCTCGCCCAACAGCCTCGGAGAGCCCCCTCCCACCTACGGCACTTTGAGATGGCCCTGGGCGAGACGGCACCCTGCCTTGAATTGGCCCAATCACCTCTATAATATTCGCGCTCCGCTCTGCCCCAGCAACCGTATTGGGAGACATCATTCAGCATGAGCAGCGTCGAAGAACGGGTGAAGAAGCTAATTTGCGAGCAACTTGGCGTCAAGGAGGAAGTGGTCAGGAACGAGGCCTCTTTTGTGGAAGATCTCGGAGCGGATTCGCTCGATACCGTCGAACTGGTGATGGCTCTCGAAGAAGAGTTCGAGACCGAAATTCCGGATGAGGAAGCCGAGAAGATTGCGACGGTCAAACAAGCCATCGACTATATTCTTGCCCACCGCTAGGCGGGGCCGCCCAACCCAACTTCCCCCAGGCCCCGCCGTATCCAAAGGCCCGGCGAAAACATGACGAAGCGCAGAGTGGTTGTGACCGGGCTGGGTGCCGTCTCGCCCCTCGGCAACAGCGTCGCTGACACTTGGCGCAATGCCGTGGCGGGCAACAGCGGGATAGGCAAGCTAGACAACTTCGACACCGATGGCTACGCGGTTACCATCGCCGGCCAGGTTCGGGGCTTCGAGGCGCACCGCTATATGGAGCGCAAGGAAGTGCGGCGCCGTGACCCGTTCATTCAGTTCGGCATTGCCGCGGGTGTCCAGGCCATCGAGGATGCGGGCCTGTCTAGGGAACCGGAAGATGCCCACCGCCATGGCATCGTCATCGGGTCTGGAATCGGTGGCTTGCAGACCATTGAGGATACCCACTCGGTGCTGCTGAACCGGGGCCCGCGGCGCATCTCCCCATTCTTCGTGCCGGCGACGGTCATCAACATGGTCAGCGGCAACCTGTCGATCATGTACGGCTATACCGGCCCCAACCTGGCGCTCGCCACCGCCTGCACCACGGGCACGCACTGTATCGGCCTGGCGGGGCGGTTGATTCAGCACGGCGATGCCGATGTCATGGTCGCCGGGGGTTCGGAGTACGGCACCTCGCCGATAACGGTGGCCGCGTTCTCGACCATGAAGGCGCTGTCTACCCGCAACGACCACCCGCAGGCGGCGAGCCGCCCCTGGGACCGGGACCGGGATGGCTTTGTGCTCGGCGAGGGCGCCGGCGTTCTGGTGCTGGAGGAATACGAGCGCGCGTGCGCCAGGGGCGCCAACATCTACGCGGAGCTGCTTGGCTTCGGCATGAGCGGGGATGCCCACCACATCACCAGCCCGCTTGAGAATGGCGCCGGCGGTATCGCCTGCATGGTGAATGCCCTGCGCGACGCCAGCCTTGCGCCCGAGGCGGTGGACTACATCAACGCCCACGGAACCTCCACGCCGCTTGGCGATGTGGCCGAGACCAAGATGATCAAGCAGGTATTCGGCCATGACACCCGGGTTGCGGTGAGTTCGACCAAGTCGATGACGGGGCACCTGCTTGGCGCGGCCGGCTCGGTGGAGGCGATTTTCACCATACTCGCCATTCGCGATCAGGTCTGCCCGCCGACCATCAACCTGGAGCATCCCGGCGAACACTGCGATCTGGACTACGTGCCGAACCGGGCGCGGGACATGCGGGTGCGCGTGGGCCTCAGCAATTCCTTCGGTTTCGGCGGCACCAACGGCACGGTTATCTTCGGCGCCGTTTGACTGCGGGGGCTCGACCACTGGTGGGGGGAAAGCGCGGCCGGGTGCTCATCCTGCTCATCGCGGCGGCCGTTTGCGCGTACCTGGCCTGGTATCCCTATAACTGGTGGAAGTCGCCGCTGCCCGTTGACCAGGCGGTGACGGTTCGGGTCGAGGCGGGCGACACCCTGGGCGACCTGGCCGCCCGGCTGGCGGCCGCCGGGCTGGTTGATAGCCCCCGGCTGCTGCGCTGGACGACGCAGTTGCATGGCCTCGCCGGTGCCCTCAAGGTGGGTGAATATGTCCTGAATGTCGGCGACACGCCACAACAGCTCATCTCCCGTATCGTTGCCGGCGACGTCATCTCCTACCGCTTCCGCATTGCCGAGGGTGCCAGGGTCGCGGACGTGCTTGCCACCCTGCGCACCACCGCCGAACTTGGCCAGACCCTGGCAGAGGCGCGGCCGGAGACCCTGTTGGCCGTACTCGGCGTCGCCGCGGAGGCGGGTTCCAGCCATGGCGAGGGCTGGTTCTTTCCCGATACGTACCGCTTTATGGCGGGGGACGAGGATCGGGAGTTGCTGCTGCGGGCGCATCGGAAGATGCGCGAAGAACTTGCTGCGGCCTGGGGTTCCCGCGCCGCCGGCCTGCCCTACCGAACGCCGTACCAGGCGTTGATTGTCGCGTCCATTGTCGAAAAGGAAACCGGGCGTGCGGCGGAGCGGTCGCATGTCAGCCAGGTGATTGCCGCGCGCTTGGCGGGCAATATGCGGCTACAGGTCGACCCCACCGTGATCTATGGCCTCGGCGAGGCTTTCGACGGCAACCTCACCCGCGCCCACCTGAAGCAACCCACCCCCTACAACACCTATCGGCACAAGGGCCTGCCGCCCACGCCCATCGGGCTGCCGGGCCGGGGGTCGCTGCGCGCCGCGGTGCACCCGAGTGGCGCACCCTACCTCTACTTCGTCGCCAGGGGCGATGGGTCCAGCCAGTTTTCGGTGACCCTGGAGGAACACCGGACGGCGGTCAACAAGTATCAACCGCGGGCGAACTGAGGTGCGCGGCGTCTTCATCACGCTGGAGGGCACCGAAGGAGTCGGCAAGACCACCAACCTGGAGTTCGTCTGCAACGCGGTGGGCGCGGCGGGTATCGAGGTGGTGTCAACGCGGGAGCCCGGCGGTACGCCCCTGGCCGAGGAAATCCGCGACTTGCTGCTGGTCGTGCGCGATGAGCCGGTCGCCGACCTCGCGGAGTTGCTGCTCGTATTCGCGGCGCGCAGCCAGCACCTAGCGCGGGTGATCGAGCCGGCGCTGAAGGCGGGTTCCTGGGTGGTCAGCGACCGTTTCACGGATGCCACCTACGCCTACCAGGGCGGCGGCCGGGGCGTTGACCATGACACCATCGCGGCCCTGGAACAGCGGGTGCACGGCCACCTGCAACCCGATCTGACGCTGTATCTCGATGCGCCCATCGAGGTGGTTGCCGGCCGTATTTCCGACCGGAATAAGGACCGCTTCGAGGGGGAGCGGCGTGCCTTCTTCCAGCGGGTTCGGGCAGCCTATCTGGCGCGTGCGCGGGATTGCCCGAGGTTCGTGGTGATCGACGCCGCGCGCCCCCTCGAGCGGGTACAGGCGGATATCGCCCGGGCCCTGTCGCCATGGCTGCAAGCGGCGAGGGACTGATGGACCTGCCTTGGCAGGCCGGTGTCAAGGCCGACCTGGGCACCGCGATTGACCGCGGACGCCTGGCCCACGCCGTCCTGGTTTCAGGTTTCCCCGGGTGGGGTGAAACCGAGCTTTGCGCTTGGCTGGCGATGACGCTGCTCGGCGATGGCACCGGCCGCAACGCGAAAACCCTGGCCCACCCCGATTTCCGGTGGGTCGCTCCAGACGCGGGGCCGATCAAGGTTGACCAGGTGCGCGCGCTGGCGGATTTCGCGCTCGGTACAGCGCAACTCGCCCCGGCGAAGGTTGCCGTTATCGAGGCTGCGCACAGCATGAATGTCAATGCCGCGAATGCGCTGCTCAAGACCCTGGAGGAGCCGCCGGGGGCCATGTATCTCATCCTCGGTAGTCACAGCGCCGGTGCCCTGGCACCGACCGTACGCAGCCGCTGCCAGTCCTACACCATCCCCAGGGACCGGGCCCGGGCCCTGGACTGGTTGCACGCGCCCGCCGCTAAGGCGCTGTTGGACGACTACGATGGCGCACCCCTGCGGGCTGCCCGGGGGGCGGAGTCCGGTGAGCGCCCGATTGCGGAACTACTCGCCGACCTCGCCCAGGGCCGGCCCGTAATCGATGAGTTGCTGTCGTTGGACGCTGGGCGGCTCAGTGCGCGCTGGAGTCGATGGCTCGTGCGCGCCCTGGCCGGCGACCTCGCCATGCCGGCAATCGGCAACCCGGACCCGCGCCGGGCATTCGCCTTCGCCGACGAGTTGCTGTGGTTTCGCGACCAGGTTGCGCGGTCGAACAGCGCCAACGTCAGGCTGCTGCTGGAGCGACTCTGTTACCACTGGCGGTTGCTGTTGCCCAAGTAACCCCGGCCTGGACAAAATCGCACGCCAATAGCAGACCCTGGCTCTGGCGGTACCCCCCAAATGCGCACAACAATGGCCGCTGCGACTGGAATTGCCGTGGGTTGGTAATGGCGCACCGAGTGGAACGGGCCCAACCAATGGTCGAGCCCATCGATCGGGGTTTGGCCACTGGGCTGGCGGCGGCGGTCCCCGCAGGCGGGCGGCGGCGCGGGTGCCGGCATGGATGGGCCGGTGAGCGATGAGCACCAGGTTGTCCCTGGTGGTCAGAGACCGGGCGTTGCTCTATGAATGCTACATGCCGTTTGTGCAGGGTGGCGGTTTGTTTGTACCCACGGATGCCGACTGCGAGCTTGGCGAGGCGGTCACTGTCTTGTTGGAGCTCATGCATGAACCGGCACCGCTGCGGGTGGCGGGAAAGATCGTCTGGATTACCCCCAGGGGTGCCCAGGGGAACCGGGTCGCCGGAGTTGGTGTGCGGCTCGACGGCCAAAGCGACGCGGTGCGCAGAAAGATCGAAACCTACCTGGCCGGCGCGGTGGGCTCGGAACGCCGCACCCACACCCTGTAGCGGCATGGCTGCGGTGGCCGGCCTGCCGGATTTCCCGGCTCGCGCGTTTTGCCACCGGGCCTGTGGCACTGTGCGGGCAATCACCCGCGATCGAATTCTTGCGCATAGAGTCGATAGTCGGTCACCCCCATGCCCAGTGCGCGGTAGGTGGCTTGGGCGCCCGTATTGCGCTTTTCGACGTACAGCCTGATCCCGCAGGCATCCCCCTGGGCGAGCGCCGCGTTGCGAACCCAGTTGTGCAGCCGGGAGTACACCCCGGCGCGGCGGCAGCGCGGCACGACATAGACGCTCTGAATCCACCAGAAGCGGCCATTGCGCCAGTCGCTCCACTCGAAGGTGACCAGCAGCGAGCCGACGGTTTTGCCCGCCATCTCCGCCACTAGATAGAAGCCGTCGCCGGGTTCCCCGAGTACGTGTTGCACGCCCGCCTCCAGCCGGGCGGGGTCCAGCTCCTTAGCTTCGCTCTCCCGCGCCATGGCCAGGTTGAAATCGACGATGTCACGGGCGTCGTCCGCGGTCGCGCGGCGGATCCGAATCGTCATAGGTTCCTCTTAAAGAAATCCAGGATGAGATTGAAGCGGTGAATCGCCACGTCGCGCTCCTGTAGAGCGTGCTTGGCGCCGGGGTAGGTCATCAGTTCGAATGGAACATGCCGTTGTTGCAGGGCGCCCAGCAGTTTGGAGGTATGGGCGAACAGCACGTTGTCGTCGGCCAGGCCGTGCATCACCATGAGTTTGCCGCGCAGGCCATCGAGCCAGGGGAACACGGAACTGGCTTCGTAGCCTTCGGGGTTGTCGTTGGGGTGGCCCAGGTACCGCTCGGTGTAGTGGGTGTCGTATAGCCGCCAATCGGTGACCGGCGCCACGCTTACGCCCGCCCGGAACTGATCCGGGGCCTTGGCCAGGCACATCAGCGTCATGTAGCCGCCATAGCTGTGGCCGAAGATGCCGATCCGCCGCGCGTCCACCCAGTCGAGCCCGGCGGCGTAGCGGGCGCCGGCCACCTGGTCGCGCACCTCGACATCGCCAAGGCACCGGAACAGGGGTGCCTCGAAAGCACGGCCCCGGTTGGCGCTGCCCCGGTTGTCAAGCTCCAGCACGCCGAAGCCATTCTGGGCAAAAAGTTGCAGTACCAGCGGCGGCCAGGCGTTGCGGGCAATCTGTACGCCGGGGCCGCCGTATACCCATACGATCAGGGGAGACCCGCGTGCGGTTGCCGATTGGGCGGCGGCGTTGGGCCGGGTCAGGCGATAGTGCAGCACCTGCCGGTCCTCCACCTCCAGGGTGCCGAGGATCGGTGTCGCGTGCTGGTCCAGGTACGGGTGGTATGGATGATCGGTATCCATTGGCGTCTTCGCCACCACGCGCAGGGGAGCGTCCCGTCGCCCGGCGCGGATTTCTCCGGGATTGGCTAGGTCGCTGTGGCAGTCGACCAGCGTCCCGCCGTCCTTGCTGAGCGAAACCTCGTGCCAGCCGGGGGCCGTGATGCGGGCCGGTTCGCCCGAGTCGAGGGCCACCGCGTACAGGTGCCGCTCGGTCGGGGTCTCGAACCAGCCCGCCACCAGGGCCCGCTCGGGGTTGGCCTGGAGGATGCGGTCGATGTGGCCGGTGCCCCGGGTGAGTTGCCGGCAGGTTCCGTCCCGGTAGCGAAACAGGTGGCTGGTGCCATGCCTTTCCGATGTCCACAGGTAGTCGTCGTCGCCAATGGGTGTGAAATTGTCGTGCAGGTTGATCCAGGTTGCCGAGGTCTCCTCCAGCAGCACCCGCCCGCCCGGGCAGGCCGGTGAGAGCAGCTTGACCCGCAGTCGGTTCTGGATGCGGTTTTGCACCTGCACCGCCAGTTCGGTGCCGACGAATTCGGCCCGCGCCAGGTAGTCGTCGGCGTCGTCCAGGTAGTGCAGCCAGTGCGTCGCCCCGGTGCCCAGGTCGTACCAGCCAAGCGCAACGACCGGGTTGTCGGTGCCGGCGAACGGGTAGCGTTGCTCGACCGCCCGCAGCCTGTCGGTGCCGAATCGGTGGATCCGGGCGACCGGGGAGACATCCACCCTGGTGAAGGCCACCGCTGCCTCGTCCGGGCTCCACCAGTGCCCGTCGAATCGATGCATCTCCTCCTCGGCCAGGAAGTCCGCCTTGCCGTAGCTAATTGCGGTGTTGTCCGACCGGGCGATGGTGCGCTCGATGCCGCTCGCGAGCTGGGTATACAGAAGGCTGCCGCCCTTGGCGTAGCTGACGAACTCCCCCTGGGCCGACAGCCGGATGTTGGTGTAGCGTTCCCCCACGGGTGTAATCTGGCGCACCTCGCGGCTGTCCGGGTCGAACAGGTAACCCGCGCCGCCCGCCTCGATGAGCAGCCGCTTGCCATCGGCACGCCAGGTGTGGCTGGTAATGCCATGGCCGAACAGCCGTTTGCGTTCGCGCTCGGCCCGCTCATCGGCGCTCGGTGCCTCGGCGCCCGGCAACCGCGTCGCGTTCAGCCAGCATTGCAGGGTTCCCCGCGCCAGGTCCGCGCCCCACAGATCCACGCGTTCGCGGTCGTCGTCGGCGACCCGGAGGCAGGTTAGGAAGCGTCCGTCCGGCGCCACCCGCACATCCCGGGGCAGAGCTCCGGTCAGCGGCGGGTCGCTGAACAGTCGCTCGGCGGTCAGCCTGGCCCGCATGGCACCACCGTGGCGGCGAATGCTTCGCGGGTGAGGTTGCGGGTTCCGGTGGCGGTGACCAGCACGTTGTCTTCGATGCGGATGCCGCCATAGGGCAACAGCGATGCGACGGTGGGCCAGTTGACCTCCGCCCCCGCATCGCTGGCGCGAAGGTCGTCCAGCAGCATGGGAATCAGGTACAGGCCGGGTTCCACCGTGAATACCATTCGCTCCTGTACCTCCCGGGTCAGACGCAGGGCCGCATGCTCGGCCGGAGGCGGCGATTCGTCGCCCGCGGCGTTCACCTGGTGCCCGGCGACATCGTGCACCTGCAGACCCAGCAGGTGTCCTAGACCATGCGGCAGAAAGGTTCTCGAAATGCCCAGTTCGAATGCCGCCTCGGCGCCGCAGCGGACCAGGTTGAACGCCACGAGCAGTTGGCTGAGCCGCCGGTGCATGTCGATGTGCAGGTCAAGGTAGCCGATGCCTGGCCGAATGGTATCGATTAGGGCCCGCTGGGCGGCATCCAGGGCGTCGATGAGCTCGCCGAAGGCGGTGCCGTTGCCGGCCGCGTAGGTGCGCGTGATATCGCAGGCATAACCGTATCGGCGCGCCCCGGCATCGATCAGGAAGCTGTGCCGCGGCACCGGCGCGGCCCGGTCGTAGTGCTGGTAGTGCAGGATGGCGGCGTGCTCGTTCTGGGCAATGATGCAGGGATAGGGCAGGTCGGCTTCCGTCTGCCCGGACCCGTGCAGGTAGGCGCGCAGAATGTCCACCTCGGCGTCGCCGGCCCGGTAGGCGTCCCGGGCCGCGAGATGGCCGGCGACGCCCATGGTGGTGGCGGCGTCGATGCAGGCGATTTCGAACTCGGATTTGCGGGCCCGCTGGTAGTGCAGGCGCTTGACCAGGGCGGGCGGATTGGTCGCATCGCCGGGCAGCGCGGCGTCCTCGCCGATTCCGGCAACCTTCCCGAGCTTGGCCGCCGCCCGGGATGCGGCCCGCCCGAGCGCCCGCGGGTCGGGGTAGACGGCCAGGTCGAAATGCGCGGCGGCCCATTCGGGCACCGTCTGTGGCAGATACCAGTAGTCCGCCGGCTGGTGGAAGAACAGCCGTGGCCGCCGCCCCGGTGCGATGAGCAGCAGTGCGTGCTGGCAATGTTCGTGGGGAAACCAAAGGGCGAAGTGCGGATTGGGCCGAAAGACCGGTGCCTGGTCGTCGAACAGGTAGTTCTGCGCTGCGCCCGCCGCCACCAGCACCGCGTCGAAGGCCTCGGCCTCTAGGGCGGTTGCCCACTGCGATTCCAGGGTGGTTAGGTGGTATTGGTACTGCTGGGCGGTTGCGGCGTCCACCGGGCCAGTATAGCCTGTTTCGGGCTGGCTTCCCGCCGCCCGCTTCTGGTAGATTGCACGCTGATCGACCCGATCATCCGGAACAGACCCGATACGGAGGAACCATGGCGCAATTCGCCTATGTGGCCCCTTTGAGTATTGCCGATGCGGTGGGCATCCTGGAGGAGCACGCCACGAACGGCCGCCGCGCCCAGGTGTTGGCGGGCGGCACCGATCTTATCGTGCAGATGCGCGGGCCCGACAAGGCGCCACGCACCATCGTCGACATCAAGCACCTCGATGAGACCAACCGTCTCGAGCTCGGCGACGACGAGATTTATGTGGGCGCGGCTATCTCGAGCGCCGAACTCAACGAGCATGAAGAACTCAAACGGCTGTTGCCGGGCCTGCTCGAATCCGCCTATCTGATCGGTTCAACGCAAATTCAGGGCCGCGCCACCCTCGGCGGCAACCTGTGCAACGCATCGCCGGCGGCGGATACCATTCCCGCCATGATCGCCAATCGGGGCATCTGCGTCATCGCCGGGCCCGGCGGAACCCGGGAATTGCCCGTCGAGCAGTTCTGCACCGGCGTGGGCGTCAATGCCCTGGGGGCCGGGGAATTCCTGCTCGGGCTCAAGTTCCCACGCCCGGGGCCCGGTACCGGCGATGCCTATCTGCGTTTCATTCCCCGCACCGAAATGGATATCGCGGTGGTCGGCGCGGGCGTCAGCGTAACCCTGGATGCCACCGGGGTCTGCACCGCCGCCCGCGTGGGTATCGGCGCGGTGGCGCCGACGCCGCTGATTGTACCGGCGGCCGCGGCGGCGCTGGTCGGGGGGGCGGTGGACGAGGCGGCACTGGCGGCGGCGGGGGCCGCCTGTACGGAGGCGTCGTCGCCTATTTCCGACAAGCGGGGTACGGTAGATTACCGGCGCAAGGTGGTCGCGGTACTGTGTCGCCGCGCCGGTGCCATGGCCCGTGACCGGGCGCGGGCGGCACGTTGAGGAGTTCGATTCCATGACCAAGATGCACATACAAACGAGTATCAACGGCGAGGCCGTGGAGTTCCTGTGTTCGCCCCAGCAGACGTTGCTGGATGCCTTGCGCGAAGTGGTCGCCAAGCAGGGAACCAAGGAGGGATGCGGCACCGGCGATTGCGGTGCCTGCTCCGTACTGCTCAATGACCGCCTGGTCTGCTCCTGCCTGGTGTTCGCCGCGGAGGCCCAGGGTGCGGAGGTGACGACCATCGAAGGCATCGCCGGCGAGGATGGCCTGCACCCGTTGCAGGAGCAATTTCTCGAACACGCGGCCCTGCAATGCGGCATCTGCACACCCGGCTTTATCGTTGCGGCCAAGGCGCTGCTCGACCGCGACCCGAACCCAGACGAGGAGACTATCCGTTATTGGCTAGCCGGCAACCTGTGCCGTTGCACCGGCTACGACAAGATCGTCCGGGCCGTTCAGCATGCGGCCAAACAACTCGCGTACCCGGCCTGAGCCGGTGCGCCCAACCCGTTTTCAGGAGGTGCTTCGTGGCTGAAGCGATTGATTACAAATACGTGGGAACCCGCCCGGTACGGCCGGATGGGGTAGACAAGGTTACCGGCCGCGCCCAGTTCGGCGCCGATCTGAACATGCCCAACATGTTGTACGGCAAGGTGCTGCGCAGCCCCCATGCGCACGCGCTGATTAAGCGCGTCGACCTGTCCGGGGCATTGCGCATGGAGGGCGTGTACGCGGCGGTGTCGGGCCAGGATTTTCCGGCGGTCGAGCCTGGCGCGGATGTTGGCGGGGAAGGCGGCGGCGATGTCGCGGATATCGCCAGTAACGTCATGGCCCGGAACAAGGCACTCTACCACGGCCACGCGGTGGCCGCCGTGGCCGCAACCTCGCTGGAGCTCGCCGAGCGGGCGCTCGAGGTAATCGATGTGGACTACGAGGTGCTGCCGCCCGTACTCGATGTGTTGGCGGCAATGGCGCCAGACGCGCCGTTGCTCGATGAGCATTGCTTCACCAGGAACCTGCCGGAAAAACCCGACAAGCCCAGCAATATCGCCTCGGTGATAACCCTTGCCCGGGGTAACGTGGACGAGGGGTTCGAGCAGGCCGATGTGGTTGTGGAGGGCGAATATCAGGTGCCGATGGCCCACCAGGGCTATATCGAGCCCCATGCCTGTACGGCCACGGTGAACGAAGAGGGCAAGGCGACGGTTTGGTGCTGCACCCAGGGGCATTTCGATTTCCGCGCCATGACCGCCAAGATCCTGGACTGGAACATAGGCGACCTGAAGTTCATCGCCAGCGAGATCGGCGGTGGTTTCGGCGGCAAGACGGTGGTTTACCTGGAGCCGGTGGCGATACTGCTGTCTAAGTTCGCCGGCCGACCGGTGAAGCTGGTTATGACCCGCGAAGAGGTGTTTCGCGCCACCGGGCCGACCTCGGGTACGGTCTGCCGGGTGAAGGTTGGGGCTAGGCGCAACGGCCGCATCACCGCGGCCAAGGCCTGGCTTGCCTACGAGGCTGGCGGGTTCGCCGGCGCACCGGTGGGGCCGGGGGCCATGTCGATCTTCGCGCCCTACGACCTGGAGAATTTCGAGGTGCGCGGCCACGATGTGCTCGTCAACAAGCCCAAGGTGGCCGCCTACCGGGCACCGGGTGCGCCGCAAGCCATGCACGCCATGGAAGTCGCGCTCGACGACCTGGCCCGGCAACTCGACATGGACCCGCTGGAGTTGCGCTTAAGGAACGCCGCTGACGAGGGTACCCAGGCACCTTACGGGCCCAAGTTCCCCGTCATCGGCTTCAAGGCCTGTATCGAGGCGGCGCGCCGGCACCCGAACTATACGGCCCCCGTCCCGGAAGGCGCCGGTCGCGGCGTGGCCGCTGGTTTCTGGTTCAACGTGGGCATGCAATCCAGTGCCGAAGTACGTATCAACGAGGATGGCACCGTCATCGTCATGGAGGGCAACCCCGACATCGGTGGGTCCCGCGCCTCCATGTGCCTGATGGCCGCAGAGACCCTGGGCGTTCCCTATGAGCGCGTCAAGGCGTATGTGGGGGATACGGAAAGCACGGGTTTCTGCAATGTCACCGGGGGCAGCCGCACCACCTTCGCGACCGGGCTCGCCGTGGTTCGCGCCTGTGAGGACATCATTGGTCAGTGCAAGGCCCGGGTGGCGGCAACCTGGGGTGTGGATGAAGACCAGGTCGAGTGGCAGGACGGCCAGGCGGTGCCGGCCCCGGGAGTGAATGCCGATGTCACGCCGATGAGTCTCGCCGACATCGCCGCTGGTGCGCCAAAAACGGGTGGGCCGATCCTAGGCCGCGCCTCGCTCAACGCCCAGGGCGCCGGGGCCAGCTTCTCCATCAATTTCGCGGACCTCAGGGTGGACCGGGAGACCGGCAAGGTCGATGTTCTTTCCTTCACGGCGGTTCAGGATGCGGGCCGGGCCATTCATCCGGACTACGTGGAAGGGCAGATGCAGGGCGGTGCCGCCCAGGGTATCGGCTGGGCGCTTAACGAGGAGTACATCTACGATGCGGACGGCGTGATGGAAAACGCCGGCTTTCTCGACTACCGCATGCCGGTGGCTTCCGACCTGCCGATGATCGATACGCAGATTGTCGAGGTACCGAACCCCAGCCACCCCTTTGGCGTGCGCGGAGTTGGCGAAACCCCGATCGTTGCGCCCTTGGCGGTTGTCGCGAACGCGGTGCGTGAGGCGACCGGTGTGCGCATCAACGATCTGCCGCTGTCGCCGCCGCGCATCGTGGCGGCACTGGAGGGCCATTGAGGAGGGCGGTGCCCGAACGGGGATGGCGAAAGTTGTCTTTCCCGATCACCTGCTGACCGCGACCGGCGGGCAACGCGAGGCCGCGGTCATTGCGGAGAACTATCGGGAACTGGTGGAAAAATTGGAGGCGCGCTGGCCGGGTATCGGTGCGCGGCTGTCTAGGGCGGCCGTCGCCATCGACGGCCAGATCCACCAGGACGCCTTCCTGGAACCCCTCGGGCCGGACAGCGAGGTGTTTTTCATGCCCCGTATCGAAGGCGGTTGACGACTGGGCGCTGTTCGCTCCGGCGAGCCGTGCGCCGCCGCTCGGGAGCCGGCAATTTGCCCCAGGCAAGCTTCCCCCCGGTGCGCCTGCCCAAGAGCCGCCTGTGCAGGGCAAGGAAGCAGTTGTTCTATGGAGCCCCTTTGCTATTGGGACTTACGTAGATTGATTGACAAGCCACCACATGCCGAGCCCTGCAAGCCGCGTAACCACTTCATGTCGTGGTCTGGCAACCGATCGAGTTCGGCTCCTTGATATTTGGCTCTGGTGGCCCGGGCGGCCTCTCGCCACGGGGCATCGCACCCTCAGTCCAGGGTCAATCCGGTAGCGGCGCTCAGTTCCGTAATGGCCTGATCCTCGTCGAGCACCTTTATGGTGTGCATGCCGAGCGCCCGGGCCGGTTTGAGGTTAATACCCAGGTCGTCCAGAAAAACACAGGCCTGTGGCGGCACCCCGAGCCTGGAGCAGGTGATCTGGTAAATCCGCGGGTCGGGTTTGCGGATCCCTTCGACGCTCGATTCCACAACTAGGTCGAACAGCGCCATAACCCGCTCGATTTCCTGTCGGCGGGCGCGGTCGGTGGCCATGGATGGACCCCTGCCGGTCTTCACATTGTTGGTGATGCAGGCGACCGCGAACGCCTCCCCACAGCTTCTAAGTGCCTGTACCATGCGCGGTCGCAGTGCACCACCCAGCATTTCGACGACGCGCCTGCCCGGCACCGGGAATCCGCGGGCCCGGGATTCCTCCTCGAACAACCGGTCGAACTCCTCAAGACCGATGGTGGCGGACTCGAAGCGCGCCCAGGCATTCGAATCCGGGTTCGTGGCGTTGATGGAACGGAGGAAGTTCTCGGGCAGGCCGTTGGCGGCTTCGTAGCGGTTGAAGGTATCGAATGGGGAGCTGGTTAGCACGCCCCCAAAGTCCCAGATGACTGCCTTGATTTCCCGCATCGTTGACGACCATGCAAAAGCGGCGAATACTAACCAACCCGGAGCGGAACGGAAAACCCGCGTGGGCCACGGTAGTGTATCGGTTTGCATCCCGAGCCTGCCGAATCCCCTATGCGCCGTGCCTCCGCTCGATCCATAAATTCAAACTGATACACTACCTGGGCCACCCCCAATCGAGGGGGGCGGCGCCGCCTCGCGCCCGGCGGCTGGTCAAGCCTGGGGGCGCGGGGTGCCTGGGGGACGGTCTATCCAACGCCGGCGCGCCCTTTGCTGAGCGGGCCGCAATTGCAACGAGGTCGCTATGCTGGATTTACAGGATGGGGTGGTGGTCGTAACGGGGTCCTCTTCCGGGGTTGGCGCGGCCTGTGCCCGACAACTGGCGGAATTGGGTTGCCACCTGGTGATCAACTACGTGCGCAACGCGGACGGCGCCGAGGCCGCCGCGGCGGCGTGCCGGGAATTCGGGGTGGAGACGGAGATCGTGCAAGCCGACGTGGCGGACGATGCCGACTGCCGGCGGCTCGTGGCCGCGGCCGACAGGCGCTGGGGCCGACTGGACGGGTTGGTAAACAATGCCGGCACCACCAAGTTCTGCGCGCACGAGCATCTCGACGGCCTGAGCAAGCGGGACTTTCTCGACATCTATAGCGTCAACTTGGTGGGGCCCTACCAGATGACGCGCGCCGCCGCCCCCCTTTTGCGGCGTGGTGGCCGGGGCAGTGTCGTCAACGTCGCCTCGATTGCGGGTGTGACGGGCATCGGCAGTTGCATCGCCTACGCCGCCTCCAAGGGGGCCTTGGTTACCCTGGGGTTGTCGCTTGCCCGGGTGCTCGGGCCGGAAATTCGCGTCAATACCGTATGCCCCGGCTTCATCCAGGGCGACTGGCTGGCGAAGGGTCTCGGGCGCGACAACTACGAGCGAACCAAGTCCTACCTGGAGAACAACGTGCCGCTCCGCCAGACCGCCACCGCGGATACCGTCGCCGAGGCGATTCTGTACTTTTTGACCGGTGCCACGGTGGTGACCGGGGAAACGCTCATTCTCGACGGCGGCCACCATCTCATGCAGACCCCCTTCGCGCGGCGCTGAGTAGGCGCAGCACGTTCGCCCGCCGCACCCCGAGGCTCGTGGTCGCGCCTATGGGATTGGCGTGGCAAGCCCGCCTGGCGTGCGGCGGGGGGCTGTTCAGCCCGTCGGGCTGAACCGGTAGCCGACCCCCCGCACGGTCTGAATGAACCGGTCGAGGCCGTGCGGCTTCAATGTCTTGCGCAACCGCAGTACGTGCACATCCACGGTGCGCTCCTCTACGTAGATACTGCGCCCCCATACCCGGTCGAGCAACTGCGATCTGCCGAAGGCCCGGTCTGGATTGCGCATGAATACCTCCAGCAGGCGGAACTCGGTGGGCCCGACGTGCACGGTGCTGCCCTGAACCAGCAGCTTGTGCGAGTTGAGATCCAGTTGCAGGTTGCCGGTGCCCAGAATGCCGTTATCCGGGGTGCCGGTGCGGCGCATTAGCGCCCGCATGCGTGCGACCAGCTCCCTGGGGGAAAAGGGCTTGGTGACGTAGTCGTCGATGCCGGAATCGAAGCTCTTGAGCTTGTCGGTTTCCTCGCCCCGCGCCGTCAGCATGATCATGGGCAGGCCGGCGGTATGCTCGTCGTTGCGCAGCCGCCGCGCCAGGTCGACGCCGCTCATGCCCGGCAGCATCCAGTCGATTATGAGCAGGGCGGGCAGCGGCCCGTCAAGCTGCCGTAGCGCCTCTTCGGCGCTGGCCGCCGTATCGACCTCGAAGCCGTTGCGCGACAGGGAAAAGCCGAGCATTTCCCGGATTTCCTGCTCATCCTCGACGACCAGAACCAGGTTGTTCGTGCCGTTGGCCGGGCGGGTGCGAGGCTTGTTCATACCTGATCGTCCCGGTTGTTAAGGGGTTGGCGCGCCCTTGTGTTTGGAGGCACCAACAGTTTGCGGGCCGAATGTTACAGTTTCATCAAACTTGCGACAGCCGCGGGCGGTGGTGGCTCTGTTTGGCGTTGTGGACCATGAGACGGTCGGCGCCGGCCATTATGGGCGACACCCTGGGGGCCGCCCGTGGGCAGTGTATCAGTTTGCATCCCGGCCCTGCCGAATCGCCTGTGTGCCGTGCCCTTGCTCGATCCACAGATGCAAACTCATACAACCCCCGCCCGTGGTAGACAACGACAGTGTGTGTTACAAAGTAGGTCGATGCCAAGAGGATGAGTGATGGGAACAAGCATAGGGTTGCGCTCGGCCGACGGGTTCGAGTTTGCCGGCTACCAGGCCCTGCCCGCCGGGCAGCCCCGGGCCGGGTTGGTCGTCATACAGGAGATATTCGGCGTCAATAGCCACATCCGGGAGGTGGCGGACGGCTATGCGAACGCCGGCTACGCCGTTGTTGCGCCGCAGATCTTCGACCGGGTTGAGGCCGATGTCGAACTCGGCTATGCGGAGGCCGATATGGGCCGGGGTATGGAAATCGCCTTTCAGCAGTTGTCCATGCCGAACACCCTGGCAGACCTGCAGGTGGCGGTGGACCACGCCTCGGGATATGGCAAGGTCGGGGTGGTGGGCTACTGTTTCGGTGGGCTGCTCACCTGGTTGTCGGCTTGCGAACTCCAGGGTGTGGCGGCGGCGGTCTGCTATTACGGGGGCGGTATCGCCGCTGAGGCGGGGCGGACGCCCAAGTGCCCGGTGGTCATGCACTTTGGAGAACTCGACGCCTTCATCCCCATGGCGGATGTGGACAGCATCAGGGCGGCCCAGCCGGATGTGTCGGTGCATGTCTACCCGGCAGACCACGGCTTTAACTGCGACCATCGCGGCAGTTTCGACGAGGCGAGCGCGGTACTTGCCCGGCAGCGCACCCTAGCGTTCTTTCAGGAACAGCTCGGCTAACGCTGGGAGCGGGTTGAACCTTGACATCGCAAGCGTGTAAGTTGATGCTTCGCGCTACAAAACGGGGGAGGCGCATTTGGCCGGCGTGCCGCACGGCTGTCGGGCGAACGTCCCGCGAATCGGGTAGGCCCATCGGGCTGCATCCCATTCTTCCTACAGGAACTTGTATGAAAAATCGAAAGAGTCTTCGGCTTTCCATGCTGGCCTTGGCGCTCGCCGCCGGGTTCGTCGGCACGGCGTCGGCAGCTACGCTGGCGGACATCTACCAGGTAGCGGAGCGGATCAACCAGCAGGCCAAGACCTCGCAGGCCAAGATCGACGCCCTCACGGAGGAAACCCGGCTGCTGCTGAACGAGTACAAGACGGTGCTCAAGCAGGTGGAGGGCCTGCGGGTGTACAACCGGCAACTGGAGAAGCAGATCGCCGCCCAGCGCCAGGAAATGGAGCAGCTCGCGGAGTCCATCGACGAGGTCACGGTCATCGAGCGGCAGATCACGCCGCTTATGCTGCGTATGATCGAAGGCCTCGAACAGTTCGTTACTCTCGACCTGCCGTTTCTGCTCGACGAACGATTTGGCCGCATCGAGCGGCTGCGCGATATCATGGACCGCGCCGATGTCGCCGCATCCGAAAAGTTCTCCCAGGTGCTGCGGGCGTTCCAGATCGAGAACGAATACGGACGAACGATGGAGGCCTACTCCGACACCATCGAGGTCGGCGGGGTTGACCGCAAGGTGGATGTACTCAAGGTGGGGCGCATCAGCCTCGTTTACCAGACCCCGGACGGCGAGGAAACGGGTATGTGGAACCAGGCGACCAATGCCTGGGAGCAGTTGGACGACGAGTACACGACACCCGTGCGCAACGGGATTCGCATGGCCCGCAAGCAGCTTTCCGTCGACATGTTGACGCTGCCCATCGCTGCCCCGGAGGCGTAATCACGATGAATACACTGCACCGAACTCTCTTTCTGGGCGGCCTGCTTCTGGCCACTCCCCTGGCGCTGGCGGAGGAGAGCACCGCACCGGCGGATGCCCAACCCGTGGAAGCCAATACCCTCGATGAACTGTTGCGCAATGTCGAGGAGCGGCGGGTCATCGAATCCCGGGAACACGTACAGCGGGAACAGCGCTTCCAGAACGACAAGACCCAACAGGCCGAGTTGCTGGCCAGTGCCGAGGCGGAACGGCGATCGGAGGAACGGCGTTCCGACCGCCTGGAAACCCAATTCGACGAGAATGAAATCCGGCTCCTCGACCTGCAGGAACAGCTCGACCGGCGGTTGGGTTCCCTGCGCGAACTGTTCGGCGTGCTGCAGCAGGTGGCGGGCGATACGCGGGGCGTGTTCGAAAATTCCATCATCTCCGCGCAATACCCGAACCGGGGCGAATGGCTCGGTGACCTGGCCGCCAAGATGGGAACGGCGAGCCAACTGGCCAGCATCGACGAGATGGAAACCCTGTGGTTTGAATTGCAGCGCGAAATGACCGAGTCCAGCCGGGTCGGCCGTTTTCAGGGCACCATCACCATGCTAAACGGCGAGCAGATGCCCGCCGACATCATCCGGGTCGGCTCGTTCGCGCTGCTCGGCAATGGCGAATACCTTAAATACGATGCGGATGACGGCTCACTGGTCGAACTTGCCCGGCAACCCGCCGCACGCTTTACGAACACCGTTGAAGACCTGGAGGAAGCGTCCCCGGGCGAGGTAGTGGGCGTGGCGGTGGATCCGACCCGGGGTTCATTGTTGGCGGTGCTCATTCAGGCGGCAACCGTCGGCGAGCGGGTTGGCTCGTTTTTCGGCGGCATCGCGAATGGCGAATGCTACCTGCCCTTCTGCGACGGCCAGGGCGGCTATGTGGGTGCCGTGATCATACTGGGCGGCATCATCGGGGTGTTGCTGGCCGTCGAGCGGCTGCTGACGCTCTCTATTACAGGCGCCAGGGTGAATGCCCAGAAGCGCTCCGACACGGTTAGCGGCAACAATCCCCTTGGCCGGGTGCTGAACGTCTATCACGAGAACCGGGGCATGGATGTGGAAACCCTGGAACTGAAGCTGGGCGAGGCCATATTGGGGGAGACGCCGAAAATAACAAGGAATATCACGCTCATTCAGGTGATCTCCGTGGTGGCGCCGCTGCTCGGGCTGCTCGGTACGGTGATCGGTATGATCCTGACCTTCCAGGCCATCACGCTGTTCGGCACCGGCGACCCGAAGACTATGGCCGGCGGCATCTCGACGGCGCTTATGACAACGGTGCTTGGGCTTTGCGTTGCCATTCCCATGACGTTGCTGCACGCGCTGGTCGCCCAGCGCAGCCGCTCGGTCATTCACGTTCTTGAGGAGCAGACCCAGGGTATCATTGCCGACCACGCCGAGAGATCGGGCCAGCCGCTGGAGTAGGCCGACGCCATGTTGGGTGACGCCTATCTTGCCATCGTCCAGTTCATCGAACAGGGCGGCAACGTACTCTACCTGATTGCCGCCCTGACGTTCCTGATGTGGACGCTCATATTCGAGCGACTCTGGTACTTCAATTCCGAGCACAAGCGCATCATCGGGGTGGCGACCGAAAGCTGGGAAAGTCGGCCGGAACGCCGCTCCTGGAGCGCACACCAGATTCGCGACCGCATGATATCCGAGACATCGGATGCGATAACGGGCACGCTGCCGCTCATTCAGACCTGCGTGACCCTTTGCCCGCTACTCGGCTTGCTGGGTACCGTAACGGGCATGATCTCCGTGTTCGACGCCATGGCAACCCAGGGCGGCAACGCCCGGTCGATGGCGGCTGGTGTCTCGATGGCAACGATTCCCACCATGTCCGGCATGATCGCATCGCTGTCGGGCCTGTTGGGCAGTACCCTGGTTAAGCGGAAGGTTGATTTCGAGGTCGAGTTGTTTGAGGAACGGCTCACCACCGACCACTAGGCGGAGGTAGGTGGAACACAGGGAGTAGCGGAACATGGTGCGCAAGGCAAGCCGATTCTCACGCACGGACGGGGAGTCGGACATCAATATGACCCCCATGCTCGATGTGGTGTTTATCATGCTGATTTTTTTCATCGTGACCGCCACCTTCATCAAGCAGGCCGGTATCGAGGTTCTGCGCCCGGAAGCGGCCAGCGCCGAACAGAAACCGACGGTGAGCGTACTGGTTGCCATCGGCGAGAACGGCGAGATATGGATCGATAAGCGGCGGGTTGACCCGGCGGCGGTACGGGCGCACATTGAGCGGCTGCACGCGGAAAATCCCAAGGGCGGGTTGGTCATACAGGCGGACAAGGGTGCCCGGTATGAATTGTTGAAAGCGGTGTTAACGGCGGCCAGGGGAGCGGGGCTCACCGAGGTGGCTGTTTCGACGGAGGCGTAACATGCTGGTGCGATATGTGTTCGGTGTCGGGTTGGGAGCGGCGGCCACCTTCGTTCTGTTCCTGCTGATGCAGGCGCTCATCAAGAGCGACAAGAGTCCCTTCGACGAGGGCATCACGGGCAAGATCGTCGACTTTGTCCGTGTCGAGGAGGACATCGATGTCGTGCTCAAGCGACGCAAGCCCAAACCGCCACCGCCGCCGGATGAACCGCCGCCCGACATGCCCAAGCCCGAGTTCGATGCCAGCAACGTTTCCCAGGGCGTCGAGATCGGCGCTGTGGATGTCGATTTGAACTTGCAGGTTGGGGGCACCGGCGGTTTCAGTTCCGATGGGGAGTATCTGCCCATCGTCAAGGTGGCGCCGGTGTATCCACGCCGGGCGCAGACCCGCGGCATCGAGGGCTATGTGCTCCTGGAATTCGTCGTGACCAAGACCGGGGCGGTGCGCGACCCGGTGGTGATCGAATCCAAGCCGCCGGGAATCTTCGACCGCGCGGCGATCGGCGCGGCGCTCAAATTCAAGTACAAGCCCAAGGTGGTCAACGGTGAACCCATCGATGTGGCGGGTGTGCAGAACCGCATAACCTTCGAGCTGCAGGACGGGTAGTCGGCCATGTATGCCTTGCTACGCCTCGGTGCGGTTTTGACAGCGGTTTTGCTTCTGGGCCCGGCCTTGGAGTTCGGGTTGCTCGGCGCACCCGGTGCCTGGGCGGCCGAGGAGAATGAGCCGCCCCGGAAGACGCGGCGGGTGCCGTCCATGAGCGAGGCGACCTTCAAGAAGCTGGCCGAAGCCCAGGAATTTGTCGACGCCCAGGATCTCGATGGCGCCATACGGGTGTTGAACGGCATGCTTGATCGCAGCCGACGCTACAACGGCAACGAGATCGGCCAGATCAACAATATGCTGGGTTTCGCCTACTTCTCCAAGGAGGACTATGGCCGGGCGATTATGCACTACGAGGAGGTCATCAAACAGGGAGACGATATTCCCGAGGGCCTGGAAACCACAACCCTGTATACCTTGGCGCAGCTCAATTTCGTTGACGAACGATACAGCGAGGCGTTGCGCTATATGCGGCTCTGGCTGTCCAAAGCCACGAATCCGGGTCCGGAACCGCATATCTTCATGGGCCAGGTCCATTACCAGATGAGCGACTATCCGAATGCGGCCGCCCAAATTGAAAAGGGCATTGCGATCGCCCAGGCGCGCGGCACCGCGGTCAAGGAGAACTGGTGGGCCCTGTTGAGCTTCTTGTACTCCGAGCAGGAACGCTGGCCGAAGGTTTTAGAGGTGTTGGAAATTCTGGTGCGCGACTTTCCGAAGCGCACCTATTGGGTCAGCCTCGCCGGCATACAGGGCCAGCAGGGCATGGAAAAGGAACAGCTCTACACGATGATGGCGGCCTACGAGGCGGGATATCTCACCAGGCAATCGGATCTTGTCACCTTGGCCGGGCTGCTCATGCAGGAAGAGGTGCCTATTCGGGCCGCGGCGGTGCTGCAGAAGGCGCTCGACGATGAATTGGTTGAACGTACGGATACCCATCTGCGCAGCCTCGGTCAGTCCTACCAACTCGCCCAGGAAGTCGATAGGGCGATTCCCGTTTTCGAGGACGCCGGCAAGCTTTCCGACGATGGCCGAATCTATGAGCGGCTTGCCCAGCTCTACCTTGAGGACGACAAGTTCGAAGAGTGCGTCGAGGCCGCCGGCAATGCCTTGCGCAAAGGTGGCCTGCGCAAGGTACAGAGCGTGCATATCGTGCGCGGCATGTGTGAGTTCAATCGCGACGGGCTGGAACGAGCGCGTGAATCCTTTGTTTCCTGTCGCAACGAGTCCCGGCGTGTCAAAGACTCGGGCAACCAGCGTATCTGCCAGCAATGGATCACCTATATTGGCAAAGAAGTAGTGCGCCGCGCCGCCATTGCAGAAGCGATCTGAGGCCGTTGCTGTAGCCCAATCCATTCAAGAACGGCTCCAGGCCGCCTGGACGTCAAAGAAATCACTGCTCTGCGTGGGTCTGGATCCGATCGGCGAGCGGTTGCCCGCCGAATTCCAGGCGAGGCCCAGGGCATTCAGGGATTTCTGCTGTGCCATAGTCGATGCTACCGCCAGCGAGGTCTGTGCGTTCAAGCCCCAGGTGGCGCACTTCGCGGCGGTGGGGGCGGAGGATCAGTTGGTGGAAGTCATCGCCCACATCCACGCCCGCCACCCCGATATACCCGTAATCCTGGATGCCAAGCGGGGGGACATCGGTGCCGTTGCCCGGTTCTACGCCAAGGAGGCCTTCGAGCGCTACGGTGCCGATGTCGTCACCGTGAACCCCTACCTGGGCGCGGAGAGCCTCGCACCCTTTCTGGCCTACCGCGATCGCGGCGTGGCGGTGGTTTGCCGCACCAGCAATCCGGGCAGCGCCTGGCTCCAGGGTTATCCGCAGGACGAGCCCGTCTACCTGCGCATCGCCAAGGCCGCCAGCAAGTGGAATGAGCACGGCAACCTGATGCTGGTGGCGGGTGCGACCTATCCCGAAGATCTGGCGCGCATCCGCGCCGTGGCGGATGCCATACCGCTGCTCGTACCCGGCGTTGGTGCCCAGGGCGGCGATTTGCGCGCCGTGCTCCAGGCGGGGCTGGACGCGCACGGGCAGGGTCTGGTCATCAATGCGTCCCGCTCGATTCTTTACGCCGGCGCCACCGCCGCGGTCCGTGCCGCGGCCGCGAGTCTGCGAGATAGGATTGCCCGCTGGTCGAGCCAGCTACGGCCCCGGCCGGCTTGATGCCGATAGGTTTCGCTCCGGAGAGCGGCGCGCTCACCCCGTTTTGAAGTGGCACCACACCGGGCAGTGGTCCGAGGGTTTCGGGCCGCCCCGAATCGCGTAGTCGATGCCGCAGTCGTCGAGGGCCCCGGCGAGCACCCCGGTGGCCAGCACCAGGTCGATGCGCAGCCCCCGTTTCGGCGTGCGCTCGAAGCCCCGGGAGCGGTAGTCGAACCAGCTATACAGCCGTTCGTTGCCGCCCACCGAGGATGCGTAGGTATCCGTTAGTCCCCAGGCCATTACCGCCCGCAGCCACTCCCGTTCTTCCGGCAGGAAACTGGTCTTGCCCTGGCGCAGCCAGCGCTTGCGGTTATCCTCGCCGATCCCGATGTCCGCGTCTTCCGGCGCGACATTCATATCGCCGGCGAGCAACATCGGTTCACCCGGGTCGCAGCACTCCCGCAGGTAGCGCAGCAGATCCTGGTAGTAGGTTTCCTTGGCCGGAAACTTGATTGGGTGTTTCCGGCTTTCCCCTTGGGGAAAGTAGCCGTTGATGACCCGCACCCGGCGCCCCCCGATTGCATAGCTGGCCGTGACAAAGCGGCGCTGCTGGTCGGCCGCGCGCCAGGGAAAGCCGCACTGCACCGCCCTGGGCTCGGCCCGTGACAGCAGGGCGACCCCGTAGTGCCCCTTCTGTCCGTGGATCACCGCGTGTGGATACCCCATGGCGTGTACCGCGTCGATGGGAAACAGCCCGTCTTCCACCTTGGTTTCTTGGAGGGCGATAACATCGGGCGCGTGCGCACTGACGATGTCTTCGAGCTGGTGCAGGCGGGCGCGAATGCCGTTGGCGTTGAAGGTGATGAAGCGCATGTTCGAGACCTGATTCGAATTCCTGTTAACCGGTTGCCGCGCACTTGCGAACGCGCTGCCACCGGGAAGGGTAGAATGCAGAAAAGCGGGGCCAATTGCCATCGCCGTGCGAGGTACATATGACGGATAGGAGAGCGCGCTTTGTCTGGTCTGATCCCCTGTTGCTGGAGGATCAGCTTAGCGACGAGGAGCGGATGATTCGGGACAGCGCCCGAGACTACGCCCAGGATCGGTTGATGCCCCGGATATTGCAGGCCAACCGGAGCGAGACCTTCGACCGCGAGATTATGCGCGAGATGGGCCGGCTGGGCCTGTTGGGCGCCACCCTACCGGAACGATACGGCTGTTCCCACGTCAACTATGTTTCCTATGGATTGATGGCGCGCGAGGTCGAGCGGGTCGACTCGGGGTACCGGTCCGCCATGAGCGTGCAGTCTTCCCTAGTCATGCACCCGATCCATGCCTATGGCACCGAGGCGCAGCGGCAGAAGTACCTGCCTAAGCTCGCCGCCGGTGAATGGGTGGGTTGTTTCGGGCTTACCGAGCCGGATCACGGCTCGGACCCCGGCGGCATGCTCACCCGGGCCGAGGCCACCGATGGTGGTTACGTGCTGAACGGCACCAAGACCTGGATCACCAATTCACCCATCGCGGACATCGCCGTGGTTTGGGCCAAGCTGGACGGCGTTATTCGTGGTTTTGTCGTCGAGCGGGGGTTCCCGGGCCTAAGCACACCGAAGATCATCGGCAAGATGAGTTTGCGCGCGTCGGTAACCGGGCAGATTGTTCTGCAAAATGTCTTTGTTCCCGCGGAGAACCTGCTACCCGATGCGAAGGGCCTTAGCGGCCCCTTCGGCTGCCTTAACCGGGCCCGCTACGGCATTGCCTGGGGTGCGCTGGGTGCCGCCGAGTTCTGCTGGCACGCGGCGCGTGCCTATACGCTTGATCGCAAGCAGTTCGGCAAGCCGCTCGCCGCCAATCAGCTCATCCAGAAGAAGCTTGCCGATATGCAGACGGATATCGCCCTCGG
Organism: Pseudomonadales bacterium; assembly: GCA_965215035.1. Taxonomy (GTDB): domain Bacteria; phylum Pseudomonadota; class Gammaproteobacteria; order Pseudomonadales; family Azotimanducaceae; genus Azophilus. The sequence goes on from OZ244040.1 coordinate 2,155,460, forward strand.
CCTACAGGGTTGCCTGCGCGCTGGCCGCCTGCTCGACGAAGGGCGCTTGGCGGTGGAAAACATCTCGATGCTGAAGCGCAACAACTGCGGCAAGGCGCTCGACATCGGCAGAATGGCGCGGGATATGCACGGCGCCAACGGTATCTCCGACGAATACCACGTCATTCGCCATGTCATGAACCTGGAGACGGTGAACACCTACGAAGGTACGAGCGATGTCCATGCGCTGATTCTCGGGCGGGCGCAAACGGACCTAGCCGCTTTCTGACGCCCGACTACGGGCACTGCAAGACCTTTCAATCCAAAAAAACACGGGATTAGTCGTTATGGGCTCGCACGGCAGTACCCACTTCCCTGTCCGTCGGTGCGCCGGTCGCTGGGGTGAAAACTCCTAGCGCTTGCGTTTCAGGTCGAGTTCCAGCGTGGGCCAGGCCGCGACCAGATAGATACACATGGACCCGAGGGTCATCAAAGCCGCCACATACAGTAGAGCGTAACCCAGGATCACCCACAGGTTGCTGAAATCCGGGGCATTGGCCAACAACAGGACAATGGCGATCATTTGCAGCGTCGTCTTCACCTTGCTCACCCAGGTGACCGCCACGAGGCCGCGCCGATTCATTTCCGCCATCCACTCGCGCAGTGCGCTGATGAATATTTCCCGGCTGACGATCACGATACCCGGTAGTGTCAACCACAGGTTGGCGTGCTGACCAATCAGCAGAACCAGGGCCGTCACCACAATGAGCTTGTCGGCGACCGGGTCGAGAAAGGTGCCGAAGCGGGTGGTTTGCCCGAGCCTGCGCGCGAGATATCCATCCAGCCAATCGGTGAATGCCGCCAGGGCAAACAGTATGGCCGCATACAGGTACAGAGCGCCCCCCGGGGCCAGGTACGCGAGCGCGAACACGGGTACCAGAACGATGCGCAGCAGCGTCAGCAGGTTGGGTAGGTTCATCCGTCCATTCTAGACCGCCTGCCGCGCCATTGCTTCGGCCTTCGCTATTCGGTTGTGCCGGTTTGAATCTGCGGACCGAGCGAGGGCGCGGCATACCGGGGATTCGGCAGGGCCGGGATGCAAACCGATACGCCGCCGGCTATTCGGCTATTCGGCGTGCAGTGCGCCGTATACCTCCTTGGCCAGTTTGGCGCTAATCCCCGGCACCTTGGCAATCTCTTCGGGGCTTGCCCCCCGCAAAGCCGACAGGCTACCGAAACGGGTGAGTAGCTCCCGCCGCCGCTTCGGACCCACGCCGGGAATACCATCCAGCTCGGAACGGCGCCGTTGTTGCCGGCGCCGCTGCCGGTGCCCGGTAACGGCGAATCGGTGCGCTTCGTCGCGCAGGTGCTGCAACAGGTGGAAGGCATCGGAGCGCGGCGTAATGGCCACCTGGCCGGTCGCCGTGAAGAAACGCTCCAGCCCGGGTTTTCGACCCACACCCTTGGCAATGGCGAGCACCAGCACACCCTCGACCTGTAGTTCGTCGAGCACCTCCAGGGCCCGCCGGAGCTGACCCGGTCCGCCGTCGATGAGCAGGATGCTCGGCAGCGCGCCCTCGCCCCGCTGCAGGCGCGTATAGCGTCGCCGCAAGGCCTGTTCCATCGCGCCGTAGTCGTCGCCGGGCACCACGCCATCTATGTGGAAGCGCCGGTAATCGGACTTAAGCGGGCCGCTGCTGTCGAAGACCACGCACGAGGCCACCGTTGCCTGGCCCGTGGTGTGGCTGATGTCGAAGCATTCCAGCCGCTCCGGCACATCTTCGAGTTGCAGGGCTTCCTGCAGGCCAACAAGGCGCGCGTAGACATTGCGTTTGTCGGCCTGGTAGGCGGCTAGGCTGTAGGCCGCGTTGTCCTCGGCGAGCTTGAGCCAGGCCGCCCGCCGGCCACGCACCGCCGTCACCAACGCCACCTTGCGCCCGGCCAGCCCGGACAGCGCGGCGGAGAGAATGCGGGTGTCCGCCACAGGTTCCGAGGCGATCACCGTTCGGGGCAGGTCCCGGTCGCCGCCGGCCAGATAGTACTGGGAAAGGAAGGCGGTCAGCAGCGCCTGCCGGCCCAACCGCAACTCGTTGCGCGGGAACCAGGTGCGTTGCCCGAGCATGCGCCCGGCCCGAATGTACAGCGCCTGCACACAGGCCAGCGCGCCGGCGTCCGCGATGGCGAAGACATCCACATCGCCCTCGGCCGCATGCACGTATTGCAGTTCCTGAACGCGGCGCAACTGAGATATCTGGTCGCGGAACTTGGCGGCGTGCTCGAACTCCAGGCGCCCGGCGGCGGCGGCCATGCGCTGTTTGAGCGTCTCCAGCACCTGGTCACTGCGTCCCTCCAGAAACATCACGCCGAGTTCCACATCCTGGCGATACGCCTTGGCCGTCACGAGACCGACGCAGGGTGCGCTGCAACGCTGAATCTGGTGTTGCAGGCAGGGTCGGGAGCGGTTCTTGAAGAATGTATCGTCGCACTGGCGAATGCGGAAGAGCTTCTGCAGGGCATTCAGGCTGTCGCGCACGGCGCTTGCGGACGGGAACGGGCCGAAATACCTGCCGGTCTTGCTCCGGGCACCCCGATGAAAGGCCAGGCGCGGGAAGTCCGCATGATCGGTCAGATAGATGTATGGGTAGGATTTGTCATCGCGGAGCACCACATTGTAGGGTGGCCGCTCCTGCTTGATGAGGCTTTGTTCGAGCAGCAGCGCTTCGGTCTCGCTGTTGGTTACCGTTATCTCGATATCGCGGATTCTGGCGACTAGCGCCATGGTCTTGCTTGCCAGCCCCGACGCCCGGAAGTAGCTGGTTACCCGGGGTTTCAGGCTGCGCGCCTTGCCTACATAAAGCGCCTCGCCCGCCTGGTCGAGCATCCGGTACACACCCGGTTTGCGCGGCAGGTTGGCGAGCAGGGCTTCCGGGTCGAACTTGCTATCGGCGCTGGCGGCTCCCATGGCCGCACTATAGCGCGAAATTCAGTTCGTCAGACTGCTGCCCCGCGCCCGTCCGCCGCCACCTGGTGCCCCAATCCGGCTACCCCGTTTCATATAGGCCCACGGGTTCCGGGTGCGCCATACCGTAGCGCACGGCAAGCAGGGCCAGTTCGACATCGCTCGACACACCCAGTTTCTCGAAGATGCGATACCGGTAGCTGTTGACGGTTTTGGGCGACAAATGCAGATCCGAGGAGATTTCGCTGACTTTGTGGCAATTGATGACCATCAACATGATCTGCATTTCCCGTCCCGAGAGTTGATCGAACGGAGATTGCTCAGTTGGTTCGAATGCCTGTACCGCGAGCTGCTGGGCGATATCCGTGCAAAGATAGCGTTTGCCCAAGTAAACCCGGCGTATCGCCACGTGGAGTTCTTCCGGCGTGACCCCCTTGGTGAGATAGCCCGTGGCACCCGCCCGCAGGGCTTGCATCGGGTACGGGTTGGTGGCGCAGGCCGTGAGCGCGATCACCTTGATAGCCCGGTCCATGCGGCGAATGCGCGCAATGGCCTCCAGACCGCCGATACCCGGCATCAGGATGTCCATCAATACGATGTTGGGCCGCAGACTGCGGGCCAGGTTGACACCCTCTTCCGCCTGCCCGGCCTCCGCGACTACCTTGAATCCCCTGCTTTCCGGCAACATGGCGATGATGCCCAGGCGAAACAGCCGGTGATCGTCGACTACCAGGATATTTATCATTGCTCCCATCCGCTGAAATCACTCGATCCGCCTCTGAAACCATAGGCAGCGCACCTCCCCCGCACAATGACTGAAAGGCGATTTCCGTGACATATATACGACATATCTGTGTTTCGATATGTCTATGACATTACTAAAGATTCTCTAGCCGGAAAAATCCTGGAAACTATAGGGCGGTGGCTCAGCTTGAATCTGGGCCTTGCCAAACTTCATGTATGCCGCGCCTTCCCATAGTCCGCAAATTCAAACCGAGCACTAACACCCGCAACGACGATTTGACAGGCCCCGACATGCTGGCACGGATAGTGTCGCTCATCGGTCACTCCTTTATTCGCCGGAGGGGAGTTTGGATATTGTACTAATGATATATCAATATATCTATATCTACGGCGAGTTGCTCTTTCTTTGTGAAATCCATGACCCGAACTTCAAACTGGCCAATATCAACACCAGCTTCAAAGAGTTCTTCGGGCATGATCGGAACCTTCCAGCCATTGGGTGACGGGGAGGTCCAAGATTCCATACCTTCCCCCCACATGGAGCAAGTTTCACGGGGCTTTTGCCAAGAGCACCGCGTGCCGGACTCGTGCCCATATGCCCGCCCCGAGCTTGCGGAGAAGAACCGGCTCGCCGTCAATGGGTTTGTGCGCGCCAGGCGTCGACGATGTCGGTGGCCGAGGCCGACCACACGCCCGGTTGCGCTGCGATATGCGCCAGAACCGATTCTAAGGCGGCGATGCGATGCGGTTGGCCCAGCAGCCAGGGGTGGATGGAGAGTGCCAGCAACCGCCCGTGTCCGGTGGCCTCGGCTTCGGCAAGCAGGAAGTTGCAGGCATCCTTGATCTGATCGGCGTACCCCCATTCGGAATGCAGGTTGTTCTGGATGATGAATCGGTCCTCGAGTTCCAGCGAAAGTGGCAGGGCGACCAATTTGCCGCGCTCCGTGAAAAACGGGTAGGGCATGTCGTCGTTAAGCCAGTCGCCCATGTAGCCGATGTCCTCTGCGGCCAGCAGGTCCGGCGTATTGCCGCTTTGCGAGCGTGCCGGGCTGAGCCAGCCCCGCACCGGGGAATTCACCGCGGCGCGCAGGGTCGCTAGTGAGCGACCGATCAGCTCGGCTTCCACATCCCGGGGCATGTTGCCGTGATGCAGCGTGTCCATATGCCAGGAACCGGCGATGATCTCGTTGCCCCGCCGGTTCAAGCGCTCCAGCAGGTACGGGTAGCGGACGGCGATTGCGGCGTTGACGGCAAATGTCGGGATAATGGCACAGGCATCTAAGGCCTCTAGGCAGCGGAACAGCCCCACCCGGTTGCCGTAGTCGCGCAGCGTAAAGTGGCGCAGGTCCGGGTAGGGCGTAGTCATGCCCCCCGGCGGTGTAAACGGCGTGCCGCTCTGGTTCAGGGGAAAGAACTGTACCCATAGGTTCACCCACAGCGCCAGCTTCGAACCGTTTGGCCAATGCACCGGCGCGCGCCGGGCGAGCATCGACCACTCGTAGCGGCCGTGGTCCATGCCATAGCGCCGCTGCGGGTACGCCAAGTAACCCGGGTCCAGGGGCATCAGGGTGTGCCCCACCTGGCCACGGCCTGGTCGTAGTAGTGCTCAACATAGTACTCGGCGATTTCCCGGCCGGTGGTCGGCCACACCCCGGAATGCCCGGTAATGTACGCTAGGGCCTCGTCTAGGGCGCGCAGGCGATGCGGATGGGCGACCTGGTAGGCGTGCAGGGGTACGCACATGACCGTGCCACCCACCTCGCCTTCTCGGTAGAGCCGGTCGAATGCCTGTTTGATCATTTCCCCATAGCGCCGGGGCTCCACCTTGTTGACGACATAGACGATGGTGTCGTTCAACTCCAGCGAATAGGGCACGGAGACAAAGGGCTGGCCGGAACGCACCTGCACCGGCGTTGGCTGGTCGTCGTGAAAAAGGTCGCAGGTATAGAGGCCGCCGGCCTCGCTGAACAGATCCAGGGTGCGCTCGGTGTGGGTCAGCGCCGGTGCCAGGTAGCCGGCGCAGCGCTGCCCGGTGTACTCCGCAATTGAGCGTACCGAGTCCTCGATCATGCTGCGTTCCTGGCGTTCATCCATGCCATAGACGTAGCGGGTGTTGTAGATGCCGTGGCTGAAGAATTCCCAGTCCCGCTCCCGGCACATGGCGATGATTTCCGGATGGTGTTCGCAAAGCGCCACGGACAGGCTGACGGAGCCGCGCAACCCGTACTTGTCCAGTAGCCTCATCATGCGCATGTGGCCGACGCGGTTGCCGTAGTCCCGGGTACCGTAGCCCTGAATGTCGGGCACCGGGCGCGGCCAGGCCTTGCGATGCGGGTTGGGGGCGGGGTCCAGTTCGTAGTATTCGATGTTGGGCGCCACCCAGAAGGCCACCCTAGCGCCGCCCGGCCACCGTATCGGCAGGCGCTCATCCCAGGGCCGATAGTCGTACAGTGACAGGTCTTCGCGCACAGGCGACGTTCAGAATCGGACGCCGTGGGCCCTGTGTACGGGCAGTTCGGAGCCCGACAGAAGGGCGCGGTCCACGGCTTTAGAAGCGAGTGCCACGGGCTTCGCGAATGGGCGGGCAGCCGGGATGCCGCTCAAGCCAGCCGGCCACCATTGCGAAGGATTCGACATCGGCGTACTTGAGCATGATGTCGCATAGGTTGGCGAAGTGGGGAATTTCGTGCTTGTCGGCCACACACTCCTCCGGGATGATCGTGCGGTAGCCGTGGGACAGGGATGCGATGGCCGATGCCCGCACGCATCCCGACGTGCTACCCCCCGTTAGAATCACCGTATCCACCTTGTGCCAGACTAGGAGCGACGGAATCGGGCTGTCGTGGAATACGCTTGCCATGCGCTTGTTGATAACGGCGTCCCGGGCGCTATCCACTTCCAGCCTCGGGTCGAGATCGGCGCGCGCACTGCCGACCCGGATGTTCTGCAGGGAGTTTTCGGTGTTGGTGCGGGTACCCCAGACGCCGGCATCGTCGGCATTGCCCAGATAGGCGACATAGGTCCAGATCACCGGCATGTTCTTGCTGCGCGCCAGCGCCGACAGCCGGTTGATGTAGTCGAGCTGATCGGGATGGGTCTGATATGCGGTGGTGAAATGGTCGAGGTCGGTATAGGCCCGTTGCAGATCGATGTTGATCAGGGCCGCCTTGTCGCCGAAGCCGAACCGCGCCCGGTCTGGATTGGATTTAACCTCGGCCCAGTATTGTCGCGGCGTCAACTCGGAGGTTTGCATGACCGGCATGAACGAACCCTATAGCGGACCCGCACCCGATAAAAGCATATTGATATATCAATAGCAATCGGAAAATCGAGAACGGCATCGCAGTCCCTGGCGCTATGGGAAACGTCGGTCACGATGATCGGCACCAACCGCTCCGTTGCATCCGGCAATTCGAGTTTGTGGATGTCCGCGTCAGGTGGCGGTTCGGGCGTTACGCGGCATCCTGCAACCACCCCATACCTTCGCCCACCCGCGTCGCCGCCACGGCTCTTACCTTGGCGGCGAGCCGATACGACTCCTGCCCGGCGTGTACGATGATGACTTCGGACAGGTCCAAGTCCGCAAGCGCCGAGCGGATGGAGGGCGTCACCTTCGGTGCCGCCGTACGCTTGATCTCGATGCCCACGCGCCGAGCTCCACTGCGGATCAACAGGTCAAGCTCCGCACCGGTGTGAGTGGCCCAGAAATGCGCCTCGTCGGCCCGCAGTTGCAGGCGATCCAAGATTTGCTCAAGCAGGAATCCCTCCCAGGATGCGCCACACTTCGGATGAGCGTAGAGGGATTGCATATCGACGATGCCCAGCAGCGAGTGCAATGCGCCGGAGTCGCGCAGGTACACCTTCGGTGCCTTGACTTGACGCTTGGCGATGTTGGCGTGCCACGGTTGCAGTTGGCGGACGACCAGCGCATTGGTAAGCGTATCCAAATAACGGCGTACAGTCGTGTCCGCCACCCCGAACGACCTCGCGAACTCCGACGACTTCCAGACCTGCCCGTGCCAATGCGCCAGCATTGTCCAAAAGCGCCTTAGGGTCGACGGCGGAATGCGCAGGCCGAGCCCGGGAAGATCCCGTTCCAAGAACGTGCGCACGAAACTGTCGAGCCACAGCGAAGCACTGGCGTTCGTGCGCGCCAGCCATGCCTCCGGGAACCCGCCGCGTAGCCAGAGTCGATGCAAACGATGATGGCCCACCTCGGCCAAGCGCAAGCCGCCCAGTTCGCAATACGTTATGCGGCCAGCGAGAGTCTCGGACGACTGCCTCAGCAGGTCTGGCGACGCGCTGCCGAGCACTAGGAATCGGGTCCGCCTGGGCCGGCGGTCCGCCAACACTCGCAGGATGGGGAACAGATCCGGCCTTCGTTGCACTTCGTCGATGACGACCAAACCCCGTAACTCCGCCAGCGCCAACAGCGGGTCTTCCGCCAGCCTGTTTAGATCGGAGGGGTTTTCCAAGTCGAACCGATGCACGGCGCCCGGGAACTTCCGTGCCACTTGCCGCGCCAACGTGGTCTTGCCGATTTGGCGGGGCCCCAGGATGGCGACGACCGGAAAGGCTTCAAGCCGCGCCAAAGCCGCGGCGACATGTTCGGTTCGAGGAATCACGGTAGGAAATATACCATGAAATCTCGGCATATACCGCTGAAATTTCAGGGTGTTTAAGTCTACCGATTGGCGTTCAACTGTAGCACCAGGAGGGCTCACCTCCACCCGGACACTACTGGTCCCGGGCGTAGGCGAAACCCTTGGGCAGACCGGCATCGGGCAAAAATCCGTAGAGGGTCTCGCTCGGCAATGCGGCCTGCACCTGGGCACGAACGGTCAGCAGTCTGTCGATGTCGATGCCGGTGTTCAAGCCCATGGCCTCCAGTAGAAACACTAGATCCTCGGTGATGATGTTGCCGCTGGCGCCCGGTGCGAACGGACAGCCGCCGATGCCCCCCAGGGAGCTGTCGATGGTGGTCAGCCCCACCTCCAGCGCCGCCATCACGTTGGCGAACCCCTGGCCCCGGGTATTGTGCAGGTGAATGCCGGTCAACCGCTCCTTGCCCACCGAGGCGCGAATACGGGTGGCTAGGCGGCGCACCTGGGCGGGATTGCCATAGCCGGCGGTATCGGACAAGCCGACTTCGTCGGCACCCAACTCGACGACACGGTCGGCAATGCGCACCACCTTATCTTCGTCGATGCTGCCTTCCAGCGTGCAGCCGAAGGCGGTTGACAAGCCCACCTCGAAGGTCGGCCGGCCCGATTCCGGCGTCGCCGCCAGCGCCGCGGCGATAGCCGCCACCTCGCCGTACATCTGCTCGTGGGTCCGGTTGAGGTTGGCCCGGCTGTGGGTTTCGCTGACGGAGAAGGGCAGGGCCATCTTGTCGGCGCCGCGGGCGATGGCTTCCTGGGCACCCCTGAGATTGGGTACCAACACGGCAACCTCCAGGCCCGGCAAGGTCTTGGCGAATGCCACCAACTCGGCGGTATCGGCCAGTTGCGGCAGCACCCTGGCCGGGACGAAGGAACCCACTTCGATCTCCGGCACGCCGGCCGCCGCTTCGGCGGCAATCCAAGATTTCTTGGTCTCGGTGGGCATGATCGAGGCGATGCTCTGCAACCCGTCGCGGGTGCCTACCTCGCTGATCCTAATGTCGATGGCTGGATGCTGCCTTAGCATGCGCGACTGTCCCCGGTACGGCCTGAACGCGCCGCTTCCCGGTCTCGATAAATGCGTTAATGATATATCATAGTGTCATTTCGTACATTCCGGCGGCCAATTGCGCCGGCCGCCGGACCAGGCGCTTGGGCGCGGGACGATTGGAAGGAAGAACAGCCTTGAACAAGGATTTGCCGCTAGCCGACCTCAAGGTCATCGAGTTCTCGCACATGGTTATGGGCCCAGCCGCGGGGGTCATTCTGGCCGACCTCGGCGCGGATGTCATGAAGGTGGAACCGCTCGGCGGCGACAACACGAGGCGGCTCAAGGGCTCCGGCGGGGGCTATTTCGCCATGTACAACCGCAACAAGCGGAGCCTGTGCGTGGATTTGAAGCAGGCCCGGGGCAAGCAATTGGTAGACCGGCTCATCGACGGTGCCGACGTGGTCATCGAGAACTTCCGGGCGGGCGCCATGGACAAGCTTGGCTTTGGCTACGAGCGGCTCTCGGCCCGCAATGAACGGCTCATCTACTGCAGCCTGAAGGGTTTTCTAAGCGGACCCTACGAGCGTCGCGCCGCCCTCGATGAAGTCGTGCAGATGCAGGGCGGGCTGGCCTATATGACGGGCCTGCCGGAGCGGCCGATGCGTGCCGGCTCGTCGGTGGTCGACATTACCGGCGGCATGTTCGGCGTCATCGGTATTCTGGCGGCGGTCAATCGGCGACGGGCCACCGGAAAAGGCCAGCTCGTCGCCAGCGGCCTGTTCGAAACCACGGCGTTCCTGGTGGGCCAGCACATGGCCCAGCAGGTCGTGCTGGGCGAACCCCCGCCGCCGATGTCGATACGACGCGCCGCCTGGGGTGTCTACGACCTGTTCAGTTGCGCGGACGGCGAGAAGATCTTTGTCGCGGTGGTGAGCGATACCCAGTGGCGCCTGTTTTGCGAGCACTTCGAACTCGGCGATTTGGCGGCCAACCCGGCCCTTGCCACCAACAACGGCCGAACCGAGAACCGGGATCTTCTAATGCCCGTTCTGACCGACCTGTTCGGCCGGCTCTCCAGACGGGACGCGGTGCAAAAGCTGGAGCGGGCCGGTTTGCCCTTTGCGGAAATTAAGCGGCCCGGCGACCTGTTCGATGACCCGCACCTGAGCCGGGGCGGCTTGGTGGACGTGCACATTGCCGAAGGCGAACGGCGGGGCGAACTGGCGCGGCTGCCGAAGTTGCCCTTGGAAATGGATGGTGCCCGGCCGGGCCTGCGCCACGACCTACCGGCGGCCGGCGCGCATACCCGGCAAGCGGCCGAGCGCTGCGGCTGTCCGCAGGCCACCATCGAAGACCTGCTGGCCGCCGGCATTATCGCCGAGGAGTAGTCCCCCGTTCCGGGGCTAGGGAATGGGAACCTCCCGGTAGCCAAAGCGCTTGGCGGCAAGGGCGGTTACCGGGTGTTCGGCAACCAGCCATTGCCGATTGTGCTCGTTGTGTTGGTGTGTTTGGGCTTTGCGATCGTTTCGCGAATCTGCTGGACTCTCGATACCAATCGATTACTCTGCTCCGGCAGAATCAGATCACATGGCAATCCTCATGAGGCGGTTGGCGTTGTTGTGCGCTGTGGTCGGAGTGACGTGGGCGCCTTGCGCATTCGCCGAGAGGTACGCATACGCCGTCCCCTTCGTTCCCCAGGCCGCGAATACGGCCCAGCAGGGTTTCGTCCGAATCATCAACCAATCCGAAGATGCGGGCGATGTGCACATCACACCCATAGACGATTCCGGCCACAGGTACCCCGTGGTCACCGTTCATTTGGAGCCGTTGGCATCCGTGCATTTCAACTCTTCGGACTTGGAGGACGGAAACCGCGCCAAGGGATTGTCGCGTGGCGTTGGCAGAGGAAGCGGCGATTGGCGTTTGGAGGTCGAGGCGGAATTCCTGTTCGAGGCCCTAGCGTACATTCGCACGCCGGACGGATTCGTTACAAGCGTTTTCGAGGCAGCCAATTGGTGGAACGCGGATATCTATTGGGTGCCGTTCTTCAATCCGGGCAGCAATCGCAACCAGGTCAGCAAGCTGCGCCTGGTCAATCCAAAAGACGAAACAGCGACTGTCGCCGTTCTGGGCATAGACGACCAAGGCAGGCTTGCCCCGGAAGGCGAGGTGAAACTCAGCCTACCGCCTCGCACCTCGCGCACCATCACTGCACAGGAACTTGAAGAGGGTGCCTTTGGCCTAGTGGGTCGCCTCGGCGATGGGGTGGGGAAATGGCGGTTGTGGGTCAAGTCAGACCGACGGCTACATGTTCTGAGTCTCCTGGAAAGCCCCACCGGGAACCTCACCAACCTATCAACGGGCGCATGGTGGAATGTCAAAGACGTACCCTTGGTATTGTCGGCATCCGACCCCGACAGGCAGGGATTCATGCGCGTCATCAACAACTCACGCAGCGACGGTCGGGTTGCAATCAGGGCGGTGGACGATGGGGGGCGGACCTTGGGTCCCGTGACCTTAACCCTGAGTTCTTTCGGGGCCGCCCATTTTAATTCTTCAGACCTCGCAAACGGCAATTCGAGCAAAGGCTTATCTGCCGGTATTGGCAACTTTGAAGGCGACCTGCGATTGGAATTAGAGAGTGACCTGATCATTACGCCGCTGGCGTACGTTCGCACCGCCGATGGTTTTGTTACCAGCGTCCATGACCTGTCTCAGACCAACAATGTGGACCAAACCTGGGTGCCGTTCATCAATCCAGGAAGCAACCGCAATCAGGAAAGCCTGCTGAGGATCATCAATCGCTCGGGATACAGCAATGCCGTCGAAATCTGGGGGCGCGATGACCGGGGATACGCTGCGCCTGAAGGTACTGTGAGCCTATCCCTGCCACCCAATAGTGCGCGAACGATCTCTGCGCACGAACTGGAACAGGGTGGCGACGGACTGTCGGGGCGGTTGGGCAACGGCACCGGCAAGTGGACGCTGTTTGTTTCCTCCGATGAATCGATTCAGGCCATGAGCCTCCTGAACAGTCCCACCGGAAACCTAGCCAACCTGTCCGCCACGCCCTATACGCAGCGCCTGCGTATCACCAACGCGCCTGTCGCGCATGACCTATCTTTCTCAATCGACTTGTCCAATCCTTATATTGAGGTGCAACTTGTGGCCTCCGACCCGGACGATGATAGTCTGGGGTTCGTATTGGACGGCGGACGGAATGGCGAAGGCTATGAGGATGCCTATGTCGAATGGGAGACCGGGAAGCTCCTAGCCACGTTGCATTCCGATGTCGGCCAGAGTGTGAAAATACCCTTCAGAGCGACAGACGGCAATGAATGGAGTGATCGCGCCTTCGTTACGTTCTTCGTAGAAGAAGACTCCGGCGAAAGGAGCTTGGGCGCCGACGACATCGATCCTGAAGATTACGCTAGTCTGTCGAGGGCGTATTTCGACGATGCAGTCCGGTCCGACTTTGAAGAAGGAACCTTATCGCTGCCAAGATCCATAGATCTTTCCGGAAACTTCCCCACGCCCGGCAATCAGGGGACTCAGAGCAGTTGCACGGGTTGGGCGGTTTCCTATCTCAAGTCCTACCAAGAGCGGTTGGAGGAGCGATGGAGATTCTCGCCCAGCACGCTGTTTAGCCCGGCTTGGATTTACAACCAGATCAATGGCGGGAGGGACGAAGGATCAAAACCTGTGAGAGCGATGGAGTTGATTCAAAACAAGGGTGCCGCGACCTATGCGACCATGCCCTATGACCCTGGGGACTATAGGAGCCAACCAGACGCCGAAGCTATTGAGGAGGCACTGAACTTTCTGGGAGGAGAGATCAAGAGAGTAGATTCGATCAGGCAGTACAAAGCGGCCTTGGCCCATCGTGTTCCGTTCGTGCTTGTCTTTCCGGTCTATCCCAGCCTTCCCACGCTGGTTGGTGCCAATGCGGTATACAATGACCTGTCGGGGGAAAACACGGGCTACCACGCGGTTGTCGTTGTGGGCTACGACGACGACCGATTCGGCGGCGCGTTCAGGGTCTTAAATTCCTGGGGCTTGGGTTGGGGAAACCGGGGCTTCTTCTGGATTCCCTATGACACCTTCCGCGATTCGAGATTTCCCGCCTACGCCATAACGATGAATGATCGGGCAAACGGCGATTCCTCCCGCCCAGTTGTGCCCTCCCCGCGAAACTGTGGAGCGACAGACGAACCGCTGCCCAATTTAACGTTTTCCAGTTGGAGTGCCGAATACCAGCCCCAGTTAGGTGGACAGGGACGATTGCAATGGCGGGTCGTCAACAACGGGTCAGCGACTGCTCCGGCCGGCGTAGACGTGAACTTGCTGCTTTCGGCGGATCAGCATATCAGCGGTGCGGATCACTGGGTGCTCTACGAGGAGATACCATTCGAACTTGAGCCGGGAGGCGGAGCCTACCGAGACGCCGACAATGAGTTGACTTTCGCGTTTCCGGAAACGATTCCGCCTGGCACCTATCACATGGCCATGTGGGTGGACGATGTGGCGGAAGTTAGGGAATGCGACGAACACGACAACGTATCGCTCGGACGAAATGTCGTTGAGCTTCAATCCGCCAAGCCGGACCTGACGGTCTCAAGCTGGTACACCCATTGGGACCAAGCTGGCAACGGCAAGCTGGAGTATCGCGTTACCAATGTGGGTTCGGCTGCTACGGCTCGAACCGACTGGTGGCTTTCATTGCTGCTGCACACCGAACCAATCATCGAATACGGTGATTGGTATGTGCTGTTCGCCGAGCAAGGACATTTCCTTCTGGAGCCCGGTGGATATGTATTCAGAGACGCCAGCAACGCGGCGCCATTCAACTTGCGCCATTCCCCGTACAGAGGGAGAGTGCCTCCGGGGATTTACTACATGACTCTATGGGTCGATGAGTTCGATGTGGTGGACGAAAGCAACGAGTTGAACAACCGTTCGATGTCAAACAACTTTGTTGTGATCAGCTCCGGTCGAGGCGACCCCGAACTTCTCGGTTCGAAACTCAAAAAATCCGCAAATCCTTCAGTCTGGCCCGTTTCGGATCGAGAGCGATTCAACGGGCGTAGACCTCCGGAAGCTCTGACGCGCCGGGTTCAGATCATCGAGAACGGCGATGGTTTGCGGCGCGTGAAATTTCTGGACGAGAACAGCCAACAAGGGCCGATTTTGGGTGCCAATAGCCATTTGCCCAAGCGACAGACGCTGCAGAATTGGTCCTCTTCTAACTCCCACGACCCCGTTTTCCCCAAGCGCAATGTCTCCGCGGACGTCGTGACGGGTCCAATCAGCGAATCCAGACCCATGCCCCGATGATAACCATGCCGTGTCGTCTGTCTCTTGGTGCCACGACACTTTTGGTCTTGGCGCTCTACTCGTGTGGAGGTGCCAGTCGGTTCGTACATACTACTGCGACCGATGCATCTTCGGCCGATGACAACCCCGCTGCCGGGTGCAACGGTGATACGCCCGAAGAAACCCGGTCGAGAGCCCTTTCACCGGGGCCAGACGGTGCGGGAATGGCAAATCCTGCGGACAAGCACTGCGTGGAGAGTGGCTATCGGCTGGAGTATGTGCGCCAAGACGGCATTTCCGTCGATGGGCTCTGTGTCAACGACGAAACCGGTGCGAAGTGCACGGCTTGGGCGTATTTCAGGGGTGAATGTGCGCTTGAATCAGATATTGAATGACAATGGCAGGCCGCGCCCACTCAAGTTGATGGGCCCAGCGTCATGGCCCGGTCATTCGGGAAAGGAGAGTCTGTCGTAGGGCCAGTGGCCGTCAGCTTCGCCGGCCGGTGGGGCCGCCGAGCCGGGCCCAGGGGTGCGCGGTTGCGCGTTGCCGCTCGAAGGCGTCGATGGCCGCCACGCGGGTCAGCGTGTGGGCAATGGGGTCGAGACCCCGGAGCAGGCGGCCGCGGTCCGCTTCCCGAATGGCGAAGGCTGTTTGCCGCGCACCCATAGTGATGCGCAGCGCGATCAGATCGACCATCGGACGGTGCTGCCGGGGGTTGTCCTCGACCCAGTGCGCCAGTGCGGCGACCTGCTCCTCCGGCACCAGGGCGGGAAGCAGGCCGTTGGCGATGCAGTTCTTTTGAAAGATTGTGCCGAAGCTCGGTGCCACGATCACCCGGATGCCGAATTCGGCGAGCGCCCAGACGGCGAATTCCCGGGACGAGCCGCAGCCGAAGTTGCCGCCGCAGAGCAGAATGCTGGCTTGCGCATAGGGTTCCCGGTTGAGCACGAAAGCGGGGTCCGGCTGCCGGGCGCGGGTGTCGATATAGCGTCGATTGGCAAAGAGCCCGGCCGCAAGGCCCCGCTTGGAAACTTGCCGCATCTCCCGGGACGGAATAATGGCATCCGTATCGATGTTGGCTTGCAGCAGGGGTGCGGCAATGCCCGTGTGTTGGGTGAACGGCCGCAATTCAGATCATGCTCGGGGTGCCTATGCGGCCGCGTACGGCGGATGCGGCCACCACTGCGGGGCTCGCTAGGTGCGACCGGACGCCCGGACCCTGCCGGCCTTCGAAACTGCGATTGGTGGTGGTGATGACCCGCTCGCCCGGCGCGAAGCCCTCGCCGCCCGCATGGAAACACAGGGAACAGCCGGATTCGCGCCATTCGAAGCCGGCGTCGCGGAAGATCCGGTCTAGGCCTTCCGCCTCGGCGGCCTGCTTGATACGGGACGAGGCCGGCACGCAGACCGCGGCAACGCCCGGTGCCACGCGGCGGTTCCTAAGTACTTGGGCGGCGCTGTGCAGATCGGATAGCCGCGCGTTCGTGCAGGAGCCAATGAAGGCGGCGTCGATCGGCACCTCGCACATCGGCGTGCCTGGTGCCAAACCGATGTAGTCCAGGGCCCGTTGCGCATCCCGGTCCCGGGGTACCGGAACCCGGCCGGTGACCTCAACCCCCTGCTGTGGCGAGGTTCCCCAGGTAACGCGTGCGCCAACCGCTCGTGCGTCCAGGCGAATCGTCTTCTCGAATTGCGCCCCCGCATCGGATTTTAGAGTGCGCCAGTAGGCGACCGGCGGTTGCGGCGGGGCGTAGGGGCGCCCGTGCACGGCATCGAACACCTTCTGGTCGGGCGCGATCACCGCCGTCACCGCCGCAAACTCCACGGCCATGTTGCAGAGCGTCATCCGGGCCTCGATATCGAGTGACCGCACCGCGCCGCCGTCGAACTCGATGGCCATGCCGGCACCGCCATCGGCACCATGCTCGGCGATGAGGAACAGCGCCAGATCCTTGGCGGACGCATCCGGCCCGAGACGCCCGTCGATGAGCACACGCTGGTTGCCGGGCTTGGCGAACCACAGCGTCGATGTGGCCAGGGCGTGTTCGGTCTCGCTGCTGCCGATGCCCAGGGCCAGGGTGCCGAGCGCCCCAAGGGTACAGGTGTGCGAATCCGGGCACACCAGGCTCAGCCCCGGCAGCGCGATTCCCTGCTCGGCACTCACGGCATGGCTGATGCCCTGGTCCGGGTCGGTGACGTCGAAGGCGCGGAGGCCGAATGCAGCCGCGCCCTCGCGTGTGCGAACGACGAATTCCTGGCCGCCCGGCACAGCGGTTCGGTCACCGCGGCCGGGATGGGTATCCAACACATGGTCCATCATGCAGAACGCCTGCTCGGGCCGCCGCACGGACAGCTTGCGTTCCTCCAGCGAGGTGAGGGCCAGGCCACCGGTGCGTTCGTGCAGGCAGACCCGGTCGATGTACAGCAGGCTGTCGCCGTTCTCGTCCGTCTCGATGCAATGGCTGTTCCACAGCTTGTCGAAGAGCGTATCGGGCATGGCCGGTTTGCGGAATGAGTTAGATATAATGATACGTCATTATAACTATCGTGTTTACGGTGTCCCATGCCCGGGTGGGCGAGCCACGTCCATATCCAAGTCGGGATACCAGATCACGCGGCGTCCCATGTCCGGGCAGGCGAGCCCTTCCCGGCCGAGACTTCAACATCGGGGGAGATTGCCCAAATCGCCAGCCCGATGGTCGCCGCGTAGCGGGACTGGGCCAGGGAGGGATTGCGGCGTCGGCTGGACGCTGCGGTGCCTTCTGTGCAAGCAGGCGTTGCTCGTTTAGGGGAGCACGCCGGCGGCCGGGTGCGGCCTTGCTAGGGCCCGAAGGCGCGAACGAGGTCACCGTCCCGAAGGTCGTCGTTATCCTCGCACACCCGCAATACCAATTCCTGTGCATCGGCTCGCCCGACGAGATGGGGCCGCTTAGGTGGTGCCCGCCGCCTATTTTTTGGCCATATGCCGGCCAGCCTCCTCCGAGGTCGGCTCGTCGGGGTGCTCAAGGGCCTCCCGCTGCTGCTGGATGATGCGCAGAATGCGGGCGAGATACTCCTGGTTCCAGCGGCCCCGCGCCTCCTGTTGCGCGGCATTGGGCATAAAGGCGTCGATATCCGCCTTGCTGATGCTGCCGCGCTCCGCAAGGAGTTCCTCAATGGTGTCGAGTCGCTGCCGCAGCACGGCCAGTTCGCCGGCGACGGCCATGGTGATCGACAGTACCCGCTCAACGTCCGGGTCTGCCAAAAACCACGGGCGCTTGCCCTTTGCCTTGGTGCCGGCCAAGCCGACGGGGTCGAGCGAGTCGGACGCGGACGGCGACTTGCTCACAGGCTGGCCACCCTCAGGGTTCCCGGCGTGCCCGCAAGCTCACCCACCGCACTGGGAACCGGGGCCCCGGGGCGGCTCGGCATCCGCCCGCCAACCCAACCCGATCTCGTCCCGGGTTCTCGGTTCATGCCGATGCGGTGGCTAGGCATCCGCCCGCCGGTCCCGCGTCCGCGTCGGACCGGAGCTTGGATGCGGTGGCGGGGCATCCGCCCGCCGGCCCCACCCGAGGGTCTTCGACTGAACGGGGCGCGACAGATGCGGTGGCCGGGCATCCGTCCGCCGGTCCCACCAGGGGCCCGGCACCGGCCTGCGAAGACCGCGATGCGGCCGATCATCCGCCCGCCGATCCCACCAATCATGCCTGGGTTGTACATCGGGGCGCTGTCTTGGCGCCGGTGATTTGCCATGCCGGCTTGCGGCCGTAGTCCTCCACATCGTCGCTGGCCGCATCGGGAAAGAGTTCGGTGTCGACGATGGCGGCGACACCGCCGTGAATGAGTTCCCCGCGTTCAAAGCCGGCATCGACCATGACCTGGTCGAGGTCGATATCGTGCAGCCGGCTCCAGAAAGGCTCGTTGTTGTTGAACGCATCCCAATCCCGCATAGCCTGCTCGAATACGGGCATGGACTCGTCGTAGCGGGGTTGCTCGATGTGCAGCACCAGGCCGCCCGGCGCAATCAGCCGACGGCATTCGCGCATGATGTTCGGCAGCGCCCGGGCAGAGGTTTCATGCAGGAACATGGTGCTCTGAATCCAGTCGAAGCTCTTGTCTTGGAAGGCGGCGAGGTCGGCGCAATCCGCCTGCACAAAGGTGACGTTGCGCACACCTAAGCTCGCCGCCCGGGCCGCCCCGTAGCGCAGCATGGGAGCAGCCACGTCCACGGCTATGATGTCCGCCTCCGGGAAGGCCACCGCCAGGGGCAGCACGTTGTGGCCGAGCCCGCAGCCGAGGTCGAGGATGCGGCCTGGCTTGAATGCCGGATAGTGTCTGCGCACGAAGTCGACGACACCGCGGCCACCGCCGTCCGTATAGCGGCCGAGCATGCCGCCGGTGGTGACGAATAGGCCCGAGTCGTAGTTGGCGGCGGCGCTCACATCCTGGGCCACCCGCTCGGTGTAGTAGCTGCCGGGCATGCAGTGGTGATCGACGGCGGTAAGGTAGTCGGGTACCCGGGCCACCTTGTCCAACCGCAAGCGGTCGTGCGGCGCCAGTTCGCTGGTTTTCTCGATGAGCGCGTCGAGTTGCGTCAGCACCACCGACAGCCCGGCCTGCTGGCGCATCTCCATGGTGTTGCGCCGCAGGGCGCTCCAGGTTTGGTAGATTGGATCCTTGGCGAGTGCCCTGCGCACCTCCCAGCGGTCCTGGGGCGGGTGCCCGTGCGCCTGTTCGAAAGCGGGAGCGACCCGGGCATGGTAGGCGTCGGACACGCCGGGCATTACGCTGGCGGCCAGGTGGCGGTTCAGATGGGCGAGAAAGTTGTAGCGTTCGGCCTGATCGTGGGAGGTGTCGGGAAACACGCCGTGCCGGCCCACTAGCCGATAGTCGGGCGGCCCTTCGTAGCTCGGATCGTTCACGGGGTAGACTCCCTAGGTTTACGCAGGCTACCGCTTCCCGTGACGGTCTGGCAAGCTCGCGCCAACGGCGGGTGCCCGCTTCGCTAAAAAGTCACATTAATATATCATTAGGTCTTTAGTACGCAAGCAACTCGACGGTCGCTGTGGGCAACCTGCGGCGATCATCGGCAAATGGAATCGATGCATCGACCACCCACAAATTTCACCTGGCCCAACGGTGCGCGCTTGGCGGTGTCGGTTGTGGTTAACGTGGAGGAGGGCGCGGAGATGAACATCCTGGATGGCGATGCCCGTGCGGAACCGGTCGACGAACTTGGCGCGGTCCCCCGCCGGCCCGTGCGTGTCCACGGCAACGAATCCAACTATCGCTATGGCATTGAGTCGGGTGCCTGCCGGGTATTGGACCTGCTCGAGCAGCGCAGAATGCGCTTTACCGCGACGGCGGCGGCGCTGGCGCTGGAGCGGGCCCCCGCCCTCGCACGGCGGCTGGTCGCCTCCAATTGCGAGGTTGCCTGTCACGGCTACCGTTGGGTGCACCAGTATCGCATGGGGGAAGTGGAGGAGCGCCGGTTTATCGGCGACGCCTGGCGCTCCATCGAGGCCACCTGCGGCACCCGCCCCCTGGGTTGGCTGTCCCGCTTCCTGCACACCGACAACACCCGGCGGTTGTTGTTGCAGGAGGGCTTCACCTACCACATGGACGACTATTCCGGAGACATGCCGTTCTGGACTGAAGTGGACTGTGGACGGGGGCACATGCGGCCGCTGTTGATCGTGCCCTACGCGCTCGACACCAACGACATGAAGATGTGGACCGCGCCCTCGCTCAGCCCCCGGGACTGGGCGAACTACGCCATCGACAGCTTCGAATGGCTGCTGCGCGAGGCCAGGCAGGTCGGGCCTAGGATGATGTCGCTGGGCCTGCACCTGCGCATCATTGGTCGGCCCGGGCGCATCGGTGCGCTGGCGCGCGTGCTCGATCACGTTCATGGCCAGGACGATGTCTGGGTCACCACCCGGCTGGCGATTGCCGAGGCCTATGCCGATGCCGTGCCGGCCCCCGCATCGGCCCGGGAGCACTAACAGGCGTTGGCTGTAGGCGCCAACGAGTTATGATCGGCAGCGGACGAACTATGGCAATGCAGGTCAAACAAACCGGACCCGCAGGCTACGGGGAATACTAGCGGGTCGGCTGGAGGAGCGAACGAATCATGATAAAGCAGATCAAGGAAGTCGGGCCCCAACGCTACCGGGAAACCTTCGGGCGTTACTTCGAGGACTTTGTCGTCGGGGACATCTACGAGCATCGGCCGGGCAAGACGGTCACCGAATACGACAATCACCTGTTCACCCTGCTTACCCTCAACACCCACCCATTGCATTTCGACGCCGAGTACGGCAAGGCGACGGAATTCGGCCGCAACCTGGTGGTCAGCCCCTACACCCTGGCGCTGATTATCGGCATGAGCGTCAGCGATGTTAGCCAGAAAGCCATCGCCAACTTGGGCATGGACGAGGTGAAGTTCACCGCCCCGGTATTCGTCGGCGATACCATCTACGGGGAATCCGAGGTCGTCGCCAAGCGGGCCTCCAAATCGCGCCCGGGCCAGGGCATCGTTACCGTCAAGACCCTGGGCCGCAACCAGGACGGCACGGTTGTATGTAGCTTTCTGCGCAATATCCTGGTGCCGGCGGCGGGCCATGCCGTCGAGGATCGGGTGGGACACTACTAGCGCGGTCAATGCCAACGAGGAGCGCATGATGAGCGGAGCCGAACGCGCCTACAGCGAAGCCGACGAGCGGGCCATTCTCGCCAGCATTGCCAAGTGGGTGGAAAAGGAGGTGAAACCCCAGGCCGCCCGCTTGGAGCGCGACGACATCTATCCCCAGGCGCTGGTGGAGCAAATGCGCGAGCTGGGCCTGTTTGGCGCCACTGTTGCCGAAGAGCATGGCGGGCTGGGTCTCTCCGCCGGCACCTATGCGAAGATCGTCGCCCGCATATCCGAGGAGTGGATGTCGCTCACCGGCATTTTCAACTCGCACCTGATGATGGCGCGCATCGTCGAGCGGTACGGCACGGACTACCAGAGGGAATACTGGCTGCCCAGGTTCGTGACGGGAGAGATTCGCGGCGCCCTGGCCCTCACGGAGCCCAATGCCGGCACCGACCTGCAGGGCATTCGCACCCGCGCGGTGGCGCAGGCAGGGGACTATGTGATCGACGGCGTCAAAACCTGGATCAGCAATGGCATCGAGGGCGGCGCCGTCGCCCTCCTGGTGAAGACCGACCCCGACGCCACCCCGCCGCGCCGGGGCATGTCGATGTTCATCGCGCCGAAACGGGACCCGGACACCGGCCGGCCCCACCCGGGCTTTGCGACGGGGCGCAAGCTGGAGAAGCTCGGCTACAAGGGCATCGATTCCGCGGAACTGATCTTCGAGGGCTATACGCTGGACGCCCGCCGCCACTTGGTCGGGGGTGAGCCGGGCAAGGGGTTCTACATGGCGGTGGGTGGCCTGGAACTGGGCCGCATCAATGTCGCCGCCCGCTCGGTGGGCATCGCCAAGCGGGCGCTCCAGGAAGCCACCGCCTACGCCCAGACCCGGCAAACCTTCGGCAAACCCATCGGCCAGCACCAGGCCATCCAACTGAAGCTCGGCGATATGGCCACCCGCGCCCGGGCCGCGGAACTGCTCACCCTAGACGCCGCCCGCGCCTACGATGCGGGCGAGCGCTGCGATATGGAGGCGGGCATGGCCAAGTACTTCGCCTCCGAGAGCGCCCTTGAGAATTCTCTGGAGGCCATGCGCATCCACGGTGGCTACGGCTACTCCAAGGAGTTTCCGGTGGAACGGCTCTACCGGGACGCGCCGCTGATGTGCATTGGCGAGGGCACCAACGAGATGCAGCGCATCATCATCGCCCGGCAGCTCATTGCCCGCAATCCGGTGTAGTGGCCCGTGCGGGGTCATCCCCAAGTCGTCTACCAACCCTCGGCGAAACCCAATATGGATGGTTTATGAACACTACTCGGAAGATCAAGCAATATTCCGCGGCACCCGATACTTCTCCAGAAGCTTCTTTTCAAGAGCGAGCGCTTTGCGATGGCCCG
Source organism: Pseudomonadales bacterium (assembly GCA_965215035.1). Classification (GTDB taxonomy): domain Bacteria; phylum Pseudomonadota; class Gammaproteobacteria; order Pseudomonadales; family Azotimanducaceae; genus Azophilus. The sequence goes on from OZ244040.1 coordinate 2,178,124, forward strand.
GCGCGGCCCGTGGTAAAAGTCCACCCGCATGCGAGCGTCCGGCGATGAGCTTGTTGGCCGGTATTCGGGTGCTTAGTGTCGAACACTATGGGGCCGGGCCCTATGGCACCCAATTGCTCGCGGAACTCGGCGCGGAGGTGGTTAAGGTGGAGAACGCCGCCACGGGCGGCGACTACTCCCGGTCGGTCGGACCCTACCTGCTCGGCGATGCGGACAGCCAGTTCCACCAGGCCTTCGGCCGGAGCAAAAAAAGCGTCACCCTGGATTTGAAATCCGCCGACGGCCGCGCCCGCTTCGAGCGGATGGTCGCGGGGGCCGATGCTGTGGCCAACAACCTGCGCGGCGACCAGCCGGAAAAGTTGCGCATTCGCCATCCGGATTTGGCACCGATCAAGCCATCTATCGTCTGTGCGCATCTGTCCGCCTATGGTCGCGATAACGCCCGGGCGAACTGGCCTGGATACGACTACCTGATGCAGGCCGAATGCGGCTTCCTGAGCCTAACCGGCGAGCCGGGCGGCCCCCCGGCCCGTTTCGGCCTTTCCATGGTGGACTACATGACCGGCGCGCTCATGGCCCTGGCGCTGGTCGCGGCGGTGGCGCGGGCGCGGCAAACGGGCCAGGGCTGCGATGTCGATACGTCGCTCTACGATACCGCGCTGCACCAACTGTCGTATCCCGCCGTCTGGTATCTGAACGAGGGCCTGCGCACCGAGCGCCTCACGCGCTCTTCCCACCCCAGTGTGGTGCCTAGCCAGCTTTTTCGCACGGGAGACGGTTGGTTGTTCATCATGTGCCAGACGCCCAAGTTCTGGCGCCTTTTCTGCCGCCTGATCGACCGGGCGGAACTGCTCGCCGACGAGCGCTTCAGCGAGCCCGCCGGGCGGCTGGCCAACCGTGTCAGCCTGCAGCAGGCCATAGAGGAAACCCTGGGCACCGAATCTTCGGCGCACTGGTTCGACTTGCTTGCGGGCCAGGTGCCCGTTGCCCGGGTGAACGACATCGGCCAAGCCCTGGACAACCCATTTGCCCGGCAGGTGGGCATGCTCGATGCCGTTGACTATCCGGGGCGCGAGGGTGGCCTGAACATGCTGGCGAGCCCAATCAAGGTGGATGGCGCACGCTCTTCCGGCCGGCGGGCCCCTTTGCTCGGCGAACACGACGAGGAGTTTCCCTGAGCATGCACCTGGAGGGCATCCGGGTGCTGGATCTGTCGGCTTTCCTGCCGGGTCCGCACATGACGATGATGCTGGCCGACCATGGTGCCGACGTCATCATGGTGGAGCCGGCCAACGGTGTCGGCGAACCGGTGCGGGTGGTGGGGTATCGGGATGCGGAGGGCGTGTCGGTGTGGTTCCGCAACATCGCCCGGGGCAAGCGCAGCCTGAGCATCAATCTCAAGGACGCAGGCGGCCGGCGACTGTTCCAGGAACTGGCCACGACTGCCGATGTGCTTGTCGAGGCGTTCCGGCCGGGTGTGGTCGAGCGGCTGGGCATCGACTACGCGACCTTGAGCGGCCGCAATCCGGGCCTGGTGTACTGTTCGATATCCGCCTTTGGCCAGGACGGGCCGCTCCGGGACAAACCGGCCCACGACCTTACCGTGCAGGCGCTCGCCGGCCTGGCCGCCCTGAACCGGGGCCTGGAGGACGACAAGCCGGCGGCACCCAACGTTCCCGCGGCCGATGCCATCGCTTCGCTGATGGCGGCATCGGCCATTCTCATGGCCCTGCTCGGCCGGGCGCGCACGGGGCGCGGCGACTACATCGACCTGTCCATGTACGACGCTCTGCTGGCCTGGACGCCCAACGTCACCGGGCCGGTGTTCGCGCACGATGAACACCCCCAGCCCAAGCAGATGCGCTCCTTCGGCGGTGCCGCCATGTACCACATCTACGAGACCGCCGATGGCGAATTCCTGGTGCTGGGTGGCTCGGAGGTGAAGTTCGCCCGCAACCTGCTGACGGCATTCGACCGGCTGGATCTGATGCCCTGCGCGGAAGCCGAGCCGGGCCCCGGGCAGGAGCCCTTGCGCACCTTTTTCAAGGCCCGCTTCGCCGCACGGCCCCGGTCCTATTGGGAAGCCTTCCTGACGCCCGTGGACTGCTGCTGGGCCTTCGTGCGTTCGCTGAAGGATGCGTTCGCCGACCCGCACACGCTGCATCGGCGTATGCTGCTGACGGACGAGCGGGGCAACCGCCATATCGGTGTGCCGATCAAGTACCGGCACCAGCCGGCCCAGCCCGACCTGCAAATTCCCGAATTCGGCCAGCATTCCCTGGAAATCGGCCGCTCCCTGGGCTTCGCGGAACAGGAGTTGGCAACCCTGCGCGCCCGGGGCGTGATCTGAACGGCGGTTGCGGGCCAAGCGGTGCTTGACGAACTGGTCCGCTGTATCACGTCGACCCGCTTTGCGGGCCTGCCCGGGCCTGTGGTGGATGCGGCGCGCAGCTTCCTGTTGGATTGCATCGCCGTTGGTGTCGCCGGGTGCCGCCATCCGCACCGTGATGCGCTCGCGCGGGTCGTCGCCGGTTGGGGGCAAGGCGGCCCGGCCCGTGTGTTGGGCGATACGCAACGCCTGCCGGCGGCCTCGGCGGCGTTCCTGAATGCCTACCAGATGCATTGCCTGGAGTTCGACTGCGTACACGAGGCCGCCGTCGTCCATGCCATGACCGCGCCAGCGGCCGCCGCCCTTGCCGAATGCGAACAGCGGCCGGGGGTTGCTGGCGAGCAGTTGTTGCGGGCGCTGGTTTTGGGTGTCGAGGTGGCGACGCTGCTGGGCCTCGCGGCCACTGCGCCGCTAACCTTTTTTCGCCCAGCAACCACCGGCGTATTCGGTGCCGCGGTAGCCGTGGGAGCGCTGCGGGGATTCGACGCCGTGCGCCTCCGCCACTGCTTTGGCCACGCCCTGTCCCAGGCGGCGGGCACCATGCAGGCCCACGAGGAGGGCAAGCCGACACTGCCGCTGCAACTGGCCGGGGCCGCCCGCGCCGGCCTGGTGTCGGCGGATCTGGCAGGGGCTGGCATTCCGGCGCCTAAGGATGCGCTGGAAGGCCGCTACGGTTACTTCCGGCTCTTCGAACAAAACTGGGATGCGGCGGACTTGGTGGATGGCCTGGGCAGTACCTGGCGGGTAACCGAATTGAGCCATAAACCCTATCCCAGCGGACGGGCCACCCATGGCGGCATTGCCGGTGTGCTGCGCTTGCGCGGTCGGGGGGTGACCGCAGAAAACCTGGCCAGGCTGGTGCTGACCGCGCCGCCGCTCATCCACCAATTGGTGATCCGCCCGGTGCGTCCCGCCATGAGCGCAAACTATGCGCGCCTGTGTTTCGCCTATGTGGGCGCGCTGGCGCTCACCCAGGGTGATGTCGCCCTGGAACATTTCTCGTCGGACTGGCTGCACGCCCCGGCGCTGTTGGCCCTGGCCCGGCGCTTCGAGGCCCGGGTGCACCCCCTGCCGAATCCCGCGGCTTTCGTTCCCCAGACCCTGGCGGCGGAACTCATTGACGGGACGGTTCGCGAGCTACGCATCGATGCCCTACCCGGGGCGCCGCAGAGCCCACTGAGTCCCGCGCAACGCTCCGCCAAGGCGCGCGCCTGTCTGGCCTCCGTCTACGACGATGGCGCGCGCGCAGATACCCTGCTCCAGACGGTGGCCCGTTTGCCGGAAACCACCTCTGCGGCGCGCCTGCTCGACCCGGTGACCGGCCCATGATGCCTGCCCTTCTGCCGACCCAGGGCAGCGGCACCGGAGCGGGGGGCGGTGAGCCGCCGGTGCGCTTTCGGTGTCCGGTGCCGCTCGGGGGCATGTGCCCATCAGCCACGAAGCCGCGGTGCGATCTCACCCGCATGGACTTGATGTTCATGGACCGGTCTGCCCCCGATGTGTTGAAGGTTCACCGAAGGCTACCCGATCCGGTGCCGGCGGTGGGTTTTGCCCATCCGGGCACCGCTCTCCCTCCGACCAACACAAAGCATAATTGTCGGACCAGGTTTTCCCCGCCCCGGTGCCACTCTACCGGTCACGGCCGGTTTAGCGCCAAATGCGTCTGAGCGGGAACGCAACTGTGTCGACCATCGAGGCGGGAGGGCGGTAGACCTTGCCAGGCAGCTATTTCGAAGCGGCCCCCCCTGAAGGGGCGATCACCGTCGGCGGTGGAGGGCGGTAGACCTTGCCAGCCAGCTATTTCGAAAGCTTCGACGTGCGGCGCCTTACTCGGCAACATCCAATTGGCGCCGAGTTCGAGGCGTTTGCCCGCAACCTCGGCCGGGATGAACTCTTTGCGCGCCAGGACCAGCTCTTCCGGCGATGCCTCAAACGTGCTTGGCAGACCGGCTTCTACCGTCGCCTGTGGGGCGCGGCCGGCATCGAACCGGGCGATATCGAGGGCTTGGCCGATATCGAAAAACTGCCGGTATTCGACAAGGCGGACCTGATGGCCAGTATCGAGTCGCATCCGCCCTTCGGCGATTTCGGTGGCTTCGACCGGCAAGACCCGGCCCATCCTCCAGTGGTTTTTCATACCACTACCGGTACCACGGGGCGGCCCCAGCCGCTGCTGTTCGGCGCCAAATCCAGGGAGGTGCAGAACCTGCTGCTTGGCCGCCTGTACCGTTTTCAGGGTCTCGGCAGCGGGGATGTGGTGCACTCGGTGTACGGACACGGCCTTATCAACGGCGGGCACTATGTCCGCGAGGCCGTGCTGCACTGGACCAACGCGATCTTCGTATCCGCCGGCACCGGCATCGAGACGCGCTCGGTCAGGCAGGTGGAACTGATGCGTGATTTCGGTGCCACCGTACTGGTCGGCTTTTCCGACTTCCTGCGACGCCTAGCCGATACGGCGCACGAGCGGGGTATCGTGCCGGGGAAGGATCTGCACATCCGCATGATCAGCGGGCAGTTGGGCCGCGATAGCCGGGCCGCAATCGCCGAACTCTGGGGCGGTGCCGAGTGTTTCGACTGGTACGGTGTGGGCGACACCGGTGTCATCGCTGGCGAAGGCCCGGACCGGGACGGCCTGTACGTTATGGAAGATGCCCACTACCTGGAGTTGCTGGATGTCGGCACCGGCGATACCGTTGTTCCCGGTGATCGGGGCGACATGGTTTGCACCTGCCTGTTCAAGGACGACATCTACCCGATCATCCGTTTCAACACCCATGACGTCAGCATGGAACAGCCCGGTGTTTCCGCTCTCGGTGTTAACCTGCGCCGTATCCAGGGGTTCCTGGGCCGCAGCGACAATATGGTGAAGATCAAGGGCATCAATATCTTTCCCCAGGCCATCGGCTCGTTGTTGGCGGAAGTGCCGCAGTTTCTCGGTGAATTCCTGTGCCGGGTCACCGCCGTCGGCGAACTCGTGGTGACCGTGGAGGTGAGCGGGGGAGATGCCACCCTGGTCGAGCGGATGCGCGCGCTGTTGCAGCGCAAGCTGGGCATTTCGGTTGCTATCGAACTGGCCCGCGCCGGGGAGACGGCGGCACTGACCGAGGTTGATCGCCGCCAGAAACCGATTCGATTGATCGATGAACGGCGATGAGCGGGTCGCTGCCCGTCACGGTTGCCATGAACCCGGGTTCCCCGGTGTGAACGAGCACGGGTTGCGGCCGATGGGACGAAGCGCTGGCCACCGGGATGCCGCTGCCCGGGCCGTGGCCTAGCCACCACGGACCTGATGGCTTACGGAGCCCGAGCGTAGGCTAAAGGAGGTTGCAGTCGATGCAACACGACGCTGGCCACCGGGATGCCGTTGCCCGGGCTTGCGGCCTAGCCACCACGGACCCGGTGGTTTACGGATTCTGGGTGTAGGCTAAGGGAGTTTGCAGTCGATGCAACACGACGCTGGTGACTGGGATGCCGGAGCCTGGGCGGCGGCCTTCGCGGATGGGCGGGCACGGCCCCGGGATGCCGTGCTGCGTTGTCTGGGGCGGATCGACCGATACGATTCGCAACTCGGGGTCTGCAATGAAGTGGTGCCGCGCACGCGGTTACTGGAGCAGGCGGATGCGTCCGCGGAGCGCTGGCGGCGCGGCACACCCCTGTCGCCCTTGGACGGCATTCCGTTCGGTGTCAAGGCCAATATCGCGATCAAGGGCCTGTCTTGGCATGCCGGCATCGCCGCCTTTCGCGACCGGCGTGCGCCCGAAGACGCGGCCTGCGTGGCGCGCCTGCGCGCCGCCGGCTTGATTCCCCTGGCCATTCTCAATATGCACGAGGCGGCGCTGGGGGCAACGTCAGACAACCCCGCCTTCCGCACCACCCGGAATCCCCACGACCCGCGCCATATTCCCGGCGGCTCGTCCGGTGGCAGCGCCGCTGCGGTGGCGGCCGGAATGGCACTACTTGCCCTGGGTAGCGACAGCCTCGGTTCCGTGCGCCTGCCGTCGGCGCTGTGCGGCGTAGTGGGGTTCAAACCCGCCGGGGGCGATATTCCCTTGGCTGGCATGGTGCCTCTCTGCACCCGGCTCGACCAGATCGGCGTGCATGCCCGCAGTGTCGACGACATCGCGGCGGCCATGGCCGTGCTCGCCCCGGAATCGGGCTGGAACAGGCATGCGGCGAGTGGCCCGGAGCTGGCGGAGGGGCCGCATCCGGCGAACGGCCTGGACGCGGCGACTAGCCTGAACCTGGCGCATGGTCCAGACCAGCCGAGTCGCCCGAACCCGGTTGGTTGGCCTGAGCGGGCGGCGGATTGGCGAGTTGCAATCGGCCAGCAATTCGCACGACCCATCAGCGAGGCCCATGCTCGGCTACTGGCGGCGCATGGCGTGACCGATTGCGTCGATTGGTCGGATGTGGACCTCTCCGCGGTGCGGCGGGCCGGGCTGCTGCTGTGCGAACGCGACGCCGCGCGTCGGTTCTCTGTTGCGCTGCGCGAATGTGCGGACGGCTTCAGTCCCGAATTCCGACGGCTGGCCGAGTGGGGCGCGGCCCAGTCCGCCGCCAAGGTGGGGCGCGCCGAGCGCCTGCTGGCGGAGGTGTCCCGCCGGCTGCGGGACGACCTTGAATCGACGCTGCTGCTCAGCCCCACCACCCCGTACCTCGCGCCGCGCCTTGGCGTGCCGCCGCCGGTCGCCCTGGCCGACCTGACCGCGCCGGCGGCCATTGCCGGTGTCGCGGCCATCTCGGTTCCCACGGCCGTGGGCGGGCGCGGCCTACCGATGGGGCTGCACATCGCCGGTCTGGCGGGCAACCAGGTGCTCGATGCCGCCAGGGTGCTCTTTCCCGGCGTGGCCGGGATTCAAACTGATGCACTGCCCGTGGAAACTTGTGGGCGCGGACTCTAGAATCCTAAGTTACGGTGCCTGCTTCTCGGACAGGGCTTGTTCAGGAGGCGCGGGCTCTCGGGGCTGAGTGGCAGAGTGGCCATGCAGCGGACTGCAACTCCGTGTACGCCGGTTCGATTCCGACCTCAGCCTCCACATTCGATTCCGGGCGAGAACTCACCTGGGATGTAAGGGGATCCCTGTGCTTCCTAGGCTACGGCCCGCCAGTCCTGCAAATTATTCGATCGCAATGAGGCGCATGCAGGCATACTCCTCGTGGGACGGCGAGGTGCCATGTGGCCACGGCCTTGCCCTGCCGCGCTTGGCCGGTGCGCTGATTCTGGATGTTGGGATGCGGCTGACCTTGGCAGACAGCATGGTTGGGGCGGCGTAGCCATACAGGGGTGGTCAAAGTGGCTCGACATCACCAAAGCGGCAAGGCCGGCCTCAAAAGAACTTGATGATCAACCCCAAGACACTCATACCCGCAACCAGCAGACTACCCAGCGTGATGGTCATTTGCTGTTGGAGGGAACGAAGCTCCGATACGAGCTTCTCGTCAAAGCGATTGCTTAACTCCACAAATTCCTTGTCAAAGCGATCGTTCGACGCCTTGATCTCCCTATCGAGACGATCGTTCAACGCCTTGATCTCCCTGTCGAGACGATCGTTCAACGCCTTGATCTCCCTGTCGAGACGATCGCCCAACGCCTTGATCTCCTTGCCGAGACGATCGCCCAGCGCCTTGATCTCCTTGCCGAGACGATCGCCCAGCGCCTCGATGTCCCGGTCGAGACGATCACCCGACGCCTTGAGATCGTCCTTCGTCGCCGGACCCTCCCCCAGTGCGTGGCCAACCGTCGCCACGACCGCCTCGGCCTGGGGGCCATCGAAGCCGACGGCCTTGAGTTCCTTCACGGCCTTGTGGGTATCGAATGCGGGTGAGATCATGCGGTCATTCTAACACCGGATTCGCCCCGCGGTTGTCGGCGTTCTCTGATCATGACGTAAGCCGGAAGCCCGTTGTGATTAGGGTCGCTTCGGTACTCGGTCGCTGACGAACATCCCGCTGACGGAATGGACGGCGCATTCCCGAACCAACCCACTGCGGCGCTTGGCGAGCACGCAACCACTTTCGATAAGGAACCCGCCAGGTGACGACACCCGATACCATCGATGCCCGACCCAAGGCCCCTATCTGGCAGCGTGCGCTGCTTTGGCTCATCACGCTGGTGTGCTTCGCATGGCTGTACACCCGCATCGATGGCGCGGCGGCGCGCCAGGGCGAGACCGCGGTGGGCTACCTGCTGCAAATCTTCGCGAGCCTGTCCTGGGGGAGCTGGCTAGCGCTGATGATCCCGTACTCCGCCTTCTACTTCCTAGTCGACTCCACGGTGGTGTGGCGCGTGGTCACCTGGTTCAACGCTCGCGTGCCCTGGACGGGCATCCTGCCCATCCGCGCCAGCGCCTACATCATATCGATTGTAAACGAGCAGGTGGGCAAGGGTGCGATGGCACTCTACCTGAACCGCCGGGACGGCGTTCCCGGCTGGGAGGTTGGTTCCTCGATGCTCTTCATCATGTTCTGCGAACTGCTCTATCTCGCGTTCTGGGCCAATGTCGGCTACTGGATGGCGGCCGACACGCTGCCCGCCGTGTTTGGGCTGATGCCGTGGGTCGGGCTGGGGGTGCTCGTTCTGTTCCTGCTCTGGGTCGCCTACTTCCGTGGCATCATCCCTGTGGGCAAGGCCCTTCGAGAGCGGTCGATCCTGAAGGCGTTCCGCGAGGCATCGCCGCTACGCTATGTTGTTGTTGCCGCAATCCGCTCGCCGGCTCTGCTCGGCGCCGTGGTGGTCTACACGCTGGCGCTGCGCCTGTTCGGCGTCGACGCATCCTTCCTCGACATGCTGGGCGTGCTGCCGGTGATCTTCTTCGCGGCCGCCATTCCGACCCCGATGCGCGCCGCGGCCATCACCATCTGGGTGGTGCTATTCCCCGACAATGAGGCGCAACTCTCCGCCTTCGGGCTCTTGATGCACAACTTCTTCATCTTCTTCAACGCCGCAATCGGCCTGGTGTTCCTGCGGCGCGCCAACCGGGAACTGTTCGGATAGCCCCTGCCGGCCGGGTACTCTCGGCGACCACTACCCGGCGCATCGCTATCGCTGTTCGAAAGCCTGTAAAATGCGTGGAATAGGGTGCGGCAGCGCCCTTTGTAATGTTGCGATGGAAGGTGGGGAACGAAGGCGTTGGGCCGAGCCAAGCGTAGGCGCGCTCTGCCGGGGCCGCCGTAAAGTCGTGCCCTGGTCGCCACCAACAGGAGGCCGACTAGCGCCGCGACCGCAATTCAATGAGATGAAGCACTAGATGGCCCAGGCCCTTGCGGACTTCCAGGTCGTAGCCGACTATCGCCCGGCGGGCGATCAGCCGGCCGCCATTGCCGGGCTCGTCGAGGGTTTACAAGCGGGGCTCAGCCACCAGACCCTGCTTGGCGTTACCGGCTCGGGCAAAACCTTCGCCATCGCCAACGTGGTGCAGGCGGTGCAGCGGCCCACCCTGGTGCTGGCGCCCAACAAGACTCTGGCCGCGCAACTCTATGGGGAATTTCGGGAGTTTTTCCCGCACAACGCGGTGGAATACTTCGTCTCCTACTACGACTACTATCAGCCAGAAGCCTACGTGCCCGCGTCGGATACCTATATCGAGAAGGATGCGTCCATCAATGCGCACATCGAGCAGATGCGTCTTTCCGCCACCAAGGCGCTGCTCGAACGCAGGGACACCATCATCGTCGCCTCGGTTTCCGCCATTTACGGGCTGGGTGACCCCCAATCCTATCTGCAGATGGTGTTGCACCTCGACCGGGGGGACCGGGTTGATCAGCGCTATATCCTGCACCGGCTGGCCGAGTTGCAGTACACGCGCAACGACACGGCCTTTCAGCGGGGCGCCTACCGCGTGCGCGGCGATGTCGTGGACATTTTTCCCGCCGAATCGGAGAAGGAAGCCCTGCGCGTGGAACTGTTCGACGACGAGATCGAAAATCTCTCGATCTTCGACCCGCTGACCGGCGAGGTTGTCAACCGGGTGGCGCGCTTCACCGTGTTCCCCAAGACCCACTACGTGACGCCCCGGGAGCGAATCCTGGGCGTGCTCGACGAGATCAGGGAGGAACTTCGCGACCGGCTCGAATACCTGCATCGCCACCACAAGCTGGTGGAAGCCCAGCGGTTGGAGCAGCGCACGCGCTTCGACCTGGAAATGATCAAGGAACTCGGCTATTGCTCCGGCATAGAGAACTATTCGCGGTACCTTTCCGGCCGCGAGCCCGGTCAGCCGCCCCCGACCCTGTTCGACTACCTGCCTGCCAACGCCCTCCTGGTTATCGACGAATCCCACGTCACGGTGCCGCAACTGGGTGGCATGTATCGGGGCGACCGGTCGCGCAAGGAGACGCTGGTGGAATACGGCTTTCGGTTGCCATCGGCGCTGGACAATCGGCCGCTCCGGTTTGACGAATGGGAACGCATGAGCCCACAGACCATTTTCGTCTCCGCAACGCCGGGGCCCTACGAAATCGAGTACGCGGGGCAGGTCGTGGAGCAGGTGGTACGGCCGACGGGGCTGGTGGACCCGAGCGTCACGGTAAGGCTGGCCTCAACCCAGGTGGAAGACCTGTTCGGGGAGATCAACGCGACGGTTGCGAGGGGCGAGCGGGTGCTGGTCACCACCCTTACCAAGCGCATGGCGGAAGACCTGACGGACTATTTGGATGATCATGGCGTGCGAGTGCGCTACCTGCATTCGGACATCGACACCGTGGAACGCATGGAGATTGTGCGCGACCTGCGCATGGGTGCATTCGACGTGCTGGTGGGCATCAACCTGTTGCGCGAGGGGTTGGATATTCCCGAGGTCTCCCTGGTGGCCATCCTAGATGCGGACAAGGAAGGTTTTCTGCGCGCCGAGCGGTCGCTCATCCAGACGATTGGCCGCACGGCGCGCAACGTCAACGGGCGGGCGATTCTCTATGCCGACCAAATGACCGGGTCCATGCGGCGGGCCATCGATGAGACCGACCGCCGCCGCGCCAAACAGGAGGCGTTTAACGAAGCCCACGGCATCACGCCGCAAACCATCCGCAAACAGGTGGCCGATGTGATGGAGGGTGCCCGCGCACCGGGGCCGGGCGAGGCGCGCAAGGCGTCACGGCGCGCGCGCGACCGCGACCGCCGTGGTGTGGCCATGGACATACCGGATGATGCCAAGGCGCTTGGCAGGCTCATCGATAAGCTGGAGAAGCAGATGCTGGAGCACGCCAGGAACCTGGAATTCGAGCAGGCCGCGGAGTTTCGCGACCGCATTCAGGCGATTCGCGATCAGCGGATACTCGCCTGACGAACGAGGCGCTGCTGCCGACTGCCGCGACCTGGCGCCCGGGCGCGAAGTTGGCACCTTGGTGGCAACGGACCCCACCAACCCCTGCTGAAATGGGTTCCTGGCGCAGGCAGGGCCGCCGCCGAAATATGCGGGCGCATAATGGCCGCCACCAACCCCGGCTGGAATGGGTCCCTGGCGCAGGTGCCCAGCCTTGTTCGGGTTGGGGCTTACGTAGAGCAGTTGACGAACCACCACCTGCTGAATCCCGCAAGTCGGACAACCACTATATGTCGTGGTTCGTCAACCAATCTGCACAATTCCCTTTGGATTTGGGGTTGACGGAATGCCGGGGCCGTTCGGCATACTGTCGCCCGTGCAAGACGACTACGATCAGCGCCGGGCGCGCCGGGAATACGGCACCACCGCGTTGCGGCGTTCAGACCTGGCGACCGACCCCCTCGATCAGTTTACGCGCTGGTTGCGGGCGGCGACAGACAGCGGTATCAGGGACGCGACCGCCATGGCGCTGGCCACAGTGGGGAACAATGGGGCGCCATCGGTGCGTATCGTGCTGCTCAAGCACTTCGATGCCCGGGGCTATTGCTGGTATACGGACTATCGAAGCCGCAAGGGCATTGAGTTGGCGCGGAACACCTGTGCATCGGCCGTCTTTTATTGGCGCGAACTCGACCGCCAGGTGCGTATCACCGGGCCTGTCGAGAAGCTGGCCACGGAAATCTCCGAGAAGTACTTTCAAAGCCGCCCGCGGCAGAGCCGCTTTGCCGCGGCCGCGTCTGTGCAGTCGGCACCGGTGCCGAGCCGGGAAACACTGGAACGGGCGATGGCGGAGCTGCGGGCGCGGCATGTCGGCGGCGCTCCGCCGCGGCCGGCCTGGTGGGGCGGTTATCGCCTGTGCCCGGACGAGTACGAATTCTGGCAGGGGCGCGAGGGCCGGCTCCATGACCGCTTCCTGTTCGTCAGGCAAGCGGAGCAATGGCTGGTGCGGCGGCTGCAACCCTGAGCAGGCCTTCCGATCGCGGGAAATCGGGGCAAATTCTTGGGAAAGGGCGGCCAAGACGAATCAAGTTCGCCCCGTTAGCCGTTTTCTGGCCGGATTGGGGCATCGCCCCCGTTTGGCCGTGTCTAGGGTCAACCGCAAGAATTGGTCGGTGGGGCCAGTAGCGATGGGCTGGCGCTGCCGCAGCTCGAACTCGCGCGTTGGATGCTATGCCCAGCCGGATGGCGGGTTCCATGGCGGCGGGCTTGGTAGGCGCGGGCGGACTCGAACCGCCGACTTCTACCATGTCAAGGTAGCACTCTAACCAACTGAGCTACGCGCCTTTGAGCGATCTCCTAAATGGTATCCGGGCAAAAGCCGTCACTGCAAATGGGCATTGGCCGGTTTCGCCGAATTCTCTGTTGGCCGATATTACTTCCGCTCCGCCTCGCACCCGAGCTGCGGAGGGTGGTGTATCAGTTTGCGTCTGTGGATCGAGCAAGGGCGCGGCACACGGGTGATTCTGCAGGGCCGGGATTCAAACTGATACACTGCCCGGCGGAGGTTGCGGTTGTACCGGTGCGGGCGTGGCAGTAGAATGCCGCGCTCTGCGGAAATGGCGGAATATCCGGCTAGCTACAGTAGGGAGTACTAGCTACAGAATTAGGGAGTATATGGAGAGCACCTATTAAAAAGGGCGGCAAGCGATTCGAGCGGTCTCTTTTGAATGAAGAAATCCTGGCTCGGAGTGTTCGGTTGATCGCATCGGATGGCAGGCAGGTGGGTATTGTCTCCCGGGAAGAGGCTTTGGGCGAAGCCAAGCGGGACGGCATGGATTTGGTGCTTATCGCGCCGGACGCCGACCCTCCGGTGGTCAAGGTTCTCGACTACGGCAAGCATCTGTTCGAGATCAAGAAGACCCGGGCGGCCCAGCGCAAGAGGCAGAAGCAGACCCACGTCAAGGAAATGAAGTTCCGTCCCCGCACCGACGAGGGCGATTACCGGGTCAAGCTGCGCAATCTGGTGCGCTTTTTGGAGGATGGAGACAAGGCCAAGGTGTCGCTGCGCTTCCGGGGTCGCGAGGTGGTGCATCCGGAAATCGGCATGCAACTGATGTCCCGCATCGAATCCGACCTTGCCGAGTACGGGTCTGTGGAAATCGAACCCCGGTTCGAAGGCCGCCAGGTGGTAATGGTGCTGGCACCGAAAAAGCGCATGAAGGCCAGAAGGGCCCATTCCTAGTGTCTCGTCCCTAGTGTCTCGTCGCGCATCAACGGGTTTTAGTGCACGGAGCGGATTATGCCGAAGCTCAAGACCAATCGGGGCGCCGCCAAACGGTTCCGGCGTACCGGCTCGGGTTTCAAACATCGTAGAACGAACAGAAATCATATTCTGACGAAGAAGCCGCAGAAGCGAAAAAGGCGGCTGCGCGGCCTTGAGCGGGTCTCCCCGGCGGATACCCCGAACCTGAAACGCATGTTGCCCAAGAAGGCGCGTTGAGAGCGGGCTGGAACAGGAGAATAACCCATGCCTAGAGCCAAGCGTAGCGTCGTCTCGCGTGCGCGGCGCAAGAAGGTGCTGAAACAGGCAAAGGGGTACTACGGTGCCCGCAGCCGCAGCTTCAAGGTCGCCAAGCAGGCGGTAATTCGTGCCGGACAATACGCCTACCGTGATCGTCGGCAGCGCAAACGCCAATTCAGGTCGCTGTGGATTGTGCGCATCAATGCCGCGGCGCGATTGCACGGCCTGTCGTACAGCCGCCTGATCGCCGGTCTGAAGGAGGCGGACATCGACGTGGACCGGCGGGTACTGGCCGATCTCGCCATGCACGAGCAGGAGGCGTTCCGGGTACTCGCGGAAAAAGCCAAGGCCGCCCTAGCGGCATGAGGGCCGAGTACGGGCGGCGGTATCCGCGGTCCGCTGGAAAACGTTGGCAGTGCCGAGGTGGGGGGCTTCCGCCAACGTACCCTCAACACCTCGCCTACCAAGGCGGTGCCTGCTCCGTCATGCCACTTGGTTTCGCGCTATGAACCTGGACGAAGTTCTCAACAGCGCCGAAGCCGCCGTTGCGCTCGCCGCCGACGAGGCCAGCCTGGAGGCCGTGCGGGTTCGGTATCTGGGTAGAAAGGGCGAACTCACGGCGCTGCTGAAGTCGCTTGGCCGCATGGACGCCGCCGAGCGTCCTGAGGCGGGTGCCGCCATCAATGCCGCGAAGGAACGGCTGCAAGCCGCCATTGCAGGGCGCCGGGAGACGCTGGTGGTGGAACAGCTCGCCCGGTTGATTGCCAGTGAATCGGTCGATGTGACCTTGCCCGGCCGCCGTCCGGCCAGTGGCGGGCTGCACCCGGTTACACAGGTGCTCCAGCGCGTCGAAGAGATATTCACGGGTGCCGGTTACGACGTTTATGCCGGCCTCGAAATCGAGGATGACTACCACAATTTCGAAGCCCTCAATATCCCGCGCCACCATCCCGCGCGGGCCATGCACGATACCTTCTATTTCGCCGACGGCAGGCTGCTGCGCACCCATACCTCGCCCGCCCAGGTGCACGTCATGGAGACCCAGGCGCCACCCATCCGCGTGATTTGCCCGGGCCGGGTCTACCGTCGCGACAGCGATCTTACGCACACGCCGATGTTCCACCAGATAGAGGGCCTGCTGGTGGACCGCGGCATCGGTTTCGCGCATTTGAAAGGCACGGTTACCGACTTTGTGCGGCGCTTCTTCGATAAGGACTTGGCGCTGCGCTTCCGGCCATCCTACTTTCCCTTTACCGAGCCCTCGGCGGAGGTGGACGTGCAATGCGTGCACTGCCTCGGCAAGGGCTGCCGAGTTTGCAGCGGCACCGGGTGGCTGGAGATCATGGGTTGCGGCCTGGTGCATCCGCACGCCCTGGAGATGTCCGGTATCGACCCGGAAACTTGGTCGGGGTTCGCCTTCGGTGCCGGTGCCGACCGGCTGGCGATGCTGCTCTACGAGGTCGGCGATATCCGCCAGTTCTTCGAGAACGACCTGCGCTTTCTGAGGCAGTTCAACTAACATGCCCGAGCTGGTGCCATCCTTCCATGGAACAAATTCCTGTTTCCTTTCATGGGCGGCCCCTGTGGGGCCGACCGCCGATTGGGAACTACCCTGTTCCCTGCAAGTCGGCGTCCCGGTGCGCCGGGGTGGAAACTTCCTTGGAAGATGCGTTGCCGGCCGCCTATTCCCGTCGAGCTGCTTCTTTTGGGCCGGTTTTCGCCGCCGGCAGGCCGGTGTGCGGGGTTTGTTCTACGTGCGGCACCCCGTAGTTGGCGTTGCCGTGCAATGAAGTTCAGCGAGGCATGGCTGCGGGAGTGGGTGAACCCGCCAATCACCCGTGACGCGCTGCTCGAGCAGCTCACCATGGCCGGGCTTGAAGTCGATGGCGTAGCACCCGCCGGGGGGCCTCTGCGCGACACCGTGGTGGGCCGTATCGAGGCGGTGGCGCCCCACCCGGGCTCGGCCAAGCTGTGGGTGTGTACCCTGGTGGATGGCGACGGGCGGCACCAGGTGGTCTGCGGTGCCCCCAACGCCCGCCCGGGGCTGCTGTCGGCCTATGCGCGGGTTGGGGCGGTGTTGCCGGGGGATGTGCGGATTGGCGAAGCCGACCTGCGCGGTGTGCGGTCGGCGGGAATGCTGTGCAGCGCCGCCGAACTCGGCATGGGCGTGGAGTCGGATACGATTGTGGAGTTGGACGGGGACTATCCGCCCGGCACCAACCTGGTCTCGGCCCTGGCCCTGGACGACGTCACGGTAGACTTGGATTTGACCCCGAACCGGGGCGACTGCCTCGGTATGCGCGGGCTTGCCCGGGAAGTGGGCGTTCTCAACGATATGCCCGTTCGGCACCGGCGAACACCGGCCGTTCCGGCAGCCGTGGAATCCACCTTTCCGGTACGCCTGGAAGACCCGGCCGGATGTCCCCGCTATCTTGGCCGGGTAATCGAAGGCATCGATGTCAATGCCGCCACCCCGTTCTGGATGGCGGAACGGCTGCGCCGTTCAGGGTTTCGCAGTATCGACCCCGTCGTCGATGTGACCAACTACGTGATGGTCGAGCTTGGGCAGCCCATGCATGCCTTCGACCTCGACCGGCTTGAGGGTGGCATTGTGGTGCGGCGCGCCCGGGCCGAAGAGACGTTGACGCTGCTCGATGGCCGCGTGATCGCCCTGGATGCCGATGTGTTGTTGATCACCGATGGTGGCGGGCCGGTGGCGGTGGCCGGGGTCATGGGCGGCGAGCGCAGTGGGGTGGGCGCCGGTACCGTTAACGTGTTCCTGGAGTGTGCTTTCTTCGCTCCCCTTGTGGTTGCCGCGGCGGCACGGCGTCTCGCGCTGCATACCGACGCCTCGCATCGCTACGAGCGCGGGGTGGATTTCGAATTGCAGGCCCAGGCCATGGAGCGCGCCACCGAGCTGCTGCTCGACATCGCGGGCGGGCGCGCCGGGCCGGTGCGGGAGTCGGTGGATGCGGGGCATTTGCCCGCTTGTCCGCAGGTTACCTTGCGCCAGGCGCGGCTCGATGAGCTGGCGGGCGTCGCCATTGCCGCCGCCGAGGTGGACAGGGTGCTTGCCCGCCTCGATTTCGAACTCCTGGCGCGCACCGAGACCGAAGCGGACGGCGTGGTGTGGAGCATTGCGGCGCCCAGCCACCGATTCGACATCCAGATAGAGGCGGATCTTGTGGAAGAGGTCTGCCGCATCCACGGCTACAACAGCATACCGAACCGGCTGCCGGAGGGGCCTTTGGCACTGCGCCGGGTGCCCTTGGAGCGTAGCGGCGAACACCGGGTGAAGCGCATGCTCGCCGGCAGTGGATTTCAGGAAATTATCACCTACAGCTTTGTCGACCCCGTGGTACAGGACTTGCTCGACCCCGCGGGCGATGCGTTGCCCCTGGCCAACCCGATGTCCGTCGAACAATCTGTGATGCGCACCAACCTGCTGCCCGGGTTGGTCGATGCATTGCGTGGCAATGTGCAACGTCAGCAGAGCGGTGCGCGGCTCTTTGAACTCGGGCTCTGTTTCAAGGCCGCCCAAAACCAGCCGCAACAGGTGGCGGTATTGGGTGGCCTACTCTGGGGCGAGCGCGCTCCGGAGAGCTGGCACAACCCGTCCGAGCCGGTGGATTTTTTCGACCTCAAAGGGCAGGTGGAACGGTTGCTCGAATGGACCGGCATCCCGGACATCGTTTTTGAGCCGAGCGACGACCCGGTTCTGCATCCCGGCCAGCGGGCGATTGTGGGCGGCGGTGGCGGTCGCTTGGGGCGGCTCGGCCGGTTGCACCCGGAACTGGAACAGCGTCTGGATATCGAC
The DNA here is from genome assembly GCA_965215035.1 of Pseudomonadales bacterium. GTDB lineage: Bacteria > Pseudomonadota > Gammaproteobacteria > Pseudomonadales > Azotimanducaceae > Azophilus. Next base: position 2,196,111 of record OZ244040.1, read on the forward strand.
CCCGGTGTCTATGTTTTCGAACTGCTGGGCGACGCCGTATTGTCGTACCCGCCGCGCAAATTCTCGGGCATCTCGAAGATGCCGAGCGCCCGCCGCGATCTTGCCTTGGTGGTGCATGAGACGGTCAGTGCTCAGCAGGTGCAGTCGACCCTGGCGGACGCCCTGGGCGACATCCTCGTAGAGTTAAGACTGTTTGACGTGTATCGGGGAAAGAGTATTGATTCTAATGAAAAAAGTATTGCTCTGGGGTTGACGTTGCAGCATCCATCGGCGACCCTTGTGGAGGACGATATCTCGGGATACATAGCAACGGCGGTGACGGCCCTGAAAGAGCAACTGGGTGCCAGGCTCCGCTAGCCGGACGAGCGGGAGAGGGGCTCCATACGCTGGGTCGCGTGGATAGGAGGACATCTGTGGGCGCGCTTACGAAGGCACAAATGGCGGATCGCCTGTTCGAGGAACTCGGCTTGAACAAGGGCGAGGCAAAGGAAATCGTGGAGCTGTTCTTTGATGAAATCTCCGGTTCGCTGGAAAGAAACGAGCGGGTCAAGCTTTCCGGTTTCGGCAACTTCTACCTGCGCGAAAAGGGCGAACGACCGGGCCGAAACCCCAAAACCGGGGAGGAGATTCCCATTACGGCAAGGCGGGTTGTGACCTTTCGGCCCGGCCAGAAGTTAAAGGCCAGAGTAGAAGGTTACAGTGAACCCGACAGCGAAGGATGAACTGCCATCGATACCGGGCAAGCGGTACTTCAAGATCGGCGAGGTCAGCGAGCTCTGTGGTGTCAAACCCCACGTGCTACGCTATTGGGAGCAGGAGTTTCCGCAAATCAATCCCGTCCGGCGCACTGGCAACCGGCGTTACTATCAGCGCCAGGACGTTATCGTGGTGCGGCAGATTCGGTCTCTTCTCTACGACCAGGGCTTCACCATCCAGGGTGCGCGCCAGCGCCTGACCGGCGGCGAAGCCAAACAGGATCAGACCCAGGTACGGCAGCTCGTCAGGCAGATGATCCTGGAACTGGAGGGCCTGCTGCAGGTTCTTAAGTCCTGACCGGGTGTCCACCCCATTCCATTCCGGGCCCGCAAGGCCAAGCGGGACCGGTCGCCGACTGGGAAGTACCCGGTTCCCCACGAGTCGGCGACCCGGCGCACCGGGGGGGGGATTTGCGTGGAACCATTCTGGTTTCCCCTCATGGACGACCTCCGGGCAGGCGGAGCGTTCCTTCTAAACACTGGACACTCTGGTTATCATGCGGCCGACAGCTTCGGGGCGTAGCGCAGTCTGGTAGCGCACTTGACTGGGGGTCAAGTGGTCGTGGGTTCAAATCCCGCCGCCCCGACCAAAATCCCAATTTTATCAAGAGCTTACAAGCGACGCGTGTTGGCGAGCTTGTTAATTTTTCCTAAATTTTGGGTGTTTTCCTAAGCCTTGTAGGCCAGCCCGAAGGGATCTTGCGCGCGGAAGCTGAAATGGAGCGGTTGATAGAGGACACCAAAGAAGCGGATCCAAATTCGATTGTGGCGCTCGTAAACATCGTCAACAGGAGCAGGCGTTGAGGGCGAAAGCTCACTCTCTAGCTGATGAGCTACGATATCTAGATTAGTCACGACCTTCCAAAGACCCGAGTACCCCCAATAGCGAAGTGCGAGGGTGGGGCATCTTCGCCGTCCAAAAACAGAAACTCGCCAACGGGACCTGCTGCGTCACCTTCTTCCGAAAGAGTTACGAAGTAGTGACCGCCGATAGGTTGCACATGACTGGTTATTGATACCGTCTCACCGCTCTCACCGTCAACGCCCGTAGTAGTCACTTCGAGTAGATCACCCGAAGCTTTGAAAGCTAACCTGGTGGGGTTGGTAAAAGTGCCTTCATAGATGGATAGGTCAGTCGGGACAGGGTCTGACGGCGAGGGTGGTTGAGGTATATCAACTTTTGCACCCGTACAAAGTTCAAGGTCTTCAAGACCCAACGATAGTGTTAGATGGGAGGCTCCGTCTCCAGTGTTCGTTAGCACGGAGCATGCGTAATCATGGTCAGGTAAGAAGAAGAGAAAAGAGTTTTGTCCGCCCGAAGAGCCAGAAGCCACGATGAGCTTTCCTTCGGTTGTCTCAATGCCTGCCCAGCCGATTAGTATTTCTTGTTCCCCTGGCGGTAGTTTTGTCCTCGGGGTCCGCATGTCGACCACTGAGTCTTCTGAAAGGTAGGATTCGCCATTCTCAAGCGTTCCACCATTAAGGTGTAAGCGACCGAATGTAAGTAGATCGGTCGCCGTCATTGTAAGCGTTGATCCTGCAGGGCTTAGGCAGAACGGAAGTTTGAGCACCTTTGCTGGGTGGGGTTGTCCGTCTTCAACGGTGTGCCCAATCGCCGCACGATAGCGTAAAGTTTCGTAGTCGTAGTAGGTCGTACTATCCAAGCCTAGGGGATTGATGAGACCTCGAGACAACACCTCGTTAAATGGTGTTTCCGTTAATACTTCAATGATTCGCCCAGCAATGCTGTAGGCGGTGGAGTTATAACTTCTCAGCTGGTTGGGTTGATGAACAAAAGAGAGTTTACTGCAAGCCTCCACGTAGCGAGCGATCGCATCCTCTCCCTCACCGAAGTCCTCAAAAAACTCACCATCAATGCCGGACGTATAGTCCAATAGTGTTCGCACGGTGAGACTATCGGGAACCGGCTGTTGGTCGATCAAGAGATCAGGTAGGTATTCGCTGACAGGGCTATCTAGATTCACCAACCCTTCATTGTGATATTTGTACATCAACGTTGCGGTGAAAACCTTTGAAATTGAGCCAATCTGAAAGACGGTCGACTCATCTACTTCGACCTGCGTTTCTATATTGGTGACACCGGCTGCGATTCGAGTGACTTCACCGCGATGGTAACGGGCGATACTGGTGCCCGGGATACCGAGCGTTTCTAAGGAGTTGTTCAGCTTTTCTGAATCAAAGAGCGGTGAGTGCATTTTGGTGGCCTTGCTTCGATCTGCTTGTATTGTACTTAGGATTCAGTCAGTATATTCATATATGCATAATGTATTCAATTATGACTTTTGGGGAACGAGGATATGGCACAACCGTCGACCGTGAATGAAGCTGACCGTATCGTGTCGGCAGCTCCTCACAGATGGGATCTCACCGTGCCTTGGGTTCGTCAGTATTGGAGTGTCGAACTCATGCAGCAGTACCATCGATCTGGCTTCACCTATGCCAATCTGACCATACAAGACTCACCACCCACGTTCGCGGGTGTCCAAGCTGAGGTAAGAGCGTTTCAAAAACTGTGTGAACCTCACCCTGAGCTCTGTTTCGCCAAGACACTGCCAGAGATTCAAGCGGCCAATGCTGAAGGTAAGTTAGCAATCGGACTCAATGTCCAAGATACCGAGCTCGTACACGCCGATTTGGACCGTCTAGAAGTGCTAAAGGAATTCGGCATCATGCACATGCTGTTAGCTTATCAATTGCGTAACAAGGCGGCGGACGGTTGTGCTGAGCCTGCGGATGCGGGCTTAAGCCGTTTTGGCCATCGACTTGTTAAGAAGATGAATGAGGTAGGAATCGTTGTCGATCTGTCTCATACGGGCCGTCGGTCGACACTGGATGCGATGGAGTGTTCAACCGAGCCCACCATTTTTTCTCATTCGGGAGTGCGCGCAATCTTTCGGCACATGAGAAACATTGACGACGATCAGATTCGAGCATGTGCAGCGACGGGTGGGGTCATCGGTGTGGTTGGTATCGGTGCGTTCTTGGGGACGCCGGAAGCGACCAGTGAGTCCGTTTTTCAACACATTGACTATATCGTTAACTTGGTTGGTCCGGAGCACGTTGGAATAGGCACAGACTATATCGAAGACATCACCCCGGTTTGGGATACAATCAGAGAACGTGGTGGGGATGCGTGGACCGACCCAGAAGGGACTCAGCCATTTATTGGCGGTGCATGGGGCCCGCACCAACTCACTGAGCTTGTTCAAGTGATGCTGGACCATGGTTATCCGGAATCATCCATCCAAGGCATCTTGGGGGCCAACTTTTATCGCGTGTATGCACAGGTGCACGGCACCGATTAGGGCTAGACCATGGCCACAACGATAAAGAAACACCATCTCTTTATCTTCGCGCTACCAGCGATGGTTTCGGCGATTATGCACGGACCCATTGTGGGTATTGTGCCCGCACTTTACGCCAGAGAGTATGGTTTGGATTTGGCCCTTATTGGCACGGTGCTTTTGGTGGCGCGAATTTTTGATGCAGTGACGGATCCAATGATCGGATTCCTTTCAGATCGGACGACGTCACGCTACGGCAAACGAAAGTCGTGGATCGTTGGCGGCGCGATGCTGACCACCGTCTCGGTCTACTTTCTATATACACCGGGCGAATCCTCCACGATGGTGTATTTCCTCTCATTCACTCTGCTGCTTTATTTCGCATGGACGCTGATGGAGATCCCGTACACGGCTTGGCTATTGGAAATGAGCCGGGAAACGGAACAACGAACGCGATTGAATGCAGCACGCATCTTTGCGTTATTGGCAGGTGGTATCTTGTTTTATCTGGCGCCTCAGTTTGTCCCTGAGTCCGGCGGCAGAATGGACTTCGCAGTGCTGGGTCTCATCGCGTGGTTTTGCGTCTTCATGATCCCAATCACAACGTTCTTAATGGTCAAATTTGTCCCTGAAGGGGACGTCTATAAGACGTCAGGGCCTCCAAAATTGCGCGAGCTTTGGGGTTCGATTCGTGGAAACCGCCCGTTTAAGTTCTTTCTTGGCATGTATGTCTTTATAGGTCTCGCGAGTGGTGTCAGTGGAGGCTTGTCTTTCCTATACGTGGACAGCTATCTAGATATTGGCGATCGCTTTACGGAGCTTTTTTTGCCGGCGTTGTTTATTTCGCCCCTTGTCTTACCCGTCTGGGTATGGGTGCTGAACAAATTTGGCAAGGTGCGCACGACGTTTGTCGCGTTTGTGATTTATACGCTCATCATGCCACTGCCTTGGTTCATTGAACCGGGCGACGGTGCTTTTGTGGGTATGCTCATCTATTTTGTCGGCTTAAGTTTGTTTTCCCCACTTCTGATGGTGTCGATGCCATCCATCATGGGGGACATCATCGATCATGATGAACTAGCAACGGGTAAGAACCGTGCGGGTCAATACAATTCGTTTCTTGCGTTGATTGCCAAAGGCATGGGCGCAGTGGGTACGCCGATGGGTCTATTGTTGGTTGGCTTGTTTGGCTATCAACCGGGCGTAGAAAACGATGTTGAAGCGATAGAAGCCTTAAGGCTCGTCTACAACTTCTTGCCAGTCGTGATCATTATTCCTGGGCTGTATCTGCTTCTCCGTTTTCCAATCACGGAAGCAGATCAACGAGAAACCAAGGCACGTCTCGAAGCGCGTGCACAAACGGCGAACAATTCTTTATGACAATGATGGATCGACAAGCACTCATAGAGCTGCTCGAAGCGTGTGCCGTGAAACATCGTGTACCCGGTGCGAGCATTGCAGTTGAACATCGTGGTGAACGTGTCATAGCCAGTGTGGGTGTTCTCAGTTCTGAAACGCAAGAACAGGTTCGAGATGATTCACTCTTTCAGATTGGATCTGTGACAAAGGTGCTCACGGCAACACTTGCAATGGCGTTAGTTGATGAGGGCGTCTTGGATCTTGATGCCCCGGTGGGCGAGTACCTGTCAGGTTTCAGGCTCTACGACACGGGCTGCGCTGGCAGTGTGACTGTGTCCCAGCTTCTCCATCATGTGAGCGGTATTGACGGAGATTTTTTCACCGATACAGGGAATGGTCCAGATCGGCTTTTGAGGTATGTGGATCGTTGTGCTTTGTTGCCAACCTTGCATTTGCCCGGCGAGGGATTTTCATATTGCAACGCCGGATTTTGTATTCTAGGTCGGATTATCGAAGTACTGAGACGGCGACCGTTTGATGATGTGATGCAATCTCTGTTTACGCAAATGGGCTTAACACGATCGTTGGCTGATTTGACGTTAATGCCAGGCCGATCACTTGCTTCCGCACACGTGCTCAACCCAGAGGATCCAGCGCAGCCGGTCAGAGTGCCGACGTTGTTCTCCTTGCCACCGAGTGCCGCTCCTGCCGGAGCGACGGTCATGATGTCTGCGGGTGATCTATTGGATTTTGCGTTTATGCACTTCCAGGATGGGGTTGCAGCCAATGGCGAACAGATCCTAAAGGCCGCGACGACATCCACTATGCAGTCTATTCACGTTGAGGTACCAGTCTCGTTCAGAGGGATCACGCACTGGGGGCTAGGGTGGTTTTTGATCGAAACCAACAACCGTTGTATCTACGGCCATGATGGCGGCACCGTTGGACAGATGTCTTTTGTGCGGGTTGATCCGAAAACGGAAACCCTTATTGCGTTGAACACTAACGGCGGCAGCGGCAATGATTTTATGTCCGATGTCTTTGACGCCACATTTAATCAACTCGCCAACATCGAGAATCCAATTAGCGGATATCCTGAGACTGTGTGTGACGATCTCACCCCTTATGTCGGTCGCTATCGAAATATTGGGGGGGATACAAGCTTTACATCAGACGGCGATCAATTGATTCGCACCGCGGTCACGAAGGTAGACAAGATCTCGTTGCCAGCGGGACCGGATCCCCTAACACCTTGTGGTACGCATCAGTTTACATGGCAGCCGCCCAACCAACTTGCACCAGCGCCGGTGAGCTTCTTAGGAGTAGAAGACAGTCAGCCTGCGGAAACCGTTTTTGCGGGATTAAGGCTCAGTCGCCGGATTTTGGCATAGCACGTATGTCGAGCTTTCCGGATATCACCAGACATCATTGTTATCCGACCACCTATGACGAAGGAGCGGCTTGGTTCGCGCAGCTTGTAGAAGAGAGCGGAGGACGTCTCCAGACCTCAGTTCTACCTGGCTACGTCGGACCCAGTGGTGAAGCTTTACGCACGTTGACAGGTTGGTTCGGTGATCCAGATGCCGGTAAAGTCCTTCTGCACATCTGTGGCACGCATGGTCAAGAGTATTTCTGCGGTGCGGCAACCCAGCTCGATTGGATGCTCAACGAAGCACAAAACCTGCCCACTGATGTCGCGATCTGCTTAGTCCACGCACACAACCCATATGGCGCAGCCTATCTAAGTCGCGGTAACGAAAACTTCGTCGATCTCAATCGAAACTACTTTCTCGGTGATATTAATGTCCGACCCAACCCACTGTATGGTGAGCTCTGGGAGATGCTGGAGATCAAAACTGCGGATCAGCACACTTTGGACAATGCGATTAACGGATTTTATCAATTCGTTGAGGACAATGACGAGCAAGCCGCGATGACCGCCATGGGCGGTGGGCAGAACACTCACCCGTCGGGCGTTCTATTCTGTGGGCACGCTCGTGAGTGGTCCACCGTAAATCTACAGCAAACGGTGGAGCGAGAATTGACATCTCGCCAGGCGGTGGTGGTTATGGATTGGCATACCGGCCTCGGAGAGTATGCGGAGCCAACGATTTTATGTCGCATGCCGCGCGCCGCTCCAATGGCTAAGTGGGTCGAAGAGGTATGGGATGCGACGCACGAAGCCAGCAAGCTAGAAGGGCCAGAGCAACCTGATTATGTCGGGGAGATTCACGCCGGGATATTTGCACAGCTTGAGAAACAAGGTGTGGTCTGCGCTAGCACGGTCGTGGAAATTGGCACGATGGACAATGCCAGCGTGCTTCAGGCCCTGTTGATCGATCGTTACTTGCGATTCGAATGTGATGATCTCGAATCTGCTCGGGCGGGCAGTCTGAGGAATAAAATGAGCGAGAGATTGAATCCGTCGCTAGTCTCATGGCGAGAACAATCGTTGCAAGCCTCAAGGGAGCTTTTGAACCGCACCATCGCGGGATTAGCGGAATGGTCTACGATCGGGCAGCACGGTGTCGGTTTGCTCGAATTTGACCTTGAGGCAAAAGGTGCGTCGATACGCAACGGGTGAGGTGGTCCCACTTTTTTGGACAGTTGGCTAAGGTGTACTCCAGTGTCGAAAGGAGGCACTTTGATGGCCAGGAAGAGCCGCCGATTTACGGCGGAGTTCAAGAAGCGGGTCGCGATGGTCGAGCGCGGCGGCCCGCTGGCGCTGGCCCGGCAGTGCGGGCCGCTTGGTGTGAGTCGCTCCTCGCAGTACTACGAGCCGCTCGGCGAGAGCGCGGAGAACCTGGCGCTGATGCGGCGCCTGGACGAGTTGCATCTGGCGCACCCGTTCCACGGCAGTCGGCAGATGGCGCGGCATCTGCGCCGCGAGGGCGCGGTTGTCGGGCGGCATCGATGCATTGGACGCCGCGCCGCGCCTCGGTGTTCCGGAGATCTTCAATACGGACTAGGGCGCTCAATTCACCAGCATCGCGTTCACCGGGCGGGTGCTGTCGAGCGGCGTGCGCTGCTCCATGGACGGCCGCGGCCGCTATCTTGACAACATCTTCATCGAGCGCCTGTGGCGTTCGCTGAAGTACGAGGCGGTGTACCTGCGCGAGCTCGCCGACGGCCGCGACGCGGAGCGTATCGTCGGATCCTGGGTCAATTTCCACAACGAACTGAGGCCGCACTCGGCGCTTGACGGCCACACGCCGGACGAGGCTTACCGCGGCGCCGTCCCGGAGGCCGCGTGAAGGCAATGGAACACAGGGATGCCGGGAACGCCTCGGGGTTCGGCCAGCGGGAAACTATCGATTATCGAGGGTTCAAAACCAATCCGAGTACACCTTGCTTTCGCCCTCGGACTGTCCAACGAACCAGGACCACCTCACGCAACCTGGCTCTAACGCCCTTTGGACTGCCCCTCGTATTTATCTGTCGCGTCCGTTTGTCCTTCGGATGCAACCTGTCGTGCAAGATCAAGATACTCCATGTTGCTAGAGGAGAGCACCGAGATCAGTTTGGCAGTTTTCTTTGATGGAGAGACGAAAGCGTGTGGCATGGCGGCATCGACATAAACGGAGTCCCCGGCCTTTAGAGTGATGGCCTTGTACTGATCGCAGTGAAATTCCACTGGCCCCTCTATAACGTAGGCAAACCGTTCCCCAATGATGTTCATGGTTGGAATGGGTGTACCTTTGGTGCCCGGCTGAACTTCAAAGAGCATGGGAATCATCAGCCGGTTCTTGAGTTCAGTGCTGAGGTAAGTGACGTTGTAGTGGTTTTCCCGCGCGCGAGGCAGGTTTGGATCATCGGCGCGGCTGTAAACGCGTCTGGCAAGCTGACCATCGATCACGGCCAGCTCGGCTTCGGTCGCAAAGAGATTGCGAATGTCTGTACGCAACGCACCGGCGATGGTTAAGAGCTTGTTGTAGTTGAGAGACATTTTCCCTGCTTCCACCTTCGACAATGTCGACTGGGGGAGGCCGGAATGTTTAGCGAGTTCGGACAGATTCCATCCCCGGATAGCGCGTAGTCTAGCGATGTTCTCGCCCAGATCGGGACGTTTTGCTTCTTCTGCCATTACCTCTCTCGTTCGCTTTCAAAACTCGACGCGCTGAGCCTCGGTTGACGCCGGCTCTGAGTGATTCATATACTGATATCTTATTCCTATAGGAACTAGTATGCGAGTCTTTGTTGCAGGCATTGTGCACGAAACCAGTACATTCAGTCCGGTGCCAACCTGTCGCTCATCTTTTGAAGACTTCGAGTACCACCGGCCTCTTGACCGCACCGTAGATGAGGTGTGTCGCAAACTTAACGGATACGGAACGTTTGTTCGTTGTGCCGAAGCGCGCGGTGATGAAGTGTTTGTATCTTCATATGCATTTGCACAACCCAGTGCTCCGACTCGCCAGGATGATTATGAGTCGCTCCGTGAAGAGATTCTAGACGACCTTCGTGAAACCGGTGATGTTGATGCGGTGCTCCTGTTTTTGCATGGTGCCCAAATTGCGCAAGGCTACGATGATTGCGAAGGAGACTTCATCCAGCGGGTTCGAATGATAGTCGGTCCGAGAGTCTTTGTCGGTGCTCTGCTGGATCTTCACGCCAACGTCTCTGATCTTATGCTCGGCGAGGCAAGTGCGCTTGTAGCGTGCCGTAACTATCCGCATGACGACTTTGATCCAAGGGCTGAGCATCTGTTTGATCTAGCCATCGAATATGTGGAGCGGGCTGTTAAACCGATCATGCGATTTCGGCGTATACCCATGCTCGGCATGTTCTACACCACACAACCGCAATTGGCAGAGGTCAATCAACTCGCTTTGGATCTGCAACAACACAGCGACATGTTGTCTGTCTCACTGATTCATGGGTTCCAGTTTACGGACGTTCCGTTCATTGGCGCTGGGGTGTTAACCGTATCCCGTCAGTTCGATTCCACTGTCGAGGAACGTACAGAGGCGCTCTGCAAGCGGTTTTTTGAAGCGCGTGACGAGACCCGTGCTCTACGTAAACCGATCGAACAGATCCTCGACGAAATCACTGAGAAGGACAATCAACGACCTTTTGTGATTGCAGATGCCTGCGATAACGCGGGTGGGGGTGCCGGGTCCGACTCCACGTTTATTCTTGAAGAGATACTTGCTCGAGGTTTGACAGGGTACGCCGTTGCGCTTCTATGGGATCCGGTTTCCGCGCAGTTTGCAGCAGATGCGGGCGCGGACGCTGAGCTATCCCTGCGTCTAGGTGGAAAGACCGGTCGCCACGCTGGGCAACCCTTGGATGTTAAGGCGCGTGTATTGAAGGTAACGACTGGCCTTGTACATTCCGGAATTGGCTATGACTGTCCATTGGGTTTGTGCGTTGCCCTAGAGATCGATGGCAATGTGGTGATCGTCAACGACGTTCGTCAGCAGGTCTTTAGTCCGTCCTGTTTTACCGACCTGGGTGTTGATCTTTCGACTTGTAAAGCCTTGGTTGTAAAGTCCTCTCAGCACTTTTACGATCAGTTCGCGTCGCTGGCTGAGGCAGTCTTCTACTGTGAAACTCCGGGGCTGCTCACACTAGATGTAAACCCTGGACACTATACTCGGCTACCCCGCCCCGTCTGGCCGGTTGATGAGATCCGCGAAGATGCCTGGTAAGCGACGGGTGTTCTTCTCCAATCTCTCGACGGAGACAAACACCTTCTCAAATATCCCAACCACGTATGCGAGCTACGAAGAAGGTGGCATTAGTCGCGGGGATGAGATTGGTATCACGGCCGATGGTAAATGGCGTCCCGAATTTGTCGCGCCCGCGGAGTTCCTTGCCCAGCACAACGCAGAATTTGTGTTTGGCTTAAGTGCTGATGCAGCGTCCGGGGCACCAACGCAGCATCGTGACTATTTGCGGCTTCGTGATGAACTGCTGCAACGATTGCAGGACGCCGCACCGGTTGATGCAGTGGTTTTGTCACTACATGGTGCGATGATTTCAACAGAATGCTTGGACTGCGAGGGAGAGGTTCTCGCAGGCGTACGCGAGGTGGTAGGCGCTGGTGTGCCTATCGTTAGCGTACTTGACCCCCACGCGCATCTCACGCATGCCATGGTTGAGCCTAGTGACTTCTTGGTCTTCATGAAGGAATACCCCCACATCGATGGTATCGAGCGTCATGTGGAAGCCCTTCAGGTGATTGTAGACATGTGGTCGGGGGTCTCGGCGCCGCAAACTCACATCGAAAATTGCGAGCTGATTGGATTCTTCCCAACCCAAGCACCGCCAATGGATGGTTTTGTACAACGGCTGTTCGAGCTGGAACGGCGGGAAGAGATTACAAGCGTTTCGTTCGTCCATGGCTTCCCATGGGGGGATCACCCCGATTTAGGCGCGAAGGTGCTTGTCTATGGAAATGACATAGCAGTCATGCAGGCAGTGTCTGAAGATCTCAAGAAAACGATCCGTTCAATCTGCCACTCTGCTCTGCCGGATGCTATCTCGATTGATCAAGCAGTGGCGGAAGCGTCGAGTGACGATGTACCGCTTCGTATATACGGAGACGTTTCAGATAACGCCGGTGGTGGAGCCCCGTCAGATAGTACTTTTGTCTTGCGGTCGCTCGTGTCATGCGATGTGCCTCCAGTGTTGGTGGGATGTCTTTATGATCCGGAGGCCGTGAAGCTGTGCCATCAAGTTGGAATCGGTGGCAGATTGATGCTCCGCGTGGGTGGAAAACTAAGTGTCCATTCAGGTACGCCGCTTGACCTACCGGTTGAGGTGATGGCACTGGCAACCGATGTCTCCATGGATGTGCTTGGCTTGGTGAAATTTCCGCTGGGGGATACGGCATGGGTAAGAAGCGGCAATATCGATATCGTTTTGATCTCCATTAGAGAGCAAACGTACTCACCGCATGGCTTTTCGCACTTGGGTGTCGACTTTTATCGCTATCGCGCCATATTCGTAAAGTCTACCAATCACTTCCGCGCAACCTTTAAAGAACTATCAGAGTCGATGCAAAACGTTGCGACACCGGGTGCCATTAATTTTCAGCTAACCGAGATTGAATACGAAAGATTCAAGGGCGATTACCTTCGGGCGGATATCTCGAGTAGGCCAGCGCGATGACAACTGCGGTTATTGGTGGCGGCTTGATGGGCATCGCCTCGGCTTATGAGCTCCTCGAGCGCGGTGATGAGGTAACGTTGTTTGAGGCGAAATCAGGGTTGGGTGAAGAAACGAGTTTTGCGAATGGCGGGATGCTAACTGCATCCATGCCAGGCCCATGGAACGGGCCGGGTGTGGCAAAGCACTTGATTTCATCGCTGATCGACCCATATTCACCGATGAAGCTGTGTGTTTCCGCGATTCCGTCTCTCATGTTTTGGGGTTTAAAATTCTTGCGGAATTCAACGCTTGCGCACTATCAAAGTGCCAGCGTCCACAATCTTTTTGTTGGCTGATTTCTCAGTGAAGTGTACGCAAGAGCTGAGTGCGAGGTATGGGCTTCGATACGACCAATCCGACCTAGGCACGTTGAAGATCTTCGACTCGATAGAAAGCATGTCGGGGCCACTTCGCCTGGCGAAGCTCTTGGAAGACAAAGGGCTTCGTTATGAGGTTTTATCGCCCAACGAAGTGGTAGCTAAGGAAACTCGATTGGAATCGGTGTAGGACCGAGTTCAATCGGCCCTCTACTTTCCGGATGACCGATCAGGTGACGCTTACCTGTTTGTAAAGACGTTGGCGGAAGAATTTTTGAAGCAAGGCCGCCAAGTCAGGCAGAACACGCCCGTGCAAACACTCCTTCAAAGCGGCGGAAGGATTTCAGGTCTGAAGCTCGCTGCTGGAGAGGAGCAGTACGACCGCGTTGTATTGGCATCGGGAGCTGCCAGTCCGGCTCTGGCACGGGGCGTTGGCGTGCACTTGCCGATTAAACCGGCAAAAGGTTACTCGGTTACGTTATCTACCGAGGGATGGAATAATCATCCTCGAATGCCTGTAATTGATGACGCGATGCATGCTGCGGTAACCCCACTAGGCAACAAGATCCGCCTGGCTGGTACTGCGGAGTTCGCGCGTTTCAATCGAAGGATCGAACAATCGCGGATCGACAATCTGTATGGACTCTTTTCTCGCCTCTATCCGAACTTATCAGAACAAGTGGATCGTTCGACTTTCACGAATTGGACGGGCTTTAGACCAATGTCCGCGGATGGCGTGCCATTCATAGGCGAAACGTCTGTGCGGGGACTTTACCCCCCTGAGCGAAGGGCTGATTCGCCCTGATCACATCTCGGGTGAGATAGGCCAAGTTGATTTAAATGAAATTGAAGGGCGAAGAACACCCAAAGACATCACTCTCTAGTCGGTCGGCATATTCGCTCAAGATCTGTACTCGGCTGCACGGATGTTTGCCGCGGCCCGCTCCTAGCACTTCTCTTTATCACTTCTCTTGGGATTGTTGCTTTCACCCGTAAATTGCTCACTTATTTCAACCGAGAATTGCGCACTTTGGATTGGCGAGGTGTGGTTGCCGGTTCACTCTGTTGGCCAGGCCAACAAGGACGAGGCGGCGCACGATGCACGGTTGGGAGACGAGGATGCGGTTGAAGCACTATCTGGATCAGGGCGTTACGAAGGCGGAGTTGTCGAGGCGGTTTGGGGTCGGTCGCCGGACGATTCGAGACGCCGCCGGGTCGCCAGGGTCAGGTGGACTTCGGGACGTTCACCCTGCCTTGGGGCCGTCGGCACGCGCTGCTGGTGGTGCTGGGCCACTCGAGGCTGCTGTGGCTGCGCTTCTATCCCCGGCAGACGATGGCAGTGCTGATTGACGGGCTGGAAAGCGCGTTCGAACGCTTTGGGGGCGTGCCCCGGGAGTTGCTGTTCGACCAGATGCGTTCGCTGGTGCTGTCCGACGACCGCGCCGGCGGCGGCGAGCTGATCCTGAACGCCGAGTTCCTGCGCTTCGCGGCACACTGGGGCTTCATGCCGCGCTCGTGCCGACCGTATCGCGCCCGGAGGAAGGGAAAGGTGGAGCGGCCGATCCGCTACCTCAGGGAGAACTTCTTCCACGGGCGGACGTTCGTCAACGACGCGGATCTCAACGAGCAGGCGACGGGCTGGCTCGACGGAACCGCCAACGCCCGTCACGAGCGAGCCTCGACAGTGCTGACCTCGAACAAGGGCTTCGAGGAGTGGGGAGGCGTACTCGGCGACGAGATGATGGCGGCGGCGCTGATCGATCGGCTGCCGCACCACTGCCACATCGTCAACATCCGGGGCAACAGCTACCGCATGCGGGAGCACCGGGATTTGCCGCGTACGGCAGGTCCGGACCAGGAAGCCGGGCGGAGTCGGGCCACATGACCGGTGCCGATTCGCGGCGCGTTGCCAGCCGGACGAACATCTACCGGAGATCGCCTTCAAGCCGCCATGCGATCTCCCGAAAAGTGCGCAATGTTCAATTGAAAAAAGTGTGCAGTTTTCAATTGAAATTGACAGGGATCTCACCTAAATCAGTGGGTTGCATACCTTAAGTCCCTGATAAGGAGCTAAGGGAATCACCGGAAAGGTACGCGACATCAAGGCCCGCGTGCGAAAATGGGATTCCCGAAGACTCACTTGGCAGGTGAAGCTTGAGCAAGCGCGGGAAGCGGGTGGCACCTGCCATCGTCGCGCACGAGGTGGAGGCCAGGGGCTTCTGGTGCCGCGGCACACGGTGATCCTGGTGTCGCGCGGCGACCTGCCGCCCAGGGAGCTGGTGCTACGCCACCGGGGCAGGCAGGGTCGGGAGAACGCGTTCAAGGGGCCGCTCCGGGACATGGACCTGCACCACCCGCCGTGCCGGGGCTACCGGGCCAACCAGGCGTTCTACGCCCTGGGACAGATCGCCCAGATGCTGCTACGCGCGGTGCAGTTCGCGGCGCTGCCGAAGAAGGCGCGCGGGCACGGCATCGGCCAGGTCATTCGCCACGTGATGCGCACGGCGGCGCACATGGTCCGCACGGCGCGCCGGACCTGCCTGCGCTTCGCGAAGACCAACTTCCGGCTCGACTGGCTGTACCGGGCCATGGTGCGCCTGGAGGCCCGCGTCCCGCCCCCGGCGACCTGACCTGTCCTGTTCGACATGGCGCCGCCTCGCGGCGGGGCCGCGCTCGCCCGCGCCGCCAAAAACCGTGGCCGAAAGGCCGTCAAGGGCCGTGTCCCCCACGTTTTTGCCGGCCACCCGGCTCGTCGCGGGCTTCCGCAGTCCCCCGCCGGCCATCGGAAACTTCTCAACAACGACGAATGGGCACCGTGACGGCCTTATCAGGGGATTGAGGGTTGCATACCCGATCACTGCGGTATAGTATTCTTTAAGTAATAAAATATTCATATATGAATTATCGAGAGCCTCAAGACAGGCTCAGATTGTGAGCGAAACCTTGTGGGGAGATTGGAGATGGATTACTTACGTGACATTGGACTAATTACGCTGTCGATCGTTTTGGGTATGACCGGATTACCGGCGGTTGCGCAAAGCAGTAGCGAAGAAGTTGTCATCGAAGAGGTCATCGTGACCGCATCGCGTAGAGAGGAGGCCGTACAAGACGTGCCTGCATCGATTACCTCACTTGAAACGGATGCGTTTCTTGCAGGTGGCTTGAAGTCACTCAGGGATCTCGAGGGTTTTGTCCCAGGCCTTACGCTGGTGAATGGGGGTTCACCGGTGGATAACAATGTCTCATTGAGGGGGATCATTGGAGCAGGGACTGCAACGGTTGCTACCTACGTCGACGATATACCTTACGGCTCTGCTACGCCGTATGCAGGTGGGGCTCGACTGAGCTTGGATCAGGTGCTGGGAGATATCCAGCGGATGGAGGTGATCCGTGGTCCACAAGGGACGCTTTATGGTGCGAGTTCTTTGGGAGGGTTGCTTAAGTATGTGACACAAGATCCTTCTCTCAGCGAATTTAGCGGTTCAATTACGGGTGACTTCTCCGAAACCGAAGATGGTGGCTCTAATCAAACGTATCGTGTATATGTCACTGCACCGATAGCTGAAGATCGCGTGGGATTCTCGGCTAGCGTCTTTTCAGACTCTTTCGACGGGTTCGTTGATGATCCCATAAGGGGGGTCGACGACATTGATGCGTACGATATGTCCGGTGGCGATATTAAGCTGCTATTCAATGTCACCGATCGATTGAGTGCAAAACTGCTGGCGATGTATCAAGAAGCGGACTTCGACGATACGTCTCTGATGTTAGTAAACGGTAACAACGATCCGGTCGTTGATGATCGCGAGACCACGAATTTCGCTGACACTGAACGCGACTTTAAGTTCCAACTTTATGCGATAACAGTCGACTATGACTTCGATTTCTCTACGTTCACGAGTGTTACAAGTTTTCAATCCTATGAAAACGATACCTTGGGAGATGCCACAGCAACTTTTGGCGCGAGCTTAGACATTGGCTTCGGATTACCATTAGGGACAACGACTGCCACTGTAGGCGAAATTCTCGACACGGATCGGTTTACACAGGAGTTCCGTCTGACGTCATCGAACAATAAGAACGTTGAATGGCTTGTGGGTCTCTATTACACGGATGAAGATGCTGAAAACGATCAGCCAATCACCATCGGCGGACCCTTGGCTTTTTTAGGAGGGGACATTGCGGCACCTTCGAGTTACGAGGAGATTGCGCTGTTCGGCAACGTGACTTTTTACCTGAATGAAGATCTTGACATCACACTTGGAGGTCGCTTTAGCCAAAACGACGTTGAAGTTGAGATATCTTCCATGAGTGCGCTCGTCGGAAGCTTCCCATCTCAATCAACCGATGAAGATGTGCAGACCTACCTTGCTACGTTGCGCTACAGACCAAACGGGAGCACCTCGCTCTACGCGAGAGTCGCAAGCGGGTATCGACCTAATGGTGCGAACGCCGTTCCGGTCGACCCTAGTACTGGTACGCCGCTTGGTCCAACGTCGTTTGATCCAGATGAAATGTGGAGTTACGAAGCAGGGATCAAAGGTTCGCTTGGGGGCAGCTTTGACTACGAACTCGCCGTCTTCTACATGGATTGGGAGGATATTCAGGTGCGCGCCGTAGTTAACGGCGTGGGCGCAATCGCCAATGCGCCGAGCGCGAAGAGCCAGGGAATTGAAGGAGTCTTCACCTATAAGCCCACCGAAGCGTTTACCATCGCGGGCACCTTCAGCTTCTTCGATGCAGAGCTGACCGATGATGCGCCTCTTCCTGGTTTTGGCGGGCTAGATGGGGACTCGATCCCTCAAGTTGCGGATCAAACGCTTTCGCTGAGCGCGACGTATGACTTCGCTATTGGTGGCCGACCTGCCTACCTCAACGGTTCGGTACGACATATTGGCGAGAAAGATACGGCTTTTACCGGACCGCTTTCCGGAGTAGCTAACTTTGAGATGGACAGTTATACCCTTGCAGATATTAGCGCAGGTATTACTTTTGATGCCTTGGAAGTTGGTCTATACGTGACTAACCTGTTCGATGAAGACGAGTATCAAACGGGTACTGCCGGCTCCGGTCTGCCTGGGTCCGAAGTGGCGTTTTATGTCCCGATGAGACCTCGCACCATCGGCTTGAGACTGGGTCTTTCCTTTTAGTATCACTTGAGGTGTTTCCCCGACGCGGCTCTGGTGTGGTGATTTCGCACCGAACCGTGCTGGATCTTTAGGAAAGCGCCTCCTGGCTAGTTGATTGATTCTTATGGGAAAACTAGCTGGATAAGGTGCTAACTGGGGGTCAAGTAGTCGTGGGTTCAAATCCCGCCGCCCCGACCAAGTCAATAAAATTATTATATTTCAACGGGCTAACTGAAAAACCAAAAAAACCCGACCGGCTCGGCCCGGATCAGCCCCCCGCCGCAAGTCCCGTCACAGGGCGAGCCTGCCCGAAAGTCCACCACCGCGGGGCTCTGCCTCGTTCACTACCTGCCGAACGGTACGGGGTCCACGGTGGTGGTCCGGGCAACGTACCGTGTCGGCGTGCGCCCGCTGAGGGCCGTGTTCCGGTTCGGCGTCTTCGAGACGGCGAGGGGGCTCCACGCTACAGCCTCAGCCGCTTGAAGACCCGTTCGGGAACGGCGCGTATGAAGAGCATGATCGGACGCCAGACACGGCGCACGTACACCAGGTCGCGACGCCGCCGGATCGCCCGGACGATTGCCGTGGCCACTTCCTCGGGCGTGGCGGTCAGCCTTGGGGGCAGGTCCATCCCGTCGGTCATGCGGGTGCGCACGAAGCCCGGCTTGACCGTTACCACGTGGACGCCGGATGCGGACAGCCGGTTGCGCAAGCCGGACAGGAACGCCGTGAACCCCGCCTTGGCCGAGCCGTATACGTAGTTCGCGGCGCGCCCGCGCTCGCCCGCCACCGAGCTGACACCGACTAGCACGCCGCTGCCGCGCCGCTCGAAGCGCTCCGCCAGCGCCCCCATCAGCAGCGCGGGGCTGACATAGTTGGTCCGCATCACCCGCTCCGCGGCGACGATGTCGCGCTGGCTCTCCGCCTGGTCGCCAAGCAGCCCGACCACGCAAACCGCCACCTCCGGTAGGGGGTCGAGCGCATCGAGCAGCGAGACGCCGCCGTCGTCCCGGAGCGCATCGACGCAATGCAAGGTCACGACGGCACCGGTACGTACCCTGATGTCCCGCGCTTCCCGCTCGAGCCGCGCCGGGTCGCGCCCGGCGAGCTGCATCGCGTAGCCGCCGCCCGCCAGCTCGTGCGCTATGGCGCGGCCGATGTCCGACGTGGCGCCGAGCACCAGCGCCGCCGCGTGCCCGTCGTTCATGGCGGGGGCCTCCCGTCGCCTCCGGGGCCGGCGACGATAACAGTGCCTTCCCAGAGCCGGCCCTCGCCGGTGTACTGGCCGGTGCGGAGCTTGGCGATGGGATAGTCCGGCAGTCTGCGCACCGCCGCGCAACGCTCTCCGCCCCCTGTGTATTCTTTCATCCGGAAATCCAGATTGTCGAAACCGTATCGCCGGCGCCTGCGGGAAAGGTCGTGCTCGTCAACCGGAAACACATGCAGGAAGAACCGTGCGTCATTGTCGTCCCGGCGGCATGGCTGCCTGAAGTAGATCAGATGCTTCCCCAGTAGGTGGACATCGAACACCGAGCGGATGGCCGCCTTCGTCCTCTTGGCTGTCTCCAGCCGGGACGGGTCGTCAGCGAGCGGCCTGATCCACCCAGAATATCTCATGACAGCGGTCCGGCACAGCCCCGCCTCGTTAATCGTCCAGGGGTGAAGCGCCAGCGCGTCCACCTTTCCGTTCGACCAGGGCCATGGCCATACCAACAGCTCACCCGGCGCGCAATTCCTCGCGAACACCTGCACCCAAGGGTTCCAAACACGCGTCCACGAGAATCCCAAGTCCCCAAAACGATAGTTGAAGTCCGGCACCGCCTCCTCCCAGGACAGGTCGGCGTATTGGATGCCTCGCACACGCAGGCTGCGCCCGGCAAAACGGTCGAGAACCCACTCCTCGTCCGGGGAGCCAAAAGGCATCCAGAGGTCCGGGCCGACCCGTAC
This sequence comes from Pseudomonadales bacterium, assembly GCA_965215035.1. Classification (GTDB taxonomy): domain Bacteria; phylum Pseudomonadota; class Gammaproteobacteria; order Pseudomonadales; family Azotimanducaceae; genus Azophilus. The sequence goes on from OZ244040.1 coordinate 2,216,078, forward strand.
GGCATAGCGCCCCCGCATGAGCGCCTTCGCTGGGCTGTCCGCCGCGGCATGTACGGTGATGTTGACGCCCCGCTCCTCGAGGTAGCCCGGCGGCGGCCGCCGGTCATGGCCGATTTCGCGTTCATGGTTGGCACGGGTCACCGGGTTGCGGGCCACGGTGGCATCGGTCAGGCCGTATTGATCGATGACTTTCAGGTCCGGAAGATAATAGGACGAAATGCCAAGTGCGCCGTAGGTCGCCAGAGCGTCATCGGGAATAAGTCCCCGTTCCATCTTCTCGTAGGGCTTGTACGCTCGAATTCGGGATGCGGCGAACTCGCGGTGTCTTCCAAAGAGTGCACCGACCATCTGGCGGGCAGTCCGGCGTCGCAGGTCGTTGGACATGGCGACGAGCATCGGCATTCCCGGAGCGGTCAGCAGCCACCCGGCATTGTCGCCGTCGAGTTCTACATGCCCCCGTCGAGAAACCCACTCGAACCAGTCCCGTAGCGCAGCCCCCTCGAACAGCCGCGCGCCCTGGATTGCGCCGGCGTAGAACAGCACCGGCACGAAAACGGCCACCGCGCAGGCCCGCGCGCCCATCCCACCAAGCCCGGGAAGACGGGAACGCCAACGCCCGGCCGCCAGGCGCGAGCCGAGGCGCGCGACCCCCGACGCCGCGGGCAGCGCCAGCAGCGGCCAGTAGAAGTCCAGCGGCCGGTACTCGAAAAGGTCCCCGCCAATCCGCATCACGTAGGCCATGTGGACGCCCACCAGCAGGAGCGGTAGCGCGAACGCCCCGTCCCGGCGCGCCCGCCAGCGCTCGCGCGCCGCCACGGCGGCCAGCGGCAACAGTAGATACAGCCCCGTCTCCAGCGCCGCCGCCCACAGGTAGCGAAAACCCGACCCGTACCAGGGCCGCACGTGCTTGGCGTAGTACGTGTTGGGCAGCCACTCGCCATAATAGGCGTGGCGGAACAGGTAGTGCGCGGCCACCAGCGCCACGAACGGCGCCGCCAGCCACGCCAGCCGCCGCCAGTCCGGCCGAAGGCGCCCGGCGTCCGCCATCGTCTGCAGGGCGAACCAGCCGATGCACAGGCCCCCGACCAACAACCCCTCGGGCCGGGTATAGGCCGCCAGCGCCAGGCTCAGCGACGCCGCCGCCAGGCCCCGGCGCTCCGAGCGCCACAGGCTCAGGCACACCACCGCCACCACGATGAACAGGGTGAACTGCCGCGTCTCCAGCCCCCCGCCCGAGGTCCACACCGCGAAGGTGGCGCTGGAGCACAGCAGGCCGAACGCCATCCAGGCCACCAGCCACCGGTGGCGCAACTGCGGCAGGCGGGCGAGCCACACCCCCAGCGCGGCGACGGTGCCGACGGTGCAGGCCACCGACAGCCAGGGCGCCGCCAGCTCCGGGGGTATTCCAAGCACCTTCCACAGCGCGGCCAGCTCCAGCACCCACAGGAGGTTGGTGTAGCCCTCGACGTATTCGCCGGGGTTGAACACCAGCCCGTGCCCGTCCAGCAGGTTGCGGGCGTAGCGGAAGCTGATGAAGGCGTCGTCGCAAAGGAACCAGGCGGTGGCGGAGAGCCAGCCCAGCAGCGCCAGCCACGGCAGGAACGACAGCGCGACTCCCGCGCCGCGCCCGCCCTTGACCCGCCGGAGAGGCTGTCCCATCATCCCTCCCATCGACCTAGGACATCCCCCCCAACTCAACCACTTCCCCGCAGCGACAATCCGACAATCTCACCCTATCTTCTTATTGGACAAAGGGCCCCCGCCGTTGTCGTGTTTCCTCTCTGGGGCCCTCTTCGGCCAGTTGAATTCGGGCCAGGTTTCCCGCGCGGTAGCCCCGACCGCGTCCGGCGCATCGGGGTCGGCCCCGGCGGCGAGCAGCGTCTCCGCCACGTCCGTCCAGCGGCATTCGGCGACCACATGCAGCGGCGTGCGGCCCATCGCATCGCGGATGTCGAGTGCGCCTCGGTCCCGGCGGATCAGGGCATCCAGCGCGTCGGCGTCGCCCAGCATGGCGGCCTCGTGCGGCGGGAATTCGCAGGCGATCGCGTGGGACGCCAGCGAGGGGATGGGACAGCCGTAGCGTCGCGCCCAGCCGCCGGACGCCGGACCGGAAACGGATTGCAGGAAGCCTCGCTCGCGCAGAACCCCGAACGCGCGCCGGGCGTCTTCCCTTTCTCCGTATTGGAACGCGACTTGGATGGCGTCGAGCGTGTTCCTTAGATCGGCCGGTCCGTTCCTGCGAATAGTCGCCATGGCCTCGGCCACCTGGCGCCCGCGCTCCTGAATAAGTTCGTTGTCATAGCGCGTGTCGTAGTAGGCGAGGCGCCGCCTAGCGGCGTCGCGGCGCACGGCGTCGAGGTCGGCCGTGGCCAGCCGCCCCGGGTCGCGCCCCGGCGCGGCAAGCTGGCCTGCCAGCGCGACCAGGAAGTGGTTGGTGTGCATCGGCCACCCCTGGCTGTCGCGGACCAGGGCGTCGGCCCAGCGTGCGGCCCCGCCGGCCGTCGCCGCCACCCCGAAGCGCTCCAGCCAGCCATCGAACAGTTCGCGGACCTCGCCGTCGGACAGGGGGCCGAGCGTGTGGACGCTCTCGACCTCGTTCGAGAAGCGGCTCAGCCGGATGCCGGGCTGGCCCAGGTGCTCCCGCAGATGCCCCAGGCCCGCGAGCACGGGCAGGATGGGCAGACGGGCGAAGTGCCCCTCGTGGAGGTGGGCGAACAGGGCAGACTCGCTCTCGTACGGCCGCACGTTCTGCGCCTCGTCGACCATCAGAACCACGGGATGCGGCAGGTCGCGCTGTTCGGCCAGCGCGCGAACCTCCTTCTCCGCTTCCTCGGACAGGCGCGTACCCGGTGTGACCAGCTTGACTAGGGCACCGACGAGGACATGCGCGTACCGCCTGCCGATCGACGCGGGAACCGCCTGGTCGACCACATCCACGAATCTGTCCGGGTCGCGCAGATCCAGCAGGCTGATGTTGACGGCGACCGGGGCACCGGCATCCTCGGCCGCCTGCGCCGCGCTCCATTTCTTCTCCATGTGCGCCAGGAGCGCCGACTTCCCGGCGCCGGGGGCACCCTGGACCACGCGCGTCAGGCCGGGGAATCGGCGACCATCCCGCCAACGCGCAAGCGTTGTTGCCGCCGTTGCCTCGATGTCGGCGACCACGCCGCGCCTACCCGCGAAGACAGGCGGGGCTTCCCGCGCCTCTCCGGCCACATAGTCCCGCAGCGCCTCCCTCTGCCCGGCGCGCCGGGTGTGTTCCTCCATGGTTCCCGTCCGGTCGGCCCCGACACCGCAATTGTACCGTAATGTGCCGCGCGTCCCGGATGACTGGAGACGCTGGGGCCCGGCGAATGTTATGCCGTGCTCGCGAACGGCCGGTTCACACGCCAACAACTTGCCCCGTTCCGGGCGGACGCCCCCGCGCCCGAAGCCGGGGCGACCGGCCAATCGGCCCCGAGATCCCGAGGTGGCCATGAACATCCGGATCGCTTCCCGCCCGCGCCCGGATGCCTGGCCTTACCGGCCGCCGGGGTGTTCCGCCCGGCCCGCGACCGCGATGCCCCGGTGCCGGCCGGCGACATTGGGCGCACTCCAATCGGGGGTCAGTTCTGGATGCCGGCTAACAGCCTACACTGGCGCGCCCGCTTGCCGCAGTAGCTTATCCACTCGGCTGCTCCATGACAGCGGCCGCCCGACCACACTGGCCGTCGTCGCCGTGTCCGGTCGCGACTTGGCGAGTACCACGCCTTCGTGGCCGCCCCAGACCTTCGCGCTGCGCCCGCTGTTCGCATCTCTCCGAAGTTCGAGTCGCGTCACGTGGCCTCCGAAGGCCATTACTCCATAGCGCATGCCTTCGATCTCCTTCGCGTCCTCGGAGAAATGCATCCACGCCTCGCAGTGGATGATCGGGAAGTCGCGTCTCTCGTTCGCCCTGTCGACCGTCTGCCGCACGAGGCCCTCGCCGTCCGGAACGTGGAAGCGGCAGGAAGCTCCGTACACGTAGTGGTCCGAGCTCGTCACGAACCCGCCGCCAGTGTCCTCGAACTGCAATAGACGTTGGTCTGCCCCGTAACAGTTTCCGTCGATCATCACTTGGAACGCGACCGTCGAGTAGCAACGCCGCGCCGTCTCCTCACCGTCGGCGTCTAGCGGCCACTCGACCAGGACAAAATAGTTGACCGGCGGAGGTGGGGAGTTCCCATCCGGCTGGCCCGCCAGCCTCTCGCGCAGTTCGTCCGACAGATCCCGCACACCGCCTCCCCCTAAGTACGAATGATCTCTGCGATGTCCCCGAGAGGGCCTATACGCACGCAGGTCGCCTCCAACCCGCTGCGCGGCTCGCTCGGCACCCAGACGAACCGGTATTCCTTCTGGTACGCGTACCGGAAGTGCTTAAGGAACGGTATCGGGATTGCGGTGGACCTCTTGCGTGGCTTCGGCGTCGGCTGAATCGCGCTCAGCGGATCGATATAGGTGGTCCAGCAGTGCGCATGCAGGAACTCACCCGGGGGAAAGCAATTTCTTGTACCCTCGTCCACGCGCCTGGCGAACTCGTCGAAATCGTGGATCAGTACGCAGGCGTCGTACTCCTCCCCGAAGTGGGAGAACAATGTCGGCGATAGTGTCCTCGCCATGCAGTAAAGCATGTAGTCCCGGTCCATTTTGGCCGCGAACTCTGTCATCGAATAGCGGTCCCCCCACCACCCCGGAAGGTCGCTCGCGGGCACCGCCGTCCCGTCGCCCGTGCGTGCGCCGAAAACACTCACCGAATTCTCGTCGTCGCGTTGCGCCCGGTTGAACGCCTCATCGTCGTAGTCCGCGGACGGCCTCACAAGGATCTCGCCGTCGCTCAGGAGCCTCTCCATCCACCGTCGTTCGCCGTACTTTGCAACAGTAAATCGATGGTCCCCGCCGCCATCCGCCCATGCCTTGACCGCCTCGAAGGCGCCCACCGAGTGGCCGCTCGTCACCGACGAGGTGATTCCGTCCTTCGTCCAATCAGGGGCATGGCGCTTGTCCAGAAACAACGGGTACGGGAGTTCCCTCGCGCCGGCCTCCTCGAGCACATGTTGCATGTAACGGCCCCATTCGATACCAGCCGACGTGATGTTCATGCCGATCTTGCCACCCTCAGTGGTCTTCAGCAGGTTCAGCGCGATGTCGTGGAATCGCTCATTCAGACCCTTCATCGGCAGCCCCCGCATGTACGGACGCTCGACGTACTCCTTCTCCCACCACATGGACCTGGGCATGGACAGCCCGCCTTCACCGACCTCGATCGTCCGCTCCTCACCGAGCCGCTTCGTGGTCATGTCGAGGATGCGCAGATCCAGCTCCCTCTGGAGCCTCGGGAGACCCGCGTGGCCGACCAGGACGCCCGCCAAGTGGTACCGCTCGGCATCGCTTCGCGGAGCGCTCGGCACGCCCACGGACCCCCGAACGCGGCACCAGGCGTTCCCGGACCCCGGCACGGCCGCCTCCACATGCAACTCGATGACCAGCCGCGACGGCTCGCCCACCCGGGCTGCCCAGTCCGTTCTGATTCCTCTACCCAATTCTCCTCCGCACCAACCGGTCAAACCGTGCCTCGGGGTCATGCCGCAATCGGTCGACGGCCCGTACGCCCATCCTCCCGTATCGGTCAGCCCTTTGCCAAGTCCGGGAGCCACCCCGACACGTCCTCGATTTCCACTTCTCCGCCATGATCGGCAAAGTAACCACCGACAGTACTATATCGTCGGCCGAACCGTGCGAAGAAACTCTGGCGGAGTGCCTGATCGTGGCTCAACACGCTGTCAATCGCCCGGTCACCTCGCAAAAACCTCGTCGCGTGACCGGTACCCGGCAAGTAGAGATGCCTGCGCTTCGATGTCGCGGGCGCCGCGAGCTCGTGGAAATCCTTGAATGTCGTGTTCTGCCGCGTCTCGTAGCGGCGCGTAAAGGGCCGTTCCAGGATTCGGGACGCGCGGCCGTGACCCGGGAAAAGATATCTTAACTATGTTCTAGCTCAGATACATTTGGCACACCCCGACGGTGAGCGGAAAGGAGTTCATCGACCGCGTCGCCGCGCTCGGACGGGACCGCAACGTCCCTGTCCGGGTGGACGCCGAGCGCGGCAAGGGCAGCCACGTCATGCTGTACTATGGCGACCGCAAGACGGTGGTCAAGGACCGCCGCAAGGACATCGGCCCGGGCCTGCTGTCGGCCATGGCGCGGCAACTCGGGCTCGACCCGGCCGACCTCCGCTGAAAAACTAGGAGACCCCATGCAATTCGTCTACGCCGCCGCGCTCACCCGCACCGGACCCCGCGAACTCGTCGTCTCGTTTCGCGACCTGCCAGAATGCCTTACCTCGGGCGAGGATCTCGATATGGCCCTCGCCGCCGCCGCCGACGCCCTCGCCGAGGCGCTCGCCAGCCGCATCGACGACGGCGAGCCCATCCCGCACCCGTCGGCCGCCGCGCCCGGCGAACACGAGGTCGCGGTGCCCCCCGGCATTGCGGCCAAGGCAGCCCTCACGCTGGCCTTCCGGGACAGCGGCCTCACGCGGGTCGCGTTCGCGGCGTCGCTCGGCGTGAGCGAGAAGGTGGTGCGGCGTCTGCTCGACCCCCGCCACCGCACATCCCCCGACCGGGTCGGCACGGCGCTCCGCGCCCTCGGCCAGCGCATCGCCATCGACGTGCGTGCGGCCTGACCCCCCACACGTCGCCCCGTCACGGGCGGAACAGCCTCAGCACCGTCGATAGCCCCGAGCCCGGCCCCGGGCACGTTTCTACAGACGTCTGTTATGTCCTCGATCAGACTGGAATCCGGCACTCGCGAACGCCTAGTGCCGGCTACACCTGCCGATTGGTGTGACACGCTGGAGAGACGGCGGCTACAGCAGGTTGTGGGGTTGCCATGGGTCGACGGACCAAGGCGATGCGTTACAATCCGCGGCTCCCCCACCCCAGAGCAGTCCCCTCGATGCCCACCAAGCGAGCCCTTTTGTCGGAAATGACTATGCAGGAGCTTCGCGACAGCGCAGGTCTGTTCGAGCTCGATGGCTTCGACCGGAGAATCAGGGATGAACTCATCGATGTTCTAGCAAGATCGCGAAAAGCCCGCATTAACGAGATCCTAGTCAACTTACCGAGAACGCGCCTGAAGGAACTCTGTCGGGAATTTGACCTCAGCGACGCGGGCAAGGCTAAGGCGGATATCGCTGCCCGGCTCGTGGGCCCAGCCAAGGGCAAGAAAGGACGGGCGAAAGAGAAAACCACTTCCGCCGTCAAGCAGACCTCGGAAACCAGTGGTGCCACCACCGGCTACGAGGCCGAATTGTGGGCTGCGGCGAACGCCCTACGGGGCAATGTCGATGCCTCGGAATACAAGCACGTGGTGCTTGGGCTCATCTTCCTGAAATACATCTCCGACGCGTTCGAGGAGCACCACGCTGCAGTCCTCGCCGAGTGGGGCGAAGAGGCGGCCGAGGACCGCGACGAGTACACTGCTGAGAACGTATTCTGGGTTCCCAAAGAGGCCCGCTGGGCCCGGCTGAAAGAGCAGGCCCGACAGCCGACAATCGGGCAGATTATCGACGACGCCATGGTGGCGATCGAACGGGACAATCCTGCCATCAAGGATGTTCTCCCCAAGAACTACGCACGCCAGGGTCTGGACAAAACGCGGCTCGGGCAATTGATTGACCTGGTCAGCAACATCAAGGTCGGCGACGCCGACGCGCGCTCCAAAGATGTGCTTGGCCGTGTATACGAGTACTTCCTGGGGCAGTTTGCGAGCGCGGAAGGGAAGAAGGGAGGTGAGTTTTACACGCCGCGCTGTATCGTTAAGCTGTTGGTTGAGATGCTGGAACCCTACCGCGGACGAGTCTTCGACCCCTGTTGCGGGTCAGCCGGCATGTTCGTGCAGTCCGATGAGTTCATTCGCTCCCACGCCAGCGGCAACGGCAACGGTGGAAAATCCAGGGGCGATCTGTCGATCTTTGGCCAGGAGTCGAACCACACGACCTGGCGTCTGGCGCAAATGAACCTTGCCATTCGGGGGATCGCTGGGCACATTGAGTACGGGGACAGCTTCCACAACGACCGGCACCCCGATCTCAAGGCTGATTTCATTCTCGCCAATCCGCCGTTCAACGTCTCCGACTGGGGCGGGGAGCGGCTGGCCGAGGACAAGCGATGGCGGTACGGTACGCCGCCCAAAGGTAATGCCAACTTCGCCTGGGTGCAGCACATGGTCCATCATCTGGCGCCGGGCGGCACGGCCGGCTTCGTGCTGGCCAACGGTTCCATGTCGTCCGCCCAGTCCGGCGAGGGGGCGATCCGCCGGGCCCTGATCGAGGCGTGGCTGGTGGATTGCATGGTGGCGCTGCCGGGCCAGCTCTTCTACTCGACGCAGATCCCGGCCTGCCTGTGGTTCCTGGCCCGGGACCGGGGCGGCGGCCGGTTCCGTGACCGTCGCGGCGAGGTACTGTTCGTCGACGCCCGCAAGCTCGGCCGCATGGCGGACCGCACCCATCGCGAGCTGACGGACGAGGACATCGCCCGGATCACGAACACCTATCACGCCTGGCGCGGTGAGGAGAATGCCGGTACCTACGCCGACGTACCGGGCTTCTGCAAGAGCGCGACCCTGGAGGAGGTGCGCAAGCACGGCCACGTGCTCACGCCCGGGCGCTACGTCGGCGCGGCACCGCAGCCGGACGACGGCGAGCCGTTCGAGGCGAAGATGAAGCGGCTGGTCGCCGAGTTGCACGCACAGCAGACCGAGGGCGCGCGGCTGGATGCCGCCATTGCCGAGAACCTGAAGACGCTGGGGTTCGGCTTGCCTGGTGCTGGGGACGGGTAGCAGGCGCATGGCCGGGAAACTGGAGCGCGAGCGGCGTGGCCGTATCGATACGGGCTTCCTGAGGCGTTGCATCCGTGTTCTGGAGACGGCCTTCATCGCCGACGCGAAGGCGTTGGCCGACATCATCGAGGCTGCGAACGATGGCTGACCGCCTCCGGATCGCGCCCCGGCATCGCCGCATCCTGGAGGCCCTGCTGCGCAAGCACCTGCCCGGCGTCGAAGTCTGGGCCTACGGCAGCCGCGTGAACGACCGCGGTCACAGCGGCAGCGACCTCGGTCTCGTGCTGCGCGCCCCCGACCTCGAGAAGCTCACCGGCGGTCAACTGCGCGGCTTCGAGGATGCGGTTCGCGAGTCGACCATCCCGTTTCTGATCGATGCCCACGACTGGGCGTGCGTGCCGAAGCGGTTTCAACAGGAGATCCAGCGGGACTACGTGGTGATCAGCGACAGCCCCGCGCCGGAACCCGAGTGCCACGGTTCGAGAAGTGGCAACCCTGAGCGTGGTAGCCTGCACTCGCTTCTGCTGCGGCTCTACTGGGCTCTGGACGCCAAGCGGACGCCATTGGGCGGTCTCAAGGACACGCATCGTGAAGCGATCATCGCAGAGACCGCAGCCAATGACGGCGTACAACTCGGGTTCTGGAACGGATAGCAGCATGTCGTCGATCGATAAGCCCAGGATAGCGCACTTCGAACGGGCGATACGGCGCCTTGAAGAAGGGCTGGTGCGGTATCAGGCCGACACGAGCGATACCCAGATTCGCGACGGTCTGGTTCAGCGCTTCGAGTTCACCTACGAACTTGGGCACAAGGTTCTCAAGCGCTATCTGGAATATACTTCCGCGAACCCCCAGCAATTCGACGAGATGCCGTTTCAGGACCAAATCCGTACGGCAAACGAACAAGGCCTGCTGCTGGGGAGCTGGCTGGATTGGCGCGGCTTCCGCGAGATGCGTGCGCGGACCAGCCACACCTACAACGAGGAGGTCGCGCTGGAGGTGGTCGCTGGCATTCCGCGCTTTCTCGAAGAGGCGCTCTATCTGCGCGACAAGCTGCGGGAACGGCTTGGATGAGCGAAGCAGTTCCATGCCTCGACCTTCGGCCCGATCATTGGACCATCGTGTGTGAGATCCTCAAGCGGTACGTGCCGGATAGAAAGGTGCTGGCCTTCGGGTCGCGTGCGACCTGGACCGCGAAGGAGCATTCCGATCTCGATCTCGCCATCCTGGGCGACGCGCCCCTGTCGCTGGAAGAAACCTCGGCTCTTGCTGAGAGCTTCACGGAGTCCGATCTTCCGTTCAAGGTCGATCTCGTCGATTGGGCGAAGATTGACGAGACATTTCGTAGCATCATCCGCCGCGATGGTGTTGCTGTGCTATTTCCTGCGAGGAATTCTGAAGCGTCCTGCCCGGAGCAACGATCGGCGCCGACCTCCCGAAAGTTGAGTGTGGAGAGCGATCACAACGAAGATACGACGACGCGGGGATGGCTATTCCACCCGGTATTTCCAGCGCACTGGCGATCCTGTTCTCTTTATTCGATGGCAACTTGGGTGAACGGCATTGCCTTCAAGAACATCCAGTTTTCTGAAACTGGACGACCAGTAATCAAGATCGCTGAAATTAAGGGAGGTATCAGCGGGCAAACGAAATTCACCCGGCAGACGTTTGGCGAATCCGTCTTCGTAGAATCGGGCGACCTTCTCTTCTCTTGGTCGGGGCAGCCTGAGACATCAATTGACGCGTTTTGGTGGAGAGGACCGGAAGGTTGGCTAAACCAGCACATCTTCAAGGTCACGCCGGAAGCGAGAATTGACACCATCTTTTTCTATTACTTGCTGCGCTACCTGAAACCGAACTTTGTTGCCATCGCGAGAAACAAACAGACAACAGGTCTCGGTCATGTAACCAGACGCGACCTAGAGAACTTGGTAGTTGCTTACCCACCCCCTCCCGAACAACGCGCCATCGCCCATGTCCTCGGCACGCTGGACGACAAGATCGAACTGAACCGCCGGATGAACGAGACGCTGGAGGCGATGGCGCGGGCGCTGTTCAAGTCTTGGTTCGTCGATTTCGATCCCGTGCGGGCGAAGATGGAAGGCCGCGATACTGGGCTACCACGGCATATCGCCGACCTGTTTCCCGATCGACTGGTGGACTCGGAGTTGGGGAAGATACCGGAAGGGTGGAAGGTGGCAGAATTGGAGGACTGCCTCAAATTGGCGTACGGCAAGTCCCTTCCGGCGAAGCATAGAAAACCAGGATCCGGTGCTGTTTATGGGTCAGGAGGTGTCACAGGAACACATGACGCCCCGCTGGTTGAGGGGCCGGTGGTGATCGTTGGACGAAAGGGCACCGTTGGAAGCCTTTTTTGGGAGGACGGCCCAGCCTTCCCAATCGATACGGTTTTCTATGTCGTCCCTCGCATTGGTTCCATGTTGTTCTGTTACCAACTCCTTGCTGCCCAGCCACTGAGCGATATGAATACTGACGCAGCCGTTCCTGGCCTGAACCGGGGCAACGCATATCGCCTACAATTTCCACGGCCTACTACCGAACTGATTTCGGCTTTTGACGATGTAGCCGGACCGCTTTGGACGCGTCGCGCCACGAGCCGGAAAGAAGCGAAGGTCCAGACCCATATCCGCGATCTGCTCTTGCCCAAACTCATCTCCGGCGACATTCGCCTTCGCGATACCGAGCGGCTGATGGGAGAAGTCGCATGACTGATGTATTGCTCAACAGAGCCAACCAAAAAGAGGGCCTTTCTCTCGTCTATGCCAAGGCTCTGGCGGTGCGGGCGGGCTATTCCGTTTCTGTGCCGCAATCCGACCGGGACAGCTTGGATCTGCGGATTCAGGCAGGGGATGCGTACCTCCCGGCCCTTGACCTGCAACTCAAGGCCACGGCCGGCGTTAGCGCGCCACGAGACAGCTTCGTTCCGTTTCGGCTATCCATCAAGAACTACAACGATCCTCGCGTCGAGGCGCAGACACCGCGGTTGCTCGTGGTCTTGGAACTTCCGAGAGATGGGATGCGGTGGATGAGCGTAACCACGGAGAAGCTCGTTCTGCGTCGTCGCGCCTACTGGTTGAGCCTGCAACAGGACCATGATGAAGTCACAAGTCAGGACGCCGTTACCGTTCACATCGTCGCGTTGGCTTTATCGATAGGGTTCTTCTTGTGATCTTTATTCTCGTCAACCTTTTGTTAAAGCTGTAAGCGTGAGCGGGCTTTCAGAATCGGCCGTCGAAACTGCCGCGCTGGAATGGTTGGAGGGTCTCGGTTGGTGTAAAGCCTACGGCCCCGATATCGCGCCTGATACGCCGGGCGCCGAGCGGACCGACTACGGCGAAGTCGTGCTGGAGCAGCGGCTCCGCGACGCACTCTGCCGGCTCAATCCGAACCTTCCCGCTGCGGCACTCAATGACGCTTTCCGCAAACTGACCCGTACGGAAGGGATGACGTTGGAGGTGCGCAATCGCGCCTTTCATCGCATGTTTGTTGACGGCGTGACGCTCGAATATCGCGTCGGCGACGGCGCGATTCGAGGCACCCAAGCGAAGATCGCCGACTTCGGCGATCCCGATAGCAACGACTGGTTGGCTGTGAACCAGTTCACCGTCGTCGAGAACAAGCATGAGCGCCGTCCTGATATCGTGCTGTTCGTCAACGGCCTGCCGTTGGGGGTGATCGAACTCAAGAACCCGACGGATAGGGATGCGACCATCTGGACGGCATGGCAACAGATCCAGACCTACAAGGCCGAACTGCCGTTGCTGTTCGCCTTCAACGCGGCGCTCATCGTGTCGGACGGGATGGAAGCGCGTATCGGCACGCTCACCACCGGACGGGAGTGGTTCAAGCCCTGGCGCACGATCTCCGGCGAAGCGCTGGCGCCCGCCATGTTGCCGCAGTTGCAGGTCTTGCTGGAGGGTGTGTGCCAGCGACGCCGGTTCCTGTCGCTGGTCCGTGACTTCATCGTGTTCGAGGATGACGGCGGCGGCGCACTGGTGAAGAAAATGGCCGGCTACCACCAGTTCCATGCCGTCAGGGCGGCGGTGGACGAGACCCTGCGTGCGGCGGAGCGGCGGCAGCAGGTGGTGCAGGTGCGCGAGGAAACCGGACGCTACGAAACCGGTCGTAGGCCAGGTGGTGTGCCGGGTGACCGGCGCATCGGCGTTGTCTGGCATACGCAAGGCTCAGGCAAAAGCCTCACCATGGCGTTCTTCGCGGGGCGCATCGTGCGCGAGCCGGCCATGAAGAACCCGACGATTGTGGTCCTGACGGACCGCAACGATCTCGACGACCAGCTCTTCGGCACCTTCTCCCGGTGTGCCGAGCTGCTTCGTCAGCCGCCGGCTCAGGCCGACAGCCGGGCGGATCTGAGGTCAAGGCTGGCGGTGGAATCGGGCGGCGTGGTGTTCACCACCATCCAGAAATTCTTCCCAGAGGAAAAGGGCGATCAGCACCCGCAACTGTCCGACCGGAGCAACATCGTGATTATCGCCGACGAGGCGCACCGCAGCCAGTACGATTTCATCGATGGTTATGCCCGGCACATGCGCGATGCACTGCCGAATGCCTCGTTCATCGGATTTACGAGCACGCCCATCGAGCTGGCGGACGCCAGCACCCGCGCGGTGTTCGGCGATCACATCAGCATCTACGACATTCAGCGGTCGGTGGAGGACGGCGCCACGGTCCCGATCTACTACGAGAGCCGCCTGGCGAAACTTGCGCTCGACGAGCGGGAGAAGCCGGCCATCGACCCGAACTTCGAAGAGGCGACCGAGGGTGAGGAGATCGCCCGCCGCGAGAAACTGAAGACCAAATGGGCCCAGCTGGAGGCTGTCGTCGGCACCTCCAAACGGCTTTCCCTAGTCGCCAAGGACATCATCGAGCATTACGAGAAGCGCCTTGAAGCGATGGACGGCAAGGCAATGATCGTCTGCATGAGCCGGCGGATCTGCGTCAATCTCTACCAGGAGATCGTGCGGCTCAGGCCCGACTGGCACGACGATAGCGACGATGTCGGCGCGTGCAAAGTCATCATGACAGGGTCGGCATCGGATCCTACCGACTGGCAGCAGCACATCCGAAACAAGCCCCGCCGGGAAGGGCTGGCAAAACGATTCCGCAATGCAGCCGACCCGTTCAAGGTCGCCCTGGTGCGGGATATGTGGCTGACGGGATTCGACGCACCGAGCCTCCACACCATGTATGTGGACAAGCCGATGCAAGGGCACGGCCTCATGCAGTCGATTGCCCGGGTCAACCGCGTGTTCAAAGACAAACCGGGCGGGCTGATCGTTGATTACCTTGGCCTTGCCCATGAACTGCAGAAAGCGCTTAAGACCTACACGGAGTCGGGCGGCAAGGGGGAGACCGCGCTGGATCAGGACCAGGCGATGCTCGTGATGCGGGAGAAGTACGAGGTCTGCTGCGGGTTGTTCTACGGGTTCGACCGTTCGGCCTGGATCAGCGGGACGCCCACGGAGCGTCTGACTCTGCTACCGGCCGCCCAGGAACACATCCTGGCGCAGGAGAAAGGCAAGGAGCGCTGCCTAACGGCGGTCCGTGAACTGTCGCAGGCGTTTGCTCTGGCGGCTCCGCACGACGAAGCGCTCGCCATTCGCGACGAGGTCGCGTTCTTCCAGACTGTCCGTTCGGCGTTGGCCAAACGGGCCGCCTCCGAGGGCAAGGTTCAGGAGGAATTGGACCATGCCATCCGGCAGCTTGTTTCTCGCGCCGTGGCATCAGAGGGGGTGCTCGACATTTTTGCGACGGCAGGGCTCGACAAGCCCGACATCTCGGTCCTGTCGGATGAGTTTCTGGCCGAGGTTCAGGGCATGCCGCAGCGAAACCTAGCGGTTGAATTGCTGCAGAAGCTCCTGAAGGGCGAGCTTGCCACGCGCCGCAAGCAAAACGTCGTCCAGGCCCGATCCTTTGCACAGATGCTGGAGCAGACGATCCTGCACTACCAGAATCGCGCCATTGAGGCCGCCCAGGTCATCGAAGAACTGATCGCGTTGGCCCAGGAGATCCGTGAGGCCGATGCTCGGGGCGAGGTGCTTAATCTGTCGACAGACGAACTGGCGTTCTACGATGCCCTATCGGTCAACGACAGTGCTGTGAAGGTGCTGGGGGACGATACCTTGCGGGACATCGCGCGCGAGTTAGTCGAGACGGTCCGGAACAATGTCACGATCGACTGGACAATTCGGGAAAACGTTCGCGCCCACCTTCGCCGGCTGGTGCGGCGCACCCTTCGAAAGCACGGGTACCCGCCGGACAAGCAAGAGAAGGCCACGCTTACGGTACTTGAACAGGCTGAGGTGTTGTCGGCTGGGTGGGCTGCATGAGGCCGGCGATGACAAGACTCTCTCACGCTCAGGATGACTGTCTTACGCAGTTACTTGTTGAGCTGAAAGCGCTCGAGTTAGAGGCTGTGACAACTAGGAATCGCTCGTAGGACTATATCAATAGGATCTGTGGAGGTTAACGAAGTGGATCAACTTAAGCTTGAGACGACCTACATCCCCCACCTACGAGGTCAGTTTAGGGTTGGGTCGACGGTCCTCTTTCTTGGCGCTGGATTCTCCCTTGAGGCGCGTAATCATTCGGGGCAATTGTTGCCGTCGACTAAACAGCTCACGAAGAAACTTTGGGCTCTCTGCTATTCCGATGAGCCCTTTGACGACACCACACAGTTGCAAGACATGTTCGACATGGCCCTTAGCGCAAATCGGACGAAATTGGCGGAGCTAATGAAGACAACATTCTCTGTCGATCCCGGAGCCTGTCCCGAATGGTACCGCCGATTTTTGATGATGCCATGGTTGAGGATCTACACGCTTAATGTCGATAACCTCGTCCAGCAGGTGCTTTCCCCGGAATTGACGTCCCGGCAACTGCAAACGTTATCTGCGGCAGGTGATTCAGGGCCAGTTTTTCAAGATTCGGCCCTTACGACGGTGCATTTGAATGGCACGCTCGATGACATCCCTGATCGGGTTACTTTTTCGAGAGCACAATACGCCCAGCGACCAAGTTCTGACTCGGCGTACACGCAACTTCGAAATGACCTGCTGTGTAGACCAGTGATTTTTGTCGGGGCGAGTCTGGAGGAGGGCCCCCTTTGGGAGCACATCGAAATCCGAGGGGTGCGCCAGCCCAGAGGACAGAGGGAATTGCGGCCTCGCAGTTATTTGGTTGTGCCCGACCTCAACCGGCCGAAGCAAGCCCTTCTTTCGCGTCACAATGTTGCGTGGCTCCCCATGAGCGCCAAGTCATTCTGTGAGTCAATCCTGAGCACTATGGAAGAAGAGCGTTGTGCTGGGCATAAGGCGCTGGCACAGCTTGCCAAGACGCAAAACGGTCCAACGCGGGAGTTCAATCGTGTTGCGGATATCGCAGCTGACGACAAAGCTACAGACGAGTATTTGTTGGGTGCCGAACCGACTTGGGAAGATGTGAAAAGTGGACGAGTGGCGGACCGCCGCTGCTTTGACGAAATGTGGGACATGATGAATGAGATCCGCGCCAACACATCGGGGCGTCAGGCCCTCGTCGTTACTGGGACCGCTGGCACCGGGAAAAGCTCCGCTATCATGCTGGCCGCGCTACGTTTTGAAGCAGATGGCGTATCTGTGGCGTGGGCCGACGCTTCGCACCAATACAGCAGAACAGAGTTTCGTCGCGCACTCGATTCCGGGGAAAGCTACGGGGCGCTGTTCATCAATGACGCGGACCTTTATGAAGGCCGTCTTTCATCGATGATAGTTGAAGCATTGGAGATGAATCCGAATCTTCTGATGGTGTGCGAAATGCGCTCCAGCAAAGTTGATCGGTCAATTCGGGCCCATGAACTCGGGACTTATGAGGTTCTGGAGTACACCGTTCCGGGTCTTGGTGATAAAGATATAGACGCCATTCTCGATGTTCTTGACCGGGAGAACAGACTGGGGATGCTCAAGGGCAAATCCAGAGACGAGCGACGACGAATATTTCACGGTCAGGCCGGGCGACAATTGCTTGTTGCGATGCACTTTGCGACTCACGGACAAGATTTTGAGGAGAAAGCAAAAGACGAGTTGCGGCAGATGACAGGACCACAGAAGTTCCTATATGGCTTAATCTGCGTGGCGTCCTCACACCGCTTTTCCCTTCGCCAGGACGACGTAGGCATCGCCTGGGGTGATAGTGACACGAAGTGGCTGCAAACAGTAAATTTGATGGTGCGGAGAAAACTCATCCTTCCGACTAGAGACGGTGGATTCCGTGCTCGCCATAGGATGATCGCGCAGTTTGTTTACGACTCTTTGGTGGAAGAAGGGCGCATGCCGGACATCGTTTCGGCGCTAATTCGCATCGGCGCAACCAAAACGACATCGTTGACCCCACGTAATTCGGGGCACGCCCGTCTGCTTCGCACTTGCATAAATCACAACTTCATGCTTCGCACCGTAGACCTGACGCAGGCCAGGTTAATCTATAGTGATTTCGAAGATGCCCTCTCTTGGAATTACCACTACTGGCTACACCGGGGCGCGTTGGAACTAGAGACAGATAACCTTGGCCTGGCAGAGAACTTTCTCAGCCAAGCGAAGAGCATCAATGAAAGAGACGTGTTCATTGACAACGAGCTGGCGTACCTATCTTTCAAAAAGGCAAACCAAAGCCCAACGAAACAGGAAAGCCCGGAGTTAGTTCAGGAAGCTATTGAGATGCTTGTTCAGGTGGCGCATAGGCGTCCAGATCAAATCGGACACGCATACCACATCATGGGACAGCAGGGGCTAGTTTGGGCAAAGAACGGTATCTCAACCCTTAGCGAGAAACGGGTGTTCTTGGAAAGCCTCGAAAAGAAGGTGAAGCAAGCAGTCGACGCTACCAAAGCCGAAATGATGGCAACTCTCCATCAGGACATTCAACAGGCACTGTTGATGTTAGCTGTCCGCCAGAACGAGGACGGAGGGGCTTCGAATTGAACAACTCTCTACCATTGGCCAAATCCAGTTTGGTGTTGCCGAAGAAGCCGCTTTTCAATACCTAGGCGGAGATGCGCCGGGATTGGGGGCTTTTGCCATTTCACGCCCATAGTCGAGCACGTAAACATGGAGAAACCAACCGATGTTTGACACCTATGACTATCCCGCCGACATGGAGCGCGACGGGGACGGCCGCCACGTGGTCACGTTCCCGGACTTCGGCTGGGGCGCGACGGACGGCGCGACCCGCGACGAGGCACTGTCCGAGGCCCGCGACCTCCTGCGCGAACTCATCGCCGCGACGATCCGCGAAGGCGGCGACCTGCCGCAACCGTCGCCGGCGACAACGAGCCAAACCCTAGTGGTTCCGCCGCTCCCGATTGCGCTCAAGGCGGCCTTCTACGAGGCTTTCCGCCAGGCCGGTGTATCGCAGCGCCGTCTCGCCCGCGACCTCAAGATCGCCGAGAGCGAAGTGCGGCGCATGCTCAACCCCGACCATGCCGCCAAGGCGGCCACGATCGACCGCGCGCTGCGCCGGTTGGGCAAGCGAGTCTGCGTTTCGGTCGGCGAGGTTGCCTGATCCTTACCCAGATTGTGAATCGGCATCCAAATTGACCTTGCCCATACCTTCTAGATCAATGAGTTAACGTGCCGATCGGCGCCTAATCCGCGCGCCGATTCACAGCCTGGACGCGCTAGAGTTCCAGGTTGTTGAAGTCAATGCGTGGAACACCGACTACACCAATGATCCCTTGGGCGCTCTGACCCATGCATTGCTTGAAAAGTTGAATCCGGGTGATGACTTTCAGCCTGACGAGAATCTCGACGGACTCCCGCCGGTCGAGGGTGTCGTGCTTGAACGGATTGTCCGCCGGGACCTTGATGTCGTTCGGCTTGATGCGCATTCTCAACGTCCGCCCCTTCTTCCGATGCCACATGGCGGCCCGCCCCAACCCTCCCGCGGGTCGTCGGCCGCTAGTGTTCTGTCCCGCAAGTAAGTGGGTTTTAGTTGCCAGGCCACTTTGGCTACCGGCAAGGCGCGACGAGGCCGTGTGGCAGGCCCCACACAAGGAGGAGCAACGCGGCCGGGGGCCAAAAGGGCCACGAATAATCACACTTATTTGCGGGACACGATACTAGCCCATTCGTCCCGGTCCGCCGGACGCGCCGGACCCCCCACCGTTGCCGTGATTCTTCTCCGGGGCCCTCTTCGGCCAGTGGTCGCTTCAGCAGCTCCCGCTAATGCCCCGATGCCCGTCGCAGCTCGACTTGACGGGGATTCGGTCGCTGTGGGAGTCCAGTTGTGGCGATTTCATGGACAGGTGGGGCCTAGCGGAAGTTGCTCATGCCACAAAAGGAAATTTGACTGTTTTAAAAGTCATTTGATACTTTAAAGACTGTTATTTCAGTCAAAACCGGTCATTATGCGCCGTATCCCCCGAAGCTACTCGAAACTTACCCGGGAAGCACTGCTGCTCTTGGCCGGGCAAATCCAACTCGCTCGCAAGCGTCGGCGCATGTCCGAGCGCGACCTTGCGGCGCGCATCGGCGTGGCCCGCAGCACCCTGCAACTCATCGAGAAGGGCGCCCCCTCGGTGGCCATCGGCCTCGTATTGGAGGCTGCCGTGCTCGTGGGTGTCGACCTGTTCGTGCCGGACGCGACGACGCTCGCACCCCAACTAGAACGAACCCGTGACAAACTTGCGCTGATGCCAAGGTCGATCCGCAAGCCGGCGCAAATGATCGACGATGATTTCTAGGGTATCGCCGCCGCGCATAAATTTCTTCTTCCGAAAGAACGCGCCCTCGCAATCATGCGGCGGCAGATTTCCGCCGTGGCCGAAAACTGCGAAGCGGTGTGCGACGAGGCGGCCCTCGGCGATGCCGACCGCCGGTTGCTCTGGCGCCGGCAATTCCTAAACGACTTGGCGTTTGCGGGGTTGCGGGATCAACTCGCCCCGGTTTTGCGCGAGATGCGCCACCGGTTGTGAACGGAATGGCCCGAACGCTAGGAACGTGCGTGATACACCATGTCGACCTCGCTCAGATCCTCGACGTCGAATAGCTGGGCCATGGCTTTCCTGACATCCGGAGCAACCAGGGGATGTGTCCAGGAACCCGCGGTCAGGCCTCCGTCCACGGCGAGCGCCTGGCCGGTAATGAAAGAGGCTTCATCGCTGGCCAGAAAACAGGCGGCGTTGGCGATGTCTTCGGGTGCGCCCGGGCGCGGAATAGGCTGCATTAGGGCGAGGGCCGGCTTCACCAGTTCGGCGTAGTCCCGGTTGCCGCCAACCGCCAACTGGCCGGCGAAGATAGGGGTGGCAATGCCGCCGGGACATATCGCGTTCACCCGGATGTTGGCGGGCCCGAGTTCTAGGGCGACCGAACGGGTCAGGTTGATGACGCCGGCCTTCACCGCGGTATAGACGTGGGGTCCGTAGCCGGCCATCAGTCCGGCGACGCTGGCGGTGGAGATGATGGCACCGCCGCCGCCCGCCTTCATCACCGGTTCGGCGTGTTTCATGCCGGCGATCACCGCGGTCAGCATGGCACCCACCGTGCGGTTGTAGGGCTCGCCTAGGTCGGTGGTGTCGATGGTGCCGGAGACGCCGCCGAAACCGGCGTTGTTGAAGAGACAGTCGAGGCGCCCGAATGTTGCCACGGCGCTGTCGATCATCTTCTTGATGTCGGCCTCGTCGCACACGTCCGCGGCGAAGAAGCTGGCCCTTGGCCCGAGGTCTCTGGCCAGGGCCGCGCCCTTTTCCTCCTGGATGTCCGCAATCAGTACGCGGGCACCCTCTTCGATGAATTTGCCCGCGGTTGCCCGCCCTATGCCGCTGGCGGCACCGGTGATGACGGCCACCTTGTCGTCCAGTCTTTTGCCCATCGCCCACTCCAGATCGGTTTTGTGTTGCGACCGAGGATAAAGCATCGTGGCCTCCCGATCTGCCTTCACAAATCGTTCGCGCATGCGTTAAATGAGCACTTTGCAATATCTAGGAGCGACGCATGGCCTGGGACTTCGAAACCGAACCGGCATTTCAGCGGGAACTTGACTGGAT
Source organism: Pseudomonadales bacterium (assembly GCA_965215035.1). GTDB lineage: Bacteria > Pseudomonadota > Gammaproteobacteria > Pseudomonadales > Azotimanducaceae > Azophilus. The sequence goes on from OZ244040.1 coordinate 2,236,989, forward strand.
GGACGACTTTGTCCGCGAGGAGATCGAGCCGCTGGATTTCGTCATCGGGCACCCCAACGATTTCTCCGATTCGAATCGCGCCAGGCTGATCCCGCCACTGCAGGAGGAGGTAAAAAAGCGTCGCCTGTGGGCCTGCCACCTCGGCCCGGAACTCGGCGGCCAGGGCTACGGCCAGCTCAAGCTCGCGCTGATGAACGAGATTCTCGGCCGCGCCAAGTGCGCACCGGTTGTGTTCGGCTGCCAGGCGCCGGATTCCGGCAATGCGGAAATTCTCGCCCACTACGGCACGGTGCAGCAGAAAAACCGCTACCTACAGCCGCTGCTCGATAATCGGCTCTGTTCCTGCTACTCCATGACCGAACCCCAGGGGGGCGCCGACCCCAAGGTGTTCACCTGCCGGGCCGAGGCGGTCGGCGACGAGTGGGTCATCAACGGCGAGAAGTGGTTCTCATCCAATGCCCGCTATGCGTCGTTTCTGATTGTCATGGCGGTAACGGACCCGGAGGCTCCGCCGTACCAGCGGATGTCGATGTTCATCGTGCCCGTTGAGACCCCGGGCGTGGAGATGATTCGGCATGTGGGTGTCGGCTTCGAGGGTGAGGGCGCGCACGCCTATATTCGCTACAACGATGTCCGAATTCCCCGCGACCACCTGTTGGGGGAGATCGGCCAGGGATTCATCGTCGCCCAGACCCGGCTCGGCGGCGGGCGCATCCACCACGCCATGCGCACCGTGGGCAAGATCCGGCGCGCCTTCGACATGATGTGCGAACGGGCGCTCTCCCGCGAGACCCAGGGCGAGGTGCTGGCCAAGAAACAGATGGTGCAGGCCATGATCGCCGATAGCTGGATCGACATCGAGCAGTTCCGCCTGTTCGTGCTGCACACCGCCTGGAAGATCGACAAGGTTAAAGATTTCAAGGCAGTGCGTGCCGACATATCCGCGGTGAAGGCGCAGATGCCGAAGGTCTATCACGATGTCTACGCCCGCGCCCTGCAGGTGCACGGCTCGCTGGGCGTTTCCAACGAGATGCCGTTTGCCGCCGGGGTGGTCGATAGCTTCCACATGGCGCTGGCGGATGGCCCCACCGAGGTGCACAAGGTAACGGTGGCCCGTCAGGTGCTCGGGCGCTACCAGGGTACCGAGAAGCTGTTCCCCGACTACCACCTGGTCAAGCGCCGGGAAGAGGCGCTGGCGAAATACGCCGACCTCATCGAGCTGGAGGTGGCGGGCGCGTAGTGCAAACAATCCGCCGCATGAAAGCGAACATCAATCGCGCTGTTGATGCCGATCTAAGGAGCAACCTGACACCGGAGGCCGAAGGGATGCTGCGTCGGGGGACCAGCGTATTCCCACTACCCAAGTCATCGTCCGATTGAGGGGGGCTTGGCCTGCTGCGTCAATCGAAGACGGAACGAGTGGGCCCCAAGAGCATCCGGCTCGCCGTTGTGCGCGATTTGATTGCGAATCGCGGTCGGGTCAGGCCGGGAGGTTAAGGAACTGCAATCGTGAGGGGTTATTCGTTCCCGACACTGATCGGGCGAGCACTGCGCGGCCACCGGGGCTGGCCAGGCGCCTGGCGTTCCGCCGAACCGAAGCGAGCCTACGATGTCGTCGTGGTCGGTGCCGGGGGCCACGGTCTGGCCACGGCCTACTATCTCGCCAAAAACCATGGCATAGAGAAGGTCGCGGTTCTGGAAAAAGGCTGGCTCGGCGGCGGCAACACGGGGCGCAATACCCAGGTCACCCGCTCGAACTACTTCTGGCCGCAAAGCGCCGCGTTTTTCGAACGCTCGCTGAAGCTCTACGAGAACCTGAGCCGGGAACTCAACTTCAACGTCATGCTTAGCCAGCGCGGCATACTGACACTGGCGCACAGTCACCATGAGATGGAAGCCCTGCGGCGCTGGGCGAACGCCATCCGCATCAACGGCATCGATTCCGAGGTTCTGACACCTTCGGAAATCGGCGCACTGGTGCCCCTGCTCAACCTCAACGCGCGTTTTCCGGTGCATGGCGGATTCATTCAGCATCGAGGCGGCATTTCCCGTCACGACGCGGTTGCCTGGGGGTATGCCCGTGCGGCGAGTGCCTTGGGCGTGGCCATCGTGCAGCAGTGCGAGGTTGCCGGTTTCGACATACAGGACGGCCGGGTCACCGGGGTGCAGACCACCCGGGGGCCCATCGTGGCGGAAAAGGTCTGCATCTGCGTTGCCGGCCACACCGGCGTGCTGGCGGCCAAGGCGGGTTTTCGCGTACCCATTACCAGCATGGCGCTACAGGCGATGGTGAGCGAGCCGATCAAGCCCTGTCTGGACACGGTGGTGCTCTCGCCGGTAATTCACGTCTATGTCAGCCAGACCGACCGCGGCGAACTGGTCATCGGCGGCGGTGCCGATGGCTACAACAGTTACGCGCAAAGGGGTGGAATTCCGCTGCTCGAGGAAAACCTGGCGGCGCTGGTCGAGCTGTTTCCAGCGTTCAGCCGCCTGCGGCTGATGCGGCAGTGGGCGGGGACCGTGGACATCACACCGGATACGACGCCGATCATGGGTGCTACGCCCGTACGGAACCTGTATGTCAGCGGCGGCTGGGGCACCGGTGGCTACAAGGCGATTCCGGCGGGCGGCGAGACCATGGCGCATACGGTCGCGAACGATGCGCCGCATCCCCTGATTCGGGATTTCGGCCTAGACCGGTTCGAGACGGGGGCGCTTATCGACGAAGGGGCCGCGTCTGGAGTGGCGCACTGATGCTCAGAATTCCCTGTCCGTACTGCGGCTACCGGGACGAGTCGGAGTTCCGATTCGGCGGCGAAGTCCCCGGGGCGACCCCGCCGCCCGATGTCGGCGAAAAGGCATGGGCGGACTATCTTTTTGCCCGCGACAATCCCAAGGGGCTGATCCATGAACGCTGGTGCCACAGTTATGGCTGCAACCAGTGGTTCAATGTCGTTCGCGATACCGTAACGCACCGTATTCGCACGGTTTACAGGGTCGGTGAGCCGCGCCCTAAGGTGGACGGCCTAGACGAGGCGGAACGCGGATGAGTTCGCTGCAGCCCTTCCGCAAACCCACCGGCGGCCGTATCGACCGGGCCCGCACCCTGGCGTTCACGTTCGACGGGCACCGCTATCGCGGCCATCCGGGAGATACCCTGGCCTCCGCACTGCTGGCGAACGGCGTTCGGGTCATGGGGCGCAGCATGAAGTTTCATCGCCCCCGGGGTCCGCTATCGGCGGGCGTCGAGGAACCCAATGCGCTGCTCGGCGTGGACTGGGGCTCGGGAAGGATTCCGTCGGTGCGCGCTACCGTCATGCCTCTGCTCGACGGCTTAGACGCGCGTTCGCAGAACTGTTTTCCATCGGTCAACTTCGACCTGGGGCGTCTGTTGGACTTCACACGGGGTCTGTGGCCGGCGGGCTTCTACTACAAGATGTTCAAGTGGCCGAACTGGCATGCCTTCGAATGGGCGGTGCGCCGCGTCGGCGGCCTCGGCAGGCTCCCCGGCGGTACGGACGGTGGGCGCTATCGGCACCTGAACAGCCACTGCGGGTTGCTCGTCGTGGGCTCGGGCCCCTCGGGCCTCGCGGCCGCGCTCGAAGCCGGGCGCCGCGGCGAGGATGTGGTGGTGGCCGAACAGGACAGGGAGTTCGGCGGTTCCCTGCTGCACGATCCGGCCTTAATCGAAGGCTTGCCTCCAGACGAATGGCTGGCGGCCACCGTTGCCGAACTCAACGGCATGGACAATGTCCAGCTCATGGCCAACGCGACCGTCGCCGGCTGCTACGATCAAAATCTGGTGACCATCCATGACCGCAGCGCCGCATACCGGCGGGACGGCCCGGTAGAGACCTTCTGGAAAGTACGCGCCGGGCGCATCGTGCTGGCCACGGGCGCCATCGAACAGCCCATGCTCTTCGGCAACAACGACCTGCCGGGAATCCTGCTATCGGGCGCCATCGGGCGCTACAGCGGGCGCTACGCCGTCAACTGCGGCCGGCGCCTTGCGGGGGTTACGAACAACGATTTCGGGTGGCGCTCGCTGCTTGCCGTGCATGACGCCGGAACGCCGGTGCGCGCCATCGTCGATACGCGCGGCGACATCGGTCCCGCCCTGCTCGATGCGGCGGAAGAACGCGGCGTTGCCGTGCATGCGGGTGCCACGCCGCTGGCGGCGAGGGGGTCGTTCGGCGTACAGGCGTTTCGCTTTGCCGCCGCCAACGGAGCCATTAGGCAGGTGGATTGCGATGTTATCGGCATGTCCGGCGGGCTCAATCCAACGACCCAGCTCTACTGCCAGGCGGGCGGCAAGCTCCGTTACGACGAGTCGCTGCACTGCTTCGTGCCGCATCGGGATGCCGAGGGATTGCAGGTCGTCGGCGACGCGAGTGGCGATTTCTTCCCGAAAAACGCCACCCCTGTCCGACCCTGCACTGTGGCCCCGGTGCGAAGTAGCTGCCAATGGTTGGACTTCCAGCACGACGTGACGGCGGCCGATGTCGAACTGGCCGTGCGCGAGAACTATGTCTCGGTCGAGCACATGAAACGCTACACCACGGCGGGCATGGCGGTGGACCAGGGCAAGACCAGCAATCTGGGGGCCCTGACCCTGCTCGCGCAACTGACGAACAGAACGCCGGCAGAGGTGGGCACGACAACGGCCCGTCCGCAGTTCATGCCGGTGACCATAGGTGCGATCGCCGGCAACCGGCGCGGGGATTTCTACCGCCCACCGAAGCGCCTGGCGGCCCACGACTGGCATGCCGCCGAGGGTGCGGTATTCGATGACTATGGCGCCTGGCGGCGGCCGGCATTCTACGGTGGCGACCGGGATGCTGCGATTGCCCGCGAGGTCTTGGCTGTGCGGCAGTCGGTGGGGTTGTTCGACGGGTCGCCCCTCGGCAAGATCGAGGTCAGGGGCCCGGATGCGGCCCGGTTCCTCGACCGCATCTACATCAACAATGTGCTGACCCTAAAGCCCGGACGGGCGCGCTACGGCCTGATGCTTAATGAGAACGGCATCGTCATCGACGATGGTGTATTCGTGCGCATGGGCGAGGACCACTTTCTCGTCAACACCACCTCGGGCAATGCGGAGCGAATCGCCGCCTGGCTGGAGGAATGGCACCAATGCGAGTTTTCCGACCTGCGGGTGGTACTCAGCACGGTGACGTCGCAGTGGGCGGTGGCAACCCTCACCGGCCCGAACGCACGTGCGGTGCTGCGCTCGCTGCCCGGCCTGGTTGATCTGTCGACAGCGAATATTCCGCATATGAGTTTTGCCGCCGGCCGCCTTGCCGACGGCATGCCGTATCGCCTGCAGCGCGTGAGTTTTTCCGGGGAGCAGAGCTATGAGCTCAGCGTTCCCGCAGACCTTGTGGTTTCGGTGTTCGACCGCCTGCGTTCGGGGGCCGCCCCGCACGATGTTGCGCTGATCGGGGTGGAGGCGTTGATGGTGTTGCGCACCGAAAAAGGCTTCCTGCATGTGGGCGTCGATACCGACGGCACCACGAATCCCCTGGACATCGGGTTCGCGGGAATTATCGAGCGGAAACAGCGCGGCTTTATCGGTGCCCGTTCTCTGCAACGGCCCAACGACCGGCGGGCGGAGCGCCGCCAACTCGTAGGCTTCGAGCCCCTGGAGCAACACGCGAGCGTGGCGGCGGGCGCCCATTTTGTGACCGGCACCGAGCACGGCGGGCGCAGCGAGGGATTCGTCACCAGCGCCTGTGCCAGCCCGACCCTGGGCAGGACCATCGGTATCGGCCTGCTCGAGGCGGGTTTTTCCCGCCAGGGCGAGGAAGTGCGTATCTACGACGATGGCCGGATCGTTCCGGCGCGCATCGTCGATCCCCGCTTCTACGATCCAGCGGGGGAGCGCATGCGTGCCTGACCGAACCCACATCCAAGTCGCAACGGCACCGGCCCGTGCCCTCGTCTCGCTCCGGGTTTCGCGACGGGACGCCGAGGAAGCTAGGCGACGGCTCGATCTGGCAGCGCCGTTGCGCGCCGCCGGCGAGGCACCGCAAAGCCTGTGGTTGGGCCCCGATCACTGGTTGCTGGTGGGTCGGCCGCAAACGGCATTGGCCATGATCGAAGAATGCGCCACAAAGCTGGTCGGCCTACTCTACAACGCCGTCGATCAATCCGCGGCCTATGCGGCCTTGCGCCTCGAGGGCCCGGGTGCCCGGGATGTACTGGCTTCGGGCGCGGGGCTTGATTTTCGGGAACCGGGCTTTCCGCGGGGCGATTGTCGCCCGACTCGCCTGGCACAGATTGCGGCTGTCATAGTGGCCACGGGAACGAGCGAGTTTGAGATCTACGTGGATTGCGCCTACCGCAGCTATCTCCGCGATTGGCTGGCGGACACCGCCCTTGTCGGCGAGCGCGCCGTCGGCGGCGCGGCGTCTTAAATGACATTGAAGGTGAGGTATCGTTACCTTGGTGCATCCTAGTCGCTTAAGAGCCGCACCGGTTTCGATAAACGAATGGAGGGGCACATGATTACGCCAAGGCGCGGACGCCGCCGGAAAGCATTGCGGGGTAAACTACCGCCCTGCGTCTGAGCCGGTATGACGATGCCGATGCAGTACCAGTGACAGCCCCGATGGAGGATGGCAGCCATGCGTGAATCGAGCGCCGTAACCCAGGGGCGGGGACCCCGATTCGATGATCGGGGTCTGCGCACGGTTTCCCGGCTGAGCCCGGAGGACTGGCTGAATGCCGCGGAGCAACGGTTGGTCAACGGCGGCATCGACGCGGTGAAGATCGGCCCGCTCGCGGCGGACCTAGAGGTCACCCGCGGCAGTTTCTATTGGCACTTCCGTGACCGGAACCACCTGTTGCAGACCCTGCTCTCCCGCTGGCAGGCGCGCAGCCACGACATGTTCCATCGCCTGGTTGGCGGGGACGCGGCATCGGGCATGGAAGAATTCGTGCGCCTGGTACACCTTTGGATCGACGAATCGGACTTTCGTCCGCCCCTGGAATCGGCGATGCGCGACTGGGCACGAACATCCGACGACGTTGCGGCGGTCGTCAAGGCGGTGGACGAGGAACGCATCGCCTACATCAAGCGCATTTTCCTGGACTTCGGCTACGCGGACGATGAAGCCTTCATCCGCGCCCGCATCGTGTACTTCCACCAGGTGGGCTACTACACCATTGGCTACAACGAGACCCTCGAGGCGCGCAAGGCACTCCTGCCCATGTATGTCTACGTGCTGACGGGCAAGTTCATGCCGGAACAGATCGCCGAATACTTTTGATCGTTCGTGCCGCGCCGATTGGGGGACGGGCCGCGTTGCTGACATCCGACTCCGGAATCCGCAAGATGGGCAACTGGTTCGACCGCCGATGATCAAGTGGTTCAAAGCCTGGATCGTACCCGGTGCCGTCTTTCAGTCGGTTATCGTCGGGGGTGGCTACGGCACCGGCCGGGAGGTCGTCGAATACGTCTCGAGTGCCGGCCCCTGGGGTGGCCTGGCCAATACGGCATTGATTGGCGTGCTGTTTGGGCTGGTTCTCGCCGTCACCTTCGACTACGCGCGCCGGTTCGAGGTGCGCGACTACCGCCTGTTCATCAAGTCGCTGCTCGGCCCCGGGTGGATGCTGTACGAGGCGGTGATGATCGTTGCCTTCGTGCTGGTGCTGGCGGTGGCCGGTTCGGCGGCGGGCCAGGTACTGCGGGATAGCTTTGGCATTCCCTTCGTGGCGGGTGTTGGCCTGATGCTGCTGATCGTGGTGACCTTCAACTACAGCGGCCGGCAGTGGATTGAACGCACGCTCACCGCCTGGGGCCTGCTGATGAGCTTGATGCTGGTCCTCTATGCGGTACTGGTGTTCCTGCACATGGGCGAGGCCATCGTCGGGGCATTCACCGCCGTCGAACTCGATTCCGGCTGGTGGCGGAGCGGCGTGCGCTTTTTCCTGTATACCGCGATGATCATCCCGGTGCTGCTCTATGCGACAGACCACATCGAAACCCGCGCCCAGGCCTGGGGGGCCGGCCTGATCGCCGGGTTGCTCGGCACGCTGCCGGCGGTGCTTTTCCACCTGACCTTCATGGCGGGCTATCCGCGCATCCTGGAAGAGGCGATGCCGACCTATTGGACGCTTCTGCGCCTCGCCCTGCCGACGGCTGTGGCGGTGTACGTGATCGTCCTGTTCGTCACCATTGCCCAGACCGGCGTCGGCATATTGCAGGGCATCAACGAGCGGCTCGATGCCTGGTGGCTGGAGCGGCGCGGCCGCGCGCTGACGCCGCGCCTGCACGCGCTGATCGCCGGCGGTGCCGTGCTGGCGAGCCTGCTGCTGTCGAACTTCGGCATCGTCGCCCTGGTCGCCCAAGGCTACGGTACCCTGGCCTGGTTCGGTATCTTCCTGTTTGTGGTGCCGGTACTGACCATCGGTGCCTGGCGGCTGTACGGTCCCCGATGATCGGCCGCCCCCTAAGGCCGGCGTTGGCACCCGGGCCCCGCGGTCACTCCCGAGCCGGTTGCGGCGCTTTCCGGGGAGCAGCGGGCGGCCCTGCCCACTTCCCCCAGGGCCATCCCAAAGTGTTCGCTCCTGAGATAAAATTTCAGGAAATTCATTAGATTCCGAAAAACATTTCCGAATATTCCGAAAAATGTTCGCAAACCATCCATACAGGGCTTTGCGGAGGGCTAGTAGGCGACTTTGGAATAGCCCTGCCCACCTCTCCATACAGCGTTGTACTGTTTCCATACATTGATGTATGGTTTGCGTATCGCATGACTTTGGGAAAAGGAGCGAAGGGGGCAGCCGGGGAATTGTGGGTAATCTGACCGCGGCAATGCCCCCCGGGGCGCTTGCAAGGCGTTGCGCGGTCGTCAATCGAGGATGGGCGAGATGTCCGGTAACTACCAGTTGGACCTGAGTGTGGAACAGGAGCAACGCGCCGCCGAGTTGCACCGTACCAGCATCAGCATCGACATGTGCAGCATGGGCCCGGGTGGGCCGGCGCTATACGACCGGCTGCCGGGCGATGTGGTGGAGGAACGCCTGCCTAGGGGCATGAATGCCTGGCAGCGGTTTCTTGAAGGCATGGAACTGCCCTACGCATTGACCGCCGAAGGGGCGTCCGATGCGCTGCAGGTCTTCTGCAAGGGCCACAGCGCCGCCAGTTTCGCCATGGGCGGGGTGACCGAGCGTTCCCTCGAACCGCTTGAGCGCCTGCGGGAACGGGTCGAATCCATTCCCTGGATGGATTTTGCCGCAACGACGGCGGATTTCCGCGCCGCCCACGAGTCGGGCGACTACGTCACCTATGGTTTCGCCCAGCCGGGTTTAGAGGGCCTGCCTCGGGAACTTGAGCAATTCGACCGCGCCAAGGCGCTGGGTACGCGCTCGGTGATGCTCACCTATAACCGACAGGATTTTGTCGGCACCGGCTGCACCGACCGTACCAATGCCGGCTTGAGCAACTACGGCCTCGAGGTCGTCGAGAAGATGAACGATATCGGGCTCATCATCGACACCTCCCATTGCGGTCGGCGCACCACGCTCGATGCCTGTGCCTTCTCCAAGGCCCCGGTCACGGCCAACCACACGAGTGCGGAGGGCGTGTACATGCATGATCGGGCAAAGTCCGACGAGGAGATGAAAGCCATTGCCGACACCGGTGGTCTGATCGGTGTCTATGCGGTGCCTTTCTTCCTGGCACCGCCCGAGAGCGGGGCGACCCTGGACATCATGCTCGATCACATCGACTACATCGTCGGCCTTGTCGGCTGGCAACACGTCGGCATCGGCACCGACTGGCCCTTCATGCTCAGCCACGGGATTGCCGAGGAAACCATCGGCCGCAACACCGAGGCGCTGGGGTTCCGCTCGGAACACGGCATTACCATTCGTCAGAACCTGGTTGGCTACGATGATGCGCGGGATTTCGTCAACTTTACCCGGGGCCTGGTCGCGCGCGGCCATTCGGACGAGGCGGTGCGGGGAATTCTAGGCGAGAACTTCCTGCGCGTGTTCGCGGCTGTTTGCGGTTAGTAGATCCATGCTAGAGACTAGCAGCCTGTCGGGCCTAGATACTTTGAATATCGTAACCTATTGAAATATATGAGATTCTACTTTTGGCGCGAAAAACCAGATTCCTTATAAATCAAATGTTTAGCTACAAAGTCCGACAGGCTCCTAGCCCGATCAGGTGCCCGGGAACGAATGGCACTTGGAACCTGCCCGCTGTGCAACGATTGTCGCCGCGCAGGGTCATCGCTGCTCTCGGCGGTGCGCTGGCCTGGCTTGTGCTGTGCGCTGGCTGTACGCCGGAAGGCGGGATGCCCGCCTCTTCGAACGAACCGACTGCAACGCCGGTAGACCTGTCCCCCGCCGGCTGGCCCGCCGGCGAATGGGATAGGTACCTGGCCATGGAGGAAGTCTATTTTCCCGGCAATCCCATGGCCCGGGGCGACCAGGGCGGGGTCACCGGCAGCTACCACCCCCTCGCCCAGCGGGCGGGCCTGGAGGCCTTGCGCCAGGGCGGGTCGTCGGTCGATGCGGCCATGACCACGGCGCTTACCCAAGTGGCCCTAGGTGCCGGGGCGGTGATCAGCTACTTCGGCATTATGACCCTGGTGCATTACGACGCCGCGGGCGACGAGATCGTTTCGCTCAATGCGGGCTGGAATGCGGTGCTTGGCGAGGACGACGCGATGTCGATTCCCGGCACCCTGGGCATGGGTTCCGAGGCGGAGATGTACGGCACCGACGAACCGAGCGGGCGCACGGCGCTGGTGGGTGGTTTCATGAAGGCGGTGGATGCGGCGCACCGCCGTTACGGCAAGCTGGAGTTCCGGCAGCTTTTCGCGCCGGCTATCCATGTTGCCGAGGTCGGCATCCCGTTCAACAAGCGGCTGCTGAGCTATCTGACGCCGCGCCGGCACAGCCTTGCGCGCCTGCCGGAGTCGAAGGCGATCTTCACCAATGCGGACGGCACCTGGATCGAGGAAGGGCAACTGTTCCGCCAGCAGGCCCTGGCGGGAACCCTTAAGTCGATTGCGGAGCAGGGCGCCGACTACATGTACAGGGGCCCCTGGGCGGAGCGGGCCGTGGCGGCGGTGCGGGCGGACGGCGGCCGCATGACGCTGGAGGATCTGGCAGCCTACGAGGTGATGTGGGTTCCTCCCCTTGCGGCGGATGTGGGGGACTACCGGATTCACGCCAACGGCCTGCCGGCGTACGGTGGTGTCAACATGATCGAGGCGCTGCACCTCGGCGCGGCGGCGGGCATTGGCTCCCTCGGCCACTGGTCGTCGAACGGCGAATCCCTGCGTCGGGCATCGAATCTAACCTTCAACATGATGCTGTCGCAGTTGCCGCTGGAAACCCGGGAACTGCTCTTCCCGGGGCTGGATCTGAGCGACGCGAGCCGTATCCAGCCGGAAACCGCGGCGGCCCTTTGGTCACGAATGGAAGAGGGCGTGACGCTGGGTCAGTACGCGGCGGACCGGCCTTCCCATTCGGACACCGTGGTGGCCGTCGACCGGTGGGGCAACATGACCGCCGTTACCCATTCCATCAACTGCGTGGTGTGGGGTGCCACGGGCATCATCGTTGATGGGGTGTCCATCGGCGACCCGGCGGTCAACCAGAAGGCGGTGGTGGCGGCGACCAGCCCCGGTGGGCGGGTGGCGGACCCCATCGAGGTGGGCATCCTAACCCGGGACGGGCGGCCGGTGCTCGCCTTTGCCTCCATGGCCATGGGCCTACACCAGCAGACCTTCCAGTCATTGTTCAACATCGTCCATTTCGGTATGAACGTCAAGGAGGCGCTGGATGCCCCGGCATTCTTCATGCCCCGGCCCATCGTCGATCCAGCGTCTCCGGAGGTGCCGCCGCAATGGATGGTCCGGGTCATGGCGGGGGAATTTGACGATGCGGTTCTCGAGGCCAGCGGCCTGCCCGTGGAACAGTTGTCTGCCGAAGAACGCCGTTACAGCCAGGGGCTCTGGGTCGGGATCGGCCGGGATCCGCAAACCGGCGAGCTGATGGCCGCATCCCACCCGTATACGAACGGCCGCGCCCTAGCACACTGAGTCGAGCGTTTCGCTGCGCGTGCCCGCTGCTCCCCAGGTAGGAGGAGCACGGCCATACGGGGCAGTGCTCAGGCGCCCTTGGCGAGGCCCCGGCGCCGCGGGTCGGCGACGCCCTCGACCAGCCCGTTCGCGACCAGGCGCACACCGTGGATGCTGCCCATGTTGCTGTCCTTGGGGCTGACACGATAGAGATCGTGGCCCTTGGCCGCCAGGGCGGTCAGCAGTTCCTCGCTGAAATCTCCTTCGATCTCGATGGCGCTCATGCCCGGATGCGGATGGCCGAACCGGGGCGCGGATACCGCGTCGGTTAGGGACATCCCGTATTCCACGGCATTTGCGGCGCCCTGCAGCAGGCACTCCATGAGGGAGCGGCTCGGTGTCGCCATGACCAGTGCCGGGTTCCCGTCCCGGAATAGCCAGAGTTGGGTGGAGAACCCCTTGGGCATGTCGGTGAACTTGCGGATGAAGGTGGCGCGATTGAGCACCACGCCACCCACGTTGATGCCGGTGCCGAAGGGTTCCGAGGAACTGGAGTGCGTGCCGGCCGCGATATTGCCCGCCGCGTCGACGATGGTCAGGGCGCAGGTCGCCGCCGAAAAACCCTGGAATGGGCGTACCGGCCCGGTGCGAATCGCCTGCAGAACCTCGGCGGCATGGTGTGCCGAGACCCACTGCGCCTGGTTTTCCGGGGTGATGTCCCGGCCGCGTATCCAGAGTTCCTGTGCGAGTCGAACCTGGGTATGCAGCGCCTCGACGGATTTTGTCGGGTGGCCCATGCCTTCCAGGTCGGCGGCCTCGAAGACGCGCAATCCGAGCTGGAAGAGGGGGCCCGATACCGGTGCCACCTCGAATCCCCGGTACGGGGTGCCGCCGGCGTCGCCCGGCCCCCAGGGGGGCGAGATGTAGGTCTGATCGAAGTTTTTCAGGTCGTCGACCGTGATGCCGCCGCCACGCCGCTGCACTTCTGCCGCGAGTTCCCGGGCGAAGGGCCCGGTGTAGAAGTAATCCGGCCCTTCGTCCCGCAGCGCCTTGAGCGTGGCCGCCAGCGCCGGCTGCCGCAGGATGTCGCCGACGCCGAGCATATAGCCGTTCCGGAACCAGGCGTCGCGGCCGGTGCCGGAAAAGCGGCCGATCATCTTGCGGGTAGCCTTGGCGTATCCCCAAAGCAGGTGGTCGATGACGAAACCCTCTTGCGCAAAGACGATGGCGGGTTCGAAGAGATCTCGCCAGGGCAGCTTGCCCCAGGCCGCATGGCAGGTTTCCATTCCCCGCACGAAGCCCGGCACCATGGCGCCCCAGGCCGTCCACGACCTGCGCTCGTTGTAGGGCTCGGTGGCCGGGGCACCGCTCGGAAAGGCGAAGAAACCGCCCCCCTGGGAAAGTTTCGTGGTATCCGCGTCCCAGAACGCCATGCCGAAGCCACCGCCCAGGGTGGTCATGGTGGGCTCCAGCACGCATTGGACGATCGCCGCCGTGATGTACGCATCCGCCGCCGACCCGCCGCGCCCGAGCGCCCATAGCGCGGCCTCCGTGGCATAGGGATGGTCGCTCGATACCATGACCTGTTTGCCGGTCGCGTAGACGTTGGCGAGATTGGGTTGTATGGGCTTGAGATCGCGGCGGGCCAGGGCAGCCCAGTCGCGCTTAGCCTCTGCGGTGGAACGGGGCGCGAAAGTCAGGGCGGCCGAGCCGGCCAGGGTGGAGACGAGCAGGTCGCGGCGACGCATGATGATTCAGGCTCCCGGTGGGGTGTTGCGGGCAAGGACGCAGGCCGGTGCCGGCAACCTCAGCGGGCGGGTTTGCGGGAACGGGTTCAGGCGATGGGGCCAGAGGCGCTGGAGGCGGTGGTGTTTTCCGCCGGCCCAGTCGCTGCTCGGCTTGCCCCGGCCCGGGCGGTGGGCCCGTCCGCATCCGTATTGGGCCGCTGCAGCGCATGGAGGCATTCCCGCAATGCGGCGCGGTAGCCCGACACGGCTTCCTGCTTGACCGGGCCGAATCCCCGGACCTCGAGGGGCAGGCGGGCGAGGCGCACCGCGACGGCATGGTTATTTCCGGTGAGCTTCGCCAGCGCCTGCGCGACGGCATCCTCGAACTCCGGGATGAGCGCCCTTTCCATGCGCCGTTCCCGGGTATAGCCAAAGGGGTCGAAGGGCGTGCCGCGCAGCCTCTTGAACCTGGCCAGGCACCGAAAGACCGTGCCCATCCAGGGCCCGAAGGCCCGTTTCAGGGGTCGCCCACGGGCATCCCGCCGGCGGCCGAGGAACGGTGGCGCGAGGTGATAGGTCAGGCGCAGGGGCCCCTCGAAGGCATCCTCTAGGGACTGCCGGAAGGCCGGGTGGGAGTGTAGCCGGGCCACCTCGTACTCGTCCTTGTAGGCAAGCAGTTTGAAATAGCTCCGCGCAACCGCCTCGGCGAGTTCACCGGCCGCACCGCACACGGCCCGCTCCCGATCCTGCACCTTGGCGACAAGGCGTCGATAGCGTTCCGCATAGGCCTCGTCCTGATAGTCGGCCAGGAACGCCGAACGTTTTGCCTCCAGGGCTGCCCCGTTTTCTGGGAGTGTCTCGGTATCGGGCGCGGGAGCGATGGCCTCCGGGTCGACAGCCGCGATGCGCCCTAGGTCGAACGCCCGGCGGTTCTTTTCAATCTCGACACCGTTCAACTCGATGGCGCGAACGAGCGCGGCCAGGGAAACCGGTACTAGGCCCTGTTGCCAAGCGAAGCCCAACATGGCGACGTTCGCGTAGAGCGTGTCGCCAAGGAAGTGTTCCGCAATCTGGTTTGCGGACAGGGTCTGCATGCGCGCTACCGCGGCACCGAGTACACCGAGCCGTTGGCCGCCGCCCACCGTGGCATCCCGGTGCAGGACGAAATCCGCGGTGGGCAGCTCGGCGGTGTTGACGACCGCCTGGGTTTGCCGACCGAGCATGGCCCCCGCCTTCGGCGCGGTGCTTGCCACTAGGTCGCAGCCGATCAGCGCGTCCGCCGCGCCCTGTTCGATATGAACCTGGTTGAGCAGCTCCGGGCGGGATGCGAGCCGCAGGTGGCTAAGCACCGTGCCGAACTTCTGGGCAAAACCCATGTGGTCCAGCACACTGACGCCCTTGCCCTCAAGGTGGGCGGCTACGGCGATGAGCTGGCTGACCGTGACCACGCCTGTCCCGCCGACACCCGCCACCAGTAGATCGTACCCTTCCCCCGGTCGTGGCGGCACCGGCGTCGGCAGTTCCCGGGCCCTGCCGTCCACTGCATCCCACACCGGGTCTGGACGGCGCCGTCGGGTACCGGACAAGGTCACAAAACTCGGGCAGAAGCCGTTGCGGCAGGAGTAATCCGCATTGCAGGAATTCTGGTCGATCTGGCGCTTGCGGCCGAGCCAGGTCTGCTTGGGTACCACGGACAGGCAGTTGGATTCCACCGAGCAATCGCCGCACCCCTCGCAGACGAGATCGTTGATCGCCACGAATTGATTCGGTGCCGCAAGCCGCCCGCGCTTACGCCGCCGCCGCTTCTCCGCGGCACAGGTCTGCTCGTAGATCAGCACGGTGACGCCCGGAATCTCGCGCAGTTCCCGCTGCAGCGCATCGAGTTCGGCCCGGTCGTGTAAGGTGGTTCCGGGCGGAAAGTCGCCTGGCGAGAACTTGCCGGCATCGTCGGAGACCAGCGCGATGCGCTCGACGCCCTCGGCGCGCACCCCCTGGGCGATGGCCTGTACACTAAGCGGCCCGTCGATGGGCTGTCCACCCGTCATCGCCACCGCATCGTTGTAGAGAATCTTGTAGGTGATGTTGGTACCCGCCGCGACCGCCTGGCGCAGGGCAATGGAACCGGAGTGATAGAAGGTGCCCTCACCCAGGTTCTGGAAGATGTGCGGAGCGCCATTGAACATCGAACGCGCCACCCAGTTGACACCCTCGCCGCCCATCTGAATCAGCGACCCGGTATCCCGGTCCATCCAGGAAGCCATGAAGTGGCAACCAATACCGGCCAGGGCCTCGGAGCCCTCGGGTACCCGGGTGGAGGTATTGTGCGGGCAGCCGGAACAAAAGTAGGGCCGGCGCTCGGGGCCCGTGGCGGACAGAATGGGTGTGCTCCGCGCCGTCAATGCCCGGGCCCGCTCGCCGAGGTTCAGCCCCGGTAGCGCCGCATCGATGCGGGCGGCGACGATGGGCGCAAGTTGCAGCGGCGTCAGTTCCCCCACCCAGGAAACCAGGTCGTTGCCCTGTTCGTCCGTCTTGCCGACCATTCGCTGGGGCTTGCGGCCCGGGTAGTCGTAGAAGTACTCCTTGAGCCAGCTTTCGATGATCCCGCGCTTCTCCTCCACCACCAGCACCTCGCGCTTGCCGCGCACGAAGTCTAGAGCGGAGTTCCGGGCCAGGGGCCAGACCATGCCGACCTTGTAGATATCGAGGCCGATGCGGTGCGCCTCGGCCCGGTCGATGCCCAATAGGCGCAGCGCCTCCATGAGGTCGAGATGAGCCTTGCCCGTGGTCACGATACCGTAGCGCGCATCGGGAACGTGGAAGATGCGCCGGTCGATGGGGTTGGCCTCGGCGAAGGCGAGCGCCGCCGCCTTCTTGGCGAGCAACCGCGCTTCGATCTGCGGGCCCGGCAGATCCGGCCAGCGGTAGTGCAGCCCGTCCGGGGGTATCTCGAAATCGTCGGGCGTGACGAACCGCGGCGGCGGCGGCAACTCCACCGACCGGGCCGACTCCACGGTTTCGGAAACCGCCTTGAACCCCACCCAACAACCGGAGAAGCGGGACAGGGCGAAGCCGTACAGGCCGAACGACAGGTACTCGCCCACATCCGATGGGTTCAGGTGTGGCATGAAGAAGGTCAGGAAGGCCACATCGGACTGATGCGGCATCGACGAGGAGACCGCGCCGTGGTCGTCCCCCGCCACCACCAGCACGCCGCCATGGGGAGAACTGCCGTAGGCATTGCCGTGCTTAAGGGCATCGCCGGCGCGGTCCACCCCGGGGCCCTTCCCATACCAGATGCCGAATACGCCATCCACTTCGCGGCGCGGGTCGGACTCCACCTGCTGGGAACCCAACACGGCCGTCGCTGCCAGTTCCTCGTTCACCGCCGGCAGGAAGCGGATGTCGTGGCCTTGTAGCAGGGCTTGGGCTCGCCACAGTTCCCGATCGTAGGCACCGAGAGGAGAGCCGCGGTACCCGCTGATGAATCCAGCCGTATTCAGCCCCGCGGCCCGATCCAGCCGCCGCTGCATGAGTGGCAGCCGGACGAGGGCCTGGGTGCCGGTCAGAAATATCCGGCCGCTTTCCCGCTCGTAGCGGTCCCCGAGTTGGTAGTCGTCAAGGCCCATGTCGTTCGTCATGTCACATCGCCAAAGATGCACTCGGGGATGGACGCAGAATGCCGCGTCCGACCACAGCATCGGGTAAGCGTTGCGCGCCTCACCGTTGGCAACATCGATGAGCTGGGTGCCGACGGCCGCAACCACCGGCCCGGCACGCTACCTGGGGGATGCCGACATACGCGGCATGATGGTGCCCGGAATGACGGCCGACCTCGTGCTGCTTGGTGCCAATCCACTGGATGACATGGACAGCCTTTGGCAACTGGAAGGCGTGATGGCAAACGGCAGACGGTTCAGCCGCGAGGCGCTGCTATCGATGTTGCGGAAAGTCATCGCGCAATAATCCGGCGGGATTATAGGCGCATCGACTGAAACCAGGGGTTGCCAACGGGACGACGCGACCCGTCCCGGGTCAGGAGGCGAGCACCCTGCCCGGGTTCAACAGGTTGCACGGGTCGAGGCTCGCCTTCATCCGCCGCATCAGTTCAATCTCGGCGGCCGTCCGGCACTGCGGCAGCCACCGGCGTTTTTCCATGCCAATGCCGTGTTCGGCGGAAACCGATCCCCCGTATTGGGCGAGCGGTTTGTAGACGCACGCATCGGCGGCTTCGTGCAGGTCGCCGGCTGTGTTGGGCCGCAGAAAGAAGTGCAGGTTGCCGTCGGCCACATGGCCCAGGGTGTAAAGCGCACCCTCCGGCCATAGGCCGAGCATGCGATTCCTGACATCGTCGACATACCCCGCCATGTGCCGGATGGGCAGGCTCACGTCATAAAGGTACACCGGCGGCGGTTCGAGCACCGCTTCGAAGTCCTCGCGCACCTTCCAGATGTCGCCGGCGTCACGGGTGGACTGGGCGACGACGGCATCGGCGATTCGGTTTTCTTCGAGGGCTTGACCGAGCACCGCCTCGAACCGGCCGGCGTCGGTGGTCGGGTCTCCGCCTTCCGCCTGGATGACGACATAGTACGGATAGTCCCGGTGCAGGGGTGCGCGATGGCCGTTGCTCCCGGTCACCGCCCGGTAGTAGTCGCCCCACATAATCTCGAAGGCGCTCAGGCTGCCGCCGAGATCGGTTTGCAGACGGGCCAGCAAGGCCGAGACGGCAGCGAAGCTGGTCAGTGCGACTAGGGCGTCCTGGCGGCTGGCGGGCTTTCGGAAAAGCCGCAACACCACGCGGGTCACCACCCCGAGCGTGCCCTCCGTGCCGATGAAGAGCTGCTTCAAATCGTAGCCGGCGTTGTTCTTCAGCATCCGGTTCATCGACGAGATCACGGTACCGTCGGCCAGCACCGCCTCAAGCCCGAGCACCAGGTTTCTCATCATCCCGTAACGGAAGACATTGATACCGCCGGCATTGGTCGCCACGTTGCCGCCGATGGTGCAACTGCCCCGGGCACCCAGGTCGAGGGGAAAGTACAGGCCCTGTTCCTCGGCCTGCTCCTGCACGCTCTGTAGGACCGCGCCAGCCTCCACTACGGCCAAGGCATCCACCGGGTCGACTTCCAGGATCCGGTTCATCTTTTCCAGGGAGAGAACCACATCGGTGTCCTGGGGGTCGGCACCCGCGACGACGCCGGTCAGGCCGCCCTGGACGATGGCCGCCTGACCGGCCGCGTGACAGAGGCGCAACATCTCCGAAACCTCTCCGGTGGAACGGGGCAACAGGATCGCCGCCGCTGGGTTGGGAGCGCTGTTCCAGAGGCTCGTCGCCCGCTGTGCCACCGCCTCGCCGGTGAGCACGCGATTTTCGCCAAGGCGCTCGACGATTCGACAAATCAACTTATCCACTGCTCACCTATGCATCGGGTTATCGGGTTGGGTGCGCGAACTGAACGATACACGCATTAGGAAGGATTAGCTGGTCGATTTGGTCCGAATCAAGCTGGAAACGCGGGGTGTTACGCGCCGAACAGTGAAGTTGGACGCCAAAACGAGAACTGCTGCGCGGCTTGGCCAGCGGTTGGCAAAGCCGGGTCAAACGCGGAGAATTGGCCGTCGGGCAAACGGAGCCCTGTTGCGAACATGCTCGACCGCATTGCTCCTCGTTATCGCTACTGCGGATCTGGAAGCCTTGCAAAATGAAGAAACCTCTCCTTCCGGCGAGACTTGCCGGCGCCAAGCCGCCGGAGCGGCTCGGCGAGCTCGCCATTCAAGCAATTCTGATCGTGTTCGCCGTGTTACTTGCACTTGGTGTGGAAGAGTGGTGGGACGAGCGGGAACTGCTGGCAATCGCCGCCGAGGCGCGGCTTGCGGTGGAACTCGAGATCGAGGGGAATCTGGCCGAACTCAAGGGTGCTGAGGCTGGGCTCACCGTCGGGACCGCGGCAGTCGACCGGTTGGTGGCGCTATTGCGGCAGGCGCAGCGCGAACGGGCCCCGCTTGCAGCGCTCGGCGAACCGCAGGTGGAGGTGGATCTCCCCTATCCGAGAATCTCCACCGCGGCCTGGCGGGTGGCGCAGGCGAGCCGCGCCGCCCCCTATCTTGAATACGCCTGGCTGATTGAACGGGCCAAGCTGTATGACTCCTTTGAGCGGTACGCGATGGTCTGGGACTGGATCTTCGAGGACGCGGCGGCCGTTGCCGGAATTAACGAGGACGATGTGGATGTCGCCTTGTCGAAAGCTCGAAGACTCCAGGGCCACCTGGTTGTGCTCGGCCGAATTCACATGGCACTGCAGCAGAGGACAAAGGAGTATCTGGAGAACGGCGCTGCGGTACCAACCGTCTCTCGGGGGTGATCTACCAGCGGGATACGCTGGCCCATGAACTGCCCGAACGGGTCGCGGGCACCATGCCGCTCAATTCGGCGACGCCGGTGTTGGCCGCCGAGGCGCGGGCGTTGACGCCGATCTACTATTCGCTGGCCGACGCGGGGTCTGCGGCATGGGCGGAAGAAACGCGGCCTCGGCGAGTCGCTCGCGTTACCCGTGGAGGCTCAGGACAGGGCGGCGTAGACGGCCTGCAATAGCGCGCTTACCCGGGGGGTGCGCAGGATGCGAATGGGGCGGTGGCCAATGCGACCACGCGGTGCCGCGATAGTTCGGTTGGTTTCATCATCCAATCAGAGCCATCTCAAAGTGTCCGCCCTTGAAAGAAAATCTTTGAAAGCTCATTGGTTGCCGCAGAATATTGCGGAATCTTCCGAAAAACATTCATAAATCATCCATATAGGGCTTGGCCGAGGGCTAATAGGCGACTTTGGGATGGCCCTGTATCATCCGATACCCACTGTTGCGGATGTGGGTTACATTGCCCATATCGGCCCAAGGCTCGGCACTGTGCCGCTAGGTTGGCGGAATCGCGCCCACTGCCCGCTGTGCTCTCGTTTCGGACAACGTGCGGGGTCGGACGACCGCGGCGCGGGGCGGGAAACGCGGCGGGGTTGCGGGCGGTCATCGCCTGGTCAGTGCATGTCCGGGCCATGCCCGCTGAACCGGGTGGTATCGTCCTGCTGGTAGCTCTCGTTCCAGTCGATGCCGTTGTAGTCGGGCAGTTCCCAGAAGAACCGGGTGCGCGGCCGGTCGTAGTTGCCGATCTCGTTCATCGACAGCGAGTCGTACAGGCGACCGTTGATCATGGTGTAGACCACCGTGTTGGTGTTGCGGATGTCTTGAAGGGGGTTGCCGTCGAGCACGATCAGGTCGGCGAGCTTGCCGACCTCGATACTGCCAATCTGATCGTCCGCGCCGAGGGTGATGGCGGGATTGATGGTGGCGGTTCTGAGCACCTCCATGTTGTCCATTCCGCCTTCGGCGAGCAGCCACATCTCCCAGTGCATGCCGAGGCCCTGGATCTGGCCGTGCGCGCCGGTGTTGACCAGTACCCCCGCATCGCTGGCGCGCTTCAGGGCCCGGGCGGCCTCACGAAAGCCGATGTCCCACAGGGCGTCGTCCGCCTTGATGGCAACCATGCCCCGGGCGTAGGGCGGCTGGGAGGCACCACCGCCGAGGGGGCTGTACATGGAGAGGGTGTTCTGCACGTAAAGCCGGACCTTGGGCTCTTCCCAGGGCCGCAGATGCTGGTAGAAATAGTTCTCCCCGAATATCGCCCCGGAGGTGACAAGCAGTGTCGGCGTCATCGCCGTGCCGCTGGCCGCGAGCAGTTGAATCACGTCGTCGTAGAGCATGCCCATGGGGTTGTTGTGCTCGATTGTGGTATGGCCGTCCAGAATCATCGTGAGCTGGTTATAGAAGTGCAGTTCGCCCTCCGGCATCACCATGACCTCCCGCTCCCGGGCCGCCTTGATCAACTGCTGGCGCTGTCGGCGCATCGGCTGCATGTAGCTCTTTATGGTGTAGGAGCCCAGTTCCAACTTGCGCCGAATGGCGCTGCGCGCATCTTCCAGGCTGTTGATGGGCACATACTGGCGATTGCCGGCCAGGCCGTAGATGATCGCGCCGGTGCCCACATAGCGGGGGCCGACCATCAGGCCGGCGCGGAGCAGTTCGGTATTGGTGGCCGTGGGGTGATCCGAGGACGAGGGATCGAAGTTGGTGGTGACTCCATACGCCAGGGCGGCGAAGTAGGGCGCATGCTTCTGCGGCGACAGCCCGGGCCGATAGAGCGTCAGGTGGCCGTGCATGTCGATAAGCCCCGGCATGATCGTTTTGCGTTCCACATCGATCACCTTGGCATCCGGGGGAATGTCGATGTCTTCGCCGACCGCGGCGATGCGGTTGCCGTCCACCAGCACGCTGCCGCCTTCGATGACCGCATCGCCCGCCATGGTGACGATGCGGGCATTCACGAAGGCGAGCTTGCCCGCCGGCATGTCGGTTTCGGCCTCGAGCCCCACGGCAAGGCCGGCGTCCGGCGCTGCCGCGGCCGCCTCGGCGCCGCTCAGGTACGGGAACAGGCTAGCCACCGCGGTGGCATAGTATTCGTCGCCCAGCATCCAGTGTAGCGTGCTTGCGTCCGCCGACCAGTGCGCGTCCCAACCCGCGTGCCGGCTCGCTTTCGCCACCTGTACATCCTTGCCGGTAACCGCGTTAACCGACAGTCCGGTGCCGGTCTCCACATAAGGCATGACGTAGACGTTGTGATGTTGCCGGAACGCCAGCCAGCGGTGGTCCGGGCTCAGCCGATAATCGTAGGCGTCGGCGGAGGCGGCGTGCTTGCGGTCGTCGAGGCCGTCCAGGCGTATGCTGCGCAGTTCGGTGTTCGGCATGTACAGGGAGTTGGTGCCGCGCTCGAAATAGATTCGCTCGCCGTCGGGCGAAAATGCGGGATATCCGCCCGCCGCCACCCAGGTCGGCTCGCCGCCGCGCCTGGGCATCCAGTAGACGCCGGGCTTTACCCGGTAGCCGCCCATCAGGTCGTTGGGCTGGTCGATGAAGAAGGCGATTTTCGACCCGTCGGGCGAAAACACCGGCGCTCTCAGAATTCCCGTGGAGGCGTGCAGCGTCCGCCCGCTGCCGCCGCGGGCGCTAACGATTCTGACGGCGCCTCCGGCCTCGTCGTCCCAACTGACGTAGACGATGCTGTGGCCGTCCGGCGAGTAGCTGGGTTCGAACTCGAACCCCGATGCCTCGGTCACCCGGTTCGGCGCGCCGTCGGGCAGGGCTTTCCGCCACAGGTGGCCGAGCGCGCTGAAGACGATGCCCTTGCCATCCGGGGAGGTTGTTGTGCCGCGGATGGATTGTACGCGGAAGCTCGCCGGCGCCAGATCGTGCCGAAACCGCACCGTGTCGATGAGCGTATGGGTTGCCGTGGCCCGGAAGGGAATCTCCTCGGCCTGTGCTTGGTCCATATCGACCCTGAGTAGCCCGCCCCTGCCCCAGATTGCGACATGCCGGTTGTCCGGGAACCAGTCGAACTGCGGGTAGTAGCCGTAGGCGGCGAGGCCCACCTGGCCGTCGCGCCCGAGTTCGTCGTAGATCGGCGATTCCCGGCCGCTTTCCAGGTCGCGGAGAAAGAGGGTCGTCTTCGCCTTCACCCTGCGCACGAATGCCATGCGCCTGCCGTCAGGCGAAACCTGCGCTGTCGTGGCGCTGCCGTAGCCGCGAACCAGCTTTTCCGTCTCGCCGGTCGCAAGATTGCGCCGCTTGATCGCGTAGTTGGGCTGGTTCGCATCCAGGTGTGTCGGCGCGCCGGCCGATGTGTTCTCGGTGTAGTAGAGATGTTTCCCGTCCGGCGAGAAGTGCGCCTCGTTGATTGGTTTCTTCGACTGGGGTGTATCGACGAGCACGCGGCCCATGCCGCCGCCGATATGGAACAGACCGATATCCATAAGAAAACCGAAGGTCTGGGTACTCATGCGGGTTGCGGCGATGTACTCGCCGTCCGGCGACCAGGCCGGATTGGTGACCTTGTTCACGGTTTCCCGGGAGATCTGTCGCGGGTTTTCGCCATCGCGGTCGGCTATCCAGATGTTGTCGGTGCCGTCGATGTCGCTGATGAACAGTATCTTGGTGCCATCGGGGCTGAACCGCGGCTGGCGCTCGAACGCCGGCCCGCCGCGCAACAGGGTGGCGGTGCCGCCCGCGGCGGGCAGGGTGTACAGGTCGCCGAGCAGGTCGAACAGCAGGGTGGCGCCGTCCGGGCTCACGTCCACGCTGATCCAGGTGCCTTCGGAGGTGGTGATGTCGACGTCCCGGGCCGGTTCGCCGGTGTCGGTGACATCCCAGGGCCGGGCCTTCGTGTCGGCGGGCACCTCCGCCCCATTGGCGGTGCCGGCGAGCAGGGCCGCACATAGGGCGAGCGTCGCGACGGGTTCCTTGTTCATGGCTACTCCTGATTTGTTTCTCTTTTCAAATCAAAGGACGCGAATTCATCAAGCGGAAGTGTCCTGGATTGGTCGGAGGCGATCGCGGATTCCCGGCAGTGCTACTCGGAGGGCGGCGTCAGCGCCTGCCGGTCGAAGAAAACGCCGCTCTTGACGACCCGCTCGATCGCCTGCAGGTTGGCGATATCGGCAAGGGGGTCTGCGGCGAGCACCAGCATGTCCGCCTGTTTGCCGGGTTCTATGGTGCCGACCCGGTGTGCCTGCCCGGCGACCCGGGCGGCGTTCAGCGTGGCGGCGGTGATCAGGTCCGCCGGCGGCACCCCGGCGTCGCCCATGAGCTTCAGCTCGTAGTGCAGGGAAGGGCCGTGCAACAAACCCAGGTTTCCGGTGTCGGAACCCGCCGCGAGCGGCACCCCGGCGTCGAGGAGCCGTTTGGTATTCGCCGCCGCCATGACCATGCCCGCCTCGAACGCTTCCATGACTTGCGGCGGCGGTGCCGGCAGGTCGTCGACCTCGAACCACGAAGCGATCACCTGGGGGTCGCCGCACCGGCGTTCGATTGGCAGGAGTTCGTAGCCCCTGTTGTAGACATCGACCATGTTGCGCCGCCAAACCGCCAGGGTCGGCACGACTATGACTCCGCTCGATTTGGCCAGTTCCAGGAAGGCGGCGTCGAGGGGAGCGTCCAGGGGCAGGTGCTGCAGGCTGTCGACGCCCAGTTCCACCAGGATTCTTGCCGGTTCCAGTTCGGTGACGTGGGTGGTAACCCTAAATCCGTGCGCGGCCGACTCGGTAACGATTGCCTCGTGCACGGCGGCGTAGTCCTGCTCGTAGTCGGCGAAGGGCCCGCCGAGATAGCCGCTCTTGACAAGATCGGCACCCCATGCGGCACCTTGGCGGATGGTCTCGGCGGCGCTTGCCGGGCTCGTTACCGTGCGCACCGACGTATCGCCGTCGAATGGCGGAAAGAGAATCTCCGCGGGCACCAGGGTGACCGGGCCGTGGGCGACATAGACATCGGGCGCATCGGCGCGCGCCCGGGCCTCGTCGCGCACCTGGTATTCGAACCGGGGGCCGCCCACAGAGACGGCGCCGGTGACCCCGGCGCACAGGTAGGAACGCAGTGTGATGGGCACACGCCCCTGCATCCAGGCCACTTCCTCCTCGTAGGGAACCAAGTGGGTCAGGTCGATCTGCCCTGGCTTGGTGTAGATGCGCCCGGACTCCATGAAGTGCACATGGGCATCGATCAGCCCCGGCACCAGCCACTTGCCTCCGACATCGACGATTTCGGCATCTCGCGGCATTTGTACGCTCCCGCGCCGGCCGACGGCGGCGATTTCCGTTCCGTCGATGATGACCACGGCATTTGCGACCGGTGCGCTGCCGGTACCGTCGATCAGCGTGGCGCCGACCAGGGCCTTGACGGATGCGTTGGTCTCGGCGGTGGCGGTGGGGTTGCCCTCGGCTGCATCGGCGGGCGTTCCGGTGCGCCCGCCACCGGCCACCGCCAGTGCCAGCAAAGACAACGATAGAATCAGACCGAGTTGCATCCTTGTTTGCATGTTCCGTTGGCTCCGCGCAAGACCAGCGTGACAGGTTTTGGCATTGTGCGACAGGCTAGGGGTTAGACGCAGGGTTGGCATCGCTGCCCCAAGGCTGTGGCCGGCCCGGGCACTGCGCATGCACCTTGAACCGAATTCGGGCCAAATCGATGGGCAAACCTTTCCTGTGGAGGGGCTGCAAGCCATAATGAGAGTTGTCGCCTGGACATTCGAAGCGCTGCCATGTTAGACCACATCATTCTGCTGATTGCCGACCTCGAAGGGTTTAAGAGCCGCTTCGAAATCGATACGGGCGTGACCCTCACCGTGGGCGGTGCGCACCCGGGCCTCGGTACCGCCAACCTGCTGGCTGCGGTTGGGGATGGAGTTTACCTGGAGTTCATCGGGCCGAATCCGGAGCTGGACGAGCCTAAGGGCTTCGGTGCGCGACTCGTTTCCTACCGCGAACCGCAAATCGCCGGTTTCGCCGCCCGCACGAACGATATGGCCGCGACCATCGCCGCGGCTAGGGCCGCGGGCCTTGAGACGGTAGGGCCCGCGGCCGGGTCTAGGGAGACGCCCGACGGCACCTTGCTCTCGTGGACCGGGCTGTATCTCCTGGGGCACGAGTACGTCGACCAGGTGCCCTTCTACATCGACTGGGGCGCGACAGCCCATCCATCCACTACATCCGCCCGGGGCTTGCGGTTGCTTTCGTTGCGCGCCATTCATCCCGAGCCGGAGGCGCTTGCCAGGATCTATCGCCACCTCGGCATTCCCGTTACCGTGGTGGCGGGCGCGGTGCCTGGTTTCGAACTGCGCATTGCAACGCCGAGGGGCGAGCGGGTGTTCGCCTCGGAACTGGGGGAACAGATCTTTGCGCCCGCCGCGGTCATCCAGGACTGATGGGCGGGCGGTGCGCCCGGTATTTGGGTGAGGGAAACTCTCGCTGCCGCGTCTTCAAGCTTAAGGATTTGTTTGTTCACTGTGTTGTGTTCGGAGTCATAGTATGAATTCTGTCTGGATAGTGGCCTTATTGGCCGGGGCGTCGGCCAGCGCGGCATTCTTGGCCTCTGCCGCAAGCGCGGAGTCTGCCGCAACCGAGGAGGAGGGGTCATCCGGGGTCATCTACGAAGTCATCGTCACCGCCCAGAAGCGTGATCAGGCGGCAAGGGATGTGCCCATGTCGATTAGCGCCGTAACAGCCGACGATGTGGCGGCGATGGGCGCGGTGAGCCTCTCGGAAATCCAGGCCACCGTGCCCAGCCTGACGGTAAGCTCCCTGGGCGGTGCGTCGGAGACCATTCGCATCCGGGGCATCGCGCCGCCGGGTAGCTTGCTGCCCGTGGTGGGGCGCTACATCGATGAGATGACCGCCAATGCGGAAACCACGGCATACGGCATCGACTTTCCGTTGGTGGACATAGAACGCGTCGAGGTGCTGAAGGGCCCCCAGGGCACGCTATATGGGGAAGGCTCCATCGGCGGTACCGTTCGCTACATCACCAAGGGGCCGACACCGGGCGAGGTGGACGGCGCCATGGAAGTGAGCGCACGCACGGTGGACCGAGGCAGCGAGGGCATCCGCGGCTTCGTGGCGGGCAACCTGCCAATGGACACGGACGTTTTCGGTGTGCGCCTCACTGGCTACTGGGAGGAGGGCCCGGGCTGGGTGGACAACCACTTCGGCGGCAAGAACGACAACACCCTGGACCGCTGGTTCGTGCGCGCCAAGGCGCGGCTGCAGCCGACCGAGAGCTTCCGGGCGGAGTTGCTGTATCAGCACTATGAGAGCGAGTTGCCGTCAATCGGCTACAGCGACCTCGATTTCAATTCCAATTACTACATTCCGTATGCCAACGAGGTGCAATACGACATTGCCAACCTGGTGCTCAACTGGGATGCCGGCCCCTTCGAAGTCACCAGTTCCACCGGCTTTCAAACTCGCGATTTCGTTAGCTCCCTGGACATCTCGGGGTTCAAACCCTTTGTCGAGACGTTTTTTCCCGGTACCACGGACCTGGCGCCGCTGTTCGGCAATGCGGCAAGCGTGGCCACCCCGATCACCGCCATCGGCTACACGCTCAACCAACTCGTCGAGACGTTCTCTCAGGAAGTGCGCGCCAATGTCCGGCTGGGCGAGATGTTCCACCTGACGGCAGGCGGGTTCTACAAGGATTCGAAACACTTAGCGCCGCTCTTTTCCGAATATTACCCCGACCCGAACGTGCCTGTGCCCAGTGCCCTGGAGGGCGAGTTGCAAATCTACACCGAATCCTGGGCCCTGTTCGGTGAACTGACGGCGGTGATCGACCGCCTAGAAGCGATTGTTGGCATCCGCTATTACGAGGATACGCGGGATTCCACCAACATCGTCTCCCAGTTCGGCGGCGCCATCGGGGTGGTCGATACGGTGGACAACGACAAGGTGGCGGTGCGCTTCGTGCTGAAGTACAACTTCGCGGAAGATCTGATGGGCTACGCGAGCTATTCCGATGGCTTCCGTTCGGGCGGAATCCAGTTCTTCGACCTGGAAGCTTTTGGCATCGGCGAGAATACGTTCGACCCGGAGGAGCTTTCCACTTGGGAAGTGGGTGCCAAGGGGACGCTCGGGGAAGGCACGCTGGACTTCGAAGCCGCCGCCTTTCTGACAAAGTACAAGAACGTACAGGTCTATTCGCCCAACCCCCTGGGCCTACAGGCGTTCAATAACGGTGGTAAGGCGGAAGTGCAGGGTTTGGAACTCGTGGCAACGCTCAACCTGACGGATGACCTCTTCCTACGTGCCACCTACGGGCTGAACGATAGCAAGTACATCGAACCGGGAAGCACGCACGTCAAGGGCGACCCCATGGATGGGGTGCCGAAGCATATGGTTTCCCTGTCGGGCGACTACCTTTTCAAGTGGTGGGGCGGCGACTTGGGGGGTCATGCCCGTGTCGACTGGCTGTACCAGGGTGACAGCGTTACCAGTGTTCGGGGATTCGGCTATGCCGAAGAACAGGTGACCACCGAGGGTCAAATTTCCCTCAACGCCCGTGTCGGTTGGACCTTCGACAACTGGAGCCTGTACGTTTTCGGAGAAAACCTGACGAACAGGGAACAGCAGCTCGCGGTGCCCATAGCGACGCTGCTGGAGTACGTGCTGCAACAACCCAGGACTCTGGGCGTGACGGCCCGGATGAATTTCTAACCGGGCGGCGCGGGCTGTTACAGAGGCGCTGCCGCGGGGTGTTTGCCCCGAACCGCACACGCCGGGAGCGCATAGTGCCGGGGCGCGAACCCGAACGGCCAAGGCAAGGCGCGACCGGTCGCTTGTGCGCATGACGCGGCAAGCGCCGACAACTATCGGAGGACAACCATGCAGCGTAGACAATTCATGTCCGGTGCGGCATCGCTTGCCGCGGCCGCCTCGATTGCCGGTCCCGTGCGGGGTGCCGATGCCCCGGGCGTCACCCCCATGAACACGCCCTGGCCCCTGCGGGGGTCGGAGAGTTTCACCATCCACTCCGAGCGGGTCGGCGACAACCTAGCCGTAGGCGTCTGGCAACCTGCGGGGGAATTTCTGGAATTGGCGGGCAGAACCGCCGAACCGCTGGATGTGGTCTACGTGCTGGATGGTGCCTGGGCCTTGGGCCTAGCGGCGACCATCTGCCAGTTGCAGCTCGTGGATCTGGTCAAGCCGGGCTTTCCACCGCTGCTGCTGGTGGGCATCGACTACCCGGAAGACCAGCCCAACGCCCGCACCCGGGACTATACCCACAACGACCTGGCAACGCCCTTGGAATCCGGAGAAACGCCGCCGGAACGGACTATCGGCGGCGCGGACAATTTTTTGCGCTTCCTTGAGGAGGAACTGGACCCCATCGTTCGTTCGCGCTACGACACAACCGATAGACCCGCCGGCATCCTCGGCGATTCCTACGGCGGCACCTTCACCTTTCATGCCTTCCGCCGCCAGTCGAAACTCTTCGACAAGTATTTTCTCGGCAGTCCGGGCCTGTTCACGACCGGCGTCGACTACATCGCCGAGGTCCGGAAACTGCTTGGGGAAAAGCTGGTGCACGACACGAAAATGTACCTGTCGTTCGGTGCCATGGAGGCCAACGGCGGCGTATCCATCTACGAGGACATGGGGCGCAACTACAACAGCCTGGTGAGCGTGCTCAACTCGACATCGAACGGCCAGCTTGAGTTTGCATCGAGGGTCTATCCGGGCCACACCCATACGACGATTCTCGCCCCGGCCGTCAACGACGCGCTGCTCTATCTGTACGGCCCGCACCTACCGCGCGGCTAGGCGTTCTCACCCCCGGCGGGTTCGGGTGCCGCGCAGACCACCGGCCCGATGCCGCCCGCGCTCGCCTAGGTTTCAGCGCCGGATTAGTCCGATGTTGGCTGCTCGGGCAGCAAGGCGTCGTCGAGCGCATTGGCGCGGTGATACGCCTTGCGTGCGCGCACCCGTTTCCAGAAATCGACAAAAACCGGCCGTTCATCGATGGTCTTCATCGTTTCCAGGCCCCAGCCGATTTGCCAGCCCAGATAGACATCCGCCGACGAGAAGTGCGTGCCCGCCAACTAGCCGCCGTCGGCAAAGGCCCGAGTACGCGGCTCAGGCGCCGAGCACGACGGGATACTGGTTGCTGTCGAGCGAGTCTCCCTCGGTCAACAGGCCGTTACGCAGGTTCTTGTTGGTACCGGGACGTGCCGAATAGGTGACGTCGTCGCCGGTATAGCGCACCGTGTAGCCCCGGCGGCGCACCGTCTCGCTGTGGTTGCCGCCCGCGCCGTGCAGCACCAGCCCGTGAAAGGCATAGACGTCGCCGGGTGCCAGTTCGAAGCCGAACAGGTCGTAGGCGGCCCGGTCACTTTCGATGTCCGGTGCCGGGTGGTAGTCCGGGTTGCGCTCGTAGTTGTCCGTTGCGGTGCGGCCGAACCGCTCGGGTTGATACCGGCGCCCCCAAAGGTGCGAGCCGCGCACGAACTCCAGCGCTCCGGTCTCGGCGGTGGTGGGGTCCAGCGCCACCCAGAACGAGAGCACCTGGTAGCCGTCCATGGGCCAGTAGGGCACATCGTTGTGCCAGCGTGTGCGGTTGCCGGTTCCGGGTTCCTTGACGAACAACTGATCGTAGAGCAGGTTGATCTTGCGCGAGCGGAGTATTCTCGCGGCGATGGCCGGAAGGGTCGATTCGAAGCAGAAGCGGCGGAAGCCCTCGTGAACCTCCCAGGTGCGCAGGTTGCCGTGGAAGCGGCCCCGGCCGTCTTCGGGCTCATAGCCGTGATGGTAGGGCCCCGGCCGGGCGATATCGTCCTCGATTGCGGCGGCGAGGACACCTCGCCAATGCTCATCCACGACACCCCGCAGCGCGATAGCCCCATCCGCGTGGAAGGCTTCGATATCCC
The DNA here is from genome assembly GCA_965215035.1 of Pseudomonadales bacterium. Classification (GTDB taxonomy): domain Bacteria; phylum Pseudomonadota; class Gammaproteobacteria; order Pseudomonadales; family Azotimanducaceae; genus Azophilus. Next base: position 2,268,052 of record OZ244040.1, read on the forward strand.
GTTCGGTGATAGTCATTGTCAATCCTCCCGCTACCGACAAGCGTTGCCGGGCCCCTGGCCAGCGGTCGCCGATACAAACCGATGCCGGTGCCCGCGGGGGTCCGCTTGCGGCGGAACGGCTGTTATGCGGCCCGTCCTAAGACGGGTGTCCGCCATAATGATGCGCACCATAGTGTACCTGGGGCCGTGCCGCCACCCGGCCGCGTGCGGGCGCGCTGCACTTGCGGGGCATATGCTCGTGTCGTCTCGACCGCCACCCAGGCCGCGACCGTTGCCGCCTTCAGGCCGGTATGCCGTTCTCGCCCGCCGGCACTCCAGGCGGGCTTGTCTTTCCGGGTGCGGGCACGCTCGACAGCACGTTGAGCATGCGGCGCGGCAGGCCATACCCGCTCGGGCCCCTGGGTGTGCGAATCATCGGGCTGTTTCCAGCTTCGGATTGAGGTAGATGCGATGGCTCGCGTCGTGGTAGGGGTTATGGCAGCGACTTGGAGTGTGGTGATGAAGCGTTTTTTTCACGGGGCGGCCTGGGTGCTGGCCCTCTGTCTGGCGGCTGCGCCGGCGGTTGCCGGCGCCGGGTGGGCGGTGGCCCACGACGGCTCGTCGGTCTACTTCGAAGTTCACGGCGACGGGGAGAAGTTCCTGTTTTTGGGGCCGGGTACGGCGGGGGCGCGGGCCGTGGCCGCATTGCCGGGGCAGGAGTTGATGCCCGAGGTCTTCGAGATGCTCGCCCGGGCGAAGCAGGCCTATATCGATGCCCTGGGTTCGAAGTACCGGCTGATCTTCATCGAGTACCCGGGTATCGAACCGAAACTCTATACCCTGACCCCCGCGGCGGTCGCGCGCGACTATCTGGCCATCGCGGATGCGGCCGGTGCCCGTGAATTTGCCTACGCGGGGTTTTCCTGGGGCTGTGTCACGGGCCTGCAGTTGGCTTTGCGCACCGACCGGATGAAGGCGCTCGTTTGTGGCGGGTTCCCGGTGATGGACGGCATCTACGATGACATGCTCAGGACGACCCGCGCCATGGCCGACGGCCCCGCCACCCTGTATGGCCTGGAAATGAATTCGCCGGAGAACGGCCGCCAATTTCAGACCTACTACGAGGGTCTGCAGAGCTTCGATGACCGGGCGATTCAGGGGGCGCTGAAAATCCCCCGGCTGACCTGGATCGGTGATCGGGATCTGCCGACGCTGAACGGTAAACCGCTAACGCACATGGGCCGGCTGGTCATCCGCAATCGCGAGGAACTCGAGGCCCAAGGCTGGGATGTTAGGATCGTCCCCGACAGGAATCACCTAGACGGCGGCGCACCGGACGTGCAGGTTGCCGTTATCGACGAGTGGCTGTCGGAAGTATACCCATAGCCGCGTCAGCCAAGCGCGGTGGCGGCCTGCTCTCCGGCCCGCCCGCCCTCGGCGATAGCGTTGCGGTAGTTCATCCGCCAGCCGAGTTCGGAATGGCCGTAGAAGATGCGGCCATGCCCCCGCTTCATCGGGGCAGTCAGCCCCTCCCCATGCTCGCCGCCGAAATAGAAACCCGGTTGCGGCGCGATGTAGGCGTGCCCCCATCGGTTGAGAACGATGCCGGCGATGTCGCGCCGGGCATCGAAGCCGCCGGCGCCGAACAGGTCGTTCATGTGGGCGCGGATCTGCCGCTCGTAGTCGAGATACGACTTGCCGAGCAACCGTGCGCGACCGATGCGGCCCTGGGTTTCGATGTCGAACCCGGGCGTATGGAAGGGCACGTAGAAGGTCATGACCATGGGCAGGTCGGGGTGGTAGGGCACCGTCTGTTCGCCGACCCGCATGGGTGCGCGAATGCTGCCGAAGAACCCGAAGCCGTCGTACCAGCGCCCCGCGCCGATGCCAAGCCGGTGCAGGAAGCGCCAGTTGTTTAGGGCGACATTGGCCACGAGCACGGCACCGTGATGGAACTGCGCGTAGTTCTCGCGGATCGGTGCGGACATGTCGGCGACAACCCGGCGTGCCATTTGGCCGCTAGCGGAGATTACCGCCGTTCGCGCACGAACCTGTTCGGCCCGCCCGTTGCGCAGATAGGTTACCCGAACTTCGTCGCCAACGTGCCTGGCATCGATGGCGGTGGCGCCGAGCCGCAATCGCGTTGGCGCGTCTTGCCGGTCCAGGGCGGCGAAATTGATCCGGCCGAGGGCGATGTTTTCCAGCCCGTCCCCGGCTATGGCATCTGGAATCAGGTGCTTGGCGATGTATCGGGCATAGGTGGTATTGCCGCCGGGGAAACTCATGATCTTGATCTGCGAAAAATCGTAGGTGTCGGCCACGAAGTAGCCCTTCATGCCGGGCAACTGCAGCAGGTAGGCCCCATACGCCGAGATCACGTCACTGCCGAAACCGTAGTTGGCGATGGCCAGTACCGGGTCGATTTGTTCCGCGACGCCCGGATGCAGCCCGAGTTCGCGGGTCAGATAGTCCCCGTAGGTCATGGCGTCGAGCCAGGGGCCGAGGCCCTCCATGCCGTGTGCCGTCTCCTTGCCGGTGAAGGCGCGCAGCAGGTCGCGGCGCAGTGCCCCGGGCCAGGGCGTGCGCGCCAGCTTGTCTTCCCAGATGTTCCTCACCCAACGGCCGCCGTTTTCATCGCGGAAAAAGTGGCCGACATCCAGATGCGGTTCGCCCCAAAACATCGCATCGTAGCTGTCGTGGGCAAGCCGCAGGCCGAAGGTCTCCTGGGCGTCGGCGAATTCGTAGTCCATGGGCATGCCGACGGCGCGCCAGACATCGTCGGAGAGGGTGGTGCGGCCCACCGGCGGCATGAAGCCGTTCGAACCCTGGGGCCCGAACAGGCGGTAGCCGCCGACCGAGAACTCGTTTTCCTTGGCCTCGCCGCCAAACACCGCATGATTGTCCAGAATCAGACAGGTTCGGTTTTCGCTGGTGGCGTGGAACTGAAAGGCGGCGCCCAGGCCAGCGAAACCCCCGCCCACCACGACCAGGTCGAATACCTCTCCCGTGGGCGATGCGCCGGCGAGAGCGGATTCCCGGCCCCCGTCCCGCAGCACGTGGGCGGCATCCATCACCGCCTGCGTGTTGCCGTTGCTGGTGGCGTAATCGCCGACGCCGCCATAGCCGTCCCAGGGGTGCCATGGGCTAGGCTGCGGCGATTGCCGCATGAGTTGGGTGGGCGCGCAGCCGGAAAGCAGAACCGCCCCGGTTCCGACCAGGGTCGATCCGATGAAATCCCGCCGGGTTATGGGCTCACCGATTCCGAGGTGGGCATCGAGGGTGCCCGGTTTGGGACTATGTTTCACTTGATTTCGTCCTCGTGCGCCGAAGCGCCTGTTTTCCGTAGCGACGGCAGGATGCCATCGAGCCTCTGTAGTATGCTAGGGACGAATGGGAGCGGGATTCCCTCAATGGGGCAACTGAAGTTTCCGGTGCCCGCCGTTGCCGGGCGGGCCGGTTGCCGGCAGCCGGTTTAGCAGGGCAAGTTATGAGCTTACCGGTGCTAGATGGCGAGACCGTCCTTCGCTTATTGGACATGCCCGCCTGCATCGATCTCATGGCTGCCACCCAGGCCGCCATCAGCCGGGGGGATATTGAATTGCCGTTGCGCTCGCTGCTCCAGGTGGCGGACAACGCGGCCTATTTCGGGGTGATGCCGGGCGAAATCGATTCCTCCGAGGTATTTGGCGCCAAGCTGGTCAGCCTGTTTCCCGGCAACCCGGGCCGTGGCCTCCCGGCGGTACAGGGCTACATCCTTATCTTTAGCCGCGCCGACGGTACACCGCTCGCCCTGGTGGAGGCGGGCACCGTGACCGCCATGCGTACCGCGGCCGCGAGCGCCGCCGCGACCCGGGTGCTGGCGAGGGCGGACGCCTCCACCCTTGCCGTGCTCGGTTGCGGCGTGCAGGCGGAAACGCACCTCGAAGCCATGCTTGCGGTGCGCACGGTGCGCGATGTTCGGGTCTGGGGCAGAAACATCGACAAGGCCACCGCGTTTGCGGAGCGCCATGGCGGCCGGGGAGGCGCTCGAGTGCGCGCGGTGGCCGACGCCGCCGAGGCGGTGGCCGGCGCACAGCTCGTCTGCACGGTTACCGGCAGCTACACCCCGATTCTCAAGGGCGAGTGGCTCACCCCGGGGGCCCACGTCAACCTGGTGGGTGCCCACAATCCCGCTACCCGGGAAGCCGACGGCATGGTGCTCGAGCGGGGGCGCATATACACGGAGATCACCGAATTCGCCCTTGAGGAAGCTGGCGACCTGCTGCTGGCCATCGAAGAGGGACACTTTGCCCGGTCCGACATCGCCGGCGAGATTGGTCAGGTGATCGACGGGAAGGCTCCGGGGCGGTCTAGCGACAGTGAAATCACCGTCTACAAGAACCTGGGCAACCCGGCACAGGATCTGGCCGCGGCGCACTACGTATACAGCCAGGCGATCGGTAGCGACGCCGGGTAGGGTATCGGTTTGAATTTGTGGACCGGGCGGAGGCACGGCACCCGGGGGATTCGGCAGGCTCGGGATTCAAACCGATACACTACCCGACGCTGCTCCCGATTGAATCGATACACAAAGCGTTCACTTGTATGGGCTTCCATGCAACCTGAGAACACGGAAAACTGAGCAACACGGGAATCGAAACCATGCGAACCTTAACCATGATCACAGTGGCGTTAGCTGCCGCGCTCAACGTTTGCGCCGCGGCGGCTGCGGCAGCTTCGGAAGTTGCGCAAACCGAGCTGGACATCGAAGCGGCCCGGGCCGATCTCGAAGCGCGCATGGCCGCCGTCAAGGCGCGCACAAAGCCCGGCGACGAGATGGTCAACGCCTACTTCTTCACCCAGGACGAGCCGGTCTATCCCGCCCGGGGCGATTCGCCGGACCGGGGTGGCGGGCCCTATTCCAGGCTGGTCATACGCGGGGTGTACTATGTTGCCGGAACAGGTGCCCCGGTGCGGGGCCCGGTCGACATCGTCGTCGAAGGCGACCGCATCGCCGCCATCTCGGGGACGAACCTAGTCGAAGCCGCCCGTCCCGTCTCCGGCGACCGCGAGATCGACGCAACGGGCATGTATGTCCTGCCGGGCTTCATCAATACCCACTCCCATACCGGCCCCTACCAGGTCTTGGATTTCAGCATGGACTACGTCTACAAGCTGTGGCTCGCCCACGGCCTGACGACGGTACGGGCGGTCGGGTCGCATCGCGGTGGACTGACCTGGACGGTGCAGCAGTCCAGGCAGATCGAAGCCGGGGCGATTGACGGGCCCGATGTTCACGCCTATGCGTTCTTTGCGCCGGAGCTTCCGACCTCCAGCCTGCTGACGGCGGAGGATGCGCGCCGCTGGGTACGGGCCATCGTCAAGGCCGGCGCGCGCGGGATCAAGTTCCATCACGGTGCACCGGCCCTGCTGGAAGCGGCGATGCTCGAGGCGAAGGCCCTGGGCATCAAGACCACCATGCATCATGCGCAGATCGCAAGCCCCCGGGCCAATGTTCTCGACACCTCGGGGTGGGGCCTCGATTCCATGGAACACTGGTGGTATGGCCTACCCGAAGCGCTCTTCGAGAACCAGCGCATCCAGAACTACCCCAGCTACCATAACTACGAAGACGAGGAGCACCGTTTTCAGGGTGCCGCGCGCATCCTCTCCCAGGCCGCCCCGCCCGGCTCCGACCGCTGGAACGAGGTGATGGACATACTGGTGGAGCGGGACTTCACCATCTCTCCGACCTTCGCCGTGAAGGAGGCCACCCGGGATGTCATGGCGGCGGCGCGGCGCGAGTGGCACGACACCTACACCATGCCCTGGCAGTGGCGGTTCTACACCATCAGCCGCAAGAGCCACGGCTCCTTCTTCTTCGACTGGACCAGCGAGGACGAGGCCGCCGCCGCCGAGGACTATCGTCTCGGCATGGCGTTTGTCAACGAATTCAAGAACCGGGGCGGGCGGGTCACCGCCGGCAGCGATGCCGGTTACGTCTGGTGTCTGTACGGTTTCTGCTACGTGCGCGAGCTGGAGTTGCTGCAGGAGGCGGGCTTCAATTCCCTTGAGGTGCTGCGTGCGGCGACGCTGCACGGTGCCGAGGCGCTCGGCATCGATGGGGAAACCGGTAGCATCGAGCTCGGTAAGAAGGCAGACCTCGTGATTGTCGGCGAAAACCCGCTCGACAACTTCAAGGTGCTGTACGGCACCGGTGCCCTGCGCCTAGACGCAGACGACAAGCTGCATCGGGTGGGCGGCGTCGAATACACCATCAAGGACGGCGTTGTCTACAACGCTAAGGAGTTACTCGGCGATGTCCGGGAGATGGTGGCGAAGGCCAAGGCGGCAAACGGCATCCCCGAGGGCGCGCTGCCCCTAGAGGGGCTGTGATGCGCATACATTAACCCGATTGACGAATCCGATGTCATTACCCTGCTTAGCGCGGGCTTGGGTGTCGAAATCGATGATGCGACCGTCGAGGTATGCGGCAGCAATCTAACCGACGGGTATGGGACCATCACCCCCGACAAGTACGCTCACAGGGAAACCCAGTACCGTCAGCGTCTTCGCATTGCGACGCGGGTCACCGCGGCGGACATGGGCCGTGCCGTCGGCCGCCAGTTAGGTGCCCTCGAACGAACCCCGGTGCCCGTTCCATGGATTGACCACCTCCCAGTCGATGCCGTGCCTTGCGGTGGCGTTGCGGATTTTCTTGCCGATATCCACCTCGATGAGCAATCGCCCCGGGCTTTGGCTTCAATGGCGATTCGTTGGCGGCGCTGCTAGCCCTTCGCGAGGGTACGGGCGAACTGCGCTTTGAGGCATTCGTCGTATATGCCCATGACACGGTCGAAACCGTCGTGCCCGATCAGTAGCGGGTTTCGGCCATCCACAACACCTCGGGCGTGGAGCTCGAAATTGCCAACTACCCAGGGGTGCGTACTGATGAGCCCCTCCACACCGCGCTCCCTGCCTAGGCGCCAGAATCTGTGCAGTGAATTGTGCATTTCGTTTAGCTCCTTCATGGCGTCGGGCAATGCCTGGCCTCCCCACATGGCGACCGTGCGCGGCTCGCCCCGATCACGCACGGTCAGAATCGTCGACAGGGTGCCGGGTGTGTGCCCCGGTGTCACTAGGAAGGTTACGCTGGCGTTGCCCAGTGTCAGCACGTCGCCATCCTCCACTACCTGATCGCGCTCCGGCTGAATCACCGGCGGGTATTTGGCCCTTATGAAATAGGGCAGTGATATGTCGTTGTCGAGATTGTCCCAATCGGCCTCCGACATGATGATGGGCGCGCCATATTCCTGCTTGAGGTAGTGCGCGCCGCCGTAGTGGTCGACATGGGCGTGGGTAATCACCAGGTACTCCAGGTCGTTGGGGTCGAGCCCAAGTTCCGCCATGCCGGGCAGCAGGATTTCCCTGACCTGCCGCTCATTGGTAAGGGTATCGAATAGAATCAACCCTTCGCCGGTGTCCAGTATGAATGTACCCCAGGCATACATGCCGACATAGTAGAGGTTGTCGAAGGCGGCGAAGGGCTCAATCCCGGGCGCGTCGGGATCTAGAAAGCCCGGAATCGTCCTGATTGCCAGGGGAATCGTGTTTTCCGCCGGTCCGCACAGGAACCCGTCCGTCAGAAACCTCCAATCGCTTCCGGCGATCTCCCTCGCCCGTTGCACATGGGCCGCCACGGCGGGTGGTTCCTCTTGCGCGGCGGGTGCGCTTTGCTGGGAAGTTGCCGGAGCCGGCAGAACGATCAGCGCAAGGAGCAGGCAATAGGTACGAGCGTTTTTCATGGGTGGATTATCCTCGGCAAGCTGAATTCAGTGCTGTACCACGGATACGAACGGTAGGGATTTCGCGGTCTCCAGATCCATGTTGAACAATCGTTCGGCAATGGATGTGTAATAGACGGGCTTTTCGATGGCCGGGTTGGGCAGGTGTATGGTCGTGCCCTTCCGGCCCTCACGTTCGTAGCCAACTTCGTCAATGCCCCTTTTCTCGACGAAGATCTGGAAAGCCTCTGTCGCGTCCCTTCCGGGCAGTTCACCTTCCACATAGGCGCATTCCACCATCAGCCCGTTGGGGTCGAAGGTGTAGATGGAGTGCATCCAGCCCTTGTGGTGCGTCGATTCCATGACTTCCAGGCCATGACCGAGCCAGCGCCACCGCATGGTCTCCAGGCCGTTCAGGTCATGGGCCTCCCAGGCAACGTGTATGTTGGCCGCACCCACGCCCATGGCCTGGGTGATGTTGGTGTTCGCGTTGCCGTGCGCCCTCGCGCCGAAAGCATTGAGGTCGTAGTAGGCGAGATAGGTGCCGTCTCCGGTGTCGTAGAACACATGCTTGTACTTGTTGCCCTTGGTGTCGTCCGCTTCGATACCGGCGATTCGGAAGTCCATCGCTTCGGTATAGAACTTGTGGGTGAGTTCGGGGTTGTGGGTGCTGAGTGCCAAATGGTTGAGTGCCATGTCGTATCCTTCCCCATGGTCGGGGATTGGCTGGAAGGTTCGGAGGCGGCTCGAGCCGCTCCGATTCGCAACTATATCCCAACCGAACGCATGCAACGATGAAGAACGCTTTTGGTATCTAATGGTGTAATTCGTTGCGGGCGCTGCTGAAGGTGCCGAGTACCACTTGGAATACAATTGAACGAAAGCATCGAGTGCGAATATCCATGATTAACGACAAACTTCTGCTTGTGGGCAGGGTTTCAGGAGGCGCTGGTCGCCGAGATACGCCAGGTGTGCGAGATTGTCCCGGCGGCGGAGCTTGCCGTTCAGTTCGATTGCTCTTTTGAGATTACCGATGTCTATGGTGGAACGGGCCTGCCGGTTAAGGGCTCGATCGAGCGCAACCTGACCCAGTTCGAGGAACTGACCGGGGCCGTGGCGGACGAGGCGCTGTTGGGAATCCATCTTTGTTTCGGCACCTTCGGCGGCTGGCCGCGGTTCGCACCGGATGACCTCGGCCGCACGGTAAGACTGGCGAACGCGATCAAGACCGCCTCGCCCCGGCGCATCGACTGGTTCCATATTCCGGCCCTCGACACCAGCGACGAGGATTTCTATGCGCCCCTGGCCGACCTTGCCGTCGAGGCGGGCCGCCGCCGACGGCTTGGTTCCGAGGTTCCGCGCCGTCCGCCTCAGACCGCCAGCGCCATGGCATTGCGGCGCGGGTCACCGCAGGCGTGGGCGGTGCCGTCGGCGGCCATGAAAATGCCCTCGAACGAACCGTGGTGCCAGTTCCATGGATTGACCACCTCCCAATCGATGCCGCGCCTTGCGGCGGCGTTGCGGACCTTTTTGTCCACATCCGCCTCGATGAGTAATCGTCCCGGGCTGCTGTAGGAACCGCCCCCGAAGCGCGGCCGGTTGACCGACTCGCCTATGGGAATGCCGAAGTCCAGGATGTTGGTGGTGTTCTGCAGGATGTTCTGCAGCAGGCTCACGCTTGGTGAGCCCGATGCCAGCACGGGCCGCTCGCCATCGAAGACGATGTTGGGGCAGACATAGGCCGAGATCCGGTCGCCCGGACCGGGCATCACCCGCATGTAGTGGGCGCCGGCGGCGACGACGGTTACACCGCCGGCAAAGAGCCCGTTCGACCAGGGCAGCGACATGCAGGAGTGCAGGATGGTCGCGACATTGCCGTTGGCGTCCACGGCGGTTACGTGGTTGCTGCCGACGGGGGGCGGTGCCGGCCCGGCGTCGACTTGCTGGTTCATCTGCATCAGTTCGAACCGCATGCGCGCGTATTCCTTGCTCAGGATCAGCTCCAGGGGCAGTTTGTGGGTTGCCGGGTCGTGCTGATTGAACCCGTCGAGATAGACCTGGTTGGCAATGCGCGCCATGTGGAACAGCGTCTCGGCGGATTCGGTCGGCGGGCCCAGCTTCTGCAGGTCGAGCAGTTCCACCATGTTCAGAATCTCGATCAGATGCGAACCGCCGTGGTCCGGCGGCGGTGAGCCGAGTACGCGGTAGCCGCGATAGCTGCCGGTGGCGGGGGGCTGCCAGCGCGCCTCGTATTGCTCCATATCCTCCAGGGTCAGCACGCCGCCGGCCGCCTGCACCACATCGACGAGTTCCTGTGCGAAGGCGCCGCGGTAGAAGTAGTCGTTGCCTCCCTCGAGCAGCGCCGTCAGCGTGTCGGCGGCGCGCTTCTGCACAAGCGGGTCCCCCGGCCGCGGCAGGGTGTTGTTCCGGGAGAATATCTCTCGGCCCTGGGGTGTGCGGCCGATCCTTGCATACTCGGTGAAGATCTCGCCCCACAGGAAGGGGTGGATCTCGAAGCCGTCGCGGGCGTAGCCGATGGCCGCTTGCATGACGGTCTTCCGCGAGGCTTGCCCGTGGCGGGCATGGGCTGCCTCGAAACCGGCCCAGAAACCGGGCACGGCGACGCCGCGGCCGGTGGCGAGGTCCGCCGGGGAAAAGCCGTCTAGCGCTGCTGCGGGGCGCGCCGCGCTGCCGTTCACATAGGTGGTTTCGCCCGTCCCGGCATCGAAGTACAGCATCGAAAGCACGCCGGTGATGCCCGTCATGTGCGGTTCCACCACGGTCTGGCAAATGGAGGTGGCAAGCGCCGCATCGGCGGCGTTGCCGCCGGCCCGGAGTACATCTAGACCGGCCCGGGACGCCAGGGGGTGGGAGCAGATGACCAGACCCCGGCGCCCGGAGGCGGGGGCCTTGCGTCCGAAGTGGGCCAACTCCAGCAGCCGGCGGCGCTCTGCGTCGGAGAGCTGCTGTATCTGCTCGGCGAAAACCGGCGAGCTTCGCGGTAGGAACGCGCCGGCCGTGGCACCGGCGATGGTGGACTTCAGAAAGGTACGGCGATTGCCGAAGGGTCGGTGGGCGGTGACTGGCATCCGTTTTCTTCCAAGTGTTGAACAGGTGCGATTGGAACAATGATGCCCCCACATTTCAACCGCGCCGGATCCCGGGCAGTGCATCAGTTTGCATCCCGGCCCCGCCGAATCACCTGTGTAGCCTGCCCTTGCTCGATACACAGATTCAAACTGATACACCGCCCGATCCCGAGCAGCAATTCTCGTTTTGGCGTCCAACTTCACTGTTCGGCGCGCAACACCTCGCATTTCCGGCTCAATTCGGACCAGATCGACCGGCGAACCCATACAGTGGAGGAACTCCGCGGGTGTGGATATGGGATCGGTTCGGCCTCGGGCCGGACCGACCGGCAAACCCTTCCTGTGGAGAGGCTGAAACCGACTATCGCCATGCTGCGACATCCGCGGCTTTTCCAGAAATTTTCTTTTGGGAGCAAACACTTTGGGATGGTGCCGACATGGACGCCGGCGATCTGCATGTTCGCCGCGGTTCTCAAGCTGGCGTAGCGGTTCAGCAACAGTTCAGTAAATAGGCATAAAATGGCGGGCATGTCGGGTGGGACCGCAGAGGTGGGAATGGGGCTAAGGGCACTGCGCACGGTATTTGTTGGTTTGGTCCTGCTGGGCATGTTCGCCTCGCCGGCGCGGTCTGATCGCATGGGCGCGGCCCAACCAATAGCGGTGGAAGGGCCGGTGCCACCGCCGGCCGCATGGCAGACCCGGCGGGACTATTCCCGCTTTCCGATAGCGCTTGGCGTGGTGCTGCCGGCCCTTGCCAAGGCGGAGGAGGCGGCCCGGCTCGATGCGGCGGAACCGGGGGCGCCGCTGCGGATTGGTCTGTCGAGGGGCCTTCCGCAAGCTTACCGGGGCGATCTGGCGAAGCCTGTGCCCTGGGTTGCGCTGCCCGGGGGTAGCCGGGTCGCCTCCTTCAGCGTTCGGTCTCCCGACGCCGAATCGGTGCGGCTGTTGGTGCGGGCGGCGCTGCCCACCGGGGCCAGAATGCGATTCTTCGAGGTGGGCAACCCGAACCGGCGCTATCCGCTGTTCAAGCGGGGTGACTTCCTCGGCAAGGGCGGGGTGTCCGCTGCCGTGCCGGCGGACGATGGGAGCAAAGCGCGCTGGTCGCCAATCATCCCTGGGGATACCGTTGGGGTGGAGATCGAGATTCCACCGTCTGCGGACCCCGCCCTGGTGTCGTTCAGGGTTTTGCGTGCTTCGCACATCTGGCGCTCGCCCTCGGCTTCGCCGTCCTCCGGTGGCCTTATCCCCAAGCAGGATGAGGCTTGCGACCCGGTGCAAGTGGCGTGCAAGACACTACCGAGTTGCCCGAATGGGGCGGTGGCGAGAATTGTTTTCACCGAGGAAGACGGGGAAACCTACACCTGCACCGGGACGGCGGTGAACTCGAGCCGGTCGCGTTTCGACAATTTCGACACCCCTTTTTTTCTGACGGCTGCGCACTGTGTCGCTTCCCAGGGTGCGGCGGAATCCGTCGTGGCCTACTGGCGCCACGAATACCGGGCCTGCGACAGTGTCGAATTGCATCCGGACTACTTAGTGTTGCAGGGCGGGGCAGACTTGGTGACGAGCGACCCGGACTCGGATAGCTCCCTGTTGCGGCTGCGGGACGCCCTACCGAATGACGCCTGCCTGGCCGGCTGGGATAGGCGGAGCGATTGGGCTGTGCTTACGGACGTTGTTTCCCTGCATCACCCGGAAGGTGGTGCCAAGGAGTGGACCGCGGGACGCATCGACCAACAGGGTCTGTCTCTGGTTGATGACTTCGCGGTGGATACGATAGATGTTGTCTGGTCCGAAGGCAGCACCCGTCCCGGAAGCAGCGGCGCGGGGTTGTTCGCGACGGCCAGCGACGGCGAACAGCCACTGATTGGCCTGTTGTCGGGCGGGCCGCCGGACGACTGCTCGCGGGACAGCTACGGCCGGTTTGATCGATTCTTTGGCAATCATGCCGGGGTTCATCTCGTGCCAACGGAAACGCCGCTGCCGGACGACCATGGCGATGCGGTTGCCGATGCGACGGGCGTACTAACCGGTTCCGAAACCTCCGGCCGCATCGATGACGGGTCGGATGCGGATGTCTTTCGCGTCGACATCTTGGAACGGGGCACGTTGACGGCCTATACCACGGGTACCCTGGATACCGTTGGCCGCCTAAAACGGGAAGACGGCAGCACCATCGATTACGATGACGACGGGGGCCACAACTACAACTTCAGAATCGAGGCGGAAGTGGTGGCGGGCGCCTACTACATCAAGGTCACGGGCTACGATTCTACGCAGGTCGGTGGTTACCGGCTGCACCTGGAGTTCGTCTCCGCGAGTGCCGCGAAGAAAGTACTGGTGCCGCTCTTTCCCTCGGCGTCGGCCTATGCAAGCGTTGGGCGACAGGGTTTTGTCCGGGTCTTCAATCGTTCTGGCCGTTCCGGCGAAGTACGCATCTCGGCCACCGATGACAGCGGCGAGAGCCCCGGTGCGTTGACTCTCGACATCGGCGCTTCGGAAACCCGGGCCTTCAACTCCAATGACCTGGAGCAGGGCAACCCGAGCAAGGGCCTCGCTGGGCGCACCGGCCCGGGCATGGGAGACTGGCGCCTGGAGTTCGATTCGGAGCTGGATATCGAAGTGTCGGCGTACATTCGCACTACGGATGGCTTTTTGACGGCGATGCACGACCTGGCCGTGCCCGAGGACCGAACCGGGGCGTACCATGTGCCCATATTCAACCCGGCCAGCAACACCGGGCAGCGCAGCAAGCTACGCCTGATTAATCCCGATTCGGACCAGACGGTGGACTTGACCATTACCGGCTACGACGACGATGGCGAAAGCTCCGTTGTCCGGCTTAGGGTGCTGCCGGGAATGGCTCGCACCCTGGATGCCCAGGCGCTTGAAGCGGGTGGCGATGATCTATCCGGTCAACTTGGCGATGGCGCGGGTAAGTGGCGCCTGTTCATCGAGGCCAGTGGCGAGATACAGGTGGTGAATCTGCTCGACAGTGTGACGGGCAACCTGACGAACCTCTCTTTGCCCGGCGGGAACAACTACCAATAGTCGTTTCCCTTGGGGCTTACGTAGAACAGTTGGCGAACCACCACATGCTGAGCCCCGCAAGTCGGATAACCTCTATATGTCGTGGCTCGTCAACTAATCTGCACGATTCCCTTTCCCTTTGTCAGTGCGCCACTCGCCACCGCGAAAGGCTGTTCCTGACCAGCAACTCCCGCTAACGCCCCGGTGCCCGATTTCGCAGTTCGATTGCGCGAGGATGCGGTCGATTTGTTGATTTCTCCCCGGGAGTCGTTCACGCTGACGCGCTTTGCATCGTCACCCAGTTGGAGGATAAATCGATGGCGGAACGGCTGCCGCTGTTCATAGGCGGACAATTCATCCACAGCGAAAGTAATGAAACTCTGCCGGTGACCGACCCGGCGACCCAGCAGGTGTTGGTTGAGTTGCCGTTCGCCACGCCACAGGAAATTGACCGGGCGGTGGTAAGCGCGCGGGAGGCCTTTTCGGCATGGCGAGAGGTGCCAACCCCGGAGCGCGCCCGGTTGATGCTTCGCTACCAGGATCTGCTGAAGAAACACCAGGACGACATCGCCCGCGGCCTCAGTCGGGAAACCGGCAAGACCTTCGCCGACGCCCAGGGCGATGTCTGGCGGGGCATCGAGGTGGTGGAACACGCCTGCAACATCGCCAGCCTCATGATGGGCGAGACAGTCGAAAACGTGGCGGGGCGCATCGACAGCTACAGCTACACGCAGCCACTTGGAGTTTGCGCCGGCATTACGCCCTTCAACTTCCCCGCCATGATACCTCTGTGGATGTTCCCGATCGCCATCGCCTGCGGCAATACGTTTGTGCTGAAGCCCTCGGAACAGGATCCGATGACGCCCAATCGCCTGACAGAACTGTTCGTCGATGCCGGTGCCCCGGAAGGTGTGCTCCAGGTGATACACGGCGGTAGGGAGCAAGTGGACGCGCTGCTCACCCACCCGGACGTTCGGGCGATTTCCTTCGTTGGTTCGGTGCCCGTCGCACAGCACGTCTACCGGACCGGCACCCAGCACCTGAAACGTGTGCAGGCGATGGCCGGTGCCAAGAACCACATGGTGATCATGCCCGATGCCAACAGGGATCAGGTGATCAATAACCTAGTCGGCTCCGCCTGTGGGGCCGCGGGCCAGCGCTGCATGGCGATCAGCGTCGCCGTATTCGTGGGCGAGGCCGCGGAATGGATTCCGGGGGTTCGCGATGCGATGGCCAAACTTGAGCCGGGGCCTTGGGACCAGGAGTCCTCCGCCTACGGTCCGCAGATCACGCCCCAAGCCAAGGAGCGGATTCTGGGCTTCATTGCCGCGGGCAAGGAAGAGGGCGCGGATTGCCTGCTGGATGGCTCGGATTGCACGGTGGACGGTTATCCGGATGGGAACTGGGTGGGCCCGACGCTGTTCAGCAACATCTCGACGGACATGTCGATCTACCGGGAGGAGATCTTCGGGCCGGTATTGCTCTGCGCCGAGACCGGGAGCCTGGACGAGGCAATCGGCCTCATCAATGCCAACCCCTATGGCAATGGCACTTCGATATTCACCTCGTCCGGCGGCGCGGCGCGCAAGTTCCAGCACGAGATCGAGGTCGGCCAGGTGGGAATCAACATCCCCATTCCGGTGCCGCTGCCGTTCTTCAGCTTCACCGGCTGGAAGCAGTCCTTCTTCGGCGACCAGCATGCCTACGGCAAACAGGCGGTGAAGTTCTACACGGAGACCAAGACGGTAACGGCCCGCTGGTTCGACGAAGCGCCGGCCGGTGGCCCGAACATGACCATCAGGCTGTCGTAGGGAAAGGCCCGGTTACCTGGACAGGCCTTCCTTCAAGGCGGCTGCCTGCTCAGGAGAAATAGTTTCGAACTTGCCGAGGCTACAGCGGGCGCTGGTGCGTTCGAACGACCCGCCCAGGGGTTTGGTGCCGCTGACCGTGTCGAGGTCGCATAGGCGGCTGTCGCGCATGTCCAACACCAGGGCGTCGCCGGGATGCAGGCCTATGCAGGGCCGTCGCAGGCGGTTTAGCCAAGCCTTGCCGCGGCGACCGTGGAATACTAGGAATTCGCGGTTGATCACCTCGATTTCCACATAGGCGTCACGGTGCAGGCAGGTCACCGATTCGGAGTAGTCTTCCGGGCGCGGGGCGCTGGCAAGGATATCTTCCACAGACAGGGGTTCCGGTTCTTCTGGCTGGGGATGGGGCCCGGCGGCGCAGCCCGCCCCTAGGAGGGCGGTGACCGCGAGGACGGTGGCGATTGAGTGCTTCATTCGGTGGCCATGCCCAGTTGTCGCCCGCAATGCCGGAAGCCCATCTTTGCGTCCGACTCGGAATACTCGCCGATGCGGGACGCTATGGCAAACCGAATGGTGCCGAACAGCGGAGTTGGACGTGTCGATGCAGAGGATGGCTCTCCCCGGCGGTCGGCATGGCAAACCGAATGGCACGGAACAGCGGAGTTGGACGCCATAGTGAGAATTGCTGCGAGCATGGTGCCCGTGAACATCAACCTAATCGGACGTTCCCTGGCGCGTCGCTTGCCTGAGTGATTACCGCGGCATGCTTCATTGGCATAATGTCGTCCCGGTCGTTCGTGCTGTGAATCGGTGAGCCATGCGCCTAAAGTGCTGCCTTCTGCAATTTGATCTGCACTTGCAGGGCTGTCGGTCGCTGAAGGAAAAACGCCGACGGCTGAAGGGGCTGCACGCGCGGCTCGGGCGGGCGGTGAACGTGGCGGTTTGTGAAAGCGGCCATCAGGATTCGCATCAACGCTCGGAGTGGTCGGTTATCGCGGCCGCTGCGGATGCGGTGATCGTGGAGCGGATTCTTGCGGATTTGGAACGTACCGTTCAGTTGCTGGTGGATGCGCAACTCGTCGGGGTGCGGCGGGAGTGGCTGTGTTGATGGGCGCGGGTCGTGACCGACGTATTGACATTGGTGGCGCGGAGCAATCCCCGACCCCGCATGGGAGACTGCAACTCTTGTCGCGCTGCTGCCCGGGAAAGCCCGCCCGTGAGGTATCGGGGTGGACATTGTCCCACGGGGGCGGTGCTGAGCCGCCAACACCTGCGACGATGCCGAGTACTGCGGCCTGGTTACCGGCATTGTCCCGCGGGAGCGCTGCTGAGCCGCCACCACAGGGCAATGGGTAAAGCGTGGCATCGCTGCTGATTGTTGCCGCCGTGGCTCTGCTCGCCGTGGTCTGGCTGCGCGGCATGCGCCGTAATCGGCTGGCTTGGCTGAAGAAGCTGAATTTGCCTGGGCGCTGGCGGTGTGAAGACGGCGAATTGGCGTTGGACGGGGAACTGGGCGGTGGCCACTATCGGCTGCGGGACGGCGACCGGGACGAGACGGGAAGCTGGTGCCTAGAAGGCAACCAGCTCGTGCTGGTTCCAGACAGGTCGGCCAATCGCGCCCGGCACGCGTTGCGTTACTTCGCTCCGGGCAAGATTGGCCTAGACGGGCCGGGCCTGCCGCGACGGGTGTACGACCGGGTACCGGACAATGTCGTGCCGCTGCGGAACCGGGGACGGTAACCTTCGGCGCAGCGCTGGCCCGTGCGCCTGGGAGACTGCGCCATGGAACTATTCCAGCAGATGCTTTTGGGAATCTGTCCCGCAGATAGCAACAGGGTTGCATCTCAACTTTAGGCTCGTCTTGCGTTGCACCAGGCTATGGCTGTCTCGATTCCCTTGGCAAGGTTAGAATAGGGGCCGGTTGCGGCCGGGTAGGTACTTGCCGCGAAACGACTATCGAATCCGACCGGCTGTGAAAAATTCCCGCGAAGCGCTGTTCGACATCGCCCATACGCTAGGCAGCCGCCTGTTGCGGATTGTGCCCGCCGGCAAGGAAATCGACTGGCGGGACGAACCGGCGGCGATGTGGCGGGGGGACGACCCGGTAAAGGGGTTCGTAGCGCACCGGGAGCGCGACGAAATCGGCCTTGACGACCTGTTGCGCATCGACCGCCAAAAGGCGTTGCTGGAAGACAACACGCGGCAATTCCTGGCGGGCTTTCCGGCCAACAACGTGCTCTTGTGGGGTGCTCGGGGGACCGGCAAGTCGTCGCTGGTGCACGGCCTGCTTAACAAGTACGCGCATGCCGGGATGCGCTTGGTGGAGGTTAACAAGACCCACCTCGCCATGTTGCCGGATATCGTCCACGAGCTTCGGGACGAGCCCTTTCGATTCGTACTGTTCTGCGACGACCTGTCGTTTGGGGCGGAAGACTCCTCGTACAAAACCCTCAAGAGCGCCTTGGAAGGTTCCATCTTCAAGCCCAGCGGCAACACCCTGGTATACGCCACGTCCAACCGCCGGCACCTGTTGCCGGAATACAATGCGGAGAACGAGGGCGCCGCCCTTGTCGACGGCGAACTGCATCCGTCGGAGGTGGTGGAGGAGAAGATCTCGCTGTCGGATAGGTTCGGTTTGTGCCTGTCGTTCTATCCGTTTAGGCAGGCCGAGTATCTTGCGGTGGCTCGTCATTGGGTCGAGACGCTGGCTGAGCGCAACGCGCTATCGTTGCGGTGGAACGAAGAGGTCGAGCGGGCTTCGCTGAGTTGGGCGCTCGGGCGGGGCGTGCGTAGCGGGCGCACGGCGGAGCACTTCGCGCGCCACTGGGTCGGTAGGTTGTTGCTGCGGCGTGCCGATGCGTGAAATTGTTGACCGACGCCCCCGGGTGCCGCGTCACCTATCGGGAGTGGGAGTGCGCCAGGCCTTCTTGGCGGCCGGTGACACCCGCGTCAAACCGAAGTGCCCCTATCCGATATTCGAGGGGTGACGAGACACTAGGGAACCCCTGATGTAAGTCGGAGGCTCCTGCCGCCCAAGGGTGTGCGGCCCAAATCGGATAGGCTATGTATTTGATTTTGCTAGTAAATCTACAATCGCGTTATCGCATTGCGACTCTGAGCGAGGCAGAGATGGACTGGTTCGGAGTTTCCCAGGTGTTTTTGAAGGAAAGAGTTGCATGTTCATAGGAGCGTCGTCGGCGAGATGGTGTGGGCTGACATTGTTGGCCCTGCTGATACTGCCCGTTGCTGTTGTTGCGGACACCATCGTCCTGAAAAATGGCGATCGGCTGACCGGCAGGATCGACAGCATTTCCAGTGGCCGGCTGCTGCTTGAGACCGAGTACGCGGGCCGGGTACCCATCCTACTGGACGCCATCGAGTCGGCGGCCTCCCCAGCGGAGTTTCACCTGCGCATGCGCGGCGGCGGGCGCCTTGAGGGCAGCCTTGCCGTCCAGGAATCTGTCCAGCGCCTGTTGGGGGAAGACGAGGTGTCGCGGCCCTTGCAGCTTGTGGACATCTCCAACGCCGCCCGCAGAGGCGATGCGTTGGCGGCGCTGACCAGTGGCTGGGACACGCGGGCGGATCTGTCGGCTTCCCTTTCCAGCGGCAACAGCGAAACGGAAGCGGTGAATGTACAGGTGCATTCGACCCTGAGACTCGATTGGTCGGCCCACGATTGGATGCTGCTCGTAAGCCGCGAGGAGGCCGACGGTGTGCGCTCCAAGGAGCAACTGGATTTCGACTATGGCTACCAGCGATTCTTCTCCAGCAAGTGGTTTGCGCTGGGCAATGCGGAGTACTACCGGGACGAACTGAAAGACATTGACCTGCGCATCACCCTTGGTGGCGGTATCGGCTACCAGGTTTGGCAGGACAGCTTTGGGGCGCTGTCGCTCGGCACCGGGGTGAGCGTGGTTTTCGATGAGATCGGTACCAGGGCCAAGGAGAACCCGGCCTGGCGTTGGGAGTTGGACTACAACCGTTTTTTCTGGGGCAAGCAGCTTGAGTTCTTCCATCGGCACAGCCTGCTGGTGATACCGGACAGTGACCGCGGCGAGGTCGTGGAGGCATCCACGGGGGTGCGGATGGCCGTCACCGACCGCATCGATACCCACCTTCGTGTCGACCACCGCATCGACACCAAGCCGCCGGAAGGTGCCGACCGGACAGATGTCACCTATAGTCTGGGGGTTGGTTTTGAGTTCTAGCCCGGATCATATGCCTATCCAAATCAGGCCCTACAGGCGCAAGCGCGATCTAGAGGCCATTCGCCGTATCTGGTACGAGGTTGGCTGGGTCGACAGCGAGGACGGTGCCCGGGCGGTGGCGGACTTCGTCTCTGCGGGGAGTTGCCTGACCGCGGCTGTGGACGGCGAGGCGGAGTGCATCGCGCATACGACCCCGGGTTGGATACGCTACGCCAACCCCCATCGAGACCCGCGCCTTAACCCCGGGCTTGCCCCGGAGCTGAACGAAGACCTGCCGATGTGCGCGGTGACGGCGGTTATAACCAGCCGTATCGCCCGCAAGCTCGGATTGGCGCTGCAATTGACGGCCCGGCAAGTCGCCGCCGGCGCGCTGGATGGTGCCGCCGTCGCCATACTGGGCATGTTCGAACAGGGGTTCTACGACCGGCTTGGTTTCGGTACCGGCAGCTACGAGCACAGCGTTCGCTTCGACCCGGCGACCCTGCGCGTCGATGCGCCGTTCCGCCCGCCCAAGCGACTGACTAGGGACGACTGGCGAGCGATCCACGATGCCATGATGCACCGCCACCGGGGGCACGGTGGCTGCCTGTTGTCGGCACCCGAACTGATGAAGGCGGAACTGGGGCTGCGTGCCAATGGCTTCGGATTCGGCTATGAAACCGGCGGTAGGCTTAGCCATTGCGTGTGGTTCGGCACCAGGAATGTCGAGCATGGCCCGTACACTGTGGAGATGCTCGCCTATCGGGATGGTGCCCAACTGATGGAACTGCTGGCGCTTTTCAAGTCCCTGGGCGACCAGGTCTCGCTCATCGACATGCCGGAACCGCCGGACATTCAACTCCAGTGCCTGCTGGACAAGCCATTCCGCCATCGCCGCAACACCCGCAAGTCCCACTTTGCGTCCCATCATCAGAGCGCCGCCTGGTGGCAGCTACGGGTGCTCGATGTTGCCGCATGCGTCGAACGGCGGTATTGGCCGGGTGAGTGGGTTCGCTTTAACCTGGCGCTCACGGACCCCATCGCGAGCTTTCTTACGGAGGGGGCATGGCGCGGCTGCGGCGGGGACTACCGCATTGCGATCGGCCCCGGTTCCTACGTGGAACGAGGGCACCGCGCCGATCTGCCCACCCTGCGTGCGACGGTTGGCACCTTCAGCCGGCTGTGGTTTGGTATCGCGCCGGCGACAAGCCTGGCGATCACCGATGGGCTCCGGGTTGAAAACGCAGTCGATCCAAACCCCTCGGATCAAGGCCCGGCTTACCTCCTGGAAAGGCTGGACGAAGCGCTTTGCATGCCCCAACCACGCACAGGCTGGGACTTTTGACCTAGAACCTTGCCCGCATGAAGTGGTGGCGGGCACCTAGGTTGGCGGCGGGGAATAGCAACGCCCGCTACCACCCCGATGCCCAGTTTCGCGGCGCGGGCAGTACCCATGTTGACGCCGCCGCTGGGCGTTCATAGAATGCGCCGCTCGCTGCCGCGTCCCCTTCGTCTAGAGGCCTAGGACTCCAGGTTTTCATCCTGGCAACAGGGGTTCGACTCCCCTAGGGGACGCCAGACGCGCTCCGGCTTTTGTTGCACAAAAGTGGAGATTCAATGGAGAGAGGGCGATTTTCGCCCCCAATACGAGAATGCGCGGGACCGTCGCGATGTCGAGGACATCGAACTCGATTGCCGGTGTTCTCGACCGCAGCGAGCCGGGCATCAACGGCTATGGAAGGAAATCGCTATAATGGGCTAGTGCATTTCCGCAAGGTCGTTTTGTGGCTGTTTCCTCCACTGGCGCTCGGCCCACCCTTCCAGACCAGCAAGCGGCGTTGCTCCGTCAGGCCCTGCAGTGTCTGGATGGAATTGCCGGGCCGGACGATTGCGCGTTGGGGGGCGGCACAGCCCTCGCCGCACGTTGGCATCACCGGCTCAGCATGGACATCGACCTATTCACGTCGAACGCCACTTACAGGCGGATCAAGCCAGCGCTCGACCGCAGGGCCGAGAATTGGATGACGGATTCCACCTTCGCTGAGGTTCGCCTCCATCCAACCGTCGTCCATTGCCATCTGTCCGACGGTTTGGAGTTCTCAATCGCAGGCGGCGACGATGTGACGCTTCGCCCGCTGTCGAACGAGCGGGAAGCGGCCACTGGAGTGCGGCTGCAATCAACCGCGGAGATCATTGCGCGCAAGATCCGGGCGCGGATGATCAACCGTGAAAGCTATGTTGTTCGGGATGCCTATGACGTGGTGTGCTGTTTGGAATTCGACCCCCAAGCACTCAATGACGCCTTGGGAGCCCTGACACACGGGGAGCGGGCCGCATTGAAGTATGACTCGGCAAGCGACCGCTTGGCGTTGGACGCAAAGCAGCCATTGATAAACCCCGTTCATATGGACTTTCACGACGCGGAACACCTGCGCAAGCGGCTTTTCGAGGTACTGACGGGTGTCGTCCCTAAGGCAGGACGCAAGCCCAGCGGGAGCGCCCCGCAAGGACTTTCGCCATGACTGGCAGCGGAACGCCAATCGGCGATACGGCGCATGGCGTGAAGCCGGACATGACGCCATGGTCGGAGATTCTCGCATGGCGGCGACCTATCCGAATACTCCCGGACGAAGCATTTGATTGCCCTGGCAACCATGTCCGCCCACCGCGCACCGCGCTTGGCAAGTACATTCATGACGGTATCGCGTCCCGCAACCTGGCCGGCGGCGCGTTTCGCCCCTCGTTCACGGAATTCACCGGGTTCGTCGTGAAGCCGGAGCAGGATGGCCTTGAGCGGGGCTACATCCGGGAACTGTTCCTTCAAATGCACCCGCTTGAGCGAAAGCTCTTGCGATACAACATGGGAGCAACCGTCTTCGAGCTGGCCCGCGCACTGCGAAACGCCCGCATCGACACGGGATTCCTAGCCGACTGGATCAACCATTTCGCCTTGGGATACAGCACTCCGGACGACCTGTCGAAAATCGCCTGCTATTGGGAGCCGAGCCGTCACTTGCCGATGCTGACGCGGGAGGAGGTCGAACGGCTTGAAAGCACGCCAGTCTGAGCCGCCCCGAGCTCGTCCCAGCGCAGCAACGCGAGCAGAGCATGAAGAGTCTACTGGGCGTTGGCGCCGGAACAGCAATTGGGGGAGTGGCCGCGTTTTTGAGACGCGCTCCGGCTTTTGTTGCATAAAAGTGGAGATTCAATGGAGAGAGGGCGATTTTCGCCCCCAACGGGCTCACGGGAGTCAATTCATCCGGCGGCGGAACCCATTCGTCTACCGGAGTTCGGCAACATCGAGTTCGGTTGGGGGATGTGCCGGAATTCCATGTGCCCCAACTTCTGCGTCCTCTACGGCTCCGGGGAAGCTCCTCCGGACGCCCACCCGGGCTATGGGCCGACGAGGGAGTCGGGCAGGCTTGGCAAGCTCCAATGCCGCGTGTGCGGCCTGAGCATCCCCCTGCACTCGACAACCTCTCTACGCGAGATCGCCAGGCACTTCCTCTTCCTGAGCCATGGCAGATCGAAAAAGATCGGCTGAACCCGTCAGGAGGAACTTTCCCTTTTGCTGTGGACCCAACCGGTCAGATGCCACCTTTCCGGTTGATCAGGTTGCCGAATCCCCGTTGGCCGAGTCCGCGAGTTGTTCGCGGCTCAACTGATAGGCGATCCAGTACTTGTAGATGTTGCTGACGTAGTTCACGGTCTCCCGGCCGATACGCCGCGCCGCGATCAATTCGACACTATCGAACCAGACGTTTGGATCGAGCCCCTCCCGGTCGGCCTCGGCACGAAGCCTTGAGATTCGCGCCGGGCCGGCATTGTAGGCAGCGAAGGCGAATAGCGTCTTGTTCAGTTCGCTTATGGATTCCGACTCGAAGTAGCTGTCGCGGATGAAGCGCAGGTACTTGTTGCCCGCGTGTATGTTGTTCTCCAGGACGGAAATATCGGGGATGCCAACGTTCTTGTCCGCCGCCGTGGTGGGCAGCAACTGCATGATGCCGACGGCACCCGCCTGGCTGCGCGCACTCTGGTCGAGACGCGACTCCTGGTAGGCCTGGGAAATCACCAGCAGCCAGTCGAAGGCGTAGCGGTCGGCGTACCGCTGGAACAGGGGAGCGGTTTCCCGAAATCTGCGCAGTTCCGAGGAGCCGAGCGCGTTCTCCACGTAGCGAGTTTCCTTGAGGTAGCGCCGGAACAGCAGATTGCCGAGCAACGAACCTTGCCGGTTGTTCGCCAGGAATTCATCGACCATCGCCTTGAGTTTCGGGCTGTTCGGTCGGAACGCCCAGGCGATGTCGGCACCGTCCCGAAAGACGATGTCTTGCCGCACTTCCACGGCATCGAAGATCTGCTTCCAGAACGCCGCCTTGTGGGAATCGATGGGAATGCCGGAAATCAGGCCCGCGTTGACCATTTCGAGCAATTCCTCGTCCTCGATGTGCTCATCGACGGTACGAACCACCACCGGCGCCCGGCCAGCCGCCTCGAAGCGCTGGTTGAGAGCGGCCAGACTTTGGTAGTAGCTGCTCGAACGGCGCGTGTGCAGCGTCGTACCGGACAGGTCGTCGATGGACACGATGGGCGCACTGGCCGGCCCGGTCACCAGAACTTCGCGGATGTTTCGATACACGGGGACCGAGAAGTCCACCTGAGCCTGGCGTTCCGGGGTGATGGTCATGTTGGCCACGGCAAGGTCGCCATAGCCGGCCAAGAGCCCGGGTAGCAACTGGTCGCGGGCGACCGGCAGGAACACGATGTTGATCTTGAGTGTGCCGGTTGCCAGCCGGTTGTTGATGTGTGCCTCAAAGGCCTTGAGCATGTCGTGACTCAGGCCGCGTTGCTCGGCTCCGTCGAAAAAAAAGAAGGTCTTGCTGCGCACCACCAGCGCCCGGACGGTGCGCCGTTCGGCCATGCCGTCGAAGTCGTCGATGTGCGGTTCGGTAATCCGCGCCAAGTGGCTAAGGTCTGGTGCCGGGTCGGCTACAACGGGGGTGTCGGGAACCGCTTTCGCCGGGGTCGTATCCCTTCCCGGGAAAGTGATCAGCAATCCTGCGGCTAGGGCGGCCAGCAAGATTAACAACAGGGCAATAGACAGAACTCGGCGTGATGGACGGGCCATAACCCCTCATTTACGGTGAACTCGGCGTCCCCGAGATCAACGCCCCAACCAATAAAATGCGCTTGGGTCAGAATTGCATTTTGGTGCGCATCCCGTGGATGAACAAGCAATATGGCCAAGTCGCGAGCTTATGCAAGCCTGCCCTTCGCCGCTATTTCAAGTAATACCGCCGCGCACGTGTTTGGCCCTCTGCCCGCACCAGCCCCGCTTGCACCAGTTCATTCAGCAGCCGACGCACCTTGTTTGGCAAGGCGCCAATGAGAGCGGTTCCCTCTGTTGTGGTAAGACTGCCACGTCGGCGAATTTCATCCAGCAGCCGTTGCCGGTTGCGGTTTTCCGCGCCAGCTTCGTTGCCGGCTTGTAGCACTGCCGTAGGCAGAACATAGCGGGAGCCGCCGCGCTGCCCAACGCGGGTCAGCAAACCCTTCGCCATTGCGCCGGCCAGCAGATCATCAATGTCGGCATCCAACAGCATCCGCCGAAGTTCCCGACGGGTGACCGCGCCGTTTTGCCGTGCGGCCAACAGCACCAGACGTTCGTTGGCCGTCAATTCGGCGCCCACGGCGAGCAGCCACACCTGATCCTCCACATTCGCAAGGGAGCGGTTGCGTAGCGTAACGGTGACAGAGCTTGCCGTCGCCTCGAACATCGGCGGCTCCATAAGGCGTGACTCCATTTCCCGGTACATGCGGTCGATGCCCTCCCCGTACTCCTCCACCAGCCCCAGCATCTTCAACACTCGCATGATGCGCGGGTTGCGGCTGTAGTGCTCGTCGCGCATGTTATCCAACGTGATGTGGCCGGGAAGGGGGCCAGGGCTCTGCACCTCAACTCGGTCGTCCCAAACCGTGACGTCGACTGTGGCACCTTGCAATCCGTAGTCCCGGTGCGCCAGTGCGTTCACCACCGCCTCCCGCAGAACCGCCTCGGGATACTCGGTCAGCGTTTGGCGGCGACTGCCGGCAACCACCTCAAAACGCCTGCTATGCTCCGAGATGAATTGCAGGCAACAATCGACGGTTTCCGCCAAGGGCGCGGAGCACTCTTCGCGGGCAGCCGTCGGCCCCGGCCCCGGCCCGGCGCCGACGCGGCGCACGAGTTGCACAGCGGCACCCCGCATGAAGTCCCGCGGATCAGCAGCGAACAGGATAGCGGCAGCACGCAGGACACTCGGCTCCAATGGAGGGGCCGCGGCCATCGCTACACCCAAGTCCGCCAACGCCCGCCCCATGCCGCCTTCGCTTACAGGAGTTCTTCCTTCAACGGCGAGCACCTGATTGATCGCCGCAAGACCGAAGGCCGACAGATCCACCGAAGCGATAGGCTCGTCCTCGCCAGCGCGATGCTCCCGTTCCCGCACGAATCGGGCCATGGCATCGCCACGCAGGGGGAGGGAATCTCCCCCGACGCGGCGCAGCAGGCGCCCGTCCGGAGTCGTAACAATGCGCCCCCGCACTTCAGGCACGGCACAGACCGTCAAAGCCTTGCCACCGACTGCGATTTCACGCAATTGGACATCCACACCGCATTCCGCGGCAATGCGCGTGATGCGGTCTTGGGTGTTCTGCGACAGCGGGCAGCCGAGGATGTTGCGCCGGTCGTCCACACCGTGGACGATCAGGCCGCCGTGGGTCATGGCCATGGCGGCGATGGCGTCCCGGATGTCTGTCGGAACGCCACGCTTGAAGTCTAGCTGCTCATGCTCGCGGCGACCGAACAGGTGCCAAAACGCCTCGTCCGTGAGCGAAGACTGGATGTCGCCAAGGCCGGGTATGGAAGTCATGGTCCAAAGATTATCAAATCTTTCGGGGGAATGCGCTTGGAAATGCCTATTTTTCGGAAAGATTGTTAAATGTTTTTGTTCCTTACGGCAAGAAGGAACTTCGCATCCCGGGGAATACACGAGGCGGGGCCATTCGTCCTCGGCGAACAAAAATACGACCCTGAATCTTCCAGAAGCCCTGATTGCACGCACCAAAGCCTATGCGGCTTCACACGGGACGACCATGACGGCCATTATTCGCAGCCATTTGGAGGCGGTCACGGCAGAACCAGAACGGCCAGCGAATGATCCTCTGCAAGCCTACTCGACCAGCCTTATCACCCGCGATGAGGCAATCCGTCGCACGGGCGTACGTGATTATGCGGAACTCCTTGTGTCGTTGGGGGATGCGGGACTTGCGCCGCCGCGCCCTCCAGAGCATCAGATCGAGCGGATGGGGTCGACGAGCCAGAGGCAATCGGAAGCTATTGGACACCGTCGCCTTGAAAGGAATCCTCCGGCAACGGTGATGCGGGAGGTGCGAATACGGCCGCCCGGTGATCGTCACGCCCAGCTTGCCCGTGCGTGAGAAAACTGGGATCGAGTCTTACCAGGGCTCGTCCAGGGGCGGCCATGCCGGGGCTGGGGCCGTCCGGCTTACACTGCGATCAGGATATTGGCGCGTTGAGCCGCCTTGCGTGCATCCTCAAGGAACGAGCCGTCGGACCCGTGACGCACACCGGTCACCATGAGATCGGCAACATCCACACGGTCCCCAAAGAAGAGTAGCGCCGAATCCGTATCACAGAGATTCGACGTCCAGATGAGACCGTCTGCTGCGGCGAACTGGTCATGCACCGCCTTTGCCCAATACGCGGTGCGGTGGTACTGGGTAGGCAGGGCGCCAATCAATGTTGCGGGGGTTAAGCCCCACCTCATCAGGTCCGGGGCGCGCAGGCTTGCGAGGCGCAGCGTGCGGCGTACTACGAGCGTGCTGTGCCGGCGATCTTCCATTGCCTGGCGCGGCACACTCTTGCGAACCGCGGCCAGGGGGACATCGTGCAGAATCGTCTCATAGATGGCCGCCTCAACGGAGTCCGCGGCGTACAGCGTCGGTATGCAATCCCCCTGCTCGTCGTGGATCGGAGCAAAGCGAGTAGGGCCGCCCTGACAGGCATTGAATGTGTTCCCTTGGAACTGGCGAGCATGGACGCGGTGCAGCAGTTCGCCCTCGGCCAACTCGACGAGATTGGCTGGTTCAAGACGAACTGGTGTAGGGGGAACGGGCTGCGAAGCGTCCTCATCCACGTGCCGGCTCCGAGAGCCGGCGCGCCGCCTCCACGACCTGTTCCGCGTCCTTCAGACGCGTTTGTGGTTGGTCTCCATCGAGCCACCCGTTGCCCGAGGCGAACCAGAACGCCGTTTGCCATGCCGTCATTTCTTCGGGCAACGCGGCGAGCACGTCACGCACAACGGCGTGCGGTTTGCCGTCGAGGAACTGAAACGCCGGATAGAGGTCGCGCCGGCCCAGGCGAACCGCAAAGGTCTTGCCCTCTTTCTTCCAACGCGACGCCGGCTCGCTCGTGTTGCGCGAGGCGAGGCCCGAAGCGCGATGGATCTGCTCCGACGTCAGTGTCGGCGTGTCGTTCAGATAGTCGCGGCGCGCGACGAGGTTGTCGAACTTCAATGCCTCCTCCACATCAGGAGGGTCGAGGACAAGCCAGGTCAACATACGGTCCAGATTGGGCATCGTCGTGAGTTGCCGCAGGTGTTCGGCGGACAGACCGCCCAACAGGTTCAAGCGATCAACCATGCGGCTGAATGGCCAGGAAGCGTGGACGATCACCCACTCGTCACGACCTCCGCCCCCTTCTGCAAGGCGCGCCCGTACGCGTTGGGGGAGTTGCTGGACTTCGTCAGGTGCGAGAGTCTCGTAGGCGATGTACTCCGGCTTCACCACAGGAACCTGTTCGTGATATTCGTGAGATGCTATGTAAAGTACCTATTCTCATGCCGAGATGCAACGTCGGGTGTTGTCAACAATTGCTAACAGTATCCCGGCACCGAATAGCTGCGTGGCTTGGCCCGGCAAGCACCCATTCGCTCGGATGCACGATTCCAAAGGCCGGCGGCCGGAAGACGAAGGGGATTCGGAGCCGCTTCGACAGTTCCGCCATGGCCTCCCAGTCTTCCTTCATGTCGGGTCGGACATCTCCGGTATTCCCACTTGTCCCTCACCGGAGACCGCGATATGGTTTAACAATATTACTAATACGGGAAACCCATATGAAAACCACCATTGAGCTTCCAGACGAGTTGCTCGATCAGCTTCGGCGCGTGGCTCGGCAAGAGGGCTCCACTCTACGGCGGCTGGTCGAGGAAGGTCTGCAGCGCTGTCTCAAGGCCCGCCGGACGGCGGCTCACCGGGAACTGGATTTTCCAAGCTATGGCGGCAGCGGGCTCACCCCGGAGTTCCATGGCGCTCCGTGGAGCCGGCTCCGGGATGAGATTTATCGTGAGCGGGGCGCATGATCGCCATCGACACCAATTTGTTGGTTTACGCCCATCGTCCGGAAATGCCCTTCCATGGGCGTGCCCGGCAGGTGATTGCCGACGCGGTGGGCGGCCCGGAACCCGTGGCGGTTCCCTGGCCATGCGTTCACGAATTTCTGGCGGTCGTCTCGAACCCGCGGATCTTCACGGGCCCCACACCGATGGACTTGGCCCTGGATGCCGTGGGACGGCTCCTCAACAGCCTCAGCGGCGGATTCCTAGCCGAAGGCGAAGGCTACTTGGATGCCTTTGAGCGAATCGCCCGACCCGCGCACCTGCAAGGCGCGGTCGTACACGACGCCCGGATCGCCGCGCTCTGCCTGTA
Organism: Pseudomonadales bacterium; assembly: GCA_965215035.1. GTDB lineage: Bacteria > Pseudomonadota > Gammaproteobacteria > Pseudomonadales > Azotimanducaceae > Azophilus. The sequence continues at coordinate 2,297,673 of OZ244040.1, forward strand.
TCACGGCGTGAGAGTGCTCTGGTCCGCTGATCGCGACTTCTCCCGCTTCCCGAAACTCGCAGTTGCCAATCCGCTTCCGGTGAGTTGACGGAACTGGATCAGAGGCACCTTAGGCGGGGTGCAGATTGTCGATGTAGACATGTCGATAACATCTTCACAGCCATGAAGACTTGGAATCGTAGGAAAGGGGGCTGAGGGCCCCGCGCCACGCGCCTGACTCGGCCGGGCTACACCCTCTCTCCCCAGGCGCGCGGTCTGCGCTTTGCCTTGCTCGGTTCGAGCGTGCGGAAGCTCAAGGCCGCAGGCACTAATCTTCTAGCCGGGCGGGCGCTCAAAAAGACCATGTTTCCGCTGACTGCGGCGGAACTTGGCGAGGACTTTGACCTTGACCGAGTGCTTCAGTACGGGTCCGTGCCCCTTGTTTGCATGCTCCTTCAGCGGCGAGACGAATTTTTCATGCGAAGGGCTATGAGCCGTTGGCCAGCACGGCCGAAGCCGCGGCCAAGCGTCGGCACCAGATCGAGCTGGCAATGAGTCGGGAGGTGGAATAGCGGGTCGGTTGGAGCGTCATGCAGCGAAAATCCTACGTCACTTGGGCATTCGACCTGACCGGCACACCCAATCCCCTAGCCAGGGCGTGCAGATGGTCCCGGGCAAATCTTTCGGCAAGCTGCGTGCCCGGTACCAACTGGAACCCGTGGCATGCGGCGGGATAGGAAACCAGCTCCGTCCTGACACCGGCCTGCATCAGCTTGCGCGCGTATTCGATGTTCTCGTCCCGAAAGAGGTCGAGTGCCGCGGTCGCCATCCAGGTGGCCGGCAGGCCCGCAAAATCCTCCAGGCGCGCGGGCACCTGGGGTGCTCGGGCGGGGGCGTCGCCCAGGTAGCTGCGCCAGCCGTACTGGTTGCTTTGCCGCGTCCAGATGAACTCGCCCACCAGCGGGTCACCCGGTTGTTGGGGCGTGCCGGTGCGGTCGTCCAGCATGGGATAGGTGAGGTGCTGATGGCAGATCGCGTACTCGCCCGCATCCCGAGCCTTGATCGCCAGCGCGGCCGCCAGCCCGCCGCCGGCGCTCTCCCCGCCGATGCCGATCCGCTCGCGGTCGACTCCGAGCGCCGGCGCATGCTCGTGTAGCCAGGCAAGGCCCGTGTAACAGTCGTCCAGAGGGGCCGGAATCGGGTGTTCCGGTGCCAAGCGATAGTCGACGGACAGCACCACGACACCGAGGCTGGCACAGATTTGGAGGTTCACCGGGTCGGACATCTCCGGTATTCCCATGATGTAGCCGCCGCCGTGGATGTGCAGATAGCCTGCGCCTGACGCGGTCCCTCCCGACGGCCTGTACAGCAGGGCGCGCACATCCGGGCCGGCGACTCCGACGGCATGAATCTCTTCCCGGCTGACACCGGCTTGCGCGGGGTCGCCAAGCTCCACCGCCATGGCGGGATTGTCCCGAAGCAGGGGCAGTTGTTCGTCATCGAGGTCGAACGGAGGCACGAGTTCGAGCAACGGGTGCAATTCCGGGTCAAGCAGGTGTTTGGTGGTCATGGGATCCTCATCTGTCTGCTAGGCGCATCTTCAGCCAAAAGCAGCGCCACTGTCGAGAACTAAGGCGCATGGGCAGAACAACCATCCGCAACGTACTCGGGCGGCCTGAGAGGGTTCCACAGCATCCGTTGCGACGAACCGTGCCGCAAAAGAGCGCTTCACTTGCGGCAAACGAAGAGTTGATCATTGATAATCAAGCACTCTACTGCCTGATTAACTATGGAATACGTTCCTCGCCGGTTGCAGACAGGCACCGAAACCGCCTTGGCGGAACAGTCGGCCGTGGGTCTTCTAGGGCCCCGTCAAGTGGGGATAATCCGGGCCGGGCCGCCAGGAGCCGCCAAGAGACGCCAGCGGCTACGCCAACGTCAATTTTATCCAGTGGCAGTTCTGCCGATGTTTCGCGTATGAAACCTGCCACTTGGTGAACCGAAGTTTGTTTGTGACGGTGGAATCCGGATAATTCCCACCGCCATGAAACTTGGGCTCATCTTCCCGCAGACGGAGATTCCCGACGATGCCGCCGCGATTCGTGATTACGTACAGGCGGTAGAGGCGGAGGGTTTCGACTACCTGCTCGTGTTCGATCATGTGCTGGGCGTGAATCCGGAAGAACGGCCGGAGTGGGACCCTTTCAACCTGTTGCGGGACGATGCTGCTCGTGCCGTCTACGGGCAGCACGCCGTCGAGCGGGAGCGCAAGATCAAGCGCGCGCCTTACGACTATCGAAGCGCGTTTCACGAGCCGATGGTGCTTTACGCCTTCCTGTGCGGCGTGACCAGCAGGATCGAACTGGCCACGGGAGTCGTGATTCTTCCGCAACGGCAGACTGCGCTTCTGGCCAAGCAGGCGGCCAATGTCGCAAATCTCAGCAACGGACGGCTTCGCCTAGGCGTGGGCATCGGCTGGAACGATGCCGAATACGAGGCGCTCGGCATGGACTTCCGGGCACGCGGGCGCCGCAGTGCAGAGCAACTCGCCTTACTGCGCCGCCTCTGGAGCGAAGAGTCGGTGACTTTCACGGGCGAGTTCGACCGGATCAGGGGTGCCGGCATCAACCCGCGCCCGAAGCAATCCATTCCGCTTTGGCTCGGCGGCAATTCCGAGGTCGCGATGCGGCGAGCGGCTCGTTTGGCGGACGGATGGCAGCCGGGCGTCGATCCTTCAGAAGCCGAAGACAAGGCTGCACGCTTCAGGGAGCAGGTCAGGGCTGCGGGCCGCGACCCCGACAAAGTCGGTCTGGAAAACCTCATCCAGTGCGGCGAGACGGTGGGTGGCCCCAGGATATCGCCCGAGCAGGCCGCGGCAGCCGCCGTGGTATGCCGCGATGCGGGTTACAGTCACGTCTGCATCAACACCATGGATGCGGGCCACCGCACCATGGACGACCACCTGAAGTTCGCTTTCGCCTGGCGGCAGATGGTTCGCTAGACGGGAGAAAACTGGAACTAGGCGGCGGGGACCTCCGCTTCGCTTGCGACGGGCAGGCTCCACGAGCCGTCGAACTTGTATCCGCGCAGCATATCGACAACTTCGATCGCTTCGATGCCATCGATCGCGGGGATGCGTTCCGTGACGAACTCCTGAAGTTTGGCGCGGGACGGGACGGTTGTCGACAAGGCCAGGTTCATCGTGCCGGATATGGTGGCGAGCCCGAGGACTTCAGGCATGGTCTTGAGCTGTTTCACGATTGCAGGCAGCAGGCAATAGTTCGCCTTGATGTACACCTGGTGAACGTGACGATGCCCAAGTGCCCTCGGATTCACGATTGTCTGGTAGTTAAGGATTCCCGGCGTATTCTCGAATTTCCGAAATATCGTGCGTACCTGGCTTTCCGGGTAGTCGAGCTGGCGTGCGATTTCGCGGAGGCTCATGCGTCCGTCCCCATGCAGCATCGCAAGCACGGAAAGTTCGCGCTCTGCATACAATTCCGACAGCCGGGTGTCGGTCAATTCACGGAGTCGCCGTTCGAAATCGGGCTTTATCTCGACGATGGGGCCGCTGTTGAGGCTGTGTTTGTAACTCGACAGCACCACTCTTGCATGCGCAGCCTTGATTGCTTTTATCGAGGAGGCCGTCGTTGCGAGCAGTCGTTCTATGTCGGAGGTGTCGCGGCCGATCATGTGGAACATGATTTGTTCCTGGTGCAGTTGGGTGCCGATGGAAATGATCTGTGGAACCCGTGCGAGTTCTGTTGCGGCTTTGTGGCAAGTGTCGGGCCCTCCCGGAGCGATCTGCACGCTGCCGATGGCAAATATTTCGAAACCTGCGGCGCGGATGTCGGTGGATGCAACCACGCGCACGACACCTGCGTCCTTCAGCTTCCTGATGCGTGCGCCGACGGTCGCGTTCGATACGCCGAGAGTTTGGCCGATTCGAGTGTTCAGAACCGTGGGGTCGGCCCGCAGCATGTCGATGATCAGGCTGTCGCGCTCGTCGGTCTGGTTATCCATGGCCCCTCGGTTTTTCAAATGCTCCAACCAAGAACTCATCGTCTTTCATAATTCTCGCGAATCTCAAAGGAAAGAAAATAAAGTTCGACAATGATCGAGAAAGTATCACTTGTTTCCTCTAAAAACCACGAGAATCTTAAAATATGAAACGGCAAACTACCTTCCAAGTACCTTTTCGGCTGCGGTGCCAAGCGTCTTATCGAAGGTTGCAAGGGGGGCATTCAACTCGATCGCGAGTTGCAGGTAGGCGGCATCGTATGCGGAGAGGTTTTCCTGCCGGGCGAGCAGCCATTGGGCCCGGCTGTTGGTTGCACGCCGGTTCACCCTTAGATTGATGAATTCGTCCAGTCCGCGGCTGGCGATGTCCGCCCGGCCCGACTGTACCTTTTTCAAACCGACGCTGATCATCTCGTGATCGATCAGCCAGGGCGCGAACAGCGATTTGCCCACGATGGCGCTGGCGGCATGCTCCATCTTTTCCTCGTGGAACAACAACGCAGCGAGCACGCTACAGTCGACCACAAGAGGCGGTAGTTGCCGGTAGCTCTTGTGCGGCTCTGCAACAATGAGTTCGCTCACCGGGCGTCGCGTTCCCGGCGGATGATGTCAACGGCACGAGGACTTGTGGTGTCCGGCCCGCCCCACCTTGCCTTGTTCTCGGCCAGAATCTGCGCGGCCGACTTCCACCCGGACTCCTCCTGATACGGCTCATCGCGCTCCTGTTGCGATTCCGCATCGTCCGCCGCCTGGCACACGATGGCCATCAATTCTCCCTGGAGGGAACGATGGTTTTTGCTGGCGCGCAGGCGGAGTTTCTCGACAACGGGTTCCGGCACGTTCTTGATAGACAGGTTGGGCATGGCTCTGCATTAGAGCTTTAATGGCTCCATTATGGAACTATAGCACCGTTTCAGCAAGCCGTTCGTGCGCGGGTCTTGGCGAAACGAGATGTTGCAGTTCAGTCGATTGCGTCGCTTTCGTTTCGTCATGGGCTGGTACGACCCAGCCGCCGCTGTTACAGACACCGGTGCTGGTGGCCCGCGATATCCGAATCTTCGATAGGTTCGATGAATATTTCAGAAAAAGTTCACGCAGGGCTTCGGTGTGGAAAAGCGGCTTTACCTTCGCGGAGAGCCCGGGTTGGCACGAAGCAGCATTCGAAGATGTGGATCGTTCGGCGAGGCCCTTGCTCAGATATCCAGTTCCTGCAACAGGTAGACCGCCTGCAGCGCCTGTAGCCTGGCCTGCTGTATGGGGTCCGCCGCGGCGCCGTGCCCGCCTTCGGTGTTCTCGTAGAACAGGAACGGGTGCCCCATGGCGCCCATCTTCGCGCCCATTTTGCGCGCATGGCCGGGATGCACGCGGTCGTCCCGGGTGGAGCCGAAGAAGAAGATTTCGGGATAGGATTCCTCGGCGCGCAGGTTGTGATACGGCGAATAGGACTTCATTACCTCCCACATGGCGGGATCGTCCGGGTCGCCGTACTCGCCCATCCAGGACGCGCCCGCGAGCAGGCGGTGGTAGCGGCGCATATCGAGGATCGGTACGCCGCACAGCACTGCCCGGTAGCGTTCCGGATGCTGCGTCATGGCCACGCCCATCAACAGGCCGCTGTTCGATGCGCCGACGATGGCGAGCTTGCCCGGGGAGGTGAATTTCCTATCGATGAGATCCTGGGCCACGGCGTGGAAGTCATCGTAGACCCGCTGGCGGTTCTCAAGTACGCCGGCGAGATGCCAGGCGGGCCCGTATTCGCCGCCACCGCGTATGTTCGCCAACACGTAGCTGCCGCCAGCCTTAAGAATGGTCTTGAACGGTGCCCCTGCGCCGAATATCGAACCCATGTAGCCCGGCGTCATTGCCAGATTGAACCCGCCGTAGGCGCCCAGAAGAAGGGGTGCCTTGCCGTCGGCAACCAGAGCCTGCGGCCGGACGATGAAATAGGGCACCCGGGTTCCGTCCCTGCTGGTGGCGAAGTGCTGTTCGGTGACCAGCCCGCCCGCATCGAATTTCGCTTCCAGGCTGTCGATGGCCCGCGCTGCGCCACCCGCGACGCTTGCATAAAGCGATGGCGGTTGCGTGAAACTCTCGAACCTGACGATCACCGAATCGCTTTCCGGGGCCGCCGCTACCGGGGAGGTGGTGCCTTTGTCCGGCAGCTCGATGGGCCGCTGCTGCCACTCCCCGTCGTTGTACGACAGCCGCAACATCCTGCCGGCCACGTTGTCGAGGATGCTGAAATATACGGCGTCGTCCGTGGCGATGATCCCGGTGCCCAGCAGCGACTGGACGGCCTGGGAGCTGTCGGGCGCGAAAAGAATTGCCGCCTCTTCAGGAGGCTGCGCCAGGTCCGTCATGCGGAAGCCCACCAGGGCGCCCTGGAGATAGGTGGCCTGCGCGCCCTGCCAGTCCTGCTGCAGGAGGCCAATGATCCAGCCCTTGTGCACGGTGCTCAACTGGAACTGAGCGGGCAGATGCAGGCGCACAGGCCGGCCGTCACCCTCAAGCCGGTAGTACTCGGACTGAAAAATCGTCACCGCATCCACCAGCAGGGTGAACATGGAACCCGCATCCCTGACGAGCCGGGACTGGGCCATCATGTGGCCGGCATCGACCTCGAAGGCCACCGGCGCCTCGTCATAGGCCTGCCCGCGCCGCCAGGCCCGCACCTGGCGCCCGTAGCCGGCCAGCGTCTGCGTATCGCCGCCGGCCGCCATCGAGACCAGCAGCGTATCCGCGTCCGACCAACTCACCGAGGTCTTGGCTTCGGGCAACGCGAATCCGTCTGGCACGAAAGCCTTCTTTGCTAGGTCGAACTCGCGCCATTCGGCGGCATCGCCACCCCCGGGCGACAGCAGCAGCATGCAGCGCCGGTGCTCGGGCGGGTAGCAGGCCGCATCGCGGAAAACCCAACTGCGCTTCTCCCTAGCATCGAGGGCATCGACATCGAGCACCGTTTCCCAACCGGTCTTGCCGACCATGAAATCGTCGAGCGCCATGCGTCGCCAGAGGCCCCGGGGGTGCTCCGCATCCTGCAGAAGGTCGTAGGCGTCATTGCCGATTACGCGGAGCGCGGGCAGCCGGTCGGAGCGCGCCAGGTCGTCCAGGGTATCTTCATAGATCGCCGCAAAGCGTTCATCGCCCGTAAGGCGCTGCAGCGTTCTTGCGTTGTGCCGTTGCACCCAGGCCAGCGACGGCTTCGAATCGATTTCCTCCAGCCAGAGATAGGGGTCGTCTTCCGCGGCCACCGCCAGCCTGCCCAACAGTGTCAGTCCGATAAGCATAAGGCATGTCTTCATCGAGATGGTTCCCAGCGGAGAAATGGGGGGTTATACGCGGAATTGGCCCGGTCAGAAACTCAGGCGTAGCGTGGCCCGGACTAGGCGCGGCTGCAGCATGAAGTTCTCGTTGAAGGTGATGCCCGGCGGGATCGAGCCAAGGTTGGCGATCACGAATGCGTTAAAGAAGTTGCTGGCCACGGTCTGCTTCTTGTCTGTGACATTCGATACGCGCAGGTCGAGCGACCATTTCTCGGAGCGCACTCCGGCCCCTAGGCCGAATACGGTGAAGCTGTCGATTTCCACCGTGGAGGAGCCGCCTAGGCCGTTGATGTACGAGTCAGTCCAGGAAAAGGTCGCATTGCCGTAGACTGTCCTGTCACCGGGCAGGGGCCAGCGGTACTCAGCACCGCCCGTGAAGGTGAAGTCCGGTGTGAAGGGCAGGGGAGTGCCTTTCTCGCGCACCTCCCCCGTGATCTGGTTGATTACCAGCGGCGCGTCGAGTTCGGCCTTGGTATAGCTGCCGCCGAGGAACAGGGAAAGGTTCTCCATCGGCTCGGCGTACAGGTCGAACTCGATGCCTTTGGTGACAGCCTTGCTCGCGTTCAGCAGCAGGCCGAAGCCGAGCGGCGGGGTTGCCACCACCACCTGCAGATCCTTGTAATCCGTGTAGTAGGCGCTGGCGTTTAGGGTCACCCGGCCATCGGCGAAGCGGGACTTGATGCCGGCCTCGAAGGTGTTTGTCCTGTCGTCGCTATAGCCCGCAAGGCCTTCGCTAGAACCGGGTGCGAACAGTTCCATGCTGCCCAGGGTGGCGGTGGAGTTGATGTTGCCGTTGCGGGCACCGGAGGAGAACTGGCCATAGAGCAGAACATCATCGGTTGCGGAGAACTCCAGGGCCGCCTTGGGCAGGATCACGTTGATGTCGATATTGTCGGAGATGGCGGGCAGCGCCAGCGGCGTGAAACCCAGGAAGATTCCCGCCGACGGGGAGGCCACGTCGAGTTTTTCGTTGTGGCTGCGCGCTCCCGCGATCAGCTTCAGCCGCTCGGTAAGGAGGTACTCGAGTTCGAGAAAGGCGGAGATCTGCTCGCCGTCGTTGATGATTACCGGATCCGGTGTTGGGAGTCCCAGCGCCTGCAGAATTTCCGTCTGGCTGGTGCTCGGAAACCCCAGCAGGGGGTAGATGCCGCTCGTGACGTTGACGCTGCCGGTGGTGTACTCGAAATCGCGATAGAAGACGCCGGCCGTGAATTGGAAGGGGCCGTTGAACTGGGAGACCAGCCGCACCTCCTGGCTGAACTGTTCGTAGGTGATCTGGTCTTCGATGAACGAGTTGTCTTTGAACCCGAACAGTGGAATAGCGGCGAGGGAACCGACCGCGGAGTAAATCTGGTCGTAGACGGCGCGCTGCCGGTCCCGGTCGAAGTAGCTGGTCACCGAGGTGACGACGAAGGGTGCGACCGACCAGTCGATCTTAAGATTGGCCACCAGAGACTCGTCGTCGATTTGGTCGTCGCTCTGCGGCAGGTTGGTCTGGCGGTCTCCGGGTTCGCCGGTGTAGAGGCCGAGCGAGCCGACTTCCGAATCGTCGTGCTGAATCATGAATCGGGCGCTTAAGTTCTCGCTGGGCTCGGCGAGCACCACGGCGCGGACCATCGTGGCTTCCAGGTCGTTGACATCGTGGTCGCCGTCGATGACATCTAGGTAGCCGGGAACGACAAAGCGCCCGCCGGAAAGCCGCACCGCCAGCCTGTCTTGGACGAGCGGTACGGAAGCGGCGGCCCTGAAGCCGACATCGGAACCGCCCTGACCCATCGTGGCGTGTTCGATTTCGAAGCGCCCCTCGAACTCGGCGAGGTTCGGGTTTTCGGTGAAGTAGCGCACGGTGCCGGCGCTCGAACCCTCGCCGAACAGGGTGCCCTGGGGCCCCCGCAGAATCTCGATGCGCTGCAGGTCGAAGTAGCGCATGTCGTACTGGGCGCCGCCCAAGGTATTCACCGGCGTGTCGTCGACATAGATGCCCACCGGCCGGGAGGACGGCACCAGATCCTGGGTGACCAGAAAATTGGTCACGCCGCGGATGTTCATCTCGTTCCGGTTCGGGCCGCGCTCCTGGATGTTGAGACTGGGCGTGAGCCGGGTCAGCCCGTTAAGGTCCGAGATGCCGAGTTGATCGATATCGTCCTGGCTGAAGGCTTTCACGGAAACGCCGACGTCCTGGACCCCCTGCTCCCGGTGGCGGGCGGTAACCAGTATCTCTTCCACGAGGCCCGCGTCGCTGGCCTCCGCGGATAGCGCGGCGGAAGGTGCCAGACATAGGCTGGATAGGGCCAGCAACCCGGCCGCGGGCGTATACCATGCGTGTTGCACGATAGACGGGCAACACGCGGGTTGATCGCTGTGCCGGTTGCGCAGGTTTGGTAGTTGCATCGATTGGCTCCTCGGGTAGGAGGCTGCGGATTCGCTCCGCGGCCGATTCCATAATGGACGCAGCCGCCGATGAAAACCCCAATAGCGGACACGGCCCTCAAGTCATGCGGGAAGCCGCTCGCAGGGAGCTCTTGCCGGGCGAGGACTGCTGCCTGCCGCGATTCTTTTCGACAAGCCGTTCATATTTCGGCCCAATGGGCGAAGGAGTTCTGGCGGAAGCGCCTCAGGCATGGATATGAACCGATGCCCCACACGCGCCTGTTTGAGCGTTGGCTGCCGATCTCGCCACTCGGGGAAGAGGGCGTTCGGGAGCGGCGATCGTTGGAATTAGCCCACCGAACCTCGGTCGCCAACGATCAGGAACGCTCCTTCATCGTCATCATTGATTCGCCCGCTCGACGACATTGCCGGATAACCACCTGTTCTATCCGCTGCAGGGCGGCGTAGCGACCATATCGGTTTTCGAACGTTTCCCGTGTTGGCCGCAATAGTTGCAATAGCCTCTCTGCAATGTCCTGAACCTGGACGTACAGAAACCGGGGGCGTAAATCGCATTGCCGTGCCAGGTCCGTCCAATGTTTTGCGGACACTACGCCCGGATTTCTTTCGCTACCCACGGCGAGTGCTAGGTGGTGGTCGATGTGCGCAATGGCGCGGGTGCAGATAAGATCGTAAAAGGGCGCCAACCGAATCTCGCCATTGGGCTGGTAAAGGAGCGAAAGGTTCTTGGCATGGCCGTCCGAGTTGCCGGCAAGGACGTTGAAGATTTGCCAGTGCAGCAAATGCTGCGAATCGTTGGCGGGATCACTGGATGCGTCCTGGACCAGGCGATAGCAGTCGGCGAAGGAAGGGCCGCCATCTTCCTGGTATTTTCGCTCATGCCCAAGGCCCAACGCTTGGCAGAAGTCCTCCTGGTGCAGCCTTGTCACTTGACCGCTTGCATTCCTGTACCGGTCATAGCGTTCAATTAATGCATGGTGCGTGCCTTTGGTTGATCGCAGTTGGATATTCACCACCGGCAGGCCGATGGCCTCGGCAAGTAGCGTGGTGAAGGTTTCATAGGCCGGCAGGTGGCGGTAGCCGGGCAACTCGAACTTGAGAATGTGGCTGGAGGGTGATTCCTTCCTAGGCAGTAGGCAGGTATCATTTTCAACCAGCACGGGACATTTGTCCTGGGCGCCGGCCAGGGAAAGCCGGGGGCGTTCATCTGTGCCCCAGATATAGACGCGGCCGGGATATGCGGCGAGCTTCGCCAGTTCATCGTCCGGGATTGCGCGATATTCGTATGCGGTGGAAGGCAGCAGTTCCGTCCGCAATACACAAAGCGCACCCGCGCATTCGCCGCCTATGGACCGCAACAGGTCAAAATCCGTGTTGGCTATTTTCAGGTCGCGAACGACCCGGGTCCGGACATCGCCCTCCGGGAGCAGGTTGGCGAAGAAGCGATGGGCGAGACCTTCCCCGGGAGTAAACTCATCCTGTCCCAAGGGTAGGGTTTGGGAGATGGCAAAGCCGCCCTGCGTTAGCCATTCCCCGTTGTAACGAAAACCGATCAGTCCCTGGACGTTTCGCCAAAGGCGGCCAACGAGTCGTTGCCCGTTCCAGACGTTAAGGCTGTCTGGGTCGGGCACGGCCTTCTTCATGTTGCGGTAATGGGTCTTGCGGTAATGGGGGTTTGAATCCGGCGGCCCTGCGGGGTTGAACGACAACTTCCAGTCCCAGGGTGCGCAACGCTTTCAGCACCTTGCCCAGTTCGGCGGTTTCCTTGCCGCGCTCGAATTCAGACAGGAAGCGGGTGCTCAGATTGCCTAGGCCCGAGATGGTCTCCAATGTCAGCTTGCGCTGTTTTCGGTGCGCGCGTGCGAGCTTGCCCAGTTCTTCGGCGAACCGAATCGCGCCGTATTGCGCTTCCTGCTTGGTCATGGCAAGCCCTGAAAAAATGATCGTACGGTAAAAATAGCATGGCAAGGGTGGGTGTGCAACGAACATTTACCGTACGTAACAAATTCCCGGTTCCAAGCAAGCGGAGCGTATGTTTTATCACGGGCGGTAAAAATTTCTTGGTGGGCAGCGGGGCATAGACATTGTTGAGCTTGCCACCCGAGAGATAGGGCAAATGATCAAGCAAACGACAATAGGAGGGCCGATTGCGGGGCAAAGGGTTATGGTTGTTTAACTGTTCGGATTGCGAGGGCAGGCTTTCCGGCTCAAACAAGTTTTACCTGACAGCGCCGCCACCATTGTTCTACCCGTTGCGGTTGATGACTGTGCCGATCAGCCGGTCCCCGTCTCCTCGGGGCCCCGGCATAATCCGTTTCATGAAGTCGTCTAAGAGCGCCACGGCGGCGCGTTCGATCAACTCGTCGCCTCAGTCGGCGGCGAACGCATAGAGCAGGTCGACATAGGCCTTCTCGATTTCGGCAAGGCCGGCGATCTTGCCGGCCGATTCCACCACGTAGATTTCGTTCGGGGCGTGGGCGCCGCGCCCGTGTCCCAGGCCGAAGGGGATCATCGGCAGGCCGAGGCGCTCGGTGAACTCGTGGAAGGGCGCGCTGCCGGCAAGGCGGGGAATGACCGTCGGCGTCGCGCCGTAGCGCTTGTAGACGGCGATGGCGGAGCGTGCCAGGTCCGTGTCCACCGAAGTTTGCGAGGCGGGGTAGGCGGCCAGCACGTTCATGGCGATGTCCTCGAAACCCTGTGCGTCCAAGTGGGCGCGAATTTTTTCCAGCGCTGCCTGGGGGTCGATGCCCATGGGCAGGCGCGAGTCCATCTTCGCCGTGGCCATGTGCGGCAGGATCGTCTTGACGCCCTCGCCGGTGTAGCCGGCCCAGATGCCGTCGATGTTCATGGTCGGCGTGTAGATGATTTCGTGCAGCAGGTCGACCCCGTCCATGCCGTCGATCCAGCGCTCGATGCCGAACAGCTCCTTCAGCGCGGTCATGTTCTCCTTTTTCACGTAACCCGCGATTAGCGACTGCTCCTCGATGGTGGGCGGGCGCACGCTATCGTAGTAGCCGGGCACTTCGATGGTGTTGCCGTCATCGCTGACCAGTGTCGAGATTGCCTGGTTCAGGCGCAGCACGGGGGAATCGGCGATGGCCTTGTACGAACCGTGGATCTCCGCCTGCGTGGGCCCGCCCCAGGCGCCGCCGCGGGCTTCGAGTTCCCAATAGATGATGCCCTTGACGCCGAGTACCAGGCTCGTCTGCCCGTCCGCATTCTGGCCGGACATGGGAAAGATCACGCCGTCGGCCTGACGCAGGCGCGCCTCGTAGCGGTCGATGATTTCCGGGTAGTTGGGCGAGCCGAGCTCCTCCTCGCCCTCCGCCGTGATCATCAGGTTCACCGGCAACTCGCCGCGCACCGCCAGGATGGATTCGACGGCGTTCAGGAAAGCGCGTTGTGGGCCCTTCTGGTTGGTGGCGGCCCGGGCCATGATGGCCTTGCCCTCGGGCACATCGACAATCGCCGCTTCGAACGGCGGCGAACGCCAGTCCTCGGGGTTCACCGGCTGCACGTCGTACATCATGTAGACCATAAGTGTCTTTTCGGCACCGGCATCGTAGTAGCCCCAGACACCGGGGTGGCCCCGGGTTTCCACCAGCTCCGCCTCTGCGAAGCCGAGCGCCTCGAAGTCGCCGCGCACCATCTCCGCCATGTCGCGCACACCGACGTTCTGGGCGCTGATGGAGGGCTGGCGCATCCAGCGTTGTAGGGCCGCGGTATGCGCCTCGACCTGCGCGTCGATGTAGGCGTGCACGGCCGCATGGTCACCCGAATAGGCGGCCACGCTGTCGGTGGAATAGGGGCTGGAAAGGTCGAGCGCATATTTGGGCCGTGCGTTCTCGCCGGCGAAGGCGAGGGTGGAAGCGCACAGGAAGAGCCACAACAGGGTTTTCATTGGCAATTTTCTCCTTGGCGTTGCGTCGTTGCGGTGGCGACTCAAGATCGGCCGCTTCGTTTGCCTGGCCGATGCTCGCCGGGGCTGCGGTATGCGCGGCCGGAAACCCGCCTTGCCCAAAGACGCCGGCAGCTTCTGTTTACCACAGTTCCTGTGGACCGGCTCTTGTGGATGGCTGTCCGCAAGAACGGGAGGAAGGGGGGATCGGCCTTAAGCTCCGCCTGCCGGGGTGCCGGGGCCGGTCGAGTTCGGGCCGGCGCGGGAGAGGCCGGCGGCGCGTTACGGTGTGAAAGGTCGTGCTGCGCCCGTCTAGGCGACATCACCGAATACCCCGGATCGTCCGTGCCCGGTGCCGCGATGTGCCGGTGCCGCGGCGAATCGGTCACCCCCGATGCCGGCATGAGGGACGCGAGCCGCATTGCGTCCTAAACGATCCACCAAGCTAAATTGTGAGAAGAATCGATGTTCCGAATCTTCGCTTTCCCGATCGGTGCGCTGGTCGCTTCCTTTTCGGTGCTGGCTTCCGGGATACCGGAAGACCGGGAAGCCGCCTATCAAGCCTATCTCGACTACCAAAGTATGATCGACGGCGGCCGCGTTGCCCCCAACTGGCTGCCCGATGGGTCGGGTTTCTGGTACGTGGCGGGCGGGCCGAACGACCGCGAGATTTTCCGGGTAGACCCGGCCGAGAACAGCGTCCAGCCCTTTTTCGATGCCGCTAGGCTGCGCGCCGCACTCACCGAGGCACTCGGCCATGAACCCGCGGGAGATGGCATTCCGTTCGAACGGTTTCAGGTCCTTGCCCCGGGTTCCGTGTCGTTTTCGCTGGCAGGTGCCACCTTCAGCCTGAACCTTGCGGACTACAGCCTGACCCGGCTCGCCGCGCCGTCGTCGTTCTCCATCGACCTGGTCAAGAGCGAGGCCGAGCGCGCGGTTCCGGGCACCTACCCGCGGGAGCGGTTCCAGGGCCTCGGACGCATCGACTCTCCGGAAGCCCTGTCGCCGGACGGCAAGTGGATTGCCACGGTGCGCAACAACAATCTGGCGCTCAGGGCCACTGTGGACGGCCAGGAGGTGCCGGTCACCGACGATGGCACCGACACGGAATTCTGGGATGTGGAGGCGGCTCTCTGGCAGCCCTGGTCGCCCACCGGCGAACTGATTGCGGTGATCAAGCAGCATGCGCACGGCATGCCCCGCATTCCGACCATCAAGTGGCTGAAACCGCTGGAGGAAGTGCGGGAAGTCTTCACCATTCCGGCCGGGGCCAGGCTGTATCGGTCGGAACTCTACCTGCTCGACATCCACTCCCGGGAACCCCGCCATGTCGACATGGGGGATAACAGGGACCGCTACGTGCGCGTTCTGGCCTGGCTGCCGGATGGCTCGGAACTGATTGTCGCCCGCTACAACCGCGTGCTGAGCAGCGTCGAACTGCTTGCGGTGAATGCCCTTACGCGCGCTGTGCGCACCATCATGACGGAATCCTCGGAGACCTTCCTGACCAACCATCACGAGGCGATCTGGGCGACCGAGACCGGGTTCTTCCCGCTGCCCGACGGTTCCGGGTTCATCTGGAATTCCGAGCGCAGTGGTTGGGACCACCTGTATCACTACGATATCGATGGCCGTCTGGTGCGGCAGCTCACCAGCGGCGAATGGCCCGTCAAGGACGTGGTGCGGGTCGACCAGGAAGGAGGCTGGGTGTATTTTACCGGGCACGGCGACCAGTCGCGGCCCTACGATACCCACCTATACCGGGTCGGCCTGAACGGCCGCGGCTTCAGCCGCCTCACCGAGGGTATCGGCCAGCACAGCGTCGCCATATCGCCCTCCGCGCAGTATTTCGTCGATGCCTTCTCCAATGTCGATGCGCCGCCGCGCACGGAACTGCGCGCCGCCGATGGCCGCCTTGTGCGGGTACTGGCAGAGGCGGATATCGGCAAGCTAGCGGCATTCGGCTGGGTACCTCCGGAGGAGTACGTGGCCAAGGCGGCCGACGGCGAGACCGATCTCTGGGTAACGATGTATTTCCCCAACGATTTTGACCCGGAGAAAAAATACCCGGTCGTCGAATACATCTATGCCGGGCCGCAGACCACCTGGCGGCCCATGGATTTCGGCGACGACCTTGGCCCGTTCGGCGCCATCATGGGGCGCTTGGCGAACTTTCCGCGCGCCCTGGCGCAGTTGGGCTTTCTCGTGGCGATACTGGATGGCCGGGGCACCCCGGAACGCTCCAAGGCGTTCCACGACACCGTCTACATGAACTGGGGCCAGTTCGAGATCGCCGATCACGCCGGCGCCATCCGCCAGCTCGGCGAGCGGCTGCCGTTCATGGATCTCGACCGCGTCGGCGTCATGGGTGCCTCCTGGGGGGGCCATTTCACCTTCCGCGCCATGACCCAGGCGCCGGACCTCTATAGGGTAGGCATCAGCGAGGTGCCCGGCTACGGCTCCAGGCGCTTCACCCTCTATGAGGTCTATCTGGGCATGCCCCAGGAGAACAAGGCGGCCTACGATGCGGCTGACGCCTTTTCGCTCGCGCCGCTGCTCGAAGGCGAACTCCTGCACACCGGGGGCATCAACGACACCGGAACCCAGGCGGACCTGTTCCAGATGACCGAGCACCTCATTCGCCTGGGCAAGCAACACCGCATGATGGTCTACCCCAACACGGGGCACGGGGCCCTGGGCAAGACGGGGGAGTACAACCTGGAACTGAAGAAGCGGTACTTGGTTGAAATGCTGACACCGTTCAAGTGAATGGGTGTCGGGTCGGAAACTCCTATGGAGCTGTCGCCAAGCAGGGCACCGCCGCGTTTGTCAGCCATTTTCCGGCGTCGGGAAACACGAGGAGGCGAGGGATAGTCATGCGAAGTGTCGGGTATGCCGGATCGGTTGCGGTGGTCGTCGCCGCGCTCGCAACAGCCTGGGGCTGCCAGCCGGCGGGTACGGGCGCGGCCCCGGGGGGTGCCGCCGGGAAGGCGCAGGAAGCGGGTGCCTCTTCCGGGGACGTGGCGGTGGTTCCGGCGGCGGCCTACCGGCGCGCGGAACGTTTTCTGCCGGGCAAACAGGAGCAATACATTCTCAACGCGTCGGTGACGCCCAACTGGATCGGCGAGGAAGACCGCTTCTGGTACAAGCGCTCGCTCATCGGGGGCGGCAAGGAATTCGTTACCGTCACCGCCGCCACCGGCGAGCGCGAACCGTCCTTCGACCATGCACTCGTCGCCCGCGAACTGACCCGGCTCGACATGGAAGGGGAAGAAGGGGAATACACGGCAACGACCCTCCCGTTCGATACGTTCACGTTCAATGCGGAAGGCGGCATCGATATCGCGGTGGGGGAGTTGCTCTATCGTTGTACGCAGGAAGGCTGTGTGGCGCTCGAACCGCCCGAGCCGCCCTTCTCGCCGCTGGAGACGCCCTCGCCGGACGGCAAATGGGCCGCCTATCACAAGGATCACAACCTTTGGGTGCGCTCGGCGGACGGGGAAACCCACATACAGCTCACCGAAGACGGTACGGAGGCTTGGCAATACGGCGCCCAGGTCGGTACCAGCGTGGTTTACATCCTTATGCAACGCCTGCAGGGCGGGCATGCTCCCCAGGTGAAATGGTCGCCGGATTCGACGAAGCTGCTCACCCAGCGGGTCGACGAGCGCGGGGTAGGGGAGCTTGCCGTTATCGAGCATGCGCCGGCGGATGGCAGCCTGCGGCCGCGCGCCCACCGGATGCGCTATGCCTTCGCCCGGGATGAGGTCAAGCCACGGGGCCGTTTCGTGGTGTTCGATATCCCGGGCGGCGGGCGCACGGACATCGACTATCCCGACATTGAACTGACCTACGCCGCCATCACCGGCCCGGATTCGCGGGAAGTCTGGTGGCGGGAGGACGGCCGGGGGTTCGGCTTCGTGCACCGCAAGCCCTTTGCGCGCGGCTATTCCGTCAATCGCGTCGATCTGCAGACCGGCGCGGTCACCGTCGAATTCGACCGGCAGAGCGAACGCACGTCTTCGCCGGGTATTTCCACGCCGCTGCCGCCCCAGGTGGTCGATTTCGCCGATGGCGGCATGGTCTGGTTCTCCGACGAGGACGGCTACGGACACCTGTACCGCAAGGATGCCGATGGAAATGTCACGCAGATCACCTCTGGGGATTGGAATGTAGTCTCCATCCTTTATGTTGACCGCGAGGCGGGCCGCCTGTATTTCGTCGGCACCCAGCCCGAAGCGGAAGGCAGGCAAGGCAATCCGTACCATCAGTTTGTCTACGGCGTCGACCTGGACGGGTCGGATTTCGCGCGAGTCACCGGCGCGCCCGGTAATCACAGCTCGCTCATGAGCCTGCTTGCCGGCCGGTCTCCTTTCTCGCCGAGCGGCGACTACCTGGTGGTGAACTGGAGCACTACCACCGACCCGGGCCGCAGCGAATTGCTCCGCAACAGCGGTGAACTGATTGCCGTGCTGGAGACCGCCGACGCCTCCCCCCTGAAGGCGCAGGGCTTCGTCCCTCCAGAACCCTTTACCGTCACGGCCGCCGACGGCAAGACGACGCTGTACGGCACCCTGTTTTTCCCCGCCGACTTCGACCCGGAGCGCTCCTATCCCATCGTTGACTCCATCTACCCGGGGCCCCAGATCTGCCGCGACCCCCACCTGTTTGCGGGTTCGCTCTTCAGCTCGTTCGGTGCCCAGGCCATGGCCGAAGTGGGCTTCGTGGTTATGACCGTCGATGGCCGGGGCACGCCGGGCCGCAGCCGCGATTTCCACTTCCCGCCGGGCGTCAACCTGCTTGGTGCCGCCGGCAGCCTCGACGACCACATCGCGGCCATTGAGCAGCTCGCCCGGGAGCGGCCCTACATCGACCGGGAACGCGCCGGAATCTACGGTTGGTCGGGCGGCGGCTACGCCTCGGCCCATGCGATCCTGAGCTATCCCGACTTCTACAAGGTGGCCGTCTCCGGTGCCGGCAATCACGACCCGCGCACCTATCTGCCGGTATGGGGCGAGAGCTACCAGGGCGACACCGACGATGCCTACTACGAGGCCGGCTCGAACGCGCACCTTGCCGGCAACCTCAAGGGCAAGCTGTTCCTGATACACGGAGCGCTGGACGACAACGTGCACCCCGGCAACACCTATGCGTTGGTGGACGCGCTCATCAAGGCCAACAAGGACTTCGACCTGCTGATACTGCCGAACGCGGCGCATGGGCCGGGGGAGGCAACGGGCTACTTCCTGCGTCGGCAGTGGGACTACTTTGTTACCCACCTGTTGGGCGCGAAGCCGCCGGCGGGGTATAAGGTCGGCACGGAGTAGGCAGGCGAGTGCGCGGCGCCGGGAGGTCGTCGAGTAGTAGAGCCTTATCCATGAGGGGGCTCGCCGCCGTGTGCGTCTACAGGGTCGGCGTCCCGACAGGAAGACTCGCATGACCCGCATGACACTGTTGCTCCTTGGTTGTGTTGGCTGCGTCGCGAACCTGGCGTTGGCGAGTGATATCGACCTGTCGCCGCGAAGCTGGCCCGAGGGCGAGCTACAGCGCTACGAGAACCTGTTCGGTGCCGAAAAGCCGCTAGCGGAATCGAAAACGGGCATGGTCGTCAGCACCACTGCCGCCGCGGCTGCCCGCGCGGGGCTCGAAGCCCTGAACCGGGGCGGCAGCGCGGTCGATGCCGTTATGACCCATGCGTTGGCGGAGATCACGCTCTGGGCGAGCTGCTGCGTCAGCCATGCGGGATTTATGGACCTGATGGTCTTCGAGGCGGCCACGGGCGAGGTGCATCACCTGAACGGGGGCTGGAATACGGTTCTCGGCGAGGACGACCCCTTGTCCATTCCGGGCGATGGCGTCCCGAGCGGCCGCGCCTCGCTGGTGCCGGGATTCATGGCGGGGCTGGAAGCGGCCCACCAACGCTTCGGCAAGCTGCCCTTTGCGGCGCTGTTCGGGCCGGCAGTCTACTTCGCGGAAGAAGGTTTCGCGGTACAGCCGATGCTTGAGGGCATGATCGAACGCCGCAAGGACGTACTCTCCCGACGGCCGGATACGAAGGCCGTTTTCACGAAAGACGACGGTAGCTGGTATGTGGCGGGCGATCGCTTCCGCCAGCCGGAGCTGTCCCGCACCCTGCGGCGGGTCGCGGAACAGGGCGCAAGGTATATGTACTCGGGCCCCTGGGCCGAAAAGCTCGTCGCGGCGGTGCGGTCCGAGGGTGGCAAGATGACCCTGGAAGACCTGGAACGCTATCAGCCGATCTGGAAGGCACCGCTTAGCTCCAGGTTTCGGGGCT
Organism: Pseudomonadales bacterium; assembly: GCA_965215035.1. Classification (GTDB taxonomy): domain Bacteria; phylum Pseudomonadota; class Gammaproteobacteria; order Pseudomonadales; family Azotimanducaceae; genus Azophilus. The sequence continues at coordinate 2,317,579 of OZ244040.1, forward strand.
ACGATGTGCACGCCACCGCGCAGCCCAATCTGGGCGGCGTGAACATAGTCGAGGCGCTGAATCTGGTGGAACAGGCGGACCTTGGCCGGCTGGGCCACTACACCGAGTCGCCCGAGGCGCTGTTCCGCCTCACGCGCATCGCCCGCATGATCGACATCATGGGCACCTCGCTCACCCACCACATCACCCCCGTCGCCCTGATCGAGCGCCATGCGCCGGGCATTGCCACGGCACCGCCGGAACGCGCGACCAAGCAAGCGGCGAAGAAGCTGTGGCGGGCCATGCAGACCGATGGCTGGCATACCCTCAATGTCGCCGCCTACGAGTGGCGGCCGGAACCCGCGTCCGGCAATCACTCCGATGCGGTGGTCGCCGTCGATGCCGAGGGCAATGCGGCGGCGCTGCTGCACACCATCAACACGGCGCTCTGGGGCACGACGGGGATCTTCGTCGACGGCGTCGCGATCGCCGATTCCGCCAAGTACCAACAGGCCAAGATCGCCCGGGTTGGCCCGGGCAGGCGGCTGCTGATCGAGACCAACCCGGTGCTGATTTCCAAGAACGGCAAGCCCGTGCTCGTCTCCTCGAGCATCGGCATGGGCGTGCACGAGCAGACCTACCAGGCCATCGTCAACATCCTGGAGTACGGCCTGGATCCCAAGGCGGCCGCCGAGAGCCCGCAAGTGCTCCGACCGATGAGCGGTGGCCTGGATCGCGCCATGGGTGCCGATGTTGAAAACCCCGCGGCCCAGGTGGTGGAGAAGGGCACCTTCGCCGCCGAACTGCTGGCGAAGGTTCGGGAAATGCACCAGCCGCTGCAGGAGGTTGCTCCGGAGACGGCCGGCGGCTGGCGGGGCTACTGGGTGGGCATCCACATCGACCCCCAAACGGGCATCCGGCGCGGCGGGTTGTCGCCCTATTTCGATGGCTGGGCGCTCGGGCAGGACAATTGACTCAGGACGAAACCATGTTTGATTGGCGCATTCCTTTTTCGGGTTTGTTGTTGACCCTTGCCCTTGGTGCCTGTGCGCCGGGCAACGATGGGGCGGGGGAGGCGCCCGACCCGGTGCCGTCAGCCGGGGGGCGGGACATTCCGGTGACCCAGCTCCTGCACACAGAAGGGCCGGTGGGCGCCGAACTGAACGCCATCCTGAACGCCCGCGACATTCCGGTGACCGAGACCCTGCACACGGAAGACGAGAAAAACCTCCGCCTTATCGGTGCACTGCGCGCCTACATCCCGATGCTGATGCATACCTACGGCTCGCCGGGGCTGAACATCGCCTTGGCGCGCGGGGGCGAGGTGGTTTGGGAGGCCGGCTTCGGCTATGCGGACCTCGGCCTTGGCCGGGCGATGACACCGCAGACCGTGTTCCAGTCCGGCTCCATGGGCAAGCTGTACACCGGCATGGCCATTATGAAACTCGTCGAGGACGGCGTGCTCGACCTCGACGGGCCGATCAACGACTACCTGCCGTTCAGGGTGGAGAATCCGCTCGGCGGCCGGGATGTTACGGTGCGCGACCTGCTGATCCACCGCCCGGGCCTTACGCAGGATGCGGCATTGAGCCTGTTCGAGCGGCCCCGGTCGCTGCGCGAGGAAATCGAAGCGGAATATGGCCGGGAACTCGTGCCCATGATGGGCGGAGACAGCATGCCGCGCTGGCACGCCAAGGCCGGCGAGACCTTCATGTACTCGAACCTCGGCATGGGCACGCTCGGGCTGATCGTCGAGGAAAACAATCCGCAGGGGCTCTCGTACTCCCAATTCGTCGAGCAGCATCTCATGGAGCCCCTCGGCATGCGCTATTCCCAGTATCCGCCGGTTCAGAACCGGGAGCACATCCGCGCGGACATCTGGGAACGCAAGTCCACCGGCTACATGCCCATGGGGTCGGTGTGGATTCCGACCCCGGCGGTCTATTTCGGCGAGTTTCCGGCCGGCGGCTTTGTCGCCACGCCCGGGGACTTCGTGCGCTTCTTCCTTGCGTTCCTCAACGGCGGCGAGTACCAGGGCGCCAGGATACTGAAGCCCGAGACCGTCGAACTGGCGCTGACGCCCCAGGCCGAGGGGCTCGGCGGCATGCAGATGGGCCTGGCCTGGATGCTCGACAAAGTGGGTGAGCCGGCCTTCAACATCCAGCACGGCGGTGCCCACATGTATGGCTGGCACAACTGGGGAATCGCCTGGCCCAACTTCGACACCGCCGTGGTGTACGCGACCAACAACTGGGCGGTACCGGAGATCGTGCCGGACGTCACCATGGTGCGCGCCTTCATCGAAAACTGGCTGCTCTACGACGCGATGGTGCCCAGGGTCGCCGAGCGCGGCGCCGGTGCCGACTGGGCGAAAAAAGTCTCCTACGTGCGCGGCGTACTGTTCACAGCGGCCTTTAACTACGCAATCGCCATTCCCACCCCGGTATCCGACGAGCAGATTCGGCAGGCGGCGGACGGTGCCCTGCTCAACCCGGACCGGGCCGCATCCCAGGATAACTGGGATAGGGAGGCCTTTGTGCGGGGTGCCCGGGAACTCCGCGACCACGGCACGGGAACGGCCGCTATCACCAGCTTCCTAGACGACAATCCGGCGGTTTCCCGGCAGGAATTCCGGCAGGCCTACGCCGAATTGGGCGGCAATCCGGAACTCAGTACCTTTTTCGGGGCGTTCCTCACACCGACCGACAGCGAGCCCTGAGCCCGGCGGCCTTATCTATCCATCGGAACCTATGTAGATTGATTGACAAGCCACCACATGCCGAGTCTTGCAGGCTGCATAACCACTTCATGTCGTGGTCTGTCTACCGATCGACATAAGTCCGTATCCATTGCACCCGTTCTGCAAACTCCAGCCCCGGGACCAACGAGGCAGGCCGAACTGGGCAATGGCATCATTGCCAATCCGTCGAGCGGCCAGTTGGCCCATCACCGCGACTCCGGCAACACCGGCAATACGATATGCGACGGGTACTCCGGTGTGTGGTGGATGCTGTTCTCCGCGACCACCCACTCGGTCTCGTCGTAGTTGTTGCCGCCGGTGTTCAGGTTGCGCTCCAGTACCGGGAAGTTGCTGGAGGCCACCTCGATGCGCACCCGGTGACCGGCCGGGAAGTGGTTGGCGGTGACCAGGTTGGTGAGCCGTACCTTGTAGACTCCGCCGGGCGCCATGAAGACCTGCCGGTTGAAGCCCTCCCGGTAGCGGGCGCGGATGGCGTCGTCCATGAGGTTGATTGCGGTGCCGTCGGGATAGACATCCACCAGCTTGACCATGAAGTCGGTGTCCTTGGCCGACGAGGAGACATAGAGCACCACATCGATGGGGCCGGCGATGGTCAGGCCCTCCGCAAGCACCGGGGTCGTGTAGGTGAGCACGTCGGCGCGCATTTCCAGGTCGCTCTGGTCGAGAGCCATGGCATCGCCGCAGCAGCCGCCGCCCCGGGACGGCACCGGCAGCGAGGGGTCGTAGACATAGGTGTCCGCCGCCGCGCCGCTCGGCTTGTCGGTGGACAGAACGCCGCTCGCCAGGCGGCTGTCCGCGCGGCCGTCGCTGTCGAGGTACCAGGTGGTGAACCGCGTTTCCTCAAGCGGCCAAACATCGCCGCCGATCCAGCCCTTGCCCTTCACATGGAGCTGCACCCTGGGCATATCGGTAATGCCGTTGTCCTCGCCCTTCAGCCAGTGGTCGTACCAGTCCAGGAACAGCTTCGAATAGCCCCGGTCGTGGCCGTTGTAGCGGGCATCGCCCACATGCAGGTCGCCGAAGCGCAGGTCCGCCAGCGTTTTTGATGCCTCGTCCAGCGCGGCGCAATGGGGGCCGGAACCGATGATCAGGTACTGATTCGGCGTATCCATCGACTGCAGGTATTCGAACAGGCGAATCATCTCGCCGACGCCCACGTCATGCCAGGTGTTGTGGTGCAGGGCGGGCACACGCGGCTGGTCGCCCGCGCCGATCTGTTCGACCTCGTCCCAGCGCTCGTCGGCGGGCCCCCAGGTAACGTATTTGTCGAAGGGAGTCAGGGCACCGCCCAAGGTGCGGATGACGTCCTGGCTGGGCAGCATGTCGAGGGTCGTCTCGATGGCATTCTTGGTTCCGGACGAGTTGATCGTGCCGTCATCCATGTTCATGAAGTGGGTGATGGGCTGCAGCGAGAAGCTGTTGCGCAGGCGGATGCGCTGTTCCTGGGTGGTGTTCGGCGGCAGCAGGAGGCGTTCGCTGGTCGCCATGTCGTGGTACCACCAGGCCCATAGGCCGACCATGGGAATGCCGCCCCGGTAGATCGCGCCGCGGGTGTCGTTGCCGGGGATGTCACCCACGGCTGTGCCGGACGCCAGGGGCAGCATGGCGGCGTGGCCCGGGTGGTTGGTCGAGGCCATTGGCCACTGATGTTCGCCGGACGACGAACAGCCGAAGGTGCCGACCTTGCCATTCGACCAGGGCTGGCTGACGACCCACTCGACGGAGTCGTAGCCGTCGTTGCGGGCGCCTTCGAGGTAGTCCCCGTAGTAGCCCTCGGAAAAGTGCCGGCCGCGTTCGTTCATGATCACCACGGCATAGCCCTGCTGCAGGAACAGGGTGTCGAATGGGCCGAACAGCGCCCAATGGGTTCTTTCCTTGTGGTAGGGCGTGCGCACGAGCACGGTGGGCAATTTCCCTGCCGCGCCCTTCGGCAGCAGCACATCGGTGGAGAGCCGGGTGCCGTCGCGCATGGGCACGAAAATCTCCTTCTCCCAGCTCCATTCGGTGTACCGGGGTTCCGGGAGGTCGCCGGCTACGGCGACGGTGGACAGGCAGAGGGCCGCGGCAAACAGGTTGCCGATGCGTGGGCGCCCGGTGCGATGATCTGACATTGGCTCGAGTCCTTTGCGGTTCCAGGCACTGAGACGCCGTATCGGCGAGTTGTCCACAATGCGGGCGGGAGGCCAACGGACGGGCGCGCGGCTGGGGTAGAAGCGGTTCGGTGCGTCCATTCCCGATACCCATGGGGCGGGAACGATGGAGCATCGCGTGGATTTGAACCCTGGTCGACTCGCTGCCGGATTCATTGCGCTCTGCGCAGCCAGCGGCACCCTGGCGGAAATTACCGCCCGAGGGTATTTCAGGCGGTTTCCGCAGCGGCGATGCGCAGTCGGCCCGCCGTGTCCGAACGCGGCTGCCGGATGACGATGTCGATGTCGCGGCCAAGCGCGGTCAGCAGGCGCAGCAGGCGCTCGAGCGAGTACTCGCGGAAGTCGCCCCGCAGTAGCCGCGACACATCGGGCTGAGACAAGCCGAGCAGACGGGCGGCCTCGGTCTGGGTGATGGTGCGCCGGCGGACGATGGCGTCGATGCGGCCGACCAGCTCCGCCTTCAGTAGGTGCGTATCGGCGTCCGGAAGGTCGAGGTCGGCGAAGACGTTGCCGCTGCCGCGTTCGACCGCCGAGTCGGATGTGGTCATGGTTTCAGCCTCCGCCATGGATGTCTCCGTAGTGCCGCTCGGCGGCCCGCAAACGGCGCCGGACCAAGTCGAGCTCCTGCTTCGGAGTCTTCGCGCCCCGTCGTGCCTTTTTCTGGAAGGCGTGCAGGACATACACCGCCGCCTCGAACCGGACCGTGTAGACCGCCCTGAAGGTGTCGCCATCGTGGCGCGAGACGATCTCCAGAACGCCGGAGCCGAAGCCCTTGAGCGGCTTGGCGTCGCGGTGCCGGAGACCGGTCTGGGCCCGGTAGATGGCGAAACCCATGCGGGCGCGCACGGGCTCGGGAAACCGCTTCAGATTCTCCTTGCTCGAACCGACCCATTCGACCGGTTTCAGCATTGCGCCGTCCATCCCACACTATAGTGGTTCCACCATACAGGGGCAAGCCGGTCGGAATCGGCTGGATCGAATTTGCATGGCATGGGCAGGAGCCCAGCGAACGGCGCACGGCTGGGGTAGAAGCGGTTCGGTGCGTCCATTCCCGATACCCATGGGGCGGGAACGATGGAGCATCGCGTGGATTTGAACCCTGGTCGACTCGCTGCCGGATTCGTTGCGCTCTGCGCAGCCGGCGGCACCCTGGCGGAAGTCACCGCCGATGATTATGCGCGGGCGGAGCGGTGGGTGCTTCCCTACGATGCCACCACCAGCCCCTTTGTCAGGAACCTGCTGCCCGAAGTTCACTGGATCGGCGCTGAGGACAGGTTCTGGTACCTGCGGGAGACGGAGCAGGGGCAAGAATTCACCGAGGTCGATGCGGCTACCGGGGAGAAGCGCCCGGCCTTCGACCACGCAGCGGTTGCCGCGGCGTTGACGGCATTGGGCCCGATTGGGCCCGATGCCGCTGCCGGCTCGGGCACGGGGGCCGACGCTGATACCGTAGTCGGGGCGAACAGGCTGCCGTTCACGGAATTCACCTTCGAGGACGACCGGCTCGCAATCGAGTTCGCCATCGAGGAACGGTCGGTACGCTGTACGCTGACGGAACCCGTGCGCTGCGTTCCGGCGGAGGAACTCGAAACGGAACCGGGGTTGCTGCTCTCCCCCAACGAGCGGCTGGCCGTTTACACCGAGAGTGCGAACCTGCACCTGCTCGACCTAGAGACGGGGGAGCGGCGGGCGCTCACCGACGACGGCGAACCCAACAACGGCTACGGGCTCTACTACGGCAACTGGAAGGCATCCCACATTCCCCGGGTCCGCTCTGGCGAGCGCCAGGTGCCGATGGAGACCGAGTGGTCGCCCGATTCGAAAAAGGTGCTCGTCACGCGCCTTGACGACCGCCATGTCGCCGTCTATCCCTTCGTCGAAACGGCCCCCGACGACGGCACGCACCGCCCGAAGTACTACCTGCCGCGCATTCCGCTGGTGGGCGAAAAGCCGGCGCTGCTGACCTGGTCCGTCCTTGATGTGCAAGCGGGCACAAAGGTGGATCTGCAGCTGCCCTACGAGAAGCTGTTCCACCTGCACCAGGACATGACGGCGCTGCGCAAGGTCTGGTGGAGCGAAGACGGCAGGCTGCTGCGGGCGCTCGCCTGGGCCGACAACCTGAGCGGTGCCTACCTGTTCGAGATCGACCTGGCCACCGGTAGGCCCCGGGTGGTGATCGAGGAACACGCATCGCCGCGCTTCGACACCAACTCCACCTCCTACAACCCGCCGAACGTCGAGGTGGTGAACGACGGTGCCGAGGTTATCTGGTTCTCCATGCGCGACGGCTGGGGGCACCTTTACCTGTACGACGGTGCCACGGGAGCGCTGAAGAACCGCATCACCGGCGGTGCCTGGCTGGTGCGCGATATCGTCGAGGTGGACGAAGAACGCCGCTTGATCTACTTCACCGGCAGCGGCCGGGAGCCCGGCAACCCCTACCACCGCTACCTGTACCGGGTGGGTTTTGACGGGAAGGGCTTGCGGTTGCTCTCCCCGGAGCACGGCGACCATCTCATCGCGTCGCCCTACAATGACGTGCTTGCCTTCGACGGTGCCTCCGCCAGGCCCGTGGTCTCTCCAAGCGGCGCCTATGTGGCGTACAGCTATTCCCGCCCCACGGTGCCCACCCGCAGTGTCATTCGCAGAACCGAGGACGCGGGCTTAGTGGCGGAGTTCGAGGCGGCAGATGCCAGCGCGCTGTACGAGGCCGGCTGGCGCGACCCGGAAGAAGTGGTGGTGAAAGCCGCCGACGGCATGACGGACCTATACGGGCTAATCTACAAGCCGGTCGATTTCGACCCGGATGCCCGCTACCCGGTCATCGATTCCCAGTACGCCAGCCCGCTGACGGCGGTGGTGCCCCGCAACTTCAGTCAGGCGCTTAAGCCCGTTCCCGGGAAGACGCCCCAGATGTCGCTGACGGAGCTCGGCTTTGTGGTGGTATCGGTAGATGCTCGCGGAACGGCCTACCGCTCGCGCGACTTCTCCCACCACGCCTCGGGGAACCTGAACATCATCGGCCTGGACGATCAGGTCGCGGCCATCCGTCAACTCGCGGCGGCGCGACCCTGGATGGATATCGACCGGGTTGGCATCCACGGCGCCTCCTACGGCGGTTTCACCGTGTTCCGCGCGATGTTGGAGTTTCCAGACTTCTTCAAGGTGGGCATTTCCAACGTCGGCGTGGGATCCTTTCACAACATGTACCCGGACTATCATTGGGAGGCGTTCCACGGCCGGGCGCTCTACGCCAACGAAACACGCTACTACGACGACCCCACGGAAACCCCCGTGAACTACCGCAACAACGATGTCCTGCTCCAGGCGGAGAACCTGCAGGGGAAGCTGCTCATCATGATGGGCGAACTCGACGAGAATGTGCCGCCGGCAACGACGCTGCAACTCGTGCACCGGCTCATTGAACTCGACAAGGACTTCGACATGGTCTACGCCCCCAACCGCAGCCATAGCCTGCGGGGCGGACACTTCCTGCGGCGCATGTGGAACTACTTCGTGGAACACTTGCACGGACAGAAGCCGCCCGCCTATCGCATGCGGGCCGACGCAGGGAATGTCGATGAATAGCCGATGAACAGAAGAGCTGCCCGCGGCGGGGCATTGGGGGTATTGACCGTCGGGGCGACTCTTATCGTACCCGGTTTCGCGGCCCTGGGGGGTCTCAGCCGTGAAACCAACCCAGCAGATACCTGATAGGGAGCGGAGCACATGGAAGTGTCAAACCAATCTGGACAATGGGATTTTGGCCTGGACGACGAGCAGGAGGCGCGCGCCGCGCGGCTGCACCGGGAGTGCCTGATCGCCGACTTGGTCAATCAGCATCCGGGTGGGGCCAACATCTTCAAGACCTATGATGCGCGTCACCTGAAGCAGGCGCTTGGAGATGTGGGCGAAGGCCTGTCCGGCGTCGGCCAGGCGATCGCCGCGCCCTACCGCCTGGCGGCTACCGGGCAGTCGGACGAAGTTCACCGCTGGTGGCAGCGGAGCGGTGTGGATCTCGGGGTGTTCGGTGTGCGCATGGGTGCTCCCCACGTTATCGAGGCGATGAGCGGCTACACGGAGATGGTCGATCTGCTGTGGCGCCTGAGCTGGCTCCGAAAGTGCACCACCGCCGCCCAGATTCGTGCCGCCAAATCCGAGGGCGCGGTCGCCATGTACGGCTATTGCCAGCCGGTCTATGGCCTTTCCCAGGATATCGACGATGTGAACCGTGCCTATGGCGAGGGGCTGCGGGTGCTGATGCTCACCTACAACCGCCAGGACTATGTCGGTGCCGGTTGTACGGAACCCACCGATGCCGGCCTGTCACGCTACGGGCAGCAGGTGGTGGCGCGGTGCAACGAACTCGGGATTATCGTGGACACCTCCCATTGCGGCAGGCAGACGACCCTGGACGCCTGCCGCCTGTCGAGCACCCCGGTGCTCGCTAACCACACCAGCGCCCAGGGCGTCTACGGCCACGCCCGAGGCAAGAGCGACGCGGAACTCGACGCCATCGCCGCAACCGGCGGCTTGGCCGGCGTGGTCACCGTGCCCTTCTTCCTGTCGCCGGACCCGGAGGCGTCCGTGGACGTGGTGCTCGACCACATCGACTACATCAACGAGCGGGTCGGCTGGCGACACATCGGCATCGGCACCGACTGGCCCATTCAGGCCCCGGAAGAGGTCATCGAGGCGACGCTGGGTGCCATCGTCGACGAGATCGGCTTCCGCCCGGAGGACAACATCTCGACGACCCACACGTTGCGCGGCTTCCAGGACTACCGGGACATGCCGAACATCACCCGCGGCCTAGTTGCCCGGGGCTACGATGATGAACAGATCGCCGGCATCCTCGGCGAGAACTTCATGCGCGTGTTCGAGCAGGTGTGCGGCTGAGGGCGCACCGGGTGCCGGGCGCACGCTGAATTGGGCATACCCTGAACTGGGCTAACCGACCACCCCGAACCGTTGCGGCCCCGTCGGCGGCGCGAACCGCCGCGTCCCGGCGACCCGGGGTTCGGGTGATCGGTTCGGGTGCGACCTGGACGGGGCTTCAGGAAATTCGGTCCCGCAGCAGGGTTCGGGCGGCGATCATGAAATGCACCCAGGACCAGACAAAAAGGACCAGCGACATCACCAACGCCCAGCGCAGCCCGTCGCTGCCAAGGGAGGGTGTCAGGTAATCCGAGGTGAAGCCGATGGCCGTGGGCCCAAGACCCTGGCCGAGGATGGCGGAACAGAACATCACGATGGCAACGGCCGTGGCGCGCTGGTGCGGTTCCGCCACCGACTGCACGCTCGCCATGCCCGGGGCAATGCTCGACCCGGCCACCGCAGAGGCGACGAATATCAGCGCAAAGGCGATGAAGGGGTCGCCGACCAGGAAGGCGGCGGCGTAGGTGGGAAGGCAGGACAGGTAGGCCCAGGCCGGCCACCACACCTCCCAGCGCCGGTCGCGGGCGATGTAGCGGGGCGCGAGCACAGAGCCGACGAAGGTGCCGATGGCCCCGCCGAGGCCGCTGGTGATGCCCACGCCCCAGCCCACTTCGGTAAGCGTCATGTCGTGCACGCGCACGAAGAACGCCGGTTTCCACTGGGCGATGCCGTAGACCCCGAACAGGCCGAGGGAGTAGGCGGTCGTGATGTGGACGTAGGTGCGGCGCCGCAGGAGGCTGACGATGGCGACCCGGAAGCGCTGGCGCTCGGGTTCCGGCGCGTCGGAGAAATTGCCCCGTGGCGGATCCTTGACGGTCAGCTTGGCGGCGACGGCGAGCACGACGCCGGGAATACCAACCAGGAAGAAGGTCATTCGCCAGCCGTACTGGTCGGCAAGCCAGCCGGCGATGATGAACCCCGCCATGATGCCGACGGCGCCGCCGGTCTGGAAGATGCCGAGCGCGAGCGCGCGCTTCTCTGCGGGTACGTAGTCGGTCAGCAGGCTGTGGCTCGACGGCACGCAGCCGGCCTCGCCGACGCCCACGCCGACCCGGGCGAGCAGCATGTGCAGGAAGTTCTGCGCCAGCCCGCAGGCGGCGGTCATGGCGCTCCACAGCGCCATGCAGACCGACAGAATGGTGACCCGCGACCGGGTATCGGCAAGCCGAGCGATGGGAATGCCGAAGGTGGCGTAGAAGAGGGCGAACGCGAAGCCGGTGAGCAGGCCGAGCTGGCCGTCGCTGAAACCGAGGTCCGCCTTGATGGGCTCCACCAGCATCGACAGCACCATGCGGTCGAGGTAGTTGAAGAAGCCCACCACGGCCAGCATGAGCAGCACGTAGTTCCGGTATCTGTCGGATACCGCCATCTTCGGCTGCACGGCGCCTGGCTGGGTGGTTGTTACGGCCATGGACCCTTTGACGCAGTGGCGCCGGGTGGGCCGCAACACGCATCTGTCCGCGGGGAACGAGACGGCGGTTTACGCGGGCGGGCGGCAATTCTCATTATGGCTTTTAGCCCCTGCGCAGGAAGGGTTTGCCGGTCTATTTGGCCCGAATTAAGCCGGAAATGCGAAGTGTTACACGCCGAACGGTGCAGTGGGAGGCCAAAATGAGAATTGCTGGCGGGCAGGCCAGCGCCTTGACCGCCTTGGCGAGCACCGCTACGGTCACCATAGAGCGTCTCGCGCTCCGCCGGGTAAGGAGAGCTGTGCAGGAGTCAGGCCATGATAGCGTTGCGAATTCTGTTGGTGATTCTCTATGCCGTGCTGGCTGGCTACACGATAGCGGTGGCCTCGGAGCATGGTATGAATTTCATGACGGTCATCTTCGGCCTGCTGGGGGCCGTGGACTGGCCGGGCCAGATCACCCTGGATTTCCTGATCTACCTCGCGCTCTCGGCGCTCTGGATCGCCTGGCGGCACCGCTTCTCGCCGGCTGGAATCGTCATGGCCGTGCTGGCTTTTTTTGGGGCGGCGCTCGTCTTGCTTGTCTATGTTTTCTGGGCCACCTTCGATGCCCGGGGCGACGTCAGAATATTGCTCCTTGGCCGGCAGCGGGCGCTGCCCTGAACGGGAATGGTTCTGTCGGGTACTGGCGGCGCGTCGCGTTGACCCGTTGGCTGTGTTTCGCCGCCTGTTGCCTCGTCCCGATCATGTCGGTGCAGGCACACGAGATCTCTAGGGCGGCCGCCCTGGAAAGAATGCGGGCGGCCCAGCCCGGCCCGTATCCCGGAGGTGCCGCGGGCGCGCCGCAGACCGCAACCGTCAGGGTCGAGGTGCGTGATGCGGCCACCGGGCAACTCGCGCCCGCAAACGTTCGGGTCTATCTCAAGGACAGCAATGAGGCGTTCATACCAAGGGATCCAAGGACCGCCACGGGCCTGTATCGCACCCCCGAATGGTACACCCTGCAGGCGACCGATGAACTGGAGCTGCCAGCGGTGCCTGTGCGCATCGAGGCATTTCGGGGCATCGAGTGGAGCGTCGCGGAAACCGAACTCGCCCTAAGCCCCGGCGGACAGCATGCGGTTCGCCTGGAACTTTCGAGAATTCACGATATAGCCAAGGAAAACTGGGTAAGCGGCAACACCCACCTGCATCTGCAACAAACCGACCGGGCCTATGCCGATCGATATCTGCGCACGGTTTCGCTGACGGATGAAGTCCGGATCCTGTTCGTGTCCTACCTCGAACGCGCGGGCGATGACCATCGCTATATTTCCAACCTTTACCGGCCAGCCGACCTCATCAAGCTCGGTGGCGGTTCCGCGGCACTGCAATTTGGCTGGGGGCAGGAGACCCGCCATAATTTCGGTGCGTTCGGCGAGGGTTACGGCCATGTATTGCTACTGGATCTCGATGCGTTGATCGAACCGGTGAGTACGGGTGTTAGCCTGCGGGGAGCGGGAAGCCACGACGGCGTGCCCGTTGCCGCAGCTATCGAGCAGGCCCACGAGCTGGGCGCCACGGTGATCTGGGCGCACAATGACTTCGGTCTCGAAGACATTCCCAACTGGGTTGCCCATAGGGTGCACGCACAGAACATTTTCGATGGCGGCGATGCCAGCCACTACGACACCAGTTTCTACCGCTATCTTGATCTTGGCCTTCAAGTTCCCTTTTCCACGGGTACCGATTGGTTCATGACCGATCTCATGCGCGTCTTCGTACAGGTTGAAGGCGAACCGACTATCGAATCCTGGCTGCGGGAACTGCGGGCTGGACGCAGCTTCATCACCAACGGGCCGCTTCTCTATCTGAATGCGGGCAACCATGCCATCGGCGACGTAATCGATGGACGGGTGGGCGATGTCGTGCGCGTGATTGCGCGTTCCATCGGCAGGGCCGACTTCAAGAGGCTGGAACTTGTCTATAACGGCAGGGTCATCCATGCTGCGGCGGCGCGGAAACAAGGACAGGCGTTCAACGCCGAAATCGACTTTCCCCTGGAGATTACCGAGCCCGGCTGGATGGCCGTCCGCATTCCCTGGCACAACAACACCAATATGCTGGGAGAGGTGCTCCGGGCCCATACAAGCCCCATCTATATTGAAGTCGACGGGGAGCGACGCTTTGATATCAATACAGCCCGCGGGCTCATCGAGGAGATGCGGGAGAGCATGAACACTCTGTTGGCCAAGGGCGTGTTCGCCAATGAGGGCGACAGGCAGGCCGTCCTTGATGTGTATCGGCAGGGTATCGATATGCTGGAGCGCCAGGTTCGCACTACCGCGGCAACCGGGCGGTGAGGCGCCTTCCCTATACCCCCGCGTCCTGGTCACAGGAGCCTTTGGGTGGTCTTGTGCCAGCGCGCCCGTGCGCCCGCGAGGGCCTCACCCCCCAGCCGGCTTTGCTTTTCATTTTCGGCGATGCCGGAGAGCTGTATGCCAAGACGCTTATTATTGGCAGCGAGAGCGTTGCGGCTAGGGTAGCGGCGGCACGCAAGTGAATTGCCACGAGGGAGTAAACTGGATGGAGTTGTATCCAGCAGAGGGCTAGGTAGCGGCGGTGCGCAAGTGAATTGCTACGGAACAAGGTTTGCGGATGCGGTTCGTTGATGGCGGAATGTGCGCAATCGTTCGAGTTGAAATTCTGGAGAAAGGCCCGCATGAAATCGATTAAGTTCAAGGTGGCTTTCAGCAACAGAGGCGCGATGCCCTGGCTGTTGACGGTCTGGCTGATCTTTCCCGTTGTCGCGCATGCCCTGGATGCGTTCGACCTGAGTGTGGATTTCAGTGCAGAACCGCGTGCGCAGCCGCGTTTCTGGCAGAGCACGGGCATGTCGCCCTCGGATATGCTGTTGACGCGCGATATGCAATTGACGCTGCGGATGATCGGGGACTCGAATGGTCCCGCCATCCGTTATCTGCGGCCCCACTATCTGCTGGATCTGGTTGAACTCGAGTATACGGACGAGGGCGATCAGGTGCTGAACTGGAGTCGGCTGGATCAGGCACTGGACCCGGTGCACGAAAACGGCATTCTGCTGATCTTCGAACTGATGGGAAATCCGTCCGGTGTGTTCGATGACTTTCGGGAGTCGAAACAGGTATGGGCCTGGCGGGACTTCATCGAGTCATTGGCCAATCACCTGATGGAGCGCTATGGCCGGGAAACGGTCGAGCAGTGGTATTTCGAGACAAGCAACGAGCCCGACATTCATCCCTTCTGGCCACAGACGCACAGCGGATTTCTCAACTATTACGATGCGAGTTCCGAAGGGCTCAAGGCTGCCAACCCACGGCTGAAGTTCGGCGGCCCCGGGGCTGGCCGATTCCTTTCCCCAACCCTGAAGGCCCTTCTGGAGCACTGTGATTCCGGCGCCAATTTCCTCACCGGAGAACAAGGGGTGAGGCTTGATTTCATCTCGTTTCACGTCAAGGCGCGGCCCCACGCAATGGTGCGTTTGGAGGAGCATGTCGTCGAATATATCCGGCGTTACCACCCGCGCCTTAAGGATGTGCCCTTGATGAACAACGAGGCGGACCCCATCGGTGGTTGGGGCATTCGCCGCTGGTGGCGGGCCGGGCCTTGGCACGCCGCCTTCGTGATGCAGTCCATAGACCTCCACAACCGGATCATCCTCGACAAGCTCGGAGCGAATCTTAAGATCGCCGCCGGCGACAATGCCTTCCTCGGCGCGTGGGATCAGCGCACGCTCACGGCTCGTTTCCTGCCCGGAGACAACTATGTCGAGCAGTGGGGGAGCTCCGATTCGGGCGGGTGGAAACCCTGGGACAGAGTGCATGATGATCGCCCGGTCACCGAACGCTTCTACCTTATAAAGAAGCCCGCCTTCACGGCCATGGGCATGGCGGCGCTGTTGGGTGATGGGCGTTTTGCGGTACGCGGCTTGCCGCCGCTCGAACAACGTATAGACAACTACTTCTCAGAGGCACCGCACCTAGGTTGTGTTGCCACGCGCCGGCAGGATGGGGTGATCGTGCTTATCTGCTACAACGCGCCCGCAATAAACTTGGCGATGGGCAGGGATGGAGATGGCGCCGAACCGGCATCGTCACAGATCAGGATAATTGAGCAATCGGTTGCCGAGCTTTCGATCGAGATGCAGGGGCTGGATTTTCCGGAGGTGCTGCTGACGCAAATCCGTATTGACGGCAAGCACGGCAACCCGGTGGCAATCTGGCGTGGAATGGGGAGCCCGGGAGATATCTCGGCAGCGCAGTTCAATGCACTTCAGCGAGTGCAGGATCCAGACATCGTTTACTCGGAGCCCTTTGCGGTTCGCAACAAGGCGATTGATGTTGACTTGAGAATGGAGGCGCCATCGGTTGCGGCGATTATCCTCACACCCAAACACAGACGGGCACCGCCACCCGCCGTTGAAGAACTGCGGGTTTCTTCCTATTCGGGTCTGGAAGGGACCACCGTTAGCTACCTGAGCTGGCAAGCCGACCGAACCGGTCCCTTGGCTCTCTACGAGGTTCACTATGCCGAACCCGGTGAGGGGGCGTTTCGCAGAGTGTCGGGGGAGGACATTCTGGACAGGAACTTTTCGCTGGCCGGAACACAGTCGGGCGGACGGTTCCGGGTTGTGGCCAAAAACCTCTTTGGCGATGTGGGTGCTGCGGCGGAACTGAGCCTGGACTAGAGCCGACCGGTCAGCGTCGCATCAGGCCGCTTGGAAGGTCTGCCAGGTGTCCACGACGTGCCCTTCCTCGAATACGGCGATGTCTCCAAACTGCAGCAGTACCGATTCGGTTTGCCGGGGGCGGAAGAAGACAAAATCGTCGACTCCCAACACCGTGGAAGCGGGGCTGGTAAACATATCCTGATTGCTGGAGCGCCCGTACACCGGATGCGTCGAAAGGTTCGGTGGCCAGACCGGATCGGCCATCCAGCGCCCCCCATAGAGGAAGTAGGTGACATCGCGCTTGATGGCATCACCGGCGCCACCGGTGGGGTCGCTTTCCAGTCCCGGCACCGACACCCCCTTAAGCCGCTTCAGAACCGGCGTGGCGATAAAGGTGGCGGGAAGATGCATGGGCAATGCGCGATCACAAAATGTGGGCTTCAACAGCCCGGACCCTACGGCGATATCGTTGGCCGGGGTGAGCCGTTCACTATCGTAAAGGCGGTAGGTGGTGCTGCCGCCGGTATTCAGGGTCAATTGGGCCGGCGAAAAACTCTCGCCGTATACCTCCCGAGCCACAGCCAAGAATTCCGCGTAGCGCCGCGTGGTTTTTGGCAACGCGTTTGCGGGCAGCCCAACGTGGTCCGGGAACATCGATAGGTGGGCGTCATAGCCCATGAAACCGGAAAGTCGCAGGCTGGGCGAGGAGCGAATGTGTTGCAGTGCCGGCAGAACGGATTCGGGGAACCCAAAGCCTCCCCGATGAAATCCGACATCGATCTCCAGATTGACCTGGAGCACCAACTTCCTCGAACGCGCAAACTGCTCGTATTGCGCCAGTCGGTCCATGGTATCAATGAGCCATTCCACTTGTGCCCCGGCGGCAAGGCGCTCTGCGGACAGGCTTTGGTAGAAGGCGTTTAGCGCGCCGGCTGGCATTGGCTTGCCCAGGAGCATGTGGCATTGCGGCCATCGATTTGCCGCGACCGCCATAAAGGGTTCATGAAAAACCATCAGACGCCGACTCGCCGACCCGCGCATGATGGCTTCAACCAAACCCACGGCTGGCAGGGACTTGGTGACGATCCGGTATTTCAGGGTTTCCGGCAGATGTACAAGCATCTCATCGAGATTGAAGAGAAGCCTCGATCTGTCGATTACTAGGGTGGGTCTGTAGTACCCGGCCTCCTTGAGCGAGCGTTGCAGCGAGGTGAAGTAACCTTTCTCTTCCCTGGGCGGCGTTACCGGTGCGGCTAGGGCGTTTCGAGACATACCGGACGCCACCGCGATGGACGCGAGCCCGCTTTTCAAGACATCACGACGTCCAGGCAACGGCCGCGACTCCTAGCGCACGTTGCCCGGGGGCAAGGCGAATCTGTTCTGTTTGGCACCCAAGACCATCATCCAGATGATCGAGACGTGCCGAATCATACTGGCTGGCGGCAGCCCCCACAAATGTCGCGCGAAGGCGGAGCAGCGGTCGCGGCCGACCTGAAAGCCGGTGCCAGCGGATTTCATGGACGATTGGCAATCCGTGTCGCTGCGCAACCATGTCCTGAGGTTCCGCCACAATTTCTAAACCGGGGCGGATGTCCGGCCCGTCTGAATAGGTGCGAGCGATCTATGTTCGATGCGCTCGGTGGACGAGCTGTGGCACTATTGCAGCCTGGGCGGCGTTTGGCGCATGGCGTCGCCCCTGAGGGCAACTGGAGGAGCAGGGCATGGGCATCGAAATCCGACCCGCGAAACCCGAGGAGTTCGACCAGCTCGGGGACCTCACCAGCTACGCGTACGCCGGCAAGATTGGTGATGGCCCCGACAACAGGGTCACCACCTCCAATCGCCCGGAGTGGTCGCTATGCGCCTTCGACGGGCCCCGCTTGGTGTCGGGTTACTCGACCATCCCGTTCACGATGCGCGCCAACGGCACCGCCGTACCCATGGGCGGTGTCTCGACCGTGGGCACCCTGCCCGAGTACCGCCGGCGCGGCCTGGTACGCCGCATCACCATACGGGCGTTCGCCGACATGCGCGAGCGCGGCCAGGCCATCGCGTCGCTGTGGGCAACCCAGGCCGCCATCTATCAACGCTATAGCTACGGGATGGTCTCCGTGCTGCGCGACTACCGGGTGGACATCACAGACATCGACTTCCACGACGGGGATGGGGGCGCGAGCGCGGTGGAACGCCTCGATGCCGACACCGGCTACGACCTCATCAAGCAGGTCTACATCGCCTTCATCGCGCACCGTATGTGCTACCTGCACCGGGGGCGGCCGCTGTGGCTGAACAACACCTTCGATGAAAGCGACGCCGAGGGCCCCATCCACATCGCCCTGTCCCGGGACGGCGACGGGGCACCGGACGGTTACATGGTCTATACACTGCGCCACGGCGGGTGCGATCACCCCAGCCGTCCCCAGGAATTCACGATCCGCGACCTCGCGTGGCTGACGCCGGGTGCCTACCGCTCCCTGTGGAGCTTCGTGAAGCGCCACGACCTCGTTGGCAGCGTGCGCTGGCGCAACGCGCCCCTAGACGACCCCGCCGTCGAGTATTTCCTTGAGCCGCGGCTCTTGAACGCTCGCGACCACGAGGGCATGTGGCTACGCGTGGTAGATGTGCCCACGGCGCTTGCCGGACGCGGCTGGGATGCCGATGGGGCGCTCACCCTTCGCATCGCCGAGGACTCCCTCGCTCCCTGGAACGTGGGTACCTGGCGGCTCTGCGCCTCCGGAGGAACCGCGGAGGTCGGCGCGGCTCCGGGCGGAGCGGACATCGTGCTGTCGGTCAAGGCGCTGGCCCTGCTTTATGCCGGCCGCCGTTCGGCCCGCGAACTCGCGGCCTGGGGAATGCTCGAAGGCGAGCCCGAGGCGCTCCGCCGTGCCGACGCCCTGTTCGCAACGCGCCACGCACCACACTGTCCAGATCACTTCTGAGCCCGTACCGCGCTCCGCCCGCGTAACCGGGTTCCTGCCGAACCATCACTCCGACCGGTGTCCGCGCTGGGAAGGACAGGCACCTGAAGTACAGCCCGTCACCACCTCTCCGTGGCGAATTCACGTTGCCGACCCCGCCGAGGGCCGAAAACGTCCAGGTCGCACCGTGCATCCAACCGTTTGCAGCACCGGCTCCGCCAACAAGCCACAAAGGGCCCTGGGGCATGCGTGTTCAGCCGGTGCCGTCGAGTTGGTGACGGATGCGGGCTAGCGGGACGATAGCCGGCGCCAGAGCTCCGCGTAGTTCGCGTCGTTCTGCTCGTTCGCCCTTGCCTTCTCCGTCGTGTTGGGGCTGACCATCACCATCGGTTTGCTGCCTCGTTGCACGAGTATCTGCGCGGTTGCCGCATTGACAGCCTGCCCCACAGCGATGGCAACACTTGTCGATGTCGCGCCGACGCTGAATGTCAGGCCGTCGATCTTGATGCCGGCATCGCCAAGCGGCGCTCCCGTATCGATGGTCACGTCGGCCACTTCGAAGAGTCTCTTCCCGGAAGAGTGGCGCGAAGGCACCTGGGACGAGTGTGGAATACTGGTCACGCCAATGACTTTCATGCCGATCTCTTTTGCGCCAATGGCAATGTCCATGGTAACTGCGTTGATTCCCGAGTGAGAAAAGATAAGCATGGTATCGCCCGGGTCGGTTTGGTGTGACGACAGTATCGCCGTGCCGTAGCCCTCCTGGGCGTGGATGAATCGATACTGGCGAGCCCCCATGTCG
This sequence comes from Pseudomonadales bacterium, assembly GCA_965215035.1. GTDB lineage: Bacteria > Pseudomonadota > Gammaproteobacteria > Pseudomonadales > Azotimanducaceae > Azophilus. Next base: position 2,337,222 of record OZ244040.1, read on the forward strand.
CCCAATACACGATGAAAGGAGATCATCGTACTCTCCACGATTGGCCGAAAGCCGACGACGGTGCCAGTGCGCGGAAACATTTCCAGCGCCGCGAAGGATCCGTGGCCCGTGCCAAACGTAAAGACCAACTTGCCCTTCGCGATACTGTCGGCACAGGCCTCGGCCGCACGTTCGATGGCATGCTCCTGTGTGTCGAAAACCAGTGCCAGCTTTTGATCCAGAAGCTCCCGGTACTCCCGCACTATGTTCATGTCGCGTCCTTCTTGCCGAAGGTGAAAACGATGGCCAGCATGCCCAGAACAAGCCCCGTGCCGGTAACGATGATCAACAGGTGGAAGCCTCCGGCGTCCGCGGCAACGCCGCCCGCAAGCGGCCCGGCTGCGGAGCCGATACCCTGTGCGGCGGCAATGAGCAGCACAAACCGGTTGTCGCGGTCCAGAGCCGCTAGGTGCCCCATCTGGTACGGCATGACGAGGCCGACACAGAATCCCAAGCCTGCCACGGCAGCGGCGTAGGTACCGAAACTGTCGACCGTAATCAGTGCAATCACCGAAACGAGCATTGCCAGCATGCCCCCTAGGAGCGGCAGCATTCGGCCCAAGCGAGTGCCCAGCACGGTTGCGAGCACCGAGCCGGCTGCCGACGCCAACAGATTGGAAGAGATCACAGGGCCGATCTGCGACGCCGTGAACCCGGCGTCGGCCCCGATTCGCTCGGTGAATGCCCATACCCCCGCAAACGCAAAACTTGTGGCGAATATCGCGAATAGCGCAAGCATGATCGACAGTGGTGGTCGATAGGCGCCCGGCACCGCGGCTTGGTCATCGGGCTGTGCGCCTCGCGGCAGCAGAAACGCCGACGTTGCCAGCAGCAGCACGACTACCCCGAGAAAGTAGCTGGAACCAGGCAGTCCAAATTCCTGCAGAATATGGTTGCCGATGATGAAGGTCACCAGCGCAAGCATCGTGTAGGAAGCAACGATACCTGTGGAGAAGCTGCGGTCCGGGTCTTTGGAACCGCCGAATACGCGGTAGGCGATTGTCCAGAACGTGCCCATCATGACACCGATCGCAAGTACAATCGCGAGGCTGCTTGGATAGTTCTCGACCCGGGCCAGTACCAGAAAACCGGCAACAACCACGGCCGCCGCGGCCCCGGCCAGCCGACGCCAGTCGAAACGGCTGGCCCACCACAGTGCGGTCATCGAAGCTAGGGAAAAGCCGAGCAGATAGGCGGAACCCAGCGAGCCAGCCTGCGCTTGGGTGAAACCCCCGGACGAAACCTTCAATCCGACGAAGAAGGGCAGGAACGCCCAGAATAGCCCGCCAATCGTATAGATGCCGAGGGCACCGGCAAACTCGCGATCAATCAATTTCATGCAGATAGCCTCAGAACCGGGGTTTGAAGGCACAGGCGTTTGAACAATCGGGTGGGTGGCTCGGTGCAATATACGGCCCCGAAGTCTTTACCGTCATCGCAACACTCCGGCGTTAGAGATTGCGGGTCAGGTCGATGCCGTATGTTCGCGGATAACTGTAGTTGCCGGCCGCGATGTAAAAACCGAAGCCCAGTACCTCGTATGCCTCGGTGAGGTACTCCTCACCCGTGAGATTGTGCACCCACACCGCGATGTCCCATGCGTCATCAGGAGATCGCACGGCTAGGCGCAAATCGATGTTTATGTGCGACTCGGTGAACAGGGCCGGCGTTGCAAGCAGGTCTCTCGGGATGTCGTCCTGCCAGATGAAATCCAGGGTGCCGTTGAAACGCCAGTCCCGGCCCAGCGAAGCGAATACGCCCAATGTCGAGTTGATGCTGAATTCCGGGTGATTGGGAATACTGTTGCCGGTCAAGTCGATGAGCGTCGAGCCGAATACGGGCGCGTTCCAGGGAGGCGGGCTGCCGGTGCCGGTGCCCGCGACGGATGTGACGAGCGCGCCGTATTCGCTGTCGATGTAGGCTGCGCCTATATCGAACTCCAACCACTCGGTCAGCATGGCGCGCAGTTGCGCTTCCGCGCCGAATATTTGGGAGTCGTCGGCGTTGATCAGGAAGTTGGCCGATATGCCGCTCAGCGGCTCGACGGCGACAACCTGCGGGTCGGCGGTGTCGTAGTAGTACATTGCGCCCTCGAAACTCGCTCTGCCCTCGGCGAAGGTCGACTTGATGCCCACCTCGTATGCCAGCAGTGACCCAGATTCGGTGGGAACAAGGTTTTCGGCCGTCGCGAGGAACTGGCTATTGAACGTGCCGGCATTGAAGCCGCGGGAGATGCTGCCATATACCAGGGTGTCGGCACCTAGGCTCCAGTCCAGCGCCAGTCTTGCGGAGTAGTCGCTGTCCGAGAAGCGGCTGCCGGTTCCGGCCTGCAGTTCGGGTGCCGCGAAAATTCCTGTCGTCCGATAGAAGAAATCGCGTTCCACGTCGGTCCAGCGACCGCCAAGGGTAAGCAGCAGATCGTCCCGGAGCGGAATGTAGAGCTGTCCGAAAACACCGAGAGTGTCCGTCTCCAGCTTCGAAAAATCCTGGCGTCCGCCCGAATCGAACGAAGGCGCTCCTTCGAGTTCGTCCAACGAATAGTAAACACCCGCTAGCCATTGCAGCCCGCTGTCGCCATTGGACTCGAGCCGCACTTCCTGGGAAAGCTGCGATACCTCCGATCGCCTAACGTCGTCGATTGCGACCGTGGGTCCGGCGTCCTCGTCCAGCCGATCATGGCGTTCGAAATCGTCCCATCCGCTTACCCAGGTCAACGTGCTATTGCCCAAATCCCAGTTGAGATCCATGGAGAAGCCACTCGACCGGTAATTGTGCGCACCCAGGGCATTCTGGTCATTGACATACGGGTCGCCGCTGGGGTCGTTGAAGGACGTGCCGCTGACGAATGGGTCCGCGGCAAGGCAGTTTATTGCCGCGGCTTCTATGTCACCCTGTATAAAGTCGTTGCAAAGCTGGTCGGGGAGGCCGTCGCCCGTGGTGTCTACACCGGCGGGAATCAGAGAGAAAGGCCAGACATCCGAATCGTCCCTGCCCGCGTAGGCCCGAACAATGAGCTCGATGTCGTCATTCGGTTTGAACAGCAGCGATGCCCGGCCCATTAGCTGGTCGAGCTCCCCGCCGTCGCCGACATTGGGGTTGGTGTTGGTCAGCGGGCCGTCCGTCTGTCGCAGGTACTTGACCGCGACCCGGCCGGCGACAGTATCCGACAGTGGCCCGCCGTAGGCGGCCTCGACCTTGCCGCGGTTGTAGCGCCCGAAGCCAACGGTGGCATACCCTTCGGGCTCAAAAGTTGGACGCTTCGAGATGAGGTTGACGGCGCCGGCGATCGTGTTTCTTCCATAGATTGTGCCCTGCGGGCCCTTCAGCACTTCCATGCGCTCGAGGTCGAGCAATCGAAACGCCTGCATCGGGGGCTGCGACACGTAGACGCCGTCGGCATAGACTCCGGTGGATTGCGGCAGGGTCTCGATGAACCCGTCTGTACTCAGTCCGCGTATGGCGATCAGGGGATAGCCCCACTCGCCGAACGGTGTTTGCACATTCAGTCCCGGCGAGAAATGACCCAAATCGATTAGGCTGACCGCGCCTGCCTCGCGGATTCGGTCGCCGCTCACCACGTCGATGGCGATACCGACATCCGACACCGACTGTTCTCGTTTCTGAGCAGTAACGATGATCTCTTCGATGACCAGGTCGGGGCCTTGGGCAAGTACAGCCGTGGGCGCCAGAAATCCCGCCAGGCCGACGGTCAGGACCAATGTCGAATTTCTCATTTTGATTCCTCCGTAGCAGAGGTTTGTCGCGATACCTGATACAAAGTGTTTACAGCACGCAAAATACAATCGATTAATTGACTAGTCAAGTAGTTGTTTGCATAATTGTCATGCCATACAGGGAACCTGATATATGAGATCTCACCGACGCAGGGAAAAGCCGCGCTACGTGGCCGTCTCAGACGAACTCCGGGATGGAATACATTCCGGGAAATGGGGGCCTGGCGATCTGCTACCCAGCGAGGCACAGCTTTGCAGCCGGTTCGGTGTCAGCAGGGGTACCGTCGTGAAGGCCATCGAGGTGCTCTTAGTCGAAGGCCTCCTACAACGGCGACAGGGTGTCGGAACCTTCGTGTCGCGGCCGGCACTGCATCGTTCGCTCGGCTATCTGCTCGGGTTTTCGGAAACGGTTCGGCGCCAGGGGCGGCGCCCGACGCATCGCGTGGTGGAACAAAAGCAGCTTACATGTACGCAGGCGTTGCAATACGGCTGTGGGGAGCCGGCGATGTTGTACGAGCGCATAAGATTGGTAGACGGCGTTCCCTGGGCAATTCATACCGCATTGCTTCCGATGCGGGTCGTCGAGACCCTGCCAGAGCTCTGTGGTGCAAGCGGCCGCGTGGCGGACCCCGAGTTCTCCCTCTATCAAACCTTCGATGACGCAGGGCTCGAGATCGACCACGCTGACGAAATAATCAACGTTCGGCTGGCGAGCGAACGGGAGGCCCGGTTGCTGGGCATCGAGCTTCCCGCCGCGGTGATGCTTGTTCATCGCCAGAGCTTTGACGATGCGGGTCGCCTTATGGAACTCGTCGAAGCCGTCTACCTGCAGCATACCTATACCTATGACGCGCGCTTGGTTCGCCGGCACAAAGTTGCGGTGCTTGACGGCGATGGGGCACCAGGGGGAGCGGGATTTGCGGCATGAAGGGCTTGGTGGAACAGAGGCCGGGGTCGGCGCTCGTACTTGTCGATTTGCAGAACTCGTTCCTGCACGAACGCGGTCAAAATCACTATCCTGGAAGCGCGAACATATTGCCTGCGATCAGAGAATTGCTGAAGATTGCGAGGCAGGCGGGAACACCTGTGATCTTCGTGGCCGAGCGACACCGGCCGGGCGTGGACGATTTCGAAACAGCAAAACTGCCGGCGCATTGTATCGATGGCGATTTCGATTCGCTGTTGTACTCCGGGTTTGGTCCGGTGGGCGACTCGGAATTTCTGTTGGCGAAGCGGCGGATGAGCGCTTTCCAGGGAACCGATCTAGATCTTCTGCTGCGAGAGTTGAATGTTCGATCGTTGGTCATTGGTGGAGTAAAAACCAACGTATGTGTACGAGCCACTGTGCAGGACGGGTTTGCGCTTGGATACCGCTGCCACGTTGTCCGTGAAGCCGTTAACTCCAATCGCCAGCATCTGTCCGACGCGTCGCTGGAGGACATCGACCGTTACATGGGTTGGGTCGTGACATTGGACGAAGCCAGTGGCCTCTTGTCATGAAGAACATCGTTGTAATTGGTTACGCATCCATCGACTACCCGGCAGTGCTTGATGGCTACTTTCGTGGCGACCGGACGGTGATGATCAAGCAAAGACCTGTCAATGAGTTCCCGCGGCCTGGTGGCTGTCCACTGTATGTTGCGAGACCCATTGCGCGCCACGGCCGGGACGTCGTTATCATCACTTGGGTCGGCGATGACGAACAGGGCGCTCTTTTCACACGACAGGCCGCCGCCGACGGCATCGATACCCGGGGCATCGCGACGATTGGATCGGGGTCCACCCCGGTATGCTTCATGATCTACCAGGTGGACGGTAGTTGTTGTTGCTGTTTTGACCCGGGCATGCTCGGTCGCGAGTCGCTTACGGCAGACCAGGAAGAACTCTTGAAGAAGGCCGACTTGTTGTGCGTCACTGTCGGACCGCCCGATATTGCGATGCGCGCGCTAAGACTAGTCTCCGAGCAATGCACGGTGGCCTGGGTCATGAAAAACGACCCGATATCCTATCCCGACGAACTCCGCATTGCCCTGGCATCCCGCGCCAGATACATATTCTGCAACGATAGCGAACGGCCATCCGTCGACAACGCGTTAAAGGAAGCGGACCCTGACGATTCGCCATTGGTCATACAGACGGCGGGGCGCGATCCCGTCCTCGTGGAACAGGCCGGGCTAAGCGAGCGGGTCGATGTCCCGCGGTTGTCCTTCAACGACGCGTCAGGTGCCGGCGATACGCTTGCCGGTGGTTGCCTGGATTCAATCTGCAATGCACAAACCGAAATCACCGCAATTGCGCAATCCGGTGTCGATGCGGCGACTGCACTGCTGCGCGGCAGGCCAACCGGATAGCTCGAATGTCCGGCAAGCGCGCATGGTATCTGGGTTGTAACGCCGATCAGGTCGCGGACCGGGTCATACTCTTAGGAGACCCCGGGCGTGTGTTGCGCTTGAGCCAACATCTGAGCAATGTGGAGCAGGTATCGGTTAATCGGGGTCTCAACACCGTAACGGGTTGGTACGAGGATTGCCGAATTACTTTGTCGGCGTTCGGCATGGGCGCACCCATTGCCGCAATCGTGTTGCACGAACTGGCGGAACTGGGTTCGAGAGTATTCTTACGTCTAGGCACCTGTATAGGCCTTGCGCCGGTCAATGTTGGCGATATTGTCATCGCGAAGGATGCGAAGCCGCGCGAAGGCACGTCTGCCGCCTACGCGCCCAAGGCAGCAACGAGTATCGCTCACCCGGACATCGTGCGCGTGCTGAGTGAGGTAGCGGCCGGTTCTCCGGACGACTTTCATCTGGCAACGTTTGCGAGTTACGACGCGTTTTACCAGGACATGTTTGCATTGGACGGGAAGTCTAAACAAAGGGTCCGAAAGAATTTCGAGAATCTAACTCGAGACGGCGTATCGGCCATCGATATGGAAACGTCGGCCATATTGACGGTCGGCAGCGTCCTTGGGTGCAAGGCGGGCAGTTTGTGTGCGGCGACGGTAGACAGCCTCACCAGAGAAAAAATCACCACCGCGAATCTGCAGAAGATCGAGACGGTGTTGATGACAATCGCACTCGATTCCCTGTGTCAGATCGACCCCGAATGATGTCAACCCTAGCGAGTTCAAATGGGGCATGGCGATGGATATGAACCTTGCGGGCGCGCGGGCTATCGTTACCGGAGGTTCGCGAGGCATCGGACAGGCCATCGTGAGCGAGCTGGCCATCGAGGGGTGCCGGGTAGAGTATTGTGCGCGAAAACTGGCGGTGCCGGCCGATGTTGCTGCCGCGGCGGCCGTTGCGCCGCAGGGCACGATTATCGATCTGGAAGATCGGGCTGGCACCCGAAGGTGGGTGACGCAAGCGGCCGAGAGGCTCGGCGGGCTCGATGTGCTGGTATTGAATGCGAGCGCGATGGCGAGTGGATTCTCGAGCGAAGCATGGCGGCGAAATACGGCCATAGAGATCGATGCGCTCGCGACGATCACAGAAATTGCGGCACCGCACCTGAAGCTATCCGCTGCGCAGCGAGGCGACGCCGCGATCCTGATCATTGGTTCGACATCGGCGCTATCGGCCCGGAAACGAGACGCATACGGTGCGGTGAAGGCTGCGTTGTTGCACGTGATGAAAGGCCTATCCCACGAGCTGATCGGGGACGGCGTTCGCGTCAATATGATTTCACCCGGGCCCGTGTATGCAAAGGACGGAATTTGGCAGGTTCTCGAATCCCGACAACCGGGCACCGTGCAAGCCAAGATCGAGTCGATTCCGCTTGGCAGGATGGGGAAGCCCGAGGAGATCGCCAGTATTGCGGTATTCATGTGCTCGCCCAGAGCGAGGTATATCGCGGGCGCCAACCTGGTGGCCGACGGTGGGCGCTCGGATTGCGTCTTGATTCCGTGAACGACGGGCTAGGGCGTATCCGTGGCGAAGCAGATTCGGCGCGTTGGTCGGGGCATTGGCGGTGTCGATGGGAGCCGAGGCGGTTGCGCAGCTCTCGCCGGACGGCGAGCGGGTCGCCTACGTGCGGCATTTTCAACGACGTGATGACGGACCGGCGCTACGAGAATATCTGGATCGTCGATGCGGATGGTGCCAACCACCGGCCGCTGAGCGCGGGGAAGCATAGGGCAAACTTTCCCCGCTGGTCGCCGGACGGCAGCCGCATCGCCTTGTCAAACGTAAAAATAGCAACTACCCCTTGCGACCGAGAGAGCTAGTCATCCACAAATACGACCCCGAAACCATCGTGAAAATCGTTAAGTGAACAAGTATTAGGGCTAGCCGGGGCTCGACGATTCGCCGATTGAGACGCTCCCAATGCGTTATCAAGTTGTAGCTTATTCTTCCTCGGGTCCAAAAGTGCCGTCTACCCATTCCTTGGCGCGTTTCCGATGTTCGAGCTTAATGTGCGTGGCTACTGTCGCGGCTGCTGCCCCCAGGACGGCCAAGTCATCGACAAAACCCCCAGGGAGAAAGTCTGGTATGACGTCTATCGGGCTGATGAAATAGAGTAGCGCCCCGGCTATCGTATATTTCGCCCAAACTGGCGTGTCGTCGTCGCACAGGCAGTAGAACAGTACGAGGACGATTTCGATCACCTTGCGTCCAGCTTTCTTTGCTGTTTGTTTGATCTTTTCCCATAAAGACTTTTCGTCAAATTCAGGGGCTTGGCTTTTTTCAATCATTGAGCGTTCCTACGTGCTGTGGCTGTGTAAGCGTCGCATTGTAAAGACTCTCATTTCAGTGTCAAACAGACCTAAGACGCGAGACACTTGCCCCGTGAGAATTTTCGCGGAATACGGTACGGGAAAAAAGGGCGAGGCGTTTGCCCTAGCCACGGCAAGGGAGAAGTGTCGGGGTGGCTTTCAGTGGAAATCCGGCAGTATTCTATCTGGGATGGGAATGATTCCCAGCGGATAGGTTGAACAGGCGATTTCGCCCCCCGGCCCCGGACTATAGCGCCACTCGAAGTCGAAGCCGTTGTGCAGGCGTGCGTTGATCGGCTCCGGGGTATTGCGCCGCTCGTACCCCGGAGCTAGGACGGACTGCTGTTGGGTATCGGCGTGAAAACCTGGAGAATCGGCCAAACGCCGTCAAAAAACACACCAAAACAGTGGATTATCGGGGTAAGGTCACTTTGCGGCACCTCGGAAGCCCACAGAATTCAAGGGCTGCGGAACAGCGCAGGTGCCTCTCCTATACCGCCTTGCATGGCCCCCTGTCCCGCCTGCCGTTTGTCACCATGCTACTCGGGCCGGCACAGACATTTGCGGAACTTTCCTAGGCTGGCTATAGTCCCACAGCTTAGAGTTCAAGGATAGAACGAAAGTGGCATTTGGAGTTGGACGATTCTCGCGCGGCGAACCACCGGCGGCACCGGGAGTTTATCGATACGTAGGCATGGGCGATGGTAGCGTGGATTACGTTGGACAGACGAACAATCTGCGCAGACGCTATCAGGAGCACTTGCGAGGTGCCGAACCGAAGCTGGATTTAGGCAAGCATTATTTTGAGTGGAAGAAGCAGGACTGATGGGTAAGAAGCGTGAAGCGCCGCTGCATGAGCGGAAGAGGAAGGAAAAAGAACATATCAAGAGACACGATCCGAAGCTGAACAGGAATCGTGGTGGCGGGGGAAGGAAGCCGGAGGATGGTCGATAGTCGCGCTTCTTCGGAACATGGGTGAATAGCGGAGACCACTTGTCGGGATGCTGCGACGACGCCGGTGGCTCCGACCGTCGTTATTGACGGCCTGACTAATCTTCCCCGTTGTCGCGCATGCCCTGGATGCGTTTGACCTGAGTGTGGATTTCAGTGCAGAACCGCGTGTGCAGCCGCGTTTCTGACAGGGCACGGGCACGTCGCCCTAGGACATGCTGTTGACGTGCGACATGCAATTGACGCTGCGGATGATCGGGGACTCGAATGGTCCCGCAATCCGTTATCTGCGGCCCCACTATCTGCTGGATCTGGTTGAACTCGAGTATACGGACGAGGGCGATCAGGTGCTGAACTGGAGTCGGCTGGATCAGGCACTGGACCCGGTGCACGAAAACGGCATTCTGCTGATCTTCGAACTGATGGGAAATCCGTCCGGTGTGTTCGATGACTTTCGGGAGTCGAAACAGGTATGGGTCTGGCGGGACTTCATCGAGTCATTGGCCAATCACCTGATGGAGCGCTATGGCCGGGAAATGGTCGAGCAGTAGTGTTTCGAGACCCGCCGGGGTTCCCGCCGACCCATCATTCCGACCGGTTTCTGAAGGACAGCCCGCCGCCTCAACCGTGGCGAACTCACGTTTCCGCCGCTGCCGAGTGCCGAAAACGCCCATGTCGCGCCTTGCATCCAACCGTTTGCGGTACCGGCTCCTCCAACAAGCCACAAACGGCCTTGGGGCCTGCGTGTTCAGCCAGCTCTCCGTTAAGTTGGCGACGGATGCGGACTAGCGGGACGATAGTCGGCACCAGAGACCCGCGTAGTTCGCGTCGTTCTGCTCGTTCGCCCTTGCCTTTTCCGTCGTGTTGGGGCTGACCATTGCCATCGCTTTGATGTCCCGTTGCACGATTATCTTCACGGTTGCCGCATTGACAGCCTGTCCGACAGCGATGGCAACACTTGCCGATGTCGCGCCGACGCTGAATTCGAGGTCGTCGATCTTGATGCCTGCATCGCCGAGCGGCGCTCCCGTATCGATGATCACGTCGGCCACGGACCAGAATGAGACCCGCGTTCATTCCGGGAGTGAGCACACGGCCGCCGACTGCTACGGTGAGAGGAAATTGCCGGGTAGGCGAGCTAGGAAAGGTGCCGCGGCGGAACTGAGTCTGGATTAGTGAGGTGGTCCCTTCGCGGCGACCACCAGCGCGTGATTGTGGTGCCCAAGGGTGTCACCTACCCGCGGCGTGGCACAGACATAGTACAATGGCCACATCGGCTAGCGGGACAACGGCTCGGCCAAGTTTGGCCTACAACATGTAGTTTCTGACCGTCACCTACGAAGCCGGTCAGGAATTCGGTGTTTGAGGGCCGTAAGATTTTGAATCTATCAAGGAGGGTGAATCATGTCGAATAGTAATAAAAATTCTAGTCAGAGTGGCGGCAAAAACGTTGGCAAAGGCAAGGGCGACACCAAATCGAAATCCGCCAGCAACTTGTATGTATCCACCGGCAAGTTGCATGTGAGGAGCAGCCGGGGTGAATACGGTCGCGCCCTACGCGTCCGATTCATACCGGATGAAGACCACAGCGTTTACCACGGAGGCCGAACACTCGCGGTGTTCCTCCAGGACGCCGAACTGGGCGCGATTCCTCCCACGGATCCGACCAGCAACTTGGGCCACGTGCGGTTGATCGCCTTTGAAGAAGCTAATCCGGTGGTGCTCTCCGTTACGGCGGACCTCGAACCTGGCTTTCTTGATGACCTCCGCCAAGCCGCCGTGAATCAATTGGGCGTTGACATCGGGGTTAACTTCCCCCTGCCACCTGCCGATGACCAGCAACTTCCCGAGCTCGTAGCCGTCACGGTCCCCGCCATCACCCATCGTAGGTGACAATCCCAGGCAAAACCGTCGTATTCTGGGGCGCGGGCGCAACTAAGGGCGCGGGGTTCCGCACCACGGCGGAGCAAGCCACCGCCTTGGCCGCGCTAACGCCGAACGGCGAGCGTCCGCGTTCACGTGCGGACCGGGTCCAAACCGCGCTCGGAGAAGGCACCTCCGCCCATTGGATACAAGCGGTATCCGATCTCTTGGCCGTCATCGGGGACGCTGATGCCGAAGGCATTCACTGCAGACATCCAACGGACATCGACGATGACCAACTCGATGCGATGCGCCGCAATTGGCATAGCCCGGACGACCGCGACCTTCGCCGCCGAATCGTCGAACTTCGCACCCTCTACGACTGGCCTGCCCTGGTTGCCGCCATCGACATTTGCCCGAAAGACGATGCACCGAACCCAGGATTCGATCTAGGTGCCCAGCTTCGGCAGCCACAGGTCACCGACCTGGGTGCAGCCGCCCGCCGGTCCCCTGCCGCCGAGTCGGGCGTCTTGCGGCTCCCCGACCTCTTCAATGTCTTGGATCTGCACCAGCAATCCGGTCACGGCTTTCCGGTGCCCGACGGCTACTTTCTGACTCCCCAGCGCGTACTCGGCGCACGGATGGCGCTCCGTCTTTTGTTGCATACCCTCATGTACGTGGATTGGCATACTGCCCGACACCAAAATGGCGCTGAGATCAGCCACCACTATCACTTCGCCGCGGCGCTTGCTCGACGCATGCAGCGCCAGGGCGTTCATCTCGCCAGCAAACTTGGCGCCGCCGATCTTGAGACCAAGGAGTTCGTCGTTGGCGAAACCGGATTCGTCAGCATGAACTGGGACCCGCTTGGCCTTTGGGCGCAGTTCGTCGCCAACCGGGATCTGAACTGGGCCGCCAGCGTCCCGCTCGTCGGCACCCCAGCGCGGAAGCTCTGGACTTTCCATGATCTCGGCCATTTCGTGGCCGGACCAAGGGTGGACAAGAAGCATCAGGGCAGCAAGGTTTGGGAGCCCATGAATGAATCCTCCGCACGGCAGCTAAACGACCCCGCGCACGGCGCAAAGGTCCGCATCCGCGTGTCAAAGTACCTGTTTCCGCACGGTAGCCTCTGGTGGCGGGAGTGCCCCAATTGTGGTCAGCTCTCGTCCTTCATGGGAGACAAATGGGAGATGAACACTGAAACTCTCCTTCCGCCACCGCCTTTGCGCGCCTTCGTAGAGGGGATCAACTTCGACAGTTGGAGGCCCAGCCTTGAGCACCCTAGTTGGAAGCGCGGCGAAGTCGACGCCCGCGCCTGCGTCCACTGCGAGACGCTTACCTTCGCGCACCACATGCCGCTGATCACCCAGACAAACCTCAAGACCACCCCGCCGCCCTTTCTCGAAGACATCCAGCGCGACATGCGCGTCCTTGTCCAGAAGGCCGACCACATCGTGCTTATGGGCTACTCACTGCCATCCGACGACGTTGTCTATCGCGCCTTCCTCGCGGCCCGGACCAGTCGCGGGCGAAATCTAGCCCGCACGGGTCACGAGCGAGGGCGGGTCGGTAGTAAGGGCCGCGACCGAGAGCCAGTCCGCTGCAGCGTCGTCACCTGGTGCCCGCGGCTTGGATCCGACTGGATACACCCTAAAGCGGGTGTGCACGAGACCGATCTTCCAGGCGTGGTCGCATCCGCCAAGTCGCTGTTCGGTCCGGAAAACGTCCGCTTCCACGCCGGCGGCTTTCCAGCAGTCCTATTCGACGGCGGGGACACCGTCACCGACGCCGCGGTCGAACGGCTGCTCAATTGGAGTCCCGCCTAGGCATCGTCGGGCACCACCGGGCCGAGCCGCGGAGAGCACGGCAAAGTGGTTCAGCAAAAGTTGTATCATGGCCGAAAGTATGGGCAGGCGGAGCCTGTGCCGAGCCGATGAATCTACACGAAACCCTCGCGGCTACTACCCTTGATCGGGAGTCGCTGCCTCAGAGTAGCCTCGACATTGCAAACCGAGTGCGGACGAACCCCTTCCCCTGGACCGGGCAGTTTTCGCCGCAACTCGTTGAACAGCTACTAGCCGCCTACGCCCCGCGGGCGAATGTTGTCCTTGATCCCTTCGTCGGTAGCGGCACTTCACTTGTCGAGGCCGCACGGCTAGGGCACTCGGCCCGCGGATATGACCTCAACTCTTCGGCCGTGATCCTTGCGGGCGTATACAGGATGGTCAATCTCGACGCGGACAGGCGGAGAGCAGTGCTTGGCGAGTTGCGCGAACGCCTTTACGAAGTGATTGCTCCATCACATGGCCCTTTGTTTACGGGCGAACCCTGTGAGTCCAGGAAGCGCGTTGAACTAGAAGCTGCTCTCATTAGTTTGTGGCGTGAGTCAACCTCCGACACGGCTCGAAATCTCGCTGCGGCGCTTATTGTGTTATCCGATTTCCATCGCGGAATTCTAGACGAGACCATCATCCACAAGACGTGGATGCGTCTTGAAAAGACCGTGCAAGGCTTGCCTTATTCCACGAAACCTATTTTTGTGCATCAGGCGGATGCGAGAGCCTTGCCAATTGAGTCTGGTTCGGTCGATCTGGTGTTTACGTCGCCTCCCTACATTAATGTCCACAATTACCACCAGAAGTACCGCCGCTCGGTCGAGGCCATGGGGCTGAATGTACTAGCGAATGCTCGTTCCGAGATTGGATCGAACCGCCAAAACCGGGGAAACCGCTTCCTTACGGTTATTCAGTACTCACTGGATATGGCACTCGCGCTTCGGGAGATGGGCCGAGTTTCCAAAATGGGAGCTCGGTTAATCCTCGTACTTGGGCGCGAATCCACGGTTAGGGGTATCAAATTTTTTAACGGCGAGCTGGTAACCGAGATTGCCGTGCAGGCGGTGGGGCTAGAAATAGAGCGGCGTCAAGAACGGGTATTTCGTAATCGGTATGGAACCGAGATATACGAGGACATTATACATTTCCGTTTGATTCGTGAAATTCCGGATCGATCCCTCATTTTGAAGAAGGCTCGTCGAATTGCGGGGCGGACGTTGTCGGCGAGTAGGTCGATTCTTCCCAACGACACGCACGCGGGCATTGACGATGCGTTGACCCGTCTCGATACGGTCGCTCCGTCTCCAATACTGACAACCGAGTCGCGTCCCTGGAAGTGTCACTGACGATGTTATACCCGACGCCCCACGGAGATAAACTGCAAGCGCTTCTTCGAAACGAGAAACTACCCGAAGGTGATCGGCCAAGAGTCCGAGATGCAATCAAAAGGTACAAGAGATGGCTTGCCGAAATTGAAGGAGTTGAGAGCACTGGCAAGAATTCTGTCGAACTACTCCTGCGATTGTTGAATGACTACAAGCTATCGATCGATCTCCAATTGATATTCGACAGTCGTAGTGACTTTCTCTATCGTCAAAAGGGTCAACTCAAAATTGACAACACGGTTCTTGAGGAATTTCTGCCCCGGCTGGTCGGAAAGGTGTTCCATGATCGCCTCTCGGGCCGCGGCTTGATCCTTGGGCCGGCAAACGCTTTTTCTCATTTACGCTTTGGCTCTAGCCTGCTAAGCACGACAGCCGGAGGAGGCATGGCTGTACGCTCGAAGGACCATGACTTTGCTATGGCGCGACCCTTGTTCCTAAAAGCGTCGCACTGTGAGGACTTCAGCGAATCCCAAGAGGCGAAGACACATCTTGCGTACTTGGCTGCGGAAGTAAAAACGAATCTCGATAAGACGATGTTTCAGGAGGCAAGTGGCACAGCCTATGATTTGAAGCTGTCGGTGCCAAATTCTCGATATTTTTTGTTGTGCGAATGGCTGGACATGACCCCGATCAATACGGCGGTCACCGCAATAGAGGAAGTAATTGTGCTTCGTAGGGCAAGGCGTCTATCGGCCGGCATCCGAGAACAATTTTCCACCGCAGAGGGAAGAGCGGCCAATCGGGATGCGTTTGTACGCCACCTCGCCGAGCACCCGCTGTCGCCGGATGCGTTCGAGCGCTTTCTGTTTCATGTGGAAATGCTGTTAGGCAACGGCGATGAAAATGAGCAGGATGCCCTTGAGCGCGGCTGGTTTTGAATAGCCGATGGTTTTCCCGTGAGTTACGCCGCCGCCGCAGCGGCGTTCATCACAATCGCCGGGATTACCTGCAAACCGGATGCGCCCGGTTGTTCGATACACGCAACGAAGGAGCGCATCCGCGTCATCCTCGTACCGGCAGGATGATCCTAGAGGCGGCATCGGAACCGGTCCACACGGAAACTACCGGTGGTGGGTCGTAGGGAATGGTCAAGTTCGAGTGCGCGTCCGCCCCGGTTATGACAATGCGCAACCTGTGGCCTTGCTGGAACCTTGCCGCGGTGGGATACAGGGTGAACTTCAGCACGGATGGTTTGTTCCTATCCAGGGGAGGCGTGCTTTGCACCGCGGCTCGTGAGCTGTCCAGCCAGGGCAGCCCCATCTTGTCATAGGGCGGTTGCCCCAGCTTGCGATGTGACGAACGGATTACACCGTCGGTCAGGTAGAACGGCTCGCCACGGGCGTCAATCTCCTGCATGTACACATTGATTTCGATATCCCCTTCCGAGGATGTCACCAGCAATTCAACAACGGGATGCCCGACTACCAGGTAATCCCGGTCCAGCGGCGCGGTTTCAAACACCAGGGACTTTTCCGCGTGTTCATTCAGGGCTTCGTATTGCATGGGCCCCATGCCGATCGAATCGTGGTAGCGGGTGGATTCGCCCATGCTTACATGGTAGTCAACCCGGTATGCGGACTTGCCGCCGATCTTCGGTTTTGTGGTGGAAAGGCCGTTGCCTGCCGCATCGAGGTAGAACGAGACAGGGGATGTGTCCTCGGGCGGCCAGTCCGGCGCGGATTCCCAGGTCCATTTCTGGGGATCTTCCATGACTGCGTAATGTACCGGGGCATCGTTCATCACACCGTTTTCGATGCCTTTCAGCCAGTAGTCGAACCAGCGTAGCTCCTCGACGTTGAGCAAGGGTTTGTGGGAGGCTTCCCGCGGGTTGTCCCGCTCGTTCGGAGCATGGGTCCAGGGCCCCATGGTCAGTTTTTTCTGGTTGCGGTTGTTGACGTGCCAGAGAATCGTATCCTGCGCGGCAAAGTCGAACCATCCGCCCCAGTTGTAGGTGGCGATTCTGGAACGGTTGATTGCCGGCATCAGGTTGGACAGGGTATTCGGGCCCACGGGCTGGGCGGCGGCGAGCATGGGGGAGGCGTCGCGGTAGAAGCGAAATCTCCTCAGCCGCTCCGCCAGTCCGGGGTGTTCGCCCAGCAAGTCGCCCAGCGCCCGCGACGAGTACAGCAGTTCAATCATTTCGGTGATGCCGATTCCGCCGGCGGCTTCCCGCAGCATGTCCAGCATCTGTGCCGACTCGGGCGATTGCAGGGTAAAGTAGCGTAGCGGGTCGGTGCCGATGTCGGTCTGGCGTTCCCGGCGCGCTGCTTCCCGCATGCTGCCGTCGACATCGGCGTCCACGCGCGCCACCATCTTCGTTTTCGGCCTCACCGGGTTGACGGTGGAACCCGTGACTCCCTCCAGAACGTCGTCCCGCTGGGCTTCACGGGCAAGCCAGGAGAGACCGTACTTGCGCAGGATGCCGGTGCTCGCCCAACTGGAATCGTATTCGTCAAAGGGCGCAACCCCGGGGAAGACGGCGATCAGGTGTGGTGGTGCGGCGCTGGCCGTCAGGTGTTGGGCCATGCCCGGATAGGAGGAGCCGCGCATGCCGACTTTTCCGTTGGACCAGGGCTGCCGGGCGATCCATTCCACGACATCGTGTCCGTCATTGGCCTCCAGACCCGTCATGTCGCTTTTCCGCGTGCCGTAGGACGCACCCGCGCCCCGGGACGTGGCGCGCACATATACGTATCCGTGGCGGAGCAGATTCGGCAGGTTGGTGCGGGCATTGGCGGTGTCGATGGGCGCCGAGGCGGTGCCTTTCGGCAGTACGCCGAGCGCGGTGGATATCGAACCGTCGGGGTTCTCGGTGGCGCGCCAGTAGCGGGCATAACCGAAGATGACGGGCAGAGGTTCCGCCACCGGCACCCCGTTTTCCATCGGCCGGTAAATGTCAACTGCTAGCTTCGTCCCGTCACGCGTGGCTAGGTAGCGGGATTCTCTATGGAATGCGCTATAGACGGGTTCGCTGTAGCCCGTATAGCAGCCGAAGCGCGACACCGGCGCGCCGGCCCGCTCCCCCGCCGCTATGGGGCAGAATTCACTGTTGGCGGTATTGGTCTGCCCGGCGAAACTGCCTAGTGACAGGGTCAGCCAGCACATCGCGCAGAAGAGATAGGGTATTGAACACCTGTTGTTGCGTATCGACACGCTACTCCTCCAGGTGCTTGAGATACCACTCGGCCGACAGGCGAATGTCTTTCCCACGAACGCGCTTCGCCAGTTTGGCATCGCCCTTTTTAAAGGCTTCCAGCAGCTTGTCATTGATGAATTCCGTACCGAGTTCCTCGTGGGCACGGTCTGCGCTGGCAAACAGGGAGTGCAGGTAGGGGCCGCTTTGTAGCCAAAGCGAGTCGATCACCCGCAACAGTATGGGTGATGCCGCAATGTTGTATACAGCGAAATGAAACGCCCTGTTTGCGAGGAGTTTGTCATCCACGTCCCCGTGCATGATGGCCTTCATGAGTTTCCGGTTCAGAACTTCCAGTTCGAGTATGTCATCCTCGCCGATGCGCCCGGCGGCGAGGTAGACCGCCTCCGGCTCAATGATCGAGCGCACCCTGATCAAGTCCTCGACCTTCTCCCGGGTCAGTGTCGCAATACGCATGGAACGGCTGCCCTGCATTTCGATGGCGTGCTCTGAAATGAGGCGGTGTATTGCCTCGCGCACAGGCATGACGCTGGTACCCAGTTCGGTTGCCAGGCGGCGAATGGTGACCACCTCACCCGGCGCGAAGTGGCCGCGGACAATCGCGTTTCTCAATTCCTGGTAGACGCGGGCATGCAGCGTCTGGTTTTCCACTTTGCGAAGTACGTTCATCTTCCCACAACAGAATATCGTGTTATCACATATCAGTTATTACAACGTAGCATAAATGGAGCCAGCAAATCTCATTTTGGCGTCCAACTGCGCTGTTTGGCGCGTAACACCCCGCTTTTCCGGCTTGATTGGGGCCAAATCGGTCGGGAAACCCCTCCTGTGAAGGGGCTGAAAGCCATGGTGAGAATCGCCGAAATCGAGCGGAGTACCTAGATGCGGCCCGCGGACGACTGTCAGCACAGGTCTCTGATATGTGATCACATATCTTGTTCTTTCCGAAAAACCTGCTATCCTTTGCCCGGCAACTGATTCAGATCGTGGGGGAGTATCGTGGCCAGCAAACTCAGTTCGATCCGACACGGCGTAGTGCGCAACCTGGCAAGGCCCGCTGCATGCCTGTGCATGTTGGTGCCTGTCGTTTTCGGTGGTGCCCGGGATGCCGTTGCACAGGAGGAAGCCGAAGCCGGGGTGCTCGAAGAAGTTATCGTCACCGCGACGAAACGGCAGACCGCCATTCAGGATGTTCCCATCAGCATGGCGGCGTTCACCTCGGAAGACATCATCGAGATGGGGGCGGTCGAGTTTGCCGACTATGCCACGGCGGTGCCCAATCTTTCCTTCGGCTTTTCCGGGGAGGGGCGGCAAACCTCGCGTCAGTTCCAGCTAAGGGGCATTTTTGGCAGTGATACCTCGGCCCTGTACATCAATGACACGCCGGTGCCGGTTACCATGGATCCCCGGGTGCTGGATGTTGAGCGCATCGAGGTACTGCGCGGGCCACAGGGTTCACTGTTCGGTTCCCGTTCCATGGGCGGGCTGGTGCGCCTGGTGACGAAGAAGCCCGACCCGGATCAGGTCGATGGTGCCCTGCATGCCCGCGTCGGCACCGTCAAAGGAGGCGGTGGGGATTATCTTGTCGACGGTTCCTTCAATATTCCGCTCGTGGCGGGCAAGGCCGCATTGCGCGGGTCTGCCTACTATGTCGCGGATGCGGGTTTTATCGACCGTCTCGTGGATCCGGATAGCTCCATAGTCAGCGGCGGGGATGCCAGTGGCGACGAGTACACCTCTAGGGAAATCAATGATGACGAGACGATCGGTTTGCAACTGTCCCTAGGCGTGCGGGCCACCGACAACATCTATATCAGTCCCGGCGTCATCTACCAGAAGTTCGCATCGGACGGCCCCGCCTTTGTCGACGATGCAATAGATAACTTCGTGAAGGTACGCCAGCACGACCTCGATGAGCAAGGAGAGGACGAATACTACCTGCTGAGCCTGGACCTTGAGATCGGGCTGGATTCGGGCACTGTTCTGTCGTCTACCACCTACTTCAACCGGGAAACGGAAGACCTGGAGGACGGTACCCTGGCGATCGCGTTTCTGGGCCGCTCAACGATGCCCGTGCGCACCATCGAAGCCGGGGACGAAGACCGAATCACCCAGGAAATTCGCTTCGTTTCGGAATTCAACGGGCCGTTTCAACTGGTGGCCGGCGCGTTCTACCAGAACGTCGACCGGGAGGGTGGTTTCCCGCCGGAATCATTCATCGAACCCGGCACGGCTTTCGACCTGTTTTTCGGTTTCGGCGGCC
Source organism: Pseudomonadales bacterium (assembly GCA_965215035.1). Taxonomy (GTDB): domain Bacteria; phylum Pseudomonadota; class Gammaproteobacteria; order Pseudomonadales; family Azotimanducaceae; genus Azophilus. Next base: position 2,357,157 of record OZ244040.1, read on the forward strand.
GATCCTTCTTCTCGCTGGATGTACTCGGGGAAAGCGAGGAGATCGGCATTTTCGGGGAAGCCAGCTATGAAATTAACGAAAAGCTGCAATTCATTGCCGGTGGCCGTTGGTTTGACATCGACATAGAGTCGTCGCGGAAGGATGGCGGGGCGCTGTTCGACCTGTACGGCACCGGGGAGATAGCCGGGGCAGAGTTCAGCCTGTCGGAGAACGGGTTCAACCCGCGCGTTGGCCTGCAGTGGTACCCCGACGAGGGCGTTAATCTGTACGCCAATGCGGCCAAGGGCTACCGGCCCGGCGGCATTAACTCCGCCGCCACCGCATGCGAAGTGCTTGGCGTTGCAAACATACCGACTTCCTACAAATCCGATGACGTTTGGAGTTACGAACTGGGGGCCAAGACCGGCTGGGCGGACAACCGCGTGGTGGTGAATGTCGCCGCCTTCTTTATGGACTGGAACGACTTCCGGTCTCCGACGATCAATTGCGGCCTTGGTTTCGGTGCCTCGGAGAACACCGGCGAGGCGGAGAGCAAGGGCTTTGAACTAGACGTTGTCCTGACACCCGCTGCCGGGCTCACGATATCCGCGGGAATTGGCTATACCGATGCCGAGATTACCGACGCCGGAGAGGCCAACAGTATTGCCAAGGGCGACCCGCTGCCGAATATACCCGAATGGACCGGGGTGGTAGCCATAGACCATGATTTTGCATTGACGAATGGCCTGGATGCGTTCTGGCGGGTGGATTACCGGTACATCGACAGCAGCATAAGCCGTAGCGGCCTGCATCGGCCCTCCTACGAATTGCTGAACCTGCGCGGCGGGGTGCGCCTGAAGAAGCTGGAAGCCGCCGTATACCTCGATAACGTGACGAACGAGCACGCCAACCTGGCGGACCCCAACGAATTGTCCGATGAACTGAACCTGCTCGCGGTCAACCGTCCGTTCACCGCCGGCGTTGATTTGAGATACCGCTTCTAGGCTGCGGGAACGCGAGGTTGCCGCGCACTCCCATGCATCAGGAGGTATAGGTGGCAGGCTGTGGCGTCGAGTGCGTCGCGGCTAGGGTTCACGATCAGGCCGACCACCTTCAGCGGGTGCGGGTCGAACGGGCCGCTCAATGGTGAGAATGCCGCGGCCCCGCAATTGATTCACATCGTCGTGACTCTCGACTTTGCACAAGCCATTTGTTGAAGCATGGCGCCTATACGGGCAATCTATGGGGATGGGGCGAACCACAAAGAGTGTGGGAACTGACAGTCCGGCGGGAATACCGGCAGAATCGAAACGGGCGGAAATGCTGTCGGAAGCGCCAGGATTCCGGCCGTTGTACACGCCCGATGCGCAACGGCGTCAACGGCGACGCCTGGAGGCACCGGGCGACAACGGCTTCGCCCACGTGGAGACATTGAACATTTGAGGAATCAGCATGTTTCGCATAGCTATACTGATGCTTGCCCTCGCGGGCGGCGCGCAGGCGGCACAGCCGCTGGAGGTCATGGACGTCTTCGAATTGGAGTACGCCACCGATGCGCGGATCTCGCCGGACGGCGAGCGGGTCGCCTACGTGCGGCATTTCAACGACGTGATGACGGACCGGCGCTACGAGAATATCTGGATCGTCGATGCGGATGGTGCCAACCACCGGCCGCTGAGCGCGGGGAAGCATAGGGCGAACTCTCCCCGCTGGTCGCCGGACGGGCGGCGGCTGGCGTACCTGTCCGACGAGGATGGCACCACGCAGCTCCATGTGCGCTGGATGGATACCGGCGACACCGCGGCCCTGACCAGCGGTGCGCTGCCGCCGGGCAGTATCGCTTGGTCGCCGGACGGCAGCCGTATCGCCTTCACCCGGCTCGTGCCGGAAGCGCCGCTGGTGGTCGGCGAGCTGCCGCCGGCGCCGGCGGGCGCCGACTGGGCACCGCCGCCGAAATACACAGACAAGCTGGCGTTCCGGTTCGACCATGTGGGCGACGTGCCGCCGGGCTATATGCACATCTTTGTCGTTTCCGCCGACGGCGGTACGCCGCGCCGGGTGACCGCGGGCGACCGTCAGTACGGCACCGGCAACTTCGTCTGGGCGCCAGAAGGCGAATCGCTCATCCTGTCTGCGGACCTCACCGAAGGCGGCGAGATGTTCGCTGTGGGGAATCCAGATATCTATGAAGTCTCCCTGGCCGATGGCTCGGCGCGGCGGCTCATCGAGCGCGACGGGCCGGATGTGGCCATTGCGGTGTCGCCGAACGGCAGATTCATCACCTATGTGGGTTACGACGACAGGCGGCAGGGACACCAGCAGAACGACCTTTACGTGGCGAACCGGGACGGTTCCAACGTAAGGAACCTCACCGATGACTACGACCGGCATGTCCAGGCCGCCGCGCGCCGGGGCGGAGGCGGGCCGCAATGGGCGCCGGACAGCGGGGGCATCTATGCCGTCGTTCACGACGAGGGGAATGCGCGGCTGGCGCTCTTCTCCCTAGACGGCGGCCATCGGGTCGTTGCCGAAGACATCGGCAGTGGGTTCGCCGGCTATATCGGCCACAACACCCTCTGGTCGGTCAGCGGCCGCGGCAAACTGGCCTACACGGTGCCGGGCCCGGCCATGCCGGGCGATGTCGCCGTCGCCGCCCCGGGCCGGCCCGCGCGACTGTTGACCGGCCTGAACGACGACCTGTTCGCCGAGCGGGAACTCGGCCAGGTGCAGGAGTTGCGGTGGAAGTCATCGCGGGACGGCCGTCCCGTGCACGGTTGGGTCATCAAGCCGCCGGGGTTCGATGCGTCCCGGAAGTACCCGCTGATCCTGGAAATGCACGGCGGGCCCTTCGCGGACTACGGCGATGTCTTCGACATGGAAAAACAACTCATGGCCGCCGCCGGCTATGTGGTGCTGTACACCAACCCCCGGGGCAGCATCAGCTATGGAGAGGAGTTCGGCAATCTCATCCACCACGCCTACCCGGGCGATGATTTCCACGATCTGAATTCGGCCGTAGACCACGTAATCGACATGGGCTTCATCGACGAAGACCAGCTTTACGCGACCGGCGGCAGCGGCGGCGGCGTGCTGACGGCCTGGATGATCGGCAATACCGACCGTTTTCGCGCCGCAGTGGCCTTCTACCCGGTAATCAACTGGGAGAGCTTCATCTTCACCGCGGACCTGTCCGAACTGTTCCTGAACTACTGGGTGCCTGGGCTGCCCTGGCGTCACCGCGACAACTTCGAGGCGCGCTCGCTGCTCAGGGTATCGGAAAACGTGCGCACGCCGACCCTGATCATGACCGGGGAGGAAGACTGGCGCACACCGATGTCCGAATCCGAGCAGTACTATAAGGCGCTGAAGCTGCAGGGCGTGGAAACCGTGCTGGTGCGGGTGCCGGAGGAACCGCACGGCATCATAGGGCGGCCAAGCCACGCCATGTCGAAGATGACGACGCTGCTCGGGTGGTTCGAAAAGTACTCGCCGCAGCAGCCAATGCAGAATTCCGGCGCGAGCGACAGCGACCCCCCGTCGTGATCAAGACAGTCGGCCTGCTCAAGCGGCGGCGCGGGATGTCCACGGAAGAATTCCGTGCCTACTATGAATCCACCCACCGGATCATCGGCGAGAAGTATCTCGGCGGCTATGCCGTCCAATACATGCGTCGGTTCCTGAATCCGACCTCGGGCCCGGATGCTGCGACCTTCGGGGACCAGGGCGACTTCGATGTGATCATGGAGATTTGGTACCCGGATCAGGCGACCTACGAGGCGGTGGGCGAGCGGCTTTCGGCCCCGGAAGCCGCCGCGGAGATACTCGCCGATGAGTTGCAGCTCTTCGATCGCGAAAAGAACCGGTTTTTCACCCTCACCGAAGCGGTATCGGACATGCGGGCCTGAGACACCGCTCCGCTTCCCGGCCACTCCCGCCAAGTTCGATGTGTGCGTGGAATCGCCGTGATTGGACGCCCAAATCGACTGATCGCCGGCAGGTCGAGCCGCCAACCTAATTCAAAACATCTAAGCCCGGCAGGCTGCTAGTAGGCGACTTTGGGATGGCCCTGGTTCGCTTCCATACAGTCTTGTACTGTTTCCGTACATTGGTGTATTGTTTGTGGCACGCAGGGCTTCTGGGGAGGCATTGTGCACAGTCCGGCAATCGCTGCACCGGTCGCGCCATCGCGACGCAACGACTATGTTGCCGAAAGCTATACCGCCTATCACCGCCAGTTGCGCGTTTTCTTTCTGCGCACGGTCAGCGAATCCGAGGCAGAGGATCTGCTACAGGAACTGTACATTCGGCTGATTCGCCAGGTAGACCGGGCACCGCCCACGAACTGCAAGGGGTTCCTGTTCTCGGCGGCTGCCAACCTGCTCCGTGATCGCTGGCGCCGACGCGCCGTGCGTAGGCTCGATCAGATGGATTCCCTCGAAGGGCTCGGCGGCGATTTCAAGGACGGCGGCGAGCACGACCCGTCGCTCTGGTCGGAACAGATCGAGCAGCTTGAGCGGCTCGACCGTGCCCTGGCCCGGGTAAGCGACAAGGCGGCCAGCGCATTCCTGTGCCACCGTGTGGAAGGATGTTCCTACGCGGACATCGCCGGCCGCATGGGGGTCTCGGTGAGCATGGTGGAGAAGTACATCTCGAGCGCGCTGGCGGAATTGCGCGAATCGCGTTTGTGATTGTTGGCGTGCGGCCAGCGTAGTCAAAATCTCCAGCCGCTTGCCTGCGCTGTTCGCGGTCGATGCCGGGCTGGTGCCCCTAGCGCAGCAGCTCGAAAACCGCCGCGCCGAGAAAGTTGCCGATAAGGTAGCCGAAAATCCCGCACAGAATCCCCGGCGTCACCAGTTCATGCCACCCCGACCGCGCGGCGAGCGCCGCCGCGGTGGGGGGGCCGAGTACACAGGCGTTGGAGGCGATGGCGACCTCCCGTGCGCTGAAACCGAAGAGCCGACCGAGGCCAAAGGCAACGGCCGCATGCACCGCAATAATCACCAGGGCGAAAAGCATGAGCAGCGGTGCCTGGCGCAGCATGGAGACCAGGTCGACACCGGCGCCGAATACGCCAAAAAAGACATAGAGCAACAGCATACCCAGCGAAAAGTCGCCCTTCAGTGCCTGCATTGGCCGGCGCGCCAGGTTGGCGGCGGCGATGGCGATTAGAGTGATCACCAGAATGGAGAAGCGCGGCTGCCCCACCAGGCTCGCAAGCCCGGTGCCCACCGCACAGATCGCCAGGCTCAGCCCAAGCGCCAGCCCCATATGGGTCAGGTCGGGTCCTTCGGTGGCCGCCTGCTGTTGCGGGCGAGGTGCCGGTGCGGCCGCCGGCGCGGCGGATGCATCCCAACGCGCAAACCATGCGAACGACGGCATCACCGACAGCAGCATGAGATACGACAGCGCGACGCTCGCCTCGGCGCCGAGCACCACCGCAAAGCGCGTCGGATCCTCCAGCCCGACCACTTTCGAAACCGCCACGAAGTTCATACCGCCCCCGGTATAGCCGCCCGTGATGGCCGCGGCCGCCTGGGCGCCCACATCGCCCACGGGTACCAGGAAGAAGGCGGTCAGCACGCCCAGCACCGTGCCCCCTGCGGCGACGAGGAAGGCGAACAGCAACCGGCCGGTCTCCGCAACGATCATGCGCAGGTCCGCCTTAAACAACAAGAGCGGGATGGACGCCATGATGAAGTACTCGGAAACGAAGGAATAGCTCGGCGCGTTGCGGGGGATTAGCCCTAGGTTGGAAAGCACCAGCGCGGCCAGAATTACCAGCACCGGCGCGGAAATGCGGCACCCCCAGGCGAAGCGTTCGGCCCAGCAGCACAGGCCCACGATGGAGAAGAGCAGGGCGATCAGCCCCAGGTGATTGTCGGCGTCAATCAGCATTTGTCGCCGCAGCTTGAATGAGATCACCAATGATTTCAATGAGGATTTTTTTCGCAGGTGCAGTATGATTTACCCATGTCCAGCGTCACCCCCATCGCCAGTGGAATGGTGGGCCACCGGGAGAAAACCCAGGGCCGGCACCGCATGGAACAGGCCGTCGAGCATATCGAGGAGGGCATCCGCAGCGGGCTGTACCTGCCCGGTCACCGCCTTGTCGAAACGGAGGTGGCGGCCAACTCGGGGCTTGGCGTGGGCCCGGTGCGGGAGGCCCTGCGACTGCTGGCCGGCGAGGGGTTGGTGGAAATCCGCCCGTATCGGGGTGCCGTGGTCAAGCGTCTTTCGGCGCAAGAGATCGTGCAGATCTACCAGGCCGCCAAGGGCGTTGTCTACATGAGCCTGACGCTGGTGGCGCCAGCCCTCGGCGACACCGCCAACCGCGAACGCATTCTTGCCGCCGTCGATCAGGTGCGTGCTGTGCAGGAGGCGCCTATCACGGAACTCCTGCGGGCCGTCACCCAATACTATTTCGTCCTGCACGACATCGCCGGGAACCATTATTTGACCGTGCTGATTCAAAGGCTGCACCTAGGGCTGGTGCACCGCGAAGTCGCCAACCTGCACCCCGCGGTCGACCCGGGTCGCGTCGTCAAGGCGTACGTGGAGGCGACCGAGGCCCTGCTCGCCGGCGATGCCGACCGTGCCATCGACATCAAGATGGCCTATTTCGACAACTACATTGAACTGATCCGCAAAGCGGGTCGAAGCGGGATGAGTTAACCATGCACTACAGCGATGACCGCATTCTGGTTACCCATGTGGGCAGCCTGCCGCGTTCCCCGGTGCTGCTTGAGATGCTCGGCGCGGTGGAGGCCGGCGAGGCGGTCGACCGCGGCGCGTTCCGCGCCGAGGTGCTCGGCGGGCTTAGGGAAGTGGTACGCGAACAGGCCGCGGCGGGTATCGACATCGCCGGCGACGGCGAACTGCCGCGCATCGGGTTTTCGTTCTACGCCAAGGACCGCATGACCGGCTTCGGGGGCGAGGCCAAACGCGGCACGGTTACAGACTTCGCCAAGTTCCCGGGCTATGCGGAACTGGTGGTCAGCCGTTCGGCGGGGCAGTCCAACGCCGGCAAGTCCGCATCCGTGTGGGCGACCCCGGAGTGCGTGGACGAGGTGCGCTACGACTCCGAACTGACCCAGGCCAGGGAGGAACTCGGCCTGTTCGCGGATGCGCTCGCGGCCGAACCGGAAGCCAGTGGCCGTTTCACCGGCACCTTCGTCACCGCCGTCACCCCGGGCATTCTCGCCACGACCCTGTTGCGCAATCCCGACAATCCGGCCTATCCGTGCGACGAGGACTACGTGTTCGCCCTGGCTCGGGAACTGCGGCGGGAATACGAGTACATCGTCTCCCGGGGCCATGTCCTGCAACTCGATGCGCCGGACCTCGCACTGGAACGACAGATTCTGTTCGTAGACCGGCCCTTAGCGGAGTTCCAGGAGCGCATGGAGATGCATGTGGCGGCACTGAACGAGGCGGTCGCGAACATCCCGAAAGACCGGGTACGTATGCACGTCTGCTGGGGTAACTGGGACGGGCCCCACTGCGACGATGTCGACCTGGAATCGATTCTGCCCATCATCTACAAGGCCAATGTGGGCGGCCTGTCGCTGGCCTGTGCGAATCCGCGCCATGCCCACGAGGTGGAGCTGTTTCGACACATGCCGCTGCCCGACGACATGGTGATGTTTCCGGGCGTCATCGACGTAACCACGAACATGCTGGAGCACCCGCAGGTGGTGGCCAACCGCCTGTGCCATTGGGTGGATGTGATCGGCGACCGGGAACGGGTCATTGCCAACACCGACTGCGGGTTCTCCACCTTTGCCGGCTACACGATGGTGGCGCCGGACGTGGTGTGGGCGAAGATGAAAACCATGGCGGAAGGCGCGGCCATCGCGACGGAACGTCTCTGGGGGTGACTCGATTCTGTTCCAGGCCGTCGGGTCGGGGGCCTTTCGGTGCCCGGTTTGGTTGAGTGGTCGAAACTCGGGTTCCGGCGGTGCGGCCGGTCGTCCCCGAGGCCGTATAAACAAGGAGGAAAGACATGGAACCGAAAAGAGGCATGACGGCCGAGGAAATCCAGAGTCGGGTGGCGCGGTTCGGCGACCTCAAGCCGATGTCCACGGCAAAGGATCTCGACTGGGTGCCCCAGGAGGCCATGGATGTGATCTTCGCCCGCGACCTACGGCCGGTCATCATCGAGAAGACCAAGAATCCCTTCGGCCAGACGGCTGCGATCTATGGGGCGGCGGGCACCACCATGAACGTCTCCATCATGCCGCCGGGGCAGGGACCCTGCCTGCATGCCCACGACAACACCTATGAGACCTTCATCGTGCTGGACGGCACGGTGGAGTTCCGGGTCGGCCCCGAGGGGGAGGAGGTGGTGACACTCGGCAAGTGGGATACCTTCTCCTGCCCGCCGGGCGCCTACCGGGGGTTTCGCAATGCGGGGCGGGAAGACGCCGTGCTGCTCACCGTGATCACTGGCGCCGTGGATGCCCGCGACGATGTCTGCGTTCCTCCCAGCGTGGGGCGGGAGATCGGCGCACGATTTGGCAACGATGTGCTCGACGCGTTCAAGAACATCGCGACGTTCAACGAGAACTGACGCCCGGGTCAGGACCATCCCAAAGTCGTCCACCAACCCCAGACAAAGCCCTATATAGAAGGTTTATGAATGTTTTTCGGAAAATTCAGCAATATTCTTCGGCATCTAATGGCCTTTCAGCAATTTTCTTTCAAGAGCGAACACTTGGGATGGCCCTGGACGCCCGGGTTGACGCCGCGGCGGAGATTGGCCGCCGCGACCTTTGCAGCCGGACGAACGGCTTGCCGCCGCGCCGAACGGAGTATGGGAAGCCGCGAGTGCCACATGCGGCGGACGTTAGGTTCGTACGCATGGCCGCTTGGCGAGGCCATCGTGGTGGAGGGTGGTCGCGCGGTGCTGGGCATGGGAAGCCGCGAGTGCCGCGCTGGCCGCCAGGCGAGGCGGCTGTCGAGGGCGGTGCGGCGATGCCATAGGCTCCACATGAGGCAACCCTGGGCGGGTGTCAAGGTTGCCGATAGGCTCTGGTTATGGTCACCGGCTCGTTCAGCAACTGTCCTGTCAGGTAGGCGTTGTCTGTGGGTGCCGTGGATTCCATCTGGTGGATTCCCTGTACCACGTCCATCCCGGCGGTGACGCGCCCGAACGCCGCGAAACCGAGGCCGTCCTGGTTGCGCGCGCCGCCGAAATCCAGGCTGGGCTGGTCGCCGATGGTGATGAAGAACGCTGCGCCGCTGGCGCTGCCGGGCGTCGTTCTCCCCAGCGAGACTGTACCGTGAAGGTGGCGAATGCCGGTTGCGTCGGTGGTCTCGTGGGGCACTGGGGAAAGGGCCTTTGCGGGGTCGGTCAGACCGCCCTGAATCACCTCGATGACCGGTGCGCCGTTGTCGTTGTTGCGGCGCACGACTCGGTAGAAGGCACCGCCGTCGAACAGGCCCTTGTCTAGGTGATCCAGGAAACTGCCGGCGGAGGCGGGTGCCGCTTCCGGGTACAGGGCCAGGTCGATATCGCCCGCATCCGTTTCCAGCCTGACCCGCACCGCGGTTCCCCATTCACCCTGGTCGGTTGCCGCCGTCTGTGGCGGCGTTTCGGGCTCGGCACCAGCCGCCATTTGCGTGGCCTTAACTCGTTGCATTAGGTGATCGGAGGAGGATTTGGCGCTGAACCCGGTCGGCGGTTCCGCCCCGGCGAGATGGCGCACAAAGTAATCCCACATGCGCACCATAGCATAGCCTGGCACCGTGTGGCCCGCCTGGGGCATCAGCACCAGGTCGAATACCTTGTTGGCGTCTATGAGTGCCTGGGTGAGCTGGAACAGGCCGCCCGGATGTACGCCGTAATCCAGCAGGCCGTGAATGAACAGCAGCTTGCCCGCCAGGTTTTCGGCGTGCGTCAGGTTCGCCTGCTCCAGGAAGTTATCGCCCGCGGGCAAACCCTGATAGCGCTCCCCCCAGCTATGCCAGAAAAGCCGCTGGTCGTGATTGCCGGCGATGGAAACGCCCACCTTGAAGAAGCCGGGGAACTTCAGCATTCCCCTGGCCGCCATATAGCCGCCGCCGGAAACGCCGGTGATGCCGACACGCTTCGCATCCAGGTATGGGAACCGCTCCGCAAGCTGTTTGATGCCGGCGATGTGGTCTTCTAGGTTGCTGGCGGTCTGTAGCCGGCCATAGGACGCTTCATGAAAGGCGCGCGAGCGTTCCGTGGTACCGCGTCCATCCATGATGACCACGACAAACCCCAGTTCCGCGAGGGAAGCTGCCGCGTCCAGGCTAAGGGACGCGGTGGAACTGAAACCCGACTTGGGAACGTTGCTGACTTGGGGGCCTCCATAGATGTAGTCGATCACGGGATAGGAGCGGCCGCTGTCGAAGTCTTGTGGCTTGAACATCAGGCCACGGATCTCCGTTCTGCCGTCGGCGGCGGTGACTGTGAAGGGCTCCGGCCAGCGCTGCCCATCGGGTAGGGCATGCGGCGTTCCTTCCTCGAGGCGCATACGCTCCTCCCCGTTCGCCGACATGAGCACGGTAACGTTTGGCCGGTCTGGACGCTGGCGGGTCTCGACGAAGTAGTTGGCGCCGGGCGACAGGCCGGAAACTGGGGCGGGGTCCTGTCCCCAGACGCTCAGTATCAGCAGGGAAAAATCACCCGGCGAGAGCACTAGGCGGTCGTCGTCACCCGAACTCAGCGGGGTCAGCCGAGCCGTGTCCAGGTTCACCCGGGCGATTTCGCGAAAGTAGGGATTGGTGTCGGGCCGGCGCGCACCCATGCTGAAAAAGAGTTCGCGCCCGTCTCGGTCTACACCGAGAACATCGCGCACCAGCCAGTCGCCGGACGTCAGTGCCCGTCGCTCTTCGCCGGAGTCGGCATCGTGCAGGTACAGGTGCCCCCAGCCCGACTTTTCCGAGTACCAGACAAACTCGCCGCTCTCTGGCAGAGGGACGATGAAGGTCGGCGTGTACACGTTGGAGCCAAGCTCCAGGTAGGTGTCGGTGGTCTCCCGGAACAGCTCCCGGGCCTGCCCGGAGTCGCGTGCCGCAGTGATCACCCGGGCCTCCCGCTCGCCGCGCAGAATGTCCACGAAGAACACCGCCGTCGAGTCCGCCGACCACCAGGCACGGTTGCCGCCGAAGGGCGTATCGTTCATGCGCACCGCCGCCAGGTGCGGATAGTGAAGCGGCGTCTGCTTTCCGGTTTCCGTATCGATGACCGTCATGCGGAACCGGGTTACATGATCATCGCCCGGCAGCGCCTGGCGGTAATCGATGACCCGGGGCCGAATGCTGCCGTCGGCGGGTGCGAAGTCGAGCACCGGCAGCGACCGCACCTGCCGGTCGTCGGTCTGCGCGGTGAACAGGTAGCGCGAGTCCGGCGACCAGACGGCTTCGGGTTTGATCGCCGGCCGACCGGTGGCATTGGGATTTGCCGCATAGGCGTAGAAGGGTTCGCCATCGGTGGTGAGCGGCCGCTCCGTGCCTGAGTCGAGGTTCTTCAGCCAGAGATTGTGACCCTTCGAATAGACCGCCCGGGCACCGTTGGGCGATACCAGCCATGCCGGGTTGCCCGGGCTGGCTTCCAGTTCCCGGAGCTCGCCATCCTCGAACTTCCAGAAGCGGCCAAAGGCGGTGAAGGTCACGGCCGTGGCGTCGATCTCGGTACCCGTCATGGGCAATTCGGCGGCGTCGATCTCCTTGCCGGTCGCCTTGGCGAGGGATGCCGCGAGGGCGTTGTGGTCGAAGGCGGGGCGTTTTTCCCGGCGCTCGGCGTCCACCAGGATGTACTCGCTGCCGCCGGGCGTTTGCCGCTGGTACCAGAATGTGGATGCATCGATCCATCGCGGGTGGACGGTCTGGTTTAGCACCCACTTGTCTTCTATGTGCGCCTGTGCGGCCGCCGCCCGCTCGTACGCCGGCAGCAGTGGATGTGCTTCGGCCAGGTCATCCGCCGCGCTCGTCGCGGTCATCGCGATCATCGTGCCCAGCAGCACGGCCGTCAGCAGGGTCTTCGTGGAATTTGTCATCGCCTAGATCCCATCCAATCCCCACCTATGACGCGGCCATTGCCCGAAACCCGCAACGGAAGCTCGGCCGCTGGGGCGGTAGCGCCTACTGGCACCGGCGCGAGCGCGCAGACATAGGCGGCCTACTTCAAGCGGCCGCAACGCCGCCGGGGCGCTCCCGCTGTCACCCGCAGGGTGCGCCCACAAGCGCCCATCTGCTTTGTTGTCGGCTCTTGACGTATCTCGGATACGCCGGCGAGCCTCCGCTGTGCATCTGGGCGCTTGTGGGCACGCTGATACGTTATTACCAGTGCGATGGAGCACTAGTAGCCGACTGGGCGGCTGTCGTTCTCCGGCGTCAGCGCCCACACCATCGACACACCGCCCTGCCGCTCCCCGGTATCCGGGTCGATCATGGCGCCGGCCCAGCCGCCCTGCAGCAGGTCGTCTTCGTAGAGGTTGGCACCCCTGGCGTTGGCGGCGGCCACCACTTCGGGGTCGAACCTGCCTATCGCGATGCTGGTACGTTCCGTGAGGCCGGTGGACGTGAATTCCGGGGCGCCGAAGGCCGGTGCGCTGGCGGCTTCGGCCGGGCCGTAACCGAAATCCAGGATGGAATGCAGCATCTGGATGGTTTTCTGATGCAGGCCCATGCCGATAGAGCCGTAGGCGAGCAGGGGTTTGCCGTCGCGCATCACGATGCCCGGGTTGGTGGGGTCGGGCAGCCGGGTGCCGGGGCCGGCGGCCGCGATCTGTGCCTGCTGATGGGCACCGGAATCGGGGATCGAGATGCCGTCGACGAAGATGCCGGTCATGCCCCAGCTCACGGTGTTGATGGAGTGCACCATGCCGAGCATGTTGCCCCACTGGTCGACGGTGGCGATGGTGTCGGAATGTACGGGCAGCGTTTGCGGGGTGCGGGCGAACGGAACTTGCCCGGCCTTAAGGGCTTCCCAGAGCGCCCGGCCGTGGTTCTTGGTCAGCCGGCCCCGCAGTGACATGTCCAGGCCGGGCACCTCGTCGGCGAGCTGCGGAAACAGGTAGCCGGCCATGGATAACCGCGTGAGTTGCGTCAGCCAGAACAGGGCTTCCGGCGATTCGGTGTAATGCCCCATAGAGCGAATGTTCGCGGCTTCCAGGATGTTCAGTGCCTCGGTTGTATTGACCCCGCCCGTGGCCGGCAATCCGTGGGAGAAGACTTGGTGGCCCGCGTAGTTGGCCACTACCGGGTCGCTCCAGATAACCTCGTAGGCGGCAAGGTCGTCCAGGGTCATGCTGCCGCCTTCCTCCCGCACCGCGGCCACGAGCTTTTCGGCCCACGCGCCGGTATACAGGTAATCCACACTGCCGTCGCCGGCCACGCGGCGCAGGGTCGCCGCCAGGGCGGGCTGCCGGAAATTGTCGCCCAGTTCGTAGAACGCCCCGTCCGCCCTTGAAAAGACCGCCTTGGTTTCCGGGCGGCGGGAAAGGACATTGGCACGGAACTCCAGGTTCTGCGCGAGCCCCGCATTGAAGGGGATGCCTTCTTCCGCGATCCGTATGGAAGCGTTGAATAGGTCGGCGAAGGGAACCCTGCCGAAGCGCGCGTGCCCCGCTTCCACCCCTTTCATGAAACCCGGCACCAGGGTGGCACGGCCGGACGGCTGGATATTCGTGGACATGAAGTCCTCGAGATCCAGGCCTGGGATGGACATGGGGTCGTCCTCGCCGGCAACGGTGTTGTACGAGGCGTTCATGTTGTAGACGGCGTCCGTTTCGGCATCGTAGTAGACGACCGTCATCAGGCCAGCGAAACTGACCCAGCTACCGGCGGCCAGGGTCACCTGGGCCATGGCGGTGGCTAGCGCCGCATCCATGGCGGACCCGCCCGCCTTCAGGATATCCAGCCCAGCTTCAACCGCGGCGGCACCCGTGGTGCCCACCACGAGGCCCCTCTTTGCGCCAGCCGCGTCGTCGGCCGCGGGACTGGCGGTTGCTGTCGCGGCTGTCGGCAACGGTTCCGCTTGCTGTTGGGTAGTGGTCTGTTGGGGTCGCTCACAGGCGGCGAGCAACGACGCGCCGATTAGGCCTGTGCACAGCAGCCTTGCAATATGCTTCATGAGAACGCAAATTCCCCGCCTATATGTCCCCACATTCTAACCCGACTGTCGGCAGACCGGTGATCGGCATCACCTGCATGCGCCGCGTGATCGAACTGATGTCGAGCGAGCTGGATGTCTATTTCCTAGACCAGAGCTATGCGAGCCGGGTTCGCGCGGCCGGTGGCGTGCCGGTGCTGTTGCCGCAACTGCGGGTCGGGGAAGGGTCCGCCGCGGCGGCGAGCATCGACGGGCTCATCCTGAGCGGCGGCGATGATGTGCACCCGCAAGCCTATGACGCGGCGGACGAAGGCGTCTCGCTCGACACCGATCTGCCCACAGACCTGGGAGAGATCGAGTTGTTCCGGGAGGCCCTGGCCCGCCGCGTTCCGGTGCTGGGCATCTGTCGCGGGGTGCAGATCGTGAACGTGGCCCTGGGCGGCAAGCTGCACCAGGACATGCTGGGCAACAGCGCCTGCCACCCGCCGCGCGCTGGGGTTCTCAAAGAAGTGCTCGCGCATCGGCATGGCCTGGAGATTGCTCCGGAGAGCGACCTGGCCCGCATACTCGGCGGCGCTCCGCGGCAGGTGAATTCCACCCATCACCAGGCGATCAGGGAGCTTGCGCCGGAATTGAGGCCGGTGGCCTGGGCACCGGACGGCATCGTCGAGGCGGTCGAATCCCAGGGCCCCGGCTATCTCGTGGCCGTGCAATGGCATCCGGAGAAACTGCCGCCGCCCCGGGACCAGGAACTGTTCGACGACCTGGTGCGCGCGGCCTCGGAGTAGCCCCGATGAGCCATACCGCGGCGATAGCGCAGGTTGATGGGGCGAATACCTCGTCGATGAAGCCGCGCATATCGAAGCCGGGTTGGTTTAGGGACAGGGTTACGCCCTCCGGGGCGGCGGGGCAGGGCTGTTGCCTGGTGCGTATAGGCGTTGCCGCCAAGCTCTCCGGCGGTCTGGGGGCGGGGCAGGGCTATTGCCTAGTGCCTGGTGCGTATACTGTGCTCGTTCCCGATCCAACTGCCGGAGGGTGGCACCGTGACCGATGGACTGGAAACTGTAAGGCAATTCATCCGCGAGCATAGGCTGGAGACGATGTCGGTGACGGTGCCCGATCTGCACGGCATTGCCCGAGGTAAGAAGGTGCCGGCGCGCCGCATCCTGGAAAGCGACGCATCGCCCATGCGCATGTCCAACCTGATGGTCATGCTGGACTACGCGGGCATGCCGCATCCGCCCCCGGAGAACGACCATCGCTGGTGGCCCTCGTGGAGCGAGGGCTATGCGGATACGCGCATGGCGGTCGACCCCGCCACGGTGCGTATCGTGCCCTGGCAACCCGGTACGGGGCTGCTGATTGGCGACCTCGAGCATGTGGACGGCCGGGGCATGCTGGGCTACCTGCCGCGTGCCACGCTGCTGCGGCTGACCCGGCGACTGGCGGAACTGGGGTTCGAGAGCAAGGCGTCGGTGGAGATGGAGTTCATGCTGTTCGACG
This sequence comes from Pseudomonadales bacterium, assembly GCA_965215035.1. Classification (GTDB taxonomy): domain Bacteria; phylum Pseudomonadota; class Gammaproteobacteria; order Pseudomonadales; family Azotimanducaceae; genus Azophilus. The sequence continues at coordinate 2,372,722 of OZ244040.1, forward strand.
AGACGCACCGATCTGTTGCGGAGAAGGGGTTTAGGCACCTCAAGCCGCTCTGGCAAACCCCCCAGGCCTATCGCCTGACCACCCTCGGCGTCCACGATGAACTGCTGTCGGGCATGAGTGCGGCGCTTAGCGGCTTCGGGCTGCCCGTGGAAACCTGGAACGTCGAAGCCGGCCCCGGTCAGGTGGAGATCAACCTAGCGCCCGCTACCGCCCTGGAGGCGGCGGACCAGGGATTCCTCTTCAAGCACGCCGTCAAGGAACTGGCGGCAAGCCTGGGCGTTTACGCCACCTTCATCGCCAAGCTGTCGCCCGAGGGTTTCGGCAACGGCACCCACTTGAACTTCTCGTTGTGGCGGGAGGGCATGAACGCCTTCCACTCGGCGGACTCCGACACGGGCATGTCCGCGCACATGCGCCACTTCGTCGCCGGCGTCGTGCGAACCCTGCCGGAGTTCACGCTTATGTACGCCCCCACCGTCAATGCCTACCGCCGGTTCGTGCCCTACTATTCCACCGGCATGATGTTGTCCTGGGGATACGACAACAAGTCGAACGCCGTGCGCTGCGTAACGGAGAGCCCGGAACTCACCCGCATCGAGCAGCGTACCGCCGGCGGCGACGTGAATCCCTACCTGCTGCTCGCCGCCTGCATCGCCGCAGGCCTGTATGGCATGGAGAACGAACTGGCGCCGCCACCGCCCATCACCGCGGATGCCTACGCGGATACCTCCCTGGGCCGGGTGCCCGCGACCATCGATGAAGCGCTTGAACTGTTCGAGCAGAGCGAGATAACGAACGCCACCCTGGGCGAGGACTTCGTGCGATTCTATGCGCACAGCCGCCGCATCGAATCCCGGTGTTTTGCCCAGGCAATGCAGGCAATGGAAGGTGCCGGGGCCACTGATGTCACCGACTGGGAACTAGCCCGCTACCTGGAAATGGTGTAGCGCGGCACCACCGTCCCGACCCCGGGGAATGAAAGATCACTGCCTCGTTGCCCTCGATGCAGGCACGAAGCTGCCCGATGGTGCGTAGCCGCCGCGTTTGGATGTCCACGGTCATTCCACTCGCTTTGCGGTCGAGGGACGGCGGCTGAACGTATTCGCCTTTTCTGAAGAACTCATTGCCGAGTATGAGTGGTTTCCAGAAGCTCCGGCAATGTCCGCACGGAGTACAGCCTCCGCGAGGTCGATGCAGCCTGAGCGATACACCAGTATTGGCCCGCTACGCTCCTTCCGCCCAATGCCACATCCATGCACGAGATACTGTAAAACCGCGAGCAAGCAGCTATGACCCGGGAGCGCGTCACCCTGGGCACGGGCGACTGCGGCGCGAGCCACGGCCTGGCGCAACGGCACTGAGGGAAATGCACTTGGCTGCGTCCGGTTTCCGACAGAGGGCGGCGCGTCCGTGCGGTGGGTTGCGCCGACGACGGGGCGCTTTGCGTGCGCTTGGAGGAACCCGGAAATGGCGGGCTTCTTCTATTTGACGAGGATGCCGGGCAGCTATTCAACGAGGATGCCGGGTAGCGTCGCAACTGGGCGAGGGCCGACGGCGTTCGGCGGTGAATTGGGCGGTCTTGGGGAACGGTTCTTTCTTATAGGAGTTCTGCAATGAGCATGAGTTTGACACACCTGCGTTCTGGGTTACTGCTGATGTGGGTATGCGGCTGGCTGGCGTTCGCCCCGGCCTGGGCCGGGGCACCGGAATCGGAGTCGGCGCGGCCCCCGGAGATGGAGGTGCGGGTGGCGATGCGCGACGGCGCGAAGCTGTTGACCTATGTGAACCTGCCGGCGGGCGAGGGGCCGTTTCCCACGGTGCTTGTTCGCACCCCCTACCTGTTGTCCATCGAGCCGCGCCATAACCCGATCATGAATGCCTATCTCGACGCGGGCTACGCCGTCGTCTGGCAACTTGCCCGCGGCATCGGCGACAACGACGGGCGCTACCGGTTCATCGCCGACGACCGCAACGACGGATACGACTGCATCGAGTGGGTGGCGGCGCAGCCTTGGAGCGACGGCAAAGTCGGCATGGACCACGGCTCCTATAACGCAATGACGCAACTGCAGGCGGCAAGCACCAGCCCGCCGGCGCTGAAGGCCATCATCCCGTTCGTGCCCTCGTCCCATTTCTTTCGCGAGACGCCCTATGCCGGCGGCATCTTTATGCGCTACCACATGCTGAACTGGCACAAGCTGCTTGGGCTGCGATCCTTCGAGGAAACCGGCGTTGGCTTCATGGATTCCAGCCGGGTGATCGACAATCCCGAATGGCAGCGCCTGTTGACCTCGCGGCCCCTCATCGACTCCGCGAACGGCTACCTAGACGGCGATGAACTCGCGCAGTACTGGAGATTTCTCGAGGAACCCACCCTGGACAGCGACTACTGGTTCGAGACCATGATGATGGACGAACACTACGCCAACGTGGACATTCCCGTCCTGCTGGTGAGCGGCAATTTCGACCCGACCACCGGTACGCTGCATGCCTGGCGGGAACTGGAGGAGAACGCGCCCAATCCACAGAACCGCAAGCTTCTGATCGGGCCCTGGAACCACGGCGGTTCCTATGTGGGCATACCGCCGGCGGAGGGGCCGTATCAGTTCGGCGGCACGGGCACGGTGGACATGTCGGCCCTGCGCCTGGCGTTTTTCGACCGTTATCTTAAGGGCCTGCCGGCCTCCGTGCCGCTGCCGGAGCGGGTGCGCGTGTTCGTCACCGGCAGCAACGTTTGGCGGGAGTTCGATAGCCTACCGGTGCCCGGCCTAGAGAAAACGCCCGTCTACTTGGCGAGCGGGGGAGCGGCCAACGGTGCCGGGGGCGACGGCGCGCTCGGCTTCGTGCCCGGGTCCGCCGCACCCGCCGACACGATGATTGCCGACCCGTCGAACCCGGTAATCGCCATTACCGACCTGATGGCGGGAACCGGCGATTATGCGGACAGCCAGGAAAACGAGGCCGTACTGGTCTACGATTCACCACCGTTGCCGGAAGCGCTGACGGTGGTCGGCGAGAGCCAGGCCCTGATCCATGTCTCCATTTCCACTCCAGACGCCGACCTTGTGGTGAATCTGCATGAGGTTTACCCGGACGGCAGGGCGATCCGGCTCGGTTCCGGGGGCAGCCTGCGGCTTCGCTATCACCAAGGTTTCGACCGCGAGGTGCCGGTTGAGCCCGGCCGGGTTTACCGGGTCGAAATTCCGCTGGCCTATGTCGGGCACACCCTGGCGGCGGGCAACGTGCTGCGCGTAACCGTCTCCGGCACCGAGTTCCCGGTGCTGGACCCCAACCCGAATACCGGCGAACCTATAGCCACCGCCGTCCGCGTACAGACGAGCGAAATCAGGATTCATCACGACGAGCAACATCCCAGCCGTATCGAGTTGCCGGTCGTGGGCCTTTGATGCCGGCGATCCTTACGGACGCCCTCTACTACGAGACTACGAGACGGAGAACCCCATGAGTCTGTACGTACTGGCCAACTGCGAACTGTTCGACGGCGTGCACGAAACCATCCAAGGCGGCATGCAGGTCGCTGTGGAGGACGACCGCATTCGCGAGGTTTCCGACCGGCCCATCGCCTTAGGTGGCGCCACGGTCATCGATTGCGGCGGCCGCTTCCTGATGCCGGGCCTGCTCGACCTGCACTTCCACGCCTATTCGCCCACCTTCGACATGCAGGCGCTGGACCGCATGCCGAAGCCCTTGCTCGTTGGCTACGCCATCAAGCACCTTGAGGATGCCGCCCGGCGGGGCTTCACCACCGTGCGCGACCCGGGCGGCGGCGATGTGGGCCTCTCCCTAGCCGTGGAGCGGGGCCTGATTCGCGGCCCCAGGTTCCTGTACGGGGGCAAGGCACTGTCCCAGACCGGTGGTCATGGCGACATGCGCCCCGGCGTGCAGGAGGAACCCTGCAACTGCGCCTACTCAGGGGTTATCTGCCAAGTGGTTGACGGGGTGGACGAGGTGCGCAAGGTCGCGCGCGACGAACTGCGCAAGGGCGCGGACCACATCAAGGTGTTCATCTCTGGCGGCGTGGCCTCCCCGAGCGACCCCATCTGGATGCCCCAGTTCACCAACGACGAACTGTGCGCCGCCGTGGAGGAGGCCGCCACCCGGCGCAAGTACGTAATCGCCCACTGCCACACCGATGACGGGGCGCGCCGCTGCGTCGAGACCGGCATTCGTTCCATCGACCATGCTAGCCACGTCACCGACGAGACGGCCCGCCTGATCGCGGAGGCCGGTGCCTACACCGTGCCGACCCTGGCCGTAGTGCACGAAATCCTGGAGAGCGGTGCCGAGGCGGGCATGCCCCAGGAAAGTATCGACAAGGTGGGCGGCATGCTGGATACGGTGCTGGCCTCCATCGAGGCCTGCCGCCGCGCTGGCGTGAAGATCGGCCTGGGTACAGACCTGTTCGGCACGGAGTTTCACGACATGCAGGCCAGCGAGATGCGCTTCCGCTCCGCCGTGGATAAACCCATCGACATCCTGCGCTCGGCCACCTCGGTAAACGCGGAGATCGCCCAGCGCGGTGACGACCTCGGCCGCGTGGCGCCCGGGTACTTCGCCGATCTCATTGTGCTGGACGCGAACCCGCTCGACGATGTTGGCATCTTCGAGCGTTACCGCTCGCAGATGCCTTTGGTCATGCGGGGCGGAACCTTCATTCGCAACGAGCTGATTTAAACGGTAACGGCAACAGGAATATTCCCATGCTGACTATGGACTGGATACTTTGCGCAGCCCTTGCTTTAGCCATTGTCTACTGGTGGATGACGAACTTACCCGCGGCGGGCCGTAGGCGCGTCGTCGCCGGGGCGTCGCTGGTTGCGCTCTTGATGGGGCTGGCGGCGGTTATGGATCATCGCTGGCAGGCGGCGGGCGGCGTTGTCGTCGCCGTGTTGCTGTTGTTGTCGGTACTTCTCAGCAAACTCCGTGAGGGCAGGAGCCCGCCGCGGGTACCCTATGCGAGCGGCATCCTACTCTCGGCCCTTGGGTTGGGCGCGTTCGGGCTGCTGTATGCCTTCGTCGTGACCAAGCTGCCGGCACCATCGGGCGAACACCCGGTTGGCGTGCGCAACTTCGAGCTCTCCGACGCCGCGCGCACGGGCGTGCTTGCCGCGGGGGACGACGAGCCGAGGCGGCTACTGGTGCGCGTTTGGTACCCCGCAGGCGATGTCGCCGGAATCGCCCCGCGCCCGTACTTCGATGCAACCGAAGCCGAAACCACCGCCACCGGCCTCGGAACGACAATGGGCATGCCGTTCTTCTTCCAATACCTCAAGCACAGTTCCACCAATTCCCATGAGAACGCGCCGCTCATGGATGCCGCGGCGAACCGGCCGGTTGTCATCTACAGCCACGGATACACATCCTTTCCTGGCCAGAACACGGCGCTCATGGAAGAACTCGCCAGTCATGGCTACATCGTCTTTTCCATACAGCACACCTACGATTCGTCCCCCGCGGTGTTCCCGAACGGCGATGTCGCGCCAATGGACCCGGCTCTGATCCGGGTGATGGAGGAGATGGCCGCGGGCATCTCGGAAGACCAGCGCGCGAGCTTCCTCGGTTCGACGTTCGACGAGCGGCGCCGGGCCACCAGGGCGCACTACGAGCAGTCAATGCAGGACGGGCAGCGCATCGCCGCGGTGAGCGCCGGGGTCTGGCTGGCGGACCGCATCTTCGTCCATGACCGGCTTGAGGCCGGCGATGTGCCCGAGGAGGTTGCGGAAATCGTTGCCGCGGGCGACTTCGCCTCGGTCGGGGAAATCGGCATGTCCTTCGGCGGTTCCACCACCGGCGGGGTTTGCATGGTCGATCCGCGCTGCGGTGCCGGCGTCAATCTCGATGGCGGCGACTTTGACTTCCAGCCCTTCAACCGCAACGTCCCCGCCCCCTTCCTGATGTTCTATTCGGATTTGGACATGATCGCGGCCATGGTTGGGGGAGACCCGAACGCCACCGGACACGGGTTCAACGACTTCTCCTACGAGCGCCATGAAACAGCGGGGCTGAGGTCCGACGTCTATCGCCTGATGGTCGACAATGTCACCCATCTCGGCGTGTCCGATTTCCCACTGTTCATGCGCACGCCCTGGCGCACGGCGCTGCTCGGAAGCATAGACGCCGAAACCCTAATCCGCATTCAGAACGACTTCGTGCGCGGCTTTTTCGACAAACACCTGCGCGGCCTCGAAAATGGTTTTCCCGAACCAGAATTCGCCAGGTATGCCGCCGATGTGCAGCCAGATCGCATTGACGACCTGCGCGAGTGGTGGCTAGCGGCCAACCCCGCGGATCGAACCGTGCGGGTCGTGCTGGAAACCTCGCTGGGCGAGATCGAAATCGCCCTGTACCCGGAACGCGCACCGCTGTCGGCAGCGCAGTTTCTCGCCTACGTGGACGGTGGGCATTACGACGGGGCGAGCTTCTACCGCGCCACCCGGCGGTCGCGGGGGAGTTCGATCGAGGTGGTTCAGGGCGGCCTGCTCGCCGGGGCGATGAGCGGCGATGTCGAGGCGTATGCCGAGGCGCCTTCCCCGTTGCCGCCCGTCGCCCATGAGACAACCGAACTGACCGGTATTCCGAACGAGCGCGGCAGCATCGCATTCGGGCGCCTGGAACCCGGAACCGCGAACTCGGAGTTCTTTTTCAACCTGCGGGACAATCCCATGCTCGACACCGGGTACAGGTCGGAAGGCCGCGACGGGCATGGCTATGCGACATTCGGCCGGGTGCTGCGCGGCATGCGGGTGCTGGAACGGATTCAGCGGTTGCCGGCCGATGCGCCGGCACCGATAGAAATGCTGCAAGGGCAGATTCTGGAGGCGCCGGTGCTGATCCGGCGGGCGTACCGGGTGGATTGAATCGCCCCAGGTTTGAGGTGCGTGAGCGGAAGGACGAGAATATAAAGCGCTGCCGCCAGCTATTGAATCAGGTGTGGGCCCCCATGGCATCCAACAAGCCAACATGAATAGTACCAGACTGCCCTCTCGCCATATGGCTGGTCGTTGTATTGACGATATTCAACCTGCGTTGGAAGCAGTCTACTGCGGACGACTACCGTCTTTGGGCTCTTTGGCGTGGCCGGCGGGATTGGACCGCAGCATTCTCAAGACCCTGGTTTTGCGGGTTCGGACGCAGAACTGCCTGATGGGTGCGGGATTGATGGAAGGGGACAGTCCTATCACGGTTCAGGAGTTCATGGGCTTGCCGAACTTCGGGCGAGGGTCGCTGACAGACCTCTTGCTGGCGACGGAGGCGTTTCTGAAGCAGTGCGCCCGTGGAGAGAACGCGGACTCGTTCCAGGCCGGCCAGGTGAACGAAAACACTCTGATCTCTCAAGTGGGAGACATGGAAGAGGGCGTCGGTGACGATACTTCGTCGACAGATCGGGAGCGTGCGGTAGCGCTCCTGAACGAGGTGCTGGCCACTGCTGTGGAGTTGCATGGAGCGGAGACGCTTGCGGATGGGCTGAGCGAGAAGACTATGCGTTTGGCTGGGATGATGGGCATCGCTGAGGAAATCGACGCGATTAGGATCGCCGAGATGACCGATGGTGCCGCGGGACTCGTGTCGGCCAGCTCGAGCCAACTTGAGCGGATCATCGACGATGCTACGGAGACCGAGCGCAAGATCATCGAGCAGCGGCTCCTGCGTACACCTCCCAGGACTCTTGAAGATGTGGGGTCTGAAGCGGGGGTTACGCGCGAACGCATCCGCCAGATCCAGGTCAGGGTTGAGAATAAGATCCGGTCGGCGTTGGGTGGGGGCCTCCAGGTGATCGCATCGACGCTGAAGGATGAGTTCGGTAGTTTGGTCTCCCAAAGCGAGCTTGAAGCTCGCATCGAGAAACTGCTAGTGAAGCAACAGGGAGTTGGCAAGGAGCTCTTTGGGAGAGAGTTGATCGACGCGATGGGTTTTTCATTGCACCACGGCATGTACTTGGACGAGAGCGCATGGCGGGAACTAGAGAAAGTCCGGGCCGCAACTCGCAGGCTTGCCGACGACGTTGGCTTAGTGGACGCGGACCGTATCGCCGAGAATTTTCCGAGTGAAGAGTGGCAGAGGTGGTGGCCTTGGGTGCGGGAGAGCTGCGGGCTCTTGGACTTGTTCGGATCGCTGGCCATCCGGGGTAGCGGAAAGGCGCGGGCTAAGGCGGCGCTGATATCGCTGGGACGCCCGGCCACACGCGAGGAGATCGCCGAGATGTGTGGATTCGGAAAGAACAAGGCGGGTTCCCACCTGTCGGTCATTCCAAGCGTCGTCAAGGCAGACAAGGAACGGTGGGGACTCAAGGAGTGGGTCGACGACGAGTACGACGGGATCGTCGGCGAGATCATTCAACGCATCGAGGAGGAGGGCGGCTCCACAACGACGAAGAGGTTGCTGACGGAACTGCCCGAGAAGTTCGGCGTGAATGCTTTGAGCGTCCGGGCGTACCTGCAAACGCCCAAGTTTGTAGTGCGGGATGGAAGGGTGAGTCTCGCCCGCGGGTCGTCGGTGCAACTCAGAGCCTTGGACGACGTCATCGACGGTCGAGATCGAGAAGGTGCGCCCTACTGGACGTTCACTGTAGAAGCCCGATTTTTCAACGGATACAGCGTGACGGGCGTTCCGCCGGAGTTTGCCAACGCCCTGGGATGCGAGCCGGATGCCGGCGAGGAGGTGCAGATCGAGAACCTGCCTCAGTGCCGTGCGCTCTCCTTGAGGTGGCCTCTTGCTTCGACGACCGGTGCGTCGCTGGGTTATCTGGCCGACCCGCTTCTAGATCTGGGTACGAAGGCGGGCGATCGGGTGCGGGTGACCATTAAGGGCCCTGGGGTCGCGGCGTTGAGCGTAGACCACGGAAGTGCGGAAGAGTCCGAGCCGAGCGAAGCCAATGCGATTCTTGAGCGATTGATGCGGCGCCGGAGGGCCCTTTAAGCAACATGCTGCGACGAGAACGTACGCTTCGCCCGAAGATGTTCAGGCTGCCCGACGAACCCGTGGCGGCGGAGATCCTTATCCCGGGATTTCGCGCGGCGAAGAGCGTCCGTGGTGCGTTCGGCTGGTTCACGGCCGGATGGATTGAGCGGCTGGCACCAGGACTTGCGGAGTATCTCAATCGGGAAGAAACGGTGCCCATGGACTTTACGGTCGCGCCGGCACTGTTCCCTAATGAACACAGTGCCGTGGAACGTGGCGTCCAGATGACGGCGGAGGAAGCAGCGGCGCTTGTGGTTGATCTATTCGTTGGTGGGCGCGCCAACGCAACAGCGCTGGCAGCACATGCGCTCGACTGCCTCGCTTGGATGATCGGCACCGAGAGGCTGCGTCTGCGGGTCGCGGTTCCGACGTCCGAGTCGAACTATCATCCGAAGATCTGGCTCTTTGACGACGGTGAGAATCAGGTGCTTGCCCGAGGCTCCGCAAACGCGACGAGCAGGGGCGTAGCCGGTGGGGTGGAGCACATCGACGTCGACGTCTCCTGGATTCCGGAGAGTAAGCCGAGGGTTGCGTCTGGAATCGCCATGCTCGACGACTGGGCGGAAGGAAAGAGCCTAGGGATACGAGAGGTCGTTGAACTGCCGGCGGCGCTGCTGAGGAACATCATTCGGACGGCCCCAGGGGAGCCGCCACGGCCCGCCGACTACGAGGCGATCGTGCGTAGTCACGGAGCACGGCAAGGGGTGCTGCGGCGCCCGGAGCGACGGCTTCGGATTCCCGACGGTCTCGAGTGGACGCGGGGTCCATACGCGCACCAAGGCGAGGCGGTGAAGTGTTGGGAAGAAGGGGACGTTCCGGAAACGGGAGTGGTCGCGATGGCCACTGGAGCGGGCAAGACGCTTACTGCGCTGATTTGCGCAACGCGCAGTCAGGATCGGTTGAACGGCAAGCCCTTTCTCGTGGTCGTGTCGGCCCCTTCCATTCCGCTCATCATGCAATGGCGAGATGAGGTCAGGAAGTTCGGTGTGACTCCGGTCGTGCCGAGCCTGGAGTCGAATACCGACAGGGCGCTTACCCGGCTCTTCCGAGGCTTAAGGGGCGGCGGCACACAGGTCGCCATTGTGACTAACAACCTCCTGTGTGCCCCGAGCTTTCAGGCCACAGTCGCTGAGAAGCTGCTCAATCGTGACGGTCGAGTGCAGACGCTCCTGATAGCGGACGAGGCGCACACCTTGGGGGCTGACTCCTTCGTCCACAACAAGCCGGAGTTCTTCGAGCGGCGGCTAGCCCTCTCGGCGACGCCCGAGCGGCAGTACGACCCGGATGGGACGGCGGAGATTTTCGAGTTCTTCGGGTCGCCGGTCTACGAGTTCAGCTTGGACCGGGCCATCGGTTTTTGTCTGGTTCCTTACAACTACTATGTCCATGTGTGCACGCTTGGCGGAGACGAGCTGGACGAGTTCGAAAGCCTTACGCGACGAATCGGTGCGGCGATGGGTGCTGGCGCGACGGAAGACGACTCAAGTCTGCAAGCACTGTTAATTGCACGCCGCCGAGTGATTGAGACCGGACGGGGGAAGATCGACCTGCTGCGAGAGGTACTCCTGCGAAGAGGGCCACGCGATTTGGAGCACGTGCTGATCTATGCTTCAGCCAAGAACCCCGATCAGTTCGATGCAATCGGTGGGATGTTGACGGAACTAGAGATCAAGTGGGCACCGGTTACCCAGGAGACGACGCGGAGTCCAAAGCGGCTTGCGCATATTCTGGAGTCGTTCGCGAAAGGCGCCAACCAAGTGTTGCTTGCAAAGAAGGTGCTCGACGAAGGTGTTGACATTCCGAGTATTCGAGAGGCGTTCATAGTGGCTTCGTCGACGGTGGAGCGCGAATGGGTGCAGCGCCGGGGACGCGTTCTGCGCACCCACCCTGGTAAGCCTTGGGCGATTGTGCACGACTTTCTCGCGCTGCCGCCGGGATGCGCGGTGGGAGGAGACGGCACGAGAGCGCTGCGCAAGATCGTCAAGACGGAGTTGCAGCGCGTCTATGAGTTCGGGAAGCATGCCCGGAATGTCGGCGGTCAGGACGGAGTACATGCGGATTTGGAGCGCATCAAGGGGGCTTATTGGCCGGAGGGAAGCGTGAAGACTGGATTGCTCAACGCCGGGCAGGAACAAGTGGTAGCGGGAGGAACACCGAGAGGGAAACTATGGTAAGCAACTTTGAGCGGATTCTGAACGAGATCAGAAAGGAGGCGAATGCGGTTGCGCCCGCCTACAGACTAAGGCCCGAGTCCGTGGTGAAGTTGATCATGGATATCGTCGACCTAGAGGATAGACACCGGGTGAAGGCGGAGGCCCGCATCAATCAGAAGGTGAGAGAGAAGATTGAGGATGCGACGCGCGCCGGGAGCGCCGGGGAGATCTTGTAGATGTTGCGTATTCGTCGTATCCAGATCACCAACTTCGTTTGCTTCCAAGACATCGAGATCGAGCCGTCCACCAGACGAGACAAGCCGCTGACGGTGATAAGAGCGGAAAATGGGTCGGGTAAGACGACGTTGTTGCGTGCGATCCGGTGGGGAATGTATGGCGAGAACGGGCTCCCGGGGAATGTGAGCCGGTTCTCGCTGCATCCGGCCGAGTGGCGCCCCGATGCGAACGGCATCGAGACGAAGGTGCTGATTCTCTTCGAGACGGACGGATCGAGCCGAAACCATCTTGACGGCGCACCAGAAAACTCGCTCTACGAGCTGCGGCGATCGGTGACGACGGTTGCAAAGCAGTCGGGCAGCCAGGATGAACCGGATTTCCGGCGCATCAACGAAGAGGCGCAGTTGCTAAGAAGGGCGCCTGACGGATCATGGGAGCCCTTCGAGGCGGGGGTTCGCAGCGTGATCGAAGAGCTGTTGCCGTCTAACCTTCGTGACTTCTTCGTCATGGATGCCGATGAGGCGGCCGACTTTGTCGGCGGAAGCGAGAATAAGGTAATCGAGCGCCGCGCGGTCGTCGGCAAGACTTCGTTTGCGGTTCGCGCATTGCTCGGACTGAAAATTTTCGAGGACGCGACCGAGCGAGTGCGAAAGATCTCGGGCGACTTCGGGCGAGCGGCCACGAAGGCGGTCGGCAGCAGAGAGCTGAACGAGCAGCAAGCCGAACTCGACGCACTGCGGGTAAGTGCGGACGAGCTAGGGAAAAAACTGGAGAGCAGCCGGAGCCAAAAGGCCGACATCGACGACCGCTTGACGCGGGAACGCGGCAGCCTCGAGGCTCTTGTCGGCAGCATGGGAGCGCACGAGCAGCTTGTGCGGCGCCAGAAGGAAAACGAGGAGCGACGCAAGCGAGCCGAGAATGAGCGCGGGACGGGAGCGAGCGAGCTTTCGGGCGAGCTGGCGGCTACCGAGCTGCTGTCGTCACTGGCCGCAGTGGAGGTCGCTCAAGTCCGGGCGGTGCTGCAACCGCTGTACGACGACGGATCGATACCGGTGCGGCACCTCGCCTTTGTAAAAAGCCTGCTTGAGAAGGGTAACTGTGTCTGTGGTCAGGATCTAACCCCTGGGAGCAAATACACTGAACACGTACAGCATATGGTCGAACAGTCGGTTGTTAGGGAGGAGAGAGCGAGTTATCTCGCGCAGGTGCTGCACGCCGCCAACATGCTGCATGGGCAGGGGGATGGCGACGTCTGGGGGGCTAGATGCGCAAAGCTCGAACAGGCCATCGCGGATCTGGACGAAGAGATTTCGAATCTGGAGCAGGCGAAACGGGACATCGACGGGAAGCTGCGCGGCATCGACGACGAGAATGTCGAGACCACTAGGGGTCAGATCGACATGCTTGAGCAGAACCTGGATAAGATTAAGCGCGATCTCGTTGGGGATGAGAAAAAGCTGGAGCAGGATCGTAAGAGAATCAACGAGTTGGAGGGAAGCATCCGCCATAGGCAGAGGCGGCTCAAGGAGGCGCGAGACCTGGAGACGAACCAGGAAACTGCGGATGCCCTAGTGCAGATCCTCGAACGGGCTTACGCTCGCATCCGGGATGATCAGGTTAAGGAACTGAGCGTCGAGATGAACGATCTCTTCGCCAAGATGGCGGCTAACGTTGTGGACGACGAAGTAGAGGGGGATAGGCACAAGGTGCCGCTGAGGATGATCGCGAAGGTTGGTCTACGGGCCCTCGAGGGCACAAGTGGGGAGTACGAGATTTTCGCGCTGAACAGCCGGGACAGATCCATGCCACCGACCGAGATCAACGGGGCATCCCGGCGTATCCTGGCGCTCTCGTTTGTTTTGGGGCTGTGTAAAGTGAGCCGTACATCTGCACCCTTCGTTGCGGACTCCCTGCTCAATTTCATGTCCGGATCGGTTCGAACGAACACGCTTCGCGTCACGGCCCAAACGGCGAGCCAGCCAATTCTGCTGCTGACAGGATCAGATCTCGAGGCACCCAATGAGGTGGATTTGGTGGCTCGCTATGCTGGTGCGACCTACACGCTGACGGGGCAGTGGCAGCACAGGGTACACGGTGGTGATGTCGTGAACGAGACCGCAGCACGGCAGGTGGCGTTGATCTGCCAATGCGGGCCGCGCGAATTCTGCGAGGTCTGCGAACGCCAAGGCCAGGCGGAGACACCTGGGTGGACTCGACGCGAGTACGGAGGTAGGCGGGAGTGAGCGATTTTGCGCAGCTGTTCATGGGTAAGAGCTACGCGCTGGTGCTACCCAAGGATGACGAGGACGAGATCAATCGCTACGTCGCAATGCACTCCGGGGAGCGGGACCGCGTCGAACGCCGTCCCTTTCGGAGGCAGGTCGACTTCTGGGCGTTCAGCATTGGAACCGCCCTGGCGTTGAAGCTCCGTCCCCGAGAAGGACCGCTCGGGCGTTGGGGCAAGAGCTTCATCTATACCTCTCAGGGCATCCTGAAAGATGAGATCTGTGCGTTCCTTGCCGTGATTACGGTCGCCAAGCTCGGGCACGATGACCCCGATGTGGGGGAACCGCGGCGGATCATCGAGTTGGCCAACCGCTTAGCTGGGGCGGGTTGTTCGTTTGTCCTGGAGGGACTTGGCGAAAACGCGCTTCGAACCACCCCGCTTGACCGAGCATTGGAATTCGCGAGATCGATACAGGATCGCACACGCTCGCAATAGGAGTGACTGTCCACCAGCACGCGGGTTTGTCAGCGACCGACTTGTTGGATACGCTTCGACTAGGTTCGCAAGACGAGGGTCGGAGGGACTTCCGGTTCTCGGAGACCGCGGCTCGCAGAGATCCAGGCCGCTACCCATGAGCCGGGATGAACTTGGGATTGCAGGGGAGTTGCTCATCGACGATATGTTGGATTCGCGCTCTGGACCGGGCTGGCGCTGGCGGGACGGTGCTCTCACACACACGGATGGCCGCGTGCGGGCCAAGGGGCTCGGTCGTCGATGGCGGCGAGCGGTGGAGACCCCGTGAATCGACTGCCCGATCTGGATCGCTTGGCAAGCGCGACCCCCATCAGCGCCGCGCCGAAGCTGGTGGTGTCGAGGCGCCTACGCCGAGCGCCCGACGCGCACGATCCCAAGCGCGAGTACCAGTTCCGCTACCTTGACAGACATCACCCGGAACTGCCCCACGTTGTGAAGTTTTCGGGCGGGCGGTCGAGCGGCATGATGCTTTTGACGCTGCTGGCGAACAACATCCTGGATGTGCGGCGCGGCGATGTGGTGGTGTTCAACAACACGTCGAGCGAGCACCCGCAGACCTACGAGTTCATCCGTCGGTGCAAGGCCGCGACGGAAGCGCATGGCATTCCATTCTTCTTGGTCGAGTTCCAGACCTACGAGGATGCGCGCAAGGGGGAGTGGACTAGGCTGCCGACTTACCGGCTGGTAAACGACCAGCCCCGGTCCGAAGGAAACCCGGACGGTTTCCACTGGCGGGGGGAGGTGTTCGAGGAGGTCATGTCCTGGTCTGGGTTCGTCCCGAACCAGTTCCGGCGAATTTGCACCACCAACATGAAGCTTGGCGCGACACGGCTGTTTCTGCGGGACTGGCTGGCCTGCAGGCCGTCGATTCCACGCCTGGGACACTTCGGGTCCGAATCGCGCATCGACCAGTACGCCATGTACGCAAGGCACCGGCGCAACGGCGGTGCCGTGCCCGAGGACATCTACATCGCCAAGAAACGCTTCGGCTGGGATCGCCCTTTCGTCCGGCCTGAACAGCGCTACGAGGAGTTCTCTTCGGCTTGGTGCCCGCTTGCCAACACATGGCTCGATGGCAAGGCATTGGGTGACACAGCAATATTCGGCAAAGGCGGGGTGGAGTACGTGGCGTTTGTGGGACTGCGCGCGGACGAGCCGGCGCGCGTGGGTCGCGTGAAGGAGCGGAACAGCGGGCCAGAGGCATCGGGATACGAGGGCGAGCATGTGTACATGCCGCTCTGTGACATGCAGGTAGGGGCGGCGGATGTGAACGCATTCTGGGATCGGCAGGTTTGGGATTTGTCGTTGCCGCCGGACAGCGGGCTATCGAACTGCGTTTACTGTTTCTTGAAGGGTGGCCCGACGCTTCGGCGTGTTCACCGGGAGATGGAGTCGGCCAAGGTAGGTGGCGCGGTGCCGGGCTACGGCCTGTTGGGCGATACGCCGTGCGATGTCGATTGGTGGTGCCGCATGGAGAAGACCTACGGACGGGATCTCGAGGCCGAAGAGCGGGTTGTGCATGGCGATCCGGCGCACGACTTTCTGGGGTTTTTTGGCGCCGGCAGCCGGTTCTCCTACGGCGTGTTGGCCGAGGCCGACCACGCGGAACTGGCGGAACTCTCGGACAGCGTCCTGCCCTGCGACTGCACGGACTAGGTGTGGATACCCCGCCCGTCTACTTGGACTGCCAGTCCACGACGCCGCTGGATCCGAGGGTCGTCGAGGCTATGGTGGCGGCGTTGGAGGTGTTCGGTAATCCGCACGGCAGGCAGCATGCGTTCGGGCGGGCGGCCGCCGACGCCGTAGAGTTGGCACGGGCGCAAGTCGCGGCGCTTTTGGGATGCTATCCGAACCGTGTCGTGTTCACGTCTGGAGCGACGGAGTCCTGCAACCTGGCCCTCCGGGGTGTCGCCCGGGCGGCTCGGGGGGGCCGCTCCGGGATTGTGACGCTCGCTACCGAGCACGCAGCGGTTCTGGAGACTGTGGCGGACCTTGGCAGGTGCGGGCTGGATGCAACGGTGCTACCGGTGCAGCCCGATGGGGTCGTGGACTTGGACCGTGTTTCGGAGGCCATCGATGACAGGACGCTAGTGGTGTCCGCGATGGCCGTCAACAACGAGACCGGCGTTCTACAGCCGCTTGCCGCGATCGCGGAACTGTGCCATCACCGGGGTGCGCTGTTCCATACGGACGCGACCCAGGCACCCGCCCGCATCGCCGTGGATGTCGAGGCCTGGGGTGCGGATCTCGTGTCGTTGTCCGCGCACAAGCTCTATGGACCGAAGGGTGTGGGGGCACTGTACGTAGCCGAGGATGCCATGCTCCTGCCGGTAGCCACCGGCGGTGGGCAGGAACGGGGGCTCCGGGCGGGCACTGTGCCGACGGCGTTGGTCTGTGGGTTTGGCGAGGCGGCGGACATCGCTGCGGATGAGTGGGAGAGGGACGCAGAACGTATGGCAGGCCTTGTTGCTCGGCTGCGCTTGGAGATCGATACGATGGCCCCGGATGTGCGCTATTTTGGGTCGTCGGAGAAGCGTGCGCCCGGGACGCTGAGTTTCGGCTTTGCGGGCCTGCCCGGAGACCGGCTGGTGGCGATGGTGGAATCGAAGATCGCGATATCGACGGGTGCATCATGTTCGTCTGGAAGTGCGGCTGTCTCGCATGTGTTGGCGGCGCTCGGTTGCTCGCGTGCGGAGGCGGCGACAGGTGTGCGTGCGGGGCTTGGTCGTTTCACCACGGCGTCGGACATTGATGTGGCCGTGGGTGCGTTTGCCGGGGTTCTAGGTGCGCGGTCGTGACGTCGGTTGGCTCGTGGTGATGATGCTGAAGCGGGAGGTCCTTGCCCTTATGAAGGCGAACGAGCTGCGCATGGCCGCATGGGAACTGGACATTTCGATGGGCGACTGCCGGCGGCGGGAGTCGCTGGTGGGCGGGATGCAGAAGTCGCGGCCTGTGACGGCCGAAGCGCTGTTGGCCCCCCTTCGGAGGGCGGATTGAAGCGACTCTGCGGGAACGAGGCATTGAACCGGCGCGAGACCGCAAGTTCCAGGTTGGGTGGCTGATGACGGGGGTTAGCGGCAAGGTTGGGTACGCCAAGCGAAAAAAGATGAGGCGATCGGCTCGACGGGGCAGCGCAGGTAGAGGCACTGGGAAGCGCGGTAAAGGCATGCCGCCGACTCCCGACCTGCGCTTCGGGCCGAGCACGGATAGGGTTGGTTTCACGCCGGCCGGCATCGCCGCCTTCTCCGACCTGCGTCCGGAGGCGGTGGTGCGCGAGCTCATCCAGAACTCGCTGGACGCTGCCCTGATCGAGGCCGACGAGCCTTGTGCGTACGTACGGTTCCGGCGGAGCAAGTGCACGTCGAAGGATATCCCTGGCATCCAGAGCTACCGCGAAGCGTTCCGGCGTGCGGTAAGCGAGAATCACCCCCCTCCTGGCGTTGCGCGGGCGGTGGTGGAGCGGATTGAACGGGCGCTTGCCAGTGACACCCATGAGGTACTGTCGGTAACTGACAACGGGGTGGGGCTCGACGACAGGCGCGTGTTGGCGCTGCTGAGCGACGGGATCAGCGCGAAGGGCGGCAATGCGTCCGGGACGTTCGGCAACGGGCATTCGGTAGTGGTGCCTGCATCCAACCTCCGCTATGTGCTCTACGGCGGGGTGACGGCGCAGGGCAATCGATTCGGCGGTGGCCAAGCGGTGCTGGCATCGCACAACGTCGACTCTGAGCCCTACGGACGGTCGGGCCGCGGGCTCTATGTTGTCTCGTTCAAACACAGTGGGCCGGGGGTGCCTTTCACCCTAGCCCGGGACGAGGCGTTGCCGCCGCTTGTCGCGAGGGAGGTCTCGGACATACGAGAGAGGCATGGGCACGGAGCTGCGGTCGTGATTCCGGCGTTCAACAACTTCGAACACGAGCAGTCGTTGTGGCAGGCGGTGTCGCGCGCTGCGGCGTTTCACTTCTTCCAGGCTATTCACGAGGGCAAGCTGGTGGTTGAGGTGGAGGATGAGGATGAGGATGAGGATGAGGATGGTGGGGGCGTACTTGACGACGGGACGCTGCGCGGAACCTTGGAAGCGTACCGTGATGAGAAACGCGCACGGAGTGGCGGCGGATCGGTTTCTGGCCTGAAGGCGAACGAGGCTTACAAGACACTGGTTGAAGGAGGGTTGCATGAGATCCCGACTTCCGAGGGCAACGTGGCGGTTCGGCTGCTGCGTCGGGACACAGGCTGGCGCGGTGTCGGACTTTGCCGCAACGGCATGTGGATCACGGACAATCTGCCCAGGTTCCGGAAGGCGTTCACAGACCGCCAGCCGTTTCAAGCGCTGATCCTGCTCGGTGCTGACAGCGGTGATGGTTTCTACGGGTTGATCCGGGAGGCGGAGACGCCTCTGCACGACCGGCTGGCGCTGCCGCAGATGGAGCCTGAGAGTCGCAAGAAGCTCCGGATTGCACTGAAGGAAATTCGCGAGGAGCTGGGCCGATTGGTACCGGAGATTGAGGGAGATTCTTACAGCCCCGAGGACATACTGACGTTCCAGTTCAGCGATGTGGAGGGGCAGGGGCGTGGCGGACGTCAACCGTCCTTTTGGGGAAAGCTCGGATCGTCGCGTCGCCCTATGGTTGTGGAGCGCAAAGGCGAGAAAGGTAAACCGGGAAGCGGCCCCGTCGGCGGTGGCGGCCCCGGCAGACGCCGGCGAAAGACAGGGCGCGTGTTGGTCGAGCCCATATTCAGGATTGCCTCGGTGCCTGCCCGGAACGGCCGGCGCACCGTGCATGTCGAGTGTACAAAGGACTTCGAGGATGCGGAGCTCAGGATGTTTGTCGACGAGAACGTGGATGCGACCTGTGATCGCCAGACCCGTGCGCAGGCGGTGGCTATGCGTCTTTCTAAGGCCACCGTAAACGGCGATCCGGTCGCCGAGAACGCGCTGGTCAAGCACGGAGACGACACGATTGGCGTGAAGCTGGGATCGCTGGCGGCGGATGCTCAGTTCATGTTCGAGGCCGACTGCACGGTGCCTGATGATGCGATCGGCCTGCTTCGGGGCCAGGAACCGGCGGTCAGGATCGAGATCCTGAGCAGCCGCGGCGCGAACCCCAGGCCTGGTGCGCCAGAGGGTGGGGAGAAGGCGGCCGGTGACTGAGATCGTCACGGAAGCCCGTGCGCCGAACAGCGCGGTGCGTGGCCACGGGTTCCCGGCGCTCGAATCCGGCAACATATCCTTCCCGGCTGGCAGGTATCGGGTGTTCTTCGAGGCCGGTGCGGACGAATGTTCGTTCAGGGTGCGTCACCAGATCGAAGGCGCTCCGCTGATCGCCAGTGCAGTTGCGGAGGGGCTCGCACGGTTCGTCTGCACAGTCGCGTCGCCCGTGTCGTCATACCGGGTGAGCCATGTCGCGGATGCGGACGAGCACACGGTGGTCTGGAAAGATGGCGACCTCGGCGAGCCGCCGATGTTCACGCCGATGGTGGTGGTTGCGACGCCCTTCGATCGGGTGCTGGATCGCGGGCGGGACGGCGTGCACGAACTCTGGCACGGTCGGCATGTGAAGTTCGAGACGGGAACGCGCCTGGCGCTGAGCGACGTGGTGCTGATGCGCTCTTCGGCGCTGAACATGCTGGTTTTCCACGAGGCCCCGTCGCTGGGCGCTGGCGAGTTCAGGGTTGAGGCCGAACCCCGCGAGGGATTTCGGTTCCGCATCGAGTTGGCCCCGGACCTGCACAGTTTTTTGAAGTACAACGCGGGAGATAAGGGGCGGGAGCACATCGTCACGCACATTCTCAGCGCCTGCTTTGGCCTGCTGAAGTCGGAGTATTCGGAGGACGACGAGGAGGGCGGCTGGCGTACTTTCCGGGGGCTCCGGGCCATCGCCGATTTGCTCGATGCACATGGTCTGCCGCACTGGTCGGAGGGCGAGGAGTTCGCACCCGAACTGGCGGCGACTAGGCTGCGTCCGCACCGGCTAGGCGAGAGTCTTGGTAACGGGGTGGATGAGGAGTAGGCGTGGGTGGGTACGCCGAGTTCGACGAGAGTGCGTATGCAAAGCTGCGGCGATCGCTTATCCGCAAGTCGGCCAGGGGATCGGACGTGCAGCGGCGGTTCCTGGAGGCGGTGCGCGACACATCGGCGTTTCTCGTCTATCTCGAAGATAAAGTACCCATTCGGCGGGGGGACGAGCTGGACCCGCTTGCGGATCGCATGTCGGAAGCCGAGTTTGGCAATCCGCCCTCGGACACGGAGTGGCGACTGTTCGAGGGGTGGCGTGCACTGACGCCGAGGATCGCCTGTCGCACGGCGTTCTGGGCCCGCGTGACGCAGCGACATATCGAGGCTGGCCGAATCGAGTCCTCGTTTCTAGCCGCGAACGGCGGCGGCACCGTGAGCGGCTTGCAGCGTATCGACGCGGCGTTATGCGCATCCGGCGACGAGGTGGCCACGAAGCTTGATGGGTGTGTGCGAACGGTGTTGCGACGGCTGGGCGGTCTGCCGGAAGCTAGGGGAAACCGGTCCGTCTATGTCAACTGCCCGCTGGCGCGCGCCTGGTGGCGCGAGCGGCTGGTTGCGGAGGTGGCGACCGGGGAGAGTGAGGGCCTCAAGCGCGAGATACGTGCGGTGGTGCATCCGGAGAGCCAGCAGTATTGGGAAGATCTTGTCACGTTCGTGGTATCGAGAAACTCGGTGTTCGGTTCGGTGAGCGTGAGGAACATCCTCATACGTGCAGTGGCGCGCAAGCTGGCGGAGGAACCTCGGTGCATGGTCCGGACGGCGGAGGGGCTGAAGCGCGTGTGCCGGACGGTCAGCGCCATACAGGCGTCGCGGGAACTGAGTGTGATGCCGGAGGATGAGGTGCGGATGATCTTGTCGGATGTGATCGAAAGCCAGACTAGCGAGGAGTTGGCGAAGGACGCGAGGGACGAGGCGGCATCAAGCTAATCCAACGCAGGTTCCTCCGACCTTCCTAGATGACGGGGTCTGGCAAGTGGATCGAGTTGTCCCCGACATCTTTCCGATAGAGTCTCAGCAATTCTGTCTCGTGCCGCTTCGAACGACCGAGCATGTGCAGAAGCAGCTCGAGCAGGGTATTCCTAGCGAATCGGCGAATGGTCCGAGTGTGTGGATTCCACATAAGCCCCGCAAAAGGTGCGGAGTCCAGAGATCTCGGGAGCTTGGTGGCTTCGGCGACGGCTGCGGGTAGATCCATTTCGTGCGTGAGCTGCGCCACGATGCTCACGAAGACATGCAAGCCTACGGGACGATACAAGGCATTGGTGTTGCGGTACTTGATTACGGCTTGTTCGGTGTCCGTCGTAGAGAAGAACGCATCCAGTTCGGGGAATCCGCGTCGAAGCTCTTCGAAGAGGCGGCGTGCAGCCTCGTAGTAGTCGGTGAGTCGGTGGTCGTCGGGGCGGTGGTTGTGCAGTGTGCGGGAAGATGCCCGCAACTGGGTATCCGCTTTCATGTACCACGTCTTGAGGATGTCGTAGAGGTTGACGATGGTGGTGAGGCTGGTGACGTTGGACTTGGGTAGGTTGCTTGATGCGATGAAGGCGATACGGGCACCGCCAAACATGTCCGCGTTCTCGTCGACCAGCCAGCGGACGGTTAACGCCATAACGTCGTCTTCGTCGAGG
The DNA here is from genome assembly GCA_965215035.1 of Pseudomonadales bacterium. Lineage (GTDB taxonomy): Bacteria > Pseudomonadota > Gammaproteobacteria > Pseudomonadales > Azotimanducaceae > Azophilus. The sequence goes on from OZ244040.1 coordinate 2,394,493, forward strand.
GCGATGATGCCGAACTTGGAGACGGGCCTGGCGGTCTTGTTGAGTGTGGTGAAGAGGCGACGCGTCCTGCGCAGCCCTGCATCCGTGGTTTCGTGTGCCACGAACATGACTGGGACTTGGTCGGCGGCGATGCCTACCTGCTGATGCTCTTCTGCGGTGCGCTTGATTCCGGACAGCCGGTGCTGGCCGTCGAGAGCGAAGAGTTTCTCGTCCCCACGCAGCGTCAGGAAGCCGACAGATAGCATGGTTTCGTCGGTGAGGGGACTGAGATCGTTGGTGCCTCTGCTTTGTACGTTGGTGAGTGCGTGCCAGTTGGGCCGACCGCCGTAGGTTGCGACGACGAGGGCATTGAACAGGCGATCTGGGCGTGTCCTTAGGTACTCAGCGACTTCTTTAGATCGGCGTTTGTCGAGTTCTCGTTGGATCATCTCGGAAAGCTGCTCACTCTTGTGCAGATCACGAGCGTAGTCGACCCGGTTGGCGAGCGTCGGGAGGTCCATCAGGCAGCAGTAGTAGACCCAGTCGCCCATGGTGCCACGCAGTGCCGGAAGGACTAGGGATTGGATGTCCCTGGTGCTTATCATCGCTTGAACGCGGCGACTGCCCTACGGGTGCCGGCCTCAATGTCGTCCTTGCAACAGGGCGGGAGGAAGGCAGTGATCAGGCGCGATTCAATGGCTTTTAGCTGAGCAGGCGAAACCTGGTCAGCGACGGGGGCGAAGTGGAAATGGAGAATGGGTAGCCACTGCACGATCATGTGCCTGATGTGGGGCCGCCGCCTGACTTCGCTGTTCTTAAAGTAGTCGGTGTATCGCTCACGCAGGGACCGGTTGGAGTTTGCACCGGAGATGCCTATGTACATGATGTAGCCGTGGGAAGGCAGGAATCTCCGACGGTCCGCGATGACGAACGCATATATGCCGCGCTTTTCTAGAAGTTTGTGCCTCTGGTCGGGACTGAAGGGGATTGAACGCCACCGGAGGGGATTGTCCGAACTGTCGAGGCCTACGATTTTGTCAGTGTTTAGGATGAACTCGATTTCGTAGGCCCTTGCTTGTGCCAGGTCGGCGTCATTTTCACGCTTCAGCGCCACCATATCCAGCGACCCTAGGTACGCCATTGCAGCAGCCGGGGTTGTATCCGTGACAGATAGATGTCTCTGAGGTGCGCAACGAGGATTTGTTCAAGCCGCACGATGCGCCGCGAGAATCGGGTGAATGTGGCAGGTCCGCTAAAGGGCTGCAAGGTGTTCAAGCGATCCGAGAGGCTACGATAGGTAGCTTACTGGTGGCTCTGGAACATTGCAAAACCGTACCGGCTCAGTCAGGGCCATCCCAAAGTCGCCTATCAGCCCTAGGCAAAGCCCTATATAGATGGTTTACGAAAAATTTTCGGAAAATTCGGCAATATTTTTCGTAATCTAATGAATTTTCTGAAGTTTTATCTCAAGAGCGAACACCTTGGGATGGCCCTGACTGGCTCAGCACTTATGACACAGGTAGATCAAGCGGCCTCCAGGGCGACAAGATACTCGGTCGGGGTTTGATATTCGAGCGAGGTATGGGGGCGCACGTAGTTGTGGAAGAACTCGTATTCGGCGAGGGGGCCGGCGTCCCGGGCGCCGCCGCCTCCTCGCAGCCGTTGGCCCGGAGATCGTCGTACTTGTTCAACTTCTTCATGGACTCGGTTAGCGACTGCCACAAGTTTAGATGGGATAGGGTAGTCAGGTAGGCGGTCAGATTTGTCTGTTTGGCAAGGTGACTGACGTGGTCCTGGTTCAATCAGGTTGCTTTGTATATCCGCTTTCTCTTCCTTGTTTTTGGTGTCTGCCCTTCTGCGGACTGCGCGATGGGCGAGGCGTGGGCAGGCGCGTTCGCGTTTGCTTCCAGGTCGCGGATTTTTTCCATAAGCGTGTCGAAGCCCGGTGCGTCGTCGGTGATGATGGCGGCGGCACGCATGGCGTTGTAGTCGGATCGAAGGTGGAGAAGCTCCTCGTCCTCTGGGACGAGCCGCATTCGGCCGTCCAGGCACTGATCGTAGTTGGCGTAGCCCGCATGGAAGAACACCTTCTTGTGCCGGACGACATCCTCCAGGAGGCGGCGGTCGGCGAGTGCGGCACGGCCGACATCGTGCGCGGCAAGACATGCCAGGTCGAACCAGTGCCGAGAAAGGCGTTCGGGATGCTTGGCGAACCGGTGCCTATGGCACTCGACATGGATGAGCGTCGCCTTCTCCCAAAACGTTCGTGCCGGAGAGAGGACCGTCACTGCCGCGGCAGGATAGTCTAGATGCGGGGTCAAACTGGCCATTTCCGGCACGATCTCATGCTGTTCGTTTGGGTCGATGACGTTGCGGCCCCCAAATTCCAGCAGGACCTCGCTGCGAATATAGCCCGACCGGCTCTCGACCGCGGCCGGATAGGCAAAACGGATGGTTTCCCCGTTGTCGCCGATGTGCACCTCGCGTCGACCGTCAACCGCAAGGCGTTCGGCGGCGGCACTAATAAAAGGTGCCACGTCGTCGCGGACATAGTTTGCAACTCGATCCCGGAGGCGATTGCTGAAACGCTTGATCTGGCTCCGGCTTGCTTCGTCTGCGAAGGGGTCGAAGTCGTCGGTGAACGCCCGGTAATCAAGGGTGACATCCACATCTTCAGAAAACCGGTCGATGATTTGGTAAACCTTCGAGAGTGACGTGCCGCCCTTGAATGCCATCGGATGCGGGTCGGGCATAGAGAAGAGGGTCTTCAGGATCCAACAGACCCAGATGTCCTTCTCTAGAATAATCGCCGACCGCCCAGACCGGGCGGCCATCGTCCTAAGTATGTCTGCGCGTTCGTGGGCGCCGAGGGACAGGAATGGCAATGGCTCAGCCATGAGTCGTGTTCAGTTCGGGCGCGGCGAGCGCCTTCGCCATCCATGCCGGCATGTCTGCCGAACGCAGCCTTTCGAATTCCGCCGGGTCGAGGGCGGCCTTGATCTTGGCGGCCGCTTCGGGAGTCACGTTGTCCCTGCCGAGATACCAAAGCGCGGCGAGCGCGGCCCCCGCCGCCTCGCCCGCGAACTGGAGCCGCCGGCGATTCGAGGTGTGGACCATTCTGACAGTGATATTGGCGATCCGGATAGTACGGCTCGATGCGCTGGTGTGAAACACGGGAGCGGTCGGTACTTGAGTGCTGAGTCCAAATCGCCGGGCCGCTTCCGCACCGTGGATCTGGACCGTCTCGCCATTGCTACGCGCAATGGCTGCAACGACCTCAAGGATGTCGGGGATCACATTGCCCACGAAGCGGCTCGTCCTCGGCCGAACGAATACACCGCGGGCGAGCCGCTGGATCTCTCCCCGTCCGACGAGGCGCGAGAGCGTTCGATCGACGGCACCGCGTGAGCCATGCTTCAGAAAGCGCTGGTGCGTGAAAGGCTCTCCGCTCGGTAGCTTGTGTATGCCGGATCGGACGGCTTGTGCGGTGGACATGACGAGATGCTCCTACGTCTAAAACTATAGTGGTTTTTCAGACACATTCAAGCCTCTGTACTGGCTAATTCAGGGCCATCCCAAAGTCGCCTACCAGCCATCGGCAAAGCTCTATATAGATTGGTTTATGAATGTTTTTCGGAAGATTCCGCAATACTCTGCGGCATCCAATGACCTATCAGAAATTTTCTCTCAAGAGCGAACACCTTGGGATGGCCCTGACTGGCTCAGCACTTATGGCACAGGTCGATCAAGGGGCCTCCAGAGTGACAAGATACTCTCTCGGGATTTGCTATTCGAGCGAGGCGTGGGGGCGCACGTAGTTGTGGAAGAACTCGTATTTGGCGAGGGGGACGGCGACTTCAGCGACGGTCAGGGGCCGCCGTAGCGGTTCCAGAACTCGATCCTGGCGGAACGGACGTTTTCCGCAGCTTCCGTAGACTCAACCCACTTGGTAGTGAATCGCTCGACCGGGTTTCTGCCCCGGTGCCCGGGCTCGGATAACGGTGCCGCATGCTACCGTTGCAGTCGTCTCACGTTTCCGCCCCGGTGCGGATGGGCAGTGCCGTCTGCGTCTAAACCCTGGTGTGCCAGGCGCGATGACGGGGCCGGCGCGGCGTTGTCGCGTCTTGTCAACGTTTGAGCCAAGTGAAGGAGGCGTCATGAACAACAGGCAACTGATCTTGGGATTGGTGGGCGATGTTCTGGTTGATCGCGAGGATCCACCGGAGGTGTTCAGCGAGGTGCAGCCGGTGCTTGATGCCACCGATGTGCTGTTCGGCAACCTAGAGGGCCCCTACACCGACGACCCCCACGCGCCGCCCAGCGCACCGGTGCAGGTGATTCCCCCTGCGCGGAACCTGGATGTCTACGCCCAGTGCGGGTTCGATGTGGTGACGATGGCGAATAACCACATCGTCGACGGCGGGCACGCGGCCATGCTCGACACCCGGGCGCGTCTGAACGAGCAGGGCGTGGCGACCTGCGGTGCGGGCCGCAACCTGGCGGAAGCCCGGGCACCGGCGATCGTGCAGGCCGGTGGCCTGAAGCTTGCCTTTCTTGGATACGCCTCGATCTTTCCGTCGGGGTACGAAGCCCGATCGGCGGTGCCGGGCATAGCGCCGATGCGGGCGCACAATGTTTTCATGGATGCCTACGACAACTACCACGCACCCGGCTGCGAGCCTAGGGTGAAAACCATGCCCTACGAAGAAGACATTGCGAACCTGCGCGAAGACATCGCCAAGGCGCGGGAGCGGGCTGATCTGGTCATCGCTACCTTCCACTGGGGCGACTTCATGAAGCCGTTTCACCTCACCGACCACGAGACCCGCACCGCCCGCTTCTGCATCGACCAGGGCGCCGACATGGTCGTCGGGCATCATCACCATGTGCTGCGCGGCATGGAATGGTACGAAGGCAAGCCGATCCTATACGGGCTCGGGCATTTCGTATTCGACTTGCGCATCGAGTTGCCGCCGGATCTGCTGAAGATGATGGAGGGCTCGGGCGAAGACCCGAACTTCTACGGTGTTGCTCCCCGGGCAGGATGGCCGCTGTTGCCGCTGCACGCCGAGTCGCGCATGACGCTTATGGCCTGGGCCAGCGTGGAGGCCGGCAGCATCGCCGGCATCGGGTTTGTGCCCTGTTTGCTGCGCCCGGATGGTTTGGTGCATCCTGTGGATCCGGGTTCGCCGGAGGGCGGGGAAGTCGTCGCCTATGTCGAGAAGGGCTGCGCCACCCAGAATCTGAATGCCAGGGTCGAGCCGGCGGGGGTTAGGCTGGGGGGGTTCCCAAGCATGCGGGTCGTACCGGCGGACGCCTGATTTGATGCGGCGGCTTGCATCGGCGGCCTTGCGGGGGCCTCTAAATACGGTGTTTCGCACCCGCATCGATAACGGAATGGTCGGGGTGCCTATACGGAATGGTTGAGGAGCCTATGTTAAAGAATCTGCTGATTGCCACGCTTATTCTCACATCCCTTGCGTCTGCGGGAGGGAGCTTCGCCCAGGAAGCGGCGGAACAGACGGCCCCGGTGGCCCCGGTCTGGAGGATGGTGCACTACCGCATCAAGCCGGGCCAGGCGGAGGCATTCTGGAACGACTTCCGCGAGAACGGCGCGTCCATATTCAACCGGGCAAGGGAGGAGGGAATCCTTGCCGACTTCATGCTGTTCAGCAATCCCTACAAGGCTGCCCCGGACGAATGGGATGCCCTGCTGATGCTGAAGTACGACAACTGGGCGGGGTTGGACGAAATCGAGGCGCGGGCGGGCGAGTTCTACCTTGAGCATTACGGGGCGGAAAGGCTCAAGGCACTCGGGGAAGAGCGGGAAGCCATGCGCGAGGTACTGTCGAACCGGGCGGTGCGCGGTGTGCCGCTGCCCCGGTCAGAGGCCCGGTCAGAGGCCCGATCAGAAGAAAGATGAACAACGCCCTCTTTACGCTGCTCAGCCAGGATTGGGCGGGGCTGGCGATTGCGCTGGCCGTGGCGCTCGCCGGCGGCGCACTCTGGTTCTGGGGGCACCGCGCCGCCGGGCGTTGGCGGCGGCGGTCGGGGCTTGGCGTGCTGTTTGTCGCTGTGCTGCTGGTTGCCGGTTCGATCGTCCATATTGTGCGCACTGGCGCGGCCCGGGCCGATCATCCGCCGCCGGGTGAACTCGTGGATATCGGTGGCTATCGAATCCATATCCTTGCGGAAGGTGAGGCCCGGGGCAAGCCAACGGTGGTCTGGCTACCGGGCGGGCACGGTGCCGGGCTCTATCTCCACCATCTACACGAGGCGCTCGGCAAGGAAGCGCGGTCGGTGCTGATCGACCGGCCGGGTGCGGGTTGGAGCGATGCCGGTCCCTTTCCGCGCTCCACCGCCTTGGAGGCCGAAGAGATCGTCGCGGTACTGGAACACGCGGGTGAGCGGCCGCCCTTTGTTCTGGCCGGGCATTCCTTCGGCGGCCTGTTGGCCGCCAACGTGGCAAGGCGTTATCCAGAGTTGGTGGCCGGCCTCGTGCTGCTGGATCCGACACCGCCGGACACCATCATCTATGGGCCGTACAACCCGGTACTCAGCGGCATGAGCGTCGGTCTTGTAATGAGCGCGGTGGTTAACCTGTTTGGGATTGGCGAGGCAATGCTGGCCGACGCGTCGAGCGCCGGGGCCGACCCAGAGGCGGCACGCATCCTGCGTCTCATGGAGGAACGCCTCGGGTCCGAGTTGCTCGCATCGCTGCGGGCGGTCGAGTCCGGCACCCGTGCGCGCATTGCCACGGCCTCGATCTTCCGGGAACTCTCTCCCGAAGGGATGGCGTCGAGCGGATGGGACACGGTGGTCTACGACGGCGATCTGGGCGACCTGCCGCTCTATCTGGTCACGCCGGGCGACATGGCGGATTCCGAGTCCTTCATCAGAAGCATGGTGGAGGCCAATGCCGCCGCCGGGCAGCAGGAATTCGAAGAGCGCCTGCGCCGTTTCTATCGGCTGACGCGGCAACGCTACCTGTGGGCGTCGAGCCGATCCGAGCGTATCGTCACGCCCGCCGGGACGGGCCACAACTTCCCGTACGAAACCCCTGAATTCATCATCGACGTGATCCGCCGGGTACTCGCCGAAACCACCCCGTAGCCGGAGATGCCCTGATTCAGGCCAAGCGAGCCAGCCGCCCGCCGCAATAACTCAAATGACCCGGAGCAGGGCAACCCGAACAGGCTGATCCAGGCCAAGCGAGCCGGCCACCCGCCGCAATAAGCTGCTCATACTTGCGCCTCCCGCAGCCGGTTGCGGTGGAATTCGCCGCCCTTCATCACCACGGGGATGCCGGCGCCATCGTTCTCCAGCACCTTCAGGTCGTCCAGTGGATTGCCATCCACCACCAGCAGGTCGGCGTAGGCGCCTGCGATGATCTCGCCGATGTCGCCCTTGGCATGGAGTATCTCCGCGTTCATGCCCGTGGCTTGGTGCAGTATCTCGAAGTTGCTGAATACCGGTTTGCGCAGGCCGAACTCGATGCACTGCATTTTCTGTAGCGGCGCACCGATCAGGTCGGTACCGAAGCCGACCCGAACGCCCGCCATCTTCATATGGTGGAGCCGGTCGATGGCTTCGTCCTTGACCAGATCGAGCTTGGCGAGCGACTCCTTCGGGTAACCGAGTTCCTTTTACCAGGTCGTCGTCATGGGGGTGATGATGGTGTTGGTGGCGCATGTCCAGGTGGCCGCCGGTCTGGCTGAGCGCCCGGCCACAGAAGTAAAGCCTGGGCGCTTGGATGAGGCCCTGCTGGATGGCCATCCACAGGCCGAAATCGGCCCCGGCGGTATCGCGCACGGAGGTGAAGCCGCGGATGATCTGCCAAGGGGTCTTATGGCGGAGTGGGCGCAGCTACGCAAGATTGACGCGATGCGGGCTCATTCCGCCCCTTCCACCAGCCTCTTGAGGCCGTTCAGTTCCTCCTGGAACCGGGTGCGGTTGGCCTGCAGGTAGGCATCCCGGTCGATGGGCGGCTGGCCCGGTGGCGCCTGCTGCTGGGTGTAGACATGGTAGGCGACGCGGGTGCCCCCGGCTGTTGCCGTCAGTTCCCAGGAGGCGAAGCCGATCAGGGTGCCATCCAGGGCATTCAGGCGGATCGTGCGTCGGGCAGGGGCATCGAATTCCACGTTGATGACGTGGAACAGGGCGGTGTTCGGGTCTTCGGGCATCACCGCCTTGAAGCGGTGCCCATTGCCGTTGACGGGCACCAGTTGCGCACCCGCCTTCCAGTCGCCGGGGTCCACGATATGTGGCCAGATGCGCTCCGGCGGGGCGGCGATGGTGACGGCGTTGTGGGTCACTAGGCTTAGGTCGGCCGGAGTTTCTGCGGCGGTCTCCGCGATGGCCGGCCCGGCCGCAAACACGCACAGGCAGGCCAGGGCCAACCAGGTGGCCGCCCGGCTAGCCGGTGCGGTGTGCGGGCTGGGTTGGCCGTTCCGGCCGCCGCGGATTGGTGCATTGGTGACTGGGAGCATGTCAATTGCCTCTTGAGTGGTTGGAAAGGGATGCTGGCAACGGGTGGTGGCGGTATCTCACCGGCGGGGTGCCGCACCGTTGGCGACCTGGACGTCGCGGGGTGGTGCCACGCCAAGCAGGTTCCGCACAAAATAGTCCCAGGTGCGCTGTACGACATAGCCTTCCGCGCTCCGGTCTGCGCATCGTGCAGGTACAGGTGCCCCCAGCCGTCGCGGTCGGCGTACCAGATCACCTCGTCGCCGTCGCCGAGCAGGCGGATGTTGGGGCGGTTGTACATCAGGGTTGGTTTCGACCCGGGTTGCGCTGGTTTCCCGAATCACCGTCGATGTCTTGCCACTGGCGAGGTCCACGCGGATCAGGCCCCCGGATTGCGCATCGGTGGTGGTGACCACCATGAAAGCTTGGCTGCGTTCCTCGCTCCAGCCGAGCACGCCGGCATTGAGCAGGCTGTTCACCCCGTGGCCTGCGGGCAGTTCGATGCGGACGCTAGTACCGCTCGCGGCATCGATGGCGAAGAAATCCATCCGCATCTCGCCCGCATCGCCCACGATGGGCATGCGCAGGTTGTGCACCACCGGTCGGCGCGACCCATCCGCGGGCACCCATTCAACGAACGGCATAGCCGCCACCTCCCGTTCATCGATACGCGGCGCGATCAGGTAGCGGCTGTCGGGAGACCAGGCGGTCATGTAGGGCGGCAGCGGCCAGTCCATCTTTTTGCGCGGGATGGTGATGAGCGAGGTGTCGGGCCATTTGCCCCAGGAGATCCAGGGCGCGCCGTCGCTGGTCAGTTGGTGTTCCGCGCCCCTTTCCAGGTCTTTGAGATAGAGGTTGTGCTCCCGTGCGAACAGGGCGAGCCGTCCATCCGGCGAGATCAGCCAGTCTCTCGGTGCCGGCTCGACGGGCTGGGCGGCGGCGCAGCCTACCGGTTGCAGGGTGCAGCGCACCCGCGGCGATTCGCTAGCGGTGGGCACCGAGGCTTCCAGCGTCGACAGATCGTCGGCAATGGTGATGGCATCGAGCGCCAGCCGGTCCGCCTCTAGCAGTGTCTCGGGAGCGAGCGAGGCGTTGATGGCCTGGGCGAGGGCACCGTGGTCGAAGGCGCGGGTTTTCTCGCCCGTCGATGGGTCGAAGACCACGAATTCATGGCCGTGGTCGGTATCCCGCCGGTACCAGAAGCGGCCGGAATCGCCCAGCCAGTGCGGCTCGACATCCATGTTTTTCACCAGCCCCACCACATTCCCTTCCAGCAGCGCCGCCGCCGCCAGATAGTCTTCGGCCGCCAGGGGGGCGGCTACGGCCGGTGCCGGGGTCTGCTGTTCGGGCACGGCGCATGCGGCAAGGGCGAGAACGCAGATGGTTGCCGACAAAGGGGTTCGGGCGGGCGCGGGGTTGCGATATGGCATCGGCCTTGTTTCCTCTTTCGATCTGGAAAGCTGCGCGAAGCCCGGTGGCAGCGCGGTGCAGCGCATGTTGTAGAAGACGCATTCCCATGCGGCCGGCCACACCCTGGTTGCCGCCGCAGGATGCCGGTTGCCGCGCCAGAATTTGTTCTGGTTGTCGAGGTCGGCGAACAAGTACCGCCGCTTAACTGCCGCAGGATGCCGGTTGCCGCTGTAGTCGCGATGCGTCAAGTCGCAAGAACTCGTTTTCTATACTAGCCTCATGTACCTGGAACGGATTGTTCACTGGACGCTGCAGGAAATCGATGCGCCACGGATGGTGTTGTTTACCCGCGATTCCAATGGTGCGCCGGCGGCTTGATCGGCTATTGAAGTTCGCGGGGGCAAGGAAGTTGATTGGTCGAAGTCAGGCCACCAGTGGTGGTGTATCAGTTTGCATCTGGGTATCGAGCAAGGGCGCGGCGCACAGGTGATTCGGCAGGGCCGGGATGCAAACTGATACACTGCCCCACCAGTATGCCCAGCATGTCGGATGTGCGCAGACTAGCAGTTGCCGCAGCGCTCGTAGAAGCGATCTCGCGACTCGATGCCGAGGGATTGCGTGCATAGCGTCACGACGACATTGCGATGGCACCGGCTTACGCCTCCGGGCGCACCTCTCGTGGCGCCATTGGTGTGGATAGGGTGATAGAGGCCGTGTGCGCTTTACCCGAGATGTTTCGAAAGTTCCGGTTCAATGTCCATGAACAGTATTGGTGCCCGGAGCGAGACGGGGTGATACTCGAAGCCATGAGCATGGGGGTTTTGACATCCGGGCGGCATGGATGGATTCCGTGTTGATCGAGGCGCCTCATATGAACGGCCTACAAGGAAAAACCGCGCTCATCACCGGCGGTGGAACCGGCATTGGACGGGCCACGGCACAACTGTTGGCGGCGGCGGGTTGCCAAGTGCTTATCGGCGGTCGCCGGGAACAACCGTTGCGGAAGGTCTCGGATAGTTCCGCCGGCAGCATTGATTGGATGCGGATGGATGTGGCGGAAGCCGGCGACCGGGAGCGGGTGCTGGCGGAGGTGAACAGAGCCTTCGGGCGACTGGACATACTAATCAACAATGCGGCCGCCTCCGTAACCGCTGATTTCCGCGACCAGAACCCGAAGCAGATTCGCAGTCAGGTCGAAGTGAATCTGCTGGCGCCCATGCTGCTTATCCACGAGGCGCTGCCGCTGCTGGCAGATGGTGCCAGTATTGTCAACGTTACCTCGGCGGGGGCGCGTTACCAGGGGATGCCGCCCGCCGGGATGGCGCCCTATGCGGCGTCGAAGGCGGGCTTGAACCAGTTGACACGCGTACTGGCCACGGAGCTGGGTCCAAAGGGCATTCGCGTCAACGCCGTGGCGCCGGGTTTGACGGATACGGAAATTGCGGCCGCGGCGGTGAGCAACAAGGAGTACAGCGCCGCGCTTGTGCAGATCACCCCGCTGGGGCGGGTGGGGCAACCCCTGGACGTTGCGCGGGTCATCGTTTTTCTGGTTAGCGATGCGGCTGCCTGGGTCACGGGCCAGGTGGTCGATGCCAGCGGCGGATTCTGGCTGGCCGCCTGATGGAGGCCGCCTACGAACTTGAGAGCGTGCTGGTCGCCGCTCGGGCCGAGGCGGGTCTTGACGACTTTGGCGATCTTGGCTTCACGGTGGCTTTAGCCAGGCTGCTTGAGAGTGCCAGGCGAGATCTGAGGTTTTCGGCCAAGGGGTTCATGGCCTTCCAGGCGAACATCCGCCGCTGGCTGGTCAACCGGCTGCGCTACATCGATGGGGTGAAAGCGAATCCCGGCATATTGGAAGAGGATGTCTCGGACCCGATCATTGTGCTCGGCATGCCGAGATCTGGAACCACCAAGATGCAGCGGCTGCTTTCGGCCGCGCCGGGAACCATCGCCCTGCCTCTTTGGATGGCGCAGAATCCGGCACCTTTCCCGGACGAGGAGCCGGGTAATCCGGCGGGACGCATCGCCCATGCCCGGGCTATTCAGGAAGCACAGCGGGCGAACAACCCAGAATTCCTAGCCTCCCACGAAAGGACCGCGGAGGAGGCGGAGGAAGATTCCGACCTACTCCTGGTGGCCATCGACTACCTGATGAATTTCATCATTCATCCCAGCGATGCGCTACTCGACTGGCTGCGCGAGCGCCCCCGCCTGCCCGCCTACGAAATGCAGTTCAAGCTGCTGCAATACCTGCAATGGCAACAGGGCGGCAGGCGGGGACGGCGCTGGGTACTGAAGAACCCTGGCCACATTGGCCAGTTGGATGCCCTGTCGACGGTCTACCCCAAGGCCACGATCCTGCACCTGCACCGGAACCTGCGCACCGTACTGCCATCCTACTGCCAGTTGATCCGGGCCATCTACCGCGACCTCTTCGACGACTACGACCCCCGGCACATCGGCCGTCAGACCCTGGCCTACTGGGGGCCGGAATTCCGGCGCCATCGGGCGCAGCGGCAGGCGCTCCGCGACCGCCTAAACATCGTCGATGCACCCTATGGGGCGGTGCTCGACGACGCTGTGCGATTGGCCGGCGCGGTCTTCGAACGCGCCGGCATGTCGATGACCGGGCGGATGGAAAGGGCGCTCAAGCGATGGCAGGCTGGAAACGCACAGCACAAGCACGGCAGGCCTTCCTATTCCATGCAGGAATTCGGGCTAGACGACGATGCGATACTGGCGGCATTCGGCACATTCGATGAAGTGGAGGATTGGGCATGAGCGCGGCGGACGACCGGACCCTTCCCGCCCCCATAGCCAGCCTGCTGGCTGACTGTACGAGTGCATTCACCGAAGCGGTCACCAATCTGTGCACAGGCCCGGCCGCCGACCATCCCCGCTATGCCCTGGAAGGTTTCCAACAGGCCGTGCGCCTCGCCAACGCCGGTCACCTCATGCACCTGGAAGCCGACCCCGCCTACCCACTCCTGGTCAAGATGCAGTCGCTGCAGCGCCAGTTCATGTCGCCATCGGCGGATGCCGTCTACCACCAGGCTCGTCTACATGGCGACTACAGCTACCGGCTGACCGGACAACGGGGGTCGGCGCATCTGTTCCAGATTGCCATCTATCGCGGCAGCAGTGCGCACTATCCGGATTTCGCACCGACCTGCCTGCGGGACAACCTCCAGGGCACGGTTCTTGCCGCCGGCAAGGAACTGGATCTGAAACTCGGCGCTGCGCCTGGTCTGGAGCTCGGTGATCGGTGGCTTCCGCTGCCCGAGGGCGAGTGCGAATTGCACATTCGGCAGTACTACTTGGACTGGCATACGGAGGAGCCCGCGCGATTGGTCCTCGAGCGGGATGGGGGCGAACATCCGCCGCCTCCCCTAGGCGCGGACGCCATCGCCGAACGGGTGCAACACCTGAACAGTTGGTTGCGCGTGCAATCGGCGCTGGGCCAACGCTATGTGCGGTCCATGCTGCAGACCGACCCGGAGATTCTGAAAGGAATCGACATCCCCGGCGCATTCGATGGAACCTGCTATATCAACGGCCACTACCGCTGTGCGCCGGACCAGGCGGTGATCATGGAGGGCGAGGCGCCCGATGCCCCATATTGGGGCTTTCAGTTGAGTAATCTCGGCTGGGAGGGGCTGGACTACTACCAGCGGCAGACATCGCTGAACCGGCACCAGGCAGTGATCGACGACGACGGCCTGTTCCGGGCCGTCATCAGCCACCGGGATCCGGGTGTTGCGAACTGGCTCGATGCCGGGGGCCGGGAACTCGGCATCATCAATGGCCGGGCGTTCCGGGTAGCTAGGACACCGGAGTTCCGCCTCACCACCGTACCCTTGGAACGGGTGCTCGATCATCTGCCACAGACCACCGCCCGGGTGAGCGGTCTGGAACGTACCCGGTCCCTGCGAGCCCGGTGGGCGTCGGTACACCGGCGGATGTGCGGCGATCAATAGGGGAAGGCATGTACGACAACCTTGCACGCATGCGCGCCTTTCTGGACAGGTTCCAGGCGGGCGATTGGGAAGGTGCCTGCACCGAGTTCTGTCACCCCGATTTCGAGATCCGAGAGCCGCCCGGCTTGCCCCAAAGTGGTATCCATAGGGGGCAACGCGCATCCATCGAAGTGAGCCGGGTCTACCGTCGCCTCTGGGATGTCGAGGTCGGAGAGCAGTCGCTCTGGGCGGCCCAGGATGCCGATCTGGTGTTCTCCCGGTATGTGATGACGTGGACCAGCAGGGCGACGGGCAAGACCCTGACCCAGCCGGTGGTGGAACTCAACCGGTTTCGAGACGGCAAGCTGGCCGGCATGGAGGTTTTCCTGTCGGACCCGATCGGCTTGATGGCGACGCTGGAGGAGGACTGAGAGAGCGGCGGCCCGGTTCGACGGCGGCAGGCCAATTCCGTTTGTGTTGAACGTCGGTGGGGAGAGCGAAGCCTCGCTGTCCGATGCCCCCGGCCCATGAGGGCAATGCGGACAGGACGATGGATGTGCCCCTGTCTGGCCGCGGGAGGAATTACTCAACACGCGTTGACTGTAAGAATGAGCGTGGATAATCTGCCATCCCGCACGGCGGATCGGGCACGTCAAGATGACGCCGCAGGTTCGGGGAGCGGGTATGAACTTGAAGCATTCAACGAGTTTTTTCCGCGAAAAGAGGGGTAGAAAATGCCGATGGATCCGGCTATCGAAGCACTGGTAGGCAAGTACGACTTCGACCCCGCCGAACTGGTGGCGATTTACTCCCGGGAGCGCGACAAGAGGCTGCGCCCCGACCGGAACGAGCAGTACCTGGAAGTCGCCGGCGCCTTCTCGAAGTTCTTGGATGATCCTTGCGCCGAGCCCGCCATCGAACGGGCGCCGCTATTCGACACGGTTGAGGTGCTCGTGATCGGCGGCGGCCTGGGGGGTGTGCTCGGTGCGGTGCGTTTGCGCGAGCAGGGGTTCGAGGATATTCGCATCGTCGAGAAGGCTGGCGACTTCGGTGGCTGTTGGTACTGGAACCGGTATCCCGGCATACGCTGCGATACGGAGGCCTATGTCTATATGCCGCTGCTCGAAAAAATGGGGTATGTGCCGACCGAGAAGTACGCCAGTGGGTCGGAGATCGGCGCGTACATCGTGCGCATTGCCCGGCGCTACCGGCTGTATGACAACGTCTGTTTCCAGACACGAGTCATCGGCATGCGTTGGGACGACGGGAACGGACTCTGGCTGGTGACCACCGACCGGGGCGACAACATGCGCGCCCGCTTTGTTCTTATGGCCAACGGCCCCCTGGATCGGGCGAAATTGCCCGGCATTCCCGGCATCGACCGATTCAAGGGCCGTATGTTCCATACGTCCCGCTGGGATTATGAATACACTGGTGGCGACCTCGACGGCAATCTCACGGGCCTGGCGAACAAGAAGGTCGGTGTCCTCGGCACCGGCGCCTCCGCCGTGCAATGCGTGCCGCTGATCGCGGAAGCCGCCCAACATCTTCACGTCTTCCAGCGCACGCCCGCCGCCGTGGAACCCCGAAACAACCGCCCGACGGATGCGCAATGGCGGGCCGCGCTCCGTCCCGGCTGGCAGGCAGCGCGCCGGGACAACTTCAATCACTGGGTGACGGGCGACCCCGTCGGCGAGGACCTGGTGAACGACGGCTGGACAGCGATCGGGCGCCTGCTCGACCCCACGGCCACCTGGGCCGTCCCGCTCGTCGGCCGGCCGCTGACGCCCGAAGAAGGCAAGTACATCAGCGATATCCTCGACGACAAGCAGATGAACGCGCTAAGGGACTGGATCGATGACGTGGTGGAAGACCCCGAAACGGCGGCGAAGCTGAAGCCCTGGCACCGGCGCTGGTGCAAGCGGCCCCTGTTTCACGACGACTACTATGCTACTTTCAATCGGCCCAATGTCACGCTAGTGGACACGGACGGGCGTGGCGTCGACCGGGTCACGGAAACGGGCGTCGTTGCGGGCGGCGTGGAATACGCGCTGGACTGTCTCATCTTCGCAAGCGGGTTCGAGGTGGGAACCGCCTACCGGCGCCGGGCGGGATACGACCCGGTTGGACGCGGCGGGCGTAGCTTGAGCGAGCATTGGGCCAACGGCATGTGCACCTTCAAGGGGCTGCACATCCGCGATTTCCCCAATTGCTTCTATATCGGTTTCGGTCAGAACGCCAACGCCACCAATTTCTGTTTCATTCTCGACGAGCAGTCACAGCATGTCGCCTATGTGTTGGCCGAGATGCGACGCCGCGGTGCGCGCCTGGTCGAGCCGACTGCCGAGGCGGTGCATGCCTATGTCGAGGAAATCAGCCCCCTGGCCATCAGCCAACTGGAGTTCTGGGTTGACTGCACCCCAGGCTATTTCAACGGCGAGGGAGACCACGACGACCCCAACGGTTTTTTCGCCAACCTGCATCCGTCGGGCACAGTGGTGTTCTATGACCAACTGCGGGCCTGGCGAGCGGAAGGGAACCTGCGCGGTCTGGAACTCGATGGCGGAGAGGTGCCTGACCCGCGCCCGCGGCCTGATTGAAAATATTTACTGTTCGGGGGATAGCGGGATGACCGGAATCATGACCAATGCCGACGTGACGCGCCGGGTAATCGAATTGGTGTCGGCCTACCGGTTCGACGAACTGGAACAGTACATACACGAAGACATCGTGATGGAGGCGCCCTATCAGGCCTTCCACGCCGGTCCCATGCGGCGGGGCCGGGCGAAGTTCATGGAGGGGATGGCTTTTGTTCCGAACGTATTCGAGCGGTTCAAGCTGAACATCCACGAACTCTACGACTGCCCGGAACAGGATGTCGTGGTTTTCGAACAGACCAGCATGGGTGTATTCGCCGGTAACGGCGCGACCTATCAGAACCGCTACGTTATGGTCTTCGGTTTCCGGGATGGGCAGATCGTTCTGTGGCGCGAGTTCTACAATCCGGAAATCATGAACGCTGGCATGCTGTTCATGCTTGAGGGGTGATCTGGCCCGAATCGAGTTCCTCTAGGAGCTGCTGCCGCAGCCTGTACTTTTCAACTTTCATGGTTTGTGTGACCGGCAAGGTCTTGACGATGCGCACATGCCGCGGGCACATGAATTTCGGAAGCCTGGTGCGAGCCCAGAGCATGATTTCCCGCTCGCTCAGGGAAGCAGCTCGTTGCGGGACGATGTAGGCACCGATGTCGTCCTCGGTGCCCTCGCTGGCCGGAACGGCAACCACGGCGCAGTGACTGACGCCCGGATGGGCATTGAGCAGTGTTTCCACTTGGGTGGCGGCGAAGTTCTCGCCCCGCACGCGAATGAATCCCTGCTCGCGGTCCTTGAAACAGAAAGCGCCATTTTCGTCGCAGGCGACGATGTCCGAAGAGTGAAAGCAGCCGTCCCGCAGCGACTCCGCCGTCGCTTCCGGCTTGTTCAGGTACCCCTGAAACAGGACCCCAGGCTGGGTAGGCCGCATGCTGAGCCTGCCCGGCATGCCTGTGGGCGCCGGCTCGCCCTCCCGATCCAGTACGGTCGGTTTATAGATGCCTGCCGGCTTGCCCATGAATCCATCTGGGGCCGGCTGCGAACCGTCGAGAATGGCGTGGTCGCCGGCCATCGCACGGACGATGTCCCGGATTTGCTGTTTATCGAAACCCTTCCACAGATGGGCCGGGGTACCCGGAACATCGCCGAATTCGTCGATCAGGCCGGTGGTCCCGAGCCCGAGTTCCGTGGAACCGTAGCCGATGGCGACGAAGTCGAAGCCGAAGCGTAGCGCCAGCGCCCGGTGGTTGGCGGGTAGCGGCTGCATATGCACGCGAATGATGGGGTTTTCCCGGTCGCCGGGATGCTCCGGCTGTTGCATCAGCCAGTCGTTCATGACGTCGAGCAAGACCGTAATGCTGGCGCCACTCAAGCGAATCCGCCGCCAGAAATCCGTGGGGCTAAAGTGGTTCCAGACGGCCACCGAGGCGCCTGCCCAGGCGGCGCGCACTACGTTGGCGTAGGCACCGCCGATATGGTAGAGCGGCAGGTCGCAATACAGCACATCGTCACGGTGGGTCATGGTTGCGAGCGCGATACCGAAGGCCCGCAACCACCCGTGCGGATGGATGACGCCCTTGGGGTTTCCCGTTGTGCCGGAGGTATAGACGATACTGCACAGGTCGCCTGTTTCGGTCGCCGTGGGCGGCCTCGCTGCGCTGGCGGTCGTCAACTCTGAAAACAGCGTCCACCGGAACTTGGCGTGGGGCCGAACCTGTTCGGTTTCGCGGTCGAAGTCGGCCTCGTCCCTAGCCGGTGCATGAACGATCAACCGGGGCACGCCCACAGTCAGCTTGCCTTGGCCGTCGTTCAGCGCGGGAACGAGGCGGCGATCCACGATCAGCACACCGGCGGCGAGATCGTCGATGACGTAGGCGAGCAGGTCGCCCGTGAAGCGGTAATTGATCGGGCAGTACAGAGCGCCTGCTTTCCAAGCCGCGAACATGCTAAGCGCACAGACCAGCGCGTTCGTCGACAGCACGGCCACCCGGTCTCCCCGGCCGATCTCAAGGGCGGCGAGTGCATTGGCCACCCTGTTGGTGAGCAGATCGAATTTCCTGTAGGTGAACGAGCGTTCGTCTTCGCCGTAGTAGAAGAACAGCCGGTCGGGTTGCGATTTCACCCAGGTATCGAAGCGGTGCAGGACGGTGGGCTCGTCATTGAGCAGCCGTTCGCGAACGATGTTGCCGGCAAACATGGATCTCAAGCCGGGAAACCCATTGCAACGATGCGCTCGGGCGGCGTGCGATAGCAACCTGATGTGACTGGCCTTCCCGAATCGTACTCCTTGAGGGCCGCCCACAAGCAAAATACCGGGGTTGCCCCGGGAAAGCCAGTATGCGCCGCAATCGGCGTCCCGCCGGGTTAGAATCAACGGGAGATAGGGAAGGGACAAGCGATGCAGATGAACGCAACGGCCGACGCGCTGACTGCCAATGTGGAAATGCCCAGGGTGGTCGAGAATCCAGACTCGGTATCCTGGGCGGACGAGGCGGACCTCGTCGTCGTCGGTTTCGGCGGTGCCGGAGTTGTGGCGGCGCTCGAAGCGGTGCGATCGGGTGCCAACGTATTGGCCTTGGATCGCTTCACCGGCGGCGGCGCCACGGCGATGAGCGGCGGCGTCGTCTATGCCGGTGGAACCCGCCATCAGCGGGAAGCGGGTTTCGAGGATAGTGCGGAGGAGATGTTCAAGTACCTGTCGTTCGAGGGCGTTCCGGTTCGCGAGGAAACGCTGCGGCGCTTCTGCGCATCGAGCAACGACAATATCCAATGGCTGGAACAGTTCGGCGTCCGCTTCGGGTCGACCTTCTACGGGGAGCGCATTGCCTATCCGCCGGATGGCTATTTCCTCTATTACTCTGGAATGGAGAAATTCCGGGGCGAGGCGGCCCGGGTTGCCCCAAGAGGCCACCGCACGGTGGGCAAGGGGCCCACCGGTCGACGGTACTTCGACCCGTTGAAGGACGCAGCGCTACGCAACGGGGTGCGTTTCATGCCCCATGCGCCGGTGCGCCGCCTGATCGTGGATGGGCGGGAGCGCGTGCTCGGCGTGGAAATCCAGGCCATACCCAAGCAGAGCCAGGCGGAGCACGAGGCGCTGTTCCGCCGCGTAAACCCGTACAAGATGGGCAATGGCGAGACGGCGGAACGCGCTATCGCCGCATGCCGGGAATTCGAGCGGCGCGTGGATGGCGACCGGCGGGCGATTCGCGCCCGTCGCGGCGTGGTACTAGCGGCGGGGGGTTACAACTACAACCTCGAACTCTTCGGCCGCTACCGACCGATTATCCGGGATGTCTATCGTGAGATCGTGCGGGGCGGATCGATGGGCTGCGATGGCAGCGGCATCGAACTTGGCACCACGGTGGGCGGTGCGCTTAGCCACATGGATCGGCTGTTCGTCACCAAGCCGGTATCACCGCCGGCGTCTTTCGTTTTTGGCGTTCTCGTCAACGCGGAAGGGAAACGCTATATCACGGAGGATGCCTACCTGGGCAATATCGGTTGCAATACGTCCGAACAGAGCCATATGGGGATGGCTTGGTTGATCCTCGACCGCCGCGTGTTCCGCGAGGGCCTGAAGGAACTGCTCTGGCCGCCAAAGACCGCGCTGTCCTGGTGGGGCATGCCGGCGCTCATCAATATCTTTGCCGGCGGCACCAAACGCGCCCGCACAGTCGAGGCGCTGGCTGGGCGCTGTGGCGTGGGTCGCGAGGGGCTGCGCCGGACGATTGACGAATACAATCGATTCGCGGCACGGGGCGAGGACCCCGAGTTCGGCAAGTTACGGGCCCACCTTCAACCCCTGGACAATCCGCCCTATATTGCGCTCAACATGTCCATGCGCAACAAGTGGGCATTCTCCGGTGCCATGCCCTATGGCGGCCTGACCGTCGACGAAGACACCGGCGGCGTGACGCGGGCGGACGGCACCGTAATCGGCGGCCTATACGCCGCGGGCCGCAGTGCCTTGGGTGTCTGCTCGGAAAGCAACTTCAGCGGGCTGTCGATTGCCGATACGGTGTTCTCGGGGCGCCGCGCCGCCCGTGCGGCGTTGCGGCTGAACGAACCGGCCGCCGTGCCGGGTGGCGATGCGTAGCTCGCCGGCTGGCCGGCCGGGCCAGGGCTGCCGAGCGGCGTTCGCATCGGCAGTCTCGCGGTGAAACCGGGCTAGGAACCGCCTTCCGCGCCGAGTACGCGGGCAAAGCCCTCCTGCATCCTGACCAGTGTGTGGTCCAGATTGCCGGCGGTTTCGCCACCATCCACGGGCAGATTGATACCGGTAATCTGGGCGGCCCGGTCGCTGGCCAGAAAGAGCGCGGCCTCGGCGATGTCCTCGGCGGTTCCCATGCGCCGCAACGGCATGCGGTCCAGCATGGTTTCCATCGCCACATCCTGCAGTTCCTCCAGCTTATCGGGTGGCGCGTCGTCCATGACGACGGTCATCTCCGTGCGCGTCGGGCCGGGCGATATGCAGTTGACCCGGATGCCGTAACGCCCTAAGTCGATTGCCAGCGACTTGGTCATACCGACAACTCCGGCCTTGGCCGCGCGATAGGGGATGATGCTGAATCCGCCATACAGGGCGGCAGAAGATGCCGTTGTCAGGATGCAGCCGCCGCCATGCCTGGCCATGTACGCACCGGCGTGGCGGGCACCGTGCAAAGGCCCGAGCAGGTCGACGTCGATTGTCCTGTGGAAGTCGGAGAAATCCTCCTCGAGAAACTCGGATTGCGGCTGACCCACGACGCCGGCGTTGCTGAACAGAATGTCTAGGCCGCCGAAGGTTGACACCGTGAAGTCCACTAGGGCCGCCACCTCGTTCGAGCGGGAGACGTCGGTGTGCCGGTAGACGGCATCGGGTGCGAGTTCCGCCGCGAGCCGCTCTCCCGGCTCGTCGAGAATGTCGGCGATCACCACCTTGGCGCCTTCGCGCACGAACAGACGCACGCTCGCGGCACCTAGGCCCCGCGAGCCGCCCGTAATGATCGCCACCTTGCCGTTCAGTTCTTCAGACATTGCAGGCTCCTTGGTCGGTTGAGTTTCGTTTGGTCCCGTTGGCGCCATGGAAGTAGGTCCGCAGCCCCCTGATATCGAGCCGTAAAATTGTGCCGGGGAGATCCTCGGCGGTTCGGGGTTTCAGGGAAGCTGACATGCGATGATCGGGTGGCTGGATTACCGTAGCGGGAACGCATGATACCCGAAGAGCGGTGTGGAACTGGCGCCTGTGGACATGACGCAAACGGCGTTTGCGGAGTTTGCGGAAAGGGTCGGCTGGACATGCGCGAGGTTGAATGAATTCAGAGGGAGTTATGTCGATCAGTTGACAGAGCACGACATGAAGTGGTTATGCGGCCCGCAAGACCCAACATGTAGTGGCTTGTCAACCAATCTACATAAGACTCAATTCAGAAGTTGACTTTTTGGCAATTCCATCGGATGCTGCTTTATCCACAGCCATCCTTTTAATAGACGGGAGTCCGTTGTGCTGTACAGAGTCGGTTTCGGCCTCGGGCGTCGATGAAGGCTAGCGGGGGAGTGCACATGTCTGCCACTCGATTGCCGGAACGGTTCGCGGAACTTGAGCCGTTCGTCGAAAAATGGGATCTACCCGATATCAACAGTCGCTACGCCGCGAGGCTCTCGAGTTCCATGGACGACATGCAGGCATTCAACGATACCATGGTGGCTTGCGCCGAAGACATCAAATCTTGGCTCGACGCTAGGCATTTCGACGATTATACGGATGGAGACCGATGTCTGGCGCGGCTCATGTTCGCCTACGCAATCATAGCGCAGTCCGTTGAAATCTATCGGCAGCCCGCCGTGCCGGATGCCGGAAACCGCATGTTCGATGTGGTTGTCGAACCGACCCTGTAGCTGGCTGCGAATGGCTGTTGGCCGGTGGGCGACAATTCTGCGGGCGCGGGTATCGGCGATTCATAAGTAATGCAGTTACCTGAAAACTATTCGGCCGGCGTCGACCGATCCGTATTCTCGAAGCAACCGAATGAGAAGTGGACCTACAAGTATCCGTACATCGACAAGTCCCCGGTCAGCTACGAGAGCATGACGTCCCCGGAGTTCTACGAACTGGAACGGGAAGCCGTTTTCCGCCGTAGCTGGCTGTATGCCGGCCGTGCCGAATGGGTTGCGCGGCCCGGCCAGTATTTCACCAAGGAATATGAAGTGCTCAGGAACTCGATCATCGTCGTGCGCGGCCATGACGACCAGATCCGGGCCTTCTACAATGTCTGCCCCCACCGCGGCAACAAGCTTATCTGGAAAGACGAGCCGGGGGAACCTGTCGAAGGATTCTGCAACCGTTTCTACTGCAAGTACCACGGTCTCGGATACGGCACGGACGGGAAACTGGAGGTTCTTACGGATCGGGAATCCTGGTTCGGCGATCAGGGCAGGGAACTCGCGCTGGCGGAGATTCCAATCGACTCCTGGAACGGCTTCCTGTTCGTCAACATGACCCCGGGCGGGCCGGAACAGACGCTGCGGGAATTCCTTGGCCAATACTACTGGGAGGGCTTCGACTGGCCTTTCGAGAAATGTTCCGAGCGCTTTGTGGCGCGGGGTGTGACGAACTGCAACTGGAAGGGCCTCATGGACGCCTTCAACGAGATCTATCACGGCGTCTATGTGCACAGGGAAGCGTTTCCCTATCTGCAACAGATGGATATGGATTCGCTGCGGGCCATGCATGTCAAGACCATGGCCCTCATCGGCAAGCATGGCTTCTATGTGTCACCGCGAAATCCCCAGGGCCTGTTCGTCACAAACGTCGAACGGATATCACAGTGTACGGGCACCGGCCCGCAATACCCGGCTGCCGAGGACCTCAGGCGGCTGCCGCCCGCGGCAAACCCGATCAATACCGACGATTGGGGCACGAGCAGCCACTTCTTCTTTCCCAACATCCAGATCCAGTTCTACTATCCCAACTGGTATCTCGTGTACCAATACTGGCCGTTGGCCTATAACCGGATGCGTTTCGAGATCGATTGTCACTATCAGCCATCGAGAAATTTCTCGGAACTGCTGTCTCACTATGGGCATGTGGCAACCTTCTGGGATGCCGCGCTGCAGGACATCAATAACCTGGAGGCAACACAGAAGGGCTTGGAGATGGGCGTATTTCATAGTTGGCCGCTGACGGATCAGGAACTCATGATTCGCGGCTTTCATCGTCAGATTTACGACCATGTGGCCCGGTACAGGGAGGAGCGTGGCGAGGCCGGTGCGGCAACACGACCCGAGCGGCGCTGATTGGAACGGCAGGTCCGTACCGAGCCAACGACGCAATCGGAGGTAGTTTCTGAAGCATGGGTGAACAGCGCGGGAAACCACGGCAGAACCGGATTGTCGCCGGGGGCGGTGCCTACGACCAACGGCATTACGAAGATCATCCCGAACTTGGCACCGGCCTCATAAGCTACGAGCACGTCATTTCGCCCCGCAGCTTTGAGTATGAACGCGAAGCCCTGTTTCGGCGCTCCTGGATCAATGTTGGTCACGAAGTGCGCCTGCCGAAGGTCGGCAGCTATTTCACACGGGAACTGGAGGTGCTGCGTACCTCGATCATCGTCGTTCGGGGAAAAGACGCGAAAATCCGTGCTTTTCACAACGTCTGTCCGCACCGGGGCAACAAGCTGGTTTGGGAGGACCACCCGGCGCGGGAAACCTCGGGCAGGGTCATGGCGTTCTTCTGCAAATACCACGGGCTTGGATATGGGCTGGATGGCGGGATGGAGGTGCTGCGGGACCCGGGCAACTGGTTTGGATCCCAGGGCTGCGACCTGCACTTGGTGGAGGTGCCGCTCGAATTGTGGAACGGCTTCGTTTTTGTGAACTTCAGGCCTGGTGGCCCGGGGGAGTCCCTGCGCGATTACATGGGAGAGCACATCTGGTCAGCGCTCGACGACGTCCCGGTCGATCTCTATACCGAACATGTCCGTGGACAGGGTGAAATCGACAGCAACTGGAAGATCCTGCACGACGCGTTTTCCGAGGCGTGGCACGGCTCTGTGCTGCACAGACAGGCGATGGTGACCATGCGCGATGTCACGTTCAGGGCACCGCCGTCCCGTTTCGACGGGCCGCACCGCACCGCCATCAGTTGCGGTACCGTGCCCGAAGGCGCGTATACATTCGACATCGAGCGGATATCCCGTGCTTCCGTGACCGGCAGCCAGATACCACCGGCCCATGCGATTGGGCCTCCCGGGGCAGCATTCGGGCCCGGTCGGGAGGACTGGGTGGCGGTGACCTTCACGGTCTTTCCCAACTTCCAGTTGCAGGTCTACGCTCCGGGCTGGATCAATACCTACAATTACTGGCCGCTGGCCCATAATCGCATGCGGTTCGAGATCAACCAGTATTTCCAGCCGGCACGGAACTTTTCGGAACTGTTCGCGCGCAAGACCGGCATTGCCATGGTGCTGGACAATGTATTGCAGGATCTGGGCACCCTCGAGGCGACGCAGCGGGGCCTGGAATCCCGCGTTTACGATGCGTATCCGTTGATCGACGAGGAGCACAATATCCGGCATTTTCACAAGATGGTCGATGAGCGCATCAGGGCGTATCGGCGGAAACTCGGGGAGGATGCATGAGTGCGCAAACAAGGTGGCCAGGGTAAAGGGCGCATGCCATGGCCTGCGTGAAGTTCATCGAATTCAATGGTACCGAGCATGGGGTTCGGGTCGAAGCGGGAATATCGCTAATGGAGGCGGCTCGCACGAACAACGTGCCGGGGATTCTCGCCGACTGTGGGGGTGCCTGCGCCTGTGCCACCTGCCACGTCATGGTCGAGCCGGAGTGGCTGCCGCTGCTTCCGGAGATCTCTGCGGAAGAAGACTCGATGCTGGAGTTCGGCCTAGAAGAGCGAACGGCGACAAGTCGGCTGTCCTGCCAGATTCCGGTCACCGATGCGTTGGATGGAATCGTCGTGCGTTTGCCGGAGTCCCAGGTATGAGCCCACTGGCTGCCTGCGGTATGCCAGTGTTGGTAAGGATGCGCCGACTGGGGTGCGCGGACGCGTTGCTGCCCTCGGCAATATGCCCGGTATTGGCCGCGGGCCGCATCCTGGGTTGACGTTCCGGGCGGGCGCTGAAGTGCGGGAAATGAATTGGAATAGACACCGGGCGCGGGGTCAGAAGGCATCCACCGGATGACTCGCGGCAAGGGGAGGAAACCGCAATGTCGGAAAATCAGGTGAAAACCGTATTGGAGCAGTTCGACGCGCTGCAATCCAGGTGGAACGAGGCAACGTCATTCGTTGCAATGCGACGCGACCTCGACGCATTTTACGACACCCTTGCGCGGGATATCGGAGCCAAGGTCGATGCGGTGTCGTGCGCCGGCGTACCCTGTGAATCAATCGCCTTTGGCTCGGTCGAGCGCGACCTGGTCATTCTTTACCTGCATGGAGGAGGCTATGTGGTCTCCTCGCCGCAAACCCATCGGGACATAGCGGCACACCTGGCGAAGGCAACCGGTGCCCGCGTATTAAGCGTCGGCTATCGGCTGGCCCCGGAACATGTGTTTCCGGCTGCGCTGGAGGACGCGGAGGCCGTTTATCGTGCGCTTGTGAACGACCGCAATCCCGGGCGCATCGTTGTTGCGGGCGACTCGGCGGGCGGAGGCCTAGCGACGGCTCTACTGGTCAAACTGCGCGACGCGGGAGCGGCGTTGCCCGCCGGGGCGGCCCTGCTTTCCCCTTGGGCCGACCTCGCCTGTGCGGGTGAGAGTTACATCTCGAGAGCCGACCGCAGCCCGGTGGGCAACCGGGAGATGGGCATTATGATGGGACAGATGTACCTCGGACCGGAGGGCGACCCCAGCCATCCGTACGCCTCACCCGTTCACGCCAGCCTGCGGGGGCTGCCGCCGCTGTTTATTCAGTGTTGCGAAAACGAAGTATTCCTGGACGATGCCCGGGCCATTGCGCGCAATGCCGAGCGGGCCGGCGTCCGGGCGGAACTGCACATTTGGCCCGGTATGTTTCACACATGGCAGATTTACGCCAGCGTGCTTGATGAGGCGCGCCGAGCCATCGATGATGTGGCGAAATTCGTGGCATCGGTCGTAGGCTGATGGCTGTTCCCGGGAGGCGCGGCGCGGGTGCCGCAGACGGGGAAGCCGGCGTGCGGGCCCCAGGCTGACGCCACAACATCCAAGGGGAGATTAGCGGATGCAAACCCGAACCATTACCTACCATAGCGACGGCGACATCGTGGTTGCCGACCTGCACCTGCCGGACGACTTCAGCGAAGACCGGAAATACCCGGTCATCCTGCAATGCCAGGGGTTTACCGGCATCCGCATGATGATCCAGCCGGAATTCGCGCGCTACTTCGTGAATGCCGGTTTCCTGGCATTGGCGATCGACTATCGAGGCTGGGGAGACAGCGGCGGCGAGCGAGGACGGCTCGCGCCCCTTGAACAGGTGGAGGACTGCCGCAACGGGTTTTCCTGGCTGGAGGCGCAACCCTACGTGGATGCCGGTCGCATGGGGCAGTTCGGGGCCAGCTTCGGTGCCCTCATCACCCCCTATACGATGGCCCTGGACAGCCGGGTAAGGGCCGGGGTCGCAACCGGCGGTGTCGCCGACGGCTTCGAGGCCATCACCAATCACCGCACTCCGGAGCAGATGGCGGAGTGGATGGAAAAAATGACCGAAGCCCGGCGGCGGCGCGTGCTGACCAACGAGGTTGATCGCTGCCTAAATGTCATGGATGTCTTCATCGACCCCGACAGCCGTTCCTGGGAGCCGGAGATGTGGGAAGCGGTGCCGGCATGGCAGAACTGGTTTGGTTTCGATTCTCTGGCCAGGGTTGTCGACTTTCGGCCCATCGATGTGGCCCATCGGATCGAGCGGCCCATCGCCTATTTTCTCGCCGAGAACGACATCGTCGCCAACACGGACAGTTTCCGCGAACTGTACGAGGCCACTCGGGAACCGAAGAAGCTCTATACCTACGATTGCGGTCACTACGATTGGTATGCCGGCGAGTGGCTAGAGGTGACCATGAACGACGCCTGCGCCTTTTTTCTGGAACATATGTAGTCGGGGTTGCTGCCTACTGTTCGTTGCCCATGACCTTTCGCATGCTGTGCAAGCCGTGCCTAATCGGCTTGCGGCCGAACGAAGGTGACCCAAGCAACAGCCACTCATCGTAATCCATTGCAGATCTTGGCTAGACACCTGTTGTCTCAACGATTGCATGTCTTGAATCGGGGTGTCAACATGATCAAGTTTGCGGAACAGCCGATGTGGTTGGAGTGGTCATGACCATTGCGGACAGCTTTCAGCCTGTGGGTGCGCCGTTCGATGAGGTTTACTCCCTGTATCGACAGGCGCGCGCCGAGGAACCGGTCTTTTTTTCGAGGGAACTCGGCTGTTGGGTGGTTACGCGCTACGACGACATCATGGACATGCTCCGGGACCCGGCCTTTACCAACGAAGGTACCCTAAGCGGCTTCAACTACGAACCCGAGACCGAGGCGATCCTATCGACCGGCATTAACTGGAATACCACCTCTCACATCAATGGCGTGGAAGGTGATGAGCACCGGCGTTTCAAGCATGTTCTGGCACCCATACTGTCGCCCGTACGGCTACGTGCCCAGGAGTCGGCGGTACGCGCCATCGCGGTGGAACTGATCGAGGCATTCAAAGACCGGGGGCATTGCGAGTTCATGGCGGAGTTCGCCTATCTGCTGCCCATATTGACCATGTTTCAGTTCATCGGCTTCAACAGGCGGGAAGACGACCTTGAGCAACTGGCGAAGTGGAGCGGCAGTACGTTCGCCATCTGGCTGACGCCCATGGCACCTGCGGAGCAGAAGGAGTGTGCGCTGCAGGCGGTGGAGTACCAGCGCTACATCCGCGACAAGCTGAACGATCGCCGACGCAACCCGAGGGACGACCTGATCACCGAAATGGTTCAGGCGATGGACCATGGAGAGATCGACCTGAACGAGGACGAGTTGATTCTCATGTACATCTTCACGTTTATCGGCGCCGGCCACGAAACGACCATGGCGCAGTTGGGAAACACGATGTACCAGTTGTTGCTGGAGCCTGGACGTTGGCAGTCGTTGCTGGACAACCCGCGGATGGTGGCCGACGTGGTGGAGGAGACCATCCGCTACGACGCCTCGGTTGTGGCCTGGTACCGCCGTGTCGCCGAAGATACCGAGTTTCGCGGCTTTCCCATGAAGAGGGGAGAGTTCGTCGTCATGATGTTCGGTTCGGGCAACCATGACGAGCGCAAGTTCGAGCAACCCGGAACCTACTGTCCGGTCAGGCCGAATCGAGAACGGCCGCTGACTTTCAGCCGAGGGCGGCACTTCTGCCTTGGCGCACCCTTGGCCAGGCTGGAGGTGCGGGTTGCCCTGGAGGAGTTCGCGGCGCGCCTACCCGGCATTCGCCTCGCTCCGGGGCAGCCCATCGATATGGCGCCCTCTGTGGCAACACGGGCGATCAAGCGGCTCGAACTGCAATGGTGAAATGGTGAGCAGCGCGGCAGCCGGAATTCCCGCTTGGGTCTCCGGCTTCGAAGCCACCCGGCTTTCCCGGATTGCACTGACACCCTAGTCGGGGAACGTCCGTTCGAACCGCCCTGGTACTTGAACATCCGCATGTTTCCGGCTCGGCCCGCCATGCGCGAGTTCGGCCTGCAACGTACTTGTCAGGGCAGCCTGATCTCGCATGCATCCGTAACGGGAACGCTCTGGCATGCGAGGATCAGCCCGTTGTCGAGATCCTCCTCCGACAGCGCTTCGTTTCTGCGCATGGCAACCTGCCCTTCGTGGAGGCTGCAGACACAGGTTCCGCATTTGCCTTGCACGCAATTGGTATTGATGAAGACGTTTGCGCGACGTGCGGTCTGGAGAATGGTTTCGCCCTCGTGGTGTGCTGCCCGACGGACACTGAAACCATGCCGGAAAACGACTGTCCACATTTACTACCGCTCCTGCGCCGCCTACTATATAGGCATCTGATGAGTACTTCGACTCCTATCCTTGATTATGATTTGCCGGCTATTGGCCAGGCGCGCCGAAGCCGCTCCGGCTATGGCGATTGGCCTCGGTGCCCGGTGCGCATTCAAATTGGGGGCCGCCGGCGATGAGCCTGCCGGAAGGCTTCTCGGAACTGGAGGCTTTTGTCGAGCAGTGGGATCTGCCCAACTTCAATGCGCGGTACCGGGCGAGGCTGGAGTCTTCCCTGGACGAGCTTCGCGAGTTCTATGCCGCAATGCTCGAACGGGCTGAAGAGATCAAGTGCTACCTGGACGGCAAGGCGTTCGGAGAGTATGGAGAGGAGGACCGGCGCCTGGCTCGCCTGATGTTCGCGGTGAGCGTGGTGGGCCCCGCCGTGGACATATACCGGAGCCCGGTCGTTCCGGACAGCGGTGCCACGAGCTTCGAGTTGGTACTGGATAGGGAGTTGGATTGAGCGCGGCCCCCCCGAAGGCGGCCTTCCGCGTAAACGCCGTTACATCGTGCGCCGTTCGAAGGTGACGGGTAGCGAGCGCGGGCCGCGGAACACGAAGGTGCCCCAGATGTCCAGATCTTCCTCCGGGACGTTCAAGCGAAGTTCGTCCAGGCGGTTGACGATCTCACGGAACGCACACTTCATTTCCATGCGCGCCAGCATGGCCCCGAGGCAGCGGTGCACGCCGGAGCCGAAGGCCAGGTGCCGGCCCATGTTCGTGCGTTCGAGGTCGAAGTCGTCCGCATCTTCGAAGGCATCGGCATCGCGGTTTGCCGACGCCCAGCACAGATAGATAAAACCACCCTTGGGAATTTTCACGCCGCCGATTTCACAGTCTTCCAGAGCGACCCTGGGTAACTGCGGAACCGGAGGCTGGATGCGCAGCGTTTCCTCGACAAAGCGCTGCAACGCCCGTTCCTGATCCCCCGCGGACCGGAGCTTGAGCATCAGGTCGGGGTTTAGGGCGAGAATCAGGCTGCCCCAGGAAATCCCGTTCCTAGTGGTCTCGTTGCCGGCCGCGAGCAGGGCAACACCGCAGGAAAGCAATTCCGTCTGGCTGAGAGTGGGGTTCTCGTCGTCGTCGATTTGCGCATGCACCAGGTCGGAGAGCATGTCGTTCCGCCGATTCTGGCGGCGCTCCTCGAACTGCGTGTGCAGGAACCGGTGCATCTCCATCATGTCCCGCGCGTACCGGTAGGCTTCCTGTTTCGAGATGCCCCGGCCGAGGGGCGCAACGGAGGCGTCCGACCAGCGCTCGACATCGTCGCGGCGCGTCCGCGGCACACCGAGCAGGTCGGAGATGACGTAGATTGCGATGGGAATCGAGTACTCCCTGACGATATCCGCCTCGCCCCGGTCGATGAAGGTATCCATCGCCGTGTGCGCGATGCTGGCGATATCCTCTTCCATCGCCGAGACACGGTGTGCGCCGAACGCCTGGTTGACTAGGCCACGGCGGCGCGCGTGCAGGGGTGGGTCGACGTTGAAGTTGTCTCCCGTCCGGTGCGGCCCGAAGCCCTCGCGGCGCATCATCTCGTCGATTTCGTCCTGCCAAGGCGCACGGCCGACGGTATCGAGGCCGAGGCCGTTGGACAGCACGTCGGTCATTCGGGCGGCCTGTTTGACGTCGTCGTAACGCGTCACCAGCCAGGCACCCGCGCGCTCGTCGAAGTGGACCGGCGCCTCCCTGCGCATGCGCTCGTAATACTCGAACGGCATGCGGACGACATCGCGGTCGGTGAGCGAGAACTCGGCGAGTGTTTTCATGATGTTTTCCCTAGACAGGAGGCGGTATGGTGTTTACGCGGAACAGCGTACATTTATTAGACAAGCGGTGTAAAATTCAACTCGTTTCACAACCGGCGGAAAGAGCAGTGCGACGATGGCCCACCAGCGTTCCTCACTAAGAACCCAGCAGCGCGAGTTCACCCGCAGCCGCTTTATCGATGCGGGCCTGGAAGTTTTCTCGGAGGTCGGCTTCCACAACGCGACTATCGATATGATTACCGAGCGTGCGGGGGCGAACCGGTCGACCTTCTACCTGCATTTCAAGGACAAGACCAGCCTCATGCTGGCGGCACACGAACGGTTCGCGCCGGAGCGCAAGGCAACCCTGGGCATGATCAACGCGATGCAAGATCCCGATTTCGAGGAGTTCCGTGCCTGGATGGAGCGCCTCGCCCGGGACT
This sequence comes from Pseudomonadales bacterium, assembly GCA_965215035.1. Lineage (GTDB taxonomy): Bacteria > Pseudomonadota > Gammaproteobacteria > Pseudomonadales > Azotimanducaceae > Azophilus. The sequence continues at coordinate 2,426,097 of OZ244040.1, forward strand.
GGGAGGAGGACAGCCGGCTTTATGAAGCGGTCATGCAGGCGCAACTGACCGAACCCAGTGTCACCAAGAAGAACTACGAGGTCGTCTGCGAGCAACTGCACGGCTACCTGTCCCGTTTCAAGGGCATTGAGCGCGACGATGCCGAGCGCAGGCTAATGATGTTCGTGATGCAGTTCGAAATGTACTTCTACACGACCATCTGCGAGAGCGCGGAGAAACCCTCGCCCCTGGCTCTGGATACGCTCGCCGAATTGGGCCTTTACGCCCTGTTCAACAAGACCGGGAAGTAATGGCCACACGGGCGCATCCTGGCACCGTGCGGGATTCTTGTTCGCCTGCGGCGGCATTCACCGCCATAGCGGGGCGCTGCCGGTACGCATGGAGATGAAAGTCGGGATCCAGGAAATCAACCGGCGATCGGGTAACTATCAATAGGCGTCTATTGTGCCGTGATTACGGGAATCTACCACGTCAACGTCAACTGCACCGACATCGAGCGGTCGAGGGCGTTCTATGAAATGCTGGGTTTCAGGGTAGTCGCCGAATTCCGCGAGAAGGACAATGCGAGTCTCGACCGGGGCCTAGGCGTGGCCTCTGTGCACACGCATGCCTTGTTTCTGAAGGCGGGCAAGGGCAGGAATGCCACCCTGATCGATCTGGTGCAGTGGTTTGACCCCGTGAGCCCGCCAGCGCGGGAGAACCATCTTGCCGCCCTGGGCGTGCCGCGCATCGCGTTGCGGGCAGAGAACCTGGCAGAGATCTACAAGAACCTGAAAGCCAAGGGCGTCCGGTTCGTCTCGGAACCCCAGCAACTGGCGTTCCCGGAGTTTGGTACGGAACCCCTGTTCTGCGTCTGTCTGGATCCAGATGGCCTGATGATCGAGTTGGTCGAGGTCTGAGCCGGTTTCGACATCTGGGCGCTCGCGGATTCCGTGACGGCGGCGCCAACCCGTCGATGGCTCGGCCGGCCTCGGTCAACGCATCGACGCGCTTTGGTCACGCTGAACAACGCTCCGGTTCGGACAGGGCGACTGGTCAGTGGCCATCATCGCGCAGCGCGAAGGCAATGAGGTGGTCGCCCTTGGTCGTACCATAGTAGGGGTGCCCCCCGGCCATGATGACCACGTACTGGCGTCCGCCGGCCGCGTAGGTCATAGGTGTGGACTGTCCCCCGGCCGGAAGTTTCGTTTCCCAGAGTTTCTGGCCCGTCTCGATATCGAAGGCCCTAAACCTGTCGTCGGCGCTGGCGGCAATGAACGCGAGGCCGCCTGCGGTGACGATGGGGCCACCGGCCATGGGCGTGCCCATTTCGAGTGGTAGCGGGATGCCGATTCGCCCGGCGGCGAGTTGCTCGATCGAACCGAGCGGCACCTGCCACAGCAGTTCACCGGCCGCTAGGTCCACCGCGCTCAACCGGGCCCATGGCGGGGCCGTGCAGGGTGTGCCCAGCCGGGAAGTCAGAAAATACAGTTCCATTACGTAATCCGTGCCCGACATCGGGAAGAACAGGTGAGAGTCCGGGGCCCCTTCGTCGGGGCCCACCTCGTTACGGGGAACGAGTCGGTGTACCTGCGCCATATGCAGTGTCGGGGTAATGAGGATCCCGGTTCCGGGAACAACGGCGCCACCGCCCCAGTTCATGCCCCCGGCGGAAGAGGGAAAGACAATCGTTCCCTGGGTGCTCGGGGGTGTGTACATGCCCTCGCTGCGCAGGCTTTCGATCTGCCGCCGGCAGTCGCTGCGGTCCCAGAACGTAAAGCCCCAGGCGTCTTCCGGCCGCAACCCCTGTTGGATCAGACCAAGCTGCGTCGAGAAAGGCTGTGTAGGCGATAGCCATTCTCCGCGGATGTCTGTGGATTGCGGCACGGGGCGTTCCTCGATGGGCAGCAGGGGTGCCCCGGTAAGCCGGTTGAAGACGAATACCATGCCCTGTTTGGTCAGTTGCACGACTGCGGGAACCCGTTCCCCGTCGCGTTCGAGGTCCGTAAGGATGGGCTGTGCCGGCAGATCGTAGTCCCACAGGTCGTGGTGCACTATTTGGAAGTGCCAGCGCACCTCGCCCGTATTACTGTCCAGCGCCACCAGCGAATCCGTATAGAGGTTTGCGCCCGCGCGATAGTTGCCCACCAGGTCCACGGAAGGGCTTGTGGTGGGCACGAACACTAGGTCATTCGCCGGGTCGGCCGACAGCAGGCTCCAGGCATTGCCGGCACCGATGGACGCGGTGCCTTCCGCACCCCAGGTCGCCACCGCCGAACCGTCGTCATCGCGGGGTACCGGGTCGAAGGTCCACAGCAGTTCTCCGCTGCGGGCATCTAGGGCGCGGACCATGCCGCTTGGTGCCCGCACCCGCAGGTTATCAGCCAGGGTGGAGCCGAATACGGCCACATGGCCCGCCATGGCGGGCGGTGCATGAATCTGCACTTCGTCGTGGAACTGGAGATGCGGGCCGGGGTCCAGTTGCACCTCGCCGGGGGTGCCATCGGCGGCACCAAAATCCGTGCAGCGCCTGCCAGTGCGGGCATCGACGGCGAAGACGCGCAGATCCGCCGTGCCCCAGAGCAGCCTCGTTCGACAGAGGGCATCTGCGGAAGCGGATTCTTCCACGTAGGTCGCAACGCCCCGGCACTTGACCAGGGTATGGCCCAAGGGCGAGAACGAGACGTTCGGATCGAAGGTCCAGCGTTCCTTCCCGGTGATCGGGTCCAGTGCCAGCAGTCTTCCCGTCGGTGTGCAGGCGATCAGCGTGTCTTCCACCAATACCGGTGTGGATTGCCAAGGGTTGAAAGGCTGGGCTCCGGTCAGCATGGCGTCGAGCTCGCCGGCCTGGTATTCCCAGGCGACTACAAGGTGCCCAACATTGCCGCGATTGATCTGGTCCAGCCCGGAATAGCGCTCGCCACCGGCGTTGTTGCCGTACTGCGGCCACTCGGTGTCGGCGAGCGGTGACCCGGGGATGGCGCGTTCATGGGTGGGCATCTGTGCACCGGAATTCCAGTACACCAATACGCTGGTGAGGACATACGCCACCGCACCGACAAAGACAACGGCGCTCGCGACTGCCGCCGTTTTACCGTAGTTGTTCATCGCTCGATCCCGGCCCCACAGTGCCGCGCCACCCTACGGTCGGCCATGTCGTCGAGTGCGGCGGGGTCGATGTCGGCGGAAACGCCAGCCCTGCCGGTTGGATCCTATCCCAAGTCTGGTTCCCAATGTCTGCCGGCCGACCTGGGCGGGGGATGATCAAGGCAGGAAACTGTTGATTACCGGGTGCCGCCTCGATACATCGTGAACCGGACCCGGATTTCCCTGCCCCGCTCGGCGAAACAGAGGGCTTGGTCGAAACTCCCGGGAATCACCACGTTGACTGGGAGGCCCACCACATTGGGCACTAGCCCGCCAGCCTGGTCGAACGGCCCTGGGGCACAGGTGGTGGCTGTAATCTCGTCGCCGAGATTGTTACCGATTAGCGCCAGTTCCCAGCTTTGGTCCGAGGGGTACAATCGCAGGCTCACACTGGTCTTCCAGTAGCTGTCCAGGAAGGCGCGCGGATTGTAGCTGACGTCCATGATCGTATCGTCGGTAAAAGAGGCGCTGGCCGAGACGCCCGCCAGCAGTTGGCTGCCGTTGATCGGGCGGTCGAAATCGAGGCCGAAGCTGGCAGCCCACTTCGGGGAGCGCGGTAGATCCTGGTCGGACAGATCCTGGGCCGTGAAGCCGCCGAGGGCGAATCCCGGAGCCAGCTCGTTTGCGCCGGGGTCGAAGTTTCGGTTACAGCCCTGATCGATGGTTTGACCGCCGTAGCAGGCGGCGTCCGGAAAACTGTCGAACTCCCCCGAGTTGTAGTTCAGTGCTCCGTAGAGCATCAGGCCCTCCACCCCGGGCGGCGCATAGGTCAGGTCGAGTTCGACGCCGCTGACCGTGGCTTGGGCGGCATTTACCACCTTCAGCAGGGTGCCTGTGCCTTGCGGACGGGAGACGTACCGGCTGACCTGCATGTCTTTGTACTCGTACCGGTACGCCGCAGCATTCAGGCGCAGGCTGTTGTCGAGCAGTATTGCCTTAAGACCGACTTCCCCGCCTTGGGCGTTTTCTGGTCCGAAGGAGCGGTCGTCTGGAGTCGGCTGATCCACGTTGAAGGAGCCCGACTTCCAACCGGTTCTGTAAGCGCCGAACAGGGTGATGTTGTCGCGCAGTCTCCAGTTCAGCGTGATTTCAGGCAGAACCTTGTCTTCGTCGATGTTGTCCACCGGCAGCGATACGGTTCCGGGGCCGGGCATGCCAAAGATTATGCCGTTGTCCACGGTGCTCAAGTCGCGTTCTTCCTTGAGGAAGCGTATGCCGGTGCCCAGTTCAATCCGGTCGGTGATATCAAACAGCAGGTGCCCAAACACGGACCAACTCTCTATGTCGACGACCTGGGTGTGGTTGTTGAAGATTGCGAACGAGGGCACTTTGGGAGCATGCAGGAATTCCTGTTCGCCATCCTCGTAAAACAGGCCCAGCATGCCGTTCAGCGGCCCGTCCAGGCTGGTTGTCAGGCGCAGTTCCTGGGTGAAGTAGAGCTGGTCGTGCCCGTTGGGGGCACTGATTGTAACGCTGGTCGGAAATCCCAGAAACGGGGTGGTCTGATCGACGGTCCCGGGCTGAAAGGTGCCGTTGATGTTGAAGTTGTGCTCTTCGTCCGAATAGCCGGTAAGCGACGTCAGGGTTAGGTGTTCGTTGATGTCCAGGTTAAGTTCCAGGGTGGAGTAGAAGAACTGCGTGTCCTGATAGGGCACGCCGTTCTTGGGGTCTCCCGCGAAGAACAGGGGGTCGAGGTCGGCAATGGCGGCCTCGTCGTCGAGCCGACAGTTTTCGATGGGGTCGAACGGCTGATCGCAACCCACGATCTGGGGTGTACCGCCGTCCCCTAGCACACTTCGGTCTTCCAGGTTCACCTTCAGCCGGGCGGAGAAGCGGTCACTGGGTTCGAACAGCAACGTAAGCCTGCCGAACCACTTGCTGGCGTTTGGAAAGTTGTCGTATCTGGGCCCCGCGCCACCGAGACCGGGAGCGGGTTGGGCGGGGTTGCTGAAATAGCCGTCCTCATCGGAAAAGGCGAGCGCAATACGTGCTTTGAGCGAATCGCTCAAGGTGCCGGAGGCGATGGCCTGAGCGAGAATCTCCTTGGCTTCGAATTCATAGCCGAGGCGCCCGATCAGTTCCAGTTCCTCGCCGGGGTCGGCGGTGCGCAGGGCGATGATGCCGCCTGGGCTGTTCTTGCCGAAGAACAGCGACTGGGGGCCTTTTAGAACCTCGATTCGGTCGACGTCGAAAAAGGCGGTGCGCAACACGCCCCCATGGCTGAACTGCATGCCGTCGACGTTGATGGATATCGCGCCGTCGGTCGATGGATTGAACGTCTGCGTGCCCACGCCGCGGATGGTGGCATTTCCGCCGACGCTGCCGACATTGTTGCCAATCACCAGCCCCGGTACCCGTGTGGCCAGGTTGTAGTAATTCGTGGTCTGGAAAGTATCGAGTTGCGTCGCATCGAACGTCGAACTGACCACCGGCACGTCGAGAAAACTCTCCTCCCGCTTGCGGGCCGTGACCGTGATTTCCTCTATCTGGGCGAATGCGGGTTCTACGGGCAGACAAAGAGCCAGTATGGCTGCGGAGAGTGTGAACGACCGAAAAGAAAAACTGGAACTACACATGGACATATCTCGTCTCTCCCGATGCTGTGATCATTCTTACCTGGTTAACTCCGGGGACACCGTCGGCAGTATGACACCGCACTCATGTGATTTGCAAGCAATTGTCTTTAAATTCACTAGGAGTCGTGTGACAAATCAGATATATATTCCATGTGCGTATGTCTGACTTCGGAACAGGCCAAACCGTTACCGGCGAGCGAAATCCGGCGCGATTGTCGCCTGTGGTGGTTATGCGGCGATGCAAGACTCGGCATGTGGTGGTATGTCAATGTATCTTTATACGTCCCTAACCAAAGGAAACGGGCATGAGTGATTTACCCACCTATGTACTCGAATGGGAGTTCGATGCACCGCGCGAACTGGTGTGGAGGGCTTGGACCGAAGCGGCGCCCTTGTCGCGCTGGTATGGGCCGGGCGCTACGACGATTGTGCATGATCTGGACGTAAAGCCCGGCGGGCTGTGGCTTCTGGAGATGCGCTGGGGCGACAACTCCAACTATCAACGGGTCGAGTACCTGGAGGTGGTGCATCCCGAGCGGCTGGTCTGGCTGCACGCGGTTGCGGATGCCGACTGGAACATCGTTGCCAACCCGATGATGCCCGACTGGCCTAGGCTGCTGCTGACCAGGGTAACCTTTACCGCGGAGGGCGACCGAACCAAGATGCGTTTCGTCTGGGTGCCCCACGAGGCGAGCGAGGCCGAAATCGCCGGTTTCGCGGCTGCCATGGATGGTATGGGCAAAGGCTGGGAGGCGGGGATGGAAGTGCTCGCCGGGCTGCTGGCCGAAATGCGCGCCTGAGCGGGTTGTGATCGGCAATTCCCATTATGGCGTTCCGCCCCTCCACAGGCGGGGTTCGCCGGTCGATTTGGCCCGAAGGCCCGAATAAGCCGGAAATGCGGGGCGTTGCGCGCCGAAAAGGGGAGCTGGACCCCCAACCAAAATGAGATTTACCGGGTTGCGATACCGCGGCTGGAAGGTCTGCTTGGAACCGCGACATCCTGCAAGGTTCATACGGCCCGTTGAGGTTCCGCAGCCGGGGTAGCGTCTGAATTAGCTGCGTGGGGGAGCGGCCCGTGGGGCCCCGTATACCGAACCCTTCTCGACAACACTTATGGCTTATGGAAGAAAAGATGGCTGAACGACATGGAAGCAAGGGGCAGTTTGCCCTGGGAATGCTGTTGACCCTGATGCTGGCGGGTTGTGCGGAGCCGGGCGATGCGCCGGATGGCGGCCATCGGGCGGCGACGCAGACCGGGGCGGCCGGCGCGGGTTCCGCGGTGCCCCGGCCGGATGCCTCGGCCACCCTGCGGGCGCTGGCGGACCGCTACATGGCGGACCAGGTCGACGCCTCGCCCTATCTGCAACTGCTTGCCGGTCGGCGCGTCCAGGCGCTGGGAGACAACAGCTTCGCCTTTGTCGAGGCGGCGGCGGCGAAGGCCGCCACCGCGCTTGCGGAACTGGGTGCCATCGATGTGTCGCAACTCGGCCATGACGACCGCATCACCCATGCGATCCTCAAGAGCGTGCTGCAACAGACCACCGAGTATCCGACCCATTTCTGGCACAAGTTCAACGTCACGCCCTATGCGGCCGGCACGGTTTTCAGCTCCGTACTTCCGTCGGCGCTGGCCGGCTACCGTTTCGAAACCGAAGAAGACGGCGCAGCCTACCTGGGCCTGCTGCGGGATCTGGCCCGCTATGTGGCGGCTGACCTAACTCGCCTCAGGGGCCAGGAGGAACGCGGCATTCTGCTGCCGAAGGCCGCCATTCCGGGAGCTAGGAAGGTCTTCGAAGCGTTGCGTTCCGGTGCCGGCGATTTGGTGGCGGTCGCACCGGGGCGGCTGGCGGCGCTTTCCGAGGAGCAGCGGGCCACCCTGAATGCGGAGATCGGCTCGGCCCTGTCGGAACAGGTGCTACCGGCCATCGATGCGCTGCTCGACTACCTTGGCGAAGACTACATGGCGCGCGCTCCGGAGGCGGTGGGCCTTAGCCAGTATCCGGGCGGCGAGGCGGCCTACCGCTTTGCCATTCGGCAACAGACCACCATGGAGCTAGACCCCGTGGAAATCCACGAGCGGGGTCTGGCCTATATGGCGGATATCCAGCGCCAGATGCGCTCGATTCGGGACGAGCTTGAATTCGAGGGCACGGCGGCGGAGTTTCACGACCAAATGCGCGCGGATCCCCGCTTCTTTGCGCAGACCCCCGAAGAGGTGGAAGAGCGCTACATGGCCTACATCCGCGAAATAGAGCCACAGATTCCGGACTATTTCTCCGTGCTGCCCAAGGCACCCTATGGTGTTAAGCGCCTGGATCCGGCGGCGGAACCGGGCATGACCTTCGGCTACTACCAGCCGCCGAATCCGAACAGCGAGCGGGGCAACTACCGCTACAACGGCTCGAAACTCGAGAGTCGCCCCATGGTCTGGACCGGGCCGCTTATCTTCCACGAACTGATACCCGGGCACCACTTTCATATCGCCCTGCAAAGAGAGAGCGAAGCGAGTTCCGAACTCCGCAGGCTTTCCAGCCTCTTCTACGCCGCCTTTACTGAGGGCTGGGCCAACTACGCCGCGAGCCTGGCCCTGGAGATGGGCATTCTGGACGAGCCCTACGAGCGCTATGGCTGGCTGCTGTTCGACGCCTTCATAGCCAACCGCCTCGTGGTGGATACGGGTATGAATCATTTCGGCTGGCCCCGGGAAAGGGCGATGGCGTATATGCTGCAGAACACCTTCTCCAGCGAGGAGGAGACCGAGACAGAGACCCTGCGCTATTCCACGGACATGCCGGGGCAGGCGCTGGCCTATAAGCTCGGGCTCGAGAAGATTCGCGAGCTCCGCGCCGCCCAGGAGGCGAAGTTGGGCGATGCGTTCGACATCCGTACCTTCCACGCCGCCGTGCTGGGCGGCGGCGCCATGCCCCTGCCGGTGCTGGAGAAGCATGTGGACTGGTACATGAGCCAGCGTTGAAAACTCTGCGCAACGCAGAGGCAATGCTACATGCCGGCTTTACGATACAACTTTGCGCAGTACTGCCGGCTTCCACCGGTAAGGGCGGCAAGATCGTGCGTCGAGACTGGCCGCCGTGGTCTTCGTTCGACGCAAGGTCCGCTCAGGCCGGTTGCCGCCCTTCGCCTACCCGCCGAAGGCCAGGCGCACGGAGAGGCCGTAGGTGAGCGGGCGGATCGTAACGTCCGTCTGGCGAAAGCCGACCAGGTCAAAGGACGCCGGGATACCCTCGGTGGAGGGCAGTTCCCCCGTCAGGTTGTCGCCGAACAAGCTGAATTCCCACTGCTTCCAGTTGACGCCCAGGCGCGCGTTCAGTTCGCCGTAGCCGCTCTGATAGCCGGCGGCGCCCGCGGTTGCAAAGGCGCTGCCCGCCTGCTTCGACCGGTAGCTGTAGTCGGTGCGGATAAACAATTCGGTGTCTGAGTTGATGGGCTTTGCATAGTCCGCGAGGACGCTGCCCATCCACATCGGGATATCCGGCATCGGGCCGCCCTTTTCAGCCAGGGGCGGTAGGGATGGATCCGAGCCTTCCGGAACGTAGTTTTCGCCGATCTGCGCGTCGATGTAGGTCAGGTTCATAGCGAGGACGAGGCCCTGGGTAACGGCGGCGGTGATCTCGAACTCGACGCCCTGCGATTCCACGGAGCCCAGGTTGATCACTGAGCCATTCAATCCACAGAGCGGGTTGACACCGACCTGGGTGTTTGTCCAATCGTTATAGAACCACGCTAGGGAACTGTTCACCCGTCCGTCGGCGAAGGTCTGCTTCCAACCCAGTTCGTAACTCCACAGTGAATCCGACAGGTATCTCTCAGGGGTTCTCGGGGCACCGATGCGCGCCTGCAACTCGGCGCGGCAGGCGGGCGAATCCGGCAGTGGGAAGTTGGCGCCGCCCATACGGAACCCCTCTGCGGCGGAAGCATAGAGCAGGACATCGTCGGCGGGCCGATACTCGACCTTGAAGTTGGGTACCATGCCGTCATCTTCGTTGTCGCCCTCGAGCATGAAGTCGCCGCCCGAGATAAACAGCGGGTTGCCCCGGAAATGATCCCAGAGCTCGAACTCGTGGCGGAACGCCCGCATGCCGACCACCCCGCGCAACTGTTCGGTGAAGTCATAGGTGAATTCCCCGAACAGCGCGACCTCGTCCCGGTCGCGGAACGAGGAACTCCAGAAGATGAAGCCGTCGGGAGAATTGGGTAACAGCCCGACGCCGGGGAAGTTGACCGTGGTGCCGGTGCCGGCGAAGAAGCGCGTGTTGTAGTCTTCGGTTCGGTTGGTGTAGAAGACGCCGAGGGTGAAATTGGCTTTTTTGTCCCAGGTTGTCTGCAACCGCGTCTCGTGGGTGATTTCCTTGTTCTCAGGGGAGTAGTCGCCGGGCATGTAGCGGGGCGATGGGAGCCCGTTGGCGTCGCTGACCAAGAGGCCGAATGCCTCGGTAACATCGAGGCGCATGGTCATCTTATCGTCGTAGTAGGAGGTGCTGGATACCGCCCGGAAGCTGTCGGTTATCTGCCAGTCGAATGCCAGGTTGGTCAAGGTGAACTTGGTGTAGATATTGTCCAGCCCGCGGCCGAGAAAAATGGGGTCGTCATAGTCTTCGCGGTCGCCATCGAGCCTGTCGAAATAGGGCGCCCCAATGCCAAAGCCCCGGTACAGTTGGCCCCCTGCCGTCAGCGTTCCCGCATCGCCTGGCGATTTTGGATGGAAGTAGTTCGTCGCGGCCTGCTTGGTGTGGTCGTGCATGATGGACGCGGAAATCGTCAGGTTGTCCGTGGCCAGCAGCGACAGGGCCAGTCGCCCACCGGTTACGGTTTCGCTGTTGGCGTTCTTCTTGATCAGGTTGCCCGTGGGGTTGGCGAACACGTCGATCTCGTGGATGTCGACATAGCCATCGTTTTCCTCCCGATAGGCCGACAGGCGCAGGGCGAGGCGGTCGGAAACCGGGATGTTCACCATGGCTTCGACATCGTAGTTGGTGCCGCCGAACTCCGTGTCGCTGACGGTGGCCATGATATGGCCGTCCAGTTGCTCGAAATCGGGTTTGCGGGTGACGAGCTTGATGGTGCCCGCCAGAGAGGCGGCGCCGTACAGGGTGCCCTGGGGCCCGCGCAACACCTCGATACGCTCTAGGTCGACCAGCCGCGGATTGCTCATGGTCACCGGCGTTTCGTCGATGTAGAAGCCGACGGTGTTCTGACCGACAAGAAAGGCGCCGCTGATCGTCTGGATGCCGCGCAATCCGATCTCCCGTGGCCCCAGTTGAGAGGCGGCGCTTCGCTGGCTTGTAGAGAGCCCGGGAACCAGGTTGATATAGTCGTTGAAATCGCGCACTCCGAAACGGGTCAGCCGGTCGCCGGAGATCGATGTGATGCTCACCGAGACATCCTGGGCCGACTGCTCCCGCTTGCTGGCGGTGACGATGATTTCCTCCAGATAGGTGTCTGCTACGGTTTCCCGTTCCTCGGCGGCGACTGCGGGAGCTACGCCCAGTACTAGGGCTAGGCCCGCCAGTGGAACCGCTGCAATGCCGTCATGTCTCATCGTGTTCTTTCCTCACCCAGGTTGTGGGAGCAGTGGCGTGGACGGCCCGCTCCCTTGGTTTCCCTTCCTTCAAGATAGCTAGACGCGGGATCCCCGGTCAACCTCAATACGGGATTCGCAGCGGGGCACGCCTTGCCCCGGAACACCATGCAGAAACCGTCACGCCATAGGAAACGAAGACAGGCCGAGTCGCGATTTCCCCAGGGTTGGCGACTAGGATTCTTTTGAGGCTCATCAGCTCTTCTCCAAAACGACCTACCTGAGGCGAGGCCTCGTCCCAGTAATGCCTTGTTCAGCCAGCGAATCCAGTTCGTCCTGACCAAGACCCAGCATTCCTCCCAGTACAGCCTTGTTGTGCTGACCCAGTGTCGGCGCGGGTGCCCGGATGGGCAGCGGTTCGTTGCCCGGCCGCCAGGGGGGGCTCGGATGAGGCTGTTCTCCGACAAAGTCCCGCTGCAGCATCTGTAGATAACCGCGGGCCGTCAGATGAGGTTCGTTCAAAAGTGCGCTGGCATCGTTGAGAACAGCCGCAACAACCCCCGCCTGCTGCAGACGCTGCATCAACGGCGCTCCATCCTGACCCCGCGACCACTCACTCAAGGCCGCTTCGATCCGGTCACACTGTTTCTGCCGGTCTTCGCCATGCAACGACTGAAACGGCCTCAGTGTTGGAACCAGGCCGCAGATCCGCTGCCACCCATTCTCGGTTGTCACCTGAATCAGTATCCAGCAGTCTTCTCCCCTGCAGGGGTAAACACCGCTCGGAACATGTTCGGTGTGCCGGTTACCGACACGGTCTGGCGGTGACCCGTAAACCGATTGGTGCAGAATGCCCGGTGCCGCAAGCGGGAACAGACACTCCACTTGACTGACATCGATTAACTGGCCCTGTCCGGTTTGCTTCTTGTGATAGAGGGCTGTCAGAAGCGCCGCGGTACCGTTGAGGCCACCGACCGCATCACCGTAAGCCACATGCAGCATGGTGGGGGGGTGGCCTGCAGACCCGCTTAAGTGAGGTAGCCCGGACGACTGCTCGACCGTCGAACCATAGGCACGGAACCCGGCCCAGGGCCCTGTGCCACCGAATGGCGGCATGGAGACCATGACGAGATCGGGATTAACCTGCGTCAGGTGCCCATAGTCCAATCGCAGTTTGGGCAGTACCCCACCGGAATAATTTTCAATCAGCGCATCGGCCCTCGCCACCAGTTTAAGCAGCAGCTCTCTGCCTCGGGCGGCCTCCAGGTCCAGCGTAACATCCAGCTTGTTGCGATTGATGTAGACGAACTGTAGGGACTTTTCCGCGCCGTCATCCGCTATCCACTCGGCAGTGGCCTCCCAGTTGCGCCACCAGTCGAAGCGTGTGCAACTCTCTACCTTGATAACCGTGGCACCGAGATCCGCTAGATTGCGGGCGGCCAATGGGCCTGCCCAGCCCATGCCGAGATCGACTATGGTTATACCGGCGAGCGGCGTGTTACCCGCATCGGTATCGTCCCGGTTCGAGCACCGATGATCCGCCGACGCGGGCCACCTTGTGTTGTCGGCGCCAAGCTCTGCGGTGTCGCCGCCAAATACCGGTGGAGTCTTCAGCAGATGAAAGGGGTTGGAGGGCCCCTGAAACGACTCACCGTCAGATGAATACTCGCTGAAGGCCCGGCGCTGGACATACTGGTCCACGCCAAACAGCTCATCCATGGTCGGTACCCGCGCGAGCGGAATGCGCATGGCCTGTCCCCGATAAAACAGATCCTCCGCACTGTAGCGCGACAGCGCTTCGAGAATAACGGGTTCTAGAACATCGGCTGCCTCAAGCCGGGCGACACTGCTCTGGAACAGCGGCATATCCGCAAAGTCATCGAGCTCCAGCAACCTGCAGAACGCTTGCCACTGTGCCGGGCTCAGACAGGTGACCCCGAGCCAGCCGTCCCTGCAGGGCCAGATCCCCAACGGGTAGGTCGGCGGAAATCGGTTGATGCCCATCCTGAATGGCAGCGGATTTGCATTGTAGGCATTGATTGGGCCCAGATCCGTAAAGCACATATTCGCTTCGAAGATACTGGCATCCAGAAAAAAGGTGGACCCGGCACGACCTCTGTTACCGTCCGCCAGTTGCCCCAGTAGATACGCCAGTGCGCCGTTGAAAGCGCTGAGGCCACCGATCATCTGCGCATGATGTCCCTGCGGGACAATCGGCGGTCCTTCCGCCTCACCGATCCCGAGCATCAATCCGGTCAGCGCCTGAATCGCCGCGTCCGATCCCTCGTACCCAGCATAGGGCCCGTTCAACCCGAACCAGCTTAGGGCGCAGATACTGCTTTCTATCCCATCCATGGACATGGACGAGGGATCCAGCAGAACCAGGTCGGCGGCGGCAACTGCCGGGTGCATAACCGGAATATCCGTCGAGACACTTTCCTTATTGGCGTTCAGGTAACCGTGCATTGCACTGCTGCCGTTCACGAGGAACGGTTCCAGCATTCGGGTAGGAAATCCTTCGAGAGGTTCCACATTGACCACTCTGGCACCGTAATCGGCGAACAGCTTGGCGGCATAGGCGGTAGCAATTGTGCCGCTGACATCAACGATCAGAAGATCCTCAAACGGGCGCTTTATCATCCCATTCTCATGCCACCGGAAATGGTAATGGTCTGGCCCGTCATACCATCGGATTCATCGCTGGCAAGGTAGATGGCGATGTTGGCGACTTCTTCCGCCTGTAGCATTCTTCCCATCGGTATTTGCGATTTGATCGCCGAGCGAAACTCATTCGAGGTCATCCCGGCTTCGTTCATCCTGGCTTCCGCATTTCTGACAATGTCCGTTTCCACGATTCCGGGGCAGATGGCGTTGACGTTGATTCCCCTGTTTGCGTTTTCCAGCGCAACACACCTCGTCAGCCCGACCACTGCGTGCTTGGAGGTATTGTAGGCAGCCTGGTTCCGGCTTTCCCACTTGCCGGCGGTCGATGCCATATTGATGATCTTGCCCCGTCCTAGGTTCCGCATGTGTCGGACAGCATGCTGGGTCATCTGGAACACGGCGTACAGGTTGATCTTCATGAGTCGATCAAACTCGTCCATACCATATTCAGTGAACGGTTTGCCGATATGTATACCTGCGTTGTTGACAACCACATCGAGCTGCGGTCGGGTCTCAACAGCCCAGGAAAAGAGTGCGGCCACTTCATCGGCCTGACCCATGTCTGCGGCAAAGTACGACACATCGGTGCCGTATCCGTCCAGTCTGCGTTTTGCATCTTCGAGAGCAGCCTCTCTGGTGGCTGACAGCAGCAGGTGTGCCCCCTGGCGTGCGTATGCCTCGGCGATGGCGAAACCGATCCCCCGGCTGGCACCGGTGATCAGTGCCGTTCGCCCCTGCAGGCGATGACCGCTGGCTGCTTTCATTTACAGCCAGACCTCCAGGTTGTTCGCGCGGCCGATGTCTCGGCTCAGTTCCAGCTCCAGCAGTTCAGTCATATCGCAGGCGTTCAGCATATCGGTCACGTCAGCCTGATCTGTTGCCGACAATGCGGCAAAAAAATCCTGCACCCGCTTCAGAACATAGAAACGGAAGGGTTGTGCCGCTGTGGTCAATTGAATACCCTCAACTTCAAAGCTGCAGTCGCCAACACTTCGCTCACATTCCGAACCGGAAGGCAGGTCTCTGTTGTCATCCAGCCACTCGTTGATGGTCACGCAAGCCGCACGACTTTCCGGCACAAAATCCACGGCAAAATGTTTCAGGGCGTCGATCAGTGTCTGTGGTACTGCGTCGCCGCCCAAGTAGGATTCCGCCTTGTTCGAAAACTCCCCGATATCCGGCTCGGGCCGGTTCATGCGCTCGACCCATCTGAGCAGCCGCACCGCATGCTTCTGCATGAGCGAAAACGGTGCCGGATCTCGGCCCAGATGGCCGTACAGGGGTGCCATCATGCCAAAGTCGCCGATGCAGGGTTTACCACCGAGAAAATAGGGGTAATCGGAAAAATGGGCGTTTAGCTTCTTCAGCGTTGAAAGATGCAGTGACTCGATCAGTTCATGGGTGTCCGGCGTCACGCCCCAGGCAGGATTCACGTTCTCCTTGATAAACGCCATTCTTTCTTTGGCGGCCTGGTCGGGATCGTCCACATCGAAGATCGTACCGAAGTGAAAACGCAGGAAGTCCTGATTCTCCTGATCGAAATTCCAGCGGTAATGCATACAGGGCCGCAACATGCCTTCAGCGCCGATCGAATCAAGAACGAGGCTGATAATCCGCTGTTTAGGGGTCTCTGGTGAGTAGACGCCACCATTGATGGTCTCGAAGTGATCAATAATGGCGATGCCGTCCCGAATTACGCCGCCGTCGGGGAATTCAATGGTGGGGATGCCGCGCCTGCCCCCTGCTTTGGGCAGCACAGATGCAAAGAAATGGGGCGATGCGTGAGGTTCCTCGCGATAGTCGATACCCGCCTTGATGAGGTAACTGCGCACCCTGCCGGTATAGAGCGAGAACGGTGTGCCGTATAACCTGATGGGACCATCCATTTGTCTCTCCTGGATTTGCGTCTTTTACGGGCCCGAAAGGCTAGGAACCTCGCAGAAAAAATTGTTCTCCACCTTGACGCTGACGGCACTGTTCGCGTGGTCGGCACCTCCCCAGTTCGGCATCACCATGGAGTAAAGTCCGCTGCCGCCGGCGACCATGACCAGGATGTTTTCCGGTTGGGTGAAGGCAGGATAGGTTTCGCCCGAGAATCTCGACCCGAACTGACCACCGTATCGATCATGGTTTGCGGTCGGCAGATGAGTCAGTTCCCATAATCGCTGTTGCACAGCTTCCCGGGACAGGTTGGCCCGGCCCAGAACATCGGCATGCTTGGGGCCCAGCACCACGAGTGCGGTACCGGAAGTAAAAATCGCATTGTTGGTGGCAATGTTGGCGAGCCCGACAGACAGGACGTAAAGCAGTTTTTCCGCATCCTCGGGGTCGTCGGCATTATCGCTGTAAAGGACTGAGTGGGGCGCCTCGCAGCCAAGCAGCGTAACCACGCCGTCACTTGTCTCGAAACCAAGACTGGTGTGCAAAGGGGGGAACGGCGATTCTTCTTCCGCCTCTGCGAGACAGTAGGTGAATTTACCCGGGTGTCCATGCAGCGCCATATCGGATATCCCGGGCCTGCCACCGCCAATATTGATCATGCAAAGCCGCAGAGCCCGGCCGATACTGGCGTTGGCCCTGTGCCCGGAACCAAGCGCGCCATAGCCGGACGCTACCGGCCCACAATCGTATCGTGCCGGACCGTTGACGATAATCAGCGGTGCCGTGCAGTGTGTCGTCGCCTGTAGTTGCCCAAGGTCGAATCGGGGATCGATAGCGGCTTTGACAGCGGCAATCACCAGCGGCATGTAATCGGGTTTGCACCCGGCCATGACAGCCGCGGCGCCGACCTTCTGAACGGTGGCGATACCCATCATCGGTCCCATCTCGCCCAGCACCATATCGGCCTCAAGACCAGTGGCAAGAACCAGCCGCTCGACCCGCGCCGGTGTGGGCACCACCACGGGCAGGCCATCTGTGCAGTCTAGGTCATGCAGCATTTCCAGCGCCGCTTCTTCGTCCGAGGCTGTCAGCAATTCACTCACGCGGCAAACCGATCCAATATTTCCTCTACTACCGAGTCGGCGACCTCTGCCATTCTGGCCTCACCCGTTCCCGCAACCGGGTGTGGCAATTGCACCCTCGGCAGGGTCGGCATACCGAGAGACCGCGCCACGAAGTCGCCTTGGGCCCAGAAATGCTCGGTCACCAGCGCCACGGCCGGGGTTCCCAATCTCGCGATGTTGATTCCGTCACGCACGGTGCCGGATGTGCAGCTCCCTCAATGCCCGTAGGCGACAATCACCGCCTGACAACTCGAGGTGATTTCAGACTGCATCTCTTCGCTTGCCGGTACACCGGCATTGCCCTTGTTCCATAGCTTGATACTGACTTTGTCCAGACGCCGCCGCAGTGCATCGCCAATCTTCGCGAGAAACAGTTCCGAATCTGGAAAGCCATTCGCCAGCAGGCCAACCGTGATCCCTGAACCGTCATCGACTCGAATGTCGCGTGCCAGGTCGTACAGGTCGTACTCCGTCCCGACACTGGCTCGCGGGTCCAGAAACTCAACCATATTTGTCTCCTATTCCTGTCGGTCTCAACGGAGGCCAACTCATTCTCCATTTTCCAGTTTTGCCATAGCGATGAAAAATGCGCAGCCCGTGGGCGACTAGTTCTGTCCTCCGAGACCGTGCACAAAACCTACAATAGATCCAATCGTGTCCCGTGCGAGTTCCGGAATCAGGTCCGGCATGGCGATTTCAGGCACATGAGGGGCACCATCCATCGTGCGTGAAATCGCCGAGACGCCTGCCGCCTGAAGTTTCCTCGCAAACACAGCACCATCGTCCCGAATCAGATCAAGTTCGTAATTGGTGATGATGTGGGGGGGCAAACCCTTCAATGCTTCCTGAGTCGCGTGAAAGGGCCAGGCCGTCGGGTTGTGCTCATGTTCGTCTGCTGGGTCATAGACCCTTGTCATGGCGCGTGTCATCTCCAGAGTTCCCTGGTACCCCTCGTTTTCTCTCCAAGACAGCAGTTCCGGCGGCACCGAGGAGTAGTATCCGAAGATCATGGGCGCCATCGCGAACACACCGTCTATTGCCTCGACCCATCCCTCGATATTTGCCTTGATTCCGGTCGCCACCGCCAGGTTTCCGCCGCCGGATTCGCCGGCAACGACAATCGAAGAGATATTCAGTTTCGACCTCTGTCGATGTACCCACTGCACAGCCGCCGCACAGTCGTTCAGGCCCGCCGGAAACGGATGGTTTCCCAGTACACCACCCGCATTCCTAAACTCCACGCCAATGACAACCATGCCCTGCTGGGCGAGGGTCTTGCGCCACCTGACCGCCGGGGCAGCCTGTGCTGTCGTGAAGGACATCCCACCCCCATGAATATGGACAATGCAGGGTAGCCTACCTTCAGAGCTCTTCGGTTTTTCCACATGGAGATCAACCCTGATGCCATCAACGCCGGTAATCGTCGCTTTTGCCGATGACACATCGGCGAAGCTGGGCATGGCCGCACGAGCGGCGGCACCCTGCCTGTCGAGCATCTCTTCCATTGCGCCGACCCAGTTCAGGCACTCTTCATAGGAAGAGGACATCGTCAATTTCGGCAGCATGGCGGCAGGCCCGCCAGGCGGCATACCCGCCATGGCCTCGCGCACCCTAGGGTGCAGCCTGACATCTTCAAGCATGGTCAGGTCAGGGTTCCCCAACCTGCCCGGCAATATCAGTTTCTGGTAACCGTCCGGGGTTTCAGATGCGGGTTTTGAGGTATCGCCAAAAACCGAGCTGAGCTGGAACCCCGCTCCGGCACCCAGCAGGCCTTGCCCGAGGCGCTTGAAGAAACGGCGGCGGCCGGCCCGGCGGCGACCGTGGCTGCCCGCCAAAATAGTCGCTAGGGAGTGCTTGGCATCCGTCACCGTCACTTGGCTAGAGCCCACCGAAGTACCGGGTAACCTCGATACCCGTTTGTCTCGGCATGTTCCATGTGCCCTGTCGGCCGTAGGTCGTGTTGGATCCCTGTATATTGGTCACATACTCTTCGTCAGTCGCGTTCCGAACAAACAGGCGTGCCGCGTACAGACCATCGTCGCTATACCAGTTCACATTCAGGTTCACGATCATGTAGGGGTCCGTGGAATCTTCCTTCTGATCGAACTCCCTGAAATACACACGCGATCTGTAGCTGGTGTCTAGACTCACCGTGATATCTCCACCCAGATTGAGTGGGGTGTTGTAGACAAGGCCGAGGTTGAGGCTCGTGTCAGGTGCATAACTCAGTGGATTGCCCTTGTTTTCCTGCGCGCCAAGCTCTGCATTCAAGGTGTCGGTATTGAGGAAGTGTCCGTATTCCGTATCGAGCAAGGTCAGCCCGGCATTCAGATTCCAGTTTTCATTCAGAATGAACGATAGCTCAAGTTCAAGCCCGGTGATATCCGCATCACCCGCATTGGTTATAACTCCCTGTATCCCGATTACCTGGGCAACCTGGAAATCCGAATAGTCGTACTGAAACGCCGCCGCCCGGAGAGTCGTTGCACCATCCCTGAAGCTTGCCTTGTAGCCGATCTCGTAGGCGTCGACGGTCTCTGGGTTCCAGGGAGGGTTACAATCAGAGGAGTTGACGCCGCCGACCTTGAACCCTTGCGAGTAGCTGGTGTAGATCATGCCGGTTTCTGAGAGGTCATACTCGATAGAGGCTCTGATCATGTTTTCAGACTCCTTCCACTCCTGTTCAAGAATACCAGGGCCGCAACGCTCAACGATTGGTGCGGGGCCGGAAGGGAACTTTGCAAGAATCGTAAACGAATGGCCTTCCTTCTTTTCTTCCTCGGTTCTGCGAATGCCGGCGCCGATACGAACACGATCCGATATCGCATAGGTGAAGTCCACAAACGCCGACTTGGATTCGGTATCGAAATAGGGTTCGTTGATGTCAAGTTGTATGGGAAAAGGTAGCGGAATCAACGCGGGTATCGGGAAATCAAAAAAGAGACGGCTGGAGCGTTCATCATCCATGTAGTAAATCCCCGCGATCCACTCGAGATTTCCGTTGGTACCCGATACGTTGATCTCTTGGGTAAACGTCTCGTTCTCAGCCGTACTCAGTCGATCAAAGAGCCCCGCGCTGGTTCCATCTGCGGGATTGATGAATTCGTCCGCCCAATTCTGTTGTGCTGTGATGGATTTGACGTGAATCCCCGCGATATCCCATTCGAAGGTAAGACTGTACAGGTCATACTCACGGTCAGAATCCGAGGGCCCTTTGTTGTATACCTTTCTCGGCTCCAGGGTAAAGAGAATTTCGGAAGGCGGGGTCGTTGAAGTATCGAGGGGCGGCAGCCCGGAAGCGACACCCAAGGCGAAGTGTTCATGAATCATGGACCAGTGGTCCCAAGGGCCGTCCGACTCACTTCGGCCGTAGGCGAAGGTCGCGTTAAGGTTGTCTGTGAGGTCAGCAGTGAGGGTTAGGCGGAGGTTGAGTTTTTCTCCCATCATCAGATCGTCCTCACCCGGCACCAGGTTTTCTATCCAACCTTCTCCGGCATTAAGAAAATTGGCCGCGAGGCGATACCTGGCCCTGTCCCCGATCGGACCACTGACGACACCTTCTATAGAAGCGTGCTCGTACTCTGCATAACCGGCTTTCACATAACCTTCAAACTCATCTGTGGGCTTTACGGATATGTAGTTGACCGCACCGCCGTTGGCGTTTCGGCCATAGAGGGTTCCCTGGGGTCCCCGCAGGATTTCTACCCGCCCAAGGTCGAGCTGTGACAACTGGGAACTGGATCCGACGGCCTGCACGACACCATCGACACTTACCATGACCCTTGGTGCCTGAGCGAACTCACCGATGCCGCGTATCGCAACCTGGCGTCTGCCGAGGAACTCGCCGTAATGCAGGCTGGGAACTAGGTGCTGTATGTCTTCGACGTTCGCAACGCCTCTCTCCCGAAGATATTCCGCGCTAAGCGCGGTTATTGCGGCCGGTGTCTCAAGCACAGTCTCCGCGCGCCGAAGCCCCGTAACAACGATTTCTTCGATAGCAGCCGTCGCCTGCTGATCCACTGCAACAGCATCGGTCGGTGTGGCAACAGCCGTTAGCAGCAGAACGGCTGAAACCGCAGTCGCTTTGCAACGCTTCATTGTCTCCTCCTCCCTAGTCGGGTAATCGGCGTTCCACCGGGAATCGCCGGACTATCCATTTTTCCGACATGAATATAGCCGCCTAAATATATATAGCCAACTATCACCAAGTCAAGCGTAATCGACTCCTGACGCCGCCCCGTCGGGGTGGTGCGGGAACCGGGGTCGGCCTCTATCACCAGGTCGAGCGTATTCAACTCTTGACGCCCAGGCAGTGTGGGACTTGGGCGTTGATCGCCTTGATAAAGGCAGGTCTCGCCGCCTATCTCCATCTGGGCCCGCTAGTTTCGACCGCCGTTTCTTACCTGGATAGGGGCTGCTGCTGGCCCTGAACAGCAAGCCTGTCCCGTTCAAACCGGCGACCCGCCGCCATGAACAGCGGTATCGAGGTGAGAGAGATCAGGGTAAAAGTAAACAGTGCAACCGAGTAGGGGCTTTCCAGCCCGGCAGACTGAAGCCAGTCGATGAGGATGCCGCCTGAGGTTACGCCGAAACCAATCCCGACAAGTTGAATCATGAGAACGAGAAAACCCGTCATCGTCCCGCGCGTATTGGGGGGAACGAGATCCTGAAGCGTGGCAAAAGCCGGTCCGTAAAAGCACCCTATCTGAAAAAAGCCGGCGAAAATGCCCGCCATGAACCAGATGCTGTCCCCATCGACCAGGCGATAGGCAACATTGACGGGTGCCAGAAGCAACATGATCAGCGCAAGGAAGGTCGGACGTCCGATACCTGTCCGGCGCAGGAAGAGATCACCCCCAATCCCGCCCGCAAAGTTCCCTATGACGCCACCGGAAATCGCCATCCATGCCGTGATCTTGGCAACTTCAGTACGATCGAAACCCCGCTCCTCAACGAACCAGAGCTGCTCGAACGCCCCTGCCCCGAGCACAAAGCTGAGGCTCTGTTGAATTCCGTGTGGGTTAGGTGGCATGCGGGTTGAGCTTGGAAAAGTCGAGTTTTCCGGCGATGAGGAAGAAAACGGTGCGGATCGTCTCGAACCGGCCGTAGCCGCGAGCCTTGCGCTTGGCGGACTGGAACAGGCCGTTGAGCGCCTCGATGAAGCCGTTGGTCCGCCGGGTGCGCGCCCAGGCGGCGATGCCGTCGATGTGCCGCCGGATCATCTTCGCGACCGCCTTCATGGGCTCGACCCTCGAGCGGTTCACGTTCGTGCACCACTGGTGGAGCATCCGCCGCACGACATTGATCTGCTTTCGGTTGAGGATCTCCCGGAGTTGCTCCCGGTACAGCCAGGCCCGCGCGGTACGTTTCCCCGCGACCTGCGCGACGAGCGCGTCGAGGTCGGCGCGCTGCCGCGGGCCGAGGCCGGCGGGATTCTTGAGCAGGGTCCACCGCAGGCCCTTGAGGTCGGGGTCGAGGCGCTGCTCGACGCGCCGGGTCTCGTCGAGCGCCCTCGATGCGTGGGCGACGACGTGGAACTTGTCGAAGGTGACCTGGGCGTTGGGCAGGTGCTCCGCGGCGCCCTTGATGAACGCCGGCGACATGTCGATGGACACCGACCCGACCGCCTCCGGGTCGCCGCCGCGGGCGGCGAGTTCCTCCGCGAATTCCCCGACGACCCCGGCGCCTCGCCCCTCGCCGACGAACACCACGCGCCGCGCCGCGGCGTCCGCCACGGCGGTGACGTAGTCGTGCCCGCGGGCGCGCGAGGTCTCGTCGATGGCGACCTCGCGGACCGCCGAGAGGTCGGCGCCCTCAAGGGCGAGGCCCACGTAGCGCCCGCACATGGCCTGGACGCGGTGCTGCGACAGTCCGGCCAGCCGCGCCGCTGCCGCGAACGGCATCTCCCGGCACAGGGCCACGACCAGCGCCTCGAAGAGCAGCGTGAAGCCGGAGCACCGGCCCGCCCAGGGCGGCTCCACCAGCGCCACGCGCCCATCCGGCAACCGAACGCGGGGCACTCGCGCCTCGAGCTCGCACTCGTGCTGGAAGAAGTTGAGGTGGCGGTAGCGCTTCGTGCGGGTGTCGTGCACGGGGTGCTCGCCGCCGTCCCCCGCCGCGAAGCGGGCGCCCCGGCGGAAGTCGATGCGCACCGTCAGCCGGCGCGCGCGCTCGTCGAAGTGAAGGCCGTCGACAAACCAGGGTTCGGACAGGCCGAGGGCGGCGGTGAAGAGTTGGTGGTCCATGGGGCGCTCCCTGTGGTTGATCAAGGCCGAATGCGGCATTGTGCCTCATTCGGCCCGACCCCAGGGTGTTCGCCGGGTTGTGCGCGTCAAGGGTTCGCTTCGCCGGGCTGGCGCCCGCCCTTGACCCGCACAACCCGGCCACGCGGACCCGATTACCCACCCGAATTTCAAAAGAGGCAAAGCTGAAAACAATCGATCCCAGAACTGTAAGGCCGAGCGCGGGAGAACGGGATATCACCTGCCACAGTGTCTTCAAGATCGCCGCCGGCGAGATGGCACCCGCACTCCGTACCACGGCCTGTCGCCGGGGCGTCTCCTTAATCGGCAGCGTGACGAGCGCGAGCGCCACACCGATACCGCCCAGCAGATAGAAACAGCCACGCCATCCCAAATGGGGTTCAAGATAGGCGACAACGAACATGCTGCCTGCGATGCCAATCGGCACACCGGTGCCGAAAATGCCAACCACGAGCCCGTGCCACCTGGCAGGGAAACGGTCTCCCAGCAGCGAAATAGCAGTCGGCGTCAGAATGGATTCACCAACACCGATGAACATTCGCGGTATCGCAAGACTGAAAAAGCCTCTCGCCGCGCCCGACACCGCGGTCAATGCGCTCCAGAGGCCAAGCCCGAATGCAATCAGGCGGGTACGATTGACGCGGTCCGCGAGGGCGCCCATGAATAGCCCCATCACCGCGTAGAAAAAGATGAAGATTAGCCCGGTGAGCAAGCCAAACTGTGTATTGCTCAAGCCCAGTTCGGGAACTATCCAGTTCGCAAACCCCGCCAGCATCTGGCGATCAACATAGTTGATGACGTTGAGTAAGGTAAGAAAAAGAAGGAAGGCCAGGTCCCGGTGGCGTACATGCTCGACTTCCTGTTCCGTTGTATCAGCCGTCACCCGTATCACTCGAAGTTTGATATAGTTGACTATACATATGTGGTATCCTCTCGGCAATCACCGGGCTCAAGGATTTGTACATCCACTAATAGGTGAATAAAGTACCTTGTCCGATTCAACAGGCGGGAGGATTCCTTGGCAATCGAGTACCCGAAACGAACGCTGGCAAAAAACAAGAATCGTCAAAGGCTGATTGACGCTGCCGAAAGGCTTTTCGCGACCAAGGGGTATCAGCACACAACATTGGACGATGTTGCCGTGAAAGCGGGACTACACGTGCAGACCCTGTACCGCCATTTCAAGAACAAAAACGAACTTGCCATAGCCGCAGCGAATACTGCCGTCGATCATCTGCGGGAGCACTTCGAGAGAGCGCACCGCAGCCAATCCACCTTCCAGATCTGGCGCGAATTTATCAAAGATTCCGTATCCGGTTTGACACCCATGGGGATCGGAGAACACAAAAGGCACCAGCTCCGTTCGGATTCATCGATGATGAACGATAATTTTCTGCTGATCGTCTACTCGGGCTACGAGGATCTGCTGACGAAGCATTTGGCGCTCGATTTTCACATGGACCCGAAACACGATCGTCTGCCACGGCTGGCCGCCTGCATGCTGTGGAGCGGTAACGAGGCGGCCATGAAGCGTTGCGCGGGTCTGGATATCGAGCAGGATCTGCTGGACGACGAAGCCGCGATCCTAGCGGAAAGCTTGGCGGTCGTTGCCGACATCGAGAAGGTTTTCACAAGTTACTTTAAACAGCCACGGGTTGTTCGCGAAGCGAGTTAGTCTATGCATCGCTTCGATCCCGGGGCCGTTCTGTTTTGCTTTTTGACTCTGTGCCCAGCGTCCGTTTTCGGCGATCAGATGCTTCGCTACGCCGAATTTGGGCCCAATCGCGGCATGAGAGAACCGCTGCATCGGTGGCTTGCGGGCGAAATCGAGCAACGCTCCCCGGGGTCGGCTCGTTTACGAGCTGTAATCGCCAAAGTAGGGATCCAGAGCCAAGCTCTAGCGCCCTAACCCGTGGCCTGTGGACGGGGTCAGTCTTAGGTTGTAGATGCCCGTGGCCTTGGGTTCGTAACACGCGCTCGCTAGTCCAGAACGCAATCGAAGTTGGCGGCGTCATTCGTGTCGCCGGACCCCTTGTACTTCGCGTACTGGGGATAGGCGCAGAGCGGACGGGAGAAGCGCTTCCCGCCCTCCGTCGCCGCATGGGCTTCCAGAACGGCTTCACTCCAGTTGACGGTCTCGCCGGCGACTGTCGCCATGCCCTCCAGGAAGGTCAGGTCGCCCGGATGCGCCGCGATGATTCTGTCCGGTGCCACATCGTTTTCCACCCAGTCGACGATGGCCCCGATGTAGTCTGCGGCCCAGGCGCCCGGCCCGCCCACGCAGTGGACCATGCCGGGGACCAGGAAGGTGCGTACGGACTCGTTCAGCACAACAGGATCATTCAGGCGCCGCGCCTGCCCAAGGTATCGCTCAAGCGCCTTGGCCCGGCAGGGCTGATCATGCCAGCCGTTGTAGATGATCAGCTTGCCGCCACTGTCATGAAACCGGCTGAAATCCGGCGGCGGGACATCCACCGAGACCATGATTTTCCGCAACTCGGGAAGATCCCGCACCGTGTCAAAGGTGTCGAGACTGAACCCCGGTTTTCGATGCATTACGGCCTCAAGCACCGCAACGGTGGTGTCGGATGCGTTCCCCTCTAGGAATGGCACGGGGCCGGTTACCCAAAGCTCGAAGTCGCCGCCCAGTTCAGCCCCAGGATAGACGCCCGGCACCACCACTTCGCCCGACTCGTCGGTAATGCCCGTGTAGAGATAGCGCGCCGTTTCAAGCTGACCCGCCGTGAGGCAATCCGCAGACTGCTCGCCCCCGCACTCGAGATTATCAAGCTCCAGCAGGTCGACCGTGCACTTGCGGGGATCGCCGATCAGGCCGTCGGCAACGCCATCGAGCAGGTCGCAGGCCCTGCGGGTATTGGCATCGAGCAGCGCCACCGATTCGGGGGTGAGCGGATTTCGCTGCTGGTGGCGGCTGACTTCAAGCGCCCACGGAAGCAGGCCCCATCCGTAGTCGACCGCCGGAGCACCGGCAATGATGCCGTCGAAATCGTCTGGATAGCGCAGCGCTTCCACCAAGGCGGCGCGTCCGCCATTGGAACAGCCCCACAGGTAGGCGTATTGCACCGGCCGGCCATAGAACGCCGCGATGATCCGTTTGGTCAGCGCCGTGGCCAGGTGATTTGCGCGGAAGGCGAAGTTCAGCTTCGCGTGGTCGTCCCGGTAGAAGGACGGGTCGTTTTCCGGTTCATGGCCCGTATCCGTCGTGGCCATGGCGAAGCCGTCGTGCAGCAGGCTGGTCGCGTCCCCGACCACGCCGGCAAGTCCGCCCGGTGCGTGGTACATGAGCCGGCCCGTCCAGTCCTCAACCGGCATGTTAGCCTCGAAACGGATCGTCCCGTCTATCGTGCCCCCGACCCGGCAATGTGCCGGCGTATTGTGCGAGGCTGGCACCAGCCGGCCCGGTTCCACCGCATGGTCCGCATCGGACAGCAGATACAGGCTGGCGCATCGGTCGGCGGCGGAGCCGGCCCCCGCGGCGATGCCCGGAAGGGCAAGGCAGAGCGTGGCCAACAAAGTGAACAGGCGCATAGTGTTGCTCCTCACTTAGCATTTGTAACCAATTGAAGCATTCTATCGCCAATGCCTGCCCTTGTATTCATCATGGGTTTGATCGCCAAGCCTGTGTGCTCCGATTGTGTGGGCTGGCGTTGGGCCGCCTTTCAGTCCACGCGTATGGATATTGGAGTCGCCGACGCTGCGCACCAGCCGGGTAGCCATCGACATAGAACCTCGCGAGGGCAGCGAGGAGTTGTTTCTGGCGCTGGACTATGCCGGCGATGCCGCGGCCTTCCCGACGCACATGCAGTTTACCGAAGGCGAAGGGGACTGAATTCGCGGCGACAAACAGCACCGCGCACGTCGCCCCGCCGCCATTGGCGGTGCAATGCCCACAAAGTGAACAGGAATCCAGAAGTCGTAGCGAGCCGCGCTGCCAAGCTTGCGCGCCGCCGCGACCCCGGGGCCGGGTTGACCGCACCACGCGAATCGAGGAGGGCGATTGACCAATACGCAATCCTTGGCTTTGCCCTCGAACTGTCTACCTAAGGGCGATCTAAGGCGATGCTGACGCAACCGGTGCCAGAGCATCGCATGTGCTTCTGCTTGCTGGGCGTGCGGGCTCCCGAGGTAGCGGCGGGCGTTGTTGATTCAAACCGGTCTATTAAATAGACTGGTCTACTCTGGCCAAGGGAAGACCAGCCTGTGCAAACGATCGGTTCCTACGAGGCAAAAACACGCCTGCCCGAAGTACTTCGTCAGGTTGAACGCGGCGAGCACTTCACCATCACGCGCCGAGGCGTTCCAATCGCAAGAATAATCGGCATGCAAGACACCACCGAAGACCAGCGAGCGATCATCGAGCGGATGAAAGCCGCGCGTGCGCGTCGCCCCCCGGTCCCTCTCCCGGAACTGCTCGATGCCCGCGACCAGGGGCGCAGGCCCTGATGCCCTTTGTCCTCGACGCATCCGTGACCGCGTGCTGGTGCTTCTCCGACGAGCAGTCTGCGGTCGCGGACTCCGCCATGGATCGGCTGCTGGACGACGAGGCGATAGCACCGGCTCTGTGGACCATCGAGATTCGCAACATTCTGATCGTAAACGAACGGCGCGGACGCATTGAACCGGACGACGCGGATGCCTTCCTGCGCGACCTCACCCGCCTCCCGATACGCATCCGCCACGACGCCGACCAACTGGCGCTCGTTACACTCGCCCGCAGATACCAGCTCACCGCGTACGACGCGACCTACCTTGATCTGGCGGTTCGCACCGGTGCCCCGCTCGCCACGTTGGACCGCTCGTTGGCGGATGCGGCCCGCACAGAGGGTGTTCGATTGATTAGGCGTGGCGACGAACCAGTCGGTGGAGGCGGCTAGCGCGGGCTACCTTCCGCCGGGGATGAAGGGGATGGGGTAGACAGACGCTGGCGCAGATCCGCCAGCCCGGCTTCCAGCGCAGCGACGCGAGCCTCAAGTTCCGCTATCCGGTCGCGCTTCGGGGTCGGGGACTGGGAGACGGAATCGTCCTGCGGCACCGATTCAATCTCGCCGGAAAAGAGGTGCGCATACTCGTGGTCGCGTCGCCCGGGCTGCCTCGGCAGGCGGGCAACCACCGCGCCACCCTTGCGGTCGGGATCCATGAGCCGCTGCAGGGTTGCCGCAACCGAGGCGTTTTCGGGGAACGCATGCAACCGCCCGCTGCGCGTGCGCAGTTCGCCGGGCGTTTGCGGCCCGCGCAGCAGCAACAGGCAGATCAGCGCGTATTCGTCCTCGGCGAATTGCCGGATGCCGAACGGCGTGTTGCAGAAGCGGTGCCCGTACTTCACCACCCCGGTCCTGAAGTTCTCGTCGGCGGTAAGCAGTTTTTCGGCTTCCAGCTCCCGGGCTGTGCGTTGCACGGTCCCGGCGTCCAGCGTCAGCACCGGGTTGCGGCTCGACTTCTGATTGCATGCATTGACCAGCGCATTCAGCGTCAACGGATATTGGTCGGGCGTTGTCACCGCCTTCTCCATCAGGCAGCCGATGACGCGCGTCTCGTTCAGGGTGAGTTTCATGTCCGATCGGGGGCTACTGTGCAGTCAGGGGCCGGGCACGGTATACGCGCGAGGCGCCTTAGGCAACCTGTCGACGCGACCAGCGTAGGCGGGGCAAAAAAGCCCCTCCCGGTATACGTGCGAAGTGCCATAGGCAACCTGTCGACGGCCAGCCACACTCGGTGGGGTGTGGGTTCTGGAAACGCTTGCGCCGCTGGGTTTCAGGCCAATTGCGACAGGAAGGTTGTTGCGGGAACGATGATTGGGCCCGGTAGGGCAAAGCAATCCTCGTCGACGTACGCTGCGTTCATCGCCACCTGAAAAGCATGGGCTGCGTTCTGCCCGTTACCAGCACCTTTGTGCGATGCTCGTACTGGTCGAAAAAACCCTTGAGCAACTCCCGCCACCGGCGGTACTTGTGCAGTTCATCGAAGGCCACGAAGACCGGTTCGGCCCGCAGGTGATCCAACCCCACCTCGTGGGCTAGAGATGCAGGCCCCCTGACGATTCGTTCCCGGTGCGATTGGTTGTCCCAATTGAGGTAGAAGCCCGGGGTCAGCCGGCTCTGCAGCCACTTTGCCAATGTCGTTTTGCCCACCTGACGCGGCCCGGAAAGGAAAACCATCTGTCGGTTCTGGCCGTAATGTTCAAGCAGGTATGCATATAGGTGGCGGTTCACGACTATTCTTAGATATGCCGTAAATTGATTTTGACCATTTTACGGTCATATTGATTATGGTCAACTGTGCCGCCTCACCCTAACCCGCGCCTTCATGTCGGGCGGGCGCTCTCGGCCCTGTTCAGTTGCCTTTGCATGCTCCGGGTCGTTTTTCCATGAAAGCGCTGATGGCCTCACGGAAATCCTCGGTTTGGGTGCCCGTCCGCCATTGGTCGCTGTCGGCGTGCATGATGGCCTCGTCCAGGACGCAGGCCAGGTTGTTGATGCTGCTAGTCTCGGTTGAAGCGCTTTCCAATCCAGTCGGTCATCAGCTTCCCGGCCAGTTCCTGACTGTTGGGGTCGCCCTCGCGTATGGGACGCCCGTGGTGATTGCCTGGCAGCACCTCGTAGGTTTTGTCCTCGGCGGGAATGGCGTCGACGATCGCCCGGGTTTCGGAGGGGAACAGGCTGTTGTCGCCGTCGTACCGGATAACCAGCACGGGCTCGGTAATGCTTTTTGCGGTTTCCGCCATAACCGCATTGGAACTGAGCCCAGACCAGGTGCTTAGCCAACTGTCCGCGGTGCAGGTGCGGCCGAAGCCGATGCTGCCGTAGTTGGAGACGAAAGGATTCGGGCCCCAGAGCGAGCCGTAGGCGCGTTTGGTGGGCTCCAGCGACAGGTCGAAACAGCGCAGGTCGGCATCGGTGCGCCAAATGGTGATGATGGGGGTGTGGGACGCCACTTTTAGGTCATTGGGGTCGGAACTTTCCCTGAAGCGCATGCGGGCGGCCACGCGTCGTGCGGCAACGCCCTTGGCCCATTCGTCTATTCGCGCCACCCGCGCGTGCTGGGCGGCCCGGTAGCGGCCGATGAATGGTTCGGCGTAGCTGCTCGATTCCGGTGGCATCCTGAAGCCGTTGGCGGGGTTGAAGGGGTTTAGGGATTCATCCGTTTGCATGGGGTCGTTCTCGTCGACCACCGAGGGGTCTAGCGAGTTCATGAGCAGGATGCCTTGGCCCGGGTGGGGCGATACGAAGATAACGCCGTCCGGAAGCGGCATCTCAACTTGCTGCAGCCTGGTCGGCTTGCCCGCGGGTGTGCGGGCTAGGCGTTCCCCGGCCGGCAGATGGGCCTGTTGCAGGTAGAAACTGAAGAGACTGGCGCCGCCGGACATGCCCGTCAGCAGCACCTTCCCGAAGCCCTTGTCCCGTAGGTGCCCTATGCCCGCCGCCACCTCGAGCAGTGCGGTCTCGTGCTCTAGCCGCAGGTCGTTGCCGATGCTTCTCGGTGCTTGGGTCCACATCGCGATGCCGGCGTTTAGGTACTCCGGCACCAGGTAGTTGTTGGGCAGGTACTCGCGCGGGTGCATGCCCATGGCGACGATTTTCTCTCCACCGCGAAAAGCGAGTATGCCCTGGCAACTGGCGCGGTCGGCGCAGTGCACCACAGCGGCTTCGAACCGCGTATTCGGCGGGAGTCTGTTGGGGTTCCAGAATGCGCCGCGTACGCCTGCCGTTGTGGTTGGTGTCTTGATGGGCATGGATGGGTTCTCCGGCCTCTCTGGTGACGGCTTCGGGAGCCTACTCTGCGGCAACGGCCCGCAGCAAACAAACACTTCGCATGCCACCTATCGGCGCGTCTCATACCTGGGCCTGGCCGGTCGCGGAATCGCTCTGGCTGCCGTCCCTGCAGTGAATCCCAAAGGCGCGGGTGACGCGAACGAGTCGTTCGGCAACCTTGGCCCGCGAACGATAGGTACGGAACAGAGGTTT
This sequence comes from Pseudomonadales bacterium, assembly GCA_965215035.1. Taxonomy (GTDB): domain Bacteria; phylum Pseudomonadota; class Gammaproteobacteria; order Pseudomonadales; family Azotimanducaceae; genus Azophilus. The sequence goes on from OZ244040.1 coordinate 2,457,249, forward strand.
TGGGTGAAGCCAGCGGAATCCACATAGTCGAGGGGGGGGGGGGATATCCGCGAACGAGATGCACGGGACAGGGGCTTTGGGTGAGGTAGCGGGTATGCGGTTGCGTCTGTAGCAGCGCGAACCAAACACTGGTTTGGGTCTTATGTAGAATAGCTGACGAGCCACCACATGCTGAGTCCCGCAAGGCGGATAATCACTACAAGTCGTGGCTCGTCAACCAATCTCCACAATTCCCACCGGTTTCTATGACAGGAGAGTAGCGATGAACAACCACAAGCTTTTTCTTACGGCGGCAGTGTTGCTGCTCGTGGCAATGCCAGTGACAGCGCCGGCCGCGGATGGCACCTATCTTGAGGAAATCGTCGTCACCGCCGAGCGGCGGACACAGAACCAACAGGATGTGCCGACGGCACTCCAGGCCTTCACCGGGCAGGGGCTCGAACGCAGAGGCGCCGATGGCTTCGAGGACTATGTGCTTTCGGTGCCCGGTCTGTCGTATCGTGACCAGGGTGCCGGTGCTAAAAGGATCGCAATCCGGGGCGTCTCCAATGTATCTGCGTCGGATTTCGGCGTCACCACGCCGGTTTCCACGGTGGGGCTGTACCTCAACGATGTACCGATTCAGGGAACCTCGCAGCTACCGGATCTCAACCTCTATGACCTAGACCAGATCGAGGTTCTAAAAGGCCCCCAGGGAACCCTGTACGGCGAGGGCGCCATGGGCGGTGCCATCCGCATGACCCTGGCCCGGCCCGACCCGTCGGAATTCTCGGCGCGGGGCGAGATCATCCGCTCCCTTACCAAGGGGGGAGACTTCAACAACGCGGCGCGGGCCGCCGTTAACATTCCGCTCGCCCAGGAAACCACAGCGCTCAGAATCGTCGGCACCTACCGCGACGACGATGGCTTTGTCGACAACGTTGCCAGGGACGAGGAGGACGCCAACTCCTCCTCGGCCTACTCGGTGCGCGCCCTCTTGAGCTCATCGCTGGGAGAGCGGGTGGACATCGAACTGCTGGCGATGCTCTCCGAGGCGGAAGAAGACGAATTCCCGAACGTCGACTCCGGGCTCGGCGACCTGGAACTCGATTCGAGCGAGCCGCGCTTCTACGATGGCGAATTCAGCCTGTATGGATTGACGGTGGGCGTCGACCTCGGTTTTGCGGAGCTGACGTCGGTGACCTCGCAAACCGAGCTGAATCGCGAGTTCCTCGATCGCCTGGTGCTCGCCGGCCGCTTCTTCTCGGCGTTCGGGCCGATTACCGGGGATCCGTTCTACACGAACACAGAAATGGAGTCTTTCGCCCAGGAGTTACGCCTCGTCTCGGCGGGCGACAAGCAGTTTGACTGGATACTCGGCGCGTTCTATCGCGACAAGGACCAAGTTGCCGTAGGCGGTGCCACCACCATGCCCGGCGAGCATCTCGTGCTCAACCAGACTCTGGGCGCCATCGGCTTTCCCCTGCTTCCCGACAGCCTGTTCGTCGAGGGTGCCGGGGATATCGGATTCCGACTCGTTACCGACCGCTATGAGCAGTATGCGGTATATGCCGAGGGTGACTTGGCAATCGCCGACCGTTGGAACCTGACCCTAGGTGCGCGCTGGTTCGACGAGGAAGTGACCCTGGAGGATGAACTGGTCTTTACCTCGTTCTTGGCTGTGGCCAGTTCGCCGTATCGGGTCGTCGAGGAATCCAGTTCCGATGTGCTGCTCAAGGGTCGGCTCAGCTACCGGGCTCAGGACGACCTGCTCTTCTATTTTACGGTTGCGGAGGGGTTCCGCTCGGGCGGCATCAATCTGCAAAGCGTTCTTGGAGTTGGCGATTTGCTGTTCGAATCGGACTCGCTTTTGAGCTACGAACTCGGTGCCAAGACGAGCTGGTACGACGGCCGCCTGGTACTCAACGGTTCGGTCTACTTCCAGGACTGGGCAGACATCCAGTCGAACGGTACGGACATATCGCCGTTTACGGGCTCGCCGGTCAATTTCATTGGCAACGCGGGCGACGCGGAAGTTCTGGGCATTGAAGCTCAACTCAACGCACGGCCAAGCGATGCGCTGACCATCGGGCTCACCTTCGGCTATTCGGACAGCGAGCTTACCAGCGCTATCGCGGACGCGGTGGTCGGGTCGGATTTGCCCAACGTCCCCGAGTTCACCCTGTCGGCGAGCTTGGATTACGCATTCCGCTTCCGTGGCCTTGGCGACGGCTTCGCCCGCTTAGACATTCAGTACACCGGCGACCAGTTCACGCGAATTCAGCGCATAACCGATGCCACGGGCTTTCCCGTTGATTCCTATATTGTCGGCCAGTTCCGCATAGGGGTCAGAAACGAAGGCGGCTGGGGTGCCGACCTGTTCGTGGACAATATCTGGGACGAGCGTGCCAATATCGGTCGTGGCCGCACGGCAACGGGTTCCTTCAACAGCCCCGAGCGGTTTGTCATCAACCGGCCGCGAACGATCGGCATCGTCCTCAAAGCGGAAATGTAGATGCGTTGATCCGCGGCGCCACCCTAGGGCAAAGTCTCCGAGCTACCTTGATCCCTGTCCGTCGTCGATTTTGATGCAGGTGCCCGTGACCGCCCCGGCGGCGGGCGACAGGAAGTAAAGCAACGTGCTGTCCATCTCCGGCGGGTCGCAGATGCGCTTGCGGGGGAAGAACTGGGCGATGTCGCCCATGCGCTCAAGCATGCCGTCCATCATCTCCGAGTCGAAGCAGCCGGGCGCTATGGCGTTGACATTGATGTCGAAACGCGCCCATTCCACGGCCAGGCACTCCGTCATGCGCACGATGGCAGACTTGGTGATGGAGTAGAGCGCGGCACCATTGCCGGCGTAGTTGAAACCGCCCATTGAGGAGATGTTTACCATCCTGCCGGGCTTCTTCGCGGCGATGAGCCGGCGGGCGACCTCGCAAGACAGAATGTAGGGTCCGCGCAGGTTGGTGTCGAACACCGTGTCGATGAGTTCTAAGGACATCTTGTGTGCGCGTTGCGCATCGGGGACGCCGGCGTTGTTGATGAGAATGTCGATTGTGCCGAGCGCCGCTTCGGCCTGCTCCACCGCACGCATCATCGAGTCGTTGTTGCGCATGTCCAGGGGGATGGCTTCGGCGGTGCCCCCGCTCGCGCGGATTTTCTCGGCTAGGGCCTGTAGCCGGTCCACGCGGCGGGCGGCAATGGCGACCTTGGCACCACAGGCGGCGATGACTTCCGCGAATCGATGGCCGAGACCCGAAGAGGCGCCGGTCACGAACGCAACCCGGCCGCTCAGGTCGTTGGATAGATTGGGTAGGGAATATTCGGTCATTGATGTCTCTTCCTTGGGATTGTAGTTGGCGGGGTCACGGTTGCGCTTGGATTGGCATATCCGTGCAACCGGTGCGCATCGTTCGCATCCTGCGGACGAAGCCCCCGCACACCGGCCCGATTGTGGGCAACGGGCGGGCGAGGGTCAATCCGGCCGGTGGGGGGGCGGCAGTGGTTCAGTTTGAATTCTGGCTGCGTCGAACTCCATGTGGGACGGCCTTGCCATGATCCACAAATTCAAACTGAGCCGCTACCGGGGGGCGGTAGTGTATCGGTTTGAATCTCGAGCCTGCCGAATCCCCTGTGGGCCGTGCCTCCGCTCGGCCCACCAATTCAAACTGATACACTACCGGTAGGGCCACCGGCAATTTTCATTATGGCCTTCAGCCGTTTGCCGTACCGTGGCCCAGTACATGTAAACTGGGCGATTTCCGGGGCCATGCGTCCAATGGTCACGGAGAATCGACAAATACCTCTATCCCGCAGGTTGAAACCATGATTGCACAAAAACTGACGCACACCGGCCGACGCCGGGGCCTCGTTCTCGCTGTCCTTCTGCTTACCTGTGGCGCGGCGCACGGCTCGCCCGCAGACGAAGCGCTGGAAGCCCTCATGGAGGAGTATTGGCAGGCCCAGGTGCGGGCCATGCCCCTAGCCGCGTCGCTGTGGGGCGAAACCCGTTACCGGGACCGGGTGGACGATCTTGGCCCGGCGGCGCTGGCGGCCCACCTCGCCCGGCTCGACGATACCATCGCCCGGCTTGCGGAGATTGATGCCGGGCAACTCGGCGATGCCAATCGTGAACACTACGAAGCCTTCGAGTGGATGCTAACCAACGAACGGCGCAACGCGGATTTCGAAACCCGCTACCTAACCATCACCTCCCTCGGTGGCTGGCACAGTAATTTTGCCAATCTGATTCTGGCAACCCCCTATGCATCCGAACAGGACTATCGGGATCTGTTGGCGCGATTGCGGGGGTTCGGCACCTATGCCCAACAGAACCTGGATCTGTTGCGCTTAGGAATCGAAAGCGGCTATACCCAGCCCTGCGAGTCGCTTGCGGGCTATGAGCAATCCATCGCCGCCTATGTTGCCGAGCCACCTGAGGCGAGCGTTTTCGCGCGGCCATTCGCTAGCATGCCCGGCTCCATTGCCGCGGCCACCCGGCAGGAACTGCGCGCCAGTGCCCTGCGGGTGATCGAAGAGGTGGTCAACCCCGCCTACCGGGCGTTCGCGGCGTTCTTTGCCGAGAGCTATCGGCCGGCCTGCCGGGCCGCCGCCGGTCTCTCCTCGCTGCCAGGCGGACGGGCGGCCTATGACCAGGCCCTGCGCTACTACACGAGCCTGGATACCGATGCCCAGGCCATACACGCTCTCGGCCGCCGTGAAGTCGGCCGCATCCGCCGGGAAATGGAAGCGGTGATGGCAGAGGTGGATTTCACGGGCGATTTTGCCGATTTCCTTGCCTTTCTGCGCACCGACCCGCAATTCTACGCCAGCGACGAAGAATCCTACTTGCACCGCGTCGCCTGGATCGGCAAGACCATCGAGGCCCGATTGCCGGGGTTTTTCTCCCAGCTTCCCGGCAACCCCTACGGCATCAGCGTGGTGCCGGAACAGATTGCGCCGCTAACCACCACCGCCTATTACCAGCCCGGCGCCGCGGACGGTACGCGCGCGGGGCAGTATTTTGTCAATGTTTACGATCTGCCCAGCCGCCCGCTTTATGAACTGCCCGCCCTGGGTCTGCACGAGTCGGTGCCGGGCCATCACCTGCAGTTCTCCTTCCAGGGCGAGAACCAAAGCCTGCCGGACTGGCGCCGCGTCTACTATTTCCACGCCTACGGCGAGGGTTGGGGGTTGTATAGCGAGTTCTTGGGCGAGGAAATGGGTGTTTACACCACGCCCTACGAGCGGTTCGGCCGCCTGATCTACGACATGTGGCGCGCGGCGCGCCTCGTCGTGGATACCGGCCTGCACACCCGGGGCTGGACGCGCGAGATGGCCATCGACTTCATGCTGGCCAATACCGGTTTGACGCGAACCAACGTAATCGCCGAAGTGGACCGCTACATCACCTATCCGGGTCAGGCAACGGCCTACAAGCATGGGGAACTGAAGATTCGCGAGCTGCGCCGCCGTGCCGAGAATGCGCTCGGGGAGAACTTCGACCTGCGGGATTTTCACGGGCAGGTGCTCTCCGGCGGTTCGCTGCCCCTTAAGGTTCTGGACCGCCGCATTCAGCGCTGGATCGATGCCCAGGCCGCGGTGGCCCATCACGACATCATCATCCGCGGGGGCACCCTGTACGATGGCAGCGGTGAGCCGGGCAGGCGGCTCGACCTGGCCATCACGGGCGATCGCATCACGGCCATCGGCAACCTGGATCGGGCCACCGCGGATCGCACCCTGGATGCCGCGGGCCTGGCGGTGTCGCCGGGGTTCATCAACATGCTGAGTTGGGCACCGGTCAGCCTCATCGGCGACGGGCGCGGCTTGAGCGACCTGGTGCAGGGTGTGACCCTGGAGGTGTTCGGCGAAGGCGTCAGCCTGGGTCCGCTGACGGAGAAGGGCGCGTCTGAACTGGTCTCTGAAACCCGGGGACTCCTGCAGCTAGGCGCAGGCGAATCCCTACCCTGGCGGACGCTGGGCGAGTATCTGCGGTGGCTGGAGGAACGCGGTGTGTCCCCCAATGTGGCGTCCTTCGTTGGGGCCACTACCCTGCGCATGAACGAGTTGGGGTTCGACAACCGCGCCCCGACTCCGGAGGAACTGCAATCCATGCGCGATATGGCCCGGCAGGCCATGCAGGAGGGTGCCATGGGCCTCGGCAGCTCGCTGATCTATCCGCCGGCCTTCTTCGCGACCACCGAGGAACTCATCGAATTGGCCAAGGTGGTCGGGGAGTACGGCGGCATGTACATCTCCCATATGCGCAGCGAGGGGAACAACATCGAGCAGGCGGTGCGGGAACTCATCACCATTTCCCGCGAAGCGGGGGTTCCCGCCGAGATCTATCACCTGAAGTTTGCGGGTAGGCCGAACTGGCACAAGATCGACAGCGTCGTGGAAACGATTGAAGCCGCCCGCGCCGAGGGCCTGCGCATTACCGCCAATATGTACACCTATGTTGCGGGTGCCACCGGCCTTGCCGCCGTTATACCGCCTTGGGCATCGGACGGCGGCACCGAGCAACTGCTGGCGCGGCTTGGCGACCCGGAGACCCGCGCCCGTATTCTAAAGGAAATGGCTACGCCCACCGATGCCTGGGAAAACCTGCTTATCGCGGCCGGCCCCGAGGGTGTGCTGCTGACCGACTTCGGCTCGCCGGAATTGATGGAGTATGCGGGCAAGACGCTGGCGGAAGCCGCGGCGATGCGCGGTACGACGGCCGAGGAGGCGGCGGTGGACCTCGTGCTGGAGGACAGCGCCAGGACGGGCGCGATCTATTTCATGATGAGCGAGGACAACATGCGGCGGAAGGTGGCGCTGTCTTGGCTTAGCTTTGGTTCCGATGCCGCGGCGGTGGCACCGGAAGGCGATGTGCTGAACCAGGGTGTGCACCCGCGCACCTACGGCACCTTTGCCCGGTTGCTGGGCAAATATGTCCGGGAAGAACGAGTGATCAGCCTGGCGGAGGCGGTTCGCAAACTGTCGGCGCTGCCGGCGGATAACTTAGGCATCGCCGAGCGCGGACGTCTGCGCACCGGGCACTTTGCCGACGTTGTGGTCTTCGACCCGGCCACCGTAACCGACCATGCGACCTGGACCGATCCCCATCGGCTTTCCACGGGCGTGAAGCACGTATTCGTCAACGGGCAGCAGGTGATCGACAACGGCGCGCACACGGGCGCAACACCGGGACGATTCATCAAGGGGCCGGGGTATCGACCGTAGTGTCACGTCGGGTGTTCTCGACGCACCAAGGACGGGGAGTAGCAGCGGTGCGGCCACCGCACCATCTTGGAAAAGCGTTTGGGCGAGTGCATCGGTGATACGCCCTGGTGCCCTGGTCGCACAGCGATCGGTGGGGCTGTTCGCTGGGTCGTCCATCGGCAATGTCGCAGTCGGGTGCCCCGGGGGCGCCCCGCCGGCGCTACTTGATGTAGCCCAGCTTTTCCAGCGTTATCAGAATCCGGTGCGCCGCGAGGTCTGGAGAAATCTCGGCGGTGTTGATGACAACCTCGGCATGGCGCGGTTCTTCGTACGGGTCGTCAATGCCCGTGAAACCCTTGATCAAGCCGGCGCGCGCCTTCGCGTACAGGCCCTTGCGGTCCCGCGCCTCGCAGACCTCGACCGGGGTTGATACAAACACCTCGATGAAGCCGCCCGTCGGCCTGACCATGTCGCGAACCAGCCGGCGTGTCGCCGCATAGGGCGCGATCGGTGCGCAGATGGCGATGCCGCCGTTCTTGGTGATCTCGTTCGCGACGAAGCCGATGCGCCGGATGTTCAGATCACGGTGTTCCTTGGAGAACGAAAGCTCACTGGAGAGGTGTTTGCGCACCACGTCACCGTCGAGCAGGGTCACCGGGCGGGCACCGTTCTCAAGCAGCTTGATCATCAAGGCATTGGCGACGGTGGACTTCCCCGAGCCCGACAGGCCCGTGAAAAACACGGTAAAACCCTGCCTATGTTTGGGCGGATGCGCCTTGCGCAGTTCTTCCACGACCTTTGGGTACGAGAACCACTCGGGAATCTCCAGGCCCTCTTGCAGGCGCCTGCGGAACTCGGTGCCCGACAGCTTGAGTACCTTATCGCTCGGCTCGGCTTCGTCGACCGGCAGATACTCGGCCTTGTTCTCTACGTACACCATCATCTTGAACGGCACCATGGTGATGTCGAGTTCTTCCTCGTGGCGCCTGAATAGTTCCTGGGCATCGTAGGGCCCGTAGAACGGGTTGCCGTTGCTGTCGTTGCCGGGGCCGGCGTGGTCGCGGCCGACGATGAAGTGGGTGCAGCCGTAATTCTTGCGGATGATGGCGTGCCACAGCGCCTCCCGCGGCCCGCCCATGCGCATGGCCAGGTTTAACAGGCTCAACTGCGTGGTCTGGTCCGGGTACTGTTCCAGGATGTGCTCGTAGCAGCGCACTCGGGTGAAGTGATCGATATCGCCGGGCTTGGTCAAGCCGATGACGGGTTGGATGAGCAGGTTCGCCTCGGCCTCGCGGGCGGCCCGGAAGGTCAGTTTCTGGTGTGCACGGTGTAGAGGGTTGCGTGTCTGGAAAGCGACAATGCGGCGCCAGCCGAGCTTGCGGAAGCGGCCGCGCAACTCCGAGGGGGTGTCGCGCAGCAGCTTGAAATCGTAGTAGGTGGGCGGCTCGATGCCGCGCAGGCGGCCACCCACATAGTAGGCACCGGAATGGTGCACAAGGTAGGCGACTGCGGGGTGGGTGTCGTCTGTCGTGCCGTAGACGCGCCGGGCCTCGCTGTCGAGATCGGGCTTCCAGATATCTGAGACTTCGAGCGTTGCGATTAACACGCCCTCGGCGTCGCGCAGCGCAATGGTCTCGCCGGCCTCGATGCCGCCCGCGAACGCCTCGCTCACATCCAGGTTGACCGGTATCGGCCAGAGCACGCCGCTCTCGAGACGCATTTCCCGGCAGACGCCTTCGTAGTCATCCCTGCCCAGGAAGCCCTCAAGCGGCGAGAAGGCCCCGTTCAACAACAGGTCGAGGTCGCAGAGCTGGCGCGGCGTCAAACTCCAGGAGGCATAATCCTTGGCCTTCCGCTTTTCTTGATCTGCCTTGGCTTCGGACAGGTAGAGGTTCTTGAGTTCGCCGCCGTGCGGCTCTTTGAAAGCTCCCATTGGACTATTCCTGATTCTCCGGTTTCCTTGGTTTGGGTTTGCGGAACCCGCCGAGCAGCAGGTCGGTGCATTTTTGGGTTAGGCCGATGATGTCGGTATCCGGGTCGCGCACGATCAGGTCGCCCCAGGCATTGCAGATGCCGATGACGGTTTGCGCCGCGAAGTGCGGGTCGATGTCGGCGCGAATTTCGCCGCTTGCCACCGCGTCGGTGAATATGCCTTGGAGCTGTTCGCGGTACGCACTGCCCAGTTCCTTGAGATTGCGGCGTTTCTCCCGGGATAGGTACAGGCGTTCATCGTTGTGCACCTTCAGGGCTTCGTTGGTGGAGCGGTAGCTCCACAGGTGCGAGGCGATGGTGGCGAGCAGTTTCGCCTCGAACGGCTGTTCGCTGGCGGCGATGTCCCGCATCCGGTGGGCATAGTCGCGGATGCCGTGCAGGCACACCTCAAGCAGTGCGTCTTCCTTCGACTGGAAGTAGTAGTAGAGGCTGCCCTGCTTAACGCCGAGCCGAGCCGCGATTTCCCGGGTGCAGGCGCCGTGATACCCCTTCTCGGCGAACTCGGCGGCGGCCGCCTTGATCGCGGCGACTCGATTTTGCTCGTAACGGCTGTGTTCCCGCACCATCTTGCCCGGTCAATACGTTTCGGCTCTCACCAACGCGCCGAATTCTATAGTTCTATTGAAATATAGGCAAGCCGGGCTTTATTCCACATATAAATATAAATATTTCATGTGGTTACTAATCAAATGATTCTATTGAACGAATGGGAATTATGGTGATCGGTTGACAGGCCCCGACATCTGGTGGTTATGCGGCGTGCAAGGCCCAGCATGTGGTGGTATGTCAACGTATCTTTATAAGTCCCAAACGAATGGCGTCCGATTGCGTGGCAAGCGCTGCCGGCCGCGTACCTGACCCGCATATGGCATCAGGCCGCTCATCGAGTTCGCGGATTTCGTTGGCTTCTTCCCGATTGCCTGCATGTTGGCAAAGGTTGTTCCCGCCAAAGTGGCAACCCCTGGCCATGTATACTTGAAGGGTTTTTCACACCTTGCTCCGGCGGCCGCAATCGATGACCGGGAGAGTTGGCAATATCGCCCCAGTCTACCTTGATACGGGCAGGCTCCGTCCGCAGGACGATGTGGATCTTGATGTATTCATCGATAGCGGCGACCGGGCGATTGTTGGAGACGGCGTGGCGCAGCCTTTCTTCTCCGGCAGGGAACGGGAGCTGGCCGCCTTCTACAAGACCCTGTTTCACTTCGGGCGTGGCTACAGGGAAAATCTTACCCAGGTCGTCGAAGGGCCTCCTGGCGCGGGGAAGTCCGCCCTGATGGCGCAGTGCATGGCCCAGACGAGGGAGTTTGAGGTTCCCCGTAGCGGTGGGCGATGGCTGCCGGTCAGGTTGCCGGCCGCGGCGGCGGGTTCTCCGGGGGAACTTGCAGCCAGAATCAACGAGGCAATCGCCCGGCGGCTTGCGGCCCCCGATGGCCGCAACGAACGACAGGTTCTGCTCGTCGATACCGCGGAACTCGCTGGACGGGCCCCGCCCGACGAACGAGCGGAGGCCCATGCGGCTGCCGAATTCGTCAGCGCGGCACTTGAGCGGCTTGTCGGTGCCACACGGGATGCGTTCGACAGAGCCATGGGGGAGATTCGCCAAAAGGCCCGCGACTTATACGAGACGGCGAAAGGGGGTACGGTCACCCGCATTCTGGATCGCGGCGTAGGCGCGTTTGGCGTTTCCGTTGGAGCAAGGCAGGATGGGGAGGCTGCGCAGTTTCACGAGGTTACGCGCGAAAATGAGCGTGCGTGGGCGCCATACAGCATCGTTCTGTTCATCGACGAGGCGCAAAACATTCCCGTGGACACGCGCTTGCAGCAGGTCAAGGATTTCTTTTGCTCAATACACGAGGGCACGACACGCGCCAAGCTGGCAGTCTGCGCTTTCGGGCTGACCGGAACGTCGGACAAGCTTCGGGCTGCCGGCGTCTCCCGTCTTCAGGTCGGGCGTTTTCACCGTCTAGGGGTGCTTGGGGTGGAAGACTGCCGCAAGGCTGTCCGCCGCTGTTTCGCCCAATTCGGCGTGCGGGGGGCGGGCCGTTGGGAGGATGTTGTCGTCGAGCGAGCCGCGCAATGGCCGCAGCACCTGGCAGGCTACTTGACGTCGGCAATGTCGAAGTTACGGGAATGCCCCCTGGATCACGGAGGGTTCGACGCGGCGAGCGCGGATTTGCCTGCGGCCATGGCACAAGGGGACGCCATTCGGCACTACTACTATGAGGACCGCGCAAAGGCACTGGGCCCGAGCCTTGAATGGGCGCAGGAACTGGCATTGGCGCTGCGCCATAGGGCATCCCCGGCAGGCCCTGGGGAGATACGCGAGGCGCTGGAGGCCCGCCTTGGAACATCCGTGTCTGAAGAAGCGATGCACGCCTTCATCGCGAACTCTCTGTACGCTGGCCTCCTCGCGCCCGACGCCAGGCACGCCACGCGGTATGTGATGCCCATTCCATCCCTGGCCGCGTTTTTGCGCGGGGAGGAACCCTAAGCCAAAAGAACCGATAGCCTCGGAGTCGTCCATCGAACGCCGGGACACGGGGGGTCCGTCTCTGTAACCTGTTCGTGTCAGCGGCAACTGGCGTATCGTACTCTGGCTCGACGACGCGAGTCGGTGGACGTGGATCTCGTCCGCGAACATGAGATCGCCCTTACTGATCCGGTACATAGCGTTGACACTGCTTTATCCCAACGATATTGTTGGGTTCCATGATCCCCCGGCGAGATCCCGAAACTGGCTATCTGCCTCCTGGCGAACACCACGCTAGATGGCGCGATGTCGCCGGCTGTTTCGGCGGAAATCGGCACCGAGTGCGCCTACTGGATGGGCTGCTGGCGGCGTGCCGCAATTTGGCGGGAGCGGGCTGCAGCGAACTGCTCTTGGACGGCAGCTTCGTCACAGCAAAATTGCTTCCTAGGGACTATGATGGGGCTTGGGAGCCAGCGGGTGTTAATCTGAATCTGCTCGACCCGATCCTGCTCGACTTCAGAAATCGCCGGGCGGCAATGAAGGCAAAGTACTTGGGAGACCTATTCCCTGCATCGACCCTAGCGGTGCCGGGGGTGGTCTATCGCGACTTCTTCAAGACTGATCGAAACGGCGTCGAGAAGGGTATCGTGCTGATCGATCTAGGGAGATTGCCATGATTACGAATGAGAGGCAGTACAAGATCACACGGAACAAGGCGAAGAGCTTTGCTCAGGCGATCAAGGAGTTCGACGCCGCCGCGCAGGAAAGCCTCGGCATACACCCGCGGCTAGTACGGGCTGAACTGGAGGCGATGGAAAGCCAGCTAGCGGACCTATGCGACGAACTGAAAGAATACGAGCGTCTGAAATCGGCCGAACTGTCGGTGATCTCGGTGACGTCGTTCGACGACCTTGCCGACGGACTGATCAAGGCGCGGATTGCCGCGGGCCTCAGCCAACGCACACTCGCGCAACGTCTGGAACTCAAGGAACAGCAGATCCAGCGGTATGAGGCGGAGCGCTACGCGTCTGCGAGCTACAAGCGAATGTGCCAGATCGCGCATGCGCTTGGTGTCCGGATTGAGAACGAGATCCTGCTCCCGGTGGTGCCTGCGAGCTTCGAAGGGCTGCTCGCCAAGGTCAGCCAGGTAGGACTGAGCCGAGAGTTCGTTGTCGGGCGTCTGCTGTCCACGGCGGACGCGGCCGTCGCCGAAGGGGAGGTTCCGGAAGAACAGAACAACGAGAAGCTCACCGCGAAGACTGCTGCCACCTTGGAGCGCGTGTTTGGCTGGACGCGTGAGAACATTCTGGGTGCTCAGGCGCTGTCCGCAACGAGGGCAGCCACCGAGGCGGCACGTTTCAAGATGCCGAAGGGTCGCCGCGAGAGTACGGCGGGCCTGTTTGCCGCTTACGCGAACCACCTGGCCATCGTTGCCGTCCAAGGGATGGGTGACTATCCGAAGAAGACGATTCCGGGCGATGCGGGGGAGATGCGCAGGCGGATACTGGCGTACAGGCAAGGAAAGGACGATCTGCGCAGCGTGCTTCACACCGTGTGGGATCTCGGTGTGGTGGTGCTGCCGCTGAAGGGGGAGGGAACATTCCACGGCGCTTGCTGGCGCCACGAGGGGCGTAACGCAATCATACTGAAGCAAACCTCTAAGCACGAAGCGCGCTGGACGTTCGACCTGCTCCACGAGCTATTCCACGCAGCACAGCGGCCGGAGCAGGATACCTTCGAGGTGGTCGAGAAAGCAGCCACATCCAATGAAAGATGCGAGTCCGAGGAAGAGGTTTCCGCCAGCCAATACGCGGGCGACGTGATGCTGGACAGCAACGCGGAAGTGCTGGCGCAGGAGTGCGTGTCGTTGGCGCACGGCAGGGTTGAGCGTTTGAAGCGCACCGTGCGCCGGGTTGCGAAGAAACACAACGTGAGCACGGGAGCGCTCGCAAACTACTTGGCCTTTGCGCTGTCGCAGCAGCGTATAAATTGGTGGGGAGCCGCGGCGAATCTCCAGCGCAAGTCCGACCCGTGGAAGATCGCGCGGGACGTGTTTATCGAGCGGCATCCATACCGGATCGGCAACGAGATCGATCGCACCCTGCTCGACCGGGCGCTGAACTGAGGAGACCACGCATGGTGAAGTCCAAGAAGCCGGCACCGCTAGACGTCAAGTGCACGTCGGCGGACTCCCGATGACCGCTTGCCGGCGAATCCGGATGTGCATGGCCGCACTGTGCTTGGCCGCGCCGGCAGCCTTGGCGGATAACGCGGCCCGCTCCTACGAATGCAGAGCCATTGGACCCGTCGACCACGCCACGTTGATCCTGGAGGTTCCGGACGTCCCGGACGCCCGGCGCGACGAGCCGACTCCCACACGGGTGACGTTGCGCGGACGGGACATCGAGGCGCTCTACCAGGCGTCGGGACTGGACGAGACCTGGGCCGTGGAGCTCGGGGCGGGTGCCGGCGTGGTCGAGCTGAGGCCCAACCTGCTGGCCGAGTACCGCGACGATGAAGGCCGAGAGACTCGATTCTGGTGCGCCCCGGCGGACTGATACCGGAGCCTGACGATTGGGCGGGCGCTATCGGCGGCTGCTTCGGTGCCCGGCCCATGCCGCTTGACGCGGCCGCCGTTGGTTGTTGGGCGGCTAGCCTGCCGCGGCCGGCGGCAAAATCACCTCGTCCGATTCTCCGCGAATGAACAGTGGCGCCATGCCGAAGTCGGCCACATCCTGTTCAAGCTGGGCGTCGGTGGGCGTTGGGGCGGGGTTGCTGGCGGTTTCCAGGGTCAGGCGCAGCAGGTTGGCGTCGCTGGAGCTGTTCAGGAACAGGCCCGGGCGGGCCAGAACATAATGGATGGCACGGGCGAGGGGCGCCGCATCCTGCAACGGCATGTACCAGGAGAAGTGGGGGTCCTCGTCCGCGTCCCGCCAGCGGCGGCGGGCGATTGACTTAATCGTCTGCATGGCGACGTTGCGCTCCCGGCAAAAGGCGTAGAGGCGTTCGAAATCCGCCCCGTACACTTCTTGGCGCATCATGGTGTAGTTGTAGGGCAGCAGCACGGAGGCGAACGGGAAGCGCCGCAGGCTGTCGTAGTGCCATTGCGCTGCGAAGGTGCCATGGCCGGTGACGCCGATGTGGCGCACCAAGCCCTCATCCCGGGCCGCCACCAGGGCCTCAAGGGCACCGTCTGCACCGAAAGCGGTGTTCCATTCGTCCTCATCGACTAGGTTATGCATCTGAATGAGGTCCACGCAATCCACGCCCAGGCGCTCCAAGGAGCGGCGCAGTTGCTCGCTGGCCCCGGCGGCGGTGCGCTCCCCGGTTTTGGTGGCTAGGAAGAACTCTTGCCGGTGTCTTCTTAGAAAGGGGGCAAGGCGCTGCTCCGAATCCCCGTAGGCGGCTGCGGTGTCTATGTGGTTGACGCCAAACTCTAGCAGCAGATGCAAGGTGGCGTCCGCCCGAGCCTGCTTCATGCGCCCTAGGGCCGCCGCGCCGAAGATGATGCGCGAGCTTAGGTGCCCGGTGCCGCCGAAGGGGATGCGCTCGATCATGGAATGGGCCACCCTGGTTCCGCCACCTCGCCGCGATTCTACACCACCCGCATCCCGTACAGGCCGCTCAAGGCGTTCCGCTAGCTGGAAACCCCAGGCTGGCTACCTGACGCGCCCCGCTTTCGGAACTATCCCGGCGGCATCCACCCATGCGCTATAATCTCGATGAGATAAACGTGCGGGACAGACAGCGGGGAATGGCGGTGTGCGCGGTCAATGCTTGCGTGGGGGTGTTGCGGGGCCTGGAAACAGCGACATCCATTTTGCGCATTCTGGTTTACGGCGGTTATCCAAGGAGTGACGGTCGCCCGGAAAGCGGCATCGGCGTGGCTGTCGTGCTTGGAGGCGGGCGTGGATAGCCGATTTTTCGAGCTGCCGACGCTGAACTCGCCCTACGAGTACCCATCGTGGCATTGGGGTCTCGATGCTGCTGGTCAGCCGACCCAGAAGATCAACAAAGCGCACCCGGGAGCGGAGTTCATCACCACGATTTCAAAGCCTAGGAAGCGCAAGGGATCAACGGAGCAGTCTTCGCTGCTGTTTGACGAGGGCAGGGGATTCTCGATTGAGAAGCAAGCTTACGATCACACCGCCATCGTCAACGGCACTCGTCAAGAGGTCGATCGCTGGTGCCGGCTGCCGAATCCCAGCCAGTGGCGCGTGACAGAGGAAACGACGCGGCTGCTGCAAGACTGGTGCCATTACAAATTCAGCGGCGTACGCCCGTTATTGTGCCAAGTCGAGGTCGCGGAAACTGCGATCTGGTTTACCGAGGTGGCACCGCACTGGGTGCCCGGCATCAACAATCACGGCAACTACGGACGCTGGGCTTTTGCCGAGTTCGCCTACATACGGGGTAGGCAGCCCGACCTCAAGGCAAAGGTAAAGGACATTGCAACGAGATGATCTAGGCCAAGTTGGCTGTCGGTGAGACGCTGGAGGCCGAGCGCATCGCTGCTGGCGGCTCAGACCCCGGCCAAACGGACACGCGGAGCGGTCGAAATTCATGGATGACCTGTCTTTTGAAATAGAGAACCTGGGTGTTATCAAAGAAGGGCGCTTTACGCAAAAGCCACTCACCCTATTTTGCGGTCCAAACAATAGTGGCAAAACATGGGCTATGTACTCCCTGTATTACAGCCACAAACTGATGAAGCAGTTTTCGCAGGCAGTCCATCCAGAAGCAACAGACCTAGAGAGCCCGACTCTATCTAAATTCAATAAAAACCTTGAGAGTAAACTGCCCTATCTACTCCATAGCAGCGCTAGCGCTCTGGAAAATGCGGTATTCAGGATTGCAGACAAGCATAGGAAAGAATTTGCGAATATTGTAAGGGAGAAACAAAAAAGGAGCAGCTTCCTGATGCCCGCGGAGCGTAGCGGTTTGCACCTGATCTACCGGGAACTGAGTGCCAAGCGCACGGCACTATTGCATGACGCATCTAGGGAAAATATCAACTTACGTGAGCTCTTGCGGGATGTCATTCACTCGCGCTATGCGGTGCCAATTGCCGATTATATCGACTGGCTGAATAAACTTGCCGATGTTCAGCGGGTTGCGCCGGGTGATTTTCACTCGTCTGCTGGGAGGGTCAAGAAAGATTTGGTTAGAGGATCCTATCAAATCGATAAAGCAACCGGCGACATTACGTTCAAACCCTATAAGCTACGGCGTCGCCGCAAGACGATCATGGGGCTGCACATGACCTCCAGCACCGTCAAAAGCCTGTTCGGGCTTTGGTTCTACCTGGAAAAGCAGGCCAAGCCCGGCGATCTATTGATGATCGACGAGCCGGAGCTGAACATTCATCCGAAGAATCAAGTCAAGATGGCGCGCCTATTGGCCGGGATGGTCAACGCGGGTCTGAACGTCGTCATCAGCACTCATAGCGACTACATGGTAAGGGAATTCAACACGTTGCTTATGTTGAGCGGAGATGAGAGCGGGTGTCTGAAACAAAAGTACGGATACGATCATAAAGAAATTAGAGAAACATTGCGTCCAGAACAGGTTGGTGCCTATCTCTTTGACCGCCGGACCGTTAAGCCTTTCGAGATAACGTCGGAGGATGGTATATACGCCACGACGTTTGATGACGTGATAAAGGAACTGAACAGAGTCAACGACGGTGTCTACTACGCCCTTCAGGAGCAACGCACGGCGCACGACGATGATTGACACGATCAGGAGTGCAATCAAGGAATTCTATCACCTTAATCGGGATGGAAGGCAATGGTTTATTCAGGAGGACCGGAAACTTGTGACGTTACGGTCACCCGATAAAAATTGCTTCGGCTTTTCATTGGATAAGACTGACCATCCCGGGCTGGCTTTTTTCAGCCCCGCCCCTCCTAAAGGCGTGGCTAAAGTCTGCGACGGAATGATCGCCGTATTGCATAATCAGAAACTGTATCTTTTTTCTGTTGAAGTCAAATCGCGGCACAAAGGTGATGCCCGTAAACAGCTAGTCAACGGCCAGCTCTTTTGGCGCTGGTTGATTCATCTTTGCAAACGGCATCACCACTTGTCTCAATCGACGGATGTTTGCTATATCAGCTTGCTTATTTGGAGCCCAAGAGAACGATCACCACGAAAGGGTACAACTACACATTTGGAGGACAGTGAATGGAAGAAGCGGACTGTTGACAAGTTCAAAGCCTGTTTTGAGGTGCCGAACCGTGAAGATATTGCACTCGTCGACCTTATAGAAATGATTGCTAAGGGGAACTGAAAGAAAGTTTTCACTACATCGTAAATAGGTAAGGCGAGTAGTCCATGACTATGAGCAGCGGCGTTAGGAAGAGTATTGAGACGATTACCCATGACGAGGCGAAGCGGTGCAACATTTCCGCTGCCGAGTACCAGTCGGTGATGCAGGAGGGGAATCAACCCCCAAATCCTTGCCCTGAACCAGGGCCATTGGGAGACCGAAAACCGCCTCCACTATTTCCGCGACTTCACCTACAACAAGGACTGGTCTCGGATGCGAGCCGATGCGCTGCCTGGAAACTCGTCTGGCTAGTCGACGGCGTGATGTCCATCGTGCGCTCGTGCGGGCGATTTCAGTGCTTGCCCCGGGCGTGGCGGCGCTAGGCCGCCCGGCAGGGAGATGTCCTGCGCGAGGTCATCCGACCACACTGACACACGTCCTCCGAAGAATAGACTCATACAACGAAGGTGCCCGACCTTCTGGATGAACGGTCGCCGCCAAATCACACAAGCGAGACCTTCTCCAACGCACATGAGGGGAACCCGCGAGCTATAGAGGCCGACTCCGGGCACCCGTCACCCACTCGTGATGGTCAGCCCCGTCCAGACTAAGTGACGGTAGGATCGTCTTGGGCGAACTACCTGAGCCTCTCAGCGAAGAGGTTCCAATAATATTCGGCGGCGCTTTCGTGGGTCAATTTCGTTTTTTGCCTCTGACCAAAATGAGCTATGCCCATCGGTTCGAGATATAAGGTGTCGCCGTCGTTGCGCACGGACATGGCCCCTCTGAGGTGGTCCTGGTTCGTTGGACAGTCCGAGGGCGAAAGTAAGGTGTACTCGGATTGGTTTTGAACCCTCGATAATCGATAGTTTCCCGCTGGCCGAATCGATGTCAACCGCGCCTCGGAAGCGCCTTTGGACCTGCCAGTCAGCAGCTGGTCCACCATGGCCGGAAGTCCCCTTCCGGCCATGGTGGACTTCCACGCCTCGGGGTTCGGCGTGTCATCCGAGGGATCGAAGCGAAGCGGAGAACGCGCGCAGCGCGTTGACACGCCGAACCCCGAGGCGTTCCCGGCATCCCTGTGTTCCATTGCCTTCACGCGGCCTCCGGGACGGCGCCGCGGTAAGCCTCGTCCGGCGTGTGGCCGTCAAGCGCCGAGTGCGGCCTCAGTTCGTTGTAGAAATTGACCCAGGATCCGACGATACGCTCCGCGTCGCGGCCGTCGGCGAGCTCGCGCAGGTACACCGCCTCGTACTTCAGCGAACGCCACAGGCGCTCGATGAAGATGTTGTCAAGATAGCGGCCGCGGCCGTCCATGGAGCAGCGCACGCCGCTCGACAGCACCCGCCCGGTGAACGCGATGCTGGTGAATTGAGCGCCCTGGTCCGTATTGAAGATCTCCGGAACACCGAGGCGCGGCGCGGCGTCCAATGCATCGATGCAAAAGACGCTGTCCATCGTGTTCGACAAGCGCCACGACAGAACGCGGCGGCTGGCCCAGTCCATCACGGCAACCAGGTGGAAAAAACCCTGAGAAACAGGAACGTGGGTTATGTCCGCGCACCACACCTGATCCGGCCGGTCGATCACCAGGTCGCGCAGGAGGTAGGGGTACGCCCGGTGCTCCGGGTTGGCAACACTGGTGCGCGGCCTGGGGTGGATCGCCTCCATGCCCATCAGCCGCATCAACCGGCGTATCCGGTGCCGCCCGACAACCGCGCCCTCGCGGCGCAGATGCCGCGCCATCTGCCGACTGCCGTAGAACGGGTGCGCCAGATGCAACTCGTCCAGGCGCCGCATCAGCGCCAGGTTCTCCGCGCTCTCGCCGAGCGGCTCGTAGTACTGCGAGGAGCGACTCACGCCAAGCAGCCCGCACTGCCGGGCCAGCGCCAGCGGGCCGCCGCGCTCGACCATCGCGACCCGCTCCGTGCGGCTCAACGCGCCAACCCGCGCAGAAAAAAATCCCGTTCGACCGTCAACTCCCCGATCTTCGCGTGCAGCTCTCGGATCGTCGCCTCGCGCTCCCTGCCGCGCTTCGATCCGGGCTGGGAAAACACCTCGTCCAGACCCTCAACGGCCTGCCGCTTCCAAGCGCTGACTTGGTTCGGATGCACCTCATGGCGCACGGCAATCGCCTGTACCGTGTCGTGCTCCCGCAGCGCCTCCAGCGCCACCCGCTTCTTGAACTCCGCCGTAAATCGGCGCCTCTTCCTGGCCATCAAAGTGCCTCCTTTCGACACTGGAGTACACCTTAGCCAACTGTCCAAAAAAGTGGGACCACCTCACTCATTGTAGCTGTTGCGGCTGCCTATGCCGTCGTAGGAGAAATAGATCTCTTTCGTACGCGACAAGCCACCGAGCCAGATCCCGCAGCGACTCTGTTCGCGGCCGCCGACGAACGCGATCGCCTCGAAGCCGTTGGTGTCTATCCGCCGGAAGTCCGTTTCCACGTTCGTGTTCTGTGCCTGCAGTGCGTTCAGCGAGTTCTCGAAGTATCGGGCGATATAGTCGAAGGCCTCGATAAGAAAGCTGTGCCGCCCGTAATCGGTGAAACCCTTTCGGCTGCCTGACGTACTGCTTGGGCGACCTCCACGAAACCGTCGTCCAGGGTTGCGTGTTTGACCACGGGCTTTGCGTCCTTGGGCACCGCCAGCAGCTCGCTGAACGGTGCGCCCTCCCATTCACAGGGACGAAGGATGACCGGGATGACCCGTGCGCTGCCTTGTTCATGGCGCTCCATCGCCCGCTTCATCTCAATATGGCAATAGTCCGAATCAAGGAACTCGGCGCTGATCAGCAGCAGGATGATGTCGGCGTCTTCGAGCTGAGCACTGATCCGACTGTGGAGCTCTTCTCCGGGATCAATGCGACGATCGTGCCAGGTTGTGATGATGCCTTGGCGGTGAAGCCCGGCTAGGTGCGTCTCCAGTTTGTTTTGGAGGGCTTCGTCGCTGTGCGAATAGGATATGAAGACACTTGCCACGGTTGCTTGTCCTGTATGACTCCTCGTCTCTGATCTGATCGGGCGTGGTGCAAGAGCCCTAGGCGGCCCTCGGTCAGCGAAAAATTCGCTTTCGTGCCTCTCAACGTGCCTCAGCCAATACTGTATAATCATCCATATTCGTGTTGAACGGCCAAGGAGGCATGACCATGCAGCAACCCCCAACCAGCTTTCTCGAATGGACCCGCCAGTTCGCAGCATCCGCCCGCGCTGCGGGCACGGCCGGGCGCACATGCTTCAGCGACGCCGCCTGCGCCAGTCCCCGGCGACCGCCGGGACGGTGTTCGAGCACGCCAAGCCGCCGCTCGCGAAGTGGTTCGCCGCGATCTGCCTGGCGGCGGCGGACAAGGGCGGCGTCTCGGCGCTGCGGCTGACGGGGCTGGCGGAGGCGGACGACGCCCTGGTGGGCGGCAGGCGGGCCGGCAAGCGCGGCCGCGGCGCCGGGGGCAAGCGGCCCGTGCTGTTCGCGGTGGAGCGCAAGGGGGAGCGGGCCGGCTTCCTGGGCACCCAGGTGGTTGACGGCGTCAGCCACGAGCAGGTCGGCGCGTTCAGCCGGCGCCTGGGCGACGGCCTCAGGGTCCGCAGCGACGCCTTCCGCGGCCTCACGGCCATGGCCCGGGACCACGCCCACGAACCGCGGCCCGCCTCGCCGGACAGGGCCGACGAGTGGCTGCCCCTCGCGCACCTGGCGATCAGCAACTTCAAGCGGTTCCTGATCGGCGCCTTCCACGGCGTCTCCAGGACGCATCTCCAAGAATGTCTCGACGAGTTCGTCTTCCGCTTCAACCGCCGGTTCTGGGAGGACCAGCTTCCGGCCCGCCTGGTCGAAGCCGCCGTCACCCGCGTGCCCGTCCCGCTCAGGCTGAGGCAATTTTAGAGGCATGTTGTCATATTATGGCACTACATTGGCCAATCCACCTTGGTGAACACGGAAAAACAATGGGTTGCCGAAGGAAAAACCTCCGATCACGGCAAAATAGGGCCGAAATCATCGGGTTGTTGGTAAACTTGGGTTAGATTCTTCGCTGGGAAAAGTCTGATGTTCACATTGTGCAACGCGAAGTGAGGGTGAAGGGATGTCAAACGCATCATTGTGTAATGATCGTAGACGTCCAAACGAGGCGGCTACGCACCATCCGGCAAATTCGTGATCGGGCAGATTCGTGGCTTATTCAGCACCGCCCCAGGGTGTCCGCCTGTTCTTGTGCGTCAAGGGTTCGCTCCACCGGGCTAGCGTCCGCCCTTGACGCGCAAGACCAAGCTGCCAGGACCCGATTACTCACACGAAATTCAGCAGAGGCAGGGATCTCGAGAAACGCAGCCATTACAATGCGGGTGCGATAGCTGATACGACTGATGCACTTGTGTGCATCGCCGCCCACCCAAGAAACCAGCCCCAAGCATCCTAGCTTCCAGTATTTACTCACAATTATAGCGGGCTATTTGGATCAATTGGTCATAACCATTTCTGTTCGTGTGGTAACGGTTCGTGTGGTAACGAGGAACAAAACCAAAATAGCACGTTTTTCTTCCGAGATGCGTTATGTACTCTAGTTCGACTACATAGGGCTGAATTGGTCGATTGGAAGTAAATCCGCATCCAAATCCTAGAAAACTCATGCAATCAACAGTGAAGGGTCTGTCAATGTAGATCCACACATGGATATCAATTAACATTGGTCGACCTTGTTCCGGTAGTCTATAACTCCCGTCGCGTCGCCTGACAGGTGCGACTATCGGGTGCTTATCCGACCTAATTCCTCTGCGTTGAAATACTCTCTTATTGCAAAACCCGTGTCTCCGAAACTCTTGATATACTTCATCGACACCTATAACCAACGCTTCGTCAGCAATTGCGTAAAGGGTGCGGTAGCAGGCACTCTCCCAATCCCTATAATCAGCAATCTCAACATTGCTCGTAGCTGAGGATGCCCAAAATACCGATGCATAAGCTAATAGTACTTTTCGGCAAATGTCGATCAGGTTCATGGCTTGGCCCTTTGACGTGGGCGTATTTGTCTACCAAAAGAACCAAGAAGTCAAGCCTGTAACTACTAAGAGGGAGTTGCGCTGTTAGGATTTTTGCGGAATACGGTACGGGCATGAAGACGGCACCAGTGCCCGAGGCACGGCACGGGGGGCGTCCCGCGGTGATTTTGAGTGAAAATTCGGAGTTGTTCCGCCGGGGATGAGAACAATTCCTATTGGGAAAGATCGACGGACAGTCCCCGCCCCCGGCCCGGGCCGCGCTTCGGTACACCGGGGATCAAACGGGAGGGTGGGAGCTATCCGGTGTCCCGGAACGGCACCGGACGCACCAGGGAGCGCATTTGGCCGGGTCGGCCCTCCAGAACATGCCCCACGGCCGGCGCCATCATGATCGCCAGCGCCAAGCCCACGCGCGTTTTCATGGCCGCGAGGCCCCGGATGTGGTGCCGCCCGAAGCCGAAGCTCCCGTCCAGGCGGGCGTTGATACGCTCCAGGGCGTTGCGCCGGATGTGGCCGCGCCGCCAGGAGGGACCGCCGCGCGGCGTCGGCGTGAAGATGCGCCGGTCGTGGCTCTTCAGGTCGATGCGCACGACGCGGCCGTAGTCGCCGGCCTCGCAGCCGGCGTTCGCATAACAGGCCTCCCGGTCCCCGCAGTCGAGATCGTAGGCCGCCGCCGGGCAGCGGTATTTCAGCGTGCCCCGGTCGGCCTCGAAGCTCTGGAACGCCATCGGCCGCTCCTCGCCCGTCGCCGGGCACCGGCAGACCACCCCGCCCTTCTCGGAATGCATCACCGTGTCCACCCGGTCCGGATACGGCGGACGCGGGATCGGCCTGGACGGATCGTAGTCCGGCATCTTCTTCTCCTCGCGCCACATCTCCCGCGTGTCGATCGGGGGACGAATGCCGTGGTCGTCCCACAGCGCCTTCTTGAGCGGCCCGCCGTCCACCCCCTTGTCCGCGCCGAAGTCCGCGCGGCGTTCGGCCAACTCCCGGTCCCGGGCGAACAGCCCGCGAATCATCCCCGACAGCACCACCGGCTCCGAGGCCGACGCCCGCGTCACCTCGAAGGCCACCGGAATCTCGTGGCGCGTGTCGGCGATCAGGTGCAGCCCGTAGCCGAACCAGGCCTTCACCCTCGTCCATGCCTTGCCCGTCCTCCGGTCCACGCCGTGCGTCTCGTGCCTGCCCCAGTCCGCGTCCGGGTCCGGGGGTCCCGCCCGTGCTCCGGTTCACACGGCCCGTCGAATGGCTCTCGACCGCCTTGCCGTCGTAGCCGAGATGCGTCCCGAAATCCGGCAGAACCTCCCCGAGCCGGGACCGCGGCGTGTCGACCATGCCCGCCACGCAACCGGTCTCCGTCTCCGCCTTCTCCAGCAAACCCAGGAAGCGCGGGAAGTTCCAGGCGTCCGGAACCGGCGACCGCCTGGGGCTCGGCAGCAGAACCGCCGCCGGCCCGCCCGTCTCCGGATGCGCGCGCGACGCCCTCCGCGGCCTCCCCTGCAACGGCAGGGGGTTGAGGCCGCACAATGCCAGCAGGCCCGGATTGCGGTTGAACTCGCGCAGCAGGGACTCGACGGACTCGTGCTGGAACACCACCCCGGCGACCAGCGCCCGCCACATCGCCTCCACCGGGTAGTCGTTGCGCCCGCGCCCCCGGCGCACCCTGAGCGCCTCGACCACCGGACCGTCGGGCAGATGATCCAGAACCAGGCCCAGTCGGCGCAGGTCCGGCAGCTGATCGACATCCTCCCAGGAAAAGAGTGGCTTGTTCTCGCCGGTCGTCATGATTCCTCCCCAGCCGGGGTGGCCGATAGGGTTGTGGTGACGCCTATTGTGCCCCATGACGGTCGGCTCCTCCCTCCCCGCCTTCCCGTCGCTCTGGGCCTGGGGTGAAAATCCCGCAAACGGCCCTCAAAAGGGGCGAACCGGGCCGAAAACGGCCTATTCCTGGGGTAAGGTCATTTGGAAACGGGCCGGGAGCCCTTATAAATCAAGGGCTCCAGAACAGCGTAAGAGGCTCTACTAATTACCAAGAACTAAGCTCCAAGGCCATTTGCCTCATTGGTGTTGGGGGAATAGGTTGTTGGGTCTCATACGGTTTAGCATGTATAGGCATTGCGAAACTGATTCTAGTAGATGGTGACACAGTAGACGAATCCAACTTGTCCAGACAGATACTGTATTCACCAACTTCCATTGGAATGCTCAAAGTTGAAGCGGCAAAAAGTCGTCTTACAGAGTTCAATCCCGATATGCAGGTTTGCGTATACGACTGTTTTCTAGGAGATTTGGACGACGTAAGTTCGATAATCGGATCCTCGGATTTTGTTGTGCTGTCGGCCGACAAACCTCCAAGACGGATAAGTCGTACTGTACACCGATACTGTAAATATCTGGGTGTTCCAGCTTGTACAGTGGGTTATTGCGATGAGATAGGTATCGCCGGCCCGATCCTGGACCGTCAAAACGCGGGAAATTTGCAAATCCTTAACAAGGTGGATCGAAGACTCCGGAGGATGCAGAGAAAATCGCGCTATCAGGCACCATCTTTCGGGCCGGTAAATGCAGCGATATCTGCGATTTTCGTCATGGAACTAGTAAAATATTTCGTTGATAAAAACACCTGTACAATCTACGGAAAGTCAATCTTGTGGGATCCTATAACGATGCAAATTGAATACCAGGAAAGTCCTTATCTTTAGGTGCGTCCAAATTCAGCATTGATCCGCACAAGTCTGACTTACCCGATCCCCAACGACAATCGCATAGATGACATGATCGACATAGCGGTCATATAACCACTCCGACTGCCTGAACATTCCCTCCTGTGACAGTCCGTTGCGCTCTGCCACCTTCCTGCTTCGAACATTGTCTCTCGCAATTCTCATAACCACTCTATTGAGTTTCAGATCGCTAAAAGCATAATCAATCAACTTCCTGCAGCTTTTCGTGATGATTCCTTTTCCCTGATTACAAGCTGAAATCCAATATCCCATTGACGACTGGCGATTCTCCGTATCGAACTCATGGAATCCAATAACTCCTACAACATTACCCATATACTCTATCCCTAGCGTCAGAGCAACGCCATCCTGATTTTCCTTTCTTGTCCCTTCAATGAATTCAAGTGTATCGTTTACTCCCTGTTGCCTATCAACCCATGGTAGCCACTCTCTCAGATGCGTCCGATTTTCGTCTATGACCGCGTATAATCTATCCGCATCATCGGCGGTCAGTTCCCTGAGTAATGTGGATTTGTCGATTCGAAATTCCTTCGACTTGGAGACCGTGCTTCCTGATGCATCGATGTCCTTTTTTCTCATCTCTTTCCAGGTCTGCGCGTTTCTCAATAGACTTGCGTTGCCATGATCGTCCAGCCCGTAAATTGCAGGTGCTGGACGTGTCCAGACATTTGCCGATGTTACGGGAACTCGCTGCCTACTAGCCCACCTAGTGCCGAATTCTCAGGCCGCACCCACAATGCACACCGCCGCCACGTTTTGATTGGGGGCACCGCCAAGATTGTGGGTCAGGCCGATGCTGGGGTTGGGTAGCTGGCGCTCCTCCGCGCGGCCCTGAAGCTGCAAATACATCTCGTAGAGCATGCGAATGCCAGAGGCGCCTATGGGGTGCCCGAAGCACTTGAGGCCGCCGTCGATCTGGCAGGGAATGGCGCCGTCAGCGTCATAAAAGCCGTCCATCACGTCGTTGATGGCGCCACCCTCCGGAGAAAGTTGCAGGTCTTCCGTGGTAACGAACTCGGTAATGGAAAAACAGTCGTGACATTCGAACATGCTCACTTCCTCGCGCGGCTTGCGAATGCCGGCTTCCGCGTAGGCCTTGGTGGCGGCGATGCGCGTCGTGTGGAAGTAGCTGCCGTCCCAGGACGTGTGGCCCGATTCAGAGCCATTGGAAAGTGAAAGCTGTAGTGCCTTGATGGTGACGATATTCCCCTTGCCAAGGCGCCGGGCGATTTCCGGGGTGGTGACAATGGCCGCCGCGGCGCCATCGCTTACCCCGCAGCAGTCAAACAGCCCCAGCGGCTCGGCGATCATGGGCGCGTTGATGGCGTCTTCCTCCGTGATGGCCCGGCGCAGATGCGCCTTGGGGTTCTTGGTGCCGTTGGCGTGGCTCTTCACGGAAACGTGGGCAATGGCGCGCTTCAGGTCGTCCTTGGCAATGCCGTGCTTTGCCCTGTAGGCGCTGGCAAGCTGGGCAAAACTCCCGGGTGCCGAGCCGGTAGCCGTCCACAGGGGCGGCAGGGTGCCGGAGTTACCACCGGGAAGCCCGCCATAGCCGGTATCCTTGAGCTTCTCGACGCCAAGCGCGAGGGCGATATCTGCCGCCCCGGAAGCTACCGCATAGACCGCGCCGCGAAAGGCCTCCGAACCGGAAGCGCAGAAGTTCTCGACCCGGGTCACGGCGATGTTTGGCAGCCGCAGCGAGACACTCAAGGGCAGGCCGCTGCGCCCGACGTTGACGAAATCCATTGCCGTGGAAAGCCAGGCCGCGTCGATGTCGTTGCGGTCTATGCCGGCGTCCGCAAGCGCCTCATCGAAAGCCTCTACGATGAGTTCTTCGGCGCCTGTGTCCCAACGTTCACCAAATTCCGAGCAACCCATACCGAGAATTGCGACTTTATCCTTGATGCCCTGTGCCATTTCAAATGTCCTCTTGGGTGATGTGTTCAAGCGGCGCGAAGGGGAACCGCTTTCCAGAAATACCTTGGCAGGCCCCGCGACCGGTCGATCGATTTGATGCGGAACCGCATCTCAACCTGCATACCTACTTCGATTTCCCCGACTTCGACGTCGGTAAAGTCGATCATAAGGCGTCCTCCGTTCTCAAAGTCAATCATGCCATAGTGGGACGGCGGATTGGGAGTGAAGGCTAGGTAGTCCGCCGACCAACTGGCGACTTTGGCTGGCTCGTCACGGAATGAATAGGGCTCCTGGGTGTCGGTTGCGCGGCATTGTGGATTGACGCAAACCCTCGCCCGCGGAAACTGCAAGGTGCCACATTGGGTGCAACGCCCGCCCACCAGCCCAAGCAACATGTCCCGATTGCGGTAGGCCGTGGAAAGCGAGGTTTGAAACTCCGCCGCTTCGCCACGCTTGCCTTCGTCGATACGAATGAGGTCGTTGAAGGCGAGATACTTCAAGTAGTTGTCTTCCGGCTGGCGTGCGGCCAGGGCCGCGGCCACCGATTGTGGCGGGGCGTAGTCGCTAATCGCTTCGGTTGCCTTGAACAGCAGGGCTTCGCAGCCGTTGCCGAAGCCGCACACCAGCAAATGGTCGCCCGGCTTTACGCGGGTCTCCAGCGCATGCAGGGCCATAAACAGGGGATGCGCGGTACCGGTCTCGCCAAGCTGTCCGGCAAGGTTCTGCACCACCGCGTCATCCGCAAGGCCACATTGGCGGCAGACGCGGTTAGCGGCGCGGGCGATGGTGCTCGGCAGTACAAAGTGCGCTATCGCGTCAGTCGACACCCCGGTCTTCTCCAGCAGCCGCGCAATGGTCGCCGGCACGATCTTGGCTAGGCCCTCGTCACGAATCCAGCGTTCCTCCCAGTCGTAGTCGAACTCCTGGCCCGCACCACGGTAGTGACCCAGAAAGTCCACCGTGTTTACCGTACTGCCCACAAGCTCCAGCAACGGGTTGTCGGCACCGATGGAAACGCTGATGGCACCGTCGCCCCAGGCAAGCTCACCGGGGCTTTTCGCCATGGCCCGGCGTTTCTCCGCAGCAACCAGCAACACCTGGCCCGCGCCGGCCCGAACCGAAGCACAGGCTTGCGACAACGCACCCAGCGCGGCCCGCTGCGATGCGGTAACGTCCAGCGTGCGGATATCGCCTTCTAGGGAAAGTGCGGTAGCGATGATTCCGGCCTGTTGCCGGTCTACAAAGGGCCCCGTTGTACTGGCGAACACCAGGGCTTCGGGCCGGTCTTCCGTAACCAGGCCCCGCGCCGCCTCCACGCCCATGGTGATGGTGTCTTCATCCCAACCGCACATCGCCCGTTCGCCCCGGCCCTTGCGGGCATATGACGGGTCGCTCCACAGGTGGGCGGCGGCAATGGCGCTTCTTTGCAGGCGCAGCCTTGGAATGTAGGCGCTGTATCCGGTGATTCCGACCATGTTGAATTTTCCTTAAGGCTGTGTTGGCACTAATCGGGGCGTCCGCGGTGCAGACTGGGTAGAAAGCAGTAGAAAAGAAAAGTTTACACCCTGCTGGGCGATTGCGGATAAAAGTTTCCACCCCGGCCAGGGCCATCCCAAAGCCGCCTACTAGCGGCCTGTCGGGCTTAGATACTTTGAATATCGCAAATTATTGAAATA
This sequence comes from Pseudomonadales bacterium, assembly GCA_965215035.1. Classification (GTDB taxonomy): domain Bacteria; phylum Pseudomonadota; class Gammaproteobacteria; order Pseudomonadales; family Azotimanducaceae; genus Azophilus. Next base: position 2,486,500 of record OZ244040.1, read on the forward strand.
TATGAATTTTTACTTTTGGGGCGAAAAAGCCAGATTCCTTACTAATCAAACACTTGGCTACAAAGTCCGACAGGCTCCTAGCCCTCGGCAAAGCCCTATATAGATGGTTTGCGAATATTTTTCGGAAGATTCGGCAATGTTTTTCGGAATCTAATGAATTTTATGAAATTTTATCTCAAGAGCGAACTCTTCGGGATGGTCCTGTCACCCCGGCAGTGTATCAGTTTGCATCCCGGCCCTACGGAATCACCTGTGTGCCGTGCCCTCGCTCGATCCACAGATGCAAACCGATACACCACCTCCACCCCGTTCCACGGGGTTTCGCGTGCCTGCAACCGTAGAGTGGGCGCAGCGCGCCGTGGCCCCGTGCTCAGAGCGGCGGGCGGCGCTCTGCGAAGCCGGCGACCCCTTCATAGGCGTGGGCGAGTTGCAGCGCCTCGAAGTCGCACTTCGGCGGCGCGACAATCTGGATTCCGATTGGCAGCCCCGCCGGGGTGAAACCCGCCGGCACCGAAATCGAGGGGCAGCCGGTGAGGGTGATCGCGTAGCACGAGGCCATCCAATCGATATAGGTCGCCAGTTCAACGCCATCTATCTCCCGCACCCAGTCGGTATCGATGCAGAACGGCGGCACCTGGGTTGTGGGACAAACGAGATAGTCGAACCGGCCGAAGAATTCGACGATCCGGTCGAAGAGCGCGGCCCGCCTTGCCTCGGCGTGGGCGATGTCCATAACGCCGAGTGCGAGGCCCCGTTCCGTGTTCCAGATGACGCTGTCTTTCAGGGACGCGCGGTGATCCTGGATGTGCGTCTGGTGGGCCATGGCGAAGGAGAATGCGCGCAGGGTCTGGAAGATCTCGTCCGCGTCGCTGAGGTCGGGGTCCGCCTCTTCGACGGTGCATCCAATATCCGCAAAGCGGCTCATCGCGCTTGTGCAGACATCCAGAACGGCGGCGTCGAACGGGTAGCCGCCGAGCGTCGGGCTCCAGGCGACGTGCGCTCCCCTGAAGTCGCGGCCCAGCGGTTTGCGGAACACGCTTCCCGGTGCCTCGATGGACAGCGGTGCTCGCCGGTCGGGCCCGGCCATCGCGGAGAGCAGCAGCGCCGTGTCCGCCACGCGCCTGGCAATGGGCCCGGCAACGCCGAGCGGGTTGTACAGCATGGTGCGGGGCCACACCGGCACCCGCCCCGGCGCGGGGCGGAAGCCCACCAGGTTGCACCAGGCCGCGGGGTTGCGCAGCGACCCGCCCATGTCCGTGCCGTCCGCGAACGGCAGCATTCCGCAGGCGACGGCAACCGCGGCACCCCCGCTGCTCCCCCCACAGGTGCGATCGGGAGCGTAGGGGTTCCTGGTGGCCCCGAATACGGCATTGAAGGTCTGCGAGCCGGCCCCGAATTCGGGCGTATTGGTCTTGCCGATGATGATTGCGCCCGCCGCCCGCAGGCGTTGCACGTAGAGTTCGTCTACATCGGGCACGAAGTCCTTGTAGATTGGCGAGCCGAACGTGGTGCGCATACCCCGGGTAAGGGTGAGGTCCTTGATGGCGATCGGCAGGCCGTGCAGGGTGCCGGGCGGCTTGCCCCGGGCAAGGGCGGCATCCGCCGTGCGGGCGCCTTCCAGGGCGGCCTCGGGATGCAGCGTGACGATGGCGTTGACCTTGCGGTTGACTGCCGCTATGCGATCGAGGAACCGGCGCATGAGTTCTTCGGCGCTCAGTTCCCGTTCCACCAGCCAGCGCACCAGGTCGTGCGCCCGGGCGTAGACGATCTCGGAATCGGGGGGAAGCTGGGGCATGCTGCTCATCGCGTCCTGTTGGTGGAGATCGAGCCGGTATCTAGGAGCCTGTCGGGCTATGTAGCCAAATATTTGATTTATAAGGAATCTGGTTTTGCACTCCCGGCACCCTATTCGCCGCAAGATTATCGCTAGACGCACCAGTTCCGCGTGCGGGCCCTATCCCGGCCAGTGTATCAGTTTGAATCCCGGCCCTGCCGAATCACCAGTGCGCCGTCCCCTCGCTCGATCCATAGATTCAAACTGATACACCACCCCATCCCGGGAAAGGGGCGGGTACAATTCGTACCATGCAAAACGCAGAACCGGTATCCGCCCCGCCCGGGCCGAAGGCACCCCGCCTTGACGATGGCCGGCTTGGCTACGTGCCGCTTCTGGGGGTGCTGCGGCGCTATCGGCGCGGCGACTTTCAGCACGACCTGATGGCCGGCCTGGTGGTTGCCATCATCTCCGTGCCCAAGTCGATGGCCTATGCCTTCCTGGCCGGGCTGCCGCCCCAGGCCGGGCTGTACGCCTGTCTGCTGCCCATGCTGGCCTATACGCTGCTCGGCTCCTCGCGCCACCTGGTGGTGGGGCCGGTGGCCGTGGCGGCGTTGATGGTGGCGGCCGCCATAGGCCAGCATGCGCCTCACTTCGAAGGGGGCCCCATGGCGGTGACCACGGTGATCTGCATCGAAGCGGGGTTCTTCCTGCTGCTGCTGCGGGTCACCCAGATGGGCGGCATCGTGCACCTGCTGAGCTATCCGGTGATCACCGGCTTCATCAATGCCGCGGCGGTGCTCATCATTCTGAGCCAGTTGAATGGTTTCACCGGCATTGCCAAGGAAGAGGGTGGCATCCCCATCGCCGCGCTGTGGCACCTGATAACGGATATCGGCTCGCTCAATCCGGTTACCCTGACGCTTGCCGTCCTAAGCTTCGGGCTGATTTGGGGGGCGCGCCGCCACGGCGACCGGCTGGGCGCGCGAATCTGGCCGGCGCTTGCGGGCTCGGCGGCGATTTCTAGGGCCGCGCCCCTGATTGTGCTGCTGTTCACCACCCTGGTGGTGACCCTGTTCGACCTTGACCTGGCCTTCGGCGTGGCCACCACCGGCCATGTTCCGGGCGGCCTGCCGGAATTCGCGCTGCCGCCGCTGGACCCGCTGATGTGGCTACAGGTGATGCCCTCGGCGGCCATTATCGCGGCAGTGGTCTTTGTGGAGAGCTACACCATCGGCTCTTCCCTCGCCGCGCGCGAGCACACCCGGCTGGACAATCCCCAGGAATTGCTGGCGCTTGGTGTGGCCAACCTGACCGCCGGATTCTCCGGTGCCACACCGGTGGCCGGCAGCTTCTCGGGCAGCAGTGTCAACTACCAGTCCGGTGCCCGCACACCGGTTAGTTCCCTGGTTTGCGTTCTGGTGATATTGGCGGTGCTGATGGTCGCCACCCCGCTGTTCAAGAACCTGCCCCAGGCCACCCTGGCGGTGATTGTGACGATCTCTGTGGTCGGGCTGATCGATCTGGGTTCAGTACGTCGTCACTGGCGCTTCTATCGGGAAGACGGCGTGACGGAACTGGTTACCTTCGCCACGGTGCTGGCCTTTGGTGTGGAAAGCGGCCTGATCGCCGGGGTGCTGCTTTCCATCGCGTTTTTCGTCAGGCGCTCCAGCCGCCCCCAGATCACCCTGGTGGGGCGTATCGGCGAATCCGAAAGCTTTCGCGCCGTGCGCCGGCACGATGCGCAAACCCGCGAGCACATCGCGGCCATCCGCGTGGACGAGAACATCTTCTTCGCCAACGCCGACAACATCGAGACCCGGCTGCACCGTATCATTGGTCGCCGGCCGGCCACCGATCAGGTGCTGCTGGTGTGTAGCGCCATTAACATCATCGACGTGAGCGGCGTCGAAATGCTGGCCCGACTGAACGACTCCCTGAATCAGCAGGGCATCAAGCTGCACCTTTCCGACGTCAAATCGTCGCTCATGGAGCAACTCCGGCGTTCCCGGCTGCTTGACGAATTGACTGGCCGGCTGTTCTTCACCACCGCCGATGCCATGACCACCCTGGAAAGCGCGGCGGCCGAGCGCGAGACGGCTGGCGACGGGACGGGTGGCGTCGAGACGGCCGGTGGCGGTCCAGCCGAGGGCGGGATGGCGGGCGGGGGGACGGTCGAAGGCGAGGCGGCTGGCGGGGGGACGGCCGAGGGCGAGGCGGTGCAAACCGCAGGTGACGGCTAGGAAACCTCTGATTAAGCCGGAGGCACCCGCCGCCCGAGGCTGTGTGGCCCAAATCAGATACGATATGTATTTGATTCTTCTAATAAAGTAGCAATCGCGTTATCGCGACGCTGAACGAGGCGGAGATCGACTTGTTCAGAGCGTCCCTAGGACTTCTCACCCCGGCGGCCGGTGCGCCGACGCACGGGGAAGTGGGTACTTCCATGCAAGAGGCTCTACGATCCGAACAGGTGCCGGTGCGGCGTTGGCTTGGACACAGGGTGTCGATGCCCTAGAATCGGCGGCCTGCAACCCTATAGGCATCAGACTCTCATGATCGATTCCACCCGCGCGGCCATCGCCGCACTATTTGTCTTGGCCGCTGTGGCCCCTGCCCATGCGGACCTCGCCGAAGCCGTCGCCGAGGCGCAGGCGGCGGACGTTCGCACGGAACAGGAGCGCGCCCGGGATGCGAACCGCAAGCCCGCCGAGACGCTGGCCTTTTTTGGCCTGCAGCCGAGCATGCGTGTGCTGGAGCTCGTGCCCGGCGGCGGTTGGTACACGAAGATACTGGCGCCCGTGCTCTATGACGAGGGCGAGCTGTTTGTCAGCATCGGCACCGACCGTGTGAAAGATAATCTCCTCGGTGAAACGGGCTTCGACCGGGTGAAGATAATCGAGGCGGATGGCGAATTTCGCCGGGTCGGCCGGCTGTTTGAGGGGCTGTCTTTCCAGGCCGAAGGGATGGACTTAGTCCTGACCTTCCGCAATTTGCACAACTTCACGGCGGACGGTCGCGCCGCCATCAACGCATCGGCTTTCGCGGCGCTTAAGCCGGGTGGCCATTATGGTGTCGTCGACCACACCCGGCGCCACATGCAGCAGGAGAATGCCGAGAACTGGCGCCGCATGGACCCGGTGCTAGCCATCAAGGAAATCGAGGCTGTCGGCTTCGAGTTCGTCGACTATTCAACGCTGCACTACCGGCTCGACGACGAACTGCGCTACGAAGTGGGGCGCCGTTCCGTGCGGGGCAACACGGACCGGTTCACATTGCTGTTCAGGAAGCCCTGACCCCGGAGGCGGCGCGGGGCCGAGCGCTGCGGCCATGCGAAGGCTATCCACAGCGTAGCGGAATTTCCACAGTCCACCCGCCCCGCAGCACCCTTCGGAAGGGCCTAATAGGCGCACTGGCGGTGTTGCGGCTCATCGTGTGGCACCTGCCACAGGGCCTCGTCGCGCCTTGCCATCACGCCACCTAGAACTCCCCTGGGCTTCCAGGACTTGTTCAGAGGTTCCCTAGCGTCCATCCCTTGGTTCGGACGGTCGGCAATGCGGGCTAGCCCACCCGGCTAATCGGCGAGGCGAATCCGGCAGTCCTCGCCGGTAAGCATTCGCCAGTACGTTTCCCGCTGTTCCAGGCGCATGGACCGGTCCACAACATATTTCACGTGGCTGTTGGGCGCCGCGTCCGGATCGAGTTCGATGCCCCACAGCGGCTCGATGGTGTTGGGCACCACCGAGTAACGCATGTCGATGACCCGGTTCTCATGGCGTGGGTCAACACCGACATAGCCGTCCGAGAACCAGCGGAAGCGCTCCACATCCTGTGCCTGAACGCTCTCTGGGTCGAGCCAGGGAAAGTCGCGGCGAACATCGAGCCGCGCGATGCTGTCGCCGGGGCATGAGGTCACCGCCAAACCGGTCCTGATGCCGTCCACATAGAGGCGCCCGTCGTATCCGTAAACCAGTTTCCAGACCAGCAGGTTCGCAAACCCCGCCTTCGCGGTCAGGCGCTCGGGCTCATGGCCCCGGTTCGCCGCCAGTTGCGCGCCCGCCGCTTCGGCCCGCTGGTGCTGCACGACACCGACCAGTAGATAGCCGAGCGCCCAGATCAGCCCCGCCACGGCGAATTTGCGGCGGCGGCGCACCGCAGCCAGGGTCACGAGGGAGACAAGGGGCAGCGTGAAAAGGGGGTCGATAACAGAGACGTTGTTCCAAGCCACCCGGTAGTCGGAAAACGGCCACAGCAATTGCGTGCCGTACGATGTGCAGGCGTCCAGCAGGCCGTGCGTGGCGTAGCCGAGCAGGCACGCCAGGTAGGTCTCCCGGGGTTGCAGCGTGCGCCGCACGATCGGGTGCAGAAGCAATGCCACCAATGCCGCACCGATGGGGATGAACAGCAACGCGTGCGTGAACTGGCGGTGGTATTCCAGCAGTAGCAGCGGGTCCGTGGTCGAGTTGATGAAGACATCGAGATCCGGTGCCATGCCCGCAAGGCAGCCGAGCAGCGCGACCGCGCGGATTTTCTCGCGCCTTGACACCACTTGCGGCACAACCGCGCCAATCACGCCCTGACTGATGGGGTCCATGTTGGAGTTACCCTTTGGTGACCGGCCTTCTCGCCGACGATCTCGCGCCTATTTCTGGCGCTTCCCGCTAATCGCGCCAATTTTAGCCTATGCCGAAACAGGTCCCACTTATTCCCTGACTATGCGCATCAACAGGGCTACAATCGCCGCAATGGCCACCGAAGGAGTAGTCTGATGCGACTCGGCGTGAATAGCGAGGCACAACAACGCACCGGGGCAGACCCGGGCAGCGCATCTGTTAAGGGGAATCCATTGACTGTAGCCACTGACGATCCAGTGCGGCCGCTTCGGCACGCCTTCCTGGGTGTGGCCCTGCTGCTCGCGGCAACCCTGGCCACGGCCCAGGTGCCCATTGCCCAGCCGGGCAAACCGGACAAACCGGGTGAACCGGCGCGGGAGCTTACCGCCGCAGAGACGTTCAGTATCGCCGCGAGCCGTTTGCAACCCCCCACCCCCGTCGGTCGGGACATGCCGGGTGTGGCTCAGGCGCCCATTGTCCAGCCGGGCAAACCGGGTGAACCGGCGCGGGAGCTTACCGCCGAAGAGGCGATCGATATCGCCGTTTCGAGCTATTCGCCGGATGACGTTCGCTTCATGCAGGACATGATTCCGCATCACCAGCAGGCCGTGCAGATGGCCGATCTGGTGGCTGAGCGCAGCAACCGGCCGGAGCTGGCCGATGCGGCCGGGCGCATTCGGCTCTCGCAGCGGGACGAGATCGAATTCATGCAAAAGTGGCTAAGCGACCGCGGCGAGCAGGCGCCGCATCCGTCGGATCATGCCGCAATGCACATCGACCACCGCATGGCTGGCATGGCCACGCCACAACAAATGGCCGAACTCGCCGCGTCGGAGGGCACCGATTTCGATCGGATGTTCCTCCGGCTGATGATCACGCACCATGAGGGTGCCGTCACGATGGTCGAGGAGCTGCTCGAACAGCCCGGTTCGGCGTACGACCCGGTGTTGTTCGAGTTCACCACGGACGTCACCAATGACCAGACCGCCGAGGTCGAGCGGATGCACGCCTTGCTCATCACGCTGTCCGACGACCCGCGCGCTGGCCTCTCCGCCGGTTTCGACGACGCCGGCCAGGTGTCGATGAACCTGGAACTGGTGGCCTCGCTGCCCAGACCGACCGGTTTCTACGACCCGCAGAACCCGGCCAGCTTGCCGCCAGAGCGCCCGGGGAAGGAGGATGACGATGCAGCCGAGGAGGGGAACACGGCCGAGGATGGGGACGATGCAGCCAAGGAGGATACAGCCGACGATGGTGAGGGTGTAGCCGAGGAGAGTGAGGGCACGGCCGACGCTGGGGACGATGCCCACGAGGGGGATGCAGCCGATGCAGCCGATGGCGAAGACGCTGAAGACGCCAAAGGCGACGGGGAATGGGACCGTGCGCCGCTCTTGAGTTTTTCCAACACCGACATGGCCTTCAGGGACAATGTGCTGTTTGTCGGCAGCTATCATGGGTTCAATATCTACCGGCTGGCGGAAGAGGGCGTACCGCGGCAACTCGCCTCCGTGGTCTGCCCGGGTGGGCAGGGCGACGTCTCGGTGGTCGGCAACCTGCTGATCATGTCGGTGGAGGAAACCCGGGCGCGGCTCGACTGCGGGCTTGAGGGCATTGCCGAAGACGTCAGCGACGACCGTTTCCGCGGGCTTCGCCTATTCGATATCAGCGACCTGAGCCGACCGGTGCAGGTCGGCGCGGTGCAGACCTGCCGGGGCTCGCACACGCATTCGATTGTCGCGGCCGACGACGACAGAATCATCGTCTATAACTCCGGCACCTCCCGCATCCGCGACGAGGAGGAGATAGCGGGATGCATCGACGAATTGCCCGGCGACTACCGCACGGCGCTCTTCCGCATCGACGTTATCGAGATCCCGGTTGAGAATCCGGCCAAGGCGCGCATCGTGCACAGCCCCACCGTGTTCGCCGACCCACAGGACGGCACCCTAGCGGGCCTCTGGCGGGGAGGCGACCACGGCGCCGATACCCAGGAGACCCGCGCCACCGACCAGTGCCACGACATCACCGTGTTCCCCGACCTCGGCATCGCCGCCGGCGCCTGCTCGGGCAATGGCATCCTGTTCGATGTCTCCGACCCCTTAAATCCCCGCCGTCTTGACGCGGTGGTCGACAAGGGTTTTGCCTACTGGCATTCGGCAACCTTCAACAACGACGGCACCAAGGTGCTGTTTACCGATGAATGGGGCGGGGGCATGATGCCGCGCTGCCGTGCGTTCGACCCCCTCGATTGGGGCGCGGACGCCATCTATGACGTGGTCGGCGGTCAACTGGAGTTTCGCGGCTACTTCAAGATGTCGGCACCCCAGATGGAGCAGGAAAACTGCGTGGCGCACAATGGCTCCATCGTGCCGGTGCCGGGCCGCGACATCTTCGTGCAGGCCTGGTATCAGGGGGGCATCTCGGTGATCGATTTCACCGATTCGGCCAATCCGGTGGAGATCGCCTACTTTGATCGGGGCCCCATCGATGCGGAACACCTGATCCTTGGCGGCTATTGGTCCGCCTACTGGTACGAAGGAAAAATCTACGGCACCGAAATCGTGCGCGGGCTGGATGTGCTGTCGCTGCTGCCGAGCGAATTCCTGTCCGAAAATGAAATCGCCGCGGCCCGGGTCGCCAGTCAGGGCAGCCTGTTCAACCCGCAGCAGCAACGGCGCTTCGACTGGCCGGCGGTACCGGTGGTGGCTCGGGCGTATCTCGATCAGTTGCAGCGCGACCAGGTGTTGCCGGCGGCCTTCGCAGACGACCTCGATGGGACGCTGGACCTCGCGGCATCGGCACTTGGCGACGGCGGGCGCGATGCCGAACTGGCCATTCGGCTTGAATCCCTGGCGGCGGCGGTGGCAAGGGATGCCGGGGAGGGCACCGTATCGGCACGGCGGGCCGCGCTGGCGGAGACACTGGGCGGCATTGCGGCCAGGTTGCGCTAAGGAACCCCCGATCAAGTCGGTGTTTGCACCGCGCAAAGATGGCGGCCTAAATCAGATCACAAAAAGGGTTCCCGAGATCGCCCCGCTCAGGCTTCGGTACTAGGTTCGCCGTAGCAGCGGGCTGTCCCGGCGACGGTGGAAACAACGTGCGCGGCGGTTCGGCCCCCGTGTCGATCAGGGGAATAGCGCCTGATCGAAGAAGGTCCGGGCATCGATGTTGGCGCCGCATACAATCGTCGCAACCCGCTTGCCCCGGAGTGGTTCGGCAAGCGGGCCGAGCAGTGCCGCGGTAGCCGCGGTGCCGGCCGGTTCCACGGCCAGCTTCATCTCCTGGAACAGGGTTCCCATCGCCCGGCGCATGGCGTTATCGTCGATCATTACCAACTCGTCGACGTGCTGGCGGCATAGCCCGAAGGAGTAGGGCGCCGCATGGGGTGCGCCGAGGCTGTCGGCGATGGTGCCCACCCGGTCGATGCCTTGCGGAGACCCGGCCGCGAAGCTGCGATGCATGGTGTCGGCCCCTTCGGGCTCGACGCCGTAGACGCGGCAGGCGGGTTGTGTGGCCTTGATCGCCGTTGCGACGCCGGCGCAAAGGCCACCGCCGCCGATGGGCACAATCACCGCATCGAGTTTCGGCACCTGCCGGGCCAGCTCCAGCCCAAGGGTCGCGCTGCCAAGTACGGTGCTGCGCCCCTCGAAGGGGTGGATTAACGTGCGCCCCTCTTCTCGTTCGATGGCGGCAACGGTCTCGAAGGCCGCGTGTACGTCGGGCGCCTGCACCAGTTCGGCACCGTAGGCGCGCACCTGGGAGACCCGGAACGGATTCGCGCCGTGCATCATCACCACCTTGGCGCTGGTGCCTACCCGCTGCGCGGCGAAGGCAACCGCGATGGCGTGGTTGCCGGCGCTCACCGCGGTAACGCCATGTCGGCGCGCCCCGGCATCGAGAGCAAGGGCGTTCAGCAGGGCGCCGCGTGCCTTGAAGGTGCCCGTGCGCTGCAACAGCTCCAGTTTCAGGAAGACCGCGCCCTCGTGCCCAAGGCACGCATCGAGCAGCGGAGAACGCCAGCGATGTACCGGTGTTTCGTTGACGAGATCGCCCAGCGTCGCCCGCGCCTCCTCGATATCCTGAAGTGTCGGATAGGAGATCATTAAGCGGCACTATCCACGATTTATCGCCGGCCTTGAAGAGGTGCCGGCCTGTTTTGCAACCGCCCCGATGGTCGCCGCCATTTCTGGGGCTGCACCGGCGCAATGCCCGTATGCATGGGTTGGGTGTGCCGGTCCGTCGTGGCTCAGGTCAATATGTCGGGCCAGACTGTGGCGCAATGCCCGTGTCCGCGGTTGGGTGTGCCGGTCAGGCCAGGCCGTGCGCACGGCGGCCATACATTTTGGGGGCTCAATGCCCTTATGCGCAGGTTGGGTGTGCCCGCGTAGCGCGAATTCGCCGCCACCCGCGAGATACGGCACCCTGCCCCCCCGCGACCGTTTGCGGCATCCCGGTTACTATTGTGCGCAATGCTGACGAGGGCCGCGCCTCAACATGAATGATGCCGCGAACAAGACGATAGTATTCAGCTTCGACGGGACGGGCAACGAGCCGATCGATGCCACGGGGTTCGTCGAGGACGAGAGCATCAGCAACGTGCTCAAGCTGCACCTGCTGATGGGCGGAGGCATTGCAACGGGCGATGCGCGGGCCGCAAACGCGGCCACCGATGTTGACCAACTCATGTTCTACTACAACGGCATCGGTACCCTGGAGGATCGCTCGATACCCCTGTTGGGGTGGTTGATCAACCGGGTCAACATGGCGGTCGCTCCGCATTGGGGCGACGCGGCGCGGATTCTGCGGGCGGCGCGAGACGACCTGCGCGCCGCCTATCGTACCAGTGACCGCGTCGTGGTGTTCGGATACAGCCGCGGTGCCGCCTTGGCACGCAAGTTCGTCAGCCTGGCATTGCGCGAGGGCGAATGCGCGGCAGTCGAGTTCCTGGGGGTATTCGACACCGTTGCCGCGATGGACGGCATTCATCGCCGGGGCGAGCAGGCCGTGACGGACGTGGTGTTCGAGAACGGTACGCTGCACCCGCAAGTCAGGCGGGCGGTGCATCTTGTGGCCCTAGACGAGGATCGGGTGCTGTTCACGCCCACGCTGATCAACCGGGACGCGGAAGTGCCCGACCGGATTCTGGAGATGTGGTTTCCGGGCGTTCATGGCGATGTCGGGGGAGGCTATTGGCACGACGGCCTCTCCGATGTGGCCCTCGAATTCATGATCGAACAATGCCGGGCGGCACTCGGGGAGCACATCCACATTGTCGATGGCCGACATGGCGATGCGCTTGAGAAGCTGCTTCTGGCCCGCGACGGTGACGAATTGCATGGCTTGGATGTGGATGATCTGGTGATTCGCCCCGTCGTCGGGGGACCGCTGCACGCCCACTCCGGGGCGCTGCTGGCTGTTGGCGGCCGCGCGCGGCGCAGGGTATGCGTCAGGGAGAACGGCCAGCCGACAAGGGAACAACTGCCGCTCCTGCACCCGAGTGTGCCGCAACGGTTCAGCCGGGTGCCAGACTACCGCCCGCCGGCGTTGCGCGGCGTCAGCTTCGCACTGTGGGGGGCGCCGTATCGGGGTGTGCTGAAGGGCATCGGCGGGCTGGCGGCCCTGGCTGGTCGATAGAGCGGGCAAGGGCTTGCAAGCCTCCGCGATATGACCGCCGACTGCCTTGATCGATACCGCCTTGACGATCATGTGGCGGTCATCACGGGGGTTGGCTGTGGGCCTGGGGCGGGAATCGCTAGGGCGTTTGCCGGAGTGGGTGCCTTTGTGCTCGTTGCGGTGCGCGGAACTCACGAAATCGTGGTGGTAGCCGATAGCGTCGGACATGCTGCCTCGACCAGGGTTCTACAACCCACCTGCGCGAATAGGCTGGGTTAGCTGCTATGCTGCGTCCGGCCAGCCTTCAAGACAGGTTTCAAGACAGGTTTCAAGACAGGTTTCAAGACAGGTTTCAAGACAGGTTTCAAGACAGGTTTCAGGACAGGTGGAGGGGCATTCATGTTGGATGGGGTTATCAGGATCATCGCGGGCCTTCTGGGCCTCATGTTGTTCGTCATGGGTGTGCGCTGGGTGGTCGATCCGAGCGGCGCGGCCGCCGATATCGGGATGCCGGTGCTGGATGGTCTGGCCAGGAGTAGCCAGATTGGCGACCTGGGTGCCTTTTTTGTTGTCGGTGGCGCCTTTGCGCTCATTGGCACGATAACCCGCCACGCCACTCTGCTCTACACGCCCGCCGCCCTGGTGGGCTTTGCGGCGGTGTTCCGCGTGCTCGCTTGGCAGGCCCATGATGCTGCCTTTGCGCTCGAACTCATCGTTGCCGAAGTTGTCATGTGCACGGTCTTTCTGCTGGCGGGTTACCGAATGGCAAAGGCGGTTGGCTAACGCGCCCTTGCGCAGGCCATTTGCGCAGGCCATTGCATAGCGCAACGCAGCGTATATGATGCGCGCCCTCATCGATCGGTGGGTTGTCTAGCGCCGATTGGTGGTTTCCGCCCTGTCGCAACAACTCGAAACTCCCCGGCCTGCCTGTTGGGGCGTTTCCCATGTGGACCGGGCATGTGTTTCCACACCTTGCCAGGGGTATACCTGCCGAGGAGAGCCACGCCACCATGCCACTGAGCCACTCCCTGCGGTCGGTTGCATCGCTGTTGCTCGGCACGGCTCTGCTCATGTTGGGCAGCGGCGCCTTGTCGACCGTGCTCGCTTTTCGAATGGGCGCGGCGGGCCAGCCGCCTTGGGTTGTCGGCCTGGTGATGTCGATGTACTACCTGGGCATCGTACTGGGCACCGCCTATGGCCAAAGACTGATTGCCGGCGTCGGCCATATTCGCGCCTTCGTGGCCCTGGGCTCCATGATGTCCGCGGCTACCCTGGCCCACGCCCTCATGGACAACCCCTGGCTCTGGGGCGGGCTGCGGCTCTTAGTGGGCGTGTGCGCCGTCGGCATGTTCATGTGTACCGAGAGCTGGATAAACCAGCGATCCGACAACCAAACCCGGGGGCAGATCTTTTCGCTCTACCAGGTCACCGTCTATCTGGCCCAGGGTGCCGGGCAGTTCCTGATCAACGTGCCGGACCAAACGGGTTTTGTCGTCTATTTGCTGACTTCCATCCTCATGTCGCTGGCCATCGTCCCGGTGGCCGCCACCCGGGTGGAAGCGCCGCCGCTGCCGCCCCAGGTGCGGTTCCGCTTCCTGCGCTTGTGGGAGACTTCGCCCACGGGCATGACCATCGCCTTTGGCTGCGGCCTGATTCTCGGTGCCTTCTATGGGGTTGGGCCGCTGTTCGCCCAGCTCGTGGGCCTCGATACTCAGCGGACGGCGGAATTCATGGGCAGCGTCATCGTCGGTGGCCTAGTTTTGCAGTGGCCCACGGGTAAGCTTTCGGATGTGATAGACCGGCGCAAGGTGATACTCGGGGTCGCCACTGGTACCGTCGCCGCCTGCGTGGCGCTGATGGGACTGACCGCGCATCAGGGAGCGGCGCTGCTGGTACTGGGCGCGGTGTTTGGCGGACTGGCCTTCACACTGTATCCCCTGGGGGTCGCCTATGCCTTCGACTACGTGCGCCTGGAAGACCTGGTACCCGTGTCCGGCGGCCTGATCATGGCCTACGGGCTCGGCGCGGCGGTGGGGCCGACCATGGCCTCGGCGATAGTCCACCTTGCCGGCGCGGGCGGCCTGTTCGCCTTCTGCGCGTCCATCGCCCTGGCCACGGTCGGTTTTGTCGCCTGGCGCATGACCGTTCGCGATACCCTGCCCGTTGACGACCAGAGCGAATTCCAGGCCATGCCGCGCACCTCCCAGGTGATCTATGAAATCGACCCGCGCCGTTAGAGCCCATGTTTCAGCTTGCCTGCAAGTCGAAACATGAAGCCTGCTGTTTCAGTCAACAACCGCGCCAGAAAAGAGCCTTCTGTCATAGTTGGTTGCAAGTCAAAACATATCAGCGGCTACGACCGTGCCACCCTCAGCAGACGGGGCATGCAACGCCTAGTCAACGCCGGCTCGCGTAAATTCGACCGGGGAGGCTGGGCAGTCTGAGCGGGGCTCTCGTTTTCATTCCTCCGTTTTGGTTTTCGGCTATGCGCGTTGGGGAAGGCCAGCCCGCCGGTGCCTTGGGGCGTTGGATCGCTCCAGCCCGGGGATGATCATGCGCTCCACCCTTCCTGCTCCACCCGGTGGCATCGGCGGGTGGTGCGGGCCGAACCGTCGCGGGAGGTAGCGGGATGCCTATTCGCACTGGGCGATGATGAAGCGGGGCTTTAACGGCACGTACCATGTCGCGGGAGATGTCGCGGGAGGGAGGAGATAGCGGGATGGCTATTCGCACCGGGTGCGCGGCTATGCCATCATCCGCTCATATCCTTCCGGTGTTGCCCTGGTTGTGAAAAAGCTGGTGATCGCCTTGCTGCTGGCCGCGCTCGGCATGTACGCCGCTTGGCAGAGCCGCATTGAACTGTTGGTGGGGGCGGTGCCCAGGGTGCGCGCCATCGTCGACCCCGGGTAGCGCTGTGTCTGACCCTATCCTTATCGTCGACTACGACGCTGGCAACCTGGCCAGTGTGCAGCGCGCCTGCGCACAGGTTGGCATGCGCGCGGTGATCAGCAGCGACCCGGCTCGCCTGCTCGATGCCGAGCGCGTGATCTTTCCCGGCGTTGGCGCCGCCGGCAGCGCCATGCGTAGTTTGCGCAGGGCGGGGTTGGATACGGCCCTGAAGTCCGCCATAGCGGCGGGCAAGCCGGTGCTGGGCATCTGCCTCGGCCTACAGATATCCCTGGACCATTCCGAGGAGCAGGACACCGCCACCCTGGGCATCCTGCCCGGCACCGTCCGGCGGTTTCGGTTTGATCGGCCGGAGCTCAAGGTGCCGCACATGGGCTGGAACGCGGTACGGCCTGTCCAGGCCCATCCGCTGCTGCGCGATATCGAACCGGGCGACGAGTTCTACTTCGTACACGGCTACTATCCGGTGCCGGCCCGGTCGGCGGATGTCTTTGCCGTGACCGACTATGAGACGGAATTCGCCTCGGCGGTGGGTGCGGGCAGCTACTTCGCGACCCAGTTCCACCCGGAAAAGAGTGGCCGGGTTGGGTTGCGTCTACTGGACCGGTTCGCACGCTGGACCGGGGGGCCGACTCCGTGCTGAGCAAGCGGTTGATCGCTTGCCTTGACGTTCGCGATGGCAAGCTCGCCAAGAGCATCAAGTTCGTCGATACCCGGGATATCGGTGACCCGGTGGAGAAGGCGCGGGAATACTACGCCGACGGGCTCGACGAACTGGTTTTCTACGACATCACGGCTTCGAGCGACAACCGGTCGATCATGCTCGATGTGGTGGAAGCGGTCGCCCGGGAGGTGTTCATCCCGCTGTCGGTCGGGGGCGGTGTGCGTTCCGTCGCGGACGCAACGGAACTGCGCCTCGCCGGCGCGGAGAAGATCAACCTGAACTCGGCGGCGGTCAGGCGGCCGGCGCTGATCGCCGAATGCGCCGAGGCGATTGGCGATCAGAATGTGGTTCTGTCCATGGACATTCGCCGGGTGGATGCCGGCAAGCGCTTGCCGTCCGGGTACGAGATCGTCATCAACGGCGGCCGCACGCCCATGGGTGTGGATGCGCTTGATTGGGCGTTGCGGGGCGAGCGGCTTGGGGCGGGGGAACTGGTGATCAACTCCATTGATGCCGACGGCACCCGGGACGGCTACGAGTTGAACCTCACCGCCATGATCGCCGAGGCCGTGCGTATTCCGGTCATCGCATCCGGCGGGGCTGGTGAGCCACGGCATCTGCTCGAGGCGCTGACCGCGGGGAAGGCGGATGCCGCGCTGGTCGCGTCGATGGTTCACTACGGCCACTACTCCGTGAGCGAACTCAAGCGCTATCTGCACGATCAGGGTGTGAAAATGCGCATGTCTTGGTAGGGGCAATCTAGAAGGAGGTGCCGAGTGAAAGCGATTTTGATCAAGGACGGCAAGTTGGTGTGGGGCGAGGCGCCGGAACCGGAGGTGGGCCCGGGCACGGTGAAAATCGCCGTCCGGGCCAGCGCCGTCAACCGCGCCGACCTGATGCAGGCCATGGGGCGCTATCCGCCGCCCCCGGGGATCAGCGAGGTGCCGGGCCTGGAATGTTCGGGAGAAGTCGTTGCGGTCGGTACCGGCGTCCAGCGGGTTGCGCCGGGGGATGCCGTGTGCGCTCTGCTGGCGGGCGGCGGCTATGCGGAAACCGTTGTTGCGCCGGCCGGCCAGGTGCTTCCCGTGCCCCCTAACCTGGGGCTGCTGGAAGCCGCGGCGTTGCCGGAGGTGTTCGCCACCGCCTACCTCAACCTGTATAGCGAGGCGGGGCTCGCAAACGGGGAACGGGTGCTGGTACACGCCGGGGCGAGCGGTGTGGGCACCGCCGCTATTCAACTATGCGCCCAGAGTCATAACCCCTGCTTCGTGACTGTCGGTGGCCAGGGCAAGCTCGACCGGTGCCTGGCCTTGGGTGCCGCCGGCGGCACCAACCGGCACGAGGAGTCGTTTGCGGACAAGGTGGCGGAGTGGACCGGCGGGGCGGGGTTCGATGTCATTCTCGACCCGGTGGGCGCGGGTTATCTCCGGGACAACCTGGCAAGCCTGGGCCGGGATGGCCGCTTGATATTGATTGGCCTGATGGGCGGTGCGCAAGCCGAACTGAACCTGGCCCTGTTGATGATGAAGCGATTGCGCATTATCGGGTCCACCCTGCGGGCGCGCAGCATCGCCGCCAAGTCGGCGGTGATGGACGGCCTGCAACGAGATGTCTGGCCGAATATCGAACGGGGTGCGATTCGGCCCGTCGTTGAGGCCGTGGTGCCGATGCCCGAGGCGCAGCGCGCCCACGAGCTCGTCGCCGGTAACGCGACCGTCGGCAAGGTCTTGCTGGAGTTGTAGGTGAGCCCCACCCGCTGGGGGGGCGAACTTTCCGAAAAACGCTTGTAAACGATCTATATAGGACTTTACCGAGGGCTGATATGTTTTGACCTGTCAAACCCCTCAAGGAACTTTCCCATCCTCCTCCCCTTCGGAATGAAAAAACTTGTTGTCGGCGCGGTGGAGTTGTGGGCGAGAGGCGCGCGAGTGTGGGCGGGCGGTGGGCAACGCGTCCCCGCGTTGTCCACGGGCTGTCCACACGGCCCGCTGGGCGCGCGCCGGTCCGCAGGACTCGTCCACAAATCCACGGCGCCTGCGCACCGAGAGTTGAACATCGATGGCGCTGCCCAATCGGCGGGCGTGTTGGGTCAGGACAAGACCGGGCTGATTGCGACGGTGGATCATGCTGATATGCGTGGATTGGGTACCGACCGGACTTCACTACGTCGCGGAGCTGGCCTTTCTCTAGTGGCAGGGATCGTCGAACGGTACGCCCGTATCGGGATCGTGCCGTCGGTACCGGTGATAGCCCGAACAAGGGTTCTCCACACCGGCCCGATCCTGCCCTGACTCAACACGCCCCGGCCTCGTCCCTACCCGATGCCGACCGCGTCGTCGGATCGCGACGCGCCACCGGCGTGAGCTTGGGTTGGCGGGATCCGGGCCATCTCCCGACGAACGATGTCCCAGACAAAGCCGCACAACTCGCGGGCCACCGCGACGCTCGCCTGCTTCGAGTTCTTGCCCGCCCGAAGAAGGTGCCGATAGCGCCCGCACAAGCGGCGCTGGGCTTTCCAGGCGATTGTCTTGGCCTCCTCCGACGCCGCGGCCGCCTTGCGTTTGAGATGCTCCGTTTGTCGCGCCGGAAAACGATAGCACCAGGCCGATTCCAACAGGACGCGCCGCACATGACCGTTGCCGGTCCGGGTGATCCCGCCCTGGCGGCGCCGCGACCCGGAACTGTGTTCACTCGGCACCAGCCCCAGATAGGCCATCAACTGCCGCGGCGAATCGAACCGGCTCACATCACCCAACTCCGCCAGCAGGGTCATCGCCGTGAGCCTGTCCACGCCGCGCAATGCCACCAGCGAGCGCACCACCGGCGCCATCGACCAGTCCGGCAACGCGCGTTCCAGTTGCCCCGTCAGCGCCGCCACCCTATCGCTCGCCGCACGCACCGCATCCAGATACTCCCGATACGCCCATTCCCGCCAGTCCAGCTCGAAGCGCTGCTTGTCCAGCCAAGCGTAGTGCGTCTTCGTCCACCGGCTTTTCGACCAGTGGCGCCCATGACGCAGCAGAAACGCGCCCAGTTGCTGGCGCGCCTTGCGCTCGGCATTCTTGAAATCCGCCCGTGCGCGCACCAGATCCCGCATCGCCTCCTGCCGCTCGTCCGGAATCCAGACCGGCGCCAACTCCCCGCTGCGCAACAACCGGGCCAGCTTGCACGCGTCCCGCCGGTCCGTCTTGATCCGCTCGCCCGGCGCCTTCGGAATCCGCGACGGCGCCACCACCGCACAATCGAATCCCAGCCCCGTCAGTTGACGATGCACCTCATAACCGCACGGACCCGCCTCGTAACAGAACTCGATCAACTCGCCGCCGTACTGCCGGCCCAGCTTGTCGGCCAGCTTGCCGATCGCCGCCGGCCGGTTGGCCACCTCCCCCACATAGATAGGCGCCTCCCGGCCTGCCGGCGCCACCGCCACCGCGATGGTGTCCTTGTGCACGTCCAGGCCGACATGGGCCGCATGGCTGATGTCCGTTTCCGGCACTCGCCCCGATACCGTTTCCGCTTCGTTTGCTCTAAAGTCTTGCACTACCTGCCCTCCTCAATTCTGGCTCTGTCTCGGTGGCCATTTTGACCGTCCCTAAGATAATCCACGCGCTTGAGGACGGGCAGGTCAAAACATGATGTCTAGTAGGTGACTTTAGGATGGCCCTGTCAAGCGGATACACCGCCGAGGGGGGGCGCATGGGGAAGAAGGGTATTCCCGGCCCGGGGGCGCCTATTGGCCACCCTGAAGTTATTTTTTGGAACCTATGTAGATTGATTGATAAGTTACCACATGTTGGGTTTCGCGGGCTGCATAACCACTTCCTGTCGTGGCCTGTCAACTGATCTACATAAGACCCTATGGTTTGATCCCCGATAGCGGCTGCTTCGGTGCCGTCAAGCGCCGCTCGTGAAGTACAGTATGTAAGCCCCCAGTTTCAAGTTCCAGCGGGCTGCTCGATGTTGATCGGCATAGCATCCAACTGCGTTTGCAGCGCCGCCAGCGCCGCCTGGGTGGCGGCCGCCCTTGACCTTTCCTTGTCGACGATATGCGGCGGGGCGTTCTGTAGGAATTGGCCGTTGCCAAGCTTCGCTTCGATTCTTTGCAGTTCCTTCCGCCTGCGGTCGATTTCCTTGGTGATGCGGGCGCGTTCGGCCTCGATATCGATCAAACCGGCAAGGGGAACCATAATCTTCAGTTCCCCCACCAGCGCCAGCGCGTTGGCGGGCGGTGCCGCATCGTCGGGCAGCCAATCCATCGAGCCGACTTTGGCCAACCGCTCCAGCAACGGGCGTGCCATTGTCGCCAACTCGCGGTCTCGGTCGCCGCCGCCTTGCAACAGCATCGGTATCTGCCGGCCAGGCTTGATGCCGGCTTCGCCGCGGATGTTGCGTAGCGCCGTCACCACGCCCTTGAGCCAGTCCATGGCGGCCTCGGCTTCCGGGTCGTCCGCCAGCTCGCTCTCCTGTGGAAAGGGGGCCAGCATGATGCTTGGCCGGTCAATGCCCAAGAGTGGCGCAAGGTCGCGCCAGACCGCCTCGGTGATGAACGGCAGAATCGGGTGCGCAACCCGCAACAGCAGTTCAAGCACCTCCACGAGGGTGCGGCGCGCGCCGGTTCGCAGGCCGGAACCCAAGTGCTTATCCCACAGCAGGGGCTTGGTCAGCTCCAGGTACCAGTCGCAGTACTCATGCCAGACGAAGTCGTAGATTGCGCCTGCGTAGCGGTCGAACCGAAAGGTCTCCATCGCCAGGTGGCAGTCCCGCACCAGCCGCCGTGCGCGCGAGCGGATCCAGCGATCGGCCAGGCCCGGTTCGCAGAAGCCGTCTAGGGGCTCGTCGCCACCGGCGTTCATCAGCACGAACCGGGCCGCGTTCCACAGCTTGTTGCAGAAGTTGCGGTAGCCCTCGGTGCGGCTCAGGTCGAAGCGCACGTTGCGCCCGGTGGAGGCTAGGGCGCAGAAGGTGAGGCGCAGGGCATCGGTGCCGAAGGAAGGAATTCCGGCGGGAAATTCCCTGCGCGTGTCTTTCTCGATGGTCGGTGCCATCTGAGGCTGGGTGAGGTTCTGCGTGCGTTTCCGGACCAGTTCCTCAAGCCCGATACCGTCGATCAGGTCCAGCGGGTCCAGGCCGTTGCCCTTGGTCTTGGACATCTTGCGGCCCTGCGCATCGCGCACCAGCCCGTGGATGTAAACCTTGCGGAAGGGCACCTCCCCCATGAACTTCAGCGTCATCATGATCATGCGGGTGACCCAGAAGAAGATGATGTCGTGCCCCGTCACCAGCACGTCTGTGGGGTGAAACGCCCGCAGATCGTCCGTCTCGTCCGGCCAGCCGAGGGTGGCGAATGTCCAGAGGGCGGAAGAAAACCAGGTGTCCAGCACGTCCTCGTCCTGGGTCAGGGCAACCGCATCGTCCAGGTTCGCCCGCCGCCGCGCTTCCGCTTCGGAACGGCCCACATAGATGTTCCCTTCGGCATCGTAGTAGGCCGGGATGCGGTGGCCCCACCAGAGTTGCCGGCTGATGCACCAGTCCTGGATTTCGCGCATCCAGGCGAAGAAGACATTGGCGTACTGCCCGGGCACGAAC
Organism: Pseudomonadales bacterium; assembly: GCA_965215035.1. Classification (GTDB taxonomy): domain Bacteria; phylum Pseudomonadota; class Gammaproteobacteria; order Pseudomonadales; family Azotimanducaceae; genus Azophilus. The sequence goes on from OZ244040.1 coordinate 2,507,657, forward strand.
TCGATTTCGCCGTTCCGCACCGCCGCCACCGCGGGCTCGGCGAGCGGCGCAATTCTGACGAACCACTGGTCGGTCAACCAGGGCTCGACGATGGCCTCGGAGCGGTCGCTGCGGGGCACGGTAAGGCGGTGCGGTTGCACACCGTCGAGCAGGCCCAGGCCCTCGAGGTCGGCGACGATGCGCTGGCGGGCCTGAAAGCGGTCCAGGCCCCGGTAGGCTTCGGGGGCGTTGTCGCCAACCGCCGCCTTGGCGGTGAAGATGTTGATCAGTGGCAGGTTGTGCCTTGCGCCGACCTGGTTGTCGTTGAAGTCGTGCGCCGGGGTTATCTTCACGCAGCCGGTGCCGAAATCGGGGTCGACGTATTCATCGGCGATGATGGGCAGTTCCCGTCCGACCAGGGGCAGCCGCACCGTCCCGCCAACGAGATTGCGGTAGCGTTCGTCCCCCGGATGCACAGCCACCGCGGTATCGCCGAGCATGGTCTCGGGCCGCGTGGTGGCAACGACGAGATAGTCCTTGCCGTCGGCTGCCCTGGCGCCGTTGCCCAGGGGGTAGCGGAAACGCCACAGATGCCCCTCTTCCTCGCGGTTCTCGATCTCCAGGTCAGAGATGGCGGTGCCGAGTTCCGGGTCCCAGTTCACGAGCCGTTTGCCCCGGTAGATCAACCCCTCGTCGTACAGGCGCACGAAAACCTCAAGGACCGCCCGGGCAAATCCCTCGTCTAGGGTGAACCGCTCCCTGGACCAGTCGAGGGAGGAACCCATGCGGCGCAACTGCCGGGATATGTTGCCGCCCGAGTGCCGCTTCCAGCGCCACACCCGGTCGAGGAACGCATCGCGGCCGATCTCGGCGCGCGTGCTGCCCTCGCCGTTCAACTGGCGTTCCACCAGCATTTGGGTGGAGATGCCGGCGTGGTCGGTGCCCATCTGCCAGAGCGTGCGCCGCCCCCGCATGCGGTGGTAGCGAATGAGGGCATCCATCAGCGTGTGGTGAAAGGCGTGCCCCATGTGCAGGCTGCCGGTGACATTGGGTGGTGGAATGGCGATGCAGTAGCTGGTGCCATCGCCGGTGGGCGCGAAGTAGCCCGCGGTTTCCCACTCCTCGTACAGCTCGCGCTCTATGGCATGCGGGTCGAAACTGCGTTCCACTTCAGCGCGCTTCCCAATCGTCCAACTCGTGGTGGAACAGGGGATAGCCGCGGTCGCGATAGTACCGGTAGCGTGCGCGGCCGCTGGCGCGCTTCTCGCCGACGACGATTTCCGCCACGCGCTCGAAACGGCCTAGAAAAGGCGGCACGTCATCCATTAGGTTGATGAGCAGTCCATCGGTGGGCAAGTGATCCGGGGAATGCGTCTGGTGGCCGATTAGCACCGGCGCGCCTTCGGCCTCGGGCTTGCCGAGCAGGCCGTGGGGAATCATTCGGTTCGGAGGATAGTCCCACAGCAGTTCGTCGATTTCCCGGGCTTCGGCATCCGTTGCGGCATGCAGATAGGTCTGCTTACCGTTTTCCGTGGCCTTGGCGGCAAGCCGGCAGGCGAACCGCCGCATCGCCGTCTGCTCGACATCCTGAAGAATGTAGAAATCCACACGCGTCACGCGGCGGCATCCAGCAGATACCTGAACAGTAGGGCGACGGGGCGGCCGGTGGCGCCGCGGGCACCGCCGCCGAAGGCACTGCCCGCCACATCTAGGTGCGCCCAAGTGTAGTTTTCCGCGAATCTCGCCAGAAAACAGGCGGCGACGATGCTGCCCCCGCCCTTGCCGCCGATATTGGCCATGTCGGCGAAGTTGCTGTCGAGGCCGGATTGGTATTCCTGCCATAGCGGCATGTGCCAAGCGCGGTCGCCGGTCCACTCGCCGGCCTCGACCAGGGTCTTGGCCAGAACGTCGTCGTTGGCGTAGACCGCGCTGGCGTGATGGCCCAGGGCGGTGATGCAGGCGCCGGTGAGGGTCGCCACATCGATGACGGTCTGCGGCTTATAGCGGCCGGCGTAGGACAGCGCATCGCACAGCACCAGCCTGCCCTCGGCGTCGGTATTCAGTATTTCCACCGTTTTGCCGGAGTGGGTGGTGACGATGTCGCCCGGGCGCGTGGCGTTGCCGTTCGGCATGTTCTCCGCCGCGGCCACGATGGTGACGAGGTTGATCGGCAGTTGCGCCGCAACCGCGGCGCGGGTGGCCCCGAGTACCGAGGCGGCGCCGCACATGTCGAATTTCATCTCGATCATCGCCGTCGGCTGCTTCATGCTGATACCGCCGGTGTCGAAGGTAATGCCCTTGCCGATCAACGCGATTGGGGGTGTCCTCGCCTTGCCGCCCCGGTAGTTGACGACGATCATCCGGCCCGGCTTGACGCTGCCCCTCGTCACCGCCATGAAGGCCCCCATGCCCAGTTCCGTCATGCGCTTCTCGTCGAGCGAGCTAACCGTGACGTTGCCCGCGCGGCGGAGCTTGCGCGCCTCCTTGAGGAGATAGTTCGGGTCGCAGACATTGGCCGGCTGGTTGCCAAGGTCGCGGGCGAGTTGCAGCCCGTCGTGCAGGGCCTGCCCCTCCCGGGCGGCCCTGGCCACCGCCGCCCTGTTGCGGGTGTCGGTGTGCATCTGTACGCGGGTCATGCGGGAGTCGGTCGCTTCGGATTTGTGCTGGCTGAAGCGGTAGAGCGCGAGCGACAATTCATAGGCACCGGTGAACGCGCGCCAGTACGGATCGCGGTTGTTCACCCGCACGGCGGTCAGGCCCCATAGGGCGTTGCGCACACCCAGTGTGCTCAGCTTGGCAAGGTCCTTGGCGGTGCTTCGAGCGATCTTCCGAAAACCCGCCGTGTCCGCCTCGCCATCGGCGCCCCCGGCCACCAGTATTCGTTGCACCCGGCTGCCGGCCGGCAGCCGCACCGTCAGGTTGGTGCCCACCTTGTTGTCGAAGTCCTGCACGGCGGCGTCGAACAGGGTGCCGCTGCCAAGCTCCCCGGCCACACGTGCGGCGGTTTTTAGGTCGCATACCAGGCAGTGGGTCGCCACCGCTAGGCTGCCGGTTTTCGCCGAATACTTCATAATCGGTTCGCTTGGGTAAACCGATAAGTCTACGGCATGGTCGCGGCAAGGTATATCAATCGGGAACTGCTGCTGATGTTCACCATGACGGCGCTGGTGCTGCTGGCGGTTGCTGTGGGCGGGCGGTTCATTGGCTACCTGCAGGATGCCGCCGCGGGCAAATACCCGGCGGAAAGCCTGGTAACCATACTCGGCCTGCGCCTGCCCGGCTTTCTGCAGTTGCTGTTGCCCTTCTCGTTCTACATTGCGGTGTTGCTCACCTTTGGTCGCCTGCACGCGGATCGTGAAATGGCTGTCCTACAAAGCGCAGGCGTCAACCCGGGGCGCCTATTCGCCTGGGTTGCGCCCTCGTTGATCGGGCTGGTTGGGGTGACGGCCTGGCTATCGTTGCAGGTTGCGCCGGCGAACAACGCCGTGCTCGACGGGTTCTTGCTGGAACAGCGGCTGCGTAGCGGATTCGAGGCCGTGAATCCGGGCCAATTCAACGTCTTCGGCCGGGACGGCCGCGTCGTCTATGCCGAGACGGTCAGTGCCGACCGGGGAGCCTTGGCGGGCGTGTTCGTTTCCGAATATCGGGACCGGCAGCCCGTGGTGACGGTGTGGGCCGAAACGGGCAGGCAGTACCTGGATGCACGAACCGGCAGCCGATTCCTGGTGTTGGAGAACGGCCGGCACTACCGAGGCAACAGCGGCGCGCGGGATTACCGCGTGACCCGGTTTCAAGTGTTGGGCCAAAAGCTGGCGGAAGACCGGCCGCTACGCCGGCGCATCGACGAGGATACCGTGCCCACGGCAACCTTGTGGCGGCGCGGCGATGCAGGGGCGGCGGCGGAACTGTACTGGCGTTTGGGGCTGCCGGTCTTCTGCCTGGTCGGTGCCCTGATCGCCGTCGGGGTCGCTAGGGCCACACCTGGTATGGGCCGGTTCGCTCGGGTCGTGCCCGGCGTATTGCTGCTACTGCTGTACTATTTCGCGATGCTGGTCAATCAGCATGCCCTGTTTGCCGATATGGTGCCGCTTTGGGCTGGGCTCTGGCCCGTGCACCTGCTGTTCTGCGCGACCGGCGCGGTGCTGATTGCCCGGGCGAGCCGGCCCGGGGCCTGAGCGCGTCATGAAACAGTTTGACCGCTATCTCTGTCGAACCCTGTTGCTGGCCACGGCGACCGTATTCCTGGCGTTCATAGGCCTGCTTTCGGTGTTTGCGCTGGTCGAGGAGGCTGGCGAACAGCGGGCCGGGTACGACCTGGGGGAGGCGTTGCTGTACGTGGCGTTAACGTTGCCCCGCCGCAGCTATGAACTGCTGCCCTACGCGGTATTCCTGGGCGGCCTGGCTGGGCTTGGGCACCTGGCGAGCCGCTGGGAACTGGTTACCCTGCGCGCCGCGGGCGTTTCCGTATACCGCCTTTTCGGGGGGCTGGCCTGGGCGGTTCTGGGCATCTGGCTGTTGGGCGCGGTGGTGGGCGAGTGGGTTGCGCCCGAAGCGGAAGCGGCCGCGGCCGTGCGCAAGGCCGGGTTGTCCAGGGGCGGTGAGCCGATCTCCATCGCTGGCTGGTACCGCGAGGGGCCGGTCTATACCCAGGTGGATGCCTTGTCCGGCGACGGCTCTCTGGTGGGGATTCGCCAGTACCGGCTTGACGAATCGGGTGTCCTGATGCAGACGCGGGAGGCGGCCAGCGGGTTCTACGATGCGAGCCAGGAACCGCACTGGCTGCTGCAAGATGTGGTGCAGACCCGCCTCGACGATGACGGCACCGTTGCCGAGGCCTATTCGCAGGTGCGCTGGCGGAGCGGCATCGACCCGCGCCTGGTCGGCGAGCGGGCGCTGGTGGATCCGGAGCGCCTGTCGATCCGCAACCTCTACTACCGGATCGCCTACCTACAGCGGGAGGGGCTCGACGCAAGCCCATACCTGCTGGCGTTCTGGAGCAAGTGCCTGCAACCCGCGGCCATGTTCGGATTGGTTCTGTTGGCGCTATCGTTCGTGCTCGGGCCGCTCCGCGAGGTGGGCATGGGCGTGCGCGTCAGCGCCGGTGTCGTTGTTGGGCTTTCCTTCAAGTACCTGCAGGATCTGTTTGCCCCGATGAGCCAGGTCTACGGGCTTGAGGCATCGGTCGCGGTTGCCCTGCCGATCCTCCTATGCTGGCTGGTCGGACTATGGCATCTGCGGCGCGTTGCCTGAGGCGCCCTGGGCCTCCTTGGCGCGCTTGTTCGTTTCCCTTCATTCCTTCCGGTGGACAATCCGGCTGCCGCTCAGGATATCGGGCCAGGTTCTGCGCTGCCGGTCGAACAGTGCCCACCAATAGCCGAGCCCGAGCGCGGCCAGCGAGAGCAAACCGGCGAAAAAGCGCGCCGTTGCCTGGTTGAGCGTGATGCGGCCGCCATCGTTGGAGACCAGGTGCAGCCGCCAGGCGCGCATGCCGGCGGTTTGTCCCGCCCGGGACCAGAACCAGGCGAAGAACACGAAGGCTTCCAGGAACAGCGCCGATTGCACCAGGGCGCCCAACACCGCCTCGCCGCCGTTGGCAACCACCATGGCCAGCAGCGTTATCATCCAGAGCGCCAGGATCAGCAGGCCGTCGTAGAACATGGCTGCCAGTCGCCGCGGCAACCCGGCCCGGTTAGAAGCTGGCTGTGTTTCCATCGACGGTGGCCGTCGAGCCGCAGAACTCCCTTGTGGTCATGGCCGCTAGGGTGTCTTGGTCCGTGCAATTGGCCCAGGCCCGTTCACCGCCCGGCAGGCGCAGGGCAATGTTCGCCACCTGGGGGTTCTCGGGGCCGTACAGAACACAATAGCCTTCCACCTCGGCGTTGCCGCGGTGGTTTGCGACGACCTGGCGGGGCGGTGCCGCCGCATCGACTTCGCCCTGGGGGTTGGCGTATCGAAACCCGCTTGGCGGCGCCTCGGTGGAGTAGATGCCGAAGGCGTGCTTGCTGAGGAAGCCGCCGTTGGCCGTGACCAGCCCCTTGGCCCCGGGTGCCTCGCGCAGCAGTTCCGCCATGCGGGCAATGGCGTGCATGACGTAGTTGTTTAGTGGGCCGCCGGCGAAGGTCAGCCCGCCGGTAACCGTCAGCGGCCGGGCCGGGTCCAGGCCGAGTTCGGCGGTGGCCACCTGTACAGCTACGGGAAAACAACTGTAGAGATCCACGAAATCCAGTTGTCCGGCGGCTAGGCCGGCCAACTCAAGTGCCCGTGCGCCGGCGACGCGGATGGCCGGCGAACTGTGGAAGTTGTGCCGGTGAGAGGCGAGGAGTTGGTCCTCGGCATCGGTGCCCGCCCAGGGGTAGATCCACCGGTTTCTTGGAATGCCGAGCGCCTTTGCCCTAGCCTCCGAGCACAGAATGAGCGCGGCCGCCTGGTCCACGTTGCTGTTCGCGTTCATGAATTTGGGATAGGGGAAGGTCACCGGGCGGTTGGCCGCCGAGGCGGTGCGAATCTCCGCCGCGGTCTTGGCTTGGCGAATCCAGGCGTGTGGATTATTGGCGGCGACCCGGCTGAAACCCGCCCAGAGTTCCGATATGCGTTGCAGATGGGCATCGACGCTCTCGCCAAGGTGGTGGCGGCGGGCAAGCTCGAAGATGGCGTATATCTGGGACGCTCGGCGGATGCCTAGGGCAAGTTCCACATCGTGGCCCATTGGCGCGTCCTTGCCGATGTAGAGGTCGGGGGTGCCGGCAAGGTCGCGCCATTGCAGCTTCACGCCAGCGCGCCGCGCGCGGGCCTGGCTGTGGCCGCACTCCGCGCCGGTCATGACAATGACATCGTGCCGGCCGGCCTGAATGTCCAGGGCCGACCGGTTGAGCACCGTCTGCACGTAGTTGCCGCCAAATGGGGTCAGGCCCGTTTCCGCCCGGTGGTTGCCGATGGCCTCGCACACCGCCCGCGCCGGGTTGCCGTAGCGCCAGAAACCGCGAATCACCCGCACGGAATCCGCCTGGGTCAACAGGGCCGGGCTGCCCGCATCTTCGCCAGCCGCCCGCACGGCTTCGATCATGAGGTCGATGGGTTCCCGGGCATGGGCCAGGTCTTCGGCCCGCTGCTCGAGCTGGCTGATTCCGACTAGGACCGGACCAGGCATCCACATACTCCACGCCCACGAAGCTCGGCATCATACCGCACCGCACCGCTTCCGGCCGCCTGTACTACGGCACTCGCCAATCCGGCCGGGTCGCTCGCCGGGGCGATGGCCGCCAGCGGCCTGGCGTACTGGAATCTCCGTGCCACGGGACTCAGCGTTGACTTTGCTTGGGTGTCTGGCCGGTTGCCCGAATGGCCTGGCCTGCTGCTATGCTGTGCGCCCATGAACCGCGGGATGGGAAATCGGCCGGTATCGGTCGGCGACGGCAGGGCCGGCGTCCACAGGGGATGGATGGGATGAACTGGCGCGAGGGTGCGTACCGGGGCGTTCACCTGGCGTTTTGCATCGCCGTCTTTGTTTTTCTGGTTGCGCCGATACTGGTGGTGGTGCCGCTGAGCTTTAACGTGGAACCCTATTTCACGTTCACCGAGGGCATGCTGCGGCTCGACCCGGATGCCTATTCGCTACGCTGGTACGCGCTGGTTGCCGGCGACGAAGGCTGGTTGCGGGCATTGCTGAACAGCCTGGTGATCGGTATTTGCGCCACCGCGCTGGCCACCGTGCTTGGCACCCTGGCGGCGCTTGGCCTGGCGAACCCCGCCATAGTGGCGCGGCCGTTGATCATGGGCTTGTTGATCTCGCCAATGGTGACCCCGGTGATCATCTCGGCGGCAGGCATGTTCTTCTTCTACTCCAGCGTCGGCCTAGCGCAAACCCACATCGGGCTGATACTCGCCCACGCCGCCCTAGGCACGCCCTTTGTGGTCATCACCGTCACCGCCACGCTGGCCGGATTCGACACCAACCTAACACGCGCGGCGGCCAGCCTAGGGGCCGGGCCTTGGCTCAGTTTCCGCCGAGTCCAATTGCCGGTGATCGCCCCGGGCGTGGCCTCGGGTGCGCTGTTCGCGTTCGCCACCTCGTTCGACGAGGTTGTCGCCGTGCTGTTTATGGGCGGCATTGAACAGCGTACGATTCCCCGGGAAATGTGGGCGGGCATTCGCGAGCAGATCAGCCCCGCCATCCTGGCGGTGGCGACGCTGCTAATCGCCTTTGCGGTGTTACTCATGCTCACCGTGGAATGGCTGCGGCGCCGGGGCGGGACGGCACCGGCCTAGCCTGGATGTGCCGCCCGCCGATACCGGTGCGAGACCAGAGGACAGACAGTTGAACCAATCGACCGACGCCTACGTGCAGTTCGATGGCGTATCCAAGAGCTACGATGGCGCTACGTTGGTTGTGCGCGACCTGGACTTGTCGGTTAACCAGGGCGAATTTCTCACCCTGCTTGGCCCATCGGGCTCCGGCAAGACCACCTGCCTCATGATGCTTGCCGGTTTCGAGACGCCCACCGCCGGGGCCATCCGTATCGCCGGCAAGGCGGTGGCCGATGTGCCGCCGCGCGACCGCAACATCGGCATGGTGTTCCAGAACTACGCGCTGTTTCCCCATATGACCGTTGCGGGCAATCTGGCGTTTCCGCTGCAGGTGCGCGGGCTGGACGGACAGGCGGTGGACGCGCGCGTGCGCCGGGCCCTGCAGCTCGTGCGTCTGGAAGGCTTCGACGACCGGCGCCCGGGTCAGCTCTCCGGCGGCCAGCAGCAGCGCGTGGCGATCGCGCGGGCGCTGGTGTTCGAGCCGGAGCTGGTGTTGATGGACGAACCCTTAGGTGCCCTGGACCGCCGCCTGCGCGAGGAGATGCAGTACGAGATTCGGCGCATTCAGCGCAGCCTGGGGGTGACGGTGGTGTATGTCACCCACGACCAGCAGGAAGCCATGGTCATGTCGGATCGGGTGGCGGTGTTCAACGGCGGGCGCATCGAACAGATGGCGACGCCGGAAGTGCTCTACGAAGAGCCGGAACGCCCGTTCGTGGCCTCATTTATCGGTGACAACAACCTACTGCGCGGGCGCCTGGCGGGCATCGACGGGGATATCTGCGCTGTCGAACTCGACGGCAAGGTGGTCAAGGCCCTGCTCGTGGCATCCGGCAAGGTTGGCGACGAGGTGACGCTGGCCATTCGTCCGGAACGGGTGGGCCTGGCCCCTAGGCCGGGCCTGTACAGTAACGAAATTACCGTTCGCGTGGCGGATGTCGCTTTCCTGGGCGACCATCTGCGCGTGCAAACGGCGCTAGGTGGCAAGGACTTTGTAATCAAGATTCCCAACATCGTTGGCCACGGGGCGGTGCTTCCGGGCGACGATGCGCGCATCGGCTGGACGACCACGGACTGCCGAGCGCTGCCACCCGATGAACCCCGGGAATGAGCACCGGGAATGAATTCGAGGAGATAAAACTGTGAAACACCTGACAGCGGCGGTTCTGCTTTGTGCCACAGCCGGTCTGGCCGTGGCGGAGACCCTCACCGTGGTTTCCTGGGGGGGCGCCTATGGCCGCGCCAGCAAACTCGCGGTGTTGGACCCGTTCTCGGCGGAAAGCGGGGTAGAGATCAACATCGAGGACTACAACGGCGGGCTTGCCCAGGTGCGCGCCCAGACGGAAACCGGCAATGTGCACTGGGATCTGGTGGATTTGGAGATTGCCGATCTCGTGCGCGGCTGCGACGAGGGCTTGCTCGAACTCGTGGAAGAGGACGAGTTGGGTGCAGTGCCGGAGGGCAGTTCCCTTGCCGAAGACTACTTCCCCGACACCATCACCGACTGCGGCGGCAGCCAGCTATTCTACGCCACCGTCTACGCCTACAACCAAAAGGTCTTCCCGGACGGCGGGCCCACCACAATCGAGGATTTCTTCGACTTGCAAAAGTTTCCGGGTCGCCGCGGCATGCGCCGCACCCCCCAGGTCAACCTGGAATTCGCGCTGATGGCCGACGGTGTGCCCCTCGACCGGGTATACGCAGTGCTCGACACGCCGGAAGGCCTCAACCAGGCGTTCCGCAAGCTGGATACCATCAAGGACGCCATCATCTGGTGGGAAGCCGGGGCGCAGCCGCCGCAGATGCTTGCGGACCAAGAGGTGGCGATGAGCACCGCCTACAACGGCCGCATCTTCAACGCGCAGGTGCTGGAGAAACAGCCGTTCACCGTGGTTTGGGATGGCCAGGTGCTCGACCACGGCGGCTTTGGCATCGTGGCGGGCACGCCCAACCTGGCGGCGGCCCGCAAGCTGATCGAGTTCGCTTCGCGCCCGGAGACGATGGCGGCGATCAGCCGGTACATTTCCTACAGCCCCGCCCGGCGGTCGGCGATGGCGCTGGTGAAGACACACCAGGAAACCGGTATCGAGATGGCGCCGCATATGCCCACCTCGCCGGAAAACCTGAAGCGGGCCTTGCAGAACGACTGGGAATGGTGGAGCGACCACTTCGACGAGATGAACGAACGCTTCGCCGCCTGGCTGGCTCGGTAGCAGGGGCGGCCGAAGGTGCCAAGTCCGGGGGCAATCCGTCTGCGCGCGACCGCGCTGACCCTGCCGCTGGTCGTCTTTGTCGGCGTTACCTTCATCGTGCCGCTGGCGACCATGCTGACGCGCAGCGTCCACGATCCGCTGGTTGCCGATGCGCTTCCGGACACCTTGGCGCTGCTGCGCGTGTGGGACGGCCAAGGCCTGCCTTCGGAAGCCGTGTTCGCGACCCTGGCCCGGGAACTGGCGGACGCCCGGCAGGCGCGCACGCTGGGGCGGGTTGCCACCCGCGTCAACCGTGTGCAAGGCGGGCTGCGCAGTGTCATCACGCGCACCGCGCGCAAGCTGCGCAATGTGACCACGGACTCCTGGCGGGACGCCATGATCGACGCCGCCGATGCCTGGGCGGCACCGGCCACCTGGCGGGCCATCCGACGCTCCGGAGAACGGTTCACCGGCAGGCATTATCTGCAGGCCCTGGACCTGGACCGGGACGCCGCTGACCACATCGTTGCCAAACCGGCAGAGCAACGCATCTATCTGGCCTTGTTGGGCCGCACCCTGGCGGTGAGCCTCGGCATCATGGCGCTGTGCCTGCTGTTGGGCTATCCGGTCGCCTATTTGATCGCCCAGGCATCGCCGGCCCGCGCCAACCTGTTGCTGCTGCTTGTGCTGGTGCCCTTTTGGACCTCGCTCCTGGTGCGAACCACATCCTGGATCGTGCTGCTGCAATCCCAGGGTGTCATCAACGACGTTCTGGTTGCAATTGGCCTGATCGGCGAGGACGAACGCCTGTCGATGATCTACAACATGACCGGCACGGTGGTCGCCATGACCCACGTGTTGCTGCCGTTCATGGTGCTGCCGCTCTACTCGGTTATGCGCACCATACCGGCTACCCATATGCGCGCCGCCGCCTCCCTGGGCGCCAGTTTTCCGCGGGCGTTCTGGCGCGTCTATTGGCCCCAGACCCTACCCGGGGTCGGTGCCGGCTCGTTGCTTGTGTTCATCCTGGCGATCGGCTACTACATCACGCCGGCGCTCGTCGGCGGGCGCACCGGCCAACTGATCTCCAACATGATTGCCTACCACATGCAGCAGTCGCTGAACTGGGGCCTCGCGGCCGCCCTGGGGGGCATACTGCTCGCCTGTGTGCTGGGGTTGTACCTGCTCTATGACCGGCTGGTGGGCGTGGAGCGTATGCGGCTGGGGTGACACCGACACCCTTCGACGGAATCGAACGGGCCCCGGAGGCCTTCATCGGCCTCTTCACCGGGGCCAACACCGGCAAGATGATCGTCAATCCGGCCAGTTAGGTACGGCGCAACGCACGACGCCCGGCGGCTTTCACCCAGGCCCGGTGCCCATTGCGCATGGCGTCGTACGCTCGTCGATGATCGGTTCGCGCAAAGGCGAGCGGGCCAACGCCGGAGGTGGTGCCTGGGGAGAGACTCGAACTCTCACATGGTTGCCCATACCAGATTTTGAGTCTGGCGCGTCTACCGATTTCGCCACCCAGGCAGAGCCATCCCGCATCTTACCATCGCTGCCCGGGAGTGCGTAGAATGCGCTAGCCCATGCCATTGGTCCGTAAAGCCAGTGCGGAAAGCCGATTTCTTCTACGAACTTCCCCGTTCGCTCATCGCCCAGGCGCCGTTGCCGGAGCGCGACCAGAGCCGCCTTCTGCATGTGCGCGCTCAGGCGGTGGCGCACCGGCGCTTCCGTGACCTGCCGGCCCTGCTGGTGCCGGGCGACCTGTTGGTGGTCAACGACTCCAAGGTGATCAACGCCCGCCTGCGCGGCATCAAGGACAGCGGCGGCGCGGTCGAGATCATCGTGGAACGCATCGAGACGAACCGCGTGGCGCTCTGTCAGGTGCGGGCGAGCAAATCGCTCAAGAGCGCCCGGTGCCTGTATGTGACGGGGGGCCGCCTGGTTGTGGTCGACCGTCCCGGAGAGTTCTACCGGCTGGAGTTCCCCACCGGGGTGGCGGATTTCCTCGAGCGATACGGCGAGACACCGTTGCCGCCCTATATTGATCGTGCGGCCGGTGCGGACGACAGGCGGCGCTACCAGACCCTGTATGCCGCCAAGCCGGGGGCGGTGGCGGCACCCACGGCGGGCCTGCACTTCTCGGAGAGGCTGTTCGCTGCGCTCGCCGAGCGTGGGGTGCAGGTGGCGAAGATTACCCTGCATGTGGGTGCGGGCACCTTTCAGCCCGTGCGGGAGGATGACCTCGCCCGGCACCGCATGCACAGCGAGCACTACGAGATACCGGACGGGGCGGTGCAGAGTATGCGCGCCTGCCGGAAGGCCGGGCACCGGGTGGTGGCGGTGGGAACCACCGTCGTGCGTGCCCTGGAGACCGCCGCCCGCCACCCGGAGGGCATTGGCGCCCGCTCCGGCGAGACGCGCCTGTTCATCAGGCCGGGGCACCGGTTCCGGGCAGTGGATGCGCTGCTCACCAATTTCCACCTGCCGGAATCCACCCTGCTGATGTTGGTCTGCGCCTTTGCCGGCTTCGAGCGGGTGATGGCCGCCTACGCCGACGCGGTGCGGGAAAGGTACCGATTCTTTAGCTACGGCGACGCCATGTTTACCGAGTGCTACCCGGATGTTTGAGGTGATTGCCCGCGACGGCGCGGCGCGGCGCGGTCGCCTGAGTACGGCGCACGGCCCGGTCGAGACCCCGGTTTTCATGCCCTGTGGAACCTACGGCACGGTCAAGGCTATGGCCCCCGGGGCACTCCGGGAGGTGGGTACGCAGATACTGCTGGGCAACACCTTCCATCTTATGCTGCGCCCGGGCGATGCACTGATCCGTGAACTGGGTGGCCTGGGGCGCTTTATGGGCTGGGATGGCCCGGTACTCACCGACAGCGGCGGCTTTCAGGTCTGGAGCCTGGGCGAGTTACGCCGCATCGACGGGGAGGGCGTCGAGTTTCAGTCGCCCGTGGATGGCAAGCGGATCAGGCTGACGCCGGAGCGGTCGGTGGAAGCCCAGGGCAACCTCGGCGCGGACATCGTCATGGTGCTTGACGAGTGTACGCCGTATCCGGTGACGGAGCGCCAGGCACGGGCCTCCATGGAACTGTCGCTAGCCTGGGCGGTGCGCAGCAAGGCGGCCTTTGCAGAGGCACCAGGCAATGGCGGCGGGATGCTGTTCGGCATCGTCCAGGGCGGCATGTTCAACGGGTTGCGGCAGGCAAGTCTCGCCAGCCTGGTCGAGGCCGGGTTCGACGGCTATGCGATTGGCGGGCTGTCTGTGGGCGAACCCAGGCAGGAGATGCTCGCGGTCATGCGGGCCCTGCTGCCCAGCATGCCCGAAGACCGTCCCCGCTACCTCATGGGGGTGGGTACGCCCCAGGATCTGGTGCGCGCCGTGCAGCTTGGCGTGGATATGTTCGATTGCGTGCTGCCGACCCGCAATGGCCGCAACGGCTATCTGTTCACGAGCCGCGGCATCCTGAAGATCCGCAACGCCCGGCACCGCACGGCGGACGTGCCCGTGGATGCCGCCTGCGGTTGCTCCACCTGCGCCAACTACTCCCGGGCGTATCTGCACCACCTCGACCGATGCGGCGAAATACTCGCCCCGATGCTCATGACGCACCACAACCTGTACTACTACCACGACCTGATGCGGCGTTTGCGCGGTGCCATTGAAACGGGTACATTGCGCACCCTCGTGCAAACCCTTCTCGATGAATGGAACACACAAGATGAGCCTGTTTGAGACAGCGTATGCGGCCGATGGCGGTGCCGGAGGCGGTTCGGGCTGGATAAACCTGCTGTTTCTGGGCGGCTTCGTACTCATCTTCTATTTCCTTTTGATTCGCCCCCAGAGCAAGCGCCGCAAGGAGCACGCCGCCCTGGTCGCGGGGCTCTCCAAGGGTGACGAGGTCGTTACCGCCGGGGGTCTGGTGGGTAACGTCACCAAGGTAGAAGACGATTTCATCAAGGTGCAACTCGCCTCGAAGCTGGAAGTGCGCGTCCAGAAGAGCGCTGTTAGCGCCACCATGCCCAAGGGCACACTCAAGTCGCTGGACGAGTCGAGCTAGGGCCGGGCACCCATGCGGACGGGTCGCGGTCGAGGCCTGATCGGCGAGAACATACTGGGGCTGCCGAGTACCGCCCAACGGGCACCCAACACCTCCTCGCTTGGCCGCTATCTCTTTGTTCTCTTCGTCGCATTGATCGGTGCGGTCTACGCCGCGCCCAATGTCTTTCAGCCGGACCCGGCACTACAAATCAAGCCGGAGGACAGCACCGTTGCGGTGGATGCCGAACTGCTGGAGCGAGCCCGCGCCGCCCTGGTGGAAGCCGGTATCGACATCATTGGTGGGGAAATCACCGACGGTTCGGCATTTCTGCGTCTGCGCGACGACGACAGCCAGTTGCGCGGCCGTGAAATTGTCGTCAAGTCGCTGGAGGGGCTGGACGAGCACTATGTGGTGGCCCTGACCCGGGCCTCCACGACACCCCGGTGGTTGCAGGACCTGGGCGCCAAACCGATGTCGCTGGGCCTCGACCTGTCCGGTGGCGTACACCTGCTGTTGCAGGTGGATATGCAAAAGTTCCTGAGAGACCGCATGCTGAGCATGCAGGAAACCGCCCGGGATGCCCTGGTGGAGGCCCGCGTGCGCTATGTGGGGCGCGACTGGGTGGACGGCACCGTTTTGAGGATTCCGTTTCGCACGACGGCCGCCCGGGACCAGGCCGCCGAGGCGCTGCGGGATAAGTTCGACGGTTTCAGCATCGAGAACCTAGAGGCAGACGAGGGGTTCGTGCTCCGTTTCACCATGACGGAGGAATACCTCAGGGAATTGGAAGACGCCGCGATCTCCCAGAATCTGCAAAGTCTGCGCAACCGGGTTAATGAGCTCGGCGTCTCCGAGCCCCTCGTGCAGCGGCTCGGCCGGGAGCGGATCGTGCTTGACCTGCCGGGTATCCAGGATAGCGCCGAGGCCAAGCGCATAATCAACAAGTTCGCCAACCTGGAGTTCCGGCTGGTGGCCATGGGCAACGACCGGAGCGCGCTGACGGAGACCTATCCCTACGAGGGTGGGCCGGTCACGCTGTTGCGGCAGAACATCGTCACCGGCGACCAGGTCATCAACGCCACCCAGAACTACGACCCGGAGACCAGCCAGCCCCAGGTGAGCATTCGCCTCAACAACGACGGCGGCATTAGCATGAACGATGCCACCAAGGACAATGTCGGCCGCTCCATGGCCATCATCTTTATCGAGCAGAAGCCCCGCAGCCGGGTAGTGGTGGTCGATGGCGAGGAAACCATCGAGCGCTACACCGAGGAGGAACGGCGCTTGATTAGTGTGGCGACCATTCAGTCCGCGCTCGGCTTCAACTTCCGCATAACGGGGCTCGATATCGGTGAGGCCCGGGATCTGGCCCTGCTGCTGCGGGCGGGCGCGCTGGCGGCACCGATGTACATTGTCGAGGAACGCACGGTGGGCGCGAGCCTGGGCGAAGAAAACATCGAGCGGGGCCAACAGTCCGTGCTGGCGGGTTTCATCCTGGTGCTGCTCTTTATGCTCGTGTACTACAAGGGGTTCGGGCTGGCCGCCGACATTGCGCTGACCACCAACCTCATGCTGCTTATCGCCGTGATGTCCGTGCTTGGCGCGACGCTGACGCTGCCGGGCATCGCCGGCATCGTGCTCACCGTGGGCATGGCGGTGGATGCCAATGTCCTGATCTTCTCCCGCATCAAGGAGGAACTGAAAAGCCGCAGCCCCCAACAGGCCATACAGGCGGGGTTCGACCGGGCGATCCTCACCATTCTGGATGCCAACATCACCACCTTCTTCGTCGCCATCATCCTATTTTCTATCGGTAGCGGGCCGGTCAAGGGCTTTGCGGTCACCCTGGCGGTGGGTATTGTCACCTCGATGTTCACCGCCATCATGGGCACCCGAGCCCTAGTGAACCTGATGTATGGCGGGCGCAGGCTGCAGGCGCTCAGAATATGAAGTTGCCGATTTTCGACTTTATGGGCAAGCGCCGCATAGCCGGCATGGCGTCCATCGCCGTGGTTACGCTCTCAATCGGCTGGCTGGGGTTCAAGGGATTGAATCTGGGCTTGGATTTCACCGGCGGCACCCTGGTGGAGGTCGGTTTCGAGGCCCCGGTCGATCCCGCGGCCATTCGCACCGGCCTCGAAGCCGCCGGGTTCGTGGACGGCGTGGTTCAGCACTTCGGCACGGACCGGGATCTGTTGATCCGCATGCCGCCCCAGCCGGGCAGCGACCAGGCAACCCTTGGCGATCGAATACTCGCAACGATTCGCGAGGACGAGCCCGGTGCCGTCATGCGCCAGTCGAACTTCGTGGGGCCGGTGGTCGGCGAGGAACTGGCCGAGAGTGCCGGGCTTGCCATTCTCACGGCGCTCGGTGTCGTGATGATCTACATCCTGTTCCGCTTCACCAAGCAGTTTTCCGTGGGCGCGGTGGTGGCACTTGCCCACGATGTGACCATCGTGCTCGGCTTGTTCGCGATCTTCGGATGGAACTTCGACCTGGCCGTGGTGGCGGCGCTGCTGGCGGTGGTGGGCTATTCGCTCAACGACACCATTGTCGTTTCTGATCGCATCCGCGAGAACTTCCGCACCATCCGCAAGGGCTCTTCCATCGAAGTGATCAATACCTCGCTGAATCAGACCCTCGGTCGAACCCTGGTGACCTCGCTGACCACACTGTTCGTGCTGCTGGCGCTGCTCATTGCCGGTGGCGAGGGCATTCGCGGTTTTGCCGCCGCGCTCACCATCGGCGTCATGGTTGGCACCTACTCGTCGATCTATGTTGCGGCGAACGTGCTGGTGCTGATGAACATCTCCCGGGAAGACCTGATTGTCCCGGAGAAGGATCGGGAGAAAGATTCCTATCCGTAACCGGCGTGTTGCGCCAAGCCGCTCATCAGGTTCGCGAATTTGTTGGTTTCCTCAGTTCGAAATTCCAACCGAAGATCGCGAACACGCCGAGCGGGCAAGCGCCGCCACGGTGCCCACGGAAAACTGCTTGGTGAAGCGGATCGGTTGCCCTCAGGTTGGAGAAGGTTGTTCCAGTTACAACCCGCGCTGGGCCCGCAGCCCCGAGACCACCTCGGCGACCCGTCCCGCAGCGTAGTCCACTTCGGCTTCGGTGGTGTAGCGGCCGATGCTGAAGCGCAAGCTCGCGTGGGCCAGCTCGTCGGGCAACCCCAGGGCGCGCAGCACGTAGGACGGCTCGACGCTGGCGGAGGTGCAGGCCGACCCGCTGGAAACCGCGATGTCGTCCAGGGCGAGCAGCAGCGTCTCGCCGTCAACACCGGCAAAGGCGACATTCAGGCTGCCCGGCAGGCGGCGCTGCTCGTCACCGTTGAGTACCGCGCCGGGCACCTGCTGCAGCAACGACCACAGCCGCTGCCGGAGTTTGAGTATGCGGTCGTTTTCCGTTGCCGCTTCCCGGCGCATAATGTCGCATGCCTCGCCCATGCCCACCGCCTGATGGGTGGCCAGGGTGCCCGAGCGCATACCGCGCTCGTGGCCGCCGCCGTGCATCTGCGCCCGCAGCCGAACCGGCGGACTGCGGCGCACATACAGGGCGCCGACTCCCTTCGGACCGTAGATCTTGTGCGCCGACAGACTAATGAGGTCGATGGGCATCGCCTGCACGTCGATGGGTATCCTGCCGGCGCTCTGGGCGGCGTCCACATGCAGGGGTACGCCCCGTTCCCGGCAGATCTCGGCCACCGACGCCACGTCGTTGACCACCCCGATTTCGTTGTTCGCGTGCATGAGCGAGACCAGCAGCGTATCCGGCCGCAGGGCCCGGGCCACCTGATCTGGCGTGACGAGGCCGTCCGTTCCCGGTACCAGGTAGTTCACCTCGAAGCCCTGGGCCTGCAAATGCCGGCAGGTATCGAGCACCGCCTTGTGCTCGATGGCACTGGTGACGATATGGCGGCGCGCCGCGCCCTCGGCAAGGCCCTTGATGGCCAGGTTGTCGGACTCGGTGGCCCCGGAGGTCCAAACGATTTCCCTGGGGTCGGCGTTGATCAGCCGCGCCACCTGGGCCCGCGCCTGTTCGACCGCCTCCTCGGCCTGCCATCCGTAGTAGTGGCTTCGTGAGGCGGGGTTGCCGAAGTTGCCCCCGATGGGCAGGCAATCGTTCATCCGGCTCACGACGCGGGGGTCCACCGGCGTGGTGGCCGAATAATCGAGATAGACGACTTTCTTCATCGGCGGGACGGAGCCTAGTGCTCCCGCTGTCACTGATACGTCGTTATCAGTTCGATGGAGCACTAGGACGGCCGGGTTGCGATCAATTCCCCGGTCAACCGGTCCTGGCGGTGCGCTATGCATTGCACCTCGCTCCGAGCGACCAGGCTCGCTAGGGTGATTCCCCTGAGGAATGCGTCGATTTCGACGGACAGGTCGGCCCACAGGTCGTGGGTAAGGCAGGTAAGGCCGTCCTGGCAATCGGCGGTGCCCTGGCAACGGGTTGCATCCACACCTTCTCCCACCGCCGCGATGATTTCCGACACGTTGATTGCGCCGGCGTCGTCCTTGAGCCGGTAGCCGCCGCCCGGCCCGCGCAGGCTCTCCAGCAGGTTCGCCCGCTTCAACTTGCCGAAAAGCTGTTCTAGGTAGGAGGAGGAAATGCCCTGCCGGTGCGCGATGTCCGCGACGCTGACCGGGCCGGCATGGCGGTGCAGCGCGATGTCGAGCATGGCGGTTACGGCGTAGCGACCCCGGGTTGTCAGGCGCATGGCAAGTACCCCCCGGCTATTGGCCGGGGACTGAGGAACCTGAAGCCGAGTATGCGATACCCGACCAAAACGGTCCACTATTGTGGCTAGCCACCGGGCGGGGAACCACCGATGGGTCCGTGTCTGGCCAGATGGGTCAGTACGCCCCGCAACATCCCGACCTCGGTTTCGTCGAGCTGCACGCGGGTGAAGAGCCGGCGTAGGCGGGTCGGGGTCTGTCCTGGGTTGTGTGGGTCTAGGAAGCCGCTTTCGACCAGCACGTTCTCCAGGTGGGCCAACAGTGCCTCCACCTCCGCGAGAGTGGCCGCATCCCGGTCCCAGGATGGCGCCGCGCACCCGGCTGTGGCCTGCCGAAACATCTCGTAGGCAACGACCTGCACCGCCATGGCGAGGTTCAGCGATGGGTATTCGGGTGACGCCGGAATCTGCAGATGCTTGTTGCAGCGCTGCAGCTCATCGTTAGTCAAGCCACTGGTCTCGCGCCCGAACAACACCGCCACTTGGCCGGTAGCGGCCTGTCGAACGACCTCGCCGGCCACCTCGCGAACATCGCCGACGGGCCAGGGGATGCGCCGTTGCCGGGCGCTGGTGGCGACAGCCCAGCGGCAGTCGGCCAGTGCGGAATCCAGGCTGTCGAATACCCGGCAACCGGCGACCACATCGCCCGCGCCGGCGGCCCGCCACTCTGCCTGGGGGTCCGGGAAGCGATGCGGATTCACCACTGCCAGGCGTTCCAGCCCCATGGTTTTCATGGCCCGCGCCGCAGCCCCGATGTTGCCGGGATGGCTGGGCTCCACGAGTACGATGCGGATGTTCTTGAGGCTCATGTGCTGTAGGCTAACGATCCATGCATCCGATGGCCAATACCGCTTTGCGCGCCGCCCGCCGCGCCGGGCAGATTCTGCTGCACGCAATGGATCGGCTCGATGAACTCCAGGTAGAGGAGAAGGCGCCCAACGACTTCGTCTCCAGCATCGATCGGGCGGCGGAGGATGCCATTGCCGAGATGTTGCGCAAAGCCTATCCAGACCACGCCATCTGGGGCGAAGAGCGTGGGGTGGACGGGCCCGAGACCGCCGAATACACCTGGATCGTCGACCCCCTGGACGGTACGCTCAACTACCTGTGCGGCATTCCCCACTTCGCCGTTTCCATAGCGATGCGGCGTGGACGGCATATCGAACACGGCGTGATCATCGATCCGGTGCGCAACGAGGAATGGGTGGCGAGCCGCGGTGCCGGTGCCCACCTGAACGGCAAGCGCATCCGGGTCAGCAAGGTGCGGCGCCTGGGCGATGCGGTGCTGGCCACGGGCCTCCCGCCCGGCGCCCGGGGGCGCCTTGGAGAGTATACGGCCGCGCTCGGGCACTTCACGGAACACTGCCGAAGCATTCGCCGGCAGGGGTCGGCCGCCCTCGACCTGGCCTATACGGCCGCGGGCAGGGTGGAGGGCTTCTTTGAGATCGGCCTCGCTCCCTGGGATGTCGCGGCCGGTGCGCTACTGGTCCGGGAGGCGGGCGGATTCGTTGGCGATCTCAAGGGCGGCGATACCTGGCTTGAGTGCGGAGATATCGTCGCCGCCAACCCGAAGTGTTTCAGGGCGATGGTTGCCCGGACACGCCTGAATGCCTGATTGCCCACGCGCTTGGCCGCAATTCTACTTTTGGCGTCTAATCTTACTGTTCGCCGCGTAACACCCCGCATTTCCGGCTTGGTTCGGGCCAAATCGACCGGCAAACCCTGTCTGTGGGGGCGCTGTAAGCCATCACGAGAATTGCTGCCCGCTTGGGGCGCATCTGGACGGCCGCCGGGTCGCCTGGCCGCCACTGCCGGGGTGACCACGGTGCCGATTTTTGAGTATACTCGCGAGCGTAGGTGCCACATGGTCCTACGGGGGGAACGCGGGCTACATCCGCGTACCCTAATGTTGACGGACAGCCCCGACGGGCTAAAGGGAGAATAAGGCAATGTTGGAACGTAAAATAAAACCAATCGCGCTCACGGTGGGTACGGTCTTTGCTGCGGCCCTGGCTTCGGCGGCCGTTG
Organism: Pseudomonadales bacterium; assembly: GCA_965215035.1. Taxonomy (GTDB): domain Bacteria; phylum Pseudomonadota; class Gammaproteobacteria; order Pseudomonadales; family Azotimanducaceae; genus Azophilus. Next base: position 2,528,962 of record OZ244040.1, read on the forward strand.
CCGAGACAGACAGCGGGCTATTTGCAGTCGATGAACTGGACCGTGGCTATGATCGTCTGGCGGATGCGCATGGCGACGGCGACGAAGGGAGCTGTGGCGAAGGCAAATGCGGCGAAGGCGACGACGCTGAAGACGACGGCGACGAAGGGAGCTGCGGCGAAGGGAACTGCGGCGAAGACGACGCTGAAGATGGCGGCGACGACGAAGCGGAAAGCGCCTAACGCCGGAGGCTTTGTGCGGTGCGATGGGTTTCCCCGTTCAAGGAGCGGGTTTGGGGTTGCGCCGACGGTTGCTGCCCGAACTCGTTGCGATGGATCGGGGGGCCGTGGACTTCCTGGAACTCGCACCGGAAAACTGGATAGGGGTTGGCGGCTCGCTGGGCCGCCAGTTCCACCATCTTGCGGAGCAGTACCCGCTGGTCTGCCACGGGCTGTCATTGTCCATCGGCGGGCCAGCGCCGCTTGATATCGCCTTTCTGCGGCAGATCAAGGCGTTTCTCGACCATCACCGGGTGCTTGCCTACAACGAGCATCTGAGCTATTGCGGCGACGGGCAGGGTCACCTCTACGACCTGATGCCCATTCCCTTCACCGACGAGGCGGTCACCTATGTGGCCGGGCGCATCCGGCGGGTGCAAGACCTGTTGGAGCGCCGTATCGGCATCGAGAACATATCCTACTATGCGGCGCCGGGCCGCGAACTCTCGGAATTGGAATTCGTCAATGCCGTGCTGGCGGAGGCCGATTGCGACCTGCTGCTCGATGTCAACAATATCTATGTGAACAGCATCAACTTTGGCTACGACCCCTACGAGTTCCTCGCCGGAATCGACGCCGCCAGAACTCAATATCTGCACTTGGCGGGGCACTACGAACAGGGGCCCGACCTGAGAATCGACACCCACGGCGCCGAGGTGATCGAACCGGTCTGGAAGCTGCTCGGCGCGGCTTTCGACCGCCACGGCACCGTCCCGGTGCTGCTCGAACGGGATTTCAACTTTCCCCCATTCAACGAACTGCTTGGCGAAGTGGACCGTATAAGGGCCTTGCAGGCGGCGGCGCTAGACGGGCCTGCCGATGCCGCGAACTGATCCGCCAGGCTTTCTGGAGGTGCAACGGGCCTTCGCCGCCCACATCCGCAATCCCGACCTGAACCCGCCCCCGGCCGATGTCGAGCCCGGGCGCATGCGAGTCTATGTGGATCTGTTCCACCGCAACATTGCGACCTTTCTCGCCCGCGGGTTCCCAACGGCCAAGGCGGTTCTTGGTGCCGAGCGCTGGCGTCGCCTGGTGCGCGGGTTCTTTCATCGCCATGGCAGCGAAACGCCGTATTTCTTGGACATCGGCCAGGAATTCATGACGTTCCTGGAGCGGGCAACCGGCGGTTCTGCCGGTGTGGATGCCGATACGGCGCTCGATTTGCCGGACTGGTTTCTGGAGTTGTGCCATTACGAATGGATGCGGCGCTCACTGCGCACCGCTGTCCCGGACATTCCCGTCGACGGCATCGACCCGGGCGGCGACCTGCTCGCCTGCCCGGTTGTGGTTTCCCCCTTGGCGCGGCCGCTTTGCTACCGTTATCGGGTGCACGAGATCGTGCCGGGGCGGCCCGGGGAAGAGCCGGCCCCCGGGCCGGCCTGGCTGATTGCCAACCGGCGGCGCGACGACACCGTGACCTTCATCGGATCGAATGCCCTGACCCACCGGCTCTTAGATCTTCTGCAACCGGAAGTCGCTGGCCGGCAGGCGCTGGCATCGCTATCTGCGGAACAGCCGGGTATTGACGAGTGCCGACTGCACCGGGAGGGGGCGCGGACCCTCGAACGCCTCCGCGACGCGGAGGTACTGCTCGGGGTGCGTCGCTAGCGCGGGGCGGCGGAGCGATCCGCCGCCGCCAGCCGTCTCGCCTTGCGCTTGGCGGCGATGAAGCGGCTGTGGCCAATATACAGCAGCTCGGCGATTTTGCGGATAGCCGCGTCCTCGTGCTTGTGCACGCCAGCGTCGCAGAACGCCAGCCGCCAGAGCTGCACGACCAGTTCGAAGCGCTGTTCCGGCGGCCAGGCTTCGACGATGGCACGGGTGAATCGTTGCACGCCGACGCTGTCTTTGTGCTGTGACTGCGATTCGGCCACCAGTTCGTCGACCGTTGCCTCGTCGATGCCGAATACCCGCAACAGGGTTTCGCGAACGGTCGCAAGCTCGATATTGGAGATGCTATGGTCTGCCCAGGCGACCTCGAACAACAGCACGGCGGCGGCCAGTTCGACGCTTGGCGGCGGTGTGCCGTCGGCAGTGGGTGCCTGCAGTTTTGCCAGTAGTCGTGCGAGCATCAGGCGGATTTGGGGAACCATTGCGGTTCGGTATGCGCGTGGCCGGCATTTTCCCTTTCATATTCGGCCCCGATCAATATACAATGCGCGTCCAACACCGCATTGTCAGCCTGCCGAGCCGAGCGTGTTGAAAGAAGAAGAACCTGTGATTGCCAGAGAGGAATCGACAAACATACCTCGCGGCCGGTTACTCTCTCCATTTTCTTTTCATTTTTGGTGGCGCCAACTGTTATACTAGCGGCGTGGGTCGCCGAAGGCGAGGATTCCCCATGTACAAGCAGCACACGATTAAAGCACCGGCGTACGCCATTGGCATCGGCGTGCATTCCGGTACCAAGGTTCGCATGGCCTTGCGCCCCGCCGGGGAGAATACGGGAATTCTGTTTGTGCGTGTGGATACGGGGCAGCGGGTTGCTGTTCGCGCCCTGGCGCACAACGTCTCGGATACGACCCTGTCCACCAGCATTGCTGCGGGCGGTGTGCAGGTGGCCACGGTCGAACACCTGATGTCGGCGCTGTGTGGGCTTGGCGTCGACAACCTGATCGTGGAACTCAATGCGGAAGAAGTCCCCATCTTGGATGGCAGCGCGGCACCCTTCGCCGATCTGATCAACTCGGTCGGCGTCGTCGAGCAGGATGCGGTGCGGGAGTTCATACGGATCAGGCGCCCCATTCGTGTCACCCACGGCGACGGGGAAGCGTTGCTTAAACCCTACGAGGGGTTCCGGGGGTCCTACACCTTTGTGGCCGACCACCCCGTGTTCAACCGCCATCCCAGGAGCGTTAAGCTCGACTTTTCACGAGTTTCCTACACCAGTGACCTGAGTCGAGCGCGGTCGTTCGGGTTGGTCAGCGACCTGGGCAAGGCCCACGCCATTAATAGGTGCCTGGGTTCGAGCCTGCGCAACGCGGTGGGCGTGGGCGACCATAGCATTCTCAACAAGGAAGGGTTGCGCTACCGAGACGAGTTCGTCAAGCACAAGCTGCTCGACGCCGTGGGCGACCTTTACCTACTGGGCCGGCCGATACTCGGCGAGTTCGAGGGCCGCAAGTCGGGCCATACACTCAACAACATGCTGTTGCGCGCGTTGCTGCGGTGCGAGGACGCCTGGGAAGTCATCGACAGCGCCGGTGGCCGCCGTGCCCGGGAGCAACCGCTGGTGCAGCCGGCCGTTCTGGCCTAGCGGGGCGGAGCCCCGGTCCGGCGAATAAGCGGCCGGGGGCAGTTCCATACAAGATTCCACCCCGTTGGCCGGGTACCCTCGCCTGATCCGATTCTCGGTTGGGCGGTCAAAGGCACCTTCAGGGATAGCCGGCAGCCAACTATAATCCACGGCCCATGGCCGTTCGCACGCGCATCGCTCCATCGCCGACCGGTGACCCGCACCTCGGCACCGCCTATATGGCGCTCTTCAACCGGGCGCTGGCGAGAAGCCGGGGCGGGCAGTTCATCGTGCGCATCGAAGACACCGACGCGGCACGATGCACACCCGAGGCGGAACGCGCCATTCTGGAGGGGTTGGAGTGGCTCGGCATCGATTGGGACGAGGGCCCCGGCGTCGGCGGACCCTGCGGCCCCTACCGTCAGAGCGAGCGCCTCGATATCTACCGGCGGTACGCCGAACGGCTCGTTGCGGCGGGGCATGGGTTCCGCTGCTTCTGTGACCGGGAGCGCCTGGACAAACTGCGTGCGGCGCAACGGGCGGCGGGCGAGAACCCCGGTTACGACGGCCGCTGCCTGGGCCTTGCGCCGGCCGCCGTGGCAGAGCGCGTGCGGCGTGGCGATGCCCATGTGATTCGAATGCGTGTGCCCCGGGAGGGCGCTTGCCGATTCCGGGATGAGTTGCGCGGCGATATCGAGATACCCTTCAGCCAGGTCGACATGCAGGTGTTGATGAAGGCGGACGGGTTCCCCACCTACCATCTGGCGGTGGTGGTCGACGATCACCTGATGGGCATCACCCACATCATGCGCGGCGAAGAGTGGATTTCCTCCGCGCCCAAGCACCGGCTGCTGTTCGGCTATTTCGGCTGGGAGATGCCGGCGATGATCCACCTGCCGCTGCTGCGCAATCCCGACCGCAGCAAGCTGTCGAAACGCCGCAACCCCACCGGCATCGATTACTACCGCGACACGGGCTATCTGCCCGAGGCGCTCGTCAACTACCTGGCGTCGATGGGCTGGTCGATGCCCGACGAACGGGAGCTGTTCAGCCTGGCTGAGTTTGAGCAGGCCTTCGACTTCCGCCGCATCGTTCTGGGTGGCCCCGTATTCGACATCGAGAAGTTGAACTGGATGAACGGCCAATACCTGCGTCGGCTCGACCCCGGCGAGTTTCTGGCCCGTTTTCTGGCCTGGGCGGGGGGCCGCGACCGGCTTGAGGCACTTGTTCCCCTGGTTCGGGAGCGTGCCGAACGGTTCGCGGATATTGCCGCGCGGGTCGATTACCTGATCGGCGACCGCAGGCCCCTGGATGCCGTGGATTTCCAACACAAGCGGCTTGCAGCCGATGTGGTCGCGGAGATACTGTTCCGCGCTACCCGGGATTTCGACGGCCTGCGCTCCTGGAACCGGGACCTCCTGCACGAGGTCTGCCGGAACAATGCCGAGCGCATGCAACTGCGACTGGGCGATTTTCTATTTCCACTGTTCGTGGCGATCAGCGGGCGGCGGGTGGCGTTGCCGTTGTTCGAGTCGATGGTGTTGCTGGGGCGCGAGCTAACGCGTGCGCGTCTGCGTGATGCCATGGGCGTTCTGGGCCTATCGAACAAGCAGTTGAAGCGGCTGCAGAAGCGCACTCGCCCCTGATCGCAGACCGGCAACGCCCGCCAACGCCCCGATGCGCAACTGCGCGGCCCGGCTCGACGGGGTTCGGTCGATTTGGGCGTCCAATTGTAGCGCTTCCATGGGCACATGGAGCTTAGCGGGAGTGGTTGAGCCCGGCCTTGTGCAGCGTCGTCACGGCTGCGATGCCCGCCGTGCAAGGCGGTGTGGGGTCAGGTTAGCGGGTTGTAGGTGCCCGCGGAGCGGCCGCGTTGCTGAATCAGCGCCAGCACCGCATCGATGGTGGGTGTCGGCACATCGACCAGACATCCGAGTTCCTGCACGGCGGTGATCAGGGCATCGATCTCCATGGGTCGGCCCGCCTCCAGATCCTGGAGCATCGAGGTCTTGTGCCGGCCGATCGCGGCGGCGGCGGCAAGCCGGCGGTCGATGTCGATCTTGAAGGTAACACCGAACCGCTCCGCGATCGCCCGGCCTTCCCGCATCATCAGCCTGCACAGGCGGGCGGTGCCGGGTTCTCCGGCAATCCTGTCCAAGGTGGCGTGGGTCAGGGCGCTGATCGGGTTGAAGCTGAGATTGCCCAGCAGTTTCAACCAGATTTCATCCCTGGGGTTGGGCTTTACCCGGCACCGGAAACCGGCATCGCGGAGCGTCTCGGCAAGCCGGGTAACGCGGTTTGTTATCCGGCCATCCGGTTCTCCTAGGGTCAGCCGGTTGCCTTCGATGTGCCGGATAACCCCGGGTTCGACGATCTCGGTTGCGGGATAGACGATGCAGCCGACCGCCCGCGCCGGGCCCACCGCCTCCCAGATGCGCCCGCCCGGGTCGACGCTGTCGATTCTGCGGTTCTCATAGGGCCCCCCGCACCCGTAGAAATACCACCAGGGAATGCCGTTTACCGCGGTCACAACGGCGGTGTCCTCATGCAGCAAAGGCGCCATTAGCCCAGCTACGCCGGGAAAGGAATGCGCCTTCAGCGTAACGATGACATAGTCCTGGGGGCCGGCCTCGGCTGGGTGCTCGATGCAACGCGGCCGGGCAATGCGCTCTTCATCGTCGATGAGCAGCCTGACGCCGCCCGCGCGCATGGCGGCTAGGTGTGCGCCCCGGGCGATTAGGGTGACCTCGTGGTCGGCGCGGGCCAACTGAACGCCTAGGTAACCGCCGATCGCTCCGGCCCCATAGATGCAGATGCGCATTAGGCGAGCCTCAGCCTGGCTGCGAGCCCGATGCGCTGCGGCTTGCCGGTTGCGCCCTTGGGAATCTCGTCCACTAGCAGCACCTGGCGCGGTACCTTGAATGCCGCCAGCCGGTTTGCGGCGAAGCGGCGAATATCGTCCTCTCCGGCCACGGCGCCCTCGCGCAACACCACCGCCGCCGCCACCTCTTCGCCAAGCGTTGCGTGCGCCACGGCGAACGTAATCGCCTGGCTTACCTCGGGGTGATCGAGCAGCACGTCGTCCACTTCGTGGGGAGATATCTTCTCGCCGCCCCGGTTGATGATTTCCTTTAGCCTGCCGGTAATGGTCACATAACCCTGGTTGTCCATCACGGCCTGGTCGCCGGTGCGGAACCAGCCACTGGCGAATGCCCTGGCGTTCGCCGCCGCGTTGTTTTCGTAGCCGGTCATGACGTTGTCACCGCGGATGACGACCTCACCCGGCTGGCCGGGGCCGAGCAACGCATCGGTTGCCTCGTCCATGATCGCCACTTCCGGCCCGGCCGCGCGGCCCACGGTGCCGGGGGTGCGCCGCCCCGGGGGCAGTAGGTTGCTGGTCACCTGATGAGCGGCCTCGGTCATGGCGTAGGCTTCGATGACGGGTACGCGGAAGGTCGCCTCAAGATCCGCGAATACCTGGCGCGGCAACGGCGACGAGGCGGAACGGATGAAGCGCAGCCGGGCTTGGTCGATGATGCCCCGGTTGCGGGCCGCACGGCGGAGAATGGCGTGGTGCATGGTCGGCACGGCGGTGTACCAGGTGGGGTTAGCCTCCTTGAGCCAGGAATAAAAGCGTAGCGCGTCGAACCCCGGTGTGGCGCAGATCGCGCCACCGGCCGCGAGTGATGCCACCAGCGCCGCCATCAGTCCGTGGATGTGGAAGAGTGGCATGATGTTCAGGCACAGATCGCCGGTGCCGAGCCCCAGGGTAGCCGCGATGTTGCGGGCGGAGGCGCAGAGGTTCCGGTGGCTCAGCGGCACGATTTTCGGGCGCGAGGTCGTCCCGGACGTGTGCAACATCAAGGCGGTGTCATCTGGCTGGGCGGGCCCCTCCGCCGCAGCCGGTTGGCGGTTGGCGTCGGCGGTCGCTTCGAGCCGGAACGTACCGGCCGGCTGCGCCGCGTCCACAGCCAGTTCGACGACCCGTATGCCGAGCCGCCGTGCCGCGTCGGCGGCCGGGGAATCGGTGCCCCGTTGCACCACGAGAACCTTAGCCATGAGGTCGGACAGGTAGAATTCGAATTCCGCCCGCCTATGGGCGGGGTTGAGCGGAGCGGCTATGGCATGGCAACCGATGGCGAGGAAACTTGCCGCCATTGCCGGGCCATTCGGCAGGACGATCGCCACCCGGTCGCCCCGGCAGATGCCCAGTTCGCGCAGGAGGCCGCCGCTGTGGTCGACGAGTGCGCGTAGCGCGTTGAATGAAAGTGGCGCCCGGCCCGGGGCCAGTATGGCGGGAGCGCCCCCGGCCCCGGAATCCAGCAGGGTGCGAAGTGTCCGATGATCGTTGCGAAGCGGCGGCTCAGGGTACGCCGATGCGGATTCGTTGAACCGGCCCGTCATCGGTTCAGTCGCAGGGCCTCCAGGAGGCCGGACAGGATCAGGTCCGGTACGACCTGGTCGAAGAGGCGTTCCCGGTTGAACAGGTGTGAAAAGCCGCCGGTACCGATGACCACGGGCGGGTCGTCGGGGAACAGTTCCCGGGTGATACGCCCGACAATCTCCTTCACCATGCCGACATTGCTCCAGTACAGGCCGCTCTGAATGCTCTCCACCGTCGAGCGCCCGATGCAGGAGCGCACGGGCTTAATCTCCACCGACGGAAGCTGCGCGGTGTTCGCTTCCAGCGCGTCCATGGACAGCCGCAGACCCGGCAGTATGTTGCCGCCGAGGAACTCCCGCTCCCTGCTGATGGCGCACACGGTGGTTGCCGTACCGAAGTCGACGACGATCAGGTTGCGGCCCGGGAACAGCTTCACGGCGCCCATGGCATCGGCGATGCGGTCGGTGCCCACTTCCTTCGGATCCTTGTAGCGGATTTTCAACCCGGTCTTTATGCCGGGCCGCAGGATCAGGGGATCGATGCCGAAGTACTTCTGGCAGCAGGCCCTGAGCGAGTAGTTCAGGTCCGGGACGACGGAACAGGCGGCCACCTCCTCGATGGCATCGGGATCGATGCGGTTTTCCCGCAGTGCGGCGCGCAGGAATATCCCCAATTCATCCGAGGAACTGCGGGTGGTGGAGGTACGGCGGAACTGCGCCTTGAGGCGGTCATTCTCGAAGACGCCGCCGTAGATCTGGCTGTTGCCGACATCGAGGCCCAGAATCATGTGTCACTCCTGCAACTTGTCCAGCATGGGCTGGAAGACACCGTGCGTTTGCCCACACCGGCCGCCTGCCTTGCGCATCGGTCTCTTCATGCTGGCCGAACATACCCCGTACGCAGCAGGATTGACATAGGATGGCAGCAATTCTCATGGTGGCGTCCGGCTTCCCTGTTCGGCGCGTAACAGGCCGCATTTTCAAACGGATACACCACCTCCGATGCGGTAGTGTATCGGTTTGCATCCCGAGCCTACCGAATCCCCTGTGTGCCGTGCCTCCGTTCGGTCCGCAAATTCAAACGGATACTCTCCGATGCCGGTTTCTATGCGATTGCCCGTGCAGGCGGTACAATAGACCGCCTGCGCCCGGAAATGGGCGAAGCACATGGGGCCATAGCTCAGCAGGGAGAGCGCTACAATGGCATTGTAGAGGTCGGCGGTTCGATCCCGCCTGGCTCCACCATTCCACAGTCCAGCACAGTCCGGTAAAGCCCAGATAACTTTCTTTACTGCGCTTGAACAAGGCGTCGAGGTCGTTCGCCACCTGAAAGGTGGTCTCCGGCGATGTCGTGTGCCGACCCCAGTGAAAGCCGTGCCACACTCCTGGATACAACTTGGCTTGCACGGGCCGGCCCAGGCCGGCCAGCTCCCCCACGAAATTCGCGAACATGATTCCGCTATCGCCGTGTCGGTCGCCCTGCAGCAGGAAAATGGGCGTGGGCGTCCCCGCCAGCTTCCGCCTTATGGCCGCTTGTAGCTTGGGCGTGTAAATCGACAGGGGCGCCGCCCGGAGCCAGTTGTCCATAAGAACCTCGGTCATCGTGCGGCTTTCGCCATAAAATTCGTTCTTCGCGAATTCCTCTTCCTCGACGAGCACGCCGTTCTCGTCCGTAACCATCCACAGGGTGGTCGCGGGCTCTCCAACGGCCACCGCCGCTGTCTTCCCGGTTGTCGCTATGCCGAGAGCGGGCATGCCGCCGCCACTGGTGCCGAAGGCCACGATGCTGTCCGCATCCATGTCAGGACGCGCTTTCAGTGCCTCAAGAAGGTTGCGTTAATCTTCTGCAGGTAGTTGTACAGACTGCCCGTGGTATCGATCATGGGCGCGATCAACATGGCGGACAACGCCAACACAACGCTGCACCAGCGCCCGGACCGCACCATTTGCCGGCCATCGGCATTCCTGTTGATCAACGCACGGTAGATGCCTTGGCTGAACAGCGTCGCCGAACTGTTCAAAACGCTGTTGAAAGTACTGAGGATGGCACCGACCATGACGGCGGCGAACAGTCCAACCAGCACGGATGGCAGCACCGCCTTGACCAACGTTGGATAGGCCATCAAGTATTGATCGGGGCCAAGCGTATCCTTGAACATGTGAAATGCGATCACGCCGGGCAGAACGATTACGAACGGCCCGAGTAATTTGAAGCACGCGGCAATCAACACACCTTTTTGGCCCTCGGCGAGGCTTTTTGCGCCAAGCGATCATTGATAGCGCCATGAGCACCATGGCGAGAGCGGCCGTAGTCTCCCACGCCATCACGGCAATGGTGTGATTGAAGGCGTCACCGTTCAAGCCGATCAAATGCTCTGTGGATAGATTGGTGAGCATGATCGACCCGGCAATGACCCAGGCGGAAAGGCTTCGCCCACTCGGGAAATAGGCTTCGGTCGAGTCCATCCGATCATGCCGCGTCATCCACCAGGCGACGACCGCCACCAACAGGGTAAAGGCAAGAAACGAAACCAGCGTTAGCACCGTTCCCTATCCTGATACAGGAAGAACGGTTGGTTTCGATTCTCCTCAATGAATTGGACAGCCCGTTCCGTGTATCGCCTGGTAAGGCTCCACTGATTGGCGGGGCGCTCAACGACGGCCTCGTTTTCCATTAACGGCACGTCCCAGAAATCGATATTCGGCTCTTCAAAAAACAATTCGACGCTCCAAGGCGTCGACAGTCCGCCCGGCGCATCCATATCATTGCTGTATGGAATGCCGAAGTAGGAATCGAACCCCTGCCGCATCGGCAAAAACTCTGCAAGATGCCCCAAATGCCATTTGCCGATCGCCGCGGTGGCGTAGCCTTTTTCCTTGAGCAACTCCGCTATGGTTATCTCGCTTTGCGGAAGCCCCCCGGTCGATGCCGGAAAGAAAACGCGCCGTAGGGGGTGCGTGGGGCCTACGCCGGTGCGAATCGGCAACCGCCCGGTCAGAAGTGCGGCCCGGCTTGGCGAACACACGCCGGAAGCCGCATAGAAATTGGTCCATTTCAGCCCTTCGTGGGCCAACCGCTCCAATGTCGGTGTGCGGGCCGTGGGATTGCCGTAGGGGCCGATGTCCGCGTAGCCCATGTCGTCGGCGACAATCAGCACGATGTTTGGTGGACGATCTTTCTCCACCGATTGATGTGCCGAATCGGCGTCCGGGCGCCGCAACCTGGGCATGGTCGTTGCCGTCCAGAATCTTCATGGTGTCGTACGCAGCAAGGCCGTTTCAGTCTCCGCCTCCGGATGGTGGCGTTCGCCAGCCGACAGCTTCAGCACACCGAGCGCAATGCCGGTGTTCGCTTCGACTTCGTCGTACTGGGTTATCCACGTCAACTCCGGTGGGAAACCATCGCGATAGCGATTGATGTGCATCCTCATTTTGGTTGCACTCAAACTATCCAAACATTGAGACGAATCACTGTATTTCGGCCATCCGCACCCACCGGCGCTCCGCATGGGATAATCGCACCGCTTCTAGCACGCGGTCTGTTCGATAGGCTGCCCGGAAATTGGGCCATGTCGCGGAACCGTTCGTAATACCGCTAACCAGATCGCGCGTCTCGATGATTTTCTGGTCGTTGTGGCCGAGACCGTGGCCTGGCGCGGCGCAGAAGGCGGCGTAATCGGTATGTTCGGGTCCGAGCAGAAGCGTTCGAAAACCACGCCGCCCCGGCGGGTCCCGCGTACCGTAGTATTGCAATTCGCTCATCCGCCCCTGATCGAACGCAATGGTGCCCTTGCTGCCGACCACTTCGTAGCAAAGGCCCAGTTTGCGACCAGCGGCAATACGACTACAGCCGATGGTGCCGATGGCGCCCCCCTCGAAATGACATAGTAGGTGTCCTTCATCTTCGTTTTCAACGGGCAACATCCCAGCGCCGTCGGCGGCGGGCCTAGCCGGAATCGAAATCGAAACAACCTTGCCGGACAAGCCTTGCCGTGTATTTCAGGCGATGTTTCTGCAATGCTTGCCGATACCCGGCAAATCGCTTGGCGCTGGCACCATGATCCGGGCGTCCCTTGATAAAGCCGATAACCCGGTGCCCCTGTTCGATCAGGTACTCCGTGAGGGCGAACGTCGCCTCTTCGTCCTTGCAGACTATGCTGATCTCGTCGGCCAATGGCTCCCTGGGCGTTATCGCGGCAAAGGGAATGCGCCTATTGCGCAGCAACGCCGTGACCTCGGGAAAGTCGCCCAGGGGCGCCGGCAGGACAATTCCTTCCACCCGGGCCTCGGCCGCAAACTCCCCGATGCGCGCCACGATCTCGCGATTGGGCAATGTAAGCGGGCAAAGCAGCAGCGAGTAGCCGCGTGCGTCGCAAGCGCCGAGCGCCCCATTCACATATCCTTTATATAGCTGAATTCGTGCGCGTTCTCGTACACCAGGCCAATCAAGCGCGACCGTTTACCGGAAAGCTCCCGCGCCGCCGCATTGGGTTTGTACCGTAGTTTGCGCACCGCGCCCAGCACCTTGTCGCGGGTCTGTTCGCGCACGTTGGGCTCGTTGTTCACGACCCGCGAGACGGTTTTGATTGAAACCCCCGCCTGCGCGGCAACGTCGAAGATCGTTACCTTGTTCCGTGGCGTTTCCCGTGTCGATGCCATCGATTTTCCTGGATTGGAACAGCGAGCACGTGGGCTATCATCGCGTTGGTGACGATACCACCACGCTTGGGAAACGGTCGAAAGCCGAATTCCGCGTTGGTTGCCTTCGCCGGGTCTGGTGCCTCCTTACCTTCCACACTCACCTCCAGAGAGGTGTAGTCTGCTACCGGAATCGAGGGGGATTCCTCCATCATTAGGCGGTAGACGTCCCCGATGTTCAGCTTCAATTCCTCAAGACTTTTGCCCTGGCTGAATACCCCCGGCACTGCACGGAGTTTTCCGACGTGCCGACCGTCATCCAGCCAGAAATCTCGCGTAAACCTTCGAAGCATCTTTTCTCCTGCAAGTATGGTAGTGGGGCGGCGACTGCAATGGCACGGCTATTCCAGTCGCGAACGCTGGTCTGTTGTAATAGGAACCTATGGTCACGGCTACACCATTCCGGTAAAGGACGGGTTTCAACAACCAGCGTTTTACGTGCCCCAGCCCCTTGCTATTTGACTCAGGCGCCAATCTAAGGCTTGCTCGACGCATCGCGCCGCGACGCCTTTCCTGATGGAAACACAAAAGCTTCAGAAAGTACTGGCCTCCCTGGGATATGGCTCCCGTCGCGGGAAACCATGCGCTCACCGCTACCCTGTGAGGTTCGAGACGGTTACCCGGGCGGGGTCGTCACCGCCCTGGCCGATCTCGTCCGCGCCATGAATTGCTACTATTCGAACCTCATCGAGGGGCGCAACACGCATCCGGTCGATATAGAACGAGCCATGCGCGACGACTACAGTGATGAGCCGGCGCAGAGAAATCTCCAGCTTGAGGCCCGTGCGCATGTCATCGTCCAACACTGGGTCGATGCGGGTGGCTTGGCCGGCAAGGCCGCAACTCGGGAGGGCATCCGCGAAATCCACCGGCGTTTTGGGGAATTGCTCCCCGACGAATTGCTTTGGGCCGAAAACCCCGAATCCGGTGAACGCGTCCGCATGGAACCCGGCACACTACGCGAGCGGGATGTGAAGATCGGCCACCATGTGCCGATCAGCCCGGGGGCGGTGCCGCGTTTCCTGGAGCGCTTTGAAAATGTCTACGGCAATCTCGGCAAGGTCGCGACGATCTTGGCGGCGGCAGCGGCGCATCATCGCCTGCTGTGGATTCACCCCTTCCTCGATGGTAACGGACGTGTGGCACGACTCATGTCCCACGCGATGCTGCACGATGCTCTGGAAACCGGCGGCATCTGGTCGATTGCACGCGGGCTTGCGCGCCGGGAGGGCGCGTACAAGACACACCTGATCGCATGCGATCAGCCCCGGCGCGGCGACCTCGACGGGCGAGGCAGTCGCAGCGAGCAGGCGCTTGCGGAATTCACGCGCTTCTTCCTGCAAACCTGTCTCGATCAGGTGACATTCATGGAGGGTCTGGTCGAACCGAACCGGCTGCGGGAGCGGATCGGAATCTGGGTTGAGGAAGAAGTGCGGACAAGCAATCTGCCGTTGCGGTCTGGCACCATCATGGAAGCGGTTCTGTACCGTGGCGAGCTGCCACGCGGCGCGGTTGCGGGGCTTGTGGGCACGGGTCGCCGACAGGCAAGACGTATCGTTGCCGCGTTGTTGAAGGCCGGGGTATTAAGTGCCGCGAGCACTCGTGCGCCGCTCAGGATTGCGTTTCCGGCGACACTGGCTTATCGGTGGATGCCTGGGTTGTTTCCGGAAGCGTGATGAAGGCAAGTGGACGAAGAGCCATTTCGCCGCGGCAATCGAACCATAAGGCTGCCGAAAACCACACGGACAACCCGAAGATGTCATACTTCCGCCCCATGCGCCGATTCAACACCGAAGGCCCGGTTCGCCCCGACGAGCACTATTGCATTCCGCCGCTGGAGCGGGTGGATATTGACAAGCTGCTAGGCTTTGTCCGCGACAAAAGATACTTCGTGCTGCACGCGCCCCGGCAGACGGGCAAAACCTCGGCGCTCTTGGCGTTGCGCGACCTTGTGAACAGCGGTGCCGCCGGCGACCTCCACTGCGTCTATGTCAACATCGAGGCGGCCCAGGCCATGCGCGAAGATGTGAAAAGCGCCATGCAGACCATCGTCGGTCGCATCGCCTCCCGAGCCCGCGCTTCCGGCGATGGTTTCCTGTACGAAGCCTGGCCGAGTATTTTCGAGACGTTCGGGGCCAATGCGCTTGAAGAGGCGCTGACCCGCTGGGCCGAGGCCTCGCCCAAGCCCCTGGTGTTGCTCATCGACGAGATCGACGCCCTGGTGGGCGACACCCTGGTGTCCACGCTGCGGCAGGTGCGCGCCGGCTACGACGCACGCCCGCAACGCTTTCCCCAGAGCGTCGCGCTGTGCGGCGTGCGCGATGTGCGCGACTACCGCATCCGCTCGGGCTCGGGGGAGGTTATCGCCGGTGGCAGCGCCTTCAACATCCGGGCCGAATCGCTGCGCCTTGGCGATTTCTCGCAGGTCGAGACGCAGACTCTGCTCGCCCAGCACACCGAAGAGACGAGGCAGCCGTTCAGTCAGGCGGCGGTCGATGCCGTGTGGCGACAGACCCAGGGCCAGCCCTGGTTGGTGAACGCGCTGTGCGAGCGGGCCTGCTTCCGGGGCGAAGCCAGTCGCGACCGCACACGCGAGATCACCGAGCACGACATCCTTAACGCCCAGGAACAGATGATCCTCGCTCGGGTGACGCACCTGGACCAACTCGCGGACAAGCTCGGCGAGAACCGGGTGCGCCGGGTGGTGGAGCCTTTACTACGGGGTGACGACGAGGACGCCGTCACGGTCGACAACATAGAGCACGCCCGGGACATCGAGTATGTGCGCGACCTGGGCCTTATTGCCGCGGATGCCCCGGTGCGCATCGCCAACCCGATCTACGCAGAGGTGGTGCCCCGGGAATTGGCCTGGGCCACCCAGGAGCGGCTGGTGCAGGAGACGGCCTGGTACGTCGGGCCGGACGGCGGCCTAGACGTTGAGAAGCTGCTGGTCGCCTTCCAGGCGTTCTACCGCGAACACTCAGAGCACTGGCTGGGCCGGTTCGACTACCGCGAGGCCGGCCCGCAGTTGCTGCTGCAGGCGTTTCTGCAGCGGGTGGTGAACGGCGGCGGTCGCATCGAGCGGGAGTATGGCTTGGGGCGCGGGCGCACGGATCTGCTGATTGTTTGGCCGTTTCCGGGCGAGCGGGACGCTGCGGGCGCGATGCCGGGGAGGGCGACCCGGTTCGTGATCGAATGCAAGGTGCTGCACCGGCGCCACGGCCTGGAGGCGACCGTTGCCAAGGGCCTTGAGCAGACCGCCGCGTATATGGATCGTTGCGCAGGCACCGCCGGTCACCTGATCGTCTTCGACCCCGACGCGGACAAATCCTGGGATGAGAAACTATTCCGTCGTGATGAGCGGTTCGCGGGGCGGGCGATTGGGGTCTGGGGCATGTGAGGCCTACCCGCGCTCAACCGAATGACCCCGAACGAGTACCTTCAATACTCCAAGGACCGCCCCTCTCAGCCTCACGTCCCCTGAACTCGCACAGGGGACATTTCTACTTTGCCTTGACGTTAACCCGTACACAATTTGCAATCGTGTTCCGTTCGCCGTAGGATTGCGGCCATGGCGACGGTGATGGAGTTGAACGTGAGCGTAGGCACAGGCGGTGTGTCTGGCACGATTCTTGCTCACTCACTCACTCACTCACTCACTCACTCACTCACTCACTCACTCACTCTCACCTATTAGCTTGTAGGCCTAGATCTGGCGCTTCCCTGCTCCGCGTTCGCGGTGGGGCGCTCCGTTGCGATGAGGGTGTTCGGCGCGGCGTGCCGGCATGTTCCCCCTGTCTGCCCTGTGCGTTGCGCTGGTCTCGGCTAGAGCGGTTCTGCATCCCTGCGCGTCGTCCCGCCGTGCAGAGAAATCAATCCCCGAGTCGCACGCAGAGTCATTGGCCGTGCCGTGTGTTTCCGTTCAGTTAACCCACTAAAGAGGACGATGAAAGCGATGAAAATCAATTTGCTTGGAAACAGTTTATCGAATCCCTGCGCAGCGCCACCGAACAGGATCGTAGGAAGACGCTGATCGGCATCCGCGACGAAATCGAGACAATAGCCGGGCACCTTGCGCCCCCGATCACCGTACAGGGGATTCCGGGCGGAACGCCGGTCGGCGCCACCTACAACCTGAACGTCCGGCACCACATCGAATCGGTGAACGAGGACGTGCTCACGAGCATCCGCGAGATCTTGGAACCCATGGCGATTACCGTCAATGTGCGGGGCGATGGCCCCGGCCTCGGCTGCCGGCTCGTGGAGCTTGCCCCAGTGATGGCTTTCCCCATTGCAGGGCATGAGCTGAAAACCGAGACCGAGACCTGCGAGAAGGTCGCGGCAAACTTTTGGGAACAGTTGGACGGTCGCCGTCTCAGCCACCTCGTGCTGGTCGGGCGGGCCGATCGGATGCCGTTCGGCGACGCCCGATACGGCGGCAATCGGGGACTGGCGCAGGCCCGCGCCAGTTGGGTCCACGAATGTTTGCGGCGGAATCCACCGGGGACGGAGGCCAAGCACCCCGCCGGGCATATCCTCGATGTGCTGGAGAACCGGACGATGCTGCTGAGCGCCGGTCCCCTCCACGTGCCCGCGTGCCGGGCGGATGCGGATTGCGATCCCGACGGGCGAGCCCGTGATCGCGGTGTCGATCTGTTCGCCTGCCTGGACGAGCCGACACCGCAAGCGGTTGAACCGGCGGCGGACGACGCGCGGACCGGATCTGGAATCCACGAAGGAGCATAGCGATGACCAATTCAAATCAACTGACATCCGCGCCGTCCGTTGCAAGGGGCATGGCGGCTGTGGCGTTTGCGGCACGAACAGTACCGGCCCTCGGAAGCGGGCTGGCGCGTCTTGCGCTCTATCTTTGGGTGGGTTTGCTCGGTTTGACCCCGGTGGCCCTAGGCGCGGTGGCGGGTGGCGGATTGTCTCCCGGCGACCGTTTCCGCGACTGTCCGGTTTGCCCCGAGATGGTGATGGTGCCGGCGGGCGTCTTTGTCATGGGTTCGTCTTCCAGCGAGGAGTCCCGTCAGAGAGACGAAGGCCCGCAGCACCGGGTGAGGATAGCCCGGCCGTTTGCGGTTGGGGTTTACGAAGTGACCTTCAGCCAGTGGGACGCTTGCGAGCGGGACTTTGGTTGTGGGATCTTTGGAGACGACGAGGGTTGGGGCCGCGGCGCTCGTCCGGTGATCTTTGGAGACGACGAGGGTTGGGGCCGCGGCGCTCGTCCGGTGATCAATGTGAGTTGGAACGATGCCCAGGAGTACGTGGGCTGGCTGTCGGAGAAGACGGGGCAGGCCTACCGGCTGTTGAGCGAGTCGGAGTGGGAGTACGCCGCACGTGCGGGGACAACGACGCCGTATCACTTCGGGAGGACCATTTCCACGGACCAGGCGAACTATCACGGGGACTACACTTATGGTGCCGGCAAAAAGGGGATTTATAGGGGCAAGACGGTGCCGGTCGGGCAGTTCCCGGCAAACGAGTTCGGCCTGCACGATGTTCACGGCAACGTTTGGGAGTGGGTTCAGGATTGCTGGAACGATAGCTATGACGGGGCGCCGAGGGATGGAACGGCTTGGGAGAATGGGGATTGCACCGAGCGCGTTTTGCGCGGCGGCTCCTGGCTCAACGATCCGTGGCTCCTCCGCTCCGCGATCCGCCTCTGGGGCACCGCCGGCAGCCGCGGCGACAGATTCGGCTTCCGCGTGGCCCGGACGCTCACCCCATGAATCGTTACCTCTTTATGTCATGGGGGTTCCAAGGGGGCTTGCCCCCTTGGCCGAAATTTCGGATGCCTGGGGCAATGGAAGCGGAGATAGGAGGTTGAATGAATATGGCTGAGGGTGGTGCCGATGGTCCGGCGGCAACGGCGGACCACACCCGCGCCACCGGCGCGGCGCTGGAGGCGCACTACCGCTTCGTCGTGTGGCTGGTTTCGGCGGTGGAGCGCTTTCCGCGCAGCCGCAAGTTTCTGCTGGGCGACCGCATCCAGGCCGCAGCCCTCGACGTGCTGGAGCGGCTGATCGAAGCCACCTACACCAGGCGGCGCACTAGCCACCTGGCCCAGGCGAACCTCGGCATCGAAAAGCTCCGGTTCCTGTGCCGGCTGGCTCGGGACCTGCGCTGCCTGGACCACCGCCGCTACGAGCACGCGGCCCGCAGCCTGGACGAGACGGGACGCAAGGTCGGCGCCTGGAGCAAGGCGCACCGTGCCAAAGAAAGAACACAATCTGTTTGACGGCATTGCCTCGTTCCCGGCCCTGCTCGCGGCCGGGCTGCGGGCGGCGAAGGGCAAGCGCGCCAAGCCGGCCGCGGCGGCGTTCCTCGCCAACCTGGAAACCCAGGTGCTGCGCCTGGAGCGCGAACTCCAAACGGGTAGATACCGTCCCGGCCGCTACAAGACCATCGAGATCTTCGACCCCAAGCACCGCGTTGTTTCCGCCGCGCCGTTCCGCGACCGGGTGGTGCACCACGCCCTCTGCGCGGTGTGCGAGCCGATCTTCGAGCGCGGCTTTGTCCACGACAGCTACGCCAACCGGCTCGGCAAGGGCACCCATCGCGCCGTCGCCCGCTACGAGCGGTTTCGCGACCGCCACCGGCATGTGCTGCGCTGCGACATCTACCGCTATTTCCCCGCCATCGACCACGAGATCCTGAAGCGCGATATCCGCCGCCGCATCGCCTGCGGGCGCACGCTCGCCCTGGCTGACCGCATCATCGACGGCTCGAATCCACAGGAGCCCGTCAATCTCCACTTTCCCGGCGACGACCTGCTCACGCCGCTGGAGCGCCGCCGCGGCCTGCCCATCGGCAATCTAACCAGCCAATTCTTCGCCAACCTGTATCTGGACGGGCTGGACCATTTCTGCAAGGAGGTGCTGCGGGCGAAGGGCTACCTGCGCTACGTGGACGATTTCGCGCTGTTTCACAACGATCGGGAGCAGCTCGAAGAATGGCGGCGACGCATTACCCGATACCTCGATGGCCGGCGGTTGCGGCTGCACCCCCGCAAGACAGTCATCCTATCGACCGCCGAGCCCGCGCCGTTTCTCGGTTTTGTGCTGCTGCCGGGCGGCTATCGAAGACTGCCCGAGGACAACGTGCGCCGCTTCCGCAACCGGCTGCGCGGTCTGCGCGACCGCTGGCGGCACGGCACCGTCACCAAGGAGGAGATTCGACGGCGGGTGCGCTCCTGGATTGCCCACGCCGAGCACGCGAACACCTGGCGCCTGCGCCAGTCCATCTTTCGGGCGTCGCGGTTTGGCGCCGCCCGGGAGCCTGACCATCCCCCGAGCGCGTTTTGCGCGGCGGCTCCTGGAACAACAATCCGAGGAACCTCCGCTCCGCGAACCGCAACAGGAACACCACCGGCAACCGCAACAACAACAACGGCTTCCGCGTGGCCCGCACGCTCAACGACCGGGGCCGGTCGCCCCACGGGGCGGCCGGGCGAGTGACGAGCGTCCAGGGATGGTCATGATGAGCACAGGGGCACCGCCCCTCTTGCCCCACGATGTGGGGGAGGGGCGGCCCCGACTCCCTTCTGACGGACCAGTCCTCGCGAACTAAGGGACACCCGACACGAATGGCGCAGTCGGAGATACCAAACCGTCCCTGCGGGTTCGTTTCCAGCGAACGGATTCGGCCTGCACGATGTTCACGGCAATGTATGGGAGTGGACGGAGGATGGTTGGAATGGTCGCCGATCCGAAGTCTCCGCCAGGGCGGGCAGCCTACCAACCCTTTGGCATCGGTGTTGGGCGCATCCACGCGCTAAAGGGCGGCGGAGAAACGACCACGCGCCACACGATCAAGGCCGCGCATATCGCGCTGAGTGCGCCTGCTCAGCGCTGCGTGCATGTTCGTTTGGTTCTCTCGAACGGCTATCGTTGGCTTTGGCTGGGCATGGCGGCAAGCAGGTCTTCCAGCGATTTCGTGTGGCCGCTCGCCAGTTCGTCGTTGGCCTCGCGCCTGGACGCCACAGACTCCGACGCGTTGGCGGGCGCGTGGTCAAGGAGATCCTCGGTGTCCATGGGCGCGATGCTCCCAATTTTTGAGCACACGGAGCGGTGCGCCGATGCTCTTGGCGAAGGCGGATTGCGACAGCCCCGTCTTGCCGCGGACCGCCGCGACATCGGGCTCCGGCACTCAGCCGATGGACCGCGTTGGCATCAGACGTCCCGGACGCCGCCCGCCACTCGCGCCAGGAAATCGGCGGTCGTCGCGCAGTCGACGATCCAGTCGCCCGCCTCGAGCAACCGGTTGGCGTCCGACTCGCCGGCCAGAAACGCCGCCAGTCGCTCGGCGGCCACCGCGCCGAAGCGCCGCTCCGCCAGGCGGCGCAAAAGCGCCTTTTCCTGCTCAAGGCCATGCTCAAGACCCCGCGTGACGCCCCTCTCAAGGAACTCCGCCTCCCACTTCTCCAATCTCTCCGCCAGCATGGCGCTCGCCTCCGCGTGATGTTCGAATGACAGGTCAAGGCCCAGCCGCGCGTTCAGCGCCTCGAGCCAAAGGCCGAAGCTCCGCGTCAGGCCGGGCCGGCCCTCCACGGCCAGCCACGAGCCGACCTCGCGCACCCGGTCCGGCAGCGTCCCGGGGTCGGCCCGCTCCAGCTCGGCGAGTCGCCGAATCGCGTTGGACCGGGGCAGATGGTCGATCAGGTCGGCCCTCAGGTCAACCACCTCGTAGGCCGCGTCCAGGTGCGGCGCGCCGTCGCCCGGTGCCCGCCGCAGCATCGCGGCAAGGCTTAGGGGTGCGTCCCAGAGCCCGTCGCCGTTGTACACGACGATGTGCAGCGAGGGGTCGACGTGCGCCCCCCTGCGCCACCTGGCGTTGCCGCGCAGGCGCTGGTGGAGCAGGCTGCCGTAGTCGAGGAACCGCAGCGGCATGCCGTGGTCCACCTCGAACTGGTGCTCGATCAGGATGTGCAGCGGATGCGCCGCCCCCCGGCCGCCGCGCCGGCGCACGGTCCACACCACGTCGTCCAGACGCCGGCGCCGTTCCTCCGTGACGTTCTCGGTTGGGCCTTGGCGGAGCGTGCCGAAGTCGAAGGCGTCACCCCATCCGTCGGGGCGCCGCGCCGCGCGTAACGGCATAGGCGAAAAGGGGACACCAGGCGAAAAGGGGACACCCACCACGGGAGATTTGTCCGTGACCGCCGCGCGGGAACAATGGCCACTCGTGGACGAGTTCCGTATCGCCAGGGCCGTGAAACGAGTTGCGGACGTGGTTGTCGTCACGGTCGGTGACGGGATGCACTCGGGAAGAGGGGAGTACGTGCCCCATAGCCGCGATAGCGAATCCATCGAGTCCGTGCGGCGCAAGTATCTGCGCCGATCATCGGAGCTTGCGGGGATGGGTATAACCCAGCAGGAACCCTGGCCAACCGGATTTCGCATGAAAATCGATTATTCATCGTTCTATTTTCATGGTATTCTTGGGCGATGGAAGTTGCTCGCAACGCTCTGCTCGCACAGATCCGGGCTGCGCTCGACCGCAACCCGGTGGCGGTGCTTACCGGTCCCCGCCAGTCCGGCAAGACGACGCTGGCGCGCGAGTTGCTCGCGGAGGATTCGCCGAATTACTTCGACCTGGAGGATCCGGTCAGCCTGGTTCGCCTTGAGGAGCCCAGAACGTCCCTGGAACCGCTTGAAGGCCTGGTCGTCATCGACGAAGTCCAGCGTCGGCCGGATCTCTTTCCCGTGCTGCGGGTGCTTGCGGACCGCAGCCCTGGACGGGCTCGATTCCTGATTCTGGGCAGTGCCTCGGGCGAGCTCCTCCGGCAAAGCGCGGAGACGCTGGCCGGGCGGATGGAGCGGATTGAAATTGGTGGCTTCACGCTGGCCGAGCTGGGTGCGGCAGCCGCTGACCGGCTTTGGCACCGGGGTGGTTTTCCACGGGCGCATCTGGCCGGAAGCGAGCACGACAGCCTGGTCTGGCGAAAACAGTTCGTCCAGACACTGCTGGAACGCGATTTTCCGCAATGGGGCGTGCGTGTGCCGGCCGTCGCGCTGCTGCGCTTCTGGACTATGGTTGCGCACTACCACGGCCAGGTCTGGAATGCGGCGGAGCCGGCTCGTGCGCTCGGGGTCAGTCCGCCCACGGTGCGCCGCTACCTTGACCTGCTTTCGGATGCCTTGGTGGTGCGCCAACTGCAACCGTGGCATGCCAACCTCGGCAAGCGCCAGGTGAAGTCGCCCAAGGTCTATGTGAGGGACAGCGGCCTGCTGCACCAGCTTCTCGGGATGGACACGGAGAAAGCACGCCTGTCCCATCCGAAACTCGGCGCATCCTGGGAGGGCTTCGTGGTGGAGCAGGTGCTTGCCACCGAGCCCCACGATGCGGCGTGGTTCTGGGCTACACACCAAGGTGCCGAGATCGATCTCCTGCTGCGCCGGGGCGACCGCTTTCTCGGTGTGGAATGCAAGCGGGCCGACGCACCCGGAATGACACCTTCGATACGAATCGCTCTCGGAGACCTTGCTTTGGAGCGGGTAGCCATTGTCTATCCAGGCGAGAAAAGGTACCCGCTCGGCGACTCGGTGGAGGCCGTGCCGCTCAAGACTTTGGCCAATCCCGGCCAGCTTTTCCCTTCCAGGTTGGTGAAGGCTCGCCCCACCGGCCACCGCTGATGGAACTGGCGGTGGAGCTGGCGGCAAAATCGGCCGGATTCCGGCGCAGCCTGCCGTTGCGGTCGGGCAACATCATGATCGCCTCCCGAGCCCGCGCTTCCGGCGATATAGAGCACGCCCGGGACTTAGGGCCTTGGCGGAGGTCTCGCGACGCCCGAAACTGGCTCGGGCGGCGCAGTGCCTTTCCCGGTTGGCGCAGGAAGAGAGTTGGGTGTAGTTGCCGATGAAGCAGCATCTGATGGAGCTGGCGCGAAACTTATCGAATGAGTCGAGCGGCTGGACCGCGCGGAATGTTGTGAGGGGGTATCTGCAGGCGCGGATCCTGGAGGGGCTGGTTCGAGCCGGCGCATTCCTGCTGAGACGAAACATTGGCCGCCATCGATGCTCGCGGTGCCGGGCTGCGCGGCAACGACAAATTGTCCCGCGACGCGCCGCATCAACGATAAGGCCGCGCCGGCCACCGGCCGCCGAGTAACTCAGCGCGATTGTGCAAAGAGCGCCTTCGACCGCCATAGCGCAATCGCCGGCACCGCCATCACCGCCATCGAAACCACACCGATCCAGAGCCCACCACGAGGGTCGAGCAGGCTCCAAATTCCCATGCCCAACGCGATCTGCGCCACGTAAATGGCGGCCCAGGGCCACATCCACCAGCGCATTTTCCAGAAGCCGTAGGCACCGGCGGCATAGATGGCCCAATGCAGCGGCGCCGTCAGCTTTGCCGCCCATCCCGTGAGCATGAAGCCGAACCAGACTTCCTGGTCCACGGCGACCGGCTTGATGAAGAGATCGAAGGGCAGATAGATAAACGTCATGTAGATACAGAAGAACCAGATGAGGTTCATCCACCAGGGACGCCGTCGCCATTCTGCGGCAAGCAAGGCCGTCACCCGGCCACGTTCCGTCTGGCCGGGGGAGATTGAGGTACTCAAGATGCGGCCTCCGATCATTCCGATATCGGCGCTCAGTATAAGCCATGCGCACATCGGCTACGGTAAATTGCAGCGGCATGGCGACTAAGGTGATGGCTCAGTGTTCAGCCTGTGTGCGCAGAGTACCGAGGACCGCCCGCGCATCGAGGACAATCACGTCCGACAATGCTCTGGACCAAGCGGCTGATTCCGGTATAAATAACACTTTCACGACCTCGCAATCCGCCGCGCCAGGCAACACTTCCGTGCCGCGCAGGGGTCGGGTGCGCACGTTGGGGGCATGTGCGGTCCACTTGGCTTCGCCAACCAGGAGGCGCCGGCCGTCCACCGAAGAGGCAACCACATCGAATTCTGGATCATTACCGTGCCAGTAACGGTGCGCGGGTAGCCACGGCCCGTACGGTGCGAGCGCGTTGTCCGTGCGATGCAGCAGCGGCACCGACATTCGGCAGAGCTCTTCCCAGGCCATGGCTTCCAGGTTCGGCCGGAGACGATGCCATTGGGCAAGGCGGGTTTCCCTAGGCGCTGCGGCAAGCATGGCCCGGCGGGATGCCACCACCCGGAACCACAGGCGCAGGAACGGGTCGTCGATGCGATAGAGGCTGCGCTTACCGGATTTCGGGTCGCTGCCGAAAGGGATTTCCCGGCGCACAAGGTTCATTGCCACCAGCGTGCTGAGCGGTCGGGCCAGGCTGGAGACGGGCTTGCCGAGCCGCCCGCCGATCTCGCTGGCGCGGTGCGCACCGGTGCCGATCACATCAAGAAGTGGGCGTAGCGCGGTCGCGGGTGGTGTTTCCGCGCGGAGAAGGCGGCCAGGTTCGTCGTGCAAGGCGCCGGCGGGATCGAGTACGAGCGTATCCACGGCGGCATCGAGGTCGGATTCGAAGGGCTGCGCCAGTTCCCAATAGCGGGGCATTCCCCCCCACAGCGCATACAGTGAAACCAGTTCGCGCATCCCAGCCGCGGGAAAGGCCTGTTTCAGATAACCGGGCTGCAGCGGGCGGAGGGCGAAGGCTTCCGAGGCGCGCCCGTAGAGCGGTGCGCCGGCGTCCAGCAGGTTGTCGTGCATCGTCCGCTGGCTGGATCCGCTCACCACCAGGCAGGGTCGCGGTTGGAGAGCGTCCAGCCAGTTCTGCAGTACACTCGTTATCGTCGGGTCGGCGGTGATCAGGTAGGGAAGCTCATCCAGGATGACGGGGCCGGGCCAATGCACCTTTGCCGCCTCCGCCGTCAGGCGATCGAAGAATGATCGCCAGTCTGGATAATCTACGTCCGCGAATCCCGGAAAGCGGGCAGCGGCCGCGGCAGCTAGGTATCGACGCTGGACGGCGGGCGTCGAAGCGTCCGCCACCGCATACAGCCCGTCGCGGCGGCGGGACCACTCGATGAGCAGCCGCGACTTGCCGACCCTGCGGCGTCCCCAGATTGCAGCGAAACCACCGGGGCTGCCGAGGACACGGTCGAGTCGAAAAATTTCATCACATCGATTCAGGAATTCCATGCTCAATATTATGCCCCCAATCATTATGTTTCACAACATAATGATTGGGGGCATAACTGGAAAGCCCATGGGCGCGACGTTCCAACTCTTCTCAATCATCGAGCTCCTAGCCTGTGCGCGTCCGCACAGGCTGGCATGGAAGTACCCACTTCCCTGTGCGTCAGAGCACCGGTCGCCGGGGCGAAAACTCCAATCGAGCCCCCGATCTCCAGCCGCACTTGCCGCTAGGCGCGTTTCGGATGGTTATTCTGCCTATGCACGCCCGTTGACCCCATGAATTGCGCCGCAATCGTGGGGCAACGCCCATGATCCGTCCCAAAAAGGCGGCCGTTGGTGGGGTTGAACCCGACTGAGGCGGTGCATGGGGTCAAGGAGCGGGCCGAACAAAGTTGAACATGCCGTGGGCGATGAGCCGCTCGCCGGCCCGCACTTCGGTGGTTAGGCTGGCCATTTGTCGGCCGGCCTTGACCACCTCGGCGACTGCCTCGAGTTGCATGCCGGCCCTGGCACCGGTCAGGTAGGTCATGTTGGCATTCTGGGTGACCCCGGGCGGCCCGATGGAGCGGAGCGCGTAGGCGCAGGCGGTGTCGGCCATAACAAAGGCCAGACCGCCGTGCACCAGGCCCTGGGCATTAACCATGCCCTCGGTCGCCTCGGCGCGGATGACGGCTCGTCCGTTTGCGGCCTCGACGAAGGTCAGGCCGAAATGGTCGAGTAGTGGTTGGTCGGCCGGCGGCGCACTCGACAGGCCGTGCGGCGCACCATGGAGGTCATCGCCCGCCACTGCGCACCCGCCGGTCCTGTGGTTCGGCCGCGAGGTTCCCCCGCTCAACGATTCCACCAGGGCCGGTCGCTGAACGACCGCAAATCGATCTCGAAAGTCCAGGTTGATCGATGTTGCTGGGCCAGGTGGAGGTACGTATCCGCGATCTTCTCCGGCAGCAGCAATCCATCCCGTTCCATGCCCCGGGTTTCCCGCAACTGTTGGAATCTCTCCGGCCCGAGCATCTTGCCAAGGGTATCCGGGGCGTCCACGGAGCCATCGACAAGGATATGGGCAATGTGGATGCCCTTGGCGGAGAACTCCGCATTCAGCGTTTGGCAAAGCAGGCGTCGTCCGCCCATCGCCGCGGCGTGGGAGTGTTGGCCCGCGTTGCCGCGCATGGCGGCCGTGGCGGAGGTCACCAGAATTGTGCCCCCGCCCCGCGCTTCCATCAGCGGACAAAGCGACGATGCTAGGCGGAACAGGCCAAAGGTGGCCATCCGCCAGCCCCTCTCGAAGGCCTTGTAGCTGGTGCCGCCGAGTGGCCGGTCGCCGATTTGCGCACCTAGGTTGTAGACCGCCACCGCAATCGGGCCGATATCGGCTTCGATAGCGCTAACTCGTTCTTCGATGCTGTTCTCCGCGACCGCGTTCAGCAGGAACCCCGATGCGGTGTTGCCTTCCTCTTCAATGGCCGTAACCAGCCGTCGCAGGCCGTCTTCGTCGGTGCGCCGACAGAGCACGGCATGGTAGCCCGCCTGGGCAAACCGCCGCCCCACGTTGCCGCCGATGCCCGCGCCGGCACCGATGACCAGGCAAACCGGTTTCATCGATCTATCTCCCGTAGCAAGAATTCCGCCCGATTATGAACCGGATTTGCGGTGCAGGCATGGCCGACGGCCAACCAGCGCCGTGCTCGGCGCATCGAGGTGCCTGGGAGCGCGACCATGCAACTGGCGTGCCCCCAGGGCGATGGCCGCCGGAACGGACAACCGGTTGCGCCCGGGAGCATCCGTGCGACAGGGATGCTCCCCGGGCCAAATCGGCAAGGCCGGTCACTAGCCCCCGAACTTGGCGCCGACCTCGACGCCGAACTGCCTCGGCAGCCCGTAGGATGCCATCGTCCAGAGGGCGGCGACGGCCAGATTGCCGGTGCGATAGCGCTCGTCCGCCAAGTTGCGCCCGAATACCCGGAAGTAGTAGGCGCCGTCCCGGGTGGTGAATGTCGAGCTCCAGTTCAGCAGGTTGCGGCTATTCGATGTCGCGTCGTACTGGGGGCCGAGGTCGGAGTAGGTGAAAATCGAATCGTCGACAAACGACCAGCTCAGGGAGTGGGACAGGTCACCCGGGCTGCCGATGGAATGCTCGAAGGTCGCCATCAGGTAGGCGGTCCAGTCCGGAGAACGGTTGACGGGCCGGCCGCTGAAATCGACATCGATAGTGCCGTCGAAGTCGGTATCGGCCTCGAACGCGGCGAACTCCGCATCCTGATAGCTGAAGTTGCCGGCGAGGGTCAGGTATTCGTTCACCACCCAGCTACCTTCGAATTCGATTCCCCTGGCGTCGAGCTTGGCGGCATTGAAGAACAGGGTTTCCTGGAAGGAGCCGCCGCCGGGCAGGGCGAAGGTGGCGTTGAGCTGCCGCTGCGCGTCGTCGTAGCGGACGTCGAAATAGACGATGTTCATGCGCACCCGGTTGTTGAACAGGTCGGTTTTCAGGCCGACTTCGATGCTGTCCGCGAATTCCGGATCGATGGGCTTGAGTTGCAGCGGGTTGCCGAACGGAAACGGCAGGCCGGCGGTGTAGGTGCCGGTCTGGTCGTTGAAGGCGCCGGATTTGACGCTGCGGGAGTAGGTGGCCCAGGCGAATGCGTTGTCGTTGACGAGGTAGCCCGCTGTGACGCGGAAGCTGGGCTCGGTCCAGGATTCCTCCTCCCTGGCGACGTTGATGGGGAAGCGGTCGAAGTCCGCGGCGTCGAGCGGCTCGTCCAGGGATGCGAACAGGCCCTCGTTGGCGGCATCCGTGCCGTCCAGGAATTGATAGAGAATCTGTGGCCGGCCGGTCCATTTCTTTTTCTCGTAGGTAACGCGCACCCCGGCACCGAGTTCCAGCCGGTCGGTGACTTGGAAGGTGCCGTCCGCGAACCCGGCCAGTGCCTTGGCGTTCTGTTCGTTGCACAGTACCGAGGCGTTGTCGTTGAAGGTGCCGGAGGCCAGTGCCGGGTAGCCGAGGCCGGTCAACTGGTCGTTCAGGGGGGTCGCCGTGGGGCCGAAGAAATCCACCAGGCCGAGAATTTGGGTGACGCAGAACTTGTTGTCGTCCTTCTGGTAGAAGGCACCGGTCACGAAGTTGAAGGGCCCGTCGAAACTGGAGTCGACGCGAATCTCCTGTTGGAAGGTCTCCCGGTCGTCGTCGCGGGTGGCGTCGAACAGCGACGCTCGCGTATGGCCCACATAGGTGCTGGGCAGCCGCGACTTCTGTTCCCGGTAGCCGGTCACCGAGTGCAGGGAGAACTGCGCGTTCAGATCCCAGTCCAGGTGCGCGTAGACCCCATCCACATCCACCTGGTGGCCATCGGCGATCGCGAAGAAGTCGCTGCGTTCGGATATGCCGGCGTGGTCGATGGGGTCACCCTCGAAGCTTCCCGCAAAACCCAGGAAGGCCGTAAACACCGAGCTTGGGGCGTTTTCGGCCACGATGGGTGGCGAATCCATGTTATCGCGGATCATCTCATAGGTGAGCCTGGCCTCCACAGTGTCGCTGGGTGCCCACAGCAGCTTGAGCCGGCCGGAAAAGACATCGTCGCCGCCGATGCTGCGACCGTCGCCTGCGAAGGTCTGCGGTACAAAATCGCCCGTGCCGAATAGGATGGCCGGGTCGAAGCTGGTGGCGGACGAGCCGTTCTTGTAGTAGCCGTCGCTCTTTTGGTAGATGCCGGTGGCGCGTAGCGCCAGGGTCTCATTGCCTAGGTTCAGGGCGAACTTGGTGTCCAGGCTATCGAACTCCGCGTAGGAGGCGGAGACCTCCAGGCTCGTGGTGTCCAGTTCCGGCTTTTTGGTCTTGACGTTGATGACGCCGGCGGTGGTGTTCTTGCCGAACAGGGTGCCCTGGGGGCCGCGCAGCACCTCGATGGAGGCAATGTCGAATGGTTCCAGCATTTGCGTCTGGGTGGACATCAGCACGAAGTCATCGACCGAGACGCCCACCGGCGACTCCACGTACAGGATGATGCCATCCTTGCCGACGCCGCGCAGGCTGGGGTTGAAGGAGTTGAATGCCGGCGCGTTGCCGGTCACCAGGTTGGGCACCGCCGCCGTCATGTCGCCGATGTTGCGCATCAGCATCCTGTCCAAGCTTTCGTCGTCGAGCGCCGTCACCGAGATCGGCGTGATCTGAATGTCCGTCTCGCCGCGGCGGGTGGCGGTGACCAACACCTCCTCAAGTTGTGGCTGGCCGATTGCCGGCACCGGTGCCAATGGCAGTAGGGCAAGCGCGGCAATGGCCAGTAGCGGCCCGCCGAACCCACCGGCCCGCTCAGCCCATGAACAGGGCGCGGGGCTCCGTTGTGGTTGGCGTTTCCCGCCGGGTGCGTCGGTGCGCCGGCGGGCGGCGGTTGCGTGTTTGTCCGAGTGCATGAGTTTTCTCCCTTGGGCCATCTGGCCGCGGTTCGTTTCGAGCTTGGTTGGCCTTATGTTGTCTTCTATTTGTCTGTATCTGTCTGGAGCGACACCACGCGCCTAGGGGGCGCAGCTCTCTTTCGGGCTTTGCTTTAGGCCATGATCTGCGGAAGTCCCGTCGCTCCGCAGCCGCGCAAACTACCACAGAACCGGGCGCGGGGAAATTTTTAGAACGAGCGGGCAGTGTATCAGTTTGCATTCCGGCCCTGCCGAATCACCTGTGTGCCGTGCCCTTGCTCGATCTACAGATACAAACTGATACCCCACCAACGAGCGTCATAGTTGAAAACGGCACTGTCCGGTTACCGTCGTCGCTTTCCGGGATGACGATTCCCAAGGCGCGAACCGGCCCCGCATGCCGATTCGTGTACCATGACGCTGGTGCAAACCTCGGGCGACGAAGGCCGTTGGCCGCCTAGAGACGCCTACCAACTGACGGAGCGGGAGCCTTGCAGATCGTCTTCGGCTGGCACCTCGACGGACCCACCTGTCCAGAAACGCCCGCTGGCGGAGCATCTGCAATCGATGCGCGTGTCGTCGGCCCCTCGGGGTTGCTGGGGCTGTTGGAAACCCGGCTCGGCCGGAATGGTCCAGGTACACCCGCGGTGGTGCGCATTGCCCAATATCTGGCCCGGCTGCGCGCTCTGGACGACGGGCAGCGGTTCTTCTCCCGCTCGCTCACCGCCGACGGCTGGGCGACCGCGCGCCTGCTGCTGCTCTGGCGAGACGAACTGGTGGCGGCCGGCTGGTCGCCCGGGGCGGTGCCCTGGGCCAGCGACCGGATTGCCGATGTTGCCCTGGTGGAAAAGTATGGTGAACCCCTGCTCGCTCCGGGGCCTGCCGAACGCGCCTACTCGTTGCTGCCGCACCTGCACGGGGCCTGCCCCATCGACGAT
Organism: Pseudomonadales bacterium; assembly: GCA_965215035.1. GTDB lineage: Bacteria > Pseudomonadota > Gammaproteobacteria > Pseudomonadales > Azotimanducaceae > Azophilus. The sequence continues at coordinate 2,559,941 of OZ244040.1, forward strand.
CTGACCATTGTCGATGATCCGCAACGCTTGCCACTGGTCTGGCGGCGCCTGATCGAAGCGCTTGCCGCTGGTGGCGCCAAGGTCGTCCCCGCCGCGGTACGGCCCGGGGCGGAAACAACGGATCTGGCCAAGGCGCAAGCCCTGCTGTGCAATGGCAAGTCCGGCAAGGAACTGAAGGGTGACCGAAGCTTCTCCGTCGTTCGCTGCGACGACGAACTGACCGCGGGCGCTATCGCCGCGGAGTGGCTCGCGGCGGCACCGGAGGCAAACGCCGAGGTTGCCATCGTCCGGCGGGGCGACGCAATGATTCTGGATGGCGCCTGTCGGCGGCTGGGCCTGCCCAAGCCGGGCGGCATCACGCGCTCGCCCTTGCGCGGTGCCTTGCAGGCCCTGCCCCTGGCCTTCGCAACGGCGTGGCGGCCGCTCGACGCCAAACGCCTGCTGGAGCTGCTGGTCATGCCCGGCTCGCCGGTTCCCCACCGTATCGGCCGGCACTTTGCCAATGTGCTGCGCGACTATCCCGGAATCGGCGGTTTGCGCTGGCAACAGGCTTGGCAGCGGGCCGAGGAAGCGCTCCGGGAGCAACATTCCGGGGATGAATTGAAAGCCTCGGAGCTGGCCGCGATAGTCCGCAAGTCCTTGGCCCGCTGGCGCGAATGGCTGCTGCCGGAAGGCTTTGACCGGGAATCCGGCATGTGCGCGGCGGCGGCGGATGCGATCTGTGGAAAGGTGCAACACTGGGCGCGGCGCCGGGCCTCGGCGAGCGGGAACGCCATCTATCCGTATGCCGCGAACGCCGCCGCGGCCCTAGCGAAGACCATCGCCGCGTCCGGGCTGGATCCGATTCCAAAGCCCCAACTCGACCGGATGATCGATGCGGTGCTCGCCGAGGGCACTGCCCGGTCGGGAAGCGGTGCCGAAGCCGCACCCTGGATTGGCGTCGATAACCCGGCACAGATCTGGGGCGGCGTACCGTCGGTTCTTTGGTGGGGATTTTCCGATTCGGGAACGACTCCGCCGCGCCCGCCATGGGGCGCCGCGGAACGAGCGGAACTGGCGGCGGCCGGAGCCCGGCCCAACGCGCCGGAAGCGGTTATCGCCCTGCACCTGGATGCCCAGCGTCGCGCCATCCTCAACGCCACCGAGCGGGTGCTGCTGATCGCGCCCTCCATGGCGGCCGCGGATGCCGCGCCGCATCCACTCTGGCACGAGCTGGCAACCCTTGACGGGCTGGACCGGTGCATCATCGACGGACGGGCGCTGCGCGGTGCCGCGCAAGTCCCACTGGCCGATGACTCGGGATCGGAGGTGGGCTCAGGGTCGCGGCGTTCCCCGTGCGGTTCCGCGCAGGTTTCACTGGGCGGCCGCGTCTGGGCCGTTGCGCCGGCGGCACCCAAGCGAATTCCCCGGCCGATCCGTAACTGGCAGGTTCCCGAGCAGCGCATCGGCCCCCGCCCCAGCGAATCGGCCACCAGCCTGGAAACCCTGCTCGGCTGCCCGCTGAACTGGGTTCTTAGGTATCACGTCGGCCTGCGCGAAAGCGGGCTGCTCGACATGGCGGATGGCAATCGCCTGAAAGGCAACATTGCGCACGAAGTGCTGGCACGATTTCTCGTCGGCCCGTTGCCGGACAACGCGGCGGACATGGGTGGCGCGGTTGCGGCATTGCTCGATGCAATGCTCCCCGAAATCGCATCGCCGCTGCTGTTGCCGGGCAGGGTGGGCGACCGGGAGGAGGTGCGCCGCAACACGGTGGAGAGCGCGGTGGCGCTGGTCGGCATCCTGGCGGATTCCGGGCTCTCGGTAGCCGCGACGGAGCGGCGGCTGCAGTGCCGGCTGGACGATGGGACGGAAATAGAGGGTGTGGTGGACCTGGAACTCAGCGCGGGGGATGCACGGCCGGCTGTGGTGGACCTCAAGTGGTCGAACAGCGACCGCTACCGCCGGGCCGAAATCGCCGAGGCGCGGCCGGTTCAGTTGGCGACCTACACGCGCCTGCTGCAAGGCGACAAGGGCGAGCCAGCGGATGCCTTGCCGGCGGCCGCCTATTTTATGCTCAAGCAGGGCCGCCTGCTCGCGGTGGACGCGGCACCGTTTCCGGAGCAGTTCCAGATTGGCGGCAGTGAACTGGCGAGTGTTTGGGATGCCATTTTGGCGGTTCGCAGGCGGACTCTCGGTGAACTGGCCGCTGGGTCTGTGGTGGCAACGGGCGTCGAGCCGGACGATGCGCATTCCCAGGCACCGGAACCCGCGCCCGCCGAAGAGCGCATCGTGGTCGCGCCCCCTTGCCGTTTCTGCGCCTACGGACGGCTCTGCGGACAGCGAGCCCTGGCATGACGGCTGCCGCGGCAACCCGCAGGCCCATCGATCTCGTGATTGCGAGCGCCGGCACGGGCAAGACCACGCACTTGGTTGGGGAGATGCAAAAAGCCATCGATACCGGGGCCGCAACCGGTTCGATCATGGCCACGACTTTTACCAACAGGGCGGCGGCGGAACTGGTGGAACGCGCCCGTTCGGGCCTAATGCGTGCGGGCAAGGTGGGTCAGGCAGCCGGCCTGCTCTCTGCCCGGGTCGGAACCGTCAATGCCACCTTCGGCAGGATCGTCGGTGAATTCGCCCTGGAGGCCGGACGCTCGCCGGTTGCCGACGTCATCTCCGAAGGCTGGCAGCGGCGTATCTTTGCCATTGCTGCGGAGGAGGCGATCAGCCGTCATGCCGGCGCGATGATCCCTATCGCGCGGCGTTTGGAGATCGATGACTGGGAGGGCGATGTCCGAAGGCTGGCCGATCTGGTGCGCCAGAACGATATCGACCCGGCCGAGTTGGAAGATCAGGCACAGCGATCCTGGCGGGGGCTTGCCGGCTTCTTCCCCGAGCCCGTGCAACAAGGCGGCGCGGCGTTGAACGACCAGCTTCGGGACGCACTGCTCAGGGTCGGGGCCGACCTGGACCGGGGCAGCGATACGACCAAGATCACGGCCAGCGTTCGGGCACAGATTACGGAGGCGAGCGCCATCCTCCAATCCGGGCGGGATCTTTGCTGGGCCGAGTGGGCACGGCTCGCCAAGCTACGACCCGCGAAAAGCAGCGCGGCTATCGTGCAGCCCCTTGTGGACGTCGCCGGGCAGCATCCGGCCCATCCCGACCTGCATGCGGACCTGCAGGCGTACATCCTGGGCGTCTATCGAACCGCCGCGGAAGCGCTCGGCGGCTACGTGCGGTACAAGGCGACCAACGGCCTTGTCGATTTCATCGACCAGGAGCGGGAGGCGCTGCGGTTGCTCGACAGGCCCGAGGTCGGCGAGCGGTTGCGCGAGACGCTGTCGCGGGTCTTCGTGGATGAGTTCCAGGACACCAGCCCCATTCAGCTTGCCCTGTTCCTCAAGGTATCGCAGATTGCCGAGCGGTCGTTTTGGGTCGGGGACCCCAAGCAGGCGATCTATGGTTTTCGCGGCACCGACCCGGCCTTGATCGAAAGGGCGGCGCGGGAGGTTGTTCCGAAGTCTGGGGGCCGGCGAACTGCGCTGGCCACCTCCTATCGGGCGCGGCCGGCACTCGTCCATTTCACGAACGGTCTCTTCGCACCGGCCTTCGAGGCGCTGGGGTTCGCGCGAGAGTCGGTGCGCATCGAGCAATGCCATCGCCAGGATGCCGACGGCCAAGGAGCGCCGATTGAGGTTTGGGGGCTTCGCGGGCGCAGGAAGGAAGATGCCTTGGGCGCTTTGGCGGAGAAGATTCGGGCGGTGCTGGAGGCCCCGGAAGCCCATGCCGTGGAAGACCGGTCGCTCGGCGGAACGCGTCCGCTTCGAGGCTCGGACATTGCGGTATTGTGCCGCTCCAATGAGCGTTGCGGCGCGCTCGCCGCCGCCCTGGCGCAAGCCGGGGTTCGGGTTTCGATGACGCGCCCGGGGCTTCTTGATACGCCCGAGGCGGCCCTGGCGTTCGCGGCGTTCCGCTATCTGGTGGACCCGGACGACAGCCTGGCGGTCGCGGAGGTGGCGCATCTCTTCGACGATGCCGAGGATCAGCCATCCTGGTTCGAACGCAGCCTGGGCGAGGAGGGCGTCCGTTCACTGGCCGCCGAACTGCCGCTGCTGACGGCCCTTGACGAAGCCCGGGCCGAACTGGCCGAGCTGACTCCCAGCGAAGCCCTTCAGGTGGCGATAACCGCCCCGGGCCTGTTGGATCGCGTACACGCTTGGGGAAACGCCCTCGACCGGATCGCTAATCTTGATGCGCTGCGCGGGCTCGCAACCCAATACGAGGATGAGACTGGTGCGCTCCGCCAAGCGGCCACGGCGGCGGGGCTGGTGACCTGGCTCGCGAAATCGGCCGCAACGGGGGGAAACGAACTGCCCCCCAGCACGGATCCGGCTGCCGTCGGGGTGCTCACCTATCACGGCGCCAAGGGCCTTGAGTGGCCGATGCTAGTGTTGCTCGACCTCGACAATGCCAAGGACGCTTCCGCGTTCGGTTTCCATGTTGAGGCCCCTGATGAATTCGATATCTGGCAACCGCTGCACGGGCGCTGGTTGCGGTTCTGGCCCTGGCCCTATGGCCGGCAGCGCAAGGGGGTGCATATCGATGCGTCGGTGGAGCGGACTGCGGAATACCAAGCGGCGGTGCGGCGCGAACACGCCGAGGCCGTCCGCCTTCTGTACGTCGGCATGACCCGGGCGCGCGACTACCTGGTTCTAGCCCCGCGCGACACCACGAAACATGAGTTGAAGTTGCAATGGCTTGATCGGCTTGTCGGCCGGGACGGCCAGGCCGTGCTGGATGTGCAGCGGCTGGAATCGGAGGGCGTGCTGGTGGTCGCCGGCGAACCCGTGCCGGCAGCCTTTTCCAGGGTGGCGGCCAGCGATGCGCCGCCAGCGTTGGCTTCGGCGGTGCCGACCTTGCGAAGACCGGCAGCGGTGGCGAAGCCGAAACATCCGCCCTACCGGGTTGTCCCGAGCCGGGCGGCGCTTCCCGACGCCGGAGATGCGCGGGTGGTATCGCGGGTGGCGCTCGGTGCGAGGATCCCGATCGTCGGCAGCCCGGATATGGATTTGTTGGGCGACGCGATACACGCCTTCCTGGCCTTTGACCGCCCCGGCCAGGCTGTGCGGGAGCGGCGGGAACGTGCCGAGCGGACGCTGGCGCGCTGGATGGTTCCCGGCCTTGCCGCCGAGAGCCTGGTGGAAATGAGCGATCGCCTGTTTGGGCACCTAGGTACCGCTTTCCCGGATATGAGGATGCGCGCCGAGGTTCCGGTCTTCGCAAGACGGGGCGGCCAGCGCATAGGCGGTCAGGTCGACCTGCTGCTCACCGGCGACGCCAAGGCCGTCATCATCGACCACAAGAGCTACCCGGGTGCCTTCAACACCTGGGAAAAGAAGGCTCTCGGCTATGGTGCCCAGCTTGCGCTCTATGCGGCGGCCGTCCGCGCGGCGACCGCCTGCGCCGAGGTGCGCACCTGGGTGCACATGCCCCTGGTCGGTCAACTCATCGAGCTCGATGCCGGTCTTCCGTGGGATAGGCCCGAGTGACGGCGTCTTTTGTGGGGAGGCCGGGATCCACTTCGGTGCTCAGAAGTACCTTACAGCCTTCAAAGTGGTGAACCGCTATTCAATCCCGCACAGAGCCGATCGTTAAGTAGATTTCGATGCCCTCGAGTGAATTCTTGGCTGATGTTCGTGGAGTAAACCTTACCGCGGGGATGGTCGATAAGCTGCTTGTTTTTGAAGTCGCTGTGAAGATGCTTGTCATTGCCAAATAATAGCCGTGCTCCGGTGATTTGCGCGAGCGCGATAATGTGCTCGTCGTTTGAAACACAACTTTGCTTTGTACGAAGCTGCTTTGTCTGCAAGTCAACTTTATTTCTTTCTGGGGAGAAAACCTTGCCGTAGTGCATTGCGACGGCTCGCCACTTTCGAAAATTGCGGTTTTGGTCGAGTTCATCCAGCAATTCACCGCCCACCACCAACTGAATCCGGCCTTGGTCTACCGACTGTCGGAACGCTCGGCCTGCTGGAGTTGGTTGGTCGCCAAAGGCCTCTGCGACCACATCGTTGTCAATAATTGCGCACATTCAGTATTCCAAGGATCTCTCCGTTTCTTCCATAAAGAAGCGGCCGTAGCTGGCGGGCGCATTCAGCACATTGCCGGCGTTGTCAATGCGCAGAGAGTGGATGCGAACTTCAAGTTCGCCTCGCTCAAAGTACAAAATGGACACCTGCTTGGGGGAAAGAGGCCCCTTGCCGTCACGAATGTCCATGCGAATGCGATTGATCAAGTGGTCGCTGTGGGTTTCCACAATCATCTGGCGATCCTTCGCGACCTGGCAGAAGAGTGTGCCCAATGCGGCTTGTGCACTCGGATGCAGATGGACTTCCGGCTGCTGAAGAAGGAAGATCGAAGGCGCATCCCGGCGCAACAACTCCGTCACGAGGGGCAGAACCTGGCTGATGCCATAGCCTACGTCGATGAGATTGCGCCACGGCCCTTTTGTGTGTTGGCCCAGCTTTCTCACCTGCACTTGAAACGGCTGACCCTCTCGGTGCCCGAGCGACTTGATGGACAACTCGTCGAAAAGCCCCGCCGCCGCCCCAAAATCTTCAAGCCGGCCCTTCAGCGCTTTCCACTCCTTGTTGTTCTGGTGCCGAAAAAGGTGCGCCAAATACATCGGCACGTAGTCGCCTTCCGGGTCGCGCGATGGCCGGGCCGGATCATATGTCCGGCGCGGCTTGGACCGAACCGGCGCACTTGCAAATGGCCTGTTTTTGCGGCGACCAGAGTGGAACCGAGCCAAATCGAAAATGTGGGCCATTTGCTTCTCGCTCAGTTTGCCGCCTTCATCCGGTACGAATGCCATTCTAGGAACGAGGGGGACGAGGTCCGTATCGTCAGCTCCACCCCATAGGCCTTCCTCAGTCTCCCACTCGGCATCGCCGGATCTGACGATGAACTTGGTGGAACCGTTCAATTGCTCCGCCTGAACCGAGGATTGGCCGGCCCACACTTTGCGTACTACCGGCACCGGCACCGTGCCGCGTTGCGCGAACTCGGCATTGAACGAGAAGCCGCCGCCCTTGCGTCCTTCGGCCCGCCCAATGCGGAACCCCGCCTCAAAAGTTTTCGCTCTGCCGCCCCGCCCGCCTCGATGATGGGCGATCTCGGCGAAGCTTCCCAGGTCGTAGGGCTCCTCCTTGAAGTCGGGAACAGTTTCCCTGTAGGCGATATCCCACAGGGCCCGGATCATGGCCATGAAAGAGGTCTTTCCCGTGCTGTTCTCTCCCACAACCAACGTAAGCGGTGCCAGTCGTGCAGTCTGCGCGCCTTGGAAACACCGGTAGTCTCGAAGCGATATCTCATCCATTTCTGTTCTTGCAACCCGCGCCTGTAGCTGAAGTCCGCATAACGAAAGTGGATTGTAGCGCGGCCACGCACTGTTCCGCAGACACCGAGGTTTTCGCCCATCCCGTGGTGCCCGCTGGATAGTCAAGTGCGCTGCCCGTTTGGTGGATTATGCCCCGCCACCGTTTAGGCACCGGTGCGCTCATTCTTTCATGCGGGGTCGCGGGCAACCGCGCCTCCAACATCAAAACGCCGACCACGACCCGGGCCAAACTTGCACACGGCCCGAGGCACCGCTGCTCCACTGGTCTATTTCCCGACCCGACCGTACTTTCACGCGAATCGCCCCACCCTGCACAGGCCGCCTGTTCCCTGCACGTCCTGGTTCCGGCACGCTAAGTTGCCGACTTACATCGAGAATCTCGACGTTATCGCCACCATTTCTGACCACAATCGCGCACATGGCCACGCCGCAACGTCACAAACGCGGACACCGCCATCGCGCACCCAATACCTTAACAGAAGTGGTCCCCGATTTTTGAACAACGCGTTAAGGTGTAGCCAATCGGCCTAAGAGCCCGTTGGCATGGCGAACAGGAAGCAGTACTCGGCGGAGTTCAAAGCGAAAGTCACACTCTCGGCAATCCGCGGGGCCGGGACGCTGGCGGAGCTGGCGAGCCGTTATAAGATCCATCCGAACATGATCACCAAGTGGAAGCGCAAAGCACGGGAAGGCATGAATGACCGCTTCGCCCGCGGCGGCAAGACAACCCGGAGCGGACGCCAGGCCGGACTCGCGAAACTGCGTGCGAAAATCGGCGAGTTGGTGGTGAAACGGGATTTTTTTGCAGCGCGCCTATCGCGCCAGCCCTTGCCGGGGCTCTTTCCGCGGGAGAGAAACCACGGGCAGGCCCGAATCTGGCGCATATTCCTAAGTCTTCCCTGAAATTGCTTTGGTCGTTATTGCTCTTCGATCCATTCTGATAACTCATGGCGATTCTTCAGATACGCTGACTAATAGCTGCACGAGATTCGTGTTTATGTAGTAGTTGTTCCGGCCTATTCGGCGTTTTCGTACAAAGCCTTTTTCGGCGAGGATGTTGAGGTACCTGGTCGTTGTCTGGCGCGCAACCTTTAGGTCGTTCATCACAAATTCGATTCGTGTATATGGGTATCGAAACAGATTGTTCAGCAGGTCTTGAGAATAGAGTTTAGGCAGTTCGGTGCGCATCCGGTGCTTGGCGGCGGCCATCTGCCCCCGGATGCCTTCGACGAGCCGGAGGGTGATTTTCGCCGTCTCCGCCACGGCCTTCAGCATGTAGAGCACCCATTGCCTCCACGCCTCGGATGCATCAACAGCGGTGCGTCCCGCTTACAGCAGGCAGTAGTAGTCGTTCTTGGTTCGAATGATGTGACGGCTGAGATATAGAGTCGCGATTTCCAGCAGCGCCGGGCGGGTTAGGTACAGCAGTGGATCCCTTTGAAATCCACCCTATTCCCGGTCGGGCCGTTGCAGCTCACCCAAGATGTCGTCAAGCAATTCGTTTTGCTCCTCTATTCGACTGACCATAAAATACAAGGGATAAAGCCCCAACGTTATGAGTGACAACAGCAGGAACAGCAAAAACTGCCCTATGCGACTGCCCGCATTCCTTCCAGACCTCATGTTCTTCTCCTTCACCAGGGCCGGTTAACACTATATGTCTACATGTATAGCATATGGCGCTTAACATGTTAATAATTTTTGATTTTTTTAACATTCTCTTGCTGATATGTGCCGTAAACGGCACAAACGTTGACATGTCAGTGAGGCGTGACCCCGGCGGGCTAGTCGGTCGCCATATACCCATCCGCCTTGTCGGCCAAGAGCGCACCCGGATCGCGGGCCGATGCGCGGGGCCGTAGCCTCCGCCGCCGCCGGTTTGGGCCGTAATGACCGTCCCTGTCGGCAGGCGAAGCGAATTGACCTTCAAGCAGTGCATTGCCTTGCGCCCCGGAACCTCGATCAGCACATCCGGGCCTTTGCCGTCCTCGCCGCCGAAGAGCCCCCATGCGGGGGTCACCGATTTGCGGAGATCGGCCTTGTGCATCCGCCGGTTCGTTCATCGGATTGCATGACGTGAACCGGCACGGCCATTCCGTATGCGGACAGGTCGTTCTCCAGGCTTGTTAGGTAGCCTTGCACCGCGTCGGGTCGAACCCTCATTCCAAATCCGTTCGTCCCGAGCCCATCGAGGGGCGTGCGGCTCGGGGTGTATTAGAGCGCCGGCCCGTCGCGCACAGGTCTGCGAGGACGCACGATGCGCAGCGGGGTTGGCGCTTGAGGCAGACCGCTTTCGCGTGAGCGTCGAGGAGCGCGTGGTATTCGTTGAACAGCGGGGCGTCGTGCGGGAGGTGGTCCTCGAACAGGGCTTGGTAGGCAGCGTAGCCGCGCAGGCGGCGGCGCGGCAGCATACGGTCGATGATCCGCCGGGTGTAGGCGTCGATCACGAATGAGGGCAGGCCCACGGCGTACAGCACGATGTCGTCGGCGGTCTCCGGGCCAATGCCGTAGACCGTTAGCAGTTCCGCCCGCAATTGGCGTGGACCCATCTCGCGCAGGCGCTCGATATCGTCGCCGTAGCCTGCGAGGTAGTCGGCCACGGCCTTTAGCTTGCGGGCCTTGGCGTTGAAGTACCCGCTGGGCCTGATTAGCTGCGCGAGCTCAGGCATTGGCATCGAGCGTATGGCATCGGGAGACATTGCGCCTGCCGCCTGGAGATTCGCCAGCGCCCGGGCAGCGTTCACCCAGGTGGTGTTCTGTGTGAGCACCGCGCCGGCAATGGTTTCGAAAGGCCCGTCGCCGGGCCACCAGCCCTGCGGCCCGTAGCGGTCGAGCAGGCGCTCGTAGATGGCGGTCAGCAGCGCGGATGTGCGCGTCGAACGCCGACTCCGCCCCGGCGCAGGCGCGGCCCGAGTGGTCATGCGCTTGATGGTTCCACGGCGCAGACGCCTAGGCTGCGGTCAGCCGCTTTGAAACTGTTGCGCAGTGTAGTCTCGGGTTAGGAGTTCCAGCAGGTGCCCGTTGGGGTCGCGGAAATAGACGCCCCGGCCACCATTCCAGTGATTGATGCTGCCGTCCTCGGGCGTAGTCGGCCCGCTGCCGTAGACGAGGCCCTGTTCCTTGACGCGCCCGAAGATCTGGTCGAACTCGGCTTCGCTGACCTTGAAGGCGTAGTGGTGGCGCTCGAAGTCCGTGCGGGTATCGAAATCGAGGGTGAGCGACTGGCCCGGGATCTGTACCGGCGCGAAATGGCCCAACGGGCCGTCGTATTCGAAGCCGAACAGATGCTTGTAGAACAGGGCGGATGCCTCGTTGTCGAGGGCGGGGACGATGGTGTGGTTGAGTTCAACGGTCATGGGTCGAATCTCCCTAGCGGGCGGGCTTCCGCCGCCGAGTACGGATTATACGCGAGTTGCCCGCGCTGGGGCGGCGCGGGTTATCATGCGCCGCCCATTCCTGCGGGGAAATCGAGTGGATTTGACGAACAAGCGGGTGATCGTGACCGGAGCCGCGGGGGTGCTCGGCCAGGCGGTGGCGTCCCGGTGCGTGGCTCTGGGCGCCGGTACGGTACTGCTCGACATCGTTGCGGACTTTTCCTCCGAATGGGGTGAAACCCATTGCGTGGATCTCACCGACCCGGTGGCGGTGCGGCGTTGCATCGCCGACATCGGAGATTTCGACGCGGTCTGCAACATAGCGGGCGGTTTCGACATGGGGCCGCGCGTGCACGAGATCGACGATGCGCACTGGGATGCCATGTTCGACATCAATGTCACGACGCTCAGGAATATGCTGCGGGCCACCGTGCCGCGTCTGGTCGAGCGCGGGCGGGGCAGCGTCGTCAATGTGGGCGCTCTGGGTGCCCTTGCCGGTCAGGCCGCGATGGGTGCCTACACGGCCGCCAAGTCGGTGGTCATGCGCTTGACGGAAACCGCCGCCGCCGAGGTGCGCCGCAATGGCGTGAATGTCAACGCGGTACTGCCGAGCCTGATCGATACGCCGCGCAACCGCGCGGATATGCCCAACGCGAACCACGCGAACTGGGTATCGCCGCACAACCTGGCCAACGTCATCTGTTTTCTCGCCTCGGACGCGGCGGTGGAAGTCCATGGTGCGCTGCTACCCGTCAGCGGCCGGGTGTAGCGGTATTCGTGACGGGTCTGGCGGGCAAATCGTCGGCTGCGGGCTTGCGGCCTGTTTTGGCTGGCTGGGGGCTGTATTGTGCTAAGCGCCGCCCAGATTGAGCGGGCGGCACGGGCGCTATACGACGCGGAGCGTCAGCGTCGGCAAGTTCGCCCCATATCACTAGACTTCCCGGATATGGAAGTGGCCGACTCCTACGCGATTCAGGATGCCTGGATGGCCTTGAAGCTGGCGGAAGGCCGCCATGTGCGTGGCCGCAAGGTCGGCCTGACCTCCCGCGCGATGCAGCGGGCCATGCATATCGACGAGCCCGACTACGGGACACTGCTCGACGATATGTTTTTCGAGGACGGTGCCGAGGTCGAGGCGGCCCAGTTCACCGACCCGCGTTTGGAAGTGGAACTCGCCTTTGTGTTGAAGCGGCCGCTGATGGGGCGGGTCACCCTGTTCGAGGTGCTGGATGCCACCGACTATGTCGTCCCGGCGCTGGAGATCATCGCCGCGCGCAGCTTTCGCGTCGACCCGGAAACCGGCCGCCCGCGGGTGGTGCTGGACACCATTGCGGACAACGCCGCGAGCGCCGGCGTGGTTGTCGGCACGCGGCGGATCAAGCCCGCCGATGCCGATTTGCGCTGGGTGGGCGCGCTGCTCTACAGAAACAACAGGCTTGAGGAAAGCGGCTTGGCCGCCGCGGTGCTGGGCCACCCGGCCAAGGGCGTCGCCTGGCTTGCGGGCAAGTTCGGCGAGCATGGTATTGCGCTTGAGCCGGGGCAGACTATTCTGGCGGGCTCCTTTACGCGCCCGGTCGTCATAGAGGCCGGCGCTGTCTTCAACGTGGACTACGGGGAACTCGGCACGGTATCCTGCCGGTTCGTTTGAGGGGCTGCCACCGACCGTCTAGGCGGGGCGCAAGCCAGCCCTGCGGATCAACTGTTGCCGCGCGGCAACTGCGCCAGGTACTTCTCCGCATCCAGCGCCGCCATGCAGCCGAAGCCGGCCGAGGTGACGGCTTGGCGGTAAATGTGGTCGGCCACGTCACCGGCCGCGAACACACCCGGGACGCTGGTGGCCGTGGCGTTGCCGTCGGTACCGCTCACCACCCTGATGTAGCCGTCGGTCATCTCAAGTTGGCCCGCAAAGAGCCCGGTATTCGGGGTATGGCCAATGGCGATGAAGACCCCGGCCAGGTCGAGGGACCGTTCCCCGCCGCCGTCGGTCCGGGCGATGCGGATGCCCGTCACACCGGATTCGTCCCCGAGCACTTCGCTCAGCGTGTGCTTCCAGATGGGCGCGATGTTGTCCTTCGCAAACAGCCTGTCCTGCAGAATCTTCTCCGCGCGCAGCGCGTCGCGCCGATGCACCAGGTGAACCCGGTTGGCGATATTGGCGAGATAAAGCGCTTCCTCGGCCGCCGTGTTGCCGCCGCCGACCACCGCGACATCCCGGCCCCGGTAGAAGAAGCCATCGCAGGTGGCGCAGGCGCTAACGCCGCGGCCCTTGAAGTGTTCCTCGGAGGGCAGGCCGAGGTACTTGGCGCTGGCGCCGGTGGCGATGATCAGGGCATCGCAGGTATAGATGTCGCTGTCGCCTTCCAGCCGAAACGGGCGTACTTCGAGGTCGGCGCTGTGGATATGGTCGTTGACGATGATCGTATCGAACCGTTCGACATGCTCGGCCATCCGCATCATCAATTCCGGGCCCTGCAGTTCCGCGTGCCCGCCCGGCCAGTTCTCTACATCCGTGGTGGTGGTGAGCTGGCCACCGACCTCCACGCCGGTGATGAGCACAGGACGCAGGTTGGCCCGGGCGGCGTACAGCACGGCCGTGTACCCGGCCGGCCCGGAGCCGAGCACGATGAGTTGATGATGACGCGCCACCGGCAAACTCTCGCAAGGCAAAACAGACGGCAATTTAACGCGGGCGTCTCGCCGCTTGTCCAGCATCGCGTGTGCGGAAACCGCGAGCCCCGCAGCCGCACCTGAGCCGGTTGGTCAGACGTCGCTGCTTGATATCAGACAGGCCGGTCGCCGTTTCCGGGGATAGACCCGCCCGCGAAGGTGTGTCCGTCGTCAATACCCTAGATTCCCCACATACGCGGGGATGAGCGCCGCTGGGCCTCCGCATCGCACCACAAACAGCCTTCCGCGACCATGGGCAAGCCGGTTCACATGGACGCTGTGGTAGATCTTCAGCTTGTCCAGAGGACGCTGGGGCGACACTTCAGGAACTGCAGGACAGCATGGAACAACCCGGTCGGTGGCGCGCCCACTCGGGCCGTTTTGCGGCCAGTTCATGCCGCTCGGGCTGTTCGTCGTAGGGCCGCCGCAGTACCTCTAGCAGTTCGCCTACCATCGAGTAGTCGCCGGCCTCGGCTTTGTCGATCGCCAATTGCGCCAGGTAGTTGCGCAGCACGTACTTCGGGTTGACGGCATTCATGGCGGCACGCCGCGCCCCCGGGTCGGGATTGTCCCGGCGGGCGCGGCCGATATAGGTTTCGAGCCAGCTTGCGATCCGCCGGCGCTTGTCGGGGGTAATTCCCTTCGGGTCGTACCAGGCGTCGGCTAGCTTTTCCACCTCGGTATGCCCGCCACCCGGGTCGATGTCCGCAAGACGCCGGAAAAAGATGGTCATATCCGTCTCCGCCAGGCGCAGTACCCGCTCCAGCTCGGTGAACAGCGCCTCGTCGGCAGACTTAAGGCCCAGCTTTTGCGCCAGCATGGCGCCGTGCTCCGCGCGATAGCTGCTGGCAAACTCGCGCAGCGCCTCCTCGAGGGGCTCGGCTTGCCCGATCAGTGGATAGATTGCGTTTGCGAGCTGCAGCAGGTTCCACTGCGCGACCGCCGGCTGTTGGCCGAAGCGGTAGCGGCGGGTCGCCGCGTCGGTTGTATTCGGTGTCCAGTCGGGGTCGTAGCCCTCCAGCCAGCCATACGGGCCGTAGTCGATGGTCAGCCCCAGGATCGACATGTTGTCGGTATTCATCACACCGTGCACGAAGCCGACCCGCATCCAGTGCACCATCAGGTTCCGCGTGCGTCGGCAGACCTCCCTGAACCACTGCAGATAGCGCTCTGTGCCCGGTGGCCGACCGGGCAAGGTCGGGAAGTCCGTCTCGATTGTGTAGTCGGCCAGTTGGCGCAGCAAATCGGGTTGCCCGCGCGCGGCGGGCATCTCGAAGTGGCCGAAACGAATAAACGAGGGTGCGACGCGGCATACCACGGCACCCGGTTCCGGTGCGGGATGCCCATCGTAGAGCATGTCCCGCACCACCTCGTCGCCGGTGAGCACCAGGCTGAGTGCCCGGGTGCTCGGTACACCTAAGTGGTGCATCGCTTCGCTGCAAAGGAACTCGCGTACGGAAGAGCGCAGCACGGCCAACCCGTCCGCGGTTCGGGAGTAGGGTGTGGGTCCGGCGCCCTTGAGTTGTAGTGTCCAGCGTTCGCCGCAACCGTTGACAACATCGCCGAGATTGATGGCGCGCCCGTCGCCGAGTTGCCCTGCCCAATTGCCGAACTGGTGGCCGCCGTAACAGGTCGCATGGGGGTCCATGCCGGGCAGTATTCGGTTGCCGGCGAAGACCTGCACGAATTCATCCGTCGCGCATGCTTCCGGGGACAGCCCGATCAGCTCGGCGACCTCGCGGGCGTAGGCGACGAGCCGGGGCGCCGGTGCCGGCCTTGGCAGCACCCGCGAGTAGCAGGCGTGGTCGACCTGGCGCACCGCGTTACCGGACTGCGGGTCGGCGGGCAGGGTGGCGCTGAAGCGATTGTCGAAACGCAGCCCGTTCAGGATGGCGTGGTCCGGCCGATGCATCGGCAGAGCTTAAACTATTTTGGCCCGCTCGCTTGGGATGCCGTGCGCCCTAGGCGCGAAGTAGCCGCCGCCACCGGGGAGAGGGTGCCGTGCCCCGGCCAGCGACTGGCGGCTTGAGACTAGGGGATTGTTCTTCCGCCGCGACCCGCTCGCCCAGGATGCCGAAGGCCACCCCTCAACGTAATACGAATTTCATCATAGTGGGGCGAATTCTGTATCACTTTGTGTTAGGTTGGTGCCCAATGCAGCAAAGGAACTCCGCCAGTGTCCGAGGCCGACGACCTGGAAGCGCGTTTTCAGAAGCGCATTGATAACGAGGAACGCATCGAACCCAAGGACTGGATGCCGGAAGCGTACCGGAAGACGCTCATCCGGCAGATCTCCCAGCATGCGCACTCCGAGGTAATCGGTATGCAGCCGGAAGGTTCCTGGATCACCCGGGCCCCGTCGCTTGAGCGCAAGTCAATTCTGCTGTCCAAGGTTCAAGACGAAGGTGGCCATGGCCTGTATCTCTACGGCGCGGCGGAAACCCTGGGCGCGAGCCGGGCGGAAATGATCGCGGCACTGCACGAGGAACGCGCCAAATACTCGTCCATTTTCAACTATCCAGCGCTCACCTGGGCCGACATCGGTGCCATCGGCTGGCTGGTGGACAGCGCCGCCATCGTCAATCAGGTGCCGTTGCAGCGCTGCTCCTACGGTCCCTACGCCAGAGCCATGGTGCGCATCTGCAAGGAGGAGAGTTTCCACCAGCGCCAGGGGTACGACATCATGTACAGGCTCGCCACGGGCACCCCCGAGCAGCAGGCCATGGCCCAGGATGCGCTCAACCGCTGGTGGTGGCCCAGCGTGATGATGTTCGGGCCTCCGGATCAGGAGTCCCGCCACTCCGCGCAATCTATGGCCTGGAAAATCAAACGCTATTCCAACGATGAACTGCGGCAGAAGTTCATCGACCAGGCGGTGCCCCAGGCGCGGATTCTGGGGCTGGAGATTCCCGACCCCGACCTGGCTTGGGATGAGGACACAGGCCATTATCGCATCGGCTCCATCGATTGGCGGGAGTTCCACAGCGTGGTCGCCGGCGATGGGCCGTGCAACCGGGAGCGGCTGGCCACACACCGTCGCGTCCACGAAGCGGGCACCTGGGTGCGCGATGCGGTTGCCGCCTACGCGCGCAAGCACGGGGCCGCCCATGGCTGAGAACATGCCGCTCTACGAGGTGTTTGTGCGCGCCCGGCGCGGCCTGGAGCACCGGCATGTCGGCAGCCTGCGCGCCCAGGATGCGGAACTGGCGCTGCAATACGCCCGTGAGATATACACCCGTCGGCGCGAGGGGGTGAGCCTGTGGGTGGTTCGCTCCAGCGACATTACCGCCTCCCAGGAGGAGGACGCATCAGCGTTCTTCGACCCGGCGGACGGCAAGCCGTACCGGCAGGCAACCTGGTACCGGCTGCCGGATGGGGTGCAGAACCTATGAGCCTGGTCGATGCCGCGGTGGCGCTAGCGGACGATGCGCTGGTGCTGGGGCACCGATTGTCGCAATGGTGCGGCAAGGCGCCGTTTCTCGAGGAGGACCTCGCCATGGCCAATACGGCGCTCGACCTGCTGGGGCGGGCGCGGAACCTGTACGGCTATGCGGAAACCCTGGGCGGGCGCAACGAGAATGAGTACGCCTATCTGCGCGATGCTCCGGAGTTCACCAATTTGCTGATTTTCGAGTTGCCGGGCGACGACTTCGCAGCCGCCTACGCACGCCAGTTTCTGGTCGACGTATTCGACGATCTGTACTTCGCCGGGTTGGGCGCAAGTACCGATTCGACCCTGGCGGAGATTGGCCGCAAGGCGCACAAGGAAGCAGCCTTTCACCGGCGCCATTCCGGCGAATGGCTGTTGCGCCTTGGCGACGGCACCGAGGAGAGCCATAGCCGGATGCAAGACGCGCTGGCTGATGTGTGGGGCTACCACCCGGAACTCTTCGACCCTGGGCCGGGGGAGCGGCCGTTGATCGACCGCGGCGTTCTGCCCGACCGGCAGGCCCTCCGGGAACCCTGGCTACAGGCGGTGGAGGAGGCTGTCGGCAAGGCCACACTAACCTTGCCCGCGGCTGGTGGGCACTTGGCCAGAGGCCGCAACGGTGTGCATACCGAACACCTGGGCATCATGCTGGCGGAGATGCAACACCTGCCGAGGAGCTATCCCGGAGCACGCTGGTGACGGGGGCGAACCGGGGTATTTCTGCAAGGGCAGTGCGGCTCGCGGCAGGGGTGTTTGCCGGTCATTGTCAGCGACCGATTGAATGCCAACGACATGCAATGACTCGGCGAGTGGCTTGGTGACCCAAGGCGCGCCGAAGTGCCGGGTGTTGGAGTTGGTGTGAAGTTCCACGCTCTCGATGTTGCCAGCGTGGTACCGGAGACAGCCGCCGCGGTGCGGGTGATCCTCGATGTGCCGACCCGGCTGACCGAGCAATTCCGCTTCATCCCCGGGCAATACCTGACGTTCGAGCGGGTTATCGACGCGCAGCCGGTCAGGCGTTCGTATTCCATTTGCAGCGTCCCCGGCGAACCCCTGCAAGTGGGTATCAAGCACCAGTCGGGGGGGCGGTTCAGCACCTTCGCGAATCGGGTTCTGCGGGCCGGAGACCGCCTGCAGGTGGCGCCGCCGGAAGGCCGGTTCACGCCGGTCGATGCGCGTAAGTCCGGCGTCGGCTACTTCTGCATCGCGGCCGGCAGTGGTATCACGCCGCTGCTTTCCATCATCCGGTCTACGTTGCGGGACAATCCCACCAGCCGGGTCGCCCTGCTGTACGGCAATAAAACCACCGCCTCGATGATGTTCCGGCATGATCTGCTGTCCCTCAAGAACCGCTATCTGCACCGGTTTCACCTGATTCCGGTGTTCAGCGAGGAACTGCAGGAGAACGCCTTGTTCAACGGGCGCATCGACAACGCGAAGGGTGCGCAGTTCATCAAGCGCCTGCTACCGCTGGACGGTTTCGACGAGTTCTATCTCTGCGGCCCGGAATCGTTGGTTTCCGAGGTCACCCGGGGACTGCGCGGCGAGGGTGTTGCTGCGGAGCGTATCCACTACGAGCTGTTCTCGGCGTCCGCCGACGATGCGGCGGAACGGGTGCGCAAGCACGAGGAACGCGCCCGCCGCTACGGCGGCGACGCCGCTAAGGTCTCGGTGCGGCTGCACGACAAGCGCTACTTTTTCGACCTCGAGTACAACGGCGAGAACCTGCTTGACCGGGCCAGCGCCATGGGGCTGGACGTACCCTATTCCTGCAAGGACGGCGTATGCGCCACCTGCAAGGCCCGGGTACTCCAGGGGCGGGTGGAAATGGATGTGAACCATGCCTTGTCGGAGCGGGAGGTCGCCGACGGTTTTGTGCTGGCCTGTCAGAGCCACCCGGTCTCTAGGCGGGTGGCCTTGGATTTCGATATATGAACCCGGAGGGCGTTGCGCGAACCCTGATCGCGCGGCCCGTAAAGGCCAGATCGCTCATCGTCACCTTTTTCGGCGATGTGGTGTCGGTGCAGCCGTCGCGCGTGTGGCTTGGCAGCCTGATCGGGGCGATGGGCAGCCTGGGCTTGGCCGAACACCTGGTGCGAACCACCTGCAATCGCCTGGCCAACGAAGGGTGGCTGCAATCCCACCGGCGGGGACGGCGCAGCTACTTCGGCTTCAGCGACTACGGGGCGCGCCAGTACCGCCGCGCCGCCCCCCGCATCTACGCGCCGCGAAAACCCGACTGGGACGGCTACTGGACTATCGTGCTGCTCCGCGGCTTAGATGCCCGGTGCCGCTCCGAGTTGCAGCGGGAACTGGGCTGGCTCGGCTTCGGGCGGGCGGGAACCGATACACTGGTTCGTGCCGGATACGGCGAGGACTACCGGGCGGTGCTCGATGAACTGGCCGTGGCAGTGCCGGTGTTCCGGGCGGCAAGCGATGGCCTGGGCTTCCCGCAACGGGAACTGTGCCGGCGGGCCTGGCCGGTCGATGCGCTGACCCTGGGCTATCGACGGTTCGTGGAGCAATACGAACCCCTGCACAATAGGCCGGTGCCCGCGCCGGTAACGGCCTTTCACCTGCGGCTGCTGCTCATTCACGCGTTTCGCCGCATCGTGTTGACCGACCCGGAGCTACCCTCCAGCCTGTTGCCGCCAGACTGGCAGGGCGACCGCGCCCGGGAACTCGCCGCCAGCCTGTATCACCGGTGGCTGGATCCCTCGGATGCCTGGCTGGCGGAGCGCCTAGAGTTGGTTGACGGTACCTGGCCAACACGGTCGCCCTCGGCGCGGTCGCGGTTCCGGGACGCCACCTGGACGCGCCGCCTGGTTGCGTTGGCGTAGCGGGCGACCCTGCCCGATTCCGCGAACCCGCGAATCCGGCAGGCCCCTTGCCCTATAATTGAATCGTTGGTTGCCGTGCGGGAGCGCACGATGCTTGAAGAGCGGATTGCGCTGGCTGGCGCACCGGGTTCTCCCTACACCCGCAAGATGCTGGCGCTTCTGCGTTACCGACGTTTGCCCTACCGGTTCCTGCAGGGCGGGGTGACCGGCGGGCGGGGTGAGGACGGCTTGCCCGAACCGAAGGTGCGGCTGTTGCCCACCTTCTATCTGCGCGACGAGCGGGGCGAGTTGCAGGCTGTGGTGGATTCGACACCCATCATCCGGCACCTCGAAGGCCTGGCCCTGGGCCGGTCGGTGATTCCCGGCGACCCCGCGCTGGCGTTCATCGATTCCCTGTTGGAGGACTACGCGGACGAATGGCTGACCAAGGCGATGTTTCACTACCGTTGGGCCTACGATGCGGACGCCGCCCGCGCCGGGGAGATTCTGCCCCGATGGGGCAACCTGACCGGTGGCGAGGAGCAGCTCGCCCAGATGTCGGCGTTTGTTCGGGAACGGCAGGTCGGGCGCCTGTATGTGGTCGGCAGCAACGACACCACCGCGCCGACCATCGAGCAAAGCTACCGGCGCTTTCTACAGCGGTTCGACGCCCACATTCGCAACGGCCCCTACGTTCTGGGCAGGCGACCCGCCGCCGCCGACTTCGCGATATTCGGCCAGCTCACGCAACTGGCGGCATTCGACCCCACGCCAATGGAACTTACGCTAACCCTAGCACCCCAGGTCTATGCGTGGATTGCCGTGGTGGAAGACCTCTCCGGCCTCGAGCCCGAGGACGCCGACTGGCATGGGCGCGGCGCCTTGCCCGGTACCCTGCGCGACCTTCTGTGCGAAGCGGGCCGGGTGTACGCGCCGGCGCTCTTGGCCAATGCCGCCGCCGTCGATTCCGGTGCCGAGGAAGTACATGCCCAGATCGATGGCCGCGACTGGGTGCAGAAGCCGTTTCCGTATCAGGCCAAGTGCCTGGGTTGGCTACGCCAGGAACGCGCCCGCCTCGACCCGGAAGACCGGGCCTTTGTGGACGGCTACCTGGATGGCACGGGCTGCGAGGCCCTGTTTTGACGGAGGGCTTGGCGGAATTCCCAAGGAATTTCCCCGCGACGGCGGGCTGCTGGGCCACCGGGGCCTGGGCATTGAGCTACAGGCCATGAGGGGTCGAAGTACGGCACGGAAGTACGGCACGAATGAGTATCCGGCGATCGGATACCCCCAAATGGAGCGACCGAGCCGACCCGTCAGCCGATAAGCAGCCCGACCACCCCGAAAGTCACTGCGGTAAGAATTCCCGCCAGTAGCCCGACCAGCGCCGCCCGGAACAGGCCATGAATCGGTTCGCCGCGCTGGGCGTAGTAGCTGATGCTGGCCCCCTGTAGGCGGCTGGCCAGCAGATAGGCGAGCCCGGCCTGCCCGAGGGCGAAGGCCAGCGCTAGCCATAGGCTGGGCGGGGCGAGCCAGCTCGCGCAGATGACCATTGCGTAGAGAACGCCCCCGACCACAAGGGTTTGCCTAGCGAGCCCGACCGAGCCAAGCGTGATGTAGTTGTGCATGACCATGTAGATACCGGCAATCAGCGAGCCGAGCAAGGTGCCGATGACGATGCCGTCGAGTGAGTACAGGGGCTGGCTAATGCGCTTGGCGGGCGGTGAATTCAAGGCTGGGGACTCAGCGAAATCTGATTGCCGACGGAATATTCGGTCTGCCTAGTGGAGGTACTGGCCGGTCTTTCCGGCAACATGCCTCCAGCGCGCGCTGGTTCCCGGCCCGGTGCCGGCCCCGGTTGCGGCATCTGCCCGCATCGCCAGCCCGTTACCCATGCCAACTGGGAATGGTATCGGCCAGTTGGCAGACCCTGACATCTGGCGGTTATGCGGCTTGCAAGACGCATCATGCGGTGGTTTGTCAGCTTGTCGTTGCAAGTCCCTGCAACTTGCATCAGCGGGTCTCCGTGGCTCCTTTGCGTCTATATAATCACAGATCGGAGGCGGCGGGTAATCGGCCATGGAGATCGAGATTTTTTCGGACGTGGTGTGCCCCTGGTGCTACATCGGCAAGAAGCGGCTCGATGCGGTCATGAACACGCCGGTTGGCGATGGCGTCAGGCTGCGTTGGCGACCCTACCAGTTGTACCCGAACATGCCGGTGGAGGGTATGAGCAGGGTGCGCTACCTGCAGGCGCGCTACGGTGCCGACGCCGACCGGGCCCGGGTGCCGGAGCGCATCGCGGCGGAAGCCCGGCAAGTGGGCCTGGCATTCGATTTTGGGGCCATCGCCAAGATGCCCAATACCTTCCAGGCGCACCGGCTGTTGGAGTTCTCGTTGCCGCATGGGGTTCAACACGACTTGGCGGAGCGGCTCTTTGATGATTACTTCTGCTCCGGCAGGGATGTAGGCGATGCGGAAGTGCTCGCTCGGGCCGCCGAGGCGGTGGGCATCGATGCCTGGCTGGCGGGGGAACACCTGGCCGGCGCGGAAGGTGCCGATGCGGTGCGCGATCAGCTTGCGAGGGCCGCGGAGCTCGGCGTTTCCGGCGTGCCCTGCTACCTGCTGGCGGGCCGCTTTGCACTGCCTGGAGCACAGACGCCGGAAGTCATGGCCCAGTTCATCGAGCGCGCCAAGGGGCTGGTGGCCTGAACGTCGCCGGGGTGGGCGGCGGTGCCGCGACCATAATCCGGTAGGCAAGCGCCGCGTTGCGGGGGCGGCACCTACTCGGGCAGGGTGAGCCTAGGCATCATCGGTGCCTGGAACACATGCTTGGCGAGGATGTTGTGCACATGGCCGCACTGGTTGCAGTGCACGATGAGGAACCAGGGCTGCTTGCCCCGGGAGCGTTCGCGGCTCTCTTTGGAAACGAAGTGTTCGACCCCCGCCACGCCGCATTCCGGGCATTTTGGTTCCGCCACCGCTCAGCCCAGCCCCTGGTCCATCATGTGGGCGGGAACGCCCGTCGTCTGCCCGACAACTCTGGCGGGAACGCCGGCCACGGTGACCTGGGGTGGAACATCTTCGAGTACCACGCTGCCGGCGCCGACCTTGGCCCCTGCGCCCACCTCGATGTTGCCGATGATTTTGCACCCCGCGGCCAGCAACACGCCGCGCCGGATCTTGGGATGCCGGTCGCCGATTTCCTTGCCGGTGCCGCCGAGGGTCACCGCGTGCAGAATGGATACGTCGTCCTCCACGACTGCCGTTGCCCCGACAACCAGTCCCGTCGCATGGTCGAGCATGATGCCGGCCCCGAACTGGGCGGCGGGGTGAATGTCCACGCCAAGGGTGACGCTGATCTGGTTCTGGAAGAACTGCGCCAGCGTCTTGCGACCTTGGCACCACAGCCAGTGGGCGATTCGATACGCCTGTAGGGCGTGGAACCCCTTAAAGAAGAGGAACGGGGTGGACAGGTCTTCGCAGGCCGGGTCGCGGGCGCAGGTGGCGAATATGTCGATTTCGGCCGCGCGCAGTATGCCGGGGTCGGCGCTGATCGCCTCCTGGATGACGTCGCGGATCAGCATGGTGGGCAGCATGGGGTTGTCGAGCTTGCTGGCCAGGCGAAAACTCAGCGCCGAGCCGAAGGTTTGGTGGTTGAGGATGGTCGCGTGGAAGTAGCTGCCGAGTATCGGCTCCTCGCTGGCCTTGGCGCGGGCCTCGTCGCACATCACCGGCCACAGGTCGCCGGGGGTCTTGATTCCCTGTGGCCCCTCGGTGGTGCCCTTTGTCTCCAGATAGCGTTGGTGTGCGGCGCTGGACATTTCGGTACCCTCCGCGATCGGTGTTGCGCCTGTTTGCCGCGCAAAGGATAAGACTACCATGTAACGCGCCCGCCATTGCGGTGTGCAGGACGGGGGCAGCAACTCCCGCCAACGCCGCGATGCCGAATTTCGCGGCTCGACTTGACGGGGATGCGGTCGGTTTGGGTGTCCAATTGTGGCAATTAATAAAGGCGATTACTTGGACAAATCGAGCTTGGCGGGAATTGCTGGACGGGTTGGGTGGCTGAATTCACTTCCCAAAGATTTCTTTTCGAGAGCAAACACTTTGCGATGGGACTTATGACGATCAGTTGACAGGCCACGACCCAAGGTCGTTATGCGACTCGCAAGGCTCGGCATGTGGTGGCTTGCTACGCAATCGATAAGTCGTTTTTCTATGGTGCGGTGGGGCGCGGGCTCTCCATTGTGGAACAGGGAGCGGGTCGTGTACTGTGGTGCAATGGCCGGGGAAAACAATAGCCGCAACAGCCGCTTCACCACTGTTGGCCTGATCGGGCGTTCGGGTGCCCAGGTTGCCGATAGCCTGCTCGCCGTGCTCGACTGCCTAGCCGAACGGGGTGTGCGCATCGTCGTGGAGGACCGCACGGCGGCGATGCTGAGCCGCTGTCCGCATGCCTTGGCCGACCGTCCGGCAATGGGTCGCCAGTGCGACCTGGTGGTAGTTGTTGGCGGTGACGGTAGCCTGCTCGGTGTGGGGCGCGACCTGGCCCATACGGGTGTTCCGGTGCTCGGCATCAACCGTGGTGGCCTCGGTTTTCTCGCCGATATCGCGCCGGGGCAGATTCGCCGGCAGCTACGGGAGGTGCTGGACGGCGACTACCGGGTGGAAGACCACTTTCTGCTCGAAGCGCAGGCGTACCGCGGCGCGGAGCGGGTGGGCGGGTCGCCGGCGTTGAACGATGTGGTGGTACACCCCGGCGGCACGGCGCGGATGATGGAGTTCTCTTTGCGGGTGGACGGTGAGTTCGTCTACGACCAGCGCTCCGACGGCCTCATTGTCGCTTCGCCGACCGGCTCCACCGCCTATGCGTTGTCTGCGGGCGGCCCCATCATGCACCCTTCCCTGGACGCCATTGTTATCGTCCCCATGTTCCCGCATACGCTGACATCGCGGCCACTGGTGGTGCGCGGGGCTTCGGAAATATCGGTGACTCTGGGGACCGTGGATCGGGCGCGGGTGAGCTGCGACTCCCAGGTCGACTTCGACCTTGCCAGCGGCGATACGGTACACATCGGGAAGTACGCGGCACCGCTGCGGCTGCTCTATACGTACGGCCACAGCTTCTACGAGTCTTGCCGCAGCAAGCTAGACTGGGCGAGCCGCCTCGGCGGCAGGGATTGATCGGCGGGGCCGGGTAGCGTCGTTTCCGAATTCCGGTTGCGAACTAATCGCGGCGCGGGCCTTGCGCGCACGGCTAGAACCGGGGCCCGGTTGCGGGGTCGCCCCCGGTGGTCGGCCTGTGGGTGCCACCGGTGCCGCCACCTTAGGGTGGCCTGTCGATATCCACCAGTACGCCGGCGTCCTCGACCTGGATCAGGGTTCTCTTTTCTTGGTGCGCGTTGATGACCTCTCTTGCTCCCGTGTCGCCCGTCAGCCGCTGCAGTTCGTCAAAGTAGGCGCTGCCAAAGCCCACGGGGTGCCCGGGTGTTCCGCGGTGGATGGGTTGGACGATGGCTTCGGCAGCGGTCATGGCACGCTGCAGCCGATCAAGGGTTGCGGTTCGGATATACGGCATGTCGGCCAGAGCGACGAACAGGAAGTCGAGGCGACGGGCGGCCCGAACCCCGGCGGCTAGGGAGTGGCCCATGCCGAGCACCGAATCCGGAGCGTACACCGGCCGCACACCCGCTAGCGCCGTTGCCCAAGCCTCGTCTTCCGGCCGCAACACCAGGAACACCGTATCGAACACGCCCTGGTAGGCGGCCAGGGTCGCTTCGAGCATGGTGCCGCCCCCGGGCAGCGCATGGTGCCGTTTGTCGCTGCCGAAGCGCCTGGAACCGCCTGCCGCCAGAACCACAGCGCCGCCGGCGAGTTCCCTGTTCAAAGGTACCTGGGAGTTTTTGCCCCGGCGACCCGTGCGCCGATGCATGGGGAAGTGGGTATTTCCATGCAAGGCCGCGCCATGGCGCCATTCCAGCCGGTGTTGGTGGGAACCGCTCCCACAAACCTGCCAAAACGGGATGAACAAGCCCGTTTACGTGGATTAATAATCCCGATTTTCATTCTTTTCGCCCCCAAAGCGGGAGGAATTCCCAGCGAAGTCTTCTACGGTGCAGGCGCCTAGCCGGCCGCGGCCTGGGCGGGCTGTTGGCGGCTGGCCGCCGTCTGTTGCGCCCGTATGGCGAGGATCTCCGCCATTACCGAAACCGCAATTTCCGGCGGTGTCTTGCTGCCGATGGACAGCCCGATGGGCGCGTGCAGACGGCGGATTTCCGCTTCGCTCAAGTCGAGCGCGCGCAGCCGCTCCCGACGGCTCGCCGAGGTGCGTGTGGAGCCCATGGCGCCGACATAGAAGGCTTTGGTCTTGAGCGCTTCCATCAGGCCCATGTCGTCGATGCGCGGGTCGTGGGTCAGGGCGGCGATGGCGGAGGACGGGTCGTTGGCGTGCGCCTTCACGGCATCGTCGGGCATGTCGCCGACAAGCTGCACCCCCGGTACATTGAAGTCGTTCAACAGGTGTTCGCGCGGGTCGCACACGCATACCTCGTAGTCGAGCTTCTGCGCCAGCTCGGCCAGATACTTGGAGACCATTCCCGCACCGATGATGAAAAGCTGTTGGCGCGGCCCGTAGGTATGCTCCAGCACTTCGGTATCCGGGTTCCAACTGAGCGGTTCGTAGCCGTCCACGTCCTGGAAATCGAAGGTTCCCTGGTGCAGGTCGACGCGCCGTCGCACCGTGCGGCGTGCCGCTAAGCGGTCCTGTAGGTGGCCGAAGTGTCGCCGGTAGGTGTCGGTGGGCAGCAGCGGTTCCACGACCACGTACAGGTGCCCGCCGCAGGGCAGGCCGAGTTTCTCGGTTTCTTCCGCGGTGATTCCGTATTGGAAGAACTGGGCGCGCCGGCTGGCCAACTCGCCGCCATGAAGTTTCTCCAGCAGGTCGTCCTCGACGCATCCGCCGGAGAGCGAGCCGGCGATATGGCCCCGCTCATCGCAGATGAACAACGAGCCTACCGGCCGGGGCGAGGAGCCCCAGGTCTGCACAACGGTTGCAAGCCAGCAGCGCCGGCCGGCATCCAGCCAGGCGTTCACCTGGTTCAGCACTTCGTTGTCGACGGCCTGCATGGCAACTCGCCTCGTACGCGCATGGCTGAAGTTCGTGGGATTATAAGCCGGTTTGGATGCCCGTTTAACCCGGCTTTGCTGGCTCGATGTGGGCACTATCCAGTCGGTGGGCACAGGCCTCGCGAAGCCTAGGGAAGGTCTGAGCAAGTGCCCAGCTTGACGGTTTGAGGCTGGCGACGGCCGTTTCCGCGCTCGGCAGGGACCGAATGGGCGTGCGCGGTGGGCGGCGGCGGAACCTCATCGGGAGACTTCAGCCGGTGCGCGCCAGGGGGCACCTGTATGCCTCGAGATAGCCCGCGAGCTTGCGGGCTTCAGCCGGGGTGCGTGAGGGGCACCCCTCGCAGGAAAACGGCGAAACGCGGTAAGATTTGATCCGCATGGACTCGATGTTCATGGATCGGCCTCCTTATCAGTGTGTTTGTCGTTCACTGCAAGCCACCCGATCCGGTGCCGGGGCAGACACTTCCCGGCCTCGGTGCTGCTCTCTGGGTCACCGCCGGGAGTGTGCCAAATTGACAGACAATGGGTTGAGGGCTGAAATGACTATCAGGATACGGCCGTATTTCCACCCCGCCCAGCTACTCGTTCTCGCTGCTCTGTTGTGGGCGGGCGGTGCCGGCGCTCGAGTCGGGGGGGGGGGGGGGGGGGGGGAGTGAAATCAGGACGCACCTTTACGCATTGGAGACGGAAGTCGTCTCTCTCGGCGAATCCGATGGCAGCGGCGGTGCGGCCGCAAGCCTGGGCAACGACCTGCTGGTCGTAACTGCGAAGGGCAGGATCGCATTGGTTCACGCGAGCGGAGACGTGGAATATCTCCACGGCAGGGTGCCGATGAACCTGTCGCGCTGGGAATCGACCGAGTCCTTTGGGGACGAGTCTTTTGGGGACAACAAGGAAAAGCAGCATTTTCGGGTGGCGGGCATTCTTTTGAAAGAAGTGACGCCGGGGCGCTGGGAGCTTTTTGTCAGCCATCACTACTTTGCCGAGGAGTGCGTCCGGTTCAGGCTGTCGTCAACGATTGTGGAAGCCACCTTTGCGGACGGAGAGAAGACGGTCGCCGTGTCGCCGTCGTGGAGGACGATATTCGACGCGGAACCTTGTCTGAAAACCGTGCTGGTGGGCGAGAGCTCCGGCGGGAAGATGTTGACGGACGGCCCCGACCACCTGCTGCTCACCATAGGGGACCATGGAAGAGACGGTCGGCGCCGGCCTCCGCATCCCAGATCCCGGACCCTGTCCGACGACCCCGGTTCGCATATGGGCAAGCTCGTCCGTGTCGCAATCGAGACCGGCGAAGCCGAGATTCTGACTCTCGGCCATCGCAACCCGCAGGGGCTGGCGCGGGACGGGGCGGGCAATCTGTGGTCCACCGAGCACGGGCCGGAAGGCGGGGACGAACTCAACCTGCTCGAACCCGGCGGCGATTACGGCTGGCCGCATGTCACTTACGGGCTCGATTACGGCCGCCGGGTTGTGTTTCCTTCCAGGACCGAATACGGAAAGGTGGGTGCGCACGATGGTTTCGTGAAGCCTGTCTTCGCCTGGGTGCCGGCGATAGGCATCGCCGCCATTGTCGTGAACGACGGGCGGTCATTTCCCCTGTGGAGGGACGATCTGCTGGTCGCGTCGCTGAGGGCCCGGTCGATATTCAGGATCCGTCGTCTTGGCGAGCGAGTGCAATATGTCGAGCGCATCGATACGGGATCCAACATACGGGATGTGGTCTGGATGCCGGACGGCCGCCTGGCGCTGCTGTATCCGCATGGCTCGAACAAGGTGGCGTTTCTGAGGCGCTCCCAAAGGCATTGCGACGCGGAATCCCGGAAGCGCCAAGATGTCTACGCGGCGCATTGCGAATCCGGCGTCGCGGAGTCCACCGCCGCGGCAGACCCCGGCGAGCGGCTCTACGCGCGGCATTGCAGTTCCTGCCACGGCGCGGACCCCGGCAAGCAGGGCGACGCACCGCGCCTCTCCGGTGCGGTCGGGCGGCGCGCCGGGCACCTCGAGAGCTACGAGTTTTCGGACGCGCTCACCTCGCTGGACCATGTTTGGACATGGGACAGCCTGGTGCGGTTTCTCGTGGACCCGGAGGCGTTCGCCCCGGGCACGTCGATGTCCGGGGTGGAGGTTACCGAGGCGGAAGCCCGCGTCATCGTGAATTTCATCGACTATCGCGGGAGGATCCTGACGAAGACGTTGGGAGAAAGGTCCGGAGACTACAGGCGAATCATCGACGCCGATTTCGATGTATACCGCCTTGGGCACACGCTCGTCTATGTAAAGGCGCCCTGCAACGAGGAAGACATGGCGCCGGGATTTTTTCTGCACTTGGTGCCGGAGGACGAATCCGATCTTCCGGACGAACGGAGGCGGCATGGCTTCGACAATCGGGATTACAGCTTCGCCGACCGCGGGCACACATTCGCGGACGGGGCGTGCAGCGTAACGGTGGAACTGCCGGACTACCCGGTCAGGACGATCCGCACCGGCCAATCCACCAGGGACGCCGACGGCCAATATCACAATCTCTGGGAGGGAAGCTACAGCCCCGGGCGCTCGAAATAGGCCGGCGTAAGCTATCGCTCTGTAACCGGGCATGACAGCAATGCCGGCACTTTCTCCCGGAACAGAGTTCAGGCCGGATGGCGCGGGCGTTACCCGCACGGCGTGACGGGAAACGCATCAATCCCTGCGCTCGGAGAGGTGACCGAGGGATGCGGTAGAGCGATACTTGGTGGGCCGTCCGGCGAGCTTCTCGATCGCGCCACTGTCGATCAGGCGTTTCAGAGCACCCCTGACTCCAGATTTCGGGATTTGCAGCTCTTTGACGATTTCAGATTCGGCCTTCGGTTCCCTCATGCGCCCGAACAGCACTCCGAGCTTCTCGTCGAAGAAACGTCTCAGCCAGACACCGGCTAGTCTCTCAGGGACTTCAAGCTTCTTGGCGACATCGGCTGCGGTCTTGGGTGCGTCTATGCGCTCGATCAGTTCTCCGACCTTGGTGAACAGCTCATCGGCGAGAGCATCCACCTTGACGTCTGACTCGGGGGCACTGCCGGCGCCGCCTGCCGAATCGTCCTCCAACGGCGCCGGCTTGTCCCGGATGTCCAGCGTAAGCGTTTGCTGCTCCGGGGCGTCGCATTTCACGCCTGGTGCCGCATCCAGAGTCTTCTCGAAAGCCTCCGGGGTCTTCGGCTCCGGCCACGGCATCGCCCCTCGTTCACGAAGCCCCTCGAGACCCTTCCCCGATTCACCGTTGGCGCGGACGTAGACGGGTACGAGCTTCAGCTTGTCGAGCTGCTCGACCGCCCCGGCCCAAGTGCCGCCCTTCTCGTAGTCCGAACTGACGACCAGCGCCGCGTCCGACAGCGCGTAGATCAGCTTGTTGCGCTGCATCGCATGTCCGACGAGGAAGCGAGCTGCAGGATCGTATGGGCAGATCAGAACCAGCCGCCCGTCCATCAGTGCTTCGCGATACTTCCGGAGCATCGCGGCTCTCTCAAGGCTGTCGGCTAAGACGCCCGCCACGTATCCGCCCGCGTCCAGTGCCCCGTGCATGGCGGCCTGATCGATGCCTCGGGCGCCGCCCGATACCACGGTGCGCTTGGTCTCGGCGGCGAGTCGCCCCACCTTTTCGGTGTATTCGATCAGTGTATCGTCCACGTTGCGAGAGCCGACGACCGCCAGACCGCCGGCATCCAAGCTTGCGGCGTCACCGCAGCCGTAGAGCACCGGGGGCGCCTCCTCTCCAAGCCCCTTCTTCAAGCGCCGAGGGTAGTCGGCGTCCGCCCGGCTCCTGACCCAGATCGCGCGTGTCTGCCAGCGTTCCATCGCCTGACTGAGGAGAAAACCCCGGCTGAGTAGCCGTTCCAGCCGTTCGTGATCCAAGCCCACCCGACACTCCTTCGATATCTCCCGCCACCCGGAATCCAGCAGATCGGCGGGCTGACGCTCCAGCTCCCGAAGCCGGCGGGCAAGCCGGCGGTACTCACCGACGCCGAGTGGGCTGGTGGAAGGCTTGCCCCGGCCGGCAATCAACGGCGCGGTCAACAGCAGGATCGCCTGGGTGTTGGAGGAGAGCCTGACGCTCATCGGCCGTGGCTCGTCAAGGCCAGCGCCAGCGGCCATACCTCGCCGCTGCCGTTCGAGCGCAGCAGCCAGGCGGCGACCGTCAACGTCCAGCGCGAATCCACCATGTCGTCTACCAGCAACACCGGGCTGCCGGGCAGCGGTTCCAGAGCGACCGCGAGCGAGCCATCCACGTTACGCGCCTGCTGGACGCTGTTAGCCATCAACTTCTGCTCCTCGCGGTCTTCGACCTTCGCAAGCGCTCGATGGAATGGCAGGTCCAGCCTATCCGCCAAGCGTTCGGCAAAGTGCGGGACGAGGTCCGGGCACCGTCGCGAGGGGATGCAGGCCACCCACTCCGGCGCCGGTTGCGGAGCCCATTGCACTACCAGATCGGCACAGGCGCGGACAAGCTGGTCCGCGAATCGGCTGTCATGGTACTTGCCGCTCCGAACAAGCTCGCCCCAGCCGGCGTCACCCCAGATGCTGAGCGCCTTGCCGGGCTCCGCCCGGTGCTCTGCGGATATGACTCCGCGGACATCGTATCGTGGCAGGCCACCCGCGGACCATTGCTTGCGCGGTTCGATCGGCAGGCTGGTACGCCGGAGGAACGTCACCGCCTCCCGCAAGAGCTCCGGCTCGACCTCCGTGGGCAGCGGTGGCAGGTTCGGGGGCCGGACCGTCCCCGAATCCCCATCCAGCGCTGCGATGAGAAACTCCATGTGCCCCGAGCCGAGCCTCACGTACTCCTGCATCTGGCGGCGCTCTTCATACCGCAGACGGGTCAGGCGCTCCGCCCGCTCCCAGAACTCCTCGCTCAGATTCGCGGCGGTCAATTGCCACCTAGTTCCTTGTTTCGCGATAGGGGCCGGTGACTCGAGAGAGAGTAGCTCAACCGTCTTCTCGATGCGGCCCTTGCTGAGATTGACTGCTTCGAGCAGATCGTTCACGGACAGGCCTTCCGGTGCGTTCTCCATCGTGACAATCACCTGTTGAACCTCGTCACGGGCCGGAAACGCGCTGGAGATGAAATAGTCCGTGATATCGGTCTCTTCCTCACCGCTCAACAGCACACCGTAGGCGGCATCCAGCGCGCGGCCGGCGCGCCCCACCTGCTGGTAGTAGGCCACCACCGAGCCCGGGGTCTGGTAGTGGATCACAAAGCCGAGATCCGGCTTGTCGAAGCCCATTCCGAGGGCAGTCGTCGCTACCAATGCCTTCACGCGATTCTCGAGCAGCGCGCGTTCGAGCTCCTCGCGGCGGTCTCCCGTTTGTCCCGTATAGGATTCCACCCTCAGTCCTCGTGATCGGAGCCACTCCGCCACCCGCTCCGCATCGCGGACGGTGAGCGTATAGATGATTCCGTGGCCGGGCAGTACGGGAAGCCGTTCCGCAAGCCACGCCAAGCGCTCCGATTGTCGGGGCAACCGTATCGTCTGGAGCGTGAGCGACGGGCGATTGAGATCGCCTCGCAGCGCCGTCAGGCCGGGACCGAGCACAGTCGCGAGATCGTCCATAACCCGATCATTCGCGGTCGCGGTCGTCGCCAGAAGTCTGAGGTTCGCCGGAAGGGTACGGGCGATTCGCTCGATCAGCCGGTAGTGGGGTCTGAAGTCGTGCCCCCAGTCCGAGATGCAATGGGCCTCGTCGATAACCAGAAGGCTGATGCGCTCGGCGATCTCCGCCAGCACCTCAGTGCGAAAACGCTCGTTGCCGAGCCGCTCGGGAGAGATGAGCAGGATATCCACCTCGTCGCGCCATAGGCGCTCTTCCACATCCGGCCAGTATTCTTGATTGTCTGATGTGATTCGGGCTGCGCGGACCCCCATCCGCTCGGCGGCCTCGATCTGATTCCGCATCAAAGAAAGCAGTGGAGAAATGAGGAGCGCGGGCCCTGCCCCGGCCTCGCGGAGCAACTTGGTCGCGATGAAGTACACGAGGCTCTTGCCCCACCCGGTCCTCTGCACGAGAAGGAGCCGGCCGCAGCCTTCCACGATATGCCGGATAGCGTCTTCCTGCCCTTCGCGGAACCTGACATTGCGCTGTCTGGTACCCGACCTCAGCAACTCAAGAGCACGTTGAGCTTCGTACATCATGGATTCGTTCCTGCGTCGAGCGTTCGAATCCTACCGGGGGCAGGCATCTTTATCGCGGTCCCCGCTCGCACGAATGCGCACCTGTCGGCATCGGGAGCACTACGATACCCCTGCTCGATCCAGGATACTACGCGCCCTCTCCGGCCATAATGACGACGAACCCTGAGCACCGCAACCCGACATACCGAGAAGCAGGCGGTGGAGGAGGAGCTACACATTGGTTAGGTCCGGCGCCACATCCTGCTCTGCAGCGACTAAACCAAGCCCAAGTGTTGTCCGAAGGCGTTGGGCCGCCTGCCTGGGAGCCCGTGCGAAGTGGTGTTCGGGGCGAACCGCATAGCGGTCGCGGAGGCGGAGTTCGCGTTATGGGGAGCGTCGCGTGGCTCGAAGGCGGCCGCCGCATCGCTCCTGCCCCAACCAAGGGCAGGTTGCTCCGCTGCCGCGCCGCATCCGCAATGTCCCACGCGGCAAAGCCGCGATATGATCACCATGCCAATGAACAATCGACAGGCGCCATACGAGGAAGAGGCTAATGGCCAAGGAAGCGGCACCGAACACCATCTATCTGAAAGACTATGAGCCGCCTGCTTGGCGGACGGAGGAGACGCACCTCGAAGTCGACCTCCGCGACGGCGTTACCCAGGTAAGCTCGCGGCTGCTGGTGCGCCGTGACCCGGAGGTGGAGGGCGGTGCCGAGGCGGCACCTCATCGGGAGCCTGCAGCCGGGGTGCGCGAGGAGGCACCTCTCGCAGGAAAACGGCGAAACTGCGGTAAGATTTGATCCACATGGACTCGATGTTCATGGATCGGTCTCCTTTCAGTGGGTTTATCGTTCACTGCAAGCCACCTGATCCGGTGCCCGGGCGGGGGCTTCCCGGCCTCGGTGCCGCTTTCCCCGTCACCGCCGAGGGTGTGCCAAATTGACAGACAATGGGTTGAGGGCCGAAGCGACTATCAGGATACGGCTGTATTGCTACCTTGCCCGGCTACTCGTTCTCGCTGTTCTGTTGTGGGTGGACGGTGCGGGCGCTGGAGTCGGGGGGAGGGGGGGTGAAATCAGGACGCACCTTTACGAATTGGAGAAGGAAGTCGTCCCCTTGGGTGAATCCGATGGATACGGCGGCGCAGCCGCGAGCATGGGCAACGACCTGCTGGTCGTAACGGCGAAGGGCAGGATCGCATTGGTTCACGCGAGCGGAGATGTGGAGTATCTCCGCGGCCGGGTGCCGATGAACCTGTCGGGCTGGGAATCGACCGAGTCCTTCGGGGAAAACTACAAGGAAGGGCAGCATTTTCGGGTCGCGGGCGTTCTTTTGAAAGAAGTGACGCCCGGGCGCTGGGAGCTCTTTGTCAGCCATCACTACTTTGCCGAGGAGTGCGTCCGGTTCAGGCTGTCGTCAACGATTGTGGAAGCCGCCTTTGCGGACGGAGAGAAGACGGTCGCCGTGTCGCCGTCGTGGAGGACGATATTCGACACGGAACCTTGTCTGAAAACCGTGTTCGAAGGCGGCAACTCCGGCGGGAGGATGTTGACGGACGGCCCCGACCACCTGCTGCTCACCATAGGGGACCATGGAAGAGACGGCCGGTATTGGGGTTCCAGGTCCTTGGACCTGCCCAGCGACCCCGGTTCGCATATGGGCAAGCTCGTCCGTATTGCGATCGAGACCGGCGAAGCCGAGATACTGACTCTCGGTCATCGCAACCCGCAGGGGTTGGCGCGGGACGGGGCGGGCAATCTGTGGTCCACCGAGCACGGGCCGGAAGGCGGGGACGAACTCAACCTGCTCGAACCCGGCGGCAACTACGGCTGGCCGCATGTCACCTACGGGGTCGATTACGGTCGCAAGGTTCCTTCCATGATCGAATACGGAAAGACGGGCGCGCACGATGGTTTCGTGACGCCGGTTTTCGCCTGGGTGCCGGCGGTCGCCGCCTCCGCCATTGTCGTGAACGACGGGCGGTCATTTCCCCTGTGGAGGGACGATCTGCTGGTCGCGTCGCTGAAGGCCCGGTCGATATTCAGGATCCGCCGCCTTGGCGAGCGAGTGCAATATGTCGAGCGCATCGATACGGGATCCAACATACGGGACCTGGTCTGGATGCCGGACGGCCGCCTGGCGCTGCTGTATCCGCATGGCTCGAAAAAGGTGATGTTTCTGAGGCGCTCCCAAAGATATTGCGACGCGGAATCCCGGAACCGCCGCGATGTTTACGCGGCGCATTGCGAATCCGGCGTCGCCGAGTCCACCGCCGCGGCGGACCCCGGCGAGCGGCTCTACGCGCGGCACTGCGGTTCCTGCCACGGCGCGGACCCCGGCAAGCAGGGCGACGCACCGCGCCTCTCCGGTGCGGTCGGGCGGCGCGCCGGGCACCTCGAGGGCTACGAGTTTTCGGACGCGCTCACCTCGCTGGACCGTGTTTGGACATGGGACAGCCTGGTGCGGTTTCTCGTGGACCCGGAGGCGTTCGCCCCGGGCACGTCGATGTCCGGGATGGAGCTTACCGAGGCGGAAGC
This sequence comes from Pseudomonadales bacterium, assembly GCA_965215035.1. GTDB lineage: Bacteria > Pseudomonadota > Gammaproteobacteria > Pseudomonadales > Azotimanducaceae > Azophilus. Next base: position 2,595,425 of record OZ244040.1, read on the forward strand.
CCGCGCCATCGTGAATTTCATCGACTATCGCGGGAGCATCCTGACGAAGACGTTGGGAGAAAGGTCTGGAGACTACAGGCGAATCATCGATGCCGATTTCGATGTGTATCGCCTTGGGCGCAAACTCGTCTATGTAAAGGCGCGTTGCGACGAGGCGGACACGGCGCCGAAGTTTTTCCTGCACTTGGCGCCGGAGGACGAATCCGACCTTCCGGACGAACGGAGGCGGCATGGCTTCGACAACTTGGATTTCAGGTTCGCCGACCGCAGGCACATCTTCGCGGACGGGGCGTGCAGCGTAACGGTGGAACTGCCGGACTACCCGGTCAGGAGGATCAGAACCGGCCAATACGCCGAGGACGCCGACGGCCAATTTCGTCGTCTCTGGGAGGGAAGCTACAGCCCCGGACGCTCGAAATAGGCCGGCGTAAGCTATCGCTCTGTAACCGGGCATGACAGCAATGCCGGCACTTTCTCCCGGAACAGAGTTCAGGCCGGATGGCACTGCGGGTGCCGCTTGCGGAGCCCATCGCACTACCAGATCGGCGCAGGCGCGGACAAGCTGGTTCCCGAATCCCCATCCAGCACTGCGATGAGAAACTCCATGCGCCCCCAGTCGAGCCTCACGTACTCCTGTACTTGGCGGTGCTCTTCACGCCGCAGACGGGTTAGGCGCTCCGCCCGCTCCCAGAACTCCTCGCTCAGATTCGCGGCGGTCAAATGCCACCTAGTTCCCCGTTTCACGACAGGGGCCAGTGACTTAAAGTGCGAGTCGAGATCCGGGGGGTTCAGCATTGCAATGCCGAATAGTCACCGCTGCGAAGCATCCGGGTGGTGCGCGGTTCTATCGGTGTGCGCTTCAGGTGAATCCGCATCACTATGCGCAAACCTATCGGGGGCAGGCTACCCAGGGAGACGCTGATAGCCACGCACAGGACATCGTTGACCAGGCCGAGAAATTGGGCATCGAGGTGCTTGCTGTCACGGACCACAATAGCGTCGACGGTATCGCGGCCTTTCGATCCGCAGCGAGCAACCGTGGGATTCATATCTTCCCGGGCTTTGAGTTGTCCTCGTCCGAGGGGGTGCATCTGCTGTGCCTGTATGCGCCGGAGACCACCGATAAGCAGCTCGGCCGATACCTTGGAGAATTTCGCACCCGACGAGCACATGGAGATAGTGACCGTGGGTTGGGAAGGTGGGTTCCTCGATGGCATGACGGTACACCTCAATCCCAATCTGAACGTGCTCATCGGCGGGCGCGGTGCCGGCAAGTCGACCGTTGTGGAGAGCATCCGCAGTGCACTCGGACTCGACCCTATCGGCGACGAGGCGCGGTGCGGCGTTGGAAAAGGGTGTGATCGACCGCGCCCTGGATTTCGTGAAGCGCAACATGGGGAGCGTCGCGTGGCTCGAAGGTGGCCGCCGGCGCCGAATTAGAGCCTTTCCCGTGGACGCGGTGCGGGAGGCGGTTGTGAACGCTGCCGCTCATCGCGACTATGCGCGCGAGGGGACCGATATCGAGGTTTCACTGTATGGCGACCGACTGGAAGTCATTTCGCCGGGGCGGCTTCCGAACGGCGTGACGGTGGAGAAGATGAGAGAGGGCGTGGTTCGGGTGGCCCGCAACGAACTGCTCAAGGAGATCCTGCGCGACTACGGTTACATCGAGCACTACGGAATGGGGGTCCGCAACCGGATCATCGAATCGATGCGGCGCCATAACGGAACGGAGCCGGGCCTTGTCGAGGGAGACGACCGTTTCATCGTCCGGCTTTGGAAGGGGCCGCAAGGCGGCTGAAACACCCTCTCCGCTTTCTCGCCGGCGGCAAAGCCGCGATATGATCACCATGCCAATGAACAATCGACAGGCACCATACGAGGAAGAGGCAAATGGCCAAGGAAGCGGCACCGAACACCATCTATCTGAAAGACTATGAGCCGCCTGCCTGGCGGACGGAGGAGACGCACCTCGAAGTCGACATCCGCGACGGCGTTACCCAGGTAAGCTCGCGGCTGCTGGTGCGCCGTGACCCGGAGGCGGCGGGCGGTGCCGAGGCGCCGCTGGTGCTTGATGGCGAGGAACTGGAACTGGTCTCGGTGGCCGTCGACGGCCGGCCGCTTGGGGGCAACGAATTCCGCGTTGGGGAGGGTGCGCTGGAACTCTTCTCGCTGCCGGCGGCCTGCGAACTATCCATAGTCACCCGCATACAGCCGGAAAAGAACACCGCGCTCATAGGGTTGTATAAGTCTCGCTCGGTCTACTGCACCCAGTGCGAGGCCCAGGGCTTCCGTAGAATCACCTACTACCAGGATCGCCCCGATGTCCTTTCCAGGTACACCACGACCATTGTCGCGGACGCGCAGCGCTACCCGGTGCTGCTTGCCAACGGCAACCTCATCGAGGAAAGCGAAGCCGCTGGCCGCCGCCGGGCGACCTGGCACGACCCGTTCCCCAAGCCGAGCTACCTGTTTGCCCTGGTGGCGGGCGATCTGGCGCTCATGACCGATACCTTCACCACGGTCGGCGGTCGCACCGTGGAACTTCGCATCTATTCCGAACCCCACAACATCGGCCATTGCGAATTTGCCATGGGTGCGCTCAAGCGGGCGATGCGCTGGGACGAGGAGCGGTTTGGCCGGGAATACGACCTCGACATTTACATGATCGTCGCGGTCGAGGATTTCAACGCGGGCGCCATGGAGAACAAGGGCCTCAACATATTCAACGCGGCCTACGTGCTGATATCTCCGGACATCGCGGTGGATGCCGCCTACCAGCGGGTGGAAGGGGTGATCGCCCACGAATATTTCCACAACTGGTCGGGCAACCGGGTCACCTGCCGAGACTGGTTCCAATTGAGCCTCAAGGAAGGGTTCACGGTTTTCCGCGATGCGGAGTTCACCTCCGACACGCATTGGCGCCCGGTCAAGCGAATCAACGACGTGATGAAGCTGCGCTCCCTGCAGTTCGCCGAGGACGGCGGACCGATGGCGCACCCGGTGCGGCCCGATTCGTATATCGAGATTTCCAACTTCTACACGGTCACCGTCTACGAGAAGGGCGCCGAGGTGGTCGGCATGCTGCGCACCCTGGTCGGGGACGCGGGCTTCCGCAAGGGCACCGACCTCTACTTCGAACGCCACGACGGGCAGGCCGTAACCACGGAGGATTTCGTTGCCGCCATGGAGGACGCCAACGGCGTCGACCTCGTTCAGTTCCGCCGCTGGTATGCCCAAGCCGGAACGCCGGTGCTGCGCGTTCGCACCCAGTGGGGTGACGGCGAGCTCGCGATAGCCATCGAGCAATCCTGCCCGGCCACGCCGCGACAGCCGCGCAAGGAACCCCTGCACATACCTGTGCTGATTGGTCTGGTCGGCGCGGCGGGGGAGGAACGCATTGACGGCGAACTGGAAATAGCCGGCGATGCCCGGGTGGAGCGGCGCGGGACGAGCCTACTCGTGGAAGTGCGCAATCCCGAGACGACGCTGCGCCTCGGCGGCTTGGACAGCGAACCGGCACTCAGTTTCCTGCGCGGATTCTCCGCACCCGTGCGCGTCGACTACCAGCGCCCGACGGCGACGCTGGCCTTGCTCGCGCGCAACGACGGCGACGGGTTCGCCCGTTGGGACGCCTTGCAGAGCCTGGTGCTTGACGAGCTAGCCAACATTCAGGCGGGCGGCGAGGTCAGCCCGTTGCTGATCGGCCTGTATGCCGGCCTCGCCGAGGAGGCCCTGGCGGCGACGGATGCCGAGCGCAAATCGATCCTTAACGAGATGTTGGCCCTGCCCTCCGAGGAGTATCTGTTCGCCCTGTCCGAACGCATTGACCTGGATGCGGTTTGCGCTGCCCGCGATGCCCTAAAACAGGCGCTCGCCGAACGCCTATGCGACCTGTGGCGCCGCCTGTACGAGGCCAATGCACCCCAGGGCCCCTACGTCTGGGACGCTATGGGCGTGGCCCGTCGGGGCGTGCGCAACCTGGCGCTTGGCTACCTTGCCGCCGGCCTGGGCGAGGCGGCCCATGGGCTGCTCAGCCGGCAACTTGAGAGCGCCGATAACCTCACCGACCGCATGGCGGCGCTGCGGGAGATCACCGATAGCGGCACACATCCGGACAGGGCCGGGCTGCTCGCCGGTTTCTATGACCGTTGGCGGCATGAAAACCTCGTAGTCGACCAATGGTTGCAGATGCAGGCGCGCAGCCCGCGAAACGGTGCCGCGGCCATTGCGGAACTGGAGCGGCACCCGGCTTTCGATGTCCGCAATCCAAACAAGGTCCGTGCCCTGTATGGCACCTTTGGCATGCTGAACAGGAACTTTCATGCCGCCGACGGCTTGGGGTATAACTTTCTCGTCGACCGGATCATCGAGCGGGACGCGGAGAATCCCCAGGTCGCGGCACGGCTGGCAACGCCGCTCACCCGCTGGCAAAAGTTCGATGCCGGCCGGCAGGAACTGATGCGGGCGGCGCTCCGTCGCATCCTCGCCGTGTCGGACGAGGCGCCGGATGGAGCGCGGGGAATTTCGAAGGATCTTTTCGAGGTGGTGAGTAAGAGCCTCGACCAACCTTGACGGCTCGGAGCAGCTCTTGCCCGGCCCGCCGCATCTTCAATCCGGTAGTTTATTAGTTTGAACCCCGAGCCTGCCGAATCCCCTGTGTGCCGTGCCTCCGCTCGGCCCACAAACTCAAACTGATACACCACCTTCAACCCGATGACCGTGACGCCCCGCCGGCTAGGTGCAAATCCGGCAAGGGGTGCTTTGCCCGCTGCCGGGTCGGCTTGAGCAGGGTGCGGGTGACGGCGATGAGTTCCCGTCCGTCCACGGTTTCGGCTGTATGGGTTGAGTAGAGCCCGCGGTTCAGCCGGTCGAGCAGCCGCTGGCCGTCTTCATGTTGACGGATGGTCGCCACGGTTCGGTCGGGTGCCGTCTGCCAGCGGGCACCGAGATGCCGGAGCCAAGCATCGCGCATGGATTTGGCATCGCCTTGCCGACAGGCCGCGACCAGCGCATTCCAGGAAGGCGCCGCGCTTCGGCGGGAAGGCTCAGTGTTGGGCTTAGTGCCTCGCCGGCGCATGGCGAGCCAGGTCGTCGCCCAGCCGGCGAAGGCGAAGACGACGGCGGTCAGTGCCAGCAGCCGGAGAGGATAGGGGGTACCGGCCGGGTTTGCCGCGGTTGTGGTTTCGGCTGCCGGGCGCTCGTTCGCCGTGACGGGGTCCCTCGACCGGGGCGTTTGCGCAGGCGGCGGGTTCCCGGTGATGTGCGCCTGCCCGGTATCCGCCGTGGCTATCCGCACGCGCTCGTTGGCGGTATCCCACCAAGTGAGACGGAGTTCGGGCAGGGGCACCGCTCCGGGTGCAACCGGGACAATGGAGTAGTCCTGTACCCGGGTGCCCAGCACATCCCCGGCCGGGGCGTTCTCGGCGATTTGCACCGGTTCCGGGTACTGCTTGAAGTATGCCTCGGGCAGCCCCGGGGCGAGGGGGGGAATGGCCGACCCGGTGTTGCCGGTAACCTCGATGGTCAACTTCCGGCGCACGGGTTCGCCTAGGTCGAAAGCCAGGGTGGCGGGTTGCCAAAGATCCCGGATGGCAACCTGCCTGGCCGGCAGCCAGGGCTGGTCCGCCGGGTATGCGGCCGGCACCGGCAGCACATCGAGGCGCAGTTCCGGCGTGCTGACCCGGATGCCGGAGCGGCGCGTCTGCCCGCGGCTCTGAAGCTGCACGGAACTGGTCACCGATATCTCCGGGATGAACAGGGGCCCGCTCTGCTCGGGGAAAATGGCATAGCGCTGCTCCAACACGCCGTAGCGGCCCTCGGGCCTCGCGTCGGTTGTGGAGCGGGTTTCGCCCACCGGGACGACCACGGCGTTCGGTATATCGGGTACGCCCGGCAGGTCGCTGTAGATCTGCACGCCGCTCGCATAGTAGAGGCGCCGGGTCAGCAGCGCCTGGGCCTGCACGTAGACCGGGTTGGGGGAGACATCGACCTCGAAGAACACCATCCGATCGATGGCCCGCCTGACCTCCGGCGCCAGCGGACGGACGGTCACCCGTAGTGGTGAGCTGGATTGGCCGGCAATGGTAAGCGCCGGAATTTCCAGGGTGCCCGTTCGTTTGGGGCGCAGGTTGACCTGGTACTCGACCCAACTCTGCACCCGCCCGTTGACGCTCTGGAACTGGCTCGATGTGTTGGTGCCCAGCACCTCGAAGTCCCGGCCCAGGGCACCGAGGTCGAGGCGCTCGGTCTGGCTGGCGCCATCCACGCGCAGCGTCAGCCGGACAGACTCCATCTCGTCGACAACCGGGGGGTCGACCCGGGCCTGCACGGCGGGGTTGGCAGCCCCCGGGAACAACATGGGCACCAGGCCCCAGGCGATGAACGCCACCGTTGGCAGGGTCATTGCCGGATGCCGTCCCTGGCCTGAATTCCTCACCAGATTTTCCGTGGCCGAGGCTGCTCGCCGCGCCGGGCGCGTAGATTGCTTTCGTATTGGAACTTGCGCCGCAAGAGCCCCCCGGGGTCGTCCGGTACCCGCCGCAGCCATTGCTCCAGCGCCTCGCGCTGCTCATCCCGGGCGGCCTCGTCCGCCAGTGCCTGGGTTTGCTGCTGATCCGCGCCCGCTTGGGATTGCTCCGCCTGCGGCTGCCCCTGTTGCCCGGCATCGTTCCGCTCCTGTTCGGATGCGTCCTGTTGCTCGTCCCCGGGTGGCTGTTGCTCGTCCGCGGCGCCATCCTGGGGCTGCCGCGAATTCTGCGGGTCGCCGCCGCCCGCGTTCTGCCGTTCCTGGTTGTCCTGCGCGGAAGCCTGCTGCTGTTGTGTCTTAAGCTTCTCCACCAGCGCCCTGTTGAAGGCGGCGTCCTCGTGGCCCGGTGCCTCGTCGAGTGCGGCGTCGTAGGCGCGAATCGCGCCGTCGAAGTCGCCCAGATGGGCAAGCGCGTTGCCGAGGTTGTAGTGGTCGTCCGGTGTGCCGGTGTCGGCTTGTGCTTGGGCTGTCCAACCTTCCGCGGCGTTCGCGTAGTTCTCGCTGCGATAGTTGGCGGCGTTGCGCCACCGCCGGTCATCGAACAGTTCCGCCGCCCGTTCCGGCTCACCCTCACCAAGCGCCCGCAACGCCTGCTGATCCCGGCGCTGCCACAGATCGTCCCAGAGTCCGGCCTGGGCGGGCAAGGGCACCAGGGCAACCAGCACACAGACCAGCCAGCCGCGCCGGAATCCCAGCAGCAGGGGGGGCAGCAGCACCAGGGCCGCCCAGTAGCCCAGGTCGTTCCAGGTATCGAACTCGCGCCCAACCTCGATGGTGGCGTCCTCCCGGGGCATCGGGGTGCCCAGCAGGTACTCGATGTCGGCATCGCCAACCCCAAGGGTTCGATAGCGGCCGTGGCAGAGCCGGGCTGCCGTGGCGAGCCGGTCTTCGTCGAGGCGGGCGTGGACGACCTCGCCCTGCTCGGTCTGCAGAAAGCGGCCGGGCCGATCGGCAAAATCCAGGGGAATCGGGGCCCCCTCGGGCGTGCCGACGCCCAATACCGACAGCGGGAACTGCACATCGCTGAAATCGGTTACATCGGCCAGCCGGTCGATGCCGTCGGTGACCAGCAGGATGCGGCCCTGGTTTCTATGGGCATTGCCAAGAAGCTGGTGGGCGAGGGCCATCGCGGCCCCGGTGTTGCTGCCCGGCACCGGCATCATCTCCGGGCTCAGCGGGTTCAGCAGGTTCTCGATGGTGTGCGTATCGTCGGTCAGGGGCGCGACGGTATGCGCATCGCCGGCATAGGCCACTAGGGCCGTGAAACCCTCGGCGCGACCCCGCAGCGCGTCCGCGATCTTGTGCTTAGCCCGCACCAGCCGCGACGGCGCTAGGTCTTCGGCGAACATCGACAGCGACAGGTCGAACAGGATGACCAGCGCGTCCTCCTTCTCTTCGACGGGCCGGGGTAGCTGCTCCCAGGTTGGGCCGGCGAGGCCCAGGGTACCCGCCGTCATTAGGGCTGCCAGCAGCCAGCCGAGGTGGCGCCGGCCAGACCGCGGGGAGGGTTCGAGAAGAACCGACAGCAGCTCCGGTGCCACGGCGTCCTCCCAGTGGGAAGCAGCGCTTCGGCGCCGAGCCCAGCCAATGCCCAGCCAGATCGCCGGAAGGCCCGCCAGCAACCACCAGGGGCGCAGGAAATGGAAATCCTGCAGCAGCTCAACCACGGGCGGCCCGCGTATCGAGCAGAAGCAGCAGGCAGGCCAGCATCCAGGCCAAGCCAAGCGGCCAATGGTAGAGAGCCGCCACGGGACGGTAGGTCTCCGGATCCTGCTCGACTGGCTCAAGGGCATCGATGATGGCGTAGATTTCAGCCAGGTTGCCGGTGTTCCGGGCGCGGAAGTAGCGCCCCCCGGTGGTTGCCGCAATGTGGTTGAGCGTCTCTTCGTCCAGGTCGCTGGACGGATTGACGATGCGCGCGCCCAGGCTGCCGAAGATGCCGGGCATGCGCATTTCATCGGCGCCGACCCCGATGGTGTAAATGCGGATCGCCTCGCCCGCCGCCAGTTCCGCGGCTTTCCCCGGGGCCACCTCGCCGACATTGTTGGCACCGTCGGTGAGCAGTATGAGCACGCGGTCCGTCGCGGGGCGCTGCCGCAGTCGCTTCACGGCGAGCCCAATGGCATCACCTATGGCGGTCTTGCCGCCGGCGATGCCAACCGGCGCCTCCACCAGCAGGCGGTTCACGGTCTTCAGGTCGAAGGTCAGCGGTGCCTGCAGATAGGCGTTCGTGCCGAACAGAATGAGCCCCATGCGGTCGCCCTGCCGTGCATCGATGAAGTCGGCCACCACCTCCTTGACCACGGCCAGCCTATGGACGAGTTGCCCGCCGAGCTCCATGTCTTCCGTACCCATGCTCCCGGAGATGTCCACGGCCAGCATGAGGTCGCGCCCCGAGACCGGCAACAGCAGCGGGTCGCCCGTCCACTGTGGCCGGGCGGCAGCGCTCACCAGGGCCAGCCAAATCGTCCACAGCAACAGCACGCGCCACGGAAACCGGTGGCCGGGGCGCTCGGCCGCCTGTTCGGCCCGCAAACGGAAGGCGCCCAGGTCGGGGACGGTTAGCGCCGCCTGCCGCTCGTCGGCGGCGCGCCACAGCCAACGCACCATGAGCGGCAGCGGTAGCAGCGCGAATGCGTAGGGCCAAAGCCACTCGATCATGAGCCTGGCGTCCACCGCCAGCAGCGGCCGCACTCCAGGGCCAGGAAGCGGTTGATCAGGCGGTCCAGGGCCTCCGCATCGACGGCGACCTCGGGTCGGAAGCGCTCGGTGCCCAGGCACCGGCCCGGCCCATGGGAAAACGCAGCCTGTCCATAACGCCCGTCGAGGTAGCGCAACCACCCCTCACCGGATTCGGGCCCGACACTATGGTCCTGGCGACCGTGCAGGGCGAAACGCTTCAGTAACTCGTTGGTTCGGTGCACGTACTGAGCGGGCGAGATGGACCCGCAGCGCAACTCTCGGGCAAGCTCGCGGTACAGCGTCCTGGCGGTGCGGGCGGGACGAAATCGCCGCCAGCGCCCGGCGAGTCGCCGGATCATCCAGGCAAGTACGCCCGCGAGCACCAGGGCCAGCAGCCACCAGCCGATGGCCGGCGGCCACCAGCCGGGTGCCGCCGGTAGGTGTATGTCGCGCAACTGTTGCAGCAGGGGCTGGTCCATCACAGCCAGTCTCTTGGCCGACGAGTGGGCGGATGCTGCGCAGCGCCTCCGGGAGGCAGCGGGGGCTGGTGCATCACAACCAGTCTCCAGGGGCGACGGGGTCATCCGTGGCATACGACAGATAGCGGATCATATAGGCCGCGCAGAACGATGCGAGCTCCGCCTCGCGCTGCTTGTGGCGCTCGGCATAACGGTGCCTCAGGCCCCTGTTGCCGGTATGGAACTGGCGGCGGGCCGCACCGTCGGTAACCGTATAGCGTCCGGCGGGGGGCAGTTCCCGTTCCAGCGGATCGGAAATGCGCATGACGGCGAGCTGGTTGTGCCGCGCCAGGGCGCGCAGAGTCTCACGCCAGGCAGTGGCGGCGGTGAGGAAATCGGAGATCAGCAGCACCCGGTAGCTGGTGTGCACCAGCCGCCGGAGCTGCCACAGGCTTTCCTGGAAATGCACCTGGGAAGCAAGGCGCGTGTTTCGATTGAGCGCCTGATTGCTGTTGGCCAGATCCGCCAACAATCGCAGCACGGTGCCTGTGCTGCGCAAGGGCTTGTGGCTCTGGGCCGTGGCGTTGCCGATAACCAGCCCGCCCACCCGGTCGCCGTCGGCCAGGGCCTGCCAGGCCGCGGTTGCGCCGAGTTCGGCGGCGGCCACGGATTTCAGGCGTATGCGGCTGCCAAAGAACATGCTCTGGGTCTGGTCGACGACGACCAGTGTTGGGCGCTCCCGTTCCTCGCGGAAGATCTTGGTGTGCGGTTTGTTCTTGCGCGCCGTCACGCGCCAGTCGATGGTGCGGATATCGTCCCCGGGTTGATAGAGCCTGACCTCCGAGAAGTCGATGCCGCGCCCGCGCAGTTTCGATAGTCGCGTGCCGGCAACCGCGCCCAGCCGCACCCGGCGAGGCGGTGCGTGTGGCGAGCGCTGGTGGCGGAGCGCTAGCAGGTCGCGGAGCGCGACATAGGCACCGGCGAGCCGGGGTGCCGGGGCGGACCCCGCGAAACCGGAGCTGGGCCGGGCCGCCGGGCTGGTCGAATCAGGGAACGGCGACCTGGCGGATGAGTTCATCGATGGCATCGTCGGTGCTAATGCCCTCGGCTTCGGCCTCGAAGGAGAGTATCAGCCGGTGGCGGAACACATCGTGGATGACGTTCTGTACATCGTCGGGGGTGACAAAATCCCGGCCGTCCAGCCAGGCCAGCGCGCGGCTGCACAGATCCAGCGCAATGGTTCCCCGGGGGCTGGTGCCATAGTCGATCCAAGCGGCAAGTTGCTCCGCGGGCTGCCGCGATCCTACGGTCAGGGCGATGATGTAGCGTTCCACGGGTTCCGCCATGTGCAGGCCCAGAATGGCGCGTCGCGCGGCGAACAGGGTGGGCTCATGCAACCGCTCCGGAGGCGTGGCCGCAGCCCCGGGCGATGCTGTTTCCGCCCTCACCAGGTGCAGGATGGCGGTCTCGGCGGCGCTGTCCGGGTAGTCGACCCTGACGTGCATGAGAAAGCGGTCAAGCTGCGCCTCGGGCAGGGGGTAGGTGCCTTCCTGCTCGATGGGATTCTGCGTGGCCATGACCAGAAACAGATCCGGCAGCGGGAAGGTTTCGCGCCCGAAGCTCACCTGGCGCTCCGCCATGGCCTCGAGCAGCGCCGATTGCACCTTGGCGGGGGCGCGGTTGATCTCGTCGGCCAGCAGCAGGTTGTGGAACACGGGCCCGTGCTGGAACTTGAACGAGCCGTCCTCGGGCCGGTAGACCTCGGTGCCGGTCACGTCGCTTGGCAACAGGTCGGGCGTGAATTGAATGCGGTGAAAGTCACCGGCCACGGCGCTTGCGAGTTCCTTGATCGCGCGTGTCTTGGCGAGGCCGGGCGCGCCTTCCACGAGCAGGTGGCCACCGCACAAGAGCGCCATCATGAGCCGCTGCAACAGTACTTCCTGGCCGATGACGCGGCCGGACAGCCAATCGGTGACGGTGCGGACGCTGTCCTGGATACCGCCGGCAATGCCATCCATCGTTACTTCAGCTCGCATGGTTTGCCATTCGTTTCAGTCCTGCGTGCCGAGCCGTCGGTGCCCCGGCTCGGGCCGACCCGCCATGGCCGGCCACCTAGTTTAACATCGCGCCCTTGGCCCCGTGCTACCCGATTGGCGGCTGGGGAAGACATCATGTGCCAATCTGCGCGGTCCGCGATGCCCCGAACCGGAGCGGCTACTACGAACATCCATGCGATCTGGGGGATAATCGCGTGTCCGGCAGCGGATGGGGTTCCTAATAGCGTGTACGGCCTATTGCGGCGGTTGCTGTTTCTTCTCGGCCCGGAAGCTTCGCACCGCGTCGCGCTGCATGCGCTGGCGCTTTGGGGCGCCTTGCCCGGGGGTGGTGGGCATTGCAGCCGGCCGTGCCGGGTAATGGGTATCGAATTCGCCAACCGCGTCGGGTTGGCCGCGGGTCTCGACAAGGATGCGCGGGCAGTCGCCGGCCTGGCGAGGCTGGGGTTCGGGCACATCGAGGTGGGCACCGTCACGCCGCTGCCGCAGCCCGGCAATCCGCCGCCGCGGCTGTTTCGGCTGCCGAAGGCCGAGGCGCTGATCAACCGCCTGGGGTTCAACAATGCCGGCATGGCGGCCATGGCTGGACGGCTCGCCCGTTTGCGGGAAGGGGGTGGGCTCGGCACCACGCGCCTCGGCATCAATATCGGCAAGAATCGCGATACCAGCCTTGCCGATGCGCAGCGCGACTATCTCGCCTGCATGGACACCCTGTATCCCTATGCCGACTACCTAACCGTCAACCTCTCGTCTCCCAACACACCGGGCCTGCGCGACCTGCAGGGGGTGGAGTCGTTGCGCGCCCTGCTCGGTGCCCTGAAGGAACGCCAAGCCGTGCTGGCGTCGCGGCAGGGGCGTTATGTACCCTTCGCCGTCAAGCTTGCGCCAGACCTGGATGCGGCGGCGCTTGCGGCGGTGGCCGGCGAACTGCTTGCTTTCGCGGTGGATGGCGTCATCGCCACCAACACGACCCTGGCGCGGCCGCTCGTCGACGGCATGCGTCACGGCCATCGGGCGGGTGGCCTGAGCGGCGCGCCGCTCAGGGCGGCGGCGCGCCGCACGGTGGCGGAGCTTAATGAGCATCTGCATGGACGCCTGCCGATCATCGGTGTCGGCGGCATCATGACAGCGGCGGATGCCCGGGCCATGCTGGATGCCGGTGCCTCCCTAGTGCAGGTGTACACGGGCCTGATCTACCGTGGCCCAGGCCTGGTCCGTGCGATCGCCGGCCTCCGGTATCCCTGAAACTCCTGCTTGCGCCCACACTGCCGCGACGGCAGGCCCGCTTGGCGTGTCGGGCGACCGGGCTGGCGGCGGAGCGGGACTTTGAGTAATCTGCCGGAAGGGAAAGACGAAGCCCACCGCAAAAGATCGACTCGCCCGAAAGCAATCGAGAGGATAAAGACACGATGAGACGCTTGATATTGGCCGTTTGCCTGTTGGCGGTTGCCGCGCCGGCGGCCGCCAACACATTGAACGAGGGGGATACCGCTTGGATACTAACCTCCGCGGCGCTGGTGCTGTTCATGACCATACCGGGGCTGTCCCTGTTTTATGCGGGGCTCGTGCGCAGCAAGAATGTCCTGAGCGTCTTGATGCAGTGCTTCGCCATAACCTGCCTGGTTTCCATCCTCTGGTTGATTCTGGCCTATAGCCTGGCGTTCTCGGAGGGTGGGGCGCTGGTGGGTGGCCTGGGCAAGGCCTTCTTCGCGGGGGTTCAGGAAGACAGCTTGATCGGCACCGTTCCCGAATCGGCCTTCTCCCTGTTCCAACTTACCTTCGCGATCATCACCCCGGCACTCATCGTCGGCGGTTTTGCCGAACGGATGCGCTTTTCGGCGATGTTGACCTTCACCGGTCTTTGGCTGGTGCTGGTCTACGCGCCGATCTGCCACTGGGTGTGGGGAGGTGGCTGGCTCGGTGCCATGGATGTGATGGACTTTGCCGGGGGAACCGTGGTCCACGTTACCGCCGGCACCGCCGCCATCACCGCCGCACTGGTGTTGGGCAACCGCAACGGATTCCCCGGTCAGGCCATGCCGCCGCACAACATGACATTGACGATCGCCGGTGCGGGCATGCTTTGGGTCGGCTGGTTCGGCTTTAACGGCGGCAGCGCCCTGGCCGCCAATGGCGATGCGGCGATGGCGATGCTGGTCACGCACATATCGGCCTCCGCGGGCGCGTTCACCTGGATGGTCTGCGAGTGGGTCCGCTTCGGCAAGCCGAGCGCTCTGGGCGCCGTCACCGGCATGGTCGCCGGGCTGGGCACGATCACACCCGCCTCGGGCTTCGTGGGGCCGGCGGGAGCGCTCGTCATCGGTCTTGCCGCCGGCTTCGTCTGCTTTGTGGCGACCATCTTCATCAAGCGCAGGCTCAAGATTGACGACTCGCTGGATGTCTTTCCGGTGCACGGCGTCGGCGGCTCCCTCGGGATGCTGCTCACCGCGGTGTTCGCGAGTACGTCGCTTGGCGTATTCAGTGGCCAGGGATACGCCGCCGATGACGCCACCATGGGCAGCCAGCTCGGCGTTCAGGCCATCGCCGTCATCGCCACGCTGGGCTACACGGCACTCGCGACCTTTGTCATTCTGAAGGTGACCGGCGCCTTGCTCGGCAACCGGGTGGCGGCCGACGAGGAAGTGGAAGGGCTCGACCTGGTCATGCACAACGAGCGGGGCTACGACCTGTAGCCCGCGTACCGCGGTTTGCCGGGTGCCTGCACTGTAGGGGTAGGGCACTAGGGATGGGGATGGTGGAGCGCGCATTGGCCATCGGCGGCTTGCAGGTGGAAGAGGCCAGCCGCCTTGTTGGTATGTTGTTCGATCACGCGGTACCAGTCCGGTCGCCGCTCCAGACGGTGGAAGAGGCGAGCTGCCTTGGTGGTATGTTGTTTCGTGAGGTGGGAATCTGTCCCTCATCGAGTTTTCTGCGGCGCAGGCTCGCATGGAATTACCCAGTCCCCGTGCGTCAGCGCGCTGGTTGCCGCGGCGAAAACTCCTGGGGGTGGGCTGGCAGGGGTGTCGGCGCCGTGGCCGAGGGGCGGGTTCGCTACGGTGCCGGCCTTGGGCCGCGTTGCACGGCGCTGACCACTAGGCACTCAAGGAGCTCGGGCAGCGTCAGCCCATGGGCGCGGGCGCCGTCCGGGTAGAGGCTGGTCGGGGTTATGCCCGGTATGGAGTTCACTTCCAGCAGCGTGATCTCGTCCTGGTCGCCGACGATGAAGTCGGCCCGGGAAAGATCCCTGAGTCTCAGCGTCCGGTGGGCGGCCAAGGCGATGTCCTGAAGCCGTTGCGCCACCGGTTCCGGCAGGGGTGCCGGAACCACGTGCTCGCTACCTCCCACCCGGTAGCGGTTCACGGCATCGTACCACTCGCCGGGCGCGGTTCGAATCTCAATTACGGGAAAGGCCTGGGCCACCTCGCCGTGGGTGTCCAGAACCCCCACGGTCATTTCCCGGCCGGCCACAAAGGGTTCGACCAGGGCCGAGCCGAATTCGAGGGCTTGGGCGAGCGGCTGCTCTAAGTCGCCGCCGTCCGCTAGCCGAATCACGCCGATCGCGCTGCCGAGGCTAGCCGGCTTGATAACCACCCGTGCTCCAAAAGCGGCGCGAATCGCCGCCGCAGCCTGCCGCACCGGCATCGTCCCGGGGATCACCAGGTCTTCGGCAACCGGCAGGCCGGCCCGGCGAAATATGGCCTTGGCGACCGCCTTGTCCATGGCGAGGGCGCTGCCACGCACATCGCCGCCGACATAGGGTAGTTCAAGCACTTCCAGCAGGCCCTGCACGGTGCCGTCTTCACCCGGTGGCCCATGCAGGGCGGGAAACACCGCGTCGGGGCGCAGTCGATCCAGCCGCTGCGCCGTCGAACGGTCGAGCTCGATGAGTGTGACCCGATGCCCACGGGAGCGCAGCGCATCGGCCACACCCTTCGCCGAGACCCGGGAGACGTCCGCTTCCAGGGACGGCCCGCCCTGCAGTACCGCAACCTGGTATCGTTCGCTCACTGGTTCTCCACCCCCACCTCGGGCAGATCTTCGGTGACCGGGATGTCGAACACCCGGCAGAAGAAGGCGTACTCGGCACCCACGGTCCTGGCGATGTTTGTTCCGTCGCGAAAGCCGTGGCCCTCGCCGGGGAACTCCAGGTAGGCGACCGGAATGCCCTTGTCCTTGAGGGCGGCGACCATCGACTGGGCCTGGCTGGGTGGCACGATCCTGTCTTCCGCGCCTTGGAAGAAGATGACCGGGCAGTTGAATCCGTCCAGGTGGTGAATGGGTGACCGTTCGGCCATCGTCTTCGGGTCGCCGATGAGCCCGAACAGGTACTGCGACTCGAATTTGTGGGTGTCCTCGGCGAGGGCGGCCAGGTCGCCGATGCCATAGTGGCTGGCGCCGGCCCGGAAAACGGTTTCCGTGGTGAGGGCGCGCAGCGTCGTATAGCCGCCGGCGCTGCCGCCGCGAATCGCGATGCGCGCCGGGTCGACCAGGCCCTTCGCGATCAGGTGGTGCACGGCGTCCACGCAGTCCGTTACGTCAAGCACACCCCAGCGGCCGCGCAGGGCGTCGCGATAGTGCCTACCGTACCCGGTGCTGCCGCGGTAGTTGATGTCCGCGACTACCCAGCCGCGGCTGGTATAGAACTGCACGGCCAGGCGCAGGGCCGGCGAGGCGGCGCCCGTGGGGCCGCCATGGGTGGTCACGAGCAGTGGTGGCTTGCCGCGCCCTGGCGCCGATGCGGCGCTTGCCGGCAGGTACAGCCAGGCGTAGGCGCGGCCACCGTCCCGGGTGCGGTAGTCGATGTGTCGTGGCGGGCTCAGCCAGGCGTCGTCGAAGCCGGGGGATGGCCCCGGGACCAGGGTGGTGCGCTGCCCGGTGCCCCTGTCGTAGCTGGCCAGCTCGCTGGTCGCGTCGGCATGGGCGCCCAGAAAACAGATGCTGTTGCCGTGCGCCGACAGATGGCTGTATTCGACGCAGTCGTCCGGCAGGGGGCTGGCGAAGCCAGTTTCAATGTCGATCAGCACCAGGGTCTGCTCGCCCTGGCTGTGCCGGCGCGCAACCACATGGCGTTCATTCAAAATCGCATAGTCCCGGCCGCCGAACTGCCAAGCGGGGCCGGTGTATTCGGCGGGCTCGGCGAGGACGGCCTGCGCGCCTGTGGCGCCCAGGCGGTGCAGGTTCCAGAAGCCGCTGGCGTCGCTTAGGTACAGCACGGCGCCGTCGGGCAGCCAGCTTGGTTGCAGCACAGACTCGTCGGCGCCTCCCGCAACCAGGGTGGTCTCGCCGATGTCGGTTTGCTCCAGACTGGCGCGCACGAGCTGCGTCCCGTCCCAGGGCATGTTGGGATGATCCCAGGCCACAAACAGAATCTCCGCGCCGGATGGAGACACCCGGGGCGATGCGTAGAAGTCGTGGCCCTGGTGCAGGATAGTCGCCTGCCCGGTAGCCATGGCCACCGCGGCCAAGGCGTTCGTGGGGTGTTGGTGGTTGCGGTGCATCTCCGTGACGGCGATGAGACGGTCGCGCCGCCAATCCAGGCAGAGCTCCGTGTAGCGCACCGTCGGTGGGGAGGTGGTGATTTGGCGAATCTCTCCGGCGGGGTCAACGGCGTAGATGTTCTGATCGGCTGCATTGACGAAGAACACCGCATCCCGCGTCGGCAGGTAGGCCGCCCCGCCGTACTCGTGGACCCGGCTGCGCACATTGTAGGGCCGGGGGGTCAACTCGGAGCGCTGCCCGGCCGCCCGCCTGATCAGCGTCACGCGGCCACCTTCGCCGGGACGGTTCTCAAGCCAGTACAGGGTGTTCTCGAACAGCCTGGGCTCGGCGATTCCCGCCGTTGCCTGGGCCACCCGGGTCGGCGTGATCGGGGAAGGCCGGGGGCCGCGGTTGTCCGGTACGGTACTCACGGCACGGGGTGCAGGGAAGAGCGGTTGTCCAGCCGAGCCCATCGCTCGTGGTCGCGCCAGGCGCCGTCGATGTACAGGTAGCGGGGGGACAGGCCTTCCCTTGCGAATCCACAGTGTTTGACCAGTGTGATCGAGCGTTTGTTCTCCGGTTGGATATTGGCTTCCAGCCGGTGCAGGCCGAGCGTGCCGAAGGCGTGCTCGACAACCAGCGCGAGCCCCTCGCGCATGTAGCCGCGCCCCGCAAATGGGGCTGTTACGTAGTAGCCGAGGGAAGCACTGAGGAACGAGCCGCGGATGATGTTGTTGATGTTGAAGCATCCGGCGATGGACCCGGAGGCCTTGTCGATGAGCAGCAGGCCGGCGTGATCGTCGCGCTCTACTCGCCTGAGGTAGCGGTTGAACATGTCTGGGCTGGTCGGCGAGCTTATCCAGGGTTCGTGCAGCGACATGCTCATGCGCATGGCCGCGATGAAGTCGTTGCGATCCTTCCTTCTCACCGGGCGCAGGTAGACGCGGGTGTCAGTCATCGCGGCGCGGTCTCTCCAGCAGGAATATTTCCCATAATGCCGGTGGAACCATCGCGATGCCAAGGATGAGGACGAACAGGGGATGCAGGCCGTCGGCCAGCGTCCACAGGTTGGATAATCCGAACCACTGGTCCCGCCACATCATCAGCCCGCCGGTGATCAGGGCGGACCCGGCCGTCAGCAACAGAAAGCCCGCCAGGTACTTCATGCCGGTGCCAGCAGATACGCGGCACCCCGGTGGCGAAGCCAGGCACCGGTAAATGCCTCGAGGCCATAGCGACGCGGCACCGATGCCACCTCCGGCGCCGCGGGGTCGTTCACTAGACACCGGTCGCCGTCGATACCGTATAGGGTCACGAGATGCCCGTTGCTGCTCGCAAGCGGTGCGCCGGGCAGTTCGCCGCGGCCAAAGCGGATGCTCGCCACCACCGGCGAGCCGCTGCCCAGTACGCGCAGCACCGACTCCCAGGATGCCAGGGCTTCCACGGCGCCGATGCGTCCGTGTCCGGCCGCGCAGCGAATGGCCAGCGGCCAAGATCCGTAGAAGCAGCCATCGAAACAGGCATCTACCACGGTTTGCCAGGCGATGGCGGGCTGCGCCGCCTGCAGGGTCATCGCCAGTGCTGTCGGCGAGCAGATGCGCGTGCGAATGGATTCCGGCCCGTGCATCTGGCTGATGGCGGGGGGCTGCCTCAGCACGATTCGGGTCCGTATCGGGATTTCCGGGTCGATTGCCAAGGGGCGGGTCGAGAGCGTTACCAGATACCGCCGCGGCGGCTCGGTCAGGCCAAGCCGGATCAGCAGCCGACTCTCCGGCAGATCCCGTTCCGTATGGAAGCAATCAATGTGGGTGCTGATTTCGTGGCCCGGAGTCTGCGCGGTCGGGAAGGGCAAATGCTGCGCACCCCGCGCCCCGTCCCCGTCAGGTCGGCGAGTATCGGGCACAGCCTGCAACGGCCAGATCGCGTCGGCCAGTTGCAGGGCGCATCGAAACGGCGCGTTCGACCCGGGCAAGGATACGCTGGGCACGAGTATGTGGTGCTCCGGGCAGGGGGGAACCCGAATCGAAGCGCCGACGAGACCGTCCACCAGGTGCCAGACCGGAGCAGTGGACACGGGCAGCGGGTAGCGCTTGGCGGAAGTTTCATCGCCGTAGCGAAAAGAAGCCTGCATGAACGCTCCGCTCCTCACATGGGACAGGTCACCCGTGCGCGACCTGGTATCGGCACGACGAGCCAGTATGCCAGAAGCCCCTCAATCGGGGGTTGCCAGTCCGAACAGGCGGCGCGCGTTGGCGGTGGTGTGTCGCACGATTTCCGCCAGGGGCACGCCATACAGATCGGCCAGGCGCTGCGCGATCACGGGCAGCAGGCAGGGTTCGTTGCGCCGTCGGCGGCCGCCGGGTGGCACCGCCCCTTGGGGAAGGAGGTAGGGCGCGTCGGTCTCGATGACCAACCGCTCAAGGGGGATTCGGGGTGCCAGGCGCCGCAATTCGGCACCCCGGGCGGCGTCGCAGAGCCAGCCGGTGATGCCGATCAGGTAGCCGGCCTCGAGATAGCGCACGAGGTCGGTTTCGGTGCCGGTGAAACAATGAATGAGCACCCGGCCGGGCGGTCCCCGATAATGGGAGAGCATGTCGAATACGGCACCGGCGGTGTCCCGGTCGTGCACGAACAGCGGCATGTCGAGTTGCGCGGCAAGCTCGACCTGAGCTCTGAACACACGGCGCTGCACGTTCCGGGGGGAATAGTCGCGGTTGAAGTCGAGACCCGTCTCGCCGATTGCCCGCACGGCGGGATGCGCGGCAAGGCTGGCTAGCCGGGCCTGCCAATCCGCGCCCACATCCTTGGCCAGATGTGGATGGACACCGGCGGTGCAGGAAAGGCCCTCGTGGCGGGCGCACAGCGCCTGGGCGCTCCGCGCCTCCTCCAGGGTCGTTGCCGTGACGACGATGTGGCCAACCCCGGCCGCCCGGGCCCGCGCCAGAACCTCGTCGAGGTCGTTGCGGAACTGCTTGTTCAGCAGGTTTGCCCCGACGTCGATCACTGTGCCGGCACAACCATTTCGTGGGTGCCCAACAGCGGCAGCGGCTGGTCGAGCAGGCGGCTGTAGACATGATTGAAGGCCAGCACGTTCTTCACGTAGTTGCGGGTTTCGCGGAAAGGAATGGACTCGATCCACACATCCATCGGCCAGCCCCGTGCGCCCTGTATCCACCGTTCGGCGCGCCCTTCTCCGGCGTTGTAGGCGGCTGCGGCGATGGGCAGCACCTGGTCGTAGCGCTGCAGCAGCCAGGCGATGTGATGGCCGCCCAGTGGGATATTGGTGCCGGGGTCGAACAGTTGCGCCAACGACGGTGCGGGCAGGCCGGCGCGCCGGGCCGCCAAACGCGCCGTGCTGTGCAGCATCTGCATGACGCCGCGCGCCTCTGCGCTGGAGCGGGCAAACCGGTCGAAGGCGCTTTCCTGCCGGGCGAAGGCGACCAGCACCGAAACGGGTATGCCGGTGGCATGGCTCGTTTGCCGAAAGGTGGGGGCATGGATGATCGGAAACCGTACTGCCAGGTGATCGCGCTGATTGGTCTCGTTTGCCGTGCGTATCGCCAGCGCGGATTGTCCCATGTCGTGTGCCAGGTAGGCAGCGATGCCCTGTTCATGCGGGGTCAGCCGCGGCAGCATGGCCATCCACTCGCGCCGGGCATTGACCTCGTCGCCCACCGCGAACAGCTCGACAGCGCGGGCGATGCCGGGCAGTTGCCGCAACTTTTGGAGCGCGTCCGCATCGCCGGGCCTGGGTGCGCCGTTGAGTTGCGACGCCTGGTTCAGGCGGCTTGCGGCCAAAAACCCGTAGTAGCTGCGGTTGTCGGCCAGAGCCCGGTAGGCGAGCCGGGCCCGCTCCGAGGATTCATGGGTCATTGCCAGTGCGCGCGCCAGCCAGTATTGCCACTTCTCCTCGAACCGCTCCGGCTCGGGTAGCTTGTCTATCCAGGCCGACAACAGTGGCCAGTTGCGCTGTTCCAGGTAGGCGCCGGCGAAACCCACGGCGCTGGCGGGTAGGAAGTCCGGCGTAGGTGCCTTGTCCAACATGCCGGACTGCGCCAGTTCGACTTCGATATGCGCCGTTAGCGCGCGCCGCTCCGTCTCGCCGAACCGATGCGATGCCCGGTAGCTGGCCCAGGCGTCCCGTGCCGCCGCCGCGTCGCGCCGGGCCAGGCGGCGCAGCCCGTGGGCGATGACCTCCCGGGAGAGGGCGGTATCGGTGCGGAAGCGGCCGGTGGTGGCAACGGATGCGGGATTGACGTGCACACTGTAGTAGGACTGGGCCCAGGGTTTGTAGTCGCCCTTGAAGAAGCGTTGCAGGTAGCGCGCCAGTAGCCGTTCGTTGGCTTCGATGGCGAGCCCCAGGCGGCGCCAGGCGGTGTTCTGGTCGAGGCGGGTGTTCTGCCACACCTGGAACATGGGGTCGCAGACCTTGGGCTGGGACTTGCCCACCGTCCAGACCGGGGCGACGCCGTCCAAGGCTCGCTCCTTCTCGCCGGTGTTGTAGAGCGCCCGTAGAAAATGGCAGTGCAACTCGGTGGCGAGCGGGTCTTCCGGTGGCGCGGGCTCGTAGTGGGCCAGAAACCTCCGCCACCGGCGGTTGACGGCCAGCCTGGCCAGCCATTGTCGGTAGATGCGGTGCGCCCCGGGGATGTCGGTATGCTGGCGGCGGAACTGCTGCACCTGTTCCGGGGTGAGCCGGGACAGGCGCAGCCGCAGGCGGTGATAGGTGATGTATGGCTGTAGGGGATATCCCGCCAGTTGTTCCTGGATCCGGCCGGCTGCGGTGAGACGCCCGGCGCGCACATGATCCACGGCGGTGCGGTACTGCTGGCGCTGTTCGTAGCGGGTTGTGCTGGCAGCGGTGCCGGTGTCGGCGGGCGCGATGCCGGGTGCCAACAGCAGCGCGGCCAGCCATAGGTAGTGCGATCCGTTCATGCCAATGCTCATGGCACGAAATTCAACCCCTTGTTTTTCATATGTTCTTCTAAGGAAGCTCTGAACAAGCCCAGCTCCGCCTCGTGCAGAGTCGCAATGTAAACGCGATTGTTACTTTGGGGAATTGTGTAGCAAAATGCACAGTCGCCGCGCTAACGCGGCTTCCGATCCAGGTGCCACGGCGCTTCAATCTCGGCCTTCGTGGGCTCCCGGTTCTCACTCTTGATGCTGCCCCCGGGGGTAAGCAATACGGTTCCTAGCGCGGCCTCGAAACCATCCTCCGTGACTTCCCTGTGTTCCGTCTTGTCGAATTGATTGCGGTTCATGCCTGAATTTCTTCGATCACGTTCAGAAGGTGCTCCTCAAAGCTCGCTATGGGACGCAATTGGGCGGGCCGCTTGGTGAGCTTGTGGGTGGCGGACGAATTTGTGCATTTTGCTACAGGATTCCTTTACATATCGTATCTGATTTGGGCCACGCATCCTTGGGCGACGGGACCCTCCCACTTAATCAGAGGTTTCCTAGTAGGTGCGGGGGGATGGAGCACCGCATAGCTGCCGACCGCCCGGCCGCCTACCGGGGCTCCTAACACTAACCTTCGGTACGTTTGCCGACGGTGCCGACCCGTACCGCGAGCACGTCGCAATTGGCGCCGTGCAGCACGCCGTTGGCCGTGGAACCCAGTAACAGTGCGAGCCCGTGGCGTCCGTGGCTGCCGACAATGACGAGGTCCATGGCGTTGCTCTCGGCTACCCGGTGTATTTCGCTCTCCGGTCGGCCAAAAATCAGGTATTGGCGTTCGGCGGGTACGCCGAGCTCATTGGCGAACTCGGCGAGGTGCGACTTGGCCTGCTCGTGAATCTGCTCCTGCACGGAGGAGAGATCCATGGGTATGTCGCCGCCGTAGGCCAGGCTCAGGGGTTCGATCACATGTATGATGTGCAGTTCGGCATCGAAAGCACTGGCGATGGCGGTGGCGCATGCCGCAACCTGCCTAGACTCCTCGGTGAGGTCTATTGCCAACAGAATGCGTCGATAGCCGGACATGCCGACCCTCCACCTAACCCTAGCTTGACGATACACTCGAACCGGGGGTGTGCTCAAGACTGAAACGGCATGTTGGTGTGGATCATTATAGTCCTGGTTCTGGCGATTGCCTTCGGGCCCGTTCTATACCTGTTGCCCACCAGGAAGGACCGCCGTCTGGCGGCCATGCGCCTGGTGGCCCGGCGACAGGGGCTGGTGGTGGAGCTAGCGCCGGTGCGCAAGCTCGAGGCGGATGCCGACGAGCGGGTCTCGGCCGGCGGTGTACGCCGCTCGCCCGTGTACGACAGCCTGCGCTATGCCCTGCCGCTGGGCGCCACCCCGCCGCGAATGCGTCCATGGCGGCTCCTCAGATCGGCACGGAGTGGCTGGGTGTTCGATATCGAGTTGGCGCCACCGCCCGGGCCGGAACTGCTGGCGGCGATACTCCCCTACACGCGGGGCCTGCCCGACGATGCGGTGGCGTTGGAGTGGGACGGCACAGCCCTTGCCTGCTATTGGCTCGAACGTTTTCCCGCGAACGGCGATACGGTCAAGGCACTCAAGACATCGCTCGCCGGGGTTGGTGCCCGCCTCGCCGCGATGGATGCGAAACCGGCACCGCGACAATGTGACCCGGATTGAGGATGCGGTCCGAACGGTACCGGGAAGAGGTGGTCGAACTGTACGACGACGCCGTGCCTCCGCTCGGCCCACAAATTCAAACTGGTACCCTACCGGATCGTTCGTTGTCTATGGCCCGACCCTTTACTATGATCGTACTGTCCAGCGTTTCCGAGATGCCGCGATCCTGAAATCTGTGCCAACTTTTCCCAGCGTCCGGTGGCTACCCGGGCCGGATGCGCCCGACTTAAGGGCTACAGCGCCCTGCGTCGGTTCTAGGCGTCGCCCCGTCGAGCCTCCCGGTTGCGAGCTGGTCGAATGAGTCGGGTGCGCGCCCAGTGGCCATCTTCTTGTCGAGCGGGGGTGCCGCACCGCCGACTGCCGGATCGCAGGGGCCGATATGGGTGCTGAACCCGTCCGCTACATGGAACGCAGCCGCCGCTACTACGAGGCGCAGGGCTTTGCCAAGCCCTATGCCTGGGCGCACAACCAAGAGGTGCCGTTCGCCGTGCCGGCCAAGCCGATCTCGGAGTCGGTGCTCGCGCTGATCACCACCGCCAGCCTCCAGGAACGGGATGAGACCGACCCGCGTGCCCCGATGTCCGGGTCCACGGCGCACCCGCCGCGCCAGCTTTTCGCGAACGACCTGTTTTGGGACCGCAAGGCCACCCATATGGACGACCTGAATTCCTACTTCCCTATCGAGCACCTGCGGGAACTTGTTGCCGAGGGCCGCATTGGCGAACTGGCCCGGCGTTTCCACTCCGTGCCCACCGAGTACAGCCAGCGCCGCACGCTGACCCGGGATGCGCCGGAGATCCTGAAGCGGTGCCGGGAGGACGCGGCGGACATCGCCCTGCTTGTACCGCTGTGACCCGTCTGCCACCAGACCGTGTGTCTGGTCGCCCGCCATCTCGAGGCCGCCGGCATACCGACCGTCATTCTGGGCTCTGCCTTGGATATCGTCGCGCACTGCGGCGCACCGCGTTTCGTGTTCACCGATTTTCCCCTCGGTAATCCCTGTGGCCGGCCCTACGATGCGGAAATGCAGCGGTCGATCGTCGGGGCGGGTATCGATCTGTTGCGTGCTGCCTCGGGGCCGCCGACGGTGGTGCGCACACCCTATCGTTGGAGCCAGGACGAGCGCTGGCGCGACCGATACATGGAGGTACGTGCGGAGGATGCCGCCGAACTCGCCGCCGCTGGCGAGGCGCGCCGGAGGCTGCGGCGCCGCATCCGACGCGGGCGCTCTGGGTAGCGAAGGTTCCTTTGTCTTCGCGCGATGGGCGCGGTTTGGGGTTCTTGACAGCGCTTTTGCGCACACCGTATAAACGGCGCCCTTTCGCGCACCCTGGCCGAGTGCGCCGATTTCACCTGCCAGAGGAGAGTCAGTGGCCCGTTCCCTCGTCATCGTCGAATCCCCCGCCAAGGCGCGCACCATCAACCGGTACCTTGGCAGGGATTTCATCGTCAAGTCCAGCGTGGGCCATGTGCGTGACCTGCCCGTGGGCGGCCGCGGTGCCGAAACCGGGCGGGTGGCGGCCAGGCGCAAGGCCTCGGCGGCGGATCGGGCCGCGAGCCGGGAGCAAAAAAGCCGGGAGCGGTTGATTCGGCGCATGGGCGTGAATCCCGACGCCCAATGGGCCGCGACCTACGAGATTCTGCCCGGCAAGGAAAAGGTCGTTGGAGAGTTATCGCGCCTTGCCAAGGGGGCGGATGCCATCTATCTGGCCACGGACCTCGACCGCGAGGGCGAAGCCATCGCCTGGCATCTGCGGGAAACCATTGGCGGCGACCCGCGACGGTATCGGCGGGTCGTATTCAACGAGATCACGCGCGACGCCATCCGCAACGCATTCGATGCGCCCGGCGACCTGGACATGAACCGGGTCAACGCCCAGCAGGCGCGCCGTTTTCTGGACCGGGTGGTCGGCTTCGAGCTGTCGCCGCTGCTGTGGGCCAAGATCGCCCGGGGGTTGTCGGCGGGCCGGGTGCAATCCGTCGCGGTACGGCTGATTGTGGATCGGGAGCGGGAGATCGGTTCGTTCACCCCGGAGGAATACTGGGAAGCCTTCGCCGACCTCAAGCGCGCCGGTGACGGCACCAAGGTGCGCTTCCAGGTCGTCAAGGACGGTTCGGCCAACTTCCGCCCCAGGGGCGAGGCGGCCACCAACGAGGCCCTTGATCGTTTGCGCGCCCGTCCATTCGTCGTCAAGTCCCGGGAGGACCGTCCCACCCGCGCCCGGCCGAATCCACCGTTCATCACCTCGACCCTGCAACAGGCGGCCAGCGCCCGGCTCGGCTTCTCGGTGAAGAGAACCATGACCGCCGCGCAACGCCTATACGAAGCGGGCTACATCACCTATATGCGCACGGATTCCACGAACCTGAGCGGCGAGGCCGTGGCCGCCTGCCGTAGCCACATTGGCAAACAATTCGGCGCTCGCTACGTTCCCGCGAAACCGAGGTTCTACGCGAGCCGCAAGAGCGCCCAGGAAGCCCACGAAGCCATCCGGCCCTCGAACGTGGCTAGCCTGCCGGACAACCTGACCGGTATCGACGCCCAGGGCACGCGGCTCTACGAACTCATCTGGCGGCAGTTTGTCGCCTGCCAGATGCCGGACGCGGAGTACCTGAGCTCCGTGGTGCTTGTCGAGGCGGGCGAATTTGCACTCAGGGTGCGCGGGCGCGTCATGCAATTCGATGGCTATACCCGGGTGTTGCCGCCGGTGGCGCAGAAGGCGGAAGACGCGCCCTTGCCGGATCTCGCCGCCGGAGAGCGGCTGCAACTCATCGACTTGAAGGGCGTTCAGCACTTCACCAAGCCCGCTCCCCGCTATAGCGAGGCGAGCCTCGTCCGAGAACTGGAGAAGCGAGGCATCGGGCGTCCGTCCACCTACGCGGCCATTATTTCCACCATACAGGAGCGGGGTTATGTCAGCTTGGCCAAGCGCCGTTTCCACGCCGAGAAGATCGGCGAACTGGTTACCGACCGGCTCGTGGAGAAATTCGGGAACCTCATGGACTACGGGTTTACCGCGGAAATGGAACGGGAACTCGACCAGGTTGCCGAGGGACGGGTCGAGTGGCGCGAGCTGCTCGACGAGTTCTACGGGGACTTCAGCAACAAGCTCGCCAAGGCTAGGCTCGCCAAGGGCGGCATGCGCCAAAACGAACCCACGGACACCGATGTGGCCTGCCTGAAGTGCGGTAGACCCATGCAACTGCGCACGGCCGGCACGGGCGTATTCCTGGGCTGCTCCGGTTACCGCCTGCCGCCCAAGGAACGTTGTACGGCGACCCTGAACCTGGTTCCCGGCGAGGAGGCCGTGGACATCGAGCGGGACGAGGAGGGCGAGTCTAAGCTGCTGCGCAGCAAGCGCCGGTGCCCGACCTGCGACACGCCGATGACCAGCTACCTCATCGACGAGGGCCGCCGGCTGCACGTGTGTGCCAACAACCCGGATTGCGCCGGGTTCGTCTTGGAAACCGGCCAGTTTCGGATTAAGGGATACGACGGGCCGGTGCTCGAATGCGACAAGTGCGGTGCCGAGATGCGGTTGAACTCTGGGCGGTTCGGCAAGTACTTCGGTTGTACGAGCTGCTCGAATACGCGCAAGCTGCTCAGGAGCGGCCGGCCGGCGCCGCCGAAAGCCGACCCGGTCCCAATGCCGGAACTGCGCTGTACGAAGGTTGACGACCACTACCTGCTTCGCGACGGCGCCTCGGGCCTGTTCCTGGCGGCGAGCCGCTTTCCGAAGAACCGCGAAACCCGCGCGCCCCTGGTGCGGGAACTGCTGCCGCACGCGAACGAGTTGGATCCCAAGTTCCAGCATCTGTTGCAGGCACCGGTGGAAGATACCGACGGGGTGCCCGCCGTCATAAGGTTCAGCCGCAAAACCCGGGAGCACTACGTGCAATCCGAGGTGGACGGCAAGGCTACCGGTTGGCGGGCGTTCTACCGCAATGGTGCCTGGGTGGCGCAGTCGCAGCCGCCCGCCAAGGCCGCCAGCGCCGCACGGAAGACGCGCCCGGGCAAATCCGGATCGGCTGCCCCGCGCAAGCGCAAGGGCGCAAGCAAGGGCACGGTAGGCAAGGCCAGGGCGGGCAAGCGCACGCCAAGCAAGCGCACTGCGGGCAAGGCACCGTCAGGCAAGGGAACGTCAGGCAAGGGAACGAAAAGAGGCGCTGGCAAGACCAACGCCTGAGCGTCCTTCAGCCGCGCCGCAGGATGCCGACGCTCAGGCCCTCTATCGAGAAGTCCTGTTCCCGCAGATCCACCTCGATGGGGGCGTAGTCCTCGTTTTCGGGCAGTAGGCGAACTCGGGCGCGGTTGCGCGTACGCTGGAAGCGCTTGACGGTGACGTCGTCATCGATGCGGGCCACAACGATTTGCCCGTTCTGGGCCTCCGCGGTTTTGTGTACGGCCAGTAGGTCGCCATCGAGGATGCCGACGCCGGTCATGCTGTCGCCCCGTACCCGCAACAGGAAATCCGCGCGCGGATGGAAGAAATCCGCCGGCGCGTTCACCCGGTCTTCGATATGTTCCTCGGCGAGTATGGGGCTGCCGGCGGCGACCCGGCCGATGATGGGCAGACCGGGCTCCTCCGGCAGGCGCAGGCCCCGGGCTGTGCCGGGAACCACTTGCAGGGCACCCTTGCGGGCCAATGCCCGCAAGTGTTCCTCGGCGGC
Organism: Pseudomonadales bacterium; assembly: GCA_965215035.1. Lineage (GTDB taxonomy): Bacteria > Pseudomonadota > Gammaproteobacteria > Pseudomonadales > Azotimanducaceae > Azophilus. The sequence continues at coordinate 2,623,900 of OZ244040.1, forward strand.
GTTGGGGGAACGGAAGCCGAGCTCGTCGGCGATGTCGGCGCGGGTGGGCGGGTAGCCCGTCTCCGCGATATGGCGTTGCACGATGTCGAGTACCTGGGCTTGTCTACGGGTTAGATTGTGCATGGCGTTCTAATCAACCACCTGATCGAATATCCAGAGGTCTGGAATTGTATACAGTATTGCCGTGCTTGCACAACCCCCACGCCAGGCACATCCTGGGCACCGGCTGCCGCTGGTCTCGTTCTTCGTCCGACCCGGTCTGCGCCGGGGGGCATCTCCGAATTGCCATGACAGTTACGCCGAAACCGTAGAAACGCAGCGGACAGCACACTAGAATTCCGCGCTTGCGCAAGACGCTTCCCCCTGGTTGCCGGAGCCACTGCCATGCTGGACCAAATGGCGAGCCTCGTTACCGAGCACACTTGGATCGCCCAGGTATTCCTGGTAGTACTCGCCACGGGGGCTGCCCGCTACGGTGCCAAGATCCTGTTGGATCGATTCGCCAGGCAGACCGAAAAGACCCACAACCTCTACGACGATGCCCTGCTTGAAGCCCTGCGCAAACCATTGGGCTTAGGCATCTGGGTGATCGGCGTTAGCTGGGCGGCGGAAATCGTCGGTGGCAACGCCCAGGCGGACATTTTTCAGTATGTGGACCGTGCCCGGGACGTGGCGGTCATCTGGCTCCTGGTTTGGTTTGCCCTGCGGTTCATACGGTTCGTCGAGGTGCACCTAGGCGACCTGGACTACCGCAAGGAGCGCCGGTTTGATCGGACCACGGCCGCGGCCATCGGCAAGCTGCTGCGGGCCACGGTGCTCATCACCGGCGTGCTGCTGGTTATTCAGGCGCTCGGTTTCAGCATTGCCGGCGTACTGGCCTTCGGTGGCATCGGCGGTATTGCCGTGGGCTTTGCGGCCCGGGATCTGCTCGCCAACTTCTTCGGGGGGCTAATGGTTTTTCTCGACAGGCCGTTCTCGGTTGGCGACTGGATTCGCTCGCCCGACAAGGATATCGAGGGCACGGTGGAGGAAATCGGCTGGCGCTTGACGCGCATTCGAACCTTCGATCAGCGGCCGCTGTACGTGCCCAATTCGTCGTTCACCAGCCTCACGGTAGAGAACCCTTCGCGGATGTTCAACCGGCGCATCTACGAGACCATCGGCATTCGCTACGACGATATCGGCCTGTTGCCGGTCATCGTTCGGGATGTGGAGGCGATGCTCAGGAACCATCCGGCCATCGATAGTTCGCGCACGCTGATGGTCAACTTCGTAACCTTTGGTCCCTCGTCCCTGGATTTCTTCGTATACACCTTCACGAAGACTGTGGTATGGGAGGAATTCCACGCGATCAAACAGGAAATTCTGTTCAAGATCGCCGATATCATCGCCGCTCAGGGCGCCGAGATCGCCTTCCCCACACAGACCCTGCACATGGCCGAATCCCAGGCGACGGGGCATAGCGCATGATCGGCCTGGCCGGGCCCGCGCCTTGACGGACGCTCCGGAGGAAATTCTGGCGGTGCGTCGCCGGGCCGAGTTGCTGGTCGATGCCGAGGCGGTAACCCGGGTGATTGACCGCACGGCGGTGCGCGTGGCGCTGCAGCTCGGGCACGCCAACCCCCTGGTGCTCTGTGTCATGAACGGCGGGCTCATCTACTGTGGACGGCTACTCGCGCGCCTGCACTTTCCCCTGCAACTCACCTACGCGCACACCGCCCGCTACGGTGAATGCACCCGTGGCGGACCCTTGACCTGGGTGGCCAGGCCGCAGCAGAGCCTGGCGGGCCGACAGGTACTCGTGGTGGACGATGTTCTCGACGACGGCGACACCCTGCGTGCCGTTTGTCAATGGGCCTTGTCGGCCGGGTCTGCCCGGGTCTGGACGACGGTGCTGGTGCGCAAGCAAGCGGCGCGGAACCAGGCGGTTAGCGTCGATTTCACCGGCTTGGAGTGCCCCGATCGCTACCTCTTCGGTTGCGGTATGGACTACCGCGGCTACTGGCGCAACCTGCCCGCCATCTATGCGCTGCCCGCGGATTTGGAGCACGGGGGTTGAGCGCCACGGCGATCATTGCGGGGTCCGGGGGACTGGGCCTGCTCGGGCGACTGCCGGTGCGGCGAGTCTCCCTAGACACGCCCTACGGTACCGTGCCCGGCCCGGTTCGGTTCGACGCCCGCGGGGAGGGCACGCTTATCGGGCTTGCCCGTCACGGTGAGCCGCATGGGCTCGCACCCCACCTCGTCAACTACCGGGCCAACCTTTGGCTGCTGAGGGAACTGGGCGCGGAGCGGGTGTTGGCGACCTATACCGTCGGGGCTATCGATGCCGCGCTGGGGCCGGGCGACCTGGTACTGCCCAGCCAGATCATCGACTATACCTGGGGCCGAGCGCACACCTATGACGATGCCGGGGAGCGGCATGTGGACTTCACCGTGCCCTTCGATGCCGGCCTCGCCGGCAAGTTCGCCGACTTGGCGGAGCGCCTCGGCTCGCCCTTGGTGGTCGGTGGCGTCTATGGGTGTACCCAGGGGCCGCGCCTGGAGACCGCAGCGGAGATCGACCGCATGCAGCGTGACGGTTGCACCCTGGTCGGCATGACCGCCATGCCCGAGGTGGCCCTGGCGCGGGAACTGGGGCTGCCCCTGTTGGGAATCTGCATCGTGGTCAACCCCGCGGCGGGCCGGGGGGCGGACCCGACCCGGATCGATCATGGGGCGCTCGCCCGGACCCGCGCGGCCGGGCTTGCCCGCGTGGACCGGTTAATCGCCGCGTTCTGCGGTTTGGCGGGCGATTGACGCCGCGACCAGCCAGTCCGGCGGTTGCATCGGGTCGGCGCGCACCAGCACGCCGAGCCGGGGATGGTCCAGGTAGTCCAAGGTGCCGCTGCGCATGGCGCGGCTTTCCTCCAGAACCATATACGGGGTGGGCGTCGTGGAGCTGGCCAACGCGCCGTCCCCAGCCGTCCGGGGTGCATCCGCAATCCCTGCCGATGCGGGTGCTCCGGCCCCGGCAGTAGGGACGGTCCGTAGCCAGAGCCGGGCATTGAAGTGCAGGTAGCGGCCCAGGGTGATGTCTATGGTGCCCTCCAGTGTGTGGACACCGTCATAGGCCCGGCCAGCCTGAACGAGCAAGGGTTCCGGCGCGTTCCTAGATGGCACCGGTTGCGCCCAGCGGCCATGCCACAACACCTGCAGGTCGTCGGCCCTATCCAGGCGGGCCGCCTGGCGGCCCAGTATCACTCCCCCGGTGTCGGATCGGTAGCTGCCGGCCAGCCACTGGTTTTCCAGGCGGCGCACCGCACCCAGCCACTCCAGCAGTGGGTGCGGCAGCAGTGCGGGCCGAATGGCCGGGGGCGGGCTTCCCGGTGGCTGCCCGCACGCCGCCGTCGACCTTCCGGGAGAGAGGGGAAGAGCCAGGGGTGTCGGCGGGCAGGCCGCCACGGGCGCCGAAACCAAAGCGCAGAACGGCTGTGCCTCCGGCACATACCACGCTGGAATGCTGGGCGGGGGAGTGGACTCGGCGCGGTTGCTCGGGGCGCAGGCAAACGACAGCCGGGGAAACTCCAGGGTGGCCCGGGTGTAGGGGGTGAGGCGGTAGCCGTCGCCCGGTTTGCCGGCGGAGATCGAGCGAATGCCGGCCGGGAAGCTGCGCCCGCCGATGCGCTCCAGTTGCTCGGTGCTGTTCGCTGCCGTGACCCCGGTACGCTGAAAGACGATCACCTCCACCGCATACCATCCCTTCGTCACATCCTCCACCAGGTCGGCAACCGCCCCCGATGACCAGCACAGCAGGCACGCCAGACCAGGCAACGGCGCCCGTGTGCGCATCATCCGCCAGCGGCGAGGTGGCCGCTGAACGCTTCCCCGGGTGCCAGCAGGTCGAGCAGCCGCTCGGCGAACGCGAAGCGGTCTGCCAGCTCGGGCAGCGGCTTGAGGATGCGTAGCCTGGAGTCGCCGCCGAGCCGGTAGATTGCCGGTTCGCGCTGCACTAGGGAGACCACCCGGGATGGATCGATGACGGTCGTATGGCCAACCTGCACCGCGCCGCCCCGCTCACCGAGGTCGAGTTTGGCGATGCCGAGCCGCAGCAGCCTGAGCTTGAGTTCGGCAACTCGGAACAACTGTTGCAGCGGTGCCGGCAACGGGCCGAAACGATCGATCATCTCCACCCGCATCCCCTCGAGATCCGCCGAGTCGGCCGCGTTGGCAATGCGCTTGTACATGAGCAGCCGCGTATGCACATCGGGGAGGTAGTCATCCGGGATGAGTGTGGAGCAATGCAGGTTCACTTCCTGGCCGACCGGCGCCAGCGGGCTGTCCAGGTCCGGCACCTCGCCGGCGCGAATGGCCTGCACCACTCGGCTCAGAAGTTCCATGTATAGGGAGAAGCCGATGGATTCGATCTGTCCGGACTGCTCGTCGCCCAGCAGTTCCCCGGCACCGCGGATCTCCAAGTCGTGGGTCGCGAGCGCGAACCCGACCCCGAGGTCGCCAGCCGCCTGCACGGCCTCCAGGCGCTTCACCGAATCCGCCGTCATGGCGCTTGGGTGCGGTGTCAGCAGATAGGCGTAGGCCTGTCGGTGCGAACGCCCGACCCGGCCGCGTAGCTGGTGAAGCTGAGCCAACCCGAGTTTGTCGGCCCGGTCGATGATGATCGTATTGGCGTTCGGAACATCGATGCCGTTCTCGATGATGGTCGAGCACACCAGCACGTTCAACCGGCGATGGTGGAAATCCCTCATCACCTGGTCAAGGGCGCGTTTCGCCATCTGGCCGTGGCCGATACCCACACTTGCCGTCGGTGCCAGTTCGCCGACCTGGGCGGCCGCGCGGTCGATGCTGCGAACCTCGTTGTGCACGTAGAACACCTGCCCGCCGCGCATCAGTTCCCGGTTGATTGCCTCGCGGACGATGTGGTTCCGTTTCTCCTGAACGAAGGTCTTGATCGACAGCCGCCTGGCCGGCGGGGTGGCGATGATGGACAGGTCGCGAATGCCGCTGATGGCCATGTTCAGGGTGCGGGGAATCGGCGTTGCGGTGAGCGTGACGACATCCACCTCGGCGCGCAGGGTGCGCAGCCTTTCCTTCTGGCGCACCCCGAATCGGTGCTCTTCGTCGATGATGACCAGACCAAGGTTCTCGAACCGGAAAGACGGGCCCAACAACTTGTGCGTGCCGATCAGGATATCGATGCCGCCCGCCGCCATGCGCTCGCGAATGGCGGCGGTTTCGCCATCGGTGCGCAACCTGGAAACGACCTCGACCCGCACCGGCCAGTCGGCGAAGCGATCGCTGAAGGTGTCGAAGTGCTGCTGGGCCAGCAGCGTGGTGGGAACGAGCATCACAACCTGTTTGCCGGCCAGCACGGTCGCGAAGGCGGCGCGCATGGCCACTTCCGTTTTGCCGAAGCCAACGTCGCCGCAAATCAGCCGGTCGGTGGCCTTTGCCGAGGCCAGGTCGTCCAGAACGGCGTCGATGGCCCGGGCCTGGTCCTGGGTTGGCTCGAATGGAAACTGGCTGGCGAAGCGATCGTATTCGGCCCGCTCGAAGGCGAGCGCAACGGGTTGCCGGGCAGCCCGGCGGGCTTGGATGTTCAATAACTCGGCGGCCACGTCCACGGCCTTGCGAGCCGCCCGGCGCTTGGCTTTTTCCCATTGGTCCGAGCCGAGCCGGTGCAGGGGCGCCTGGGCCTCGCCGGCACCCGAGTAGCGCGTGATCAGGTGCAGCGACGTAACCGGCACGTACAGCTTGTCGCCGCCCGCGTACTCCAGGGTGAGGAATTCGCTGGCGTATCCGTCGGTGCCTAGCGTGCACAGGCCCCGGTAGCGGCCGACGCCGTGTTCGATGTGCACGATCGGCGCTCCGGAGGCGAGTTCCGTGAGATCGCGAACAACCTGGTCGGCATCCACGACCCGTGCGCCCCGCGTGCGCCCGCCCGGCGGCCGCTGCCCGAAAATCTGGCTTTCCGTGACGACGATCAGGCCGTCGACCCAGAGGCCCCGGTCAAGCGGCGCGGTGGCGATGCCAAAGCGCCGGGGGCTGTCGAGAAACGCGCTCAGGCCCGGGAATTCCTGCGCGGCGATGCCGGCCTTGGCGAGGAACTCGCGCAATACTTCTCGGCGCCCGGCGCTCTCCGCCGTGAACAGGAAGCGTTCCGACGGGTTGGCCGTGATGTAGCCGGTGAGCGCCCGGGCCGGATCCTTCTGGCGCGCGTTGGCCCGCAGGTCGGGCAGGGGCCGGGAGAGGCGCTGCGCCTTTGGCCGGTGTCGGTCCGCCAGCGCCACCCGGGCATGGTGCCGCAGCCGGCCGAGCAATTCCGCGGGTTTAAGGAACAGGTCGGCGGGCGGCAGGATGGGATGTTCGATATCGTGGGCAAGGCCTTGGTGGCGGTTCTCGATTTCCCGCCAGAAACGGCTGGCGGCGTCGGCGAGGTCGGCACGATGCAGGATGAGGGTGTTTGCCGGCAGAAAGTCGAACAGCGTAGCGAGCCCGTCGAAAAACAACGGCAGGTAGTACTCGATGCCACCGGCGGGAACGCCCGCCGAGACGTCCCGATACAGGCTGCACTTGCGCACGTCCACGTCGAATGTCCGGTGCCAGCGGTTGCGGAATGCGGCGATACTGGCCTCGTCTAGGGGAAACTCCTTGGCCGGTAGCATGTCGATGCGGGCGACCCGTTGCATGGTCCGCTGGGTGTCGGCGTCGAACAGGCGCAGCGACTCGACCTCGTTGTCTATCAGGTCGATGCGAATCGGGTTGGGAGCGCCTGGGGGAAAGATGTCGAACAGCGAGCCGCGGATGGCGAACTCGCCACGGTTCTCCACGGTTTCGACGGCGGCGTAGCCGGCCGCCTCCAGTCGGGCGCGCTCCCAGTGCGTATCCAGCCGGTCGCCGACGGCCAGGACGAACGAGTGTCCATCGACGTACTGCGGGGGTGCCAGCCGCTGCATCAGCGCGGTGGTGGAAACAACGAGAACGCCGCGGCTCAGCCGTCCCAGGGTGTGCAGGGTCGCCAGCCGTTCGGCAACGATATCTGGATGCGGCGAGAAAACGTCGTAGGGCAGCGTCTCCCAGTCGGGAAAGTGCAGGATGGTGCCGGCCTGGCCATTCGAGAAGAAGGTAATTTCGTCCTGCCACCGAGTGGCGTCCCCCGCATCATTGGCGATGACGAGCGTGAGCCCGTCATGGGCCGCCCCGGCCCGGGCGGCCAGATAGCCCGCGGCGGCGCCGAACACGTTGCCCCAGACGAGGCGTTGGCCGGCCCGGGCGGGCAGCCTCGCCCTGTGGTCTGATTCCATCACGATCCGAATAGCGGGGTGGAGAAGTATTCTAACTGCAATAGCCGCCCGGGTTCGCCCTGAGCACGCGAGGCCGCATCGAGTAAGCGATAGACACAGCATCGCTCCCGCCGATGGGCAGTGGCCTGTTCCTAACCAGTCACACTAGAAGCGCAACATCGCGGAGCACGAAGGCGAACTCGACCTTTGTGGTACGACGGCCGGCCTGGAGCATCCCGCCAGGCGAATACGGGCAAGGTTTCGGTGCATTCGAGGCAGGCTAAGCCAGTGCAATGGCTTCCTAATCGGCCGGCAAACGGGTAGAGTGCCGCCCCGAAAGCACCATCGGGATTTCCGCGTGCGACCCGTGTCCCACTGTCGACGCCATTGCGCTTGATTTGAGCGGCTGTGAAACCGACCAACATCTTGGCACCGAGCTATTTCCACAAGGTTGTGGACTGTCAGTGGGCCTGTCCCGCCCATACGCCGGTGCCCGAGTACATTCGCCTGATCGCCGAGGAGCGCTACACCGAAGCCTATATGCTCAACTGGGACAGCAATGTCTTCCCGGGCATCTTGGGGCGCACCTGCGATCGACCGTGCGAGCCCGCCTGCCGACGGGTGCGCACCGAGGAGAAGCCGGTCGCCATCTGCCGGCTGAAGCGGGTGGCCGCCGACCACAAGGGCGACATCGGGCCATACTTGCCGCGGGTTCCCACCCGCAAGAACGGTAAACGCATTGCGCTGCTTGGCGCTGGGCCCGCTTCGCTGGCGGTGGCCCGGGACTTGCTGCCACTCGGCTACGAAGTGCACCTGTTCGAAAAAGACCCGGCTGGCGGCGGCATGATGCGCAGCCAGATTCCGGCGTTCCGGCTACCGGCGGACGTGCTGGAGGAAGAGGTCGATCTTATCCTGGACATGGGGGTGGTGTGCCATTTCGGCTATGAGATCACCAGCATGAAGGAGATGCTGGCCCTGGACTACGACGCGTACTTTGTCGGCACCGGCGCCCCGCGCGGGCGGGATCTGCAACTGCCGGGACGGGCCGAGGTGAACGAGCACATCCACATCGGCATCGACTGGCTGGCGAGCGTCGCCTTCGGGCATACCAGTTCCATCGACGGCAAGGTCATAGTCCTAGGCGGCGGCAACACGGCGATGGACTGCTGCCGGACGTCCAAGCGGCTCGGCGCCGAGAGCGTCACGGTTGTCGTGCGTTCGGCCTTCGACCTGATGAAGGCGTCGGACTGGGAAAAGGAAGATGCCATGCGGGAGGGCATACCGATAGTCAACAACCGGCCGCCCAAGGAGTTCGTGCACGAGAACGGCAGGCTGAAGGGGGTGCTGTTCGAATGCGTCAAGCCGGTGCCGGGGGAGGGGGGGCGCCTGCGCTATGTGCCGAGCGGCGCACCGGATGTATTCCTGGCGGCCGACCGCATCCTGATGGCCATCGGGCAGGAGAACCACTGCCCCTGGATCGAGCGCGACGCCGGTATTCAATTCGACAAGTGGGACTGCCCGCTGCTGGATGAGGTGACCCTACAGTCCACACATCCCAAGGTGTTCTTTGGCGGTGACAGCGCCTTTGGGCCGGAGAACATCATCTGGGCATCGGCGCACGCCCACCAGGCGGCGATTTCCATCCACCTGTTCTGCCAGGGCAAGGATCTCAAGGCCGAGCGGCCGCCCCAGGGCATGAACCTCGTCAGCGCCAAGATGGGCCTGCACGAGTGGAGCTATGACAGCGAGCACGATCCCGCGGCCCGCCATCTAGTGCCGCACGCCAACAAGAGGCAGGCACTGGGCAACATCAAGATCGAGGTGGAACTCGGGTTTGATGAGCGCCTGGGCGCCCGCGAGGCGCAGCGTTGCCTGAACTGCGATGTGCAGACGGTGTTCACCGACCGCTTGTGTATCGAATGCGATGCCTGCGTGGACATCTGCCCCATGGACTGCATCACCTTCACGGAAAACGGCAAGGAGCGCGACCTGCGCCAGCGGTTGCTGGCGCCGGCGCTGAACACCGAGCAGGACCTGTACGTATCCGGCAAGCTGGCCACCGGCCGGGTGATGGTCAAGGACGAGGATGTCTGCCTGCACTGCGGGCTCTGCGCCGAGCGCTGCCCCACCAACGCCTGGGATATGCAGCTTTCCATCGTGCACGTTCCGCAACTGGGCTCCTACGGCCAGGAGGCCGGTGCCTGAGATGGTCACCTATAACGATTTCGTCATCCGCTTTGCCAACGTCAACGGCTCCGGCTCGGCGAGCGCCAACGGCATGTTCGCCAAGGCGATATTCCGCATGGGCGTACCGGTTGCCGTGCGCAACACTTTTCCGTCGAATATTCAGGGCCTGCCGACCTGGTTCGACGTTCGGGTGAACGAGGCAGGCCACCTGGGTCGGCGCGAGGGCATCGACATCATGGTGGCGATGAACGCCGAGACCTACGCCGAGGACATCGCCAGCCTCAAGCCCGGGGGCTACCTGTTCCACGACAATACCAAGCCACTGGCGGCCCATCTGCGGCGCGGTGACATCAACGAGATCGGCATGCCGATTGCCGCCCTGCTGCGGCCCGAGTTCAGCGACCTCAAGCAGCGTGGCCTGTTCAAGAACATCGTCTACCTTGGTGCCCTGTCGGCGCTCCTGAACATCGACTTCGAGGTCATTACCGGTATGGTCGCCACCCAATACCGGGGCAAGGACGACCTGATACAGCCGAATATCCATGCCCTGGAGATCGGGCGGCGGTATGCGCTGGACTACCTGAACGGGCCGATCGAATACCAGGTGCGGCGCTCGGACGCGGTGGGCGACCGGATATTCATCGACGGCAACACGGCCGCCGCCCTAGGGGCGCTATACGGCGGCGCGACGGTGTGCGCCTGGTATCCGATCACGCCGTCCACGTCCATGGCGGAGGCGTTCGAACGCCATGCCGGCCGGCTGCGCGTCGATCGGGCCACGCGGCGCCGCAAGTTCGCCGTCCTGCAGGCCGAAGACGAGCTGTCGGCCATTGGCATTGTCATCGGCGCCGCCTGGAATGGCGCCCGGGCGTTCACCGCCACCAGCGGCCCCGGTGTATCCCTCATGTCGGAGTTCCTGGGGCTCGCCTATTTTGCGGAGATTCCCGCGGTGCTGTTCGACATTCAGCGGGCCGGCCCGTCCACGGGCATGCCGACCCGCACCCAGCAAAGCGATCTGCTGGCGGCCGCCTACGCATCCCACGGCGATACCCGCCACCCGTTGCTGTTCCCGTCCAACCCCAGGGAATGCTTCGACTTCGCGGCCGATGCCCTAGATTTCGCCGACCGCCTGCAGACGCCGGTAATCGTGATGAGCGATCTCGACCTCGGCATGAATCAGCACCTGTCCGAGCCCCTGGCCTGGGACGACGAGCGCCGTTTCGACCGGGGCAAGGTGCTGTCTGCCCAGGAGCTCGATGACATGCAGGAATTCGGCCGCTATCTCGATGTGGACGGCGATGCCATCGGCTACCGCACGCTGCCGGGTGCCCATGCGGAGCGGGGTTCGTTCTTCACCCGGGGCGCCTCGCGGGACGAGTATGCCAGATACACCGAGGATCCGGATGCCTACCGGCGCAACATGGACCGGCTGCTGAGGAAGTGGGCTACCGCGGCCAGGCTGATGCCCAAGGCGGAGATTCACGAAACCGGCCAGAAGGCCGGAATCGTCTATTACGGCACCAGCGCCATGCCCATGGGCGAGGCGCTGCAACTGTTGCAGGCCGACGGCATTGGCCTCGACCGCATGCGCATACGCGGGTTCCCCTTTGGTGGCGAGGTGTATCAGTTCATCGATCGTCACGACCCGGTATTCGTCGTGGAACAGAACCGGGATGCGCAGATGCGCACGCTGTTGATCAACGAGGGCGGCATCGACCCGGCGAGGCTAGTGCCCATACGCTACTACGCCGGCCTGTCGCTCTCCGCCGATGACATCCATGCCCAGGTGCTGGCCGACTTTAAGGCGCGCCGGCTACCACGGCTCACGGAGGTGCGCTCATGACCTTTGTCGCCAAGCCGCGTATTCGCCATCCGCAACTGCCGGTCAACGAACTTGGCCTGACCCGGCGGGATTACGAAGGCTTGGTATCCACGCTCTGCGCCGGCTGCGGCCACGACTCGGTTAGCGCGGCGGTGGTGCAGGCCTGCGCGGAACTGGCGCTGCCGCCGCACCGCATTGCCAAGCTGTCCGGTATCGGCTGCTCCTCCAAGACGCCGAGCTATTTCCTGGGCAAGTCCCACGGGTTCAATTCCGTGCACGGGCGCATGCCGTCGGTGGCCACCGGCGCCAACCTGGCCAACCGGGAACTCTACTACATCGGCATCTCCGGGGATGGCGACAGCGCCTCCATCGGCCTCGGGCAGTTCGCGCACATCGTGCGGCGGCGCATCAATATGCTCTACATCGTCGACAACAACGGCACCTACGGGCTGACCAAGGGGCAGTTCTCGGCCACCAACGACCGGGGGGCGACCAGCAAGAAGGGCGTGCCCAACCTCTACGAGCCCATCGACCTGGTGAGCATGGCGTTGCAGATCGGCGCGAGTTTTGTCGCACGCAGCTTTTCCGGCGACAAGCGGCAACTCGTGCCCCTCATCAAGGCGGGCCTCAGGCATCACGGAATGGCGTTCTTGGATGTCATCTCGCCCTGCGTCGCCTTCAACAACCACAACGGTTCCACCAAGAGTTTCGACTATGTGCGCGGTCACAGCGGCAGCTTCGTGCATGCGGACTACATTCCGCCTGGGGAGGAGATCACCGCCGACTACGACCCGGGCACCAGCGAGGACGTGGCCATGCCGGATGGTTCCGTCCTCCGCCTGCACAAGCTGAACCAGGGTTTCGATGTCCACGACCGCATAGCGGCACTCGAGGCCGTACAACGCCACCAGGAACGCGGCGAAGTGGTGACCGGGCTGCTGTACGTGGATCCGGATGCGACGGATTGCCACGACATTCTCGATACGGTGGAGGCGCCGCTGAACGGCTTGACCGAGACGGACCTGTGCCCAGGCACCCAAGCGCTGGAACAGGTCAACGAGAGCTTCCGCTAATTGCGTCTCCAATAACCTGAGGAATTTACGTGGCCCTACCGAGTCTCGATGACTATTTTCCCGACTGGAAGGAACGCGAAGCGCTAGCCGAGGCGATGATTCCGATCATCGGGCGCCTTTATCGCAGCAACGTGGTGACCTACTGCTATGGCCGGGCGCTCTACAACCAGAGCGTTATCCAGATTATGAAGACCCACCGCTATGTCCGCCAGGTGGCCCACAACGAACTGTCGGAATTCGAGAGCTACCCGATCTGTGCGGCGCTGGCGAAACTCGACCTCGGCCCTGCGCACATCGATGTGGGGAAGCTCTCCACCCGGTTCATGGAGGAATCCGAGCAGAACGGCATCACGCCACTGCAATTCGTCGAACGGGAGTGCGCCGAGGTGATCGGCCGCCACGTTCCGCCCCTCGCCAAGCCCCAGGACATTGTGCTGTACGGATTTGGCCGCATCGGGCGGCTGTTGGCGAGGCTCCTGATCGAGAAGACCGGCGGTGGGCAGCAACTGCGGCTGAAGGCCATCGTCGTGCGCAAGGGCGGCCCCAACGACCTGGTCAAGCGTGCCGCCCTACTGCGTCGCGACTCCGTCCACGGGGCGTTCCTCGGCACCCTCAGAGTGGATGAGGAGAACAACTGCCTCATCGCCAACGGCAACGTCATTCGCGTCCTCTATGCCAATCGCCCGGATGGGATCGACTACGGGCGCTACGGCATCGACAATGCCATCGTCATCGACAACACCGGCGTTTGGCGCGACCAGGCGGGGCTCGGGCGGCACTTGGAATCCAGTGGCACCGCCAAGGTACTGATTACCGCCCCGGCCCGGGGCGGCATAAAGAACATCGTCTCCGGGGTGAACTCGGCCTTGATCGACTCCGCCGATGTGCTGCTCGGAGCGGCTTCCTGCACCACCAATGCCATCGTGCCGGTGTTGAAGGCGGTGAATACCGGCTTCGAAATCGTGCACGGGCATATGGAGACCGTGCACGCCTACACCAACGATCAGAACCTCATCGACAACTACCACAAGAAAAACCGCCGCGGTCGCGGTGCGCCGCTGAACATGGTGATCACCGAGACCGGCGCATCTTCCGCCGTGACCAGGCTGCTACCCGAACTCGAGGGCAAGCTCACCGGCAACGCCATTCGCGTGCCGACACCCAATGTTTCCCTAGCGATCCTCAACCTGACACTGTCCCAGGCGGTCTCGGTGGTGGAGATCAACGACTTTCTGCGCCACGCCGCCCTGCACTCCGGCCTGCAGCGGCAAATCGACTATACGGAGGCCGAGGATGTGGTGTCGTCCGATTTCGTGGGGAACCGCCACGCCTGTATCGTCGATGGCGGGGCGACGCTCGCCAAGGACAACCGGGTGGTGCTGTACGTCTGGTACGACAACGAATTCGGCTACGCCTGCCAGGTGATCCGGGTCGTGCAGAAGTGGGCGGGCATTTCCTATCCGCTGATTCCCCGGGATGTGGAGGAGCAGGGCTTCTAGGCGATTGACCGCCGCCGGGGGCCGGTGGCGGTGCGTTCAACCGGGTGGTGTCAGGCGGCGTAGGAAACGGTGCTGGCTAGGTGCTCGTCGATGATGGCCTGCGCCGTTTCCCGGCAAGAACCACAGCAGGTGCCCACGCCGAGGCTGTCGCCGAGGCCATCGACATCCTGCGCGCCGCTATTCGCGGCTTCGCGAATCTCGGTGTCGGTGACGGCTGTGCACAGGCATACGTACATGACGGAACGTAGTGTAAACAAAAATGATTCTTGATGGCAAGGGCATATGCATCGCAACCGCTAACGGATGCTGATTCGCAAAGGAGAATAATTTTTATTACAAATCAATGGGTTAGACTTGTTTTAGTGGATCGTCAGTGGCATCCTTGCAACATCTTGCACCAACCGGGGAATTGTCATGCAACCCATGCACGAAGAAGTGGTCGTCTATCTCAACAAGGTATTGAAGAACGAGTTGACCGCCATCAACCAGTATTTCCTGCATGCCAAGATGTACGAGGATTGGGGTATTCAGGGGCTGGCGGAAAAGGAGCGGGAAGAGTCGTTCGACGAAATGAAACACGCCGAGGCGCTCACCGAGCGCATCCTCTTCCTAGAGGGCCTGCCCAACCTACAGCATCTGGGCAGGCTCAGGATCGGCCAGCACACCCAAGAGATGCTGGAGTGCGACCTGGCCCTGGAGGTCGAGGCGATGCCGATGCTGCGGGAGGCGATCGCGTTCTGCGAAGCCCAGGGGGACTATGTTTCCCGGCAGTTGTTGCGCCGCATCCTGGATTCCGAGGAGGAGCATGTCGATTGGCTGGAGACCCAGCTTGAACTCATCGGCAAGGTGGGCCTTGAGAATTACATCCAGTCCAGAATGCGCGGTGCCTGACCCAAAACCTGCCGTCGGGGAACGGAATCGACCTGCCGGGCCCCGGCAACATCGGATAATTTTAAAATTTGCCGTCGGATGCTCTCGTCAGCGGGGCAATTCTTTGTCAAAATGCGCACCCCGAGAGTTTCGGGCAAGGTTCCGCGCCGCTCGGCGCGGGCTACAGCCAAAGATCATGCTGCCGGTGGCGAGCCTCGGTTCGTTGGGCGGCCGCTAGCGGAGTAAGGCGGATAAATCGATGGCGTTTGCTATTGCACTGATTGTTTTGATTGTCGGTTCGGTACTTTTTCACGTGCTGAGCCCCTGGTACCTCACGGAACTGGCCTCGAACTGGAGCGCCATCGACTTCACGATCGACGTCACCTTTTGGGTGACGGGCTTCGTATTCGTCGTGGTCAACTCCTTCATGGCCTACTGCATCATCCGGTTTCGCTACCGGAAGGATCGACGTGCGGAGTACCAGCCGGAAAACAAGAAGCTGGAGATTTGGCTGACGGCGGTGACGGCGGTCGGCGTGGCGGCGATGCTCGCCCCCGGGTTGATCGTCTGGGCCGACTTCGTCACCGTGCCCGATGACGCGCACGAGGTTGAGGTGGTTGGCCAGCAGTGGCACTGGAATTACCGGCTGCCCGGTGACGACGCCAAGTTCGGCAATGTCGAGTCCCGATTCGTAACCGACGACAACCCGTTCGGCATGGATCCGGACGACCCCCACGGCCAGGACGACCGCCTGATCGAAAGCAACAAGCTGCACCTGCCCATCGACCAGCCGGTCAAGGTCAACCTGCGCTCCAAGGATGTGCTGCACAATTTCACCGTGACCCAGTTCCGGGTAAAGATGGACCTGGTGCCGGGCCTCGTCTCCTACCTGTGGCTGACGCCGACGAGAACCGGCGAGTTCGAGGTATTGTGCGAGGAACTGTGCGGCATCGGGCACTTCGCGATGCGCGGCCTGGTGGCCGTTGATGCACAGGACGACTACGACGCCTGGTACGCGGCGCAGCCAACCTACGCGCAGACGCTGAACCGCCCAATCGGCGACCCGGTGGTGGGCCAGGCGCGCTATGCGGTCTGCGCGGCATGCCACGGCCCGGCCGGGGAAGGCATGCCGGCCCTGAATGCGCCGAAGATCGCCGGCCAGGAGCCCTGGTACCTGCGCCGCCAGCTCGGCTACTATAAGGCTGGGGCGCGCGGCACCCACCCCGACGACATCTACGGGCAGCAGATGGCACCCATGGTCATCACGCTGGCGGACGAGCAGGCGGTAGAGGATGTCATCGCCTATATCGGCACCTTTGCGGACCATCCAGCCCCGGTCACCGTGGGCGGCGACAGCGAGCGGGGGCGCGAGTTGTGGGTGACCTGCGGGGCCTGTCACGGCTACGCCGGCGAGGGCATCAAGGCCCTGAACGCGCCGCGCACGGCCGGTATGAGCGACTGGTACCTGAAGCGTCAGTTGCAGAAATTCCAGGCCGGCATACGCGGCCGCCATCCCGACGACCTGTATGGATGGCAGATGGCCGAAATGGCAAGAGTTCTGAAGGAAGACAGCGCCGTCGACGACGTCGTTGCCTACATCAATACCTTTGGCCGCGGGGCGGCCGCCACGGACATTGGAGCGGAGGAATAGCATGGCCCAGGTTGCGCACGACGCGGTCACGGAGGCGGATCTTGGTCCGTTCGAGGTCGAGGATGTCGAGCTTTATCACCCGAAAACCTTCATTGGCAAGTACATCTGGAGCCAGGACGCCAAGATAATCGCCATACAGTATGGAATAACCGCCATCGGCATTGGGCTGGTGGCTCTCGCGCTCTCCATCCTGATGCGGCTGCAGCTCGGGTTTCCGGACAGCTTTTCGGTGATCGACCCAGCCAACTACCTGCAGTTCGTCACCATGCACGGCATGATCATGGTGATCTACCTGCTCACAGCGCTGTTTCTCGGTGGTTTCGGCAATTACCTGATACCGCTGATGTGCGGCGCGCGGGACATGGTGTTCCCCTATGTGAACATGATCAGCTACTGGGTTTATCTGGCCGCGGTGCTCATACTGGTAGCGAGTTTCTTTGTCCCCGGCGGGCCGACTGGTGCCGGCTGGACGCTGTATCCGCCCCAGGCGATTGCGGAGGGCACCCCGGGGCGGGGTTCCGGCATCATCCTGATGCTCATCTCGCTGTGCGTGTTCATCGTCGGTTTTACCATGGGGGGCCTCAACTATGTGGTCACGGTGCTGCAGGCCAGAACCCGGGGCATGACCCTAATGCGCCTGCCGCTGACCGTTTGGGGCATCTTCATGGCAACGGTGCTGGCGTTACTGGCCTTTCCGGCCTTGTTCGTTAGCTGCATCATGATGATTCTCGACCACCTGATCGGCACCAGCTTCTTCATGCCGGCCATGGTTTCGATGGGCGAGCAAACGGCCTACGATGGCGGCAGCCCCATCCTGTTCCAGCACCTGTTCTGGTTCTTCGGGCACCCGGAGGTGTACATCGTGGCGCTGCCGGCGTTCGGCATCGTCTCCGATATCCTGTCCACCCACGCCCGCAAGAACATCTTCGGCTATCGCATGATGGTGTGGGCCATCGTCGCCATCGGGGCGCTGAGCTTTATTGTCTGGGCGCATCACATGTATGTCAGCGGCATGAACCCGTACTTTGGCTTCTTCTTCGCAACGACGACGCTGATCATCGCGGTACCGACCGCCATCAAGGTATACAACTGGGTATTGACCCTGTGGCGGGGCAATATCCAGCTCACCGTCCCCATGTTGTTTGCCATCGGCTTCATCTTCACTTTCATCAACGGTGGCCTGACCGGCCTCTTCCTCGGCAACGTGACGGTTGACCTGCCGCTTTCGGACACCTACTTCGTCGTCGCGCACTTCCACATGGTAATGGCCGTTTCCCCGGTTCTGGTGGTGTTTGGCGCCATCTACCACTGGTACCCCAAGATCACCGGCAGGATGCTCGACGATTCCCTGGGCAAGATCCATTTCTGGGCGACCTTTCTCGGCACCTATGCCATCTACTACCCGATGCACTACCTCGGTTTCGAAGGTGTGCCGCGCCGCTACTACGCCTACGGGGAAACCGCCTTCATGTCCGAGTCGGCCCAGGATTTGAACGCGGCCATTTCCATTGCGGCCATATTCGTCGCCGCCGCCCAGGTGATCTTCCTCATCAACATCGTCAAGAGCCTGATCGACGGCAGGAAGGCGGGTGCCAATCCCTGGAACGCCACCACCCTTGAGTGGCAGACGCCGCATACGCCGCCGCGACACGGCAACTTCGATGCATTGCCCTCGGTGTATCGGTGGGCCTACGACTACGGTGTGCCGGGCGCACAACGGGACTTCATTCCCCAGAATGTCCCTTCCGAGGAAATGGCCGAAGCCAGGACGAAGTCTTGAGGCGGATTCCCGGTTCCGGTAGCCCCCTGGGGGGATTTGCATGACCGTAACGCTCGCATTCCTAGCGGTGCTGATGGGTATCGTGGTCTGGTGGCTGGTCTGGCAGACCATCAACACCAAGCCCTGGGTGGCGAGCGCCCCGGTGGGCGACCAGCCGGGCGTCGGCTTTCTGCCACCCGTCAAGGTGGCGCTTGGCGTGCTGCTGGCGGTAATCACATCGTTCTTCGCTCTGTTCGTGAGCGCCTATGCGATCCGCATGGAGTACGACGACTGGCGCCCGCTGCCGGAACCGCAAATGTTGTGGGCCAACACCGGCATCCTGTTCCTGGGCAGCGTTGGCCTGCAGTTGGCGTGGCGCGCGGCTGGGCGCGGGGACTGGTCGGCGATCAGGCTCTGGTTGCTGGTTGGCGGCGTCTGCGCCCTGGTGTTCGTGGGCGGCCAGTTGGTCGCCTGGCAACAACTGGCGGAATCGGGCTATATCGTTTCCGGCAATCCAGCCAATGCCTTCTTCTATACGCTCACCGCGCTGCATGTGCTGCACCTGCTTGGTGGCCTGGTGGCCTGGGCGCGGACGGCCGGTCGCGCCTGGAAGGTTGAATCCATGCGCCGAACCCGGCTCGGGGTCGAACTCTGCGCTGTTTACTGGCACTTTCTGTTCGTTGTTTGGCTGATTCTGTTCGGCCTGATGTTGTCCACCTGAATTGGGATGTAACTACCGTGGCGGAATCCGTTGCTCTAGCTCCTGGGATAAAAGGTATTGTCGACGACTGGTCTTCGGATCAGCGGGCGTTCAAGCAGGTTCCCTGGGGAAAGGCCATGATGTGGATCTTTCTCCTCAGCGACACCTTTATTTTCTCCTGCTTCCTGGTCTCGTACATGACGGTGCGCATGTCCACCACCGTACCCTGGCCCAACTCCAGCGAGGTGTTTGCGTTGACGATGTTCGGCGCCCACATTCCGCTGATTCTAATCGCTATCATGACATTCGTGCTCATCACGAGCAGTGGCACCATGGCCATGGCGGTGAAGTTCGGCTACGAGAAACGCAAGGTGCCGACCTTCCTGCTGTTGATGGTGACCGCTCTGCTCGGCGCAACCTTCGTGGGCATGCAGGCTTTCGAGTGGACGAAGCTCATAGTCGACGAGGGCGTGCGTCCCTGGTCAAATCCCATGGGTGCCCCACAGTTCGGTGCCGCCTTCTTCATGATCACTGGATTTCACGGCACCCACGTATCCTTCGGTGTCCTGTTCCTGGTGATCACGGCCATCAAGGTTATTCGGGGAGACCTCGACCGGGAGACACCGGGGTTCATGACCGGCCGCAAGAACCGCTACGAGATCGTCGAGACGATGGGGCTGTATTGGCACTTCGTCGATCTGGTCTGGGTCTTCATTTTCGCGTTCTTCTATCTTTGGTAGGAACCAAGCGGTGGGGGCGAACGGGCGACATGAGGTGCGAACGGCGGGGCGATGGGCGCTCGGCGTGCGCAAAGTGGCAATTCTTTGCCGGCGATTACAAGGATTAGGACATTAACAATGGCTGACGAAGGTCAACAACATCCAATAGCGATCTATTTCTGGGTGTGGGGGTTGCTGTTTGTGCTGAGCGCCGCCTCCTACATGGTCGACATCATGGAGTTTCAAGGCTACCTGCGCTGGAGCCTCATCGTCGTCTTCATGATGCTGAAGGCCGGCCTGATCGTGGCCGTTTTCATGCACATGATGTGGGAGCGCATGGCGCTCATCTACGCCATTCTGGTGCCGCCACTGGTGATTATCGTGCTGGTCGGCCTGATGGCCGGAGAGGCGGACTACACCTTCCTGACACGCATGGAGTTCTTCACCTTTATCTTCTAGGGAAGCTCTGAACAAGTACGCCGTTACCTGATAGCGCCAAGCAAAATCAATCGGTTGTGGAGCATGGTGCCCGGCCATAGCAACAATCGTATTGTTACTTTGCAACGCTGAACAGGGCCGGGATGGACTTGCTCGGAGTTTCCCCAACCCGATAAGCGGCTGCCTAACCCGCCGTGTCCGGTGGACTCATGCCGCAGGGCTGTTGGCGTCGACGCGGGCCTTGTTGAATGCGCCGGCCCTTAGGTGCTCCGTCCCACCGCATCGCCGCCGCGACGGTCGCTCCCGCCGCCGTATCAGGGGATCGGCACCCACACGTTGCACCACCCCTTGGCGGCGACCAGCTTGCCCGGAAATATGGCGCAGGTTCCCCATTCCTCCTCGGTGGCCTTGTACTGTAGGCAGTTGTCGCAGAATTGCGTTGCACCCTCGCTGCCGGCGCGCCTAGGGAATTTGCTGGTATCCACGGCCGTCGCGTCGTGTTTGTAGCCGAGTGCCACCGCGACCGGGTCGTCTTCGCTGATCTTCACTTCGCCCGCCGCCCGGGTCGGGCTCGTGCCTAGCACGCTGAGCAGCGGGATTGTCGCGAGACCGGCCGAGTGCCTCATAAAGGTGCGTCGTGATTTCATGTTTTACTAGTCCTACGATTCGACTTGGATGATTAGCAAGTATTCCGCACCTTGGCCTTGTGTGCCACTACAAAAGGTCCAGGATGCGGCTGTATTTCAGAATCAATTCGCGGCGCGGCGCTCCCGGCTGCCCCCGCTGGTCGGTTTCGTTGTAGACCAGGTACAGCCCGGTGTTGGCGGATTGTAGCCAGGCAAACCGCAGGTTGGTGGCTAGGGTGTCGTTCCGGTCGTCGTACTGAAGCAGCGCTTGAAGCGAAATGTTGGGGCTGAATGAGTAGGTTGCCCGCAGCCGGCCGACATGCACCTTGAAATCGGCCTGGGGTAGATTGAACGAGTTGTAGTTCCAGGAAAGTTCCGAGGAGAACTTCTCGCCGATTCGGTAACGCAGCAGGGGTTCCAGGTTGACCCGCTCGCCGCCGAAGCGGCCCCCGATTATCGCCCGCACATAGAAGCTCAACGGCTTGGCCTCGTCGGTAAGGAAGACCAGTTGCGCCTCCGTTTCATGGTAGCTGCCGGGGGGAACGGTCGCCCCCGGGGAGATTTCGAATGGTTCGCGCACGCCTTCGAGGGTGAAGTTGACCCCGGTATGAATTTCCAGCCCGGAGTTCCACTCCCAGTGGGTGTCCACATGCAGCCAACTCGATTCGTGGAAGCCGTCCTCGTAGCCCCAGTGGCTGATGTAGCCGATGTGCGGGCGCACCTCGTGCAGGCCCCACAGGTTGTCCGGTCGGAGGCGGCGCAGGCTGAATGCACCGACCCTGCGGTAGGCGGTGCGCGCCAGGAAACCGACTTCGGGGTTGAAATTGCCGGCGACTTCGGTAAGGGAGAGGCTGTGCGACCACCGCTCCGAGCGATAGTTGCCCTTGATGTTGTAGGCGTGGTCGCTACCCGGTCGCCCCGGTGAATCGGTTTTCGCCAGCCAGCCGGAGAGGGTCGCGTCTTCCCCGACCCCCCAGCGGCCGTCGATTGCGTAGGTTCGATTGTGGTCATCCTCCCTTTGCACAAGGAAGCTGCCGTCGCCCTGCCGGTTCACGGCCATAACGCCGATGGAGGATCGGCTGGGGAGCTCGTAGTTGAGCCGGGCCACCGTATAGTCGTTGCGGGGTGCGGTGCCTGGGACGGCTTGGGAGCGCATGTGCAGCAAACCCACGTTGGCGCGCCTGCCCACCTTGCCGGTCAGGCGCACGCCGCCGTCGATGGGAATCTGCGTGCCTTCGGCGCCGATGCCGATGCGGCGGCTGAAAAACAGTTCCACCTGTTCGGATTCGCCCACCGAGAACTGGCCGGAGTTCTCTAGGAAGAACGGGCGCTTCTCCTCGAAGAACAGGCTGAAACGGTCCAGATTCACCTGCAGTTCGTCGGCCTCTACCTGGGCGAAGTCGGTGTTGTAGGTGGCATCTAGGGTCAGGCTCGGCGTAATGGAGTACTTGAGGTCGAGGCCGAATTCGCCGTTGAGATTGGTGCCCTCGATCAAGCCGCCCCGAGCCCCATTGCCGAGCGCGTAGGGCGTCAGCTTCAGGTTGCGTTGCGGGGCGACGCCAACAGCTTCCACCCGGCCGGCCCGGGAAACCCGGTAGAGGTTGTATTGGCGCGGCAACGGCGACCAGAACGCCTCTTCGTTGTAGCGGCGAATGTTGCGCTGAAAATTGATTCCCCAGGATTGCAGGCCCCCGCCGGCGTAGCGCAACGACTTGAATGGTATGGCGATTTCGGTGCTCCAGCCGACTTCGGAGATGGCGCTGGCGACCGACCAGGTGGTGTCCCAGTTCAGGTTGAATCCGCTACCGGATTGGAAGCGCGCGTCGCTGCCTTCTCGCGTGACCTGTGCGTCGTACTGAATGCCAGCGGGATTGGTGCCGAATACAAAACCATTCTGGCCGTCGCGGAAGGTGTCCAGGATGACCTGAAAGCTGTCTGTGTCGACCAGGCTGCTGTCGCGTCGGCTGTCGGCGACGATGATGGCGTCGGGGTTGTCGTCATGGCAGACCGCCCCGATGTAGAGGGTGTCGCGGGTAAAGCCGACGAACACCTCGGTGCGCTGTGTCGCCGGCGAGCCCTCGTCGGGCTTGGTTTGCCGGAAGCCGGTGGCTGGCCGTGCGCCGCGCCAGGCGGCGTCCCCGAGCACATCGCCGTCGATTACCGGGGGCGATTCGAGAGCGGCGGCGTGCATGACCGGCCCGGAGTCCGCCGGCCCGGCCGTGGCCGCAAACAAAACGAAGACGCCGAGCGCTGCCGCTATTGCGCTTGACCGCCGCCTCAACTGGCGCAAAGCCTTCGTTCAGGAGCTATCGGCGGGGCGCTGACCGGCGTGTTCGGGGCGGAGCGGGGCATGTTGGTAGGTTGCGAACCTGGCTCATCGAGTTTGCAGTATAACGATTGGCGGCCCGGCACGCCCCGACTGAAGTGTGACCCTTATCGCGCAGGCTAGGGGGAACCCGGTTCGCCTAGAGGCCGAACTCGCACTCGCCGACGGCGAGGCCGCGCCCTCTACCTGCCGCTGACACTGCGCAACCGGGAGGACATCTTGTGCCGGCTGCGGCAGGTGGGCCTTGAGGACGGCATGCTGTTGTCCCTCGGAGTCTCCGACGCCATGGCGGAGGAGGTGATCGACGGTTCGACGAGAACCGGGGCCGGTTCCACACGCTGCCCGTGCGGCTGCTGCTGCCTATCGCCAGGGCGGTCGCGGTGTTCGGGGACCGCTGGCGGGAGGTCGTGGAGGCGACTAGGATGCGAACGTCCTAGGTGGCCGCGGTGCCCGGCCTGTGTGGCCGCTTCGAAGTGCTTGGTTCTTGGCGGATAATGGGTTAACATCCGCCTCTTTATGAGATGGGTTACATCCCCGAACTGGCGCGGCCGCGTGTCGAGTCGGGCGGGGTAGTGTTTTAGAATTGGCGCTCTAGAGCACAGGATGGTTGGAATGTAAGCAAGGTCATTCCGCCGATTTGTTCATTTTAAAAATAAACGAACGTTGGCAGAAATGGTTGCGACCCCGACGGAGAGTGGGTTACCACGACACGACGAGAAATTCGAGGGGCTGGCCGATGCGTTGAACTACGCAGCGGGCGGTCGTAGCGGATATAACTTTTATGACGGCAGCGGCCGCCTTGAGTCGGTGCTGCCGTACAGTGAATTGCACACCAGTGCGCTGCGTCTCGCCCGTCGGCTGACGCACCTTGGCTTGCCGCGCTATGCCCGGGTGGCCATCATTGCTGATACGGCACCCTTTTTTCACCGTTTCTTTTTCGCCGCACAGTATGCGGGCCTCATTCCCGTGCCCTTGCCGGCAGCCATTCAGATGGGTGGCGGCGAGGCGTATGTCGCGCAGATCCGCAAGATGATGGAAAGCTGCGGCGCCGATGTGGCGGTGGCGCCCGATGGTTACCTCGACCTGCTGAACCGGGCCGCCAAACCGCTGTCGCTGGTGCTGGCCGGTAGCCCGGCGGATTTCGACGCCCTGCCGGAAGCCCGGCGACTGCCCCCGCCTCTTGCCGGTGACGAGCCCGCCTACCTGCAATACACATCGGGCAGCACACGCTTTCCCCGTGGCGTGGAGATGTCGCAAAGCGCGGTATTGAGCAATCTTCGCGAGATTGCCGACATCGGTGCCCAGTTCCGGGCGGATGATCGGCTGGTGTCCTGGCTGCCGTTCTACCACGACATGGGCCTAGTGGGTTTTGTTCTGGTTCCCCTAATACGCGCCCTGTCGGTTGACTATCTCAGCCCGCGAACCTTTGCCATGCGGCCGCGTCTGTGGTTGAAGCTGATCTCGGACAACAGCGGTACGGTTTCCTCCTGCCCACCGTCCGGGTACGGTCTGGTTGCAACCCGGCTGCGCGTTGCGGATCAGGAAAGATACGACTTGTCGAGCTGGCGGGTAGCGGGTGTGGGCGCAGAGCGCATCGATCCGAGATTGCTGGAACGCTTCAGCCAACTGCTCGCCCCGGCCGGGTTCGACCCCAAGGCCTTCGTCGCCTGTTACGGCATGGCCGAGTGTGGTCTGGCGATCAGCTTCGCGCCACTCGACCAGGGCATTGACATCGACGAGGTGGACAAGGACCTGGTGATCGCGTCGGGCGAGGCAAGGCCCTGCGGGACGGATGAGGCGGCCTTGAAGCTGGTTGACTGTGGCACCGTACTGCCGAGCTACGACTTCCGCATCTGCGACGAACAGGGCCAGGAAGTGGCGGAGCGGCAATGTGGTCGCATCCAGGTACGCGGGCCCAGCGTCATGCGCGGTTATTTCAACGATCCCCAGGCCACCGCCGAGGTGCTCGACAAGGACGGCTGGCTCGATACCGGGGATATCGGCTACCGGCGTGGCCGTAGCCTGGTGGTCACGGCGCGCAGCAAGGACGTCATTATCGTCGATGGCCGCAACATCTGGCCCCAGGATCTTGAGCAATTGGCGGAAAGCTGCCCCGGTGTCCGCACCGGAACCACCACCGCCTTCGAGGTAACCCAACCCGGCGGTGGTCCCATGGTCGTGGTGGTTGTCGAGAGCAAGCACGAGCGGCCCGAGCTGTCACGCGATATTCGCTCGCTGGTGCGGCAGCATTTCGGTGTTCCATGCCATGTGGATATCGTCCCGCCCAGAACCCTACCCCGTACCTCGTCGGGCAAACTTTCGAGAACCACGGCGCGGGCCGGCTTTGTAGAGCGAACGGCTTGGCAGGTGGGCGGCTGGCCCAGTTCGAAACGGCAAGCGGGAGTTTGACTGCCGGGGCGGTGCGCAACTGCCTTCCGGGAACCATCGCCGTCACTGGCCTAACCGGTTTCATCGGTAGGCGTCTAGCCGGGAAACTAGCGCGGCTGCGCGCCGATGTGCGGGCCCTTGTCCGGTCGGCTGGGGTGCTCGACGCGGGTATTCAGCCGTATCGGGTAGCCTTGGATGACGTGGACGGTCTCGCCAACGCGCTCGCCGGCGTTGCGGCGGTGGTGCACCTCGCCGGTGCCGTGCGCGGCCGCGGCTACCATGACTTCCGGGGTGCTAATGTCGATGCGGTCGCCAACCTTTGCCTAGCGATTGATCGGCAGTCGCCCCGGCCGCCGTTGCTGCTCATTTCCAGCGCCGCCGCGCAACGGCCGCAACTATCGGACTACGCGGCGAGCAAGCGTGCCGGGGAAGAGATACTTGGTGCTTGGCCGCATCTCGACCATACGGTATTGCGGCCTCCCGCCGTGTATGGCCCCGGAGAGCGGGAGATGCGTCCATTGCTGAACTGGATGCGCAGGGGGCTAACCGTCATCCCCGGAAATCCCCGCCAGCGGCTGGGGTTTCTGCATGTCGATGATCTTGCGGACGCAATTATCGCCTGGCTGCGCGACCCATCCCGTTGTCGGCACGGCCTGTTCGAGGTCGACGACGGCGCTCCGGATGGCTACGATTGGCCCGCTATCGCCCGTGCGGTGGGCAGGCCGCGCAATAGAACCGTCGTGGTGCCGGTCCCCTGGCTTGATGCCGTTGCGCGGGCGAACCTGTGGCTGTCTAGGCTGTTGCGCTACGCGCCGATGCTGACGCCGGGCAAGGTGCGGGAGTTGGCCCAGGAGTCCTGGCGCGGCGGCGACGGGTCGTTCGGTGTGCTAACGGGATGGCGGCCCCGCTACGACCTGGCAAGCGGGTTGGAGCAAATGTTTGACGGTGGGTGATATGAGGTCGATCGAGCGGAAGTTGTGCGAGTTGCTTGGGCAAACGGTAACACTGTCCGGCGAGGTCGCCCCGGATACCGACCTGCTGGGCGAACTGGCGCTCGCATCCGCCCAGGTGATGGAGTTCATCATGGAGGTGGAGGACCATTTTGACATCGTCATCGAGCAGGAGCGTCTGGCGGAGGTGCGTACCATCGGCCACCTAGCGGAAGCCGTGCGCGAGGCCCTGGGATGAGCCTGCTGGATAAGTTCCGGGATATCTCGGAGTTGCGCCGGGGGTTGGGGGAGACCGACCCCACCAAGGTGGTTATCGAAGCGTTGCATTCGCCCACCGAGGGCACCATTGCCGGCCGCTCCACGATTCTGGCCGGTACCAACAACTACCTTGGGCTTACCTTGGACCCGGACGGCATTGCTGCGGGGCAGGAGGCGCTGGCTAGGGCGGGCACCGGCACCACGGGCTCCAGAATGGCGAACGGCACCTATGCCGGGCATCTGGCGCTGGAGGCGGAACTGGCCGATTTCTATGGCTATCCCAACGCCGTGGTTTTCTCAACCGGTTATGCGGCCAATCTGGGCGCGCTGGCGGCACTACTCGGCCCGGACGACGCCGTGCTGCTGGATTCGGATGCGCACGCTAGCCTATTCGACGGTTGCCGGATGTGCCCAGCCAAGGTGTTCACCTTTCGGCACAATGACCCCGAGAGCCTGGCGAAGCGGCTGGCTAGGCTGGGCGATCGGGCTCGGCGCAGCCTGGTCGTTATCGAGGGGCTGTACAGCGTGCTCGGCGACAGGGCACCGATTCGTGAAATCGCCGAGATCAAGGCGCGCCACGGTGCCTGCCTGTTCGTTGACGAGGCCCATTCCCTGGGTGTTCTGGGTGAACGGGGGCGCGGCCTCGCGGAAGAGGCGGGGGTGCTGGATGAGGTTGACTTCATCGTCGGCACCTTCAGCAAAAGCCTTGGCACGACCGGCGGATTCTGTGTCAGTCGGCACGAGGAACTGACGCTGTTCCCCTATGCAAGCCGCCCCTATATGTTCACGGCGTCGCCGTCTCCCGCCGTGGTGGAATGTACGCGCTCGGCCCTGCGTGCCCTGCGCACAAGGCCCGAGCTGAAGACCAGACTGTGGCGCAACGCCACCAGGTTGTACCAGGGCCTAACCCAAATCGGCATCGAGGTGGGCACCGCGCCGTCCCCGGTGCTTGCAATCCGCCTCGGCGACCGCGCCGAGGCGTTGGCGGCCTGGCGGGAATTGCTGCACGCGGGGGTCTACGTCAATCTGATGTTGCCGCCCGCCGCGCCGGGCGGCGGCAGCCTGCTGCGCATGAGCGTGAGCGCCGCCCATACGCGTGCCCAAATCGACCGAATTGTCGATGCCGCCCGGCAGGTGCTGGTGCGCTCGTCCGCCCTTATTTGAACGCCCCCCGCCGGTACAGGCGCCAGACCAATGGCCAGGCGAACAGCAGTGGGTAGCGCCGCTGCCGCTCGGTTGCCACCAGGCGCACGCCGGAATGCCGCTCGACCTTCCAAAGCATGTAGCCAATTGGATCCTCGAAGGTGAGTACCGACTTCAAGAGGCGGGCGGTGGATAGCGTTTTGCCGATCGCCTGTCGGCACCACCATGAGACCGGTCGGTTCGCGCCCGGCGGCCGCCCCGCGAACAGCGCATCGTAGTAGGCGGCATTGGCCGCGTAGATATCGCGATACTTGGTGGCCCGCTCCGAGCGAAGCTCCGCGGCATAGGTGCGTCTGAAGAGGGCGGTCCAGTACGCCGCCGGCGTGTCCAGCGCAGCGGGCGAGCCCATGGCGGCCAGCAGGCGTCGAGCGGAGGTGCCGGCAATGTATTGGAGCCGTGCGCGGGTGTCCTCGTCCCGGCAATACAACAGGCGGCAGGGCTGTGCGAATCTTGCCCAGAAATAGGGGTGTATGTCCCGGGTTACCGCGTTCAGCAACTGGCGGGTGCAGAGGGTGCTGACCTTGGCCCGCACCTCCCCGTCGGCCACAACATAGACGTTCGGCGGCAGTATGCCGCCCAACCAGCGCTCGAGACGAGGCGCGGCCGGGTATCGTGCCAGCAACACGTATAGGTCCGGCATGGCGGCGGAGTCGCCGCGCAGATACGAGCCGTACAGCATGATGGCGTCGATGCCCTCGCCATATCGCGCCTCGACCATGGCAAGCACGCCGGCCAGGGCCGGACCGGCGGGGGCCTCGTCGAGTATGGGCGCGGGGGAGTAATCAGCCATAGGCGCGGCGGGTGGCGGAGAACATGCGGTAGCTCCGGGGGTGGTTGCGGGGGGCGTCGGCGTCGATCAGCCACGAGGTCAAGGGGCCCCTGGTGGTGCGAACGTAGACGGCGAGCGCTAGGCGCCCCAGCAGGATGATGCTCGATAGCAGAGTCCAGCAAGCGACCAGCTCGAAGCCCAGCCCCGGCTCGCCTAGGAGCCAACCCGCCGTTAGCAAAACCAGGCAGGGGTTGCGGCGTGCGGCGAACAGCCTGAACCAGGCATCGAATGGACGCCAGGCAAAGAGGCTGATGGTGCCAAGACCGTGGAAGGCCCCCTCGATCAGCCGCCCGCCGACATAGCCGGTCACCAGGATGACGACGAGCGGTTCGAAGTCGATGCCGAGCCGCGGCTCGAAGTCGGCGAGCGACAGCCCCCACAGCCAGTACCAGAACGGCGGGTGCACGATATCCATACCGTGATCCAGCCAGTGTCCGAACCGGCTCGACCGCACCGTAACCCGTGCGAGCTTGCCGTCCACAGTGTCGAGGAAGGTCATGATCCAACCGAGCGACAGCCCCCAGGCGTAGTGGCCCGTGTAGAACAGCCAGCAGGCGGCGAGCATCAGCGCGAACCCCGTGATCGTCACCCTGTTCGGGCTAACGCCCTGCCGGGCACACCAGCGCACCAGCGCCTTAGCGGGCACCGGCCACCACCACTTGGTGATGAAGTCTGTGATGCCCTTGTATGACATCCCGTATAGGCGGTCTTCCAGGGCATTTGCGGACCCCGGTTCGATGCGCTGGAGCAACGGCGGCTCCGCTTTGCGCAAATCGGCGTCGAAGCTATCGAGGGCACCCGTGTCGATGATTGGTATCGAATCTGCCGACTGCCGTTCCCCTCCGGTTTCCGCCCCGGTGCCCGGAGCGGCGCCGGCCGGTTGCGCCAGGTTGCCGCTGACGATCTCCAGGGCGGCTGCCGCGCGGGAACCGGGCACATGCGCCGCGGCCGGCTCGGCCCCGTCCATCAGTATCCCCTGTCGGCCAAGTAGGCCATTCAGCGTGGGCAGGTCGTAGGCGTAGTCGGCGCGCAGGATAAGAACCTGGGATTGGCTGGGAATGGATTCCAGCCCCGGGGCCAGGGTGATGGCCCCGATCTGGCCGATCTGGCGGGCGATTCGTTCACGGCCCGTCAAACCCCAGAGTCGTGTCTCCGACGAGCCGGCGATTAGCGCAATTGTCATTTGCAATTGGCGGCACAAAAAGAAGATTATCTTCCACCCTATGCGCTTGATCCACATTTCAGATCCACATTTGACCAGCCTTCGCGGAATTTCCCCGAAGCACCTGGCCGGTAAGCGGTGTTTGGGCTATGCATCCTGGCGCTGGCGGCGGCGGCACCGGCATTTGGCGTCCTATCTGGACGAGCTCTGTGCGGCGGCGGCGGCGGAGCAACCGGATGTCGTCCTGGTAACCGGGGATCTTGTGCACCTAGGGCTGCCCGGCGAGATTGAGGCCGCGGCCACCTGGCTGCGCGCGCTGGGGCCGGTTGAACGCGTATTCCTGGTGCCCGGCAACCACGACCTCTATCGGGGGGATTCCTGGGCGGCGGTCGAGGTGCTGTGGGGCGATTACCTGCGCCTTGCCCCGCGGCAATCCGATGAACCGGGCTACTGGGCCGGATTCCCTACCCGGCTGTGTCTGGACGGCATTCACATCCACGGTCTCAACACCGGCGTGCCCACTGCGCCGTTGTTGCAAGCGACCGGGAAACTCGGCGGTGGCCAGTGCGAGCGCCTGGTGGCGCGTCTGGCAGCCGCACCGTCCGAGGCGCTGCACATCGTCGCCCTGCACCATCCGCCTGCGCCGGGGGTCGTGCCGGGGCGCAAGGCGCTAAGCGACATGGGTCTGTTGGCGCCGGTTCTGGACCAGGCCCACCTTGTTCTCCACGGCCATGGTCATTTCAACAGCGCCTATCGGCACGGGGCGGTGCGGGTGTTCGCCATAAACTCCGCATCGACGGCCCACGCCGCCTTCCGCTGTTTCGACATCAGCCGCCACGACGACCATTGGCGGGTTGCGATGCGCCTTGTATCCCGGGGCCCGCAAGGATTCGCCACCCGGGCGACGGAGACTTTTGCCGTGCCGCGGCAAACCGTCCGTAGTGGGTAGCGTATCAGTTTGAATTTGTGGACCGAGCGGAGGCACGGCACACAGGGGATTCGGCAGGCTTGGGATGCAAACCGGTACACTACCCATAGTGCCTACCCTTGCCCCCCGCGAAAAAAAGAGTGGTGTATCAGTTTGCATCTGTGGATCGAGCAAGGGCACGGCACGCAGGTGATTTGGCAGGGCCGGAATGCAAACCGACACACTGCCAAAAACAGATCAAGGAGTTGTGCGCGCTTTGGCGCTTAAGTTGCGGAAGTCGGGCCAGCGCCCCAGCCGGAGCGGTGCATGGCAAGCGTCAGCGTTTTCGACCTAGGGCGACCAAGGCCACGGTGAGCGCCAGCAGGTCGGGCGCAAGGCCCGTCAGGGCAGCGGGCAATTGATAGAGGAGGCCCACTTGGGTGGCCGACCGCTCCAGCAGGTAGAACGCAATGCCAACCATGCCACCTAGTGTGACGCGCGTTCCAAGCGGCATGGCGCGGGTGGAACCCGTCACGAAGGGCACACCGAGCAGGGCCATGGCGGCGAGCGCAATCGGCAGGCTCAATTGGTGCCACAGGATCAATCTGTAGCGATGGGCATCCAACCCGTTGTCCCTTAGATAGTCGATGTACTTGGCAAGGTCGGTGGGGGCCAGGGCATTGTCTGCCTGGACGAACACGGCAAGCTGCCCGGCGCCGATGCGGTTGCGCCAGGGCATTCGCTCGGCACGGCTCTGGCTGACCTGCGCCGCGCCCAGCCGGGTCGTCGTGACGTCGTGTAAGAGCCACTCGTTGGGTTGCAGCACATCGGCGCTTGCCGCCTGTATCAATTGAACGATACGGCCGTGCTCGTCGAATTCGTAGATTTCGATGTCCAGTGGAACCATCCCGTAGCGCACGTTGCCGACCCGCACCAGGCTGGATTCGCTGCGGGTCCAGTGTTCGTCGTCCTGCTGGACGCTGGTGTTCGCCAGGGCGTGGGCGCGCAGGGCCGCGGCCTGGCTTTGGAACTCCGGGACAACGAATTGTTGAACCAGGGCCACCGCGCCAATTACGATGCCGAGCAGAATGAAGAGCGGCCGGGTGAGCTGGCGCACACCCACGCCCCCGGCGCGTATGGCGATTATCTCCGACTGGCTGGCCAGCGCCCCTAAGCCGACCACGGTGCCGAGCAGGCAGGTCACCGGCAATAGGTCGATGCCGATGCGCGGCAGGGAATAGGCCACGATGCGCAGCGCATCGAGACTGCTGAACGTTCCCCTGCCCACATCCTCGAGCTGTTCGGCCAACTCGATGAAGCCAAACAACCCGAGCAGCCCCAACAACACCGGGGCGCCGCCGCGCAGCAGGGAAAAGAACAGGTAGCGGTCGAGGAGCAACACTAGGCGATGCGCCGCGACGCCAGCAGGCCCAGGGCGATGAGCGTAGCAAGACCCAGGGGCACCCACCACAGGTGCTCCAAGGTTCCCTGCTCGACCCCGGAGCGCGCGATGCCGATGAAGTTGAAGTAGGCCGCATAGACAGCAACCGCGAGCAGGACGCGCCCGTAGCGCCCACTGCGCGGACGGGTACGGCCAAGGGGGACGGCAATCAGGGCCAGCAACACCGTTGACACGCCGGTGGACAGGCGCCACTGCAGCTCCGCCCGGTCGTCGTCGAGCGCGGAACCCATTAGCGGCCAGGTTGGTATCGCCTTCGGCTTGTAGCCCACCGGGTCGGGCGTCAGGGTGGGTGTCCAGATCGAGAACCGACGAAACTGGGCGATCAAATCCGGGTCGTCGCGGGTCTGCCTGTAGACGAAGGCGTCGTCGAGTTCCAGCAGGTGCGCGTCCGGCTTGGCGTAGGACAGCAGCCGGCCCCGGTTGCCGGAAATGACTTCCAAACCCGCTTCGTTGCGGGAGCGAACAAAAACGCCGACGAGTTCGCCGCTTTGGGCGTTGCGATCCTCCAGGAACACCATGCGCTCTGCGTCGCCGTACAGGTGAAACTGCCCCGGGGCGATGTCTTCCAGTTCCGCCGCCGCCTCCGCTTCGGCCTGAAACGCATACAGCCGGTCGTAGGCCCAGGGCCGCACGAACAGCGACAGCAGGCCGACGATGAGGGCAACCGTGATGGACAGCCAGATGACCGGTGCGACAATGCGCCACTCGCCGACGCCCCCGGCCTTGAGCGCGGTGACCTCGTGGTCGGAGTAGAAACGGCCGAGGGTGACGATCATGCCGATGTACAGGGCGATTGGAATCAACACTTCCAGGGCGATGAGCACTTTGAGGCCGGTCAGTACGGCAACCGCGGAAGCGCTCAGCACGCCCTCGTTTGCGTCTGCGAGAAAGCGCGTTAGGCTGTAGGCCATGAAGATGCCGACCAGCAGAGCGACCACCGCAAGCAGAGGCTTGGCCACTTCGCGAGCCAGGTACCGGTGCACAATCATCGGCCGGGTCGTTTGTTGGTCGCTGTTGTCATGGGTACCTGGCGGGTCGAGTGCAATGGCGGAATCCGCGCCTCCGCTCAAAAGCGAGCAGGCGCCCATAGTAATTCGGGCCGACCGGGCCTGGGAAGGGGAGGGTGGCGATGTGCTCTATCTGGCCGGCAACTTCGAGATACGCTCGACCGACTGGGTGGTTACGGCACAGGATGCCGAGGTGCACGGACCGGTGGAGGATCCGGAGCGCATTGTCGTGACCGGCCGGCCGGCTAGGATAGCGTTCGAAAACAACGGTACCCGGATTTCGGGGCGGGGGGGACGCATCGTCTACCGGTACCGGGAAGAGGTGATCGAACTGTACGAAGATGCCGTGCTCGAAGGCGAGGATGTGTTGATGACCAGCTCGGCGATCGTCTACGACCTGGGCAGCGAGCGCCTGCGTTCCAGCGGCTCGGACGGCGTCGAGGTTATCCTGCGGCGCAACGGCGACGGCAACGGCAACGACGACTGAAACCGAATGATCGCAGAGCGGGCGCCGCTGGCACCCTACCGCCCGGCCTCGGCGGAGAGCCGCGAGTCAGCCCGCCACCAGCCGGGCACGGCGACCCTGGCGTACTCCAGATCCTTGGCGTCGTCGATTTCACACCAGCCGTGGCCCGCCGTGTCAACGGTGCCGACCTGCCCTTGGCGGGCTAGCAGGTCCACGGCGGACAGGTACCAGCGCTTCAGGGTCGATTCGTCCAGCATCATGGCTTCGAGCTGCGTGCGAAACAGGCCGACACCGGCGCGGCGGAACAGGATCATGCCGATGGATTCACCGTCCACCTCGCCGATCGCCAGTTTTTTGTCCACCCGCCGCAGTGTGCCGCTGTCCACGATCACCTTCATATCGTCGTCGTCGTAGTCGTCCTTTTGGTTGGTCACCAGGGTGATGTCATGGGCATCGCCGGTGCCGATCAGGCGGCGGAATACCTCCGGCTCGAACATGGTGTCGCCATTGATCAGCACGAAGGGGTCCGTCATCTCGTAGCGCAGGATCCAGCAGGTGCCCAGGTTGTCGCAGTGGGCGTAGAACGGGTTGTGGGCGATGCGCACCGGCAGCTTGCGAAACCGGCGCACGATGTTCTCTACCACCCTGGCCTGGAAGCCGGTGGCGACCACCACCTCGCTGGCGCCGGCGGCCGTCAGCGCCTCGAGTTGCCACTCCAGGGCCGTCCGGTCGCCCAGCCGCAGCGCACATTTCGGCAGGTTTTCGGTCAGGGGCAGCAGCCGTCTGCCCTGGCCGGCGCTCAGGAGAATTACCTTCATGGACAGCTCTTCGTCGCTACGGAAACGGGGCGGGCGGCGACCTTACGCGAAACGAGGTGGTCCTTCAATCGGTGGGCAAGCGCTAGGATCGTCAAGGTGGGATTGGCCCAGCCGCCGGTGGCGAACACGGAGCTGCCGGCGATGTACAGATTCTGATAGCCGTGTACCGCGCAGTTCCTGTCCACGACGCCGGTTCTCGGGTTGTCGCTCATGCGCGTTGTGCCCATGTGGTGGTAGCCGCCGATGGGGTGGTTGCTGACTGTGAGGTCCGCGGGCCAGGCCAGGGATCCATCGTCGAGCCAGGGCTCCGCTTCGAAGCGGCCAAGGCCGAGGCGCGTCAATTCGCCATCCAGGGTCTCGCCGAGTTGGCGAAGCGTGTGCTTGTCCTGTTCACCGAGACGCCAGTCGAGATCGGCGCTGGGATAGCCAAGGGCATCCCGGCGCTCGGAGAGTCGCACACGGCTGCTCGGGTTGGGGGCCTGCTCGGCCCGGATCATGACGCTCAGCCGGTGGCCCGGCAACCGCGCCTGGCCTCGGGTCAGACTGGCTATCAAGTAGCGCTGATAAAAGGTGTCCAGGCTCCGGTAGGCGTGCCACAGGTGCCGGTTTTTTCGGTTGGGGTGCAGGCGGTGCTTGAGATCCTGGTACAGCTTTTGCGCGGCGGGCACGCCCCGGCGCGGGTCTCGCTGCCATCTGAAGGTCAGGGCGGTGTTCAGTATGCCGAGCCTGCGTTGCGCCGTTGGCGCAGGTGCCAATACCGGGGCGATGGGCGTGCCGCCTGGCCGCGGGCGTTCCGTAAGCGCGGTGGGGTCGGGGAAGCGTTTGCGAAAGCGGTTCCATAGATCATAGGCCCTGGCCTTGGCCGAGTGCAGCCGCCCCAGCCGGCCATGGGCGTGTTCCATGAAGTAGCGGCCGACCTGGTCGTGCCGGTTGCCGATACCCGCCGCTTCCACGTCCCGCGAGACCAACAGCAGCCTGGCGTTCTCGATTCCGCCGCAGGCCAGAACATAGGCCGCTGCGCGAACCTTGCCCCGGCGCCCGTCCAGGCCGGCGATAGCCACATGGTCCAGGCAGCCGGCATTCGCCTCGGCCTGTAGGTGCACGGCGTTGGCATGAAGCACCACCTGCACATCCGGGCTATGGAGGACATCTCGGGTTCGACCTGCGCTGAAGCGTTCCCGAACATCGTCGAAGCGCCAGAACTTGGTAACTAGGCGGTCCGGGTCGAACGGTGGCGGATCGACGCCCAGGGACTGCCATAGCGGGTCGCCGTATTCGAATGGCCCGATCTCTAGGTCCCGATGCGTGGCGCGATAGTGTGCGGCCAGATCCTCCCTGGAGATTGGCCAGCCACTGTGCGGCACCCAGGCACGGTTCGAAAAGTCGATGTCGTCGAGCGGGGCACAGCGTCCGCCCCAGATGTTGGTGGTGCCGCCGAAAAAACGCAGGCGGCTGCTGTGCAGGTCGTAGTAGGGCATGCCGATGTTGTCGCCGGTCCCTAGGGATTGCGTCACCGGATCGTGGTCCAATCCGCCGCTCTCCAGCAGACAGATGTGCAGGCCCCGTCCAGACAGCCCGCGAGCCAGGGTGATACCGGCGGCACCGGCACCGACGATGCAGATGTCGGCGGCCAGCGTCGTGCCGTTGGGAATGGCCGCAAAATCAGTCAGCATGGCGGCGCACCCGTTCGTTCCAGCGTTTCAGGTTGGCCACCGGCCGCCGTACGTAGGCGCTGGCGCGCAGCAGCGCAATCAGGGCCCGGCGGCAGGGCTCCGCCAGGCCGTCCAGGGGGCGGTCGAGATCCAGAAACAGCACGACCCGGGGCTCCGGGGTGGCGTTGTGCACCTCGTGCTCGAACGTATCGTCGAAACACAGGCAGTGGCCCGCCCGCCAATGGCGCACCTCGTCGCCGACCCGGAGCCAGCAAGCCTCCGCCCGAGCTGGAATTCGCAAACCTAGGTGGCAGCGCACCACGGCCTTGGTGGGACCGCGGTGGGGTGGTATGTGGTAACCGGGTGCCAGGATGGAGAACCAGGCGTTCTGCAGATTCGGCAGGCCATCCAGGATCTCGGCGGTGCCTGCGCAGGCGCGGCAATTCTCCTCGATGCGCTCGCCGAAGACATAGAAAACATAGGTTTTCCAATGGTTGCCGAAAGAGATGCGCACCTGATCCGGGGACATCTGATGGAAGGCCGGAATCGCCTCGGGGTGCCGCAATACCTTGTCTAGGTCGTCGCGGATCGTCCGCCAGTTGGCTTCCAGCACGCGCACTTCGGGAAAGTCTTCCGGGGGCAGAAAGGGTGTGGTCGGTACGGTGGAATGGCGGGCGAGGAAGCGATCGGTGGCGCGCAGGAACACCTTGCCGAGCCGGACGCCAAGCCGCGGGCTAGCCGGCATATCGCACCAAGCCGCGCACCGGGTTCGCGAATTTGGCCGGTTTTCCGTCGATTGCCTTGCCACCGGCAAAGGCTGTTCCGGGTACAAGGCGCCGGCTGATCGGTTTTAACTTGCAACCCACTCTGCCTGGAGGCTTTTTTCTGGCGCAGTTGTTGACTGAAACAGCGGGCTTCATGTTTCGACTTGCGGGCGGGTTGTAACCAGGAATCCAGGCACTTGCTTCAACATCCCAATAGCCGCTCGGCGAGGGCGAGATCGGCACTCGTGTCCACATCCACGGCCGCCAATTCATCGTCGACCTCGACCCAGCCAATGCAGCAGCCGGCGGCTCGCGACAGCGTGGCAAACGCATCGGCGATGCGGAGCCTGCCGCCGGCGTAGCGCAATAGGGTGCCTATGCCAAGTCGTCCGGCAATGCGCCAGGGCCGCTTCCGGTCGCGTTGCACGCTCGACCAGAAGAGCACCGCGTCGCGGGCCCGCCGGTTGCGCAACAGGAACAGGTTTGTGCCGCAATAGCCGCCCTCGCTGAACCGCAGGCGGGTGCGCCTGGTGTCGGGAAGACGCTGCATGACGCGCTCGTAGGGCACCAGGCCGACCACCGCGTGGGCGTCTGTCGCGTTGGCGGTGGCCACGAACTGCTCGACGGTGGCGGGTGCCAGCAGGGCATGATCGCCGCTGGTCACCAGCACCGGGTAGCGGTCGAGTTCGTCCAGTGCCCGCAAGGCGCTCTCTGCGGGCCCGCCGGCAGGCTCGACCCAGGTGTAGTCGCCAGGCTCCAGGATGGCCCGGAACGCTCTGGAGCGCCGGCGCACGCTTGCGTCCGGCCCGGCGATAACACCGCTCTCGATACCGCGCGCGGCGCGCAGGGTTGCGATTACCCGGACGATGCTCGGCTGCCCCGCGACCGTGGCCAACACAGACACCGGCACACCCGCTTCCCTGGCAAGGAGGCTGCCTTCGGGCCGCTCGCCGGCCAGCACTATGGCCCGCATGACCCGTCCAGGCTCTTTTGGTAGAGGCGGTAGCGCTTGATGCTGGTGCCGCCGAGGCGTTCGACAATGCTGCGCATTCCGCTATTGTCCTTCAGAATCCAGGACAGCTCGGCGCTGACCACGCCGCGCCGTTGCGCTGGACCATCTAGGCTGTGGATCAGAGTCACCGCGATGCCCGGGCCGAGTGCGGTGTCCTGCAGATCCTTGCGCACCCCCATGAGCGGCACGCGCACCGAGCTGGGGAACCTGACCTTGAGCCGCCAGAGCAGCTTTGCCCATCCGGTTGGAAACAAGCGGCCGTTCAGATCGCGAATGGCTTCGTTGATATTGGGCAGCGCCACGATAAAACCCGCCGGCTCGCCATCCAGTTCGGCGATGCAGATGAAGTCCCGGGGCACCACGAACAGCAGCATGTTGCCTATGGCCTTGAACTCGGCTGCCGTGAAAGGCACGAAGCCCCAGTTCCCGGACCAGCCATCGTTGAAGATTTGGCGCATGACTTCCAGTTCCGCCGCCTTGTCGGCGCGGTTCAGGCAGCGGATCACCAGGCGCTGGCCGAGCCGGCGGCGCAGGCGGCGAATGGCCCCGGGCTCGGCGTAGCCGGGCTGCATCCGGTAGGCGAGCAGTTCCTGACAGGGGCCATAGCCCGCCGCTTCCAGATGTCGATGATAGTACGGGCGCGCATGGCCCATCAGGAATGCCGGTGGTGTCTCGTATCCCTCGTAGAGCAACCCCAGTTCCTGGTTGATATTCAGGTTTAGGGGTCCGACAACGCCGGTCAGGCCGCGTTTGCGCAGCCAGGCCTCGGCGGTGCTGGTGAGCGCATGGAAAACCTCGGCGTCGTCGCTGCCCTCGATCATGCCGAAGAATCCCCGGCCATCGCCGTGCCGTTCCAGGTGCAGC
Source organism: Pseudomonadales bacterium (assembly GCA_965215035.1). GTDB lineage: Bacteria > Pseudomonadota > Gammaproteobacteria > Pseudomonadales > Azotimanducaceae > Azophilus. Next base: position 2,662,592 of record OZ244040.1, read on the forward strand.
GCGTCCACCTGGGCGCTGATGCGGCCAACGGGGATGCCGTCCCGGCAGGCGATCCAGGCCTGCCAGTCGAGGTGCTCAAAGACGGGTTCCCCTGGTGAGAGCGCCTGTAGTCGTTCCAGGATCAGCGGCGGTACCCAGGCGGGGTCGTCGCCGTAGATGGACCAGGGCACCCGGATGAATTGCTTCAGCATGCGCCGGCCCGACACGGGACGTACATCGATCATGGCCGCCGGATCCTGGAGAACCCGCGGGTCGAGGCCAGGCGCGGGCGGGGTGGGGTCTCGTTCATGGGCGGCATTCTATAACGACCGGGGGTGCCGGTGGCTTGATCGTCGGCACTCGATTCGCATCTGGCGTGCAGCTTGTCTCAACGCGAATCGGATGCTGTTTTGCGTGGCCACCGGGCGGCACACTTGCCCGGTTCCGGGCGGGTTGCGGTCGGTGGGTGCCTCCGCCGGGTGTGGCCTGGACGGGGCCTGGCCCGCCTAGGGCCGGGTCAGCCGATCACCCTGGTGTCGATCAGGCCTTCGTTCAGGGAACCGGAGCGAAATCCCGCTAGGTCGAGGGCGACGAAGCGGTAGCCGCAAGCCCTGACGGCACGCCGCAATTGGTCGCGCAGCTCCAGGGCGCGCGGCAACTCCCCGTCGGCGACCTCCAGCCGGGCAACATCCTCGTGATGCCGGACCCGAAACTGCCGGAAACCGAGTTTGCTTAGCGCCTCCTCGGCCTGCTCGACTTGGGCCAGGCGCTTCTCGTCGATGTGCGACCCGTAGGGAAAACGGCTGGAAAGGCAGGCCGACTGGGGCTTCTGCGCGTTCTGAAGGCCCAGTTCCGACGCCAGCGCACGCACATCCGCCTTGGTAAAGCCGGCGTCGACCAGGGGGGACTGCACGCCGTAATCCCTTGCGGCCTGGAGACCGGGCCGGTGGTCGCCAAGATCGTCGGTATTGGTGCCGTTGGCAATGTGCGCATAGCCTTCGTTGCTGGCGATTTCCCGCAAGGCCGCATACAGGGAGGTCTTGCAGTGAAAGCAGCGGTTGACCGGGTTGGCCCGGTAGGCGGCCTTGGTCAGCTCGTCGGTGACGATGACCCGATGTTGCATGCCCAGGCTTGCGGCGAGTTCCTGGGTGAGTTGCAGGTCGCTGCGCTTGAGGCTCGGGCTGGCCGAGGTTACGGCCAAGCTGCGCGTACCCAGAACCCTCGCTGCGACGAATGCCACAAGAGAACTGTCGACGCCGCCGGAGAAGGCGACCAGCACGCTTCCCAGCCGCCGCAGCCGATCTTGCAGGGCGGCGTATTTGTCGTTCGGCATTGGCGGCACGATTGTTCAGAGCCTGTTGATCATGTTGGCAAGGTAGCCGGCACCGAAACCGTTGTCGATATTGACCACGGCCAGGCCCGAGGCGCAGCTCGACAGCATGCCGAGCAGGGCGGTGACGCCGCCGAGCGCGGCACCGTAGCCGACACTGGTGGGGACGGCGATAACCGGCTTGTCCACCAGCCCCGCCACCACGCTCGGCAGGGCGCCCTCCATGCCCGCAACGACGATGACCACGCGCGCGCTGCGAATGTCGTCGAGCCGCGCGAGCAGCCGGTGTATGCCGGAAACGCCGACATCACACACCCGCTCAATCTCGTTGCCGTAGAACTCGGCGGTCACCGCGGCTTCTTCGGCTACCGGCTGGTCGGAGGTGCCCGCCGTGACCACGGCGATGGGTGCGGCCCCGCTGCCCGGCTCGACCCCGGTGAGGGTAATGGCGGCGGCGAGTTCGTGGTAGCGGGCCTTGGGGTGCCTCTCCCGAACCCGCTCCCAGGCTTCCCGGGTGGTTCTGGTGACCAGCGCGTTCTCGCCCTGGTCGGTCAGGGCGCCCACCAGGTCGGCGATCTGCTCCGGGGTCTTGTTCTGGCCGTAGATCACTTCCGCGGCGCCGGTGCGCCGGGAACGGTCGGTGTCGAGCGTGGAATGTCCCAGGTTCTGGAAAAAGGTGCCGCGGATGCGCGCCGTCGCCTCCTCCAGCGCGAGGGTGCCGGACTTGTAGGCGGCAAGGATTTCCTCGAGTTGCATGCCTCAGGCGAGCATGCGATGGGTCGGTGCGCACAGGGCGGCAATATCGAGGCCGTGGGTGCAGGCGCTGCGGCACGGGTCGCCGCTGCAGCCTAGGCAGGCGGCGGCGTTGGCGGACAAGCCGGCGTACTCGTCGCGCGCGAAGGCGATATCCCGGTAATCCGTGGCGTACATGCGGGTGCGTAGCACATCGGCGATGGGCACCCCATAGGGACAGGCGCCTTCGCAGTCGTTGCACAGGTGCCGACAGTAGCTCGCGCCGTTCAATCGGGCGTAGGTGTCGAGCAACGCCCTATCGCCCGAGGCTAGGGCACGCCATCCCGAGGCCCCGAGAAACTCGTCAATATCCGGTTTGCTGGTCATGGAAATCACCAGCGCATCGACCTGGGGATTGGCGAGGGTCCAGCGGAAGGCCGCCTGGGCGAAGGATGCACCATCCCCTTCATAGGGCCGCATATCGTTGAGGCGGGCGCCCATGAGCGTTTTCATGGCCACCACGCCAACGCCGAGGGATTTGGCTCGCTTGAGAACCCGGGGCAGGCCGGGTTGCCGGGCGATGTAGTCGATGCCGCGGGCGAACCGCTCGTAGAAGGCCGGATCCTGGCCAAAATTGTGTGCAACCAGCAACACATCGACCATATCTTTGTCGAGTGCGTGGTCGAGGCATTCGATCAGACGGCCGGCGTGACCGGAAATGCCCGTAAAGCGAATCTTGCCCTGCTGCTTGGCGCGCTCGATGAACTCGAACCACTCGGGATTATCCAGCCGGCGTACATCGTTTACGGCGTGGTTGAAGTAGATATCGATGTGATCCGTTGCCAGCCGCCGTAGGCTGCCTTCCAGGGTCGCCATAATGGATTCCTTGCGGGCGTCGGCGTAGGCAAGGGTCTTGGATGCGATAACGACTGCATCGCGCTTGCCGCGTAGCGCGTTGCCGAGCACCTGCTCGGACTGCTGGCGCGTGTAGGATTCCGCGGTATCGAAGTAGTTGATGCCGAGGTCGAGGGCGTGGTGGACCAGGTGTTCTTCGCCCGTGCGCAGCCGGCCTGTACCGAAGGAAATGTCGGAGATGGCCAATTCGGTGCGGCCCAGCGTGACGTAGCGGCGCACCCGGTTGCCGGCGTTGTGCGCCTCCCGGGCGGCTGCGGAGGATTGGCAGTGGGCGGTCAGGCCCGTGGCGAGCGCGCCGGCCTTCAGGAAATTCCTTCTGGAAGCCATGATGATCGATCTCCCTCCTCGCGTCGCGGGCTTGCGTTCCACGGCCTCGGCCCGTGCCGGCCGTTGCCAAGTGCAAAGATAGCGTGCGGTAGTGTATCAGTTTGAATCCCGAGTCTGCTGAATTCCCTGTGTGCCGTGCCTCCGCTCGGCCCACAAACTCAAACTGATGCACTACCTAGCGTGCTGCTCGCGAACACGCCAGTTGCGATACATTGGGCGCTCGATCTTACAGACAAGGAACCCTGGGCATGAGCATCGAGTCAATTTTCCAACGGGTTGAGGAGACAAAGCGGCACCTTGAGAACCTGTCGGTGGATGGGTTGAAAGAAGAAATGCGGAGCAGGGACGACCTATTGCTTGTCGATATTCGCGAATTGCAGGAGACCATCGATCTCGGCACCATCCCCGGCGCCAAACATGTGCCCCGGGGCATGCTGGAGTTCTGGGCCGATCCGGCAAGCCCCTATTACCGGGACTACTTTACGGAAGACAAGCGTATCGTGCTGTTCTGCGCCGGTGGCGGGCGTTCCGCCCTGGCGGCCAAGGCGCTGACGGATATGGGCTATGGGGACGTGGCGCACCTGGAAGTGGGATTCAGCGGCTGGGCCAGGGCCGGCGAAGCCGTGCGGGAAACCGCCTCGGCGAGCCGTTGGATGCGCAAGCCAACGGATTGACCGGGCGATGCCGCGGGGTACCCCCGCGTCGGCAACGATTCATTCGCCAATCGATTGCAAAAATGTGCTTGACACCGCCTTGGTTGCGCCCTAAAAACGCGCCTGAGGGGTGTCTGTGCGGCTGGTTATCGATGCGGGTTGTCACGGTCATGCGGGATTCTGAAAACGAACAGCCAATAGAGTCCGCTATTCGGGAAAGCGGGGGAGTGGATCACGCCGACTATTCCCCTCTGCCCGACGAGAACCCGGAGGAGCTCGATGCCGCCGACGAAGATGAAGACGAGAACATCGAGCAGGTCGTTAATCTCAGCGAGCGCGAACAGTGCGTCTGCAATTTCGCCATTCGGCGCGCCATAGAGCAGCGCCTGGAGCAGAAGGCCCTCGACCACGACCTGGACTACCTGGATTGCGACCTCGACGACTAGCGCAACTCCTTGCCCACCCCCGGCATTTATTTTTTGGGTCTTATGTAGATTGGTTGACAAGCCACCGCATGTTGGGTCTTGCGGGCTGCATAACCACTTCATGTCGTGCTCTGTCAACTGATCGACATAGTTCCCTATTTTTTTGCCGCCGCACACCCCGGGCGCAGGGTTCGTTGTTTGCCGTGACCGATGCAGGCTAACCCGTACCCACCCATCACCGATCTGGTGCTGGTGGGGGGCGGTCACAGCCACATCCAGGTCCTAAAATCGCTGGGCATGGCCCCCCTCGACGGGGTGCGCATCACCGTGCTGGCGCGCGAGGCGCATACACCCTATTCCGGCATGTTGCCGGGCTTCGTGGCCGGGCAATACCGGTGGGAGGACATCCACATCGACTTGGCCCCGCTGTGCCGGTTTGCCGGTGCGCGGCTGATCGTCGCGGAGGTCACCGGGTTGGATCTCGACCGCAACCTGGTGCACTGCGCCGGCTGCCCGGCGGTTCGCTTCGATACGCTGTCGATCAACTGTGGCGCGACGCCGGAGGAACTTGGTGGGGTGGGGGTGCCGGTGAAACCGATCGGTCGCTTCCTGCCGCGCTGGCGGGAGATGCGGGAGCGGGCCCGCCCGGGCGCCAGGCTCCTATTCGTCGGCGGCGGTGCCGGGGGTGCGGAACTGGCGCTGGCCGCGCGGCACGCATTGCCCCGGGATACCGACATACAGGTGATCACCCAGGAATTCCTGCCGGGGCATGGTCGCCGGGCCGGGCGCCTGCTGGCCGATGAGCTGTCGAACGCCGCTATCGGCCTGCGTATCGCGACCGCTACGAACGCCGGCGAACACTTCCTGGAGCTCTCCGACGGGGCCTCGGTTCCCTTCGACTGGCTCTTCTGGGTGACCGGCGTGGTGGCGCCGGACTGGGTGCGGCAGAGCCGGCTTGCCACCGACGGGAAGGGCTTTGTCCGGGTAGATGCCGGTTTGCGGTCCGTATCCCACCCCCGGGTGTTCGCGGCGGGCGATGTTGCGAGCCTTGAGGGCCAACAACGGCCGAAGTCCGGTGTGATCGCCGTGCGGGCGGGGCCAGCGCTGGCGACCAACCTGCGCCGGACCCTGGGTGGCCGCCGCCTTCGGCGCTTCCGGGCGCAGAGGCGGTTTCTGAGCCTAATTGGCACAGGAGATGGGCGGGCGGTGGCGTCGAGATCCTGGTTGGCGATGCGGGGCCGGTGGGTTTGGCATTGGAAAGAGTGGATCGACCGGCGTTTCATGCGCCGGTACCAGCAGCTTCCGGAAATGGTGGGCGCATCGGCGGTGGCCGCGCACCGGGCCACCGCCAGCCTGCAGGCCGAGGTGCCGCTGGACAGCATGCGTTGTGGCGGCTGTGGCGCCAAGCTCGCCGCCGGGCCGTTGCGTCGCGTGCTGAATCGCCTACCCGCGCAAAAGCACGCGGCGGTATTGCGGGGCATTGGCGATGACGCGGCCGTGCTGCGGGGCCAGACCGAGCCGCTGCTCTTGACCGTGGATGGATTTCGCACTCTGGTGGACGACCCCTACCTGTTCGGCCGCATCGCCGCCCACCACAGCCTGAACGACATCTACGCCATGGGGGCGCGCCCCACCAGCGCCATGGCCATGGCTACGGTGCCACTGATGGCGGAAGCCATGATGGAGGAAGAACTCTATCGGTTGCTCAAAGGGGCCGTGGACGTGCTGAACGGCGACGGCGTACCCCTGGTTGGCGGACACTCCGCCGAAGGAGCGGAGTTATCCCTGGGCCTGGCGCTTACCGGAGCGGCTGTGGAACCCCTGTTGACCAAGGACGCCGCCCAGGCCGGTGACCGGCTGCTGCTGACCAAGCCGCTTGGTGTTGGTGTTTTGTTGGCCGCGCATATGCGCGGCCTGGTGCCGACCCGGTTGCTGCAAGCCGGGGTCGCGCATATGGACCAGTCCAACCGGGAGGCCCTGGCCACGTTGCGGGCCCACGAGGCGCGGGCGGCGACGGATGTGACCGGCTTCGGTTTGCTCGGCCATTTGGGCGAGATGTTGCGGGCATCGGGTAGGGGTGCCGAGATCAGGCTGGACGCCGTGCCCCCCCTGGAAGGCGCGCTTGAGGGTTTCGAGCGGGGTGGGGCCAGTGTGCTGCAAGCCGGCAACGAACAGGTCTTGGCCGATTTCGAGCTACGGGGCTGCGCCCCGCTGGTGCCGATGGTGCGCCTGCTGGCCGATCCGCAAACCGCCGGTGGCCTGCTCGCCTGTGTGCCCGAAGCCCGGGCCGCCGACTGCCTCAGGGCGCTGGTTGCCGCAGGCTATTCGGCCAGCGCCGAGATCGGTGTCGTCACACCGGATCGCTGGTTGATTTGCGGCCCCGGCCCTGCGCCTCCCGTTGCCAGGCCCTGAACAGGCACGCCAGGCGAATTCGGCTGGGTGGTCGGGCAGGTTCGGCCAACAGGCCGCCCAAGCGCGACTCTAAACAAGCCCGCCCGGCCGATCCGGCGTGGTCGCGGCGAGACCGCAGCGGTGAAGCCTGATCCGTCGATCTAAACAAGCCCGCCCGGTCGATCCGGCGTGGTCGCCCCGGCTTGGCGGTGCGCGTGGTGCGTTGCTTTGGCGGACAGCAAGCGGTGTAGTGGTGCGTATGGAAGATTTAAATTGATTATAATCAAAAAGTTATAAAAATATTTAGATGGACTGCTAGAAGAATTCGGCGACCGCTGGCCGGAAGCGGTCCATGTCGACTAGGAACGAGTCGTGCCCCTGTATCGATGTTAGGCGTTTGAACTCCACGTTCGGGACACAGCACTTCAGCACCTCGGCCAGTTCCTCCTGCTGGTGCAGGGGGAACAGGAAGTCTGAAGTCACGCCGATCACCAGCGCGCGCTCGAGGCGCAGCCGGCCTAGGCCCTGGTGCAGGCTGCCGCCGTGGTCGGCGGCGTCGAACAGGTCCATGGCCCGGGACAGGTAGAGATAACAGTTGGCGTCGAAACCGCCGATGAATCGATTGGCCTGGGCTTCCAGGTAGGATTCGACCTCGAAGTCGATCCCGAACGGATGGTGCGCCGGTGGCTCCTGGGTGGCGCGTTCCCGCCCGAACCGCTCGCTCCACTCGGCGGCGGAGCGATAGGTGATCATGCCCAGCTTGCGGGCGAGGCGCATGCCCTGGATTGGCCCCTTGGCGAAGTCGTATTGCCCGTTCCTCCAGGCTGGGTCGGTGCGGATGATCTCTCGTTGCAGAGAGCGCAGGGCGATGGAGAACGGCAGGCTGCGCCCGGCGGACGAAATGGAGAGGAGGCCGCGGCTACGCCCGGGGTGCAGCATGGCGAAGGCGAGCGCCGTCATGCCGCCCATGGATGCACCCACCAGGGTATGCAGTTCATGGACGCCTAGGTGGTCCAGCAGGAGCGCTCCGCCGTTGGCGATGTCTTCAACGCATAGCACCGGAAAGTTCAGGCGGTAGTAGTCCCCGGTGGCGGGATCCAGCGAGGCGGGCCCCGTCGAGCCGAAGCAACTGCCCAGCGAGTTGATGCAGATCACGAAATAGCGGTTCGTATCGATGGGCTTGTCCGGGCCGACCATGTCCTCCCACCAGCCGGTGGCGGGGTCGGCCGGGGACGAGGCGATGTGGGCGGACGGCGACAGGCCGGTAAATACCAGCACTGCGTTGTCTTTGGAGCTGTTCAGGCCACCGAGGGTTTCATAGGCGATGACCGGGCTGTCGAGCGACCCGCGCAACATGGTAAAAGCGCCCTCGACGGCCAGTTTCCTGAGTGCGCCCATGACCGGACGGTAGCAGATGCGGCACCGGGGTGACAATTCGGTGCCCACAACGCGGCCGATTTTGCGGTACAGTCGCGATCATCTGCACAAGTAGGGCATCGGCATGGTCACGAAGATTGGTTTCGCGGGTTGCATCGGCAACGGCTGGGCGTTGGGTTGCTCGGGGTTTGTGGTGGGAGCCCTGGCTCTGCTTTCGTTGGGCGCGGCTACCGCGCTAGCCGCCGAGGGCGACGCCGACGTCACGGACATCGACATCCCTTTCGAAAAGTTCACCCTGGACAATGGCCTGACCCTGATTGTCCATGAGGACCACAAGGCGCCGGTCGTGGCGGTCAACGTCTGGTATCACGTTGGGTCGAAGAACGAGAAACCGGGCAAGACCGGGTTCGCCCACCTGTTCGAGCACCTGATGTTCAACGGCACCGAAAACTACCCGGGCGAATTCTTCGAGCCTTTCGAGCGAGTTGGCGCCACGGGCATGAACGGCACCACCAACTTCGACCGCACCAACTATTTTCAGGTGGTGCCCAAAAACGCCCTGGATCTGGCGTTGTGGATGGAGTCCGACCGCATGGGGCACCTGCTTGGCGTCGTCGACCAGGCGCGTCTGGACGAGCAACGCGGCGTCGTGCAGAACGAGAAACGCCAGCGCGAGAACCAGCCCTACGGGCGCGTCTTCAATGTGCTGTTCGAGAATGTCTTTCCCGCCGGCCACCCCTATTCCTGGCCCGTCATTGGCAGCATGGAGGATCTGAACGCCGCGAGCCTGGAAGACGTGCGGGAGTGGTTCGGCCAGTACTACGGGGCGGCCAACGCGGTGCTGGTTATCGCCGGCGATGTGCAGGCCGAGGACGCTAGGGCGCGGGTCGAGCACTACTTTGGCCACATCCCGGCCGGGCCGCCGCTGACGCGGCAGTTGCAGTGGATACCTGAGATCAAGGGCGTGCACCGCCTAGTCATGCAGGATCGCGTGCCCCAGGCGCGCCTCTACAAGGCGTGGACGATGCCCCGCTACGGCACGCTCGACTCGAATCGCCTGGATCTCGTGGCGGGCATTCTCAGCGAAGGCAAGACCTCGCGCCTGTATAAGCGCCTTGTCTACGATGAGCGGATCGCCTCGGATGTCAGCGCCTTCGCGTTTCCATTGGAGATCGCTGGCATCTTCGGCATTATCGCGACGGCCATGCCCGGGCATACGCTTGCCGAACTCGACGCGGCCATCGAAGAAGAGGTGGCGGTGTTGCTGGAGACCGGGCCGACGGCGGAGGAACTGCAGCGTCTGGTCACGACCCGCCGCGCCGCCTTCATCCGGGGGATCGAGCGGGTCGGCGGTTTCGGCGGCAAGAGCGACCTGTTGGCGCACAACGAAGTCTATCTGGACGACCCCGCGTTCCACAAAACGACGTTTGCCCGCTGGGACGCCACGGTGCCCGAAGATCTCAGGGTCGCCGCCAACGCCTGGATGAAGCGCGGGCAATTTGTCTTGGAGGTTGTGCCGTTCCCGGACACATCGGTCACCGAGGCCATGGCCGACCGTTCCCGTTTGCCGGATACCGGCGTGCCGCCGGCGGTGGGCTTCGAGCGCTTCGAGCGTTTCGCCCTTGGCAATGGTCTCGAGGTGGTGCTGGCGGAGCGCCACGCCATCCCCGTGGTGGAGCTGAACCTAGTCGTCGATGCCGGGTTTGCGGCCGATCAGTTCGCGGTGCCCGGTACTGCGAGCCTGGCGCTGGGCATGCTGCAGGAGGGCACCGCGAGCCGTTCATCGCTGCAGATCAGCGACGAACTCCGGCGGCTCGGCGCGACCCTGGGCGCGGGCGCCGACCTCGACGCATCCTATGTCAGCATGTCGTCGCTCAAGGAAAACCTTGCGGCGTCGCTGGATGTCTTTGCGGATGTGGTTCTGAACCCGGCGTTTCCGCAACAGGATTTCCTCCGGCGCCAGCAACAGCAGATCGTTGGCATACAGCAGGAGAAGGTGCAGCCGCGGACGTTGGCGCTTAGGCTCTTCCCGCGCATCCTCTACGGCGAGGGCCATGCCTACAGCCTGCCGTTCACCGGCTCTGGAGACGAGGCATCCGTGGCGGCGCTGACACCGGCGGATCTGGCGGCGTTCCACAACACCTGGTTCAAGCCCGGCAACGCCACGCTGATCGTGGTGGGCGATGTGACCCGGGGCGAGCTGGAGCCGTTGTTGAGCGTCCGCTTCAAGGCGTGGCCACCGGGCGATGTGCCGGACAAGAATCTGGGTGCCGTTGCCCTCGGGAACGAATCCATCGTCTATCTGGTTGACCGGCCCGATTCCGAGCAGTCCGTTATCATCGCCGGCCATATCGCGCCCCCGCGCAACAACGACGCGGAAATGGCGATCAGCGCCATGAACCAGGTGTTGGGCGGAAGCTTCACGGCGCGGGTGAACATGAACCTGCGTGAGGACAAGAGTTGGTCGTATGGCGCGTACACCCAAATCCTGCCCGCTCGGGGGCAACGGCCGTTCATGGCCGTGGCGCCCGTGCAGACCGACAAGACCAGCGCCGCCATGGCCGAGTTGAAACGCGAGATCGAGGAGATTCGCGGTGCCCGCCCGCCATCGTCGGACGAGGTTGCCAAGGTGAAGGATCGGCGCACCCTGTCGCTGCCCGGACGCTGGGAAACCGCCTCCGCCGTGCTGGGTTCCATTGCGGAGATCGTGCGCTTCGGGCTGCCGGATGATTATTGGGACACCTACGCGGACAGCATTCGCGCCTTGACCGAAGAGGAAATTCGCCAGGCCGCGGTGGATGTTGTGCACCCGGATGGCCTAATCTGGGTGGTGGTTGGCGACCGGAGCAAGATCGAGGCGGGTATCCGTGAGCTGGGTCTTGGCGAGCTGGTGCCGCTGGATGCGGATGGCAATCTGTTGGACGATGCCGTTGCCGCCGGGGGCGAGGCTGGCTAGGTGGCCATGCCCTATCCGCGCCACTCGGTAGTGGCTCAAATTGAATTCCGGCTGCGTCGAACCCTATGTGGGACGGCCTTGCCATGATCCACAAACTCAAACTGAGTATCTATGTTGTCAAGGATGCTATTTTCGCTGACAACAGATGCCCTCAACCGGTAGCGGCGACGGGTTTGGCCGTCCACAGTCGATCCTGCCTTATCAGGGTGTTGGCCAACACCAGCATTTTTGCGCATGATGGTCACGAGGGCCACTACCCGCCACTCTCATCCCTCTACTCGGTAAAGTGTTACGCTGTGTACACGACCCACTGTGCCGCGAAGCAGGCAAAACGGGCTGTGAAGGTGCGCAAAGTTTACGGGAAGGAGATTCGTGATGGCTGAAGCCCTGGATAATGAGAACGTCAACGCAGCGGATGCCGAAAGTGAACAGGCGACGGACGAGCCCAAGCTACCCGGCATGCTGCTGAAGGATATTGCGCTGTTCTTGGCCGCTCTGTCGCTGTGGGCCGCGGCAGATACGTGGCACCAGATTACCGGGCTGTGGGTCGCCCAGGCGGTCGCCGTAGGCGATGCCATTCTCGTCGGGCTGCTCGCCGCGTCCCTGTTTCATGAATGGGGCCACTATTCGGGGGCAATGGCCGCCAACGCCAAGGCAACACGGGTCGACGCCAAGGGGCTGTCGTTGTTTCGCTTCAATTTCGACTACCAGGCGAACGATTTACGGCAGTTTCATTGGATGACCGGCGGCGGGCACGTTTTCCATTGGGGCATTCTTGTGCTGCTGTTGATTGCCCTGCCTCTGGACTCCCTGGGCCGTATCACACTGGTGTCCTCGGTATTCGGGTTCATCGTGTTTGCCACCATGATCGAATTCAATGTCGTCAAGGACACCTGGTCGGGCACCGACCCCGAGGCACGCCTGCGGGCCCTGAATGCCAAAGATTTTCGACAGGCGGCGGTGGTCGGCACCTTGGGCGGTTTGTTTGCCATTGCCGCGTTGAGCTAGGAGTTTCCGCCCCAGCGACCTATGCGCTGACGCATGGTAGAACTGGTAAAGAACGGGGACACCCACGAAAAAGAAGAACGAAGAAGGAAAGAACGGGGACACCCACGAAAAAGAACGGGAAAAGAACGGGGACACCCACGAAGAGAACGGGGACACCCACGAAGGTATTTGGACAGGGACACCTTTAGGACAGTAGGACAGGGACACCCAGATTCAGCAGTTTTCCTACTGTCCGGAACGGACAATTCCTACATCGGTCCAGCTCCATTTGAACCAGCATGGGGCCCATGACAAAACCCCGGAAGCGCCTGGTGTCATTGCAAGACACCCCCTACTACCATTGCATTAGCCGATGCGTACGACGCGCCTATCTGTGCGGCATCGATCCCAATACCGGCTTCGACTTCAGTCACCGCCGCGGCTGGATCGTCAATCGCATCAAGCAACTGGCCGATACTTTCGCCATCGATGTCTACGCCTATGCCGTGATGAGCAATCACTATCACATCGTCGTGAAGGTCGACGCCCGCGCCAGCGCCGGCTGGACCGATCGGGATGTCGCCGATCGTTGGCTTCGGCTTTTCAAAGGCCCGGACATCGTGCGGCATTGGGCGCGCGGTGAGCCAGTGGGTCGGGGTGACATGGCAATCGTCGCCCCGCTCATCAAAACGTGGCGCCGTCGTTTGGCGGACCTGTCCTGGTACATGCGGTGTCTGAACGAAGTGATCGCACGCATGGCCAACCGGGAGGACGGGTGCAGGGGTCGTTTTTGGGAAGGCAGGTTCAAGTCTCAGGCACTCCTGGACGAGCGGGCGTTGCTGGCGTGTATGGCCTATGTCGATCTCAATCCCATCAGAGCCGGCCTGGCGCGAACTCCGGAGACATCGGAATACACTTCCGTTCAGGAGCGCATTGAGAAACCGAATCCATCCTCACTGAGTTTGTTTCGGGATCAATCCAAGGCGGACGGCGATATTCCATTCAGGCTTCAAGACTACCTCACGCTGGTCGACTGGAGCGGGCGGGCGATTCGTGCCGGCAAACCCGGATACATTCCACCCCATGCGCCGCCCATCCTGGAGCGGCTGGGCATGAGGCAGGATGCTACGCTGGACTATGTGGGGCGCGGGCACGATTGCCCCGCCAATGCGCTGGGGCCGGCGAGCCGGGTGCGTGCTATGGCCCGAACCCTGGGCTTGAAATTCATCAGGGGCATTCGACTCGGCCAACAGCTCTGTCCCGAGTTGGGCTAGCCGCCGACCTTATCAAACTGATCGCTGGATTTACTCTTGGCTCTGGCTTGCCACGCCGAGACGGTGGCAGCATGCCGATTGTGTCGAGTAACTTCAAAACCCACCCGAGCACCTGACACTTTGCCGACTTGAGTACTACGGTGAGCGTCGACTCACCACCCATGGTCGTGAATATGGAACTTGCCTCTTGTGGGTGTCCTGGATTCCACCCCGGGTTCCCTGACTTGTGGGTGTCCTGGATTCCTTGGATTCCTCTTTGTGGGTGTCCTGGATTCCTCTCGTGGGTGTCCTGGATTCCGTCCTAGATTCCCGCATGGCCCTAGTCTACCGAACCCCCAACGGGTATCCTGTCCAGATCGAAGGGGCTGCCTGTCCCGATTAGCCCGAATTCTGAAATGTACCGAGCCAGTACACAGCTTTGCTTCCACCTTGCCCAGCTACTCGTTCTCGCTGTTCTGTTGTGGGTGGGTGGTGCGGGCGCTCGAGTCGGGGGGGGGGGGGGGGGGGGGGCGGTGAAATCAGGACGCACCTTTACGCATTGGAGACGGAAGTCGTCTCCTTGGGCGAATCCGATGGCAGCGGCGGTGCGGCCGCGAGCTTGGGCAACGACCTGCTGGTCGTAACGGCGAAGGGCAGGGTCGCATTGGTTCACGCGAGCGGAGACGTGGAATATCTCCGTGGCAGGGTGCCGATGAACCTGTCGGGCTGGGAATCGACCGAGTCCTTTGGGGAAAACAAGGAAAAGCAGCATTTTCGGGTCGCGGACGTTCTTTTGAAAGAAGCCACGCCGGGGCGCTGGGAGCTCTTTGTCAGCCATCACTACTTTGCCGAGGAGTGCGTCCGGTTCAGGCTGTCGTCGACGATTGTGGAAGCCGCCTTTGCGGACGGAGAAAACACGGGTGCCATGTCACCGCCGTGGCTCCAGCAGATCACCCGTGCGCTCCACCTGATACAGAACACAGAGAAGACGGTCGCCGTGTCGCCGTCGTGGAGGACGATATTCGACGCGGAACCTTGTCTGCAAACCAAGCTTAATGGCGAGGAATCCGGCGGGAGGATGTTGACGGACGGCCCCGACCACCTGCTGCTCACCATAGGGGACCATGGAAGAAACGGCTGGTATATGGGTTCCAGATCCTGGACCCTGTCCGACGACCCCGGTTCGCATATGGGCAAGTTCGTCCGTGTCGCGATCGAGACCGGCGAAGCCGAGATACTGACCCTCGGTCATCGCAACCCGCAGGGGTTGGCGCGGGACGGGGCGGGTAATCTGTGGTCCACCGAGCACGGGCCGGAAGGCGGGGACGAACTCAACCTGCTCGAACCCGGCGGCAACTACGGCTGGCCGCATGTCACCTACGGGGTCGATTACGGTCGCAAGGTTCCTTCCACGATCGAATACGGAAAGGCGGGCGCGCACGATGGTTTCGTGACGCCGGTTTTCGCCTGGGTGCCGGCGGTCGCCGCCTCCGCCATTGTCGTGAACGACGGGCGGTCATTTCCCCTGTGGAGGGACGATCTGCTCGTCGCGTCGCTGAAGGCCCGGTCGATATTCAGGATCCGCCGCCTTGGCGAGCGAGTGCAATATGTCGAGCGCATCGATACGGGATCCAACATACGGGACCTGGTCTGGATGCCGGACGGCCGCCTGGCGCTGCTGTATCCGCATGGCTCGAACAAGGTGATGTTTCTGAGGCGCTCCCAAAGATATTGCGACGCGGAATCCCGGAACCGCCGCGATGTTTACGCGGCGCATTGCGAATCCGGCGTCGCCGAGTCCACCGCCGCCGCGGACTCCGGCGAGCGGCTCTACGCGCGGCACTGCGGTTCCTGCCACGGCGCGGACCCCGGCAAGCAGGGCGACGCCCCGCGCCTCTCCGGTGTGGTCGGGCGGCGCGCCGGGCACCTCGAGGGCTACGAGTTTTCGGACGCGCTCACCTCGCTGGACCATGTCTGGACGCGGGACAGCCTAGTGCGGTTTCTCGTGGACCCGGAGGCGTTCGCCCCGGGCACGTCGATGTCCGGGATGGAGCTTACCGAGGCGGAAGCCCGCGCCATCGTGAATTTCATCGACTATCGCGGGAGGATCCTGACGAAGACGTTGGGAGAAAGGCCCGGAGACTACAGGCGAATCATCGATGCCGATTTCGATGTGTATCGCCTTGGGCGCAAACTCGTCTATGTAAAGGCGCGTTGCGACGAGGCAGACACGGCGCCGAAGTTTTTCCTGCACTTGGCGCCGGAGGACGAATCCGACCTTCCGGACGAACGGAGGCGGCATGGCTTCGACAACTTGGATTTCAGGTTCGCCGACCGCAGGCACACCTTCGCGGACGGGGCGTGCAGCGTAACGGTGGAACTGCCGGACTACCCGGTCAAGACGATCCGCACCGGCCAATTCACCAGGGACGCCGACGGCCAATTTTTTCGTCGCCTCTGGGAGGGAAGCTACAGCCCGAAGCGCTCGAAATAGGCCTGCGTCCCGTGCGCATCCAAGGCGTCCCCGATCACGCGCCTCAAATTGGCTCCCGTTTGCTTGAACCCGAGCAATCGGCTGACCTCGCGAATCAGATCCCCTCGCTCGATCCGCCCGCACTCGCGTCGAATGAGGGCGGCCGCGGCTACGATTTCAATGGGCGGCAACATCTCGGCCCTGGCCACACCGGTGCCCGCGCTCGATCGGTCTCGCACGGGGACTTGCTCGCTCTGCTCTCGGGTCATCCAGAACTCGTGGTGCTCAAGCAGATCGCTGGGCGATTCGCGCCGGGCCTCGCGCAGTGCGTCCTGGGTAATGCCCCGGATTCGCCCGTTGACGCGGGGCTTGCCGAATGACTCCGCGATTCGACGGGCGACCAACGTAGCATGCACGGGGCCTTCCACGGCGACGATCTCCCATACCTGTTCGACAAGGTAATCGGGCGCCACCTCGTGCGGTTCCAACGCCGTCTCCACCGAGACACTGGCTTCGCGGTACACTAGTGGCGCGGCAATCGCTGGCGGCGCAAGGTCGTCGTTGTCGCCTGTCGTTTCAACAGCCTCGAGCGGATCCTCCAGCACGGCTCGACCGGCGTCATTCGCTCCCGGAACCCGTACCTGCTCGGCGGCTCGCGCTTCGGCGAGGGCGTGCGCAAGTCGCTCCGTCTCCTGAGGACGGCGATGGAACCAGTCCGTGCTCCAGATCCTGTGAAATGTCCAGCCCATACCTTCCAGAACGGCCTGGCGATGCCTGTCCCGCTCCCGCGCCGACAGGGCGCTGTGATAGGTCGCGCCATCGCACTCGACCGCGAGTAGATACTTGCCCGGCGCATCGGGGTGTCGCACAGCAATGTCGAGCCGGAAACCGGCGCTCCCCACCTGATGGTCGGCAAGGTAGCCAAGCGACCGGATGACGTTCGCCACATCCTTCTCGAATGCGCTTTCGGGTTCCCGCCCTGAAACGGTGCGCTCCAGGGCGTCGCCGGTCTTGGCAAAGTCGAGAAACCGCTTCAGCACTTTCGGACCGTTCTTGGAAGTACGAGCAAGGTCCATGTCGGCCGGGTCGAACGAAGCGAAGATGCGGCAACGGGCACGGGAGCGGGTGAAGAGGACGTTCAGCCGCCGTTCGCCGCCCTCCGCGTTGATCGGACCAAACCGCATGCTGTTGAGCCGCCCGCCTGGTTCAGCAGGCCCGTATCCCACGCTCACGTAGATCACGTCGCGCTCGTCCCCTTGCACGTTCTCGATGTTCTTCACGAAGGCATCTTCCGCATGGCCCTCACGCAGGAAGTCGTCGAGCACTTCGTCCCGGCGCCGCTCGTATTCGAGGAGTTCCGTGACCATGTCCGCCTGCGCTTTGGAGAAGGTGACGATGCCAAGGGACATGCCGGGCCACTCGCGCGCGTGGGCGGCGACCGCGCCCACGACATGCTCGGCCTCGATCCGGTTCGTGCCGGGACGCCCGGTGCCGCTGCCGCGGGAGGCATAGACCCCGGGAACGCGCTCGAAAGCGAGGCCGTAAGAGCCATCCAACTCCAGCGGCGATGGCGGCAGTATCAGTCGACCGTCGTAGAACTCGTCGTTGGAGATCTGAATCAACGAGGGATCCCGAGAGCGGTAGTGCCATTCGAGCATACGCCGGTTGACGCCCCGCGCCTCGCACAGCGTAAGGATGCTTTCCATTTCCGTAGCGGCGGCGATGCCGTCTCCCGGTGCCTCGTCATCGACCGGATCGTTCGCGCCCAGACGGTCGAAGAACGTCGTGGGCGGCAACTGCTTCTGGTCGCCGACGATCACGATTTGGCCGCACCGCGCAATAGCCCCCAATGCGTCCTCCGGCCGAACCTGGCTGGCCTCGTCGACAACCAGGAGATCGAACCGCAGTACCCTTGGCGGCAGAAACTGGGCGATGGACAACGGGCTCATCAGAAACACCGGTTTGATCCGCTGCACCATGCCGCCCGCCTTCTCCACCAGACGCCGGATCGGCATGTGGCGCCGCTTCTTGGCTATCTCACTGCGGATAACCCCCATCTCCCCCGCCGCGCCCAATGGCAGATCGGCGAGGTGGCGAGAACGGATTAGATCCTGGACGTTCGCAATGTGCTCGACCTCCAGCTCCTTGAAGGTGGCAACTAGCTCGTGGCGGTTCAAGTCGGCGAGACCCGCAAGACCGGGTACCGAATC
The DNA here is from genome assembly GCA_965215035.1 of Pseudomonadales bacterium. GTDB lineage: Bacteria > Pseudomonadota > Gammaproteobacteria > Pseudomonadales > Azotimanducaceae > Azophilus. Next base: position 2,680,600 of record OZ244040.1, read on the forward strand.
CCTGGCCAGGTTCCAGCGGGCTTCGGCTGCGGCGTAGCGGAACTCATCAACCGCATCCGCCGGGGCCAGCCTCGCTTCGTCGAGCATCGCGACAAGTTCGCCGAGACCCGCTCTCACCAGCCGTTCGACAAGCTTCTGGATCCGGCGCCACTCGTCGTAACGTTCGCCACTCTCCGCCATTGTCGTGAATCGGTCCCACAAGGCGGCCAATGCCACCTGATCGAGGCCCTCGCCGAGCCCCAGTTCATTCATGTCAAGGCGCAATAGCTCAACGACCGAGCGGGCTCCGACCAAAGCGGTCTCTGCTATCTGCTCTAGTTCCTTCGCGATTTTCGCGGGTTGCGCAAATGTCGATGTGGCTCGTTCAAGGTCGGCTGCCGAACCGGCCATGTGCGTGGCCTCCACCTCCGCAATCCAGAGAGCCGCGCTACGAAAACCTTGGAAGTCCGTTCGTTCCCCGCGCCACGCCGCGCCGAGGTGCTGTGCCAGCATCCCCTCCTCGTCGGCCAGTTTGCCACGCCGACGCTGAATTTCCGCCAGTTGTTTGATCAGTTCCACGTGCTCGGCAAGAGCAGCCGGCAGGTCGGTCGCGGCCAGTTCGGCGAGGGTTTCGCGAGCATGTCGATACCTGCCGCCCAGCCGGATGAAGAAGGACTTCAGCCCACCGGCCGCACCGCGCGCAAGGTTCTTTTGCAGTGACCGCAACTCCGCCGCCGGAACCTCCCAAGCGTGGTTCCGAAATGCGTGCTCGGCGTTCTGCCTAGCTTGCGCCCATTGGTCGCCGACATCCAACGACTCCGCAAGATCAGGTGCCAATTCCTTGCCGAAGATCGCATCCACGATTTGCGGTGCACGTTGCGGGCGGTTACCGATCAGGTCGAGAAATCTTGCGCTCCGCCGCAGATCCGCAACGGAACTTGGTGTTGGCAGCCATGCGTTCCCCTGCGTCGATTCCCATGCGTCATGGGTGCCGCCCCGGGCAAATGCCAAGCTTGCGGACAAAGCATCGTCGAGCGCACCGATTGCCTTCGTCAGGTTCCGCTCCAGGCGTTGCAACTCGACCGGTTGCAGGTCGAGCTCGCGGCAACCCGCGAATGGATGTTGCGGGCGGGGGCCAGCGGCCAGCAGAACAGCCAGTTCGGCGAGGTCGCGTTCGATCTGGCGACGTTGTTCGGCGTCCAGTTCGCCCAAGCCCTCGCGCTCGAGGTCGGGCGGCCTCATGCCGTTGGCGATGAACCCCACCACATCGGCCATGGCTTCAAACGGCGTGTAGTCGCGGTCTTTGGTCGCCGTGTGCAGCAGTTCGGAGATTCGGTTTAGTTCGTCACGTTTAACCCGCAGTTCCGTCACATCGATTTCCGGCGGAGACTCCTCCTTGCGGGACCGGAGCGTGCGGTCAATCTCCCGTAGCACCTCCATTTTGTTCGCGTGCCGGGAGTGCAGTTCAAGGCAGAGATCACCGAGGCCGCACTTGCGCAGCCGGCTGAGAACAACGTCTAGGGCCGCCATCTTCTCGGCCATGAACAGCACCGTCTTGCCGTCGTGTGCGGCGGCCGCGATGATGTTCGTGATGGTCTGCGACTTGCCTGTTCCCGGTGGGCCCTGCACCACTAGGTTCCTGCCGCGACGGACCTCCTCGATGACCTTGGTCTGAGGGGCGTCGGCATCGATCACCTGCACGATGTCCTGCGGTGCCAGCAGCCCGTCGAGCCGTTTGCCGTTTCGGAACGGGCTGGGCTGCTCGGCGAATCCCGCATGCATTAGGCTGCGGATGGTGGCGTCTTCCGCGAGGCCCCCTTCGGGCCACTCCGCCTGATCCAGATCCCGCTGCAGCAACTGCTTTGCGAACGAGAAGAACCCCAATTGGATTCCGTCGCGATCTATCCGCCAGCGAGGTTTGGGCGTTGCGGCGTCGGCGACCAGGTCGAAATAGGCGGACGGACACCACTCGTCCGCCATAGAGTCGAGGTCCGGCAACGTCAGCCCGAAGTCATCGCGCAGCCGCGACTGCAGAGGCAGATTGGTGACGATGTCCTCTCCCCGTGCGCGGATGTCGTAGGTGCTCGTGCGTTCGTTGCGCACCAGTTCCACGGGAACGAGAACCAGCGGCGCCTGCCGCGGCACGTTGGATACTTCGTCTTCGAACCAGCCAAGGAATCCCAGCGCGAGGAACAGGATGTTGATGCCCTGTTCCTCCTCGGCGATCCGTGCATCCCTTGCGAGCTGCAGCAGCCGCTTCTGCAACGCATCCGTGCCGAGCGTGGTGTCGAGGAGCCGGTCCGTGAACCGGGTCTCGTCGACCTCGCCGCCAAGATCGACCTCGTCGAAGTGGACGCCATCGTCGTTCTCGTCGGCATCGTCTGGAGCTTCGGAAGCGTGGAACCGCATCTTCCGCCGCTCGGTACACAGGATGCGGAAAACATCGTTGGACCGTTCGTTGACGATGTTCAGGAATCGCCCGCGCCCGGAACGGTTCACGTGCACCAAGCGATTGCGCGTACCCGTGTCGACAAGCTTCTTGCGCGCCTCCTCGACGAGCGCCCGCACGCGGCGTTCGACCCCCATGTCGGCGTCCATGGCATTCGCTTCAGACATGCATCTAGGCCAAGCCCCCCGGCAGCAGTACAGTCATTGAGTGTGCGATACCGTGCAGTGATCCGCAACATCGTCGGGTGCGTCGGGTGCACGGCAATCTTGGTAATCGACCGCTGGTATCCGGCGATGCGAGATCGAGGATCGCGAGCACCTCACCGGCAATCGGGCTGCCCTTTCCAAAGCGCTGCCAAGCCAAGACAGCCGACGGTGAAAGGTGCCGTGAACTAGGATGGTCACCCCGGCCGACGGCAAACAGGGGGCCGTTCAACTTTGCCCAAAGGGGGCATTGGGGCTTCGGGCTAACACAGGCGTTTGGATTGTGTGGATTACGTCGCGAACGCGGCCCCGCCTTCGTCCGATTCGACGCGTCGCCTCGGGTTGCCGCACGCAAGTCTCTCGACCAGATCCCGGGTCAGCGCGTCGAGACCCGCCTACCGCCCACGCTGAGCGACCCTGCAAGTTCCGGGATGTCCGCGACCGGCAACACCGATATTCGCTCATCCAGCGGATACGCCTCGGTGCCCGGATAAACCACCCAGAGGTGCTGCAATGCCAGGTCATCCAGAGCCACGCGCATCGAGCGCGTCGTGCCGGGGGCATCGCCGAGGGTGCACTCGAAGCCGTACCGATTGCCGCCCAGAGTGATGAGCAGGTCGAGCTCGGCACCGCCGTGCGTCGCCCAGAAATGGGCCTCGTGGACCTCGAACGCAATCATGAGCTGCTCGACCGCGAACCCCTCGAAGGAGGCGCCCACCTTCGGATGACCGGCGACTTCATCGCCCGTTTCCAGGGACAGGAGAGTGTGCAGTAGCCCGGTATCGCGAACGTATATCTTGGGAGACCTGACTTGACGCTTCCGGATGTTGGCGAACCACGGCGGCAGCGCTCGCACCACGAAGGCGCCGACAAGGATGTCCAGATACCTGCGTGCGGTGCCTTCGCTCGATCCCAGGGCGCGGGCGAACTCGGCGGCGTTCCACACCTGACCGTGATAGTGGGCCAGCATCGTCCAGAACCGGCCAAGCGTTTCCGCGGGGACCGTGATCCCAAGTTGCGGAATGTCGCGTTGCAGAAACGTCCGCACGAAGCTCTGTCGCCACAGCGAGGCAGCCCGCTCGCTTGGTGCGAGGTAGGCGCGGGGGAAGCCGCCCCGTCGCCAGAGAGTGTGCCAGTTATCCGGCCCGACTTCGGCGAGGTCGAAGCCCGAAAGGTCGACCAGCCCAACCCGGCCGGCGAGGGACTCCGAGACCCCGCGGGCGAGCGCCGGCGAGGCGCTGCCGAGGACGAGAAACCGCGCCGGGTTGTCGACTCGGTCGACGAGTACGCGAAGGGTCTCGAAGAGCGCTGGCTCGCGCTGAATCTCGTCGATGACCACGAGGCCGGACAAGCCGGCCAAAGTCCGCTCGGGCGCCTGCCGCAGCCGTCGCCGGTCCACCGCGCTTTCGAGGTCCAGAAACGTGCTTGCGGTCTCGGCGGCGGCGATCTCCCGGGCAAGCGTGGTCTTGCCGCACTGTCGCGGCCCGGTCAGGGCGACTGCCGGATGGACGGAAAACGCCTCGTGGATGCGCAAACGGGCGGTGGGACGATCAACGGCCATAGGCCATCGTATTCCTTGAAAATCCGTATTTCAAATGTGGATTTTCAAGGAAATTCCGGATTGGCTCTATTCGAACGTATGTGCAAACGGTGGGCGTCGAGTTGGTTTGGCTGGCTTCGCTTTTCGCGTTTGGCGAAATGGTAGTTTAGCGATTGGTGAAACGGTAGTGTGAACACTGGCGAAATGGTAGTGTAGCGGCAGAGGAATGGATGGCGGGGAGGTGCAGTACGAAGTGAAGTACCGACGGTGCGATCATCACAATCGGCGGTCCGGGTGCTGCGCTCCGGTGCTCTATACCCGCCTCAGCCTGTCCGCATTACTGCGCCGGTACACGGTGAACGACATAGGACATCAACGAAGGAATGCCCGGTAGCCACCCGTCCTTTCCTCCCGGGCTCCAGGCAAAGCCTAGGTCAGCCAACTGTCGCTTGGCATCCAACGCAGCACGATCATCGGCGGCGTTCGGCAGTCCCGTGCGGATAGCCGACTCCAAGGCGGAATCCGTGAGCGCCGTATCCGTACCGAAAGCCCGCGCCACCGCGGCTGCGGGTCCGAAAAGCCCGCGATCCTCGATCTCGCGCATTCTGCGTTTGTAGAAGGCGTCGCGCCTGTCCTCGAATTCGGCGTGCGCCGCTCGCACGTGCGCGCCGGTGAGCACAGGGGTTCGTCCGTCGCGCCGCATAGCCATCCACAGGGCCCGGCCCCACACCTGGATGAAGTAGGGATACGCCTGCGCTTCCTGGAGGGCCGGGGCTAGCACACCGTGGTCCGCATCGATCCCTCGGTCGACGAAAGGCCGTTGGAGCGCATCCAGTGCCGCTTGGGGTTCGAGACAGCCGATGGGAATCACTTCGCTCCTTTCCCAGAAAGAGGCGCCCATATCGGCGAGCTTGCGCTCCAGGTGGGGCGTTCCCGCCAGAATGAGAGCGAAAGGACATTCGCTGCGGACATCCTGGCTCAGGTTGAGGAGCGTCCGCCCAACCTCGGCTTCGAGCATATGCGCCTCGTCCAGCAGTAAACACAGCGGCTTCGTCCGGCAGCGCTCCGCAAGGGCGTCGCGGAACGCGGGCGTAATCCCCGTTGCGCCTTCGCCTCGTTCGAAGGCGACACTGAATCCCGCTGCGCCCACGGACTTGATGCGCCCCAGCCGCTCTGCCGCCTTCTCCCAGATCGAGGGGGCACCCGTCCCCGCCAGGGCAGCTACCAAGGCCGACGACGACGCCAAATCATCCGGCGTCATCGCCAATACATCCACCCTATCGCCCTCCAGGCAGTCGCTGCGGAACTTCTTCATCAGGGACGTTTTTCCTGTCCCCCTCGGGCCGAACAGGATCAGGTCGGACGACGGGCCGAAGCCATCCGTCAGGTCATCAAGAACCGCCCGGAACCGTTCCTGCTCCTCATCGCGCCCGGCCAGGCATGGCGGTGGGATTCCCGACCCTGGGGTGAAGGGAATTTTCCGAACCCTCGCGATGAAGTTCCGTCCGTTCATGTTCGCCACAGTGAGCGTCGACGCCTGTGCCCGTCAAGAATAGATGCGCACTTTTTTGAGCGCAACAACAACCAGACACGCGCAATGGATTAAATGTCGTACATGTCCGGCACGGCAAGGAGTACCTTGTCGTTCGGGTGTCGGAGTGCCGTACAACGGCCTGCCAGTTCGGTCGCTGTGCAATTAACCAGTTGTTCCAGCGCATGACGCCTGCCGTCCCGGCGGTGTGGCGGGCACATCGGAATATCGGCGGATTGCTGTGAGTCGAGCAGCAGGGGTCCAAAGAACCGGGGACTTGTAACCGCCTCTGATTCATCAGAAGGAAGGAATACGGGCAGCAGGGTTTCCCAACGCGGCAGACACCGATGAAGCGCTGCACACCCGTGCGATAAGAACGGCGACGCTCACCTCGCGCCAGTCAAGGATTGTTTTCGTGAGCCAGAGAGCGGAACTCCTCGCGGAGTTGTCGCAGCGTTGCCCCCGGGGTGGCCGTCTGCGCCACCAAGTCGTCCAGCGCCCACGACAGCCACGTTCCTTGGCGCGAGAAGTAGAACCCCACCGATTCCAGCGCAAGCGCGTTGTTCCAGTCCAGCAGGGCGTATCCCAGTAGCTGACGCACATTTTGCGGGAGACGGTCCCGCGGCTTCATTGTCGTCTTCACGTCGTATAGGCAGCCGTCGACGATCAGGTCGGCATCAGCCCCGCCGACAAACGTGCTTCCGTCAAAGGACGGGCCGCAGACCACGGAGTCCGCGTGCGGCGGCTCGACAAGGCGCATGATGTCTGCAACCTCGACCGCGATGCCGCCCTCGATGCCTGCCGTACACCCCTTCCAGTCGACCGCCTTCCCGTTGTCGATCGCCTTCGCGATCGCGCACAGGCCATCGTTCCAGGTGCTGCTGCGGTAGCCCCAGTCCAGCCAAGCAAGCACCACGCACACCCGAGCTTGGAGGTCCGGGTCACTAGTGGGCACTTCACGCAACAGCCCGACTATTGCGGTCGCCCACTTCCGGTCGGTCGGCTCTCCGAGACCGCTACCCGCCCATAGGAGCCTGTGGATACCCGCGCGGAGCACATCCGAGTTCTCGAAGTCCGGTTCGAATACCATCCGGAGACGATAGTCGAATGCGGTTCCCACCAGTCTGGTCGATTCGCTGGACTGGCTCCGGCTCCGCACCCTGGTCTCCAGCGAGCGCACCTTCCTGCCTTCGCGTTTGACGAAGTCCACGACCCCCGGAAAACGCTGCTTGAAGAAGACGTTGGCCCACGAGCCTCCACGCTCGAGTTCACGCGTAAGCGACATAGAATGTTCCTTTAACGTCTGCACCGGGTCGCTATAGTCAGCGTGACTTCCTGAACGTTCCCTGAACACCGGGTTACGCGCCCACCGGTTCAGACGAGCCGCAGTCCTCGTTACGGCTACCTCTCCGTTCCTTCCGTTGCCGCTGCGATCCGACCTCGACCGGTGCCGCGACCCGCCACACCGATTGGCCGCGCGGGTCAACAACGGCCTAGAATGCCCGCTTGCGTTGTGGGTGTTATGGGAAGAAGTTATCCAGCGCTTTGTGCATACTGAGGTCATGGAACCTGAAAAGCGTCTTCATTCTAACCATATCCGGAGGTCACTGAGCTGCCGGTGTGCGTACATCCCCTTAAGCCACGAGGAAAAGTGAGGACACAACATGGCAGAAACTAAACACGCAGAAGCACTGGCCCCACCCACGGCCCCGGAATGGGAACGGCCTGCGGTATCCACATTCTCGAAAAATCCTGATTTGAAGAGTTGACTACCATGAGACTACCCCAGAACTTACAAAGCCTGACCCACGAGACGATCAAGGCGGACAGCAACGGCATCGACTACGACGTTTGGACTTGGGTACCCCCAGGCTATGAACAGAGCGATGAGGCATATCCTCTGCTCTTCGTGCTCGACGGGGATATGCTTATGCCGTCGGCCATCGACACAGTGGCGCTTATGTCCTCGATTGGGGAAGCACGCGAAGCGATCCTTGTCGGTGTGACGACTGCACCTCCCGGCAATCACGCGATTCAACGCACCATCGACTATTCCGCGGAACCCCCCACAGCCGAGATACGTGCCACACCGGATGGTGCCGCGTTCAACTTCTGGGTATTCTACGAACAGATGGCTGAAGCTGCCGGGATGGCGTTTGAAGACGTCTTCGGTGGCACCGATGATTTTCACAGCTTCCTCGCTGATCAGTTGTTGCCTAGGCTCAACGCAAGTTATCGAATAGATGCCGACGAGATCGGTGTGGCAGGGCATTCATCCGGCGGTGATTTCGCCGTCGACACCCTGCTCCGAGAAGACACACCCTTCAGCAAGTTTATCGTCGGCTCTTTCGGTACAGACGTGCTTGAAGCCACCCTGGCAGAACGCGAGGCGGCATTTGCCAATCGATCTTCTGACAAGCAGTTAAAGGTGTTCTGCGGTTACGGCGTAGCGGAACATACCGATCCGTTCCTCAAGGAATATATCGAACGCGGTATGGCGCTGATGGAGCGACTACAGGCTAACGGTCCGGATAAACTCTCGATCATCGTCCGAGGATATGACCGAGAAACCCACGGCTCGGTATTCCCGCATATTTTCTCTAGTGGATATCGTGAGTTGTGGGGGACAGGACTCAGCTTCGTTGAAGCTGTTTCCCTTACAATTGGAGAAACAACGACTTCAGAGTAAGAAGCTTTTCGTGCGTATCCTAGGCCTTGTTGCTTGTTTGTTGGCGGTTTCTTGTGCCAGCGGTATAGCGAAAAGGCCATGTCGCAGATCATCTCGATGCTGACTTCCCGCTACCAGGTGCTGCACGTGGATTATCCTAGGGGTACCGGGGTAAGCACCGGCCTGATGCCGGGTGACCTTATCCCAGAGACCGTGGCGAAGGATTATGTTGCTGTTGCTGAAGATACCAGCCTCGAGTTTCAATTTTTCAGTTATTGCCCTATCTGCCCTCGGTAATCTCGGGGAGCCGCTCGCGTAGCTTGTTCTTTGCGATCTTTTCTAGCATGGAGCGAGGTAACTTATCCACAACGTGGACGCTTCTCACCACCTTGAAATCGGGAAGATTGATTGCACAGTGTGCGATCACCTTCTTTTCAAGCTCAGCCGGATCAAGCTCCTGCCCAGCTTCAGTTGGAATCACAAATACAACCGGCACTTCATCGAGCATGTAATGCTTCTGTCCGACTACCGCACACTCAGAAGCAAGCCCTGTTTCCATAATCACCGTTTCGATTTCTGATGCGGCAATATTCTCAGCACCAACTTTCAACATGTCCTTATCACGATCGCTGAAATAGAGCCAGCCATCTTCATCGGAACGGATGATGTCACCTGTCTCAAACCAACCGTCGGCATCGAATGCAGCTTCATTTGCTTCCGGGTTACCGTAGTACTCCTTAAATATCGTCACGCCACGAACACCTCTGACATACAGATTGCCTCTCTCACCCGGCTCGACAAGCCGACCATCCGGTCTGCGAATCTGTATCTGGAAGTCCTGTGCCGGGCGGCCAAGGGTCATCTGCGGGCCAAGGTGATCCATATCGACACAGATGCCGTGGCCCAGCGTTTCCGTCATGCCGTAGTGACCTAAGGTCTTCAGGCCAAATTTTTCCTCAATGGGCGTAACTCTCGCACCAAACAGCCAGAAACGCATGTGATGTTCCGGCACAGGCTGATCAGCGATGGCTTTAACTGCAAACGGAATCATCGAGGACCAGGTCACCTTGTGCTCCATGACCACATCCCAGTAACGAGATGCGGAGAACTTCGGCTGTACAATGGTCGTACCACCAGCATAGTGGGTCGTCAGCATCGAATAGGCCTGGGCATTGGTGTGGAACAGCGGCAGATAAATAAGCGTGACGTCGTCTCTCTGCAATCTGAGTCGCTGAGCATTGCATCTACCGGTCCAAATGCCGTTGGCGTGAGTCCACAAGACCGCCTTTGGCCTAGATGTGGTACCCGATGTGAATTGAACACTGAGGTTACGCATGGGATCCGGCTGTGACGTATCTATTGGTGTATCGCCAAAGGCCTCATTAAACGGCACACCATGAATCTTGCTGATAATCTCTGCCACATCGTCTCGCGGCTCGCCCGAATCTGTTTCGGTCACTGCAATGAACTTCAGGTTAGAGCAGGATTCACGGATGAGCTCAGCATATTGCGGTTGTGTCAGCGCACAGGCAGCCTCGGTCACTTCCTCAAAGTAGGTCATGTCCCTTGCGACGGACCGGGTATTGGTCGAAACGGCAACGGCACCCAACATCGCACACGCATACCAGCTAATGATGAACTCAGGCGAGTTATCCATGTGGATGAAAACAAAATCTCCGGGAATGACGCCTCTATCCTTAAGGCCAGTGGCGAGGCGCCTGGCGTCTTCAAACAGCTCACCATAGGTCCAGGTCTTTGCATCGCCGGTAAAAGGTCGCCAGACAACACAGGGCTTATCAGGCTGACGCTCTGTCCACTGCTGCAACATCCAGGGAATATCCATCCCTCTGACGGCATCCTCGTAGCTTCGTTCTATCTGTTCTTTCAGGCTCACAATGGTTCTCCAAAAACGGCATAGCCATCTCGAATCGCTGCGTCACCCTGTTCTGTTTCGATGGTGTAGAACACACGCCGTGTTCGCTCGACGACTTCAGATTGCGCCCGAAGTGTAAGTGTTGTTCCGGGAATCACCATCGCGCCCATACGACCACGCAGCCTCTTCAGCGCTGAGACATCGCCCCCGGCAAAGAAATCAACGAGTTCACGTCCTGCTATCGACCAGGTGGCAACGCCGTGCAGAATGATGTCTGGCAACCCTGCTGCCAGAGCCACGGCTCGTTCCGTATGGATGGGATTCCAAATATCCGCACACTCGGAGAAAACGTGGGGTAGCTCTCGCGAGATGTGAATGGACAAGGGTTCGTGTTCCTGGACACTCGATCCGGGTGAAGGCACCACTGGTTTTGATTTCGGTTGCATCCCTTCACCGTCCAGCGCCACATCGCGATATGTGCCCTGCATATAAGTTCGACATACGGGTTCACCATCAACGCTGTGCTTGATTGCAACACCCACATTGGCACCACTGCGTCCCGCCCAGAGACCAACGACTTCGGCAGTTGTCGTTAGCTGATTGCCAGATTTGATGGGGCGGAGGAATTCCGAATCCTGAACCGCGTGGACCGCACGACGCCGTTCCTCCGCTGTGGTGCCGAAATTGTTTCCCAGCCGATTCTGCACAGCCAGATGATATTCCGGCGATACGCAGATCTGGGGCACTGCACAGAAGCCTTCGTTCAAATCATCGAAAACGCGGGGCGAGGAGACGCCAATACCCGCCGCGAACGCGAGCAGGCGACGAGGCGTCATGTTCGTGGTGATCGCGCTGTACCGACTGCCGATCGCTGCTGATTTTATTGGCATGATTCCTCCACCTGCCGGTTATCCATGTGACATCGCTCAGGAGCGCGTTAGTCTTCCACGCAGGAGAAGTTGGCGGCATCGTTCATGTCCCCGGTGCCGTTGTACCTAGCGTACTCAGGTGCGTGAAACCAAAGGCGGCGCTGCAACGTCTGCTCTTGCGTGGGCAGTAAGCTCAAAGTCAGTCCGGGAGCGGCTCGAACGGGGGGAAATCCTAGCAGCGCGAGTCACGCGTCGCCAGGTTGTTGCCTTACCTCTGTTGCTTGAGATTCTGCCGCATGGTCTTCATGAACGCCTCGTGCGTTTACACGATGGATCGTCAACGCTTTCCACCGTTTTCGGTTAATCTTGCTTCTTTTCTTGGCTGAGGAGCAATGCAGTGACGCAATTGAAACCCGGGCTCAGGCTCAAGAGCGCCGTCTGCGCGGCGGAAGTGATGGTCGTCAAGGCTTCGGGGGAGGCGGAGCTGAGTTGCGGCGGTGTGCCGATGCTGGGCATGGACGAGAAGGCAAGCGATGCGTCGCCGGTGGCGGACCGGATGGCGGGTTGCGCGGTGGGCAAGCGCTATGTGGACCAGGCACAGTCCATCGAGGTGCTGTGCATTAAGGCAGGCGATGGCTCGCTGGCCGTGGGCGATGAAACGCTGGCGGTCAAGCAGGCGAAAAAGCTGCCGTCCTCGGATTAGCCCGCTAGAGCTTGCATCATCGATGAACATTGCCCTTCTGCTGCAGATGGCCGCCGAAGCCGGGGCGGGCCGTTGTGCGCTGGTCTGCGGCAGCCGCCGTTACACGGCGGCGGAACTGCAGGCCGCTGCAGGCGGTGCCGCGGCGCTGTTCGGCGCTTCCGGCTGCGGGTTCGTTTCGGTACTGGGCTTGAGCAGCCCGGCCACGCCCGTGGCGCTGTTTGGCGCCGCCATGGCCGGCGTGCCCTACGCGCCGCTCAACTACCGGCTCCCTGCCGCCCAGCTCGGGACGCTGATCGAGCGCCTTAGTCCCCTGTGCCTGATTGCCGACGCGGATCAATGCGCCGCCCACGGGAGCGGCCCCGCCGTGGCGCGGGCGCTCTGCAGCGATAAGTTTCTCGAAGCGGCCTTCGCGCAGGCCGCTGCGCAGTCGGAATCCGGTTGGCCGGAGGATCCCGGCATCGCCGTGCAGCTATTCACCAGCGGCACCACCGGGCCGCCCAAGGCCGCCATCCTGCGCCACGAGCACCTGATGTCCTACATCCTGGGCAGCGTCGAGTTTCTGTCTGCCGATGCGGACGAGGCGGCGCTGGTGGCTGTGCCGCCCTATCACATCGCCGGCATTGCCGCCCTGTTGAGCGGCATCTACGCGGGCCGTCGCATCGTGCAGCTCGCCGAGTTCGATGCCCTGGACTGGCTTGATCTTGTGGAACGGGAAGCCATCACCAGCGCCTTCGTGGTTCCCACCATGCTGGCGCGCATTGTGCAAGCGCTGGAGGCAGGCGGGCGGCGGCCGGACTTGGGCTCGCTCAAGGCCATTGCCTATGGCGGCGGTAGAATGCCGCTGGGCGTCATCGAGCGGGCCTTGGCTCTGTTTCCGCATGTGGATTTCACCAATGCCTATGGGCTTACCGAAACCAGTTCCACCATCGCCCTGCTGGGCCCGGAAGATCATCGCCAAGCCTTGGCCAGCGGCGACCCGGCCATCCGCGCCCGCCTGGGCTCCGTGGGTCGGGCGCTGCCATCGGTGGAAATCGAGATCCGGGACGGGAAGGGGCGGCCATTGTCCGCGGCTGAGGCCGGTGAGGTCCATGTGCGCGGCCCCCAAGTGTCCGGCGAGTACCGGGAGCGCAGCGTCGTCGATGTCGACGGCTGGTTTCCCACCCGGGACATCGGCTTTCTGGATGCCGATGGCTACCTGCATCTGTCCGGGCGCGGTGACGACGTGATCGTGCGCGGTGGCGAGAACATCTCTCCAGCGGAGATCGAGGACGTGCTGCTCGCCCATGCGGCAGTGGCCGATGCCGCAGCGGTTGCCGTGCCCTCGGACCAATGGGGCGAGGCAGTGGGCATCGCGGTGGCGCTGAAGCCCAAGGCATCGGTGGATGCGCAGTCGCTTTGCGATCTGGTGCGCAGCCAACTGCGTTCATCCCGAGTGCCTGAGGTGGTGCGCTTTGTCGATGAATTACCCTACAACGAGACCGGCAAGCTGCGCCGCCGCGACGTCAAGCGCTGGTTTGCCTGAACCGGGGGCGGGTGGCGCCGCGGCACCGCTGCTGGCCGCAAGGCTCGATGGGGTGCTTCAGGAGTTCGCCTCGCTGTCGGGCACCGAGCGCAGGGCCGCGCTCGATGGCGCGCAACTCCTGCTTGAGCGCCTGCGCTGCTCGAACGCCCGGGTTCAGGACGGCTGCTCAGTCAGTGGCCCCTGCCGATTCTTGGCCACCGCTGCGGTTCTTGGGGAACTGGGCATTCCATGCTGATCACCAATGCGGAGATCTATCGCGTCGGGCTGGCCGACCTGCGCATCGAGCAGGGTCGCGTCACCGCCATCGGACGGCTCGCCCAGCGTCCCGGAGAGCAGGCTTTGGACCAACAGGGTGCCGCGGTACTGCCGGGCCTCAATGACCACCATGCGCATCTGATGGCCTTTGCCGCCTCCTTGGACTCGGTGGCCTGCGGCCCCCCGCAGGTGACCAGCGAAGCGGCACTGACCGAGGCGTTGAGGGAAGCGCGCCCCAATTCCCAGGGCTGGATACGCGGCATCGGCTACCACGAGAGCGTGGCTGGGCGCATCGATCGCCGGTGGCTTGACCGGCTGCTGCCCGGCGTGCCCGTGCGCGTCCAGCACCGCAGCGGGCGGCTGTGGATGGTCAACAGCGCGGGCCTTGAACGGCTTCGGGCGGCTTCTCGGGACGGTTATGCACCGAAGGGCGCCCAAGGGCGGTTTTATGATCAGGACCAAGTGCTGGGCAGGCTCTGGGGCCGCTCCCCGCCGCCCATCGAGGCAGCGAGCCGCGAGCTGGCGGCCTACGGTGTAACCGGCGTGACTGACCTGACGCCCTCCAACGACACGGCTGCCGCCGCCCGCTTCGCGGCCCACCAAGACGGGGGACGCCTGCTGCAGCGCATCCGGGTGGGCGGAACGCTGGACCTGGTCCATGGGCTGGCGGGGCCGGTTAAGGTTCACCTGCACGAATCCTCTCTGCCGGACTTTGCTTGGGTTTGCCGCTTGGTGCGTGCCAGCCACGGCAAGGGACGGGCAGTGGCGATGCACTGCGTCACCGAGGCGGAGCTGGTGTTTGCCTTGGCGGCGTTTGATGAGGCCGGCACCGGGCCCGGCGACCGGATCGAGCACGCCTCGGTCACCCCGCCGGCGCTGCTGGACCTGCTGCGCGAACTCGGCCTGTTGGTGGTGACCCAGCCCCACTTCGTTGCCGAACGGGGGGATGCCTATTGGCGGGAGCTGCCAGCCGAGGAGCGCCCCTGGCTGTACCGGTGCCGCAGTTTCCGGGCGCGAGGCATTCCACTGGCTGCGGGGAGCGACGCCCCATTCGGCCATGCAGACCCTTGGCGGTCCATGCGGGCGGCGGTGCAGCGGCGCACCGCTTCCGGCCAATCGCTCGGTGCGGAGGAAGCCCTGTCCGCCGAGCAGGCGCTATCGCTCTATCTCGGCGCCTTGGACGAGCCCGGCCGGGAGCGCCGCATCGAAGTGGGCGCGCCGGCCGATCTGTGCCTGCTTGACCGCCCTTGGCGCCAAGCGCGCCAGTTTCTGGAAAGCGGCATGGTTACGGCCACCATCCGCGAAGGCCGGCTCATCCACCGGCGTGGCTGAGTTCAATCAAGGCTCAATCGCGTCGATCAGCCCCCAGGCAAGCGCCTGTTCGGCATCCACTTCATTGCCAAGTATGGCCATGCGTGCCGTCCGTTGGTGGCCGATGCGGCGCGGAATGCTCACGCACCCGCCCGCGCCCGGGATCAGGCCCATGCTGACCTCCGGCAGGCGAAATCTGGCGTCAGGCTTCGCTACCAGGCGCACCGCGAATGCGGGCAACTCGATGCCGGCACCGATGCAGGCACCGTGAACGTGGAAGGCGCAGCGGTCACGGCAGGCAGCGAGGTAGCGGGCGGGCATGTGCGTCATGCGGGTGCGGTGCGCTGTCGCCAGGTCGGTCATGGTGCCAAACTCGGTCAGGTCGCCCCCGGCGCTGAAGCAGGGCCCGCGGGCAGATACGTCAACCCGCGTGATGGAAGCATCCTGAACGACCAAACGGAAGGCATCGGTCAGCGCATCGCGCATGGCGGTTGAGAGCGCGTTGCGGTTTTCCGGGCAGTCGAGCACTACCCTGAGGCGGTCATCCCGCCGATCAAGCATCAGGATGTCCTTGCTGCGAGCGCGGCTGGGTCGCATGCGCTTGCGGCCTGCAAGCCAGCGGGCGAACTCGGCGCCTCCCTGCAGTGCGGCATAGGCCATCGACTCCACGGCCAGTCCGTCCGCCACGCCGAGCCTCGCGTTGGCCCGCAAGACCTGCACGAGCATGGCCGAGGCTTGGGGCCAGCGCCCGATGGCTGCCGTGAGTTGCTGAAGGTCCTCCGGGCTGTCCGCAAGTAAATCCATGGCGCTGGCAAGGCGGGTCGGCTCCGGGCGCCCAACGCCAATGACGGGCACTGGCTGTTGGGCCAGCCAATCAAGCAGCCGCGCCGAGTCCTTGGCTTCCAGTTCAGGCTGGGCATCCAGTTGAACGGCTAGATAGACGCGCTGGTCGGGATCGTCCATCGCCCAGTTGGGTTCTATGGACAGCGCCAACAGCTCCTCGGGGGCAAGGCCTCGACCCGCAGTCCGCGATGCTGCGGAGGCGGATGGGTCGGCTTCGGTGCTGGCTTCACTCATGGTTGTCGTTCGGTTCGGTGCATTGGCGCCCAATAGTGGACGGGTTCGCAGGCGCTGGCAGAATGCCCAAACCTCCTCCTCGTAGGTAGTTGCTTCGATCGGCTTCGGGAATGACGACGCGCATCGGACAACAGGGGCTAGGGCCTCTAGGTGGAATTTACGACCATTGGCGAAGCAGCGACTGGACGGCCGGAGACCCGTCTTCCCCCTTGAGCTCGGCACTCACGAATGCGGCAAGGGCTTCTTCGTGAGCGAGGAACTCCCCTGCGATCTGGGCATGGGCCGCCGGGGCCTGCTGCGTCGCTGTGCGAATCTCGGACACGGCCGTTCGTAGCTGCGGCATCACGATTTCCATAATGGAGCGCCAGGGCTTGCCCGCCAGTTCGCGCGCGATGTCGAGATATCGCGAACCGGACGGCTCGGGCAGCGCAATGGAAGCGGCCGCGCATGCCACATTCAACCGTTCCGCCATGGTCGCCTCGAGCCGCGCCAGCAAGGACCATTTGTTGGCCTCGTCGTCGCTCTGCGCGCCGTCGGCCAGTGTGTCGAAGAATGCTTTGCCAGCGATCTCACTCTGATACCAATCTTGAAGCTGCGATGCGAACTCGCTCACGTCATCCTCCTTTTGCTCAGATTCTCGTTCAGTTTCGTGGAGGCACTCGAGCGGTTTGCGAATAAGGCCGGGGAGGAGCGCCCGTGGCTGGACAGCCTGCTCGTCATCCGCCACGGCAAGCTGGTTTTCGAATATGGTTTCAATCGCTACCGGACTTCCCGAACGCAAACCCCGGATCCTGATCGGCAAAGGCATCGGGGATGACGCGCCCCTCGGGACGCCTTGCCGCATCCTCCACCGGTAGGTCGAGCCGGGACCCCCCCTGGCCGCCGAAGAACAGGGTGAGCACGGGGGCGGGGTCGCGCTCCGGCACGTACAGGTTGTCGCGGTCGGTTCCGGCGACCGTCAGCCGCAGGCGGCTCCCGGCACCGATCGAAACCGAGACGGGGTAGAGTTCGAGCGCCGCCGTCATGCGTTCTCCGGGGCGGACCTCGAGCAGGTCCGCGGCGGCCTGGGAATGCCAAGCGGGCCCGGCGTGGGGGCGCGGACTCTGGCTCACCTTCCTGTGGCGCAGGTTCAACCAGCCCTCGGTAACGTACTCGGCATCGCCGTCGGGCATCACCTGCTCGAGCGTCGCGTGGATGGCGCCGTCGGAGGCCGTGGTGGCGAGTTCCAGGAAGAGCGTGGGCGGGCCCGTGATTTCCACATCCCTGGCCAACACGCGGCCGGTGAAGGTCGCGCAGCGCAACGCCCGGTCGTTGAGGCCGGGGTGCCGTATGTACTCGTCGTGCAGCATGAAGCGCATCCGCCCGCGGCTGCCGAGCCCGGTTTCGTAATCGACCCGGTACTCGGCTGTGGATTCGGGGCCCGCGTTGCGCTCCAAGCTGCCGTCGAGGACGGACGCCAGGGTGCTGCTGGGGGTGTCGTTCAGGAACCATGACTCGCTCTCGACCTCCGGCAACGGCCAGCGGTGGGCGCCTTTCCAGACGGCCCGGCCCTTGAGGTCGGTGGTTGCGAAAATCACGCCGGGTTCGTCGGCGATGCCGTTGTCGATGCCCTTCAGCCAGTAGTCGAACCAGCGCAGGGGCTCCATGGTCGGCAGCACGCCGTGGTTCCAGGGGCCGACGATGATGCGCTTCGGGCCGCTGAGCGCCTCGTAGAGGTCCAGGCACTCGCCCGCAAAGGTCATGTCCCACCAGCCGGTCTGCAGGTAAACCGCGGTGCCGGAGCGGCTGATGCGCTCGTACTCGTCGAAGACGTTGCGCAAGGGGCCGAGTTCCGGAAAAGGCGGCGGTGGCGCGCCCTCGGACATGCCGGCGATATAGGTGTCGCTGGTCATGTGCTCGAGCGTGCCCGGGTCGTTGGCATCCACGTAGGCCGGCGCGCGTTCGGCAATCGCCGCGTCGAACAGGCGTTCGCCCTCCGGGCCGTCCACCGGCGCTGCCACATCCGCCCCGTCCTGGCCCTTGCGCATTTCCGACCAGTCGCGGGCAAACCCGGTCATCGCCAGGCCGCCGTCGATGATGGCGTTCATGATCGACGGCGGAATCTGCGGCACGATGCAGGCGAGGTGCCTAGGCTGGTAGACGGCGGTTGCGAGTTGGATCACGCCTTCCCAGGAACCGCCGATCATGCCCACCCTGTCGGTGGCCCAGTCCTGCCGCGCGATCCAGTCCACCACTTGCGCGATGTCGGCCGCGTTGCGCCAGGTCTGGTTGGCGTGCGTGCCGAAGGAGGCGCCCGTGCCGCGAAAGTCGATGCT
Organism: Pseudomonadales bacterium; assembly: GCA_965215035.1. Taxonomy (GTDB): domain Bacteria; phylum Pseudomonadota; class Gammaproteobacteria; order Pseudomonadales; family Azotimanducaceae; genus Azophilus. Next base: position 2,698,895 of record OZ244040.1, read on the forward strand.
GACCACGTTGTACCCGTAGTGGATGACCTGCTGGCAGGCGGGGCGCTGCTCGTAGGCCGTGATCAGTGCGCCGACCGGGAGATGGGCCGTCAGCTTCGCGTATTTCGGCGCATTGAACTCGTTCTCCTTCTTGTAGTACGCGCGCCGGTAGCCGGTCGCCTGTACGACGGTCGGTCGCGGCCCCGCGAGGAGTGTCCCGTCGCAGGTGGGGCGCAGGATGTCCACCGCGATCCGGCAGCCGTCGTCGACGGGCACGTGTACGGAAGAGCGCGCGTAACCGTTCGCGACTTCCCTGGAATAGCCTTCGTAAACGTTGATTGTGGATTTCATGCTTCAGATTCGTACGTTCAATTCGATACCTATGGTACGCGGCCACGGTCGGATCGGCTCGCCTCCTGACGGGATGAAGGCGGCGAGCTGACTCACGGCGCCGTCTTCGTCGAACAGATTCTCGGCTGTCACGAAAAAGCTCCATTTTCCGCTTCGACACCTGCCCGGGCGTTAACAAGAGTTGTCTTGTCGGATCGGAAGACCCCGGCGAGTGAACGATCCTCACGTTCCGTGATGTGGCTGAGGGTACCCAGCACCGACAGATGCAGTCCGCGGGCGATCGGCCGGCGGTAGCCCGCCAGGGCGGAGAGCGTCAGGTCCGCGGCCTGAAAGAACGAATCGCCGTCCGAAATGCCGGCGCCCGGAACGTCCGAGGCGTATTCCGTATCGGAGATGTTGGCCGTCAGACCGAGGGTCAAACCTTCGATGCCCCGGTAATTCACGGCGATGTCGATGCCCTTCCCGTCAACCGACGCCGCGTTCTGGTTGTGGGCTGTAAGCACCCCCGGGTTGACCACCTGATCGACGTATTGAACGAAGATCTGGTTGTTTTTCCAATCGAGAATGTAGGCCGTAAGCTCGAGATCCAGGTCGCCCTCCAGCAAGCCGATTTTGGCCCCGATCTCGTACGTCGTCACCTCGTCCGGCTCGACGACCGATTCCACCCCCTCGAGTCCATTGGCGAGCGCGGTGGCGAGCGCAATGCGGGTATTGAATCCTCCAGCCCGATAGGCTTGGGCGAAGTTTACATAGAGCAGCGCACCGTCTGTGGGCCGCCAGGCGAGGTTCGCCCTGCCCGTGAACTTCTCGAAACTACCCGACGGCGTGTCGGACGGGTCGAGATTGCTGACCGACGCCCGGTCGTCCGACGCGTAGCGCCCACCTAGAGTCAGTGCCCAGCGTTTCGAGAGATCGTAGGACACCTCGCCGAAAACGGCCCACTGTTCGACGGAACTGTCCGTGCCACCGGTGGGAACGAAGGTGGGGTCGGGCGCGCCGGGGAACAGCAGCCCGAACTGGAAATCGGAATACATGTCGTTTTCCAAGTAGATGCCGCCCAATACCCAGTCGAACGCCCCTTCCTGCACAGACGCGACGTTGATCTCCTGTGCGAATGTCTCGACATCGAACAACAGGCTGAATACGCCGACCACGAAGTCGTCGTAGAGCTGCAGCGACTCGTATTCTAGGTACGAGGTGCTACTCGTGATCCTGTACGCAGGCGTTTCGTGCTCGAGAACTAGGCCGTACAGGTCGAACTCGTTTTCCGCGACGGCCCAGTCGTTGCTCCGGGAAACGGTCGGTTGTGTGAAATCGGGCCCGAATGTCAAGGGATTGGTCAGGAAGAGCGCGGCATTGCGTTCCAGGTCTTCGTTGGCGAAGCGGTTGTGTGTCGTGTTTTCGCTGTGCCAGTAACTCGCCACGGCGGAGAAACCCCCGGCCGGCTCGATCGACAGCTTGGCTCGATACGAGGTGTCGTCGTCTTCATTGAAGTCGTCGTTGTTTTCGAGCGGCCGATCGATGAATCCGCCGTATTCGACATTGGAACCGACAAGACGCAATGCCACTTTGTCTTGGAGCAGCGGGACGTTTACGGCCCCCTGCAGCCGATGGTTGTCATCGCCGCTCTTCGTTCCCGACCAGGCCGCGGTTGCCTTGGCCTCGAACCGGGTCGGGTCGGGACGCCCGGTGATGATGCGGACCGTGCCGCCCGCGGACCCGAGGCCGAACAGCGTGCCCTGCGGCCCGCGCAACACTTCGATTCGGTCGAGGTCGAAGGGGTTGAGATCCGGGGCGACGTTCTGGCCGATACGGGTAAACGGCAGGTCGTCGAGGTAATACCCGATCGGAGAATCGCCCAGCGCACCGGCTACGCCCCGTATCGACACGCCGCCGCCCTGGCCGCCGACCTCGGCCACCGACACCCCCGGGGCCAAAGCGAACGCCTCGAACACGGAGTTGATTCCCCGATCCTCCAACTCGTTTCCGGCGATTGCCGAGACCGCGAGAGGCGTATCGAGCAGCGTGGTCCCCGTACCTCTCTTCAGCGCAGTTACGAGAATCTCTTCGATGACTTCGCCGTCGCCGGTGTCCTCCTGGGCCTGTGCTGTCAGCGAGACCGGCATTGCCCACAAAAACAAAAAGACGGCAAGCTTTTCGTACCGTATGGTGGAAATCCCCCCCCCCCCCCCCCCCCCCCCCCCTTATCTCCCACTTAAACATTGTGCCTCTTTTGAAATTCGGGTGGGTAATCGGGTCCGCGTGGCCGGGTTGTGCGGGTCAAGGGCGGGCGCCAGCCCGGCGAAGCGAACCCTTGACGCGCACAACCCGGCGAACACCCTGGGGTCGGGCCGAATGAGGCACAATGCCGCATTCGGCCTTGATCAACCACAGGGAGCGCCCCATGGACCACCAACTCTTCACCGCCGCCCTCGGCCTGTCCGAACCCTGGTTTGTCGACGGCCTTCACTTCGACGAGCGCGCGCGCCGGCTGACGGTGCGCATCGACTTCCGCCGGGGCGCCCGCTTCGCGGCGGGGGACGGCGGCGAGCACCCCGTGCACGACACCCGCACGAAGCGCTACCGCCACCTCAACTTCTTCCAGCACGAGTGCGAGCTCGAGGCGCGAGTGCCCCGCGTTCGGTTGCCGGATGGGCGCGTGGCGCTGGTGGAGCCGCCCTGGGCGGGCCGGTGCTCCGGCTTCACGCTGCTCTTCGAGGCGCTGGTCGTGGCCCTGTGCCGGGAGATGCCGTTCGCGGCAGCGGCGCGGCTGGCCGGACTGTCGCAGCACCGCGTCCAGGCCATGTGCGGGCGCTACGTGGGCCTCGCCCTTGAGGGCGCCGACCTCTCGGCGGTCCGCGAGGTCGCCATCGACGAGACCTCGCGCGCCCGCGGGCACGACTACGTCACCGCCGTGGCGGACGCCGCGGCGCGGCGCGTGGTGTTCGTCGGCGAGGGGCGAGGCGCCGGGGTCGTCGGGGAATTCGCGGAGGAACTCGCCGCCCGCGGCGGCGACCCGGAGGCGGTCGGGTCGGTGTCCATCGACATGTCGCCGGCGTTCATCAAGGGCGCCGCGGAGCACCTGCCCAACGCCCAGGTCACCTTCGACAAGTTCCACGTCGTCGCCCACGCATCGAGGGCGCTCGACGAGACCCGGCGCGTCGAGCAGCGCCTCGACCCCGACCTCAAGGGCCTGCGGTGGACCCTGCTCAAGAATCCCGCCGGCCTCGGCCCGCGGCAGCGCGCCGACCTCGACGCGCTCGTCGCGCAGGTCGCGGGGAAACGTACCGCGCGGGCCTGGCTGTACCGGGAGCAACTCCGGGAGATCCTCAACCGAAAGCAGATCAATGTCGTGCGGCGGATGCTCCACCAGTGGTGCACGAACGTGAACCGCTCGAGGGTCGAGCCCATGAAGGCGGTCGCGAAGATGATCCGGCGGCACATCGACGGCATCGCCGCCTGGGCGCGCACCCGGCGGACCAACGGCTTCATCGAGGCGCTCAACGGCCTGTTCCAGTCCGCCAAGCGCAAGGCTCGCGGCTACGGCCGGTTCGAGACGATCCGCACCGTTTTCTTCCTCATCGCCGGAAAACTCGACTTTTCCAAGCTCAACCCGCATGCCACCTAACCCACACGGAATTCAACAGAGCCAACATTGTTCACCTCCTCAACATACTCCTCAAACTGTTGCAGTCGGCGCACTCGTAGGCGCACCGAACACCAATGCAAGACGCATGCAAACAGGATTCCCTCAACTGTGGAAAGACGCTTGTCCGCAATGGTCACACCGATCATTGACCGAAGTGATTCGTTCATCGCGTGGACGAGAGAATAGCCAGATGAACCGTTCGGAAACACTACCAGCTTTTGTCCTCGAGGAAGTCCATGACACGGGGCACCCAGGCATCGAGCGGCAGGTTCATATGGCCGTAACCTTCGATCACGTCCACTTTCCAGCCTGCGGCCTCGAGCCTTTCCTTGTTCTCGATAATCGGCTTGGCGATCGGTAGCCTGATTTCCATTGAAGGGACACCGATGTCTTCGGACCCTACATAGAGATAAAGCAGTCCGGCCCTGTCCTTCATGACTTCGACCGCCTCGTCTTCGTCCCAGTTGCTGCCGACGATGTCTGCGTAGAAGTTGGTGTTGGATCGCAGGACCTTCCCCGCTGCCGTCCCGGCGGGAAGGCTGCTCGATTGCGCACCCGAGGATTCCAGGATCTGCGCGTACGGTGCGCCGCGCACGGGCCATCCGCCGATGGCGAGGCCCGCACACCGCTTCGTTCGGCTTGCGACCTGTATGCCGAACCCCGCGCCCCAGGAGTATCCCATGGCGACAAACCGGTCTATGCCGGCAGCGTCGGCCACGGCAACGTAGTCCGTCGCCACGGTTTCCGGCTTCAGGCCCCGGGCAAGGGACCGGTGGACTGGCCGGTGCCGCGCGGGTAATCCACATGGAGCACCTGATACTTCGCCGTGAGCGTTTCAAGGAGCTGCCTGCCGACCTCGATGCTGCTGCTCGTGCTGCCCAGTTCCCGCATGATGCGATCCCAGCCCTCGGTCCAGGGGTAGCCTACCCAAAGGGTCGGCGCATCGGTCGGCCCGAGCAGCCGGTAGTGAATCCGGACCCCGTCGTCGGTCTCGGCGAACCCTTCCTTCGTCGCTTGCATGGGTTCGCCGTTCACGGTCGAGGCGGGAAGGAGCAGGCCGGCCGCCAGCACGATGGCGAGGCTCTTGAGGGTCAGTCCTGATTGTTTCATTGTCTGTTGTCCATTGGCGTGGGCGTTACCGTTGGAGCCTGGGACTATGACTTCGAACTGGCCAGGGTGTCAATTGGTCAGGTTGACCACGCTGGGGGCTTGCGGCATCGTCAGATTTGGGCTCACCGGCCCTGTTGGGAATGCGGCCGCCTGAGGGGTATCGTATCAGCGCGGAATAGGGGTGCGGGGATCGACTCGCCATCGGGTTTCGGCCTGGGGACCGAGGCCGAAGGAGACCGCGGGCGCCCCAAGTACCGACAGTCGCCTTGGAGTTTCAACGGCAATAAAAGGAGTAACTCATGTCTGACGATCTAGTTTTCTACACCAACCCCATGTCTAGGGGACGCATGGTCCGCTGGATGCTCGAGGAAGTGGGCCAGCCTTATAGCGTAGAGGTGGTCGAGTACGGTGAATCGATGAAGTCGGACGCCTATCGCGCCGTCAATCCCATGGGCAAGGTGCCTGCCATCCGTCACGGCGACGTGGTGGTGACCGAATGCGCGGCCATCTGCGCCTACCTGGCCGATGCCTTTCCCGATGCGGGTCTGGCGCCGCCGCCCGCCGAGCGGGGCCCCTACTACCGGTGGCTGTTCTTCGCCGCCGGCCCGCTGGAAGCGGCCACCACCAACCGCATGCTCGGCTTCGAAACCAAGGCGGAGCATCAGCGGATGGCGGGCTACGGCACGTTGGAGACGGTGATCGATGCCCTGGAGACCGCGCTGGCCGGCGGCGGCCATGTGGCGGGAGAGCGTTTTTCGGCAGCGGACGTCTATGTCGGCTCCCATGTCGGCTGGGGCATGGAAATGATGAAGACCATCGACAAGCGGCCCACCTTCGTCGACTACTGGGAACGGGTGAGCGCCCGCGAAGCGCGCCGGCGCGCCGAGGCCTGGACGATGCGTTGTTGCTGGAGGATGCAACCGGCGGGTGAAGCCAATGGAATTCGAGATTTCGGAAAGAGCGCAACTGATGGTTGGCGCCGGGTACGGGGATCAGGACGTCAGGAACGTTCTCGGCGAGAATATTGTTGCCGAACAGAGCGACGAACCCGATTCATAGATACCGATACCACGTCCTCCATGGTCCATGGCCGTTGCAAATCATCACGGTGCCTTGCTTCTGATAGTTGGCAATTCGATATAGGAGGACGTGTCAGCCCCATGGTGAATCTTTACCGTCGCCGATTGATACCGCACATCACGCGCGTTGTCACCGCCGGTGTTCAGATTGCGGGCATGGCCGGGGAAGTCGGAACTGGTGACCTCTATTCCGATTCTGTGCCCCGGATTGAACTGATTGGCACCGACGAGCATATCGAGGTCGATCGGATAGACCTTTCCAGGCGCCATCATCACTTCCTTGTCGTAGCCTTCACGGTAGCGCAGTCGAAGCAAGCCCTTTTGTATGGGAAAGGCTCGACCGTCGGGAAAGACATCGACAATAGTGACGGTAAGGTCCGTATCGGGAACGTCCGTCGACAGCCATATTCTGGCGCGCATCTTGCCGGTCATTTCTAGCGGCTCTTGCAACGGCGGTGTCGCGTAAACAAGAACATCGTCTCGCGTTTGAATTTCAGCTCTGTCGTATGCGCCAGCGAATACCGATTTCGTATACTCGACAATGACCGGGTCAGCAGGATCGTAGACATAGCTGTCATGCCCTGCGGCTGCAGGCGGCTCCCAGGTCAATACACCATCACCGAGCCGCGTATTGGCCTCACCGCCGCTCGAGAGATACAGTTTCCGTGGCTCCGTGCCCGGTATCGGCCACTCGTTGGAGGAGCGCCATGCGTTGGCGCCCGGCAGGAAATACTGAACCTTCGGTGTTTTCTCGAAACCGTTATCGATCTCTTTGAGCGTGTAGTCCCACCACTTCAGATACGTACCCCAGGCGTCGAAGCGGGCATCTCCAAGTTCGCGTTCACCATTCATCGTTTGCGAAGTGAGGCTTTCCAGTTGGCAATGGCCAAGCGGGCCAACAATCACGTACTGATTTTCGCGCGCCCATTGCGAGTCTGCGTTTTTCCGGAAGTGCTCGAATTGCAGGAACGTCTCATTGACGCCGTAATCATGCCAGGAGTTGATGTGAAGTCCGCCACCGGCGACCTTGTCTTCATCGTCAAGATAATCCCCACCGGTCCAGAACGGCCCCATGGGCGCACCTGCGATCATATTGTCCCAGTCCGACGGCGGCGAACCCATCACATCGTCTATCTCCACAGCCGGAAGATGCAGCAGGGTGTGCATGGTCTCCTTTGTAAAGTGCCCTGTCTCGGAATCGAACATCTCGACCATTGACGACACCTTGGGCGCCGGGTCGAACAAGTCGACTATCTTGAGGTATTCCTCCCTGTCGAGACGCATTGACGGCCGATAGAAGATCTTCGAACCTGACGAGTGTGTCCAGAGCGGCATCGTCATGTTCTGCACGCCGCCTCGAATGAACCCTCTGGCCATGGTGCCGCCGGCCGTGCCGTGCCCGAAGGCTGCCGATTGGGGCACGAGTCCCTTAAGCGTCGTATGCCGCGACATCGCGGCCTTCACCACGTTGCCGCCGGGAATGGAGCAGCCGATCATGCCGACGCGGCCGTTAAACCAAGCTTGCTTCTCAAACCAGTCAAGCGTGTCCTCGGCGTCATTCACATCCCCATATCCGATCGTGTAATCGCCCTCCGACTCGAACTTGCCGCGGCGGTCCTGAACCGCGACAACATAGCCGTGACTGGCGAAGTAGTAGCCGATGGAACGGGAATTGATCGGTTCGTCAGGGTCCGAATTGCGGTGCGTGGCTTTGTTGTAAGGCGTACGCTCAAGGATGACCGGCAGCTTGCCCTCGTGGCCTTCCGGGAAATAGAGGTCCGTCATCAGCCTGACGCCGTCACGCGCTTCAACGAAGTGACTGCGCTCGACCCGTACTTCGTAAGGGCCTTTCTCGAAGGGAATGCTCTTGGGGGTGCCTTCCGCCGGGGGAGCGCGCTCGCCTTCGTCGGCCTGAACCGACACGTCGATGCAAAGAGCGATAGCCGCCACAAGGGTCAGAAGTTTTTCATGTCCTGTCATTGATTCTCCAGCGGTTCATCGTCGACAACCTAATGTACGACCAGGGGCTTACAGTCTTTGAGTACATTTTCGATCTTGGAGGCTTGGAGTGCTTTCGTTTCATGATTGCGGGCTTCCAGGAATACAAGAGCATGGATCAAATCCTGGCGGAGTACAGGGGCAAAGATGGCCTGCCGACCAGCCTAGCCGAACTCGATCGGTTGTGGTGGGAAGAAATCAAGACCCTGCAATAGTTTACCTCGGCTGAGATGCGCATGGCGACCGTCGAGTTGCCGGCGATGATGTTGGCGATCTCGAGCGTCTTGTCCATCAGTTCGGCCAGCGGAGTGCCCGAGCCTACTGGGCGGCCACGATGCCGTTGAACGGTTTGGGGATGCCGCCGCTCAACGTGCCGGAATCGGGGTCGATGGCGACGCCGATGACGTAGCTCGACTGGCCGTAGTGCTCGGCCTCGTCGAGCACCGCGACCGGCACGCCCAGGTCGCGCACCGCATCGAGCAGGGTCGGGTCGAAATCGCCGCGGCCCACCTGCTGGGTGACCCTGCCGTCGATCAGTTCCGGCCGCCAGAACTCGGCGGTGTTGATTGCCTGGGCAGGGTCCATGCCCACGACCAGTGCATTGAACAGGAACTGGAGGGTGGCGCCGGGCAGCCAGCTACCGGCGGTATTGCTGGCCAGCACCGGCCGGCCGGCGCGGTCGAGAACGAGGATCGGCTGCCCGGTTTCCGGCACCCGGTTGCCCGGACCCACCTCGGCGATCAGCTTCTGCTGGAAGGAGCCGGAGTCGGGGATGGAGATGCCGTCCACGAACAGGCCGTAGCCCCAGGCCAGGGTATTGATGGTGTGCAGCAGCACCGCGACGTTGCCCGCATCGTCGACGACGATGACGGTGTCGGAGCGTTGCGCCATAGGCGTCATAGGTCACAATTTGGGGAGGTTCCAAAACTATAGCTACAGCCTCTGTCCGCCTTGCTTGTAACCTTTCCGTGCTAGTTTTGCGTGTTGTAATTGACCATATTTTGTTATTCTCGTGTGCTTGTCGAACGCATTGGATCTTGTCTGCGATGTCTTGTCCCTTCTGTTTCCAGACCTACGGTTTGGGGTTCAGGTTGCGCTCTTCAAGATGGCCGGTGATGGCCTCGATCAACTCAGCGACGCTGGTGAAGTTGCCGCGTACTCCGACAGAATGCCAACCGCCCAAATACCCGCCGAAATCACCTCTCAGACCCGGAGGCCACCATGACCAAAAGCACCCAAAGCACTGGCCAGAAGACCGATGCTGAGGCGCGCGCCGAACTGAGCCGCAAGGGCCACATGGCGTTCTGCTGGGACGACCTCGACGAAGTGACCCTGCCCAGCGGCATCCAGACCCGCATGTATCGGGTGGGGATGCCGGACGAACCCGGCTCGCCGACGGTCTTCAAGGCCTACTACCCGCCGCATTGCACGGTCGAGGCCCACACCCACGACTGCGACTACACGGAAATCATCCTGGAAGGCTCCCAGCGGGTCGGCGCGACCTGGCACCACGCCGGCGACATCCGCATCGGCCTCGCCAACCGGGGCTACGGCCCCCTGGTTGCCGGCCCGGAAGGCGCCACCGTGCTGTTCCTGTTCGCCGATGGCCGCTGGCCCGCCACCACCATTGGCAACAACGATGGCAGCACCCTGGGCAGCGAAGTGATCACCGCCCACTTCGAACAGAAAAACGCCGGTTGACGATCGATTCAGCGGGCCAGTTTCCTACAAGGATTGGAGAGTAAGCTAGTGTTCCTTCCTCGTTTGATTACCGATCGATGGAAGGTTCGTGGCACACACCGCGAAATGGTCGGCAAGACAATTTCGGAACGCATCACAATTGCCACCGGTTGTTTCTCCGAGGAGGAAAGTCAATGAAGATGCTCAATTTGGTAGCCTGCTTGCTTGCAAGCGCCACCTTGCTTTGCCCCCAACTGATTTCGGCGGAGGGCCCCGACGGAACGCATCTCGTCGTGGAAGAAGAACGGGGTCTCAGCCTGCCGGACATGATACCGTCGGTTGTATTGGACGATGTCAATGTGCGTGCCGCTTTGGACGGGCCAGATCCGTCAGCCTTGCAGCAAGCACTGGAGGATGCGATTCGTGCGCTGCCGCCGGAGAGCCGAATGCACTTGGGGCCAGTGCTGGTTTTCCCCAACGAAGCGGAACGCATGAACCCGAAGTCATATGAGCGCATGGCTGAAGCGCTCAAAGCGAATCCGCCCGCGACTTGGCAGTCGATGGGAGTCGAATTTGATTCCCGCTTTATCACGCCGGAAATTCTTCGAGCGGGAGCGGCCACTGATCCACAAGAACGCGCTCGGCTGTTTCAAGAGGCCATTTCATCTCTCCCACAAGAATTGCAGGAACAATTGGCCAATGGCTACCATATGTTGGACGGTCATATGTTGGACGGTGATCTGGATGTTCCATCAAAGGAAACTCAGGTGTCCCCAAGGATTCCGCGTATGTCCATAGACGAAGCTATAGCGTCCCTACCCGATGAAATGAGAGAGAGCCTACGGGGCTACGAGGACGTGTTGGCCGAAGAGAAAAAACTGTTCCGCGCACTGAGATATATGCCGAAAGAATCTGTAGATGCCGCGTTCAAGGTGCACAGGCTACGTTTTCCACATCCTGTAACAGAGCAAGTCAAGGCACAGATAGAACGCCGGGTAGCTGCTGCGAAGGAGCGTGGGTACTCTATTGACGAGGACTCTGCATCCCCACCGAAAGAAGTACTAGCGCGAATTCGGCAGCAGCGTCTGATTCGTGGTACTGCGCCCAGCTCGCCACGCACCCGGCAGGATCCGCTGGCACCCTTTGCCGCGTTCCAAGAGTTGGCGGAATACGAGCAAGCTGGCGGACATCTAGCGCCGAGCATGCCCGCCTACGGGGTACCCGCACAAACCGAAGCCTATATCGGCCCTTGGGGAATGGAAGGAGTGGCCATGGTTTTTGCCGATTCAGATTTCGGTGCCCCGATACTGATTACCGAAGACGCGGTGGACACTGTGACCTACTTCAACCCAAATCTCACAATTTTTGGCAGGGACGCATCAGTGGGCCTGACCAAGTACCGAGACAACGAGTGGGCCACATCGGTAAGCGCTTTTGACGGCCGGCGTGCCTCCCTAGTCCGAATTGCAGCCAAGCTCAACGGACAACAACGAGATGATTTCATAAGCTTCGCTAAGGATGTCATTACCGACACGCTACCGGCCTTGCGGGCAGACTTCTTCGCGGCCAAGGACTAAAGTCGTTCCGATGTCGAGATCGTTGCAAATTGTACCGCCCGGAAAGGGCCAGCAGGAGAAGTGCCGCGCCCACCCGTCTCAACAACAATTGCGTCATGGCGATTCTCCTGAAGCCGGCGGTTCCCAATTCATCAGCAAAGGCACTGCGCCGCCGGTCTCAGCGGACGAAGCGCGGGTCACGCCAGCGTACGCAATCGCTGGTGATCTGGTCGATGGCGGTGAGCCCCATGAGCGTCATGTTGCGCTTGAGTTCACTGGTGAGGATCTCGAGCACGCGGCGCACACCCGCTTCGCCGCCGGCGCCAAGGCCGTATAGGTATGCCTTGCCGATCAGCACGCCCTTAGCGCCCAGCGCCAGTGCCTTGATGATGTCCGTGCTGCGCCGGAAGCCGCTGTCGGCCAGCACTTCAAGGCGGTCGCCCACTGCATCGACGATTTCCGGCAGCACTTCCAACGTCACCGGGGCGTGGTCGAGCTGCCGGCCGCCGTGGTTGGACACGACGATGCCGGTGGCGCAGTCCACGGTGAGGAACATGGCGCCGTAGCCTGCCTCCCGGCAGCGCTGCACGTACTCGCCGGTGATGGAGCGATCCTTGAACACATAAACTTGAAAGAAGCCGCCGCCGTTCTCGGCCAACGCCACTCGCAGTGTCCTCCATATCGACGCCGCCGCTGAACACCGCAAAGGTCTTGCGCTTGTCCTCCGAGTGCAGTTTCTCGACCCCGCAGGCCAGCACCACGTCGTAAGCGCCCAAAGTCACCAGCGAGCAGGCTTGCTGGAACGCGGAGGCGGACGAGGCGCAGGCATTCTCCACGTTGATGACGGGGATGCGGCCGATGCCGAGTTCGCGCAAGGCAATCTGGCCGGGGACGCAGGTCTGGCCCGAAATCACGCCAGCGCCGACGTTTCCGACCCAAGCGGCCTGCAGGTCGCGGCGTTCCAGGTCGCAGTCGCCAAGGGCGCCCAGCACCGCCTCGCCGAGCAACGACTTGATGCCGCGGTGGCGATGCTTGCCGAATGGGGTCATGGACACGCCGGCAATGTAGGCGTTCTGCCGCACCTTTAGTTCACCGCCCGGTCCTTGCCCGCCCAGTAGGGCTTGCGCAGTTCGGTCTTCAATATCTTGCCGACCGGGCTTTTCGGCAGTTCATCGACGAAGTCGATGGATTTGGGTGCCTTCACCGGCCCCAGCCGCTCCCTGACGAGGCCGATCAGTTCCTCTGCCGTGCAGTGCGAACCCGGCCGCAACAGCACTATCCCCTTGACGGCCTCACCCCACTTCCCATCCGGCACGCCGATCACGGCGCACTCCTGCACGGCGGGATTTGCGGCGATGACTTGCTCCACCTCGTTCGGGTAAACATTGAAGCCGCCGGAAATGATCATGTCCTTGCGGCGGTCGACAATGCGGATGTAGCCGTCCGGGGCCATGGTGCCGATGTCGCCGGTCCACAGCCAGCCGTCGCGGAACGATTCGGCGGTGGCGTCGGGATCGTCGAGGTAGCCCTGCGTCACCAGGCCGCCGCGCACGCAGATCTCCCCCGGCTCGCCGCGCGGTGCCTCCTCGCCGTCCGTTCCCACAATCTTTACCCGATTGTGGATTCCGGGCCGGCCGATGCCGCGCAGCCGTTCCTCGTCGATGTTGCCCTGTGCATCGATGTAGTCCCATGGCGCCTTGAGGGTGATGGCGGCGGGCGCCTCGGTCAGCCCGTAGGCTTCGGTCATCACGGGTCCGAACACGGTGATGGCCTCCTTCAGTTTTTCAACGGATGTGGGCGCCGCGCCGACGATGAAGTGCTCAAGCGACGAATAGTCGTATTCCCGCACCCTTAGATTCGCCAGCATCATGTACAGCAGGGTTGGCGGCAGGAAGAGGTGCGTGACGCGGTGGCGTTCGATGTCGCGCATGATCGCCTCGGGCTCGGCACCATCCACCAGCACGTTTCGGCCGCCGCGTGGAAAGTGCAGCCAAGCCATGATTCCCGCCGCGTGGGTCATTGGCGCTACCACCAGATGCACGCTGTTTTCCCGGTAGCTGAAGTGCGCGTGATAGTTGGCGACGAACGTCTCGATGGCTTCGTGGTTCATCAGCACGCCCTTGGATCGGCCGGTGGTGCCGCCCGTGCCGAAGATGGCAGCCAGCTCGCCTGCCGCCTGCCTGCCGCACGGGTGCCGGTCGCCATGCCCGGCGCAGAACGCTTCGAGGTCCATGCCGACCGTGCCGCCGCCGTCGATGCAGACGAATTCCCGGATCGTCGGAACGGCTTCGCGCAGCTCCTGCACCTCCCGATTGAAGCGGGCGGAGTACAGGAGCAGCGACATGTCGAATCGGCCCGCCATATCGATGTTGGTTGCCACGCTGTTTCGCGGGTTGATCGGCAGCCAGACGCCCTCCGCCCGCATGAGCCCGAGCAGTGCGAGGAAGGCGATGCTGGAGTTGGGCGAGTACACGCCGATGCGCGTGCCCTTCCTGAACCCGTGCCCGGCGATGGCGGCGGCGATGCGGTGCACCTGGCGGTTGGCTTGCGCATAGCTGTAGCGGTCATTCGCGTCTTCGAACGCCATATTGTCCGGGTAGTAGCGAACGCCCTGCTCGAAGAAATCGATGACTCGCATGGACTGGACTCAGAAATCGGTGATCGTGACCTTCACTGGCAGGAAGGACTTCAACTGCCCGAGCAGGTGGCGGTGCCCCACGGCTTCACAGGCCGTCACGAAGCCGGCTTTGAGGGTGCCTTCGCCCAGCAGTTTCGCCGCCGTGGCGGCTTGGAACAGGCCGGTCTGCGTGTACGGGCTCGTGCTCTGGATCACAACCTTGCTGCCGCCCGCGGAGCCGCTGCCGGTTACGACATCGCAGGAGCGATGCACGAGCGTGAGTTCCCGCGCAGGCATGAACGGCTCGATTTCGTGACAATTTTGTCCAGCGCCGCTTTCTGTTCCTCGGCCGGCAACGAGCGCACATCGGCTTCGAACTGCTGCTGCAGGGCGATGAGGTTCTCCATCAGTTCCCGGTCCGTGTTGCCGCTGAACTGACGATAGGTGTGAACCTGTGGATGGTCCTTGTAAACCAAGGGCATGTTGCCGCCAGCCCAAGGATGCACGAGTTGATTGACGGCAAACCCGGGTACCGCGACCTCGTAGCCCTTGCCGGCAGGCCACGGCAACAGCTCGTTGTCCTTCAGGTAGCGGGCGTCGTGGCTGAACAGGCTGTAGATCGACTGCGTGGAGGCAAAGGTGGGAACGAAGGTGCCCGCGGTCACCGCCTCGAAGGTGTCGAGGCCGCCTTCTTCGAGCAGCATGCGGGTGGCGATGTCCACCGGCGTGTACATGTAGGCAGTGCCGAGCGCGAGCGCAAGGCCCGCATCCCGATAGTCTGAACCGTATTGCTCCTTCGCCAATTCGAAGAACGCGGGCTCACCGGTGGTGTCGATGTAGTGGGTGCCCGCTTGCAGGGCCGCTTGAAGAACTGGCTCGCCGAAGCGATCGAAGGGGCCAACGGTATTACAGACCACCGCACGGCCGTCCAGCAGTTCGGCGAGCGACTCCACCGTGTTCCGCACGGCGACCACCTCGTAGTCGGCCGACTCAACGCCGGGCAGGTGGTCCATGGTGGCCTGAATCCGCTCGGCGTTGCGGCCGGCGGCGACGAACGGAATGCGGTACTGGCGCAGGAATTCACAGACCAGCCGGCCCGTGTAGCCGCTGGCGCCATAGACGACCACAGGTCGCTTCGCATCGGACATGGTTCCGGCTCCTCGTCCCCGGGGGCCCGATCATCATACAACCGCCTCCGTCCGACTGGTTAATTCCGCTTCGACTTTTGGTCTTTTTCGGCATTTCGCCACATCCAGGGTTGGAATCACTGCGAAAAGCCGGTTGGCCGCGTGCAATCCCGATAGAATTGGTGGTTTAAGCCGATTGTTGGCAAGGCGCTGCCTCAGATCGACGAGCGGTGGCGTGGCGAAGACTCCGAAGGGTTGTGAATCGTGTTCAAGATCAGTTTCTTTGTCAGGAAAAAGGACGGCGTGCCGGGGGATGCTTTCCGGCACTACTGGCTGGGCGAACACGCGCATGAGCAGATGGGCTACCTCTCGCGCATCGGGGTCAGGCAATATCTCAAGTGCGAGGTGCTGGCCGGCCATCCACTGACCATCGACGGGGTGCGCAGCTACCAAAGGGGCCGCTGCGATACGACTTTGTCGATCACTGGATATTCAACGACATCGAAGATCTGAGGCATGGCGCCGAAGACGCCGAGGTGCGGCGGCGAATGGCCGCCGCCCATGCAAGTGAAGACCGGTTCGTGGAGTCGGCCGCCTCCAACGTGCAAATGTCGGTCGATCTCGCGCAGTTCTTCCCGCTGGACGCCAATGAAGTCCGGGCTACTGAAGACAGCTCTTACTTCAAGATCTACTATGTGGTGCGGATTCATCCCCACCTGACTAGGGCCCAGGCGCAACTGCACTGGAATGCCAATCACGGAGGGGAATCGCGGCAGCACATTCGTTATTCCAGGCAAAAAAAGTACATTCAGGCCCATGCCATAGACTCGACCTTCGTAGAGCGTCTGGCCGTATCGCGCGGCTACGAAGTGGACCCCACGTTAATCGGCCATGCGGAAGGCTGGATCGATCCCGCGCACGGTCCCGAGGGCATTCCCGAGGACGAAATGGCCAACGTGGTCGGCATGACCATGGACGACATCGATTTGTTCGCCGACAAGCAACGGGGCTGCCTGTTCTTCGCCAAGGAGCGTTACTTCATGGATGAAGTCGTAGTGACGCGGAGCAGGCGTGGTACTGGGGAGTGCGCGATGCCGGCGTTCTTCTCGGCTGTGTATTGAGCGCGGCTTGCGCGCATTCCGGCGGTCCATATGGTCAGCATCGATTATTCCGGTCGCGTCGCCCTCGTCACTGGTGCGGCGCAGGGCATCGGCCGAGCGGCCGCACAGGCGTTTGCCGAGGCCGGGGCACAGGTCCTGCTCGCCGACCGGAACGCATCCGTCGAAGCAGCGGCGGCCGAGATTGAGCGGCATGGCGGTCAGGCGCTGGGCTTTAGGGCGGAGGTTACGGATTCCGGGCAATGCCGGGCGATGGTGGATGCGGCCGTCAATGCCTTCGGCCGCTTGGACTACGCATTCAACAACGCTGGCATAGGCAGCTTCCCGCAGCCGGTCCACGAAGTGGACGACGAGCGCTGGCAACGGGTGATCGACACCAGCCTGATCAGCGCAGCAGGTGGCGGCGGCATATCCGCAGGCGGAATCGATGACGAGACCCGCGCATGGATCATGGCCCGCACGCCACAGCAACGCATCGGCACGCCGGACGACATTGCCCGCATGGTTGTGCTGCTGTGTTCGCCCCAGGCGGAGTTCGTCAATGGCACGCACATTCTGGTGGACGGTGCCCTGAGCCAAGGCTAGGACGGCGACGGGCACCAACGGCGCGTCCCCCCCACTGCTGGTGGCTAAACGGCAGTGCGCTCGACGCTCATCTGCGGCATAGCGCGAAATCCTCGCCGAACACCCATTTGGGCTGATGCTTCCTGACCAGATCGGCAAAATTCTTCGAACCTACAAGAAACTCCTTGAGCTTGCGGTAGGAGGGATTGTTCGGATTCCCGTAATAGGGGTGTTGCAGCAGACCATCGCTTAAAGCGGCGAGATTGCTGGATAGGAAGATGTCGCCCTCGACGATCCGCCGCATGGTCCGTTCGTCGATCAGATTCGAGTACAGAGGGCCCGCGATCTGCGAGTTCGGCTGGCTTCTGAGCCGAAAGTCGCCGTGGCCGCCGGACTGGGAAATGTAGGCGCCCGCCGAAGCGGTTCGACAGCAGCCCGCCCAGCAACTGTGTGACGAGGTACCTGGCGGAGAACACGGACAGCACGTAGCCCTTCTGGCTATCCGACCAGCCGAACTCCCGCTGCATCTCGATGACCGCCAGCGAAATGATGGTTCGGTCGATGTAGCACAGCAGCAGTGCGCCAAGAAGCAGCGACATCATCGTGTAGCGCTGGGGCCAAGCCCGAGCGCGTTGGGAGTTGGCGTCGATCATGCGCGACGGCAAGCCGTGCGGTTTTGCGACCTTTTCCACCCAGGCCGCATAGCCGGTCAGCTCCTTGTCGTACTGACTGATGAACAGGGAGCCGGGCCGGCGAAAACCGACCTCGTCGCCGATTTCGTCCTGCAGCGCCTGCCAGATGTCCATGCACTCCATCATGATCGGCAGTTCCGCGGCGTGACGGCCTGCCTGCCTGACAAACCCCCAGTTGCGGCAGGATTGCTCGCCCGCGATGCGGCCTTTCTCGCAGATCAACACCCGCTTGCCCGCCCGCTGCAGGAACCAGGCGGTCATGACGCCGGCGATGCCGCCCCCGACGATGGCCACATCCACGGCTGTGGGCAGATCGTCGCGGAATCGGACCGGCGTCTTTTCGGTGATTACCGGCATTAGCCTACGAGTGTGGCCCGGCCCACTGTTAGCCACCTCATCGGTGCAGCCGCTCCGTACCTTCCCGGCTCGCCGGTCGTTGCGCGTCCGCATCGGAGCGGATGCCCGGGTTCGCCTCCGTCCGGTCGAATGCCGCCTCGATCTCCCGGAAGCGGCTGAGCACCTCGTCCCGCGTGCCCGGATGGGTAAACACGAACCGCTGGCCTTGAAGCACCTCGTCCACGGCGAATCCGGCGACGATGTCCGCGGACATGCCGGCGGCTACTGCATCGACGCCCGTGGCTACCCTTCGAGCAAGCGGCCTAGTGGAGGTGACCCCGATTGTGCCGGGAACGGGCCCCGCGAACCTGTCATTTGGCGTTCGATTTGCTGTCTCCCCGGTCTCAGTAACACTGTTGCGGCGGTGGCCGCATGTCGGCGTGCGTTCAATGTGACTTGGCAGCGCTTTGACCCTGACCGCCGAGTTCCGGCCATGAGGGTAGGGCACCCATTGTTTGGCGCCTATTGGGGAACAATCGGCAGCTCGAGCAACGATGCGTACCGGGGCCCACGGTGAATGCTGATGCTGCCCGGCAACTTGAGTTCCGGCGGTGGATTGGCGTCCGCATCCGCCGCAGCGATGGTCAGACGGATGCGATTGCCGCTGTCGAAGCGGTTTGCCACCGGCGCCAGTTCCAGGGCGATTTCAACCGGCTCGTTCTCCGGCACCGGCAGAGCGTCGTCTGCCAGGTTGCTTTGCCAAGGCAGGCCCAGATTGTCGAACGGGGCGTCACCCTGCCGGCGGTGCGATGCGCGAATGGCGTTGTCGCTGACCAGGCGGGAGGTTCCGTCTTCTTCCACTTCTTCGAGCGTAGCGTAGATATCGAAGTCGGCGAGGTCTGAACTCACCCAGAGACGAATCGCCGGGTGCCCGGTGATCACCATGTCCTTGGCCAACGGTTCGCTGGTGTAGGTCAGCGCCTTGGCATCGTAGCGGGCGGACAGGTCCGCATAGCCGGAATGTGCGTAACATTCGCGGGGAACCGCAATCTTGCGCGGGCAGTTTTCTACCCGGAGCGGCGATACGAGCCCGTTGTTGCGATCGACATAGGAGCCGAGCGTGATGTCGTAGTCGATGCTGTAGCTGTCGGCACCACTCTCACCGGATTCTTCGAACGACATCAGGCCATCGTTGATGGAGTTGACGCTTCCGCTTCGACCCTTGTGCAGGTGCATGGCCTGTCGTCGTTCCTCGCCGGGTGGCCATCGCTCGGAGGTCCTCCATCCATCTGCCGGTTCGTCGCCGGTGACGAAATACCTCACCGGCGGTTCGGTCATGATCCCGTTGTCGATTCCCTTCAGCCAATAGTCGAACCAGCGCAGGGATTCCTGGGCGATATCTAGCCCAAAGACGTCGAGATGATAGTAGGGTCCGACATGGAGCTTTTGAGGGTTCTTCAGGTTCGCGAAGATTTTCAGGTGGTTTTGAGCGGCAGAGTCGAACCAACCGGTGAAGTGGTAGATGGCGATATTCGACCGTTCGATATCGCGCAAACGGTTCCAAGCGTTGGCGTCCGTCCAGTAGTGCAAGCCGGAAACAGGATCGGGGCTGTCGTAAAAAGGCATGACGGCCACCTGAGCGCCCGGGTCGACGTTCCAGTAGTGCTCGACGACGGCTTTCCTCAACAGCGAGCGATCCTCATCGCCATCGACCGGAGCAACCTGACCGTGGTCCAGTGACGCGCGAATCTGCCGCCAGACGAATGGCAAAACCATGCGCACGATGCCGTTGTGATAGAACGCATCGTAAACGTCAACCGTGCCGTGCTGGCTGAATACAGCCCGCAAACTCTCCGGCCTCTCCGCCATGGTCTGGAATAGCACCGAGCCAAGGTAGGACAGCCCGACCATGCCGACCTTGTCGGTGGTAAACGAACGCCGGGCCAGCCATTCGGTCAGGTCCGCGGAGTCGCGCCCTTCCTGGGAACTCAGCATGAAGCGGGAGGCGCCGAACGACGCGCCGGTGCCCCTGACGTCGGCCTCGGCCACGATGTAGCCGTTTTTCAGGTAGGTTTCGAAGACGCGCTTTCCGTTGATGGTGCCCGCGGACCTTTCCGGCAACTCGTTCGGCTCAAGCTCCGGATCGTTGGGATAGCGGCCGTAGGGCGAGAATCGCCAGATGACGGGAAGCGGCACCGTATGCAGGTTGCCGTTCCGCGTCGGCCGATAATAGTCGAGCGCCAGACGGGTTCCATCCCGAACGGCAACATAGACGGAGGTGCGTTCCCAGCCATCGTAGGGGGACGATTGGCCGGCTTGGAGGTTGGCGCTCGTGAACAGAAGCAGAATGCCCAGCCAGGCCGCGATCTCCTTTCTGACAGCCTCGCCTCTCATTCGTGCCGGCCTGACAGGATGCTACAGCGCATTCTTGTAGATCACCCCGTCTTTCATGATGAGGTCAAAGTTGTCGTCCGGATCAGTCATCACGTTGATGTTCTCCAGCGGATCACCGTCAACCAATAGGATGTCGGCGTAGGCACCTGGCCTAATCGTCCCGGTTTCGCCCAAAGGGTAGGGATTGTTCTGGCCGGTTTCCTGAATGAGCCGACCCGCATTGCCGGTTGCTGCCTTGAGTGCCTGCGCATTGCTCATGTAGCGGGCCAGATAAACGAATTCGCTGTTCGCTTTGTCATCGAATTCCAAGGCTTTAGTTGGTGGCGCCAAGATGTCGGTGCCGTAGATCATGGTCACCCCCGCTTCGACTGCTGCTTTCATCGCGCTCGGATAAATGTCGTAAACGGGCTTCAGCTTTCTCATGCTGGTGGGCGTGAGCATGGTCTCCAGAACCGCCCATGGGGTCGCATAAACCGCCGCCAGCGTTGGCCCCAGATAGACGCCTTTTTCCGCCATCAGTCTTGCGGTCTGACCAGTGATGAACGTCCCATGCAGTATGTACTTGACGCCGTTTTCCACCGCTTCCCGCACGGCCTCATCGGTAAGCGCATGGGCGGCCACAAAAGTATCCCAAGCTGCGGCGGCTTCGACCGCGGCGCGGGTTTCCGCCGGCGAGGACTGCTTGGAATGGATGGGATCGAACTGGCTAGAGACGCCGCCTCCCGCCATGATCTTGACCTGCGATGCCCCGCGCCGCAGGTTCTGGCGAACGCAACGGCGAATTTCGGTTTCGCCGTCCGCAATGCAGGAAAAAAGGCTGTCCCAGGGGTGTGTCCGATTCCCCGGCAAATTGGGATGTAGATCGGTTGCCGTTCTGAAGTCGCCGTGGCCCGAAGTCTGGCTGATCATCGCCTCCGATGGATAGATTCGCGGGCCCTTGAAGATGCCTTCATCAACCAGCCGCTGTGCGAATTGCGCCGGGCCGCCGGTGTCCATGATCGTCGTGAATCCGTTCATCAGCATGCCTTCCAGGCGCGCTGCCGCAACGGCGCCTTGATAGGGCAGGCTCAGACTGATTCTCGACTGGGCAACCCCCCTGAAAATGGCTATGTGCGTGTGCATGTCATGCAGACCAGGCATCAACGTACGGCCACCGCCGTCGATCACCCGCGCATTGTCCGCACTGACTTCCCGGCCTACAGCCTTGATCAGTTTGCCTTCGACAAGAACCTCAGCCCCTTGGACCAGCTTTTCGGAGTTGCCGTCAAACACGTTGACGTTGGTAAACAGGATCTGATTCGGACTGTTTTCCGCCGATGCGGAAAGCGGCAACGCCAGCAGGAGAGCCAACCCGGCGCTGCACAGCGATTTCACGTTGACTGCCTCCGTTGCGGGAAACCCCGACCGAAGCCGGGGTTTGTTTCGGCGGCCCTTATCGCCCGATTCGGTATTCAGCCTCGATAGTGAAAGTCCGAGGCGGCGCAAGCCATGCGAGGCTGTTGCCGACGAAGAATTGATAGGCATTGCTCGTGTGCTCATCGGTGAGGTTCCTGCCCCTCAGCGTGAAGCGCCATACGTGGTCCGCTGAAACCACGCCTAGGTAGGCGTCCAGCTTCGTCCAGGCATCCTGCATTCCCGCAGGGTCGATGCTGCCCTCGGTAAAGTAGTTGTCCTTGTAGGCAAGGCCCAGGCCCCCGGCGAAGTTAACGGCATTGGCGATGGGGACTTCGATGTCCGCTCTGAGATGGGCGCTCCAATCCGGTGCGTGCGGTCTCGGCAGACCGGAGTAGTCGCTGCCGGCGGGACGGGTGACCCCATCTGCCGTGCCCGGCCCGACCGGGAAATCGTCGAATTCCGCACTCAGGTAAGCCAGCGAACCGCTGAGTTGAAGCCACTCATTCACGGCCCAGCGGCCGTCGACCTCAACGCCCGCAGACGTCGAACTACTTGCATTGGAGACCTTCGGGTCGCCGTTGGCATCGAAGGAATTGACCTGCAAGTCGTCGTACTCAGTGAAAAAGACGGCGGCATTCAACTGCGCCGCCCCTTCCGCCAGGCTCGATTTGACCCCCGTTTCCACGGACAGCGCCTTTTCGTCGTCGAACGGCAGGCGATCCGGCGGTGCCTGCACCGCACTGGACCAGCCGCCACTCTTGCCGCTGTTGCCGATCTTGAAGTACGCCATGTGATTGTCGCTCACATCCCACTGGAGCTGGGCCTCTCCCATGAAGAAGTCCGAAGACCGGTCATCGGCGAATCCGTCGGACCGCGCAGCAAACCCGATGACCGCGGCCAACAGGTCCGGACCACAGAGCCAAGTCCCGAAACTGCGGTCGTAGGGAGCTGCATCCGTGTCGCACATGGCGCCGCCTAGGAAAGCGTTAATAATGCCGCCGGTGTCAGTTTCGTTGAACGCGTTGCGGTCCATGTCCTTCTTCTCGCTCACGAATCGTGCGCCTAGGGTCAATCGCACGTTGTCCGCGATGTTCATCGTGCCCATGGCGAACGGCGAAATCACCTCTGTCGCCTGGTCGTAGTTGACGTGGACGAGAATGTTCCCGATGGGCACGCCGAATGCAGCTAAGTCAAAGAAGTTGTCACCGGAGTTCAGCAGATCCGTATCGTGGTAGTAGATACCCGCAATGTAGCTGAATGCCGCGTCTTCGGGCGAGGCGATTGTCAACTCGGCGCTGAACTTCTCGAAGTCCTTCGTTGCCTGGCCGGCCCAGTCCGGCGCAGGCGAAAAGAGAAGGTCGATTGACCGGGCAGTTTCAATTTCGCTGTAGCCGGCCAGGGCGGTAATGGTGTGGCCGCTCGCCAAGTCATTCTCGACCTTCAACACGAAATTCGTCTGCTCTTCGAACCAGCCAAACTCGTCAAGGGCACGCGGCAGCCTGCGGTCGCCATCGCTTACGGCATCGGCGTAAATCGTCGCATAGGTGCCGGCTGTATTGCTCTCGGAAGGGTTTTCTGGCCGCCACTTGCCCGGCTCGGCGAATAGGGCCGCGTTGGTGCCGCCCCGTTCGCGCTCGGCCCATTCAACCTTGCCTTCGATGTTCCAATTGTCGCTCGGTGCCCATACGGCGCTCAGGCGAAACGCATCGAAGCCGACGTCACCTATGCTGTCACCGGTATTCGAGTTGACGTAGTAGTTGTCGCCCTCGGAGGTCTTGGCTGCCAGCCGCACGGCGAACGTGTCGCTCAATGAACCGCCGATGGTGCCCTCCACCGCGAATCCCTCAAACTCCGTTTCGTAGGAAAGCTCGATGCCGGCCTCGAACTCGTCACCCGGGCGATTCCTCCGGCTGTGAACTGCGACCGCTCCCGCCGTGGAATTCAGCCCGAACAGTACCGCCTGGGCACCGCGCAAGACCTCAATGCGTTCCACGTCCAGAAGCGCGATGCTGTACGATTCCGTTCTGGGCATATAGATGTCATCAACGTACAGGCTGACCGGCTGCTCGAAGATGGTGTCGTCCCCATTGCCCATGCCTCGAACGTTGACGAATGTATTGGACAATCCGTCACCGATGTTCACGTTCGGCACATAGGACGACAGATCGGAAAGATCCGATACACCGAGCGTCTCGAGCGTTTCTCCGTCGAGTGCTTGAATGGACATGGGCAGGTCCTGCGCCGTCGACTGGCGTTTCGTTGCCGTCACGACGATCTCTTCGAGCATTTGCGCGGATGCCGGTTGTCCCGCAACTAGCCCCGAGGCCGCCACAACAAGCGTTCCAACGGCGTAAGTCTTCCTCATTCTTCCCCCTACTGGTTCCTGATGTCTGGATTGATGGCGCCTCGAACGCCAACTATGACGATTGCATGTTAGTAGTCAATGCTGAATTGCGTTGTGCAAAATAGGAAAATCCTCTGTCCGATCAGGCGTCGCAGTTTCCGGTCTGTCGTTGGATTCGAGTCATTTTATAAACAAAATCAATTTAACTGGGGAACCAAAACCGTTGTCATGCAAATCCTGCATTCCGTTGGTCACGGTATGCACCGACGGGATTCACCAACCCATGGAAGGCTGTCCCCGTGCTCCCGCTCCCTTCTGAATCTGTTGTTGATGGCGTTGTAGTTGGTGAATCGGGGGCGGTGTCGAACGTGGCCGGGCTGCGATTTGGCCGCAGAATGACCATGAGTGTGCTTGAATTGATAGACGTTTTCGATAGGCGTGGTGGAACAATCATGCTTGCGCCAGTCGGCGAATACGCACCGTGATCGGATCGGATAGTGGAGTAGTTCGTTGAAATCCCCTTTACGCATCAGCCGTCGGGATTTCGTCAATTCGGCGCTCGCCGGCGCGGGTGCCGTCCTGCTTTCAGCTTGTGCGCCACTCGAACAGGGGCGACGCTTCGGTCGCGCTAATCCGCCGGTGGGCTCCCCCCCGGACGGTTGGTATGGGTATGGCGGCATTGGCGACTACGCTCCCTCCCATGGCAATACGCCGGGCGCGGTACAGGGGGCGCATCGCATCCGTCATGGAGACTTCGATGTCGTGCGGCCCGAATGGGTCGATACGGGGGAGGTGTTCGATACGGTGATAGTGGGCGCCGGCCTCGCCGGCTTGGGTGCCGCTTACGAGTTCGCCACCACGATGCCTGATACGGCCCGCTGCCTGATTCTGGACGACCATCCGCTATTTGGCGGCGAATCGAAGCAGAACGAGTTTTCGGTGGGTGGCTATCGGCTCACCGCCCCGCAGGGCTCCAACGGATTCTCCATTCCACCGAGTGCGCGCGGGGACGACCTAGCCTATGCGGCGGGCGACTCGTACTACTATGACCGCCTCGGGGTTCCGCGGCGGTTCGCCTATAGCCGGCCAACGGGCGGTGCCGAGGACATTCGTTTCGGCAACGATAACTACGGCTTCCTGTACTGGCTTCAGGACCGCATCGATGTCAGCCACTTTCACGGGGGCGGTGACGAGGGACGGCATGCGCGCAACGTCTGGGACAACGAGTTGCGCGATCTCGCCGTGCCGGTCGGGGTGCGCCGGTCGTTGCTCGAATGGTCCCAGTCACGCGCCCGCCCCCATCCGCGGGAAGGCTTGGAAGCCTGGCTGGATACGCTGTCGTGCAAGCAGTACCTGGAGGATGTGCTCGGCCTCGACCCGGCCGTCACCGCCTACGTGGACCCCGTTCTTGCCGCCGGGGCCGGCGCGGCGAGCGACTGCACTTCCGCCTACGTCATGTACGCGAGCGGAATGCCCGGATTCGGGGGATATCACGACCCGTACCTCGACCACCGGCACTCGTTTCCCGGCGGCAACACGGGATTCGCCCGGTATTTCCTCAAGCGCACCATGCCGCGGGCGATCGCCGGCAACGATACGTTCGAAGACATCCTTTCGGGCGCTGTGCGCTTCGATGAACTCGACCGGCAAGGCGAGCGCATCCGGATGCGCCTTTCCGCCACCGTGGTGCGAGTCGAACACGACAGCGTCGACCCGCAAGCGTCGGATCACGTGTGGGTGAGCTATGTGAAGGGCGGCACGGTCTATCGGGTGCGTGCCCGCGGCGTCGTGATGGCATCCGGAGGCTGGGTCAACAAGCACGTGGTGAGAGACCTGCCGGAGGCGTCCGTGCGGGCGTACGACTCCTTCAATCACGCCGCGTTCCTAGTGGCCAACGTGGCGCTCACTAACTGGCGCTTCATGCATCGGCTGGGCATTTCCGGGTGCCGGTACGACGGCGACTTCGGCTTCGCCTGCAACCTGCGCAATCCCATGGTCGTGGGTGCCGACGTGCCGCCCCACGACCCCGGCAAGCCTGCCGTGCTGACTTTCTACGTGCCCTTCATCACGCCGGGCGAGCCCGCCGCGGCGCAGGGCAACATCGGTCGGCTGCAATTGTTCTCGACGAGCTATGCCGACTACGAACGACGCATCGTTGGGCAGATGAACGAGCTGTTCGCCGCCTCCGGGTTCAATGCTGCGACCGACATCGCCGGCATTGTGCTCAACCGCTGGGGCCATGCCTATGTGATGCCGGAACCCGGGTTCTTCTTTGGACGGAACGGGGAACCACCTGCGCGTGCGATAGCCGCCCGTCCCCACGGACGAATCGGCTTCGGGCACAGCGAACTGCAGGGGATGCAGCATTGGGGCCCGGCCGCGGCTGAAGGGCGGCGGGCGTTCAATGAGGTCCAGGCAAACTTGTAACGAATTGGAAGAAATCATGAAAACGCTGCTTTTTCTCGCGATGTCTCTGGGCTTGGCGGTTGCAGGCCCGGCGTTGGCGGACGCAGATTCCGTACCGCCTCAGAAGCCGGTCTTTCATGCCTACAAATACGCGCCGCCGCACCTGTCTCCGGTGTGGCAGGAACTTTATGACACCTACCAGCCGTTCTGGGAACTTCCCGACCCCCATGACCTGGACGGCTGGCGCGCATGGGACCGCAGCAAACAGGTGCTTTTTATCGAACGGGATGGACCGCTCGTCGACCAGCTCGGCGCCGAGCTTCGGGAGATGTCGATGAACGGTGTGCGCGTGGTCGAAATCACGCCCCGTCGACTTCACGATGACGGCCGATACCTGGATCACGCTGGAGGGTCAGGACCCGATGGTTTCCAGAGAAGCATACGTGCGCCGGATTCTGCCCATCTTGGGTATCACCGACTACCGTGACCCGGTCATCTCTCCGCACCTCGATGAGAATCTTGCCGACGGCATGCCGGCGACGCTCTTGCAGACCGGGGGCAAGGAAATCCTACTGAGCGATTCCCTGCTCATGTTCCAGGCGATGGAAGCTGCCGGTCAGGTCGCCAAACTCGACCTGTACGACGGCTTGCCGCACTGTTTTCCGTTCTTCCTGCCCGAAGCCGAGGAATCGAAGATTGCCCTCGCCAAACAGGCGGCGTGGTTCAGCGAGCACCTGGGGCTCGACTGATACCGGTGGTCAAAGCGTGTTCTTGAAGACGATGCCGTCCTTCATGATCAGGTGCAGATTGGCGGCGTGGTCCGCGAGAATTGTCGGGTTGTCCAGCGGGTTGCCGTTCACCAGTAGTATGTCGGCGTAGGCACCTTCCTCGATGATGCCCAAGCGGCCCTGCGGATATGGATTGTTGGGCCCGGTCATCGCGGCAACCTCGCCTCCCCACAGCGTTGCTGACTTCAACACGCTTAAGTTGTCGAAAAACTCCTGATAGATCGAAAATTCGGCAAGTTGCAGTTTTGCTTCCGTGGCGAGCGTTCCCTCGCCCCAGGGCGCGACGAGATCCGTTCCGTAGACGAATTTCGCGCCGTGCTCGGCGAATGCGCGAAGCGCGGCTCGATAGGAGCGAATTGCTGGCACGACCTTGGCGAAACTCTCGGGGCTTAGGATTGTCCTGAGTTCCTCGAGGCTGCGCCCCAGCACCGTCCCGGTGTTGAACTCCACGAACACGTCGTTTTGAACGATGCGGCGCACAGCCTGCTCGACCTCCTGCGGGGTGTTGCCCATCATTGGAACGTGCTCGAGCATGTGCACGCCGGCATCGAGCGCATGGTGCACCCCCTCGGCGGTATGGCAGTGCGCCGTCACGTAGGTTTTGGCCTGCTCGGCGATCCGCACCACGGCGGCGAGTTCCTCCGGTGTGGATTGCAGGGCATGAATGGGGTCGAATTCGCTCGCCACGCCGCCGCTCACGAAGACCTTGAAGAAATCCGCACCGTTGCGAAAGCTCTCCCGAGCAGCCCGCGCGAACTCGTGGGGCCCGTCGACGATGTAGCCGAGATGCCTCTCGTACCAATGCTGCGGGCCATCGCCGAATTGGGGGTTCTCGGTGGTCAGCCCCCGAAAGTCGCCGTGCCCGCCTGTCTGGCTGATCATGGCTTCGGCGCCGTACACTCGCGGCCCGGGGGCCAGGTTGGTATCGAAGAGCTTGCGCAGATAGGTTGACGGGCCACCCGTATCCCTGACCGTGGTGAACCCCCGCATGAGCATGGCCTTGCCGCGCACGGTGGCCAGGGCGCCAACCATGAACTCGTTGACGTTCTGCCTGCCCTGTATGGCGACGGGGGTGTATACCGACAAATGAACGTGGGAGTCGATCAGGCCTGGCATGAGGGTGCGGCCGCCACCATCGATGATGTCGGTGCCGGGCGCCGCGATCGCGTCTGTCGAGACCGACTTGATTAGGTTTCCTTCAACGAGGACGTTGGCACCTTCGAGCCGCTTGCCTTCCATGCCGTTGAAGACATGCACGTTGGTGAACAGGATTCGATTCGGGCTGTTTTCCGCCGGTACGGACAGTGGCATCACCAGGCCAAGTGCCAAACCGACGCTGGTCAGAACTTTCATGTTGGATCTCCTCATTTCCAATGCCGGTTTGCTCATCCCGGCTTCCCCTCGCTACGGTCAGCTTTCTGAGTGCCCCGGTGAATCAGGTACAGGCCGTAGGTCAGCAATGGCACCACGAGCACGACGATAAAGCTTGCGAACATGATTGTGTAGCCGCGCAGAATCAGCGCGCCGCTGCCGAAGTGGTCGGCAAGTACGGTGCCGCCGACGAGTGGGCTTTGGTCGCTAGGCGGTTTTGGTTCCCGGCGAGGGCCTTTCCGTTACCGGAAAGGGCGACAACGCCCTGTGGCAGGCCCCACACAAGGCGGAGCAACGAAGCCGGGGGCCGAAACGGCCACGAATAATCACACTTATTTGCGGGACACGACACTAGATGCCGTTCCTCCAAAGTTCCTCTCAACTGGCCTTTACGCCGATGTCGGATTCGGGGGGCAACCGTGCGAAGGCACCGTCGATTGCCGGCGCTGCATCGGGGTGCGGGAGCACCGGGAGCGCCAGCATGGAGCCGTGGTCGCCACCGCACAGAACGCTGAGCACCGGCAGCTTCGCGGCCGGTTGCCGGTGGGCATTGTCCCTGTCCGTGCCGGTGAGGATGAGTTGCAAGCGGTGGCCGGCCGGCGCCAGCCAGGCGATGGGGGTCAGGTCGATGGTTGCCGTCATGGGCTCGTCCGGAACCACTGGCACGATGTCGGAAGAGGAGAAGCTGTACCAGGTGGTGCCTAGGGTATCGAAGGGGGCGGTACCTGGCTTACGGAAGCGGTAGTCGAACCAGCCCTCGGCGATGCAATGGGCGCTAAGCCGGCCATGGCGGCAATCTGCTGCTCGACCTGCGTTTGTACATCCGCCCGGTCGTCGCTTGTGCCGGGTGGCGGACGCCGTTCGTGCATGGCTGCCGCGAGCAGCCTGCCGCCCTCGTCATCGTCCACCGGCAGCGCCAGCAGTTCCGCGGCGTTGTCCTGCTCGGCGCGCAGTTCGAGCCAGTCGCGCATCAGGCCGATGTTGTAGATGCCGCCGGGCCATAAACCCAGGTACTGGTCGATGGGCGCCATCTGGGGCACTACCGCCCTGAGGTGCGGCGAACTATAGGTGAGCGCCATATGCTGCACCGCCCCGTGCCAGGATGCGCCGATCATGCCGATGTTGCCGTCGCACCAAGGCTGGCCGGCGAACCACTCGAACAGGTCGGCCAGATCCCGGCCGATCTGCACAGCCGAGTATCCGCCGGCGGCGCCGAAGGACGCTCCGGTGCCCCGGGTGTCGATGACGGCGATGTTGTAGCCGTGCACGAGCAGGTACTCGCAGGCCGAGCCGTGGTCGAGCAGCCAGTCGGCGAGCTGCGGCGGGGGCAACCGCCACACAGCCTCCGGCCAGGTCGCGGTGCGCCGGTCCGGCAGCCGGGCCGCGAGAACCGCTTGGGACGCGAACTCGCCGGCTTTCCGCCCGGGCCACTTCAGCCGCACCAGGCGGCTTTCGCCATCCGAGGTGATCCAGGCCCGGCGGTAGCCGGTGCTGATGGCGACCAATGGCAACGGCCCGTGGAGAGACTCGCCGGCAAGCGTCGGCCGGTACAGGTCGTGGGCCAGCCGGGTGCCGTCGCTTACGGCCACATAGCGGGACGAACGCGTGAATCCATCGGCCACGGCGGAGCTGTATCCCCGGTAGGTGCCGGGCAGGGATAGCCGTGTTGGGAGCGGGTTTGGCTCGCCCGAATTGGTGCCTCGGTGTCCCGGTGCTGTATCCATCGGCTCTGCATCGTTTTGCGTCCGCGCACAGCCGCCGAGAAACGGCGCAAGGAGCGGCACTCCCGCAGCCAGCGCGGAATTGCGCAGAAACCGCCGCCTTCCCTCAACAGCGCTCGTGACGGACATGACCTATCCCTGAATCGGTACGGTGTGGGGCTGCTGCCGGTGCATCCGGCCCGCTCTCGCCCGGGCAGCGATGGCAGTGCAAGGCAGCACCGCGGCCGTTGGCGGAGCTCACGTTGCTGTCACCCCAGGCTGAGTACTAAGCGCAGCCCATCGTCCACTTGGCTCATAATGCCGCCGGGCACTCGGCCGGACCGTTCCGTGAGAAACCGTCGGTCCAGGGTGACGATCTGCGAGATGTTGATCACCGAACGTCTGGTCAATCCCGAACCCCGCCGAGGCAGAAGTACGTTGCC
Source organism: Pseudomonadales bacterium (assembly GCA_965215035.1). GTDB lineage: Bacteria > Pseudomonadota > Gammaproteobacteria > Pseudomonadales > Azotimanducaceae > Azophilus. Next base: position 2,729,592 of record OZ244040.1, read on the forward strand.
GGGTGCCGCCGCCAACCGCAGGTTGGACGTGATGGCTACTGCGAGTACCGTACCGATACGGCTCCTGTTGAAGTCGTCGGCTTGCACGATCAAGACGGGGCGCCGGTAACCCGGCTCGGATCCGGCGGCAGCCGGTAGATTGGCCCACCAGATGTCGCCGCGCCTCATTACCGGTGCTACCAGCGTTCTTCAGGCAGGGAAAGCGACTGCAGCGTCCCCAGTGCCTCGTCGAGCCCCGGCGGAGCATCATGGTCTGCGTAAATGGCATCCAGCCGTTCCGTGACCCGCTGCTTGCTGAGACGCGCGACGAATTCCTTCACCGCAGTCGTGTAGAGTTCGCTTCGGGAAATCCCCAGATTCCGGGCTGCGCGCTCGGCGGCTTCGAATACCTCATCGCGGATGGAGATGGCAGTTTTCATGGTCCGAGTATAACCTTGGTTATACCGAATCAACAATACCTGCCGTGGTCGGGTTCGGCACCCTGTTATATTTCCACCGATGCGGCTGCGGGAGACGAGGGCCAGGATCCGTCGGTCTGGATTTTCACGAAACGAGGCTTGTTATGGCGGCTGATTACATGACGCTGGAAAACTGTGCGGAGCACCTGGGCGAGACCTTCCTTTCGAGTTGGATGGAGATCACCCAGGATCGCATCACCGCCTTCGGCGAGACCATCGAGGATCCCGACCCGCATCACATGGACCCGGCATGGGCGGCTACCCACAGCCCCTGGGGCCGGACCATCGCCTTCGGCTGGATGACCGCCTCGCTCACCACCCCGATGCTCTACGAGGTGTTCCGCTACCGGCTCGACGGCGACCCGAAGACCTACGGATACCCCGCCAACTACGGGATCAACCGGCTGCGCTACATCGAGCCTGTGCCGGAAGGCTCCCGCATTCGCGGCCGGATCAGCCTGAAGCGCATCGAGGACCGCGGCAACGGGCGCACCCTCTACACCTTCGATGTGCTGGTGGAAATCGAGGGCAACGATCGTCCGGCACTGGTTGCCGAAGTCCTGCTGATGTGGTTGCGGGACGCGCAGAGGTAGCGGCTGCGCCCGTCGATGATGACCACGACGAACCCGAGTTCCGCCAAGGACGCGGCCGCATCCAGGCTGCGGGCGATGGTGCCGTAGCCCAGTGCATCATTCCCGCAACCATCCCTCTCACCTGACCCTGCCGGTGGCCCCGGATCGCCGCTAGCGGGTTCAATCGCCCGGGGCCAGAGCCTCCAGTACCGTCTTCTGCAGCGCTTCGTGGACCACATCCGTATAGAGCCGCGGCTCCTCCATATTCGGGGGCGGCGGGACGTCGATCTCGGTGTTGATCTGCACGGCGATGGAGAAGCCGTGCTCCGGCAGGTACTGCATCTCGCTGAGGTAACCCGGGAAATAGCCGCCGTGGCCCCAGGTGGTCACGCCCCAGGGCTGCCGCTGCACGAATACCGCCAGGCCGTAGTAGTTGCCCGTTTTCTGCTCCCGTTCCGTGAGATGGGGCGGCGGTTCGACGATGGCCTGCGCCGCTGCGGGCGAAATCGCGCGGCCGGTATAGAGCGCCATGACCCAGCGCGCCATGTCGCCGACGTTGTTGACTAGGCCGCCGCCGGTGAATTCCATCTCCGGGTCGAATTTCAGCTCGCCGTTGTCGGCGACCATGTGCGTTACGCCGGGCACCAGCGGACTCGGTATGGGGGCATAGCCCTGGGCGATGCCGGACATGTAGCGGCGGGTGGGCGCGGTCAGGTTCAGGCCCAGCGGGTCGAGCAGCCGATGCCTGAGCGTGTCGAAATAGTTCTCGCCCGTCACGGCCTCGATGGCTTCTCCGACCAGGATATAGCCGACATCCGTGTAGCGGAAGCCCCGGCCGGGTTCGAACAGCGGCGGCACTCCGGCAATGAAGCGGATAATGTCCTCGCGGACGAGATCGCCGATGTTGCCCCCCTGCTCGACCATCTTCGCGACCAGTTCGTAAAAGCGCGGCAGGTCGTAGTAGTTCTCGACGCCGGCGCGGTGGCGCAGAAGCTGGCGGATCGTCATGCTGTCCCGGTTGGCGAGATCTCCATACCAGGGCTTGTCTTTGAGGTACTTGGCGACCTTGTCGTCGAGGTCCCACAAACCGTCCCGTTCAAGCACCAGAGCCACCGCGGCGGCGTAGGTCTTGCCGGTGCTGCCGCCGGGCATGCGGTGGTCTGGCGTCATGGCGATGCCTTTCTCGGTATCGGCCATGCCGGTGGCCAGCTTGATCATGCGGCCATCGGCAAGCAGCACCGCAGCCGTTGCGCCGGGGAGGCCGAGTTCGCCGCGCGTCGCGTCCAGCCTGAGCTGCAGGGCCTTGCCGAGCTCCGCAAAGGCTGCCGGCTCCAGGTCCGCCGTCTCGCCCCGGAGAGCGACCTGTTGATGGTCTATCGGCCCGGCCGTAAAGGCTGTCGGTTCTAGGTCCGCCGTCTCGCCGGCCGGTACCGGCAGGATGAAAAAAATGGCGACTAGCAGCGAGCTGAATGCGTTTTTCATTGCGTTCGCCTCCCACCCTTGATGTCGCAATGGATTCTCTCGAAATCGCCCTTCCTGTCAATGCAGCCGCGGTTGTTCCGAATTCGCCATGCACGTGGCGCTTGCTCCGAACGGTTCGGCTTTGACCGGTGGAACCTTGTCTTCTACGCTCGCATAGTCGCCCCCCTAGGGAAGAAGAGTAATGTCGGCCGCCTCGTTCGAACCGCCGGAAGCGCAATCGATACTCGAGTGCTTCGACATCGCCCTCGCATCCTGTCCCGACAAGGATTTCCTGCGCTTTCGGGAAGGTAACGCCACCTATCGCGAGTTCGACGAGATCCATCGCCAGCTTGCAGCCCGGCTTGCAGGTGCCGGAATCGAACCCGGTGCCATCGTCCCCACATTCTTTGCGAACTCCGGAGCGGCGGTGGCCACCTGGTTCGCCATCAACCACCTAGGTGCGGTCTGGGCTTCGATGAACGTGGAGTTCCGTGGGGAACAGCTCGCCAACGCCCTCAACCTGACGGAGAGCGATACGCTGATCGTGGCTGCCCCCTATGTCGAGCAGGTGCTCGAGGTGCTGCCGCCGTTGCTCTACGCACGCCCACCATAACGGCTCGGAGAGACTCCGCTCAAGGACCGCAAGAGGGCGATGTTCTACGGAGAAGACGATTGAGAATCCTGGCCGATACCCATGTGTTCATCTGGGCGCTGACTTCGCCTCAACGGCTGTCCCCGGCCAGAAGGGGCGAATTGGAAAGCCGGGCGAACACCGTTTATTTGAGTTCCGTTTCGGTGGCCGAGATCATGATCAAGGCTTCGCTCGACAGGTTTCGCTTCGATCACGATCTGATAGCCTGTGCCGAACGGTTGGGGTTCGAGTTGCTTGACTTTTCAGCCGCGGATGCCGTTCTGTTGAAGAAACTCCCTTTTCTCCATCGCGACCCATTTGACCGGATGCTGATCGCGCAGAGCCTGTCCAGGAAAGTCAAACTGATGACCGACGATCAACGGTTCAGCTCCTACGACTGCGATCTCGTTTGAAGTCTGCCATGTAGTTGATGCGGACCCATTTGATTGGCCAGGCCGCACGTCGATGGGGAATGCGTCCCCGGAGTGCGGAATTGACGTAATGTTGTATTGTAGCGTTTCCGGATCCAATCCAGCACCGAGGTACAGCCTGTGGCCACGCTTACATTCATGACCCATACGATCTTCGATCATGGCGCCAGCCAGCAACTCGCGAAGGTGCTTGGCCAGCATGGCATCCGACGCCCGCTACTCTGCACCGACCCCGGTCTCGTTGGCCTTGGCATGGTCGCCGAGCTGGTGGCACGGCTTGGCAACGACTACGCAACAACGATCTTTGACGCGACGCCGGCCAATCCAACTCAAGCGGCCGTCGAAGCGGCGGCGAAGATGTACCGTCAAGCCGAATGCGACGGCGTCGTGGCGTTCGGCGGCGGCTCGTCGATGGACCTTGGCAAGGCTGTCGCGCTGGCGGTAACCCACGAGGGAGACTTACTCGGATACACCGTGGGGTTGGGCGGCGCGCCGAAGATCGGACCCGTCGCGCCGCTGGTTGCCATCCCGACGACGGCCGGCACCGGCAGCGAGGTGTCGACCGGCGCCGTCATCATTATGGACAATGGCGAGAAGCTCCTCTTTGTGAGCCACCACCTCCTTCCCCGCACCGCTATCTGCGACCCTTCCCTCACATCGGGCCTGCCCCCGCTGCTGACCGCAGCGACCGGAATGGATGCGATGACGCATTGCATCGAGGCATTGCTGTCATCCCAAGTGAACCCACCGGCCGAAGCGGTGGCCTGTGACGGGCTCGAGCGGGGCATCCGCGAGGCACACCTGATTCGCGCCGTGCGCGACGGAAGCGACCGGGATGCCCGCTGGCAAATGATGATGGCCGCGGCCGAGGGCGCGATGGCGTTCAGCAAGGGCCTCGGCGCGGTTCATTCCATGAGCCATGCCTGTGGCGCGGATCAGACGCTCGGGCTTCATCACGGGACCCTCAACGCGGTGCTTCTGCCGACGGTTCTCGACTTCAATCGAGGCCATGTCGGCGAGAAGTACTCGCGGCTGAATGTAGCGTTGGGTATCGATGTCGATGCGGATCCCGCCGAGTTCATTCGAAGGCTCAACGCGGATCTGGGCTTACCCCGCAATCTCAGCGAAATGGGGGTCCAAGGCGATGCCATTCCCTCCCTTGCCGAGCATGCGGTCAAGGATATCTGCACGTTTACAAACCCCCGCCCGTGTTCTAGGGCGGACTACGAAGAACTGTTCGAAGTGGCTCTCGGGGCCTGACCGGTCGATCGAAGCCCGAAGGCGTGGCACGAACAAACCACAGGCGATAGTTGGGCAGCGCGGCCAGTCACCTCGATTGGCGATGGACGGACAGGTTGACGAAGTGCAAATCGGCTGATCCCTCGGACAGGGGCGGGGTCACCGCATAGGCGACACCGAAGGCGCTCGGGCCGGTGGGCTTGACCTCGAAGTAGTTGCCCAGATAGAGCAGTACATGCGGCCGGGGCCCCTTGGCAAGGTCGAACGGCCGCGACAGCGCCACCTCCGTCCAGTTTGCACCATTGTCCACGGACGCCGCAAAGCGGGCCCTCGTCGTAATACTGCCATCGCCAGGCACATCCTCCCGGGAGTCGTACCAGAAGACGCCGATCGCCCCATCGGGTGCGGCGCCAACGGCCGCATTCCACGCCGGCCCGCTCACCTCGGCCACGGTTGTCGGTGCACTCCAGTTCAAGCCGCGATCTGCTGACGAAGCAACGGCCACCGCTCCCCGGTCGGTTTCCGGATCGTAGGTCGATGCGACCTGATACAGCGTGCCGTCCGCGCCTAGGTACAGCGGCGTGTCGATGGCGAGCACCATTTCCTTTTCCGGGTGCGCGAATGCGGCGGTGTTCGACTGCAGCGGCAGCGGCTGCGGTGCAGTCCAGCCGTCTGAGGTGCGGCGGCTGAACACGGTGGCCGCCGTGGTCGGGTCCTCGCCGGCAAGTGCCGCGGCCAGCAGTTCCCCGTCGGCGAAGCGCACCAGGTCCAGCGCGCCCCTGGCCGCCATGACCGGTTCGGGACGGCTCCAGGAGGCGCCGCCGTCCGTAGTCGATGCCAGATAGACGAAGGCATCTTCCAGGTGCGATTCGGTCCCTTCCGGCTGGCTTGGGTTTCGGTGCACATGCCAGGCGACATGGGCGGTGCCGGAGCTGTGGGGATCGGTGGCGACGAGCGTGGTGTGCTGGTATTCCCCCAAGGGTGAGACGACCCGGGGCGGCGACCAGGTCAGGCCGAAATCGTCGGATGTCGATACCACTACCGCGCTGTTCATCCAGTATTTCGCCCCGATCACGAGGGGTTCCCCCTCGGGCAGGAAATCGCCCTGCACCGATACCAGGTACAGGCGGTCGCCGCCGTCGATACCGAGATCCTGGTCGCCGTAGCTGTTGTAGGACGTGCCGGTGCAGGGCGACAGCCCGGGGGGCTCGGCTTCCCGCCAGGTGATGCCCCCATCATCGGAAGCCGCCGTCGAGATGGCCAGCACGGGGTCGCGCATGAAAGCCACCGCAATGCGTGCGGGGTTGCTGGCCGACACGACGAGGCGTGGGTCGGTTTCGGTATCGTCCGGATACGTGTAGCCGTCGCTCAGTTTCCCGCAGTCGCCGTCGAGCGGCGATTTCCCCGTGCCGATGCGGACCGGGTTGCTTACGACGAGTTGCACGGATGAGGCAGCACCATCTGCGGTTTCCTCTCCCACAGGCTCGTTTCCGGCATCGCAGCCCGCGGTCAATACCGCGGCGGTCAATGCAACAGTCAGGCGAATTCTCGAAGGGAACGCTTTCACAGAGCTACCGACGCCTTGCAGCCCACGACGAGGCGACTGATCTTGCCACATGAACACGGCTAGAACGAGAAGCGGGCCGTCAGGCTCAACGTGCGCGGCCGGTTGTGGCTCACCTCGTTGAAACTGTAGTCGGCCGGCTGCAACGGGCCCAAGAACGGGGAGAGGTCGCTGTCGAGTTCCTGGATGGACACCACCTCGATGTTATCCAGCAGATTGTCCGCGCGCAGGTTCAGTTCCCAGCGATCCGCGACCAGCCCGAGGGAGGCATTGAGCGTTTGGAAGTTCCCCAGTTCCTCGGCGTCGCCTTCGAACGTGATCTTGTACTTGCCGGTATGCTGCAGGTTGACGTTGAACACCAAGTTCGTGCCCGGGCCCATGCCTTCGATGGCCCAGGCGTACTGCGCCCCTGCGGATATGGAAGTCTTCGGTGTATAGGGGTTGTCGGTGCCCTTGGGCGTGATCACCTTGGGCGCAGGCGGCAGATTGTCCCGGAAGATGAACTCGTCGTCGTTTTCCGCCTCGGTGACGCTCAGGCTGCCGAACAGCAACAGCGAGTCGGTGGGTCGCCAGGTCACTTCGAGGTCACCGCCGACGGCATGGCCGTCTCCCACGTTTTCCAGTATGGCAAACAGTCCGCCGGGGAAGGTCGCCGCCTGCATGTCATCGATGATGTTGTAATAGGCGGAGGCGTTGAATTGCAGGGCGCCGTCCAGCAGCAGCGACTTGATGCCGAGTTCGAAGGCATCGGTGCGCTCGGGATGGTAAGTGCGGTATCGGTCGGACGAACCGGGTCCGAAAGCCGCTTCGATCTGCGCCATGGTAATCGGTGAGTTGAGGTTGCCGTTGCGGGCGCCGGCAGAATAGGTCAGGTACAGGAGGGCGGCGTCGCTCAGGTCGAATTCCAGGCCGACCTTGGGCAGCAGTTCGTCGATGGATTCCGATTCGGACAGGGCGCCGACGGTGCTGAAGCCGAACAGGCTGAACGTGGCACCGCCAGTGGCCAGATCGACATCCTCGTTGTGGCTGCGCAGCCCGGCGATCAGCCGCAACCGGTCGTTGATGGACAAGGTTGCCTCGAAGAAGGCGGAGACCTGCTCGCCGCTGTTGGTGGTGAGGCCGCGGGGTTCGCCGTCCGGGTTCAGCACGGCAAAGATGTCGTCGCCGCATTCGGCGGGGAAACCCGCGGCCAGGTAGGCGGGCGAACAGTTGGTGCCGGTAATCTCAAGGTCGAAGTCCCGATAGAACAACCCGGCCACGAAATTGAACGGCCCGTCGAAATCGGATATGACGCGAACCTCCTGAGAGAACTGCTCCCAGGTGGTAATGTCGTCGGCGAAGGTATCGCCCCGCGTGAAGGCGCCGAACGCAAAGGTGACCGCAACGGTGTTCAGGCCGCCGAAGACGTTGTCGATCTGGTAGCGATGGCGGTCGCGTTCCAGGTAGGAGGTAATGGACTCCACCGTCAGGGGACCGAAATCGTAGCTCAGGTTTGCGCTCACCAGGTCGTAGTCGTCCTCGACGAAGCCGTCGTCCGAGAAGAAATCCAGTTCCAGGTCGTCCGGGTCGCCGGTCACGAACCAGAAGGTGTCCTGGTCCATCTCTTCGTGCATGCCGACCAGACGGATGCGGAATCGGTCGTTCGGTTCCGCGAGGAACACGGCGCGCACGTTCACCGCTTTGAAGTCGTTGATGTCGTCGGTGCCGGTGGCGACGTTGTCGACGAACCCGCCCTGGGCAACCCGGTTGACCACCAGCCGCAATCCGGCCCTGTCCCGTGCCAGGGGGATGCTCAAGGCCGCCCGTGCGCCGAACGCGGAGTCGCCGTGACCCACCGTGTTGAAACCGGCTTCCACAGTGCCCTCCACGGCTTCTAGGCTGGGATCTTTGGAAACATATCGCACCGCGCCGCCCTCGGCGCCTTCGCCGAACAGCGTCCCCTGGGGACCGCGCAGCACCTCTACCCGTTCCAGGTCGAAAAAACGCATGTCGATCTGGGTGCCGACGTTGACGTTCAGCGGGACATCGTCGAAATAGGTGCCGATGGCGTTGGAAACCGGCAGCAGGTCCTGGGGAAAGACCAGCCGCCCGACGCCCCGCACGGAAATCTCGTTGCGGTTGGGGCCCCGGTCCTGCAGGTTCAGGCCCGGCGTGACGAATGCGAGGTCGGACATGTTCTCCACGCCGAGGTCGCGGATCGTCTGTTCGCCGTAGGCGCTGATGGATGCGCCGATATCCTGGGCGCTCTCCTCCCGGAATCGGGCGGTGACGACGATTTCCTCGACCAGGCCCGGCCCGGTGTCCTGGGCACACGGAAGGCCGGAGAGGCTCATCAAGACAAGGCAGGTGCTGATGATGGCTGCGATTCTCATGGTGGTCCCCCCTTGCGTCGCTTGGAATTCATGCCGATGGCTCGTATCGATATTGGATATTGAATGAAATCATTGATTATTTCAACGATGATATTTTCGCCGCGTCGAGTATGATGCGCCCATGTCGAGCGTCACCCCGATACGGAGCGGCAGTGCTACGCACCCGGAGAGAGCCTCGGGGCAGCATCGGATGGAACGCGCGGCCTCGCGTAACGACAGGAGGGCTGAAATGATGGCGAAACTCGTGCAATTCCCTGCTCGCGCAATCGGTCTGGTGGCAAGGTTCGCAGTGAGCGTTCCTTTGCTGGCTGCCTGCGAAGGCGGCGGCGCCCCGGGGGGCGAAGCGGGGGCCGGCCGGGCGCCGGTCGCGGTGGAGACCAGCCCGGCACCGCCTGAAGTGCGGACCAGCCCCTTGTCCCTGGAGGGCACGAGCCCGGTCGAGTGGAGCGGCCACGAACGCTCGTCCTACTTCGTGACGGCGGCGGACGGCGTGCGCCTCGCCGTCGATGTGGTGCTGCCGACCGGCTATACCGGCGCGGGCGAAGCGCCGGCGTCCTTTCCGGTGATCTTCCGCTACACCCCGTACCACCGCACATCCATCGATCCCGAAACCGGCGAGGTGGCACTGCTTCCCTGGGAGTTCTTCCTGGCGCGCGGCTACGCCTATGTGGCCGCCGACATGCGCGGCACCGGCGCGTCCTTCGGCTGGAACGACCTGATGACCCAGCGGTTCGTCGAGGACGGCGGCGTAATCGTCGACTGGATCGCCGCGCAGCCCTGGAGCGACGGCAACGTGGGCATGATCGGCGGGTCCTACGAGGGCTGGTCGCAGTTCGCCGTGGCGGCGGCGCAGCCCGAGGCGCTCAAGGCGATCGTCCCCTTCCACACCGGTTGGGATGCGTTGCTGCTGCAGCCCGGCGGCATCTTCGCCTACGCCTTTGCGGAAACCTGGACGGCGATGACGGACTTCATCAACCACAACAACTCGTTCGAGCCCTTCCCCATACCCCCGGTGACACCGGTGCTCGACGAGGACGGCGACGGCGAACTCACCGACGAGATTCCCCTGGATGCGGACGGTGACACCTGGTTCACGGACGACTACCCCTGGCCCGTCGATCCGGCGAACCCGCCGCGCTACCCCGATGGCGTCGAGCGCACGGAACACGCCTACTTCAACGCCACCATGGAGCACATCGCCCATCCGGATGGCGCACCGGGCAACTACGATGCGGTAACCGGCATCCGCTCGCAGCGCTTCTTTGACAGTCCGCGCGCATCCGATGGCCTGATCTCCGCCGAGCTCACCTGGGGAATGTTGCCCGCCGTCATCGAGTCCGGGGTGGCGGTCTACAACTTCGCCGGGTGGTGGGATGCGTTCACGCGCAGTTCGTTCGAGGTCTATGCCACGCTCGAACCCACCAACCCGTCTAGGATCTCGGCCTGGCCGATGTACCATCAGGGCATCTCGCCTCCCGCTTCCGAGCGGCTCGGCGCGGACCCGGAGCGGGAGAACGTCTACACGGAAACCTACCTGGGCGAGGCGTTGCGCTGGTTCGACCGCTGGTTGAAAGGGGTTCGCAACGGCATCGACGAGGAACCGCCGGTGTACCTCTTCGTCCAGAACGAGGGCTGGCGTGCGGAACCGTCCTGGCCGCTGGAGCGGGCCGTGCCCACAAGGTTATACCTGGCCGCCGCCAATGCTCTGGCGCGGGCGCCCGGCGAGCCCGGGCGCGACGACTACACCGCGGATTTCTCCCACGACGGCACCTTCGGGCCGCCACTCGATGCATCGCAGATCTCGGTGGCCAATGCCATGAAGGGCAAACCCCCTTTCAACGCCGATTCCTTCGGCCATTCGCGCCAGCAGATGTTCGGCGTCCCCGATGATGTCCCTTTCCGCACTGAAAAGGACGCACAGGCGCTCACCTACACTAGCGCGCCGCTCACGCAAGACATGGAAGTAACCGGCCACCCCATCGTCAGCGTTGCCGTTTCCTCCTCCGCCGACCACGGGGACCTCTACTTCTATCTGGAGGACATCGACCCGGAAGGCAACGCCGTGCTGGTCACCGAGCACCAGCACCGCGCCGGTTTCGACCGCCTGGTCGACAACGACCTGCAGATTCCGGGCAACCCCGGCATCGACTTAAGGCCGGACCTGCCCTGGCACGGATTCCGCGCGGCCGACTATACCGACGGCGTCTTCGCCGATGGCGCGGTAGTGCGCGTGACCACGGCCCTGCATCCCACATCCTGGCTGTTCCGGGCCGGGCACAGTGTGCGCCTCTCCATCACGGCAGCCGACTGGCCGGACTACGACCTGCACCCTGAACTGTCGCCGCAGAACCGGCCCGATGCAGAGGACAACATCGTCCCGACGATTTTCGTGCACCATGGCGGCACGGACGGGTCGTATCTGCAACTGCCGGCCGTTCCACGAGCGGATGATGCGGGCTGAACGATGTGGGTTGGGGCTGCGGTCGGCCGTGGCATAGTGCGCCCACTGTGGAACGCATCCCCGGCGATGGCGTGGAGCGAAACAAGCCCTTGGGGTCTGGCCGTTGAGCGATGGCAGTCCGAAAACCCACTGGCCGCCGATGCCCTGCAGTTGCTGGACATGGCATCGAGTCAGGCGTGCGAGCTGCTCGACGGGGTCGCCGATGGCGTTATCGGCGACCCCCGGCAATGCACGCTTGAACAGCTAAACCTCAAGGCGCTTTTTGGCCACAAACGAGGGTTCTGTTCCATGAAAAATCACAGACGAATGCGGGCGATGCTTGGCGTCGCGTTGCTCTTCCCGCTCGCGGCCCCGGCTACAGCCGAAGACAGCCGCCAAGCGGTGTTCGAGCAGTATCTCGACTTTGCCGCGCTCGTGCAGGGCGCCTCCATCGAGCCCAACTGGCTCGCCGATGGCTCGAGCTTCTGGTACGCCGAGGGTGGGCCGGCCAACCGGGTGATCTGGCGCGTGGACCCGGCCGCCAACACCGTGGCGCCGCTGTTCGATGTGCAGCGCCTGCGTGCTGCCATCGCCGAGGCGATTGGCCACGAACCGCCCTATGCCGGGGTGCCCTTCGAGACCTTCCAGTTGCATCCCGATGGTGCCACCGCAACTTTCTCCCTGGAAGGACGCCGGTTCAGCCTGGACCTGGCGACCTACCAGGTCGGGGAGCAGCCCGCGCCGGCCGCAACGGGCACCGCCGGCGTGCGGCCGGGCACCTTCCCGCGCCGCGGCTATTTCGGCATGGCGATGCCGTCGCCGGAGGTGCTGTCCCCAGACGGCAAGTGGTACGCCACCCTGGTCGACGACAACCTGGCCCTGCGCTCTGCGGCGGACGGCAGCACCCATGCACTCACCACGGACGGCACCTTCGACGATGCTTGGGACGTGGAAAGCACGCGCCTGTCCCTCGGGGCGGGCCTGACGATCGCCTACGTGCCGTTCACCCCCTGGTCGCCGGACAGCCTGAAGCTCTTCGCGACCCTTATCGACCGCTCGAAGCTGCCCCGCAAGGGGGAACTGCGCTACATGGAAACCATCGAACGCACCATCCCGCGGCCGTTCGCGGCAGCCGGGGGTCACCTCGACCATGTGCGGCCGTACATTCTGAACATCCTGTCGGGGGCGCCTGTCGCGGTCGACGTGGATACCGAAGACCGCTATTTCAGCCTGCTCGGCTGGCTGCCGGACTCGTCGGAAGCGCTGTTCGCGCGCTTTTCCAGGGATTTCAAGTCGGTGGACATCATGGCCGCGAACGCCCTGGACGGGTCGGTGCGGACCCTGTTCACCGAGACGGCGGAAACCTTCGTCAAGATCCAGCACGATGTCATCTCCTTCGGCAACACCGGATTCACCGCCCTGCCGAACGGCGACGGCTTTCTTTGGGAGTCGACCCGGGACGGCTGGAATCACCTCTACCTGTACCGCAACGACGGGCGTCTCGAGCGCCGGTTGACCCGGGGACAATACCCGGTTCTGGAGGTGCAGAAGATCCACCAGGAGACCGGCTGGGTGTACTTCACGGCCCACGGGGAGCGTCCCCGGGTCTACGATACCCACCTGTACCGGGTGGCCCTCGACGGCGGTGCCGTGCAGAGGCTTACCGAGGGCGAGGGCCAGCATGCCGTGGAGTTTTCCCCGTCGCTCGCCTACTTCCTCGATACCCACTCCAGCCCCGTTCGAGCGCCCCGCGTCGATCTGCGTGCCGCCGACGGGACCCTGATCCGCACCCTGGCCGAAGCGGATATCTCCGCCCTGCAATCGCTCGGCTGGACACCCACCGTGGAGTTCAGCGTCAAGGCCGCCGACGGCGAGACCGATCTCTGGGGCGTTATGCACAGGCCCTACGATTTCCACCCGGGAAAGCAGTATCCGGTTCTCGAATATCTATATGCGGGCCCCCAGATCGTCGTGACCGACCGGACCTTCTCGCTCCCCGGGTCGAAAACCGGAAACCTGCCGCGCGCCATGGCGCAACTCGGCTACGTGGTCGTCACCTTGGATGGGCGCGGCACGCCGGAGCGCTCCAAGGCTTTTCAGGATGTCATCTACCGTAGCTGGGGCAAAAACGAGATCGCGGATCATGCCGCGGCCATCCGTCAACTCGGCGAACGGCACCCCTTCATGGACCTCGACCGCGTCGGCATCTGGGGACATTCCTGGGGCGGTTACTACGCCTTTGCGGCGCTGGCCCAGGCGCCGGACCTGTACCGGGCAGCGGTCTCCAGCGCACCGGGCTACAACCCCTATTCGTCACTCCTGTACGAGCCCTACCTCGACCTGCCGGAGCGTGCCAAGGACGCCTACGATTTCGCAAGCCCCTACCGGCTGGCACCGCTAGTGAAGGGCAGGTTGATGCTTGTGGGCGGCCTGGCGGACTTCGCGACCTTCCCGGAATTCATGCGCATGAGCCGTGCGCTGATCGATGCCGGCATCGACCACGACCAGGTGGTGCTGCCGGAAGAGGGCCACGGCTACACCGGCGTGGCCGAGGACTATTTCATCCGCAAGCTCGCCGGCTTCTTTGCTAGAAACGTGATGGACGCCGAGCGGTAGCCGTCGATTTCCCTGCGCCCGCCCATCGAGATGCTGGACGAATGGGCATTCACGTACGCGGTACCCCTTTCAGGATGGAGCCCGCAGCTTGGGGCAAAAGCTCGATGCCGCACGCAGACCGTCAGGAAAGGTACAGCCCGGTGAAACGGCGTGCGTTCAGGTCGATGGCGGCTGTCTGCGTCTTCCATGAACGAGTAAACTAACGAGGTGACGCCCCAGACCGACGAGTGGACGGTCGTCGGCCTAGAAGATCACTCATGCAAAAGCCTTTCCCGTGATCCAAGAAAACTAGGAGAACGCCCACATGCGACGTCGACAGTTCGTTTCTGGTGCGGCCGCGCTGGCCGCAACACCTGCCATCGCACTGACAGGCTGGCCCGCCGCGGCCAGCGCTCAGCAAGCGGGAAGCTCGTCGCTGGTGGGCATCGGCGAATTGCTTTCCGACCTGATTCCCCGGCTCGCCGCCGAACTCGGGTCGCCGGGTTACGTGGCCGGCATCTACCAGGATGGGTCGGAGTGGATGTTTGCGCATGGCGTGCGCAACCTCAACACGGGCGATGCCATGACCACGGATACGGCTTGGCTGCTCGGGTCCATCACCAAGGTGCTGACCACGACCCTGCTGCTGAAATACGTGGAGGCCGGGCGAATCGATCTCGACGCGCCCATTACCCGCTACCTTCCGGACTTTCGCCTTGGCGAGAAGGGGGCCGCGGAGCGAATCCGGGTGAGGCAGCTTGTCAATCACTCCAACGGCATCGATGCGGACACGCTCATGCCCGCCCGTGAATTCGGCCCCAACGCGGTGCAGTCCTACATCGATGCGCTGTCCGGAATAGGTACCCTGTTCGCACCGGGCGAATTGCTGCATTACACGAATCCGGGCTTCACCATCGCTGGGCGGATCATCGAAACCCTTTCCGGCAAGAGCTTCAACCGGACGCTCGAGGAGGAGATCTTCGCGCCTATAGGCATGGATCGTTCCGTCACCTCGGCCACCCAGGCGATCCTGCGCCGCACCGCGCTCGGGGCCTATCCGGGCCCCGGAGGCGAAATGGAAGCTGCTGGCCTGTTTATGCTGCCGGTGTCGGCGGCTCCGGCCGGGGCAACGCCGATCGTCACCGTCGGCGACCTCATCGCATTCGCGCGCACCCACTTGGCCGACGGCGTGGCGCCCAACGGAACGCGCGTGCTTTCCGCCGAACATACCCGAATGATGCGCACCCCGACCTTCGACCTGAAGACACCCAACGCACCGCCGGTGGGCCTCGGCTGGTTCCTGCCGCCCATCGGCGGCACCACCGGATGGTGGCACGGCGGCGGATCGCCGGGAGGCACTGCCGGCCTGACGGTGTTTCCAGAGTACGACTTGGTGATTGCGAGTTTCGGCACCGGGCCGGGTTCGAGCCCCATGCACGATCAACTGGTCACGACGGTCCTGCGGGAGCACCTCGGACTGACCGTCGAGCCGCCATTCTCGGAAACACCGACCACCCGGCCCATGAGCTACTACGCGGGCGACTACGAGGCGTTCGAGTCGCGGCTGGAAGTACGCGCCGGAACGGGGGACAACGAACTGGATGTGACCTCGCACTTCCTGCCATCGAGCGAGGAACAGGAACGCGTGCTCAGTCTGTATGCCGGCCCGACCGGCGACAACTCACCGACCCTCACCTATTCGGCGATTCACGACAACCTGTTCGCCCCGGCAGGGTTGCCCAAGGACTACTTTTCGGGTGTGTGGGGACGCATGGCGCTTCTGTCGTTCCATGAGGTCGGCGGCGACCCCGTCCGACGATATGCGCATACGCGGTTCAGGGCCGCCTTGAAGGCCTGATTCCCTGCGCGCTGCGTTGCAGTTCTTTGCAACCATGGAAATCCCAGCCTGTGCGTTGAACGGCTATCTGGAGGATCCCTCGTCCATACCGGACTAGGCGCACCGTGGCCTTGACCCGTCTCGGTGCCGACCTCGATACTGAAATTCCCCGGCATGAGCAGGGAGTCTCATGGGCCGCATCGTAGTGCAAACGTCAATCACGAATTTGTTTGATGAGGACAAGTCCATCGAGTGCGGCATGCTGGTCGATACGGATGCTGGCGCCCTCATTCTTCCGGCTTCATGGAGGGAACGATTGGGAGAGTTTCCGCGTTCGGGGCCGGTGGAATTGCAGATGGCGAACCAGGACATCGTGCGCGGCGAAGCTTGCTGGCCCGTGGAAATCCAAATCGCCGGGTTTCGGCCCGTATCCAATGAGGTCATTTTCGTGGACATGGCCGGGGATGACGGATCGGACTTTGAACCGCTGTTGGGCTACGTCATTCTTGAGCAAGCCCAAGCCGCAGTGGACATGCTTGGCCATCGCCTCGTGCCGGTGAAGTACATCGACATGAAACGAGCGCACCCCGTTCTTGGCTGATCGTGCGCCCGGCGAACAGGCCGGGGCATCGAAGGCGTGTTTCAAGCCAGGACAGGCTCTTCTAGAGAAAGGGCGACATCCGTTCGAATGGTCTAGCCCGACCAAACCGCCGCAAAAGCCGCATCCTGGGCCTTGAGGTGCTTGATGGCGTTCAAGCCCCGGGTGACGGTAGGGTGCTCGAACGCCGCGATGCCTTCGGCATAACTGGGCCGCTCCTGAAGTGCCCGCCAATAGGCGGCCACCTTCGGGCGCTGGTCGGTCAGGAATACGTCCAGCCAATCCACTTCCCGCAATCGATCCAGAATGACCATCATGCCGATGTCCGAAAAGCAGAACGGTTCGCCGAGAATCCAAGGCCCGCCGCTGGCGTCCAAGGCGGCTTCGAGTTCGTCGAGATGGCCGTGCATGGCGGTTCGGCTGCGTTGCAGGGCCGTCATCAAGGGCTTGACGGTTGGCAGCTTTTTGAGGCCCCGGGCTTTCATTGCCAGAAACATCAATGGGCGCATTCACCGAGGACGAGCCCTAACCCCACACCTGGCCGAAGACGCGCAGGAAGTTCCCGCCCAGGATGCCGCGTACCTGATCGTCGCTGTAGCCGTGACCGAGCATCAGCTCGGTGAGCGGGGCGATTACCGACGGGCCGGCGATGGCCAGCCGGTTCATCGGCGGATACTGTTCTTCGCCGTAGAGTTCCGTGTACTGCGGGACGACATTCTCCACCGGCAGGGGCTCGTCCATGAGGGGTACGTGGTCGAGGCCGAGCCCGACATGCCGGTCGCCGACCAGTTCCGCGACATAGTCGACATGCCGGAACATCTGTTCCGCGGAAGGATCGTACAACGCCTTCGACAGGAACAGCGAGACGCCGTTGATACCGATGACACCCCCGGTGGCGGCCGCCGCCCGGATCTGGCCGTCGCTGATGTTGCGCTCGTGATCGCGCAGCGCCCGGGCGGAGGAGTGAGAGAAGATCACCGGCGCCGTCGAGTGCTCGCACATCTCCAGCGTCGAACGCTCCGACATGTGACTGCCGTCGCAGACCATGCCGACCCGGTTCATCTCGGCGACCAGGGCGCGGCCGAAGTTCGACAGCCCCGGGTTGTCGTGATCGTGACTGCCTTCGGAGGCAAGGTTCTTGTCGTTGTAGGCGAGCAGCATGTGCCCGACGCCGAGCCCGTACAGCACCTCCACCAGGTTGATGTCCCCTTCGAGCGGGGTCGATCCCTGGAAGTTGAAGTTGACCCCGAGCTTGCCGTCGGCCTTGGCGCGGGCCACGTCCGCGACGCTCCGCACGAAGACGTACTCGTCCGGCCGTTCCAGGATGTAGCGCCGGTTCGCCGCGAGCACGTGCAGCATCTGGCCGGTGGTCTTGGTGAAGTCGGATCCTGCCGTCATGGACAGCCAGGTGACGTTCGCCTTCTTGTACTTGGCGATCCAGGTGTCGTAGCCGACGGGTTGCATCGAGATCGCGTGAATGGGCGAGTTGGCGCCAGTCAGGTCGACGATAGCGCTCTCGGCGAGCAACCTTAGCGTTCGTGCCGACAATACGGGGACCGACGCGGTGGCCCGTACCGGGACCGCCTGCGGCAGCAGCGCCAGGCCTGCCGCGGTCAGGAAGAGTCGCCTGCGATTCATGACCCCTACCGCGTCCCCGCGCCTGCGCCGTCAGCCCCGCGGCGGCGTTTCGGCGGCTCTGCCCGACAACGCCAGGAACTCCGCTCCCGGTTTCCAGATGCCGATCGCCAGGCGGTCGCCGACCGACTCGGAGTCGATGACGAAGCTCTCCGGTCCCCAGAGCGGCCAAGGCGCGTTCGAGGGCGTGACGTTGGGGGAGTCGGCGGCCCGTGCGTCCAGAGTGCCGGGCACGGACATAATCGCGGCCAGCGTTGTGGCCCCGGAAAGGAAATGTCTGTGCTGCATGGTGGTCTTCCGATCGTCGCCAACGTTTGGCGGTTTGCTTGCCAAGGACGCAGTGGGTCAGGCTCGTCCTCAATACGGACCCCGTAACCGCAAGTCGGGAGGTGCCGCTGTCATGAACGTCCGGACCAGCGGAGGCACGTCGCCCCGTCTCGAGAAGCTGCTTGCCGAGGCGATCGTCTGAGACAACCACGCCTGCATGCCGGTAGAAGCTGCCCGGGTAGGGCTGGCAAGGGAGATCGTTGAGAGCGAAGCGGCCGTTATTGGGTACGCTACTGGAGTCGAACCCCAAGCAGCCTGAACGCTTCTGTCTAGGGATCTGGAGCAGCCAGATCGAAAATCATATAGATATTTACTGAAAGCTATAAATATGAAGGACTAAATGAAGTCACAAAAATTGGCTCGATTGGGGTGCGGGAAGTGATTCGATTGGGGTTCGCGATCGGACTTTCCCGGCCATTCGGCAAGGCTGAGGAGGTACGGCCATCGTTGACCGGTCTATCGAATCGAGCCCGGATGCCGGTGAGTTGGAGAGCGCATTGTTATACCGGTGTTGCCTTGACGCTGAGCGACCCTTTGGCGGTGGAAGCAACGGCCACTGTGGAACTGCTTCGCCGCTGCGTCTTACTCAGGAGAGAGGTCGGCGCGGCCTCGGCTAGGTGGTGCCGGAGATCGCGAGGCCCTGCACCTGCATTGAGGAACTGGAAATGATCGCACGGATTGCTGTCAACTTTGGCCGGCTGGCATGGCTCAGGCGCTGCTTGCCGACACTATTCCTGGTGCCGTTGCTCGCGGTCGGCCCCAAGGTCCACGGCGAACAGGCGCTCGAGGAAATCGTCGTCACCGCTCAGAAACGCGAGGAAAGTCTCTACGAGGTGCCAATTTCGGTCAGTGCCTTCAATGACGAGCAGCTCGAGCAGGCCATCATCGACGATGTGGCGGATCTCGGTCGCTTCGCGCCGAGCCTGACCGCGAACAATGTCTCCGCCGGCGGTTCCAACATCTTCATGCGGGGCGTGGGCAACGAAATCATCGCGGTGGGTGCCGATTCGAGCGTTGCCATCTATATCGACGGCGTCTACACGCCGCGCTTCACCACGGCGCTCAACAACTTCGTCGATGTGGAACGGGTGGAACTGGTCAAGGGGCCGCAGGGGACGCTGTATGGGCGCAACGCCACCGGCGGCGCCATCAACATCGTCACCAAGCAGCCCTCCGCCGAGACCTCGTTCAGGGGCGATGTGGAAATCAGCAACTACTCCGGGCGCAAGGTGCGCGCTGCGGGCGGCGGTGCCATCTCGGATACGCTGTTCGGCCGCTTGGCGCTGGTCTACAACAAGAAGGACAACTACTCCTACAACCCGGTGTTCGACGAGCGCCTGGACGTAGAGGACATGTTCGCCGCCAACGCATCGCTGAAGTGGCAGCCGAGCGACAGCTTCGAGGCGCTCCTGCGCTACGACCATCTCAAGGACGATGCGCTCGGCGTTGTCTCCACCCGGGTTCTGGCCCCGGGAGCCGGGCATGCGGGTCTTGCCTTCGACCCGGATCCCTTCGTCAACGGATCCGACTTTCGGGTGAGCGATTCGATGAACGAGATGGAGTCGCGCGGGTTCAACGCCAGCCTCACCTGGAATTTCGGGAGCTTCCGGATCACCTCGCTAAGCGCCTGGAAGCACTTCGAGTCGGATCTCGACTACGATGCCGACGGCACCGAGCGGCCGCTGCTCTCGGTGGTGCCGGTCTCGGAGGAGGAATCCCGCACGCTCTCCGAGGAGTTGCGCATCGAGTACCGGGGCGACGGCCCTTGGGAGTGGATGGCCGGCTTCTTCTATTTCGACGAGGACGCCAGGCAGGACCTGAACCTCGAACTGCTCGGCGGCGTGCTGGCGCTGGTGCCGCTCTCCGATCTCGATGTGGAGGCCTGGGCGCTGTTCGGCGAACTCTCTTTCAAACCGACAGACCGCCTGAAGCTGACGGCCGGTCTGCGTTACAGCGACGAGACGAAGGACCACGTCACGATCATGAACGGGGTAATACTGCCGGACTCTTCCGGAAAAGCATCCTGGGACGCTATTACGCCCAAGTTCACCATCGGCTACGACATCGGCGAGAATCTTTTCGTCTACGCCACCGCCAGCCGCGGCTTCAAGAGCGGCGGCTTCAATTCCGTCTCGAACTCCCCGGTGTTCGACCCGGAATATCTCTGGAACTACGAGGTAGGGCTGAAGGGCACGGCACCCGATGGCCGCGCACGCGGTGCCGTCACCGGTTTCATCTACGACTACACCGATATTCAGGTGCGCATCTATCCCGAGGTCACGGGTGCCCCCATCCCCATCGACAACGCATCCAAGGCGGAGGTGAAGGGCCTTGAGGTCGAAGGCAGCCTGATGCCCTTCGATAACTTCCAGCTCGACCTGTCGATCGCCTATATCAACGGCAGCTACAAGGACTACATCACTGCCAACCCCAACGCCGGCAATGCAATCCAGGATCTTTCCGGCAACCGGATGATCCACTCGCCGCGGCTCAAGGCGAACATCGGTGCCGAGTACGTGCTCGACCTCGGCGGGGCGGGGTCGCTAGCGCTGCGCGGCGAGTACGTTCACAGCGGCAAGATCTACTTCGACCAGTTCAACGTGGATCAGACCAAACAGGCCAGTTACGATCTCTGGAACGCCTACCTCACCTATACCAGCTCCGACGGACGCTGGACCGCCGCCGCCTGGGGCAAGAACCTCAATGACGAGGTGTATGTGCTGCAGATATACCCGAGCGGCCTGCTCGGCATGCGCGGGCTGCTCGCGCCGCCGCGCACCTATGGGGTAAGGGTCGGTTACAGTATCTGAGCGTCACCGCCGGTTGCGCCGCCGATTCGGCGGTGACAGCTCGGGCGGCAAGCCGCCGGGCCGACTTGGGCTGGTCGCGAATGATCCTGCCCTGAGGCGTAAAAGCCAAGATTTTCTCGCTTCAAGTGGTCCAACATTGGGGGCAAGTCCAGGTTAATCGACCACACCTTAGCGCGTTGTTCAAAAATCGGGCGCCACTTCTTGTTATTCGATTGACAAGCCAAAGTGCTCCGCATAAGGTTGGGTCTCCCGTATCTTGTTCGTTGCAGCCATGATGTTCGAACTGTTATTGGCGGTCATCCTTGCCCCCCTGATCTTTCTGGCGTTGCAGAAAACAGACGATACGAACCTGCAGATCGGCGTAATACCTCTGGCGATCCTGCTGGTTCTGGCTTTGCCCGAAGAGTATGCGATGCCGGCATCCGCCGGTGTGGCTTTGGGTGTGCTTGGTTACCTGTCGGTTTTTTTTGTTGCCCGTTTGCGCCGGGAGCCAATGCCCGACTATGGCGCGGCCGGCAGTTCTTGCGCAGCGCCAGAGGTTACGTTATCGGACAGAAGGCACGCACCTGGCCGCTTCACGCCGACGCCGGCAGGCCCGGACGGGCCCTACTACCGGCCCAACTCGCCTGCAAAACAGCGGCTCGCCGAGAACGGGACGGAAGGCGAGCCGATGCGCTTTGTGGGCCGGGTGTTGCAGAGTGACGGCTCGCCGGCGGAAGGGGCCATCGTGGAAATCTGGCATGCTGACGGTTCAGGAGAATACGATCACTCCGGTTTCAACTGTCGCGGGCACCAGACAACGAATCGGCAAGGCCAGTTCGTTTTCGATACCGTGAAACCGAGGGGCTATGGTGTTCGATCCCTGTCGCTCATCGGCACGGTGGATTTTCGTTCCGCCCATATCCACGTGAAAATACGGGTCGGGGATGGGACATTCACCACGCAGGTCTGGTTTCCGGATGACGCCAGGAACAAACTCGATGTTGCCTACTGGGCGTTCAAGAAAACCAATGTTGTGGAATATGAGCCGGGGCACTCGGTGCTGACGGCCCGGTTCGATTTTGTGGTCGGCTAGTTGATAAATCGGCCTGTCAGGCAGGCAGGCCAAGCACCCGTTTTGCAATGATGTTGCGCTGTATTTCGGAGCTGCCACCCGCGATTAGGTAACCCTTGCTCAGCAGCCAATTGCGGGTTGCGCGCAGCTCTTCGTCATTGAAGCAGTCTCCAACCCAACCGAGGCCTTGCGTGCCCATCGCCGATAGGGTCGCCTCTAGGCGACGGCTTTCGAGCTCGGAGGAAATGTACTTGAAGATGGAGGTGGTAAAGGTGGGGGTGCCGCCGCGTGTCTCTTCTGCTACACGCTTTCTGGTCAGTTGGAATGCGGCATCGTCGATCTCGATACGTAGCGCACTTTGCCGGGCAGCCGAGTCTTCCGGCGCGTAACTTTTCAGCGCCGCCGGCAGCGCGCCGCCGCGGGGCAGGAACTGGCCGGTGCCGACGGAAGCGCGCTCGAACTGCAGCAGTCGTTTGGCAACGCTCCAGCCGTGGTTCTCCCGACCGACAAGGTCCGCTTTGCTGGCTTTTGCGCCGTCGAAAAACACCTGACAGAATTCGGCTGAGCCATCGATCAGGTCGATGGTGTTGATAGTGACACCCGGCTGATCGAGCGGGAACAGCAGAAAGCTGATGCCTTGCTGTCTGGGCGCCTCGACGTCTGTGCGCACGAGACAGAAAATCCAGTCGCTCATGTACGCACTCGAGGTCCAGATCTTGGAGCCGTTCACAAGGTAAAAATCGCCGTTGTCTACGGCATGGGTCTTGAGCGAGGCAAGATCGGAACCGGCACCGGGTTCCGAATAGCCCTGACACCAGCGAACCTCGCCACGCGCGATTGGAGGCAGGTGCCGTGCTTTCTGATCGTCCGTACCGAATTCCAGCAGTGTCGATCCAAGCATCGTGGGGCCGACACCCTGAAGCGCCAACGGCGCTCCACAGGCACGCATCGCCTCGCGCAGTGTGCGCGCTTCGCGCTTGTCCATTCCTGCACCGCCGTATTCTTTCGGCCACTCCGGTACGGTGAACCCCCGCTCCACGCAGGCGTCGAACCAGCGTTGAAACGCTGGGTGGGTGATCGGCTGTTTGCTGCCGCCCTGATACTCGAACTTGCTACCGCGAATTTCTTCGGGGCAGGCCTGCTTCACCCAGGCCCGAAACGCTTCAGCCGAGTTCATGATTCCGGCAGGTGCAGCGCGCGGCGCACGGTCGTGACAAGACCCGCTTCCAGTTCACTCATCCCGGCTTCTGCCGCCCACACGACGATGCCGTCCGGTCGCGTCAGAAAACCGCTCGACGCCGTTGACGATGACCCGAGTTCGGCCTGCGACAGGCGTTGAAACCCGATCTCGATATCCAGGATGCGCGACGCCGCGCAAGCCAGGTTTTGCCAGGGTTCACGGTCGGCGGCGAAAAGAGTAAAGCCCCGATAGGGGGAGGGAATTCGCATCGGTGGTGTGTGGTCGCCGCCCGCTACCGGCTCGGGGAACGCTCCATCGGACATGAAATGGCTGCGCTGTGCTTCGATTGCCGCGTTGAGTTCACCGCGCTCGGGACCCGTCATGGTCTGTAGACGTTTTTCCAGGCTCGGCAAATCGGTCACCTCGCCGATGGCCGTTGAGATCAGCCCTAGCCGGAGCGCGTTGGCGAAACTTTCGCGTGCGTTGGTTTCCGCTGCCGGTCGGCACTCGGTTTCGTAAGTATCAAGGATCGATTCGTTGGCTGTTCCAGCTTCAACCATGGCGATCTTCCAGGCGATGTTGTGCGCTTCCATGATGCCGGTGTTAAGGCCCAGACCGCCGGCTGGTGGAAAACGATGCGCGGAGTCTCCCACCAGAAACACACGGCCCTTGCGATAGCGTGCCGCGATCTGACAGTAGGGTGCCCATGTGTCGGTGGAGACGATCTCCACCTCTGCGGGTACCGCGAGTGCGGCCCGCAACCGATCGGGAAGCGTTTCCTCTTCGTTGTCGAGCCCGAGCACGGGCGTCATGAAGACATGTGATCGTTGCGGATCGTGGACAATCAGCGTACCTGGTGATTCGGGGTTCAAGATCCAGAATATGGGGCCTGGCCGGTCTTCGATCCACCGGGTCAGATCCGCATTGATGTGCGTCATGTGAAAACGCCCGAGTGGACCGTCCCCGACCATCTCAATATCCAGGGCCTTGCGAGTGGGGCTACCGGCGCCATCGGCGGCGATGGCCCAGTTGGCTTGCACTTCGTGCTCGGTTCCGTCATCACGGCGAATGCGTGCGGTTACGCTGTTTCCGTTTTCAGTGATGTCCAGACACTCGGTGCCGTATTCGATCTGCGCGGGCCCCTGGCGCGAGACCGCCCCGGCGAGAATCGGCTCTAGCCTGTTTTGCGACAGGTTGACCCAGGCCGGGTCGTCGGCCTGCTCGCTGCCCGCTGCCCCCCGCAGATCCAACCGGCCCACCTCGGCACCGCCGAAGGTGGCACACCAGGTGATGTAGTGCAGGGGCAGATGCGGGGTGGCGGCGCGGATCTGGTCTTCAATCCCAAGCTCGGCGAACACTTCGAGCGGTCTTGCGCGAATAACGTGGGCTGCGGGAGGGCGCAGCGTCTTGTTATGTCGCTCGAGGACCAGGCACGAATTCCCATGCAGTGAAAGCAGCCCTGCGGCGGTCAGGCCCACCGGGCCCCCGCCGATGATCAGCACGCTGGTCTTTTTCGGAATCAGTTTGGTGCCTCCGCCTCCGATTCCGCCGCGAACAGCTTGTTGCCGAATTGATCGGCATCAACCACCTCCTCGACGGGACGCCGCGAGAGCGGCCCGTGACCGCCACGGAGCGGCCAGCCGATGGGAACGAATGCAAAGGTACCCCAGGGCTCGGGAATGCCCAGCAGGTCCCGTACCTGAGCTTCCCGGCTGCATAGCAGGGTCGTCAGCACGCAACCCAGCCCTTCCGCTCTGCACGCCAGCAGAAAGTTCTGCACCGCGGGGTAGAGCGAGGCGCCGCCCACAACCGATGGCCGGTCCAGCCCGCTGTCGGTGTACTGCAACCGGCTCGAGTCGAAGCAGAACACGTTGATGACCGGAGCCTGATCCAGGTGATCCGCCAGGTAATTGCCTGCATCGATGGTGCGCTCGGCGGTTAGCCGCACCTGCTCGGGCAGTTGGGCAAGCCGCGCACGCGAGGCGTCCACATAGGAATACCAGAGGTCCTTGTTGAGCCGCGCCAGGCCCTGTTTCAGTTCCGGGGCTCGAACGGCAACAATCCGCCATGGTTCCTGATTGGCGCCCGACGGTGCCCAGGTGGCGGCTTGCACGACCCGGTGCAGCACCGCGTCGGGAACGGAGTCGGGACGAAGCCGGCGCACTGCCCGGGTGGTGCTGGCTGCATGATAGAGATCGAATCCGACGGCCTGTGCCTGCACAGGAGGGCCCTCGACAACCAGGTTTCCCGAGGGTCCCGGGGGGTGAAAGCTCTCCAGTGTTCCGGAGACTAGCTGATAAAAGCCGACCGCCATCACGATCTCGACCAGCCCGCGCTCGCCGAGCTCGGCTTTCGCGCGCTCGAGAGTCGCGGTATCGAGGCCGCGCTTGTATACGAGTTCAACGGCAATGTCGTGTGCGGCGACGACCTCTCGATCATCGATCACGGGCGTGCGGCGCGCGGCGATGGCATCCAGTACCGACTGCGGCACGTCGGCGGCCAGCGCCACGCGGCCATGTACCCACCATTCGAAGTCGGCGTTCCAGGCGCGGGCAACCACGCAGATTGCAACCTCGCGTGCCGCGTCCGAGACGCTTGTGTCGGTGCGCAGGGCCATGCCAGCCCGCTCGAACAGGCTACCGAGAACGGGCGAGCGCATCCACGCATCGAACGGCCCCACCAGCGAACCGTCATTGCGGACGAGCAGTTTGCCCATGGGCCCTTGCGCCCTCGGGCTTTTGAGCACGTTGTCGTAGAGCTTGCGCTGCTGCGGGTCGAGCGTTTCCGGTTTCAGGGGTTGTAGACGCGGTTTGCTCATGCGCTGACTCCAGCCGAACTTCCCGTGCGCTGTCTTTGGCCGAAACTTGACACCTGCTCCATTGTCATTTCAATCGATAGCCGATCTCCACGCCCCAGGTTCTCGGCGGCGCAACACTGGCCATGACCGGGCCGCCGAAAAAGACCGCCTCGGGAAAGAGGTTGGTGATGTACTCCTCATCGTTCAGGTTTTTGCCGAACGCCGATACGTGCCAACTGTCGTCAGCGCTGATGTACATAGCACGCATATTGATTACTTCCCAGCTTTCCTGTTTCTTGTCTTCGTTGTTGAACGCGCGGAAATACATCTCGTCCTGCCAGTGGTACTCGGCCCGTATGTTGACGGCACCGCCACCCAGCTTGAATTCAAGCTCCACTCCCAGATTCAACTCCCATTCCGGAGACCGTGGCAGCCTGTTGCCCGACAGATCCTGCGCGGGCGAAGGTGGTCGCCGCGGCAGGTTGAGTAGCGGGTCCTCGCTCACGTATTCGTCGAACTCCGCGTCCAAGTACGCCAGCGACGCGTCGAATCTCAGATGGTCGGAGACGACGGCAATTGACTCGACTTCAACACCCTGAATCGTTGACTTGGCAGCGTTTTCCACCACGGTTCGTGTTTGCTCCACGGTAAAAAGCTGCATGTCGTCGTACTCTGAGTAGAACAGGGCAAGGTTGACTTGCAGTCGGTCTTCCAGAAAGCGGTTCTTGCTGCCGAGTTCCCAGGAGTCGACGACTTCGGGTTCGAAGGGTTGATCGAAATTGGCACCCCCGCTCTTGAAGCCCCGGGAATAGCTGGCGTACACGAGGCTCTCGGGCGAGACGCTGTATGTCAGCCCGATCTTCCCGGTTGGCTCCTGCCAGTCTTCGTCGTATTCGTAACTTTGCGGGAAGCCGACCAGGGTGGCTGACACACCCGTCACCGGGTCATGGAGATTCCTGAAGTTGTCGCCGCCTGCCTTGTCGTCTTTCGTGTAGCGCAGGCCGAGCGTGCCCGTGAGCTGTCCGGTAAAGGCGTAATCGATCTGACCGTAAGCCGCGATGGACTGGTTCTTGCGGTCGATGCCCGTGCCGCCGGCTGCGACATCGGTTGCCCATCCCGTGAAGGGTGGTATTCCGGCCATCAATGCCGCGGCGCGGATGTTCGAAAACGTGATGAACTGATCATCTTCGATGTCTTCCTCGTAATAGTACAAACCGGCAATCCACTGCAGCGGTCCGCCGCCGGTGGAAGTAAGGGTGAGTTCTTGCGAAAACTGCTCCGAGATCTGGCGCCTGCCCTTGATGTAAAGCGGCAATTCCGATACGTCACCGTCGCGTACGACATCGGAATCGTCCTTGAACCAGGCTGTGAGCGATTTCACGTTGAAGTAACCGGTTTCCCAGCTTATCTCGATATTTGCGCCCGTTATGGTGTGGTCGTTCGTATTGTCGAAATCGCTGCGATACTGGTGCAGGTTGTCTGGTACGGGCTGCGCACCGCCATCGACGATGCGGAAGATACCGGGGAAAATGTTGGGCGCACCCACACCGTACGGCAGACGAGGCGATGGCATGGCGATGGGGATGACCCCCGCGAGCGAGAACGGTGGATAGCGATCACCCCAGATTCGCGCCGTCGCGCCGCGGCCGCCGCTTTCGGAGACGTAACCGCGAACCAATACCTCGAGGGTCTCGCTGACATCGAAGAGCAGTTGCCCACGCACGGCGTAGTTGTCGATGTCGTTGGAGTCGCCAACGCCGGGCACGAGGTTTTCCAGATAACCATCGCGTTCCTCCCAAACCGCCGTGATGCGCGCTGCGGCCTTGTCGCCAAGAGGCGCATTCAACAGGCCGCGCAGTCGAACGTGGTCGAGGTCGCCGAACAGGGCTTCCGTGGCAACCTCGAGATCCTGGGAAGGTTTTGCGCTCAGCACGTTGATGGAACCGCCAATGGCGTTGCGGCCGTACAGGGTGCCCTGCGGCCCTCGCAGCACCTCCACGCGCTCGACATCGTAAAACCCGGCCAACGTCGCCGATGCGCGCCCGAGATAAACGCCGTCCTGATACAGGGCGACACCCGTATCACCGTTGCTGGTGATGATGTCGGTGCCGATGCCGCGCATGGTCACGATGGCGTGGGCACCGAAATTGCCGACTGTTGTGAACTGCAGGTTCGGTGAAACGGTCTGTAGCTCGGCAATGGTGGATATGCCGCTCTGGTTCAGCCGGTCTTGGTTGAAGACGCTCACGGCGAGCGGAACGTCCTGAACGTTGACAGCACGTTTCTCCGCGGTGACCAGGATCTCTTCCAACACGCCCTCGGCGGCGCCGGCGGCGGAAAGCAGGATCAGGGCGATACCTGCGAACGTTGCCCGTGCGAGCCCGCAAATTGCAGCGAGGGCCGCCGCTATGCCTGCGGATTTTTGCCGTGTGTGCATTTTCCCCTCCGTAATGACTGTTCACATGACAAGTCAAGCGGAATCTACGTGAGCTAAAATGGCTTGTCAATCGAATAACGAGCACCGGCTCAGATTGTTCAATTGACTGGTGAAAATCGAGGCGATAGGATTTTTTGCAACAATATGTCTGAAAAACCGATGACAAGCAGAGCCCAGCAGCGCGCCGACACCCGCGAGCGGGTGATCGAAGCGGCAGCCGAGGCGTTTGCCGAACTCGGCTTCCGCGCCGCCAGTACACGCAACATCGCGGTGCGTGCGGGCACCAACCAGGGGCTCATCACCTATCACTTCAAGTCCAAGGACGAGTTATGGCGTGCGGCCATGGAGCACATCTTCCGGCTGCTGGAAACCAAGCTGGCGCACTCGCTGGTACAAATCGCCTCAGACGAACCGCGAGAGCTGGCCCGGGAATACGTTCGCGAATACGTGCGCTTCACGGCAGCGCATCCGGAGCTCTTCCGCCTGCTGGTCGAGGAGGGCAAACGCTCTGAAGACCGAATGAAATGGCTGGTGGACGTGCACATGAAGCCACTGTATGAGACTTTCACGGAGATGGCGGAGCAATCGTTCGGAGCGGGCATCGACAGGCAGCTATTGCCGCACGCCCTGTATACCCTTGTTGGCGCGTCTTCCCTGATTTTCGCCATCGCCCCAGAGTGCCGCCGGGTCACGGGCATGGATCCGACAACACCTGCAGCCATCGAGAATCACGCCAACTTTGTCGCGCAACTGTTTGTGCCCTGATTGGACGCCACCTGCTTGCGCCTTGATTGGCGCGCCACCGACGCAGCTTGCCTCGGCCATGTCCTGCAGGTACCGCTGGACGGCTCTGGTATGCGAAGGAGCAAGTGGCGGAAGAGGTAGGAGTCGAACCCACCAGGCGCGTTGTCGCGCCTCAACGGCTTTGAAGGCCGCGCGCCCCACCGGAGACGATGCTCTTCCGCAGACCGGACTGGCGGTACCCATCGAGCCCAAGTGGTATCACAGTTGGAAAGGCTTGACCACTGTGCGGGTGTCTCCGGTACGGCGGGTGAACCCCTTGCGGTCGAGGTATTCCAGCGCTTCGATGGCGATGTTGCGGCCGATGCCTGTGGCGTCGCGGAAATCCCGCACGGTGAAGGGCGCTCGCTCGGCCAGTTCTGCGGCGTAGCCGGCAATGCGCGCCAGACGTGCCGGCCAATAGAACCGCTTGGCCGACACCTGCACCAGCAGGCCCCGCTTGGCGAGGCTTTTGAGGTCGCTGTCCAGCTTGGTGATCGGCATGTGCAGTTTTCTGGCCAGATCGCCGACGCTGGGTGCGTGGTCCACATCCAACAGCGCGTGCACCCGGTTCAGCAGCGCCTGCTCGGCCGCTGGCAGCGATGCCACGTGACGGGGCGGATGGTAGGCACCGGCGGTGACGCCCAGGGATTCCTCGGCGACCAGTTCTTTCAGCAGTTCCATATGGTATTGCTGGGGAATATCGGCGGGTAGTTGGTTTGGCCGTGCGCCGGGCGCATCGGGATGTTCCGCTTGGAAACGCTCGATGAATGCCAGCACCATGCGGCGCCAGTCGGCCCAACGGGAACGGCTGATGACCGTATCGCCGCGCCACTCGACATCCAACCCGGCAAGCAGTTCGCGTAGCCGCGCCGACGACAGCCCCAGGGTGTGCCGCAACGGCGCCGTGGCGACCGGCCCCAGTTCCAGCAGCGCCCGGATAATCCGGCTTGGCCCGGCCTGTTTGAAGGCGGCGATGCGGGCGAGGCGCATCGGGTGCCGGCGCCGGGACGATGGCGGCAGGTCGGCGAGCACTCGTCCCCCGCCCAGGGTTCGGTCTAGGCCCTGGTCGCGCAATACGATGTGGTCGCCGTGCCTGGCGCACAGCGGCTCGTCGGTCACCAGTTCCACATCACTTTGGCGGCCTGGTGCCAGACGTCCGGAATGCAGGAGAGCCAGGCGTGCGGTGGCGTGGGAAGTGGCGTGATAAACGTGTACCGGCAGCCAGTGCCTGACCGGGCGCGGGAAGTCTTTAACCACATGCAGATCGACCGCAAAGTTCCGGTGCGGCGGACAGGGGTCTTTCGTCAGCCAGCAACCTCGGCCGATGCGTTGCAGGTCGATACCCGCCAAGTTCAGTGCCGTTCGATCACCCGCGCCGGCATATTCAACCTGGTGGTCCTGGGCGCGAATGCCCCGCACCCTGGCCTTGTCGCCGCTTGGAAATACCGCAACCTCTTGGTTGCGAACTACGCGCCCCGCATGCACCGTGCCGGTAACCACGAGGCCCGCGCCCCGCACGTTGAACGCACGGTCTACGGCCAGCCGGAATTGCCCGGATGTAACTTGCCGGTCGGCGCCGCGATGCGCTGCCCAGAGTGCCCGGGTCAACTCGGGGATGCCAAGCCCGGTGTGGGCGGAGGTGCGAAAGACGGCGGCGTCTTCCAAAAAGGTACCGGCAACGAGCGCGTGAATTTCGTTCTCCGCCGCTAGGACGCGGTCGGGGCTGACCCGGTCGCACTTGGTTAGGGCGACCACCCCCTGGCGCAGCCCGGTCAGTTCCAGGATCTGTAGGTGCTCGCGGCTCTGGGGCATGGGGCCGTCGTCCGCGGCGACGGTGAGTAGCGCGTACTGCATGGCGGCGACCCCCGCCACCATGTTGTGAATGAAGCGGTGATGGCCGGGCACGTCCACAAACCCCAGCACATCGGCGCTGTTCCCGCCGTCCGTGGCATAGGCGAAGCCCAGGTCGATGGTCAGCCCGCGTCGCCGCTCCTCGCTCAGGGTGTCGGTATCGACCCCGGTGATGGCTTTTACCAGGCTGGTTTTGCCGTGGTCGACGTGGCCGGCGAGCGTAACGATCATCTCAGGCGGACCCGGTAAGCGCCGCGGATTCGGTGGGTGTCCCATTCCGGTGTTCCGGTGCATCCCGGTGGGTGTCCCGTTCCGAGGGGTGGATGTCCCGTTTCGACAGTGGGTGTCCCGTTCCGACAGGGTGGGTGTCCCCTTCCGACATTCCGACAGGGCGGGTGTCTCAAGCGAGGCGGGTGTCCCATTCCGACGGGGTGGGTGTCCCAAGCGGGGCGCATCAGGGTTCGGTCTGGTTTGGGCGCCCGGGTGGCAGGTGTTCCAGGGCGGCAAGCAGCCCGTCGAAATCCACTACGGCGCGAACGTCAAGCCATAGGGCACCCCGCTGGGTGCGCCCGACCACCGGTTCCGGGAGGTTGCGCAGGCGCTCTGCAAGGTCTTGCACCCGGCGCGGTTGGGCGTGGCGAATCACCACGGCCCGGCTGTCGATGGTGTGGTCCGGAACGGCGCCGCTGCCGATTTGCGCCGCCGTGGCGGCCACCTCCAGCCGATAACCGGGTAGCCGGTGGGCCAGCGTATCCCGCAGTCTCTCGGCGCGCGTTGCCAGCACCGTCAGCGGGGTGGTCAGCAGACGCAACAAGGGAATCCGCAGCGGTGCCTTATCGGGCTCTTCATAGAGCTTCAAGGTCGCATCCAGCATCGCAAGGGCGACCTTGTCGGCTCGCAGCGCCCGTTTGAGCGGGTTGCGCTGCAACTGGCCGATTAGTTTCGCATCCCCCGCGATCAGGCCCGCCTGTACGCCGCCGACGAGCTTGTCGCCGCTGAAGGTGACTAGGTGTGCGCCTGCCGCCAACACTTGCCTCGGCATCGGTTCGTGGGGTAGGCCGAGTTTATGCAGTTCCAGCAAGGCACCGCTGCCGAGGTCCACGCACAGGGGTATGCCGTATTCATCCGCCAGGGATGCCAGTTCGCGCGCGGATGCTTCGGCGGTAAATCCCTCGATGTGGTAGTTGCTGGTATGCACCTTCAGGAGCATTGCGGCTTGCGCTGCGACCGCGGCGAAGTCCCTAAGGTGGGTTCGATTCGTGGTGCCGACCTCCAGTAGCCGGCAGCCGGCCCGTTGCATGAGTTCGGGTAACCGGAAGCTGCCGCCGATCTCGATGAGTTCGCCCCGAGAAACCGGCACCGGGCGACCGAGGGCGAATGTATTCAGAACAAGCAGAAGGGCGGCCGCATTGTTGTTCACCACGGTGGCCGCCTCGGCGCCGGTCAGCCGGGTCAGCCGATCTGCCACTATTTGCTCCCGGTCGCCGCGCCCGCCCTGGGCTAGGTTGTATTCCAGGTTCATGGCACCCGTGACCAGCGGCTTAATCGAATCCCATAGCTCGCCGCTCAATGGTGCCCGGCCGAGGTTGGTGTGGATTACCGTTCCGGTGAGGTTATGCACGGGCCGATAGCCCTGGCCCAGCAGGGCCCGCCGCAATCGTTCCGCGTAGCCCTCGGCGGTACCGGCCCATGCGGGGATGTCCTGGTCGGCGCGCACTTCCCGTTGTAGGTTGCGCAGGGCGCGTTTAACGAGTTCCGGCCCATGCTGGCTAACCAGCGGCCGTAGCGCGGGGGCATTGGCCAGTTTGTCGATACCGGGCAGGTCGCTTGGCTGCATGGCCGAGCTCCGGTTTACGCCGGGGCCCGCCCGACGGTTGTCCAGGCTTCCAGGGTCATGGTCTGGAGTCTATACACTGCAAGCTGGCCCGTCACCGACCCGCTTCGGTCGCGGTCGGCTCTCCCGACCTTGCCATCATCGATTCCTGTATCCACGCCAATCCTTGTTGGTGGATCGGGAACCGTGCACAGGTCGTGGCCAGCGGCTTATCGACCGGTTCCCGTCCAACGCCGCCGAGACACTGTATGGAAATCCACCAACAAACATATTCTTGACAACATGGATACTCAGTTTGCATTTGTGGATCGTGGCAAGGCCGTCCCACCTGGAGTTCGACGCAGCCGGAAATCAAAACGAGCCACTACCGGCGGCCCGCTGTTGCAACCGGCCGGCTGCGCTAAACTGCCGGTTTACTGGCAACGGAGAGCGAGGCAATGGCCAAACCCGTCGTGGCTTTCATTGGGCTGGGCGTCATGGGCTACCCCATGGCGGGGCATCTGGCCGCCGCCGGCTACCCCATGCGCGTCTACAACCGGACGGCGGCCAAGGCCCAGGCATGGGTGAATGAACATGGTGGCGAGGCGTGCGCATCGCCGGAAGCGGCGGCTGCCGGTGCGGAACTCGTCTGCATGTGCGTGGGCAACGATGACGATGTGCGCGCGGTGAGCCTCGGCGACGGCGGCGCATTGAGCGGCATGTCCGCATCCGGCGTGCTCATCGATCACACCACGGCTTCGTCGGAGGTTGCCGGAGAAGTGGCGGCGGCTGCGGGCGGGCGGGGTATTGGCTTTGTCGATGCGCCGGTATCCGGTGGCCAGGCCGGCGCCGAGAACGGCCAACTGACCATCATGGCCGGCGGCCGGGCGGCAGACTATGAGCGCGCCGCGCCGCTGTTCGCCTGCTATGCGCGCTTCTCGCGACTGATGGGGCCGGTTGGCGCCGGCCAGCTCACCAAGATGGTCAACCAAATCTGCATCGCCGGGGTGTTGCAGGGCCTGAGCGAGGGCATCGACTTCGCCATGCGCGTCGGGCTCGACCCGGATGCGGTGGTGGAGGTGATCTCCAAGGGTGCCGCCCAGTCCTGGCAGATGGAAAACCGGGCGCGCACCATGGCGCGGGGCGAGTTCGACTTCGGTTTCGCCGTGCAGTGGATGCGCAAAGACCTCGATATCACCCTGCGCACCGGGCGGCGCCACGAAGCCCGTCTGCCGCTGACCGCCCTGGTCGATCAGTTTTACGCCGATGTCCAGGCCAAAGGCGGCAATCGCTGGGATACATCCAGCTTGATTACCCGGTTGCGCGATTGACGGGAAGGGTTCGCGCAACCACCGCCCCGCCTGGCGAGCGCCCCGACGCCCAGTTCCGCGGCTCGGGTTTTACGGGGAATCGGCTAGCGGTCGCCTAGGGGCACGTAGTCGCGCCGCGTGGGGCCCTGGTACAACTGCCTCGGGCGGCCGAGCCGGTACGGGCCGCTGATCATCTCGTTCCAGTGCGCGATCCAGCCGGGTGTGCGCCCGATGGCGAAGATCACGGTGAACATCTCAACTGGTATGCCGATCGCCTTCAGAATAATGCCGGAATAGAAATCGACATTCGGATACAGTTGTTTCTCGACAAAGTATTCGTCCTCCAGCGCGATCTTTTCCAGCCGCTGGGCCATGCGCAACTGCGGGCTGTCCTCCACGCCAAGTTCCTCAAGCACCGCGTGACAGGTCTGCTGCATGACCTTTGCCCGCGGGTCGTAGTTCTTGTAGACCCGGTGGCCGAAGCCCATCAGGCGGTACGGGTCGTGCCGGTCCTTGGCCTTCTTGACGTACCGGTCGATGTTCCTTTCATCGCCAATCTCATCGAGCATGTTCAGCACTGCCTCGTTGGCGCCGCCGTGGGAAGGCCCCCACAGCGCCGCTATGCCGGCGGCGATGCAGGCGAACGGGTTGGCGCCGGTGGAACCGGCTAAGCGGACGGTGGATGTGGATGCGTTTTGCTCGTGGTCGGCGTGCAGCAGGAAGGTGCGGTCCATCGCCTTGGCCAACACCGGGTTCACCTCGTAGTTCTTGCAGGGTGTCGCGAACATCATGTGCAGGAAGTTCTCGGCGTAGTCGAGTTCGTCGCACGGATAGATGAAGGGTTCACCCTGGGAGTACTTGTAGCTCATGGCCGCGAGGGTCGGCATTTTGGCGATTAGGCGGTAGGCGGTGATACGGCGGTGCTCGGCGTCGTCGATATCCAGCGAGTCGTGGTAGAAGGCCGATAGTGCGCCCACCACGCCGCACATGATGGCCATGGGATGGGCGTCACGCCGGAAGCCCCGGAACAGGTATTTGAGCTGATCGTGCACCATGGAGTAGCGCTTGATGGTATTCACGAACTCGCGCTTGCCGCTCGCCGTCGGCAGTTCGCCGTTTAGCAGTAGGTAGCCCAGTTCCAGGTAGTCCGACTGTTCGGCCAATTGTTCGATGGGATAACCCCGGTGCAGCAATACGCCGGCTGCGCCGTCGATGTAGGTTATCTGGGAGTCGCAGGCGGCGGTGGATACGAACCCCGGATCGTACGTGAAGTAGCCGAGGCCGGTGAGCTTGCCCACATCGATAACATCCGGCCCCTCGCTGCCCTCGTACATGGGCAGCTCGATCTCCTTATCGTCAACTGTAAGATGCGCAACCTTGCTGGTGGCTTCCGCCATGTAACCTCCCTGCTTGTACACCGGTTCAACCTCGCAAGCGGTTTGTTCCGGGTTCGCGAATCAGCGTATAAACCCGCCGCCGCGTTTGTCAATTTGACCGCGGCGGTACCGTGAACTACCCCAAGGGACAGGATGGGCTGAACCCCAATCGGAAAACAGATTATACATGGCGCGGGCTCGATGGCCGAACCAATGGCGACTAGGCGTGTTGTCAACAAAGGCCATAGTGAGAATTGCTGATACGGTTGACTATGGTTAGGATCATGGTCGGTGCCGGTTACGACTTGCCGCTCCAATACCAATGCCAGGTTTTGCAATGAACATTGGTCTTTTATTCCAATAGCTTGGGAGCTCAACATCATGGGCAGTCTTAAGAATCCGGAGCCGAGGGCTAGGTGTTTTGGCGTGATGGGCGAGTTGGCGCATACGGGCGGGGCGCTGGCCGCCGCCAAGAACGGCAAGTCGCTTGCGACACACACTTGCGCCGCGCGAGCGCAAGCGCAAAACCCTGGCCGGATTGCGCTGTGGCGCGGGGCGTATTCCGGGTGGCATCGTCGCGCCCGCCGGCACAGCTCGGGAGGCCGACGCCTGACGCTGTTGCATGCCGCCCGTTGGGCGCGGTTGCCGTAAACTTGGATAGGGATGCGGGGGGCGATTTGCGGCCGGACCTGCTCGGCCAACGCGGTGCCGCCATGACCTACGCGGGCGAGCTGTCCTTCCTACGCCGCAAGCGCACCCGGGACATCGCCGGTGCCGATGTCGTTGTTTCGGGGTTGCCCTTTGACTGCGCCACCACCTTCCGTCCCGGTGCCCGCTTCGGGCCCGCGGCCATTCGTGCCGCCAGCGTCCAACTTGCCGAGATTGCCGGGCGCGCCTTCCCGTTCGGCATCGACCCCTTTGCCATCTTGGGCGTGGCGGACTATGGGGATTGCGAGTTCGATTCCGGTTATCCGCAGCATGCGGTTGCGGTAATCGAAAGCCATGCGCGGCAAATCCTCGCCGGGGGTGCCACCATGGTGTCCCTGGGAGGGGACCACTTCGTGACCTATCCGCTGCTGCGCGCCCACGCCGAGAAGCATGGGCCGCTGGCGCTGATTCACTTCGATGCCCATGTCGATACCTGGGAAGACGATGGCGAACGCCTAGACCACGGCTCCATGTTTCTGCGCGCCAAGAACGAGGGACTAATCGACGTGGCGCACTCGGTACAGGTCGGTATCCGCGCCTACAGCGAGAGCGATCACGGGTTCACCATAGTGGATGCGCCCAAGGTGCATAGCCAGGGCGTCGGTGCCGCGCTTCGCGAGGTGCTGCGCGTGGTGGGCGACCGCAAGGCCTACCTGACCTTCGATATCGACTGTCTCGACCCGGCGTTCGCGCCGGGTACCGGCACTCCCGTTGCGGGCGGGCTCTCTTCTGCCCAGGCATTCGCGATTCTGCGTGGCCTCGGGGAACTCGATATCGTTGGCATGGATGTGGTGGAAGTGGCGCCCGCCTACGATCACGCGGAAATCACCGCCATCGCCGCCGCCACCATTGCCCATGACTTTATCTGCCTGTTGGCGTTGCGGAAGCGCGCATCCCGTGCCGCGGGAACGGGCTGAGCGCCCGGGGCATGGCCGCGCGAGCAGGTGCGGGTGGTATCAAGGTTCTCCGCCACTTGATCATTGTTGGTCGTGGCCGCACGCGCGGGCGAGGGTGGGGACATGCTGAGGTCGGCCATGCCGTTGACCTGGGGATGGTCCCGAGCGGGTGAGGGCAGCGACCTGCTCACAAGCGTGTTCCAGGAATGAAGTACG
The DNA here is from genome assembly GCA_965215035.1 of Pseudomonadales bacterium. Classification (GTDB taxonomy): domain Bacteria; phylum Pseudomonadota; class Gammaproteobacteria; order Pseudomonadales; family Azotimanducaceae; genus Azophilus. The sequence continues at coordinate 2,766,983 of OZ244040.1, forward strand.
ATGGCCCCGTGCAGGTGAGGGCAGCCCATGCTGAGTGCGCTCGAAGACATTTTCACACCGGCCCGGGTCAAAACCTCCGCCTCGGACCTCGCGGTCTGGGGAACCGACTGGACGCGGAATTTTGAGGTGGCGCCGCGTGCCATCGTGTTCCCGGAAACCACCGACGAGGTGGTTGCCGTCACTCGGCTCGCCAACGACAGGGGACTTGCCCTGGTGCCTTCCGGCGGGCGCACGGGGCTGTCCGGCGGCGCGGTTGCCGCCCAAGGGGAAGTCGTCGTCTCGTTCGACCGGATGAACCGCATCCTGGGTTTCGACCCGGCGGATCGGGTCGTTCACTGTCAGGCGGGTGTCGTGACCGCCGCGCTGCAGCAATACGCCGCAGAACGTGGTCTCTTTTATCCCGTTGACTTCGCCGCAAGCGGTTCAAGCCAGATCGGTGGCAATGTCGCCACGAACGCGGGGGGCATTCGGGTCATACGCTATGGCCTCACCCGGAACTGGGTGGCGGGCCTTAAGGTGGTTACCGGTACCGGCGCGGTGCTCGATTGCAACAATGGCTTGGTTAAGAATGCGACGGGGTACGACCTGCGGCACCTGTTTGTCGGGGCCGAGGGAACGCTTGGGTTCATTGTCGAGGCGCAAATGCGCTTGTTGCCGCCGCCCCCGCCCCAGTGCGTTATGGTGCTGGGGGTTGATCGCCTGGCGGACATACTGCGGCTGCTGGAGGTGTTGCAGGCGGCGTTGCCGCTATCCGCCTGCGAATTTTTCTCCGAGTTGGCATTGACCAGGGTGCTCGCCCACCGGCGTCTGCAGCGGCCGTTCGCCCGGCCGGCACCGTTCTATGCGCTGGTTGAGTTCGATGCGGAATCGCAGGATCTGGCCCTTGGGGCCTTTCAGACCGCCCTGGAACAGCGCTGGGTCAGCGATGGCATTATGAGCCAATCAGAAGCCCAGGCACGCTCGCTTTGGGCGCTAAGGGAGGGCATTTCGGAGAGCATCGCCGCGAGTACGCCCTATAAGAACGACCTGGCGGTGCGAATCTCCGAGGTGCCGGGGTTTCTGGCCGAGGTGGACCGCATCGTTGGCGAGCACTACCCGGATTTCGAGGTCTGCTGGTACGGCCACATCGGCGACGGCAACCTGCACCTCAATATCTTGAAACCGGGCCACCTCACCCTGGACGACTTCTACGAGCAGTGCCACCGGATCAGCCCGACCCTGTTCGCGGCGGTGCGCGCCCGGCGCGGCAGCATCTCCGCGGAGCATGGTGTCGGCCTGTTGAAGCGCGACTTCCTCGAGTTCTCCCGCAGCCGGGCGGAGATTGAGTTGATGCGGGGCCTGAAGGCCGTTTTCGACCCAAACTGCGTAATGAACCCGGGGAAGTTATTCGCGGACGGGCATGTTTTGGAAACTACAATTGAAAATTGCCAATCCCCCGGCGGTAGCGTCGAGTAGATGGCAGCGGCCAGCGACTTGCGCAATGGCTAGTATCCTGCGCGGCAAGGCGGCGCGTCCGCCACCCACAAGCTCACCAAGCGGCCCGCCCAATTGCGGCCCATAGCAAACTTTGAGGAGCACCTTCTGAACGCGGTCGGCGAAGTTCAGGCATGAACTGCAACCCATTCGACAAGACGGAACCCGGGGAAGTCACGGAGGATGATTTCGAGGCCGCGCTAAGAACCGTATCCCTTGCCCCTAGGGGCAGCATCGGGAGTGAGAACCGGGAGCCTACGAAGGCCGAGATTGAAGCGCGGTGGCGCCTGGATTGGAAGCCGCGATAGCGCGGCGACTGTGCATTTGCTACACAATTCCCTAAACTAAAGCGATGCGCCGTTTGGCAAATGAGCATTATGCAGATTGGATCGGCGGGGCGAACCAATGAACAATGAACCGATGCGTGACGCCGCCAATGCCCGGCGCAAGCAGACGCCGGGCCCGGAAGGCTGGGGCCGCTCCGCCGCCGCCATCGAGCGAACCTTGGGCTTTCTGGCGGATGCGGAACGGGCGCGGATACTGGGGCTGAACGCGGCCCGCTTCTTTAGGGAGCCCCTGATTAGGCGGGAGGTTTTCGCCGCGCAAGGATGTACGGCCTAAATCAGATGCGATATGTATTTGATTTTGCCGGTAAAGTAACATTCGCATTGTTACTTTGCGACTCTGAGCAAGGCTGGGATGGGCTTGCTCGGAGTTTCCTTAGCCTAGAGGCCCCGGTGGAAGCTGCGTGAAGCCCGCCCGTCCAGTCAGTCTGTCGCTCTCGCCGGCCAAGTTTCGGTGGCCGGTGACCGCTATGGCCTCCATCGCCCACCGGCTCACCGGCGTGGGCCTCTTCCTGGGCTTCGCCTGGCTCTTGTACCTGCTTGATCTGGCCCTCGGCTCCGCTGCGGGTTTTGATCGGGCCCGGGCGCTGTTGGCCGGGCTCTGGGGCCGTCTCGCGCTGCTCGGCATACTGGCGTTGCTGACCTATCATCTGCTCGCCGGCATTCGGCATTTGCTGCTGGATCTACACGTCGGCGACAGCCTGGCCGTGGCCCGCCGGGCGTCCTGGCTGGTATTTGCGTTGACAGCTGGTGGCGGTCGGGGCCCTTGGAGCCTGGCTATGGTGACCAGCGTTACCGCCCTGTCCCGTAGCGGGCTTACCGACTTTGTGCTGCAGCGCCTGAGCGCCCTGGTGCTGACGCTCTATGCCGGCTGTATTCTGGGCTGGTTTGCGCTGAACGACAGCGTCACCCATGCGCAACTCGCCGCGTACTTCGGTGCCATGCCGATGCGGCTCTTCAGCACCCTGGCCCTGCTGGCGGTGGCTGCCCACGGCTGGGTCGGTATGTGGACCATCGGCACGGACTACCTTGGGCCGCACTATATGGGCCGGCACGCCACGGCTTGGCGCTTTGTGTATCAGAGCGCCATGGTGCTGGTGCTGTTTGTCTACGTTACCTGGGGCCTGGCGCTGTTCTGGTTGCCGTAGGGAAGTTGTCGTGTCGCCGCCGCACAGGATGGAATTCGATGGCGTCATCGTCGGCGGCGGTGGTGCCGGTATGCGCGCGTCGCTGCAATTGGCGCGCTCGGGCCTGAAGACCGCGGTAATCTCCAAGATTTTCCCCACCCGTTCCCACACGGTATCCGCCCAGGGAGGCATCACCTGCGCCATCGCCAGCGATGACCCGGACGATGACTGGCGCTGGCATATGTACGACACGGTCAAGGGCTCCGACTACATCGGTGACCAGGAGGCCATCGAGTATATGTGCAGCGAAGGCCCCCGGGCGGTCTTCGAACTGGAGCATATGGGGCTGCCGTTCTCCCGCACGGAGTCGGGGCGCATCTACCAGCGCCCGTTCGGCGGCCAGTCTAGGAACTACGGCAAAGGCGGCCAGGCGGCCCGCACCTGCGCGGCGGCGGACCGCACCGGCCATGCCCTGCTGCACACCCTGTATCAGGCCAACCTCAAGGCCGGCACCACCTTCCTGAATGAGTGGTTTGCCGTGGATCTGGTGCGCAACCAGGATGGCGTGCTGGTTGGCGTCACCGCCATCGAGATCGAGACCGGGGAGTTGGTCTACATCGCGGCCAAGGCCACCGTGTTCGCCACTGGCGGGGCGGGACGCATCTATGCCAGCACGACCAATGCGCTCATGAATACCGGTGACGGGGTGGGCATGGCGCTACGCGCCGGCCTGCCGGTGCAGGACATGGAAATGTGGCAGTTTCACCCGACGGGCATTGCCGGGGCCGGGGTGCTCGTTACCGAAGGATGCCGGGGGGAGGGCGGCTACCTCGTCAATAAGGATGGCGAGCGCTTTATGGAACGCTATGCCCCCACGGCCAAGGATCTGGCCGGCCGGGACGTGGTGGCGCGGTCGATGATCATCGAGATTCTGGAGGGGCGGGGCTGCGGCGCGGCCGGCGACCATGTGCTGCTGAAACTCGACCACCTCGGCGAAGAGGTGCTTAACGCCCGCCTACCCGGCATTCTGGAACTCTCCAGAACCTTTGCCCATGCCGATCCGGTTCGCGAACCCATACCTGTGGTGCCCACCTGTCACTACATGATGGGCGGCATACCCACCGGCGTGTACGGCCAGGCACTCACCCAGGATGCCCGGGGCAACGACCAGCTCCTAGCGGGTCTCTACGCGGCCGGGGAGGTGGCTTGTGTGTCTGTGCACGGCGCCAACCGCCTGGGCGGCAATTCGCTGCTGGACCTGGTGGTGTTCGGACGCGCGGCCGGCCTGCACATCGAGGAAACCCTGCGCCAGGGGGTCGCGTACCGCGATGCCAGCGCATCGGACCTGGAGGCATCGCTTACCCGGCTGAACCGCTGGAACGAATCCAAGGACGGGGAGTCGGTGGCGAGCCTCAAGAAGGAACTGCAACTGGTGATGCAGAACAGCTTCGGCGTGTTCCGCACCGCAGCCCATATGCGCGGGGGCATCGACAAGCTGCGCGAACTCCGGCAACGCATCGGTAGCGCCCACCTTGGCGACAAGAGCAACGCTTTCAATACCGCGCGGCTCGAGGCCCTGGAGCTCGACAACCTCATGGAGGTCGCGGAGGCCACGGCCATCGCGGCCGAGGCCCGCCGGGAGAGCCGCGGTGCCCACGCCCGGGAGGATTTCCAGGACCGCGACGACGACAACTGGCTCTGCCATTCCCTGTACTTCCCGGCGGAAAAGCGCGTCGGCAAGCGTGCCGTGAATTTCGCGCCCAAGACCGTACCGGTATTCGAGCCCATGGAGAGGAGGTATTAGTGCTCCCGCTGTCACCCACAGGGTACGCCCGCAAGCGCCCATCTGCTTTGTTGTCGGCTCATAACATATCCCGGATACGCCGGCGAGCCTCCGCCGCGCATCTGGGCGCTTGTGGGCCCGCCGATACGTCATTATCAATTTGATGGAGCACTAGCGCCATGCAGGTCAACGTCTATCGATACGACCCCGAATCCGGGGAACAGCCGCAAATGCGGGAGATGTCCGTGGACGTGCCCGAGGGCCGGGATCTCATGGTGCTCGACGTGTTGGAGTTGCTGAAGGAACAGGATCCGAGCCTGTCCTATCGGCGCAGTTGCCGGGAGGGGGTTTGTGGCTCTGACGGCATCAACATGAACGGCAAGAACGGCCTGGCCTGCATCACGCCGGTATCCGAGGCCGCGCGGGGCGGCAGGCTGGTGCTGCGCCCGTTGCCGGGCCTGCCGGTCATCCGGGATCTGGTGGTGGATATGACTCAGTTCTACCGCCAGTACGAGAAGATCAAGCCCTATCTCATCAACGATACGCCGCCGCCGGCCCAGGAACGCTTGCAGACCCCGGAGCAGCGGGCGGAACTCGATGGCGCCTACGAATGCATACTGTGCGCCTGCTGCTCGACCGCCTGCCCGTCGTTTTGGTGGAACCCGGACAAGTTCGTCGGCCCCGCCGGGCTGTTGCAGGCGTACCGCTTCCTGGTGGACAGCCGCGACACCGCCACCGCCGAGCGCCTGGCCAGTCTGGAGGACCCGTTCAGCGTCTTCCGCTGCCGGGGCATTATGAACTGTGTCGATGTATGCCCGAAGGGTCTCAATCCGACCCGGGCAATCGGCAAGGTCCGCACCATGATGCTGGGACAGGGCACCTAGGAGCCTGCGCCATGCAGCCATTCCAGCAGGTGTTGATGGAATTTGACCCCAAAAACTTGCCAGGAAAGTTTTCTACGGCGCAGACTTGCATGGAAGTACCCACTTCCCTGCGCGCCAGCGTACCGGTCGCCGGGTCGAAAACTCCCAGTGGCGGGAGCAACCACTCAACCGCCCGTATCCTGTTCCACGGGTTCCTATGCTTTCAGCGCGCACCACGGGGTCTCTGCCGAAACCGTGGTAACGTACGGTGCCGGGCACTGGCGGCGGAACAGAGGGGAGCATCCGCGAATGGCTGAATCCGAACTCGACCGCTTGCGCCGGAGCTCGCATCTCGCGGGTGCCAACGCAGCCTATATGGAGGCCATGTACGAGGCCTATCTCGCCGGCGGCGAGAACCTGCCGCCGGAATGGCGGCATTACTTCGGGGGCTTGCCGCCGCTGGGGGATAGCGCGGGCACCCAGGGCGTCGAGGTGCCGCACAGCGGCATCGTGCGGCACTTTGAACGCATCGGCCGCAACCGCCTGAAGGCGCGCCCGGAGAAACAGAGCGCGGCGGTGGAAAGCGAGCACGAGCGCAAGCAGATGCGCGTGCTGGAACTCATCGCCGCCTACCGGCACCGGGGGCACAAGAAGGCCGACATCGACCCCCTGGGCCTTATGGAACGGCCGGAAATGCCCGTGCTCGACCTCGCCTATCATGGGCTATCCGTTGCGGAGCTTGAGGAGATCTACGATACCGGTTCCCTGGGCTACGGCGACGGCAAGGCGAAGCTGCGCGAAATCATCGAAACCCTGGAATTGACCTACTGCGGGAGCGTCGGCGCGGAATATATGCACATCGTGCAGGCCGACGAGCAGATCTGGGTGCAGCAGCGCCTGGAGTCCGTGCGTTCGAGGCCGCCGCTGACCGCCGCCGATAAGCGCAGCATCCTGGAGCGGCTGACGGCGGCGGAGGGCCTGGAGAAATACCTGCACGGACGCTATCCGGGTGCCAAGCGATTCGGGCTGGAGGGCGCCGAGTCGCTCATTCCGTGCCTGCACGAGTTGTTGCAGCGGCTTGGCACCCACGATGTGCTGGAGAGCGTTCTGGGGATGGCGCACCGGGGCCGCCTGAACGTGCTGGTCAACATCCTGGGCAAGGACCCCGGGGATCTGTTCAGCGAATTCGACGGCAAGGTTGACGAATCCTTGAGTTGCGGCGATGTCAAATACCATCAGGGCTTCTCTACGAATGTCATGACCTGGGGGGGCGAGATGCACCTGGCGCTGGCCTTTAATCCATCGCATCTGGAAATCGTCGGCCCGGTGGTGGCGGGTTCGGTGCGTGCCCGGCAGGACCGGCGGCGCGACTATGACGGCGGCTTGGTGGTGCCCATCGTCGTGCATGGCGATGCGGCCTTCGCCGGCCAGGGGGTGGTCATGGAGACCCTGCAGATGTCCCAGACCCGGGGCTTCAAGACCGGCGGCACGGTGCACATCATTCTCAACAACCAGATCGGCTTCACGACCCACCGGCAGGACGATGCCCGGTCCACCGAGTATTGCACCGAGATCGCCAAGATGGTCCAGGCACCCATCTTTCACGTCAACGGCGACGATCCGGAGGCACTCATCTTCGTAACCCAGCTCGCCGCGGACTACCGCATGTATTTCCGTAAGGATGTGGTCATCGACCTGGTCTGCTATCGCCGGCGCGGGCACAACGAATCCGAAGAGCCGATGAAGACCCAGCCGCTGATGTACAAGCGAATCCGCGCGCTGCCAACCACCCGCGAAAGGTATGTGGAGCAGCTCGTCGCCGAGCAAGTGGTCAGCCGTGCCGAGACCGCCGAGATGGCGGACCAGTACCGCGCCACCCTGGAAAGCGGCGGCCATGTGGCCTTGTCCATCGTCCAGGAGCCGGACGAGAGCCTGTTTGTCGACTGGCGGCCCTACCTAGGCCACGAGTGGACGGCGGCCGCGGATACCCGAGTTCCCAGGGAACGATTCATCGAGGTCGCCCGGCACCTGGGCAGGATTCCGGACGGGTTCGAGTTGCAGCGCCAGGTGCGCAAGACACTGGACGATCGCGCGAGCATGACGGCGGGAAAACTGCCGGTGAACTGGGGCTACGCGGAAGTCATGGCCTACGGCACCCTGGTGGCCGAGGGGCACGGGGTGCGCCTAACGGGCCAGGACGTGGGTGTCGGCACCTTTTCACACCGCCACGCCTGTCTCTATAACCAGGTCGACGGCAAGCGCTACATTCCGCTCAACCATCTTTCCGAGACCACCAACTTCGACATCTACGACTCGCTCCTATCGGAAGAGGCGGTGCTCGCCTTCGAGTACGGCTATGCGACCACCACGCCCCGGGAATTGATCGTCTGGGAAGCCCAGTTCGGCGATTTCGCCAATGGTGCGCAGGTGGTCATCGACCAGTTCGTCTCTTCGGGCGAGGTCAAGTGGGCGCGGCTCTGCGGCCTGACCATGCTGCTGCCGCACGGCTACGAGGGTGCCGGGCCCGAACATTCCTCGGCCCGACTCGAGAGGTACCTGCAACTGTGCGCGGAGCACAACATGCAGGTCTGTGTGCCCACCACCCCGGCCCAGGCGTTCCATATGCTGCGCCGCCAGGTGATCCGGCCGCTGCGCAAACCCCTGGTCGCGCTGACGCCCAAGAGCCTGCTCAGGCACAAACAGGCCACATCGACGCTTGCGGAACTCTACGACGGCGCTTTCCAGACGGTGCTGCCGGAAGCTGACGAACTCGACCCGGCGGGCGTGGACCGGTTGGTGCTGTGCAGCGGCAAGGTCTACTACGAATTACTCGAGGCGCGCCGGGCGGCGGATGCCCGCAACGTGGCGATCATGCGCATCGAGCAACTGTACCCGTACCCGAGGGAAGACCTCGCCAGGGCGATTGCGCCCTACCGGCGCCTGCGCCGGGTGGTTTGGTGCCAGGAGGAGCCCATGAACCAGGGCGCCTGGTATTTGAGCCAATCCAAGATGCGCCAGGTGGTTACAGGGCATAATGCGTTCCTGAATCTGGAGTACGCGGGCAGGGATTCCTTTGCGGCGTCGGCGGGGGGGTTCCTGCAAACGCATAACGACGGGCAGCAACGCCTGGTTCACGACGCACTTTTTGGATAACTGCGATGGACATAAAAGCGCCAGCCTTCCCGGAATCCATTACCGAGGGCACCGTTGCCGTCTGGCACAAGGGTGCGGGGGCGCCGGTGCGGCGCGACGAACTGCTCGTTGACATCGAAACAGACAAGGTGGTGCTGGAGGTGGTTGCTCCTGCCGACGGGCACCTCGGTCGTATCGTCAAGCAGGAGGGCGACATCGTTGGCAGCGAGGAGTTGCTGGCGACCCTGGAGCCGGGCGAGGTGGCCACGCCCAGCGTTCCGGTGCAGGATGCCGCGCCGCGCCAAACCGAGGCGGTGAGCGCCAGCCCCGCGGCGCGCAAGCTCGCCGAGGAGAAGGGGCTGAACATCGCCAGGGTGCAGGGTACCGGCCGGGACGGACGCATCACCAAGGACGATGTGGCGCAGTTCGTCGAGGAGGAACGGCCGACCCCGCCGCCCCCGGGACGGGTACCCAAGGCGGCCGAGCCGGCGCCGGTGCCGGCGCCGGAGCCAGCGATGGCGGCGGAACTCGACCCCAATAGCCTGGCTGCACGGGTGGAACGCCGCGTACCCATGACCCGGCTGCGCGCCAGCATCGCGCGTCGGCTTGTGGAAGCCCAGCACAATGCGGCCATGCTCACCACGTTCAACGAGGTGGATATGTCGCCGGTGATGGCGTTGCGGCGCAAGTACCAGGAGGAATTCCGAGCGCGCCACAACGGCACCCGGCTGGGCTTCATGTCGTTCTTCGTGCGCGCTTCGGTAGAGGCGCTGAAGCGCTTCCCCGCGGTCAATGCCTCCATCGACGGCAACGATATCGTCTATCACGGGTACTACGACATCGGTGTGGCCGTCAATACCGACCGCGGTCTGGTCGTGCCGGTGGTACGCGATGCGGATGCCCTGGGCATGGCCCAGATCGAGGATCAGATCAACGACTACGGCGAGAAGGCGCGGGCCGGCAAGCTGACCATCGAGGAGATGTCCGGGGGCACCTTCACGCTCTCGAACGGCGGCGTGTTCGGGTCGCTGCTTTCCACGCCCATACTCAACCCGCCGCAGACCGGCATTCTGGGCATGCACAAGATCCAGGAACGGCCGGTGGTGCGGGACGGCGAAGTGGTTGTGCGCCCGATGATGTACCTGGCGCTCTCGTATGATCACCGGCTGATTGACGGCCGCGAAGCCGTGCAGTTCCTGGTCTCGGTGAAGGGGCTGCTCGAGGATCCGGCAAGGATTCTGCTGGAATTGTAGGACACAGGGGCCGGTGCCCTGGGCACCTGTAGGGGGTATTAGGTGCCAAAGGCGAGGACTATGGATCGCATGTCGGCCATCGAAAGCTTGCAAGTGGGAGAGACGAATTACGCCCGCGGGGTCGGACGCCGGATGGGAAGCGCCCTGTTCCCCGTGATCACGAGGATTTAGCATGAATGATCGTTTCGACGTTGTTGTCATCGGCGGCGGTCCCGCCGGTTACGCGGCGGCCATTCGCGCCGCCCAGTTGGGGATGCGGGCGGCCTGTATCGACAAGTCCCTCGGCAGGGATGGCAAACCCGTATTCGGCGGCACCTGCCTCAACTGGGGCTGTATTCCCTCGAAGGCGCTGCTCGATGCCTCGCACAAGTATGTCGAGGCGGCGCAGCATCTAGACACCATTGGCATCTCCGTCGAGGGCGTCGTCATGGATGTTCCCAAGATGATTGCGCGCAAGGACGAGGTGGTTGCCGGCCTCGTCGGCGGCATTGCCGCGCTCTTCAAGGCCAATGGCGTCACCGGGCTGCCGGGTTTCGGACGCCTGCTTTCGGAGCGCCGGGTGGAGTACCAGGGCCACGACGGGGCGCTGCAAACCCTGCATGCGGGCCATGTGGTGCTGGCGCCGGGCTCGGTGCCCGCCCAGATTCCGCCCACACCGGTTGATGGGGAATCGGTGGTGGATTCCACCGGTGCCCTGGATCTCCGGGCCGTGCCAGGGCGGCTCGGTGTAATCGGCGCCGGCGTGATCGGGCTGGAACTCGGCAGCGTTTGGGGCCGGCTGGGGTCCGAGGTGGTGATACTCGAAGCCCTGCCGGACTTTCTGCCCATGGTGGATACGCGCATCGCCCGGGATGCACTCAAGATTCTGCGCGGGCAGGGGCTCGATATCCGGCTTGGCGCGCGGGTTACCGGTTCCGAGGTCGGTGCGGGTAGCGTGCGCGTGACCTACGAGAATGGCGATGGGCCACAGTTGATCGAGGTGGACAAGCTCATCGTCGCTGTTGGTCGACAACCCTATACCGAGGGGTTGCTCGATGCCGACAGCGGTGTGGAACTGGACAGCAGGGGCTTCGTTCGGGTGGACGAGCTGTGCGCCACGAGTGCGCCGCAGGTCTATGCGGTGGGTGATTGCGTGCGCGGCCCGATGCTTGCACACAAGGGCGCGGAGGAGGGCGTGATGGTCGTTGAGCGTATCGCCGGCCGCAAGCCGCTGGTGAACTACGACACGGTGCCCAACGTCATCTACACCCATCCGGAAATCGCCTGGGTGGGCAAGACGGAGCAGGAACTCGCCCAGCAGGGTGTTGCCTTCAATGTCGGTGCCTTTCCCTTTGCGGCCAGCGGGCGGGCGCTTGCGGCGAACGATGCGTCTGGGCTTGTCAAGATCATCGCCGATGCGGAGACCGACCGGATTCTGGGTGCCCACCTGCTGGGGCCCCAGGCCTCGGAACTGGTCGCCCAGGCCGTTATAGCGATGGAATTCGATGCCAGTGCCGAAGATCTGGGGTTGACCATGTTCGCCCACCCGACGCTCTCGGAAGCGGTGCACGAGGCGGCGCTCGGCGTTGCCGGGCACGCCATCCACATGGTCAACCGCAGGAAGGGCGTGGCGCGGTCTCGTTGACATTCGGGTGACTATCACGCCTGCCAAGTCAGGCCACTTTGTTAGCTTTTTCGACGATAAGGAGGCGTTACCCGCTTCCCGTGCAAAGGAGGCCAGGTGGGGCGGGCGTATACGACCGGGACTGTGGTCGTCGAGCGTGAACCCGGTGCCTTTGTTACCCTCTATTCGCGAAGGGAAAGTTGCGCGTCGGCGAACACGCCGATGTCGATGGTCGGTGCGCCGGTTTGTTACCCTCTCTTCGTGATGGGGAGGTTGCATGGCAGCGGGCCGCAAAGGAACGGGGGGGGATGGTTGACGGTCGCGCGCTCAGCTTGTTTGTTATCCTCTGTCTCCGCGAACAAGAGGAATAGATGAACCTACACGAGTATCAGGCCAAAGGTCTGTTTGCGGAGTACGGCCTGCCCGTATCGCCGGGCATTGCCGCCGACAGTGTCGAGGCGGCGGTGGCCGCGGCGCGGGAAATCGGCGGCGGCCGCTGGGCCGTCAAGGTGCAGGTACACGCTGGCGGCCGTGGCAAGGCCGGCGGTGTCAAGGTTGTCGATGACCTGGCGGCGGTTAGGGCCTTCGCGGAGCGCTGGATCGGCGGCAGCTTGGTCACGGCGCAGACCGATGCCGACGGGCAGCCGGTTGGCAAGATCTATGTCGAGGGTTGCGTCGCCATCGAACGGGAACTGTATCTGGGTGCCGTCATCGATCGAAGTTCCCGGCGCGTTCTGTTCATGGCTTCCACGGAAGGCGGCGTGGAGATTGAAAAAGTGGCGCAAGAGGCCCCGGAGAAAATTCTTCGGCAGAGCATCGACCCCTATGTGGGCCCGCAGCCGTATCAGGGCAGGGCACTTGCGTTCCGGCTGGGGCTGTTGGGCGATCAAGTCAAGCAATTCACTAATATTTTCATTACGTTGGCAAGGTTTTTTCAGGAATTGGATTGTTCCCTGGTGGAGATCAATCCCCTAGTGGTTACCACCGACGGCCAGGTGCACTGCTTGGATGCGAAGGTGAATATCGACGGCAACGCCCTATACCGGCAGCAACGGCTTGCCGGGATGCGCGACCCTTCCCAAGAAGATGAGCGCGAGGCCCAGGCGGCCGCCTTTGGCCTCAATTACGTGGCATTGGACGGCAATATCGGGTGCATGGTAAACGGTGCCGGCCTCGCCATGGGGACCATGGATCTGGTCAAGCTATACGGCGGCAGCCCGGCCAATTTCCTGGATGTCGGCGGCGGTGCCACCCGGGAAGCGGTGTCGGAAGCCTTCAAGATCATCCTCTTGGATACGGCGGTCAAGGCCGTGCTGATCAATATCTTCGGGGGTATCGTGAGCTGCGCGATCATCGCCCAGGGCATCATCGGCGCGGTCGAAGAGGTGGGTGTGGTCGTACCGGTCATCGTTCGCTTCGAGGGTAACAACGCCTCCCGCGGGCGCGAGCTGCTGACCGCAAGCGGGCTCAATATCATCGCGGCGGCATCCCTGGAGGAAGCGGTGCGGCAATCGGTTGCCGCCGCGGAACGCGCATCGTGAGCATTCTGGTTGACCGGACGACCCGGGTAATCTGTCAGGGCTTCACCGGTTCCCAGGGTACGCTGCACTGTGAACAGGCCATAGCCTATGGTACGCAGCTTGTCGGTGGCGTGACGCCGGGCAAGGGCGGTACCAGGCATCGTGACCGGCCGGTATTCGATACCGTTGCGGCGGCTGTGGAGGCGACGGGGGCCACGGCCTCGGTTATCTACGTACCGGCCCCGGCATGCAAGGATTCCATTCTCGAGGCGCTCGACGCGGGCATCGAGCTCATCGTCTGCATTACCGAGGGCGTACCTACCCTGGACATGCTGAGCGTAAAGGCGCGACTCGATATCGCCGCCGCCCGCCTGATCGGCCCAAACTGCCCGGGCGTGATCACCCCGGGTCAATGCAAGATAGGCATTATGCCCGGGGAGATACACCGGGCCGGCAAGGTGGGCATTGTCTCGCGTTCCGGCACCCTCACCTACGAGGCTGTTAAGCAGACCACGGATCGGGGTTTCGGGCAGAGCACCTGCGTCGGTATCGGCGGCGACCCGATTCCGGGCAGCCAGTTTACCGACATACTGGCTCTCTTCGAGGAGGACCCGGATACCGAAGCCATCGTCATGGTGGGCGAGATCGGTGGCTCTGCGGAAGAGGAGGCCGCGGCCTTTATCCACGCCCAGGTCACCAAGCCGGTGGTCGCCTACATCGCTGGCGTCACCGCGCCGCCGGGCAAGCGCATGGGGCATGCCGGTGCCATCGTCGCCGGGGGCAGGGGCACGGCGGCGGAGAAATTCGCGGCGCTGCGGGATGCGGGGGTAAAAACCGTGCGTAGCCTGGCGGGCATCGGTGATGCGCTGGCCGAGGTGACCGGCTGGTCTTGAAATCCCGGGGCTAGGCCCAATCTAGTAGCGCGACCTTCAAGTACGGCAAGATGCCAACAGGGCCCCAGGTATGACTGCACAAGCGGAAACCCACGGCTTCCAGACCGAAGCCAAGCAGCTCTTGAAGCTGATGATTCACTCCCTGTACTCCAACCGGGAGATTTTTCTACGGGAGTTGATCTCCAATGCCTCGGATGCGATCGACAAGCTGCGCTTCCGCGCCATCGCGGCGCCGGAGCTGGTGGATGCCGGCGAGGAATTCTCCATCGTCATCCGTTTCGACAAGGATGCCAAGACACTCTCGGTGACAGACAACGGCATCGGCATGAGCCGGGCCGAGGCGATCGAGCAGTTGGGCACCATCGCCAAGTCCGGCACAGCGGAGTTTCTCGCGCAGCTAACCGGCGATCAGCAGAAGGATGCGACCCTGATCGGGCAGTTCGGCGTCGGTTTCTACAGCGCCTTCATCGTCGCTCGCGAGGTGGAAGTGCTGACCCGTGCAGCCGGTACGGAACAGGGCACGCGGTGGGTATCCCGGGGCGAAGATGAGTTTTCCGTGGAAGATGCGGACACCGGGCGCGGCACCCGGGTGATCCTGCACCTGTCGGACGATGCGCTTGACTTCGCCGATGGGTTTCGCCTGCGCAACCTGGTGCGCAAGTACTCCGATCACATCGCGGTGCCGGTACGCATGCCCAAGGAATCGACGGCCGACGAGGAGGACGATGCGGCGGCGGAACCGGAACTTGAAACCGTCAACGAGGCCAAGGCGTTGTGGAGCCGCTCCCGGTCCGAAATCGACGACGACGAGTACAAGGCATTCTATAAGCACATCTCCCACGATTTTGAAGATCCACTGGCGTGGAGCCACAACCGGGTGGAGGGCAAGCTGGAGTATACGAGCCTGCTCTACCTGCCCCGGCGGGCACCCTTTGATCTGTGGAACCGGGAAACGCCGCGCGGCCTGAAGCTGTATGTGCAGCGTGTGTTCATCATGGACGATGCGGAGCAGTTCCTGCCGCTCTACCTGAGGTTCGTCAAGGGCGTGGTCGACTCCAGCGAGCTGCCGCTCAACATCTCCCGGGAGATTCTGCAACAGGATGCGCGGGTGTCGCGCATCCGCACCGCGCTCACCAAGCGGGTTCTGTCGCGGCTGGAAACAATGGCCGACAAGGCACCGGAGGACTACCAGCTCTTCTGGGACCAGTTCGGCGAGGTGCTGAAAGAGAGCGCGGGCGAGGATTTCGCGAACCGGGAACTGCTGTCGAAGCTGTACCGATTCGCCTCGACGGCTGGTGAGGGGGCAACCCGGAATGTCAGCCTGGAGCAGTACATCGGGCGCATGGTGGACGGGCAGGATTCGATCTACTATCTGGTTGCCGATTCCTACGCCAATGCTAGCGCCAGTCCGCACCTAGAGGCGTTTCGGGACAAGGGCATCGAGGTGCTGCTGCTCTACGACCGCATCGACGAGTGGCTGATGTCGCACCTTAGCGAGTTCGACGGCAAGGGCTTCCAGGACGTGATGCGGGCCGATCTTAAGATGCCGGGGGAAGCCGGTGACGCGGCGGATAGGGAAGAAGACGACGACGACCCGCTCACCGGGCGCATCAAGGATGTTCTTGGCGAGCGGGTTGAGGGCGTGCGCAAGTCGAACCGGCTCACCGACTCGCCGGCCTGCCTGGTGCTGGCGGAATTCGCCATGGGTGCGCAGATGCGGCGCATCATGGAGGCGACTGGGCAGACAACACCGGAGAGCAAGCCCTACTTCGAGTACAACGCGGAGCATCCGCTGCTGCTGCGGCTGAACGAGGAGGCCGACGAAGACCGCTTTGCCGACCTGGTGATGGTGTTGTTCGAGCACGCCTCCTTAGGCGAGGGGAGCGGGCTCACGGACGTTCCGGGCTATGTCGGCCGCATCAACCGTTTGCTGCTGGAGTTGCTGTCGGATTAGCGTCGGGGTGGCCAACCCCATGCAACTAACCACCCTATATCGCGGTTTGCCAATTGATCGATATAGGCTTCGGCAATTCTCATTTTGGCGTCCCCTTTCTGTGGAGGGGCTGCAAGCCATAATGAGAATTGCGCCGTAAGCCCCTAGAATATCGGTGAGATCTGCACTTTAGGGGCGTTGGGCAATGGGGATTGGATCGTTGCAGGAAGCGGCCGTAGTCGGTTTGGGGAAAAATGGGCCTGCCGGCCTGTCGGCTGGGAGAACGGGACGACTACAGGCTGTGCTTCATGCCCGCCTGCGCCGTGCGATGTTTCGCGGTGCCGGCACTAGGTGTTTGGTTCCCATAAGGAAGGCTGTAGGGGCTTGGGCGCTGGCCGGGCTGGTTTGTTTTGCCGCACCCTCGCATGGGATGGAGGATCTGCCCGGTGCCAGAGACCCTGAGGGCATTCCACGTTTTCCTAGGGCCTGGGTGGTATTTTTCGAGGAGGAGGGCGATTTCCAACCGAGGGAGTTCGTCGTCAGCGCCGTGGAGAAGATTCGCCGAGAACTGCGCATCGACCAGAAACTCCGCGTTGAGGCGACCGCCTTGCGGGTGACCTATCGGGTACCCGCGGGGACGCCCCGGGCGGATGTGGTGGGCTACTACCGGCGCCTGCTCGGTGCGGATTCGCTATTCTCGTGCGAGGGCCGTGACTGCGGCCGCAGCAACGGCTGGGCCAACCTCGTTTTTCGGCAGGCGGTGCTGTACGGGCCGGATGGCAACCAGTTCTATATTGCGGCCGACCGCGACGGGCAGCTTGTTTCCGTTTATGTCATCGAACGGGGCAACCGCCGCATCTACGCGCATGTCGAGGTTCTGGATCCTAAGGGGACGGTCAGTGCCTCGGTCAACGCTAAGCTCACCGAGCGCCTCGCGGGCGACGGATTTTCAGTTATCGGCGGGGTGCGGCCGCGCCGGGACGGCACGATACCCGCGGAGGGCGTGCAGATGCTGCGCGACATCGCTCCTCAACTCAGAATCTTCGAGCGCCAGTCCCTTTACGTGGTATGTCACCTGTATGGGCCGGAAGCGGGCGGAGTGCTGCTGGAACGCGCTGGTGCCTGCGCTCGGGCGGCGGCGGAGGAATTGGAGCGAGGCGTTGCCGCCGCCGGTGGGCCGGAATTGATACCTTTCGGTGCCGGCCCGTTGCTGCCACGGACGGATGGCGCTGCGTCCCGCATTGAACTGGTACTGCCGCATCGCCAGCAACGGGACTAACCTGGGGCGTGTGGGTGACGTGACTCGCGTGCGGGAGTTGCTGGACGAGATACACGAGCGTTTCGCGGCTGCCCCATTGAGTTATGGCCAGGGCACGGACAACCCCTGGGACGAGGCCGTTGCGCTGGTACTGCAGGTTACCGGGCTGCCGGATACCGAGGCTTCCCTCGACGTGCACATGTGTGAAGGGGAAGTCGCTGAGATACGTCTGCTCGCCGAACGCCGGGTGGTCGAGCGCCAGCCGCTGGCGTATCTGCTCGGCAGAGCGCCATACTGCGGCGAAACGTTTTTGGTCTCAAAGGGTATCGTTGTGCCGCGCTCCCCAATTGGCCCACTGCTCTGCGGCGGCCTGCCGCCCTGGGTGGAGGCACCCGAGCGCATCCTTGATCTCTGTTGCGGCAGCGGTTGTCTCGGCATCATCGCCGCCAAGTGCTTTCCGAACGCGCGGGTGGTGCTGGCGGATATCGACCCACTGGCAGTTGCTACCGCGCGGCGCAATATCGTGGCGCATGGGCTTGAGGGGCGGGCGGAGGTGCTGTGCTCCGACCTGTTTGCGGACATTCCGGTAAGCGGCAACGCCGGCGACCCGAAGAACCGGCACGAGTTGATCCTCTGCAATCCGCCCTATGTCGATGCCGCTGCGATGGCGTCCTTGCCAGCGGAGTTTGCCCACGAACCGGCAACGGGTTTGGCCGGCGGTGCCAATGGCCTAGCGATTATGAATCGGGTGCTCGCCGACGTGTCGCGCTACCTGACCCACGATGGCGTTCTGATTGGCGAGGTGGGCGATGCCGCCGCCCGCCTGGAAGCACAGTGGCCCAATTTGCCGTTCTTTTGGCCCGACCTACCCGAAGGAGGGGCCGGAGTATTCTTGTTGCAGGCTGCGGATACTTGCTGAGGCACCAAGGCCACCACCTTTAATCCGCCATCGATGCGGTTGAAAAGAGCGCCTCTTTTGAAATTCGGGTGGGTAATCGGGTCCGCGTGGCCGGGTTGTGCGGGTCAAGGGCGGGCGCCAGCCCGGCGAAGCGAACCCTTGACGCGCACAACCCGGCGAACACCCTGGGGTCGGGCCGAATGAGGCACAATGCCGCATTCGGCCTTGATCAACCACAGGGAGCGCCCCATGGACCACCAACTCTTCACCGCCGCCCTCGGCCTGTCCGAACCCTGGTTTGTCGACGGCCTTCACTTCGACGAGCGCGCGCGCCGGCTGACGGTGCGCATCGACTTCCGCCGGGGCGCCCGCTTCGCGGCGGGGGACGGCGGCGAGCACCCCGTGCACGACACCCGCACGAAGCGCTACCGCCACCTCAACTTCTTCCAGCACGAGTGCGAGCTCGAGGCGCGAGTGCCCCGCGTTCGGTTGCCGGATGGGCGCGTGGCGCTGGTGGAGCCGCCCTGGGCGGGCCGGTGCTCCGGCTTCACGCTGCTCTTCGAGGCGCTGGTCGTGGCCCTGTGCCGGGAGATGCCGTTCGCGGCAGCGGCGCGGCTGGCCGGACTGTCGCAGCACCGCGTCCAGGCCATGTGCGGGCGCTACGTGGGCCTCGCCCTTGAGGGCGCCGACCTCTCGGCGGTCCGCGAGGTCGCCATCGACGAGACCTCGCGCGCCCGCGGGCACGACTACGTCACCGCCGTGGCGGACGCCGCGGCGCGGCGCGTGGTGTTCGTCGGCGAGGGGCGAGGCGCCGGGGTCGTCGGGGAATTCGCGGAGGAACTCGCCGCCCGCGGCGGCGACCCGGAGGCGGTCGGGTCGGTGTCCATCGACATGTCGCCGGCGTTCATCAAGGGCGCCGCGGAGCACCTGCCCAACGCCCAGGTCACCTTCGACAAGTTCCACGTCGTCGCCCACGCATCGAGGGCGCTCGACGAGACCCGGCGCGTCGAGCAGCGCCTCGACCCCGACCTCAAGGGCCTGCGGTGGACCCTGCTCAAGAATCCCGCCGGCCTCGGCCCGCGGCAGCGCGCCGACCTCGACGCGCTCGTCGCGCAGGTCGCGGGGAAACGTACCGCGCGGGCCTGGCTGTACCGGGAGCAACTCCGGGAGATCCTCAACCGAAAGCAGATCAATGTCGTGCGGCGGATGCTCCACCAGTGGTGCACGAACGTGAACCGCTCGAGGGTCGAGCCCATGAAGGCGGTCGCGAAGATGATCCGGCGGCACATCGACGGCATCGCCGCCTGGGCGCGCACCCGGCGGACCAACGGCTTCATCGAGGCGCTCAACGGCCTGTTCCAGTCCGCCAAGCGCAAGGCTCGCGGCTACGGCCGGTTCGAGACGATCCGCACCGTTTTCTTCCTCATCGCCGGAAAACTCGACTTTTCCAAGCTCAACCCGCATGCCACCTAACCCACACGGAATTCAACAGAGCCAAAAGAGCAGCGCCTCATTGCGCTGGCACCAATCGACGGGTGCTAGGCGACGCCATAGCCTATCCGCGATGAACGAGAGGCAAATGGAAATCATCATCTGACCGACGCAGGCTGCAACGCTTGCTCTACGCGAGGTTGTAGACTTGGCGAGATGGCGGCGGTCATGCAATCGAACGGGTTACCTAGTGGCCGTGCCATGGCTTTGGTCGTGCCGATCACCCCGTCGCCCAAGGATCGACGACTTTGACTCCCGTGCCTTGGAAGTCGCGCACGTTCCGTGTAACCAGAACGGCGCCGCGCTGGCGGGATATGGCGGCGATCTGGCAGTCGGCCTCGCCAATGGGCCGCCCCATCTGGCGGCGTTCCGCAGCAATTGCCGCATAGGATCGAGCCGCAGCGCTGTCGAAGGGCAAAATCCGCTTGCCGAATCCCTCATCGAGCCACCGGGTCATGGCGGCTTCCAGCGCATCCTTGCGCCGGCCGGCCGGGGCGATGGCGACGCCGTAGCGCAGTTCGGCTTCGCTAATCGCCGTCAGGAACATATCCTGCGCATCCCGTTCCGCAATCCATGCCACGACCGTAGGCGTCGGGGCTGGGCGTATGAGTTCCGACGCAACATTCGTGTCGATGACGAACATACACACGCCTCAGGAGAATTTCGGAAGTTCACGCATCGGGCCGCGCGGGGGGAGTTCCAACTCGACGCCGTCAAGAGTGGCGAAACACGCACGGGTGAATTCCACCAGATTCCGGGGTGCGGAGTGCCTGTCGGTCACAGCGTTGCGCAGGATGGTGCGTACCTCCTCCTCCATCGAGCAGCCATGTTCAGCGGCGCGGACGCGCAAGCGCGTCCTCACGTCGTCATCGAGGTTACGGATGGTGATGCTTGCCATTGGCCGATCCTCCACAGCACTCCAAAGAGTGCAAGCTACTACATGCTTGCACTGCAAGCAACGGGCGCGGGTCGTTTCTAGCTTGGCCGATAGGGGCCGTGTCTGAGTTGGATCGCCACCGTCTTTTCGCACGTTCTGAATGGATACAGGAGCGTCATGTCTTGCATCTTGGCGGTGATGTCGTGGGGCTGTGTCTGGGCTCGCCGGAGAGGCCCATCGTGCTGTGCTGCGACGAGAAGACGCAGGTCCAGGCGTTGGAACGCTCGCAACCGGGCCTGCCGAACTCCGGCTGCCCGTGTTGTAATCGATGAGGCGCAACGCCAAGCTCTTGTTTGTCGGGGGTAAAATCGACCATTCGAAATACACCCAAAAATGGGCAGTGGCTCAGTTTGAAATTTGCTAAATTGGGGAACAGTGCTATGGTGGTTTGTAGCGCCGCATCGGGGCGGTACCCGAAGTTATCTGGTTCAGACTCATTTTCTCATCGGAAAACCCTCAAACCAACTCGCCAAGATGATAGTAGACATCGCTACCGGCCAAGTTGAGGAGGAGTCCGCGTCCGGTTCGGCCATTGGCGGCAGGGTGCGGGCAGCTTCGATGAGTCTTGGGCGTCGCGTTGAGGTTACCAAGCGCACAGCCACCGCTCGTTGGCAGAACGGTTTTGGTACACTGAAAAAGGGACACCCCGACACCCCGACACCCCGACACCCCGACACCCCGACACCCCGACACCCCGAATTAAGTAGCGACATTGCCCGGTTCGCGCTGACGAGCAGCGCGAACCGGGCAAACCAGACCATCTGGACTGGGGACAACCTCGCCATCATGCGGTGGATGACTTCGGAGTCCGTAGATCTCATTTGCCTCGGTCCGCCGTCCAACTCCAAAGCCAACGGGGAACATCTACCTGCACCGCGACCAGGCCGCGAGCCTCTACCTGAAGTGGTTCACGGACAGCATCTTTGCAACCTTTCCGAAGAACCAAGGCCACCTCGACCTTCTGGACACTGACAGCCGGGCAGCCATGGGGGGAAACGAGAAAGAGATAAGTGGCGAAATCTCCCAACGCCTTAAATCCATCCGGAAGTGCCGGCATCTGAGCTGCGCAGCTCTCGCGTTGGAGTGTGGGCGCAAGATTTCGGAACGGCAGATTCACCGAATCGAGTCGGGAGAGACCAAGACCCCTCGACAGAACACGCTGAGGGTGTTGGCCGATGGTCTGCGAGTCGAGGTCGGGGAACTTACCGGTGACAGACCCTTTCCCGAGCACGTTCGATCCGAATCTAAACTGATGGAGGTCGAGGACTCCTTTTCCATCGGCGGAAAGTTTCGGCCGGAGCTGCGGCTCGCCTTCGACCTGATCCGCCACCGATACGGCTGGGAAGAGCAGCGCATCATTGCGCTAGCACCACTCATGTTCGCGCTGCTCGTCGAGCGATGTATCGGGTGGCAGAGGCAGAGACTCGCAAATCTGGAAACTCTGTTAGATCGCTTTGACAAACAGGTCTCCAGCCGCCTCAAGGCGACGATCAGCAGCGACGACGCCTTGAAGGATATTTCTATCGGGGAGGACGAGCTGCTTCCCGAACACTTCTACCGTACGTTCGGCGAGTACTTGGGCACGCTGGCGAAGGAGGTTCCCGACGGGGTTGCCGAGCCGATGGTCACGGAGTTGTGGGGTGGTCCTCAAGGGCGCATCTGTAGAAAGTATCTCGACCGCCTAACGGGCGGCTCGAAGCTCGCTCGATGGACTCTGGAGTACGGTGATGCACGTCTGGATGATATTCCAGAAGAGCTCCTCTCTGTAGAAGCGACGGGCGAACGGGTTAGGTGGCTCGAAAGCCATCTGAGCGAAGAGGCAAAGGCCATGCTGCGGGAGAGGAGCAACCGGAACCTTCCGATCGGGGAGAGATCGATCGAGCGATGGAATTGAGGCGATGATTGAAGAAGGAAGAGATGGAGGCGATGACCGACCAAGCCGTGAGTGTCTGCGAGCATGCGAGACGGAAGCATCTGGAACGTCCGGGGTGCCGGTGCCAAGCGACATGGTGCCCAGCAATGAGCTGGTTGGGGAATCTAAGCAGTACGGGGTTGCGCTGCGTGTTCTGTGCCAACCCTCGATAGCGTACTCTCGCGTAACCGAAGTAGCGTTTGACGTACACGAAAGGATGCTCCACCTTCGCCAGCACTGACGCCCTGCGCCTCTCCGGCCTCGTCTAACTGTCGGTATCCGCCGGGCTTCATTGCGACCTCTCAGTGGCCTCAGCATCCCAGTTCTCCTCGTGCCCGCCAGCATTCCGGCTGCCGGTGTCTCTATTGCCGGCTCCTCGCCCCCTTACAGCAGCGTGTTCTCCGGCCTTCGGATGAAAGTGATCGATGCGCACCTCTAGCCGATCCCAAGGAATCAGCCCGTCCATCTTCCCGGGGAATACCTCGCGCCGCGTCCAGAGCTTCTTCGAGCCGTGTTCTAACTCCGCGAAGCTCAGCCGCTCCGTCGCCTGCCCACCATGACACAACCAGCTTGTTGATTGTTGAAGAATTGACTTGTTCAGACCTTCCTTAGTGATCTTGCTCTGCACAGTCTTCGACCAGATCATTGCGTTTCCGCGCCGTTTTCACGAGGGCGGGAACCCATGGGGCTTTTTTCTGAACACGGATGCGGCGTGGCGAATTCTGCCGAACTTGGGCAAGCTGTCGGAACCCTTATCCAGATAGTGGCCTGACTGGTGGCCAATGTCTAAGAATGTCGGTAGTCAACCGCACAGCCGATTACCAATGTCTCAAAGTGTCTATTGATCGCTACGGATGAAGCTCCATAGCATTTGCATACTGCGTGAAACCCTAGAAAGACAGACCGAACGGTCACGAAAGGAGGATTGGAAAATGGCATACCGTAGCGACCCTGATCTTGATTTCCTGAGAGATGTACCGAGCTCCAGCTCCGGTCTCGATCTACTGGTCGAGACCCTAATCACGGACAAGGATGGAGATCCGCGTCTGACCGAAGAACTGACTATGAACGACAGATATAAGGAATTCAGCCCGGATCATCATGCCTACTGGGATCTGATAGCTGCCGAAATACAGTGCTTTGGTGCTAATACGCTGGCGACTCTCTTCAGAGGTGGGGAAGGCGTGTTGTACAAGGAGGTGTTGACCGACGTCTGTGACAAGATCAAGGTGAACTACAACAAGAATGCAAAAGTCGAGACCATCGAGCTCGGTCTTATGATGAAGGTCCTCGCAGACGCGACGCAGGAAATGAGTTCTGCGGAGTTGAAAGCGGTATGTGACGAACTCGGTATCAGTCCAACGCGCTACACTTCCGAGGCATTCACCATTGCGTTGCAGGTGGCGATCAAGCGTGGAGGCTTCCTCTCCTACCAGATAGCCGTTATCGTGGCCAATGCCGTCTTAAAGGCCACAATCGGTCGTGGTTTGTCTGTCGCGTTAAACGCTACTCTTACCCGCTCAATGTCGATCTTTGCCGGACCGATTGGCTGGGTCCTGTCGGGCCTCTGGCTGCTGGTCGATATCGCGGGGCCGGCGTATCGCATCACCATTCCGGCCGCGATAGTGGTTGCCTATCTTCGCTTGGAGAATCTGCAACGAGTAATGCAAGAAGAAGGAACAAAGGAAAAATAAAGAAGATGATCTAAAGAAGAAGGAAGAGGAGCTGAGTAAAAGGGAAGAGGAACTGAAAAAAAGGAAGAGGAACTAAAAAGGAAGACGATGTGTGCGGACGGCACCTAGAATACCACCACGAACGCGCCCATGGGCGCCCAGAATGCAACGCTGACCCTGCAAACCAACGGCAGTGCGCTGACCGGCAAAATGAGCGGCCCCCAGGGTGAAATCGAGATCAAGGACGGCAACGTGGACGGCGACTCGCTATCCTGGAAAGCCGACATCACAATCCCCATGCCCATGACACTGGAATTCAGCGCCACGTTGGACGGCGACAACATCGCCGGCAACGTGAAGCTCGGCGCCTTCGGCAACGCCTCCTTCAACGGTACGCGTACCTAGCCCGAGTTCGACAACTCAGCGTTTTTTGCTCGTAGCTTGTTGACTCCCACTTTTTTGGTTAAAAGTCAGCACTGCGGCCGCGGCCAACGCGTCGATGCAGAAGACGCTGTCCATCGTGTTCGACAGGCGCCACGACAAGGGCGTGGCGTCTGGCCTAGTCCATCACGGCAACCAAGTGGAAAAAGTTCTAGGAAACAGGAATGCAGGTGATGTCGGTGCATCACACCTAGCCAGGTTAGCCGCAGTGGCCGCCGCGCTCGATCATCGGGGCCCGTTCCGACCGTCTCAACGCGCCAACCCACAAAAAAACCTGATCGACGGTCAACCCCCTGATCTCTTCGCGTGCACGTCCCGGACTGTCGCCTCACGCTCCCCGCAGCACCTCGACGCGGGGCCCAAAAACAACTCGTCCAAGCCCCCCACCGCCCGACGCCCCCACGCACATACCTGATTCGGGTGAACCTCGTACCATACGGCTATCGCCTATGCGGAGGGGGGGCGAGTAGTTAAAGGGTGATGTTATAGACTGCGAATTACTTGTCGTTTAGATGAAGAATGGTGGCGAATATCCCATACAGGCAGCAAACGTCTAAGATATGACGAATGGCAGGATAGTAGAACCTCCTTAGCCGACGCTGCCTCCTGGGCACCTCGGACAGGGCTGTCGGCCCCGCATCCGCTTGTGGGCAACGCAAGCCATGTTGTAAATCTTCAGATCTTCAGTATTCGACCTGCGGATGAGCCGAACGACTTCGGAAGTACCTCGTCGTCCAGGAGGCCGCCTGATCTCCCGGTGCCGTATGTACTGAGCCAACCATTGACCGACGCAGGCTGTAACGCTTACATTACGGGAGCTTGTGGACTTAGCAAATAGCTACGGAGGTAAGTTGGCGGAGCGTCTCACGGCTTTTGAGGTGTACCTGCGAGTTGCCAGTGCCAGCGCCCGTCGATCTTCACTGTCAGTCGTCAGGCTGGGTGACGGCGAGGGTGCCCTGCTTGGGTACCCGTCACAAACGTCATTCGGAGACGTCAACCGTTTTCTTCGAATCTGGCTAAGGACCGATGAGGTTCCAAGGCAAGCTCTAGTTGAGTTCATCAACGAACTGAAAGACGCGATACGACATGCGGATATCGTTGGTCTCCCACGGCGAGCTCAAACGCAGGCGTCACCCCTCTGGGCTGCGGTACAAAAGTCCGTTTTGGCAGACCGGCTTGATACCGGTTGGGAGGCCACCGATACGGCGGCCCACCGGCTGCTACAGCACGCCCTTCTCTATCGTAAGTTACTTCAGGGTCGAGACTTCATCGGTCTGATTACGCCTCGCCGTGTGGCCGACAGGCTGGGTAGGTTGTTTAGCATAGATCATGTTAACTGGTACGGTGTCCGCGGCGAAGGCGGCGAGCCCGGAGACATATCCATTGCGCATTTCCCTGACGGGTTCGAACGAATTCGCGACCGCCTTCAGGTGCCCTACCCAGGCGCACTGTTCCTTGTGGGTGCCGGGCCGTTCGGGGTGGTCTACTGCAACTGGATCAAGCAACGCGGTGGCGTGGCTCTTGATATCGGTTCGATATTCGATAGTTGGGCGGGAGTAGGGCGCATCGGGCGTGGCGCGGGAATCGCATTGCGAAGCCTCGATGTGTATGACGCCATCCCGCAAATACGGCTCGACGAGGCCATCCGCCGCTACAACGCTACCATCAAGCAGATTAAGATCGTCGGTTCGCCGTTGGCCGATCCGACGGCTGAATATGCTGCCCAACTCCCCGAGTCGTGGTGAACTGCTACGTCAATAAAACAAGCTGGTGGAACGTCAAGGGAGCGGCGAGCCCGTCAAACCATACCTACGCCCATAGCTGGGGCATCGGCAGGGCATGGAGGTTCTTGCCAAATGGCACTACCGTTGCACCGGGGTACAGCACCACACCGCGAACGAACCGCTCCCCGGTCAACTCCGCGAGCACTTCCAGCCCGCGGAAGTCTTTCTTGTGCACGGCCTGGGTGCATTTCACTTCAACGCCCACCAACCGACCCTTCCGGTCCTCCAGCACGAAGTCGGCTTCCGCGCCGGCGGCGGTGCGGAAGTGGAACAGCTTGCAGCGCCGCCTAGACCAGCCCAACTGCTTGGTCAGCTCCATCGCCACAAAATTCTCCAACACATGGCCCAACAGGGTTCGATCACGCTTGAGCCGTTCCGCGTCGGCATCAATCAGGTGGGTTACCAACCCCGTGTCGGCAAGCATCAGCTTCGGTGCCTTGGTCAACCGCTTGCCGATGTTGGCGAACCAAGGCGGCAACGGCTGCACAAGAAAGGTCATGCCTAGGAGCGTCATGTAGCGCTTCAGGGTGCTCTGAGGCATGGCCAGCGCCCGGGCCAACTCCGCGTAGTTGATGAGTTGGCCAACTCTTGACGCTAGGAGAGCGAGCAGCCTTGGCATGTCGGCGAGGCGTTCGATGTTCGCCCAATCCCGCACATCGCGCTGCAGGATGGCATCGACATAGGCGTCAAACCAAGCCTGGCGGCGGGCGGGGCTCCGGCGGGCGTGAATCTCCGGATAGCCGCCAGCGCAAATGCGCGTTATTAGGGCATCCTCAGTCTCCATAACCGGTTCGGCCATGGTCGGGGCCGCAGCGAACATGCGGTCGATGAAGGTCTCCCTGACGCCGGCCATTTCCCCCTGGGAGAAGGGCCAAAGGGTGTGCAGCTCCATTCGCCCGGCGAGGGATTCGGCTAGTTTGGGCAGGGACAAAACACTTGCGGAACCAGTCAGCAGGAACTGTCCCGGTCGACGGTCGACGTCAACCGCCGCTTTGATCGCCAATGCCAGGGCGGGCACCCGTTGCGCCTCATCAATCACTGCCGGCCGTTCCAATCCGGCGATGAACCCTTCGGCATCATGGTTGGCGGCGGCAAGCACGGCCGCACTATCTAGGGTTAGGTATGAGGCAGGCCAGCGCCGCTCGGCGATGCTGCGCACGATTGTGCTTTTACCGGCTTGACGGGCCCCCTGAATATAGACGACGGGCGTATCGGCAAGGCCTTCCAGGATGCGCTCTGTGACATGACGAGGAATCATGCGTTGGAACAGTACTACTATGCGGCTGGAAATCAACCATTGATTGGACGATTTCCAGCCACCATCTGGGCGAATTTGGGAAATGGTCTCGACAAACACCCCCGTCCGATATTGAAACAATACACCGGTCGATCGGCCGTTGGTGGAACGAACATCGAGTTCGACGACATCCACTGGGAATCCGTACTTCGGAATAACAGCCTTTCGGGAAAGAAAGTCGAGTGTCCGTTCCTCGGCAATCGTTTTCATGCGTCGATCTGCGCAGCGTGTTCTTCCACACACAGCACGGGAGGCAATCTGGGACTCTCGTAGAGTTTTCGATAGGGACACGGGGGGCGAGCCGATTGACCTTTCGGGTCTCATGTGGCGATCTGGTGCTACACTCTACACCCTGTCCGTTCCACACGAGACACGAGATGCAACATGCTTGGCAATGAAAAAGCCGACGAGTATCCCGAGCGTCGGCCCATCGACACCGCAGCGGACATGGCCAAGGCCTTTGCTGGATCCATGTTCCCAGGTGCCGGTGCGCTCACAACCCTCATACAGACTTCCTACTCTCGACGAATCGCGGCCTTCCATCGTAGGACTGCGGAACGCATCCAAGCTATCGAGGAGGCTGCCTCCAACACGCTCTGGCATCGAGCCAACTCGGGCGACGAAGACGCGAAAGAAGAGATCCTCTCGACATACGCCACCATCAGCCGCCTCGTCCAAGAAGCCATGGACGAAGAGAAACGTCAAGCCCTCGCCGATGCCATGGCGTCATCGCTCCTGTGGCCGGCAGGAGAGGAGGTGGAGCGACGCTACTTCCTCCGCTGCCTCGCCGAGTTCGACACCATTCACATCGAACTCATCGTGCGAGCCACGCAGGGTGTAAACCTTGTACGTGACTTGGTCAACGCTACCGGCATCCTAGGGGAAAACGCCAAGGCCGCATGGAAGGAGCTAAATGACCGAGGAATGGTCAATATGGAGTCCGTCGGTGGCTTGATGACCGCGAACGGCATGGCAGCCGATAGATCGACGCCCTTAGGGACGAGATTTCTTCGATTCGTTGGCCGAAGAGTTTGACCGAGCCGGAATGGCTCGCACTACAACCTCTGCGTCACCGTAAACACGGCAAACAGGGGGAGGCAGTGAGTTCCAGTGTGTCTCACGTTTCCCGTCAATCCTACCAATAGCTCCACAACAACCCTGCACCAAGTAGAGCGAGCAGGACGTGTACGCCACCCCACACATCCAGTACGCCCCCACGCGACGAGCCGGGAAGTTGCGCGCATGGTGTTCGCTATGCGCCACGCTACGCATGTCGTTGATCGAGTGGCTGTCGATCACGCTGACTTCGGAAACCACCTCCCGGTATCTGCGAGACAGGGCACGGTGGAGCTTGCTTCTCTCGTTGTGTTTCAAGCTCATCACCAGTCTGTAGACGTTGACGAGCATCAGGAACCCGGTAAGCACCCATCGCTCATCGGAAGTCACATCCGCCGCAATCAGACCGGGCATCGCGGCTGAGACTGCAATCGCTATGTTCGTCGAGTTCGACCGAAGGGACTCGTGGTGCTGGGTATGGCGGGTCCGCATGGCGGCGAATGGAATGGCCGTTGCCTTGGCATTCCAACCCCTCGTCCGCCACAATTGAAGAACCTACGCTATGAACACCATACACAACCCGATGACCCCGGGCGAGTTCATTGCCAAGTGGCGGGCCTCGGAGCTCAAGGAGCGCTCCGCGTCGCAGGAGCACTTTATCGACCTGTGCCGGATGCTCGGCGAGGCGACGCCCGCCGAGGCCGACCCCGTCGGCGACCGCTACTGCTTCGAGCGCGGCGCGGTCAAGGACGGCGGCGGCGACGGCTGGGCGGATGTCTGGAAGCGTCACCACTTCGCGTGGGAGTACAAGGGCAAGCACGCCGATCTCGATGCCGCGTTCCGGCAACTGCGGCAGTACGCCTTGGCGCTGGAAAACCCGCCGCTCCTCATCGTGTCCGACATGGCGCGCTTCCGTATCCGCACCAACTGGACGAACAGCGTGAGCCGCGTCGACGAGTTCGCGCTCGAAGACCTGGCCGAGCCCGCCGCTCGCAACAAGCTCAAGTGGGCGATGAGCGATCCGGAGCGCCTGCGCCCGGAAATGACCCGCCAGACGCTGACCGCCAAGGCTGCAGCGACCTTCGCCGAGTTGGCACAGTCGCTCAGAGACGCAGGACACCAGCCGGAGGCCGTCGCGCACTTCGTCAACCGGCTGGTGTTCTGCATGTTCGCCGAGGACGCGGGCCTGCTGCCGAACGACATGTTCACGCGCATGCTTGAACAAGCGCGCCACTCGCCCGACGAGTTCGAAGACATGGCCCGGTCGCTGTTCGGTGCGATGTGCTCAGGCGGGCGGGTCGGATTCGAGGCGGTGCCGTGGTTCAACGGCGGGCTGTTCGACGACGACGACACGCTGCCGATGGACCGGGAGCAGCTAGACATCGCCTACCGGGCGGCGGGCCTCGACTGGTCGGAGATCGATCCGTCGATCATGGGCACGCTGTTCGAGCGCGGCCTCGACCCCGACAAGCGGTCCCAGCTCGGTGCGCACTACACCGACCACGACAAGATCATGCGCATCGTCGAGCCCGTGGTGGTCAAACCTCTGCTGGCCGAGTGGGACGCGGTCAAGCGCGGGGTGGCAGTTGTCCTTGAGCAGGCAGACGCCGCGAGGTCGCGGAGCGCCGCGACCCGCCACCGGCACCGCGCCCGCGAGCTCTTCGTCGCGTTCCTAGAGCGGCTGCGCGACTTCACCGTCCTCGATCCCGCCTGCGGCTCTGGCAACTTCCTGTATCTGGCGCTGTTGTCGCTCAAGGACCTCGAACACCGGGTGATGCTGGAGGGCGAGGCGATGGGGTTCCAGCGCGAGTTTCCGCGTATCGATCCCGGCAGCGTCAGGGGCATCGAGGTCAACCCCTACGCCGCCGAACTCGCCCGCGTGTCCGTATGGATAGGCCAGACGCAGTGGATGCTGCACAACGGCTTCGGTGCCGGTAAACCGATCCTGAGTCCGCTCGATACCATCGAATGCCGGGACGCGATCCTGTCGCCGAAAGGCGCCGAGCCGGAGTGGCCGGAGGCCGACGCGGTGATCGGCAACCCGCCGTTCCTAGGCGGCAAGCTGCTCGCGAGGGGGCTTGGCGAGGACTATGTGGCCAAGCTGTTCGACGCCTACCGCGACCGCGTGCCGCGCGAGGCGGACCTCGTTGCCTATTGGTTCGCAAAGGCCGGACAGCAGGTCGCGATAGGCAAGTCGCATCGCGTCGGGTTGGTGGCGACCAACTCCATACGCGGCGGGGCGAACCGGCGAGCCCTGCAAGGGGCGACCAACGGGCGGCCGATCTACGATGCGTGGTCCGACGAACCCTGGGTGATCGATGGTGCCGCCGTGCGGGTATCTATGGTCTGCTTCGCCGAGGAAGGCCTCGAACACACGCCCGACGCGATGCTCGACGGCGAGCCCGCGGACGAGATCCACACCGACCTCACGGCGCGGCGCGGTGACCGTGGCATCGACCTGACCAAGATGACGGGCCTGCCCGAGAACTCGGGGGTCGCGTTCATGGGCGACACCAAGGGCGGTCCCTTTGACGTTCCGGGAGAGCTGGCCCACGAGTGGCTGCGGCTGCCTGCGAATCCGAACGGCCGACCCAATGCGGATGTGCTGAAGCCCTGGGCGAACGGCATGGACATAACGCGCCGCCCGTCCGGCAAGTGGATCGTGGACTTCGGCTGGGAAGTCCGAGAGGAACCGGCGTTGTATGAAGCGCCCTACCAACACGTCCGGGAGCATGTTCATCCGAAACGGCAGAACCACCGAAGCGAGTCTTGCCGGACCCACTGGTGGCGGCACGAACGTCCGAGGCCGAACATGTGGCGGGCGTTGGACGGACTGTCGCGCTACATCGCCACCCCTGGACTCGCGAAGCACCGGTTGTTCGTGTGGCTCGACATACGAGTTTGCCCCGATCATCAGCTAATCGTGGTGGCTCGCGACGACGACACGACGTTCGGCATCCTACACAGCCGATTCCACGAGGCGTGGTCGCTGCGGATGGGAACCAGCTTGGAGAATCGGCCGCGCTACACGCCGACCACGACGTTTGAGACGTTTCCGTTCCCAGCGGGGCTGTCGCCCGACATCCCAGCCGCGAACTACGCGGCGGACCCGAGGGCTGCCGCCATCGCCGACGCAGCCCGCCGCCTCGTGTCGCTACGCGACCGCTGGCTCAATCCCCCGGAGTGGGTGGACTGGGTCGAGCCGGCGCCCGGCTTTCCCAAGCAGCCCCTGCCGCGCGATGGCGACGCTGCCGCTGAACTGAAGCGGCGGACTCTGACTCAGCTCTATAACGCTCGTCCGCAGTGGCTGCACGATGCCCAGCTCGAACTTGACGCGGCGGTCGCCGCAGCCTATGGGTGCAGCGCCGACATCGGCATGGAGGAGGCGCTTCGCACGCTTATGGCACTCAACCGGTCAAGCGCGAACCGTTAGAGTTCCGAGATCACTCGCCGAGCCACAAGGAATGAAAACCTAGTCTACAGGGCCTTCGCCACGGTATAGCGCGCCTGCGACAATTGCACCGAAGACAATTGTGCGTTCAAGCGACCAAAGGGCATGCTCGCAACCGCCAAGGAGCGGATGAGACAGGTGACGACATGACAAAGCTGAAGGACCTGAAGGCGCGCCTGATGAAAGACCCCGGGTTCCGGGAGGAATATGCGCGCGTCGACGAGGAGTATGCGCTCATCGAGGCGCTGGTGCGCGCCCGCACGGCGGCGAAGCTGACGCAGGCGGAGCTTGCCCGGCGTCTCGGCACGACCCAGTCCGCGGTCGCACGGCTAGAAGGCGGCCGGGTATCGCCATCCTTTACGACCCTTCGCCGCTACGCCGAGGCAACCGGCACACGGCTGACTGTGGATCTTGTCCCGGCGGACGGCTGAGGCCCACCTAGGAGAGGTCCGGTTTGACACCCGTTGGCAGCCGCCCATACTGCATACCCGCCAATTTCCGGAGACAATGACACCCATGTCCGGCAATACCTTCGGTCAACTGTTTACGGTGACCACCTTCGGCGAGAGCCACGGTGCCGCCTTAGGGGCTATTGTGGATGGCTGTCCACCCGGCCTGCCGTTGTCGGAGGCGGATTTGCAGCCGGACCTCGACCGCCGGCGGCCAGGGCGCTCCAAATACACCAGCCAGCGCAAGGAGGCCGACCAGGTCGAGATACTGTCGGGCGTATTCGAGGGTAAAACGACAGGAACGCCCATCGGGCTTGTCATCCGCAACGTAGACCACAAGAGCAAGGACTACGAGGACATCAAGCGCAAGTTCCGCCCGGCGCATGCGGATTTCACCTATCTACGCAAGTACGGTATCCGCGACTATCGAGGCAGTGGCCGCGCCTCGGCGCGTGAGACCGTCATGCGCGTGGCGGCGGGGGCGATCGCAAAGAAATACCTGTTCGGCAACAGCGAAATCCGGGTGCGGGGCTACCTGTCCCGGATTGGCGATATCGTTCCCGCCCCTAAATCCTGGCAGGCGGTGGAGGAAAATCCTTTTTTTTGCCCCGACCCGGAGGTAGTGGACGCCATTGCGGCATTGATTGATCGGCTGCGCCGAGAGGGGGATTCTATTGGCGCTGAAATCACTATAGTGGCGGACGGCGTTCCCGCCGGCCTCGGAGAGCCCGTATTTGCCAAGCTCGACTCGGAGCTGGCTGGCGCGCTGATGGGCATCAACGCCGTCAAGGCGGTGGGTATCGGCGATGGATTCGCGGTAGTGGGCCAGCGTGGCACCGAGCATCGGGACGAGATGTCGAGCACCGGTTTCTTGAGCAATCATGCTGGCGGTGTTTTGGGCGGCATTTCCTCCGGCCAAGACATCATCGCCCGAATTGCGCTAAAACCGACTTCCAGCCTTACGACGCCTGGCAAGACCATCGACATGGACGGCAAGGAGACCGAGGTGGTCACCAAAGGCCGTCACGACCCCTGTGTCGGGATTCGCGCCACCCCCATTGCCGAGGCCATGGTTGCCTTGGTGCTAGTGGATCACTTGCTGCGGCACCGGGGTCAGATCGGGACACCGCCCGCCTGAACTGAACTTCCCAAGGGCAGCGTTGTTGGGGTGTGGGACGCCGGCGTTACGGGATACTTCTCGGGCTTTCCGGTAGTGAACTTGGATGGTCTCGTGAACGACTACGATTTTTTGCGTGAATACAGTGATCCCAAGATGTACGGAGGCGGGGTTGCTAAGCTGAAAGACTATGCCCAAATCCTGCACCGAAAATTTGTTACCACACACTACGCCAATTCAACTCATTGGCCTGTGAGAATCGGCACTGTGCTGTACAGGGGACCGCTCTGGCACTACCCATCTGAAAACCGACGTACCCAGTTTCGACTCTGGACAACAAGGCAAGTTCCGCTTCGATGAAGGCGCGTACGGCCAAGGAATTGAAGCGGGTGAATCTTGACGAACTCCTGAGACTGATCGAGGAGAAGCGATTCAATTCGCGAAGACGATTGCGGGCTGCAAAGTGCGCTGGCCGGGTCCTTGCCGGTTATCGCGGCCCTTGGTGCAATTTCCGGGCTAAACGGGTCGCTTGGCCCGGGCTTGGCGTGGTGAAGACGTGCGGGTTACAGTGCAGTTTCCCTCAGCGCGTCCATCACGAGTACCGGGTCCACGCGGTTGCCGTTCAGGCTGACGGACCAGTGCAGGTGCGCCCCGGTGGCCCGTCCGGTGGCACCGACTCGCCCGATCAGGGTGCCGCGTTGCACCTCGTCGCCCTCCACCACGTCGATACCGTTCATGTGGCAGTACATGGTGACGAGCCCCCGGCCGTGATCCAGGAACACCGTCTTGCCGTTGAAGAAGAGGTCTCCGGTGAGTACCACACGGCCGGCTGCCGGCGCCCGGATGGGCGTGCCGGCATCGGCGGCTATGTCCAGGCCGCTGTGCGGATTGCGCGGCTGGCCGTTCAGGATGCGGCGGTGGCCGAACGGGCTCGAGGTGATGCCTTCCACCGGCTTGACGAACGGGACGATATCCAGCGGCCGTTCGGTGAAACGATCATACTGTTCGAGTTGGCGGCGCGTTTCCTCGCGTATGCGCTTCAGGTCTTCCGGCAGGGGGTCCACCATGCGCTGGTTCTCGATCTCGATGCGCTGCTCGGGGTAGGCTTTCGCGACGACCTCGAATTCGTGGCTGAGCGTCCCCACTGTTCCGGACAACTCGACCTCGTAACCACCGGGAACGGCGTCCATGGGGATACCGACGATTGCCTGGCTTGCGTGGATCAGCACTGGCTTACCCTGAAAAAAGGCGCGGTTCGCGCCGGGCGGCAACCTCAGCCGGTAGATGCCCCCGGGTACGGCACCGGGTTGCGCCACCCGGGCCGGTGGCATGGCGGCCGGTGCCGTCAACGGCAGGGCAGGCCCGGCCAACGGTGTGCTTGTGACAGCCAGCCCCGCCAGCAAAGTGAACGTTGCAGGGCCACGCGCCACGGCCCTGATGGACAAGCCTTGTATAGAAAAAACTTTCAACTTATTGATTTTCATATTTTTTGGGAATTATGTCGATCAGTTGACAGAGCAAGACATGAAGTGGTTATGCAGCCGGCAAGATCCAACATGTGGTGGCTTGTCAACCAATCTAAATAAGGCTCTCCCGAAACTTTCAAGTTGCTGCCTCTGCATCTTCGGGTGGTTCGAGTGGACGCAATCCGGCGGGCAGGGGCAGCTTTTCCAGCACCACCGCGCCCACTGCCCCGTCGCGAAAATTGGCCTGAATTTTGGCATCGACTGCGAGGCTGCCCGCATCGGTGACGGGCCGTCCGCCGGGTGTCGTGATGATGGTGAAACCCCGGGCCAGCGTGTCGAGCGGGCTCACCGCCTGTAGGGTGCGCGCTAGCGCGGCGAGGTTTTCCCGGTCGGCGCGGATCCGGCTTGTGGCCAGGTATCGAGCGGTGGTGTCCAGGCGCTCGAGGGTCCGTTTGTAGCTCTCGATGCGGTCGGCCGGGCGCAGCAGCCACAGCGACCGGCGCAACGCATTCAGTTGGCCGAGCAGGTGCTCCAGACGCCCGGCGGCGGCTCGATGCAACCGCTCTTCGGTGTCGTCCGCCCGTTGCATGAGTTGTTGCAGCCGGTGGCGCGGGTCGGCTAGGCGCGAGCGCAATGCCACCAAGCCGTGCCTCGCCAGGCCGATACGGGTCGCGCAGGCTCGGCCGAGGCGCGCCTGCAGGTCGCCGAGCCGCCGCGCCAATGCGGTGCCGTCCGGGGTCACCAACTCCGCTGCGGCCGAGGGCGTCGCGCCACGCAGGTCAGCCACCAGTTCGGCAATGGTGAAGTCGGTCTCATGACCGACCGCCGCCACCGTCGGAAGCGGGCAGTTGGCGATGGCCCGGGCCAGTGGTTCGGAGTTGAAGACGAAAAGGTCTTCCAGGGAACCGCCGCCCCGGGTAAGCAGCACGATATCCGGTTCGAGGGCCGGTACCCGTTGCAGGGCAGTCAATATCTGCCGCTCCGCATCCGGCCCCTGCACCGCCACCGGCAGCAGCGTGACGCGCATGCAGGGGAAACGCCGCCGCACGATGCTTAGCACATCCTTGATTGCCGCGCCGCTGCGCGAGGAGATTATGGCTAGATGTGTGGGAAACTGCGGTAACGCTTGCTTGCGCTCGGCACTGAACAGGCCCTCTGCCTCCAACCGCTCCTTAAGCGCTTCGAACGCGGCTCTAAGCGCCCCCTCGCCGGCGGGTTCCATATGCTCGACGATGATTTGGTAGTCGCCCCGGCCCTCGTAGAGGCTGACCCGGCCGCGCACGATCACCTCGGCACCGTCGGCGGGTTGCAGCCTGCTGTACCGGTTGCGGTTGACGAACATGGCGCACCGCACCTGGGCGCTTTCGTCCTTGAGCGTGAAATACCAGTGGCCGGATCCGGGACGCCGGTAGTTGGATATCTCGCCGCGCACCGATACGGCACCAAGGCGGCCTTCCAGCAACAGCCGCGCCTGTCGATTCAGCGCGGCTACCGAGAGCACCTGGTTGTCGGTCAGCGGCAGCGGTTCGGTTCGCATGGGCATCTTGGGCCTAGGACACCCACCCAAGTTTACATGCCCGGGGCGCGCCGATAGAATTTCTATTTTGCGGGGTTCAAAAATGCTGCGTATCGCACAGGACGCGCTCACCTTTGACGATGTATTGCTGCTGCCCGCCCACTCCCGGGTTCTCCCTTCCGAAGTCGATCTCAAGACCCGGCTGACCCGGTCGATCCAGCTTAATATCCCGCTGATGTCGTCGGCGATGGATACCGTCACCGAAGCCCGGCTGGCGATTGCCATTGCCCAGGAGGGCGGCATCGGCGTTGTGCACAAGAACATGCCGGTCGAGGCCCAGGCCCGGGAAGTACGGGCGGTGAAGAAGTACGAGACGGGCATCATCCGCGACCCGATCATCATCGATCCGGACCGAACCGTCGCCGAGTTGCTGGCCCTGACCCAGGAGCACGGGATTTCCGGAGTTCCGGTGGTGGAGGGCGGCAAGTTGGTCGGTATCGTCACCGCGCGGGACGTTCGCTTCGAAAAACGCCTCGATGCAAGGGTCCGCCAGGTGATGACGCCCGGGTCGCGGCTGGTGACGGCGCCGGAGGATGCGAGTTTCGACACCGTGACCAAGCTGCTGCACGAACACCGCATCGAAAAGGTGTTGCTCGTCAACGGCGGGTTCGAGTTGAAGGGTATGGTTACCGTGAAGGACATTCACAAGGCCCAGGCATTTCCGAATGCCTGCAAGGACGACCAGGGCCGGTTGCGGGTCGGCGCCAGCGTCGGCACCAGCCCAGATACCGACGAGCGGGTCGCGGCGTTGATTGAGGCCGGAGCCGATGTGATTGTCGTCGACACGGCCCACGGGCATTCAAAGTCGGTGCTCGACCGGGTTAGCCTCATCAAGCAGAGCTATCCGGCCATGCAGGTGATTGGTGGCAATATCGCCACCAAGGCCGGTGCCCAAGCCTTGCTGGCCGCCGGTGTGGACGCCATTAAGGTTGGCATCGGCCCCGGTTCCATTTGCACGACCCGGGTGGTTACCGGCATCGGCGTACCCCAGGTGACCGCCGTGGCGGAAGCGGTATCCGCCGCCGCGGAGGTGGACATTCCGGTGATCGCCGATGGGGGCATCCGCTATTCGGGAGACATCGCCAAGGCCATCGCCGCCGGTGCCAGCGTAGTGATGATCGGCAGCCTGCTCGCCGGTACCGACGAAGCTCCGGGCGAGGTGGAACTGTACCAGGGCAGAACCTACAAATCCTATCGGGGCATGGGGTCGATTGGGGCGATGAGCGACGCCTACGGTTCCAGCGACCGCTATTTCCAGCAAGTGGAGGGCGACGGGCACAAGCTGGTGCCGGAAGGTATCGAGGGGCGTGTGGCGTACCGAGGGCCGATGGCGCCCATCGTGCATCAGCTCATCGGCGGTCTGCGGGCGTCTATGGGCTATACGGGTTCGCCGGACCTGGAGACCATGCGAACCCGGCCCGAACTCGTTCGAGTTACCGCGGCGAGTATGGCCGAGAGCCATGTGCACGACGTGGCTATCACAAAGGAAGCGCCCAACTACCCGATGAGCTGAGGTCTGCCGCAATGCCCATCACCTTTCTTGCCGCCCCCGCCGATAGGTGCCCCCATCGGCGCCGTACCGGCGACTCGCTGTGACGGTTGGCGCGGATAGGCTTTTCTGGGCACCTTGAGCACTCCCTTGCCGAGCGATATCCACGATCAGCAACTGCTGATCATCGACTTCGGTTCCCAGTACACCCAGTTGATCGCCCGCCGGGTGCGGGAGGTGGGCGTATATTGCGAGATCCTGCCGTTCGATCACCCCCCTGAACGCCTGACCGCGCACATTCGCAAGGCGCGGGGCATCGTGCTGTCCGGCGGCCCGGAGTCGGTTACCGAGGGCGCTTCCCCGCGCATACCGGCCAAGGTGCTTGAGGCCGACCGGCCCGTACTCGGTATCTGCTACGGCATGCAGGCCATGGCCGTCCAGCTTGGCGGCGAGGTCGGTGCCTCTAACCGTCGTGAGTTCGGCCACGCGGCGGTGCGGGTGGTAAGCGGGTCGCGCCTCTTGGGAGCGCTCGATTGCAACCCGGGCAACCGACTGCCGGTGTGGATGAGTCATGGCGACAAGGTCACCCTGGCACCGCCGGGTTTCCGCGTGACGGCGTCGACGGACAATGCGCCGATTGCCGCCATGGAGCATGAGACAAGGCCCTGGTTCGGCCTGCAATTCCATCCCGAGGTGACCCATACCCGCCAGGGCGACGAGATCTATCGGCGTTTTGCCCTGGACATCTGCGGCTGCGACGGACTGTGGACGCCGGGCAATATCGTTGCCGATGCGGTGCGCAATGCCCGCCGGCTGATCGGTGACGGGCGTGTGGTGCTTGGTCTCTCCGGTGGTGTGGATTCCAGCGTGGTGGCGGCGCTGTTGTCCAGGGCCGTTGGCGAGCAGCTCACCTGTGTCTTCGTTGACAACGGCCTGCTGCGCAAAAGCGAGCGCGAAGAGGTGGAAGCCACCTTCGCTCCGTCGAATGCCCTGAACCTCAATCTGGTCACGGTAGACGCCCGCGCCGAGTTCTACGCGAAGCTCGCAGGCATTGCGGAACCCGAAGCCAAGCGCAAGGCGATCGGCACGACCTTCATCGATGTGTTCGAGCGGGAGGCGAAGAAGCTAGAGAACGTATCTTGGCTCGCCCAGGGCACCATCTACCCCGATGTTATCGAATCCGCCGCCGGTAGCCACGGCAAGGCCCAGGTTATCAAGTCGCACCACAATGTGGGGGGGCTGCCGGAGCGGATGTCGTTTCGGCTCATCGAACCGCTTCGGGAACTCTTCAAGGACGAGGTGCGCAGGATTGGCCTGCATCTCGGGTTGCCGCGCGAACTGGTGTACCGACACCCGTTCCCCGGGCCGGGCCTTGGCGTGCGCGTGCTAGGCGAGGTGCGGCCCCGCTACTGCGACATCCTGCGCGAAGCGGATGCCATATTCATCGAGGAACTCAGGGCCGCCGACTACTATGACCGGGTCAGCCAGGCG
Organism: Pseudomonadales bacterium; assembly: GCA_965215035.1. Classification (GTDB taxonomy): domain Bacteria; phylum Pseudomonadota; class Gammaproteobacteria; order Pseudomonadales; family Azotimanducaceae; genus Azophilus. Next base: position 2,806,693 of record OZ244040.1, read on the forward strand.
TTTGCCGTCTTTGTGCCGGTTAACTCGGTCGGCGTGGTGGGGGACGCTCGGCGCTACGAGCCGGTGATCGCGTTGCGCGCGGTGGAAACCATCGACTTCATGACCGCCCGCTGGGCACATCTGCCCTATGCGCTGATCGAGCGCGTTTCCAATCGCATCGTCAACGAGATCGCGTCGATCTCCAGGGTGGTATACGACGTTTCCAGCAAGCCGCCGGCGACTATCGAGTGGGAGTAATAGGGTGACGCTAACCTATTGATGTATATAGGTTTGTGAGTTGCAAAGAAGTTACAAAGAGCCCCGTTTTTTGGGGCTTTGTTACAAGCGGTGGCGATTATTGCGCATCATAAGGATCATGTATAAGTGCTGAGCGTACTTGATGCTGTCTGCTCTGGCCGCAATACTCCCTTGAACTGTAAGCGCCGTTGGATCGACCTCCTTCCTCGACATAGTATTGCACCCACGATGCTGATGTTTCAGGCCCTTTGAGTTTGAAAGGGCATACTATGAGAGCAACAGACGGTCAGGCTTAATGACTAACTAAGCAAAATGGTCTCGTGAAAAACCGTAGTGATTCAATAAGACAATATGATGTCACATGTATTCTGCCTTTGTGTGATGCTTCTTTGTGGTGAACTTGATGCCGATGATTCTTGCAATTTCAGCGCTATGCAGTAATGTGCATTTATTCGAATACTGCGATTTCAACTTAAATTGAAGCTTGGATGACACGTGTTGAAGCATACAAAAAGGATATCGCCCATAGGCACAGATACCAAAAAATATAAGAGGGATATAAGCGCTTTGTCATTTGCTTCAATTTAGTTGTCAACTCGAGCTTTTTTGCTGAAACATGAGGTGGCATCTAACCTTGGCCGGCGCGCTTTGGGGGTTGGTGGCCTGGGCTGTGGTGGCTGGCTTTTCCGGGTGGTTGCTTGCCGCTATTTATAACCGGTTGCTGACTTGAGTCATGATGATGTGAACAAATTCCTTTTGAGTTCAGCATCTGCCATGCATGAGCAATGTTAATTCCGCCTCTTAAAGGTGAAGTCTATGAGCAAACTTGGATTCACAATACATTGCCCCGTCTGTCATATGACCGAGATAAATCGATCCCTGTAGCTCAATTATCAGGGCGTCGATCACTACTTTTGCTCGTCTCAGTGTCTGGAGCGATTTAAAGAACATCCTCACCTGTTTGTGGGCGACCCAAAACATGGCTCGTCGCCAAAGCAAAAGGGGCAGACAGTGTGGAAAAAGCGTCGTATTGGTTTCGCAAGGCCTGTTAGCGACGAACTCAAAGCCGTACTGGAACAATCTCTTTTGTCACTGATGGGAGTGGAAACGCTGGTATTTGAAAAGGCCTGTCTCTGTGTCACTTATGATCTTCTGCGAGTCCCCCTGGGACAGATCGAAATGACTATTGAGCAGACTGCAGCTAATTTTCGCTCTGGAGTGGTGGAGCGAGTCAAGCGAGGATTTATTCATTACAGTGAGGAGTTTGAACTCGATAACCTGGCACATCCTGGTGACAGTAGTGGCTGCCATTGAGTTAGCGGGCTAGGGGAAGGAATGGCAAGCGAGATTGAGACTGTCCTTCGTTCGCTGACTGTTGTCGTATTCTTATTTTGCATGTCTTGCATGATATTCCAATATGACGGGCATAAGAGTACCTCTAGGTGTTAATACTGTTTTTCTTATGCGCCCTAAGCAAAGAGGTTGTCTTCTCAGTGCGCATGCGCATTTATCGCTTGCCCTCTTGCTGTCAGTATTTGGTATTGGTCCTCTGACAGCGACGGCAGCCGCTGCAGAAAGGCCACCATATTCCAGATGCGCTCGTCACTGTGGGTAGGCCCCCACGCCGGCATGCCCGATGCCTTGATACCGTGTTTAATAACCCAGAACTGGCGTTGGATCGCCGCATCATCTTTATTTCCATGCTCATCACTACCGCTGCCATGTTCATGCCCATGGGATTCTGCGGTCAGGTTAGGCGGAGAAGGATACAGGCCAATGGTGAAGTCACTGTCTTTTTTCCCGGCTTGAGATGGCATCCGGCGCACATGTCGTTGTAGTCAGCACCACCAGCCAGTAAACGATCAGGCATATTGACCAAGCAGTGTTAATAATTAAAACCAGAACCTGAGACCTGCAAAAATCTGGGTGTCAGAGCGGTCCTCGCCCGTTGCACGCCGGTAATCCGCCGTATCGCCAAAGGCGCTCGTCCACTCTACGCCGATGTAGGGAGCGAACTGGCGACTGAACTCATAGCGCAGGCGTAGACCCAACGCGAGATCTGACAGTCCGGAGCCCAGATCATTTTCCGGGTCGTCTTTCCCATACAGATTCAACTCTGCGCGGGATTGTAAAATCAGCCGTTGGGTCAGTAACAATTCGTACTCTGCTTCAGCGGCCAGTGCAGTTCGGCCGTTGTCGCCCACGTAGGCGGTAACATCCAGTTCAAACCAATAGGGGGCAAGCCCCTGTATACCCATTGCCAGCCACTGACGATCTTTACTCTCGTCGTATTGGTCGAGCCGCACGCCGAGTTGAGTATCGAAATAGGCGTTCAGCGCGTATCCCCAGAGCAGATCGGTTGAGCTTTCCTCCAACCTGCCGTCTGTGATATCGCCCTCAGCCTTGACGACAAAGCGGTCATAGGTGGTGCCGTACCAGGCCTGGAGGTCGTAAACCGTGGTTTCACTGTCTTCCTGGTATTCGAAACGGTCTCCCAGCACTGCCCAAAAGGCATGTTCGTCCGCCATCTTGAGTTGTCGCGGTCCTGATTGTGCGTAGGGCCCCCCGGTGAGTGTGTTGCCGTCAGAGTAAGCATGCGGATCGCGGGCGTCAGCTGGTGCGGTGCCGCCTTGCATCTGCATCTCTCCGTGATCCATCTGCGCCAAGGCATAATTGATTTGCAAGGTGCCTACAGATAGCACCACCGCCGTTAACCGGTTCATTATCTTCAGCTTCATGACACGACCACCTCGCGGAACATGCCCGCATCCATATGGAACAGTAGATGGCAATGCCAGGCCCAGCGGCCCAGGTCATGTGGAGTGGTGAGGTAACTGATACGTTGGGCTGGTTGCACAGGAATAGTGTGGCGACGTACCCGCAACTCGCCCTGATCGGTTTCCAGTTCACTCCACATGCCATGTAAATGCATGGGGTGAGTCATCATGGTGTCGTTTTGCAAAACGATTCTGACCCGTTCGTTATGGCGCAGGGATACTGGCGTGCTTTTGCCAAATTCGAGCCCGTCAAAGGACCAGCTGTAACGTTCCATGTTACCCGTAAGGTGAAGTTCCAGTTCCTTCACCGGCGTGCGAGGGTCGTCCAGCACGCCGTCGATGGATTTTAAATCCGCTAGGGTCAGTACACGGTGGCCTTTTGGTCGCAATCCTTTCAGGCTTAAGTCGCGTAGGCCGATGCCGGGGTCGTCCAGGTTGGTGCGCGGCATATCGACGCGCATATCCACGGATGGGCCGTACTCTGTACGTGCGTGGCGTACTGTGGGCGAGGGCTTGGTGAGAGCGCTGTGTTTAGCGTGGCTCATGCCCTGCATGTCGTGACCCGCGTGCTGACTATGATCCATGGCCATGCCGCCGTGCATACTGGAGTGGTCCATGCCACCCATATCCATCGCACTATGATCCATGCCCTTGTGGTTCATCCCTTCATGGCTCACTCCCTGGTGATTCATAGCGCCCATCATATCGGCCATGGTCAGCCACTCGACCGGATCAAGTGTTGGTATTGGCGCCGAGAGCCCCTGCCGCGTGGCCAGCGTACCTTTGGCGTAGCCACTGCGATCCATGCTCTGTGCGAAAATCGTGTAGGCATCGTCCTGCGGTTCAACCAGTACATCGTAGGTTTCCCCTGGGCCAAAACGGAATTCATCCACCGTTACCGGTTCCACATTCTGGCCATCAGCCTGGATAACAGTCAATTTCAAACCGGGAATACGCACGTCGTAAAAACTATTGCTGGCGGCATTGATAAAACGCAGACGTACGTAGTCTCCTTGATTAAATAATCCAGTCCAATTGCCAGCGGGCGTTGTTCCGTTCATCAAGAACGTCATCGTAGCCGCAGAAAGATCGGCAAGATCTGTGGGGTTCATGCGCATTTGGTTCCACATCTGTCGCTTTTCGAGAGCGGCTTGCAAACCCATGCTCGAAACATCACGGGTAAAGTCAAAAAACGTGGGCTGGTTGAAGTTGTAAACATCGCTCTGAACTTTCAGTTTGCTGAAGGCATGCATTGGGTCTTCATCCGTCCAGTCGGAGAGCTGTACCACATGATCCTGATCTGCGCTGTGCCGCTCCCCTGGTGGGGGCTCGATAATCAGCGCGCCGTACATGCCGGTCATTTCCTGGAAACCGGAGTGGCTGTGATACCAGTAGGTGCCACTTTGGCGCAGCTTGAATCGGTATACAAAGGTTTCCCCTGGTGCGATGCCTTTGAAGCTGATACCAGGCACACCGTCCATTTGGAATGGTAGCAAGATGCCGTGCCAGTGGATGGATGTGGGTATGGGCAGACGATTGGTCACGTGGATCGTCACGTCATCGCCCTCTCGCAGGCGCAGGGTTGGTGCCGGAATCGATCCATTGATGGTGGTCGCCATCCGGGAGACGCCGGTAAAATTGACTGGCGTTTCGGCGATCACCAGATCGATGTCACGGCCAGTGAGCACAGGTGCTGAGCCGAGTGCAGTTGCACTTTTTACGGCAGCCTGCAACCAGGATGGTGTGGCGGCCAGTACGCCACCGGCTGCCAGGCCTTGCACAAATCGGCGGCGACTGAGCTGCCAGGCCGGCTTGGGTCGGAGAAACCATGAGGTCATTCGTCAATCTCTTGTTGGATAAGAAGGGTTGTTCCACGTTGTCATTCCGCATACTAGCCAGCCATGCCTGTCACCGGCATGACTCCAGAATGACAAAGTTGTAATCTGGGCGTCATCTTCTTGTGGGTAAGCCGGGTTTAGGCTGTTTCCAAACCCATTCTGAAACGGCGGAGCAGGGCAACGATGCGGCTATTGGTGGTCGAAGACGAAATCAAGACGGGCGATTATTTACAGCAGGGCCTGACCGAAGCGGGCATGACGCCAACCCTTCAAGTCGCGCTTGACCTGCTCGACGGTGCTGACATCCACCGTATTGCCGGGAAAGATCCAGTGGCACACCGGCAACCCGTCGCGGGTCACCGCCAGACCCACCACGAGCTGTGGGGCGTCGTCGCGGCCGTTCTTCGACTTGCCGCGCTTGCGCAGCACCCGATCGTCGCGGCCGTCCGCCGCAGGACGGTCCCGCGGTTCGTCCTCGTCGTCGACCTCAAAGTGCAGAGAGGTTGTGTCGTAGAAGATCAACTCCACATCCGCGTTCAACAGATCCGCCATGCGGTAGTAGACCGCCTCTTCGATCGCCCGTTGGTTCGCCGCCAGGAAATCCATGGCCCGATACAGGTGGTGCAGTTCCAGCGCTTCGGTGCAGGCAATCTTCACGTCCTCGCAGAGCCACTGTTCGTAGCAGTGCGGCTTCGAGGCCGGCGCGCAGGCCCGGTTGGCCACCATGGCGAACAGGGCGCGCTCGACGGGAAAGTCGAACTTGCGCTTGCCCAGCGCACTTCGGCGACGACCTCGTCGATGCCGAGACGGCGCCAGATCTTCTCGAGGACATGGACATCGCCGTGGGGCCACGCATCGAGCAGGCGCCAGTTCGGCTGCGACGACACGATGTCCTCGGGGCTGCAGCGCCGCAGGATGCTGTGGGCGAGGCGTTTCAGCCGTTCGGTGACGGCTGTGTCGTCGGCGCGGCCGCAGTTGTAGACGATTCTGGCTTGGGAACGCTTCTTTTCGGGGTCCCAGACGTTCTCGGCGATCTGGAGGTGGGCGAGGGTGGAGCCGTCGGCGCGTTTCTGTCGGGACAGTCGCAAGTACATGTGCCTGATTATACGCCTGTAGGGCCAAGTAAATCTATTGTTTTTTGTTAATCCATGTATCTATGAATTTTTGGGCTCAGGATCCACTTTCCGATGGATAACTTCCTGATTTTCCACGGGCCGGACTACCGGTGGAGTCGACTATGTGCCCTGCAACTGTCAAAGTCGGGTATGATCTCTTAATACAAACTTTGTATGAAACACCTAGTTTATAGGCATATTCATACGAAAATTAGAGGAAAATGAAATATCTCTTATACAAAGTTAATACAAACTTTTTTTTAAAACCCTGTTAATAAAGGGTTTCAGAGAGGTAAACCTATTGAGTGGGAATGATTGCACGTCTGGCAGTGGCTGGCGGTTACGGGCATGATCCTGGATGCGGGCAGCATCGACTTTCGGCAGTCGATCGGGCCTTCCCTAGCGCCCGCACTGTTTTGCAGATCGAGAACCATAAAGGGTAATCTGTCGATGAAGACCCGATGCCTGCCGCCGTGGCGCATACCGCAAAGAGGAAACTCGTGAAATCGTGCCATGCAACACAGATGGATTTGCGCCACCGCAACCGCTTGCTGGGGTTTACGAGGAAACTTGTGAACTTGTTCCATGCAACAGCGTGCTGGCGTGCGCCGGCAATGGGCGCGTCGTGGTTTGGGAGGAAACTCGTAGAGTCATCCCACACAACCCCGGCGTGGGGGCCGCTCCGCCGGTCCGCCCAGGGCAAGGCGCCACGGTCTGTCGCGGCGGTGATCGCCCTGTGTGCGGCCAGTGCCTGCACGACGAACACCGACCTCCCGAGTGCCGGCCCCGCCGACCCCGGCGCATTCGAATCCGCGGCGTTGATGGCGCTCGTGACCAATCTGCGCCCGCGGGCCCACTGGATCGATGGCGAAGACCGGTTCTGGATGCAACTGGAAACCGGTGACGGTTCCCGCTTCGTGGTGGTCGACGCCGCCACTGGCAAGCAGGTGCCCGCCTTCGACCACGCCCGCCTGGCCGCATCGTTGGCCGAAGCCGGCCTTGCGAACGCCGCTGCCGACAACCTACCGATCACCTCGCTTGGCTTGGGCGGTGCGGGCATCGTTGTCACGACGGCGAGCGGCGCATTCAACTGCTCCCGGGATGCCGCGCACTGCGCTAGGGACGAGACGCCCCCGCCCTCGCCCGGGGAGCTCGACTCGCCGGACGGAAAGCGCACCGCCTTTGTGCGCGACGCCAACCTGTGGGTTCGGGAACGGAGTTCGGGAAGGGAAACCCAGTTGACCACCGATGGCGAGGACGGGTTCGCCTACGGACATCTCGGCTTCGAATTGTCCCGGGTGCAACGCCGCCGGTTGCATGCCCCCAAGCCGATCACATCCGTGAACTGGTCTCCCGACGGTCGCCACATTGCCGCGATGCGCGTTGATCTGCGTGCGGTGCCGATGCGCTCCTATGTCAAGGAGCACCTACCCCCGGACCTACCCTTTACCGCCATCCACTTCGACCGGGTGTTGGTGGCCGCGCAGCAGACGGTGCCGGCAAGGGAGATTGCCGTGATCGATACGGAAACCGGTCGTATGACCAGGGCCGACATCGCCCCGGACCGCTTGCAGGATTTCGCACCCATGCACTTCGCCGCGAACGTGCTCTGGTGGAACCTCGGTGGCCGCGAGTTGTTTTTCGTGACCGCGGACCCTGGGGGCCAAACCTACGGCATCGCCGCCATGAACCTCGACACCGGTGCCGTGCGCACCGTCGTCGAGGAAAACGAAACCCATTTTTATGCGTTCTCGGCCCGGGACTACCACGCGCCCAACTTCCACGTCACCACCGACGGCAGCGAGGCGCTTTGGTATTCGCAACGCTCGGGTGCCGGGCAGCTTTACCTGTACGATGCCGGCACCGGCGCACTGAAGAACACCGTCACCGATGGCGGTGTGGTCTTCGACATCATCCGCGTCGATGAGTCGGCCCGCGTGGTCTACTTTACCGCGGGCGGCCGCGAGAGCGGGCGCAATCCCTACTATCCCCATCTGTACCGCGTGTCATTCGACGGCGGCGATGCGGAACTGCTGACGCCCGAAAACGCCGCCCACGATTTCTATCGCTTTGCCCTGCCGGTGCCGGTGCTGGCCGATTCGTCGTCGAAGTTCTCACCGTCCGGAGAATACTTCGTCGATGTTTTCTCGACCATAGAGCAACCACCGACCATGGTGATACGCAAGCGCGACGGTGGACTGGTCGCCGAGGTATTGCGCGCCGATGCATCGCGCCTAGAAGCGACCGGCTGGCAACCTCCAGAGCGTTTCGTCGTCAAGGCCGCGGATGGCGAGACCGATCTGTACGGTGCCCTGTTCAAGCCGCTCGATTTTGACCCCGGCCGCAAATACGCGGTGGTCGACCAGACCTATCCGGGCCCGCAGATCGATTCCGGCCCCCACACCTTTCTCGACAACTTCGCGGCCATCACCACTCGCAACGCACAGGCGACCGCGCAGGCGGGGTTTATCGTCGCGACCCTGGACGGCCGCGGCACCACGCGGCGCGACCGGGCCTTCCGCTACGCCTTCTCCGGCACCGAGGATGCTTTCGGTGCCGCCGACCACAAGGCGGCCATCGAGAACCTGGCTAGGGAGCGGCCCTACATGGATACGAGCCGTGTCGGCATCACCGGGGCGTCGTTCGGCGGCTATGGCTCTCTGCGGGCGGCGTTGCTGTTCCCGGATTTCTTCGATGTGGTCGTCTCCCATGTCGGGCCCCACGAGTACCTACACTCGGTGACCTCCGGTATTTCGGTGGAACGCTTCTTTGGCGTTCCGGGCGGCGACCGCGATCTGTACGAGCTCACCAGCAACATCGCCATCATCGACCGCCTTCAGGCCGACCTGATGCTGGTGTACGGGGAGATCGACGAAAACGTGCCCTTCCGGGCGGCTATGGCCATATTCGATGCGCTGATCAAGGCCGACAAGGACTTCACCTCCTATGTCGTGCCCAATGCCGACCACGGTGGCGCCGCCGCGCATCCCTACATCGTCGAGCGCCAGCGCCAGTTCTTCGTGGAGCACCTTGGGCACCCCAAGCCCTGACCACGGCGGCAGGCACCGGGAAAGCGGCGCAATCGACGCAACCACAAGGCGCAGCCCCAGCCCGACGATGGAGACGATCTTGATTCAACCACTGCGGAGATGCCGATGAGAGCCACGCGAATCCACCAACTGACGGTCGTTGCCGGCTTGTTGGGTCTATGTTGCGCGACCTGGGCGCAACCGAGCCAGATTGCGGTGGACGGCGCCCACTACGCCATGTCGCAGTTGCCGGCGATGCGCTTTCGGGCCGAGGGCTACGACTACGATCACGAAGTGCTGGTCGCCCTGCCGGCGACCTACGGGGCGCTGCCCGACAGGCGCTACCCGGTGCTCTGGGTGATGGACGGGGCGCTGCTATTCGACCTGACGGTGGGCATGGTGAGCCTGTATGTGGCTGGCAACCGCATCCCGGAGCTGATCGTCGTCGGTGTGGGGCATCCCCGCGAGGAAGGCCTGGCCGGCCTCGGCAAGCGAACGATCGATCTCTTTGCGCCCGATACGCCGCTTTGGGCGCCGGGCCCGGCGCGGGATTACATGCGCAAACAGATGGCCGAGCTGGGTGTGAACGAGGAAGTGAACCCGTTCGCCGATGCCAAGGGAGACAAGTTCCTGGCTTTTCTGATCGACCAGCTTCGGCCGACGCTGGCGGAGAAGTACCGCATGGCGAACGACCACACCCTAGTCGGCCACTCTGCGGGCGGCGCCTTCACCGGCTACGCGATGTTCGAGCATCCGGGGGGCTTCGATCGATACATTGTTGGCAGCGGCACCAATTCGCTTACCCTCGGCATGGAGGCGGCCTATGCGGCGGAGCACGATGATCTGCAAGCCCGGGTGTTCATTGGCGCCGGGGATCTGGAAGCCAACAATCTTTCCATGTCCGCGCAGCGCATCGTCAGCCGCACGGTGCTGTTCGCAGAGAACCTACTGCTCCGCCAATACCCGTCGCTGACGCTGGAAACGCGGCTGTACCGCGACCGGGATCACTTCGATGTGCTGCCGCTTATCGTTGGGGACGGCTTGAAGTCGGTGTTCGCCAACGAGACCGCGAAACTGCAGCCGATGCCCTACTAGGGGGCGCGGAGGCGCGGAAGTCCGGGTCGACAACCGATGGCTGGGCAGGAAGTGGACGTGAGTGGCCCGATAGAGGCGGCCGACGCCGGGTGGATGCGCCATGCGCTCGAGCTAGCGGAGCGGGCGGCGAGCCACGATGAAGTGCCGGTGGGGGCCGTACTGGTTCGAAACGCCGGGGACGGCGTGATCGTTGGGCGGGGCCGCAACCAGGTGATCGAACGCCGCGACCCGACCGCCCATGCCGAGATCAACGCCCTGCGGGACGCCGCGCTGCGCCTCGGCAACTACCGGTTGCCGGGTACCACGCTGTATGTAACGGTGGAGCCCTGCATGATGTGCGCCGGAGCGCTGGTGCACGCCCGTATCGAGCGGCTGGTATTCGGTGCGCGGGAGCCCCGCACCGGCGTTGTGTTCAGCCAGGGTCGAGCGTTGCAAAACCCGGCCCACAATCACCGCGTTGCGGTCTGCGAGGGCGTATTGGCCAAGGAGTGCGCGGCATTGATGCAACGATTTTTTCGGGATCGGCGCTAATGGCGGAACTGCTGGTGCTTGCGGGCCCGCCCGCGCTGTCGAGGTTTCGCCTGGAAAAACGCCGCGCCGAATTGGGGGTCGCCGGCCTGTACGCGGAGTACGTTCATCTTTTGCGGCTTGAAGAACGGCTCGACCCGGCGGAACGGCTGCGGGCGGAAGCCCTGCTGCGCTATGGCCCCCAATTGGATCTGCCCGAGCGCCAGGGCGAGTTGCGGCTGACGGTGGTGCCCCGCAAGGGCACCATCTCGCCCTGGTCGAGCAAGGCCACGGACATTTTTCATATCTGCGGCCTGCGCAAGGTTGTGCGGGTGGAGCGGGGCGTACGCTGGTTCGCCAGCGCCGACTTCGACCCGGCCGCCGCCGCTGCGCTCTTCGACCGGATGACCGAATCTGTGGTCGCCGAGGATGACTTGGAATCCGTATTCGCGACCCTGTCCCCCAGAGCGTTGGCGAGCGCGCCGGTGCTGGCGGGGGGCACCGACGCCCTACGGCTCGCAAACCGGAATCTGGGGCTGGCGCTGTCGGATGCGGAAATCGACTATCTGGCCGATGCGTTCCTGGCCATGGGACGCGATCCGACCGACGTGGAACTCATGATGTTCGCCCAGGCGAACTCGGAGCACTGCCGACACAAGATCTTCAACGCCGCTTGGACCCTGGACGGACAAGCCGAGCCGCACTCGCTCTTCGCCATGATTCGCAACAGCTTCCGGCAGATCAACGGTGCCGGCATTCTCAGCGCCTATGCCGACAACGCCGCGGTCATCGAGGGTTATCGGGCCGGCCGTTTCTTCGCCGACCCGGATAGCCACGAATACGGCCATGTCGAGGAACCCATTCCCGTGCTGATGAAGGTGGAAACCCACAACCATCCCACCGCCATCGCGCCCTATCCGGGGGCGGCGACCGGCAGCGGTGGCGAGATCCGCGACGAGGGCGCGGTGGGGCGCGGGTCCAAGCCCAAGGCCGGCCTCACCGGATTCACCACCTCGCACCTGAACATTCCCGGGCTTGCCGAACCCTGGGAGCGCGGCACGGACAAGCCCGACCATATGGCCTCTGCCCTGGAGATCATGCTGGAAGGCCCCATCGGCGCGGCGGGGTTCAACAACGAGTACGGGCGGCCGGCGCTGGCCGGCTATTTCAGAACCTTCGAGGAGCCCGATGCCCCGGGCCGCCTGCGCGGCTACCACAAGCCGGTAATGATCGCCGGAGGCTTGGGCAGCGTCCGGCCCGGCCATGTCCGGCCGTTGCCGTTTCCGCCGGGCACTAGGCTGGTGGTGCTGGGCGGGCCGGCCATGCTCATTGGCCTTGGCGGCGGTGCGGCGTCGAGCATGGCCTCCGGCACCAGTTCCCGGGAGTTGGATTTCGCCTCGGTGCAGCGCGACAACGCGGAGATGCAGCGCCGCTGCCAGGAGGTCATTGATGCCTGCTGTGCGCTCGGCCCGGAGAACCCCATTTTGCTCGTTCACGATGTCGGTGCCGGCGGGCTGTCCAATGCGCTGCCGGAGCTGGTCAAGGATGGGGGCGCTGGCGGCCGGTTCGAATTGCGCGACGTGCCGAGCGCCGACCCCGGCATGTCGCCCCTGGAAATCTGGTGCAACGAGGCCCAGGAGCGTTACGTGCTGGGCATCGCGGCCGGCGGCCATCGAGCGCTTCGCAGCGCTGTGCCGGCGGGAGCGGTGCCCCTATGCGGTGCTTGGCGAATCGACCGCGGAGCAGTTCCTTGCTGGTTACCGACCACGCCTTCGGCAATCGCCCCGTCGAGCTGCCGCTGTCGGTACTGTTCGGCAAGCCGCCCGGCATGCAACGCGCCATCGAGCGGCGCGTGCCGCCGACGACCGACCTGGACCTGCGCGGCATTGGCCTCGCCGAGGCGATTCACCGTGTGCTGGGGTTCCCCGCCGTGGCGAGCAAGCAGTTCCTCATCACCATAGGGGACCGCAGCATCACCGGGCTGGTCGGCCAGGAGCAGATGGTTGGCCCGTGGCAGGTGCCCGTCAGCGATGTTGCGGTGACCCTGGGCGGCTATCGGACGTTCCACGGAGAAGCCATGGCCATGGGGGAGCGGTCCCCCTTGGCGCTGATCGACGCGGCCGCGTCGGCACGCATGGCGGTTGGCGAGGCGCTGACCAACCTGGTGGCGGCGGATATTGAAGCCCTGGAACGCACGGTGCTCTCCGCCAACTGGATGGCGGCGGCCGGCGATGCGGCGGAGGAGCAGGCGCTATTCGATGCGGTGCGCGCGGTTGGTATGGAACTCTGTCCCGAACTGGGCATCGCCATTCCGGTTGGCAAGGACAGCCTGTCCATGCGTACCAGGTGGCGAGATGGCGAGTGCGAGCGCGAGGTGGTGGCACCCATGACGCTGATCGTGTCGGCATTCGCTCCGGTTGCCGACATCCGGCGCACGCTCACCCCGCAACTGCGGGGCGCCGACCCGCAGACCGCAGGGTCGCGGCCAGACGCCGAGGACGGGGCCCCGGCCCGGTTGTTGCTCGTCGACCTCGGCGGTGGCCGCAACCGCCTGGGCGGTAGCGTGCTGGCGCAGTGTTTTGGGCGGCCGGGCGGTGACTGCCCCGATGTGGACAATGCCGGTGCCCTGGCCCGGGCGCTCACCACCACCCTGGAGTTGAACCGGGCCGGCGGCATCCTCGCCTATCATGATCGTTCCGACGGGGGGCTGCTGGCCGCGCTGGCGGAAATGGCCTTTGCCGGTCGCCTAGGCTGGGATCTAAGTATCGAGGAACCGGATCTCCTGGGCGCGCTCTTCAGTGAGGAACTGGGCATGGTGCTGCAGGTACGGGCCGCCGACGTTGCCGGAATCATGCGTCGCTACGGCGATATCCGGGTAGTGGAACTCGGAACCGTGCGCCGGGACCAGCGCTTGTGCATTCGCCATCGGGGCAACTTGGTGGTAGATGCCGAACGTGCCGGCTGGCAGCGCCGCTGGGCGGAACCGAGTTACCGGATGCAACGCCTGCGCGACAATTCCGTGGCGGCGGATCAGGAGTACGCGGCTATCGGCGACGACGGTCCGGGGCTGGCCGCATCCCTGACATTCAATCCGGGCGCGGCATCGGGGCCGATGTTTGCTATTGTTGGTGCCCGGCCGCGGGTTGCCGTCCTGCGCGAGCAGGGTGTCAACGGGCAATTGGAGATGGCCGCCGCCTTCGACCGTGCCGGATTTACCAGCGTTGACGTGCACATGAGCGACCTGTTGAACGGTACGGCCAATCTACTCGACTTTCCGGTTTTCGCCGCCTGCGGCGGGTTCTCCTACGGTGATGTACTCGGCGGTGGCGGCGGCTGGGCAAAAAGTGTCCTGTTTCACGAAGCGGTGCGCGATGCCTTCGCATCGTTCTTCCAGGCGGACCGCCTGGCGCTTGGTATCTGCAACGGTTGCCAGATGATGGCCAATCTGAAGGCGCTCATTCCCGGTGCGGAGTGCTGGCCGCGCTTCGTCAGAAACGCATCGGATCAGTTCGAGGCACGCAACGTTCTGGTGCGCATCAACCCGGTGGCGGCGGTTTCGCCCTGGCTGCGGGATATGGCCGGCAGTGTCATTCCCGTGCCTGTCGCGCACGGGGAGGGCCGGGCCGAATTTGACGACCCGGCGGATCTGCTGGAGTTGGCCAGCCAGGGTCAGCTTTGCGCCCAGTATGTAAACAGTCGCCACGAACTCGCCGACACCTATCCCGCGAACCCGAACGGTGCCGTGGAGGGCTTGGCGGGCATCACCGCCGCCCACGGCCGGGTGCTGGTGATGATGCCCCATCCAGAGCGCGTCTTCCGGGCCTGCCAGAATGTTTGGCCGGATCCGGCATGGGGAGAGGATGGCCCCTGGTTGCGCCTGTTTCAGAACGCCCGGTCGGCCGTCGGCTAGCCATTGGCGGATGATGGTGCCGTCGACTCGAATGATTTCCATAGCCTAGTGATGTGGGCTAGCCGTTGACGGATGATGGCACTGGCGACTGATCGCTATAATCGCCATTGGTATTCGCCTTCGGGCTCGCGATAGCGCCGCGTTGCCGGGCGCGGATGGGGCCTACCGCCGGCCTCGTTCGGCACGATGCCCGCAGCCTTGGTTCGAGTGCCGGGGACGGGGCGAATAACGCTGAAGAACTGCGGCTCACAGGAATAAGGGCATGCTCTATCAATTAGACGACCGCCGCGTAGTGGCGGAGGGGGAATACTTCGTGGCGCCGAGCGCGGCTGTCATCGGTGGAGTGTGGCTCAAGAACAATGTCAGCGTCTGGTTCGGCGCCGTGGTGCGCGGTGACGGCGAGCCCATCGTCATCGGCGAGAACTCCAATGTTCAGGATTGCGCGGTGGTGCATACAGACCCGGGCTTTCCGTGCATTGTCGGCGACAACGTCACCATCGGCCACAAGGCGGTGGTGCATGGCTGCGAGATCGGCGACCACACCACCATCGGCATCAACGCGGTGGTGCTAAGCGGCGCCAAGGTCGGCAAGAACTGCCTGATCGGCGCGAATTCGCTGGTCGCCGAAGGCAAGCGGATACCGGATAATTCACTGGTGGTCGGCACCCCCGGCCGGATCATCGGCAAGGTCACGCCAGAGCGCCTGCAGGCCCTCGCGCGCAACTACGAGCACTACGTTCTAAACGGCAAGCGGTTCACCGCCGGCTTGACCGTGCAACAGTCCGCCGATCACCCATAGTCCGGGCCTGTTTCGAGGATTTCCACCGGCAAGTTCCAGAGCGCTTCGGCCAACTTGACGAGGCGGCGTGGCGAACCTTGATTGGCGGGGCCCAACGCCGTGGCGGCAGCGAGGAAGCCGGAAGGAAACTCCTGTCGCAAGGGAACTGTAATCGGACGCGGGGCCCGCGAGAAGGCGCCGAGCCGGCGAAATGCCTGTTAGCAACAAATAGAAGCGGACACTTTATTTACTCTCAACAAGGCGTCAAACGGTGGTGGCGACGCCTATTCGTCTCCGGGTAGGATGGCTGCCTCACACGAAAACCAAGGTCATCGCGTGTTGCGTGACTGGGTTATAGAATCCAAGCTGGCGCCGCCGGTAACGCGGCACGCACTCGTCGAGCGCGAGCGCTTGGATTCGAGCCTCAAGCAGGCGCTCGAACGTCGCGTCGCGGTGGTGCATGCTCCGGCCGGGTTCGGCAAGACATCTCTGTTGGCCTGTTGGCGAGAGAAGTTGATGGCCCGGGGGGTTCCGGTGGGGTGGCTCTCGCTGGACGACAACGACTGGGATCTTGTCCAGTTCCTGAATTATCTCGTGGAAGCCATGCGTTCGGGTGGATTGCTGTCCGGCCCGGAGGTGCTGCCTGGTCCCGGTGGAGTCTCTGCGATGCCAGCGGAGGCCCAAGCGGGGGCGGTGCTCACGGAAGTGGCTCGGTCCGCATCCCAAGGCGTATTGATACTCGACGACTTTCACCGGGCCGAGTCTGCGGAGAACTGCCGGACGGTCGACCAGCTTATCGTGCGCTTGGCGTCAACGGTGCACATCGTTGTCAGTTCGCGCGAGTATCCCAAGGCACTGTCGCTTGCGGACCTGCGTGTTCGGGGCGAATTGGTGGAAATCGATCACGCGGCGCTGCAATTCAGAGAGCCGGAGATTCGCGCCTGGATGGGATCGATGATCGACGACCCGGTACCCGAAGACTGGGCTCAGCAGCTACATGAACGCACGGAGGGGTGGCCCATTGCATTGAATACCGTGCGCCGCTGGCTCCGCGAAGGAACCCCGCCCGGCGAGACACTCGAACAATTGTCCGGTCGCAGTTCGGATCTTTCCGACTATTTTCTGGAGCAGGTATTCGAAACCCTGGACAGGAAAAGACAGCTCTTCCTGCTGAAGACATCGATCCTCGAACGTGTCAATGGCGATCTGGCAAACCTGTTGTGCGAGAGCAACGACGCATGGCAGACCCTCGAAGATCTCGAACGCCGGGATTTGTTTGTACAGAGCCTCGACCGGGAGCGGGTTTGGTACCGCTATCACCGGCTTTTTGCGGAATTCCTGCAGGAGCGGATGCGGCGGCGTTTCGACGGGCTTCAAGTCAGCCTGCATCGAGTTGCAACGGGCTGGTTTCAACAACAGGGATTCATCACCGAAGCCATCCAGCATGCGCTTGACAGCAGAGATTCCGAGACTGTGGCGAATCTGTTCGAGTCGCTCGGGGGTTGGCACCATGCCCTGAAGGGGCATTACGCGGTGCTGGCGCGCGGTATTGCCATCGTGGGCGACGAAACCCTGGAACGCTACCCCAGATTGTGGTTGGGCAAGATATTTCTGACGGTGCGCAGCGGTGAGACCGAGCGCGCCCAGGCCATGCTTGATCGACTGAGTGCCGCGAAGGCGACCAAGTGGGCGGATGACCCCGAGATCGGTAGCGAACTGTTGATTATGCGGAGTTTGGTGAATCGCTATGCGGATGCGGACATCACGAGCAGCGAGTTGGACCAACTGGAACGACTGGAGGCATCGTTTCTCCCTAGCAACGACCTGATGCACGCAGTTCGTTGCAATCTATTGTGCATGATGCATGCCCAGCGCGGCGGCTTCGATGCCTGCATGACTGCCGGTGACAAGGCGATACGACACTTTCGGGCGATGGGTTCCGTATTTGGCGAGACGTTCATCTATTTTCACGAAGGCTATGCCTGCATGGAGCAAGGTCGGTTACGGGACGCGGAAGCGCTGTATGGCGTGGGACGCGACCTGGCGCTCGAACACTTCGGCGAGGGCAGCGATCTGGCGGCCATCGCCGGCGCGTTCCTTGCGGAGACCGCCTATGAGCAGAACAATGTAGCGGAGGCGAAACGCCTGCTCGACGGGGCGCTCCCACACATTGAACGGTTTGACGCCTGGCTTGAGGTCTACGTGGCCGCCTATACGACCGCGATGAAACTCGCCCGGTGTTCGCCAGGAGAGCAGTCCTCCATCGACTTCAGGAATCGAGCCCGGACCATAGCGGCCCGCCGCGGCCTGACACGGCTCTGCACCATCGTCGATCTGCAGGAACAGGAGCTGGCGTACCTTGCTGAAGCCCAGGTAACGGCGGAACGGCAGGTTGAGAACTTGGAAAAGCTGACCGAGGGCGCAGCAGGTCATTTGGCGCTGCGCCGGTTGCGTGTCAGCGTTCTTGCG
Organism: Pseudomonadales bacterium; assembly: GCA_965215035.1. Classification (GTDB taxonomy): domain Bacteria; phylum Pseudomonadota; class Gammaproteobacteria; order Pseudomonadales; family Azotimanducaceae; genus Azophilus. The sequence continues at coordinate 2,824,448 of OZ244040.1, forward strand.
CGTTCCTACCTGCGAATCGGCGATACGGAACGGGCTAGGGCGCTGCTGGACAGGGAGTGCCGACGGTGCCGTCAGCGGGGGCTCATGCGATCGTACGTGTCGTTTTTGATTCTTCTGGCGGTTGTATGGTGGCGGGAAGGTAAACAAGACGCTGCCGTCGCTGCATTCGAGACGGCGCTCTCCCCGTCTCTCTTCGAAGGCATCAAGCGTCCCTTCATTGACGAGGGCGAGGCGCTGGCGCGCATGATTGATGATCAGACCGATGCGTCCGAAGGGCGTCGGGGTAACCGGTTGAGAGACCGTTTCCTGGCGGAGGTTTGCATGGCAATCGAGGGTGGATGGCGCGCGCCTCATGCCGGCGGCGACAGCCTGACGGCGCGAGAGCGTGAGATACTGCGGTACCTCGTTCAGGGCCGGTCGAACCGGGAGATTGCAGAAGCTGTCGCCGTGTCGGTCAATACGGTGAAGTTCCACCTGAAGAACATTTTCGATAAGTTCGGCGTGACGAACCGCAAGGACGCGGTGATGGAGAGCATTCGCCAAAGCCAGATGCGGGCGCTGTAGCGGCCAGTATGCCGTTGGCGCGGGCCCTGGCCTCGCCGGTGGCTGCGGTGCCGAAGCTTGCCCGGTTGCCGGTGGCTACCCCGTTTCTGCAACCAACCTACCCGCAAACAGGTATGTTGGTGTCTCGGCCGCGCTGATAGGGTGCGGTTTTCGGGTGTTTCGGTGGTGCATAGTGGCGGTCCGCATCGGGGTCGATGTTGGCGGGACGAACACGGATGCCGTCGTGATGGACGGGCAGCGGGTTCTGGCAACGCATAAGACGCCGACCACGGCGCCGCTGAGCGACGGTATTGTCGCTGCGATCGGGACGGTCTTGGACAGGTCGCGCACCGATGCGTCCGCTGTTAACCACGTCATGATCGGAACCACCCATTTCACCAACGCCTTTGTCGAGCGGCGGGGGCTACTGCCGGTTGGCATCCTGCGCGTTGCGCTGCCGTCGTCACGGGGGGTGCTGCCGTTGACGGATTGGCCTGAAGATATTGCCAAGACCATTCACGGGCACTGCCACCTGGTGCGTGGCGGATACCGATACGATGGGCGCGTTGCCAACGAACTCGACGAGCTTGCCGTGGCGGAATTCGCCAAGGCGACGCGGGACGCCGGATTGAAGACGGTCGCCATCACCGGTCTTTTCTCTTCGGTCAATGCGGGTATGGAAATCCGGGCCAGGGAGATCGTCCTCGATGCGGCGCCGGGCCTCGCCGTTACGCTGTCTTCGAAGTTCGGACGCATGGGCATACTCGAACGGGAGAACGCCGCCATCATGAACGCGAGCCTGGCCGATCTAGCGGGCGATGTCGTCGGTTCCTTCAGTGCGGCGCTCAAGCGGTTGCGCATCGATGCGCGCTTGTTCATCAGCCAGAACGACGGAACGCTGATGAACGCGGAGACCGTCGAACGCTATCCGGTGTTGACCTTCGCCTCGGGGCCGACCAACAGCATGCGTGGGGCGGCTTACCTATCTGGGTTGAAGGAGGCGCTGATAGCCGATATCGGCGGCACGACAACGGACATGGGCATGCTGGTCAACGGGTTTCCACGCGAGTCGTCGTTGACGGTTCGGATCGGCGGGGTACGCACCAACTTCAGGATGCCGGATGTGCTCGCCCTCGGGCTCGGCGGGGGGTCGCTGGTGACGGAATCGAGGCGGGGCATCGATATCGGGCCCAAGTCCGTGGGTTACCGGCTGGTCGAGGATGCCTTGGTGTTCGGTGGCCAAACGCTCTGCGCTACCGATCTGGCGGTTGCCGGGGGCTATGCGAATCTGGGGGATCGATCGCGGCTCGGGCAGGTGCCACAAAGCACGGTTGATGGCGGCGTTGCGCGCATTCACGAGATGCTTGCGGATGCTGTGGACAGGATGAAGATCAACGCGGCGCCAGTGCCGCTGGTGTTGGTGGGTGGCGGATCGGTGCTGGTGCGGGATGACATACCCGGCACCTCCCAGACAATCATCCCCGAGTACGCATCGGTGGCCAATGCCATTGGCGCGTCGATTGCCCAGATCAGCGGGGAAACCGACCGGGTGTTTGCCTACCAGGAAACGGGTCGTGAGGACGCCCTGGCAACCGCTAGGCAGGAAGCGATGGAACGGGCGATCGAAGCCGGTGCGGACCCCGGGTCACTGGATGTGGTGGATGTGGAGGAGATTCCGCTGGCCTATATGCCCGGTGGTGCGGTGCGCATTCGGGTGAAAGTCGCGGGCGATCTGGGCACCGACGCACCTGCCGGGTGCGGGGTCTGAAGCATGCGTCTGGAAGCGGACGACCTGATGCACATCGCGATGGGGGCGGCTTTTCTGGGTACCGGCGGCGGGGGCGACCCCTACATCGGACGGCTGCTTGCGATGAACGCGGTCGAGCGGTTTGGCCTACCAACCGTCGTTGACGCCGACGCGCTGTCCGATGACGCGAGTGTGTTCTCCATCGCCATGCTGGGTGTGCCGGCGGTGCTCGGCGAGAAGGCCGCTTGTGGGGACGATGTCGACTTGGCGGTGCGGCGTCTTGAGCAGCGGCTGGGGCGCGGGGCCGATGCCCTGATCGGTATCGAGATTGGCGGCTTAAACTCGCTGCTGCCCATCATGGCGGCCGCCCGCTTGGGCTTGCCTGTGGTCGACGCGGATGGGATGGGCCGGGCCTTCCCCGAACTGCAAATGACGACCTTCAACGTGGGGGGTGTGTCCTGTACGCCGCTTGCCGTTGTCGACGACCACCTGACCTCCGTTGTCGTCGATGCGGGCGACGCTAAAGCGGCCGAAGACCTGGTTCGTTTGATTTCGGTGCAGCTCGGGTGCAGTGTCGTGCTGGCCAGCTACCCGATGACCGGCGAGGATGTGAAACGAACGGCGGTCAAGGGCACGCTGAGCCTCGCCCGGGAGATCGGGCGGGCCATCGAGCGGGGGCGCCGGGAAGGAGACCCGGTGGGCATGCTGGTCGAGCACCTGCGCACCACGCCCTATTACAACCACTGCAAGGTACTGTTTGACGGCAAGGTGCACGATATCCGGCGGGAGACCCGGCTCGGGTTCTCCATCGGGCACTGCAAACTCACGGCGTTGGACGGGTCGGATGCCATCATGGAGATCTCGTTCCAAAACGAACACCTCATCGCGCGTCAAGATGGCCGGGTTCGGGCCCTGGTGCCGGATCTGATCTGTTTGGTGGATCGAGAAACGGGCGAGCCGATACCGGTGGACGGGTTGAAGTACGGGCAGCGGCTCAAGGCGGTCGCCACCAGCGCCGCGCCGATCATGCGCACCCCCGAGTCGTTGGCCCTGTTCGGGTCGAAGGCGTTCGGGCTCGACGCACCCTTTGTGCCAGTGGAAGACATCAACGACTGAGGAGGACAACCATGATCATCGAACTGATAACGCCGACTGTGTGCCGGGATTTACGCACCCTCGACGATATCCGGCCATTGGAAACAGAGCAGCTCAAGATTACGCATAGCCTGCTCGACCGGGGGCCGGCGTCCATTGAATCGAGATTCGACGAAGCCCTGGCCGTGCCCGATATCCTAAAGCGGGCCATGCAGGCCGAGAAAAACGGCGCGAGCGCCGTTGTCATCGACTGCATGGGTGACCCTGGCCTGCATGCCTGCCGGGAGGCCGTGTCGATCCCCGTGCTTGGCGCCGGCCAGACGGCGATGCACTTGGCCAACCTGCTCGGTAACCGATTCGCGTTTATTACCGTTCTCGACCGGATCAGGCCCATGATTGACGATCTCGTTGCCGCATACGGGCTTGGTGAGAAGTACGCCTCCTTCCAGGCCATCGATATCCCGGTGCTGGATCTGTCCCATGACCCGGACGCATTGAACGCTGCGTTGACGGAGAAGGCGTTGGCGGCCATAGAGAACGATGGCGCCGACATCGTCGTTCTTGGCTGCACGGGCTTTCTTGGCTGCTCCGAAGCCATGCGGAACGCCCTGCTGTCGGCGGGACAGGACGTGCCGGTCATCGACCCGATCCCGGCTGCTGTGCGCACCGCCGAGGCTTTAGCTAAAGTAGGGCTGAGCCACAGCAAGGCCGCCTGCCCCGCACCGGGCGTCAAGCCGTACGAGGGCTATGATTTGCCCCTGTTTGCCGACGGCCCCGTAACCTAAGTCACCCCAACCCCGGTCTAGCTGCGGTGCTTTGGTGGTGCGCAGGCGTCGGGGCCTGCGCACAAGCAGCCCTACCCGGAGCTCGGCATTGCCTACCCCACCATAGGTGTTTTGCAACCCTTGCAGGGTGGCTAGAGTTCTAGCCAATTCCGCGAGAAACGATTCGTTGGAGACACATGATGACGAATCTTGATTGGCAAAGGGGTTGCTGGATCAGTGTGGCGGCATTGTTGCTGCCCGCCTGGGCTGGCGCCCAGCCGCCCGCTGAGTGGCTGATAGAAGAGGTGGTCGTCACCGCCCAGAAGCGCGAGCAGTATCTTTCCGATGTCGGCATAGCGGTGACGGCGTTCGCCGCAGACGACATTCGCCGCCTGGGCTTTGCGGAGCCCCTCGATCTCGCCGCGCAGACCCCGAACCTAAACATCAACAACACCTTCGGCCGGGGCATCGCCAATGTCAGCATTCGTGGCATCGGGCTGAACGACTACGCGGTCAACAACAATTCGGCCACCGGCGTTTACATCGACGATGTCTATCTGGTGTCTCCGGCCATGCTCAATTTCCAGTTGTTCGATATTGAGAGCATTGAAGTGCTCAAGGGGCCCCAGGGAACGCTCTACGGCAAGAACACCACGGCAGGCGCCGTAAAGTTCGCGAGCCGCAAGCCGGGGGAGGAGGCGGACGGCTATGTAACCGTCGAGTACGGGCGTAAAGACCGGTTCCTTATGGAGGGCGCAGCCGGCGGACAGGTCCTGTCCGGTTTGGGGGTGCGCGTTGCCGCACAGACGCTTCAGCAGGGCGAGGGCTTTCAGTTCAACCGGACGACGGACAAGGATGTCGGTGAAATCGACAGAACCGCCTGGCGGGCAGTGGTGGACTGGAGACCGACGGATGCCGTCGAGGTTATGGTGAACGTTCACGGTGGACAGGACAACTCGGACCCGCCCCTCTTGAATGTGAACAATATCCTCGACCCCACTGACGATGCGTTCTTTGACAAAGAGTTCAGTTCAGCAGGGGGCGGCCGGCTACAACAGGACGTGGAGAGCTTCGGTGGATCGCTGTCGATCAACTGGTCGCTGTCGGAAGCCTGGACGATTACCGCGGTGACAGGCTATGAGGACTTTTCTCGGTTCTACCAGGAAGACCGGGACGGCTCGGCGCTCATTCACCTCGACGGCTTCTACGATAACGACATCGAGCAATTCTCCCAAGAGCTGCGCGCGACGCACATCGGTGATGGCCTGGTGCTGATTTTCGGCGGTTTTCTGGGTTCGGATGACGTCGACACCCGAGACCAGTTCGATTCGCGCGATCTGCTCCCGTTGTTCGGCCTGGGCGGCTCCACGGCCGTCGGGAACTTCTACCGCCAGGAAACCGATACCAAGGCATTGTTCGCTCACTCGGAATGGGCGCCCAACGACAGCATCAGGTTCAATTTGGGGTTGCGGTACACCGACGACAGCAAGGCACTCTCCAATGCCTTCACGTTCGTTGTGACGCCCGATCTGGCCACCGGCGGCGGCCCGCTGTGTCCCCTGCGTACGGCCGGGGATGCGGCGGTCGTCGAGGTGTTCGATGGCGTCCAGACTGGATGTTACCCGCCGGCGTCCAGCGACTACGACGTCAGCGACTTGTCGGGGAAGGTCGGAATCGATTTCACTGGAATTGACGATACGCTCATCTATGCAAGTGTCGGCAAGGGGTTCAAGTCAGGCGGATTCCAGGGTCAGTTGACCTTCAACCCCGGCGACCTTGCGGGATTCGAGGAGGAACACCTTTACGCCTACGAGCTCGGTTTCAAGACACGGTTGGCGGAGCGGCGGGTGCAGTTGAACGGGGCCGCCTTCTTCTACGATTTCCAGGATCTGCAGTTCTACGGGCCCTTGTACGACTCCCCGTTCGGGCCGCTTTTCGGCATCGCCAACGCCGGGGACGCGGAGGTTATGGGCGCCGAACTCGAGGTGGTCTGGCTGGCGGCGACGGACTTGGAAATCCATCTTGGCCTCGGGCTGCTCGACACCGAGCTGACGTCTTCTTTCCTTCCCGGCGTGGCGAAGGGCAGTGAGCTGCCGAACTCCCCCGCGGTCAACTTCAACACCAGAATCACCTACGGGTGGAATTTCGGCAACGGGCTGCGGGGAGACCTCCTGCTGGCGGCCGCCTACAAGGACGATGTGAGCTACGACATCGTTCGGCAACCGGCGGAGACACGCGAAGACGGGTACTGGCTTGTGAACGCCCGCATCGACGTTTCGGGCTTGGCGGATGGGTGGACGTTTTATCTATGGGCCAGGAATCTCACCGACGAGCGGTATCGAACCCAAGTGCTGACGAGCACCATCGGTTTCGGCGAATCATGGGGGGATCCAGCCACTTATGGACTGGGGGTGGCATATGCTTGGTAGCCTAAACTCGTGCGTCCCGGACAGGACTGGGTGCCGGCGGTGGTCGGGGCGCTGACGTCGCTGTTCGCGCCCGGCGCGGCGTCCCGGGCGGTCTCGGACGGTGCGCGGGCGCTGTTCGAGACAAGGCGGTTTTGGCATCCGGTGGTGCTGATGGTTGACGAGGCCCAGGATGTCCGCCCGTCGAGTCGGGAGGCGGGCATTGTCCGGATGCTGCACCAGGGGCACGTTTCCGAGATCCCGGTCCTGCCCGTGCTCGCGGGCCTGGGGCATCTGCGCGAGCACCTGGGTCAGCCGGGTATCCGGCTGAGCCGCCTTTCCGACGAGCGGCGGTCCGCGCACACGCTGGGTGCCCTGTCCGACGGCGAGGTTCGGGAACTGTTCGCGGGCTGGCTCGACCGCTTCGGGGTGGCGGCGGGGGCGGGCGGTGCTGCGCACTGGTTCGACGCGCTGGTCCGGGACAGCCAGGGATGGCCGATGCACACGAACCACTTCCTGACTTCGCTGGCGAGGGAGCTCCTGACGCCGGGACGTGACCCGGGGCGGCTGGATGCGGCCGACCTCGACGCGGTGCGCCGCGACGCCGCAGGGCGGCGCCTCGCCTACTACGACACGCGCTATGACCACGAGCTTGTCCAGGAGCATGGGCACGGGGTTGGCCGGGCCATGACGGCCATTCGCGGAAACGGCCCGGCCGACCTAAGGAACACACTCGACACCATCCAGGGCGCGTTCCAGTACGGGGACAGGGAAGACGCCCGGCGCACGTTTGGGGTTCTGCGCGAACGGGGCTTCCTACAGCGGGCGTCGGAACCGGACACCCCGCTGGCAACCGCCGGAACCCGTCGTGTTTTCGACTGCCCGATTCCCTCGCTGGCCTCCTACGCGGCCGCCCGCGGGCGCGCGGCGCACGAGGCCGCGATGCTGGGCGACGCGGCCCCGCTGGGGCGGCTGCTCCGGGCGGACCCCGGCGCGGTCCACGCCCGTGACGCCATGGGGCGAGCGCCGCTGCATTTGGCGGCGGAGTGCCGCTGGACGGATGTGACGGAAACGCTGCTCGCTGCGGGGGGCGACCCCGACGCGCCGGACGCCGCCGGCGCGACCGCGCGCGGGACATGGCCGGAATTCGACTGGCCGAAGAGCGGACCGGAGAAGAAACACGACAACGGTGGGGGGTCCGGCACGTCCGGCGGGCCGGGAGGAATGGGCTAGCGGCCGACGCCGGTTGTGCCGGTCCGCCCACGGACCGCCCAACGAACCGGGACTACCCCGTCCAAACAGCCCGTGTCCTCGACGAACTCTTCCCCGGGCGGTATCGACACGGCGGCCGGGTCGGGCCTGTCGAACATCGGAGGGACTCTCCCGCTCCTGGCGGCGTCGATTCAAGCGGGGGTCTTGGGGACGAATGTGCCTTGGCAAGCGCGGAGTTCCCGGCTATAGTGCGTGCCATGAACGCACCGGCCCGGTTATTCAGCCTGTTCCTTTCTATCCTGCGTCTCCTGCCGGCGTAGCCGGCAGCCAACTCTCCACACAAGGGCGTTCGCCCAACCAAGCAAGACCTCAAACCTGAAACAGCAGGGACGTTACCGTTATGAGTGTGCAAGCAACAGTCAATCGACAGGAAGAAACCATCCAAGGTGGCCGCGCCCGGGGCAGCATGCGCTATCAGAAATATCGTCCGTTCCAGCCCGTCTCGTTGCCAGAGCGCCAGTGGCCCGGTAGGACCATCACGCGCGCGCCGCGCTGGTGCAGCGTCGACCTGCGGGACGGCAACCAGGCGTTAATCGACCCGATGAACGTCGAAGAGAAGCTGAGGATGTATGAACTGCTGCTCGAAGTCGGTTTTGCCGAGATCGAGGTGGGCTTTCCGGCGGCCTCGCAACCGGACTTCGACTTCATTCGACGGATCGTCGACGAAGGCCGGATACCGGGCGATGTCGCGGTTCAGGTGCTCTGCCAGGCCCGGGAGGAACTCATCGAGCGGACAGTGCAGGCCCTGGAAGGCGCGCCGAATGTCATCTTCCATCTGTACAACTCAACCTCGGAGCTACAGCGGCGCGTGGTGTTCGAGATGGAGCGGTCGGGCATCATCGAACTGGCGGTGCGGGGTACCCGCATGGTCAAGCGGGGCTTGAGCGGGCTGGATGCGAACATCGGTTTCGAATATTCCCCGGAGAGCTTTACCGGCACCGAGTTGGACTTCGCCGTGGAGATCTGCACGGCTGTAACCGAGGAATGGGGCGCGACGGTCGAGCGGCCCATCATCATCAACTTGCCGTCCACCGTCGAGATGGCGACGCCAAATGTATACGCCGACCAGATCGAATGGTTCGCCACCCACTTTCCGCATCGCGACAAGGCCATTATCAGCCTGCATACGCACAATGATCGGGGCACTGGCATCGCGGCGACCGAGCTGGCGCTGATGGCGGGTGCCGAGCGGGTGGAAGGAACGCTGTTCGGCAACGGCGAGCGTACCGGCAATTGCGATATCGTCACCATGGCCATGAACCTGCTCAGCCAGGGGGTGGATCCGGAGCTCGATTTTAGCGACATGCCACGCATTCGCCGTACGGTGGAGGCGATCAACAAGCTGCCGGTCCACGAGCGCCACCCCTATGCGGGCGACCTGGTGTTCACCGCTTTTTCCGGTTCCCACCAGGATGCCATCAAGAAGGGCATGGCCAGGGTGGATCCGGGCCGCTGGGAGGTGCCCTACCTGCCAATCGATCCCGAGGATGTGGGCTCGTCGTACAAGGAAACCGTGCGCGTCAACAGCCAATCGGGCAAGGGGGGTGTCGGCTTCCTGCTCGAGGAGTTCTACGGCATCGTGCTGCCGCGCGAAATGCTGAGGGAATTCAGTGCTGTCGTGCAGAGGCTGACGGAGACCCTCGACCGGGAAGTCAAGGCGGCGGAGATATTTCAGGCGCTGTTGGATGAATACGCCGGCGAGAACGGGCCGTACCGCCTGATCGATTTCGATGTGCTGACCGGCCGGCAAGCCGATCAGCGCTGCGTTGCGCGGGTGGAGGCATCGGAACAGCAGGTTACGATAGACGGGGAGGGCAGTGGCCCTATCGAGGCGTTTGTCAACGGTTTGCAGGAAACGCTCAACGAACCGGTTGGTATCGTGGAATACCACGAGCACGCGCTCGCCACGGGCAGCGATGCCAAGGCGATCTGTCTGCTCGCCATTGAGGATGCGGGCGGTCAACGCTGTTATGGCGTTGGCGTCAGCCGCAACACCATCACAGCATCGCTGCAGGGCGTTATTGCCGCCATGAACCGGCGCTGGAAACGCTGACGACGGGTCGCTGTGCGTACTCGGCAACGATTACACGCGGGTTTCGTTCGACGCGGCCATTGCAACCGATGGCTTCTTTGAGACGGCCAACAGGCGGGGATTTCCCTTGAGCGCTTTGCGTTGCGAAGTGCCTGATCGGAGTGCATTCTCGTTTACGTGAAAGGTTTCTCGGGGTTCGAAGCGGAACCGGGGGCTGAGGGGCTACAGTGCACTATAGAGGATTCAGACCGGCCAATCGGCCACTATGATCGTTTGAGCATTGGGAGGCATTGCGTGGTGGCCAGGGATGCGCTGCCGCCGCAGGCGTTTGCCACTCGGCAACAATGGGCTGGCGCGGGAAATCTCCAGTGATTCGCCTATCCGCCTATGTTGTTCTGTTGTCGCTTTACTACGGTACTGTAGACGCCGGGGTGACGGCCTATGTTCACATCGCTTGGTGGTGATTCCGCGGCGGCTAGTCGGTTGACACTCGGGTGATCCTGCAGTGCTTGACGATGTTGTCTGTAATGCGCAGCGTCTCGATGCGGTATTCGTCGGTGCCCTTGGCCGGGGAGGGTGGGGTGGTGCGCGCCGCGGCATCGGGGCCCCCGCCCAGGGCGTGCGGGGTGCCGCCTTGCGCGTCATTCGAACCCTCGGCCGGGGAGCGCAACGGCCAGCCTATCGCGGCGGCGGAACCCTCGTCCGGGGCAGGTGGGCGGCCCCCCTTCGTGGGCGGAATACACAGGCACAGGTTCGCTTCGGGAATGGTCTCCAGCGTCTCCAGTATCAGGCCATTGAGTGTTTTCGGGCCGTTTGTGGGCAGTTCCCAGCCTAGGGCGCGGTTGATGTCTCGCAATACCGCGGTGCCGTCGATGAGGTAGGAACCATCCGCCTGGGGAACGATCTCCGGCATATTGGCCGCGTGGTCGGTGGTGAACTCACCGACGATCTCCTCCAGGATGTCTTCCAGTGTGACGATGCCCTGGATGTCCCCGTACTCGTCCACGACCAGTGCGATACGCCGCTTTTCCTGCTTGAAATTGACAAGCTGGGTGTGCAGCGGGGTCGCTTCGGGGACGTAGTAGGGTGTGCGGGTGAGGCGCAGCAGTTCCGCCTTGGTCAGGCCATCCTGGCCTAGGTGTCGGGTCAGGCGGCGCAAGTGCAGCATCCCGAGCACATTGTTTATGTTATCCCTATAGACGGGCAGGCGCGTGTGCTGGCTGTTGGCGAGCAGGGCCAGAATCTCGTCCATCTCGTCATCGATGTCGATGCCCACGATCTCTTTGCGGGGCACCATAATGTCGTCCACGGTGACCTTCTCCAGATCCAGCACACCCAGCAACATGTTCTGGTGCTGCCCCGGAATGTGGGCGCCCTCGTCGACCACCGTGCGCAGTTCATCTGCTGTCAATGGCGCGCCACTGGGCGGTTCCCCGGACTTGATGAACGGCCGCACGATGGCGTTGCTGAGGGTATTGGTGAACCACACCAGGGGCCGCATCGCCCGGAGCAGCGGATCAAGGATGTGGACGGATGCGAAAGCCAGCCGTTCCGGCGTGTGCGCCGCGATGGTCTTGGGCCCAACCTCGGCGAATATGAGAAAGAAGATCGTCAGCGCAATGGGCGCCACGACCACCCCGCTGTCGCCGAACAGCCGCAGGCCGATTACGGTGCCGACGCTCGCCGCTAGGAAGTTAACGAAATTGTTGCCGATCAGTATTACGCCGAGCAGGCGGTCGGGCCGTCTTAGCAGGCGGTTCGCCTTGCGCGCGCCCAGGTGCTTCTGCTTGACGAGGTGGCGCAACCGATAGCGATTGAGCGCCATCATGGCCGTTTCCGAGGAGGAAAAATACGCGGACAGTATGGTCAGCGCCAGTATGATGACCAACAGAACGGAGGACGGGAGGTCGGCCAGAGACACTATCCCTAGCCCAGCAGTACTTCCAGTACAAACTTGCTGCCAAAGTAGCCGAGGAGCAGCAATGCGAATGCCGATAGCGTCCAGCGTACCGTCACGGTGCCGCGCCAGCCGAACGCCTGGCGGCCCACCAGCAATACGACGTAGATGGCCCATGAGGTGGACGACAGGACGGTATGGTGAACTACCTGCTGCGCGAACATATCGTCGAGATAGACAAAACCACTGCCGATGGCGATGGTCAGCCACGCGAAACCTACCCACAGCATGACGAACAGCAGGTGCTCCATGGTCTCCAAGGGCGGCAGAATGCGCAGCCTTGCGATGTGGCTCTTGGCGCGGATGTTTCGTTCCGCCACACCTACCAGAATCGATTGCAGGGCCGCTATCGTCAGGATGCTGTAGGCGAGGATCGAGACCAGCACATGTATAGCCAGCGCTTCGCTCATGCCTTCCAGCGATGTTCCACTCCGCTGCAGAAATAGCGAGGCCAGGAGCGCCAGGGCGGCCAACGGAAACAACAGCACGAACAGGCTGTGCACGGGCCGGGCAATCGCTGTGGCGGCAACCATCGCCAGCACGATGAGCATAGTGAGGCTGGCAACGCTGGCCAGGCTGAGGTTAAGGCCCCCAGGCAGGTTTGTTGTCGCCCAGGCCGCAATAGCGTGCAGGATCAGCGCGGGTAGAACGAGTGCCCACAACACCCACGCCGGTACCGCCCTGTTGTGCGTGAACGCCCGCAACTGCAGCCAGATACCCAGCAGATACAGAACAACCGCCAAGACTCCCGGGATGATGGGACTAAAAGCCACTAGCCTATCCGACTTGGGCTGGGGAAAGCCTGATTAAGTTGATGTTCAAGGGCACTATGCTCCATAACCGATTGATTTCGCTTGACGCAATCAGGTAATGGCGTGCTTGTTCGGACCTTCCCTAGTTGGGAGAGCCCTCGGCCGGGGTGCGCGGGGGGACGCGCTGCGCGGAGTTAGCATCGTCCGGCAACCGATGCCGACATCGCGCAACGCCTTTGCGGTCTTGCGCCCGTGGGCTGCCAGCGCGGTCACCATGTTGCGAATCGTAGGTTGGGGTAGGCCGACCGATGATAACACCATTGGAAATCCGCGCGACACGGGATGGATGCGGATCAGGGCCATGTGTTACGCGCCGAACGGTGCACTTGGACGCCAAAACGAGAATTGCCGATGCGGATACGCCGCCGGTGCGGAAAAGTTGCTCGACCGACCAGGCATCCTTCTCTAGAATGCGCGTCCCCGTCCCAATCGACATCCGCGTCGGTGGGGCAGTGTGGCGGAGTGTAGCTCAGCTTGGTAGAGCACTACGTTCGGGACGTAGGGGCCGGAGGTTCAAATCCTCTCACTCCGACCAATGACCAGGGCAAGGGCCAAATGCCCCCCCAGCGTTTTCACGATGAGACCACCCCCCGGACACTGGCCCCCCACGCCGCAGGCCAAGGGCCAAATGCTGCCGCCAGCGTTTGCATCGCGACCCGACGCCGGACGCCCGATGCGGCCACGATTTTCCCGAGGAACCAACTTGTCGCACACCTGGTCCGGGCGGGTCGGCGGTGGTGCTCGGAAATGATTGAGAAAAGCGGATTTTCGGGGCAATCGTGCGCCGGACGAGAGCCGTTGAGCCGTTCGACTTGGTGGCGTCCGGCGGCATGAGGACGGTGCCGCCTACCCAAAGTGATAGTAGTTGGTGGCGGGGGATTCCAGTATAAGTTCAGGGTTTGGTTCTGGCCTTGCGTCAGGCGGGGCTGTTGCGCTGACAGGATGATGATTGATTCCACGCAGGCTGTGCAGGAAGAGGAGACGAACGGCCCGGTTTCCTGGCTACCCAAGTCCAAGTTCCAGCCGCCGACGACCACCAGCCATCTAATCGCGCGGCCGCTACTGATCGACCTGCTGGAAACCGCGCTCGGCCGACGGCTCATTGTAGTGACGGCCCCGGCGGGGTTCGGCAAGTCCACCCTCCTTGCCCAATGGTGCGCGGGCCGGGACGAACTTGACGGGATTTCCGCCTGGTTGACGCTGGACGAGACGGACGCCGAGCCCAACCAGTTCCTCGCCTCCCTGATTCAAGCGCTCGACAACGCCGACTTCAACGTCGGCGCGCTTTCCATCGCCGCGGACGACGGTCTAATCGGCACTTCCGTGCATCTTGTGCTGCGGCGTTTGGCGGCGACCCTGCGGCGGGCGGAATTGCCCACCCTCCTAGTGATTGACGACTACCACCGCGCCAAGTCGCCAGCTATCGACAAGATCATTCTAGAGCTCGCCGAACACTGCGCAGGCCATTTGACCCTCTGCCTGGCGAGCCGCGAAAACCTCATCCCCGAACTGCCGTCGATGCTGGCGTCGGGGGAGGCGCTGGAAATAGACGCGTCCAACCTTCGGTTTACCGACGCCGAACTCCGGGTCGCTGTGGGCGTTGAGCTGGCCGAACCGGCGTTTGCCGCTCTGCAGACGAAGGTCGAGGGTTGGCCGGTGGCCATCCAAATGGCGCGATTGCTGCTCAGCGGCGATGCGGACCAGGAAGCTTCAATCGCCCGCCTGCATGGGCATACGGGGCACCTGGCGGCCTACCTCACCGAGCAGGTCATCGAGCGGCTTAGTCCCGAGCAACGGAATTTCGTGCTAAGGACCAGCATCTTGGACACCTTCGATGCCGATTTGGCGGACGCGGTTTGCGGCCACGATCAGAGCAGCCGCCTGCTCAAGGCTCTAGAGCCACTGCACGCATTGCTTGTACCGTTGGACCATCAATGCCTTTCGTTCCGCTATCACCACCTATTCGCCGAATGCCTGCAGGATTTGCTTCGGCGGCAGCCGGATGTGGAGGTGCGGCTGCTGCATCTGAGCGCCGCCCGATGCCTGGGCGGGCGGGGCGACTATTCGGCCGCCGTCCGTCATGGCATGGCTGCCAAGAGTGACTGCCTGTGCGCGGACCTGGTCTGCCGTGCGGGCGGCTGGGAGTTGGTGCTGTTCGGCGGCATCGGCCGCTTGAACGGTCTTTTGCGCCACTTTCCACAGAAAACGTTGCAAAAGTACCCCCGCCTGCAGCTCGCCAAATCCTACTTAGCGCTTAAGAACGGCCAAATTGGCGAGGCCAGAGCCTACTTTGATCGTGCCTTGTCGTCACCACGCTTCCGTAGGGACGATGCCGATTTGATGCGCGACTACGTGAACCTGCGCATACTCGTAGAAGCCTACGAAGACAACGGCCTGGTCAACCCGGACAACGATTTCATTCACCAGGCGCTGGACCATGTCCGTGACGACCCCATGACACGTGGCATCATCCAATGCAATATGGCGCTGCGCCACACCGCGTTCGGACGCTTTGAGCAGGCCCGCTCGCAGGCGGAAACCGCTGCTCGCTCCATGCGTGAGGCCCGTTCCGTGCTGGGGCTGAACTACAGCTACCTCCATCTCGGCATGATTGCCTTCTACACCGGCCACTATCGGGTGGCGACAGCGAACTTCGAAAAAGCTACGGAAATGGCGCGCGACAACTTCGGTGCCGACAGCGGGCTTAAGTATCTTTCCGAAGTCTATCGGCAGGCTGTGCGGTTCTGGAAGGCCGGGCTTGACGACGGCAGCTTGGATGCCTTGCGGGATGCGGTCGAGCACACGCGCCGGTTTGATGGCTGGTTTGAGAACTTTGCGATCGGCTACGACGCACTCTTTGAGGACGCCATACAGAGCGGACGCTATCCGGATGCGTGGGAGATCATCAAGAAGATGGAGGCCGACGCCAACGAGCGCGGCATTGAGCGCCTGCGGTTGCTTTGCTCGGCCTTTCGACTGGTTTACTTCGTGCGCACTGGCGACCTGCGCGGTAGCGCCCGGGAGTACGAGCGGGTTAGGGCGGTGGTGGCGCAAAACGTGGAACTCGCCCCGTCCGCGAACTGGCTGAACCTGTTTTTTTGCTTCTGTGCCTGCGCGCAGCACCTTGCCTTGAGCAACGTTCGCCTGGCGCTGAGCTATGCGCACCGCGCCCACGAGGTGGTTGCGGCGATTGGTGCCGAATTCTTCGTTCTGCGCTCGCATCTGGTGCAGGCCCTGGTGCTCGACGCGGCCAATCGTCGGCGCGATGCGGTGGAAGCCTTGTTGCCGGGGCTGAAGATGGCCTCGACCTCGGAAATCGTCCAGCCCTTCCTTTCTCGGGACGCGGAAAGGTTGCTGCGCGCCACCCGCGGGAATGCCCATCTGTACGACGAGGACGTGCTGATGTCGAACTTCATCGCCGACATTCTGCGCAGAAGCGCCAATGGGGAACGGCTGCTCAGCGAGTGTGAAATGCAGGTTATGGAGGAACTGGCGGCCGGCAAGTCCAACAAGGAAATCGCCCGAGTGCTGGATCGAACGGAAAACACCGTCAAGTTCCACGTCAAGAACATTTTCGCGAAGCTCAAGGTCACCCGCCGGATGCAGGCGGTGACGGCCGCCAAAGCGCTCCGGCTCATCGAATAGGCAGCGAGGATAGGCCATGCCAGCACTTGAAACGAATACCTCGGAGTTGCGCGTGGCGACCGATGTCGGCGGCACCTTCACAGACCTGGTGTACTACGAAGTCGATTTGGCGAGCGGCCGGATTGCGGCGCTGAACACGGTCAAGACGCACACCACGCCGCCGAATTTCGAGCAAGGCGTGCTCACCGCCATGGACAGGGCGGCCGTAGACCAGGGTGACATCGCTTTCTTTGCGCACGGCACGACGGTGGTCATCAATGCGCTGACCGAGCGCAAGGGCGCCAGAACCGGCCTCATCACCACCGCCGGTTTCCGCGACGTGCTGGAAATCGCCCGCGGCGACCGACCCGATTTCTTCAACCTGCGCTACAGCAAACCCAAGCCCTTCGTGCCTCGCTACCTGCGCCGTGAAGTAAGCGAACGAATGTCGCACAGGGGCGAAGTGCTGAAACCCCTGGAAACGGATGCGATGAACTCGATCATCGCCGATTTTCGCGCCGAGGGTGTGACCGCCGTCGCCCTGTGCCTGCTGCACGCCTACGCCAATCCGGAGCACGAGCTTGAACTCCTCGAGCTGGTGCGTACACGGTGGCCGGAGGCGTCGGTGGTGGCATCCCATCAGATCACCCGGGAATGGCGCGAGTACGAACGCACCAACACCACCGTGCTATGCGCCTACATCCAGCCCATCGCCCAGGAGTACTTGAGCGGCATGGAGCGCAAGTTGGCGGCGTCCGGGTTCAATGGCGCCTTCTACGTCATGCAGTCCAACGGCGGGATAGACACCCTAGCGGCGGCCAAGGCCACGCCCATTACCATGGTCGAGTCCGGGCCGGCAAGCGGGGTTCTCGGCGCGGCGGCCCTGGGCAAGCTGCTGGATGAACGGAACGTCATCGCTCTCGACATCGGCGGCACCACGGCGAAATGCTCCCTCATCGATGATGATCGGGTGAAGATTACCAGCCAATACATGATCGAGCGCAGCCGGCTTTCGGCTGGCTATCCGATCATGACGCCAGTGGTGGACATCGTGGAGATCGGCAACGGCGGCGGCAGCGTCGCTTGGGTGGATGAGGACGCTAAGCTGCATGTGGGGCCGCGCAGCGCCGGCGCCTTACCCGGGCCGGTGGCTTACGGCAAAGGCGGCGTGGAGGCGACCACTACGGATGCCAACCTGATGCTGTCCAGAATTGATCCCGACTACTTCATCGGCGGTGAGATCAAAGCCGACATGAGCGCGGTGCGGCGGGCGTTCCAGGCGCTTGGAGACCGGGTTGGCATCGGTGCGGAAGAGGCAGCGCGGGGCGTTGTGCGGATCGCCAACCACAACATGATCAATGCGCTGAAGCTGGTGTCGATCAATCGTGGCTACGACCCGCGAGACTTCACGATGATCGCCTTTGGCGGCGGCGGCGCCATGCACGCCGCCTCCCTGGCCCGGGAACTGAACATCCCCAAGGTCATCGTTCCGGCCCACTGCTCGGTGTTTTCGGCCTGGGGCATGTTGATGTCCGACTTGCGCCGCGACTACATACGTACCCGTCCGATGCCCATCTCCGCCGGCGCGGCGGCGGTCATCGACGGCACCTTCACTGAAATGGAGGCCGTCGCACGGCGGGCGTTCCACGACGAGCGCTTTGCGGACGACGCCATCTACTTTGAACGCTACGCCGACCTGCGCTACGACGGCCAGGAGCATTCGGTGCGCATTCCGATCCCCAACGTGCCCATCACGGCGGCGGAAGTGGAGCGAATCGAGCGGCGCTTCCACACCGCCTACGAACGCGAATACACCTACCGCCTGGACAATCCGGTGGAGTGGGTGACCTTTCATCTGGCCGCCTTCGCCGCCGTGGCCCGGCCGGTGCTCGAACGGATTGCGGCGCACGGGGACGGGCAAGATCCTGCCGCGGCCCGCAAAGGGCGCCGGCCAGTTGATTTCGATGCCGATGGCCGGATGGCGGCCGACATCTATGACCGCGCCCGACTTGGTGCCGGTGCCGCCTTCGACGGTCCGGCCATCATCGAGGAGCCGAGCAGCACTACGGTCGTGTTCCCTGGACAGTCCGTGCGCGTTGACGACTACGGCAACCTTCACATGCAAATCACGGAGGCTTGACATGGCTGACGCCGCTGCCGACTGGGACCGAGAGCAAGGCTGCGATCCCATCACGACCGAGATCATCCAGAGTTCCCTGACGGCGATAACCGACGAGATGTTCGCCACCATGCGCAAGACGGCGATGAGTTCGATCATCTACGAAGTGCTTGATTTTGGGGTGGCGCTGTTCGACGCCAACGGCGACCTCGCCAGTTCCGGCTCGGGCATTCCCGGGTTCATCGGCATGCTGGAGCCTGGGGTCAAGGCGATCCGGCGCAAGTTTCACCGCCCCGGGGACATCGAGCCGGGGGACATTTTCGTCACCAACATGCCGCACTTCGGGGGCGTCAGCCACCTGAATGACGTGGTGCTCATCATGCCCCTGTTCGTTGAGGGCCAGATCATGGCCTGGCTCTCCAACAAGGCACATTGGGTCGACATCGGCGGTCCCTGCCCCGGCAGCATCAACCCCGAGGCCTTGGACATTTACCAGGAGGGGTTGCAGTTGCCCGAAATCAAGGTGATCTGCGCCGGCGTTCCGAACCAGGCGGTGCTGGACATCATGACTGTCAACAGCCGCATGCCCGAGACCACCCGGGGCGACTTCTGGGCGGGCGTTGCCTCCATGCGGGCTGGGGAGAAGCGTTTTCAGGACATCGTCCGCAAGTACGGCAAGGCGGCGGTGGCGTTCGCCATCGAGGACTACATCGCGCTCGGCGAAGCGAACTCGAGGCGCTTGCTGCGGCAGTTGCCCAAGGGCGAGTTTGCGGCCACCGAAACCCTGGAGGACGGCCGTGTGCTGCGCGCCGCCATTCGCATCACCGACGATGAGTTCATCGCCGACCTGCGCGGCAACCCGCCGCAAAGCCAAACCGGCCTGAATTCGTCCTACGACGCCACGGTGGTGGATGTGCAGATGATCTACAAGGCGGTGGCCAACCCCCAGGGTTTCGCCAACTCCGGCACCTTCAAGCCGGTGCGCGTCATCGTCGACCAAGGCTCCATGTTCGCGGCCCAATACCCGGCGGCGATGAGCGTTTACTACGAAGTCAGCATGCTGCTGTTCGACCTCTTGTGGAAGGCGCTGGCACCGACCATGAAGGACGCCTTTCCCGCCGGCCACTACTCCTCGATCTGCGGCACTTTCATTGGCGGCCCGGGTGAACGGGGCCGGCAGCACAGCATCGTGGAGCCGCAGCTCGGCGGCTGGGGGGCCTGCCACGACCGCGACGGGCTCAACGCGCTATACACCGGCTACCACGGCGATACCTTCAACTGCCCCGTGGAGATCACCGAACAGAAGAACGGCCTGATGGTGGACCGCTTCGCGCTTTCTGAAGCGCCCGGCGGGGAAGGCCAGTACCGGGGCGGCAAGGGCGTGAACCTGGACTACCGGATACTGCGCGACGACTGGTGGGTGACCGTGGCCTACACCCGTGCGGAGAACGGCCCTTGGGGGCTGGAAGGCGGGCTGACCGGGTCAACCAACCACATTGTGGTGCGCCGCGCCACCGGTGCAGCCGAGAGATACAGCTCCTGCACCGTGCTGCCCTTAGGCAAGGACGACGTCATCAGTGTGCACACCGCCACCGGCGGCGGCTACGGCGACCCGAAGAAGCGCCCTAGGGCACAGGTACTTGAAGACATCAGGAACGGCTACCTGACGCCGGAACGGGCGTTGCAGGTCTATGGCGTAGCCGACTGATCCTTCGTTCGGCCGCGGACTTATCAGGCGCTTGCCGCCATGCAGGCTGACGACTTCGCCCGGGGGGCGGTTTCCGGCAGCGCCGCGGCCACCGGCCTGCATCTGGGGTTGATCATTGTTGGCGGCACCATCGGCTTTGCGGTGTTCGTCATTTCCTCGCAGATCGGCGGTGCCCTGGGCTACGCCAAGGCCGGGCTGGCGTTCGCCATTGGCAGTTTGATGCTCGGCCTCATGGGTGCCCTGACCAGCTATGTCGGTGCCAGATCGCGCCTGTCCACCTATCTGCTCACCGAGTTCGCGTTCGGTGCCACCGGTGCCAAAATCGCCAATCTGGTCGTCGCCCTATCCCTGGTCGGCTGGTTCGGGGTGATCTGCAACACCCTCGGTCAAGCCACGCAGCAAATGCTGCGCGAGAGCTGGGGCGTCGAGGTTTCGGCCGAGGTCGTCATCACGGGTGCCAGTGTGCTGATGATCTCGGTGACGGCGCTCGGCTTTACCGGCATCGACCGTCTAGCCTTCATTCTGACGCCATTCATGGCGCTTCTTATCGGCTATGCCGCCTTTCTGGCCCTTGGTGCCGGCGGGGACGAACCCCTGGCCGTCGAACGGGCATTCACCTTTCAGACGGCGGTGTCGGCGGTGGTGGGCACCTACATCGTCGGCGTCATCATTCAGCCGGACTACAGCCGTTTCGCAGTCAACGTCCGGCAAGCCGTTTGGTCCGTGTTCACTGCTCTGGCGTTATTCTTTCCCTTGGTGCAGTTCTTCTCCGCGGTGCCGAGCATGGCCACCGGGGAGCCGAGCATCGTGCGGGTGATGAGTGGCCTCGGCATCATCGCGCCGGCCTTCTTCCTGCTGTTGCTCGGTGCCTGGTCGAGCAACGTGCTCTGCCTCTACTCATCGAGCCTGTCGGTGGCCACCCTATTGGCCAGGGTCCGGCTGAGCCACATCATCGTCGCTATCGGCGTACTGGGCACCGCGCTGGCCTACGTCATGGTTCAGGAGGCCATTGTCGGCTACCTGGTGCTGCTCGGCATCACGATACCGCCGATTGGCGCCATCTACATTGTCGAGGCCATTGTCGTCCGCCGTTTCAGAATGGATCTGGACGCTCTCGACGGCGAGCCGCCCTGCAATTTCCGAGCCTTCGGCGCCTGGGCGGTGGCCATTGCCGTCGGCTACTGTTCGGAAAACGGCTTGCTGGGGATCGTTGGCATCGCCTCCATCGATTCACTGATCGTGGCTTGCGCGCTCTACGCCGCGCTGCAGTGGCGGCGCCGGCCTAAAGTCGCCGCGGGCGGTTCCTTGGCGGATAGCTAGCCTAAGCAGGTCCGGCTCGAGACAGTTCGTTCATCCAGTTGCACGGATGTTCCGTTACTCACTGGACTTCTCGAACATCATCTTGTTGGCCGTTTCGCCATGTGCCCGTCACGTTGTTCTGTGCGCAGGGGGTGTAGGGAGCTGCCGTTAAAACTGGTAGCGGAGATCCCAGCGCACCACTCTGGGCGGTGCCGGATGCAGAAACAGGGGGGTCACCACCTCCGAGTTGTAGGTCTTGTCGCCCACATTGTTCACGTACAGGGACGAAGACCAGCGTTCGCCTTGCAGCCCGACGCGCAGGTTGGCAAGGCTCAGCGCATCCCTCGGAAAGCTGTTTTCAGGAGTCCAGAACTGCTTGCCGCGGC
The DNA here is from genome assembly GCA_965215035.1 of Pseudomonadales bacterium. GTDB lineage: Bacteria > Pseudomonadota > Gammaproteobacteria > Pseudomonadales > Azotimanducaceae > Azophilus. Next base: position 2,846,211 of record OZ244040.1, read on the forward strand.
GCTCATAGTCCACCCGCGCGAAGAAGGACAGGTCGCCGCTAATCCGCTGCTCGAAGCGCGCCCCGACATTGAAGGTTTGCTTGGGCACGTAGGGAAGGTCGTTGCCGACGGTGCCGGGCCGTTCCACATAGGCGGTGATCTCGGAGTTGGTCTCGCCGTAGGCGGCGTAGAAGTCCAAGTTGGGCAGCGGGCGCCAGGCGGCCTCCACCTCGAAGCCGTCAAGGTCCGCCTTGTCCACATCCTCGAACACCTGCACGAACGCCAGGCCATCGAAGGGGAAGTACTGGGTGTTGTCCACGGTGGAGTTGAAGTAGGCGACGTTGAAGCGCAGATTGCCGTAGTCGAGCTTGGCCCCAAGCTCGTAGGCTTGGTTTTCCTCCTGTTCGATCACGTCATTGGCCGTGTTGCTGATGGAGCCTATGCCCGGGTAATTGAACTGTCCCGCTCGGTAGCCCAGGCCCCAGCTTCCGTACAGGTTGATCTCGTCGGAAACCCGGTAGGCCAGCGTGATCTTGGGCTGGAACTTGCTGAAGCCCTTCTTGTTCTGCTCGCTGAAGGGCCGCGTGTGGGCCAGCAGTTCGCTGAAGGTGGCGTATTGACCGCAGTTCACGTTGGCGATCTGGGCGGGGTTGGCGGGGTCGCAGGCCGCCGCGCCGTAGGGGGCGTTGGTGCCGTCGGTGCCTGCCGCAATGTACACTCGTCCGGCGGTGTTGTAGGGGTTGACGTTCTGCTCCCGATTCTCCTCGTCGTAGCGCCCTGCGATGCGGGCGGTGAAGCGCTCGGTCAGATCGAAGTCAAGGCTGCCGAACACCGCCCAAGCGTAGCTGTCCTCGACAAATGACAGGAAATTGCCCGGCGCCAGGTCGGTGGGATTGGTGCTGTCCTCAAACTCCGGCGTATCCGTCGCCCGCTTGATGCCGAGGCCCAGATCAACGCCTGTGACCGTGGAGCGCAGTCGCTCCCAGGAGAGATAGTAGGCGCCCGTCTGCCAACGCAGGCGGCCTTCGGTTGACGAACTGAGGCGCAGCTCCTGGCTCCAGCCCTCCACATCGACGTAGCTGTGCTGGGTGCCGTCCAGGTAGGAGAGGTAGGGGGCGCGATCGGCCACCGAGGAGGCTTTGAGTTCGTCGTAGGTGGTCACGGACTTGAAGGCGCCCCAGTCGAATGCCTTGTCGAGCTTGATCGAAAAGCCCGCGGTGTCCCGGCTGCCGCGATCTGGATTGTTGGCCACGTAGGGCAGATCCACCAGATTGCCGCCTTCTGCAACCACTTGATCCGCGGTAACGCCCAGCTCCTCCCCGGTGCCGAGAAAAACGCCGAAAACCTCGAACATCGCGGCCCCGGGCCAGTGAAAGCCGATGCCCTTGCCCTCGTGCTTCGATAGCTGCGCCTTCAAGTCCAGGACCAGGGTGTCGGAAGGTGCCCAGGTGGCGCGACCGCGCAAGGTCCGGTCGCGGAAGGGGTCTACCTCGTCGTCAAGGGTGACGTTGGTGAAGTAGCCGTCCCGCTCCAGCATGCGGCCCGAAAGCCGCACGGCCAGGGTATCGCTGATCGGGCCGCTCCAGGCGCCTTCCAGCCCGACCTCGTCCTTGGTGCCGTAGCTCATCTTGACGTACCCATCCGGCTCGTTGGACGGTGGATTGGTGGTGATGATGATGGCGCCGTTGGAGGCGTTGCGGCCATACAGTGCGCCTTGCGGGCCCTTGGCTACTTCGATTTGTCGCACATCGAAAATCTGGCTGATGAATTGCCGTGCATTGACCACCAAAACGTCATCGACAACCACTGCCACGGGCAACTCGCCATTGCGCACGCGGCTTAAGCCCCGCACAGTCAGGAAGGAAGTGCCCATGGTTTGCGATTCCGCCAAGGTCACGTTGGGAATGAGCTGGATGAAGTCTGCGGTTTGCGTCGCGCCCGCGTCTTCGAGCTGATCGCCAGTGAAGGCGTTCACCGTGATCGGCGCATCCTGAATGTTCTCGTCAACCTTGCGCGCCGTGACGACGATTTCCTCAATATCCTCCATGCCTGCGGTTGTCAGCGGCCAGCCGGCGCCGGCGGCGCCAAGCCAGACAAGGGCTGCTGCATTCATTCTTCGCAGCCTTCGGCTCCATGCGGTCATTGCGAGTTTCTCCATCGTTTGCCCATCATCATTTAGGTTCCCCGCCCGGCCTTGCATCCGTCAACTACTCGCATTAGTAGTTTGCCGCCCCCACCTTTCAAGGTAGTTGCCGAAGGCTCGCGCCGGGATCGAGACTCGCAGCTTAAAGACCGGGCTCCGGCCGAGGGAGGCCCTGTTGAAATGGAATGTCCGGTGCTCGGCGAACAAGCGCCGTTTCCTGTGCCGGCGAGTTGAGGAGGTGGCCATGTCGCTCGATACAGGCATCAAGGTGATGTATCTGAATCCGATCGGAAACGCGGATTACGATCAGGTTTTCGCCGCTATGGCGAAGGCCTACAAATACCCGGCAACCGTCGTGGATGTGGTCTCCATGCATCCGGCCGGCGTACCGCCGAAGATGGACAACCTGGAATTCAGAACCTACGAAGCGTTCATTATCCGCGATACGGTGGAGGCGGCCCGCTACGCTTCGGGGCACGGCTACGGCGCCATGGTGATCGGCTGCTTTTACGACCCCGCCCTAGACGATGCGCGGGAGATCTCGGGCGGCACGGTCGTGGTTGCGCCCTGCCAGGCCGCCTGCGAGCTTGCCCTTAACTTGGCGAACAACTTCTCCGTCATCATCGGTGAGACCAAATGGGAGCATCAGATGCGCGAAACCGTTTGCCGCTACGGCTACCGGGACAGGCTTGCATCGTTTCAGGCCATCGGCATGAGGGTGGCTGACTTCCACAAGGATCCACAAGCAACCAGGCTCGCGCTCGAGGCCGCCGCCGTTGAAGCGGTGGAGTTGCACAAGGCGGAGTCCATCATTCTGGGCTGTACGCTGGAGGTGGGGTTCTTCAAAGTGCTTCAGGAGTTCCTGGGCAAGACCTTCGCCAGCAACATCCCGGTGATCGATTGCTCCATCGCCGCATTGAAGGCGGGGGAAAACGCCGCACTGGCAAAGCACATCGGTTGGAGCCCCAGCAGAATGTGGGGCATGCAGCCGCCTCCGGAAAGCGAACTCCAAGCCTTCGACATCCTGCAGACCGACTACAGGTTCGGCAACCTCATCCATGTTCCCGCGGACGCTCGGCAAGAGCCCTGAGCTCCGGCAATGCGGCAGGGGGAAACCCGCGCTTGCGATCGGGAGGGGGTGATCACTAGGGAGATCATCCAAAGCGCCCTGGCCGCCGTCGCCGAGGAGATGTTCGCGACCATGCGCAAGACGGCGATGAGTTCCGTCATCTACGAAGTGCTCGACTTCGGCGTTGCCGTCACCGATGCCGATGGCCATCTGGCCAGTTCCGGTGCTGGCATTCCCTCGTTTGTCGGCATGCTGGATCCGGCGGTCAAGGCCGTCATTGCCAAGCATGGGGCGGCGGGGTTCCAGGACGGGGACATCTTCATCACCAATGATCCATTCGGCGGCGGCGTGAGCCACCTCAACGATGTGGCGCTGGTCATGCCGGTGTTTTTCGCCGGCGCGGTCGTTGCCTGGACCGCCAACAAGGGGCACTGGATGGACATCGGCGGCATGGCGCCGGGGGGCAACTCGCCCGACGCTAAGGAACTGCATCAGGAAGGGTTGGTGCTCCCCGAAGTCCGGGTGTTTGCGGGACACGAGCCACTGCCGGGCATCCTCGACATCATCGCTGCCAACAGCCGCCTGCCCGACCAGGCCCTGGGCGATTTCTGGGCGGGGGTGTCGGCGCTGCGCATGGGTGCCCGCCGTATTGTTCAGCTCTGCCGCCGTTATGGCGGGGACAGCTTTCTGTCCGCAGTGCGGGACTACCTTGACCTGGGCGAGCGGCAAGTGCGCCGGGCCGTCCGCCGCCTGCCCCAAGGCCGCTTCACCGCCACCGATTTCCTGGACGACGGACGGCCGCTGCAAGTCGCCATCGAAGTTGCGGGCGACCTCTTCACCGTTGACCTGCGCGGCAACCCGCCGCAGGATTCGGGTTCCCTCAATGCCAGTTACCAGGCCACCGTGGTTAGCGCCCAAGCCATGTTCAAGAGCCTGGTGTGCCCGCAGGGGGTTGCCAATGCGGGCACTTTCCGTCCTCTGCGCGTAGTTTGCGACCCCGGCAGCCTGTTTGCGGCGCGGCGGCCCGCTGCCGTCGGCTTCTACTACGAGAACAAGATACGGGTGTCCGACCTGATGTGGAAGGCGCTCGCACCCGTGCTGCCGGAGTGCCCGGGCGTTGGCCATTTCTGCTCGGTATGCGCCACCATGATCGGCTTCACGGATGCCGAAGGCCGGTTGCAGAGCTTCATCGAACCCGAGGTCGGCGGTTGGGGCGCCACCGCCGAGCGGGACGGCCAGAACGCCCAGTTCAGCAGTTCCCACGGCCACACCTACAATTGCCCGGTGGAGGTGAATGAGGCCCGCAACGGGGTGCATGTGGAGTGTTACGCCCTGAACCCGGAACCTGGCGGCGCCGGTTGCCAGCGCGGCGGCAAGGGCATCGATCTGCGCTATCGGCTGATACACGCCTCGGGCTGGGTCACCGCTGCCTACGCCCGCTCCAGAACGCCCCCTTGGGCGCTGGCCGGCGGCAGCCCCGGCACGGTCAACCGCCTAGGCATCATCCGCCGTAGCGGCGCGGTTGAGAACCGCTTGAGCGCCAGCGCCTTGCCCATCCAAAAGGGGGACGTGGTGAGAATTCGAACCGGTGCCGGCGGCGGCTACGGCGAACCCAAACGGCGACCGCAGGAGAAGGTGCTGCGCGACCTGCGCGATGGCTACATCAGTGCGCAAGAGGCGCTCGACATCTACGGCGCCGACCGGGATGCCGTGCAAGCGACGGTGCGTCGGTACCACTCATCGCTTGCGACTCGAACGGAGCGCTGGATCTAGGCGGCGGGTAGTGTGGCTAGCCGCCTAGCGTACTCCTGGTACGTCGTCGGGGTGCTGATGGTGGCGTACCTCTTCTCGTATGTGGATCGATCCATCCTCTCGTTGCTTGTCGCTCCCATACGTGGGGATCTCGGCCTATCGGACACCGAACTGAGCCTGCTGCACGGCTTCGCCTTCGCCATCTTCTACACACTGCTCGGCTTTCCCATAGGACGCCTTGCTGATCGCGGCAACCGCGTCGCCATCATCGTTGCGGGCATTGGCACCTGGAGCCTCTTCACCGCCGCCTGCGGGTTGGCCCGCAACTTCTGGCAGTTGTTCTTCATGCGGGTGGGGGTGGGCGTGGGTGAAGCGGCGCTCAATCCCTGCGCCTACTCGATCATTGCGGATTCCTTTCCCCAAAGGCTGCTTTCCCGGGCATTGAGCGCCTATGTGGTGGGCACCTACCTGGGGTTCGGCGTAGCGTTCATTGTCGGCGGGATGGTGGTTGGCGGCGTCAGCGAAAGTCCCACCACCCACTTGCCGTTGCTCGGCGAAGTGCGCACCTGGCAAGCGGCCTTCATCTACGTGGGCCTGCCCGGCCTACTGGTTATGGCGCTGGTGGGCCTGACGGTGCGCGAACCATCGAGGCACGGCCTGATGCGCGGTGCCGGCGGGGACGGGCCGCCGTCGCCGGGCGAGCCGGTCGGCGTGCCCATTCCCGTGCTGCTGCGCTTCATCAGGCGCAACCGCCGCACGCTCATTTGCCATGTGCTGGGATTCGGCTGCATAGGCGTGCTGGTGAACGGCCTGGTGCTCTGGACGCCCAGCTACTTCGTGCGCAGTCATGGCTGGACCGTCGCCGAAGCCGGCGTTCTGTATGGCCTGGTGCTGGCGACGCTTGGGCCAGCGGGCATTCTTATGGGGGGTTGGGCCGCAGACCGCTGGGATGGCACCGAACCGCGTGGCGGTCCCTTGCTGGCCGCCGCGGGTTTCACGGCCCTGGGCATCGTCCCCGCGTTCATTAGTACGCTGGTTGCCGATGCACATGTTTCCCTGGCCCTGATCGCGGTGCTGGTGTTCTGCACCAGTGCCCCCTGGGGGGTGGCGGTTTCGGCGCTGCAGCAGTTTACGCCCAACGAAATGCGCGGCCAGATTTCGGCGCTTTATCTATTCTTCGTGAACATCATCGGTATCGGTATGGGTCCCACCCTGATTGCCCTGGCTACCGACCATGCCTTCGGCGACGACGCCATGCTGCGCTACGCCATGTCATTGGTGGCGGGGGCTTCCGCGCTCCTCGCCACCGCCATCCTGGCGCTGGGCCAGCCCGCCTTTCGATCAAGCCTGAGGCGAGCCGAGGCTTGGCGTGCTGCCTAGAACAAACGGGAAACCGCGAACCGCGTGACGGTGCCCATGGCGTCCCGGTAGCGGTTGGCGGAAAGTTGCTCTAAGTGGTCCAGTGCCCGTTGGCTGGCTGCGAGCGCCGCGGTGTGGGTGTACTCCATGGCGCCACAGTCGTGCACCGCCTTGACCACCTGATTGAACCTGGCCCTGGACCTTGTCCGTAGGCTATCGCGAATAAGGGCGGCCTGTTGCTCGGTACCGTTCGCCAAGGCGTAGATCAGGGGTAGTGTCAGCTTGCCCTCCGCCAAGTCGTTGCCGGCGTTCTTGCCCATGGTCGCCGCATCGCCCGCGTAGTCCAGCCAATCGTCCACAAGCTGGTAGGCCAGCCCAAAGTGCAGCCCGAACCCCCTGTACACCTCGGTCTCCCTGGCGTTCCCCCCGGCAAGCACCGCACCCGAATGCGTTGCCGCCTGGAAGAGCAGGGCGGTTTTACAGCGAATGGCGGCCATGTAGCGTTCCTCGTCCATATCGATGTCGCCGATATTGGAGAACTGCATCACTTCGCCCTCGGCGATGCGGTTGGTGGCGTCCGCCAGAATGGCCATGATCCCCATGTCGTCCAGCGCCACCATGAGTTGGAAGGCCCGCGAGTACAGGAAATCGCCGACCAGCACCGAGGGCGCATTGCCCCAGCGGGCGTTGGCCGTCGGCTGGCCGCGGCGCAATTCCGAGCGGTCGACGACATCGTCGTGCAGCAGGCTGGCGGTATGCAGAAACTCGATGACCGCGGCGAGTAGCACATGGCGGTCGCCGTCGTAGCCACAGGCGCGGGCGCTGAGCAGTACCAGCAGCGGCCGCAGGCGCTTGCCGCCACTTTCCACGATGTGGTGGCCAATTTCCGCGACCAACGCCACATCCGAAGTAAGCTGGTTCGGAATCAGGCTGTTGATGGCCGCGAAATCGTCGCCGACCAGGTCGAAGACATCGTTCAACGCACCGATGCGGTCTGCCGTTTTGGCGTAACCGTGCGGTTGTTCGTAGGCTGCGGTAGCCGGGTTCACTCGTTGTAATCCCACAACTTCGATTCTAGAATACGCCGCCTTTAACGGGCCGCCCGCGATGCGCACGAGGTACGCATGGCTTGGCTGAAAGCGCCATGGCCTCATGCTCGGCGGGCATTGTAATTCAGCGCAATGGATATTGCAGGCCGAGCGTTGCGGGAGCGAAATCATGTTTGCGGTTTTCTTAAGCGGCGGCAAGCAGCACCGGGTGAACGAGGGTGATGTGCTCAAGTTGGAGCGCCTCGATGCGCAACCGGGTGAGGAAGTGGTGTTCGACAAGGTGCTCTTGGTTGCCGAGGGCAACGAGGTCAGCGTTGGGCAGCCCTACCTGGAAGGCGGTAAAATCCGGGCCGAGGTACTGAACCACGAGCGGGGCAGCAAGATTCGGGTGATCAAGTTCAAGCGCCGCAAGAACTATATGCGCCGCCAGGGTCACCGCCAGTGGTATACGCAGGTGCGCATCACCGGCATTCTGGCTGCTTGAAGCCCGGTTGAAGGAGGCTATTGCATGGCACACAAGAAGGCGGGTGGCAGCACCCGCAATGGCCGGGATTCCCAGGCGAAGCGGCTGGGCATTAAACGGTTCGGCGGCCAGTTCGTACGCGCCGGTAACATCCTGGTGCGGCAGCGCGGCACCCGCTTTCACCCGGGGCAAAACGTGGGCTGCGGGCGCGACCATACGCTGTTTGCGACCCGGGACGGCCAGGTCAAGTTTGAGCAGAAGGGTAGGAACAAGCGCAAGTACATAGCCGTCGTGCCGGCGGTCTGACCAGGGGCCTGCCGTCCGGGGGCAGGTTTCTCGCCATGCGGTTCATCGACGAAGCGACGCTCTATGTGCACGCCGGCAAGGGCGGCAACGGTTGCTTGAGCTTTCGTCGGGAGAAGTTCGTTGCCCGGGGCGGGCCGGACGGCGGCGACGGGGGCGATGGGGGCGATGTGGTTCTGGTCGCGGACACGGCCCTGAATACGCTTGTGGACTTCCGCTACCAGCCCCGCTACCGGGCGGGCAACGGCCAGCCAGGCAGCGGCCGCAACAAGACCGGTTCCCGGGGGTGGGATCAAGAGATCAAAGTACCCTTGGGAACCTCCGTATTCGATGCGGATACCCAGGAACTGCTCGGCGACCTCACCCAGCCGGGCGAACGGCTGCTGGTGGCCCGGGGCGGCCACCGGGGGCTCGGCAACACGCGCTTCAAATCCAGCACCAACCGTGCGCCAAGGCGAACGACGCCCGGTGCCGCCGGCGACGAGCGTCGGCTGTCGTTGCAACTGAAGTTGCTGGCGGAGGTGGGGCTGCTGGGCATGCCCAATGCCGGCAAGTCAACGCTGGTAGCCACCCTTTCCGCGGCCCGGCCCAAGATCGCGGACTATCCATTCACCACCTTGGTTCCGAGCCTGGGCGTGGTGCGGGTGGGCGAGGCGGAAAGCTTCGTGATGGCCGACATCCCCGGTCTGATAGTGGGTGCGGCAGGCGGTGCCGGGCTTGGTGTGCAATTCCTGCGTCACCTGTCGCGGACGCGGTTGCTGCTGCACTTGGTGGATGTGGCGCCGCAGGATGGTTCCGACCCGGCGGCCAACATTTCCGCCATAGAATCCGAACTGGCGGCCTACAGTGCGGCCCTGGCCAGGCGCCCGATCTGGCTGGTGCCCACCAAAATCGACCTGTTGGACGACCAGGCGCTGCATCGACTCACGCGGCGCCTGCGCGAGGCGTTTCCGGCCCGCCAGATCCTCCCCGTCTCGGCGCATGCCAACATCGGCCTGCGCACCTTGAAGAACCGGGTAGTGGCGGAACTCGCGGCCATCCGGGAACTGGCCGCAACCGATGCGTCGATACGGGCAACGGAGAAGGCCCTCAGCACCCGCATCCATGAGGATGTCCTTGCCAGTTCCCTCGCCGCCGGCCGGGGCGGCAGCCCACCGCTCAATCAATCGGGCAGCGCGGCGGTGCCCCCCGCCCAGCAAACCCATGAGTGAGCGGCTAGCCCCGAGGCGATCATGCGGCTGACCGAGGAACAGGCCCGCCGGCAGGTCGGGGCCGCTAAGCGCATTGTCTGCAAGATAGGCAGTTCACTGCTCACCGACCCCAGGGAAGGTCTGTCGCGCGCCAACATCGAAGGTTGGTGCGACCAACTCGTCGAGTTATTGGCACGGGGCCGACAGCCCCTGCTCGTATCTTCGGGTGCGGTGGCCGAGGGTATCGCCAGGCTCGGCTGGCGGAAGCGGCCGAGGGATCTGCCTCGATTGCAGGCCGCCGCCGCCGTGGGCCAGATGGGTTTGGTACAGGCCTACGAAACCGCCTTTGCCCGGCACGGCAGGCACACCGCGATGGTGTTGCTTACCCATGAAGATTTGGCGGATCGCCGACGCTACCTGAATGCCCGCTCCACCCTGACCCGCCTGCTCGACATGGGCGTGGTTCCTATCGTTAACGAGAACGACTCCGTAGCCACCGACGAGATTCGGTTCGGCGACAACGACACGCTGGCGGCGCTGGTGGCCAACCTGCTCGCGGCGGACCTGCTCGTGGTGCTCACCGATGTGGATGGCATCCACGAGCGGGATCCGCGAACTAGTCCGGGCGCGGTCCGGCTCGGCTACGGCGAGGCCGTCGGCGGGCACCTGGATGTGCTTGCCGGGGAGGGCGGCGCCCTTGGGCGAGGTGGCATGGTCACGAAGATAGAGGCCGCCCGCATCGCCGCCCGGTCCGGTGCCCACACGGTGATCGCGGATGGCCGCAAGGCCGGTGTCCTGACTCGCATTCTGAGCGGCCGGCCCGAGGGCACCCTGCTGGCCGCGACCGTCCTGCCGCTGGTGGCCCGCAAGCGCTGGATCGCCGGGCAGCTCAAGCCGAAGGGCGAACTGGTGGTGGATGCCGGTGCGGCGGCGGCGATGCGGCATCGCGGCGTTAGCCTGCTGCCGGTGGGCATCGTGGCCGTTCGCGGCGAGTTCGTGCGGGGCGATGTGGTTCGCTGCGTCACCGAGGGCGGCGAAACGGTCGCCCAGGGCCTGGTCAACTACTCCAGTACCGAGGCCGGACGCCTACTGGGTGCCGCTACGGATGACATCCCGGGGATTTTGGGATATGTCGTGGAGCCCGAACTGGTACACCGGGATAACCTGGTTATCATCGATTAGGGCGTCTGCGCGACCCCGCGCAACCGCCTCAGCGCATCGCGTAGGTTCGGCTACAGCGCTGCGATCGCCGCCGTCAAGCGAGATTTGTGCCGGGCGGCCTTGTTCTTGTGCAGTATGCCCTTGGTCGCCATGCGGTCGATGATGGGAATGGCCGCGGTTAACGCGGCGTTGGCGGCCTCGGCATCCTTCTCGTCGATGGCGGCTTGCACCTTTTTGATGTAGGTCCGTACCATGGAGCGTCGGCTGGCATTGTGCCGCCGCCGCTTTTCCGCTTGACGAGCCCGCTTGCGGGCCTGAGCGCTATTGGCCAATGAGGGCTCCAGGGTCTGAAAGGCGCGCTAATATGCCGTCGAGGATGATGCATGTCAACTGAGCCCCGGCGCGGTTCGCCACTGGCGCTAGACTCCGCTGACGAGTCCACGAATATGGCCGCCAAGGGCGTTGTGGTCTCGTCAATGACCCTGCTGTCGCGCCTATCTGGCTTTGTCCGCGACGTACTGTTGTCGCACTTTCTGGGGGCGAGTGGGGTAGCCGATGCGTTCTTCGTCGCCTTCCGCATTCCCAACTTTTTCCGCCGGCTATTTGCCGAGGGTGCCTTCAACCAGGCTTTCGTACCCGTGCTGGCGCGCTACAAGGCCCGGGGCCTACAGGAGTTGCAGGGATTCATCGCCCTGATGGGCGGTAATCTGGGGTTTGTTCTGGTGCTGTTCGTCGCTGCCGGCGTGCTATTCCCCGAAGCGCTGGTTACCCTGTTTGCGCTGGGCTTCTGGAACGACCCGGTCCGGTTCGGCCTGGCCGTCGACCTGACTCGCATCACCTTCCCCTATCTGGGTTTCATCGCGTTGACGGCCTTCGCCGCGGGCATTCTGAACAGTCACGACCGCTTTGCGGTGCCCGCCTTCACGCCGGTGTTGCTGAACGCCACGCTGATTGCGGCCATGCTGCTCGCCGCGGCCTTGGGTGCCGAGGTGGTTTTCGCGCTTGCCTGGGGGGTGCTCGTCGCGGGTGCGTTGCAGCTTGGTTTCCAGGGGCCTTTCCTGGCGCGGCTGCGCCTTCTGGCCCGGCCCAGGGTGGGAGTGCGTGCCGAGGGTGTCCGTCAGGTGGGGCGGCTGTTGGTTCCCGCCCTGTATGCCGCATCGGTTGGCCAGATTAATTCCTTGATCGACACGCTGCTGGCATCGACCCTGGTGAGCGGCAGCATTTCCTGGCTCTACTATTCCGATCGCCTGCTGGAGTTGCCCATCGGCCTAGTTGCCGTGGCGCTCGGTACGGTGTTGTTGCCCAACCTGTCGCGGCTGGCTAGCCGCCATGACAGCCCCGCCTTCGCGCGGACGCTTGGCTGGGGTGTTCGCATGGGTGTGCTGCTCGGTTTGCCGGCCGCGGTTGCGCTGTACCTGCTTGCCTATCCCCTGATCGCGACGATCTTCCATCATGGGGAAATGACGGCGGCCGATGTTGCGATGACCTCCCTGGCCCTGCGGGCGTTCGCGATTGGCGTGCTGCCGCTGGTACTCGTCAAGGTGTTGGTGCCGGCCTTCTTCGCCCATCAGGACACCCGCCTGCCGTTCCGCTTCGCGACCCTGGCGGTGGCCGTGAACGTGGCGCTCAACCTATTGATGTTCCGCTGGTTTGGCCATGTTGGCCTAGCCCTGGCGACGGCCGTGGCGGCGTGGGTGCACTGCTGGCTGCTCTGGCGGGGGGTTGTCGGGCGTGGCTATCTGGTTGCGGGCCGCGAGCTAATGCGCACCGGCTTCTTCGCGCTTGTGGCGGTGGCCGGCATGGGCCTGACCTTGGCGGCTGCCTCGCCGGGGGACACATTCTGGTTGTTGGCCCCGGTCCTGGAGCGGGTCGGCTGGTTGTTGGGCGTGGTCGCCGCCGGCGGCCTGGTCTATGCGGGCACGCTTTGGGTGTGTGGGCTGACGCTGGACGACATCCGGCACCGGGTTTGAACGTATAATGGCCGCGGGCGGGCGGTGCTAGGGGCCCTGGTTGCGATTTGGCTGACGTGCTTTCGGGATAATGTCCGCTTGGCGAGCGTAACAAGTTGGGCAAGGATGTCGGCATCACCTCATCGATCTTTGGCGGCGGGCAGACTGAGAAATGTACCTTAGGTGGCTGTGCGTCGCGGGGTTGGTGATTGCCCTGGATCAGTTTACCAAATGGCTGGCGAGCACCGAGCTGGGCGCACTGGGCATTGGGGAGCGCGTCGAGTTTCTGCCGTTCCTCAGTTGGGTGCTTTGGCACAATGACGGCGCGGCATTTTCACTGATGTCTGGCCTAGGTGGCTGGCAGCGCTGGTTGTTCGTGGCGTTGGCGGGCGGGTTCGCCGTCTTTATCGTCTACGAACTGCGCCGTCTGCCGGTTGCGGATTGGCCGCAGGGGCTCGCGTACGGGCTCGTTCTAGGAGGCGCACTAGGCAACATGATCGACCGATTGCTGAGCGGGTATGTTGTGGATTTCGTCTTGCTGCATTGGCGTGACTGGTATTTCCCCGCGTTCAACGTGGCCGATGCCGCCCTGTCCTGCGGGGCGGCGCTGTGGGTGGTTTGCATGATCCGGGACAGCCGTGCCGGGCGCGGTACCTAGGGCAGGTGCCGCTCCGGGGGTTCCCGGCTCGGGGTTTACCCTGCTTGAACTGATGGTTGCGGTGGCCATACTGGCTATCATCTCCTTCCTGGCCCTGCCCCTGTACACGAGCTATTCGCAACGTGCCTTCCGCGGCGAGGCCCAGGCGAATCTGCTGGCCTGCGCCCTGGGCATGGAGCGCTGGGCGGGTACCGAGTTCACCTACCAGGGCGCTGCCGATACCGACGGGGATGGGTTGGGCGATGCCGATTCGGGCCCGGTTGCCGGAGCGATATGCAATACCGGTTCGGTCGGCCGCGGCCACTACAGCATTGTGGTGGCGGCGACGGCGGATGATTTCCTGTTGACCGCGCACCCGGTGCCGGAAGGGCCGATGGCGGCGGACGGCTTCCTCGCGCTCGATGCCGCCGGCAATCGCCACTGGGACCGCGACGGCAACGGCACCCTTGGTGTCGGCGAGGACCGTTGGGAATAGGTTGGGGTGCCTGGCGGCATTATCCCTAGGCCCGCGCCGCACAAGAACCACCCGCAAAACGCCGTCCTACACAGGCTGGGGCGAAAGTCGCACGCGGGGCAGGGCCTCGGGCGGGTGGCACCTCCGGTCACGACGGGCATATTGGTGCGGTTCCTTGGCGAAGGAGATAGCCGCCCGTGACCCGGCCGCCCATCCGATTCCCGCGCCGAACCCGGCCCTTGGGCCGGCGTGGCCCCCGCTGGGCACCGCCTAGGAAGCCGCCTGCCGGCGTCACGCTGGTTGAGGTGCTGGTTGCCGTCTTGGTGATGGGTGTGGGGATGCTGGGCGTCACCGGCCTACAGATGCAGAGTATGCAGAGCAGCCGCGCCGCCCTGCTGCGCTCTGAGGCGGTGCAACTCGCCCACGACATGATGGACCGTATTCGCGCCAATGCCGGAGGCGGGGCGGCGCACTACGCCGGGCTCGCGTTGGGGGAAGGGCCGCCCGCACACGCCGATTGTAGTGTGCGCCATTGCACCACCGAGCAGATGGCGTTGTTCGACCAAGCCGTGTGGAAGTGCGGCCTCGGCGGGTTTCCGCGCGATTCGGGGTGTTTGCGACTGCGGGGTCCGGGCGCGGTGCTGGCGCCGGTGGAGGAACAGCCTGGTTTGCCGGCAGGAGACGGCGCCATTGCCGTGGACGCAAGGACCGGCCTGGTCCAAGTCACCGTGCGGTGGCGGGAAAAAAGCCGCCAGCGTTCCATTGCCATCGAGAGCGGGGTTTGACCGCTCCCGTGTTCCCGCCGATGCGCCCGGTGGCCAGCGCTGGCCGGTTGGCTTCCTTGGGGTGGGGCCGGAGATTCAGGCCCACCGCCTCCGCAATCCGTGGCTTTTCACTGGTGGAGTTGATGCTTGCCGTGGTGTTGGGGCTTATCGTTCTCGCGGGCGTGGCGCAGCTCTTTGCCGGCGGTCGGCAGACCCATGCGCTGCTCAATAACCAAGCGCGGTTGCAGGAAAGTGGCCGCTACGCCCTGCAGTTTCTGGGGCGTTCGGTGCGGGCCGCCGGCTACCTGGGTTGCAACGCCCGCCCGGAACGAATCGTCAATACGCTGAACGGCGAGCTCGACGAACTGTTCGAACTGGATGTGAGGCAAGCCGTGGCTGCCTTCGACGGTTCTGGTGGCGGGTCGGTTGCGGCCTTTGCCGGTGCGGCGGGTATCGATGCCGGGCGGGTCGTGCCGGGCACGGACATCCTGTCGCTGCGCCGGGTGCAAGCCCCGCTGCACCGGGTGGTAGCGGCGGTGGCGCCTGGCGGCGACCCGGTTGTCGAAAAGCGGGGGTCGTTCGACCTGCAGGCGGATGACTTTGCGCTCATTGGGGATTGCGAGCAGTCGTCGTTGTTCCGCATAACGGGCGTGGTTGCTGGCACCGGGCAGGCAACGCTGCTACGGCAGACCGGAGCGGGGGCCTACGCAAACTCACCGCTCAAGACCTTGGCGGTGCCGGGAAAAGTATATGGCCCGGCGGGCGGCGCCGGTGGTGCGACGGTCGGCCGCGTTGTAACGGAAACCTATTTCATTGCCCGGGGCAGGGGCATGGACAGTCGGGGCGAGCCATCCCGATCGCTTTGGCGGCGTACCGGCACGGCGGCGCCCGCCGAACTGGTCGAGGGATTGCACGATCTGCAGGTCTGGTTCGGGGTGGATACCGGGCCGCTGGACGACGTCACTGGCGTCAACCGCCAGGTTCGCTTTAACGATGTACCCAGTGGCGCGGGCATTCGCACGATTTACGTGCGCGTCGCCGCCGGCGAACCGCCGGACCTACGAACTTTCGGCCAGACCTTCGCCCTGCGCAATGCCGGGTAGCGCTGTTTCCAAGCCCATATCTCGGATGCGGCCACTGAATGCGCCCCGCCAATCCTGCGCAATGCTGGGTAGCGCTGTTGCCAGGCCCAGGCGGTCACCGGCGTGGCTACACCCCTGCGATGGCTTTGGCAATGGCCTCGTCGCGGTCGCACCCAGGCATCCGTCCCGGTTCCAGCCAGGGGGTGGCCGGGGGGCGACCGCGACCGGGCAGCGGGGCGTGGCGCTCTTCGTCTGCCTAGCGGTTCTGCTCGTGCTCGGCATTGCCGGGGCGTCTGGAGTTCGGACCACGATTCTCGAAGAGCGCATGGTGCGCAACTCAAGCGATGCGCTGCTGGCATTGCAGGCGGCGGAGGCGGCCTTGCGGGAAGCGGAGGCCTTGCTGAACGGCAGCGTGGACAGCACCACGCACTTCACGGAGGAGGGCACCAACGGTTTTTGGACGGCCGCGCCCTTGGGTGAGGATGAGCGCTGGACCACCCCGGGGGTTTGGCTACCGGGAAGCGATAAGAGCCGGGAGGTGCTGAGCCGGGTCGAACTGGTCGCAAGGCAACCGCGTTACATGATCGAATGGGTGGCGACCCTGGGAGATACGGCGAATCCACACCTGATCGAGGAATCGCCCGGCACGGCGGAGCAACGGATTGAGGTTTTTCGTATTACGGCACGGGGTGTTGGGCGAACGGCCGGTGCCCAGGCCATGCTGCAGAGCACCTTTGGCGTAGCGCTGTGAGGCGGACGGGTGAATTGGCGGCCTGGGGCTGGGCGATGCTGGTTTCCGTCCAGGTGCCTGGACTCGTAGCGGCCGGCACGGTTGTGGAGGATGTCCTTATCCGGGAGAGTCGGGCCGCCGCACATAAGTCCTGGCAACGCGTGCTGGTTGGCCGCCTTGCAGACAGCGATGGCTACTTCGCAAGCGCCATTGCCGATGGGGCCGACAGCGATACTCCTGGTGCCGACGGCCCCCAAACGGAACTGTGGCGGTTTAGCAGTGGTGAACTTGGCGAAACCGATGCCTATCCGCGCATCTTCCTAACCAATGCCCGGGATGCCGAAGGCGGCACGGAGTGGGGCGTGGCGCTCGCGGGTGGCTACGACGCTGCGACGGGGGCCGCCAAGCTCTTCGTGCTGTTCATCGACCGCGGCATCGACGGCTGGTCGGGTGGTGACTTTATTGCGATTCCGGCGGCTGTGGGCGAGCCGCCGGGACAGTCCGCCGGGGCTCCGGTGGCCAATGGTCTCGGTGAGCCGGCGTTGGTCGATGTGGATCTGGACGGTACCGCGGACCTGGCCTACGCCGGCGACCTGCTGGGCAACCTCTACCGCTTCGATATTGCGGATACCGACCCAGCCAGATGGAGTGCCCTGTTGCTGTTCCAAGCCACCTATGGCGAGCCGGTGAGGAACCGTCAGCCGATTACCCTGCGGCCCACTGTCCGCGCACACCGGGAGGGGGATGGTTTTCTGGTCGTATTTGCTACCGGAACGGGCTATAGGGAGAACGAGCTCGCCCCCATGGCCATTCAGTCCATCTACGGCATCTGGGACCGGGGCGACTCCAACCCGGTCACGGCCCGGCCCGGTGCTAAGAACGAGCGTTTGGTTGGGCGAACGTTGATCAACCTGGTCGATGAGGTGGGTGGTTCATTTGTGTGGCGCCGCACGCTCACCGGAGAGCCGGTGGCTCTAGCAGCGGATGCGCCGGGACGGCGGGGCCTGTACGGCTGGTACCTCGACCTGGACATGGTGCGTGCCGAATGGACCCTGCAAGGCGGCTCGAACCCGGACTCCTGCGGGTTGGCACCCCCCGACCCGCAGTATCCCGGCGAGCGGGCGGTGGGGCGTTTGATTCCGCGCGGGGACACGCTGTTCGTTACGACGGTCGTTCCGGGCGATTTGCGGGGCTGCCCCGGGGCGCCCTCCGGCTCGCTGCTGGCGATCGACATCGCCACCGGCGGCAATCCGCCGAGTGCGGTGCTCGACCTCAATGACGATGGGCTTGTCGACGGCGGCGACCTCGCCACCTACCAGGGCGAAGCCCAGGCCGCTGGGATTGTCCTGCACAGCGATGATTTGTCGGGGGCACCTCGGGACACCGGCCTGGTCTCCAACCCAGACGGGACGGCCCTGTTGGTGGTCGGCAACGGCGACGGGCACACATCGCTCGCCGTCGGCGCAGGGGGGCCATCCAGGACGGGGCGTCTGTCCTGGCGCGAACTGCGCGAGCCGGTGCCATAAGCGCCAGCAATTCCCGCTAACGCGCCGATACCCAATCTTACGGCTCGATATCACGGGGATTCGGTCGATTTGGGCGTCCAACTAGGGCGATTCCAAGGACAGATCGAGCTTGACGGGAGTTCTTGCACGAGTGCCGCGCACCTGTTCTAGCCTAAACACATTTGGCACATCTCTGGCGGTGACCGCGCGACCGCCACCGACGGGGGTTAATCATGAGGCGTCAGCGGCAAGAACCGCTCATCGGAAGTAACGGCAGCATCCTCGAGAAGTCGACAAACCCACCGGTCTGCGCTGCGACCAAACCATCGTCCTGGCAGGCGTGCGATCAAAGGCTGTCGCTGATCACCACATAGTCCCGCTGGATCTCCTGTTGAAAGCGCTTCGGCACGCACGCCCAATCGTGGGCCTCGATCAGAAACGGGATGGTCGACTCGCGAACCGCATCCTCGAAGCCGCGCAGTTGACCGCCGGTGAGCTTCTCGAGGTCGGGGGCGCGCAGCACGAGATCGAGGTCGCTGCCGCTGTGACCGCGGCCGTTCACGCGGCTGCCGTAGGCCCAGACTTCGACGCCGGGCAGGTGCTCGCGCAGCAGGGCCTCCAGGATGCGGCGATGCCGGGGCGCGATCCGGAGGCGGTCAGCCATCGTTCGCAGCCTCGATGATGTCGGCCAACGCCTTCGCGTCGGCGACGAAGGCTGGCAGCAGTTCCAGAATGGTCTCGGCGAAGTGCTCGCCGTACCTGTGCGCGGTGTCGTTCCGGCAATCGCGGTAGGTCAACCAACGTTCCGCCATCTCCACATCGATCAGCCGGTGTCTGGCCGCGTGCCGGAACAGGTCCTTGAAAACCAGTTCGTCGGCCCGCCGGTTGCTGGCGAAGAACGCCGCGAGACGCTTGCGCAACAGCGTCCCGCTCTGTTCCAGCACCAGCTCGAACTCTTTGACGCAGGCAGCCCGGTAGAGGTCGTAGAGGATGTCCGATTCACCAAACGACTCGATTTCCCCGAAGGCCGTCTCCAGAACACTGATGCAACGCCTCAGGAAGCCCGTATCGATACGGCCACGCCGCCCGCGCTCCAGTTTCCCGCCCATGCGCCTGCTACCTGTCCCTAGCACCAAGCAAGCCGAACCCCAGCGTCTTCTTCGCCAGCCGCCACGTGGTGTAGAACTTGCCGCCCTTCTTGCCCTCCGCGCTCGCGAACTGCGACAGGAAGTACTCATAGACCCGGCCGAGCACATCCTTGGATCGGGCGGCCGCGTCCATCGAGCCGCGCAGCGTGTCGGCCATCGCCCACAGCTCGGCCTCGTAGCCGGTCGTGGCACCCTGGACGACAGCGGTGTTGCCAGTCTCAGGCTTCTGTTTTCTCGGTCTTTCTTGAGCCATGCCGTTCTGTTCGCCTTTAGCTACTCGATCGGGGTGGCACCCAGGCCCACAGGCTTCCAGCCTAACATGAGGGTCCCGGATTTGCGGCATTCGGTCTGTATCAGCAGGCGCATGGCGACGATGGCAGGGGCCGTTCCGAGGCGGAGCAGCATCTTGCCCGAATGCCGGATTGCGGACATTATGTCGCGCTTCATGGATATCTTCGAGAAGCTGGACGAGGCCGGCGGTACCCACTGTGTGCTGTGTATCGGCAATTTCGATGGCCTGCACCGGGGTCACCGGACGCTGCTGGCTGCCGCGCGGTCGATTGCGGAGCGCAAGGGTAGGCCCCTTGGGGTCTTGACCTTCGAGCCCCATCCGCGGCGCCTGTTTCGGCCGGACGACCCGCCGTTTCGCATCACCCCACCGTTGGTCGAACGGCGCCTGTTGCGCGAGTTGGGTATCGATGTGCTGTTTGCGCTGCGCTTCGACTGGGATTTTGCAAGCCAGTCGGCCGATGGCTTCGTTGCCAATGTCCTCACCCGGTCCATTCAGCCGACGCATATCGTCGTGGGCTATGACTTCCGGTTTGGCCAACTGCGCACCGGCACGGCGGAGACCCTGCGCCAGGCGGGCTTTGCGGTAACCGTCGTCGATGAGCTCGCCGATGAAGAGCACCACGCCTACTCATCAAGCCGCGTACGCGCCGCATTGCGCCACGGCGACCTGGAAACGGCCAACAGGTTCCTAGGTTGGGAATGGGAGGTGGAGGGCGAGGTCGTGGTCGGCAACCGGCGCGGCCATACCCTCGGCTTTCCCACCGCCAACGTGGAACTCGGCGAGACCCTGCACCCCGCATACGGGGTCTATGCCGCCTGGGCGCTGGTGGAGGGCGAAGCTGTGTGGCGCCCGGCGGCCATCAACATCGGCATCCGGCCCATGTTCGAGTTGCCCGTTGGGCAGCTTGAGGCGCACATACTGGACTTCGACCGGGACATCTACGGCGAACCATTGCGGGTGCGGCCCGTGGAGAAGCTGCGCGGCGAGGCGCGCTATGCGAGCCTGGAGGAACTGGTCGAGCAGATGCGCATCGATTGCCGCATTACCAGGAAGTTGCTCGGTATAAGCTGAGCGCCGCGTGCCCTTGTAGCGCGGCTAGCCCGCCAACTCGGTATTGGCCAGGCCGCAGCGCTGTATCGCCTCTGCAACCCGTTTTAGCTTATGTCCGGTGCGGCCTGTTCTGGTAGCCTCCAAGGTACCTGAGCAGCCATCGCCTCTGCGACCTGTTTGAGCCCGTGCCCGGCGCTGGCCGTGCGCCACTAGGCGGTCCGCCTGCTCAGTCTTCCTCGGAGCTTCGTCCCCAGAGCTCCCGCACCTTTTCGTAGACGCCCTGGTCATAGGAGAACTCCACCATGTTGCCTTCCGGGTCGCGCAAGAAACAAATGTAGCCGATGCGCTCGGCCAACTGCATTGGGCCCAGAACCAGACACCCGGCCTCCTTCGCCTTGGCGGCGGTTGCGTCGACCAGGTGTTTCTCCGGCACCTCGATGCCGATGTGCGCGAACGGCCCCAGCGCCGGGTGCTCGGCCGGGGCGAATGGGTCGTGGCCGTCGAAGAACTGCCCCAGCACCAGGATGAAGGGATTGTCCACCTGGTTCTTGTCGCCGAGCCAGGCATTGTAGCCGTCCGCGTCCTCGGCGCGGGCCAACAGCCGCAGGTGGGTGAACTCCTCGTACCAGGCGATGGCCCGGTCGATATCCTTTACGTGCAGGGCCAGATGCGTCCAGGTTGGCCGGGAGGGTAGCAGACCGTGTTTGGGCTGTTCGGTGTTCATGGACTAACCAGGCTTGCGCCTCCATGCGGGGTGCCTCGAGGCGCAAGCCAGAGCGCCTTTGGCCAGCCCAGGCGCCGGCCGCTTGAAAAACCTGGCCCGAATATACGGGTTGTCATATCTCAAGGACACTAGGGAAGGCCTGAACAAGCACGCCATTACCTGATAGCACCAAGCAAAGTTAATCAACTATGGAGCATGGTGCCGGTGAACATCAACCTGATCAAACTTTCCACGGTGCCTTGTCGCGCCGCAAATGACGAATAGGGGCGCTGCGGTTTGACGCGGGCTTCGTCGGTGGTGCAACTTCGGGGTGCCTACGACATAGCATCGGTGATATGACACTAGTCGAACCAGTACCTCACCGAGGCGATCACCTCGCGGGGCGGAATCAGCTCTTCGCTGGTGGTCCATAGGCCATAGGGGTTGGTGAATACGTTGTTGACGCCGTTCCTGTCGAATAGGTTGGTCAGGCTCAGGGTGAAGTGCAGGGGCACCTCGGCGAACCCATAGTCGAAATGCAGGTTGACGATGTCGTAGCTCGGCACCCTGTCCACCCTGGGATGGTTGAGTATCCGCGCCTGGAATTTGCCCCGATGCACGTATTCGAGCCGCGAGGCCAGGGTCGACCCGTTGCCGAAGGTGTGGGTATTCGACAACGCCAGGCGAACCATCAGTTCCACCAGCTTCGGCGGCTTGTTGCCCCTGAGGTTGTTGGCGTTGTTCATTTCGGTTCGGGTTTCCACGGCGCCCGGCGTGAAGAGGCCGAGCCGGAAGGGAACAAGTGCCGCGCGAAAGTCTTCCACATCCAGTGCGAAAACATCGGATTTCACCTTGCCGTCCTGCCAGGCCAGCATACCGTCGAGTTGCCAATTGTCCGCAGGCAGCCAACTGAACTCGGTTTCGATGCCGTACTCCTCCACCTTGGGGATGGTCCAGGTACCGCCGGCGAACGGTTCCGGGTCCTCATAGGTGAACTGCAGGTGCTGGTGGTCGTAGTAGAACGCCGTGACGTTGAAGCGCCCGCGGCGGTCGTTGAAGGTATTGCGGGTTCCCACCTCGAACGCGGTAACTTCCTCGGGTTCGAATTGCGTGGGCAGGATAGTACCGCCGCTGCCGGCACCGCCGTTCTTCCAGCCCGTGGATATCAGCCCGTAGGCGAGGCTGCTTTCGCTAAGGCGCACATCGACGCCCGCCTTCCAGGTGACCTTTGAGTCGTTGGTTTCGGAACGCCGCGAGCCGAACACCCCGAAAAACTGTGTCGATTCGTCGGTTTGGTCTTCGTCCTGGTAGCGCAGGCCAGCGGTTAGGGATACCCGGTCGTTTAGGCGCAAGGTGCCCTGTCCGTAGACCGCGTAGTCCTTGCGGGTCACGGTACGGAATTCCGTAAAATTCAAATCAGATGCGAACGGCGGCAGGGTTGCAGCCGTCAACTGCTCTCGGGGCAGCGCCGCCGGCGATGCGGAAAAGGGCGCCGCACCGGTCGCCTCCAGGAAATCGTTTAAATTCTCGTGGTCCAGATAGTAGCCGCCCAGAACCCAATTGACCTGCTCGCCGCGGTAGCCGATGCTGATTTCCTGGCTGATGGCATCGGAATCGTTGTCCCAAAACGGTAGAACGTCCCAGTTGTTGAATGCCCAGCCGGTGTTGTTGATGGAAGTGAGCTCCTCGGTCAAGCGGTCGCCATCCACCGATTGCCGCTTCCTGAGTTCCTGCCAGCCGGTGAGCGACTTGATTGCGAACCCTGGTGCGATGTCCCAATCCAGGATCAGCGCCGCGCTGTAGTTCTTCAGAGCAAAGATGCCGGGGTAGTCTTGGGACAGTTCTCGGGGGTTTGGGTTGGGATCGTTCGTGTTCTTTTGCGCCGCTGCATGTTGGCCGGAGTCGTGCATGAAGAGTTGCGCAATGGCCGAGAAATTGTCCGTCGGCCGCAACAGCAACGCGATCTTGCCCACCGTGGACTCGGCGTCGTCTAGGTCGTAGCCATCGAGTTCGCCGCCCTCAATCTCTGCGAACCCGTCGCGCCGGTATCTTTGCACGGAAGCGCGCAGAGCGGCGGCCTTACCTAGGGGCAGGTTGACGGTCGCCCGGCCCTTGAAGGTGTTGTAGGTACCGTAGGCCAACTCCACCGAGCCGCTCTGCTCGCCGATTACCGGTTTTCTGGTGACGACGTTGATCGAGCCGCCAGTGGTGCCCTGGCCGAACTCGGTGCCCTGTGGACCGCGGAATACCTCGACCCGCTCGATGTCGCCGAGGTCGAGCCCCATGGCTAGCGGGTTGGCCAGATAGATGCCGTCGATGTAGGACAGCACGCTCGGCTGCGTGGTGAGGTTCTGGGCGGTTTCCCAGCCGACGCCGCGAATGGTCACCACGCGCCCCGCGCCATCGTTCTTGGCGACGACAAGCCCCGGCACGTAGCCGTTGAAGTTGTCGAGCTTGACCACGTTGGATTTGTCGAAATCCCGCCCGGATAGGGTCGACACCGCCACCGGCGCTTCCTGGATGCCGACCTCTTGCCGGCGCGCGGTAACCAGGACTTCCTCAAGGCCCGCCTGGCTTGCCTGGGGCGCGGCCACCTGGGCCGCCGACGGGAGCGGCGTAATCATTCCCAGTAAAGCCGCAGCCGCGAACATCCACGAGGGTCCGCATGGGTCTCTCTCCAGGCTCATGGCTTTCCCTCGGCTCGCACCGTATCCGAGTCTACCACACTAGGGTGATACCGATGCCCGCCGACGCCACTCAGCGGCAACTCCCGCTAAGGCCCCGATGCCCAACTTCGCGGTTCGATTGCACCGGGATTCGGTCGACTTGGGTGTCCGATCATGGCGATGCCACGGACATATCGGCCGCTGAACTCGCCCCGAGTCCCTCCCGGAGCGGCGCTGCCGACGGAGACGGCTGTTCAGGTCGCCGTTGACCCGGCAGTTAACATTGCAGCGGCCGGCCCCGGGCGTCTTCCCGGATGCCGTCGCCATCCCCGTCCACCGCATGCCGCATTCGCCCCTGGGCATTCAGGATGAGTTGTCTGGCGTAGCGGGGGTTCCTGTCGGCGGGACAGTACTGGAAATGACCCGGCTGCCAGTCCGTGAGGCCCGTGCCGCGAAATCGCAGATAGCTGCGATTGCCGAACGAGCGCCAGACAATGGTCTCGCCGGCATCCATTTTCGGCAACCGGGCACCGACGAATTCGCCCTCGTCGATGCGCCGGTCACGGTCCCGGTCGGCGAAAATCAACATGCCGTGGTGCCATTGGTTCCTACGCCCGCACACCGGGCCCTGGCCGGGGCACAGGGTCACCTCCGTGTTGTGGGTGATCGCGAGATGCCGGGCGGTCTGTATGGCCCCGGCAACCGCGTTGATGCGAGCCGAGGCCCGTTGTCCGGCGGCCAGCTCGGCAAACTCGGGAATGGCAATGCCCATGAGCAACCCCGCCGCGGCCAGTGTCACCAGCAGTTCGGTCAGGCTGAACCCGGAATAGCCACGCCCGGCGGGCATCTCGGCGGCCTAGCCGGTCGTCCCGCGAGTTGCCAGGGTTGCGGAAGTCGCCGCGCGGGCTGGCGCCGGGCGTGGTGCGCAGCCGCTATCGAGCCGGTTGGCGGGGGCTACAACACCGCGGAAGCTGTTGCAACGATGGAAACTCATGGGATGGGACACTGGGAAACCCGACCCGGCAAGTAAAGCGTGCGGGAAACATCGGCGCTAGGGAAGCCCGCCCGAATCCCTGTGGGAAATCGCCCCGCCAAGGAAGGGCAGCTAAACGAAGGGTGGCTAGAAGGGCAGCCAGCGAAGCCAGCGCCGCTTTTTCTTCTTGTCTTTCGTTTCCGGTGCCTGCCCCTCCCCGGATTCCCGCCCCGCCGGAACCGGTGGCGGTTCGAACCCCTCTGGATGCTCCAGCCGGAGCGGCGGCGGCACTTCGGGGCGGTCGAGCGCGCCGAACGTCATCAGGTTCATCCAGGAACGGTCCCGGTTGCGGACGCGCTCGGCAAGCACTAGGTCGCCATTCGCGTCGAACGCGGCGTGGTTCGGGTAGTTGATGGCCAGTACGCGCAGGGCGTCGTTGGCGGCGTCGGTCAGGCCGAGCCGATAGTTCGCCTCGACCAGCACCAGCAGGGCCTCGGGAATGGGCCGGTCGGCGCTCGGGTAGTTCTCCAGCACATAGCGCGCGCGGTTCGCGGCGGCCACGTAGGCGCCGCGGCGCAGGTAATAGTCGGCGACATGCAGTTCGGATGCGGCGAGCAGGTTCCTCAGGTACACCATGCGCTGCCGGGCATCCGGGGCATATTGGCTGTGTGGAAAGCGCTGTAGAAGCAGCGCTAGGTCGGCGTAGGCCTGGCGGGCCGAGGTCATGTCGCGCTCGGAGATGTCGGAGGAGAACACCCGGTCTAGGAGGCTGCGGTTCTTGTTGTACGCGGCCAGGCCCTTCAGGTAGTACGCGTAGTCGATATTGTCGTGCTGTGGATGCAGGCGGATGAAACGGTCCGCGGCGTTGCGGGCGGTGTCGTGGTCGGAAGACTGGTAGCGGGCATAGACCAGTTCCAGTTGCGCCTGTTCGGCATAGCGCCCGAATGGGAAGCGGGCTTCCAGCCGCTCCAAAACCTCAATGGCACGATCGTAGTTGGCAGACCGTAGGCTGCGTTGCGCGGTGCTGTACAGAATCTGCTCGGTGGTGTTTAGGTCCTCGTCTTCATCGTCGTCACGCCCGCCGATGAATGGAATGTACTGGCAGGCACCGGCGACCCCGAGCAGCATGGTCAGCAGCAGCAGTCGCGACACCAGGGTCGTTGCGGGTTGCATGGTGTTAATCTATCACCAACCGGTGCGTCTCCCAAACTCGATTTTCAACCAGAGCGCGCCCTGTACCCGGAAGAACCCTTGCCAACATGCGAGCAATCGAGAAAAAACCAACAACACTCGTCAACGCGATGCGCGGCTTGGCGCCCTATGCGGGCTAGGGACAGGACGCCGGGGTGCCACGCGGTTGAGGTTCCCCCGGAACTGGCCGGGGAGCGGGTCGACCGCGCGGCGACAACCCTGTTCGGTGGCTTCTCCCGTTCCCTGGTCAGCCGCTGGATCCGGCGGGGCGAACTCACCATCGACGGTCGCGGAACCGACCCCGACAGGAAACTGCGGGGCGGCGAGCGCCTGGTGTTGGCTCCGGACGCCGAGCTCGGGGCGACCGGCGCACCGGCGGAGGACTGGGCGGTCCCCCAGCCCGTCGACTTCTCGGTCATCCACGAGGACGAGCATTGCCTGGTGGTCGACAAACCCGCGGGCATCGCGGTGCATCCCGGCGCCGGCAACCGGGACGGAACCCTGGTTAACGGATTGCTGAAGCACCGGCCGCAGCTTGGCAAGTTGCCCCGCGCCGGCATCGTGCATCGCATCGATATGGACACGTCCGGCCTGCTGATTGTGGCCGCCACACCGGCGGCGCAGCGGCATCTGGCCGCAGCCGTTGCCGCGCATACTCTGCTCAGGCGCTATGTGGGCGTTGCCGAAGGAGAGATGATCGCCGGCGGCACCATCGACAAGCCGATTGGCCGCGACCACCGTGTCCGCACCCGCCAGCAAGTGCGCGAGGATGGTCGCCGGGCTGTCACCCGGGTGCGGGTCAAGGAGCGCTTCCGGGCGCATACCCTGCTCCAAGCCACGTTGGAGACGGGGCGCACGCACCAGATACGGGTGCACCTGGCCAGCATTGGCCATCCGCTGGTCGGCGACCGCCGCTACGGCGCCCGGGGGCGATTGCCCCGTGCGCCGCATCCGCAGGTTATCCTCACACTGCGCGGCTTTACCCGCCAGGCCCTGCACGCCGCGGAACTCGGCTTCGAGCACCCATTTTCCGGGAAGCGCTGCCGATTCGAAGCGCCGCTACCCCAGGATATGGCGGAACTGATCGCCGTGTTGCGGCAAGACCGGGAGGGGCACCTATGAGCGGCCGCGAATTCCTCGCCGACTCGATACCGGCGGTGTGGTCGGTGCCGGGGCATGTCCGCGCCTTGACCACCACCCGTGCTACCCAGGTTGGGTCTGTAGCGGGCTGCCATGCTGGTGGGCGGGGCACGGCGCGGGCGCAGGCCGTTGCTCGGCACCAGGATGAGCTGCGGGCGGCAACCACGGGCCGTGCCGGGCACCTGCAGTGGCTGCGGCAGGTTCATGGCAGCCGTTGTATCCGCGCTACGCTTGCTAGCTGCGCCGCCGTGCCGGAGGCGGATGCCGCCTGGACCGATGAGACGGATCTGGGGCTGGTGATTCAAACCGCCGACTGCGTGCCGGTGGCCATCGCCGACCTATCCGGCGAGCGGGTCGGGGTCGCCCATGCCGGTTGGCGGGGCTTGGTGGGCGGCGTGCTCGGGCGTCTGATTGAATCCCTGGGTGGGGCGGCCTCCCTGGTGGCCTGGATCGGACCGGCCATCGGCCCACGCGCCTACGAGGTGGGGCCGGATGTGCACCGGGCGGTGCACTCGGCCTGCGGTGCTGCATTGGCTAGGGAGGTGCTCGGTCCGGGCATCCGCAAGGGCAAGTGGCAACTCGACCTCTATGCGCTGTCGGTGCGGCTTCTCGCCCTGGCTGGGGTGACCCGGGTGTACGGCGAGCGGCTGTGCACCTATTCCGACCCGAGGTTCTATTCCTACCGGCGCGATGGCACCACCGGCCGGATGGCGACGGTGGTGTGGAAATCGCCACGTTGACATGTATCCAATTAACCCCAAGAATAGCCGGCTGTTTCTTTCCTAAGCAATAATGCTAGGAAATCAATAAGTTAAACGTTGATTCAAAAGCGGTTGCGGCAGCGCTTGGCTGATTCGCCGCCGCAGGGGGATTGGCGGCTAGGGTCCATAGCCATGAGTGAGATGCTTTCCGGGGCCGAAATGCTGGTCCGGGCGCTGCAGGACGAGGGGGTGGAATACCTGTTCGGCTATCCGGGCGGTGCCGCCCTGCACATCTACGACGCCATCTTCAAGCAGCAGAAGGTGGAGCACATTCTGGTGCGCCACGAACAGGCCGCCACGCACATGGCCGATGGCTATGCCCGCGCCACGGGCAAACCCGGCGTGGTGCTGGTTACATCCGGGCCCGGTGCCACCAACGCGGTGACCGGGCTCGCCACGGCGCATATGGACTCCATTCCCATCGTGGTCATTTCCGGGCAGGTGCCCACCGCGCAGATCGGCACCGATGCCTTTCAGGAAACCGACATGATCGGCGTGTCGAGACCGGTGGTAAAACACAGTTTTCTGGTGCGGGACTGCCGGGAGATCGCCGAGACGGTGAAGAAGGCTTTTCACATTGCGACGACTGGGCGACCTGGGCCGGTGGTAATCGACGTGCCCAAGGACACCACGGACCCGGCGGTCACAGCACCGTACCGGTATCCATCCAAGGTCGATCTGCGCTCCTACAAACCCGCGACCAAGGGTAACGGTCGCCAGATTCGCAAGGCGGCCACAGCGCTACTGCATGCCAAGCGGCCGGTCATCTACGCGGGCGGTGGCGTCATCCTGGGCGATGCCGGCGAGGTGCTCACCCGCCTTGTGCACCGTCTGGGCTACCCGGTGACGAATACGCTGATGGGCCTGGGCGGCGTGCCGGGCGAGGACGAGCGGTTCATCGGCATGTTGGGCATGCACGGCACCTACGAAGCCAATATGGCCATGCACCACGCCGACCTGATTCTCGCTGTGGGCGTGCGGTTCGACGATCGGGTGACCAACAACCCGGCTAGGTTCTGCCCGGATGCGACCATCGTTCACGTCGATGTGGATCCGGCTTCCATCTCGAAGATCATCCCGGCGCACATCCCCATAGTCGGCCATGTGCTGAGCGTGCTTCAGGATCTTGAGAAAGCCTTAGAAGCGGAAATCGCCAAGGCGCCGCACCTGCCGGATGCGGCGGAGCTTGATGCCTGGTGGACGCGCATCCGCAAGTGGCGGGCGGCCTACGGCCTCAATCACGACCTGCCCCTAGATGGAGACGGCGTCATCCTGCCCCAGCAGGTCATCCAGAGCCTCTACCGGGTGACCGGGGGCGATGCCTACGTAACCAGCGATGTGGGCCAGCATCAGATGTTCGCCGCTCAATACTACAAGTTCCCGCGGGGCCGCCGCTGGATCAACTCCGGCGGGCTGGGAACCATGGGGTTCGGCTTGCCGGCGGCGATGGGGGTGCAGTTTGCCTTCCCCAAGGCAACGGTTGCCTGTGTGACCGGGGAGGGCAGCTTCATGATGAATATGCAGGAGCTTTCCACCTGCCTACAGTACGGGTTGCCGATCAAGCTAATCTGCGTCAACAACCAGGCGTTGGGCATGGTGAAGCAGTGGCAGGACATGCAGTACGGCGGCCGTCATTCCCACAGCACCTACAGTGACTCGCTGCCGGACTTTAAGACCCTGGTCGAGGCGTTCGGCCATGTGGGGTTCCGGGTGGAGACGCCCGCCGATCTGCATGGGGCGATGCGCGAAGCGTTCAGCCCGGCGCTCAGGCACAAGGTGGTGTTCGTCGATGCCTGGGTGGACCCGGACGAGCACGTTTATCCCATGGCCATCAAGGGCGGCGCCATGCGCGACATGTATCTCGACAAAATCACCGCCAGCCAGCAGGGAGACTACATGTAATGCGCCGGATCATTGCCGTGCTGCTGGAGAACGAACCCGGCGCACTGTCGCGGGTTATTGGGCTGTTCGCCCAGCGCAACTACAACATCGAGAGCCTGACCGTGGCGCCGACGGAGGATACGACGCTCTCCCGGGTGACCATCGTCACCGAGGGTAGCGACGAGAAGATCGAGCAGGTTACCAAGCACCTGCACCGGCTGATCGAGGTGGTGAAGGTGCGGGACCTCTCCGGCACGGGTCATGTCGAGCGGGAACTGATGTTCGTCAAGGTTCGCGCCGAGGGCGCCGCAAGGGCGGAGATTAAGCGCATCAGCGACATCTTCCGTGGACAGATCGTGGATGTCACAGCCGCCGCCTACACGGTGCAGCTAACGGGCACGAGCGATAAGCTCGATGCCTTCGTCCGGGCCATCGACAACGCCACCGTCCTGGAAGTGGTTCGTTCGGGCGTATCCAGCATCGGCCGGGGCGAACGGGTGCTGGGCAGCTAGCGCGGAAAATTGGGTCGGGGCCGCCGCTTGACGGGTATGCGAACCGCCGCCGGTACCCAGGACTGAGAATCGAGAGAGGACTTAACATGCGAGTGTACTACGATAAGGACGCCGACCTGTCGATCGTCCAGAATAGGAAGATCGCCGTTATCGGCTACGGATCGCAGGGGCACGCCCACGCCAACAATCTACGCGATTCCGGCGTCGGGCAAGTGGTGGTTGGCCTGCGCGCCGGTTCCGGCTCCCGCATCAAGGCGGAGAGCGCCGGCTTCCAGGTGGCCGAGGCTGCGGAGGCGGCCAGGGATGCGGACCTTGTCATGGTACTGACGCCGGATGAGTTGCAGCCGGCGTTGTACTTGGAACACATCGAGCCAAATCTCAGGGAGGGGGCGGCGCTGGCGTTTGCCCACGGGTTCAACATTCACTTCGAACTAATCGAACCCCGGGAAGATCTCGATGTCATAATGATAGCGCCGAAGGGCCCGGGTCACACCGTTCGCTCGAACTATGTGGCGGGGAACGGCGTGCCCAGCCTGATCGCCATCGGACAGGACGCCACCGGCCAGGCCAAGCAACTGGCGCTCGCCTATGCCTGTGCCATCGGTGCGGGGCGGGCGGGCATCATCGAAACCACCTTCCGTGAAGAGACCGAAACGGATCTGTTTGGCGAACAGGCGGTACTGTGCGGCGGCAGCGCCGCCTTGGTACAGGCGGGGTTCGAAACGCTCGTGGAGGCCGGCTATGCGCCCGAGATGGCCTATTTCGAGTGCCTGCACGAGTTGAAACTCATCGTCGACCTGTACTATGAAGGCGGTATTGCCAACATGTGGTATTCGGTATCCAATACGGCGGAATATGGTGGCCTGACGCGCGGCCCCCGGATCGTTACAGAGGAGACCAAGGCGGAAATGAAGCGTATCCTGCGCGAGATCCAGAGCGGCGAGTTCGCCCGGGAATTTGTCACGGAAAACCAGGCGGGCGCGCCGGGCATGAAGGCGCGCCGCCGGTTGATCGCTGGCCACGATGTCGAGGCCGTGGGCGCCCGCCTGCGGGGCATGATGCCCTGGATTCGGGAAAACCGGTTGGTGGATAAAACCAGGAATTGATCGAGCGCATGGCCGAACCGAGCAAGCCGAAACTCCAGCCGGTGGGCGAGGGCTTCCGCGACAATGTGGCGGAGCCCGGCGGCCTGGGCCGGCACCCGGCGGGCGACGGCGCGGATTCGGTGCCGGAGAACGCTCGGGCAACGGGCAGGCTGCGCGCCACCGCCCGTCGCCGCGGCATCTACCTGCTACCCAACGTCATCACCACGGGTGCGCTATTCGCGGGTTTCTACGCCACCATTGCCGGCATGAACGGTCGCTTCGGCGCGGCGGCCCTCGCCATATTCGCGGCCATCGCGCTCGATACGGCAGATGGCCGGGTTGCCCGCATGACCCGCACCCAGAGCATTTTCGGTGCCGAATACGACAGCCTTTCCGACATGGTGGCGTTCGGCGTCGCGCCCGCTCTGGTGGCGTTTCACTGGGGGTTGTCGAACCTGGGGCAGATTGGCTGGGTAGTCACCTTCACCTACATTGCCTGCACAGCACTCCGGCTGGCGCGTTTCAACACCAACAGCAGCCCGGCCAGTTTCGTGGGCCTGCCGTCGCCGGCGGCGGCGGCGGTGATCGCCTGCACCGTGTGGGTATGGGAAGAGTACGCGGGGGGGCCGCCGACGCTGTTCGCATCGTCCATGCTCGGCCTGATCACCACCACCATTGCCCTGCTCATGGTTTCGAACCTTGCCTACTTCTCGCCCAAGCAGCTCGGTTTGAAGGGCCGGGTGCCCTTTGTGACCATGGTTCTTGTGGTATTGGCGTTCGCCGTCCTGCTGGCGGACCCGCCGAGCATCCTGCTGGCGTTGTCCTGTATCTACGCGCTGTCGGCCCCGGCGCAGTTTGTATGGCGATTGTGGAGGGACCGGCACCGGCAGGAAACTTGAACGTTCGGGAACCATCTATATTGGGCTTTGCCGAGGGCTAGGAGCCTGTCGGGCTTCGCATCAAAAGTAAAATCCCATATTTTTCAATAAGTTGCGATATTCAAAGTAGTTGGGCCCGACAGGCTGCTAGTAGGCGGCTTTGGGATGACCCTGGCCTAGACGACGCTGCTCGTCGCATGTCCTTGCAATACAATGTGGGCCCTGGGATAAGGCAGGCAAACCGGACGCGAGGACTCACCACATGCTTATCCAATCCAACAAAACCGACCACATTCGAAGCTCGGAAATCACGCCGGAACCGGTTTTCCATGCCCGGCGCCGATTCGTCAAGGAACTTGGCCTAGCCATGGGCGCGAGCCTGCTGGCGGTGCCGTCCCGGCTGACCGCCGGCCTACCGGCCGCCGGTTTGCCCTCCGAGGAAGAGCCACTCACACCGGAGTGGATCGTGACCGGCTACAACAACTTCTACGAGTTCGGCCAGGACAAGGAAGACCCCGCCAAGCACGCCCACAACATGACCATCGATCCGTGGACGGTGGAGGTGACCGGCGAGGCCCGCAAGACGGGGCGGTTCGCGCTGGAGGATCTCGTCCGGGGCCTGCCCGTGGAGGAACGGGTGTACCGGTTTCGCTGTGTTGAAGCCTGGTCCATGGTCGTTCCCTGGCGTGGCATACCCATGAAAACGCTATTGGAACGGTTCGAGCCCAACGGTAATGCCAAGTACGTGGAATTCACCACGCTCTACCGGCCTAGTGAGATGCGCGGACAGCGGTCGCTGTTCAGCGGCATCGACTGGCCCTATGTGGAGGGGCTGCGCATGGATGAGGCCTATCACCCGCTGACGCTCATGGTGACCGGCGTGTACGGTAAAGACCTGCCCAATCAGAACGGTGCGCCCTGGCGGTTGATCGTTCCTTGGAAGTACGGGTTTAAATCGGTCAAGTCCATTGTCAAGATCCGTTTCGCCACCCGCGAGCCGAAAACGACTTGGAACCTGACCGCGCCAGACGAGTATGGCTTCTACGCGAACGTCAACCCCGAAGTGGATCATCCACGCTGGAGCCAGGCCACCGAGCGGCGCTTGCCGAGCAGCTTTCTGAAGCCCAACCGCCGGCCAACGCTGCCGTTCAACGGCTACGCCGAGCAGGTCGCCGGGCTGTACGCGGGCATGGACCTGACCCGCTACTTCTGACCCGGATATCCCCCTCATGATCACGGCTTACGGGCAGATCGCCAGCGGCCAGAGACGGCGAGTGTATGGGTGCGGGCTATCAGGACTATCCCAAAGTGTTCGCTCTTGAGATAAAATTTCAGAAAATTTACTAGATTCCGAAAAATACTAGCGAATTTTCCGAAAAATGTTCGTAAACCATCTATACAGGGTTTGGCCGAGGGCTAGTAGACGACTTTGGGATGGCCGTGGTGCGGGCTATTGATTCCGGTTGACAACGGGTGGGGATCGCCCCCTTGAGCATAGGCGCGCTCAAGGCGGCCACCTTCATCGCGCTTAGCCTGCCCCTGGCTTGGCTGGCATTCGCCATTGCCGGGGAACTGCGCACTCCGGGCCTGATGCTGGGCGCTGACCCGGGCGAGGCGGTTTTGCTGCATCTCGGCGAATGGGGCTTGCGCGCGCTGCTCCTTACGCTGAGTGTTTCCACGATTCGGCGGCGTCTGGGCTATGCGCCGATTCTGCGGGTGCGGCGCATGGCCGGGCTGTTCGCGTTCACCTACATCGCCCTGCATTTCCTGTGCTATCTGTGGTTTTTCACCGAGTTCGACGGGCGGCTGATCGTCGCGGAGTTGGCCGAACGCCCCTACATCACGGTGGGTTTTGCCGCCTTCGTCATTCTCCTAGCCCTGGCGTTCACCTCCACCGACGGCTGGCGGCGGCGCCTGCGCCAGCGCTGGCGGAAGCTGCACCGGCTTGTCTATGCCGCCGCCGCGCTCGGGCTGCTGCACTTCTGGTGGCTGACCAAGGCGGGGTACGGCGAGGTGCTTGTGCACGGGCTCTGGTTGGCGCTTCTGTATATCGACCGGCTGCATGCCGCCCGCGCGAAGCGCATCGCGCGGTCGCAGCGGGCACGGTGAAGATGCGGCTTCCGGCGAAGGTGGAAGATTGGATGCGCCGTCTTCCCGGCCACCCTTGATGCTGGGGGCGACATGAACGTATTGCCCCCGGAGGGAGCGGGCACCGGGTGGGCCGGGCATCGGCCCCTCGGCCAATGACGGGGTCTATAGCGGCAGGGGATAGCTCCGCATGGAGGGAATGCGGTGGGTTTTGCGTCTACTGTTGGCAGAGGTGCCCGAGTATCGGGACGCTGGAAGTCGACATGGGTGCAAGGGAGGAAGGACCATGTATATACACACCCGCATTCTGCTGACTATGTTGGCGGCGTTGCCGTTCGCCGTCTCCGTGTCAGCCGCATTCGCCGAGGAAGACGCGGCGGCTGCAAGCCAGCCCGTCACCAGCCTGGAGGAGGTCATCGTCACGGCGCTGCGGCGCGAGCAGTCGCTGCTGCGGGTGCCGATCGCGGTGAGCGCGTTCGACGGGGGCTTTCTGGAGGATATCGGCGCACACCAGCTCGCCGATTTCCTGCTCGGCGCACCGGGCACGACCATCGTCGACACCGGCACCGGCGATACCCAAATCTACATCCGCGGCATGTCCTCCTTCTATGGCGACGGGGCGGTGGGCTATTACCTCGACGAAGTGCCTTTCGGCTTTCTCGGCTTGTCTCAGGTTCCCGACGTGCGCACCTTCGATCTCGACCGCATCGAGGTGCTGCGCGGTCCCCAGGGAACGCTGTACGGTGCCAGTTCGCTGGGGGGGCACGGTCCGCATTATCACCAACGATCCGGTCTTCAACGAGTTGGGCGGGAAGGTGGATCTATTTGGTTCCGGCAGCCGGGGCGGCGGCGACAACTACGGGGTCAAGGCCGCCGTGAACGTGCCGCTCCTCGACGACCGCCTGGCCATGCGCCTGGTGGCTACCACGGAAACCTATGACGGCTGGCTCGAAGAGCCGTTGTCCGGAGAGGAAATGGTGAACGACCGGGAGGTCGAGACACTGCGCGCCAAGCTCCGCTTCGCACCGACCGACAACATCGATCTCGTGCTGGGGGTGGCCAGCTACGACAATGCCATCGGTGCCTCCAACGACGGCGACGACGAAGGCAACTACCGCAATGCCAGGGCGGCAGGCGTATTGAACCAGACCGACCAGGAATATGAACTGGCGAGCGCGATCCTCACAATCGGCACACGATGGTTCGACATCGTTAGTTCTACCTCGTGGTTTGACTTCGAACAGGTGGGGGTAGGGGCGTTCGATATCATCCGCACGGCGGATACCGTCGCCCAGGAGTTGCGGCTCAGCACCAACGACCTAGGGCCTTGGCACGTTACCGCAGGGGTCTACTACCGGGATCTCAGCACCGCATTCGCCTTCGAGGTGCCGCCGTTTCCACCATCCACCCAGGACACCACGGGCGAATCCTGGGCGGTGTTCAGCGAAGTCACCTACTCGATCACCGATACCCTGGATGCGACGGTGGGACTGCGCTATTTCGACGATACCCGCGACCGCAGCGACACCGTGCTTGCTGGCTTCGACCCAACGACTTTTATGCCCATCATCGAAACCGTCGAGTTCGAGGAGAAGTACTCCACCACCAACCCGCGGTTCAACCTCGGCTGGCGGCCGAACGAGGACTGGATGATCTACGCCAATGTCGCCAAGGGATTTCGCAGCGGCTTTCTGCAGCCGGGAATCTCGCTGTTCATCGCCGAACAGGTGGGCATCGACATCGGCAATGGCGCGGAGCCGGAGAAAGCCTGGAGCTACGAGATTGGCGCCAAGGCCCGCCTGGCGGACGGGCGCGTGGTGATCGAGACGGCAGGGTATCTCATTGACTGGGATAACCTGCAGACGGTGATCAGCGTGATCCCCGCCGCGCTCGGTGCCATAACCAATGCCGGCAAGGTCAAGGCCAAGGGCATCGACTTCGGCATCACAGTCGCGGCCGTCGAGGGCCTCGAGCTGACGTTGAACGGGGGATACAGCGACTCCAAATACGGCGAGACCGTAACCGATGTCGGCGGCGTTGTGACCGCCGACGGGCAGCGGGTGCAGTTGTTCCCTGAATTGACGGTGTCCGCTTCGGCATCGTATCGCAGGAGCCTGGGAACGAGCGGCCTGCAGGGCACCGCGTACCTGCGTGTGGACCACACCACGGAACGGAGCCTGAATTTCGGCTCGGTAACCACCGAGGGCGACAAGATCTCCCAGGGCTCTGTGCGTGTCGGGGTCGAAGGGGGTCATTGGGGCGTCTACGCGTTCGTGGATAACCTGTTCGATGAAGGCGGCAAGGTCACCGGCGGCGGCATCCAGCCCGGTTTCGAGGATTTGGCCACGCGCTTGCGCCCGCGCACGGTCGGGCTGAACCTGCGCCTGAACCTGCAGAGCCAGATCGATCTAACCCGTTAGTTTCTGTAGGTATCGATGGAATCTATCGGTTCGTTACCAGGTACGCTATCGTCGTGAGTTGCTTTTGCTGAATTTCCGTACCGGTTGAGTCGGCGGTGTCGGGATGCAAGCTGATACACTAGCGAATGTTTGCAACGCCCGTAGGAAATGCCAACGGAATCACCATCGGCAGGACGCACGATACCCATGACAAGCCTAACTTGCGCGGTGCTCACGGTCTCCGACACCCGTAGCGCTGCAGACGATACCTCGGGCGATTTGCTAGTCGCCCTGCTCGAAGCCGCCGGACACCGACTCGCCGACCGGGCCATCGAGAAAGACGATATCTACCGCATTCGGGCCCGTGCCTCGGTGTGGATCGCCGACCCGGGCGTGGCGGTTATCCTGACCACCGGCGGCACGGGATTCACCGGGCGCGACCATACGCCCGAGGCCCTCATCCCCCTGTTCGACAAGACCATCGACGGCTTTGGCGAACTGTTCCGGCAATTGTCGTACGATTCGATCGGCTCATCGACCATTCAGTCCCGGGCGGTGGGCGGGCTGGCCAACGGCACGCTGATATTCGCCCTGCCCGGCTCCGGGAACGCGGTGCGAACGGGCTGGGAAAAGATTATCGAGAAGCAACTCGACATCGACAATCGCCCATGTAACTTTGCCGAGCTTATGCCGCGCTTCAGGGAAACCGGCCACGCGGGCACCTGAAACCCCGGTTCGGCAGGTCGCCGCCCGCCACCACGCACAGCAGGCCGGCCAGCACTTCCACCAGGTTTGGAGAGGGTCGGCGCGGCACCACCGCGGCTAGGAAGCCCCGCCCGGGCGCGTTCCACGCCATCCACACGGCCACGGGGTGCATGGTTTCCTGCCGCGGACCCCGCACCCGAACGGGCATCCTGTTATGCCGGGACCGCCTGATCGACCTGTGCCGTAAGTGCTGAGCCGGCACCCGTTTGGCCCGATTCCGTCGGGGGGTCTATACTTCGCGCAATTGGATCCGGGAGCCTCCCATGCCGTTGACGGAAAGGGAAAGGGAGCGGTTG
The DNA here is from genome assembly GCA_965215035.1 of Pseudomonadales bacterium. Taxonomy (GTDB): domain Bacteria; phylum Pseudomonadota; class Gammaproteobacteria; order Pseudomonadales; family Azotimanducaceae; genus Azophilus. The sequence goes on from OZ244040.1 coordinate 2,883,649, forward strand.
CGGGGCTACTGCGAGAGCGGCGACCGCGAGAGCGAGCCCCTGTTCGTGGGCCGGGAGGATCTGTTCGAGCTGGTCGCGGGCAACGCGCGCGCTGCGGCCAGGGGTGCCGTCGGGGGGAGAACCATCTGCTTGGCGGGACCGCCCGGGGTGGGCAAGACCGCGTTTCTGAAGGCCCTGGCCGAGAGGTCACCCGACGACGGCTGGGGCGGGCCGCCCATGGCCTGTGTCTCCATAGCCCCCGCCCACCTGCGCAGCCCCGTCCATGTTCTCGCGGCGGTCGCCGGGCAACTCCCCGACGCATGGTGCCCGTCAAAGGATGTGGTGGGGCGGATACTGGGGAGGCTCGGCGCCGCCGACATCTCCTTCGGTGCTGCGGGACTCAGGTTTTCCCTGTCTGCCCCGCTGGCCCGGGGGGCACCGCCGGATCCACTCATGCCTTGGGGAGAGCTGCCCGAGACCATCGGAGGGATGCCGCCCGGCGCCGTCCTGTGCCTGCTCGTCGACGAGGCGCACGCCCTTTCCAACACGCCGGGGGAGGACCGCAACGTGCTGCTGCATTCCCTGCACATGGGGGCACCCCGTCTTCCCAACCGCTCCCCGCCGCCCGTGTTCGCGGTGCTCGCCGGCCACACGCACACGCCCACGGTGCTGGAGCCCAGCATCTCGCAGCGCTACGCGACGGGTAACCTGCGCTACATGGAATCCCTCTCCGGCGACGAGTCGACAGCCTATGTCCTAGGGATACTACGGCATCTGGGGGCCGTCGGCGGGGCGCCGGAACACAGGGCGCTGGCGGACTGGGCCGTGGGGGAGTGCGGCGGCTTCCCCCATCACCTGCGCAACGCGATGGAGGCGGTTGCCCGGGGGCTGCTGCGGGCGGACAGCCCACGGCTCGCCGATCTCGACGGGGAGATCGTGGCCGGGGATTTGCGCCAGCGGCGCGAGGCGTACTATCGGGGCCGCGCAGGGGGGCCGGTCGCCACGCTTGCCCCGATGCTGGGCGCCCTGCTGGCCGACTGGTCCGGGCGCGGCCGGCCCGTCGGAAACGCGGAGGCGAAACGGGCGCTGACGAAACTGCTCGGGGAAGCGCCCGACGATGTGCGCGGGGACCTCGCCGAAGAGGGCATCGTCTCGGGACGGGGACTGATGGATGAAATGGTCCGGCGGGGCGTGCTGATGCCCGATGCCGACGGGCGCGGCTGCCGTTGCCCGATCGACTCGATGATCGGGTGGCTGGAGAGCGGGACACATGCGGGCCGGGCACCGTTCCCGAACCTGGCGGAAGGGCGACGGCGGGAGTCCGTGCCACCGCCCTAGCCTAGTCTATTCACGAAGTTCGATTTTAGGGGTTCGAACGAGTCGGAACGAACCGTCAATCGCCTGAAGGTGTGTTGGCTGGGGCCGGGGTGACCTGTTGGGAGGCTTGACGGACGGAGTTTGCGGTGATCGTGGAGCCTGTCGGCGCGGTCGGGGCGAGCGCATCCCCAGACCCTGCGTCCGCGCATCAGCCATCAGCGGCACCGCCAGCCGCATAAGCGCCTAGAAACCCTCGGTGTGGGTAACTGGTTGTTAGCAAAAACCATTTTCGCACAACGCAGGGCTTTTACTCCGTCTGTTCGTGAGTTATCCGGGCTAGGGTTCTAGTGGCTCTACTGAATTTCGTGTGGGTAATCGCATCCTGGCCACAGTGCAGCCTACGGCGAAGATGGGAATGGGGGCGTAGCAGTAGAGCTCCCCGGTGGCCCCCTCAGCGGCACCGGCGGCGGCGATGAAGGTGCGGATTTCGAAGCCGCCCTGACCAGCGTCGCGCCAGGTGTCCTCGTCCGTGTAGGCGATGAGCCGGGCACGGTCGTTGGCCAGCCAGCGATCTAGGAAGTCCCTGTCCCAAGCCTCGTTGATCTTGCCGGAGTCCGGCGTGGCCGGCCAGTGGGAGATGCCGCCGGTACCCACTAGGGCAATGCGTTCCGGCACGGCGTCGCAAGCCTTGCGCAGCGCCCGGCCGAAGTCGTAGGCACGGGCCAGGGGCGTCAGCGGCGGGCCCTGGCAGTTGATGTTGACCGGGATTATGGGCACATCGCCCTTGGGCGTCAGGAAATGCAGGGGCACCATGATGCCGTGGTCAAACTTCCATTCCTGCGCGTAGGCGAGGTCCACCGTCGCCATCATGCGCTCGATCAGCCGGCTGGTGAGGCCCGGGGCCCCGGCAAAGCGCTGCGGCTGAATGCCCAGCCAACCCGAATCCTCTATGGGGCCCTCGTAGTGATCGGCCATGCCCATGCAGTAGGCCGGCATATTGTCCATGAAGAAGTTGGCGAAGTGCTCCGCGGCGATGACCAGCAGCGCGTCGGGCTGCAGGGCGCGGAGCTCATCGCCCATGCGCCGAAACGCAGCGTAGAAAGGTTCCCGCAAGCTGGGGTCTGCCCGCTCCGCCCGCCCGGTAATGCCGGGCGCATGGCTGCAGACGCCAACGTAGACCAACGTCATGCTAGTCAGACCGCTCCCTTGCCGTCCGTGGTGGTGTAGAAGCCCGAGCGCACCGGGCCATGTTGCGCCAAGCCTTTACGCATGGCACCGATGTAGTCATCCCATGGGTAGCCCAGGAGCGCGGCATAGTGCATGAGTATCTGGCCATTCACGCCCATCACGTAGAGCAGGCCGATATCCCCGCCCAGCAAGGCTTCGCGCTCCTGTTCCGTCAACTCATAGTCCTGCAGCAGGTCGGCGAAGTCGTCCTTGTAGCGCTGCCGGACGCGCGGGTCCCGGTTCAGGTTGTACAGCAGCTTCTGGACGTAATACAGGCTCACCGGCCCAGGCTCGGCAGGCTATGGGTGTCCAGGGCCATGCAGACATTCTTGGTCTCCATGTAGAAATCGAAGCTGTAGTCGCCGCCATCCCGGCCGATGCCGCTGGCCTTCATGCCGCCGAACGGCGCGGGCAAATGGCGGTTGTTCTCCGAATTGATCCAGATCATGCCGGCGTCCAAGGCCCGGGCCAGACGCTGGGCGCGGCCCAGATCCTTGGTCCAGGCGTAGGCGGCCAGGCCGTAGTCCACGCCGTTGGCGATGTCGATGGCCTGGGCTTCATCCTGGAAGGGGATGGCGGTAAGCACCGGGCCGAAGATCTCCTCCTGGGCGATGCGCATATGGGGCGCGGCCTGGCTGAACAGGGTGGGGGAGACGAAATTGCCGTCGGCAAGCCCCTGGGGACGGTCGCCCCCGGCAGCGACCAGGGCGCCTTCCTGGCGGGCGATGTTGAAATAGCCCTGCACCTTCGCCAAGTGGTTGGGATGGATCAGCGGCCCCACCTCCGTGGCGGGATCCAAGGGATGCCCCACCTTAATGCGCCGCGCCCGCGCTGCGACCTGATCGACCAAGGCCTCCTGCACGGCCTCCTGCACCAGCAGGCGGCTGGACGAGGTGCACCGCTCCCCGTTCAGGCTGTAGATCATGAAGGTGACGGCGTCCAGGGCGCGGGCCAGGTCAGCGTCGTCAAAAACGATGACCGGGTTCTTGCCGCCCAGCTCGAAGTGCACCCGCTTCAGGGTGGGTGCCCCCTGGGCCATGATCAGGCTGCCGGTGCGGGATTCGCCCACAAAGGCAACGGCCTTGATGCGGGGGTGCTCGGTCAACGCCCGCCCGGCGGTCTCGCCAATGCCCTGCACGGTGTTCAGCACCCCCGGTGGCAGCCCGGCCTGGTGGCAGAGCTCCGCCAAAAGATGGGCGGTTAGCGGGCTCCACTCCGCCGGCTTGTGCACCACCGTGCAGCCAGCCGCCAAAGCTGGGGCGATCTTCCAGGTGGACAGCATGAAAGGGGTGTTCCAGGGGGTGATGACGCCGACCGGGCCTATGGGCTGGCGCAGGGTGAAGTTGAGGTGATGTGCCGCCGGCAGGGCCAGGCCGTCGGCAGCCGCAAGCGCCCGGTCTGCGAAGAAGCGGAAATTCTCCGCCCCGCGCACCGCCGCCTTGGCCATGAAGCGCATGGGCTGGCCAGTGTCCCAGGATTCCACCAGGGCGATTTCCCGAGCCCGCTTTTCGATGGCGTCGGCGATGGCGTGCAGCAGGCGGCGACGCCGCTCCCCTGGCCAAGCCCGCCACTGTGCAAAGGCGGTGGCGGCCGCCTCGGCGGCCTGGTCCACGTCCGCAGCCGAGCCCGCGGCCACTGTGTTGATGGGGGCATTGTCGATGGGCGTATGGTTCTCGAAGCTCTGCCCGGAACTGCCCGGCACGGCCCGCCCACCGATGAAGTGCCCCAGCACGCCCTTGCGGAAGCGGGCCAGGCAAGCATCCGCCGCGGCCAGGTTCGCTGCAAAGGTCTGCGCCATGTTCTGCATCTTCCCTAGCTTCAGCGGGGCATTCTAGCGGATTGCCCGCCGTGAAACCGGACAGTGCCTCTGTTTCCAAGGCGCACACTCTGTTTGTTTGAGGTGGTCCCACTTTTTTGGACAGTTGGCTAAGGTGTACTCCAGTGTCGAAAGGAGGCACATTGATGGCCAGGAAGAGGCGCCGATTCACGGCAGAATTTAAGAAGCGGGTGGCGCTGGAGGCGTTGCGGGAGCACGACACAGTGCAGGCGATCGCGTCGCGCTATGAGGTGCATCCGAACCAAGTGAGCGCTTGGAAGCGGCAGGCCGTTGAGGGTCTGGACGAGGTGTTTTCCCAGCCCGGATCGAAGCGCGGCAGGGAGCGCGAGGCGACGATCCGAGAGCTGCACGCGAAGATCGGGGAGTTGACAGTGGAGCGGGATTTTTTTCTGCGGGGGTTGGCGCGTTGAGCCGCACGGAGCGGGTCGCGATGGTTGAGCGCGGCGGCCCGCTGGCGCTGGCCCGCCAATGTGAGTTGCTTGGCGTGAGTCGCTCCTCGCAGTACTGCGAGCCGCTCGGCGAGAGCGCGGAGAACCTGGCGCTGATGCGGCGCCTGGACGAGTTGCATCTGGCGCACCCGTTCTACGGCAGTCGGCAGATGGCGCGGCATCTGCGCCGCGAGGGCGCGGTTGTCGGGCGGCACCGGATACGCCGGTTGATGCGGCTGATGGGCATGGAGGCGATCCACCCCAGGCCGCGCACCAGTGTTGCCAACCCGGAGCACCGGGTGTACCCCTACCTCCTGCGCGACCTGGTGATCGACCGGCCGGATCAGGTGTGGTGCGCGGACATAACCTACGTTCCTGTTTCTCAGGGTTTTTTCTACCTGGTTGCCGTGATGGACTGGGCCAGCCGCCGCGTTCTGTCGTGGCGCTTGTCGAACACGATGGACAGCGTCTTTTGCATCGATGCATTGGACGCCGCGCTGCGCCTCGGTGTTCCGGAGATCTTCAATACGGACCAGGGCGCTCAATTCACCAGCATCGCGTTCACCGGGCGGGTGCTGTCGAGCGGCGTGCGCTGCTCCATGGACGGCCGCGGCCGCTATCTCGACAACATCTTCATCGAGCGCCTGTGGCGTTCGCTGAAGTACGAGGCGGTGTACCTGCGCGAGCTCGCCGACGGCCGCGACGCGGAGCGTATCGTCGAATCCTGGGTCAATTTCTACAACGAACTGAGGCCGCACTCGGCGCTTGACGGCCACACGCCGGACGAGGCTTACCGCGGCGCCGTCCCGGAGGCCGCGTGAAGGCAATGGAACACAGGGATGCCGGGAACGCCTCGGGGTTCGGCGTGTCAACGCGCCGCGCGCGTTCTCCGCTTCGCTTCGATCCTTCGGATGACACGCCAAACCCCGAGGCGTGGAAGTCTGCCATGGCCGGAAGGGGACTTCCGGCCATGACTGACCGGCTTCTGACCACCAGGTCCAGTGGCGACTCCGGGACCCGCTTGACATCAATCCAGGCGGCAGCAAACTATCGATTATCGAGGGCTCAAAACCAATCCGAGTACACCTTATTTTCGCCCTCGGACTGTCCAACCAACCAGGACCACCTCAGTTCTCCACATAGTTGTTCGGGGTTAGTAGTTGTTTTCCACCCACATGGCAAAAAATCTTGCAAAGCCCGGTCAGTTAATTAATATATAAATAATTAATAATTTAATCAATCACCAAATGCGAGATTTTGATCGCTCCCTGCCCATGCTGATGCACCGCGCCCTCAATGCGGTGCTGCCCCGCTTTCGCACCATCTTCCGCCGCTTCGGCCTGACGGAGCGGCAGTGGCGGGTGTTGCGGGTGCTTTGGGAGGCGGACGGCGCGCCTCTGCTGGCGCTGGCGGCGCGCACCCTTATACCGGCGCCGAGCCTAGTGGGGGTGGTGGATCGGCTGCAGCGGGATGGGTTGGTGGAACGCCGCCGCTCGGAGACGGACCGACGCCTTGCCCAAGTCTGGCTTAGTGATGCCGGGCGCGGCCTGGAGCAGGCGGTAACCCCCTTGGTGGATGCCGCCTACGCGGAACTCGAAACCCTGGTGAGCGCCGCGGAGTGGCAGGCGCTGACCGCCACCCTGAACAAGGTTGCCACCGGGGCTGCCGATCAAGGGCCGCAAGAGGCGCCTGGGCGTGATGTCCTTTTTCAGGACCGTTCCGGGCGGCCCCCGGGTCGGGATGGGCAACCGCAAGAGGCACCTGAACCCGATGGCCTTCTTCGGGGCCGTTCCGACCGACCTCAAAGCCGGGATGGGCAACCGCAAGAGGCACTTGGCCGCGATGACCTTCTCCAAGACTCAGGGCAGCAAACGACAGGAGACCCACCATGACGGTAAATACAGGCGCACAGTATCTGGCCTCCCTGCGGGATGACCGCGAGATCTGGCTGCACGGCCAGCGCATCGAGGATGTGACGGCCGAGCCGGGGCTGGCCCGGGGCGCGGCCACCATGGCCAGCTTCATCGACCGGCAGCATGACCCGCAACGGCGGGACTTGCTCACCTACGCGGAGAACGGCGAACGCTACCCGATGTCCTTCCTGCAACCGCGCACACCGGAGGATGTGCGCCGCCGGGGTGCCGCCTTCTATGAATGGGCCAAATGGTCCAACGGCATGTTCGGGCGCACGCCGGACTATAAGAACGCCTCCGTGATGGCCTTCGCCGGTGCCGCCGAGTTCCTCAACGAAAGCAGGGACGGCCGCGAACCGGATTTCTCCGCCAACATGCGCGCCTACTATGAGTACGCCCGCCACAAGGATCTGGTGCTGACCCATACCCTGGTGAACCCGCAGTTCAATGCGGAGCGCGTCAAGCAGGGCCTTTCCAGCCCGGAGGTGGCGCTGCGGGTGGTGCGGGAGACGGACGCCGGCCTCATCGTCAACGGTGCGCGGCTGCTGGCCACCCTGGGGCCGCTGGCCAACGACATCGAAGTGTTCCCCTCCACCCTGCTGAAGGCGGCGGAGGAGAACAGGCCCTTCGCCCTAGCCTTCACCATCCCGCTGGACACCAAGGGCGTTCGCCTCATCTGCCGGGACAGCTACGATCATGGCAAGTCCAGGTTCGATGCGCCCCTGGCCTCCCGCTTCGAGGAAATGGACGCCGTGGTCATCTTCACCAACGTACTGGTGCCCTGGGAGCGGGTGTTCATGTACGCGAACCCCTTGCTGTGCAACCGCGCCTTCGCCGAGACCAACGCCGTGGTGCACATGATGCATCAAGTGGCCTGCGGCAAGCTCGCCAAGGCGGAGTTCATTGTGGGTTTGCTGTGCGCCATGGCCCGGGCGTCCGGCAAGGATAGGGACATGAACGTGAAGGGCCAGATCGCCGAGGCCATGTGGGTCGCGGAGACCGTCCGCGCCCTGCTGTTCGCTGCCGAACAGCAGCCGGAGCAGGACCGCTGGGGCCTGTACATCCCTCAACGGCGTCCGTTGGACACCTGCCGCAACCTGTTTCCCAAGCTGTACCCCAAGCTGGTGGAGACCATCCACATGCTGGGCTCGAGCTCCCTGATGGCCACCCCCTGCGAGGCGGACTTCGGCGGCGCCATCGGTGCCGATGTGGAGCGCTACTTCGAATTGGTAAATCTGGGCAGCCGGGATCGGGTGGCCCTGTTCCGCCTGGCCCAGGATGTGGCCATCTCCGGCTTCGGCAACCGGCAAGTACTCTATGAGCGGTTTTTCTTCGGCCCGCAGAACGTAATGGCGTCCATCTACTACGACCTGTACGACAAGGACGAGCTGATGGACCGGGTGACGGAGTTGCTGAACGGCGCCTAGCCGCCGATGCCGTATCGAGAGGCTGTTGGCAACAGGCGCGCTGGGGTCGCGCCAATGGAACATCTGTCCTACAATTCGCGCGCTTGGGCGAACGTGGCGGGTAGGCTCATCCACAACCGGCAGGTTATTTGAGGAATCAAGTTGTCTCGTCTTCCCGTAATCGTCGGCTTCGGTGGCATCAACCCGGCCGGACGCGTCTCGTTCAATCACGCCTATCGGCGGCTGGTGGTCGATGTACTCTCCCAGGCCGACCGCGACCGTACCTACCGTAGCCTGGCCACCCTTATGAACCTGGGGGAGGATGCCGCCGCACCGGCAACCCGGCAATACATCGATGACCATACCCTGATTCGCCGCATCGAGCTGTTCGACCCGCAAGCGATTCGCTGGAACCGCGAGCTGTCGCTCCGGCCGGGGGATTCGCCCGTTGAATTCGTGATTGACCGGCAGCAGTTGCCGCGCCGACTGCCGGACGGCTGGCGCGTACAGGAACAGGATGCCCGAACCGTTAAGGTGACGGTAAAAGGCGCACTGAGGGCGCTGTTGCCCGACGAGCGCGTATCCAGGGTATCGAGCGCCGGCCAGGTGCCGACCGGGTTTGACCCCGCCGCCCTCTATCCCGCGCGCAGCCATCCACGCGGGCTGCAACTGACGGTATTCGGTGCCTCGGATACGCTGCGCTCGTCGGGGCTGTCCCTGGAACTGCTGAAGCGCAAGGTCGCACCGGACCAATTCGCCGTCTACTCGACCAGCGCGCTTTCGCAGCTCGACCCCGAGGGCTACGGGGGCATGCTGCAGAACCGGATGCTCGGCAAGCGGGTCACCGCCAAGTGCGGTGCCCTTGGCCTGCCGGAAATGCCGGGCGACTTCATCAACGCCTACGTACTCGGCTCGGTCGGCGGTACCGGCGGCACTGTCGGTGCCTGCGCCACCTTCCTATACAGCGTCAGGCAAGGCGTCGAAGACATTCGTTCCGGCGCGAAGCGGGTCGTTGTCGCGGGCAATTCCGAGGCGCCGGTTTTGCCCGAAGTGATCGAGGCGTACCGGACGATGGGCGCATTGGCCGAGGACGAGGCGCTAATGGAACTCGACGGCACCCGGGTGCCCGACTGTCGGCGCGCCTGTCGGCCCTTCTCCAGCAACGCCGGTTTCACCGCCGGCGAAGCGGCCATATACCTGTTGATGATGGACGATGAATTGGCCATGGAATTGGGCGCGGAAGTGCTTGGCGCGGTACCCGCCGTATACGTCAACGCCGATGGCTACAAGAAGTCGATACCGGGCCCGGGCGTTGGCAACTACCTGACCGTGGCCAAGGCCATGGCCATGGCGCGCAATATTCTGGGCGAGGAGGGTGTTCGTAGCGGGACGCATATGCAGGCCCACGGCACCGGCACGCCGCAGAACCGGGTGACCGAATCTCATATCCTGAACGAACTGGCCAAGAGCCACGGCATCGACAAGTGGCTGGTAAGCGCCGCCAAGGCCTATGTCGGCCACACCATGGCGGCCGCCGGCGGCGACTCCCTGGCCTCCGCCATGGGTGCCTGGCAGCATGGCTGGGTGCCCGGCATTACCACCATCGACCACATCGCCGACGATGTACACGACAGCAATTTGCACCTGCCCATGCAGCACGTCGAGATCGACCCCGCCCAGATGCCGGGCGTCCTGGTCAACTCCAAGGGTTTCGGCGGCAACAACGCGACCGGCCTGTTCCTGTCCCCGGGGTTCAGCCAGCAGATGCTCGCTAAGCGTTGGGGCAAGGCCGAATTTGCAGGCTACCGAAAACGCAACGAGGTGGTGCGGGAGGCCAGGGCCGCCTACGACGAGGCCATGCTTCAACAGACCATGCCGTCAATCTATCGATTGGGCGAAGGCGTGCTCGAGGGCGACGACCTGGCCATCACCCAACGGAGCATCGAGCTACCCGGTTTCGAGTTGCCGGTTGGCCTTGACATCGAAAATCCATTCATGGACATGCTTGAGCCCTGATGCGTCGACCGGTTCGCTGCCCGATCAACGGTCGAACCCGCCGGCAACTTCAGACGTAATGCAGCCAATGTTCGAATTCCGCGCTCTCGCCCCGGGTCACCCGGGCTAGGGCTTGCCGTAGCCGCGTCGTAACCGGCCCCGCCGCGCCGTCGGCCACCGGCCTGCCATCAATGCGCACAACCGGCCAGATACCGGCGGAAGTTGCCGTCAGAAAGACCTCGGCCGCCTGCCGAAGATCGGCGACGGAAATAGCCCGGGGCTCGTTTGCGATGCCGAGCGCACCGGCAAGCTCGATAATCGAGGCGCGGGTGATGCCGTGCAGCACCCTGTCTTCGGGCGGCGTCGCCAGGCCCTTCCCGTCCACGACAAAGATGTTGGATGTGGGTGCCTCGGCCACGCAGCCGTCCGCGTCGAGCAGCAGGATGTCGTCGAAGCCTTCCCGGCACGCACGCCACTTGGCGAACATTGCCGAGGTGTAGTTCGCCGCGACCTTCGCCTGGGGCGGTATGATGTCGGGCCGGCGGTTGGTGATGTCGCGCTCCACCTTCAGTGAGATGCCCCTAGGGTGCGCGCCCCCGGGCAGGCGCTCGCCGACCATATCCGTCTCGACATCGTAGGCGCAGATGAAGACCCCGACCGCCGGGTTGCGGGGTACCAACTCGGCCTCGATGGACGGAATCAGCGCGCTGACCTTGAGCGAGGTGGCACCGGGGTTGCGGCGCACCGTCTCGGCGCAGCCGTCGATAAGCTCCTCGGGGGAGTAGGCGATGGGCAACCCCATGATCGAACAGGTCTTGAACAGCCGGGCGATGTGGTCGCCAAGGCGAAAGACCGCGATACCCCTGCGCGACCGGTGCACGCCCATGTAGTCGAAGGCGAGTGAACCACGCTGCAAACTCTGCGCCAATATGTGCACCGTCGCATCGCGCCAGGGCACGAATTCCCCGTCGCGCCAGACCGTGCGCCGCACCGCGCTCATGGGCCTGGGGCGCCGTTCAACGTCAATGCCACCGCACCGGCCTCCGCCGCAACTGCCCGAGCCTGGTTTCCACGGCTTCCCGAACCGCCTTCGCGTCGGGTGCCTGCAGCGCTTCACGATAGCTTTTCTCCGCCACATCCGGAGCACCCAGTTCCTCCCAGGCGCGCCCCTTCTCGAACAGCAGTTGCGCCGCTCCCGGCGACAGCGCCAGTTGATGATCCAGAAGGTCCAGAACCCGGTCCCAACGGGCCATCCCCATGAACTGGTACCTGAGGTTGTTGAGCATACGCAGGGCGATCATTGAACTGCTCGCGATCTCGAAGGTCCGCTGCGTGCGCTCCCCCTTGAGCCCCCGCAGGCAGTCTTCCTCGGTTACCGTCTGGAAAGCGAAAGGGTCGACCAGCGCGCCGTCGATACGGGTGAGGAAGTGGCCGGGAAAGTTGATGCCCCAGGCATCGTAACCCCGGTGTCGGGCGATGTGCACTAGGAGGACACCGAGGGATATGGGGATGCCGCGCCGGGTTTCCAGCACATCGGCGATGCAACTGTTGGCGAGGTCGATGTAGTTGTCGCGGTTGCCCGCGAAGCCCTGTTCGCCGAGGTATGTCCAGGGCGGCGTATCCTTGGGACAGCCGTCGGCCAGCTCGTTCAACCGGCCCCGCACGGTCGCCGCATCGACGCCCGGGTCGAGCAACTCGTTCACGAGCAGGGCCGCCGACAGTTCATCGCTTGCCGCATCGGTCGCCAATTCACGGAAGCGGGTAATCAGTGAAGTGCCCACGTTGCCATGTTAACCCGGATGACCGAACCGCACTGCAACTGAATGGTCGCCCAACACCATCCGCGGCGACCAGATCCCTTGAAGAACCCCACCCCGCCCACTTCCCAAACAAAAACGGGATTAGTCGTTATGGGCTTGCCTTTGTAGCTTGTTTTGTTCGCTGCCACAGGGGGTGGTCTCGAGATTCAAGGTGCGGCTCGCGTTTACCCAAGCGTGCAGATTCTTTCTGTGCCCGAAATACTGCTGGGCAATCGCTTCGAAACGCCTACGGTGATGGGCAAAGCCCAACACCCGCAAAAGCGGATCGAACTATAATATGCGGCAAGCCCACAACGACTAACCCGAACAGAAATAGCGTGGGAAAGCCCTGAACCGAACAGGGCGCAGACCGCCACGCCCCGGGGTAAGCCGGTGCCGCGTCGAGACCGGGGCGATGGGAGGGGTGCAACTACAGCGCCAGTGCCTGTAGCCGCCGCCACAGCGCCTGTTTGTTCCGTGGATCGGCCAAAGACGACATATCGGGCACCTCGACGAACTTGAATGGGCAGTTGCCCAGGCGCGGCACGGTGGATTCCGCAACCAGCACCAGTTGCGCGGCGCAATTCTCCGCCTGCTTCTCGACAAAGGCGGCTAGGGCGGAATTCGATTTTCCCGCCGCGCCGGGCTGCGGCCAATCGAAACGCGCCTGCTCGACCGTAGCGGACCAATCCCGCCGGGCCGCCCGCAGCACGTCCCTGGCCAGGGCCTGTTCGTGGCGTCGGGAAAAGGCGCTCGCGACCAGCAGCACACCCGGCAAACCCAGGGCCTGCACCGCAAAGGGTGCCTCATCCGCTGTCCCCGGTGCCACGGCACCCGGCACATCCACGGCCCCCGGCGCGGCTACCTCACCCGGCACATCCACTGTCTCCGGTACGGCTACCTCACCCGGTGCCGCCGCGGCACTCAACGCATCCATCGCCACGGCTTGCGTGGCGCCGCCCTTGGCGACCGACCGGGCAGGGGCCGCTGGGGTGACGGAGGAACCGGCCGCTACTTGCTCAGGCACCCTGCCGGCGGTGTCGGCGACACCCCCGGCCGACTCGACGCTACTGCCGGCTGCCGTGCCGCGCAGGTGCCAGACATCGATTCCCATGCGGTTCAGGAGCCGGCGGCGCGCCTCCGAAATTGGGGGGTGCGTTCCAGGCATCCGCTAGGGCCCGTTGCGGCCAGGGGTTTTGGCACCGGCGACCGACGCGCCGACGCGGTGGGAAGCGGGTACTGCAATGGCAGAAGTGTTGGTTTTCGTTGGTGGACGGACGCTCGGTATAGGCGCCGAACGGGACGCGGACGGGCCGCCGAATGGGCAGTACCCGGTTCTCTGCGAGTTGGTGCCCCGGCCTGCCGGGGTGGAAACTTCCATGCAAGCCTGCGCTATGGAAACCTGGCACGATGGCGGCTAGCATTTCACAGTTGCAACGCCACCGCCACCGGGAGGCGGCGCCCGCCATGAAATACCTGACCGACGACCTGCGCATCACCGGCATGGAGGAAGTGACGGCGCCCGCCGACCTAATCGAGGCGGCACCGGTCTCCCCCGCGGCCTCGGAACTGGTGTTTCACTCGCGCCAGCAGATCAGCGAAATTGTCCACGGGCGCGACCGGCGCCTGCTCGTGGTCATCGGGCCGTGTTCCATCCACGACCCCAAGGCGGCCAGGGAGTATGCCGAACGGCTGCGCGACCAGGTCGTCCGCCACCAGCACAGCCTGCTCATCGTCATGCGCGTCTATTTCGAGAAGCCGCGCACCACCGTGGGATGGAAGGGGCTGATCAACGACCCCGACCTGAACAACTCCTATGACATCAATCGGGGCTTGCGCACCGCCCGCCTACTGCTGCGCGACATCGTCGAACTGGGGGTCGGCACGGGCACCGAGTTCCTCGACCCCATCACCCCGCAATACGTGGGCGACCTGGTGAGCTGGGGTGCCATTGGCGCGCGCACCACCGAGAGCCAGATTCACCGGCAACTGGCCTCCGGCCTCTCCTGCCCGATTGGGTTCAAGAACAGCACGGACGGGTCCATTCAGGTGGCGGTGGACGCCATTGGTTCGGCACGGCATTCGCATATCTTCCTGTCCGTCACCAAACAGGGCCACTCGGCGATTTTTCAGACCGCCGGCAACGAGGACTGCCACGTCATCCTGCGCGGGGGCGGCGGCAAACCAAACTACGACAATCCGTCGGTGCACTACGCGAGCCGCCTGTTGCAACAGTCTGGTCTGTCCCCCGGCGTGATGATCGATATGAGCCACGCCAACAGCGAGAAAAACCACCGTCGGCAACTCGCGGTCTGCGACGATATCTGCAGGCAACTCGCCGACAACGAGCCCCGCATTCTGGGGGTGATGATCGAGAGCAACCTAGTTGCAGGCAAACAGAAGATAACGACCCCCGATGCCATGACCTATGGCCAAAGCGTTACCGATGCCTGCATCGGCTGGGAAGACTCCGTGGACTGCCTGGCAAAGCTTGCCGAGGCAAACGCGGCGAGGCTCGCCTGAGGTACCTAGCCCGCCGCCGGCGGGCACTGCGTCAGACCGCGTGGCGGGCAAAAGCCCGGTCGCTGCGCGCCGCCATGATGAAATCATTCATGTGCAGCCCGCCAATCGAGTGGGTCCACCAGCGCACCTCGACGCGCCCCCACTCCAGCACCAATTTCGGGTGGTGGTTCTCCGCCTCGGCCAGGGCGCCAACCCGCTGCACGAATTCGAGGGCGGCGGCGAAATCCGAAAAACGGTACTCGGCCGCCAGTTGGTCGATGCCATCCACCGGGTCGACCAACCAGGTCGGCAATTCCGACAGCAGGCTGGCGCGTTCCGACTCCGCCACCGGGGGCGACCCGGGCCGACAGGCCTCGCATTGCCGGTTCGCCAGACACCGGGAGTCGATGCCCTTTTCCGGTGTGGGCGGGCTGCTTGATTGCGCAGCTCGGCGAGCTTCAGACATTCCCGTACCTATCCAAATACAAGGTGTTCTCCACCACCCCGGTTGCATGCACAGCGCGAATTCTAGCAGCCTGTCGGGCTTAAGCACGCGAAAGATCCATGGGTTGTTGGCCGTTGCTCGACCACCCCGAAGCGAAAATCAATCACTTGTACCCGCAAACGGCATCGTTGACGCCCCCCGTTCGCTCTGAAATCATGCAAATCAACGGGACAGGACTCAAGGCGTGGAAAAACCGCTCATAGAGGGTGATCGCCTCTATCTCATAGCCGAAAGCCTGGCCCAGGACTTTTCGCTGTTCCCGACTGTGCGGCGCAACGATAAGCTGCCTGGCCTATTCACACGCTCGCAGATTGCCCGGCGCACCAGGCGCCTGGCCAGTCTCGATATCGATTCCTACATCGAGTCGGTGGTGTCGCCGGCGGAGCACAAGAGCAGAACACCGGCGCCGGCGATCATCGAGCGGCTGGGCAGGGTGGAAAGCGAGAACCTGTCCGGCCCGTTCTACAGCGCGGCGGTGGCGATGGATTTCGGTGACGATGTGCGCCTGGTGGGCTTCATCGCGCAAAACCGCGCCAACGACAACGGCATCTGGGGCCCCGACCACCACCTGAGCGCCGCCCGCTATCTGGCGGAATGCGCCAAGCGGCGTATGCCCGTGGTGACCTTCATGGATACGCCGGGCGCCGACGCCCGGGAAGACGCCAACCGGGCCAACCAGGCGCACAGCATTTCCCGCCTGATTGTCGAGGCGAGTAATGTGGATGTCCCCAATGTCGGCATCATCTATGGGCTCGGCTATTCGGGTGGTGCGATACCACTGGCGGCCAGCAACATGATTCTGTCGTTGAGCGATGGCGTATTCAGCACCATTCAGCCTCGGGGGCTCGCCAACATCGCCCGGCGCCTCAACCTCTCCTGGCAGGAGTGCGCGAAATACGTCGGCCTGTCGCCCTTCGAGCTCTACATGCAGGGCTACATCGACGGGGTCATCGACTATTCCCCGGATCAGCCGGAAAAGCTCGAGAACCTGCGCCTCGCCATCGTCGGCGGGTTGTCCTCCGTCGAACAGCGCACCCGGCAGTTTGTTGCCGAGAGCCCGTACATCATGGATCACTACCGTCTGAGCCTACAGCGGTACTTGAATCCATCGAGCCGCCTGCGGATGGTGACACAAGCGAGCGCCCTCTTGATGGTGACCAGGAACCCCACCGAGTACCTCAATGTGTTCGGTGTCGCCTATCGCTACCTGCGCTACCTGAAGGTCAGGCGGCGCATTCGGGCAACCAGCACCCAGCAGTACGGGCGCCTTGCCGCCCGCGACCTGCCGGAGGGCGAACTGGCGCTCCGCGCGGAACTGGAGCGGCGCCGGACATTTCTGAAGTGGCTCCAGGATCCCGACAAGATTGTCTATGACGATGGCCTGTCAAAGGCCCTGCGCAGCTATCGCGACGCCAAACAGGCCGTCCACGATGAACGCGGGCGCATCGCCCAGTTGATCTTCGGGGAACCCCGCAAGAACTATGAGCAGTCGCGGGCGCGCCTCATCTCCTCGGTGGGCGCCTTCCTCTACAACCGCTGGAAGGCCGACGCGGCGAGCAACCTGCAAGCGCTGGCCGGTTTTCTCGAGACCCCCGAGGACACCCAGCACATACTGCGGGGCGCGGATATCGGCGACCCTGTCAAGCTCATCGGCGTCCTGCGCCGGGACACCAGGCTGCTCGGTGCGATTCGCGAGCGGTTTACCCACGAGGGCAAGAAGCTGCTGCGCCGTGGCGGTGCCGTCGGCAAGTCGCCCGGTTGGCTGGGTACCCAGCTCACCACCGAACTCAACCTGGTCATTACCGGGGGCGGGCTGGCGGACATGGTGCAGGACGACATGGACGGGGATGGTACCGCGCCGGCGCGGCCTGGGGCATCGGAAATTCAGATCAACCGCGAGCTTCTCGCCCGGCGCTACCCGGACTTCATCCGCCCCGCCAGCCAAGGCGGTGTACCGGTGCCTTTTCGGGACACGACGGTGCTCGATGTGCTGATCGAGGCCGACCTGCGCCACGAATTCATCGGCGAATGCGGCAACCTGCTGCTGTTCGATTCCGTCTACGACCACATCATCGCCAACCTGGATATCATTGCGGAGGAAGCGCAGAAGGACCAGTCGCTCTCCAAGAACACCCTGAAGCGGTTGATTGACGACGCGCTTGCCGCGGCCGCGGCGGCCGAACCGCAAACCCCACCCCCGCCGGCGACGGTGTCCCGGTTGCGAGAACGGTTTTTCGACTGGCACGGGCGCATGGGCAGACTGCCCAAGAGCAGCGAATTCTTCCGGCCGGTGGAGGAGTGGAAGCGCGCCAGCTTCCCCCACCTGGCCGAGGCGCTCTTTGTGGTGGTGACCTATCTATTCAAGACCCTGTTGAGCTCCCTGGTGCAGTCGGAACGGGAGCGCAAGGCCTATCAGGGCCGTATTGCGCCCAAGAACATCGGTCGCCGCAAGGACTTCTGGTACCGGCTGCACATGGCCTATCGCGACCTGCTGATGCAGAAGGTGCTGAACCGCTACAAGCGGGAGCGGCGCATCACCTACCAGGATTTCCTAGGGGAATTCTTCACGGACTGGGAAGAGCGCTGCAGCGATCTCATCAGCTCCGACCCCTGCGGTTTCCCCGGTTTTCGCCACGCCATCGAGGATGCGCTGAACAAGGGGTTGCGGCCCTGCGGCATCGTCACCGGCATGGCCCGCTTCAAGGATGTGGACGGCGGGCTGCCCTGTGGGGTGGTGCTTTCGAACGTCGCCTTCCAGGCGGGTGCCTTCGACATGGCCAGCGGCGAGAAGTTCTGCAAGCTGCTCGTGGAATGCGCCACGGAGCACGTGCCGGTGATCTGCTTCGTTTCCTCGGGCGGCATGCAGACCAAGGAAGGCGCGGGCGCGCTCTTCTCCATGGCAGCGGTCAATGATCGAATCACTCGCTTCGTGCGTGACCACGACCTGCCGGTTGTGGTGTTCGGATACGGTGACTGCACCGGCGGTGCCCAGGCAAGCTTCGTCACGCATCCGCTGGTGCAGACCTACTACTGTTCGGGAACGAGCATGCCGTTTGCGGGCCAAATCGTCGTGCCGAGCAACCTGCCGCTGAACTCGATTCTGTCCAACTACCTATCCGTTAACGAGTCGTCCATGCAGGGGCTGGTTAAACATCCCTTCCATCCTGGCCTGGACAACGACCTGCGCGAGATCGACACGGAGATTCCCATCGCCGAGGAAACCGTTACCCAGGTGATGCGCCGGGTGATGTCCGGTGTGCTGAGCCGGGAGCGGCCTGCGGTGCCGGTCCGTCGCCGCCGCTATAGCGACGCCGACCTGGTCAAGCCGGTGCGGCGCGTACTGATTCATGCCCGGGGCTGCACCGCCGCCAAGCTGGTGCGCATCGCCCAAGCGCGTGGCGTCGAGGTCGTGCTGGTGCAGTCCGACCCGGACATGGAGTCGGTGGTGGTGGAGCAATTGACGGAGCGGGACACCCTGGTCTGCATCGGCGGCAATACGCCGGACGAGAGCTATCTGAATGCGCAGAGCGTTCTGAACGTTGCCGAACGGGAGGGTGTTGACGCCCTGCACCCCGGCATCGGCTTTCTGTCGGAGAACGCCCAGTTCGCCGAGCTTATTCGCAACCACGGCATCAACTTCATCGGGCCGCCGGTATCCGCCATGGAAACCATGGGCAACAAATCCAACGCCATCGCCACCGCCGCCAGGCTGAAGGTGCCCGTGGTACCGGGGAGCCACGGCATTCTGACCGATGCGGACCGGGCCGCGGAAGTTGCCCGGGAGATCGGCTATCCGGTGCTCATCAAGGCCGTGCATGGCGGTGGAGGCAAGGGCATTCAGGTGGTCGATACCCCCGGGGCGTTTCACGAACTGTTTCACCGCGTGACCCAGGAGGCGCGTAGCGCCTTTGGCAACGGCGATGTCTACCTGGAGAAATACATCACGTCCCTGCGGCACATTGAAGTGCAGATTCTGCGCGACACCCGCGGCAACACCAGGGTGCTGGGCCTGCGCGATTGCAGCGTTCAGCGCGACAAGCAGAAGGTCTTCGAGGAGTCCGGCTCCACCATGCTGCCGGAAAACCTTCGCCGGGATGTGCTGGCCCATTCCGCGGCCATTGCCGATGAGGTGGGATACGTGGGCGCGGGCACCGTGGAGTTCATCTTCGATCTGGCGGCGCAAGCCGTCTACTTCATGGAGATGAATACGCGTCTGCAGGTCGAGCATCCGGTGACCGAGTGGGTCTCGGGTGTGAATATTGTCGGCGAGCAGTTCCGCATTGCCTCGGGTGAATCCATCGCCCGCCTGCGGCCCAAGGCGGAGGGATACGCCATCGAGGCGCGGGTTAACGCCGAGAGCGTCCGGTTGACCAGCGACGGCACCCTGGTCTTCCGTCCCCATCCGGGTGAAATCACGGTAGCCCACTTCCCGGAGGAGCGGGGCGTGGAAGTGATTGCGGCGGCCGGCGGCGGTAAGTTCGTCTCGCCCTACTACGACAGTATGGTCGCGCAGGTGATCGCGCACGCCGAAGACCGGGGTGCGGCTATCGACAAGCTCTCCGGCTACCTGGGCCGGGTGCGCATCACCGGTATCTGCACCAATATCGCGCTGCTGCGCCGGGTGCTCGCCGATGACCGTTTTCACGGCGGCGAATACGACACCAACTACCTGCCGGAGTTCCTAAGCCGGACGGATGCGGGTGCGCTGATCGAGGAGATGGAAAGCGCGACCGGGGAGCGGGCCTCGGCATTCGATCTGGACAGTATTCGCATCGATGACAGCGATGAATTGAAAGTGCTGTCTCCCGCCACGGCGATTTTCTATGCGGCGCCATCGCCGACGGAGCCCGAGTTCGTCACCGTGGGCGATCGCATCCAGGCCGATACGACCCTCTGTCAGCTCGAGGCCATGAAAATCTTCACACCGCTTTCGCTTAGGGACTTCAACGCCGATGCCGAGCTGTACGATCCGAACAGCGAATTCGAGGTAACCCGCGTCAATATCGACAACGGCCAGCAGGTCAATGCCGGCGATCTGTTGTTGGTTGTCAAGCCGCTCTCGGGCACCCCGGGGCCGGCTCGTTGAGAGCATACGCCGGCATGGCGGGTGCACCGGACGGCGGGTGCCATGATCGGCCCGTCGCTGGCGTCGGTCGGGGGGATGGCGGCGGGCAGCGCGGCCCGCTGGCGTAGGGCCGTGATTGAAAACCTCGAGACGCTCATCGTGCTGTCGAAGACCGGCACCATGATGGAAACCGGCACGGTGCTGAACATCTCGCAGTCGGCTGTCAGCAAGCGCATCGCCGCTCTGGAGCGCCATTATGATCGTCCGCTGATCGAGCGATTCGGGCGCCGGGTGGTGCTGACCCATCACGGCACCCACCTGGTGGAGAAGGTCACGCCGCTGGTCGGCGAACTGCGCAGCGTGTTTCTGGAAGACAGTGCGCTGCCGAGGGGCAAGATCATCCTTGGCGTCTCCGAAGCCATACTCGCAAGCTGGGGGCCCAAGCTCTTTGCCGCAGTGCGGCGGGACATGCCGGAAGTGGAGTTCACCTTTCATGCCCAGCGTTCGCCGACGGTGCTCGACCGATTGCGCACCGGCGAGTACATGGTGGGTATCTGTACCGGCTCTTCCGACGCCGACACCGATCTGCAGAGCGAGATTGTGCGGCTGGAGCCCATGGTGATCATTCCGTCGGCGCTGGCGCCATTCGACTACCGTGTCGGTGAAGACCTGGATGTCATCACCATAGAAAGCCGTTCCGGTGCCTGGGCGTCCATCGAGGACGACCTGCGGCGCTTGCGCCTGCACAGAAAGGCATCGCTCGAATCTTTCTTCAGTGTGGCGCAGATGGCGCTGGCCGGCTTTGGCCACGGGCTGGTGCCGGTCGGCGTGGCCCACACCCTGGGAGCGCCCCGGGACCGGCTGGTCGCCCTGGACCGCCACGGGCTCAACCGTCCGGTCCGCTTCGTGGCGCGTAAGTCCATGTTCTCGCAACCGTTGATGAAGAGCTTTCACCACTCGATTGTGCGCCATGTGGAGGCGATCTGACGGGGCGGTTGCATCGGCGGCTATCGGTGGTGACCTTGGACGCCCCCCGCGCGAACGGTTGTGCGGCGGGTGGGGTGGTCGCATACTCCGCTCTTCGGGGCAGCCCGAGTGGTCGGGTGTGGATAAGCTAGAACGTGCTCGAACTCGCCGGGGAAGGCGCCCGATTGCGGGGCGCGTGTCGCGGCGAGGGTAGCCACCCTGTGTTTCCCGTGCAGTCCGGCGGTGCGCCGTGCGCGGGAGCGTCCATGTGGGGAATCCGGAGCTACAGGCACAGCGTCCCGGAACCGACTGTAAGGAGGACAGCCGTGCATGATGCGCAGGTGATTTGTAGTGTAGCTGGTAGGCGGCGGGGCGGGTCTCGTCGGCGCTCCGGTGCCCGGGCGATGCGCGATTGCGCCGGTTCTAGGGTCGGATGTGCACTGGTTGCCGCCGCCTTGCTGTGCCTGTCGCCTAGGGCGGCGGCGGATTGGCGAATCGATAATGATCGTTCCGAGCTGTCGTTCGTGACGGTGAAGGCCGGGGACGCCGCGGAGGTACACCGGTTTGGCGAGCTTGCCGGCAAGGTGACGGAAGAGGGCGCCGTCGCCATCGAAATCGACCTGGCAAGTGTGGATACGCTCATTCCCATTCGCGACGAGCGGATGCGCGATTTACTGTTCGAGACAGCCCGTTTTCCGGTTGCGTCGCTTAGTGCGCAACTCGACGCAAGCCGGCTCATGGGCCTGGCCGTTGGGGAGACAGCAACCATGTCGGTCAGTTTCACGTTGTCGCTGAAGGAACATGAACTCCCCCTGCTGGCGGAAGTGCTGGCGGTGCCTTTGTCGGAGCGCGTTATGCTGGTTGCGAGCCTGAAGCCGGTGGTCGTCAATGCCGGCAGCCTGGGCCTCGTGCAGGGTGTCGAACAACTCCGGGAGATTGCCGGGTTGCCGAGCATCAGCAAGGCGGTGCCGGTTAGTTTCGTGCTGGTTTTCGAGCGGAGCAACTAGATGGTTGGCCCGCCCGTGCTGCAACAGCTACCGGGCCGTTCTCCGCAACGGTCAAGACCCGGCTGACCTAGCCGCGGCAACGGTTGCCCGCTGTGCGCGTCTTGGTATTGCAGCACGCCGATAGCGAACACCCCGGCATATGGCGTGAATTCATGGCTGCGGACGGTCATTCCTGGGACGTTGCCCACCTAGACCATGGCGATGCCATTCCCGCTCTCGACCCCTTTGACAGGCTGCTCGTGCTGGGCGGTCCACAGGATGTGTGGCAGCGCTCGGAGTATCCTTGGCTGGTGGATGAATGTGCCGCGATTCGGCACTTTGTCCTGAACTTGCGCCGCCCTTTCCTGGGTGTCTGCCTGGGTCATCAACTCCTCGCCGAGGCGCTTGGCGGGAAGGTCGAAGCGGGCGCGGTCGCCGAAGTGGGGGTGATGGCGGTCGAGCACACGCCAGCGGCCCGAACCGACCCATTGTTCAGAGAACTTGAGGATCCACTGCCGGTGCTGCAATGGCACGGTGCCGAGGTCACGGCCCTGCCGGCGGGCGGGGTGGTGCTGGCAAAATCTCCACACTGCGCGATTCAGGCGTTTCGCTTCGGCGAGTGCGCCTACGGGATGCAGTTTCATGTGGAGATTACCGGCGAGACGGTGCGCGACTGGCTGCGCATACCCCAATACGCGGCATCCCTGGAAAAGGCGCTGGGTGGGCAGGGCGGTGCGCTGCTCGACGCGGCGGTTCGTAGCAACCTGCCCCGTTTCGAGCGTGCGGCGCGGGCTGTGTATGAGTTCTGGATGAATCGCCGCGCCTAAGTCCAATCCAGTACCCAAGTGAGCCCGAGGCGATGGGCTGTCTGGAGTGTCGCGATCATCCTCCGATGATCTCGAACATCGGCCTCTGGGCTCGCTTGTCGTTGCACCTATGTCTCCCTTCAGGCCCATGTGTGATTGGGCAAAGGGTAACGGCCCAGTTTGAATGCCGGCCGCGTCGAACTCCATGTGCGGCGGCCTTGGCATGGTGCACAGATTCAACCTGAGCCACTACCGGGCAAAGGGCAGTGTATCAGTTCGCATCCCGGCCCTGCCGAATCACCTGTGTGCCGTGCCCTTGCTCGATACACGGATGCAAACTGATACACCACCGAGCAAAATCTATTGTTGCAAATAGAAATCTATCTCATTACTATTAGCAGTAGCAATAGTAAAACGGAGCTCCGATGAAAACGCTTGGTAACTGGGCTATGGCTGCGGCGTTGACCGCCGGCATGATCACGCTAATTCCCGAAAGAGCAGCGGCCGAAGGCGCAGTGGGCGTCGAGGAAGAGATTATCGTCCGTGGCTATCGCGACGATTCGCCCGACATTGGCCGCAATACCCTGACACCAAACGAGCTGCCACGGTCCGTGCAGATCATCAGCGATGAGTTGATCGAGGCGGTGGATCCCCGCGCGATCGAAAATGTGCTCACACTCGCATCGAACACCGCGTTTCTTGGCGACAACGATGGCCGTGAAAACTCCTTTGTCATGCGTGGATTCCAGAGCACACCGATTCTGCGCGACGGTTTTCGCGTCGAGACGTTCGGCGGCATCAGCGACCCGGAGCTGTTCAACGTCGGGCGAATCGAGGTTCTCAAAGGGCCAGATTCGATTCTCTATGGCGAATCCAACCCGGGTGGGCTGGTAAACATGGTCGTGAAGCGTCCGCTGGAGACTTCCCATGCAAGGGTGTTGCTGCGCTCTGGATCCTATGGCTCGTTTGAGCCGCGTTTCGATGTCGGCGGTGGCGCTGGTTCCGCCCGCTTCCGTCTGCTTGGGCTCTACAAGAATGACGACGGCTGGCGCGATTACGATACCGGGAATCAGCGTACCTTCTTTGCGCCCTCGGCGACCCTGCGGCTCGGCGAACTCACCGAGTTGACGCTGCTTGCGGAGTTCACGGATGACGACTATCAAGCCGATTTCGGAACCGCGATCAATCTGGACGGGAAGCTGATTGTCGATCCCAAGCAGGTCAACAACCACCCCCAGGACACCATTGAACGCCATCAGCGGACCTATGGCCTGGATATCGAACACGAGCTGTCGAGCGCCTGGAGCCTGGGCGGCCGGTTTCGCGTTTTCGACTCGGGGTATGACTACAGCCCGTTGTTTCTGCCGTTCGGCCTGGACTTGGCATCCATGTTCTATTTCCGCGTACCAGCTCAGCAGGAGCAGAACAATGACGAACTTGCCGGCCAGCTAAACATCAACGGCGACTTTGATGTGGGCGGGAAACGCAACCGGTTCTTCGCGGGCGTTGACTATCGGCAATCGGAAACGAAAAATCAGACGCGTTTCAATCCGGGTGCACCATCCTTTCTGAACTGGCTGGACCCGGACTATTCGGAATTACCGCCGGTCGAGGCGGACATTCCCGTTGCGACGGGGTTCTATGCCAACGAAGACATCACGCGGCTCGGCCTATACTTCCAGAACCACCTGTCCGCCACCGAGGCGCTGACACTGAGCCTGGGCATGCGCTACGACGCCTTTGAGCGCGACCCGAAAGCCGGGTCATCCACTACGCCACAGGACGATGGCAAGACCAGCTTCCAGGCCGGGGCCGTCTATGAGATCAACGAAAGGGTATCGGCGTTCCTCAGCTACTCGGAGTCTTTTGCGCCTAATTTCGAACTCGACCGAAACAACGAGGTGCTGGCACCGGAGACGGGGAAGGGGTTTGAATCGGGCTTGAAGGCGGATCTCTTCGACAGCTTGAGCCTCAGCCTAGCCCTATTCCACATAACCAAGCAGAACGTGGCCACGGCGGACCCGGCCGCGCTGCCGACGGACGCCAACCCCTTTGGGTCGACGGCAAGCGGCGAGCAGCGCAGCCAGGGCTTTGAGGTGGACTTCAGTGGCCACATCACCCCGAGCTGGCAGGTCTTCGGCTCATACGGCTACACGGATTCGGAGATTACCGAGTCCAACAACGGCGACCAGGGCTTGCCGGTGGTTGGCGCACCGGAGCACACCGCCTCGCTTTGGGCTACCTACGCACTACTCGATGGCTGGCTGCGCGGCCTAACCCTCAGCTTGGGCGTACAACATGTCGGCGAGCGGCTGGTGCTGGGCGATGCGAACTTCGATGGCGATACCAGCGACCAAGTGTCGCTCAACAGCCACACTATCGTGAACGCCTCCGCCAGCTACGCGTGGGACCGATGGCGGGTTGCGCTGAATTTGAACAACATCCTAGATAAAGAATACGTTGACGCCGCCTGGGGCGGGCTTAGCCGCAGCGTGCACGCCGGGGCACCCTTCGAAGCGGTCGGCACGCTAAGCTATCGGTTCCGTTGATGTGATTAGGCTGCGCAAGGACAAGACCAAGACCCTGGTTGCCGTGCATGGCTGGTCCGGGGTTCTACTCGGGCTGCTGCTCTATGCGGTGATCGTAACGGGTATGGTGGCGGTATTCGCGGAAGAGATTGCGCATTGGTCCGCCGGCATCGTGCACACTGAAAACCCGTTGGCGGCGGCACCGGGGGATGCGACCCCACTGCAGAACCTGATCGATCGCATGGCAATCCAAGTGGACGACGAGTTTCTCCAGGAAGTTGCGCTCGGCCGCACTACGCTCGGCCATCTGGAGATTTTCTTCCACAAGCATCACACCAACGAAGCCGGTGTGATCGAGGAGGTGGGCACTCAGTTCGAGGTCGATACCCGCACCGGAGAGGTTGTTGAACGAAGGCAAGGCACCGGCCTGCACTTGTTTCAAACCGATGAAGATCGGGCGCTAAGCCGCTTTCTGGTGAATGTGCACACCGAGCTGCATCTGCCGCGTCCGTGGGGATTGATCCTCACCGGTATTCTCGGTCTCGCCATGATGGTGGCCGCGGTCTCCGGGCTCTTGGTGCATCGGCACCTGATCAGGGACATTTTCACGCTGCGCGGCCGTGTCGGCAGCCGCATTCTAGGCATGAAGGATGCGCATACCGTCGCTGGAAGCTGGGGTTTGCCCTTCGCGTTTGTACTGGCCTTTACCGGCAGTTTTTTCAGCTTCGCCGGGTCCTTCGGCCTACCGTTGATGGCGATGGTTGGGTTTGGTGGCGACCAGGAAGCCATGTTCGAGGCGATGATCGGCAGCCAGGCACCGGAGGATCCGACAGCGCGGCGGGGCGCGGCGGTCGATGCAATGATTCGGGATGTACAGGCTCGGTCCAATGTGGCGCCGGTGTTTGTTGTGATCGAGCATTTCGGGCGCGCGGACGCCTCAGCCAACTTTTTCCTGCCAACACAGGGGGAAGGGCTGGTCGACCAGACCCTTGTTTACAACGGCGCGACCGGTGAGTTCATCAAGCACAAACCGCTGGTGGGGCAAGCCCATAGTGTTGGCTCGACTTTGTTTTCGGTAATGGGCCCCTTGCACTTCGGCAACTTCTACGGGTTGGTTTCAAAGGCGATCTGGGTCGCCCTTGGTTTTGCCATGTGCTATGTCGCGGTCACCGGCATGCGCCTGTGGCTCGAGCGTCGGGCCGCAACGTCGTTTGTGGCTTTGCGATGGGGCTTGAGTGTTCTTACCTTTGGGCTGCCCCTTGCGCTGCTGGGCAGCGCGATCGGTTTTTTTGTCGCTTATGGCTCGGGCGCGGCGTCGCTCTGGACGCCCACGGCGTTTCTGATCGCCAGTGGCCTGATCGTCGGGTACGGCCTTTGGCGGCGCCACCCGGGCCTGCTGAATCGGGATTTGCGGGTCGCCGCCGCCGCGGCCTGCTTGCTTCTGGTTGTGCTGCGGTTCGTCGCGGGAGGGCCATCCTGGCCAGCGGCCATCGTAGCGGGGCAGCCGATTATCGTCACCTTAGACCTGCTGCTGATCTGCGCAGGCGTCGCGCTCTGGCTACAGAGTCGCAACCTGTGGTTACCCACATCGGAGCAACCCGTGCCTACGGGTTGATGTCGTGGCTTCGCTCGTCAGCAATGATCGTCGGCTGTTCTGGCTGCGGGTTGCGCTTGCGGGCCCCTGGACACTAGTGGCGTCTGTGGTCACCATGGCGGGCATGGCCACTTGGCTGCCGCCAGGCGTGGCCGGGGTCGACAACCTAATCCTGCCCCTTGTCATGTATCCACTAGTCTGGGCCGCTTTTTTCTTCTCGGCCTGCCTAGACAGCAATCTCCGGCGCGCGGCGACAGTCAGCTTTGCCATCACGGGGCTGCACGTCGCGCTGTTGGTGCGCCATTTTCTGGCCTGATGGCCTGACCCGTGGACATCCAGGCGCTGGCTAGCTGTCTCGCCAGCATCGCCACAATAGCGATGCTGGCGTGGTTTGACCCAAAGCGGCGCCGCAGGCTTCGGGGCTGCGGGGCGGTTCGCTGGGTGCGAACCCTGTTGTTCGCCGTACTGGTGGCCCCCGGCGTATGGCTGATTGCCGATGGTCGTCCGGCGACCTTTATCATCTGGCTTGGCGTTATCAGCGTTGCGGGATGGGCGGTTGCCCAGGCCATGGTGTTCGTCCAGGCCACTCCTATATCGGCCCCGCCCCCCGCCAGGCCTGGTCGGGGCGGGTGACTTGTGTAATTGCGGCCGGCGGTTGCGTTTCGGTGCCGGCTTGGGCAACCTTTGCGGCTCGCGAATTTTTCACCCCAATCTTGAGGAAGTTCTCATGGCACACACTCACGATCACGAGATCGTATCGATTTACCCGTTTACCGATGCAGAGGTCGACCAACTTTTGACCCATGCCAACGAGTGCGTGCTTATGTGGGGGACGAAGGATGGCTGGCCGGTGGGCGTCACCCACGCCTTCGTCTGGCGCGACGGCAAGCTCTGGATAACCTTTGCCGCGCACCGGCATCGCGCCGCCGCCATTCGGCGCGACAACCGCGTCTCTGTCAACGTTAGCAGCGCCAGCTATGCCCCGGGTGCGTCGGAAGAGCTACCCACGGGCGCCATCACCGTCAAGGGCACAGGCGAGTTCTTCGAAGACGACGCGACCAAGCAGTGGTACTACGCGGCGCTCGCTAGGAAGGTGAGCCCGGACAGCGAAGAGGGCGAGGCGGCATTCCACAGCCTACTCGACTCGCCCCTGCGGGTCATACTCGCCGTCACGCCGGTGAAGAAGATTATGTACAACAGCAAGACCGCCGGCGCACACATGGCCGGCACCGCCCAGGAAGAGCAACTCGGTGAACGGCTGGCCGTGGACCGGGACCGCATGAACCAGGAGCGGGCGAAGCGTGGGCTGCCGCCTCGCTAGTGCCACAAGCAACTTATTCCATAGGGGCGAACGACGAGGATAGCGTGGTCAACCAACAGCAACTTGCAAAAATTTGCAACGCCAGGGGCTTTATCGCCGCCCTGGACCAGAGTGGCGGCAGTACGCCCAAAGCCTTGGGTCTGTACGGAGTCGGGCCGGACGCCTGGTCCACGGACGCGGAAATGTTCGACATTGTGCATGCGATGCGCACCCGCATCGTTACCAGCCCCGCCTTTACCGGCGAGCGCATTCTGGGCGCGATACTGTTCGAAAACACCATGGACCGGGACATTGCCGGCCGTTCGTCGCCCGCCTACCTGTGGGAAGTCAAGAACGTTGTGCCGTTTCTGAAGGTGGACAAGGGATTGGCGGCCGAGGAAGACGGGGTTCAGGTGATGAAACCCATGCCGGAACTCGACGCCCTGCTCAAGCGCGGCAAGGCAAAGGGCATCTTCGGCACCAAGATGCGCTCGGTCATCAAGCAGGCGAACCGGCTCGGAATCGCCCGAGTGGTCGAGCAACAGTTTGCCATCGGCGGGCGGATTCTGGATGCCGGGCTGGTGCCCATCATCGAGCCAGAGGTGGACATTCACTGTCCGGAGAAGAGCGTAGCGGAAGATCTGCTCAAGGCGGAGATCATGCGCTCGTTGGATGGCCTGGCGGGCGGGCGCGAAGTGGTGCTGAAGCTGACGCTGCCGGAACGGGACAATCTATACGGCGACTGCGTTGTGCATGGCAATGTCCTGCGCGTTGCGGCGCTCTCCGGCGGTTACAGCCGCGAAGAAGCCAATGTGCGCCTCGTCCGCCAGAACGGCATGGTGGCAAGCTTCTCCCGGGCGTTGTCCGAGGGCCTAACGGTCAGCCAGCCCGACCAAGCATTCGACTCCCTGCTCGACAGTTCCATTCAAAGTATTTTTGACGCGTCGGGCACCTGAGGAGTATGAGCGCATTTCCATTGGACGGGCAGGTGGCGGTCGTCGCCGGCACCGGCAAGGGCGTTGGCCGCGGTGGCGCACGCTGTCTGGCCGAGGCGGGGCGGATGTGGTGATGGGTGCGCGCACGCCCGAAGACTGCCCGGATGCCCGGTTGGCTCTGAATCTCAAGGCGGTGTGGACGGGGGCCGTGGGCGCGGCGACCGGTGGCATCGTTAGTATATCGTTCCGGCCATGATCTTCGAAACTTCAATCACACTGCCATAGGGGGATGGGCAACATGATCATCATTTCCGCAACACTCGACTTCGCAAGCCAGGCGGACCGGGACCAGGCGGTCGTGGAATGCGCACCGGTGCAGCAGGCTACCCGGGACGAAGAGCCGGGCTGCCGGGCGTACTGTTTCGCGGCGGACCCCTGCGTCCCGGAGCGAATCCAGGTCTACGAGCTATGGGATGACGGCCCGACGCTGGCCGCCCATTTCAAGCATCGGAACTACGAGAACATGAAGACCGTGCTGAACAAGTACGGCTTGGTCGGCAACGTCAACCAGATGTACCTCATTAGTGCGCACGAGCCCGTCTACGATACCGAGGGGCTGCCCCGGGAAAGGTTTTTCGACGGTAGGGCCTGATGGCCGCGCCGGGCCGGGTTATCGATTTGCATGCCCACGCCGTCCTGCAAGCGGGGTTCGGCGTAGCGGGCCGCCATGGGCCAGAATTGGCGGTGGACGACGACGGCGTATCCTTCTTCCGCATCGGCGAGTACCGCATGAAACCCATGGCCTACCGGGGCACGGTGTTCATGGATGTGGAGAAGCGGCTCGACTTGATGGGCGAGGTGGGCATCGACCTGCAGTTGCTATCGCCCAATCCCCTGACATTCTTCCACGGCATTGAAGCGGGCTTGGCGCTTGAGTTCTGCCGCGTGCACAACGATGCCATGGCGGAACTGGTGGCTCGCCACCCCGGCAAGCTGTTGGGGTCGGCCGCGCTGCCGATGCAGGATCCGGACGCCGCGGCGCGGGAACTCGAGAGAGCCGTCGGGGAACTGGGCCTGGTGGCGGCATACGTGGGCACGGACTATCCGTTTCCGCTGGACGACCCTTGTCTCGACGATCTCTACCGCACCTTTGTGGCGCTGGACGTGCCGCTGTTTCTGCACCCCGCGTCCACCGATGGTGCGGGATTGCCGGCGGATGCGCGGCTTTGCCGTTTTGATCTCGGCTTGATCGTCGGTTATGCCTACGATGAATCGCTGGCGGTGGCATCGCTGGTGTACGGCGGGGTGCTGGATCGGCATCCCCAACTGGATATCTGTATCTCCCACGGTGGCGGTGCCCTGCCGTTCCTAATCGGGCGTTACGAGGGCATCGCGCGGTTCCGCGATTGGGCACCGCCCTCCGTCAGGGAGCATGGTTTCCGCCACCAGGTGCGCAAGCTCTGGTTCGATGCCCATGTGGAAGGGCAGGGGGCGCTGGCTCTGTTGATCGATGCGGTGGGTGCCGACCGGTTGGTTTACGGCACCAACTTCGGCGGCTGGGATACGCCCCGGAGCACCTCGGAGTTCGATGCCAGCCTGACGCCGAACGCCGAGAAGCTGCTGCGGCTTGCGAGCTAGCAGTCGGAGCGGGTGCTATGGCAAGACAAACGGTTTTCACGAATGCGCGGCTCTTCACGGGCATCGATGGCGAGGTGCTGGAGGACGGCAGCCTGTGGCTGGAGGGTACTGATATCCGCTTTGCCGGGCCGGCGCGGGATCTGCGCGGTGTCAACGACGACGTCAAGCGCATCGACCTCGGCGGCCGCTTCCTGATGCCCGGCATGACCGAGTCCCATGCGCACATCTCCTATACCGGCAACGGCCCCACGGAACTGGACAAGACACCGGTGGAGGAGGCCATGGTGCACTCCATCGCCAACGCCCGCCTTATGTTGGGTGCCGGGTTCACCTCGGCAATCAGCTTCGGGTCGGTGCATCGGATAGACGTGTACCTGAAGCGGGCGATCGATTCGGGGGTGATTCCGGGTCCCAAACTGGTAGCTTCCGGCCGGGACGTTGGTGCCACCGCGAGCAACGCCGACCTGCATCCCGATTACGCCAAGCCGCAGATGGAAGGGTTGGGCATGCTCGTGGACGGCCCCTGGGCGGTGCGCGGTGCGGTGCGCCGGCTGAAGAAGAACGGTGCCGACATCATCAAGATCTTCCTGGACGGGGAGGGGTTGTCGGACCACGCGCCACCCGGGGAACTCACCTACACCGACGAGGAGGTCGCGGCGGCGGTGGATGAGGCGCATCGCCGCAACATGCGGGTCGCCTGCCACGCCCGGTCGGCGGCGGCGGTGAAACAGGCGGTTCGCTTCGGTGTGGATGTCATCGGGCACGCCAACTATCTCGACGACGAAGCGGTTGCCATGCTGCAACGCAACCGGCATCGGCTGGCGGTGGGGCCGGCCATCGCCTGGGAAGTGCAGTTTCTGAAGCACTGCGAGGAATTGGGGTTCTCGCGGCAAACCGTGGAGCAGCGCGGCTACGCACGGGAGGTGGAAGCGACCGTGGATGCGGTGCGGCGGCTGCGTGAGGTGGGTGTTAGGGTGCTGGTTGGCGGCGACTATGGCCTAAGCATCACGCCGCACGGCACCTACGCCAAAGACCTGGAGTATTTCGTCGACCTGTTCGGCATGTCGCCCACGGAAGCCTTGCTGTGCGCAACACGCGATGGCGGGGCGGTGGCGGACCCGAGCGGCATGGTGGGTACCCTGGAGGAAGGCAAGCGCGCCGACCTGGTCGTGGTCGATGGCGACCCGGTCGCTGATATCGGGGTGCTGCAGGATCCAGAAAAGATCGTCGCCGTGGTGAAGGACGGACGAATTTACCAGGGGCTCGCCGAGCACAACCCCTACGTTCGGCAGGAAATCGGCGTCTGAGGAGGCACTAGCCACTCATTCGCCGGCGGTTCGCTGGGTTGCGGCCTGCATTTCCGCTACCGAGTTGTTCGACGATTACGGCCGCCTTCGCCGCCGAGCCAGCACATCGATAATTGACATTGGTTCCAAACTTTTCAACAATCCCGCGCTTTGTGCGTTGGCCCAATCGCGTTTGGGCAGTCCACCCTACGTAAAGGAGAGAATCATGAGAAGGTCGTTGGCGATTTCGGGGTTGCTTGCAGGTGTCTTTTTTGGCGGGGGAGGAGCGTTGTCCGCGCTTGCCCAGGAAACCGGCTTTGTCGAGGAAATCATCGTCACCGCCCGGCAGCAGGAGGAAACCCTGCAGGATGTGCCGGTGACCATCGCGGCCATGACCGAGGCGGACCTCGACCGCTACAACATCACCAATCTGGTGGATGCCGCCAAGATGGTGCCCAACATGGTGGTCGCCCACGGCGGCTCGGGCAACGGGTCGAATCTGCGGTTGCGGGGCATCGGCTCTAGCTCGATTTCGGCGGCCTTCGACCACTCCGTTGCCATTAATCTCGACGGCGTGGTCGTCAACCGGGGCCGATTTATTCACAACTCCTATCTCGACATGGGGCAGTTGGAAATCCTAAAGGGCCCGCAGTCGCTCTACTTCGGCAAATCGGCCACCGCGGGCGTGGTCTCCATCACCACCAACGACCCGGGCGATGAATTTGAAATGGAGGTCAGCGGCGGTATCGAAGCGGAGCACGAGGGCGTATTCGGCGAGTTCATTGTGTCCGGCCCCCTAGGCGATACCCTCGGTGCCCGCCTGGCCGTTGGCTTCACGAAGAACGACCAGCTTTTCGAGAACTACTCGGCGGAAAACGACCCGGTCAACGTGGCCATTTCGGGTGCCGACAAGTGGTATGGCGACGAATCCCTCAATACGCGCCTGACCCTGGTCTGGAATCCGGCCGACACCTTTGAGGCCAAGCTGAAGTACAGCTACTCCGAGTACGACAACGAAGGTGCCGGCACCGCTTGGGCGGAAGACGTATGCCCGGAGGGCATTCACCAGCCCACCGGCGTGCCCTCGGCCAGCGCCCCATTCGCGATCTTCCAGGGTGTGGATGACTGCAAGCTCAACGGCAACACCTCGAAACTGAACTTGCATCCCGGGTTGCGCGATGGGTTGCCCAAAGGCTACGACGATGGCATGCCCGGCCTGGAGCAGGACACCCATTTCCTTTCCCTGCGCATGGATTGGGACTTTGCCGAGACTCTTACCCTAACCTCGATTACGGGCTGGGTTGACCTGTTGCACTGGGAACTGGACGACTACAGCTACGGTGCCAGCGTATTTGGTGGACTGCACAACAACGTCTACAAAAGTCTTTCCCAGGAGTTTCGCTTGGCCAGCGACCTCGATGGCCCCTTGAACTTTCAGGCCGGCTTCCTTTGGCAGGACATCGAGCAGGAGTTCGATGCCTATCAGTACGCGTTCAATCTGGGCGTTATGCCAAACATCTTCGGCCCGGCCTACGCCTTGGTCGGTGGCGACCCGACGGCGGCCATCGTTGGCCCGGACCCGGTAACCGGCAATGAGTACGACTACAACAAGCACCATTTCCTGGACACGGAAGTGGTCTCCGCCTTCTTTGCCCTGTACTGGAACCTCAATGAGCGCACGGAGGTCACCGCCGGTGCCCGCTACACCAGCGAAGAGAAAGACGGCCGAATAGAAGTTCCCTACCTGCACGCGGCTGCGGCGCTGTTTGGCTGGGGCGTACCGCCGGTGATCGACGAGGGCCTGGAGTTCGACGACGACAATATCTCGCCGGAAGTCGCAATCAACTACTATCTGAATGACGACGTCAGTGTTTTCCTGGCCTATAAGCAGGGCTTCAAGTCCGGCGGCATCGACAACAGCGCCCTGCCCACCGCGGCGCTGCAGCCCACCAACGCCGCCTTCCCCGATTTCCTGATCTACGAATCCGAGGAGGCGGAAGGCTTCGAGGTCGGTCTGAAGGGCCGTTTTCTGGATGGCGCCGTGCGTTTCAACGCCACGGCGTTCACCTACGAGTATTCCGACCTGCAAGTGCAACTCTTCGATTCCACGATCATTCAGTTCCAGACCTTCAACGCTTCGGCGCTCGAAACCAACGGCATTGAATTCGATATGCTGTGGAACACCAATGTCGAGGGCCTGACCGTTCGGGGTGCTTGGGCGTGGACCGACACCACCTACTCGGAAGACTTCAACAACGCCACCGGCGAAAACCTTAAGGGGATGGACGGTGCCGGTAGCCCGGATTTCAGCGGCTTTGTGGGTGCGTCCTATGATGTCTCGGTCGGCGGTGCCTGGCGGCTCAACTATTCGGCTGACGCCCGCTACACCGGCGAGTACGCCTGGACGCCGACACTCGACCCGTTCATGCAGGACAGCTTCTGGCTCATCGATGCCGCTATCAGCCTGTATACGGAAGATGGCCGCCATCAGTTCAACCTGATTGGACGCAACATCACCGATGAAATATACGTAGTCACCGGTGGTGCCATCCCCGGTCGGTGCCCGAACTTCATGAACGGCCCCGGTGTTTGCAACAACACCGGCCCGAACAGCCTGGATCAGGCGGCGACCACGCCGCTCGGCCGGACGCTGAGCCTGCAATATCGCCTTACGCTGTAGTAGGGCGGGCGGGCATGCCGCCGATGGGTTGCCACGGCGGAATCACGGCGGTGCCATGCCCGGTCGGTGTCCGAACTTCATGAACGGTCCCGGTGTTTGCAACAACGCCGGCCCGGACAGCCTGGATCAGGCGGCGACCACGCCGCTCGGCCGGACGCTGGGCCTGCAGTATCGCCTTACGCTGTAGTAGGATGGGCGGGTATGCCGCCAATGGGTTGCCACGGTGGAATCACGGCGGTGCCATGCCTATCGGGTGCTGGTGTCGGGTCCGCCGGGCCCTGGTAGCGAGGGTTCTGTGCAAATCCCCGAGATCAGGGTCCGCCCTTGATCGAGATCGTGTGCCCGGTCATCCAACTCGATGCCTCGGAAGCCAGATACACCACCGCCGGCGCGATGTCCTCCGGTGTGCCGACCCGGCCGAGTGGAATCTGGAAGCGCTTGCCAAGTTCTGGAATTTCTTCTTCCTTCAAGTTGAGGAATTCCAGGAACACTTCGGTGGGAATTGGCCCGGGGGAGACGCCGTTGACGCGAATGCCAAGCGGTGCCATTTCCACGGCCAGGGTTTGGGTGAGGTTGTTGACGCCGCTCTTGGCGACAGCGTAGGGCCCGTTGAACGGGGCGGCGTTGCCCGCGGCGGCGGAAGAGATATTGATGATGGTACCGCCGCCCGTATCCTTCATAACGCTGGCCGCGGCCTGGGCACCTGTCCACACGGCCTTCAGGTTGAGGTTGAGTTGAAAGTCCCACTGTCGTTCGGGCATTTCCAGGAAGGTGCGT
Source organism: Pseudomonadales bacterium (assembly GCA_965215035.1). Lineage (GTDB taxonomy): Bacteria > Pseudomonadota > Gammaproteobacteria > Pseudomonadales > Azotimanducaceae > Azophilus. The sequence goes on from OZ244040.1 coordinate 2,919,118, forward strand.
GGTACCCGGTCGTCGGCGCCGCCGGCATTGCTCACCCAGCAGGTTAGCTTGCCCATGTCCTGGACGGTTCGCTCGGCGAGTGCCCGCACCTGCTCGATTTCCATGACATCGGTGGTCACCGCGAGTGCGCGTCGGCCGAGCGCCCGTATCTTTTCCGCGACGGCTTCCACTTCATGGGTGCGCCGGGCGGCCACCACCAAGTCGGCGCCGGCATCGGCCAGCCCCAGCGCCAGCCCCTCGCCGATACCGCGGCCGCCGCCGGTAACCACGGCCACCTGGCCATCCAGTCTGAATCGTTCCAATATGTTCATTTTGCCTTTCCAGATGAGAACTCAACTATTGACCGTCGGCTCACAGTCGGCATCCCGCCGCGCCGCCTAAGCATATCGGCGATGGTGTCTGCTGTGCCGACCCAGCTTTCCCTATGCGGTGCGAACCGCCGAGTTGATCGGAGGTTTGCTAAATCCGGTAGTAGGGCGGCAGATCCGTGGTGGTGACCCGGCGCAAGTCCGAGAACGCGTTGGAACCAAAGTAGATGTCTTCCCCGACCAGCTTGGCGTCGGCGTCGCCGGGCCATAGGGTGACAAGCTGGGCTGTCGTCAAGAACAGGTCGTCGTCCTGAACCGGTTCGCGGTCGACTTCCCCGATGCCCATGGCCGTCAGTACCAGCCCGCGTTGCACCTGCTTGACCTGGCCTTCCGTGATGACGTGGTTGTCGCTGACGATCACCTTGTCGACAACCACTTCGAATTGTTGACCGCCCGTGTCAAACATGCCGCTGTAGAAGGCGCGCACCGCATCGCGGCCTTCGATGACCGAAGGCTCCGCCTGCCCCCAGAAGTGATAGATCGGGTGGCTGGTCAGGGTGTCCATCAGTGGCTCCAGTCGGCCCTTGATCTCGTGCTCCATGTGGTCGCGCACGGCGGTGACCAGGGCCTTGCGACGCGGGTTCCGTTCGGCCGCGGCACGTTTCTCCAGCGCCAGCCAGCTATTGTGGGGGTTGATGGCAAAACTCATTCCTGGTTCCTTCGGTTACTGCTCATGGTTCAACATTTCCCGGCGTGCGGGGCCTCAGCGCACGACGATGGATTCCTCGCCCCAGGGCGTCAGCGGTTGCCCGTCCTGGGCCTGGAAGGCTTCGGGTAGCTCCTCGGTCATGGCGAGCGTTGCCGCCAACCGCCCGAAACCGACAAAAAACGCCACGTTGGTGGCCAACTCCATGATTTCCGGCTCGCTAAAATGGGCACGTAGCTCCTCGAAGGTCGTGTCGTCGATGGCCAGGTGGTTGGTTGCGAACAGGTCGGCGAAGCCCAGGGCGCATTGCTCGGCCTCGGTGAGGTGCTCCGCCTGCGGCGGGTCGGCCAGTTCGCAGACAAGCTCTTCGGTGACCCCGTCGGCTACGGCATCGGTGTAGCGGATGGCCATACAACTCCGGCACTGGTTGTGGAAGGCCACCCGCAGCCGCACCAGTTCCACTAGGCGGCTCGACAGAGATCGGTGCATCTTCAACGATCCACCAAACGTGGCCAGACCCTTGGCGATGCCGGGGGTGTGCGCGAACATGCGCATGAGCCCCTGTTCCAGCGGGGTGGCGGAGTCCGGTTGCACAAGCGCCCGGAGGCCCCGGTCCCAGCCCTTCGGGTCGAGCTTGCTGATGCGGCTCATATCGGTGGCTCCAAACGCGCAATGGATGCCAAGCTTGCCATCCGCGGCACCCATGGTTCAACCCGAGCACCGCGCCGCGGCAGCATCCGCCACCATGTGGTGCGCGTTTCCCCGATTTCGCGGTACAGGTTCTAGTGCTCCATCGAACTGATGATGACGCATCAGTTTGATGGGGCACCAGATAGGCCGACGACCGTCCATACGAACCTATGCTTATCGATCATGCGTTGCAATTCAAAGCGTAGCGATTAAGGTGCACTAAACCCGAACGAGAGAAAAGGCGCATGGCCAAAAAACTGATACTCATGGGGCTTGTCGAACCGCAGAGCGAGGATCTGGTCGAGGCATTCAACCAGTGGTATCTCGGCAACCATGTGGAAGACACCTACAACTGCCCGAACGTCAAGTCGGTGCAATGCTTCAAGGCCGAGCGGGGCTTTCTGGGCGACCCGCCGGCCCAGTATCTGACCATCTACGAGTTCGAGGGGGAAGATGCCGAGGAGGCCGAGCGCGCCCTGGCGGCCTACCAGGCCGACCCGGACGGCTGGAGCGGGCGCCAGCCCAACAACAACTCGATGGCCGTGGTCGGCGCGGGCTGGTATACCGAGGCGCTGTCATTCGGAACTTGACAGCTCCGGGTTCGGTCTCGGCGGCAGGACAAGCGCCCTGGGGCAGCCCGCGGCGGCTCAGCATGGGCGTGGGTATTGCTGGTGGGGCAGGCGAATCGCCTGGGTGCGCCGGGTTTCACCCCTGGGTGCCGCGCCCAGCCGGCGGCTGCCGCGCGGCCCGCTTGCGTTCGTAGGCGCGCCAGGTCATTGCCCAGCGGTCTGGGTCTTCGAGTGGTTCGGCGTCGAGCCGGTGGATGGCGTGGTTGTGCGGTGCCGACTTGACGATTTCGGGGTCGGCATAGGCTTCGTCGGAAATGCGCTGGAGCACCGCAATCCAATAGTCGATATCCTCTTTCGACCACATCTCACCCGCTTCCGGCGTGAAGGGCTGCGGTACCACCCAGGGCTCGTGGCTTAGCCAGAAGGCATCGATGCCGTAGTCGACCATACGGTTCTGCACATCGGTCACGCCGACACCCGTGTCCTCGTAGAGTTGTTGCAGGCTGAACCGCGTCATCTCCATCCGCCAGGCCTTGTCGTCCGGATTGGAGCGCGAGATGCCGCGGATTTGCAGCAGCTTCCGCTCCATGTAGTTGTTGGCCAATACGGAGAGGTCGGCGGCCTCGGCCAGGCCGTCGGCACCCATCGCGCGCAGCCAGGCATAGGCCTTGATGACCTGGTGCACATTGCCCAGGTATTCGCGCACCCTGCCGACACCGTCGGGGGTGTCGGTATTGAGCACAAACCGGTTTCCCTCCCGTTCGACGAGGGGCCCCGGCAGGTACTCCGCCAACTCGGCAGTGCAGCCGTAGGCGCCGACTGCTGGCCCACCGCCGCCCTTGGAGACGCCGAACGTCTTGTGCAGCATGAACATGCAGGCATCGAAGCCGAGTTCACGCGCACGAATCCTGGTCATCACGCCGTTGAAGTTGGCGTGGTCGTAGAAGCACAGCCCGCCGGCGTCGTGCACCACTCGCACCCATTCCTTGATATGCGGGTTGTACACACCCATGTCGTCGGGGTTGCCGATCATCAATGCCGCGGTGCGCTCGGATACGGCGGCCCGGAGCGCATTGATGGACGGGTACCCCCCTTCCTCGAGCATCAGCGTTACCACCTCGAAACCCGCGGCGGCTGCGGTGGCCGGGTTGCAGGGGTGCGATTGGATGCTGGTGATGATCTGATTGCGCTGGCTCAGTTCGCCCCGCGCCGCGTGGTAGGCGCGGGTTACGCAGGCGTGGGTATAGGCCGCATCGGCACCACCGGCCGGTTGAAAAACGAACCGGTCCATGCCGGAAAGCGCCCGCAGCAGGCGGTCGAAGCGGTAGATCACCTCCAGTACGCCCTGTAGGGTCGAGACATCCTGGTTGGGATGCAGATCCGCCACCTGGGGACGCAGGGCAAGATCCTCGGTCAGCCTCGGGTTGTACTTCATAGTACAGGTACCGAACAGGCTGATGCCCATCATGCCAAGCGTTTCCTGGGAAAGGTGCAGGTAGTGGCGCAGCACGTCGGGTTCCGACAGTTCGGGCAGCTCAGGGGGCGCATTGCGCCTCATGCCCTCGGGAATTAGGTTGGCGGCGTTGCCGACCGTCTCGGCTATGGCGGCCTCCGCGGCGGGAAAGTGGCAACCGCGGCGGCCGGCGACCCCCATTTCCATTACGACGGGTTCATCCCAGACCGCGGCGTGGTACCGGCGTAGCTTGGCGGTGGTCACTGTGGGCAAATCTCCAGGAGGCACTCGGCAAGACGTTCCAGATCCAACTGGCTATGCAACTCGGTCACGCAGAACAGCGAACTTTGGCCGAGTTGCGCGAACGCCGGGCTGAGGTCGATGCCACCGAAGATATTCATGCAACTTGTAAAACGGGCGTGTGGATTCGAGGGAACGCCGTTGGGGGTTGACGCCGTTCGGAACGGCCGCTGTATCGCCGTGGACCTGAACGAACGAGATATTCTAGGGCTGATTGGAAAGCGGCCCGCTAGGATCGTCGTCGGCGTTGTCGGTGGGCAAGGCTTTCTGTTTGGGCGCGGCAACCAACAGTTGAGCGGCCGGGTGATCGAGGCTGTGGGAATCGACGCCATCGTCGCGCTGGCATCCCTGGAAAAGCTGTCGTCGCTGCCCGCCAAATGCCTGCTGGTCGATACCGGGGAAGAGCGGCTGGATGCGGCGTTGTCGGGTTACATCAAGGTGCTTGTCAGCGGCGTCAGAACGGTGTTGATGCCGGTGAAGCAGGCCTGTGGCCCCTTCCCATGAGTTTCCGCGGTCACGAAGTTCGCACCGGGTGCCCGTGCTTGTTGGGAAACACCATTAACAAGCTAGGGCACGCCACCTCGGACCGGTATTCACCGCCGATTGAGTAAACACTTGGGTAACCGACTCGGGCTGTTCCCAATGGGCACCTAGAGTCCGGTTTCGTGAATAGGTTCGGCTAGGAGAGGTGGGTCTTGAAGAACTCCTGCCAGTCGCGCACGGCGATGCCGCGAAGCAAAGTCGATTGCATCTCAGCAATGTAGTCATCCATCAGACCGTATCGGGCAAGTCGACCGAAGTTGCCGCCGCTGTCCCTACTCGGTTGATCCGAGATGTTGGACTTGGATTGGGGGTACGGAGATACCCCGGAAGGACTGTTGATTGCTCCCGGGCTGTCGCGGGCTTCGCGCTCGTGTAGCCAGTAGTGGTTGCGTTTGCGGGCGCAGTAGAGGGCGGACTCTACGAAGGGGCGGAAGAGAATTGGCGAACCCGCGAGGATGTTGGAAAGCACCCAGGGAACGACGACGAGCAGGTCTTGAGCGTTGCATGCATCTTCGGTGACCGTAAAACGGTAGGTGGGCGCTTCCTCCTTGGCCAGGAGATACCAACCCTTCAGTTCGATACCGAGCAGGATGTCCTCTCCGTTGTCGATTTGGCGGAGGACGACATCGGGGAACGTCTGAGGTTGGCGTACGAACGCATAGGTCTCGTATTGGTCGCCAGGATCCCAGACGGACCGGAGGTCGTTGAGAGTCTTGACTATCGAGTCTTCCATCGTCGCAGCCAGAGCCGCGTTGAGCGTGAAGATGTCGGTGGCCAACAGACCCTCGATGTTGGTCGGCGTCGAAAATCGGTCAGGGCAGGCGTACAGGGCGCTGCGGACGTCCCGCCAAAGCTCGTAGTGCTTCCAGCCGGTCGGTTCTATCCGTTCAGGAGGTTCAGGCGTTCGTGGCATGCTTGCAGTCTTTCGACGGCTGCGTGGTAGAACTCTGGGACGATCTCCGCGCTGTGGGACGCCCGGCCATGTCGAAAGGCGCAGATGGCGGCGGGGCATAGTCCGCCGAAAGGCTCCCAAACCGTGTCGCCCGCATCGGTGGTGGCCAGCATGGTGGTCTCGATCAGTTCGAGGGGCTTTTGGCTGCCGTGGAGGCTCTTGTATTTCCACCGCATTTGCTGGCGTTCGCCGGTGATGCGCTGCTTGCCCGCCACCTGCGGTTGCCGCCAGACGTTGGTCACGCCCGCCGGACAGTGGAACTTGGCGCGCATTCGGGCCCACTGTTCAGCGGTGATGGGGTAGTGCCCGTCTTGACTGAAGTAGGGTTTGCCCGAGGAGTCGCCGTGCTTGTTGGCGAAGCTGGCGAGCCGGACGAATGCGCCGGGCGGCGGGTAGTACCAGAGGTGATCTGCCGTGAGGTATTTGCGCGTAGCGGCGTTGGCGACGCCACAGGCGTCGTTGGCCAGGCGGAGGGGTAGCCCCGAACGGCGCCATTCGTGGCGAAGCCAGCCCTGCATGGTAAGCGCCTCGCCGGTCGCCGACCGGAATCTCGGGGACTTGACATAGTGCGCGCAGACTTCCGTGACAACCGGGAGCTTGCGGAGCGTGCGGGTGTTGGCGTTGCCCGCAATATGGCCGAGGCCCTTGTCCCAAAAGTGGCAGCTCCGGTACTCCCATCCGTGTTCGGCGAGCAGCGGGTGAATGGTGGCCCAGCCCAGTTCGGTATTCCAGAACCAAAGCGTCGTCTCGGGCGTCGATCGGGCTGCCCAGGCCTCAACATGCGGGCGGTACCAGTCGATCAAGCCGCTCGCAGTGTGCAGATCACCCGGGAACCCGCCGAGGCCATAGGGACCGTCGGCGATGATGCAAACAGGCGCCGGCCACTGGTCGTAGAGGGTCTCCGCAGGTTGGAAGTGGATAGTGGACTCGGCGCGCTGGAACGACTCTGCGCGATGGCGGCGCGGCGACTTTGATGTGGGGCCGCCGTTCCGGGTGGCTGAGGTCCGTGGTTCGCCCAGCATGGGTCGTTGTATGGTGGTGTTGTGGGTCATTTTCTGTAGTGTCTTAGCGTATTGTACGCTGGTCTAGACGGCAGTGTGGATTCGCCGGATGCCTGTTCGACTTCGATGATGTAGTGGGCTTCGGGAGATCCAGCGATCATAGCCACCAAAACTATATATGAATACAGTAAACATGCCAAACTTCTGGTAGTGGCCTAGGGCGTGCTAACGCCAATGTAGTGCATCGATGATGAGCGCGAAGATTGTGAAGCTTGGTACCGGGCGATCCTATAGTTGCATAGGCCGGAGAGCGCCGGACGGCGCGGGGCGACCCGCCGGACAATCCAGAGGTCGGAACGTGCGTCGAAGGCATCGCGGAACCGACCCGGGATGCCGGGGCGGGGGAGGCCAGGTCGATTCAGAGGCGCATTTCTACTCGGATCGTTCGTCCGGGCGGACGGGCGTCGTTGACCGCGGGGCGTCAGACGGCGCGGACGACCTCGCGCAGCCCGTCGCCCTGCCGGGCGGCGTAGTGCCGGTGGGGCCTGGGGCAGGTACCGGAAGCGCCCGCGCAGGCGCACGATGGAGACCGCGGCGCTGGCGAGGCGGGCGAGGTTTCGCCGCCTTCGCGACCCGGTCGTTAGCTAGGCCCCGCCCCACGCCAGGCATCGTTGCCATTGGCGTTGCATGGCTTCCCGGAGTTCGTGAAGCCTTGCGGAGTTGCCCGGCGATGTCGTCTATGGCTAGGAGAGCGAACTAGATTTCGTGGGTCAACTCGATGCCCCAGGTGCGGCCCACCTGCACGGTACCGAACCAGAACACACCAACATCGACCGATGTGGCGAGATAGTTGTCGCTGTGAAAGGCATCCTTGACATAGCCGGCCACCTTAAAGGGGGCACGATCCCAAATGAGCGTGAAATCCCACTCACCGCGAGACGGAAACTCATTGCGTCCGAGCCCCAGCGGGTCCGGTTGTCCGAAGTTACCAATGGTTTTGTCGAACCATGAATAGTTTGCCGAGCCGATTAGCGCACCCCATCCGGCGGCGAGCGGCTGGGTCACCACCATGCCGGCGCTGATATTCCAGTCTGGCTGGAACCCGAACTCAAAATCCTCGGAACGATCGACCCTGGGGCAATTGCTACGCGAAATCCCCTGGCAGGCGATGCGATCCGGGGCAAGGAACTCCTTGTATTTGCCGTCGATCATGCCCGCCGTAAAGCGTAGCTGAACCTGCTCGTTGGCGGCCAGCAGCGCTTCCACCTCTAGCCCATCGATCGTTGCCTTGGCGGCATTGTTGACGACCGTCTCCGTTGCGGCGCCGAACTGGTAAATCTCGCTCTCGTGCTTATCCTTGTACTCGGCCCGGAACAGGGTGGCATTGAAGATCAGTCGATTGTCGAGCAGGCTCGATCTCAGGCCGATTTCGTAGCTATCGACGGTCTCTGGGTCGTAGGGGCCGATGGAGCTTGGCGTGGTGGCGCGGCCATTGAAGCCACCGGATCGAAATCCGCGCGACCAAGACAGGTAGCCCATGATGTCCTCGGAGAACGCATAGTCCAGGCTCACCCGGGGTGTGAACTTGTTCCAGCTTTCCTTGGCGTCGGAATTGCAGGTCAGCCCGGCCGATCTTGCCGCGGCGATTTCCGGCGTCGGCGCGGTGGCAATCCAATCCGCCGCCACCGCATCGGCCTGCGCCTTCAGGTCGCCCTCAAGACCGCAGCCCCAGGCGGTTGGCGGCAAGAGCCCACTGGCATCGCCCGAAACCCGCTGAAAGATGAAAAAGTCCTTTTCCTCGCGAGTCCATCTGCCGCCCAGTGTAAGTCGCAGGTCGTCGGTGACCCGATAGTAGGCCTCCCCGAACAGGGCGTAGGCGCTCAGCTCCTGCCCGGCGTCACCATCGGGAGACGGCATTGCGCCGGGTACTCGGCGATTTGAAAACGCATAGACGCTGGCGGTGATGAAGTACTCCGACTCCACATAGTACAGGCCCCCCACGAAGTCGAACTTTCCGCCGAAGTCCGAGGACACCCGCAACTCGGTGCTGAACTGCTCGTACTCCTGTGGCCGCCAGGGATGGAAGACATATACCGGCGCACCTAGATTGTCCTCGTCAAGCAACTCATCTTCCTGCTTGTAGCCGGTCACGGAAGTGAATGTCAGGTCGTCGAGTTCATAATTGAGTTCCAGCGTGAATCCGTGTTGCTCGATGGCGTTGTTGAACTGCTGGGCCGCCAGGGAATACTTGTAGCCGTTGCGTTCGCCAAGCTCATAGCCGTAGGTAGCGCAGGCGACATCCGGCACCCAGCCATTAAGCGGGGCGAGCACGGAACCGTAGATATCGCAAAAGTTGCCGCCCTGAGCCAGGGCGCTGCCAATACCGCCTCCCACCGCGGCACCGGGCGGCACACCGGCACCTAGGTTCGCGAACACCGAGCCGGTGATGGCGCCCCATTGCTGCCGCGATAGGTTGGGCACGGTCAGGTTGGTTGGAGTGGAAAGCGTTGAATCGTCGTCGGTGTACTCAAACGTGAACAGTGCGTTAAAGCTGTCGGTGGGCTTCCAGAGCAGGCTGGCGTAGGCGTTTATGGTGTCCTCGCCCGGAATATTGTTGCCGGCATCCTCAATTGCGCCCGTCGCCAAGTCGAAAAGGCCTTCTTTCTGAAAACCATCGCCCTTGTCGAGAAACCCGGCGATCTTCACCGCCAAGGTTTCGCCTAGGGGAAAATTGAGCACCGCCTTGACGTCGGTTTCGTTGTTCGCTCCGTAGCGCAACTGAGTTCGCAGCCCAAACTCGCCAGTCGGGCGGGTGCGGCGGGCGTTGACCACCCCGGCGATGGTGTTGCGCCCAAACAGTGTTCCCTGGGGCCCGCGTAGTATCTCCACCGATTCCAAATCGAATGTGTCGATCAAGGCGCCGGTGTTGGTGACCAGGGCAACGCCATCCACCACTACGCCCACCGCCGGGTCGAAGCTTTTTTCAAGATCGCCGAAAACGATGCCGCGCATGCCGGCGAACAGGGCATTGCCGGCATAGGGTTGGCGGGCAAGTGTCACGTTGGGCGCGAACTTTGAGAATTCGCCGATGTTTTCCCCATAGACGTTTTCAATGGTGGATTCGTCGAAGGCGGTCACGGACAGGGGCACGTCCTGTAGGGATTCCTCCCGTTTTCGCGCAGTCACCACGATTTCTTCGATGAGAGAGGCACCTTCTGGAGCTTGCGCGTGCAGCGGCCTCAGGTCGGCGACAATCGCCAAGGCGAATACTGAAAAACAAAAAACCGGCGGGGCTTTAATTCTAGGACGGCGGCACGATTGGCGCAGGGGCATGGTCTCTCTCCAAGATTTTCACATCCTGGCAACTATACTGCGGGTGGTTGTTGGATTGCTACCCAATGGGCGTCGATTCAGGAACTCCCGCTAACGCGGCTCGCACTTCGGCGGCGTGTCGCTCCGGCGATGCGGCACTTGCCACGTACACCACGTCCTCGTCGTCCAGCATGGCGGTAAAGACGGATTCCTCCAGCTTGTATGCGAACTGCGCCATATAGCCAGCCCGCGCGGTGCCACCCCAAAGTTGTCGGCGTTTCTCATTTTGGCGTCCAACTTCACTGTTCGGTGCGTAGCATCCCGCGTTTCCGGCTTGATTCGGGTCGAATCGACGGGCAACCCTTCCTGTGGAGGGGCTGATAGCCATAATGAAAATTGCTGTAAAGTTGTCTACCAGCGCTCGGCAAAGCCCCATATAGGCAAAGCCCCATACAGATGGCTTGAAACATTTTTCGGAAGATCGGGCAATATTCCGCAGCATGCAATGATTGTTTAAAAAATTTCTTTCAAGAGCGAACAGCCTGGGATGGTACCGAGACAGCGAAGAGAACTGGAAGAACGCTTGGGCGCTGCACTATCAAGTGAACGTGCAGGCCCAGTCGCGACTGCGGCGCATGTTCATGCAAGGCAGCGAGGGTGCCTTTGCGGTGAACATCAACCGACTGGAACGCATTCCGGCCCCGGCGAGCTGGACGCCGCCCGTGCAGACCGCCGGCAGGTAGGGCGCAGGCTGTTGAGCATCCTGTGCACGGATGGCCAGGACCATCCCAGAGTATTCGCTTTTGAGATAAAATTTCAGAATATTCATTAGATTCCGAAAAATATTGCCGAATTTTCCGAAAAATGTTCGTAAACGATCTATATAGGGCTTGGCCGAGGGCTAGTAGGCGACTTTGGGATGGCCCTGGCATGGGCGGCGCATGAACGGCGGCGCGCCGAAGGTGCCCTATTCGCCGCGCCTGCAGTGGTACGTGGTGTTGCTGCTTACCCTGGCGTCCACCCTGTCGTTCATCGACCGGCAGATCCTCAATGTCATGATCGGCCCCGTTAAACGGGATCTCGGCGGGCTTACCGATACCGAGATATCGCTGGTCATCGGGCTCGCGTTTTCCCTAGTCTATACCCTGGCAACCATACCCCTGGCGCGTGCCGCGGACCGCTACAATCGCCGTGACCTGATTGCGGCGGGTATTTTCGTCTGGAGCCTCATGACGGCCCTGGCCGGCAAGGCGGACAGCTTCCGCAACCTGTTCCTCGCCCGCATGGGCGTTGGCATCGGCGAGGCGGCCCTTGGCCCCGCTTCCGCCTCGATGCTGGCCGACTACTTCGAGCACAGCAAGCTGCCGCTCGCCTTCGGGGTCGTCGGCGCGGCGCCTTTCATCGGCACGGGGCTCGCCAACATCGTCGGCGGGCCGCTGGTCGACTGGCTGGAAGCGCAGCCGAATTTTGTGCTGCCGGTGTTTGGCGAACTGTACTCATGGCAGATGGTTCTGGTCATTGTCGGTCTGCCGGGCATCCTGCTTGCGGCGGTGATGTTCACCATCGCCGAGCCTAAGCGGCGTGGCCTGGTATCGGAAGCGGCCACGGGTTTTGCCATCCGCGAGGTGTGGTTGTTCGTGAAGTCGCGGGGCAAGTACCTTAGTTATCACTTCACCGCCTATCTGTGCCTGTCGATTCAGGGTTTTGCCTTCTTGACTTGGATCGTGGAGTTGTTTGTGCGCAAGTACGACTGGTCGCGCACGGAGATTGGCCTGACCTATGGCGTCATCGCCCTGGTGGTGGGAGTTGCCGGCAGCGTTTGGGCGGGCTACTACGCGGGGCGCCTGATCGCGCGGGGTGGGGCGGATGCCCCGATGCGGGTGACCCTGTGGGGTACCCTGGTGCTCGGCCCCGTGGCGGTTGTTCTGCCGCTACTCGAAAGCGGGCTGATGGCGGCCGTCATGCTGATACCGATTACCTTCACCATGGCCATACCGCCGGGCTTAAGCAACGCGGCCCTGCAGGCCATTGCGCCCAACCAGATGCGGGGCCAGTTGATCGCGCTCTATCTGATCTGCGTATCCTTTCTTTCGTACCTGTTCGCGCCGCTGATTATCGGCGTGCTGAACGACTATGTGTTCGGACGGGAGGATGCCCTCGACCTGTCGCTCGCCTCGCTGGCGGTGCTGAACTACTCGGTCGCGACGGTCTGCCTGGCGCTCAGCCTGAAGCCATTGCGCCACGCGCTGACGCGATTTGCACAGGAAGCTCCCACGAGTTGATCGCCGAGGCGCTGCACGGGCAACCCCGTCGCGCTTCTCGGCCCAGGGATATCCGGGGCAGGGCTGGCTGCGGCTGAGCTGGTGTTCCCTCGCGACCTTCGGCCGAGGCGCAACCGGCGTTTCCGACGGCCGGGGCCAAATGCGGCATAGCGCTCCCGGCAGAAGGCGCCACCGCATTGGCAGGCATGGCGAACTCTGAAATCATGGGAACCTGTGGAACAGCACACCAGGAGATGAGGCATGGGTAGATTGCGGGTCGCGGCCGGCAAGGAAATCTATTTCGAACACCACCTGGGGGAGCGCACCCTGGTGCTGTCCCACGGTTGGGGCATGGGCTGCCGCGTTTGGGACGACACCGTGGCGCGGCTGCGGGATGCGGGTTTTGGCGTGGTGACCTACGATCACCGCTGCTGCGGTGCCTCGGACAAGGACTTTGCCGACGTTTCCATCGAGGCGCTCGGTTCCGACTTGGCGGCGCTCTGTCGGCATCTGGCCCTGGAGCGGCCGGTACTCAACGGCTGGTCGCTGGGTGGTGCCGTGGTGGTGGATGCGGCGGCGCGTCTCGGGGCCGGCGTTGGCGGCCTGGTGTTGACCGCGGGCGCCACGCCCCGCTACACCCAGGCGGAGGGATTTCCCCATGGCGGCCTGTCGGCGGATGTGGCGGCCACGGTGGCGGCGTTGCGCGCCGACCGGGTGAATTTCCTCAGAACTCTGTACTTCGATGGCGTGTTCGCGCAAGAGGTCGGCGAGGCGGTCAAGCAGCGATGCTGGCAGATTGCCCTACAGGCGAGCCCGGCTGCGGATGCATCCCTTGGTGCCCTGGCCGACCTGGATCAGCGCCGGACGATAACCGGGCTGGATTGCCCGGCCCTGGTTCTCGCGGGGGCTGCCGACGGCGTGGTGCCCGCGTCCATCGGCCGATTCGCCGCGGCAGCCCTGCCGAATGCCGAGTTCGTCGAGTTCGCGGACTGTGGCCATGCCGCTTTCCTCGAAGACCCGGACGGCTATCATTCGGCATTGCTCGACTTTCTGGCACGGAGAACAACATGAGCCAACGTCATGTGAATTTTGGCCTGTGGTACGACTTTCGCAACCCGGCCCCGAGCCCGGTCTCCTTCGAACGCCTGTACCGACAGTCGCTGGAGCAGATCGCCTGGGCGGAGACCCTGGGCTTCGACTCGGTGTGGCTGACGGAGCACCATTTCTGTGCCGATGGCTACACGCCGTCGCCACTGGTGATTGCCGCCGCCATTGGCGAGCGCACCTCGCGCATGCGCATCGGCACCAACCTGATGCTGTTGCCGCTCGCCGACCCCGTGCGGTTGGCCGAAGATGCGGCGACCGTAGCGATCCTCACGGGTGGCCGGTTCGACCTCGGTGTCGGGCTCGGTTACCGGGCGCTCGAGTTCGACTACTTCGGCCGCCAGCTCAAGCAGCGGCCGAGCCTCATGGAAGAAGGCATCGATATCATTCGCCAGGCCTGGTCCGGCAGCCCGGTTACCATCCGGGGCAAGCGCTACCGCATCGACGGGCTACAGGTCGGCCCGGTTCCCGGCGACCCGCCCCGGCTGTTGATGGGCGGTATGGCGCCACCGGCCATCGCCCGGGCCGTGCGGCTGGGTGATGGTTTTCTATCTAGCGGCGGCATTGGCCATGATCTGTATGTCCAGGCCCTCGAGGATCAGGGCCGGGATCCGTCGGAGGGCCTGATCTGCGCCGGCCATTGGGCTATCGTCGCCCCGGACCCGGAAGCGGAGGCGGCCCGGGTCGGTGAGCATGTTCTGTACCAGACTAACCAGTACATCGCCTGGGGTGCCTTCGGCCCGCCCGAATCGGTGCCGCCGTTCCCGGACCCTAAGAGCGCGATCGAGGGGGGACTGTACGAGCTCTGCGATGCCGAAGGGGCCGTGGCTAGCCTTGGGCAAATGCTCAGGAAGTATCCCCAGATCGGCGATGTGCATTTTTGGGCGCAGTTTCCCGGTGAGCCGGTGGATAGCGGCAGCCGGCGCATCGAATATCTGGCGCGACAGGTTCTGCCCCGGGTTCGCGCCGACCTGGGGCTGGCGCCCGCTTAGCACTAGTTATGCGCATCCGCCTGCCCCGGAGGTCGGATGTATGCTTCACCTCGTCGCAGCGAGGCGCATTGGGTTATAGTGTGCGCCAAGCCAGTTGGGAGTAGGCCATGCAAGTAGGATTGTTGATGGTATTCCAGAATTTCGAGGATGGTATTACCGATCAGGGCGCGTGGGAGCGGGATATTCACCTTGGCGGCCTCGCCGAGCCGCTGGGGTTCAACACACTGAGCGCCGTGGAGCACCACTTCTTCAATTACGCGATGTCGCCCGACAACCTCCAATATCTCAGCCATATGGCCGCTAAAACGGAACGCATCGGGTTGTTGACCGGTGCCGTCATTCTGCCGTGGAACGACCCGCTGCGGGTCGTCGAGCGCATGATCGTGCTCGATCACCTGAGCCAGGGTAGGGCGCTATTCGGCATTGGTCGCGGCCTGGCGCGCCGGGAATACGAACGCTTCGGTGTAGACATGAACGAGGCGCGCGACCGCTTTGACGAGGCGGCGGAGATGATCTTCCGGGGCCTGGAGACCGGCATCGTCGAAGGCAACGGGCGATACTATCAACAAATGCGCACCGAAATACGGCCGCGCCCATACGCCAGCTTCAAGGACCGGTTCTATGCCGTCGGCATGTCCTCGGATTCGGTGCCGGTAGTCGCCCGCCTCGGTGCCAAGATGATGAGCTTCGCCCAGAAGCCCTGGGAGGAGATGGCGGACCACTTCAACCGTTACCGCGACCTGTACCGCGAACATCACAACACCCAACCGCCGTCCCCCGTTTGCGTGGATTTTCTGAGTTGCGACGAGAGCGCCGAACTCGCCGAGTTGAACGCGCGCAAGTACATGGCCAACTACTACATCACGGTCATGGAACACTACGAGATGACGAGCGACCACTTCCGCGAGATGAAGGGTTATGGCGACTACGCTGACAACGCTCAGCTTTTACGGGATGCGGGTATGGACGATGCGGCGAATGCGTTTGTCGATATCAACACCTGGGGCACTCCGCAGCAGATTCTGGAGAAGATGGAGAACCGGCGCCGGCAACTGGCCGACTTCGACCTGACCGTGCAAGTCAGCTATGGCGGCCTGACGGGCGAGCAGGCCGAGAAAAGCATGCGGCTGTTTGCCGAGGAGGTGCTGCCCGAGCTGCAGTCCTGGCCGACTCACTAGTACCCTGTTCCACGAGCTGCTGTGGTTCCGAGCGCGCTTCGGGCTGTGCCAATGCAAGGCGGCATTATTGAGGCCCGTGCCTGCGCCCCCGGGGGGAACTCTGAGCAAGCCCATCCCGGCCTTGCTCAGCGTCGCAAAGAAACAATGCGACTGTTAGTTTACTCAAAAAATCAAATACATATCATGTCTGGTTGGGGCCGCGCATTCCTATTCGGCGGCGACCTCCGGCTTGATCGGGGGTTCCCTGGTTTCGGGAAGGCAGGCCCGCCTGGCGTTCCGGGCGATCGCGCCGCCTCCCGACTCGCCACCCGCCAAGCGCAACTCCGCCCACGAGGTCGAGGGCGGTTCCGGGCAAGCGGCGTCTCGGCTTTGGGAAGACCAGCCCGCCGGGCTTTGGGGCGGGTCGCGTGAACATCGGTGATATCACGGCCAAATGGGCAGGCCTCGACCCGTCCCGTCCGGCGCTCGTCGATATTCCCACCGGGCGGCGGATATCCTTCGGCGAGTTGGAACAGTCGGTACGGCGGGCCGCCAACGGGCTGCTTGGCCTCGGTCTCGAGAAGGGAGATCGGGTTGCCGTGCTTGCGCGCAACAGCATCGAGTATTTCGAGACCTACTACGCCTGCGCCCGGGCGGGACTTATCGCCCAGCCCCTGAACTGGCGCCTCGGCGTCCGGGAGCTTGCCCGTATTCTTGAGGATGGCGCACCGCGCGCCCTGCTTACCACTAGCGATTTCGCGAGCCAACGCGAGGCGCTGCAAGGCCTGGTCGAGATCGACCACTGGCTGCAATACGGGCCGGACAGCGATGGCTCGTTCGAGCGCCTGAAGGCGGCGGCGCCGACCACCAGCCCGGTGCTGGGCATCGGCGGCGACGACCCGGTGCTTATTCTCTACACGGGTGGCACCACCGGCCTCTCCAAAGGTGCGCTGCACTCCCACAGGACGCTCTACATGGGCATGTTGAACCAGACGGTCGCCGAGCGGATTGTGCCGAGCGATGTGTACATGCTGACCGGGCAGATGTTCCACATTCCCGTGGCCCTGGCGATGAACTACATGGCCCACGGCTGCCCCGTGGTGCTTATGAACTTCGAGGCGCAGGCGGCCCTGGAGATCATTCAGGCAGAGCGGGTGTCCGCCCTGCTTGGCATCACGACCATGCTGAACTGGATGATGGCGGTGGACGGGTTCGAGAACTACGACCTTTCCAGCCTGCGCAACATCCAGTACGGCGGCGGCCCCATGCCCGAGGCGGTGGTTAAGGCGGCCCTGCAAGCCTTTCCCTGCACGCTGATTCAGGGCTATGGACAGACAGAGGGCATGACCATGACCTTTCTGTCCCAGGAGGACCACCAGCGGGCCGTGGCCGGTAACCGACCAGATCGCCTGAATTCCTGCGGGCGCGAGGGCTTCGTCACCCGGGTGCGCGTGGTCGATGCGGACGGTGCCGATGTCCCTAAGGACGGTGCCACGCCCGGCGAAATCGTGGTGCGCTCCGAGGCGAACATGCTCGGGTACTGGCGCAAGCCGGAGCTTACCGCCCAAACCATCCGCGATGGCTGGATGTGCACCGGCGACATCGCCACCTGGGACGGGGACGGTTACCTGTTCATCGTGGACCGGGCCAGGGACATGATCATTTCCGGTGGCGAGAACATCTATTCCACCCAGGTGGAGGCGGCCATCCACCAGCATCCGGGGGTATTGGAAGCAGCCGTCATCGGGGTGCCGGACGACCAGTGGGGCGAGTCGGTGAAGGCGGTGGTGGTCATGAAACCGGGCGCGACCGCCACCGAGCGGGACATCATCGACACCGCCCGCAAGCACCTGGCGTCGTACCAGAAGCCGCGTTCGGTGGATTTCGTGCAGAGCCTGCCGAAGGCGCCGACCGGCAAGATTCTGAAACGGGAGCTGCGCGACCCCTACTGGAAGGTCCGCACCCGTCAAGTATGAGTGTGCTCACCCCCGAACTGCTCGCTAACATCGGCAAGACCGGGCCGCCGCGCACCGAGGTGGTCACCCGGCGCGACATCCGCAAGTACGCCATTGCCTCGGGCCAGCGGCAGCGCAGGTACCTGGACGGCGACGAGGCGCCGCCGCTCTACCATGTCGCCCTGTTCTGGGATGTGGTGGAGCGCGACGAGTTGACCCCGGACGGGGTTGCCATCGATGCGCTGCTGCCGAAGTTTCCCCTCACCCGGGCGATGGCGGGCGGCTTGAACATCACCTACCACAGCGGCATCCGGCCCGGCGATGTGCTGGTTGGAACGCGGACGCTGAACGACATCTACGAGAAGCAGGGGCGATCCGGGCCACTCATCTTCTACGAGGTGATACTGGCAATCGAAAGAGCAAACGGCGAGCCGGTGATTACGGAAAAAACCACGAGGATTCTCCGGTGACGGGAACTAAATGGAAAGGGAATTATGTCGATCAGTTGACAGAGCACGACATGAACTGGCTATGCAGCCCGCAAGACCCAACATGTGGTGGCTTGTCAACCAATCTACATAAGACCCAATGGAAAGGAGCGGGCGCCGGCCGATGAGCACCCTGTCTGTTCGGGTTGGCGAAGCGTTGCCGGAAAGAACCCTCATCCCGGACAACATCCAGTTGTTCTTCTACAATGCGGCGCTCTGGAATGCCCACCGTATTCACTACGACCTGCCATATGCCCAGGATGTCGAAGGCTATCCGGGTCTGGTTGTACCGGGGCCCTTGCTTGGCGACTGGCTCGGCCAATGCGTGGACGAGTGGGTGGATGGCCGCGGCCGGCTTCTCAATTTGGAGTATTCGAACCGCCTGGCGGCCTACGCCGGCGAGACGCTGACGGTCGGCGGTGCCGTCGAATCCGTCGATGCCGCCACGGGGAAAGCGACGCTGGAACTCTGGGTCAGGAACCAGGACGGTGCCGTCATTACGCCCGGCAGGGCGGTGGTTGCCCTCGCCGGGTAGCGCGCAGTAGTGGTTGGCGAGCAATCCATCCGCGGTGCGGCGGCGATTGTCGGGGTCGGCGATACCGAGGTCGGCAAGGTGCCGCAGCGGAGCGCCACCGGGCTTTGCATCGACGCGGCCATGCGGGCGCTCGCCGATGCCGGCATCGACAAGGATGCGGTGGATGGGCTGGTCACCTGCAACAGCATGGCGGAACCGCATATGTACCACGCGGAGGCCATGGCCGAGTACCTGGGAATCTTTCCCAAGTACTGCGTCAGTGCCGGCGCGGGTGGCGGCACCACCTTTACGGTGCTCTACCAGGCGGCGCTGGCCATTCGCTCCGGCCTGTGCCGCACGGTTCTGATCAGCATGGCCGACAGCCTGCGCACCGGCCTCTCGCGGGAACGGGCGATGCTGATGCAGTCCGCCTCCGGTCACCCCCAGTTCGAAACCCCATACGGCGCCACGGTGCCCGGCTACTACGCGCTCATCGCCCGGGCGTACATGCACCGCTACGGCGCGACCCTGGAGCAGCTTGCGGCGGTGGCGGTAACCGCCCGGCAACACGCTGTGCTGCATCCCGGTGCCCAGATGCGCACCCCGCTCAGCATCGACGATGTCATGGCCAGCCCCCTCATTGCCGACCCGCTGCGCCTGCTCGATTGTTCGTTGGTATCCGACGGCGGCGCGGCGGTGGTGTTGACCGCCCGGGAACGCGCCGGGGATCATCCCCACGCGCCCGTTTACCTGCTGGGCGCGGGCGAGGGCCACGGCCACGAGCACATTAGCCAGGCCCGGGAGCTCACTTGTTCCCATGCACGGCAGGCCGGCGAACGGGCCTATGCGATGGCGGGGCTCGGGCCTCGCGACATGGACCTCGTCGAACTCTACGACTGTTTCACGCCTGTGGTGCTGATCGAATTGGAAGACCTGGGTTTCTGCGCACCGGGCGAAGCCGGCGCGTTTGTCGCCGAAGGGCACACCGGCATCGGCGGGGCGCTGCCCATGAACACCCACGGAGGGCTGCTTTCCCACAGTCATCCCGGCAACCCCGGGTCGATGCTGGCGCTGACCGAGGCGGTGCGTCAGCTTCGGGGCAGCGCCGGTGCCCGCCAGGTTGAAGGTGCCGAGACGGCCCTGGTGCATGCCCAGGGCGGCATCCTGTCGAGTCACTGCACGGTCATCTTGGGGCGGGAAACCTAGGCGTGGACAAACCGCTGCCGCCAGTGCATGCCGAATCCGCGGCCTATTGGCGGGCCTGTGCGGAGGGGCGGCTGGTCGTTCAGTGTTGCCGCGATTGCGGTGCGCATCAGTTCTATCCGCGCCTGGTGTGCGCAGCCTGCGGCAGCGACGCGCTCCGCTGGGTTGAGGCTTCGGGGTTTGCAACCCTGAAGACCTGGACGGTGATCCGGCGCGCCGTCTCCGCCGCCTTCGCGGCGGATGTGCCCTATGTGGTTGCGCTGGTCGAACTGGAGGAGGGGCCGACCCTGATGACCAACCTGGTTGCGTGCGATTATGAAACCCTCGAAATCGGGCAGCCGCTTCGGGTAACCTTCGAGCAGCGCGGCCCTGATCTGCGCATCCCGCAATTTCAACCCGTTTGAGGAAACCAAGACCATGAGCAGAGTATTGATCACAGGAGCGAGCCGGGGAATCGGCGCTGAGTTGGCGAGGCAATACGCCGCGGCGGGCGACGCCGTGATCGCCTGCGTACGCGACCCGGATGCCGCGCCGGGCTTGGCCGGTGTTGATGGCGATGTTGATGTGCGGCAGATGGATACCGGCGACCCGGCGTCCATTGCCGAGGCCCGGACAGCAATCGGCGATGGCCCCATCGACATACTCATCAACAATGCCGGCGCCATGGGCGGAATGAAACAGTCTGTGGATGATGTGGATATCGAGGAGTGGCACCGCACCTTCGATGTCAACACCATCGGGCCGTTGCTGATCGCCCGGGCATTCAAGTCGAACCTGGCCGCATCGGGCGACGGCAGGCTGATGACGGTGACCAGCCAGCTCGCGGCCTCCACCTGGCCCATGGGCGGCATGTACCTGTACTCGAGCAGCAAGGCGGCGGTGAACAAGGTCGTGCAGGCGCTGGCCATTGACTGGAAGGACGAGCCCATCACGCTTGCCCTGGTGCATCCGGGCTGGGTCAGGACGGATATGGGCGGCCCCAATGCCGCGATTGGCCCCGACGAAAGCGCGGCGGGCATTCGCGAGTTGATCGGGGGGCTAACCAAGGCCGACTCCGGCAAGTTCTACAAGTGGAACGGTGAAATCCATCCCTGGTAGATGGTCGGAAACAGGCAAGGCTCACGCCTGCGCCCAGCGATTCTTGTTTTGGCATCTAGGCACTAGGCCCGCTGTTCGGCGCTTAACAGCCCGTGTTTCCGCCTAATTCGGGCCAGATCGACCGGCAAGCCCTTCCTGCGGAGGAAAGGCCACAACGAGCATTGCTGGGCGCGCCCACGGGTTCGCTTGGCGTTGGGCGGGAGAGTGCGGCGCGCCCGCCCGGAGGTCGTCCGCGAGGCAAACGAGACATGGTTGCGCGCCGGCAGACGAGCCCGGGGGAGAGGGCCGTTGTCAATGGTCGCCCGGTGTGGGTAGTGTATCAGTTTGAATTTGTGGGCCGATCGGGGGCACGGCACACAGGGGATTCGGCAGGCTCGGGATTCAAACTGATACACTACTCCGGTGTGGCCCAGCTTGGGGGTCGCTTGCCGAAGAAGGCGCCAATGCCTTCGATGGCTTCCTTCGACTGCATGCGTTCGGCAAAGTTGGTCGCCGCCAGCTCCACCACTTCGCCGCGGCTCAAACCCCGCATATCCCGCAGTAGCATCTTGGTATCGGCGATGGCGCCCGGTGCGCAGCGGAGAACCTGGGCCCTGATGCCGGCCTCGATGGATTCCAGATCCTGCACCGTTGCCCCGGTGAAGTCGGCGACCCCCAGAGCCTGGGCCTGTTTGCCGTTGAACCTCGCCCCGGTCAGCATCAGGCGTCGGCCGGTTGCGTAGCCCAGTTTCTGCATGACGAAGGGCGCGACCTGCGCCGGCGAAAGCCCGAGCATGGTCTCTGTCATGGCGAACTTCGCGTCTTCGGCGCTGATCACTAGGTCGGCGCAGCAGGCCAGGCCAAACCCGCCGGCGAGCGCGGCGCCTTCAATCAGCGCAATCACGACCTGGGGCGCTTCGTTGACATCGTCAAATATTGCGGCGGCTTCCCTGGACATGGCCATGATTTCATCCACGCCGGCCGTAGTCTGAAAATCGGATTTGAAGTGTTTGAGGTCGCCGCCCGCGCAAAACACACCGCCGCGCCCGCGCATGGTGATGCCCCTGACATCGCGGTCCGGTTCGACCGCCTGAAAGACCGCGTGCAGGTCGGTGCGCAACTCGTCGGTTAATGCGTTGCGTTTCTCAACCTGGTTCAGCCACAGGGTCAGCCAGCCCCGCTGAAACTCTAACTCAAGGGTGCTGGTCTTTGGCAGATGCGGCATCGCGGGCCTCCTATGGGCGCGCGACAGCGAAGCTGTTGGGATGCAGTGTTCGGGCGCGCGATTCCAGGCAGGTCGCCAGACAAAAGCTCAACACCCGGCGCGTATCCCGGGGGTCGATGACGCCATGGTTGAGTAGACGCCCCCCGGAGTAGAAGGCGCTCTCCTGGCGTGAGAAGTGGGCTTGCACCTCGGTCTGCAGCCTGTGCAGCGCCTCTTCGTCGAGCGGCGTGCCCCTGCGTGCGGCGGCGGCTTCGTTGACCTGCCGCATGGTCTTGGCGGCGGATTCACCGCCCATGACGTTGGATGTGGCGTTGGGCCAGGCAAACAGGAAATCCGGTTCGTAGCCGAAGCCGCACATGCCGTAGTTCGCCGCCCCAAAACTCGCACCCACGTACAAGGAGATTTTGGGTACGCGCACGTTCGTAACCGACTGAATCATCTTGGCCCCATGCTTGATCATGCCGGCGCGTTCCGAGTCGGTGCCGACGATGTAGCCGGTTGTGTTGTGCAGAAAGACGATGGGTATGTTGGCCTGGTCGCACAGTTGGAAGAAATGGGTTGCCTTGTTCGCGCCTTCGGGGTCGATGGGGCCGTTGTTGCCGATCAGCCCGCAGTGATGGCCCGTGATGCTTGATTGCATGCAAAGGGTGTTGGCGCCATAGCGCGCTTTGAACTCATCGAAATCCGACCCGTCGACGATGCGCGCCACGAGCTCCCGCACGTCGTATGGGGTCTGGTAGTTGATGGGCACAACGCCGGCGAGTTCGTCGGCGTCATAACGGGGCCGTACATAGGGCGAGGGTACCGGTGCGCGTATCGATTGGTTCCAGTTCAGACGCCCCACTAAGTCCCTGGCGATCTTGATCGCATGGGCGTCGTCTTCCGCGAGATATTCGACCAGCCCGGATACACTGGCGTGCATCTCGGTACCGCCGAGTTCGCGATCATCGACAACCTCGCCGGTTGCCGCCCGCACCAGCGCCGCGCCGGCGAGCGCCGCCAGGCCATTCTTTTTTACGCCAATAACGTAGTCGGACATCCCGGGCATATAGGCGCCGCCCGCGGTCGAGGGCCCATGCAGTACGGTAATTGTCGGAATACCCGCCGCGCTGAGCTGGGCCAGATTGCGGAACATGGAACCGGCCAGTACCCAGTTCTCGACGGTAAAGGTCATCAGGTTGGCGCCGGCACTTTCCACCAGGTGCACTACGGGCAGCTTTTGGCGCTTGGCAATGTCCTGAATGCTCAACACCAAGGCATTCGTCGTCTGTGTATAGGAACCCGCCTGAATGCCGCTGTCATCGATCCATATCAGGCACCGGACCCCGCGGATATAGCCAATTCCGGCGATGACGTTGGCGCCCGGCACGCTGGTTTCCGGGTCTTCGTCTTCGACCAGGTAGTTGGCCAGACTGTGCAGGCGCAGGAAGGGTAGCCCCGGGTCGATGAGCCGGGATAGGCGCTCGTGGGGTGGAATCTGCCCGCGTCGCTCGAATACGGGCCGCCGCTTGTTCGAGGTGGCCACCGCCCGCACTTCGATATCCCGGAGGCGTTCGACCAACGACAGCATTTGCCGGCGATTCCGCGCGAATCCCTCCGAGGATGGGCTTAGCTTGGAAGTGAATAGGGTCACGTCAACGATTCCTGCCAATAGCTCCGGTCGGGTGAGTTGCTATGCCAATACCTGTTGCGGGATGGCGATCACCCGGTCTAAGAGAATTTCCGCATAGCTCTTGCCCTGGGGGTCGGCGCGCAGGCTCGCCACGCCACCGCCGCCCAGCACGTCGTGCAGCAGGAAATTCATGGCGGACATACCCGGCAGATAAAACCGCTGCACCGGCCCGCTCAGGAAATGTTTGAATTGATCTTGCACGGCGTCTTCGGTCAACTGCGCCCAGATATAGGGCAGGTATTTCGCTTTGCGGGCGATCACGCCGATGTTGGCGTTGTTGCCCTTGTCGCCGGAGCGGGCCCAGGCAAGATCGCGAAGCGCCGTTTGCACCAGCTCGCCACGGGCGGCTGGTGCGGCCGGAGTGGGAGCGGGCGGCAGGGTTTCGGCCTCGGTATTGGAACCATATACCCGGTGTTGGATTTGCGCATCGCCGATGCTGACCTTGATATCCACCTGGCTCTTGTCGACCAGGAATGAAAATAGGCGCACAACCGGGGAGGGGGAGGGCCGGCCTCCGGTGTAGAGGGCCATACCGGGTGGCGTGGCCAAAGCCATGCCGCTTGCCTCCTTTAACAGCAGCACCAATGCCTTCGGGCTTGGGTGCCGGGCGGCGATGCGCAACGCCACCTCTCGATGGCTCGGCTGGGCCGCTTCGGGGCCATAGTGCGCGCCGGCGCCAAAGGGGTCTACCTCGACCTGGGTAAAATCCGGTAGTTCCAGGGCCGCGAGTTTCCTCCGCACACGCGATAGCGTGGCTTCGGCGAAGCGGCACGCCTTGGCGGGGCTGTTCCGGCCGACGAAGTACCACAGGGTGATGATCCGAAAGCCGTCGGTATAGGTGGCGCTGGTCTTATAGGTGGAAGGCGCGGGACGGCCCTTGGCACCGCGCACCAATACGCGCTCGCCCTGGCGTTCTTCGACGACGACATCGCTGAAGTCGCAGTCGACATCGGGCAACCGGTAGACCCGGGGGTCGCCGATCTCGTAGAGAAGCTGCTCCGCCACCGTCGCCCTTGAAACGCGACCGCCGGTGCCCTGGGGTTTGCAGATATCGATGGCGCCGTCGGCTGCGACCTCGGCAATCGGATAGCCGATGCAATCGATGCTATCGGCTACATCTTCCCAATCCGTGGTGTTCCCCCCGGTTACCTGGGGACCGCACTCGATCAGGTGCCCGGCGAGGCTTCCCGCCGCCAGCAAATCCCAGTCCATGGGTCGCCAGCCAAAGGCATGGACGCAGGCCGCCAACGCCAGGGCGCTGTCGACACAGCGGCCGGTGATAATGATGTCGGCACCGTTTTCCAGCGCTTGGGCGATCGGGAATGCCCCTAGGTAGGCATTGATGCTGGCGATGTTTTCCCGGTCGGGGAAGGGTGCGCCGGAGAACATTTCCCTTGCGGAGGTGAAGTGTGCCGCGGCATCCGTCAAATCGTCGCCGGTGACCGTTGCGACCGTTAACGCCAGCCCGGCCTCGTCGATAAGCCTTTCGACCTCCTTCGCGCAGGCGCTTGGGTTTACACCGCCCGCGTTGGAGAGGATTCTCACCCCCTTGGCGGCAATCTCCGACAGGTTGGGGGCGATGGCCCCGGTGACGAAGTCGGTGGCGTACCCGGCATCGGGGGACTTTGCCCGGGCTCTCGCGAGGATGGACATGGTGATTTCGGCAAGATAGTCGAAAGCGATGTAGTCCACCCCGGCGGCAAGCAACTGGGGTACGGCCATATCGGAATCACCCCAGTAGCCACTGCCGCCACCGATGCGAATGCTGTGCGCCCCGGGTGCCGATGCCATGCCGCCTTCTTCGCTCCGCCTACACAGATATTGAATCCCATGCTACGGTTTGTATGATTGTCTGACAACCGCGTTTGGCCAAACATGTCCCAATTCTGTTTGAACGCTGACCAGCAAGCGATTCTCGACCATGCGGACCGCTTTGCCCGCGAGCGGATGTACCCATTGGCGGAGCAGATGGATGCGGAGGAATGGTGGCCCGAGGACATATTTCCAGAGCTGGGCCGGCTTGGCATGCTGGGCACCACGGTTGACCCCACATATGGGGGCGCCGGCCTTGACCTACTTTCCGCGGGCCTTGTTTGCCAGGCATTTGCGCGCTGGAACCACGCCCTGGCGCTAAGCTGGGCCGCCCATGACAACCTGTGCGCGGACAACCTGGCGCGCAACGGGTCGGAGTTTTTGCGCGAGAAGTATCTGCCGGGGCTCTGCTCCGGCGCCCTGATTGGCGCGCTGGCCTTAACCGAGCCCGGCGCGGGTTCGGATGCGCTCGGCTCGATGCGCACCACCGCCCGCAAGGAGGACGGTAGCTATGTGCTCAATGGCGGCAAGATGTATATCACGAACGGGCCGGTGGCCGATGTGGTGATGCTTTACGCCAAGACCGACCCGGGGGCAGGCCATCGCGGCATATCCGCGTTTCTCGTGGAAACGGGTTTATCCGGCTTCCATGTTGCGCAGAAGCTGACAAAAATGGGGTTTCGCGGTAGCCAAACTGCGGAACTCGTGCTGGAAGACTGCGTCGTTCCGGCCGAGAACCTGGTGGGCGAAGAGAATCGGGGCGTGCGGGTGGTGATGAGCGGGCTCGACTATGAGCGCGCGATCATCGCGCCAATCTCCCTTGGCATCAGCGAGCGGGCGCTTGCGCTCTCGTTGGAATGGGCGAAAACCCGGGAGCAGTTCGGTCGGCCCATTGCCGAATTTCAGCTGGTCCAATCCAAGCTGGCGGATATGTACGTGGGGGTGGAAACCATGCGCACCTTCATCTACCGGGTGCTGGCGCAATGCGCGGCCTTGTCGCCCCGGGAGCCGGGACGTGGGGCCATTCATATGCAAACGGCCGCGGCCATCATGTACGCGGCGTCCACCTCCAACAGGATATTGGACGACCTGGTGCAGATTCACGGCGGTAGCGGCTATATCTGGGAATCCGAGGCGAATCGCCTGTTCCGCGCCATCAAGTTGCTGGAGATCGGGGCGGGCACCACCGAGGTTCGCAAGATGATCATTAGCGACGGGCTAGTCCGGTGACGAGTTGAAAACCTCGGCGGATGGCGTACATTCGGGCAGCCCTGGCTCCAGCCTGTCCCCACTGGCGAGCCGCCCGGCGTACTTGCTCGTCTTTCAGGCGCTGGAAGATGAAATTCTGTCCGGGCGTGTTGCCGAGGACAGCGCCATTCCAACCGAGATGGAGCTGTGCAAGCGGTTCAACGTACAGCGGTCCACGGTTCGCGAGGGCATTCGTCTACTCGAGCAGTCCGGGCTGGTGCTGCGGGGAAGCGGCAAGCGCCTATACGCGGCGCGCCCGAAGACCGCCCAAGCGGCGGCGTCGACCAGCCGCGGCCTAGAGCGTCACGGCGTTCGCTTTATCGACATCTGGGAGGCGATCGCCACGATTCTGCCGCAAACCGCGCAACTCGCCGCGCGGAAGATGCAACCGGGGCAGCTCGCCCACCTCGACGAGCTTACCGAATCTCTGGCAGCCGTGGAGGATCCGCAATCCGTCGTGTCCCTGAGTGTGGACTACCTCGAAGCGGTTTGGGAGGCGACTGGAAACAAGGTGATCTCGGTGATGCTGCATTCATTGAACATGCTCCTGCAATCAAGCCTCAAGCAGGTTTTCCATGCATTGCCCAACCCCCGTGATCGAATCCTTAGCGCCCAACGGCATATGAATGCGGCGTTCAAGTCCGGAGATGGGGGCCTCGCCGCGCAGTGGATGGCCCGCCATATCGACGATCTCCGCCGCGGCTACCAGGTCGCCGGGGTCGACCTAAACCGCGAGGTCGGCACCTTCGGCAGGTCAGACTAGTTTCATGTCGCATAGCAACTGTCGTAGACATCCTGGCGTTTCACCGCCGCCGATGCCGACGTAAATCCGCAACACCCCTATCCGACATTTGCTGCGTGGCGAGACGCTGGGCTTGCGTGGCGTGATTGCAACCCGAAGCGGGCGAACGAATCTGTAACCAGCGGCGGAACCTTAGCCTACTGATTGGCCAACTCAGCGATGGCCGCCTGCAGTTCCGCGGGTGATACGTCGCGCATGTGCTGCGAGAAGATCCAAGAGTGGCCTTCGGGATCCACTGTGCTGTAGTTGCGGTCGCCATAGAACTGATCGGCGATCTCTTGGGTGATTTCGGCACCGGCCGCCTTGGCGTGTTCGTAGTGGGCGTCGACATCGTTGACATAGACCATGACCTTGCTGTGCATGGCGGAGAGATCCTTAGGACTCGCCTGGCCCAGTTCAGCGAAGGCGGTGGCGAGGAACACGACATTATCGTCAAGATGGAGTTCGGCATGCCCCAGCACGCCATCGCCCATTTCCATCTGTAGACCGGCCTCAAAACCGTAGGCGTTGCAAAGGAATGCGATTGCGGCCGGGGCGTCGGCATAGGATAGGTAGGGGATGATCCGCTGATTGCCTGTGGGCGGGTTATCGACCATGGGTTGCTCCCTATCGCGTTCTGCAGTGGGCGGCTATTCTAGCCCCATCCGCGCACGCCTATAAGGTGTCGCGATGATGGATCCGCATGAACGAAGTTTTGCACCCAATTTTGGCGGGTTTTGGGGAGGGTTCCCCACAAGCGCTCAGATGCGCGGCGGAGGCTCGCCGGCGTATCCGAGATACGTCAAGAGCCGACAACAAAGCAGATGGGCCCTTGTCGGTGCGCCCTGCGGGTGACGGCGGGAGCGCCCCGTGCGGCGTGGTCGCTTGAAGTAGGTCGCCTATGTCTGCGCGACAGGGCCTTGCACGGGGCGCTCCCGCCGTCACTGATACGTCATTATCGGTTTGATGGAGCACTAGGGAAGCTCTGAACAAGTCCATCGCCGCCTCGTTCAGAGTTGCAGTGTAGTAACGCGATTGTTACTTTGACTCGCAAAATCAAATACATATCGTACGCGATTTGGGCCACACATCCTTGGGCGGCGGGAACCTCCCACTTAATCAGAGGTTTCCTAGTGGAGACGCTGGGCGTATTCCTTCAGCAGCGCTAGGGGAACTATTTTGAGGGTGGCCTCGTGGGTGGCCTCCAGTATCACGGTGGGTGCGGCCCCGGCCTCGTAGGCTTCCTTCCAGCGTAGCGCGCAGAGACACCAGCAGTCGCCGGGCTGGAGCCCGTCAAATCCAATCTCCGGGCGGGGCGTGCTCAGGTCGTTGCCCCTTGCCTTGGAGAAGATGAGAAATTCTTCAGTAACCTGGGTGCAGACGGTGTGCAGGCCGACATCTTCCGCGCCGGTATTGCAACAACCGTCCCGATAGAAGCCTGTTAACGGGCTTGAACTGCATACCTGGAGTTTTTCGCCCAGGACATTCTTTGACTCATACATGGACGACAGGCGCCTCGTTCTGTGAATAGGCGAATAGGTTATCATCGTCGGGTGGTTTGCCAACGTTTCCTTATAAGTCCCGATACGGAAGGTGGTGTATATGGGTTTTCTGGATGGCAAAACGGCGGTGGTGACCGGGGCCGCTGTTGGCCTGGGCAATGCCTTTGCGCGTGCGCTGGCCGCCGAGGGCGCGGCGCTCGCGGTTTGCGATGTGCGCCAGGAGATCGAGGACTTTGGCGTCCCGGCGGATGTGCCGGTCGTTGCCATGCGCGCCGATGTTGCCAATGCCCAGGATGTCCGCCGCTTCATCGATGCGACGGTTGCTCGCTTCGGCCGCATCGATGTGCTGGTCAGCAACGCCGGCGTTTGGGCCGGCACAGCGCCCACCGACAGCATCGACAAGACACTTGCCGATGCCGACAGCCTCATTGGCACGAACCTGAAGGGCGTATTCCTAGGCGGTCGGGCGGTGGTTCCCGTGATGATTGAGCAGGGTGGCGGGCACATCGTGAACATCAGCACCGACCATGTGCATACCTGCGGTTCGCCCTTCGAACTTTCCCACAACGACGCGCCCGATTGTCCCTTTATCGATATCGCCCCGCGTCCCACGGGCGGCGGCACGGACATGGACCTCTACGATGCCGCTAAGTGGGGCGTCAACGGCCTTACCTTTTCCTGGTGCCAGGCACTCAAACCCCACAACATTCGCGTGAATGGCTTCTGCATGGGTGCGACAGACTCCTACATGCTGCGTGGTTTCTTCAATTTCGACCCGCCCCCGGAAGAGGAAGCGCGTTGGATGCGGGCGGAGGATATCGCTCGTGTACTGGTTGAACTGATCGCGGAAGGCCCCGGGGGGCGCACTGGCGAGAACATCGGTTTTGCCATGGGGCACCCCGTGGTGCTGCCACCGCCGCGCCGCAACCCCTACTTCCGCATGGCGGCGGAGGCTTAGGCGATGGGCTTTTTGGACGGACGGTCCGCGATAGTAACCGGCGGTGCGGGCGGTCTCGGGCGCGCCTTTGCCCAGGCCCTGGTCACCGCGGGTGCCGATGTTACCCTGTGCGACCTCGATACCGCGGCGGTGGAGGTGGCGGCCGCCATGGATGGGCCCGGAAAAGTGCGGGGCGTGGTCGCCGACGTATCCCGGTTGAGCGACCTTGAGCACCTGGTCGCCACCGCCGAGCGGGCGTTCGGCGGTGTGGACCTGCTGGTCAACAACGCCGGCCGATGGCGGCGCACCCCGGTCGCGGATAGCTACCAAAAGGCCCTCGATGACTGGGACTACATCATGCGCACCAACCTGATGGGTGTGCTGTTGTTGTCGCGCCTGTGTGTTCCGCGCATGCTCGAGCGGGGTGGAGGAGACATCGTCAACATCAGCAGCCACGATGTGCTGCCGGCGAAAGGCAGCGGCACCAACGCCCCCGATAGCGACCTCTACAACGCATCCAAGTGGGCGTTGAACGGCTTCACCCAGGCTTGGTCCCAGGCGCTGGAGAAGCAGGGTGTGCGCGTTAATGCGCTGTGCCTGGGCGCGGTGGATACACCCATGCTGCGCGGCCGCTGGGAGAGCGAACCGTCCACAGCCCAGGTTGCGGCCTGGCTGCGGCCCGAGCGGGTTGCCGGGCTACTTATCGACTTGCTGCGCGATGGCCGCAGCGGCGAGAACATCGGTGCCTGGCCGGGCGAACCGGTGCGGCTTGGGCCGCGCAAACCGGCACACCGAACGGTGACGGGTTGAATGGGGGCGGGGCCCTCCCGAACCGCTTCCCCTTGAAAAATTCTGGAACAGCACCGGATGCCGCAGAATGATTGCCCGATCTTCCGCAAGGTGTCCATAGAGGGGCCCATGTCGGTCAGTCGACAGACCGCGACATGGGGCTATGCGACTTGCGGAACTCGGCAAGCGGTGGCTTTTCAAGCAAACGATATGAGTTGCTTCATAAACCATCTATATAGGATTTTGCCGAGGGCTAATAGACGACCTTGGGATGGCCCTGGGGCCGCAACACTGAAGAGGGCGTTGTGCTGGAAACCCTGCTACGCATCGCGTTGATTGTCCTGATCGCCTATGTCGGCGTCTGCCTGCTGCTCTACCTGGTGCAGGATCGGTTGATTTTCTTCCCCCAACCCCTGCAGCGGGAACCGGTCGGGCCGCACGTGCACCCGGCGACGGTCGAGCGCCCGGACGCGACGCTGCGCGGATGGGTTGTCAACGGCCAATCGAACGGCCCGCTGTTGTTCTATTTTCAGGGCAACGCGGAGGAGGTTTCCACACTCGCGGGCCTGTTTGCCGACCTCGATGCGGTAACGGTTCTAATGAACTATCGGGGCTATGGCGAGAGCGGCGGCAGGCCGACCACGGCCACTGTCGTCGACGATGCGGTGGCCATCGTGGCCAACATGCGCGCCCGGTTCGGCGCGGACCGCCCGGTGGTTTTGTTCGGGCGCAGTCTCGGCAGCGGCGTTGCGGCCCTTACCGCCCGCGGGGGAGGCATCGCCGGCGTCATCCTAATGAGCCCGTATCGGAGCCTTGAGCACATCGCGCGGCGGCGCTACCCGTTCGCGCCGGTCGGCTGGATGCTGCGCCAGAACATCGATACCACACTCGCCATCGATGCGCTGCCGCAGCCTGTGCTGGTGCTCTATGCGGCGCGCGACCGGATTGTGCCCACGAGCGAGTCCCGGGCCTTGCTGGGGCTGCTGAAATCCGCGCCGGAAGTCGTCGAGTTCGTGGGGCCGCACGGCATAGTGCTGGAAACCCCGGAACTCTGGGCGGCGATCAAGGCGTTTGTGCAACGCGCCGGGGGCACTGGGCTAGCTCGCGGCCAAGGCCGGCCCGAAGACGCTGAACCGGTTCACGACCGAGGTCGGCCCGGAGGTGTTGGACCGGTTCGCGGCCAAGGCCGACCCGAGGACGGCGACCAGCCTACCGACGCCCCTGAACGCCGGTCATCAAGGGGGGACGATGCTGGAAAATCTGACCGGCCCGCCCGGCGTGCGGGTGCCCCGACCACAGGCGCGGAGCTAGGCTGATGGCCGAGCGATCCTTTGCGAAGGAAGTTGCGAAGCTGCGCCTCGGCGATGGCGGCGAGTTGCACGGCGAGGGCATCCTGGCCGTCACCAAGGCCCTGCTGCAATCGGGCGTCTCCTACATCGGCGGCTACCAGGGCTCGCCCATCAGCCACCTGATCGACGTCTTCTCCGATGCCCGGGACATCCTCGGGGAACTTGGCATCCACTTCGAACAGTCCGCCAGCGAGGCGGCCGCCGCGTCGATGCTCGCCGCCTCGGTCAACTACCCCATGCGCGGCGCCGTGGCCTGGAAGTCCACGGTCGGTACCAACGTGGCCTCCGACGCCCTCGCCAATGTGGCTTCCGCCGGTGTCAAGGGCGGTGTGCTGATCGTCGTCGGCGAAGACTACGGCGAGGGCGCTTCCATCATGCAGGAGCGCTCGCATGCCTTTGCGATGAAATCCCAGGTGTGGCTGCTCGACCCGCGCCCGAACCTGAACAGCATCGCCGGAATGGTCGAGCGGGGCTTTGAGCTTTCCGAGGCATCGCATACCCCGGTGATGCTGCAACTGCGGGTACGCGCCTGCCATGTCCACGGCGTGCTGAACACCCGGGACAACCTGCGCCCCCGGTTCCGCGCCGCCGATGCCCTGGCAGCCCCGGTGCGGGATGTCCAGCGCATCGTGCTGCCTCCCCACAACTATCGGCACGAAGTGGAGAAGGTCGAACAGCGCTGGCCCGCCGCGGTGGACTTCATACGGCGGCAGCGGCTGAACGAGCTACGCGAAGGCCCCCAGGGCGAGGTCGGCATCATCGTACCCGGCGGGCTCTATAACACCCTGAACCGGGCCATGGAACATATCGGGTGCTCCGATGCCTTTGGCAACAGCCAGATCCCGATGTACGTCATGAATGTGGTCTACCCGCTGGTCGATGCGGAGATCATTGAGTTCTGCCGGGGTAGGCGGGCGGTGCTGCTCGTGGAGGAGGGGCAGCCCGACTACATCGAACAGAACATCAACAGCATCCTTAAGCGCAACGACGTGCCGACCCGGGTGCACGGCAAGGATGTCCTGTCCATGGCCGGAGAATACACCTGCGAGTTACTGGAGGCTGGGCTGCGCGAGTTCCTGGGCCGGTGGGCACCCGCCCTGGTTACCGTGCCGCCGCTTGCCGAAACCCATCGCGCCGACCAGGAAGAATTGGCGCGTCTGGTGCCACAGCGGCCCTCCGGCCTCTGTACCGGCTGCCCGGAACGCCCGTTCTTCTCGGCCGTCAAACTAATCGAAAAGGAATTCGGCAGGTTGCAGGTGAGCATGGACATCGGTTGCCATTCCTTCGCCACGGCCGCGCCCTTCCACATCGGCAACACCATTACCGGGTATGGCCTTGGCCCCTCCAGTGCCTCGGCGCTCATGGGGCGGCACCCGAGGCGCGCCCTGTCCATCATGGGAGACGGGGGGTTTTGGCACAACGGCCTGGCGACCGGGATCGGCAACGCGGTTGAGAATGAACACGACGGCGTGATCGTCGTTATCGACAACGGCTATGCGGCGGCCACGGGCGGCCAGTGGATTCCCTCCTCCAGGGCGGACGCGCAGAACCGCCAATACCGGCTTTCCATCGTCGATGCGCTCAAGGGCGCCGGCGTACGCTGGATACGGAAGGTGCACACCTACCGCATCCAGGAATCGCTGCATGCCCTGCGCGAGGCCATGACCACCAAGGCACGGGGCCCCAAACTCATCGTGGCGGAGGGCGAATGCCAACTCAACCGGCAGCGGCGCATCCGGCCCCAGATCCGGCAACGGCTCAAACAAAAAAAACGCTATGTGCGCGAACGCTTCGGCGTCGATGCGGATACCTGCACCGGGGACCACTCCTGCATTCGGCTGTCCGGCTGCCCGTCGCTGACGATCAAGGACAACCCTGACCCGCTGCGCCGGGACCCGGTGGCCACCGTGGTCAACAGTTGCGTCGGCTGCGGGGTTTGCGGCGAGGTAGCCCACGCCGCCGTGCTGTGCCCATCCTTCTACAAGGCGGATATCGTCTACAACCCCAATATCGTTGATCGGGCGCTGTCCGGAGTGCGGTCTTTCCTGATCGGGTTGCTTATGGGTTGGCGCGCAAGGCGGCTGCGGCGCTGGGCGTTCTGAGCAGAGAACATCTTCAGCGGTGGGGCGGGTTGTTGGCATGGGCGATGTGGTGAAACCGCTCAAGATCGCGATTCTGGCCATGGGCGGGCAGGGCGGCGGCGTCCTTACCAACTGGCTGATCGAGGTTGCCGAGCGCTCCGGGTGGCTGGCCCAGTCCACCGCCGTCCCCGGTGTGGCCCAGCGTACGGGGGCCACGGTTTACTACCTGGAACTGCTGCCCCGGCCCGACTGTGGCCAGGAGTCTCCGGTGCTTGCGCTGATGCCGGTGCCCGGCCATGTGGATGTGGTGGTTGCCGGGGAACTGGCCGAGGCTGGTCGGGCGGTGCTGAGGGGCCTCGTCACCCGCGACAGAACCAGGGTCATCGTCTCTACGCACCGGGACTTTGCGGTGGGAGAGAAGACGGTGGCGGGCGATGGCCGGGTGGATTCCGGGCGACTCACCGCAATTGTCCGGGAGAACGCCAAGCAGTTTGTCGGCTTCGACATGGCGGCCCTGGCCGAGGAAACCGGCAGCGTGATCAGTTCCCTGCTGCTTGGTGCCATCGCCGGGGCCGGCATTGCGCCCTTTGGGAAGCAGGCCTGCACAGATGTTATCGCCGCCTTGGGTGTCGCCGTGGCGCCGAACCTCCGAGGCTTCGAGGCAGGGTACCGGCAAGCCGGGGAACAGCCCCGCGCGGGGAAGCGGGTCGAGCAACGGCCCGGTTCCGTCGCGGCGCCGGGCAAGCAGGTGCGGGCGCTGCTCGACCGGGTCGATGCGGAGTTTCCGCTACCGTGCCGGGGCGTCGTCCTGGCGGGGTTGCGCAAGCTCATCGACTACCAGGACTTGCGTTATGCCCTAGCGTTTCTGGAGCGCCTGGCACCCTTCCTGGAACTCGATGGGGCCGGCCGGGATTACCGGCTCACCGTCGAGACGGCGCGCTATCTGGCGCTGGGCATGGCCTATGAGGATGTCATTCGGGTTGCGGACCTGAAAACCCGCCAGGCCCGCTTCGCCCGGGTGCGGGAGGAAGCGCAAGCCGATGCTACCCAAGTCGTGCGTATCGAGGAGTTCATGCACCCGCGGGTGGAGGAGGTCTGCGACATTATGCCGGCTTGGGCGGGTCGCTGGTGTATGAATACGGCTGTCCTAAGAAACACCATTGCCTTCTTCTGCCGGAAAGGCAGGCGCATCAGAACGACCAGCCTGCCTGGCTTCCTGCTGTTGTACCTGCTGGCCGGGCTGCGCCGTTTTCGCCGGGGTACCTTGCGCTATCGGGCGGAGAGCGCCGAGCTCGACCGGTGGCTTGCCACGGTGCGCAACATCGCCCCCTGCGACTACGCTCTGGCGGTGGAGGTCGCGGAGTGCCGCCGCCTAGTGAAGGGATACGGCGAGACCCACGCCAGGGGCCTCGCGAATTTCCGGCGCATCATGGCGGCCCTAGACGAGATTCGGGCCGAGCCCGGGGCTGCCGCCGCCGTCCGGGCACGTCGCGAAGCGGCTTTGGGGGATGCGGAGCCAGACGCTTCGGCTGCCCCTTGAGCACTCGCGAGCAGGGGCCCGGCTCGAGGTCGTTTCCCACGAACTGAAGCCACTCCGAGCCGGCTGGCGGGAAGAACACTTGGCGCTGCCGGTCGAGTGCCGGCCGGAATTGGTTACAGCCGTACATTTCTGGACGACTACCGCCCCAACGTCAGCACCCACCTGTCGGGCGCCCCGCGGCGCCCTGGCATTCCGCCTAGGCTGCGGGCTTGAACTCGATGTGCAGTTCTTTTAGCGCCCGCAATGCGAAGTTGGGTGACATGGCGAAGTCGTTCATGCCGGGCGCGAACCACATCTCGTCAACGCGGTCCACCAGTGCCTTGAACGACCAATATAGCTCCCGCCGTGCCAGCGGTGCGCCGAGGCAGTGATGAATCCCGGAGCCGAAGGCTAAGTGCCGGCCCGGCTTTTCCCGATCAAGATTCAGTTCCCCGGGGCACCCGAACTCGCGTTCGTCGCGGTTTCCGGCGGCGTAGCGGATGTTGATCATGGCACCCTTCGGAATCGTGACGCCGTGCAACTCGATGTCTTTTGCCGTGGTGCGGAATAGGCCCTGCACCGGGCTTTCCAAGCGCAGCACCTCCTCTATGAAGGTGCGCAGGTGTTTGGCCGGGTCGGTCTTCAACCGACGCCATACGTCCGGGTTCTCGATGAGCAGCTTCACGCCGTAGCCGATGGCATTGGTTGTGGTCTCCGAGCCGCCGACGAAGGTATCGGCCATCATCTCGGCGTGTAGCTCGTTGTCGTTCAGGGGCCGCCCCCACTCGGGAATCACGCGGTTCACCAGCTCGGAGAGTAGCGTGTCGTCCGGCTCTCGGCGCAGGCGCTCGAAGATCGGCTGGAAATAGTGTTGCGCCTCGATTTCCATCTCCACGGACCACTTTTCCTCTTCCTCGGTTTGCATCATGCCGAGCCGCTGAACCCAGGCGTCGGTCCAGGCCTTGATTTTCCAGATATCCTCCTCGGGCACACCCACCTGCCGACCGATGACAATCAGCGGCAGCGGCACGGCGAACTGAGCCACCCAGTCGCAGTG
This sequence comes from Pseudomonadales bacterium, assembly GCA_965215035.1. Taxonomy (GTDB): domain Bacteria; phylum Pseudomonadota; class Gammaproteobacteria; order Pseudomonadales; family Azotimanducaceae; genus Azophilus. Next base: position 2,955,675 of record OZ244040.1, read on the forward strand.
CCCGTCACCGATAAAGGCGTCCATGAGTTTGTAGGCGGTCTGCTCGACGAATGGGTCCATCTCCTGGATTTTCTTCGGCCGGAACGCTTCGTTGAACATGGCCCGCATCTGCTTGTGATTGGGGTCGTCCCGGCCCGCGAGGGTCGGTGCCGGCACCCAGCCTTTTTCCTGATACAGGGCCAACATGCGCAGTGCGCGCTCCGCGTCGATGCGGCCCCGGCCGCCGCGCTGGCCCTCGCGCATGCCGCTGGCATAGCCCTCGGTGTCGAGCAGTACCCGGCGCACATCCTCGAAACGGGTGATGACGTAGAACCCGGTTACGGGGTCCCGCCAGACCGGCGCTTCGTCGCGGAGCCTTTTGTAGGCGTGGTACGGGCAGTTTTGCAGGTCGGCATCCAGCAGGTTTATCTCGTCTAGGGATTCCGGCTCTATTGGCCGGTAGGGTTGTTTCGTGGCCATGTGGTCCCTCGTACCTATGGATTCATGAAGTGCGCGATTACCTGATAGCGCCAAGCAAAATCAATCGGTTATGGAGCATAGTTCCCATGAGTATCAACTTGATCAAGCTTTCCCTGGCGGTGTTTGGCGAGTTCGTGCAGCAGGTTTCAATTTTGGTTCGAAAACGGGGGCCCGCGCAAGCCCCCGGGGCAGGCATCGCGGGCCGGCCACTCTCCCTTCCAGGTAAGCGGCCAGCCCTGTTGATTCCGTGTAACGGTGTCTGGAGGGAGCAGGTCGAACCGTTCCACGATCTCGTCCATAAGGGTATCGGCGATTTCGTGGAACGTCTCGCCAGCTCCGCTAGCGTCCCGTCTCCGCGGATTGCCGAGAGTGTGACGTTCGCTTTGAACTCCGCCGAATACTGCCTCTTTTTCGCCGTGCCAATGGGCTCCTATGCCGATTGGTTACACCTTAACGCGTTGTTCGAGTTTCCGGGGCCACTTCTCCGAGACCAACGGGCCTGGTACCGCCCTTATCGGGGGATTGAGGAACTTTTTATTCGTCGGTTAGCGCACAGACTCATCCACTATGGTCGACGACCTTGATCCCAAGCCGCCAGATTCAAAATCAGATCGGAGTGCTCTCGCATATCGGGAAGAATCGAATGCCCCAGCGGAACCAAAAACAGTTGTGCGCCCTCGCGGCGGGCGAACTTCATCGCGGGAATGAAGTCGCTGTCGCTCGTCACCAATACGACCACTTGCACGTGGCCCTTCAAGGTAAGCGAGGCGATGTCCAGGCCAATCCGCATATCCACTCCCTTCTGTTGTACGTTCGGGATGATGTCGTTGGAACCGATGCTCACCTCGCTCTGGTTAGTGTGTTTGTGTTCAAAGAAGCGTGGTTTGACCGACCAGCCCCGGAATCGAACGAGACCCATGCGGAGGGCAACAAAAGGAACGCTTTGCAACTCCAAGTGCAACCTCCGATTGTTCTGTGCGAGCGGGGTATTACTGAAATCCATGGTGCCCCCACCCAGCGGCTTTGTGTGGGCCGTTTGGAGTGGAGGAGCGTCATAGAAATAAACCCGGTGAAGGACAAGCTCCTTAAGCGACGGATGTTCGTCCAGGTTATTGATGAACGCTTCGACAGTGTTCGCCGCCAGTGGTTTGTCTCGGGAACCGATTTTGCGTTTCAGAAATCCGGCGTCGATCAAGACCGCGTACTTGGACACGATGGAACCACAGGTTGCAGGTAAGTTGCCGCGACCGTACGCGGGGCCGGAGCCCTCTTGGATTGTAGCAGTACGGCGCGGCGCTTTTTTTGGAAAGGGATCTTGGCGGAAACTTTATATTACCTGCGTTGGTTGTCAAGACTGAGCCTTGTCCCATCCGGGGCGACCCTATGGTTGCGTAGGTCGGAGAGCATCGGGCGGCGTGGTGCCGGTGGGCCCGGGGCGGGTGCCGGAACCGCCCGCGCAAAGGCCGCCGTCCTCGACTGTCCGCTGCACCACAGCCACGTGCTGACGATCACCGGATAGGGCTACCGGCTGCGCGAAAAGCGTCGCGCTGACGTGCTCAATGCATCCACCAGACCGTCGGTGCCAGCGTCGTCGTGAACGACAACCCGCCATTCCCGGTGTGCGTAATCCGCCCTTGTGCAACGCGGCTGCGCAAGCGCACACTTGGCATTGGCAGCGCGTGGAATCGACCGGGATATCTTAAGGACAACTTCCGGAGGTTCGCGGAGCTAGCGCTTGGTATTGACAGCATATGGCATTGACTGGGAAACAGCATGGGAATCGCCAAGGTACAACTGGAGCTCAGAAACCCGCGACGGCCCGATATCGAGGTGGTGCTTGTCGATGCGATGGCGGATACGGCTGCCGTGCACCTCTGTATTCCAGAGTCCATAAGGGATCGTCTCGCGCTGCAAACCAGTGAGGAGAGGTCAGTAACCCTAGCGGACGGCAGCCGGCGTTCGGTTCCCTACGCCGGGCCCGTGGAACTGCGTTTGGGTGGGCGAACGGGGTTTACGGGTGCGCTGGTCATGGGCGACCAAGCGCTGCTTGGTGTAGTTCCGATGGAGGATATGGATCTGGTTGTCGTGCCCAAAACCCGGCAGGTGATCCCGAATCCGGCGAATCCGGGCGCTGGCGGCAGCATCGCCTTGTCACCGCGCCCGGCCTAGGGTGGGCCGCAGTTCCGGCTACTCGCCGGCAAGCTGCCCCGAGTCGGAAAGCGGGTGCCCGGGTTATTCCCGGATGAGGTTAGTCACGCCGTCCCATTCCTCGTGGGCCTGTTTCCAGCCGTTGAACAGATCGACGATGATGGGTGCGTCGCCGTGTAATTCCACGTAACAGCCCAGGTCTTTCCGGCAATCCATGTAGGCAACATAGTCGCCGCCCCAAAGCGTGCAGGCGGTTTCGTATCCGGCTTCGTTAAACCGCCGTATCTCGCCGGTGACGTCGTGAATTAGGAGCCCGACATGGTGGAAACCCTGCTCGCCGGCCTTGTACATCTCGCGATAGATCGATGGCGTGTCGTCGTGCTGGGCGATGAACTGAATGTGCGCCGGCCCGGCCTGGCCGAAGGCGTAGCTGACATCCGCCTCGATGGGCTCGCCCCGGTAGCGGAAGCTCTCCGCGATGTGGTGGCGCGTGACGAAGAAGGGGCCGGCGCCCAGCATCCGGTTCCACTTCACGCAGGCTTCGTCGATGTCGTTCACGAAGTAGGCGTACTGCCAGATCGGATGACGGATAATGCTCATGGTTCGCTCCTGTTGTGTAAGAGATGATTCCTGCGTCGGGACAGGACACCGGCCATGATAGCAGGGCGTCTGCGTTACCCGATTACCATGCTAGACTTCGGTGCTGTTTGAGCAGCTACCGGAGCAGTCGACCATGTCCATAGAGAACGGCGAGCGTTTCATTCGCGTATTGCGCTCGGATCAATCGTTGCGGGACCGCGTACGGGAGGCGGGCGGCGATGGATTCAACGAGGTCAGCGCCGCCGCTGGCGCATCCTGCTCCGCCTACGACGTGGTGGTGGCCCTGTTGCGCCAGCTCGAGGGCAGGGAATCGCTGGCCGATTGGGAACGCTGAGCCGCCCAGCCGCCGCTGCGGGAGCTCCTCGTCACGCGCCGTCACGCGTCGCCTCCGACCCCAACTCCATCGGGCGCTCGTCGCTCCGACTCCAGTTTCACCGGGCGCTCGTCGCTGCGGGCCGTTCGAGATACCGCCAGTGCATCTACAGGTTGCCCCTGATGCGCCGGTCGAACCCATCGGCATCGTCAAGGCCGGCCCGGTCACGAAGCGCTTGCGCGGACAATTCTGCAGGAAATTGTGGTGATTGGTTGACGAACCACGACATGTAGTGGTTAGCGCCTTGCGGGACTCAGCATGCGGTGGTTATTCAACTGTTCTACATAAGACTCATTCTGAAAGAATCGCTCGCGTTGCGGGCATGGGCAAGCCCCTGGGTCGGGGGAAGCGCGGGTTGTAGCGCATTGCACTCGGCTATATCGGACGGTGCCTAGCCGTCCGGCACAGGTTTCCGCCTCGGGCGATGGCGCGGCGCTGCGGGGTCGGGGTATATCGGACGGTGTCCGGCCGTCCGGCACAGGCTTTAAACAAGTTAGAATGGCCGGGTCACATGCCATTGCGGGAGTTGTCTATGAACTGGTTGTTGATTGTCGGGCTCGGGGCTTGCTGGCTCGGGTGGCAGATCGTCTGGGCCGCGCCGCTACCGCGCCAGTTGCGAACGAAGGTGCCGCCCGCGCCCACGGATGACCCGCAGCGGGCGTATATGCTGTTCTGGCTGGATCAGTACGGCTGGATCGGCCTGGTTTTGCTGGGCATGGGCATTCTTGCCGCGCTTTTGGGAGCGCTGCGATGATCCCGGCAACGCTCCTATACGCGGGCGTGCTGGGTCTCTTGAGTGTGCTGTTGGCCAACCAGGTGCTGTACGTACGATTGCGCGCCCGGGAAATGCCCGACTGGAAACCCGACGCAACCCTGCGGGTACAGGCGAATTTCGTCGAGAACGTACCCCTGGCGCTCGTGCTGCTGTACCTGGTGGAAGTGAGCGGCGTGACCACCCTGGCGGTACACCTGTTCGGTTCCGCCCTGGTCGTTTTCCGGCTGTTGCACGCCTGGGGCATGAGCCGCCATGAGGGCGCCAACTATTCTCGCCTCATCGGTGCCCAGGGAACCTTTCTGGTGCTTTCCGTGCTGGGCATGACGGCGCTGTACCTCGCGGTTATGGGAGGCTCGTGACGGGCCTGCGCATGGGCCCGGCGCACCCGTCCTATTCAGGCACGCACCCCCTGTAACCGGCCGTCCACTGGCAGATGCCCCTTCCCTGGGCGTCGGTGCTGGTTCGATGGAACGAGGCAAACGCCCGCCACATGTTCGCGGGGGTGCGAGGGTCGACATGGCGGATTGCTGGCTGTATCGGGGCCTTCGCGCGGTTGCCGTATAGGTCTTGCCGTGGGAGGGCCGGTATGGTGGTTTGCTGGCTGTATCCACATGGCGGGCTACCAGCCAGGTGCGGTTTGCGGCGGCGGCGGTCTCGATACGCGTTGGTACCGGTACGCTTCCGGCCGCCTACCGGTCCTGAACCGGGTGGGCGGCGAGCTCCCCCTGAATTTCCCGCAGGCGCTGCTCGTCCAGCGGGTAATGCCACAACAGCGGCATGGCCACGAACTTGAAGATGGCCGGGATGACCGAATAGGTGATTGCCAGCATGAGCAGGGCAAAGGGGGTATTGGTGGTGTTGAAGGGGTCGGCCAGGGAATCGAACCCGAACCAGATCACCGTGTTGGCACCGATCAGCAGGCCGAGCGCATAGGCCAGCTTGCGCACCATGAGCCAGATGGAGAAGTAGGCACCGCCACGGCGTTTGCCGGTGCGGGCGGCGTCGAGATCCACAACGTCGGCAGCCATGGCGTAGGGCAGCGCGGACAGCGCGCCGATGGCCGATCCCTTCAGGCACATCACCAGAATGAAGAACAGAAACTTGCCGGTGGGAACGTCCTCGAAGTAGGCCACGGCGCTCGCGTAGGCGCCTTCGGGCAGAAAGCGCAGGATGTTCTCCACCTCAAAGGGCGTAAACCACAAGGCGGGGGCAATGGCGATCAGGGGAATGAGACAGGACCAGAGCGCGTACCAGCCAATGGCGGCCATGGTGGCCCGATGCTTGCCGATGCGTCGCGAGAGCTTGAACCACAACGGAATGGCAATGATTTGGGAGACAAAGTAGGGGGCCAGATAGAACCCGTATAGGTCGCCGGCCAACAGCACATGTTTGACGAAGAAAAAGCTCAGCGTATTGGTCATGGCCGAACCGATGGTGGAGAAGAAGAAAATGATGATCAGCCGCCGATAGGGTGCGTTCTCCCACAGGGCCTGGAAGCCCTCCCGCAACGACAGGCGGGCGGCGCGGGTCTCCGCCACTCTGGGTTCCGGTACCGAGACCAGGGCGTTGATCACCAGAATCGGCATCAGCACAACAATGGCCAGCGACAGGAAGAAGACGGCATCGATGGGTTTGGTGTAGCCAAAGAAGAAGATGACGGCCGGCGTGAAGGCTCCAATCAGCGAACCGGCCACGGTGAAGCCCTCCCGCCAACTGGTGATCAGGGTGCGCTCGTTGTAGCCCTGGGAGAGTTCTCCCCCCCAGGCGCTGTAGGGCACGTCCTTGATGGTGGCACCGACATAGAGCAACGCCAGGGTGATGAGTAGATAGGGGTAGCCCGAGTTGAACTCCGTGCCGAGTACCGATGTCGGGCCGAACTCGAACGGCGGCACCCACAGTAGCCACACACCGAGCAAAAACACCGGCGTGCCGAGCAGAAAAAAGGGCTTGCGGCGCCCCCAGCGGCCGCGCGTTCGATCCGAAAGGAAGCCGATTACCGGATCGGTGATGCCGTCGAAAGCCCGGGAGACCACCAGCATTAGGCTGACGAAGCCTAGGGAAAGCCCGAACCCTTCCGCATCCGCATACACCGCCGGCAGGTAGACCGCCAGCGGCAGGGTGGTCATAGACAAGGGCAGGGCCGGCGCGCCATAGGAGGCCAGGACGCGCTTGGAAAGCCGTGGGTGCCTAGCGCCGAGTTCGTCGGTGGTCATGCCGCCGGGCACCCCCGCATCACTGTGGCGCGCCTCGATGGCCCGCTCGTCCCGTCAATTTCCGGCCGCTTTTCCTCGTTATCTTCTTCCAAAAATGCCGTAGGAATAGTCCTCTGGTTTACGGGCACCGATCAGCGATTCGTTGGCGGGCAAACTCAGGTAGTTGTCGGCATCCGCCTCGGTTCGGGACCAGTCGTTGACCTCGGAGCGGAAGCTGAACTTCCAAACACCGTCGCGTTTCTCGTAGCGGTCCACGTAGCGGCCGGCGACGAATAGATCGCGCAGTTCGCCTTCCATGTCGACCTTGTGGAATGCTTGGAAGTAGATCTCGCCCGTGGCGTGGTCGCCGTCTACCTCGATATTGGCCTGTCCGATCATATGGTGGTTCGCGAGATGGTCCTTAAGCGCGCCTTGGGCGAAGTCGACGAAATCGCTGGCCGAGCCCTTGAAGAACCCGTAGTCGACGGTGGCATCGTCGTGGAACACGGTGCGCATCAAGGCCGCGTCTAGGCGGTCTAGCCCTCGCATATAGTTGCAACTTAGTTCATAGATTTCCTGTTTGGCGAGCAGTTCTTCGATGGTCATGGCGCCTCCTGACGGGTCGGTGGGGCGCAGGGCATGGGCCGACTGTTGCGGCGGAGCGGAATAGCGCCGTATTGGCTAGCGGTTATAGTGCACGGGCCTTGCATTCGCAACAGCCCATCCCGGCACGATTAGCATGGAAGTGGTGCTCTGCGCCCAGCCTCGACCATACGGGTGCCACGCTCTGTTGCAGCGGTGGCCGGGGTTTCCCCGCCTGGGCCTCTACGACAGCCTCGACCACGCGGGGCACGGCGCTCTGTTGCGGAGATATTCGCGGCGATGTTGGAGTGCGTCGCTGGCAGTTAGCTCAGCCAGGCTTCCGGGATGTGTTCCTCCACCAGTTGCCGGATGCTGAAGTGGTTGATGCCGTGCTCCGTGCCCACTTCCAGTGCGAGCTTCGAGGTGTCGGTGGTTCTGGAGAATACGAAGGCGTTGGGGTGTTTTTGCTTGATCCATAGCGCCGCGCGTAGGTTTTCCTCGATGTTGCCGGTGCCGAGAATGACCGTCGGCGACCCGGTCGTCAGGTCTAGGCTGGCTTCTAGCTTGCGCCACACATCTGGGTGCGATATATCCCCGTCGAAGATTTCCTTTCTGTGGCCACCGTCGATCCGGCGTTGTTCCTCGGCCACCAACAGGCGCCGCGTGGCGTCGCTGTCGATCAGGGCCACGGTGGAGATTTCCCGCTGCGCGTGGGCCTGCAGTTCCTCCAGCACGGTCTGGCCAAAGCGCCCGAAACCGGCGATGACCACCACATCCGGCAGGGCTGTTTGCCGGAAGTGATCGATCAGGCGATCATGCACCAAGCCGGCCGCGGCCAGATGGTAGGAATTGAAGGTAATGCACTGCCGACCAATGGCCGTCTCCTGCAGCGCCCGCATGAAGCGCAGGTTGTGGCAGCGCAGCACGATTCTCGACTTCAGGCGCGGGAACTGTGCAATCATGCGGCAGGCGGCCTCGTATGATTGGAAGTCGCTGTCTCCGAGCAGCGCCACCTTGTCGGCCCGATGCAGGCGCAATGCCCGAATCAGGAAGTCGTGGGTGATGTCGCCAATCACTACGGTGACGTTGAACGTCTGCTGTAGTTCCTGGCGGCGGATGAGTTCGATGCGCTCGTCGACCACCACTACCGGTCGCCGGGGCGAGCGCCGGCGTAGCACCCGCAGGTAGCTGTCGGTTAGGGCGCCGGTGCCGACCACCACCACATGGTGGCGAATGCGCCGCAACTGCCAGGGGCGCGGCGACATGATCTGGGCCACGGCATCGATCACCGCCGATGCGGTGAGTATCGGCGCGCCGAAGTAGGCGACCCAAAGCATGGCCCGGCCGATCAGCGGCCCGCCGGTGGGCGTGCCGATATCCAGACCACCCACCACGAACAGCCCGAGGCTGTAGTAGGCCTTGGTCAACAGGCCGGCGTCGACGACGCCGGGGCGCTCGGTGAGCGAAACGCCCAGCAGTAGGCCACAGATCGCAAACAGAAACAGGGCGATTGCGGCAGCCCAGCGCCAACCGGCGCGGGGCCGGCCGAGTTGTTCGTGCGCCATGCGCATGAGCCCGCCGCCGGCGGTGGTTTCGCGTTTGGCCATGTTCCCGGTGCGACCCCTTCAGACGGATTGATTCGCTATATACCGATGCCCGCTGGCGGTCAGTGCAGGGTGTGCGGGCGGTATCTCAGGCCATCGTAGCTTTCGAAATAGTCGCCGAGGGACGGGTGCTCGATCTGGCTGAAATTCCGGCTTGGCGCCAGATGGCGCTCGGCCACGTAGGTGGTGTGCGTACCCTTGTCGACCAGCACATGGTACCAGGGCGCATCCTTGGGTGGTCGGCTGCGGGCAACCTGTTCATACCATTCATCGCTGAGGCGAAAGATCTGGTCCGCCTGAAAAATGACGCCACGGTATCCGAATTTCCGATGCCTGACGATCTGGCCCGTCTTGAATTTCACCATTCGCGCCATCCTGCCCACGCGGTATCTCGACCGTTGCGCAGTATACCGCGCACTGGTGGGCGTGACCGACGATGCGGGTTGCCGATGGCGGCGAACGGCGGGTACGCCCCGCACTCGCCGGTGCGGCCTGGGCAGGCCATTGACTGGGGCCGCACATCTTTTCGCGGCGGGAACCTTCGACTTAATCGGAGGCTCCTAGGGTTGCCCACCCCGGGTGGCGGGAGGTCGGTGCGGTGAAAGCGCTTGGAGTTCCGCCGCGGTGGGCATGGATGGTCCGGCACCAGGGCGCTGCACGCAAATGGATGCGGCCTGGTTGGCGTAGGCGATGCCCTGGCCGAGGGTGGCACCGGCGCAGAGGCGCGCCGCTAGTGCGCCAACGAAACAGTCGCCGGCACCGGTTGTGTCAACCGTGGGAACATCGTGCCCTGGGTGTTCCATCAAGCGATCCCGCTCAACCGCAATGCATCCCTGTTTGCCCCGGGTGACGATGACCGTCTGTTCGGGGAAGCGGCGGCTGATTCGCGCCGCGTCGATCACTTCCCGCCTGGTGGAGGTGGCCAGTCCGGAGAAGAACGCCAACTCGGTCTCGTTGACGACCAGTATGTCGGCGAGTGATAGCAGGGGTATTGCGGCAGCGGACGCCGGCGCGGCATTGAGTATGGCGATGGCGTTTGCTGCCCGGCCGCGCTCGAAAAAAGCGGCCACAGTGGGCACGGGTACTTCCAGTTGGCCAACCAGCACATCGCCGGCGCGGACCGGCACCGCCCCAAGCGCCGCCGAATCGAGCCGGGCATTCGCGCCGGGAACTACGACGATGGCATTCTCGCCCGCCCGGTCGACCACGATCATCGCGGTGCCGGTGGGCGCATCGGCCTCGGCGAGCTGGACGGCGACACCGTTTTCCAACAGGTGCGCCTTCAGATCCTGGGCGAAAATGTCCTTGCCCACACAGCCGAGCATGGTCGTCGGTGCGCCGAGCCTGGCCGCGGCCACCGCCTGGTTGGCGCCCTTGCCACCGGGGAACCGGGAAAAGCTTGCCCCGATTAGGGTCTCGCCGGGCCTAGGAATGGCATCCGCGGTGGCCACCAGGTCCATGTTGATCGAACCCGCGACAATAACTCCGTTCGGCATGTTTCAGCGGCCTTCGCGACCAGGCCGAAGACGCCGGCGTTGACAACGCGATGTTTCGCCGCGGGTAGGCCGCGCCAACGCCGTAAAAGAGGCGGTGCTACGATGTTCGCTCCCGCTTCGGGTACCGCCCCGACCGGGGGCGCTCAGGTGGTCAGCCACTCGAACTGCTGCGGCTTGCGCCCCGCCTTGGGGTCGATCAGCACGTTTACCAGTGCCGGCCCGTCGAATGCCATGGCTTCATCCAGCGCGCCGCGCAGCGCTGCCGGGTCTTCGACATAAAGGCCCTTGCCGCCGAGGGCCTGCATCATGCCTTCGTAGCGGGCGCCATAGGTAAGAATTGGCGGTGGCACGGCCTTGCCCGGTTGCAGCGCACCCACGCCGCCAGCGATACCGCCGTTGTTCAAAACCACGATCTTCACCGGCAACCCGTAGCGCACCATGGTCTCAATCTCCATGCCGGAGAAGCCGAAGGCGCTGTCGCCCTGTACCGCTACGATGGGCTGATCCGGGTTGGTCACCGCCGCGGCAACGGCAAACCCCAGCCCAACGCCCATGGTGCCGTAGGTGCCGGCGTCGAGCCGGTGCCGCGGTGCCTTGTTGGCCATGCGCGTACGGCCGATATCCATGGTATTGGCACCTTCGCCGATGATGATGGCGTCATCCGGCAGCCAGGCCTCGATATCCCGGTAGGCGCGGTAGTAGTTCATCGGTGTCGACTCGTCATCGATCATGGGTTGAACGGCATCGAGATTGGCCCGCGCCTTGGCGCGCAGCAGTTCGCGCCAGGCCGTCTCTGCCGGGTAGAACCACTGGCGGTTGCCGAGTGCCCGGTTGAGTTGCCCGACGATGGCCTTGCCGTCGCCGACCAGCGCCACTTCCGCCGGGACGTTGGCACCGATTTCCTCTGGAGCGATATCGACCTGAACAACGCGCACGTCGGGCCTGAACCTGGGTGGCAGGCCGAAGTGCATGATCCAGTTGAGGCGTGCGCCCAGCAGCAGAACGAGGTCCGCCTCCTTCAACGCGGTACTGCGCGCGGCACCGACGGATAGCGGATCATCGTCCGGTAGCACACCCTTGCCGAGGGGTGACGCCAGAAATGGAAGCCGCGTGCGTGCGATGAACTCCCGTACCTCCTGCTCCGCCCGGGACCAGGCCATGCCCTTGCCGACGATCACCAAGGGCCGCTCGGCGGATTCCAGGGCGGAGAGTGCCGCCTCGATGGCTTCGGGAGCGGCCTGGCCGCGTGGTGGCGCGCCCACGGAGGCCGCCTGCACCACCTTGTCCACGGGTACCTGGCCGCGAATGATGTCGTCTGGAAAATCGAGGTACACGGGCCCCGGGCGCCCGAACTTGGCGTGGCGGACAGCCTGCTCGACATAGTAGGGAATGCGTTCGGTGTGCTCGATGGCGTGGGCGTACTTGCAGTACGGTGCCGCCAATTGCACCTGCCGCTCTTCCTGGAAGCCGCCCATGCCATTCTGGTAGACGGGGGATGCACCGCCGATCAGGAGCATCGGCCAACAGTTCTGCTGGGCGTTGGCGAGCCCGGCAAAGGCGTGGATAACACCCGGCCCGGACACGGTCAGGCAGGCTTGGGGACGCCCCGTCAGGTAGCCCGCGGCCTGGGCGGCGTAGCTGGCCGCCTGCTCGTTGCGCATGCCGATGAACGTGATGCCCGCCTTCTGTGCGGCGAAGGCGGTGCCGACCACCGGAAATCCGACGATACCGAACATATAGTCCACGCCCTGCTGCTTGAGGCTTTGCGCCATCAGGGTGGCGCCGTCGATTGTTTCCACGATTTTGATTACTCCTTGGTTGGTGTGTCCTGGCTCGATGGCTCGGCGATAACGCCCGCCCGTATGAGCGCGCTCAGTTCGGCCTCGCCGAGCCCGAGCTCCCCGGCCAGAATCTCCCTGGAATGCTGGCCGAGCAGCGGTGCCGCCTGCACGGGTACGCTGCTTTCCGACAGGCGCGCGGGCCAGCCCAGCAGCCGTACCTTGCCGTGCTTGGGATGTTCGACCTCGTGGACGAAGCCCCGCGCCAGCAGGTGCTCGTTATCGTACAGATCCTTGGTGTCCAGCACCGCACTTGCGGGCACGCCGCCTTCCGCGAGCAGGCGCATGGCCTCGTACTTGTCGCGCGCCGATGTCCAATCGGTAATCTGTTCGCGTAGCGCACTACCGTTGCGGGCACGCTGCCATGGGTCGCGGAAGCGGGGGTCGTCTTTCATATCCGGGCGGCCGATGGCATCGCACAACGCCGTCCACATGCGTGGCGTTACCGCCATGATGTAGACGTAGTCGTTGGGGCCGCCGCCCCGGCATGGGTACAGGGACAGCGTGGGCACCTCGTTGTTGGTGGTGCGCCGCGTTGGCCGGTGGCCGTAGCGCGTATAGGAGGTTGCCGTGCGCATGTAGTAGGTCATCGCCTCCTGCATGGATAGCTCGATGAACTGCCCCTTGCCGGTAGTGAGCTTCTGCACATAGGCGGCGGCTATCGCCAGGGCCATCTGTACGCCGGTGCCCGAGTCGCCGGTGGTTGGGCCCGGGCGCATGGGGGGACCGTCCGGCGTACCGGTGATGGAAAACGCGCCAGCGGCGGCTTGGGCCACCATGTCGTAGCACTTGTAGTCCGCCCAGGGGCCATCGAGGCCGAAGCCCTTGATGCGCGCGTAGATGATGTCTGGCTTGATGGCCCTGACGGTTTCGTAGCCAATATCGAGTTTCTCTATGACGCCGGGGCCGTAGTTCTCGATGAAGACGTCGTAACCGGCCACCATATCCAGCAGCAGGCGCCGTCCCCTGGGGCTGCCGAGGTCGAGGGCGAGCGAGCGCTTGTTGCTGTTCCAGACGTAGAAGTACTCATCGCCATTGATCAGGTTGCGCCCCGGGTCGCCGGCCCCGGGGGGCTCGACCTTCACCACATCGGCACCGAGCCAAGCCAGGCACTGCGTGCAGGCGGTGCCGGCCTCGTATTGAGTCATATCCAGTATGCGCAACCCGCTAAGTGCAGCCATTGTTATGCCTCCTGTGCGAGCAAACCACCTGGTGCCGCGGGCCAGGGTGAAAACAGCGGTCCGTTGTGCTTCCCGCACGGGAAAACTACGGCCTAGCGGTGGTGAAAGCAACCTCGATGGTCGGTGCCGGCGAACCCCATGCGGTACGATGTGCAACAATTCTCATTTTGGTGCCCAACTTCATGGTTCGGCGCATAACACCCCGCACGTCCGGCTTAACTCGGGCCAAATCGACCGGCAAGCCCTTCCTCTGGAGGAGTTGCAAGCCACAATGAGAATCGCTGCGCTATGTGCGGTGGTGTATCAGTTTGCATCTGTGGATCGAGCAAGGGCACGGGACACAGGTGATTCGGCAGGGCCGGGATGCAAACTGATACACTGCCCTATGCGCCCGTTGCTTCTATTTGGGCGACGCAATGAGTAATATTACTCAGTATACTGAGTAATATGTACATACGACCCCAAGCCGCCGAACTCTCCAGCCGCCTGAGTGAGCCGCGGCGTTTCCTGCAAATCATCACTGGTGCACGGCAGGTGGGCAAGACGACCCTGGTTACCCAGGTGGCCGAGCAATCTGGATTGCCCTATCGCTTCGCCAGTGCCGACGAACCGACCCTGCGCGGCCCGGAGTGGGTCGCCCAACAATGGGAGGCGGCGCGGCTGATCGCCGACCAGGCCGGGCCTCGGGGAGCGCTTCTCGTCTTAGACGAAGTGCAGAAGGCACCCAATTGGGCGGAAGCGGTCAAGCGGCTTTGGGACGAAGACACGCGCAACCGGAGCCGGCTCAAGGTGGTGCTGTTGGGCTCGGCACCGCTGCTACTCGGGCGAGGCCTAACGGAAAGCCTAACGGGCCGTTTCGAACTCCTGCGCCTACCGCACTGGAGCTTCAACGAAATGCAGGCGGCTTTTGGCTGGTCTTTGCACCAGTACCTATTCTACGGTGCCTATCCGGGTGCCGCGCCCTTGGCAAGGCAACCGGGCCGATGGTCGCGCTACATCCGCGATTCGCTCATCGAGCCGACCATTGCCCGCGACGTGCTGTTGCTTTCCCGGGTGGACAAACCGGCATTGTTACGTCGGCTGTTCGAGCTGGGCTGCGCCTATTCGGGGCAGATCCTGTCCTATACCAAGATGCTGGGCCAGCTACAGGACGCGGGCAACACGACCACCCTGGCTCACTATCTCGACCTGCTAGGCGGCGCCGGCATGTTGACCGGCCTGCCGAAATACGCCGGCACTCCGATACGCCGCCGTGGCTCCAGCCCGAAACTCCAGGTGATGAACACGGCCCTGATGACAGCCGGGTGTGGCATCACCCTGGCGGCCGCACGGGCGGACCCGGAGTTTTGGGGGCGACTGGTCGAGTCCGCGGTGGGTGCCCACCTGGCCAACGCCGCCGCGGCCGGTTCCTGCGCAGTCTACTACTGGCGCGACCGCAACCGCGAAGTGGATTTCATCGTGCGCACCGCTCGCTCGGTGACCGCAATCGAAGTGAAGAGCGGGCGGTTCCAAGGGACGCTGCCAGGCATGGCGGCCTTCGTAAAGGCATTTCGCCCAACTCGCAGCTTGCTGGTGGGCGGCGACGGCATACCGCTCGAAGACTTCCTGTCGCGACCAGTTGCGCACTGGGTGCGCCCCTAACGGGCGGTAGTGTATCGGTTTGAATCCCGAAGCCCGGAAAATCCCCTGTGTGCCGTCGGTTTGTGTGACGGGCCTAACCGACTGCGGGGCCTGCGCACTGCTGCACTCGTGCCCATATCCCTCCGAATACGGAGGGCCGAAGCGTGCCCCCTCCCGGGAGACAGCGAGGAAGCTGTTCGGGTTAAGATGGGATAGGAAGGAATAAAGCGGTCAAGCAAGTGCATGAACTGATTGAAACCCACCGTTCGGAAATACTCGCCCTAGCCAAACAGCACGGTCTTCAGGACGTGCGGGTGTTCGGCTCCATGGCACGCGGTGACGTCCACAATGCCAGTGATGTTGATCTGTTGGTGGCGCTGCCGGCCGACAGGACCGGTCTTGCCCTCGGCGCATTGGTGATGGACGTGCAAGACCTGCTGCAAAGACCGGTGGATATAGTGACTGAACAAGGTTTGCACCCCGCCCTGCGCAAACGCGTTCTTTCTGAGGCGCTGCCGTTGTGAAGCCCAACGCCGAGTCCGACATGTTGCTGCTACGCCACATCGGCGAGTGCATCGCACGTGTGCAGGAGTACACTGGTGGCAAGCGGTCAGCGTTCTATAACTCACCACTGGTTCAGGACGCCGTAATCCGCAATCTACAAATCTTGTCCGAATCGACCCTGCGGTTAAGCGACTCGCTAAAGGCAACCGAGCCGGAAGTCCCATGGCGAGCCATCGCGGGATTTCGAAACGTTTTGACACACGGATACCTACAAATCGATTTGAACGCGGTCTGGAGTGTTGTTGACCGTGACCTGCCCGACCTTTCCGTAACCGTTGAACGCATGATCGGAGCGATTGAACCACCGGGTGGCCCATGAGCGGAGCCATGCTTCTCTGCACCGTTGGCGGTGCCCATCAACCGATCTTCAGAGCAATTGGGACGCTTGCGCCCAGGTACGTCTGCTTCTTCTGCACGGACCGCGACCCTGATACCGGCAGGCCGGGTTGCATCGTTCAGGTTACCGGCAAGGGCAACATCATCAAGGCTGGAGTTAAGAGGATAGACGCTCCACCGGAGGCTATTGCCAAATCTTTGCTGACGCCTCAGGCAAGGAAGGCGAGGGGAAAAGCCAGAGAGGTAAGGAGAAAGAAATGAGCAAAATACTTCAACTCGGCCTTGTCTTGCTGGTCAGCGTACAGTCGTCTTATGCCGACATCCTTACGCGGGAAACCAAGTGGGAATGGACGGACAGTAACACAACTCCAGTTCAGTCCTGCTCCGCCAAGATTGAAAGCTGGTATGAAGGTATTGGCATAGAGCTGGGTACGAGAGATTTGGGAATAGATTTTGTCGGTGCTTACGACCATCCTTCAGGTGCATTCTGGGACGAGTCTAACTACAGCCACGATCAGAACAAAGTGGGGCTATCTTACAGAGACAGTACAGGAAGCCATCGAATTGAAATCGAAGCAGAGAAATCAGATGGGTACTTTTATCATACTGTCTCTGCTCAACAGCTTGCGTATGTAACCAACGCTGATGAAGCCTACCTTGAAGTCACAAGACCAGCCACATATGAGCTATGGTACACCTCGGGCGCGGTGGTTGACCTATCCGTTCTTCAATGGTTTGTACATTGGTGTGTAGATGAGGATGAAGACTCTTATTGTGATCCAATCGTCATGCCTGACGGGACAGAAGTGCTCCCTTTGCCTCCTATGAGGCACTCCACTGACCAAGTGGGTCTTGCGGATTGTCTGAGAAAACACCAGAACTCAAAGCAGCAGATCGTACGAGAGGATTTCCTGATCTCAGGTCCGGTAAACTGGCCTAGAGTAACTCAGTGGTCTGCAGACTGCTCGGAGAGTGTAGAGGCCAGAACTCCTGCAAAGCCGGATCTACCGGACCCGACTAACCAAGAGTTGTGCGCCTTGTTTCACCTAATCTTACTGGGAGGATCAGCGCACGAGTTCTTGGGAGACGGCAGGTACGCTTATCTATGCGACAGCGGGAAACAGTACAACGACGAATACAGCGGGAATCAGATCAGGTATCAAGCAGATAAAGAACGTGGAGAATTCACAGGGTTCAAGTGTCCTGTGTACGAAGAAAGCTCACGATCAAGCCCAACGGCAAAGGATATGCGTTTCGATACCAGACCACTGCGTGAGTACAGGACCAAACAACTTAGGCCTACAGGGGTAAGAGTCAAATCCGGTCAGTACAAAAGACAACCTACAGAGGTCTACGAATGAAACTACTAGTGTAGTGCCGCAAATATAGTTTTCTATTTCATTCACACGCGGGTAAGATGGTATCAGTCATCTTCGAGGTGATGATTCGTTATGAACCATGCTGCCGAACGGCTGGTACTCTCGGATGAAGATCGTAACGTGTTGGAGTCATGAGCGTCTGCCCACAATACCCTGCAAGCACTCGCGTGGCGCGCGCAGATTGTGTTGCATGCGGCCGAGGGCATGGCCAACACCCATGTCGCCGAAGCGATCGGTGTGTCGGTGATTACGGTGCGAGAGTGGCGTAGGCGGTTTGACTCGGAAGGTGAAGAAGGGATTAGGACTATTGCTGTCTGCGGGTATTGTGCGAGCTGGCGATGGCAGACGGGTTCGAACTGGCGCAAACCGTAAAGAGGGGGAAGATGAACGGCGGCTACGTTTTCGATTTCCACCTACTCGACAACGCGAGGTACGAGCTTCCCCCGGCTGTCTGGAAGTGGGCGGGGATGAAATCGGGAGGCGGATACATGGGGAAAGTCCCCAAAGAAAACAATCCGAGACATTACGTAGGTCTCGTGGGCTTCAACCACGACTACCACCAGGGGTACAATTTTTAGGCTCTGTTGAATTCCGTGTGGGTTAGGTGGCATGCGGGTTGAGCTTGGAAAAGTCGAGTTTTCCGGCGATGAGGAAGAAAACGGTGCGGATCGTCTCGAACCGGCCGTAGCCGCGAGCCTTGCGCTTGGCGGACTGGAACAGGCCGTTGAGCGCCTCGATGAAGCCGTTGGTCCGCCGGGTGCGCGCCCAGGCGGCGATGCCGTCGATGTGCCGCCGGATCATCTTCGCGA
Organism: Pseudomonadales bacterium; assembly: GCA_965215035.1. Classification (GTDB taxonomy): domain Bacteria; phylum Pseudomonadota; class Gammaproteobacteria; order Pseudomonadales; family Azotimanducaceae; genus Azophilus. Next base: position 2,973,631 of record OZ244040.1, read on the forward strand.
CCGCCTTCATGGGCTCGACCCTCGAGCGGTTCACGTTCGTGCACCACTGGTGGAGCATCCGCCGCACGACATTGATCTGCTTTCGGTTGAGGATCTCCCGGAGTTGCTCCCGGTACAGCCAGGCCCGCGCGGTACGTTTCCCCGCGACCTGCGCGACGAGCGCGTCGAGGTCGGCGCGCTGCCGCGGGCCGAGGCCGGCGGGATTCTTGAGCAGGGTCCACCGCAGGCCCTTGAGGTCGGGGTCGAGGCGCTGCTCGACGCGCCGGGTCTCGTCGAGCGCCCTCGATGCGTGGGCGACGACGTGGAACTTGTCGAAGGTGACCTGGGCGTTGGGCAGGTGCTCCGCGGCGCCCTTGATGAACGCCGGCGACATGTCGATGGACACCGACCCGACCGCCTCCGGGTCGCCGCCGCGGGCGGCGAGTTCCTCCGCGAATTCCCCGACGACCCCGGCGCCTCGCCCCTCGCCGACGAACACCACGCGCCGCGCCGCGGCGTCCGCCACGGCGGTGACGTAGTCGTGCCCGCGGGCGCGCGAGGTCTCGTCGATGGCGACCTCGCGGACCGCCGAGAGGTCGGCGCCCTCAAGGGCGAGGCCCACGTAGCGCCCGCACATGGCCTGGACGCGGTGCTGCGACAGTCCGGCCAGCCGCGCCGCTGCCGCGAACGGCATCTCCCGGCACAGGGCCACGACCAGCGCCTCGAAGAGCAGCGTGAAGCCGGAGCACCGGCCCGCCCAGGGCGGCTCCACCAGCGCCACGCGCCCATCCGGCAACCGAACGCGGGGCACTCGCGCCTCGAGCTCGCACTCGTGCTGGAAGAAGTTGAGGTGGCGGTAGCGCTTCGTGCGGGTGTCGTGCACGGGGTGCTCGCCGCCGTCCCCCGCCGCGAAGCGGGCGCCCCGGCGGAAGTCGATGCGCACCGTCAGCCGGCGCGCGCGCTCGTCGAAGTGAAGGCCGTCGACAAACCAGGGTTCGGACAGGCCGAGGGCGGCGGTGAAGAGTTGGTGGTCCATGGGGCGCTCCCTGTGGTTGATCAAGGCCGAATGCGGCATTGTGCCTCATTCGGCCCGACCCCAGGGTGTTCGCCGGGTTGTGCGCGTCAAGGGTTCGCTTCGCCGGGCTGGCGCCCGCCCTTGACCCGCACAACCCGGCCACGCGGACCCGATTACCCACCCGAATTTCAAAAGAGGCAATTTTTACAAATAGCGGATATCATCGAAGAACATTGGAGGTCATTATGAAGAAAAAGATAGCTAAGAAATGGGCGGAGGCCCTTCGGAGCGGGGAATACGAGCAGCGTTCGGGGACCCTTAAAGCCGTATTGGAAACCCCCGGCGCGAAAGGCCGGGTGGAGTACTGCTGTCTCGGGGTGCTGTGCGAGATGGCGTTGAAGGAGGGGGTCGGCATGGAAGAAAAGAAGAGGAGTATTCCAGATAGCACTTGCTCCCTCTTTTTGTTCGACGGGGAGAGCGCCGTCGTTCCTCCGCCCGTCCAAAAGTGGGCGGGGCTCAAAACCGATATGGGATCGATGTCGTTGCGTACCTCCGAAAGCGGCCCGGGGTATTCATCCCTGATGGAGTACAACGACGAGGGATGCAGCTTCTCCGAAATAGCGGACGTTATCGAGGCGAACGCGGAGGCCCTGTAGGGTGTATCCATACGTCGCCGAGGGGCGGTCGGCGGCCCTCCGGAGCGGGAAATACAAACGGGGAGGGTTCGAACACTCACCCTGATTGAAGAAGGGATTAAGACGAGCTTTCCGGGCCGGCAGTCAACCAAAGCTAACGCACTGGCTGCGACATCGGCGAACAAGAGCCCGATGACATGGCCATATGGCGGAGCTCTCCGGTAGACGCCGGGCCTCGTGTCGGCCAAACCCAATCGCTGTTGTAGGCAGGCCGGGAGTCGTGAGGTGGCGGCGGGGCGCACGACAACGATTCACCGCTGGCAACCGGCAGGGTAGCCAGAGCGGCGATTGCCAATTCAGCCTGAAGCACCATCGCCTACGGGCGATCTTCCGCCAAGTGGCATTCCATACACCGGCGGGTTGGGCCGTGGTCCTGGCCCTGGCGTTGTTTTTCGACGTGACATCCCATGCATAGGTCGTGAAATTGCTGCCGTAGAACTTCTTGCAGGTTGCTGTCGGTTACGTGACAGTTCATGCAAAGGCCGCTGCCGGTGTTATCGACGTAGTTGTGGTGACAATCGATGCAGTTTTGGCCTTTGTGGTCGAGGTGACTGAAAGTCATCGGCAACAGGGGCCGCGCGCTTCCCCACAGATGGCCGATCTCCGGCCTTTGCGTGGAAATCGGCGTGCCGGAGGTGACCACCAGCAGCGTGAGGACAACGAACAAGATGGGCAGGAACTTCACGTTCAGACGTTTCGAACAAGCACGAATAGGGTGGACGCCACTAGGGTAATGCCCAGATAAAGCCAGTATGGTCGGTTGCCCAAGTCGTTGTTGTGCCAGCCGAACCTGAAGGCGAGACAGGCTATTGCGGTAAGGGCGAGCAGGGGCAGCCATTGATAGGGCGTGCGCAGGTATTGCCCGGCACCGACGATGTGCCAGGCCGAACCGGCGATGGCGCCCACTGCCGTCCAGCGGTGCCAGTACCGGAAGCTGTTGCGGTCTTTGTGAATGCGCAGCCGGTATTCGGGCAGGCCGATCAGGATCAGGGCGTTTAGCAACAGGAACGCCATGATGCCGGCCCACATATGGTGTGGCGCGTCCAGCCCGATGTATTCGGCGGCCACCGGGTCGCCCAACAGCAACCAGAAAACGTGCAGTGCCGCAATAAGCAGGACGGTATTGCCCAGCAACCGGTGGGCCCTTACGTCCAACTTCCTTGCGCTGGCATAGGACAGGTACAGCAGGCCGACGAACGCGCAAAACCCGAAGGCGTTCCCCATGTCCCAGAACCAACCCGCGCCAAGCCTCGGCGCTGCCAGCATGGTCAGAAGGAATATTGCGGTGGCGATGGCGGCCAGTGTCTTCATTCGCGCTGCACGGGCCGCAAACCCCCGCGGCCCGGAAAAATCCACGGCTGCTCGGGGTGCGCGTTGTTCAAATCGGGCACAACGCCTCCCGGGCGTGTGATTGATCGTTTCCCGCAACGCATTCTGCACTCGCCGAGCGTCTTTATCATTTGTATTTTGGAGGGACTGATGCGGCAAGCTGAAAATTCCCAAAGATCAATACGTTAGAAATTATCTCCAGACGCGATTACCATTGGCGGCGGCCGGTTAGGGGCAGCGGCAATGCTAGAAGATCGTCTTAGGGACTGCGTCGTCATCGTCACCGGTGGCAGCACCGGCATCGGGTACGGATGTGCGCGGGTACTGGGCCGGGCGGGCTTGCATGTTGTTATCACCGCGCGCACCGAAGCCGATGGCAGGCAGGCGGAAGCGAGCCTTGCTGGCCTAGGTTCTAGCGTGGTCTATATGCCCCAGGACGTGGCGGCCCGGGCCGATTGGGAGCGCGTCGCCAGGGCAACGCTGAACCGCTTTGGGCGGCTCGACTTCCTGGTCAACAACGCGGGCATTTCGCACCTTAGCCCAATCGAGGAGACGGAGGCGGAGACGCTGATGTCCCTGGTGCGGGTGAACCTCGTCGGTGCTTACCATGGGCTACAAACCTGCGTCCCACTCATTGCCGAATCCTACAGCCGGCGTGGCTTCCCGGGCATGGCGGTGAACATGTCCTCGGTACTGAGCCGCATCGGTCAGGACGGTGCGAGTGCCTATTGTGCGACCAAGGGGGGTATGGCGGGCCTAAACCAGGCCTATGAGCGGATGCTCGCGGGCCAGGAACACAAGGTCCAGGTCAAGAGCCTGCTACCCGGCTACACCATGACGCCCCAGGTGGATAAGGTAATCGGCCGCGACTCGCCCCTGGTGCGGCAACTGGCAGAGACGATTCCACTGCGCCGCTGGGCGGAACCCGAGGAGGTCGGCGAGACGCTGCTGATGATGTTCGACCCCGTCATTCAACTCGAAGACCGGGAAGTGCTGGCCGATGGCGGCTTCCTTGCAAGCTAGACCCAAGGTTGCAACCGGCCCGCAGGTCGAAACATGAAGCTCGGTGTTTCAGCCAACAACTGCGCCAGAAGAAAGCCCTCTGGCACAGTGGCTTGCAAGTTAGAACCCAGCGTCCCGCGACCACCGAGTTTGGTCGCCGGAGCAACCCGTGCCAACATGAAGGCAATCAGGAAAAAACCAACAAAATTCGTGAGCTCGATGAGCGGCCTGGTGCGATATGCGGGCTAGCGAACCCCAGGGGTGCGACCTTGTTGGTTGCAGGTTAAAGCACATCAGCCCGCGCCTAGCGCGGTTGATCACGGGAACAACCCCTGCCAACGTGAAGACAATCGGCAAAAAACCAGTAAGATTCGTGAACTCGATAAGCGGCCTGGTGCAGTATGCGGGCTGATATGTTTTGACCTGTCAAACCCCTCAAGGAACTTTCCCATCCTCCTCCCCTTCGGAATGAAAAAACTTGTTGTCGGCGCGGTGGAGTTGTGGGCGAGAGGCGCGCGAGTGTGGGCGGGCGGTGGGCAACGCGTCCCCGCGTTGTCCACGGGCTGTCCACACGGCCCGCTGGGCGCGCGCCGGTCCGCAGGACTCGTCCACAAATCCACGGCGCCTGCGCACCGAGAGTTGAACATCGATGGCGCTGCCCAATCGGCGGGCGTGTTGGGTCAGGACAAGACCGGGCTGATTGCGACGGTGGATCATGCTGATATGCGTGGATTGGGTACCGACCGGACTTCACTACGTCGCGGAGCTGGCCTTTCTCTAGTGGCAGGGATCGTCGAACGGTACGCCCGTATCGGGATCGTGCCGTCGGTACCGGTGATAGCCCGAACAAGGGTTCTCCACACCGGCCCGATCCTGCCCTGACTCAACACGCCCCGGCCTCGTCCCTACCCGATGCCGACCGCGTCGTCGGATCGCGACGCGCCACCGGCGTGAGCTTGGGTTGGCGGGATCCGGGCCATCTCCCGACGAACGATGTCCCAGACAAAGCCGCACAACTCGCGGGCCACCGCGACGCTCGCCTGCTTCGAGTTCTTGCCCGCCCGAAGAAGGTGCCGATAGCGCCCGCACAAGCGGCGCTGGGCTTTCCAGGCGATTGTCTTGGCCTCCTCCGACGCCGCGGCCGCCTTGCGTTTGAGATGCTCCGTTTGTCGCGCCGGAAAACGATAGCACCAGGCCGATTCCAACAGGACGCGCCGCACATGACCGTTGCCGGTCCGGGTGATCCCGCCCTGGCGGCGCCGCGACCCGGAACTGTGTTCACTCGGCACCAGCCCCAGATAGGCCATCAACTGCCGCGGCGAATCGAACCGGCTCACATCACCCAACTCCGCCAGCAGGGTCATCGCCGTGAGCCTGTCCACGCCGCGCAATGCCACCAGCGAGCGCACCACCGGCGCCATCGACCAGTCCGGCAACGCGCGTTCCAGTTGCCCCGTCAGCGCCGCCACCCTATCGCTCGCCGCACGCACCGCATCCAGATACTCCCGATACGCCCATTCCCGCCAGTCCAGCTCGAAGCGCTGCTTGTCCAGCCAAGCGTAGTGCGTCTTCGTCCACCGGCTTTTCGACCAGTGGCGCCCATGACGCAGCAGAAACGCGCCCAGTTGCTGGCGCGCCTTGCGCTCGGCATTCTTGAAATCCGCCCGTGCGCGCACCAGATCCCGCATCGCCTCCTGCCGCTCGTCCGGAATCCAGACCGGCGCCAACTCCCCGCTGCGCAACAACCGGGCCAGCTTGCACGCGTCCCGCCGGTCCGTCTTGATCCGCTCGCCCGGCGCCTTCGGAATCCGCGACGGCGCCACCACCGCACAATCGAATCCCAGCCCCGTCAGTTGACGATGCACCTCATAACCGCACGGACCCGCCTCGTAACAGAACTCGATCAACTCGCCGCCGTACTGCCGGCCCAGCTTGTCGGCCAGCTTGCCGATCGCCGCCGGCCGGTTGGCCACCTCCCCCACATAGATAGGCGCCTCCCGGCCTGCCGGCGCCACCGCCACCGCGATGGTGTCCTTGTGCACGTCCAGGCCGACATGGGCCGCATGGCTGATGTCCGTTTCCGGCACTCGCCCCGATACCGTTTCCGCTTCGTTTGCTCTAAAGTCTTGCACTACCTGCCCTCCTCAATTCTGGCTCTGTCTCGGTGGCCATTTTGACCGTCCCTAAGATAATCCACGCGCTTGAGGACGGGCAGGTCAAAACATGATGTCTAGCACAACCCAGGGACGCACCGTTGTTCTGGCCCGGGCGCCCGGAGCACTGAGCGATCAGGCTGCTGCCTGCCTGACGGCGTTGGGCTGTCAATCGACCTACCTCGAATTGGATGGCAGATCCGGCCCCGAGGTCGCGGACCTCAAAGAGCAGGTTCGGCTCGGCCCAGCGCTCGACCGCGTCGCCGAGGCCTGTGGTACGGCGGACGCCATCGTCTTCGTTGGGCGTGACCTGCGCGAGGGCGAGGACGTTGCCGAATTCATCGAGGAAAGCATCGCCAGCTATCACTTCTACCTGAAGCTGGCAAAACGGTTGCGCGTCAACGGAGCGACAGACCTGGTGGCCCTCGCCCCGGCGTCGGCTGTGGGCGAGGACGCCGCCCTGGCCGCCGACATCCGCAACGGCGCTCTGCGGCAGATGAGTAAGGTCGCCGCATCGGAAGGCGGGCCGATGGCCCCACCGCTGCTCGTCAATACCCTATATGTTTCCGGTGAGCCGCGAACCGGGGCCTCGGGCAGCCTCAAGGCGCTGTTGGCGCGTCTGCTTGCCCGGCCGCAAGGCTACGTAACGGGTACAGAGTTGCGCGTGCGCCTATAACTTGAGGCAGTGTTTGAGATAACGGATCATGAAAAAACTGCTTTACGGAATTGCCGCTTTGGCGCTGGTGCTCGCGCTCGGCGCGGCGCTTGTCTACAACACGGCCACAGGGCAGGACGAACTGTTGCGGCGGGCGGTTCAAACCCTAATGAAACCGCCCCCGGCCATACCGAACGGCCTACGGGTTCTGGTCTGTGGCAGCGCATCGCCCCTCGGCAACGACATCAATCGCGCCCAGGCTTGTATCGCGGTGTTGACGCCCGAGCACTTCTTTCTGTTCGATGTGGGCGCGCGCTCGCCGCTACGCCTAGCCCAGGCGCGGGTGCCCATGAACCGTCTGAACGGGGTGATGTTGACCCATTTCCATTCGGATCACATCGCGGGCCTGCCCGATGTGAACCTGGCGCGTTGGGTGCAGGGCGGTGAAACGAGTCTTAGAGTGTATGGCCCTGCCGGGGTCGAGGCTGTGGTTGACGGCTTCAATCTGGCTTACGAGCTCGACCGGGGCTACCGAACCGCCCACCATGGCGAGGATCTGTTGCCGTCGGCAACCGGGCCGATGACGGCCGTGTCGTTCACGCCGGGCGAGGTCGCGTGGCGGGACGGCCTGATGACCATCACCTCTTTCCCTGTCGATCACGCGCCCATCGCGCCGGCGGTGGGTTACCGCATCGATTATCGCGGCCGCTCGGTGGTCATCAGCGGCGACACCGTTGCCACAGAAAGCCTGTTTGCGGCCGCCCGGGGTGCCGACCTGCTGCTACACGACGCGCTCTCGCGCACGCTGCTCGATCCAATGATCGACGCGGCCCGGCGCGCCAATGTCCCGGTATTGCCGACGATCATGACCGATGTCATCGACTACCACGCAGACGCCCTTGACATCGAGGCGCTCGCCGCGGAAGCCGGCGTTCGGCAACTTGCCTACTATCACCTAGTGCCGGTGCCCGCCAACGCGCTGGCCGAGAAGATATTTGCGCGCGGGCTTAAGCCGGATACCCTCCTGGTGCGCGACCTGCATCGCTTCGACCTGCCGCCGAACTCCACGGAGATTCACATCCAAGAGCCATGAGAACGGCGGCCAGCGCACGGGTCCCGCCGCTACCCGTGCGCGTACCCGTAACCGGAAGCATCGAAAACAAATCAGCGAAACTCACGAACGCGATGGGCGGCTTGGGGCAATATGCGGGCCCAGGTTTCTGCAACGGAATAGGGCCCGCGGAGCAAATCAATCAAGCGATGCGCCGTACCGCCTGCTCCGACAGCGCAAGCGATCGGTCGATGCGTTCGCGCAATTCATCTAGGTCGACGCCCTCGGTGCTCTTCTTGCCGGCACAATAGCGGGCATACACGCCATGGATGATGCACGCCGACTTCCAGCGGTTGAAGCTCACATAGTAGTCGAGTTGGGATAGGTCTCGGCCCGTGCGCTCGCCATAGCGACTGGCAAGTTCGCTACGGCTCGGAAACCCCTGCGGCGCGGTGGCCGCCTCCGGTAGAACGGGTTCGTCGTCACCGGGGTCAGGCCACGGGTTCAGCGCATAGGCCAGATCGGCTAAGGGGTCGCCGAGTGTGGAGATCTCCCAGTCCACCACCGCCGCAATGGTGCAATCCGGGCCCACCAGGCAGTTGTGCAGCCCGTAGTCGCCGTGCACCACTCGGGCGGGCCCCTGCTCCGGCATGTTCGCAAGCAAAAACTCGCGAATCTCGTGCGCCCGCGGGTCGTCGTACCGCGCCGCCGCAATGGACGATGTCCACGAGCGATACCAGGTGTTCAACTGTCGGCCCACATAGTTTTCTTTCTTGCCCAGTTTCCCGAGGCCCACCGCATCGGGGTCCACCGCATGCAGGTCGCCGAGCACATCGATGAAAGACAGGGCCATCTTGGCGCGCTCGCCCGCCGGAACCAGCCGCCGGGTGTCGTCGGCGTCGTAGAGCGGTTGCCCGTCGATCAGCCCCATGACATAGAACCAGGCGCCGGTGACCTCGGGGCTCGCGCAGAAGCCGAGTGCCTTAGGCACGGGCACGAGCGTGGGGCCGAGTGCCGAGATCAGCGCCCACTCGCGGCTCATATCGTGCGCCTTGGGCAGCAATTCGCCCTGGGGTGGACGCCGGATCACGGCTTGCCCGCCCTGTGTGTCGTCTAAACGATAGGTAAGATTCGAGTGGCCGCCCTCTAGGCGCGTCCAGCGAAAGGGCGGGGTAAGGCCGTCGATGTTGTCCTTGATCCAGGCCTCCACCGCGCCGACGCGATAGCCTTCCGGGCCCATGCTTTCGTCATGCTGCATTGGGCGGTTGCCTCCTAGACGATGGGCCGCGGCCTTGGGTGCCCGGCCCAGGCGTTTGCGCTACGGATCAGGAGACGCCCCGGCGCTGCAATTCTGCCGGCATGCGCACCGCATCGGCCTCAAGCGGCGGGCCGCGCTCGTCGTCGGTGAGTTCCCCGGCGGTATCCTTGGCCATCTTGTCGCTGTCCAGCATGATCCACTTCTCCGGCACGATCTCGATGACGACCCGCAGGGGTGAATTCAGGCGTTCGATGAAGGCTGTAGCGGCTTCCTCTTCCTCGGGTGTCAGGGTTCCGCCGAAGCGGCCGTAGGGGCCCCGCGCCAGTGCCGGGTAGAACCAGGCCTTGGTTTCTTCGTCGTCGTGGATGATCGCCCGGCCCTTGAAGGTGATGGCGCCGTTCGGCCCGTCCGGCACCGCGAGCCCGCTGACCACGACCGAGCAGCGCGGGTCGCGGCGAATTGCGGAAACGCGATGGCGGTGGACGCCGCAGGTGATCCAGCCGCTGCCCTTGTGCCAGACGAAGGCATGCACCACACCCACGGCCCAACCGTCCCGGGTGGTCCAGTTGAAAACGCATTCCCTAGCCTTGCTGAGCAGTTCCTCGCGCTGCGCGTCGGAGAATGGATAGATTGAGACCTGTTCGTGATCTTGGCTCGACATGGCTCCTTTGTCCTATTCGTCAAAACGGCTAAGCATGCAGCATAAGCCGGGTTCGGTTCCAGTCTTCACTTGCGTATCACCTCGATTTAAGCGGTTGCGGCCACACGGCGGGGATAGCAGATCCGTCGGTTCCAGTCCTTACCTGCGTATCACCTCAATTTCAAAGAGCCTCGGCCAGCGCTTGCCGGTTACGAATAGCCGCCCCGAGGCGGCATCGTAGGCAATGCCGTTCAGCACGTCGGTCTGTGACCCGCGAAACACCAGCGGCAGAATATCCGACAGGTCGAGCCAGCCCCGCACCTGGCCGTTGGCCGGGTTCAGGATGACGATCCGGTCGGTTGGCCACACGTTTGCGTACAGGTCGCCTTCGACATGTTCCAGTTCGTTTAGGCCGGTGATGGGTTTGTCGCCGTCGCGAACCTGAACCCGCCGGCGCTCCCTGAAATCTTCCGCATTCAGAAAGCGCAGCTCGGCGCTGCCGTCGCTCATCACCAGTTCGCCGCCGTTCGCCGCAAGGCCCCAGCCTTCGCCGGAATAGCGGAATTCAGCCACGGCATTCAGGGTCGCCGGGTCGCGAACCATGCCGATGCCCGCCTTCCAGGTGAGTTGGTACAGATGGTCGCCGGCCATTGCCAGCCCTTCGCCGAAGCGGTTGTCGGGCAGAGAGCGCTGGCGCAGCACCCGGCCGCTCGCCAGGTGTACGATACGCACGGATGACTCCCCGTAGCCCCCGGTGCTCTCGAACAGCCTGCCGTCGGCGAACACTAGTCCCTGGGTGAATGCCGACGGGTCGTGGGGATAACTGGCGACCGTTCGATAATCGTACTGGGTGGCGGGATGCTCTGGGTTCTTACCAGGTGCCTCGGCGCACAGCCCCGCGACGCCGAACGCAACCAAAAGGCCAATCCAGCGGGAACTCGCCATCAGGCGTCCGGTAGGATCATTCCCAGGTCGGTATCGCCATTTAGGCCGTGCAGCGGGCCTACTCGCGTGGAATGAATTCGGCTTCCCTTCATACAGGGCTCATGGACGGCCTCCGGGCGGGCATACCGCACTCGCGCACCGAACGCCGGGTGGCCTTGCGTTGCCGTTACCCTGGGCGCTCGCTCCTATTGCCACACTCCTACCATGTTCGCTGGCCGGGAGGAGGGGGATCTTCCGGCGGCCCCGCGAAACACTGGGCGATGGCCATCCAGGCGTTTGCCGTCGCGCCCGCCACCTCTAGGTGGCAGTCGGCGATGTTGCGGCCCTGAGTGACGACATGGGCAAATTGCACCGCCGGCCCCCGCACGTACTCCTCGCGAGATGGTTGGTTCCACTCCCATACCGCGCCCGAAGGCGCGTCCAGCCGCACGTAGGGCACCGGCTCCGGCACCGGCAGCTTGCGGTTCACGAATGTCCAGCCAAAGGTGCGCACGCCGATGTGGCAGATGTTGCGAATGCGGTCGGTCGGCTCCCGCGCGACGCGCAGCAGGTCATAGATGTCCTGGCCGTGCGCCCAGGTTTCCATCTGGCGTGCGGTGGCCATCATGGGGATGCTCATATCCGGCCCGAACCAGGGTGCCCGCACGGCGGGGTCGGCGGCTTCCAGCGCCGCGCAGAGATCGTTGAAATACGCACGCCAGCGCGCCAGCAGCGCCTTGCCGTGCAACGCCTTAGGTTCCTCGCCGACACCGCGCAGGCGTTCGTCCCGCCATTGCTTGAAGCCGTCTGGATCCGTGACCGCCTGTACGGTCCACCGATCCGCATCGTGCAGGTGCTGCACAACCCAGTTGATGGTGCGGTTCTTGAACGGCGTCTGCCGGGACCATTGCGCTTCGGCAATGGTCTCCAGGAACGCATACAGGGCATCCCCTTCGGCCCTGAGATCGGCCACCTGTTGAACTGTCATGACATACTCCGGGTGCGCATCGAACTGCGGCGGGCGAACCTGCGCGGGGCCGGCCCCCGACCGGGAGGCACGCCGTTCTCCGTGCATGTGCGCCCCGGCGCCGTCATTCCCGCACCCGAACCGGCAACTCCGTGATGCCGCGTATGAAGTTGGAAAGCAGGTACTTGGGCTCGCCGACCACTTCCACCTCGCGGAACCGCTTCAGGATCTCCTCCCAGATGATTTTCAGTTGCAGCTCCGCGAGCCGATTGCCCAGGCAGCGGTGGATGCCGAAGCCGAAGGAGAGATGCTGGCGCACATCGGGGCGGTCGATCCAGAATCGGTTGGGTTCCTGAATACGCTCCTCGTCCCGGTTGCCCGACAGGTACCACAGACACAGCTTGTCCCATTTGCGGATCTTCTGGCCACGAATCTCCGTGTCCGCCATCGCCGTTCGGCACATATGCGCCACGGGCGTCTGCCAACGGATGATTTCCGCGACCATGCTGGGAATCAGGGCGGGGTTGGCCCTGAGCTTGTCGAACTCACCGGGAAACTGATTCAGCGCCAGTACCCCGCCGGAGATGGAATTGCGGGTGGTGTCGTTGCCGCCGACAATCAGCAGCAGCATGTTGCCGAGGAATTCGGCGGGCGGCATGTTGCGGGTGGCTTCGCCCCGGGCCAGGAAGGAGATGAGATCCTCCCCCTGGTGCGCCTCGGCAACCCGTTTCTGCCAAAGGGCATTGAAGTACTCGAAGCACTTCCACAGTTCCTTGAAGCCCTCCTCGACGGTTTCAAAGTAATCGGGGTCGGCGATTCGCTCTACGGTGTCGGACCAGTGGATGAGCAGGCCCCGGTCTTCCTGGGGCACGTCGAATAGCGTCGCCAGCATCTGCCCGGTCAGTTCCACGGATACCCGGCGCACCCAGTTGAAGGTCTCGTCCCGGGGTAGTTCATCCAGGATGGCTCCGGCGCGCGCGCGGATCAGGTCGGCAAGCCGGCCGAGCTTCGATGGCGCGAACAGGGGCGCCACCGCCTTGCGTTGCTGTTCGTGCACCGGCGGATCGGCCATGATGAACATGGGCAGATGAAACATGGGGTCCGGTGGCCCCTCCAGGGGGCGGCCTCCCAGGCGAATGCCGCCGTTGTAGATATCCGATGAGAAAAGGTCGTGATGGGTGTCTGCGTATTTAACGTCGTCGTAGCGGGTGAGCGACCAATAGGGACCGAACTGGCTGTTACCGCAGTAGTGCACAGGCGACTCCGCTCGCAGTCGTTCGAACCAGGGCAGCATCTTGTTTGCCCGAAACAGCTCGGGGTGGGCGGGGTCCATGTCTTCCAGCGGGATGTCCCAGGGGCTTTTGTTCACGTCGATGGGCCAGGCGTCGCGCCACTCCCTGGTATTCTGGCGTAGCGCCTCGGCAAACTCTTCGCGTGTCTCGGCCATATCGGCAACCTGGCACTCTAGCTGATGGTGACCTGGCTTTTACCACAGCGGGCAGCGGTTTTCGATCATTGGTCCACTCGAGCGGCTGTGCCACCCGCGTCGGGGGCACGTGCGAACTCGAGGTAGATGCGGTGGTCGGGCCGGCCGACCGCTCGGGCTGCTGGATTGGCGCCGTCTAATTCAGTTGTTCCCGCCGTGGGTCGTTCGGGTACATCCACTCTTCGCCAATCACCTGGGCGACGCGCAGTTCCGGCGGGATGTTGTCGGTGCCGATCATGCGGTCGGCGGCCTGGTTCCAGTGATAGATGCGCGCCTCCTGGTAGCTTAGGGGAACGCCCTTGAAGCCATAGGACGCAACGGATTTCTGTATCCAGGCGCCAAACTCGGTGTCTTCGAGAAGTACCTGGGTTAGGCTCTCGCCGTCGTTCACCGTCCACATGTCCGGCTTGGGGTTGTCGCCCCAATCTGGTGCCATGGTCCAGGTTTCCAGGCGGCACTTGTCGATGCCGTTCGGCCAGAACAGCAGCGGCGGCAGGGCGCGCTGGCTCAGGGGCGATACCCAATTGGGGAATAGGCCATAGGACTGGGTGCAGGTGCGGCCGATCTCGCTGACGGTTTCGATTTCGGCGCCATCCGGCATGCGGATGGCGCGTGGGTCGTTGACGCCCTTGGGTGCCGGCGCGACCATGCGGCCGTGGCCGTTGGGGTATAGGGTGTTGACGTTGCGCCGGTCGTCCAGGATGGGATGCACCGTCTTCGGATGGATACTGCGCACATGGTAGACCTCGGTATTCGCCTCCATAGCGATCTTCCAGTTGCAATCGAGGTCGAATGAGTGGCGTGCCGCGAGGCGGCATTTGTCGAACTGAAACTCTTCCCATTCGTGGGCGATGTGTCCCAGCCAGTCCAGCAACGTTGGGGCGTTGTCGTCGAAATTGACGAAGATCATGTTGCCGAACCGTTCGCAGCGGATGCGCTTGAGGCCCCGGCAGGAGAAATCCAGCTCACGGAAGTCCTCCGGGTCGCGAATGGCCAGCAGGTTGCCGTCGTGGCTATAGGTCCAGCCGTGGTACTTGCAGACTAGGCGCGGCCGCCGGCCGAATTTCTCGGTGACAATCGGTGCGCCCCGGTGGCTGCACGTATTGTAGAAGGCGTTGATGGCGCCACTTTCCGCATGGACGATAAGCACCGGCTGGCCCGCGTTCTCCCAAAGGCGGAAGCAGCCGGGTGCCGGCACCTCGTCGATGTGGCTGGCAAGCAGCCACGACTTGCGCCAGATGTGCTGTTTTTCAAGTTCGAAAAAGCGCGGGTCGGTATAGCGCCCACCCGGAATGTCGGGCAATACCGGGAACCCCTCTGGCGGTGCCGTTCGCGCCGCTTCGTACTCCATGAGGCTGCGCAGGGTATCGATTTCCTCGCGTTGCACGGCGGTCTCCCTCCACTTTGGCGATACGTCTCAAATAGTGTAACCCGTAGCAAAACGGAGGCAAACCACCCCCGCCAGTACGGGGCATTTGCATGTTCCCTCGCCGTCCGGGTTGTTGATGCGCCGCGGGTCGTTGTGAAACCCGATCAGCTCGGGTCATTTGGGTTTTCCAGCAGGATGTGCCGGTGCGGGTAGGGGATTTCGACGCCGTGTTCCCGGAGGCGGTCCCACAGTGCCAGAAGCACTTGGCCCTTGACGTTGGTTACGCCGTTCTGCGGGTCGTCGATCCAGAAACGGAGCACGAAGTTCAGCGAACTGTCGCCGAATTCCTTCAGGTGGCAGACAGGCTGCCTAGAACCCACGATACGGGCGCCACCCACGGCGGCGGCTTCCACCGCTAGGCGACGCACCAGGTGGGGGTCGCTCTTGTAGGAGACGCCGAAATCCACTTCCATGCGCACATCGTCGTCGCTGTGCGACCAGTTGATGACCTGGTTGGTTACGAAGTCATCGTTCGGAATCAACAGTTCCTTGTTGTCCCGGGTGATTACGCCGACATATCGGGCGCGCATGTCCTTAACCCAGCCGAAGGTCGTGCCCACCTCGATGACGTCGCCGGGCTTGATCGACTTGTCGAGCAGCAGGAACAGGCCGCTGATGAGGTTGGACACCTGGTGCTGCAGACCGATGCCGATACCGACGCCGAGCGCGCCGGTAAAAACGGCGAGCGCGGCGAAATTGGTCCCGACACTGGCCAGGGCGACAATCACCGCCAGGCCGATCATGGTGAAGCGCACCGCCTTGCCCAGCAGTACCTGGGCCCTGGGACTAATATCCGAATGATCCTGAATCTGGTTTTGCACCAGTCGGCTGACGGCCAACGCGGCCCAGAGCAGCGCTGCGAACAGCAGGGCGCCATTGAGCATGGTGAGCAGCGATAGCCTTGTGCTGCCGAGGGGAATGGCCACCGCCTCCAGGGTGTCGATCATCGCGCCGAGCAGGCCAAGGATGTTGAGGGACGCCACCGACCACGCAAAGAGGAAAATCAGGTTCGCCAGCAGCCGGTTTGCGATGAACGACGAGGAGAGCTTGATAAGCACCCAGGCGCTCAGGAGGCTGGCGACGATTTCCATGAGGTCGTTGTCGCCAGCCGCATCGAGCTGAACCAGCACACCGACCGCTAGCCAGACCGAGACTAGGAAAATGATCGCGAAAAGCTGTGCAAGCAGCGATTCGGCCAGTCTTTTCGGCCCCGAGCCGGGTTTCAGTTGGCCGATCCACCGTGCCAGCACCGGGCGCAGCGGCCGTGCCAGGAAGTATGCGGCGGCCGCCAGCACCGCCAGCCCGACCACCTGCCAGAATACGGACCAGCCCAGAAGATGTTCCATCGACCAGGACACCAACCCGTCGAGCCAGCTCGAAAGTATCCCGGACAGCTTGCCCAGGCTATCTGGGCTGACTAGATCCAAGTGCCCTGGTTCCCCGCAGTGGGCCTTCGACCACCACACAAAATTGGCGGTGGCGGCGGTCGGCACCGCCAGGGCGCATCAGCCTGCATAGCGTAGCCAATACCACAGGCTGCCGACGTATTCGTGGAGCGCGGCGGCGGAACCTGCGAGCGCATTCGCCCGGGGCAGGAAGGCGGCGAAGCTGAGCGGGCCGTCGCTGCTCACCACCGGGGCTGGCGTGACGTGCAAGCCTTGGCGCTCGAATGCCGCCACGGAACGTGACATATGGTGCGCGTGGGTCACCAGCAGGACGCGCGTGATTCCGGACCCGCCAAGCAGCGCCGCGCTGAAGGCCGCGTTCTCGGCGGTGTTTAAAGAGCGGCCTTCCACGAACCGGACGCCGATGCCGAAATCGTCCTGAAGTGAGCGCACCATCAATTCCGCCTCGGGTGGCGTGCCCGCCAAGGCGCTCCCGCCGGCTACGAGTAGGGGCAAGCCGGTGTGCCGGTGCAAGGACGCCGCGTAACGCAGGCGCTCCAGGGTCGGGCCACCAGCGACCTGGAGGCCTTGATGATTCAGCGGGGTGCCTTGGCTGCCACCGCCCAACACCACGATCAGCTCCGCGGGTGGCTCGGCCTGCATCGATAACGACAAGGCCGAGTAGTTGTATAGACCCCGCTCCAACGCGCTGGCCACGATCGGGGTGCTAAGGGCGTAGAGTGACCCCACTGCGACCAAGACCATGAGCGCGGCTAGGCGTCGCGCAAACGGGAACAGCACAAAGCCCAGTAGCGCGAGCAGGATCACTACGCCGGGAGGCGCGACCATACTGCCCAGCACCTTCACTAGGATAAACTCGGTTGCGCTCATGGATAGCGTTGTTGTCCTTCAGACCCAGACCCCCAGTATCGCGCCCATCAGCAGGTTATAGATCACGCGGTAGCCCGCCTGCATCAGGAACAGCGGCAGGCCCCATCCGCAGAAGGCGCTGTCGGAGGCCGCCGATGTGGCGATGAAACCGATGCCCGTTATGGCGCCCAGCATCAGGCCGCCAGACAGGTTCATCATGCCGAGGCTGTTCATCAGCCCGGCCAGTACGATGCAGGTCAGCAGGGTCGTGAAGAATGTGATGATGAACGGCTGGGGCGAGGGTTCCAGCTCGTCGGCGGTCTTGCCGAGGGCCTTTAACCAGGCTTGGCCGAATAGTGGCCCATACCACAACCAGCCGAGCGCGAACGCGGCCACCGTGGCCGCCGCTACGGCCCACCAATTGAGTCCGGTAAACTCCAACATGTGTCACCTCTCTTGACTGTCGGTCGCTTCAGAATACGACCAAGGTGTCACAAACGGCAATAGCCGCTGCTCGGTCGGCTGCAAAACCCCGGCCCCGGGCGCTCCCTACCAGGTGTCTACGTTGGGTCGCTTCTTGTGGCTGCGCGGCGGGCGGGGCGCTACGGAGCCCAGGGCCGCTGCAATCCACTTGCGGGAATCCGCCGGGTCGATGACCTCATCAACTTCGAAAATCGATGCCGTGTTGACTGCCTTGCCCCTTTCGTACAAGCCCGCAACAATCTTCTCAAATGCCGCCTTGCGCTCCTGTGCATCGTCGATGGCCTGTAGTTCCCTGCGGTAACCCAGCTTGGCGGCCCCTTCCAGGCCCATGCCCCCGAACTCCCCCGTGGGCCAGGTGACGGTGAATAGCGGTGCCTTGAAGCTACCTCCGGCCATGGCCTGGGCACCGAGGCCGTAGGCCTTGCGCGTCACTATGGTCATCAGCGGAACATCGATGTTTGCGCCGACCACGAACATGCGCCCGGCGTGGCGAACCAGGGCTGTCTTCTCGCTTTCCGGCCCCACCATGATGCCCGGGCAGTCGCACAGGCTCAGGATGGGCAGGTCGAAGGCATCGCACAACTGCATGAAGCGGGCGCCCTTGTCCGCCCCTTCGGTGTCGATGGCCCCCGAAAGGTGGCCCGGATTGTTCGCAATCAGACCCATTGGCAGGCCCTCGACGCGGATCAGGGCGGTGATAATGCCGGGGCCCCAGTCTTTGCGGATCTCCAGAACCGAGCCGACATCGGCGATGCCGTAAATGACATCGCGCATATTGTAGTAGCGCAGCCGGTTTTCCGGCACCACGAAACGCAAGGCACGCTCGTCCGGCGCCTCCCAGGAATCCAGTGGGCCCTGGAAGTAGGACAGGTACCGTTTTGCCACGGCCACAGCTTCCGCCTCGTCTCGCACCGCGATGTCCACGACGCCGTTTGACACCTGCACAGCCATCGGGCCCACCTCTTCGGGCCTGAAAACGCCGAGGCCACCACCCTCGATCATGGCCGGGCCGCCGACGCCGATGTTGGCGTCCTCGGTGGCTATGATCAGGTCGCAGCAGGCCAGCAGCACCGCGTTGCCGGCGAAACAGCGGCCAGTGGTAATGCCGACCATGGGAACCAGGCCGGAGAGCCGGGCGAAGTAGGTAAAAGCCCAGCAGTCGAGGCCGGCGAAGGTGGCACCGTCCGTATCGCCGGGACGGCCACCGCCCCCTTCGGCGAATAGCACCGTGGGCAACCGCTGTTGCGCCGCGAGCTCGAACATGCGGTCTTTCTTGGCGTGGTTCTTGATGCCCTGGGTACCGGCCAGCACCATGTAGTCGTAGGAGACGATCATCGCCCGCGCGCGCCGCGCGCCAAACAGGCCGCCATTGATCTGGCCCAGCCCGCAGACCATACCGTCGCCCGGCGTGTTCTTGATCAGATCTTCCATGCTGCGCCGCCGGCGCTGGCCAGCCACGACAACGGCACCGTATTCGACGAAGGTTCCCGTATCGCAGAGATCGGCGATGTTCTCGCGGGCGGTGCGATGGCCTGTCCCGTGCCGCTTAGCGACGGCTTGTGCGCGGTTCTCGTCCAGCCCCGCGGCCTTGCGGTCCAACACCTCCTTGAGGTCGGGGCGGATGTGGTCGAGGTCGAACGACCCATCTTCCAGAGCCTCCGGAGGTGCGAGCTGCCGCTCTTCGAGGTAGATGAGGGGGTGGCCTTCAAACACCGTGTCGCCCACATCGACGCCAAGCTTTTGCACAATGCCGCTGGCGCTGGCCGTGACCACATGTTCCATCTTCATGGCTTCCATGATGGCCACCTGTCGGCCGGCATAGACCTCGTCGCCGGGTGCTACCTCAAAGTTGACGATGGTGCCCTGCATGGGCGCCTTGATGGCGGTGATGCCGTCCGGTAGCTGCTCCTGAACCAATGTCAAGGCTTCGGGAACCCTAGCGACGCCGCCGCCCGCGCTGGATTTGCCGTGATCCAGAACGGCCAGCGGGTCGATGTCGTCTACTTTGGCGCCGGCTAGGGTTCGGGAGGCCGGTGAATCGCGCTGAGCAACCGCCGCGGACGAATCCGGGAGCCGAGCGCGCTCTACAAGCTGCCTGGCCTCTTCGTCGACAAAGCTCGTGTGGATGTCGTTGGCCCGGAAGCGCGGATGGGCAAACAGGTTCCCTAGAAAACCGAGGTTGGTCGGCACGCCTTCGATGCGGGTCTCGCGGAGCGCCCGCTCGGTCTTGCCCAGGGCGTCGTGGTAGTCGCCCAGCGGGCTGTGCGCGATGAGCTTGGCCAGCAGCGAATCGAATGCGGGGTTGGTCGTATAACCCGAATACCCGTAGGTATCCGTACGCAGACCGGGCCCGGCGGGCACTTCAAAGACGCTGAGTGTGCCGCCGCCGGGTTTGGCACCGCCGTCGCGCTGTACCGTCTCCATATTGATTCGCGCCTGCACCGCGTAACCCCGGGGGGAGGGCACATCGGCCTGCTCCAAGCCGATGTCCGCCAGGGTGCTGCCGGCGGCCACCTGGAGTTGCGCCCGAACCAGGTCGATACCGGTGATTTCCTCGGTCACCGTATGCTCAACCTGCAGGCGCGCGTTGGCTTCGATGAAAACGAAGCGTTTCCCGGTAACCATGAACTCGACCGTTCCGGCACCCCGGTACGCGGCCGCCTGGCCTAGGCGTACCGCGGCGGCGGTAAGGGCATCGCGCAATTCCGCGGTGAGACTCGGGCTCGGTGCGACCTCCACCAGTTTCTGGTGGCGGCGTTGTATGGTGCATTCGCGTTCCCAGATGTGGCTCAGCGCACCATTGCCGTCGCCGATAATCTGTACCTCAACGTGGCGGGCGCGCGACAGGTATTCCTCCACGTACACTTCGGGGTCGCCGAACGCCAGTTGCGCCTCGGACCGGCACCGCCGATAGGCAGCCTCGATGTCCGCGGCTTGGGTGACGACCCGCATGCCCCGGCCGCCGCCGCCCGCAACGGCCTTGATTACCATTGCCGTGCCGTCGGGGCGCGCCGCGAAGAAGGCCAGGGCTTCCTGTAGTGAAACGGGGCCGTCGCTGCCATGGAGCAGCGGGATTTCGCACCCCCGGGCCAGGGCCCGCGCCCGCGACTTGTCGCCCAGCAAGCCAAGCGTGGCGGGCGTGGGGCCCACGAAGGTCAGGCCGGAAGCTTCCACCGCGGTGGCGAATGCGGGGTTCTCGCTCAGAAAGCCGTAGCCGGGATGCACCGCGTCGCATTGGGTCTGTTTGCCGATATCGATAATCCGCTCGATATCCAGGTAGGCACCCGCGCCCCGGCCGGGCAGCGGCACCGCTTCGTCGGCCCGCCGCACATGCAGCGATGCCGCGTCGTCCTCGCTATGGACGGCGACGGTCGCCAGCCCCAGGTCGGCGGCGGCTCGAGCAATGCGTATGGCGATTTCGCCGCGGTTGGCGATTAGCAGTTTGTTCATTGATGGAGCACCAGTGACGACTCCGACCGGCTCATATCTGGATTGTGCAACAAATTGGGCCGCAGATGGGATTGCCGGTCACCAGCGGCCGTGCCTCCGCTCGGCCCACAGATTCAAACTGATACACCACCCGATTCCGGGAAGGCTTTGAGCAATGGGCAGTTTGACGTATTCTATGCCGCATGAATATCGCAAACCCCCATTTCGTACCCGACCCGTATTCCGTGCCCATCGAGGATATCGACCTCTCCAACCCACACATCTTTCAGCAGGATGCGCACTGGGGATTCTTCGAGCGGCTGCGGCGCGAAGACCCGGTGCACTACTGCCGTGAAAGCCAGTTTGGGCCATTCTGGTCGGTCACCAAGTACAACGACATCATGCATGTTGAAAGGAATCACCAGATATTCTCCTCCGAGGGCGGTATCACCCTGGGGCCGCCTGTCACCGTGCCCGAAGAGAAGGTGATGAATACGCCCATGTTCATCGCCATGGATCCGCCCAAGCACGATGTGCAAAGGGCAACGGTGCAGCCCGTGGTGGAACCGCGCAACCTCAGGGCCATGGAGGGCACCATTCGCCAGCGCGCCGGCCGCATCCTCGATTCGCTGCCGGAAAACGAGACCTTCAACTGGGTCGACCTGGTCTCCATCGAACTCACCACCCAAATGCTGGCCACCCTGTTCGACTTTCCATTCGAAGAGCGCCGTAAGCTGACGCGCTGGTCGGATGTGGCCACGGCCGGGCCGGAATCCGGTGTGATCGAATCCTATGAGCAGCGGCGCACCGAGCTATACGAATGCCTGGCCTATTTCACCCGCCTGTGGAACGAGCGTGTGAACGAGCCCCCCGCCCACGACCTCATTTCCATGCTCGCGCACGGCGAGAACACACGCCACATGGACCCCATGGAGTTTCTGGGCAACCTGATGCTGCTGATCGTCGGCGGCAACGACACCACCCGCAATTCCATCTCGGGGGGCGTGCTGGCGCTCAACCTGTTCCCCGATGAATACCGGAAGTTGCGCGCACGCCCGGAACTGATCCCCAACATGGTCTCGGAGATCATTCGCTGGCAGACCCCACTGGCCTATATGCGCCGCACCGCGGTGGAAGATACCCGGCTGGGCAGCAAGCGCATCGAAGCCGGCGACGCGGTGCTGATGTGGTATGTCTCCGGGAACCGTGATGCGGAGGTCATTGACAACCCGGATGCCTTCCTCATCGATCGCAAGAACGCCCGGCGTCACATCTCCTTCGGGTTCGGCATTCATCGCTGCATGGGTAATCGCCTGGCGGAAATGCAGCTTCGCGTGCTCTGGGAAGAGATCATGCAGCGTTTTGACTTCATCGAGGTGGTCGGCGAGCCGGTGCGCACACTGTCCTCCTTTGTAAAGGGATACACGGAACTGCCGGTGCGCGTGCATCGCCTGGCCTAAGCCTAGGGCCGCCAACGGGCCGCGCTACCGGGCCACTCAACACCTAGCGACCTTGCCCGCGTTTGACTACGCGACGATTTTGTCGTCGAACAGGCGCTGAATGTCCTCCGCCGGGTAGCCCAACTGGGCCAATACAGCCCGGGTATGTTCGCCGAGGCCCGGTGCCGGGCCGCGCGGGCGCACATCCGCCGTGGCGAAGCGCATGGGGGCGCCAACCGTGGGGTAGGTGCCCAGTTCGGGATGCTCGATTGTCGGGAACAGGTCGATGGCGCGGGCGTGGGGGTCGTCCGGCACCTCGTGCAGCCCGAGCACCGGCCCCCAGATCACGCCATGTTCATCGAAAATCCTACCCCATTCATCCCGGGTCCGGGATGACAACACTTCGTCGATGGCGTCCACCAGCTCGGGCATGCGCCGGTAGCGGTTCCTAGGGGTGTCGAACCGTTCATCCCGCAACCAGTCCTCCCGGCCGATGGCTCGGCACAGGCGTTCCCAGGCACCGGCGTCGAGCATGTTGAGCACCACCCAGTGGCCGTCCCCGCAGGGGTAGCGATTGGTCATCGGCGTGAGCTGCTCCCGGCGCGCGCGGCGGCGCACCGGGGCCTTGTCCACCGCGGTGACGCTGAAGTCCGATGCCTGGGTCCAAACGGCGGTCTCGTACAGGGATGTTTCCACAACCTGACCCGCGCCGCTGTGTTCGGCGAGGCGCAGTGCCGCTAGGATTGCGGTGGTCAGCGCCAGGCCCGTAGTGTGGTCTCCCTGGGCTGGGCGGGCCATGGGCACCACGCCGTGCTCGCCTTCGCGCATGGCATCGTAGAGCCCGGAGCGGCCAAAAAAGGCCGTTACGTCGTAGCCGGGGCGCCAGGCGTCGGGGCCCCCGGTGCCGTAGCCGGTCAACGTGGCATGGACGAGGCGGGGGCGGCGCCCGAGCAGGGTGCCGGCATCGAGGCCGAATCGCTTTTGGCGCTTGGGGAGCAGGTTGCAAAGAAAGATGTGCGCATGATCGATGAGCCGGTGTACCACGGTCACTCCCGCCGCTTCATTGAGGTTCACAGCGATGGACCGCTTGCCGCGATTGTCCACGTCGAACTGGAAATCGTAGCCCCGCAACTCGGACTCGACCTTCGCCGGGCGGCTCAAGCCGCGCATGGGGTCACCTTGGAGGGGTTCAACCTTCACCACCCGGGCACCCATGTCGCTAAGCAGCGCGGCGGCGCTGGGTGCCGCCATGAAGCTGTCGACTTCCACGATATTCACATCCTGCAATGGGGCGCGGGCACTCACAGCGTTGACTTCCTTAACCTGTTGCCAAGTCGGCTAATCTACCATGTGGTTGCCGCAGGTAGTGGGCATGTCCGGTCTTCCGGTTCGGGTTCCGCCCTTTTCCGGCGTCCGGAGGGAGCGGAGCGACCGAGGGGAGACGCCAGAAAAGGGCGGCGGCGAACTCCATGTGGGACGGCCCTGGCATGATTCACAGATTCAAGCTGAGTCGCTACCGCCGGCCGATCACCGTTGATTTGCCGGTGCAAACCGCGTTGAATTAGCGGCCTGCACTTAACTTTCTGTCTAGATAAGGAACCCTAACGATGCTTGGATACTGCACCATTGGCGTCAGCGACATGGAACGGGCCGTGGGCTTCTACGATGCGCTACTTGGCGAACTCGGTGCCCAGCAGCTCATGGGCGTAGACCGCATAAAGATGTATGGAACGTCCCCCAGCGCCCCGATGCTTGCCATCTGCATTCCCTACAACGAAGAACCGCACGACCCCGGCAACGGCAACATGGTCGCCATACCGGGCGGTTCGCGCGACGGCGTCGACAAGCTGTACGCCAGGGCACTGGAACTCGGTGCCAGCGACGAGGGCCCGCCCGGTGAGCGCATGCCGGTCTTCTACGGCGCCTATGTGCGGGACCCTGACGGCAACAAGCTGTGCTTCTACGATATGAGGGCCGGCTGAGGGGGCGGTGCCCAGCGCACGCCGGACGCTCGGCAGGTGTGGCGTTGATTTCCATCGCGCCCTCAATCTAGGGTCGGCGGCGCTGGGAAAGGCCGGAACAAGCCCGCCATTACCCGATAGAATTAAAAAATTAATCGGTTATGGAGAGGAGGTGCCCGTGAGCATTAACTTGGTCAGGCTCTCCCCAAGGGGGCTAAACCCCGCATGGAGCAAGTTGTTTTTGCTTCCTTTCATAGGCGGCTTGCGGGCGCGCGAGCCCCGTGGCACTGAGCGCCGAACGACAGGTACGCTGTTCCCCACGAACTGGAGCCACGGCACGCCGGGATGGGAACTGCCGTGGCATAACTCTTCGTTTGCCCTCGCGGGCGGCCCCCGCCGCCCGCCGGATTGGTCGATTATGCGTTCCGGTGATCGGGATATGCCGTATCTAGGCCACCCGTGGCGCTGACCCGGGAACAGATCGACGCCTATTGGGAGCAGGGCTTCCTGCTCCTGCCCGGCCTGGTTCCAGAGGCGCGGCTGGCCGGCTACGAGCAACGCTTTCTGGATTTTGCCCGGGGGGTGCTAGCGCCACCACCCGGTATGAAGATCATGCGCGACGTGATGGTCGTCAAGGGTGCCGTGCGACCCGGCAGGCCGGAATACGCGGTCAATAAGGCACTGAATTTCGAGCAGGACGCCGGCCTATTTGCCTACACCCTTGAGCCCGGGCTGCTGGCGGCGGTGCGCTGCCTGATTGGCGAAGACCTGTACAGCCTGGCAACAAATCTGTTCAACAAGCCACCCGGTGTCGACGGCCGGCACCCTTTGCACCAGGATCTGCGCTACTTCCGCCTACGGCCCGCCAACCACATCGTCGGCACCTGGACGGCGCTGACCCGCACCTCGCGGGAGAACGGCTGTTTGGCGGTGATACCGGGTAGCCACAGGGGTAAATTGCTGCGCCATGCGGACCCGGATTGGGAGCATATCAACTACGGGTTCTTCGGTATCGCCGAACAAGAGCAACTGCAACGGCGGTTGCCCGCCCGGCGGCATGTGGCAATGCAACGCGGCGAAACCCTGTTGTTTCATCCCCTGTTGATCCACGGTTCCGGGCACAACGCCAGCGCCGCACCGCGCCGCGCGATTTCCACACACTACGCCTCGGCAGAATGCGATTCCCCGGATGGTAATTGGCGAACAGGAGAGCGGGTTCGGCATATCGGGCGGCAAACGGCGGGTAGTGCGCGAGCAACGAGCCGTTCGCCGCACTAAAGTCCGCGCCCGCGCCCATTTCGGGGAAGGCAAGCCCGCCTAACGCGCCGGCCTGGCGGTCGGCGGGTAAGCGGGGCGGGTTCTCCGCAAGCCGTCCATGCAAGGAGCCGTAGACCAGCTTTGTTCCGTGCGCGGCTGGCGGCGGCCCGGAAACCGGCATTTGTTCCGTGCGAGTCGGCAGCGGCGCGGGTAAGATACCGGCCTTCGCAGACGAATGGGGGTCTATCCGGTGAATGAAGTTGTGGTGGTTGACGCGGTGCGGTCTGCGGTGGGTAGAAAGGAGGGGGCACTTGGCTATGTGCATCCCACCGATACGCTCGGCCCGGTCATTATGGCGGTTCTGGAACGCAATGGCCTCGGGTCGGACCAGATCGACCAGGTTGTGGGCGGTTGCGTCAACAAACTCGGTGCCCAGGGCATGAACGTGATTCGCACCGCCTGGCTTACCCACGGCGGTGCCGAGGCCACCCCCTGCATAACGGTCGATGCGCAGTGCGGCTCATCCCAGGAAGCGGTCATGCTCGGGCACAGCCTCATCAAGTCCGGCATGGCGGAGGCCGTTGTTGCCTGCGGGGTCGAGAATATGACAAGGCTGCGCATCGGCTCGGATTCCATCGGGTTGCCGGACAGTTACGGCAAACCCCTGGCCCGCAACTACTTCCAGCACTATGAGTTCACCAGCCAGTTCGAGGGCGCGGAACGGATAGCCGAGAAATACCAGGTTACCCGCCGGGACGCGGACCGCTTCGGCCTGGAATCCCAGGAGCGGGCCGCGCGCGCCGTCGAGCAAGGGCGGTTCGATGCGCAGATCGTGCCGCTCGAGGTTCCCGTCTTCGATGCGGACGGCGGGCGCACGGATGCAACCAGAATTTTCAACAAGGACGAGATACCCCGAGACACAAGCCTTGCGGCGCTGGCTGGTCTAAAACCCGTGGCGCGGGTCGACGGCATTCATACGGCGGGCACTTCCTCGCAAATTGCCGACGGTGCCGCCGCGGTATTGCTCATGGCTGCCGGCAAGGCCGAGGCGCTTGGCCTGACCCCCCTGGCCAGCGTCGTGGACACGGCGCTGGTCGGCTGCGACCCCGTGCTGATGCTTGAAGGCCCGATTCCCGCCACCAAGAAGTTGCTCGATGCGGCTGGCCTTTCCATACAGGACATCGACGTATTCGAGGTTAACGAGGCATTCGCTTCGGTCGTGTTGTCCTGGGCGAAAACGGTGGGTGCCGATATGCAACGGGTGAATCCCAATGGCGGTGCCATTGCCCTCGGCCATCCGCTGGGCGCTACCGGATGTTTCCTAGTTACCAAGGCGGTGCATGAACTGAATCGAAGCGGCGGCGTCTACGGAATCGTCAGCATGTGCTGCGGCGGTGGTCTTGGCACCGGCACGCTGTTGCGAGCGGCCTGAAGACGCCTGGAGACGAATGGCGCGGTGCGGCGCCAGGCCAGGTGGGCAGGCCCAGGGTCATAGTTACTCGCCGCTGGCCGAAGGCGGTGGAGGAGGCGTTGGCGGCACGATTCGATGTAAGCCTGAACGCGGACGACCAGGCTTTCTCGCAAGCGGAACTTGCCGCGGCCATGCGGAGCGCCGATGCGCTTTGTCCGACTGTTACCGATACGATTGGGGCCGATCTGTTCGCTGGCGACCTGAGGGTGAGGGTCATCGGCAACTACGGCGTGGGCCACAATCACATCGATATCGCTGCCGCCCGCAAGCGGGGAATCCTGGTCACCAACACCCCCGATGTGCTCACCGATTGCACGGCGGACCTGGCCATGACGCTGATACTCATGAGCGCCCGGCGCGCCGGGGAAGGGGAGCGGGAACTGCGGGCCGGCCACTGGACCGGTTGGCGGCCGAGCCATCTGGTGGGCACCCGGGTTTCCGGCAAGACGCTCGGCATTGTGGGCATGGGCCGTATCGGCCTCGCGACCGCGCGGCGAGCGCGGCATGGCTTCGGTATGCGCATTGCCTGTTTCAGCCGCAGCCCCGTGCCGGCGGCGGTGCGGAGCGAACTGCAGGCCGAACAACTCGCCAGCCTGGATGAACTGGCGGCAAGGGTCGATTTCCTGTCGCTGCATTGTCCCGCCACCCCGGACAGTTATCACCTGATCGACGCGCCCCGGCTTGCGGCAATGCGCCCAAGTGCCTTTCTTATCAATACGACGCGCGGTTCGGTTGTCGATGAGCGGGCGCTAGCGGATGCCCTGGCAGGCGGCCGCCTGGCGGGGGCTGGCCTGGATGTCTACGAGCGCGAGCCCCAGGTTAGCGCGGAGCTATTGGCGTTGCAGAATGTCGTGTTGCTCCCCCACATGGGTAGCAGTACGGCGGAAACCCGGGAGGCGATGGGTATGCGCGTGGTGGAAAACCTGGAACGGTTTTTCGCCGGCCGGAACCCACCCGACATCTGCGGCTAAATCGGCGCACCCTATCGCCGGCGTGCTGCAGTCATTCGGGTTCCTGGGAATGGCGCAACTTCCGCCTGACTCCGGCGGGGCGTTGGGGGGAAGCCTAGAAACCGAAGCGGGTTGCGGGTACATTGCAGTGATCGACCGGGGTGCCGTCGTCTAGGCTGGCACCGAACGATACGGCGTGCGGATCAGCAAGGACGACCCGCGGCTCGCGTGGTTTGCGATGCACGACAGGGTGATCGATCAGTACGCACGGGCCTAGAGGGAGACCCGGGCTGGGGGCCGGTGCCGCCATCGGTGCGAAGATGGGCACCGGAAGCCGAATCTTGACTGGTCGCCGTAGGGGCGATCTTGCTGATCGGATACCTTTTTTTGAGGCTGATGCGATGGCCGATCAACTGGATTCACGGCCTGTCTTCATCATAGTGATGGGGTGCAACGGGGCGGGCAAAAGCGCCTGGAAGCGGGGCAACTACGACCGATTGCCCGACCGATACTTCGATCAGGACTCCATCGCCGGCGGCATCGGCGACTGGAACAGCGAAGAGACGCGCGAGCGCACCGGGAAAATTTTCGAGGCGGAAGTCGCCGAGGCGATCGAGCAGCGGCTCAGCTTCGGCATTGAGAGCACCTTTTCCGGGAGGCCGGGGCCCGGGATGGTCGAGCGTGTTCGGAAAGCCGGTTACCGGGTCGAGGGGATCTATCTCGGCACCGAGTCGCCGGCCATCAACATCGCCAGAATCGAAAAGCGGGTCTTGGCAAACACGGGGCACAGGGTTGATCCCGAGAGAGTGCCGGAACGGTACAAGTGGTCGCTATCGAACCTTCGGCGCCGGGTCACCGAATTCGACCAGCTCGAAGTCTTGGACAACTCGCGAGACGACGTTCTGGGCATCCCGGACCCAGTGGAACTCTGCTACCTCGAAAAGGGAGAAGTCCTGTCTAGAGTCGAGACGCAAGACATGCCGGCATGGTGTGCCGACTGGCTCGACGGCACCGAGCGGTTCCTCGCCGAAAAGCGCCAGCGCGGCCGAGCCACGTTAGAGCGGGGACCTGAAAGTGGCGGACATGCCGTATGACCACCCGCACACCAAGCCAATCCTTTTCAACAATTCTCATGTATGGTCCTTAACCCCCTGCACGGGAAGGGTTTTCCGGTCAATTTGGCCCGAATCAAGCCGGAAATACGGAGTGTTACGCGCCGAGTAGTGAAGTTGGACGCCAAAATGAGAGTTGTCGACCCCTTTTTGCGCAACTTGACGCACACAAACTCAAAAAATGCATAATCACCGTTTTTTCGGGAGATACACATGGCAAACGAAGCACTGCAGAACGGGTATGAAACGCTGACCGCCAAGATCGGTC
This sequence comes from Pseudomonadales bacterium, assembly GCA_965215035.1. Taxonomy (GTDB): domain Bacteria; phylum Pseudomonadota; class Gammaproteobacteria; order Pseudomonadales; family Azotimanducaceae; genus Azophilus. Next base: position 3,002,839 of record OZ244040.1, read on the forward strand.
GGCCATCGGCACCGACGGATTGGTTTGCAATGACCCAGGATCGCATCGACAACTTCGCCGACGCGACCCTGGACCGTCAATGGATTCATATCGACCCGGAGCGGGCGAAGGCAGGCCCGTTCGGTGCGCCGATCGCCCACGGTCAATTGACCATGTCGCTCATGAGTTTTCTGCCCGGCGGTGACGGGGTCGGGCTGCCCGCGCTACAGGGCATGCGACTCGGCATCAACTACGGCTGGAACCGGGTGCGTTTTCCGGCACCGGTTCCGGTTGGCGCAAAAATACGGACCCGGGCGGAGATCAAGAGCGTCGAAATCAAGGGGCAGATGCTCGAAGTCGTCAACCAGCTAACCGTCGAGGTGCGGGGCCAGGAAAAACCCGCTTGTGTGGGCGAAAGCGTACTCCGGCTTGTGTTCTGATTGCGGCTTGGGCCATCCGCGCCGCCCCGGCGTCATGCCGTGCCAACGGCTGCAATTCCCGCCAACCTCCCAATGGCCAATTTCGCGGCTCGATTGCACGAGGATTCGGCCGATTTGGGCGTCCAACCGTGGCGATTCCATGGACACCTCGAACTTGGGGGAGTCGCTGTGGCAACGGCGTATCGCATCCCGGGGATTTGCGGTATGCTCCCCAATCGTGGATCGCTCAATTGGGAGGCGTTGATGAGTATTGTTCGAATTCTTGCCGCGGCATTGGCCTTGGCGTGGCTTGCGGCCTGTGGCCAGCCCGCCGGTGGTGGTGAAGAGGCCGCCGAGGCACCCCCGGCAGAGGCACCGATGGAAGCTGCCGGGAGCGTAGAAGAAGCGGCTGATGCCGGTATGGAGGAAGCCGCCGACGCTGGTATGGAAGAGGCTGCCGAGACCGCCATGACGCCTGTGGAACCGGCCGCCGAGGCCGGTATGGAGGCGACGGACGACTCCGGGATGGAATCCAGCGAAGCGGCGGCTGAAGACGCCGGCGACGCAGCGGATGCGCAAGCGCCGGCCGCCGATGGCGGCGAGGAAGCTGCCGAGGGCTAAGCCGAAGCCCGTCCCGAGTTCGGCTTCCGCCCGTTCGGGGCACGCTATTTCCAGGCTAGGTACCATTTGCTGGTCGCCGCCTTTCCCGTGGTGCTGCCTGATGCTTGGCGCCCGGTGCGGCGGCGGCCGGTAGCGCCACCTGTTTAACGGTTCGGGAATGTCAACGGTTCGAGAATGGCCGTCGCCGTTTTATGGCTGGTATGTGGCGGCGGTGCTGCTGCTGGCCTACACCTTCTCGTTTGTCGACCGCCAGGCGCTTAATCTGCTGGTAACGCCCATTCAAGCGGACTTGGCGATCTCCGATTTCCAGATTGGGCTTCTCCAAGGCCCCGCATTTGTAATCACCTATGTGCTAATGAGTGTGCCCATCGGTCGCCTGGTAGACCGCTTCCACCGGGTAAGCATCATGATCGGCGGCTTGCTGGCATGGAGCGCGGCCACCGTTGCCTGTGGGCTATCGCGCAGTTTCCCGCAGCTTTTCCTGTCCCGCCTTGGCGTCGGTGCGGGGGAAGCGGCAATGACCCCGGCGGCCTGGTCGGTACTTGCGGACTGCTTCCCGCCGGAAAAACTTGCCAGACCGGTCAGCCTGTACCTCATGGGGCCGTATCTTGGAGCGGGGCTCGCCATGATCGCCGGCGCGGAAGTGCTCGATTGGACCGGCGAGGCGGAACGCATCGCACTGCCTTTGCTGGGAGAACTGGCCCCCTGGCAGGTTACCCTGGTGGCGCTCGGCCTGCCCGGGTTGCTGATCGCGGCGCTGCTAGCCACCATTCGCGAGCCAACCCGCAAGGGCCGCACCATCGCAAGACGAGCGGCACCGCCATGGAGCCAAGTACTGGCCTATCTTTCGGAAAACGTGCGAATTTACGTGTCCCTGCTCATCGGCGCTCCCTTCATCATTGTAGTTCTGTACGGCCTACAGGGCTGGGTTCCTACGATCATGGTGCGTGTCTACGATTGGGATCTTGCCCAGGCGGGCAGGGTATACGGTGTCCTCGCCGTCTTCGCCGGTTCCAGCGGCGTGCTCACGGGGCCCTGGCTGGCCCGCCGCCTAGAAGCAAGAGGCCATGCCGACTCGCCAATGCGCCTGGCAATGATATCCGCGGCGGGGGCGGCCATCGCCATGGCCATGCTGCCGTGGCAAGCCGACCCGTACGGGGGGCTCGCCTGCGTGGCCCTGGCCAGTTTCTTCGTAACGCTGCCGCTTGCCCTGATTGCATCTGCCCTGCAGTTGGTTACGCCCAACGAAATGCGCGGCGTGGTCGTGGGCATTTATGTGGTGACCACCAACGTAATCGGCTTGGCTTTGGGGCCGACGCTGGTCGCCGCGAGTACGGACTATCTGTTCGGAGACCCGGGTGCCGTGGCCGGGTCGCTGTCGCTCGTCTCTGTGGTGGTCGGGCCGGTCGCCATAGCTATCCTGACCATCGGCATGAAGCCCTATGCCCGCCGGATGCAGGAGATAGGAGGCGGTTGATCGGCGTTCAGCAATATCGCTCCGCTACGCGGTTCGGCTACCCAGAAAAATTCTGCTGCGGGGCGCTACAGCCGCTGATTGAACTCGACTAGATTATCGCTCGGGTCGCGGGTAAACACCTGGCGGCAAATGCCCGGAATCTCGCTCGGCTTTGAGCAGGTGATTCCGGCACCCTCAAGCTTCTGTACCACCGCATCGACATTGGCCACCTTGAAGGCGAAGTGCTGCTCCCTGAGCGGTGGGCCGGAGTCGATGCCGATGAGGTGTACTTCCTGCTCACCCGCGCCAAGCCAAGCCCCGGGGAAACCGAACTCGGGGCGTTCGAGCAACTCCATGCCAAGCACTCCAGCATAGAACGCCTGTGCCGCCGCGACATCGGCTACGTTGATTGAAACGTGGTGTATGCCTTCCAGGTGCATGACGTTCTCCGTGTTTGGTGGCCAGACGGCTACTTTACTGCCTTGCGTGGTGCCCTGTCCCGCTTGCCGTTCTTGGCGCGGCCTGCCGGCCTTGTCGCGGCCAGCCGGCGTCGGTACAGGCGCTTGCGGTAGTGTATCAGTTTGAATTTGTGGATCGAGCGGAGGCACGGCACACAGGGGATTCGGCAGGCTCGGGATGCAAACCGACACACTACCGCGATTGCAATCCAGGAACAGTTGACGCACCATCCGCCGCGTGTCGGGCAACAGTAAGGAGGTGATCAGTGTATCTATTTGTCGAGGGGCGCGGCGTCTGACGCGCTCCCCAATGGGTTGGCACCCCGCTCCGGCGGGGCGCCGGCCCTAATCCCGCGAACCATCCGCCTTTATCAACTCGCCGACGCGGTGGGCCGCCTGCTCCATCGTTGTTAGCACGATGTTCGACTTGTTGAGGTTGTAGCCTGTCAGGTTGATCGCCCGCAGCAGGTATCTCGTCACTTCGCCCTGCTCGCCGGTATCCACATCGATGATGTTGATACAACAGTTGTCCTGCTCGATGCTCACCCGCCGTTGCCAGCGCAGCCCCAACACATGGTTGAGAATCATGCGGTTGACCGCGCCGTGTAGCACCAGCAACAGGTGCGTCCAGTTAGGGGCGGCGACAATACGGTCGAATGCCGGCGCTACCCGCGCCGCGAAGTCCTCGAACTTCTCGCCGCCGAGAAACCGGGCACCGGGTTCTTCGGCAGCCGCCCACGGGTTGGCCACCTCCTGTATCCACGCGGCCACCTGTTCGCGGCCGTAGGCGCGGCCGGCGCCCTGAATCTCTTCGAGTGCCGGCGCTGTTTCAAGTGCCGGTGCTTCCCGACCGGCGAGAATCAGCGTGGCGGTCTGTACGGTTCGCGGCAGGCCGGAGCAGATGGCGCGGTCGAAGGGCACGCTCGCGAGCACGGCGGCCTGCTTGCGTGCCTGCTGCCGGCCCAGTTCCGTCAAGGGTACGGTGCGGGGGTCGTCGGTGATGGCGCCATCCTCGCGAATGTACGCCGCTTCGGCGTGGCGCAGCAGAAAGATTCTGCGCCGATTCGGAATTTCGAACATTCGGCTTCGTTTTGAACCGGGTCGCCCAAGGTTACACGTTTAGCCGGTTGACGGCAGCAATTCTCCTTTTGGCATCTAACTTCACGGTTCGGTGCGTATCACCCCGCACTTCCGGCACTGAAGGTCGAGGCGATGGCGCCGGGCGACCGCGCCCATGCGGTTCTGGAAGCCACGGTTAGCGAACGGGAGCGGTTGGCGTTTCTGGAAGGCATGCGCGAAATCGCCGTGTGCGGGATATCAACAGGGTACCGGGGTTGGCCTGCGGCACGCCCAACTTATGCCATGCCGGGCACGGAAATCCCCATGGGACCGAATGCCGAATGAGGAGTATCCTGTTCCCTGCGCGTCGGCACCCCGGCGCACCGAAGTGGAACCCACTATGGATCTGATTACGCACAAGGAGTGCCTAGGCCACGAAACGCCGGCCGGTCATCCGGAACGCCCGGCGCGCCTGGCCGCCGTCGTCGACCGCTTGCGGGCCGAGGGGCTGGTGGATGACATGTGTACGCCAACGCCCACCCCGGCGGCGGACGATGTGCTCGCCCGTGTGCATGACCGCCGCTACATCGAGGCCATCGCCGGGGCGGTGCCCGGGGCGGGTTTAGTTCGGGTGGAGGCCGATACGGTCATGAGCTCCGGCTCCGAGCATGCGGCGCGCCTGGCCGTCGGTGCCGTTGTTTGCGCCGTGGAGCGTGTGCTTAAGGGTACGGCTCGCCGCGCCTTCTGCGCGGTGCGCCCGCCGGGGCACCATGCCGAATCCGCCACCGTCATGGGTTTCTGTTTCTTCAACAGCATTGCTGTGGGGGCAGATCGGGCACTCGATGAACTCGACCGGGTGGCGGTGCTGGACTTTGATGTGCATCACGGGAACGGTACGGTTGAGATGTTTGCGGATCGCCCCGAGGTTCTGGTCTGCTCCAGTTTCCAGTATCCGTACTATCCGGGTATCCGGCAGCGGGTGGAGCGGCCCAACATCATCAACACGCCCTTGCCGGCCGGCACCGGCAGCAAGGCGTTTCGCCTGGCGATAGAACGCGACTGGCTGCCGGCGCTGGAAGCACACCGGCCGGAACTGATCCTGGTTTCAGCGGGTTTCGACGCGCACGAGGCGGACCCGCTGGCGGGCCTTGAACTGCAGGACGACGACTACCGCTGGATCACAGCATTCATCGCCGATGCCGCCAACCGCCTCGCCGACGGGCGCATCGTCTCGACGCTGGAAGGTGGCTATGACCTGCAGGCCCTGGCCCGGTCGGCTGCCCTACATGTACGGGGGCTTATGTAGGGCGGGGTAGGGCTCTGCGCCCCATCTCGGCAACGGATTCGCGAATCAGCTCCTCCAGTATCTGCGGGTCCACATCGTCGAGCTTGTTCACGTACAGGCAGGACTTGCCGGTTCGGTGCTTGCCGAGTTTGGCGAGAAGGTCTTCGTAGCGGCCGAAGCCGGGCATGATGTAGAGCACCAGATTCTGTTTGCGCGGAGCAAAGCCGACCACGGGCCAATCGCCTTCCCGGCCACTGGCGTATCGATAGTGGTAGCTGCCGAAGCCGACGATGCTGGTGCCCCACATGCTCGGCGGTTCACCGGTGACGTCCCGCATTAGGGCGAGCAGCCGCCTTGCATCTTCCCGACGCCGCGGGTTTTCGACCCCGTCAAGGAAGGCGTCCACATCGCTGTCGTTCCGCAAGGTCTTGAGTTTGGCCATCGATGCATTCACTCCGGGTGCGACCCGGCGCATTATAGGCATGCCGCCCCCGCCCCACCTGTTCTAGAAGCAGACACCTCATTTGTTCTCCACAGATCCAGCGGTGCTCATTGACCAACTGTCAAGCAATTTGTAAAGTGAGCAATGGGAGGTTTCGGAGAGCCTTCCTACACGGCACCGCGGAGATCACGGAATGAGACGCTCGCTGCCGCCCCTGCGATTGACCAGATCGCCACTGGTGCTGGTGCTGTGTCAGGTGCGGATTACCGCCATACGCGACATGGCCAGCTACATCCCCAAGCTTCAGGATCGTCTGCGAAGGGAGGACTTTCCGGTGGATGTTGGCGGTGAAGTGGTTGAGTTGGCCTTGCAGGCGGGAGGCTCGGCGAGGGAACGGCGGCGCACGCACTGGGAATTCAGAACCTTGGAAGAAGACTGGAGCATTATCGTCAGCGATAGTGCGGTCGTGCTTCAAACGACGGCCTACTCCAGTTTCAAGGAGTTTCTTCGCATCCTTTCGCTTGCCATGACAGCCGTCGACGCGGTGGTTGGCAACCTAGTGGTGGAACGGATCGGACTACGCTATGTGGACTGCATCGAGCCACTGACCGACGAGTCGTGGAAAGACTACGTGAAGCCTGGATATCACGGCCAAGAGAACGACATCATTGGTCCCGATAACTCCACGCACTTCACGCAAACCGTGGTGGATACCGGCCCGGGTCAACGAATGATCGTCCGATTGACGCAGAATCGCGACGGCATGCTCCTTCCGTCGGACCTTGTTCCTCATCATCCCGTGCTTCGGACCCGGGCTGAGCAGGGACCACTAGCGACTCTCCTCGATCTCGACCATTATCGCGAGGCGCGTCAGCGGTTCGAAATCGGCGAGGTCGCCAATATTGCCTGGAAGCTGCATGACGGACTCGATGTCATGTTCCGCGACATGGTGACCGAGCATGCGCTTGAGATTTGGAGGTAGAAGCCATGATGCCGGCTATTATTTCCCGCCCAGTTATCGACGACTCTTATCATTCGTCGGGTTTCAGTTCGATTTCCTCTGGAGGGGTCGGTTCCGAGTTATTGCGCAAAGTACGGGAATGCTGTTTTCTGGATAGCCCATACGGATACGTGGATGCGGCGGCCCCCGCCTGGTGGTCCGGCGATGCCGATTCGAGTTCCGCCGTGCCGAGGCTAGAATCGGATGTGCCCGAGGAAGAGAGTCACCGACTCATGTCCTCCGCCGAACAGATAGCGCTGGCCGTCCATACGCTCGGTTTCAGCAAGCGGCAGCTAGCGGAGTTGTTTGGCGTGTCTCGCCAGGCCATCTACGACTGGATCAAGGGTGGCAACGTCAGCGAGGAAAATGCCGCCAAGCTCTCCGAACTCGCACGGCTTTTGATGGAGGTCACCATCGACACTCGACGGCCTCTGTATCACCGGTTCACAACCCGGCCCCTAGCCGAGGGCGAACCCAGCATCCTCGATCTGCTTCGCGCCGAAACATGGAATACGGGCCGCATTCTCGATCAACTTCGCCTCGCAAGGAACCTGACGACGCAACGACAAGCACGTCAGGATAAGGGGCGATACCGGAATTCACGGGCCGAACACGACGAAAATCTCATGGATAACCTGCTCTCGCTCGGTGAGGAGTGATGCATGCCACCGGCCCCCGAATGGGTCCGTGCGGCAGCATGGCGGCAGGGAAGCCTCGTCCGGCGCGGTGATCATCAGGCGTTGCTGACGGGCTCCGTCGATCGGGTTCCCGAGCTTGACGAAACGCCGTTTCGCCTTGTTGTCGTCACCCAGGACTGCGACCTGGCCCGGGAACCGGGCATCGAGCCTTTGTACCTGAACGGGCGTAATCCCCGGTTGCTGCACATTCGACCGACCAGTTCGCGGGAACCTATCCCATGGCTGGAAATCTCAATCCACGACCGCTTCCGTGTCGAGAAGGAGGCGCTGGCCGGCCTGAGCATCGACGAAACTGCCCGACTGGAAGTCGGCGATGTGCGGCTTTTGAGCCGCTGGATCGCGAAGCGATACACACGTCCCGCTTTCCCCGATGCGTTCAACCGCAGACTCGAAACGGTGGATCGGCAATTGGAAAGATTGTTCAGAAGTCGGGATGGTCGGGTTGTCACGGGAGTGTTTCTTGACGTCGCCGATGATGAGCACCCCGATGACGAGCCATACGCGATCGCGGTGCGCATCACGGCCAAGGCGGAATCCTGGGAAGAGGCCGAGTTCCGAGATGCCCTGCTAGGTTTCGAGGAGCGGTTTTCGTCGATCCTCGATGGTTGCGGTGGCATCGTCGTTGCGGATGACGACATCCGGGTTCTGCCGGAAGATGACCTGACATTGGCCGATCTGCGCCGGTTCAGACGATTGGACAAGGATTACCGCAGTCTCCCGGAACGGGATGGCGTGGCCCCACCCGCCGATGGGGGCGATGAACTGTAGCGCCGTAGAAGTCCGATCCGTTGCGGCGAGTGAGTTGTTCCAATCACCACATTGCGGCCTTTTTGAGCCTTGTTGCCTGTTCTTCGGTCAAGGTGATCTTTCCATCGGGCATGGCGCTCACGACGCTCCGTCCACATCGAATACGCGTCTTCGAACACCATGATCTGCTTCTCCTCCAACAGCCTGGCCTTGACCATCCAACTCCGCTCTAGCAGCCAGGCAGGGCACCAGTGCAACTGGACCGTTCATCTGTTCTAGAAGCGGACACCTCGTTGGTTCTCCACACAATTTAGGCTCAGCCCTTGCACCGGGGCCGGTCGGCCATTATTGTCGCACCTCGATTTGCGGGGTGGCGGTCAGGCGGCCGTCGCGCTCCCTCAATCGAACGATTTTCGATGTCGATTTTTTCAGGAGGCGCCGTGGCACCGGAGGTAGCCTTGGATGCGACCACGGGCGGTCAGAACCTATGGCCGCTGCTCATCTACGCGGTGCTGGTGGCCGGGGTTCTGGGCACTGTGCTCGCCGGCTCGTGGCTGCTCGGTTCCCGCACGCGGCACCGCAAGGCAACCGACATGCCCTTCGAATCTGGCATCGTGCCCGTCGGCTCGGCGGAGGGGACACGACTATCCGTCGAGTTCTATCTTATCGCCATGTTCTTCGTCATCTTCGACCTCGAAACCATTTTCATCTTCGCCTGGGCGGTCGCCTTCTTCGAACTGGGCTGGCGCGGCTATGCGGGGGCGGGGATATTCATCGTGATTCTGCTGGTCGCGCTTGTCTACGAGCTGCGCACCGGTGCCCTCGACTGGGGCATCAAGCAGCGGCGCCAGCGTGGCGGCTACGCAAGCCGGGCTGTGGCCAACGCCCAGGGTAGCGCCTGAATGCAGTGGCGACTGGTCAAGACCGAGCGCGGGGCGCCGATGACGGAGCCCGACCGGGTCTACGAGGAACAGACGGCCAAGGGCTTCCTCACTGCCAAGCTCGACGACCTGGTGGCCTGGGGACGCGCCAATTCCCTGTGGCCGTTTAATTTTGGCCTGTCCTGCTGCTACGTGGAGATGGCGACGGCGCTCACTTCCCGGCACGACATCGCCCGCTTTGGTGCCGAGGTTATCCGCGCTACGCCCCGCCAGGCGGACCTGATCGTCATCTCCGGCACCGTTTTTCGCAAGATGGCACCGGTGCTGCAGCATCTCTATGAACAGCTCCTGGAACCCAAGTGGGTCATTTCCATGGGCTCGTGCGCCAACTCCGGCGGCATGTTCGATATCTACAGCGTCGTGCAGGGGGTCGATAAGTTCCTGCCGGTGGATGTCTACGTGCCCGGCTGCCCACCGCGTCCGGAAGCCTTTATGCAGGGGCTCACACTGCTGCAGGAAGCGGTGCAGGGCCGGCCCAGGCCCTATAGCTGGCTGCTTGGCGACGACGGCACGGTCAGCAAGTACCAGCCGAGCCAGCGCGACGCCCGAACGCCCGAACGCATGCGCGCCACCACCTTGGATGAACCCACCAGTGTGGGGGACGCCCCGCTCTCGAAGGATCTGCTCCGCCAAGCGAGGAAGTCGTGACGAGTTGGGAATTCCAACGGGTGGCGCCACCACTGGTTCGCATCTCTCACCCATCTTGGTCGCGGGTGGCTTGGTGGTCGCGGCAGAAGATTGGCGAGATAGGCGGGCTTGAGTGTTGGGGCGCGTTCGTTTGGGCAATGCCGCTGGCTGGACGACTGTTTTGACGGCAAGACGATCTTTGTAACGATGGCGGAAGTTGCTCCATACCTCGCGGACCCGACAGGTTCGACCGACCCAACGGCCTCCCGTCGGCAAGGGCCGGTTGCCGGGCCGGCCGGTCGGCTGCTGGAGCGGCTCGGCGCGGACCTTCATTATCAGGAGACCGTCGACGGTATTCCCAACCTCTGGGTGCCGCGCGAGCGGCTTCGGGAGGTAATGGCCGGCCTCAAGGGCGACTATCCCATGCTGTTCGACCTCTCGGTGGTGGACGAGCGGCTGCGCACCCACAACGACGGTCTGTTGCCGTCCGATTTCACAGTTTTCTATCACCTGATTTCCCTGGAGCGGAATGAGGACCTGCGCATCAAGGTGCCGCTGGCGGAAGACGACGCCAGGGTGCCCACGCTCACCACCCTGTGGCCGGCGGCGAACTGGTATGAGCGGGAAGCCTTCGACATGTTCGGTGTCGACTTCGAGGGCCATCCCAACCAGTACCGGATTCTGACCCCGCCGCTGTGGGAGGGGCATCCGCTACGCAAGAACCATCCGGCCCGGGCGACGGAAATGGATCCCTTCCGCATGTCCGAGGAACGGCTCGACCGGGAACAGGAAAGCCTGCGCTTTGTGCCGGAAGAGTGGGGCATGACCAAGACGGCCAAGCACACCGACTTCATGTTCCTGAACCTGGGCCCGAACCATCCGAGCGTGCACGGCGTCTTCCGCATCGCCCTGCAGCTCGACGGCGAGGTCATCGTCGATGCCGTACCAGATATCGGCTACCACCACCGGGGCGCGGAAAAGATGGGGGAGCGCCAGTCCTGGCACACCTACATTCCCTACACCGACCGGGTGGACTACCTCGGCGGGGTCATGAACAACCTGCCCTATGTCATGGCCGTGGAAAAGATGGCCGGCATCGAGGTTCCCGACCGCGCCAAGGTAATCCGCATCATGGTAGCGGAGCTATTCCGCATTTCCAGCCACCTGGTGTTCTTCGGCACCTTCGCCCAGGACGTGGGCCAGATGTCGCCGGTGTTCTACATGTTCGCCGACCGGGAGCGGCTGTTCAGCATCGTGGAGGCCATCACCGGCGGGCGCATGCACCCGGCTTGGTTTCGCATTGGCGGGGTCACCCAGGATCTGCCCGATGGCTGGGATACGATGATTCGGGACTTTCTGGACTACATGCCGGCGCGGCTCGACCACTACGATCGCATGGCCACCAACAACAACATCCTCAAGCGGCGCACCATCGCTGTGGGCCAATACAACACGGCGGAAGCGGTGGAGTGGGGCATTACCGGGCCTGGCCTGCGAGCGACGGGCTGCGATTGGGACTTGCGCAAGAAGCGTCCCTACGGTGGCTACGATCAGTTCGATTTCGACGTGCCGACCGCGGTGAACGGCGACAGTTACGACCGTTGCGTGGTGCGCGTCGAGGAAATCCGGCAGAGTCTGCGCATCATCCGCCAGTGTCTGGATAACATGCCGCCCGGTCCGCACAAGGCGGACCATCCGCAGACCACGCCGCCGCCCCGGGAAGGCACCATGGCGCACATCGAAACCCTCATCCAGCACTTCCTGAACGTGAGCTGGGGGCCCGTGGTGCCACCCTCGGAGTGTTGCGTGAACATCGAGGCCACCAAGGGCTGGAACTCCTACTACCTGATCTCGGACGGCGGCACGACCTCGTACCGCACGCGCATACGCACACCGTCGTTCCCGCATCTGCAGATGATCCCGCTGATCTCCCGGGGTTTCATGGTGGCCGACCTGATCGCCATCATCGCCAGCATCGACTTCGTCATGGCGGACGTGGACCGATGAGCGAGACGCAACTACTGACCGCGTTGGCCGCCGAGGAGGTGGAAGCCATTGAGGCGGAGATCGCGCATCTGCCCGACCGCAAGTCGGCGGCCATCGACGCACTGCTGATCGTGCAGGAAAAACGCGGCTGGATTTCCGATGCCAGCCTGGCGGCCATCGCCGGACTGCTGGGCATGTCCACCGCGGACCTCGACAGCATTGCGACCTTCTATAACCTGATCCATCGGCGTCCCGTTGGGCGTCACGTCGTTATGGTATGCGACAGCGTGAGCTGCTACGTGATGGGTTGCGACAGGCTGCGTGGCGAGATTGAAAATCGGCTTGGCGTGCGGCCCGGGCAGACCACCGCGGACGGCCGCTTCACGCTGCTGCCCATCGTCTGTCTCGGTGCCTGTGACCGGGCACCGGCCATGCAGATCGACCGCGAGTTGTTCGGGCCGGTGGGGGCCGACGACCTCGAGGGCATCTTGGCGGGGTTCGATTGATGGGCGCTTTGTCGGGCAAGCCTCTCACCGAGCGCATTCTCGCCGCGGCCAGGGACGGCCAGCCGGTGGTCGATCTGGCGGCCTACGAGGCGGCGGGCGGCTACCGGGCCGCACGGCGGGCGGTGACGGCCATGACACCGGCGGAGATCCGCGAACTGGTCAAGGACGCCAACCTGCGTGGCCGGGGCGGTGCCGGCTTCCCCACGGGGGTAAAATGGGGGTTCGTGCCCATGAACGGCGCCGCCACCGAGGGGCACAAGTACCTAGTGTGCAACGCCGACGAGATGGAGCCGGGCACCTTCAAGGACCGCTACCTGATGGAGAAGGATCCGCACATGCTCATCGAGGGCATGATCATCGCGGCCTATGCCATCGGCGCCGACCGGGCCTACGTCTTTTTGCGTGGGGAATACCACGAAGCGTACCGGCGGCTGCGGGAGGCAATCGCCGCCGCCCGCGCGCGCGGCTACCTGGGCGCCGGCCTGTTCGGGTCCGCATTCGGTTTGGAACTGGCGGTGCACCGCTCCGGCGGCCGCTACATCTGTGGCGAGGAAACCGCGTTGCTGAATGCCCTGGAGGGCAAGCGTGCCCAACCCCGCACCAAGCCACCCTTCCCGCCGGCCAGCGGTGCCTGGGGACGGCCCACCATCGTTAACAACGTGGAGACGCTGTGCAACGTGCCGGCGATTCTGAACAACGGTGCCGACTGGTACCAGGATCTGGGGCGTGGCGAGGATGCCGGAACCAAGCTGTTCGGTGCCTCCGGCCGGGTAAACCGGCCTGGCCTGTGGGAACTGCCCATGGGTACGCCCATACGCGAGATTATCGACGAGCACGCCGGCGGCATGCGCAAGGGCTATCGGCTGCGCGGCATTCTACCCGGCGGCGCATCCACGGAATTCCTGGTCGAGGAGCATTTCGACCTGCCCATGGAGTACGCGACCATTCAGGCCGCCGGCTCGCGGATGGGTACCGGCACCATGATCCTGATGGACGATTCCATCTGTCCCGTGGACATGTCACGCAACCTGCAGCATTTCTTCGCCCAGGAATCCTGCGGCTTCTGCACCCCCTGCCGGGAAGGGCTACCTTGGGTGGAGCAATTGCTGCTCGATATTGAAGAAGGACGCGGCCAGCCCGGCGATATTGAGACGCTCGACCGCAATGCCGCCTTCATCGGCCTGCCGGGCAACACCTTTTGCCTGCACGCCACGGGTGCCATCGAACCGCTGATGAGCGCCCTCAAGTATTTCCGGGAAGATTTTGAAGACCACATAAAAACCGGGCGATGCCCGTACAGGGAGGCGTGAGAATGCCCACTATCGAGGTGGACGGCCGGCCCCTGGAAGTCGAGCAGGGTCAGAACCTGCTGCACGCCTGCCTGTCGCACAAGCTCGACCTGCCGTATTTTTGCTGGCATCCGGCGATGGGCTCGGTGGGTGCTTGCCGACAGTGCGCGGTAGTGCAGTACCGTGACGAGAACGATACCCAGGGCCGCCTGGTGATGGCGTGCATGACGCCGGTGGCCGACGGCGCGCGCCTGTCCATCGAGGCGACCCAGGCGCGGGAATTTCGTGCCGCGGTTATCGAATGGCTCATGGAAAACCATCCCCACGACTGCCCGGTGTGCGAGGAGGGCGGCGAATGTCACCTGCAGGACATGACCCTGATGACCGGGCATACCACCCGCCGCTACCGGGGCGGGAAGCGCACCTTCCGCAACCAGTATCTCGGCCCGTTCATCGGCCACGAGATGAACCGCTGCATCACCTGCTACCGCTGCGTGCGCTACTACCAGGATTACGCGGGCGGCGATGATCTGCAGGCACTCGGCTCCCGGGACCGCATGTTCTTCGGGCGCGCCGAAGACGGTGTGCTACAGAGTGAATTCGCCGGCAATCTGGTCGAGGTTTGCCCCACCGGCGTCTTTACCGACAAGCCCTTCAGCCAGACCTATACGCGCAAATGGGATCTGCAGTCGGCACCCTCGGTGTGTCCGGGTTGCGCCGTCGGCTGCAATACGCTGCCCGGCGAGCGCTACGGCGTACTTAAGCGTGTGCATAACCGCTACCACCCGGATGTGAACGGCTACTTTCTCTGTGACCGGGGGCGCTTCGGCAGCGGTTTTGTGAATGGCCGCGAGCGGTTGCGGCGCGCCGGCGCCCGGGCCGGAGACGGTGTCTTCGAGGAACTGCCGGCCGCGGGCGCCAGTGAACGATTGACGGCGGTCCTTAAGAGCGGCGCTGTGCTTGGCATTGGCTCGCCACGCGCCTCCATGGAAAGCAATCTAGCGCTGAAGCGCCTGGTGGGCGACGAGAATTTCGCTACCGGCATGCCGGAACAGGAAGGGGAGCTCAATGCCCTGATGTTGTCCATCTACCAGGCGGGCGGTGCCCGCATCGCATCCCTGGCCGATGTGGAAGCGGCCGATGCGGTGCTGGTGCTGGGCGAGGATATCCTGAATACCGCGCCGCGGGTGGCTCTGGCGTTGCGGCGGGCGGTGCGCAACCGCTCCCTGGAGATGGCGGCCGGCGCCGGTATCCCGGCCTGGCAGGATGCCGGGGTTCGCGGCCATGCCCAACACGCGCTGAATCCCCTGCTGATCGCCGCGCCGGCGCCGAGCCGCATCGACGACATTGCCGCCGCCACCTGGCAGGCACCACCCGAATCCATCGCCGCGGCGGGCTTCGCCATCGCCCACGGCATCGACAGCAGCTACGCCGCCGCCGACACCGGCACCTGCGACGCCACCTTTGTCGAACAGGCGCTGGCGGCGTTGGGCGGGGCGCAAAGGCCATTGATCGTATCCGGTACGGGCTGCGGTTCGGCGGCGGTACTGCAAGCCGCCGCCAATGTCGCCTGGGCGCTCGGTGGCCGGGGCGCGGATGCCGCCCTGCTGCTTACCGGCGCGGAAGCGAACAGCATGGGGGTGACGCTGCTCGGCGGCGGCATCTCCCTGGAGACGGCCCTAGGGCGCCTGGCGGATGGTTCTGCCAAGAGCGTGATCGTGCTGGAAAACGACCTGTTCCGGCGCACCGCCGCCGCCACGCTGACCGATGCCCTGGGCCGGGCGGAGCATGTTGTGGTACTCGATGCGCTGGAGACACCCACCGCGGAACAGGCTTCCCTGGTGCTGCCCGCCGCCAGCTACGCGGAAAGCACCGGCACATTCGTCAACTACGAGGGCCGCGCCCAGCGTTTCTACCAGGTGTTCGAACCCGCCGAGCCAATCGCGCCGGCCTGGCGATGGCTGGCGGATGCGGCAATTGGTGCCGGCCGCAACGACCTGCAATGGCGGCACATCGACGAAGTGACCCAGGCGTGCGCCGAGGCACCGGGCCTGAAGGGTATCGGCGAGGTAACGCCGCCGGCCAGCTATCGCACGCTCGCGGGCATGCGGATTCCGCGCCTGACCCACCGGGCGAGCGGCCGCACCGCCAAGGATGTCCATATCAGCGTGCACGAACCAAAACCCACCGTTGATGACGAGACGCCCCTCGCCTACTCCATGGAGGGCCTGAACGCCGGCCAGCCCGGTGGCCTCGTTCCCTATGTCTGGTCGCCGGGATGGAACTCCAATCAATCCGTCTTCAAATTCCAGCGGGAAGTCGCCGGTCCCCTCGAGGGCGGCGAGGTGGGAATGCGTTTGATCGAGCCGGTGCCCGGGCCGGACCCGGCCAGCCGTTTCCGCAGCCTCCCGGAACCGGTTGCTAGCGGCGACGGCTTGCGGCTGTTGCCCCTATACCGCGTATTCGGTTCCGACGAGCTGACCGGCTATTCGCCGCCAATCGAAGAGCGCGGCGCGGGGCCGGAGGCGTTGCTGCATCCCGAAGACGCTGCGGCGCTGCTGCTGACGGAAGGCAAGGGCGCGCGGTGCGAGGGCCTCGGGTCGTTCGCGGTGCGCCTGGACGCCCGCATACCCCGGGGCTGCGCCGGCATCGTGGTCGGGTTGCGGCGCTCCGTTGCCCGGTTGCCCGCGTTCGGCACCTTGGCGCCGGATCCGGATTTCACCCCCAAGCCGAGCCTGATTGCCAGGGGGTAGCGTGGACTGGGGTTTCAGCTTGGACTGGGGTTTCATCATGATCTTGCCGGTACTCGGCGGTGCCCTGGCGGGGGCGGCGCTGCTCATCTGGTGGGAGCGCCGCCTGCTCGGCTTCTGGCAGGACCGCTTAGGCCCCAACCGGGTTGGCCCGTTCGGCATCCTGCAGATCGTTGCCGATGTGGTGAAGCTCTTCACCAAGGACGACTGGCTGCCGCCATTCGCTGACCGGGCGCTGTTCATGCTGGCCCCAGCCGTCATCGCCGGCGCCACGCTGATGGCATTCGTCGTCATACCGTTCGGGCCAGAACTCGCGGTCATCGACCTCAATATCGGCATCCTGTTCTTCCTGGCCATGACCTCCCTCTCGGTGTACGGCGTCTTGCTCGCCGGCCTTGCCAGCAACAACAAGTATTCACTGCTCGGCGGCCTGCGCAGCGGCGCGCAGATGGTGACCTACGAGGTATTCATGGGCCTGGCGCTGATGGGCGTGGTTCTGCATACCGGCTCCTTCAGCCTGGGCGAGATCGTGCGCGCCCAGGAGGAAACCTGGTTCGTGGTTCCCCAGTTACTGGGTTTTGTCGTTTTCCTAATTGCGACACTCGCGGAGACCCACCGGCTGCCCTTCGACCTGCCGGAGGCGGAGCACGAACTGGCCGCGGGCTTCCACACCGAGTACTCGGCGATGAAGTTCGGCCTCATCATGGTCGGTGAGTACCTGGGCGTGATCCTATCCTCGGCGATGATCGTCGTGCTCTTTTTCGGGGGCTGGCTGGGCCCCGCCTTTCTGCCGCCGATCGTCTGGTTCACCATCAAGACGGCCTTTTTTGTGTGCGGCTTTGTGCTGCTGCGCGCCGCCATTCCCCGGCCCCGCTACGACCAGCTCATGTCCCTGGGATGGAAGGTGCTGCTGCCGGTCACGCTGCTGAATCTGTTGGCGACCGGTGCCCTGGTGCTGCTACGGGAGGGGGCGTGATCCGGTGTTGAGCCACATACGAACGCTTTGGGAGGTGCTCAAGCACACCTTCTCCCGCAATGAAACGGTGCAGTACCCGGAAGAAATGCCGTATCTCGCGCCGCGCTACCGCGGGCGCATCGTGCTAACCCGGGACCCGGACGGGGAGGAACGCTGTGTGGCCTGCAACCTCTGTGCCGTGGCCTGCCCGGTGGATTGCATTGCCCTGCAGAAGACCCAGGGGGAGGATGGCCGCTGGTACCCGGAGTTTTTCCGCATCAACTTTTCCCGCTGCATCATGTGCGGCATGTGCGAGGAGGCCTGCCCCACCTACGCCATTCAGCTAACCCCGGATTTCGAACTGTGCGAGTTCAATCGCGACAACATGGTCTACGAGAAGGAGCATCTGCTGATCGACGGGGTCGGCAAATACCCGGAGTACTCGTTCTGGCAGGTGGCGGGCAAGACCATCGCCGGCAAGGACAAGGGCGAGGCCATGGACGAGAAACCACCCGTGGACGTGCGGGATCTGCTGCCATGACCATTGAAATCCTCTTGTTCTACATCGCGGCCTTCGTTGCCGTTGCGGCGACCATGCTGACCGTCACGCGCAGCACGGCGTCCCACGCGCTGGTCTACCTGATCGTCTCCCTGCTGGCCGTTGCGGTGATCTTCTTCCTGCTCGGCGCGCCCTTCGCGGCCGCCCTGGAGGTGGTGATCTACGCCGGTGCCATCATGGTGTTGTTCCTGTTCGTGGTGATGATGCTGAACCTCGGCCGGGATGCGCGGGAGCGGGAACGGCAATGGCTGCGGCCCCGCATCTGGATCGGCCCCGGCCTGCTGACCGCCGTGTTGCTGCTGGAACTGCTCTATCTCGTGGTGGGCACCCGGGTGACGACTCCGGGTGTCGCGGTATCCCCGAAGGCGGTGGGGGTGGAACTGTTCGGCCCCTACCTGCTGGCGGTGGAACTGGCCTCCATCCTGTTGCTCGCCGCCCTGGTCGGCGCCTACCACCTAGGGCGCCGATACCTGCTCGCCCGGCGGGAGGAAATCAGGTGACCGCCGTCAGCATACCCATTGAGCACGTGCTCGTGCTGGCCGGCGTACTGTTCGTCATCGGCCTGGTCGGGGTGCTGGTGCGGCGCAACATCATTTTCCTGCTGATGTCCCTGGAGATCATGATGAATGCCTGCGGCCTCGCCTTCGTGGCCGCCGGGGCGCGCTGGGCGGAAGCGGATGGCCAAATCATGTTCATGCTGGTGCTGTCCCTGGCGGCCGCCGAGGTCGCGGTGGGTCTCGGCCTGGTGCTGCAACTCCAACGCCGGTTCGGCGACCTCGACATCGACGCCGCCAGCGAATTGGCGGGCTAGCGCAGACCGATGCAACTGTTGTGGCTGATTCCGCTAGCGCCCCTGCTGGGTTTCCTGGTGCTGTTCGTCACCGGTGGCCGCCTGCCCAAGGCCGCCGTGGCGCTGATCGGGGCCGGGTCGCTCGGCATCTCGGCACTGATTACCGCAATCGTCGCCCTGGACTTCGTCGATGGCGGCGGCATTCCCTACGCCCAGCGGCTTTGGACCTGGGTGGACGCGGGGGGGTTCACGCCGGCTTTTCGCCTGTACCTGGACGGACTTTCCCTCGTGATGGTGGGTGTCATTACCGGCGTCGGCTTTCTTATTCACCTGTACGCCACCGGCTACATGGCCGAAGAGGAGGGTTATAGCCGCTTCTTCGCCTACATGAACCTGTTTGTATTCGCCATGCTCATGCTGGTGCTGGGCGACAACCTCCTGGTGCTGTTCCTGGGCTGGGAGGGGGTTGGGCTGTGCAGCTACCTCCTGATCGGTTTCTTCCACAAGGAGCCGGAGAACGGCTACGCGGCGCGCAAGGCGTTCGTGGTCACCCGGGTGGGGGATACGCTCATGGCGATCGGGCTGTTCCTGCTGTTCCGGGAGTTCGGCACCCTGGAAATCCAGGCGACGCTGAGCGCGGCCCAGGTCGACTGGGCCAATGGCTCGGCGCTCTGCACCGCCATCGCGCTGTTGCTGCTCGGCGGTGCCGTCGGCAAGTCCGCCCAGGTGCCCCTGCAAACCTGGCTGCCCGATGCCATGGCGGGGCCGACCCCGGTCAGTGCGCTGATTCATGCCGCAACCATGGTCACCGCCGGTGTCTACCTGATCGCCCGGATGCATGACCTGTACCTGTTGGCGCCCGGGGCGCAGCTTGCGGTGGCCCTGGTGGGCCTGGTGACCCTGTTCATCGCCGCCTGCACCGCGCTCACCCAGCGCGACATCAAGCGCATACTCGCCTACTCGACGATGAGCCAGATCGGCTACATGTTCCTGGCGCTGGGGGTTGGTGCCTGGTCCGCCGCCATCTTCCACCTTATGACCCATGCCTTCTTCAAGGCGCTGTTATTCCTTTCCGCGGGCTCCGTCATCCTCGCGCTGCACCACGAGCAGGACATCTTTAAGATGGGGGGGCTGTGGAAACGCTTGCCGGTACCTTTCTGGTGCATGGTTGTTGGGGCCGCGGCGCTGGCCGCACTGCCGCTCACCTCCGGCTTCTACAGCAAGGACATCATTCTGCTTACCAGCTTCGACTACGCCTATGGCGGGCCCTGGTTCTGGGTCTTGGCGGCACTTGCCGCCTTCCTAACCTCGCTGTACACGGCCCGCATGATCTTTATCGCCTTCTTCGGCGAACTGCGCACCGAACCCCACGACCGTTCCGGCGCCAACATGTGGCTGCCCCTGGTGGTGCTGGCGGCCTTGGCGCTGGGCGGTGGCTGGTTCGGGCTGGCGCCGGTGGCCGATGTGCTGCCGGACGGCGGCCTGGAAGGCGGGCAACATGCCGCTTCGCTGGTGTGGATCACGGCGCTCGTGCCGCTGCTCGGCGTGCTGGTGGGCTACCTGGTGTTCGGCGGCAAACAGCTTTCCGTGGCAGGATTGGTACGCTCCAGGCTGGGCGAAGGGCTGCGGCGCTTCTGGGCCGGCGGCTGGGGGTTCGACGCCCTGTATGACGCCCTGGTGGTGAAGCCGTTCGTGGCCATCGCAAGGCTGAACAGGGACGATTTGGTGGATCTCCTCTACGCCTTCACGGTGGCGGTCGCGCGGGCCATGCATCGCCTTACCGCGTTGACCCAGACCGGGCGGCTGCGCTGGTACGCGCTTAACATGGCCCTCGGGTTGGTGCTGGTGCTGTTGCTGGCATTGGGCGTGCTATGACACTGTTGTGGCTTATTCTGTGGCTGCTGGCGGGCGGCGTCATCGCCGGATTCTCCGAGCGCCTGCACCGGAACGCGCCGCGCTGGGTGGCGCTGGCGGTGATTGCGGTGGCCCTTGTCCTGCTGTGGAACATACCGGTGGGTACGGTGCAGCAGGCACCCTGGATCCCGCGCTTCGGCATCAGCGTCATTCTGGCCATGGATGGCCTGAGTTTTGCGCTGGTGGCGCTGAATCTGTTCCTCGGCATCGTCGCCGTGGTCTCTTCCTGGAGCGAGATCGACCGCAACCAGGGATTCTTCCAGTTCAACCTGTTGTGGACGCTGGCCGGCGTCGCGGGCGTGTTCACGGCTCTGGATCTGTTCCTGTTCTTCGTGTTCTGGGAAGTGATGCTGGTGCCCATGTACTTCCTCATCGCCATCTGGGGCCACGAGGCCCGCTCCTACGCGGCGATGAAGTTCTTTCTGTTTACCCAGATCAGCGGCCTGTTGCTGCTGTTCGCGATCCTGTCGCTGGTGTACATGAACTATGCGGCGACGGGTACCGTAACGTTCGGCTATCAGGCCCTGCTCGGCGCATCGCTCGACCCGGACATCGCCTTCTACCTCATGCTCGGTTTTTTCATCGCCTTTGTGGTGAAGCTACCGGGCGTGCCCTTTCACACCTGGTTGCCGGATGCGCATACCCAGGCGCCCACCGCCGGCAGCGTGCTGCTTGCCGGCATTCTGCTGAAGACCGGTGCCTACGGGCTGCTGCGCTTCGTCGTGCCGCTGTTTCCCGAGGCGGCGCTGGATTTCCGCTGGCCGGCCATGCTGCTCGGCGCGGTGAGTGTTGTCTATGGCGGCTACCTCGCCTACAGCCAGTCCGACTTCAAGCGCCTGGTGGCCTACAGTAGCATCAGCCACATGGGTTTCGTGCTGCTTGGCGTGTTCGCCTGGAATACGGTGGCGGTGCAGGGCGCGATAGTGCAGATGGTGGCGCATGGGTTTTCCACGGCGGCGCTCTTTATGCTGGCGGGGGCCCTGCAGCAGCGGCTGCACACTCGGGAAATGGCCGATATGGGGGGGCTGTGGGTGCGCGCGCCGCGCATGGGCGCGGTAGCCCTCTTCTTCGTGATTGCCTCTCTGGGCATGCCGGGGCTGGGTAATTTCATTGGCGAGTTCATGGTGCTGCTCGGCGCGTTCCAGGTGAACATGCCACTCACCATCGCCGCCGCGGTGGGCATCGTTGTGGCGGCGGTTTATGCGTTGTCGCTGATGCAGCGCTCCTTCCAGGGCACACCCAATCCCAAGGTCGCCACAATGGCCGATTTCGGTGCCCGGGAGATGAGCGTTATGGTGCTTATGATGCTGGCGCTGGTATGGCTCGGCCTGTACCCGCAAACCCTGCTCGGCCTGTCGAGGCCGGTGCTCATCGGTATGGGATTGCCGCCATGAGTTCGGCGGACTACCTGGCGCTGGCCCCGCACATCACCCTTACCGGGGCGATCATGCTCATTGTGCTGGTGGTGTCGTTCTGGCGCCAGCATCGCCTGGCGATGCTGTTGACCGTTGCCGCTTTCGCGGCCGCCTTCGTCGCGCTGTTCCCGGCGCTGCAAACCGCCCCCCGGGAGGTTACCCCGCTCTTCGTATTCGACGGTTACGCGGCCTTTTTCGACGCCCTGGTGCTGATTGCCGCCACGGCGACCGCGCTCCTGTCCTACCGTTACCTGGAAGGGCGCAGCGGCCGACAGGAGGAATACTACCTGCTGCTCGCGCTGGCCACCCTGGGCGCCATGGCGCTGGTGAGCGCACAGCACTTCGCTACGCTGCTGCTGGGCCTGGAGATCGTCTCCATCTCGCTGTACGTCCTGATCGCCTACCCCGAGGAGGCGCATCCGCCACTGGAGGCGGCCTGGAAGTATCTGGTTCTCTCCGGTGTCGGCACCACCACCATGCTGTTCGGCATGGCGCTCGTCTACCACGCGAGCGGCACCATGCAATTCGACGAACTGGCGTCCTTTGCCGCCTCCGGCGACCGATCTGACCTGTGGTTGACGGCGGGACAGGCGATTCTGGTGGCCGGCGTCGCCTTCAAGCTCTCCCTGATCCCCTTCCATATGTGGACGCCCGATGTCTACCAGGGTGCCCCGGCGCCGGTAACCGCCTATCTCGCCACCGTCTCCAAGGCCGCGGCATTCGCCGTTCTGCTGCGCTTCGCCGTGGCGACGGATATGCTGGACGACGGTGCCGCGTTTACCATCGTGGCGTTGATGGCGGTGCTGTCCATGGTAGTGGGCAACCTGCTGGCGTTGTTGCAGGAAAGCATCAAGCGACTGCTGGCCTATTCGTCGATCGCCCACCTCGGCTACCTGATGATCGGGCTGCTCGCCGTCGCCGCCCTTGGGGAGCATGCCATGGCGGTGGAAACCTCCCTGGTTTTTCTTGCCGGGTATGTGGTCATGACCCTGGCGGCGTTCGCCGTCATCACGGAACTGACGCCGGCAGAGCGCACTGAGGATGTGGAGACCATCGCCGAATACACCGGGCTCTTCTGGCGGCGGCCGGTGCTGGCCTCGGTTTTCACCGTGGCCCTGCTGTCGCTGGCGGGGATACCGCTGACCGCCGGCTTCATCGCCAAGTTCTACCTGTTCGCGGCGGGCGTCGAGGGGGCGCTGTGGGGCCTCGTCTGGGCGATGATTCTGGGCAGCGCGATCTCGATCTACTACTACCTCAAGATCGTATTTGCCATGACCGCCCGGGGCGCGGCAGGGGAACTGCCGCCGGCCTCGCCGATCGGTACGGCCACCACAGTGGTTCTCGCGCTGCTCATCATCGTCCTCGGCACCTACCCGACACCCCTGATCGATGCGGTGCGCAGCATCCTAGGAGGATTGGAGTAGCCGGTGAGCCGTAGCCGGTGGCGCGATTTCGGTTTTCGACTCCCGTGCCGCATCGTGGGAGGATTGGGGGTAGTCGGTGAGCCTTCTGGCCGCGGCCGGGGTCGCCGGACGGGGGAACGACAGCGGAGATAGTTTCCACCTAGCGCATTAGATTAGATTCACAACCCATTGAATGAAATAGTAATTAGTTATTGAATGCTAGCGCCACCGAGTACCACGGGTCGTGCTTTGGGAACTGCATGTCCCCGTGATTCTCCGTGGGAGGATTGGGGTAGTCGGTGATGGCCGCTGGAACAGGTTAAAACAGGGAGAACCCCATGGATTTCGACATCCCACCCAAATTGGCGTCCTATCTTAGGGAACTGGATGACTTCATCGAGCGGGAGATCAAGCCGCTAGAGGAGCGGGACGACAATATCCGCTTCTTCGACCACCGCCGCGAAGACGCCCGCACCGACTGGGAGCGGGGCGGGCTACCCAACGAAACCTGGGAGGCGCTGCTGGCCGAGGCCCGGCGCCGGGCCGACGCGGCGGGCCACTACCGCTACGCCAGCCCGAGGAAATACGGCGGCCAGGACGGCAGCAACCTGGATATGGCCATCATCCGCGAACACCTGGCCGTCAAGGGCCTGGGGCTACACAACGATCTACAGACCGAACACTCCATCGTGGGCAACAACGTCGGGTTGCTGCTTATGATTATCTACGGCACCGAGCGGCAGAAAACCGAATGGATCGATGACATGGCGGAAGGCCGGCGCGGTTTCGCCTTTGGTATCACGGAGCCGGAACACGGCTCGGATGCCACCCACATGGAGACCCACGCCCACCGGGACGGCGACCACTGGGTCATCAACGGCGCCAAGACATGGAACACCGGTATCCACAAGGCCAAGTACGACATGATCATGGCCCGCACTAGCGGCAAGCCGGGCGATGGCATGGGCATTACGGCCTTCCTGACGCCGACGGATGCCGAGGGCTTCAAAATCGAGGAGATGCTCTGGACCTTCAATATGCCAACCGATCACGGGCGCATTTCGCTTAAAGATGTGCGCGTGCCGCACAGCGCCATCTTCGGTGGCGAGGGCCGGGGCCTACAGATCGTCCAGCACTTCTTCAACGAGAATCGCATCCGCCAGGCGGCATCGAGCCTCGGTGCCGCGCAGTTCTGCATCGACGAATCCGTCCGCTATGCCCAGCAGCGCAAACCCTTTGGCAAGGCGCTGGCCGCCAACCAGGGCATTCAGTTCCCCTTGGTGGAACTACAGACCCAGTGCGAGATGCTGCGCGCGCTTGTCCACAAAACCGCCTGGCTCATGGACAGGCACGGTGCCTTCTCCCAGTCCGACAAGGTATCCATGTGCAACTACTGGTCGAACCGGCTGTGCTGTGAAGCGGCGGACCGGGCCATGCAGGTGCACGGCGGGCTCGGTTACTCCCGGCACAAGCCGTTCGAGCACATCTACCGCCACCACCGGCGCTACCGCATCACGGAAGGGGCGGAAGAGATACAGATGCGGCGGGTTGCGGGGTATATGTTCGGCTACATGAAGCAGCGCGCTCCCAAGGGAGTCAGCGAAGGCTAAGCCGGTGGCCGACGCGGCGTTCGAGGCCAGGCTCGATGCGACCATCCGCGGCCATGTGCCGGGTTGCAACGGCTTGCTTGGCGTGGAACGGCTGTCCGGCGGTGCCAGCCAGGAAACCTATCGGGTTAGGGTATCGGTTCCGGGGGGCGAGAAGCTGCTTGCCCTGCGGCGCGCGGCGGGCGGAGAGCTGCCCGATGCCGCCATCGCCCCCGGCCTCGCCGCCGAAGCCCTGCTGATGCGCTCCGCTAGGGCGGCGGGCGTACCGGCACCCGAGGTCCACTACGTGCTAGCGGAAAGCGACGGCCTTGGCGAAGGCTTTCTGATGGAGTGGCTGGAGGGGGAAACCCTCGGTGCGCGCATCGTCCGCTCCCCAGACCTGGCGGCGATACGGCCGAAGCTCGCCTACGAATGCGGGCGCATCCTGGCCCGTATACACGCCATCGATGTTGCGGCAACGGGGCTCGACGGGGTGCTCGCAAAGATCACGCCGGCCGAGGCCATTGAATGGCATTGGCAGCGCTACCGCGAGTACGGCACGCCGCAGCCGATGATTGACTACACGGCCCGCTGGCTGGCTAACAACCTGCCCCCGCTGGCCACACCGGCCCTCGTCCATAACGACTTCCGCAACGGCAACCTAATGATCTCCCCCGATTGTCCAACCGGGGTGGTGGCGGTGCTCGACTGGGAGACCGCGCACATCGGCGACCCCATGCGTGACCTGGGCTGGATATGCACCAACTCCTGGCGGTTCGGGCGCAGCGATTTGCCGGTGGGCGGGTTCGGCCACTACGAGGATCTGCTGGCCGGCTACGAGTCTGTCGCAGGAGCGCCGGTTGACCGGAATGCCCTGAAGTTCTGGGAAGTCTACGGTTCGTTCTGGTGGGCCGTGGGCTGCCTGGGCATGGCGGAACACTACCGCACCGGCCCCGACCAAACCGTGGAGAGGCCGGCCATCGGGCGCCGCTCATCCGAGTGCCAGGTGGACTGTGTCAACCTGCTGATTCCGGGCCCGGTGCAACTGGTGCAGGCGCTCGCCCCGAACACCGCCGGGGAAATGCCCCGCATCGACGAACTGCTGGTGAGCGTCCGGGACTTTCTGCGCGGCGATGTTATGGGCGAGACCCATGGCCGAACCAACTTTCTCGCCCGGGTGGCCGCCAATTCGCTGGACATCGTAGAGCGCGACCTCGCCTTAGGTGGTGTGCACCGGGCCAACGAGGGCGCGCGCCTGCAAGCGTTGTTTGGCGCAGAGGAGGGCGGCCTCGACGAACTGCGTTGGCGGCTGGTAGCGGGGCTACGTGACGGCGCTATACCGCTCGACTGGCCTGGCCTCGCCGATCACCTGCGCACCACCGTGGTCAACCAGGTCGCCATCGACCAGCCGCGCTATTCCGGCTACAAGACGGCCTTGCGCGCCGCCGGCCCGGCGGGCTCTGCGCCGGGCTCGACCTGATGGTTTTCGCGGCACTCATTGCCCAAGGCCGAACAGCTCGGTATTGCCGCCCTTGGCGGTGATGTTGTCGCTGCGCGTGCGCTCGGTGGCGAAGCGCAGCAGATAGTGCGGTCCGCCGGCCTTGGGCCCGGTGCCGGACAGGCCCCGGCCGCCGAATGGGTGTACGCCCACCACCGCGCCGATCATGTTGCGATTGATGTAGACGTTGCCCGCCCGGGTTTTGGCGTATACCTTGCGGGCGAAACCATCTATGCGGCTGTGAATGCCAAGCGTCAGGCCGAAACCCGTCTGCTCGACCTCCTCAAGCACCCGATCCAGTTGCGCCCCCGAAAAGCGCACGACATGCAGCACGGGGCCGAATACCTCGCGCTCAAGGCACTTGATCGAATCGATCTCGAACACCATGGGCGGAAAGAACGAGCCGCCCTCGCAGCTCGGCGGCAGTGTGCATTCGGCCACCAGGCGGGCCGTGCGCCGCATCGCCGCCACATGTCGCTCAAGCAGTGCCCTGGCTGAGTCGTCGATGACCGGGCCGATGTCGGTGGCCGGGTCCAGCGGGTCGCCGATCACTAGGGTCTGCATGGCACCGGCCAGCGTAGCGAGTACGTCGTCGGCGATTTCCTCCTGTAGATACAGAACCCGAAGTGCCGAGCAGCGTTGCCCGGCGCTCTGAAACGCCGAGACGATGACATCGTCCACAACCTGTTCCCGCAGTGCGGTGGAGTCGGCCAGCATGACGTTCTGGCCACCGGTCTCGGCGATCAGCGGCACGATGGGGCCATCCCGCGCCGCGAGTTGACGGCTGATCAGGCTGGCTGTCTGCATGGATCCGGTGAAGGCAACGCCGGCGACCCTCGGATCCCGGACGAGCGGGCCGCCTACCCGAGTGCCATCGCCGGGCAGCAGATGCAGCACATTGCGTGGCACCCCCGCCTCGTGCAGCAGGCGCACGGCCTCGGCGGCGACCAGGGGTGTCTGCTCGGCGGGCTTGGCGACCACGCTGTTGCCCGCGGCCAGTGCGGCTGTAACCTGACCCGTGAAGATTGCCAGGGGGAAGTTCCAGGGGCTAATACAGGCGAATACGCCGCGGCCGTGCAGGCTCAGGTCGTTGCGTTCGCCGGTTGGTCCCGGCAATTGCAACGGCTGGGCGAAGCGTTGCCGCGCCTGCAGCGCGTAGTAGCGGCAGAAATCGATGGCTTCGCGCACCTCGGCCAAGGCGTCCGCTAGGGTACGCCCGGCCTCGGCGCCGAGCAGCCCGATCAGCCGCTCGCGCCTAGCCTCCAACAGTTGCGCGGCGCGCTCCAGGATAGCCGCCCGGTCGCCGCCACCGCGCTCGTTCCAGCAGCCTTGTGCGGCTTGCGCGGCGGCCAGCGCGGCATCGATGTCCACAGCGCTGGCCTCGGTCACCCTGCCCACCACCGTCTGCCGGTCGGATGGGCGGCAGACCGGCATTGCGTCGCCCGGCCGCAGGTCGCCATCGACGATGGGCCCTGCCCGATAGGAATGGTTGGCGGCCGCAGCCGCCGCGCCCGTCAACTCGGCGAGGCGCAGGGGATCGTCTAGGTCGATGCCGGCCGCATTGGCGCGGTCTTCGCCAGCCTGGTAGTAAAGAGCCGGCGGCGGGGGAATGTGCGGATGCCGGGGACTATCTTGGGCACGCACGGCTGCCAGCGAATCGCGAACCAACTCGTCCACCGGCACCTCGGCATCCAGGAAGCGGTTAACAAAGGAACTGTTGGCCCCGTTCTCCAGCAGCCGCCGCACCAGGTAGGGGAGCAGGTCGCGATGCGAACCCACCGGTGCGTAAACGCGCAGTTGCGGTTTGGCGTCGCGCAATAGCTCGGCGTATAGAAGCTGTCCCATGCCGTGCAGCCGCTGCAACTCGAAGCCGCCGCCCTGGTCTGGGCCCACGGCAGCTCCGGTGCCGGACTGCCCGGCAAGCTCCATGACCAGGCTGACCGTATGCGCATTGTGGGTGGCAAATTGCGGGAACAGCGCATCAGTGGCGGCCAGTAGCTTGGCGGCGCAAACCTCGTAGCAGAGATCGGTATGCGCCTTGCGCGTGAATACCGGATAGTCGGCGACCCCCTGCTCCTGGGCGTGCTTGATTTCGGTATCCCAATAGGCACCCTTCACCAGGCGGACCATCAGGCGTCGGCCGGTGGCGCGCCCCAGGGCGATCAGCCAGTCGGCAACCCTGGGCGCCCGTTTCTGGTAGGCCTGCAGCACGAACCCCAGGCCATCCCAGCCAGCAAGCCGCGGGTCTTGGGCCAGGCATTCGAAGATATCCAGGGTGGGTTCCAGGCGCGCCGCTTCTTCCGCATCGATGCTGAAGCCCAGGCCATACCCCCTGGCCTTGAGCGCCAGCTCTTGAACCGCCGGTACGAGTTCCTTCGTCAGCCGTTGCTGCTGGGCGTACTCGAAACGCGGGTGCAGCGCCGACAGCTTTATCGATATGCCGTCGTTGTCCACCACGTCGGTGCCTGTCTGGGCGCGGCCTATAACCTCGATGGCGTGGGAATAGGCATCGAAGTAGCGTTTGGCGTCGGCGAACGCGCGGGCACCTTCCCCCAGCATGTCGAACGAGAAGCGCCTACCCGGATCATCGAGCCCCCGGCCCCGGCGCAGGGCTTCCTCGATGCTGCGCCCGAGCACATATTGCCGGCCCAGAATCCGCATCGCCTGCAGCACCGCGCGGCGCACCACCGGCTCGCCCAGCCGCGCCACCAACCGGCGCACCCAGTCCAGGGTGTTGGTGAGGGTCTCCGCCTCCAGGGTCACCAGGCGGCCGGTCAGCATCAACCCCCACACCGAGGCGTTGACAAAGGCCGAGACCGACTTGCCGAGGTGGGCATCCCAATCCCCGGCCCGGATCTTCTCGGCAATCAATGCATCGGCCGTGGCTTCGTCGGGAACCCGCAGCAGCGCTTCGGCCAGACACATCAGGGCAACGCCTTCGCGGTTCGACAGGCCAAATTCCTGCAGGAACGCATCGAGGGTTCCAGCCCGGTGCCCGGCGGCCCGGCACTGCGCCACCAGGCGATGCGAGCGGCGCAGAATGGCCGCGCGTTGCGCCTCGCCCAACCCGGCTTCGGCGGCCCGCGTCAGTACCCGCACGCATTCCCCCTCGTCGGCGTGGTGGCTTTGCCGAATTGCCGCCCGCAGGCTGTCAAGGCTGGACATGGGCTCGCCCGGGAAACCGAGTCATCTAGTAGTTCTGCGCACTTTCACCGCCCCATGTTCGCACGGCGCCGGGCATGAGTTAACCCCCCGAATAGGCGGGATGCGCGGAAACCCCGGCCGACGGCCAAGCCGGCCCACGGGGTCACCGCCCTGAATTCAGCGGCGCAATGGCGGCTGCTCCATATCGTCAAGCGGTCAAACTACCACCAAGGGTTGCCGATCTGTATCGGGTTGACCGATAGGTCGCGGCCCCGATGCCGACGGCCATACCGGGCGCGTACATCCCATCGTCGAGCTCAATCGAGTTGGCCGATATGTCGCGCCGCCCTTGCTTCATGCCGGTTGGTATTCGTTCGGGGCAGCGCCTTGGCAGGCGGCGCGGCGTAGAATTCGGCATTGCATCCTGGAACCGCTAAACTAGCGCCTGTTCCAACTGATTCTTCTTTACACCCAGGGCGGAGCTGGTGCCTGTGACCCAATCTCCCAACCGTTGCGGTGCGATTTTTGCGTTGGCCGCGTTCACCGCCACGCCCTGCCTAGCGTTGCAGCAGAACGCCGAGCCGCAGGACGAGATCGAAGAGATCGTCGTCACCGCGGACCTCGGCAGCTTGCCCGGCGACGACATGGGCACCGTCTTCGGGTTCGATAAGTCGATACTTCAAACCCCCCGTTCCGCCTCCACGGTCACCGACGAGATGATGGACCGCTTCATCGTCAGCGACATCGACGAGTTGATTGCGCTGACGCCGGGCAGCTTTACCCAGTCCTTCTTTGGCGTGGCCGGCACCCTGGATATTCGCGGCACGCCCGGGGAGACCTACTTCCGGGGCATGCGCCGTCTCGACAACCCCGGCAACTACCCGACGCCTCTGGCGGCTTCCAGCCATGTCGATATCGTGCGCGGGCCGGCATCGCCCATCCACGGCCCAGCCAAGATCGGCGGCTATCTCAACTTCACCCCGAAATCCGCGCACGCCAACCCGGGCGATGCCTTCGAGGGCACCTTTGGCCTGGAACTGGGCTCTTGGGCGAGGCGCGTGGCGAACGCCGAGGTCGGCGGGCCGGGTCGATTGGCCGGGCAGGATTTCGGCTACCACCTGTACGCGGAGGTGGAGGACTCGGGCAGCTACTACCGAGACACCGCCACCGATCAGACCATTTTGCAGGCATCTGTGGATGTGCACCGCAACCGGGTCGAGTTGCAGTTCGGCGGCATGTACCACCACTACGATGGCAACGAGAACGCGGGCTGGAACCGTCTGACCCAGGCGCTCATCGATACGGGTACCTACGTCACCGGCGTGCCCAGACCATTGGATACGGATGGGGACGGATACATCTCGCACCAGGAATTCGACATCGATGGCGACGGCTTCACCGACCTGAACCCATTCGCCGCCGGGCTGGCGCCGGGCACACAGGCGCCGTTGGACGCCTCCGGGCCTTTCCCCGGTGCCTGCCGCATCGGTGCCACCCTGGTTTTTGGCTGCCGGCCCGAGCTGCTGGCCCTGGTGGCGCCGGGCACGGCAAGGCTCAGCCGCCGCCAGGTGGCCGTCGACCCGGACGACATCCTGCGCACCGAAGTGGTCACGCTGTTCTTCGACGTCATCGTGCCCACAGACAGCGGCTGGGAGTGGCGCAACAAGATGTTCTATGAAGCGTATGACCACCTAAGCGAGGTGGCCTACGGGTTCTCCCAATTCCACGACACCTGGGTATTCGAGAACAAGCTGGTGGTGGCGAACCGGTTTGTCTGGGACGAGGGCAGCGTTGCGGTGCAGATCTCGCCATCGCTGCGCCTGACCGACTTCGCCCACGGCGACGACTACACCAACGAGTACTTCGACCGCCGCGACCTGACCAGGCCCGCCAGTGCGCTGGACCGGCGACTGCTGGCAACCCAGATCGACGACGACTACACGGACTACTTCATCGGCAAGTACCTGGATCTGGGCTTCGCCGTCATGCTGGACATGGACTGGCGGCAATTCAACGTTGTGGCCGGGGCGCGCTACGACCACATCGACATGGACAGCCGGCAGCCGCTTGAGAAGTTACTGCTGCCGAGCGCCCGGAACTTCTGCCTGGATGCTTCCTGCGTGGCGCTGCAGGCGGACGACCAGGTGCAGGGCGTCTCCTGGACGTTCAGTCTGAGCTATGCGTTCGGCCCGGGGCTGATTCCGTATTTCACAGCTTCCCGGCAGGCCACCGTTATCGCGGGGCAGGGTGCCGAGCTCACTACTTTCAATGTGGCCGCTGGGCGGGCGTTCGACGAATCCCGGCTGCTGGAGTTGGGGCTGAAGGGCAGCCTGCTGGACGACCGGCTCTACTTTGCCGCGGCGCTCTACGAGCAGGAGCGGGTCGATTTCCATGTTCAGCAGATTGTCACCAACCAGGCTACCAGGACCGAGGGCCTGGAACTGGAACTGCGCTGGATGGTCAACCACCGGTTGCTGCTGAGTTTCGGCTATTCGAATATCGAGGTGGTGAACCTCAACACCCTGGACGAGGGGGGGCGATTCAGTTTTATTGGCGCCGACGACGTGCCCGGCCTGGCCCCGGGGGCCATCTATGGCGGGGCCCTGAGCGGGGTGATTCGCCCCGCCGTGGTGGACGCCCGCCGCGCCGGCATGCCCGAACACATCTGGTCGGTCACCGCCACCTACGACTTCGGCCACGGCCTCGCCGCCAGCGCCAGCATGGTGGATGTCGCCGCCACCCATTCCGGATTTTCCAGGTCCGTAGCCCTGCCGAGCTACCGGCTGGTCAACGCTGGCGTCGTTTTCGAGCGGGGCAACTGGCTGGTCGCCGCCGCCGCCAAGAACCTGACGAACGAACGCTACTTCCGAGCGAACTTCCCGAACCTGTTTGGCGGAGTGGTCGCGCTCCCCGAACTGCCGCGCCATTACGCGGTGCGCATCAGCTACCGGTGGTGAGTTTCAACCCGGAATCAAGACCGTCTCAAGGCGTTTGCGTTTGAAAGCAATATTTTGGGAAAGCATCGGATGTCCAGCCATTCTCTTTATGGCCTTCAGCCCATCCACAGGAGGGATTTGCCGGTCGATTTGGCCCGAATTAAGCCGGAAATGAAATACCGCAATGCTCCGGCCGGAACTCCCGGTACCGGGCATGCGCCCTAGCTTGGCCCTATCCACAGCCGCTGATTGGGCAAAAGCCGCCGGGCGCGTTAAGGTGTAAGCCCTTGCCACAGCAGATCGCAGAGGCCCCATGAGATTCGGAATATTCTACGAACACCAGCTACCCCGGCCCTGGGCCGAGGATTCGGAGTTGACGCTGTTTCAGAACGCACTTGAGCAGTGCGAACTGGCGGACCGGCTTGGTATCGAGTATGTGTGGGAAGTGGAGCATCACTTCCTAGAGGAGTATTCCCACTCCAGTGCCCCGGAGGTGTTCCTGGCGGCGGTCAGCCAGCGCACCCGGAACATTCGCCTCGGCCACGGCATCATTCAAACGGCGCCAAAGTACAACCACCCGGCGCGCACCGCCGAGCGGGTGGCGACACTTGACCTGGTGTCGAATGGCCGCGTCGAGTTCGGCTCGGGGGAATCGTCTTCCACCGCGGAACTCGGCGGATTCGAGATACCGCCCCTGCTCAAGCGGGAGATGTGGGAGGAGGGCCTGAAGGTCGCGATTCGTTGTATGACGGAAACGCCCTTTAGCGGCCATTCGGGCACCCATTGCAGCATGCCGCCGCGCAACGTGGTGCCCAAACCGGTGCAGAAACCGCATCCGCCCCTATGGGTTGCCTGCTCGCGGCGAGACACGATTCTGCTGGCGGCGGAAAAGGGCATTGGCGCGCTGACCTTTGCCTTCATCGACCCGGAGGAGGCCAGGCAGTGGGTGGGTGACTATCGCCGAACCCTCGCCGAGCGATGCGTGCCAATCGGCAAGACGGTCAACCCGGAAGTCGCCTGTGTCACCCCCATGATGGTGCATGCCGATGAACAGGAGGCCATTCGGCGCGGCCTGGAAGGCAGCAATTTCTTCGGCTATTCCCTGGCGCACTTCTACATCTTCGGCGATCACGTGCCGGGCAAGACCAATGTATGGGAGGAGTTCCGCAACAAGCGCCACGAACTGGGCTACAACCCGGAAGTGGCCGTGGCGCTGGAGCGGGAACGGCTTGGTGCCAAGGTGGCCGCCGCCGGCGGCAAAGGCCTACGCGGCGCCGTCGGCACACCCGACCAACTGCGGGAATTTCTGCGCCGCTATGAGGAGTGCGGCGTCGATCAGGTGATCTTCGTTCAGCAGGCTGGGCGCAACCGGCACGAGCACATTATGGAGTCTCTGGAACTCTTTGGCCGGGAGATACTCCCGGAGTTCAAGGACCGGGACGAGCGGCTGCGGGCGCGCAAGCAACGCGACCTAGAACCGGTTATCGAGGCCGCCCTTGCGCGGCCTGTGGAGGATGCGCCGCCGTTGCCTGAAGACTACGTCATGACGCCGCTGGCGCGCGAGGTGCTCCAGCAGATCAGTGGCGAAGAGGTTCTTGAGCAGGTGGCGCGCCGCACCGCCACCGGAGAAGGCCTTGAGTCACTGGAGTCTATCGTCACCGGCGACCTTGACCGCAAGCGGGCAAACGGCTAGCTCGACGCTGCCCCACATGGAACCGATGCTTCGCTGCCTCCCCCAGGCAGGCCACTGGACGGGCGCACCGCACCCACCCGCCGAACGCCGGGCGGGCTTACCCTACCGGCCCCATAGGCGCGGACACGGGCATAGAACACCACATCGACGGGGCTGGCGATGGCTAACGGTCCCATGGGCGTGGCCACGGTCCTTATTGACAACATTTCATTGCACAACAGTCAGGAGCTATTGATGAAACTGTACGACACCAAGTTCGCGCCCAATCCGAGGCGGGTGCGCATTTTTATGGCCGAAAAAGGCATCTCGTGCGAGACGGAACAGATCAATATCGTCAAGGGCGAAAACCTGAGCGAGGCGTATCTTGCGGTCAATCCGCGTGGTCTGCTGCCCACCTTGGTTCTGGATGACGGCACCAGGCTCGATGAAAGCGTGGCCATATGCCGGTACTTCGAGGAAACCCATCCAGAGCCGCCGCTCATGGGCACTGGCGCCCTAGGCAAGGCCCGGGTGGAGGCCCGCCAGCGACATGTGGAATTCGACGGACTGCTCGGCGCGGGGGAGGCGTTTCGCAACGCCTTTCCCGGGTTTGCCTCCCGAGGGTTGCCCGGGCGCAGCGGACCGGTCGATGCCATACCCGCCCTGGTGGAGCGGGGCAAGGCGACGGTATTGCGTTTCTACCGGCACTTGGACGAAGACCTTGCCGACTCGGCGTTTGTCGCCGGAGACGACTTCACCATCGCCGACATCACGGCGCTGTGCACCCTGGACTTCGCGGTGACCGCGGCGCGGGTGGCGGTTCCAGACGACTGCGGGAACCTCAAGCGCTGGCACGCACAGGTTTCCGCCCGGCCGAGCGCCCAAGCCTGATCATTGCCCATCGGCCGGCGGCGGGCTCGAGGCGAAGCTAATTAACCGGCGACTATCCGCCGCGGTGCCTTGGCATGCAACTATGGGCGCGCACGGGCCGGCTGGCGCGGTGCTGGCCGCTGCCCACGCCGCTGCGGCCCTCGTATGGAGGGCTGCCGCGGGGGCGCTTGTTGTAGGCCGCGAGCCGCCCTGGACGCCGCCGCCGCTTTAGCCGTGCTTGTGTCGATAGCCATCGGCCGGGTTGTTCGAGCCGCGCCGGTGGCCCCTGTTCCGGGGCCAGTGCGACGCTGTTGAGGCTGCGGCCTCGATGGCATTTTTTGCGCGGGTGCCTTGACCGAGGCGGGTCGCGGGTTGCGCGCTGTGGCCTGGGGCTGTTGCCGGCGGGCCGGTTTGCGTATGGGGTTGGACGCTCGGGGTGCCTGCCGAGTTGCGCTCGGCTTCGCCGGCCGCTGCCGCGCGAGCCGTGCCGGTGCCCTTGTTGGCCGGTCACGGGCGACCTGCTGCCGGCCCCGGTTGCGGGGCGTTCCAACAGCCGCCTGGCGGGAAACCCCGCGTTTCCGAGCATTCGGGGCCCGTCCCCGGGCACCCGCCGTGGTGCCGGAGGGCAGGGCCGCCAGCGATGTGGTCCGCCGACTGTCCGGTCCCCGATGCCGCGTATCGGCGTTCCGGGACGGTTGCCGCCCCCTGGCGTTCGACCTTCCCGGTTTGACGCCGGCATTGGCGGGCGGCCGGCCATCGTTGCTGAACTTCCCGCCCGTTGCCTGCATCGACGTCACGGGTATGTGGCCAGACTGCTTGCCCGGCAGGGCAACGACCGCGCGATCAATGGTCCGGACGATTGCGTCGCCGGGCACTTCGACCCGGCCCTGCCCATCTGGAGCGCGGCCGCCGGACCCCCCAGGGTGGTTTTCTCGCCCCGGGCGGCGCGGCCGGTGACCGGGCCGGTGTCCGCCGTGGCGGCCGCCGTGGTGCCACCGGTTATCGGCATGATGCCGCCGGTGGTGCCGCCGCAGCCGGTCCTGGCGGTACGGGCTCAGCCAGAGATGCGGCCGGCGGTAGTAAAAGGGCTCGTAGTACGAAAACCCGAAATAGGGGTGATCGTGGAATCCGTGGTGATGCCAGTGCAGGCGCCCGGTACGCCAGCCGATGCTGAACACCGAGCTCACGCCCCAGAACGCACCGTTGGAGAAGTAGTGGCCACTGGGGTAGGGGTAGTAGTAAACGGGGTAGGCGCGCGGGTAGTAGTAATAGACCCGCGTCGGCTGGTAGAGGGTGACTTCCCGGGGATCGTAGTAGGGCACGTGGATGACTTCCCGCTCCACCGGCGTGATCTCAATAGCGCCGGCTTCATTCACAGCAACGATTTGCCTGTCATCGCTCTTGAGATTACCGGCCAGCGCCGCCGCTTCGCGAAAGTCGGCGATGGCGGCGATGACATCCGCCTGTTGAACAAGTACGGCTTCGCCCAGCTTCCAGGTCCACCGCAGGTCGGAATCAAGCAGCGCGACCACTTCCGGGTAGTTAAGGAGCGCTACGACGGAGGCATCCCATTCCTCGTCGGGTGCCAGGTTCTGGTCGGTTGCCCGGGCCTCGAGAAGGCGGGCCGCCAGCACGACCTGGAGGGGGAAGGTGGAGGCGGGCAGCACCACCGCCAGCAAATCGTCCGGGTAGAGTGCGACCGGTGCCACCAGCCGGGCCAGTTCCACTTCGGTTAGCGGTTGCCCGGCCACCGCCTCGGGGTTTGCCTGCGCCTCGGCCAAGCGAGCGCCGGCAAGCCCAAGGAGCAATAGCGCCGCCAACAGGATAACGCGCCGCACCCTGCGCGAGGCCGCCGCATTGGCGAGCGGCAGGTTCGCCCAGCAGAGCCGCGCCACGCCCCCGGGCGGCTGTGCCAGGAGCGCCCCGGTGTGCACTCCGTGCGTGCGCCGGCGCGGTCGCCGACCACCCCTTGGCGCACCCACTTGGGGGGCTGCATCGGGAGCCATCATCTTTGCAAACCCTGTCCGCCGTGAACCGTTCGTGCGCAGCATATCCGGCACAACCTGAACAGACGCTTAACGACCGATCGGATAACCGCTGTTGATCGCGACCGGCACCGGGCTGCCGGAGGCTGCTGAACAAGGCTTTCCCACCCGCCGCCCAACCCGACCAGCCACCCGAAAGCAAGCCGCTTGCACGTTTCCACCGCCGGTTTCCGGCCCGCCCATTCGCAGGGAGCAGGGTACTCCTCGTTCGGCGTCCCGCCCCACAACGACCCGCAGGGCTGCAATGGAAAGATACGTTGACAAACCACCACATAGCGAGTCCCGCAAGTCGCATAACCGCCACATGTCGTGGTTCGTCAACCGATCACTACCATTCCCAATGGAATAGTGGGGGCGTGCCGGGGATGCCCGTCCACCGTACATGGAGTTCGACGCGGCCGGGATTCAAACCGAGCCGTTACCTGCGCTCCATCGCTGGCGTGGTGGCCGGGCATACCGGCTAGAATAGGCGTCACCATGACGAAACAGGGGAGGCGCGATGCACAGCCCGCCGTTCATTTTCCGCATGTTCCCGCCCGGCGTTTTCCTGGTGCTCATGGTCGCCGGGTGCGGCGGGGGAGGCTCGGATAGCGCGCCCGGCAATGTGCGCCCACCGGTCGCGGCCAGCAACGCGCGCCCGTCGGTCGCCGCCCTGGACGACCGCACGCTGACCGCCGGCGAGCAGGTGGACGTTGCGGTGTCCGTCACCGATGCCGACGCCGCCGACACGCACACCCTGTCGGCAAGCTCCAGCGACCCGGCGGTGGCGACGGTTTCGGCCAACGGCACCACGCTTACCCTGGACGCCCGGGCGGTCGGCACCACCACCATCAGCATAACGGCGCGGGACGACAGCGGTGCCGCCAACGCCGAATCCGAACCCGTGACGTTCGAAGTAAGGGTCCAGGACGGCTGGGTTGAGGGGTTTTTTGAGCCCGCCTCCCTGTTCAAGGATTTCTGCGCCAACCCCCGGCCGCCGGACCCGACTTCGGCGGACCCCATTCCCGACATGCCCGGGGAGACTCTGGATGAGAACAACTGGTTGCGGTCGTGGAGCAACGACACCTACCTGTGGTACGACGAGATCGTCGATCGGAACCCCGCGCTTTACTCGACCCCGGATTATTTCGCGTTGCTGAAGACCACGGCGAGAACGCCCTCGGGTGCCGCCAAGGACCGCTTTCACTTCACCTACCCCACCGACGAATGGGTTGCCCTTTCCCAATCCGGTGTCGAGGTGGGCTACGGTGCCTATTTCGCCCTGCTGCGGCGCAGTCCCCCTCGGGAGGCGGTGGTGGCTTTTACGGAACCGGGCTCGCCCGCTACTCTGGCCGAGCTTGCCCGTGGCACGCAAATCTTGGAAATCGACGGTGTTGACCTGGTGAACGGCGGTACCCAGGCGGATGTCGATATCCTGAACGCCGGCCTATATCCCTCCCAGGAGGGCGAGAGCCACGAGTTCGTGGTCCAGGATCTCGGTGCCACAGAGACGCGCACCCTCACTATGCAGGCTGTTTCCGTCACATCCGACCCCGTGCAGCATGTGCGAATACTCGACACCGACACCGGCCCCGTGGGCTACCTGCTGTTCAACGATTTCATCGCCACGGCCGAGCGGGAACTGATGGACGCATTCAATACCCTGTCGCAGGCGGGCATTACGGATCTCGTGCTGGACCTGCGCTACAACGGCGGCGGTTACCTGGATATCGCCAGCCAGCTCGGCTTCATGATTGCCGGGCCGTCCGCGGCCCAGGGGCGGGTATTCGAAGAATTGCAGTTCAACGATAAGCATCCGCGTATCGACCCGGTTACCGGCCGTACCCTGCGCCCCCTGCTGTTCCATGCCACATCGGTGGGGTTCACCGTGGCGGCCGGGCAACCCCTGCCCAGCGTCAACCTGCCCCGGGTGTTCGTTCTGACCGGGCGGGGCACCTGCTCCGCCAGCGAATCCGTCATCAACGGGCTGCGCGGCATCGATATCGAAGTGGTGCAGGTTGGATCCACCACCTGCGGCAAACCCTATGGGTTTTACGCGACGGACAACTGCGGAACGACCTACTTCACCGTCCAGTTCCGGGGCATCAACGCCAAGGGATTTGGCGACTTTGCCGACGGCTTCTCCCCGGCCAATGTCGTTCGCGTGGAGGGAACCGAAGTACCGGGCTGTTCCGTGGCCGACGACTTCAACCACGATTTCGGCGACCCCAACGAGGGGCGGTTGCGGGCGGCGCTAGGCTACCGCGTGGACGGTAGCTGCCCGATACGGACGGGCATCGCCGGCCCATCCGACGGAATCGGCATCGAACGAAAGTCCCTGGCGATTAAAACCGCACTGGAGCGGGGCCCGGGCCTGAAGCTCTTGACCAGGGGGCAATAACCGACGGTGGCGACCCTGGCGGCTGGCTAGGAGCCTGTCGGGCTTTGTAGCCAAGTATTGGTTTATAGGGAATCTGGTTTTTCGCCGCCAAATAAAAATACTATATATTTCAATGAGTTGAGATATTCAAAGTATCTAAGCCTGACAGGCTGCCAGGGTCTGGCGCAGCACCGCCACGAATCGGTTAGCCTGCGGTTTCGCGCCGGTTAACCGGGGATTCTGTACGGGGTGCCCGGCGGGGGCGAAGGGCGGTTCCGGGCGGACTGTCGGCGCATCACCGAGGGGATGCCTACAGCGAGGGTAGGAGCTTGACCGCCGCGATGATCAGGCCGGCAATGCCGATTATCCGCAGTGTGAGGCGGTTTTCGAGCGCCGCCAGTTTCGCGTCCCAACGCGATTCTCTCGCGGCCGATTTCGCGTCCCAACGTGATTCCATCGCGTCAAGTTTTGTATCCCAGCTTGATTCCATGGCGGTAAGCTTCGCGTCCCAACGCGATTCCATCGCGTCAAGGTCCGCCTTCACCACCAGGTCGCCCTGGCCGCTGCGAATCGCACTGGCGAGCGCCTCGGCCTGTTTGCGCGCAAAGCCCGATTCCTCCAGGTCGTGGGCCACCTTCAGGGTGTCGAATGCCGCTTCCATACCCACAGTCTAGTGCAAGGGCCGCGAACACTCAAAGCCTGGTACGGGACCGCCACGAATCGGTTAGCCTGCGGTTTCGCGCCGGTT
Organism: Pseudomonadales bacterium; assembly: GCA_965215035.1. Classification (GTDB taxonomy): domain Bacteria; phylum Pseudomonadota; class Gammaproteobacteria; order Pseudomonadales; family Azotimanducaceae; genus Azophilus. Next base: position 3,042,996 of record OZ244040.1, read on the forward strand.
AACCGGGGATTCTGTACGGGGTGTTCGGCGGGGGCGAAGGGCGGTTCCGGGCGGACTGTCGGCGCATCACCGAGGGGATGCCTACAGCGAGGGTAGGAGCTTGATTGCCGCGATGATCAGGCCGGCAATGCCGATTATCCGCAGTGTGAGGCGGTTTTCGAGCGCCGCCAGTTTCGCGTCCCAACGCGATTCCATGGCGGCAAGCTTCGCGTCCCAACGCGATTCCATCGCGTCAAGGTCCGCCTTCACCACCAGGTCGCCCTGGCCGCTGCGAATCGCACTGGCGAGCGCCTCGGCCTGTTTGCGCGCAAAGCCCGATTCCTCCAGGTCGTGGGCCACCTTCAGGGTGTCGAATGCCGCTTCCATACCCCAGTCTAGCTTAAGGGCCGCGAACACTCAAAGCCCGGCACGGGGTGGTAGTGTATCGGTTTCAATCCCGAGCCTGCCGAATCCCCTGTGTGCCGTGCCTCCGCTCAGCCCACAAATTCAAATTGATACACTACCTACGGATCGGTGCTTTTTGGCAAGCCGAGCATGCCGAACGGAAGCCTGTTCCGGGTTTTCTTCTCGGAACGGCGGCCCTACACTGCGCATCCTGATGTTGCGGGCCACAATAGGGGCAGGCTATGCCGACGCTCTATGACAAGATCTGGGCCGATCACTACGCCGGCACCCGCTCCGACGGCGAGGGCCTGCTTTACATCGACCGTCACCTGCTGCACGAGGTGACCTCGCCCCAGGCATTCGAGGGGCTGCGGCTGGCGGGCCGCAAGCTATGGCGTACCGGGGCGAACCTAGCGACGCCGGATCACAACGTGCCCACCGATGGCCGCGCCGCGGGGGTCGACGGCATCGCCGACCCGGTGGCCCGGGAGCAGGTCATCACCCTGGACCAGAACTGCAGGCGCCACGGCATAACCCAGATCGACATACAGGACATTCGCCAGGGCATTGTGCATGTGATCGGGCCGGAACAGGGCGCCACCCTGCCGGGCATGACCATCGTTTGCGGAGATTCCCACACATCCACCCACGGCGCACTGGGGGCCCTCGCCCAGGGTATCGGCACCTCCGAGGTGGAGCACGTTATGGCTACCGGTTGCCTCGTCCAGCGCAAGGCGAAGAACATGGCCGTGCGCGTGGCGGGCAGCCTGCCGGAAGGCGTGTACGCCAAGGATCTGGCGCTCGCCCTGATCGGACGCATCGGTACCGCGGGCGGCACGGGGCATGCCATGGAGTTCAGGGGCCCGGGCGTGGCGGCGCTTTCTATGGAAGGGCGCATGACGCTCTGCAACATGGCCATCGAGGCCGGTGCCCGGGCCGGTATGGTGGCCGTCGACGACAAGACCCTGGAGTACGTGCATGGTCGGCCGCTGGCACCCACCGGCGCGCTCTGGGATGCGGCGGAGAGCTATTGGCGAACGCTTACCAGCGATGCCGACGCAACCTGGGACGCCGAGGTATCGCTCGATGCGGCGCAGGTGGCACCCCAGGTTACCTGGGGTACCTCGCCGGAAATGGTTGTGGCCATCGACGGCCGCACCCCGGACCCCGCCGATGCCCCGAACGAACTCGCGGCCGACAGCATGGAACGCGCCCTGGCCTATATGGGCCTTGCCGCCAACCAGCCGATGCGGGAGGTCGAACTCGACCGCGTGTTCATCGGCTCCTGCACCAATTCGCGGCTGGAAGACCTGCGCGCCGCCGCCCGGGTGGTGGCCGGCAGGCGGGTCGCGGGCAACATCCGCCAAGCATTGGTGGTGCCCGGTTCCGGTCTGGTCAAACAGGCCGCCGAGCAGGCGGGGCTCGCCCAGATATTCGTCGATGCCGGCTTCGAATGGCGCGATGCGGGCTGCTCCATGTGCCTGGGGATGAACCCGGACCGGCTGTGGCCCGGCGAGCACTGCGCCTCCACGTCGAACCGGAACTTCGAGGGCAGGCAGGGGCACGGCGGCAGAACCCACCTGGTCAGCCCGGCGATGGCCGCCGCCGCCGCCGTGGCCGGGCATTTTGTCGATGTGCGGGAGCTGCTGTGAAAGCCTTTCATACCCAAACGGGACTAGTCGCGCCGTTGGACCGCGCCAATGTAGACACCGACCAGATCATCCCCAAGCAATTCCTAAAGTCCATCAAGCGCACGGGGTTCGGCGATCATCTCTTCGATGCCTGGCGCTTTCTGGACGAGGGCGAAATCGGGCTTGCCTTGAACGAACGGCGCATCAACTGCGAGTTCGTTTTGAATCTACCCCGCTACCGGGGCGCGGGTATTCTGCTGGCCCGGGACAATTTCGGCTGCGGCTCAAGCCGCGAGCACGCCGTCTGGGCGTTGCTGGAATACGGCTTCCAAACCGTCATCGCCCCCGGCTTCGCCGACATATTTTTTAACAACTGTTTTAAAAATGGTTTGTTACCCATTGTTTTAGAAGGTAATAAGGTCGATCAGCTTTTTGAACTGGTCGCGGAGAACCCCGGTTACTCGCTAACCGTGAACCTTGCCGAACAGCACCTGGTGCTGCCTAGTGGCGAGTCGCTCGCGTTCGATATCGACCCAATGCGCAAGCACAAGATGCAGAACGGGTTGGACGACATCGACCTGACCCTGGCCCACACCGGGCAGATCCGTGAATTCGAACGCGCCTATTATCAGCGCCGAACCTGGTTGACGCAGTAACGGCTAGCCCGCCCGCGGGGCCTGCCGAGCACCCAATACCCATGGCAAAGGAACACACAATTCTGGTACTCGACGGCGACGGCATCGGCCCCGAGATCGCGCCAGTTGCGGTACAGGCACTTACCTTGGCGCTCGCCGAGCAAGGTGTCGAACTGCGCATCGAGCGTGCGCTCATCGGTGGGCGGGCCATCGACGAGACCGGCTCGCCGCTGCCCGCGGAGACCCTGGCTAAGGCCCATGCCGCCGACGCCATCCTGTTGGCCGCCGTGGGTGGCCCCCGCTGGGAGGGCCTGCCCATGAACCGGCGTCCAGAGCGGGGCCTTCTGGGGCTGCGCCACGGCCTGGAACTGTTCGCCAACCTGCGCCCGGCACTGCTGTTCGACGCGCTTGCCAATGCGTCTTCCTTGCAACCGGAGCGGGTCAGGGGGCTCGACATTCTGATCGTCCGGGAATTGACCGGCGGCATCTACTTCGGCGAACCCCGGGGTGTGCGTGTGGAAAACAACGAGCGGGTAGGGGTCAACACCTATGTTTACCGGGAACACGAGATCGAGCGTATTGCCCGGGTGGCATTCGAAATGGCGGCTAAGCGCAACGGCCGCCTGTGCTCTGTGGACAAAGCCAACGTGTTGGAGGCCACCCAGCTTTGGCGCGACCTGGTCAGCGAGATCGCGCCGGACTACCCGGACGTGGAACTGTCCCACATGTACGTCGATAACGCCGGCATGCAACTCGTCCGCGAACCGAAACAGTTCGACGTGATAGTGACCGGGAATCTATTCGGCGACATCCTCTCGGACGTGGCGGCCATGCTGACCGGGTCCCTCGGCATGCTGCCATCCGCATCCCTAGCCGCCTCGGGTAAGGGTCTCTACGAACCGGTGCACGGGTCGGCACCGGATATCGCCGGCCAAGACCGGGCGAACCCACTGGCCATGGTGCTGTCGGCGGCGATGTTGTGCCGCTACAGTCTCGCTGCGCCGGCTGCGGCGCTGGCCATGGAAACGGCGGTTGGGCGAACCCTGGACAAGGGGTTTAGAACCCCCGACATCGCCACGGAGGCGGCCGTCGGCAACAGCATCCGGCCGGTGGGCACCCGCGCTATGGGCGATGCCGTATTGGCAGAATTGGCCAGCGTACTGGAGGAGTCGAAGTGAGCACCGGGGCCCTGAATGTCGCCATCGCCGGTGCCACCGGTGCCGTTGGCGAAGCTTTGCTGGAGATTCTCGAAGAGCGCGATTTTCCCATCGAGCGGCTGTTCCTGCTGGCCAGCGAACGCTCCGAGGGGAAGCGCTACCGGTTCCGTGGCCAGTCGCTCAGCGTGGAACGCCTAGATGCGTTCGACTTCGCGCAGGCGCAAATCGGGCTCTTCTCCGCCGGTGGCGGCGTCTCGGCGCAGTTCGCGCCCCGGGCGGCGGCGGCGGGCTGCGTGGTAATCGACAATACCTCCCACTTCCGCTACGACGACGACGTGCCGCTAATCGTGCCGGAGGTCAACCCGCACCGGCTGCCGGAGTACCAGCACCGCAACATCATCGCCAACCCGAACTGCTCCACCATACAGATGGTCGTGGCGCTTAAGCCCATATTCGATGCGGTGGGCATCGAGCGCATCAACGTGGCAACCTACCAGGCGGTGTCCGGAGCGGGGGCGGGCGGTGTGCGGGAATTGGCCGCGCAGACGGCGAACCTGTTGAACGCCAAGCCCATCGAGTCCACCGTCGCGCCGGTGCAGATCGCCTTCAACGCCATACCGCACATCGATACCTTCCAGGAAAACGGCTATACGAGGGAAGAGATGAAGATGGTCTGGGAGACCCACAAGATCCTTGAGGACAGCCGCATCGGCGTCAACCCCACCTGTGTGCGCATTCCCGTCTTTTACGGGCATTCCGAAGCAGTGCACATCGAAACCCGCGCGCCAATTACGGTGGCGGAAGCCCGCTCGCTGCTGGCCGAGGCCCCGGGCGTGGAACTGCGCGACGATGCCGCGCCGGGCGGCTACCCCACCGCCGGGCTGGACGGAGCGGGCAGCGACGCGGTGTTCGTGGGGCGCATCCGGCAGGACTTCTCGCATCCCCGGGGGCTGAACCTGTGGGTGGTATCCGACAATGTACGCAAGGGTGCCGCCCTCAACAGCGTGCAAATCGCCGAGCAACTGCTGCCCCTGCTCTAGGGCAAGCCTGTGAACATCGACACGCCGCTACGCGACCTAGGCCCCGTGCGCCATCAGCCCGTGCGCGAGCGGGTGTTGGCCCTAAAGCCGCAAACCTGGCGGGAAAACCTGGTCCGGCAGGAGTCGTTCGATGTGCACCGGCACACCGAATCCATCGTTTTGCTGTTCATTGAAATCGACGACTGGCCGCGCATCGTTGTCCAGCGCGAGGCGGGCTGGGAACATCTCGCCGATGTCGCCATGCCGCTCATCGACGATGTCGTGCGCGCGCATTATCAGCCTGGCGGTACCCTGGTACGGGCGGTGGTGGCGCGGCTGGGGCCGGGGGCTAGGATCATGCCGCATACCGATTCCCACCCTTCCTTTCACCGTGGCCACCGGCTGCACATCCCGCTGGCCACCAATCCTCGGGTGCGCTTCACCATCGCCGGCAAACCCTATACGTTGCTGGAGGGCCGTGCCTATGAGATCAACAACCAAGAACCCCATTCCGTGATGAACAACGGCGCGGAGGGCCGCATACACCTCATCTTCGATTACGTACCGCCCACCGCATTGACCGAAACCGGCAACGCGCGCGATGCGGCCGGGCACACTCCGCCGGCGACATGAACCGGCAGCCTGCACAAATGCAGGTCAGCGCCGCCAGGGCCATGCAGGCGATGCGCGCCAATCGGCCATTGCGGGCCGAGGAAATCTGCCGCGACTACCTTATGCTCAACCCCGGCTGTATCGATCATCTGCGGCTGCTTGGCCACGCCCTGATGAAACAGAACCGGCTCGAGGCGGCAGAGCGGGAGTTGCGCCGAGCGCTGTCGCTACGGCCCGACTTGCCGCAGCTCTATGCGGACCTAGGCAGTGTTCTGGCCCTGGGGGAACGGTTCGAGGAGGCCATTCCCCTATTTCGAGAGGCCATAAAACGCGAGCCCGGGCTCGCGCTTGCGCACAAAAAACTAGGCCAGGCCCTCGCCGCCGCAGGCCGGGGTGCCGAGGCCGACGAGCACTTCGGGGAGTTTCTCGACAAAGACCCGGGGTCGGGCCAGGTTGCCGCCGGGGTGGAACATTTGCGCGGCGGGCGCACGGACGAAGCTATTGCCGTCCTGCGCGCCGTGCTGCAGGGGAACCCGGAGCAGATCGACGCCATGCGCTATCTTGCCCTGGCCTATGCCCGGGACGAACAGAGCCTAGGGGATGCCGAAGCCTGGCTGCGACGGGCCACCGAGCTGGCACCGGACTACACGGCTGCCTGGCTCGACCTCGCCTTGGTGCTCTTAGAGATGGCCAAGCACATGGACGCCATCGACTGTTACCGGTGTGCACTACAGAGCGACCCCGACAACCCCGCCGTGTGGGCCGGGCTCGCCAACGCCTATGCCTTGGCCAGCTATCCCGAGAAAAGCGTCGCGGCCTTTGAGAAGTCCCTGGCGCTTGAGCCCGACGCTCCCGGCGTGCAGATGAGCTACGCCCACAGCCTGAAGACCCTGGGTCGCCAGAAGCGGGCAATACAGGCCTACCGCGAGGCCATCCGGCTCAAGCCGGACTTCGGCGAAGCCTATTGGAGCATGGCGAACCTCAAGACCTTCCGCTTCGACGACGGCGAAGTCGAAGCGATGCGGCAGCAACTCGGCCAGGGCAGCCTTAACGCCAGCCAGGAAATTCACTTCAATTTTGCCCTGGCCCAGGCACTCGAAGACGCTGGCAACTACGATGCGGCCTGGCATCACTACCACAACGGCAATCGCAAGCAGCGCATGCAGGTTGCCCACGATCCGCTCGGCATGGAGAAACGGCACAACGAGATCATGGCGGTTTTTACCGAGGCGTTTCTGGCGGAGCACGCCGACCAGGGCGATGCCGCTCCGGACCCGATACTCATCGTCGGGCTACCGCGCTCCGGGTCAACCCTGGTGGAACAGATATTGGCGAGCCACAGCGAGGTGGAAGGCACGTCCGAACTGCCGATACTGAATAGTCTCGCCAACACCATCGGCCGCTACCGGCCCGGTAACGAACAGTTCCCCAAGTCCGTACTGCAACTCAAGGGCCGGGATTGGCGCGCCTATGGACAACAGTATATGGATCGGGCAAGCCGCCACCGCGCCACCGACAAGCCCCGCTTTACCGACAAGCTGCCGAATAACTTTCCGTTCGTCGGCCTGTTGCACCTGGTGCTGCCCAACGCCAAGGTCATCAATGCCCGCCGACATCCCCTAGACAGTTGCCTTGGAGGCTACAAGCAGCTTTTCGCCCGGGGTCAGCACTTCACCTACGACATGGAGGAGCTCGCCCACTATTACCAGTGCTACGAGCGCATGATTGCCCACTGGCAAGCCGTCTTGCCCGGCAAGGTACTCGACGTTCACTACGAGGACACCGTTTGCGACCTAGAGCGCCAGGTCGGGCGGATACTGGAACATTGCGAACTGCCGTTCGAGGAAGGGTGCCTGCGGTTCTTCGAGACGCGCCGCGCGGTCAAGACCGCGAGCTCCGAACAGGTCAGGCAACCCATCTATACGGGCGCGCTCGGTATGTGGCGCAACTACGAGCGGCACATCGGCCTCTGGGTCGACGCGCTTAGCGACCTGATCGACAAACTCCCCCCTTCGGTAAGACGGGCGGCGGGGTGATGCACACTGTGCCGCCTCAAGCGTAGGGCCAGACCTCCAGCCCATGGATGGCGGCGCGTATATCGCGGCTCAGGTTCACCGACAGCAGCCGGGCATTCGCCGTCAAATCGTGGACCGATACCGTCGCCGGGGACGACCCGCCCGCCACCACCGCATTGGCAACCACGCACAGTCCGCGCAGAAAACCCTGCCGGGCGACGCCGTCGTCATGGTCGCCGGCGGGAAGCAGCCGGTGGGAAGCGTAGCTCGGCGGCGCCATGGCCCGGTCCTCGGCGCCATCGCCCCGGCCGCAGTAGCGCAGCCGCCCGGCGTCGTTGTCGTTGAACAGCACGCCGTCGCGAAAGGGTTGCGCATTGTGGCTGCCGTCCGGTAGTTCGGCGGCCATCAGCACCGTAGAGCCGTTGAAATGCAGCATGCCGCCGGTGCGCAAGCCGCCGATATACATGCCGTGGCGGTTGCAGGCAATGCTGTTGATGTGCAGCTTGTTCAGCTTCAGGGGGCCGGGGCCGGCTAGCGGGTCGAACGGGTTTGCGCGGAAGCGGAAATCGCTGGTCTCGATATGCAGGCCCCGCACGAAGGCTTGCTTGTCGAGGTCGAAGGCAAGAATGCAGTCGAAGGCGGTGGAGGCCACAAACAGGGTACGTTCGTGGACGCAGATTTCGTGGCATTGCCCTAGGTGGGCGTTCCGCCAGCTACCGGCGAGCGAGAAGTCGGGCCGGTAGGCCAACAGCCGATCACTTGCCGCAATGTAGAGGGTCTCGCCGTCGCAGGCGATGCCCCGCAGGCCGCGGTCGCCACCCTGGCCACGCCAGTCGATGTCGGTGCCACGCCAGTCGAGCGGCTTGTCGACCCTGCGCTTGTCCAGGTCGAGCAGGTAGGCTCCACCGTGGCTCTCGCCCGGCTGGCTGCCCCGAACCACCGTGGTTGCGATCAATTTCATTGCCGCGGCGAGCTACGCCTCGAAGCGCCGCGGGGCCTATGCGCCCGCCGGTGCGCTATTGGGTGCGCTATTAGTTGAAGCGCTTCGATAGACTCACGCCGATGGTGCGCGGCCTTTCATAGGAAAGCAGGTCACGGAACCGTGGATCGTTGAACGCCGCGGCACGGTCGTTGTTGCCATCGTCGATCCAATTGATGATGCGCTGGTCGAACAGGTTCCAGACGCTCAGCGTAATGTCCCAATCCTTATAAAACTCCATGCCCATTTGCAGGTTGCTGTAGGTCCAGGACGGAAACACGCCATCCGGATTCTCGATGACGGCGTTGTACAGGCTGTCGTACACCTTGCCCTGATAGCTGAAGTCGAAGCGTATCCACAGGTCACCCCGTTGCATGAACTCATACCAGGTGTATTCCGCGGCCAGCCAGGTCTTGAACCTGGGCGAGATGGGCATGACGGTGCCGTCGGTGATCTCGTCGCCATTGATGGTGGTGAAGTCGGACGTGAACTGGGGGTCCGCGGCGAACAGGCTGCCTTCCAGCAGGAAGCTGTCGGTCAACTGCGCCGCCCAGTACAGTTCCACCCCCCGGGTCTCGGCGGTGTCGCCGTTGGAGTTGCCGCGCAGCCACCAGACATCGTCCACTCCGCCGGAGTTGTCGATCTGAATGTCCTGCCATTCCATATAGAACGCAGAGAGGTTCAGTTGCAGCCGCCGGTCGAGCCAGGTGCTCTTTAGGCCCGCCTCGAAGTTGTTCAGCCGGTCGGATTCGTAGCGCAGCGGCACCAGCCCCGTGGCGGCCGCCCGCTGGCTGTTGTAGCCGCCGAGCCGGAAGCCCTGGCTAAAGATGAAATAGAGCATGCGCTCGTTGTCGATGTGGTAGCGGGTACCCAGCTTGAAGGCGACATCGCTTTCCTTGCCCGCCGCCGCATAGGCACCGTCCTCGGCAATGTGGTCCAGGGGTGGCAGCCCCTGGGGCCATTGGTTCCGGTCGTACTCGTCGCGGTCGTACTCGAACCAGCGGGTGCCGCCGGTGATGCTCCAGTCGTCCGTTAGGTTATAGGTTAGCTCGCCGAAGAACGCCAGTTGCTTGACCTTGCGGCGAAACTCGTTGGAATAGGTGACGTCCGTGGGTGGTAGCGGATACTGGATGTTGGCGTAGCTCGCGTAATAGTAGGCGTACTGGTTGGCGATTTCCCAGCCCGGTGTGTCCACGAAACCATCCACCTTGGTGCCGTAGAGCCACTTGTCGAACACATCCTCGTAGAACCCGCCGATCATCCACTGCAGCCGGCTGGCCGTGGTTGAAGTCAGGCGCACTTCCTGCGAGAACCGTTCCTGTTGCTGGTCGTTGAACTGCCTGCCGACCATATAGCGGCGGTCGTACAGCGTGCCGGATTTGGCGTAGGCGTTGTATTGCTCGTAGAGTGTGTTGTCCCATTCGTAGGCGATATCCCGGTCGAAGAGGGCGGTGGTGGCGGAGAGCTCCGCAAACCCTAGGTCGCCGGTTAGGGTTGCCGCCACCTGGTACCAGTCGTCGTCCCGGAACTCATCCAGAAACTTGGTGATTTTGAACTTGCCCAGGTGCGGGTCGGAACTCCAGGTGCCCTCGGTTTCGCTGTACTGGCCGATCACGGTGGCCAGCACCGACCAGCGGTCGCTGACATCCCACAGCGCCGCCACCCGCCCGCCGTACACGGCGTAGTCGTTGAAGTCGTCTTCCGCGATATCCGCGTTGTCGAACTGCCCGGCCAGATCCGGCCCGGGCACATTGTCGATGTAGCCGCCTTCCCGGGAGTAGAACCCCACCGCCCGCAGCGCCAGCCGGTTGTCGGCAACCGGCGCGTTCACATGGCCGCTCAGCTCGTAGCTGGGCTCGCCGAACCGGGTGCTGGACGCGCTGGCGTCGACCTGCCCGGAGAAGCCATCGTGATTGGGCTTGTTGGTGATGATGCGCAGTGCGCCGGTCTGGGAACTGGAACCGTGCAAGGTGCCCTGGGGTCCGGGCAACACCTCAATGCGCTCGATGTCGATCTGCCGGGGGTCGACCTGCTGGGAATTGGTGGTCATCGGTTGCTCGTCGAGGTAGACGGCGGCCGAGCTGTCCGTGCGGTATTCGTCGGAGCCGGTGGATATGCCCCGGATGACCAGGGAATTGCGCCCGGGCTGGAAGTTGGCGAGGGTCACGCTGGGAATGGCCTTGAGATAGTCGTTCATATCCTTCAGGCCCATGCGCTCGATGTTATCCCCGGTAAACGCGGAGATGCTCTGCCCGACATCCTGTAGGTTCGATTCCCGCTTGGTGGCGGTGACGACGATTTCCTCGATGGTTGGCGTATCCTGGGCCGCGACCTCGCCGTGCAGGATGGAGGCGACGGCGGCGGCGAGCGGCGAGACGGCCCAGCCACGACCCAGGCCACGGAATCGCGGCTCGCCCTTGGCGCTCGGATGCGAACGGTTGCGAATCATTTGCTCTCCACTCCTTCTGAACCAACGCTCCCGATCCGGCAGGGCATGACCCGGGGCGACCCCCCAGTCGAACCACAGGCACCCCACTGCCTGATAAGGGCAGCCGCGATTCTAGAACCTATCGCCGGGCGGCACAAACGGCATTGGCGGGCACCGCCGGTCTTTGTCGCACAAGCGAGGCCGGGCCGCACGGTTGGGCGCCAAAGTGAGAGTTGCTGCCGTGCCGGTACGCCGGTCGACAGGGGCCGGCGCTTGCAAGTACTATGCGTTGCCAGCCTCCTCCTCCCGGTTGTAATGCCCCTGAATCTGGAAAACACCGCATCGATCGTTCAATCCGCACTGCTCGCCGCAGGCGCGGAAGACCGGCCACAGGATCGCCAATTGGCTCAGCTTCACTTGCCGAGGTATGTCCATCCGGCCGACTTGGTTCGTGCGCGGCGCGATGCTGAGGAGGCCCCTGCTGGTGCCGATTGGCGCTTCCCCAAGTTCGGCCCGGGGCCGAATGCCGTAGTTGAGGCCATGGCGTGGCGCGACGAACTTGCGGCTGCGCCGCCGGTTGCGGAAGGTGTTAGCGCCAAACCCTCGGATGACCTGTGGAATGCTCCGACCCGCAAGGGAGGCGGTGTACCCTGAGAACCCGGTGCAAGTCGTATCTGGCGCAAGCGATTGGTGGATTCGGGGCGACGGGCACGCAAGGTGGCGTGGCGCGGTGCCTGATACCGGCGCTATTGGCGTTGATGTCGGGAATGACCGCGGCCTCTTCCAATGCGCCCGCCGGTGCGGTCGCCCCGGCGCCCTGGAATGACATTGGCGTCATTCGCGAGCACGCCGAGCCGCCCCGGGCGCACTTCCTAGGCTTCCCCGATACCAGCCGGGCGCTGCGCGGCGACCCCACCCACAACCCGCGGCTGCTGTCACTGAACGGGCAGTGGAAATTCGCCTATTCGGCGTCCCCGGCGGAACGGCCAGTGCATTTCCAGCAGCCCGACTTCGACGTATCCGGGTGGGACGAGATACCGGTGCCCGCCAACTGGGAACGGCAGGGATACGGCTACCCGATCTATGTGAACGTGCCCTATCCGTTCAACACGGACGAGCCCCGGGTTCCCGTCGACGACAACCCCACGGGCTCCTACCGGCGTGACTTTACCGTGCCCGAAGCCTGGGCGGGCCTGGCGGTATTCCTGAAGCTGGGCGCGGTCAGTTCGGCCTTCCGTGTCTGGCTGAACGGCGCCTATGTTGGCTACAGCGAGGGCAGCAAGACCCCATCCGAATTTAACGTGGGCCGCCTGTTGCGCCCCGGCCGCAACACGATTGCGGTGGAGGTTTACCGCTGGAGCAACGGTAGCTACCTGGAAGACCAGGACTTCTGGTCGCTGAGCGGTATACAGCGCGATGTCCGCCTAGAGGCGCGCCCCACCGCCCGGGTGCGGGACTATTTCGTACAGGCCGGGCTCGGCAACGGCTACCGCGACGGCGAATTCGCACTTGAACTGGAGCTGGTCAACGACAGCGAAACCACCGTCGCCCGCACCCTGTCGATGCAGATTCGGGACGGGGAAAAGATCGTTCACACCGACCGGGCGCAACTGAGCCTGGCGCCCGGGGCGACCAGCCACCGCTTTGCGGTGACCATCGCCGGGGTAAGGCCTTGGTCGGCGGAAGCACCCAACCTGTACGAACTGCTGGTTGCCATCGAGGGTGCCGGCCAGCAGAGCCGCGAGGCCTTCGCCCAGCGCATCGGCTTTCGCACGGTTGCCATCGAGGATGGCCGCTTCCTTGTCAATGGCCGACCGGTGCGCCTAAGGGGGGTGAATCTGCACGAGCACCACCATGAGACCGGGCACGTGGTGGACGAGGCCACCATGCTGCGCGATATCCGCCTGATGAAGGCGGGCAACATCAACGCGGTGCGCAATTCCCACTATCCCCACCAGGAGCGCTGGTACGAGCTAACCGATGAGCATGGCCTATACGTGGTCGATGAAGCCAACATAGAGAGCCACGGCTTTGGCTACGACCCCGACCAGACCCTGGGCAACAAGCCTCGCTGGATGCCGCACCACCTAGACCGTACCCAGCGCATGCTGGAGCGGGCCAAGAATTTTCCCTCGGTGGTCATCTGGTCCCTAGGCAACGAGGCAGGCGATGGCGTCAATCTCGGCGCCACCTACCGATGGATCAAGCAGCGCGACCCGTCCCGGCCCGTGCAATACGAAACGGAGGGCGACATCCGCACCGTGGGCGAGCGCCACTCCGACTTTCACTCCAGCATGTACTGGAGCCACCGGCAATTGCAGGACTACGCCCGGGGCGGCGGCGAGCGACCGTTCCTGTTGATCGAATACGCGCACTCCATGGGCAACAGCACCGGCAACCTGGTGGACTACTGGCAGGTCATCAAGCGTCACGAGGTGCTTGCCGGAGGTTTCATCTGGGATTGGGTCGACCAGGGCCTGCTGGAATACGACGAGGCTGGCCAGCCCTACTGGACCTACGGCGGCGACTATGGGCCACCCGGAGTGCCGTCGAGCGGCAACTTCAACATGAACGGCATCCTATTTCCCGACCGCCGGGTGCAACCCGCCTACTGGGAGGTCAAGCGCGTCTATCAACAGGTGGATTTTATTCCCGAAGACCTCTCCCGCGGCCTGGTGGGCGTGGTCAACAACTACAGCTTCACGAACCTGTCGAACTTCGAGCTCTTGTGGGAGATCACCGCCGACGGCCGGATTGTTCTGGAAGGTGCCGTGTCGAGCCGTTCCTGCACGCATCGTTCCACCTCCCAGGCCGGCACGCCCATGGCGGTAACGAGCGCCGAGCAGTGCAGCCTAAATATCGACCCGACGGCACAGGGGCGGGTGCGGCTACCCTATGCTCTGGATGCCTTGCCGCAAGGCGCGGAGTATCACCTAAACCTCCGGCTGACGGCGCCCGCCGGCTGGGGCCTGTTGCCGGCGGGCCATGTGCTGGCGGAAGCGCAATTCCCGCTCCCCGTTGCGGCCGGAACCTTTCCGGGTGCGGGTGCGGATGCGGCCAACGCGCCGGCGGACGCGGGTGACCCGCAGCCGCTCGCCGCGCCGGCCGATGGGGCCAAACCGCAGCCGATCGCCCTGCACCGGTCCGAGCACGCGCTAACGTTCGCCGGTGCGGACTTCGCAACGGGTTTCGATACCCGCACGGGCTTTCTCTCTTCCCTGACCTGGCGTGGCACGGAACTGCTGCTTGCACCGCTGGTGCCCAACTTCTGGCGCGCCCCCACAGATAACGACTTTGGCAACTACATGCACGAGTGGGCGGCCGCTTGGGAACAGGCTTCCCGCCATTGCGCCCTAGCGTCGCTAGCGGTCGGCGAGCGAACGAGCCGCTTGGTGAAGCTCGCCACCGGGCATGTTTGTTCGGACAACGCCGGGCGGCCAGTTGCGAGGTGGCATACGCAGTGGTCGATTCACGCCTCTGGACGCATCGATGCGCAAAACCGCTTCGAGAAGATCGGCCAGGTGCCGCGCGTGCCAAGGGTTGGCATGAACCTGGAGGTGATACCCGCGCTCGACAGCGTGCAGTGGTTCGGGCGGGGGCCCTTCGAGAACTATGTGGACCGCCGCCTAGCGGCCAACGTGGGCCGCTACCGCAACCGGGTGGCCGACCACTATGTTCCCTACATGCGCCCCCAGGAAAATGGCTACAAGACAGATGTGCGCTGGCTGTCCCTCAGCAACGGCAGCGACGCGGCCCTGCTGGTGATCGCCGATCGGGTAATCGGCTTCAGCGTGCATCACAATCGGATTCGCGATTTCGTGCCACCGGTGAAGATCGCCATTACCAGCGAGGACGGAGCGGCGGCGCGCGCCAACCCGCAACGGGTGAACGTGCATGTGAACGACATCGAGCCACGGCGGCTCGTTGCCCTCAATATCGACTACGGGCAGATGGGCTTAGGGGGCAACGACTCCTGGGGAGCGCACACGCTGGACGAGTACAGCCTGCTGGAAAGCGAGTACCACTATGGATTTACCCTGCGCCCCTATACCCCGGGGGCGGGGCGCCTAGAGGAGTTGGTTGGCCGCGGGCCGCGTCCTCGGCCGGCCGGGGAACCCCTCGGCAGGCGGCTGCGCGAGGCGGCGCACCGCCCGCGTCCCCGGCCAACCGGGGAACCCTAGATCGGAGGGACTTTGCGTGCACTTGCAGACCATTGATTTCGTCGTTGTCGGCCTGTATGCCATTGCCCTCCTGTCGTTGGCGCAGTGGGTTTCCCGGGAGCGGGGCAGCCACCAGAAGGACACCCAGGATTACTTTCTGGCGGGCCGGTCGCTGCCCTGGTGGGCCATCGGCGCCTCCCTAATCGCCGCCAACATTTCCGCCGAGCAGATCATCGGCATGTCCGGGTCGGCCTATGTGCTCGGTATCGCCATCGCCTCCTACGAGTGGATGGCGGCCCTCACCCTCCTGATCGTGGGTAAGTATCTGCTGCCCGTGTTCCTCAAGCACGGCATCTACACCATGCCCCAGTTCCTAGAGCGGCGCTACGACAGCCGGGTGCGCACCGTACTCGCCGTATTCTGGCTCGGTGTCTACGTATTCGTGAACCTGACCTCGATTCTATGGTTGGGCGCCTTGGCCATCCACACCATCACGGGCCTCGACGACCGGTATGCCCTGGCGCTCCTAGGCCTGTTCGCGGTCGCCTATTCCCTGTATGGCGGGCTGAAGGCCGTTGCCCTAACAGACATCATTCAGGTTGTACTGCTGGTACTCGGTGGCCTGCTGATCGCCTTCGTCGCCCTAGACGCCATCTCCGGCGGCCAGGGCATGCTGGCTGGGTTTCAGATCATGCTGGAACGGGCACCGGAGAAATTCGACATGATTCTCTCCGAGGACAACCCGCACTACATGAGTCTACCCGGCATCTCCGTGCTGGTCGGGGGCATGTGGGTCATGAACCTGTCCTATTGGGGGTTCAATCAATACATCATCCAGCGCGCCCTGGCCGCCAAGAACGCGCGCGAAGGCCAAAAGGGCATTCTGTTCGCGGCCTTTCTGAAGCTGTTGATGCCGGTGCTGGTCGTGCTGCCGGGCATTGCCGCGGTGCTGCTCGCGCCGGACCTGCCGGCACCCGACAGCGCCTATCCGCATGTGATGAAGCTGCTGCCCGCCGGCATAACCGGGCTTGTTTTCGCGGCCTTGATTGCGGCCATCGTCTCGTCGCTGGCCTCGATGATGAACAGCATCTCCACCATCTTCACCATGGATGTCTATGTTCATGCCGTCCGGCAGGCCAGGAGCGAGAAACACCTTGTGCGGGTCGGGCGGCTGGTCAGCCTGACGGCCATCTGCGTCGCCATGCTGGTTGCCAGGCCGCTGCTCGGCAACTTCGACCAGGCCTTTCAGTACATCCAGGAGTTCACCGGCTTCTTTACCCCGGGTGTGGTCGCCATTTTCCTATTGGCGATATTCTGGAAGAAAACCACCGCCGAGGGGGCACTCGGCGCGGCCGTCGGTTCCGCTGTGCTTTCCCTCATGCTCAAGCTCCTGTGGCCAGCACTGCCCTTCATCGACCGGGTGGGGCTGGTGTTCGTGCTCTGTCTTGGCATCGGCATGGCGGTCTCGCACCTGCAGCGAGCGAGCCCCCAGCCGGGTGCCATCGACTACCACGCCGTCGACGTATCCACCAGCCGCGGGTTCGACCTAGGTGCCGTGGCGGTCGCACTGATTCTGGCCGCCCTGTACATTACCTGGTGGTGACCCGCGTGATGTATGCGCCAGTCAATGCCTGGTCGGAAGCTTCCTTTGCGAAGCGAACACCCTAGTGTGCCGTCCGACCCGCAAGCATAGCAATCACATGGGTTCATGAGCAGATAAAAATTATGTATTTCAATAAGTTGTATAAATTTTTGAGCGCTACGGATAAACACAGGAAATGGAATGGTAGTGATCGGTTGACGAACCACCACCTGTAGTGGCTAGACGCCTTGCGGGACTCGGCATGTGGTTCGTCAACTGTTCTACGTAGTTCCCGCAGGGAATGATCGGACAGGAAACTAGGATGGTTATGATGGTGATAGCACAATGATTTCCCCACGCATGACGGCGGCTCGGGGCAGCCTGGCGCGGCGCCTTGCCAGGCTTTTCCCGGCGCTCTGCACGATTGTATTCTTAAGTCCCGCCCTGGCCGCGAATTCGGGCACCGACGCCAACGCCGCCGAACCGGAAGCCGGCCTCCCCACGGCAAGCAGGGTCGGGGCCCGGCAAGCGGGTTCCGGCGCCGGCGTCTTTCGGCCCGCCACGGCGTTGCGCGATTCGCTGCAACACCATCGCAACTTCATACAGGACGACATCTGGTGGACCGTTACCGGCAGCGAAATGGCGTGGATGCACAAGAACGCACACCAGTTGTTCCCGACGGTAAACGTCTACCGAAACGGCCCGGTCCGGCCGCTGCCGGCGGCACCCCTGGCGGCTATCGGCAGTTTTCCGGTGAGCACGCCGACCGGCACCTTGGCGTTCGATGAGTTTCTGGGCAGCGCCCAGTCCACCGCTATGGGCGTTGTCATCCTGCACAAGGGCAGGATTGTCTTCGAACGCTACCCCCGTATGCGGGACTACGAAAAACCCATCTACTGGTCCGTGGCCAAGGTGTTGCCGGCGACTGTGATCGGCATCTTGGAGGCGCGCGGCGAGGTCGATGTTAGCCAGCCGATCGAGGCCTACCTGCCGGAACTCGCCACCTCCGACCTCGCCGGCACCAGTGTGCGCAACCTGCTGGACATGGCCAGCGGGCTAGACTGCCAGGACGAGTACGACGACCGGCAAAGCTGCTACTACCAGTATTCCATGGCCATCGGCGACGGCTACCGCGATGCAACGGCACCGGACAACCCCTATGACTTCCTGACAACGCTAAAGGTGTCAAGGCACGCGCCCCAGGGCGAACTGTTCTCCTACTCCGGCGTTAACACCTTCATACTTGCCTGGCTGGTGGAAAAACTGACCGGCCATTCGTTCCAGGATGTATTCACCCGGGAAATCTGGTGGCACCTCGGCGCCGAGGCCGATGCCTCCTTCATCGCCTACCGCTACGGCATACCGCTCACCCACGGCGGCTTCCTGGCCAAGCCGCGCGACTTGGCGCGATTCGGGCTGCTGTTCACGCCGAGCTACCGGGTTGTCAGCCCGCGCCGGATCATTCCCGAGAGCCACATCGAACTGCTTCGCTTCGGCAGCAACCCGGCGCTGCGCGAATACGCCGATGCCGATTCGGCGGCGGCATCCGCCACGGCCCCGGATGCACAAGCGCAGGCACCCTATACGCACAACATCTACCAGTGGGACTACGTGCACCCGGACGGCACCCTCTTCAAGGGTGGCTGGGGCGGACAGGGCCTAATCGTCAACCCGGCGACGGACGTTGTGGCCGTGTTCGCCAGCTACTTCAAAGACGAAGAATACAGCGAGGTCGCTCTGGACGAGGTGATGTTCGAGCTGTTGCATGGTGTGTACGGCATCGCCGCGCCGCTATCTGCGCGATGACCGGGCCGCCCCGACGCACCACATACGCGCTTGGGGTGGAGTACGACGGCGGTGCCTACTCCGGCTGGCAGCGCCAGCGGCATGCGCCGTCGGTGCAACAGGCCCTAGAGGCGGCGCTCGGCCAGATTGCCGACCACCCCTTAAAGACCGTGGCGGCCGGCCGCACCGACGCCGGCGTACACGCAACCAAACAGGTGGTCAGTTTTGCAACCGAGGCACAACGGTCACCCAAGGCCTGGTGCCAAGGCGTGAACAGTCTCATCGGCGACAGCATCAAGGTGCGCTGGGCGAGGGCGGTCGAGGCGGATTTCCACGCCCGCCACAGCGCCGGCGGGCGCCGCTACCTATACCTGTTCCGCCCCGACCCGGTGCCGGCGCCGCTCAACGACAGGCTGGCCTGGCGGGTTCCCCACTTGCATGCCGAAGCCATGCATCAAGCGGGGCAATGCCTGGTCGGCGAGCACGACTTTACGAGTTTTCGTGGCGCGGCCTGCCAATCCCGCACCCCGCACCGCAACGTGCGGCGGCTGGTGGTGAGAGCCATCGGCAGCCTGGTTGTGCTCGACATTCAGGCCAATGCCTTTCTGCTGCACATGGTGCGCAATATCGCCGGCGCCCTGCAACAGGTGGGGGAGGGGCGGCAACCGGTGGACTGGATACGCACCTGCCTGGCGGCCGGTGACCGGCGGGTCGTCGGCAGAACGGCCCCCGCCCGGGGCCTATACCTGGTGGATGTCCACTACCCCGGCTACGACTTCCCCCCCGGCGGCCTGCCGCCGCTGTTGGCCGGCTTGGCGAGCCTCGACAGCCTGTAGCCGGCCCGGGAAAAACCCACTGCCGGTGCCGGATCGGGTAGACTTTCGCATTGCCCACAAAGCTGCTCGTCAACAGGGTAGGTTTTCCTTGTCCGTCAAAATCAAGATATGCGGAATTACCCGCGTTCAGGATGCCGAAGCGCTCGTTCGTCTGCACGTGGATGCGCTGGGGCTGGTGTTCTACGAGCCGAGCCCAAGATACGTGAACCGGGAAACCGCCAGCGAGCTTTCCCGCGTGGTGGCAGGCCGGATGTTGCGTATCGGCGTGTTCGTCGATGCGCCCGGCGCCACCGTACGCAGCCTGATCGAGGGGGTGGGCCTGGATGCGCTGCAATTCCAGGGTGGGGAAAGCCCGGCCTTTTGCGCTTCATTCGGGCTGCCCTATCTGAAGGCGTTGCGGGTGTCCGGCCCGATCGACCACCGGGGCCTGGAACAGCGCTATGCCCGGGCCCTCGCCATTCTGCTGGATGCCTCGGTGCCAGGGCTGGCCGGCGGCACCGGGCATTCATTCGATTGGCGCCAGTGGCCCGAGCGGCCCGCGCTAAACTACATGTTGGCTGGCGGGTTGACACCGGGTAATGTCCGTGCGGCGGTGGAACGGCTGCGCCCCTGGGGCGTCGATGTCAGCAGCGGCGTGGAGAGCGGGGTGAAGGGCAGCAAAGAAGCCGGCAAAATGCAGCGCTTTGTCGAAGAGGTGCGTCGTGCCGAAATCGGGTGACAACTACGCCCAGCCTTCCGAGTCGGGCCACTTTGGGCCCTACGGCGGGCGCTTCGTCGCCGAAACCCTTATGCACGCGCTCGATGAGTTGCAGGCGGTGTACACGGCGGCCAAGGCAGACCCGGGCTTTGCGACGCAGTTCGAGCACTACCTAGCCAACTACGTCGGTCGCCCGACGCCGCTGTACTACGCCGAACGTCTGAGCGCAGCCCTTGGCGGGCCGCTCATCTACCTCAAACGCGAGGACCTGAACCATACCGGTGCGCACAAGGTCAACAATTGCATTGGCCAGGCCCTGCTCGCCAAGCGCATGGGCAAGAGCAGAATCATCGCCGAGACGGGCGCCGGTCAGCACGGTGTGGCCACGGCCACCGTTGCCGCCAGGTTCGGCCTGAAGTGCCAGGTCTATATGGGGGCCGAGGATATCCGGCGCCAGGCGCTCAACGTGTATCGCATGAAGCTGCTTGGTGCCGAGGTTGTCCCGGTGCGGTCGGGTTCCCGGACGCTGAAGGATGCCCTGAACGAGGCCATGCGCGACTGGGTGACCAACGTCGATGATACACACTACATCATTGGCAGCGTTGCCGGACCGCACCCGTACCCGGCCCTGGTGCGCGACTTTCAATCGGTGATCGGTCGCGAGGCCCGCAGCCAGTGCCTACAGGCGGCGGGCCGGGGTGCCGATGCGCTGGTCGCCTGTGTCGGCGGCGGCTCCAACGCCATTGGCCTGTTCCACCCCTTCATCGATGACTTGGACGTGCGCATGGTTGGCGTCGAGGCGGCTGGCTTGGGTTTGCCAACAGGGCGTCATGCAGCACCCTTGAACGACGGCGTGGTCGGTGTGCTGCACGGCAACCGCACCTACCTGATGCAGGATGACGATGGCCAGATCCTGCCAACCCATTCCATCTCGGCGGGGCTCGACTACCCAGGCGTGGGCCCGGAGCACAGCTACCTGAAGGATACGGGCCGGGCCGAATACGGCTCGGTCACCGATGCTGCGGCCCTGGATGCCTTCCGCCTGCTGAATACCACCGAAGGCATCATGCCGGCCCTGGAATCGAGCCACGCCCTGGCCTGGGTCGCCCAACACGCAGGGGAATTCGGCGCCGAGCAGATTGTGATCGTTAACCTTTCCGGGCGCGGCGACAAGGATATCCACACCGTTTCCGAACTGGATGGCATCGAACTGTGAACCGAATCGGCCGCACCCTGGCCCAACTGCGGGAAGCCCGGCGAACCGCGCTGGTGCCATTCATCACCGCCGGCGACCCCAGCTTGGAAACCACCGTCCCGGCCATGCGCGCCCTGGTCGGCGGCGGTGCCGATCTGCTGGAATTGGGCATACCCTTTAGCGACCCGGAGGCGGACGGCCCCGCCATTCAGGCGGCTTCCGAACGGGCGCTGGCCAATGGTGTCACGCTGGGCGACGTGTTGCGCATGGTGGCCGAGTTCCGCAGCGAGGATGCGGTGACACCCGTAATCCTCATGGGTTACCTGAACAGCATATTGGCGATGGGCGAGCACGATTTCGCCGAGCGCGCCCAGGCGGCCGGGGTAGATGGGCTGATTCTGGTTAACCTGCCGCCGGAGGAGGCTAGCCCGCTGCGCGGTGCCCTTGCCGCCCGGGATATCGACCTGATCTTCCTGGCGGCGCCAACCACCACCGACGAACGCTTAACGCTGATCGACCGGGTCGCCGGCGGCTTCATCTACATGGTATCCCTTAAGGGCATAACCGGCGCCAACCACATTGCCATCGAGCCGGTGGCCGCCAACCTGGCGCGCCTGCGCCGGCATACCCGCCTGCCCGTGCTGGTCGGCTTCGGCATCAAGGACGGGGCAACCGCCCGCGCCGTTGCCGACCAGCATGCGGACGGCGTGGTGGTCGGCGCCGCGCTCGTCTCCACTATGGCGGCTCTGGCGGCCCGCGACGCCGCCATACCGGATGCACTTTACGCTGCGGTTGGCGCAATCCGCCGGGCGCTCGACGCATGAGCCGACACCCCAAACCAGTCCGCCGCCGTACGCGAGCTAGCGCCTAGGCATGTCTCGGCGAGCCGCACCCGGAGCGCATCCGTCCCGCACCGCGAGCCGCGCCAACGCGGCAGCGTCGCCGCTGGAGCATCAAGAAGTCATGTCGCCAAGCCTGGCGGATTGGCTCGACTACATCGAGACCATTCACCCGAGCAACTGGGAAATGGGGCTGGACCGGGTGGGCGCCGTGGCCGACCGGCTGGGTCTGCGCCGGCCAGCCCCCGCCTCGGTAATCGTCGCCGGCACCAACGGCAAGGGCTCCACCTGTGTTTGCCTGGAACAGGTATTGCTCGCCGCGGGCCTGACCGTGGGCTGCACCCTATCGCCACACCTGCACGTCTTCAACGAACGGGTGCGCATCGATGGCCAGGAGTTGGACGACGCCAGCCTCTGCACGGCATTCCAGGCCATCGAAGCCGGGCGCGGTGACACGCCGCTGACCTATTTCGAGTTCACCGCACTGGCGGCCCTGTACTGCTTCAGGCAGGCCGCGGTCGATGTAGCGGTGCTGGAGATCGGCTTAGGGGGGCGCCTCGATGCCTTCAATATCGTGGACGGCGACATCGCCGTCATCACCAACATCGGCATCGATCACACAGACTACCTGGGTGATACGCGGGAGCGCATCGGCGCCGAGAAGGCGGGTGTGCTGCGCCCGGGCCAGCACGTCCTACTCGGGCCGGACATGCCGGCCAGCGTGCTTGAGCCCGCCCTCGCCAAGGCCCGGCAATGCCTGCGCGTGGGCCATGAAATCGACCTCAGTTGGGGGCGCGCTGGCCGCTGGCGGCTGCATCTGAACGGCCGGATTCTGGATGACCTGCCCGCCGCTAGCCTACCCATTGCCAACTGCGCCCTAGCAGTGGCCGCGGCCGACGCGCTCCGCCCGGTCGACGATGCGGCGGTGCGCATGGGTATCGGTCAGGCCTGGCTGCCGGGACGCTGCGAGGAGTTCCTCGCCAAGGGCCGGCGCTGGCTGGTGGATGTAGCGCACAACCCTTTGGGTGCCGGCTACCTGCGCGATGAGTTGGCGCGGCGCTATCCCGGTGCGCGCGTGCTCGCGGTACTGGGAACCCTGGCGGACAAGGATGTACAGGGCCTGTTCGAGGCCCTAGACACCCTGGTCGCGCACTGGATTCTGGTCGATGCGCCGCCGCCAAGGGGGTTGGCCGCTACGGCCCTGGCACTGCGCTCCGGGGGCCGGAAGGTAGTGGTCGCCGGTGCCGTCGGCGCAGGCCTGGCGCAAGCGGGGTCGCTCGCGCAACCTGGGGATGTTATCCTCGTATTCGGATCGTTCGCCACGGCGGAGGCCGCCCGTTTGCAGTTGACGGGAACCGGCGATGCCGAATCGCGGAAGGTCGCGGTAAGCAATCGCGGTAAGAAATAGCACGATGTTCCTCGATCACTGTCGATGAGCGAGCAAAACCGGTACCGCATCACCGGCAGCCTGTTCCTGCTGTCTGTTGCCGTCATCTTTCTGCCCATGCTGTTCGATGGGGACGGTGTTCCCGGCGTTGAGCTGGCACCCGTGGAGATCAACGACCTGCTCCCGGCGGTACAGCGTTTCGACGCAGCGGCCCCGGTTAGCGACTACGCGGAGCGCGTGGCGGAACTGCGCGCCCAAGCGGACGAGCAGGGCTTCCACCGGGAAACGGGAACCCGAATCGGCGAACCCGTGCTAGGCATTCCGAACGACGACACCGAGGCCTGGGCGGTGCAGCTTGGCAGCTTCGCCGAAAAGGACCGGGCCGTGGCGTTTCGCGACCTGCTGCGCGCCGACGGGTTCGAGGCCTTCATCACCACCTACAAGCCGCCGGGCGGGGCGGTGCTGAACCGCGTGGCCATCGGCCCGGTGCAAAAAGCCGCCCGGGCGGAAGATCTCCAGCGGCAGCTATCCGAGCGGTATAGCGAAGAAGCCCGCATCATGGCCTTCGGCAGCTAGCGCGGCGGTCCGGCGGCCCAATGTCCAACGTTGCAACCCCGGATATCGTCCTCGCCATCGTCATACTGCTTTCGGCCCTAATCGGCCTGTCGCGCGGGCTGGTCAAGGAGGTGTTGTCCCTGGTCATCTGGGGGGCCGCCTTTGTGGCGGCGCTCTATCTGGGCGGGGCGGTCGGTGCGCGGCTCGGCCCGGATATGGGCGCATCGTTGCGCGGCGTCGCCGGCTTTGCCGCCGTATTCATCGCGGTGCTGCTCACCGGGGCGATTGTGCAATGGCTGTTCGCCAAGCTCATAGAAACCACCGGGCTGACCGGTACCGACCGGTTTCTCGGCTTTCTCTTTGGCGCTGCCCGGGGCGTCGTCGTCTGCACGGTGGCGCTCATCGCCCTGCGGCCCTTCGTGGAGGACACCCAGTGGTGGCGGGATTCCCGCATTCGCCCGGAGCTTGGCAAAATCGAGGCTGGCGTGCTGGTGCTTATCGATCAGGCCGGCAGCCTGATCATGGAGTCCACCGGCCCCGGCGAAGGCCGGGGAACACCCACCTGATGTGCGGCATCGTCGGAATCGTCGGCGCCCGGCCGGTCAACCAGGAGATCTACGACGCGCTCACCGTCCTGCAACACCGGGGTCAGGACGCCGCCGGCATGGTCACCAGCGACGGCCATCGGTTGCATTTGCGCAAGGCCACCGGGCTGGTACAGGATGTATTCCAACAGCGTCACATCGACCGCCTGGTCGGCAATGTCGGCATCGGCCACGTTCGCTATCCCACCGCGGGTTCGTCAAGCTCGGCGGAAGCGCAGCCCATGTACGTCAATTCACCCTACGGGGTAACCCTGGCGCATAACGGCAATCTCACCAACGCCGAGAGCCTGCAGGCGGATCTGTTTCGGGCAGACCGCCGCCATGTCAATACATCCAGCGATTCCGAAGTGCTGCTCAACGTCTTTGCCCACGAACTACAGGCCACGCAAGCCCACACGCCGAGCGCCGACGATGTGTTCAAGGCCGTAGCGGGCGTGCACCAGCGCTGCCGGGGCGCCTATGCGGCGGTCGCCATGATCGTTGGCGTCGGCATTGCCGGCTTTCGCGACCCCTTTGGCATTCGGCCCCTGGTGTTCGGGCGGCGCCCGGGCCGGCGCGGCTTCGACTACATGATTGCCTCGGAAAGCGTGGCGCTGGACATGCTCGGCTTCGAGCTGATTGCCGATGTGGCCCCGGGGGAGGCTGTGTTCATCAGCGAACGGGGGGAGATTCATACCCGGGTCTGTACCGAACATACCACCCTCGTACCCTGCATTTTTGAACATGTCTACCTGGCGCGGCCCGATTCGATCATCGACGGGGTTTCGGTCTACAAGTCGCGCCTGCGCATGGGCGAACACCTTGCCGACCGGATTCTCGCCCGCTACCCCAAGCACGGTATCGACGTCGTCATTCCCGTCCCCGACACCAGCCGTACCTGTGCGTTGCCCCTTGCGCACCGGCTGAACGTCAAGTACCGCGAAGGCTTTGTGAAGAACCGCTACATCGGCCGCACCTTCATCATGCCGGGCCAGAACCAGCGCCGGAAATCCGTGCGCCAGAAGTTCAACACCATCGAACTGGAATTCAAGGGCAAGAACGTACTGCTGGTGGACGATTCCATTGTGCGCGGCACGACCACCGGGCAGATCATTCAGATGGCCCGTGAGGCCGGGGCCAACAAGGTCTTTATGGCGTCGGCTTCGCCGGCGATCCGGTATCCGAATGTCTACGGCATCGACATGCCCGCCGCCAAGGAACTGGTGGCGTTCGGGCGCTCCGAGGCCCAGGTTGGCCGCATCATCAACGCCGACTGGCTCATCTACCAAGACATCGACGATCTGGTCAGCAGCGCCCGGGAAGGAAACCCGGCTATCGAACGATTCGACTGCTCCGTTTTCAATGGACGCTACGTCACCGGCGATATCGACGAATCCTACCTCAATCGCTTGTCGCGGACCCGAAGCGACGCCATGAAGCAACGTCGCGAAGGCGCGCTGGTATCTGGCCAGACGGTCATAGAGCTGTACAACCAGGCCTGATGCGCGGCAATCGGGCCAGTCCTTGCATCGGCGTCTGCTCCACCACCTACGGCGACCTGGTGTGCCGTGGTTGCAACCGGTTTGCCCACGAGGTGGTCGAGTGGAACGGCTACAACGAATATCAGCAAGATATCATTTGGCGGCGGTTGGATGACTTGCGCGACGGTGCCTTGGCGCACTTGCTCCCCGATGACCGGGTCACGGAACTTTGCGCCGCTGCCGCCACCATGAAGCTGGGCGAACTCACCATCCCCAGCGACCGCTCCCGCGCCTACGAGGTGCTGCGCCGCCTGGCTCTGCGTCGCCTGCCGCTGCCGTGGCACCGGCCCGGGGAGCGGCCGTCGGCCCAGGAGCTGTTGAGCCGCATCGATCGCGAATTTTACGCACGGTCCCGGGCGGTGTACGAACGCAGCTTCAAGCTGCCGGCGGAATAACGCCAATTCACCGTTCGGCGCACAGCACCCCGCGTTGCCGGCTTGATTCCCCCAAATCGAACGGCAAACGCTCCCCAATGGCGCGGCTGAGAGCCATAGGAAGCCGTAAGCCGTAAAAAGCAGCAACGCCGGTGTTCGGTGCCATGAGCCTGCGCGCCCTGGCCGGGCAGGAAGCCATAAAGAACAGCAACTCCCGCTAAGTTCGATGTGTCCATGAAATCGCTATGCCCGGACGCCCAAACGGACCAAATCCTCTCCAATCGAGCAGCGACATTGGGCATCGGGACGTTGGCAGGAGTTGTTACATAATGAGAATCGCTGTTGAAACACGTTTCAATTTTACGGTAGCCTAGCCCCTCGGTGATTATCGCTGCCATGTTGGCGGGGCGGTAGCAACTGGGGAACGGCCCGGGTTGCTAGTACAGATGCCTCTCGGCGGCAGGGAACGGCCCGACCGAGTTGCGCCCGGACGGGAACCCGGAAGATAGGATGCGTATAGGGCGGAGCGGCCGAGCAGGTCAACGCGCTATACGCCGAGAAGCACCGGGCAACAAAATAGAAATCTTCGGCTGGGATAGCACCATAGCCGCAAAGGCAAAGCCCGGGGCAACGAACAAGCTAAGGAGAGGATAGAGAAACATGCACATGCCGGTGCTCCCCCAGTTAAGTCGTCTGGTCTCCCCAACCGCTCTTCCCAACCGGTTCGGGTGGCGGGCTGCCGCATCGCTCCTTTTGGCTCTGGCGTCCCTGTCGTGTCTGCTGTTGCCGCAACCGGCGGCGGCGCAGCAAGGGCAGCCCAAGGTGTCGCTGCTCCTATCCTCGGCCTTGGCCGTGTCTGGGAACGCGACTTCCACCCCAGGGACACCAACCCCCACGGTGTCGTTGCTCCTGTCCCCGGCTTCGATCACGGAGGCTGGCGAGACGAGCACGGTAACGGCGCACCTAGACCAGGCGTCGAGCGCGGATACCAGGGTGACGGTGTCGGTGGCGCCGGTTAAGCCGACAGCGGCGGGCGACTACAGGCTGAGCTCGAACCTAGAACTGCTGATTCCGGCGGGCACCACGGAGAGCACGGGCACGGTGACGATCACGGGCGTTGACAACAACGTGCACGGGTGGGAGCGGAACCTGGCGGTGGCGGCCAGCGTGGCGAACAGCCAGGGCGTCTCGGGCCCGGAGAGTGCAACACTGACCATCACCAACGACGATGCGGAGCCGACGGTTACGCTGGTCTTTACGCCGGACACCTTCACGGAAGGTGGGCAGAGCTACTACAGGCCGCACCTGAGCCACCCCTCCGAAGCGAAGCAGATTGTGCTCTCCAGGTATCATCTGCCGTTCCTGAATGACAATCACAACCCCGCCCTTAAGCCACCCGGGCAGCAGGGGGGCAGTGTCTCGATCAGCAGCTTTGGCATCCATGTCCCTGCTGGCGATACGGTTGGCCCGCGGGTAGATCTCACCTTCCACGACAACAACGTGCACGCGCCTGACTCCGGGTTCGAGTTGCAGTTCACCACCTACAACGAGATCAACAATTACAAGCCCACGGTCTGGTACAAGGAGTTGGCGATCGTGGACAACGACGAGTCGCCGCAGGTGACGCTGAAGCTGTCCCCCACCTCGGTCGCGGAGAATGGCGGCACGAGCAGGGTGACGGCGAGCCTGTCCCACCCGTCCAGCAAGGACACGACGGTGACGGTGTCGGCGGCGCCGGTTGCGCCGGCGGCGGCGGGCGACTACAGGCTGAGCTCGAACCTAGAACTGCTGATTCCGGCGTTCACCACGGAGAGCACGGGCACGGTGACGATCACGGGCGTTGACAACGATGTGCAGACGCTAGACAAGCAGGTGACGGTGTCGGCGGAGGCTACGAACACGCACGGGGTAACCAACCCGGACGCCACAACGCTGACGCTCTTGGACGACGACGAACCGGCCCTGTCCATCGACGATGCGGTGGTGGCCGAGGGCGATTCGGGCGGCGCGACGCTGGAGTTCAGGGTAACACTGGAACGGGCAGCCCTAGACCAGGTGCGGGTGGACTGGGCGACCGCCGACGGAACGGCTGAGGCCGGGGCGGACTACCAGGCGGCAAGGGGACGCCTGACCTTCGGCGTCGGTGAGCTCAGCAAGACGGTATCGGTGACGGCAACGGGCGACAACCTAGACGAGCCGAACGAGACCTTCACGGTGAGGTTGTCGAACGCGTCGGGCGCGACGCTCGGCAAGGCCACCGGGACGGGCACGATTACGGACGACGACGACGCGCCCAGGGTGACGCTGCACCTTTCCCCGGTGTCGATCTCGGAGAACGGCGGGGAGAGCACGGTGACGGCGCGCCTGTCCCACCCGTCGAGCGCGGCCACGACGGTAACGCTGTCGATGTCGGATGAATACCGGCTGGGCGCGAACGGGGTGCTGACCATTCCGGCCGGCGCGACGCAGAGCACGGCCCCGGTGACCATCACCGCCGTGGACAACCATACAGACGCGCCGGAAAAATCGGTGCCGGTGTCAGCCGTGGCGACCAATACCCAGGGAATCGGGGGGCCGCAGGCCGTGACGCTGACCATCACCGACGACGACGAGGCACCCACGGTGACGCTGCACCTTTCCTCGGCGTCGATTTCGGAGAACGGCGGTGAGAGCGCGGTGACGGCGAGCCTGTCCCACCCGTCGGGTGCGGACACGACGGTGACGCTGTCGGCGTCGGGCGACTACCGGCTGGGCGCGAACGGGGTGCTGACGATTCCGGCGGGTGCGACGGAGAGCCTGGGCACGGTGACGGTCACGGGCGTAGACAACGATCTGCAGGCACCGGACAAGACGGTTGCGGTGTCGGCCACGGCGACCAACGCGCACGGCATCCTGGGCCCGCAGGCCGTGACGCTGACCATCACGGACGACGACGGGGGGACGCTGTCGATAGCCGACGCGAGCTTGGCCGAGGGCGATTCGGGCAGCGCGGGGATGGAGTTCGCGGTGACGCTGGACCGGGCGGCGTCGGGCGAGGTCAGGGTGGACTGGGAGACCGCCGCAGTGACGGCGGAGGCCGGCAAGGACTACCAGCCCCGCAGCGGCAGCCTGAGGTTCAGTATCGGGGAGACCGAAAGGACGGTGACGGTGCTGGTGAAAGGCGACCGAGTGGACGAGCCGAACGAGACCTTCAGGGTAAGGCTGTCGAACGCGTCGGGCGCCACGCTCGGCAGGGCCGTGGCGACGGGGCGGATCCGGGACGACGATACGCAACCGACGGCGGCGCTCTTCCTGACCCCGGACACCATCGGGCAGGACGGCGGGATAAGCACGGTGACCGCGAACCTGTCCAACCCGTCGAGCGAGGACACCACGCTGACGGTATCGGCGGCGCCTATGCCGCCGGCGGGGGCGGGCGACTACGCGCTGAGTGCAAACCGGGTGTTGCAGATTCTGGCGGGCGCGACGAAGAGCTTGGGACTGGTAACGTTGTCGGCGACATCGACGTCGGCGACATCGACACCGGCGACCGTATCAGCGACATCGACGCCGCCGATCATTCCCCCAGTCGACAAGATGGTGACGGTGTCGGCGACGGCGGAGAACGATAGGGGGGTCGAGGCCCCGCAGAGCGTGACCCTGACTATCAGGGCACCCGCGCAGGTGCCGTTCCTCCCGCCGGCCGACGACGCGTCTGGCCTGGAGGGTTTTGTGCGGGTCCTGAACCATGCCGACACAGCGGGCGAGGTCACCATCGAGGCGATAGACGACGCCGGCATTTCGGCGGGAACGGTGACGCTTCCCATCGCCGCCAACGCCGCCGCGCACTTCAACTCCGCTGACCTTGAGGAGGGCAACCCCGGCAAGGGCCTCGCCGAGGGCGTGGGCAGCGGCCAGGGCAACTGGCGGCTGGTTCTGAGGAGTTCGCTCCCCATCACCGCGCTCGCCTATGTCCGCACCACCGACGGGTTGCTCACCCCCATGCACGACGTGGCGCCGGTCGTGAAGGATGGCCACCACGTGGCGTTCTTCAACCCGGCGAGCAATGTCGACCAGATGAGCCGCCTGCGGCTCGTGAACCTGGGCGGCCGCGAGGCCGAGGTGACGGTGGTCGGCACGGACGATACGGGCGGCACGCCCGACGCCGCCGTATCGGTCACCGTGCCCGCCGGCGCCGCTTCTGAACTGACGGCGGACGAACTCGAGGCGCACCTAGGCGACTACGTCGGCAAGTGGCGGCTGCAAGTGCGCCCGGCCGGGTCGATCCTGGCCATGAGCCTGCTGACGAGCCCCGCCGGGTACCTGTCGAATCTCTCGACCGTGCCGGCGGTACCGGGCAAGGACGGCGAGGATGTCGAAGACGGCGGGGCGCATGTCGTGCCGTTCTTCCCGTCGGCTGCCGACGCACTCGGCCGGCAGGGCCTGGTGCGGGTGGTGAACCGCTCGGCGAACGCCGGCGAGGTGACGATTACCGCCCACGACGACAGCGGGTTCGCCCACGAGGCCGTCACTCTGGTACTCGACGCCGGGGCGGCCGCGCATTTCGACTCCAACGACCTGGAGCTCGGCAACGCAGACAAGGGCCTCACCGGCAGCACGGGCGCCGGCACGGGCGACTGGCGCCTGGAGTTGACGAGCCGCCTCGACCTCGAGGTGCTCTCCTATGTCCGCGCGCCCGACGGCTTCCTGACGTCCATGCACGATCTTGCGCCGACGCTCGACGGCGGGCACTGGATCGCGATCTTCAACCCCGGCGGCAACCGGAATCAGGCGAGCAGCCTGCGGCTCGTGAACCCGGGCGACGCCGATGCAGCGGTAACCATCACGGGCATGGACGACCAGGGTGCCGCGCCCGGCACCGCCGTGACCCTGACCGTGCCGGCCGGTGCCTCGCGCACTCTGGGCGCGGCGGACTTAGAGAGCGGCGCGGACGGGTTCGAGGGGGCGCTCGGCGACGGGGCGGGCATGTGGCGCCTGCGCGTCGCCTCGGATCGGCCGATTCTGGTAATGAGCCTGCTCGCAGGCCCCGACGGGCACCTGGCAAACCCCTCCAGCGTGCCCGGGCACGGGGTGCGCTAGGCGGGCCGTGCGGCGGGAGGCACCCTGGGGCCGACTCGGCTGGAAAAATATACGATAGTGCCGAAAAAGCGTTGACGTTCCCGCCCGGGTTCGGCACTATTGTGTAAGAAACACCGTCGCCCATAAGGAAGAGAATGTCGAAGAAAGGACCGGGCCGAGCACCCCGAAAGGGCATGACGCTAGCCGATCTTTTCCGCAAATTCCCCGATGACGCCACCGCCGAGAAGCGGTTCGCCGAACAACGTTGGGGCGACACTCCGGCATGCCCGCACTGCGGATCAATCAACGTGCAGAGTGGTGCTAAGCACAAGACCATGCCCTACCGCTGCCGCGAGAAGCAATGCGCCAAGCGGTTCAGCGTCAAGACCGGCACCGCCATGCGCGACTCCAATCTCGGCTACCAGACATGGGCCATTGCCATCTATCTCGTCACCACGTCCCTCAAGGGCGTTTCCAGCATGAAGCTCCACCGCGACCTGGGGATTACGCAGAAGTCGGCATGGCACCTTGCCCATCGCATCCGCACCACGTTCGACTTGGACAACCAACCGCCTATGGGTGGCCCCGTGGCGGGCGATGAGGCGTTCTTTGGTGGGATTGAATCCAACCCGCTGACGCAAATGGGCACGATGGCCGAGGGTCTGCAACACAAGCGACTCCGCCATGCTGACCTGGTCGAGCCCAGCGGGTTGAAGTCCGGGGCGCGGACATGACCGCCGCCGAGGCATTGGCCCGGGAACTGAACAGTCGCAAATTCGGAACCGTTCTCGCGGACCCACCATGGCGGTTCAACAATCGAACCGGAAAGATGGCGCCCGAGCATCGTAGATTGAACCGTTACAGCACTCTGTCGCTTGACCAGATTGCCGCGCTGCCGGTTTCCGATCACATGCACGAAACGGCGCACTGCTATCTGTGGTGCCCGAACGCCATGCTCCCGGACGGTCTGCGCATCCTTGACGCATGGGGCTTCCAGTACAAAACGAATATTGTCTGGCACAAGATCAGGAAGGACGGGGGGCCGGACGGCCGCGGAGTGGGCTTCTACTTCCGCAATGTGACGGAACTGGTATTGTTCGGAGTTCGCGGTAAAAAGGCCCGCACACTCGCGCCCGGGCGTAGCCAGGTGAACTTCCTGGCGACCCGCAAGCGGGAGCATTCGCGGAAGCCGGACGAGCAGTACGCGATCATCGAGGCGTGCAGTTGGGGACCATACTTGGAACTGTTCGGTCGCGGACAGCGCCGTGGGTGGACGGTCTGGGGCAATCAGGCCGATTCCAGTTACCGGCCCGACTGGCCCACCTACGCACATAACTCGGCAGCCGTGATTGCCGCGCAGTGAGCGCCAGCGAAATCGCCGATGATCGATCGATGGTTGATGGCGTGTTTCCGCCGGAGATTAGGGACAAGTTCGAAATACATAGCTATCGAGAAACGGCGGCTGCCCCGTTTTGGCGTTGGGTATTACACCTGAATGCGTGACAGACTATCGGGCATGATTGGCACTGGAGCCTTTCCAGCGCATACATGGGGCAATCAAGGGGGATCAGCTATGGGCAAGCGAACAATCGAGGTGCTGCCGCGCACCTACCAGCCCACCCGGGCGGAGATCAAGGAGGAATTCAGCATAGACGCCACCCCGGAGCAACTGGCGAAATCCTTGTTGAAACCCGTTGACATCAGGGAGCGGGATGCTGCCGAACATCGCGCCCGACGGCACCGGGCGGTGTGCGAACGCCGCTTCAAGCTACCGGTGGAATAGGGCCGCCGGCGCGATCACCGGCGATAGGGAAGGGCAAGGGAGAAGCACTCCAGGTCGAACCTGGTGCCCTGCTGGCGCAGTATCCAGCCACAGCGCTCCCAGTTGCCGAGCACGTACCGGGTCGCTCCGGCAAGGCGGTGTATGGCGGCGCGGTGGGTATGGCCATGAATGAGCACCCTGGCCCCATGCTCGCTAAGCAGGCGGGTTACCGCCGCCGGTGTGACGTCCATGATGTTATCGGCCTTGTTTGCATTGCTCGCCCTGCTGGCGGTGCGCATGCCGCTGCCGATACGGCGGCGTTCATCTAGCGGCTTGGCCAGCATAGCCTTCCGCCAGGCCGCCCCGCGCAGCGTTTTGCGCAGTTCCGCGTAGTCGGCATCGCCGGTGCAAAGCGCATCGCCGTGGGTAAGCAGCAGGCCGTCGCCGGTCTGGAAAGGGTCGTCGACCAGTGCCGCGCGGGTGCGGCTGGCAAAGCCGGGGCCGCACAGGAAATCCCGGTTTCCGGCCATGGCCAGTACCCGGGTGTTGCGGGATGCCCGCCGCAGGACACCACAGGCTTGCTCGGCCAACTCGGAGTCGTCGTCGTCGCCCACCCACATCTCAAAGAGGTCGCCGAGCACGAAGATTTCGTCAGCCCATAGGCACTCGCGCTCCAGGCACTCGCGAAAGCGGACGAAGCGCGCATCGTCAACGGCTTCGAGGTGCAGATCAGACAGATAGATACGCCGCCGCGCCACGCTACCCGCCCAGGTTAGGGTAGGGCGTGGTCGGCGCGGTCACCACTACAATAGGCATCCCGCCTCCGAGTTCCCTGGCAACCTGCGCCCTGTTGCATATTCGCACGCTCACGGCACCCCAAAAACCGGTATTCTAGCCCGGAGTCGCAGGCGGAACCGTCGTCCGCGAAAGCGGGCGAAGCGCGCATCGTCAACGGCTTCGAGGTGAAGTATCGGACAGATAGAGGAGCATACTCGATTTTGACCCTCAAATAGTTCGCTAGTACCATTCCTGCCCCAACGAGAGGGTGGGGGCCACGGGGTATGGCGCAGTCTGGTAGCGCACCTGCTTTGGGAGCAGGTTGTCGGGAGTTCGAATCTCTCTACCCCGACCACCTCACCCCCCCCCCCCCCCCCCCCCGACCATCAACGGCGTCAACGCGTTCCGACACTACTGCTGTCGACACCTACTATCGAGCGCCGCATCGCGCCTTCGCGATTATCTTGCCCGCCCTACGGCTCCACAGAACTCGCTATGCGCTCGCCGTAGTTTTCCCACCAGGGCGTGACGGATGCACATCGGCGGCATGACGGCCGGAAGCGGGGCAGCTTTCCCCGGCGGCCCGGTGTGCGCCGCTCTGGCGACCATGCGGCGTCGGCTACGCATGGTCGAGCAAAAGGCTCAAAACGGCGCCGCGCCGCTACGCGGCCTGGTGCGCTTCGTTGCAGCGACCTGCGTCCCGCCGCCAATTCGCCGCTTGGTATCCGCGGCCTGCGTCCTGCTGGCGCTCGCTAGCCCGTGGCCCGCAGCGGCCCAGGCGCAGCCAGTGGTGGAGACCCTTGTCAGCAACGAAGCCAAGCCAGGTTCTGGCAATGTGTTACTTGTCAACGACCACTTGGCTCAACCGTTCACCACGGGGGACGCGTCCAACGGTTACGATCTCCACAGCGTGGTTGTTGAAATCCGATTCCCGTTTTCCGACGTCAGGGTGACGATCAGGGAAAGCGACGCTGGAGATCCCGCTGGCACCCGCTACACGCTCGTCAATCCCCCGTCCAACGTGGGCGGCGACTGGTACGAATACCGGGCCCCGGCGAATGCCACGCTCGAGGCCGGCACCAGGTACCACGTCGTGGCGGAGAGAGTCACTGGCGGGACAAAACAATGGCGCTTGACGAGGACCTCCGGCGTGGATTCCGGGTCTGCGTCCGGCTGGCAAATCAACAGGCGATACTTGCAACGAACGGGAGGGCTTGGCGGTTGGGAGAACGGAGCTGTTAGTGCCTACTTCAAGATTCAGGTCAGGGGAATAGCGAGTGCGTCCGAGCCGCTGCCGACGGTGGCGGTGGCACCGGTGACGAGCCCAGTAGCGGAAGGCGAGGACGCGCAGTTCAGGGTGACACGCACGGGGGTCACGTCAGGCGCGCTGACGGTGAGCTACAGCGTGTCGGAGAGCGGCGCCATGGTGGCGTCGGACGAGGCGTACGACTTGGGGACCGCCAGCGCGGACGTGACGGTCGAGGATGACGACAACGCCGACCCGACCGGCGCACCGACCATCGACGACACGACGCCCGTGGTCGGTGAGACGCTGATGGCGGCCCGGTCGAACCTGGACGACCCGGACGGCCTGACGAAACCAATCACCTGGCAGTGGATCCGGGTGTCGGGCGGGACGCCGACGCGGATCACCAGTGCGACCGCGGCGACTTACACGGTGGTCGCCGCGGATGTGGGTGCGACGCTGAAGGTGGAGGCGAGCTTCATCGACGACGACGGGACCCCGGAGGCCGTCGAGAGCGAAGAGACGTCGGCGGTCGTGGCGGCGGCGCCGACGCTGCCCGAGGTGTCCGTCATGCACGGCGGCAGTCCCATCACCGAGGGAGGAGACGCGACTTTCACGTTCACCCTGTCGAAGACAATCGGGGACATATCGTTGCGTGTGAATATCAGAAGAACGGAAACAGGCAACATGATGTTCCCGAACAATTTGGGGAATTCGGTTGTAGTGTTTGGCCCCAATCAGACAACCGTAACAGTGAGTTACCCGACGGATAATGACGACACGGCCGAGCCGAACAGCACGGTAACCGTGGAGGTCCTTGAACGTAACTACTACATGCCGGGCACGCCCTCCATGGCGAGTGTCGAGGTGCGGGACGATGACGACTCCCCGGCGACCGGGACGGTCACGGTCACGGGCACGGCGACGGAAGGCGAGACGCTGACGGCGGACACCTCGGGCCTCACCGACGAGGACGGTTTGGACAACGCTTCCTACGTCTACCAGTGGGTGCGGACGCCGGCCGGCGGCAGTGACGCGGACATCTCCGGCGCGACCTCACAGACCTACGTGCCGGTGTACGCGGACGCGGGCGCGACGCTCAAGGTCCGGGTGACGGTCACCGACGACGAGGGCCACGAGGCGACCTTCACGAGCGCCCCGACCTCGGCGGTGGCGGCGCTGCCGCGGCCCTCGGTGACGGTGGTCTCGGACGGCGACGTGACGGAGGGCAGCGCCGCCGTGTTCACGCTGACGCGCACGGGCGATCTGGCGCAGACGCTGGACGTGGCCTACGAGGTCACCGCCACCGGAGACTTCGGCGTCACGAGTTTCGAGGCCACGCTCAGCTTCCTGGCGAACAACGCCGCGGTGCAGGTGAGCGTGCCCACGACGGGCGACGCCGCCCACGAGGCGCACGGCTCGGTGACGCTGACGCTGACGGCGGACACGGGCGCCGACCCCGCCTACCTGCTCGGCGACCCGGCAACGGCCACGGCGGCGGTGCAAGACGACGACAACGCCGCCCCGACCGGTACGCCGACCATCGACGATACGACGCCGGTGGTCGGCGAGACGCTGACGGCGGACGCCTCGGGCATCGGCGATCCGGACGGTCTGACAAACCGGAGCTTCACTTGGCAGTGGATCCGGGTGTCGGGCGGAACGGATACGCCGATCAGCGGTGCGACCGCGGCGACCTACACGGTGGCCACCGCCGATGTAGGCGCGACGCTGAAGGTGGCGGCGAGCTTCACCGACGACGACGGCACCGAAGAGACCGTCGAGAGCACAGAGACGGCGACGGTCGAGGCGGCACCGCCGACGGTGACGCTGGTCCTGACTCCGGACACGATCACGGAGGCCGGTGGCGAGAGCATATTGAGTGCGACCCTGGACCGCGCGTCGAGCCGGGATACGGTAGTGACGGTATCGATATCGCCGGTGGGGCCGGCAACGGCGGGCGACTACAGGGTGAGCCCGCTCCAGGAAACTCTGGAGTTGGTGATTCCATCAGGCGATACCGAAAGCGACAGTACGGTCACCATCACTGCCGTGGACAACACCGTGCATGCGCCCGACAAGACGGTGACGGTGTCGGCTACGGCGGCGAACGAGGTGGGGGTCACGGATCCGCAGGACGTGACGCTGACGATCACCGACGACGACGACTCCCCGGCGACCGGCACGGTGACCATCACGGGCACGCCGACGGAGGGCGAAACGCTGACGGCGGATACGTCGGGCCTCGCCGACGCGGACGGCCTGGACAATGCGGTCTACGCCTACCAGTGGGTGCGGACGCCGGCCGGTGGCAGCGACGCGGACATTTCCGGAGCGACCTCCGAGACCTACGTGCCGGTGTTCGCGGACGCGGGCGCGACGCTTAAGGTCAAGGTGACAGTCACCGACGACGGAGGCCACCAAGCGACCATCACAAGCGCACCGACCTCTGCGGTGGCGGCGACACCGCGGCCGGAGGTCACGGTGGCCTCGGACGGCGACGTGACGGAGGGCAGCCCCGCGGTGTTCACGCTGACGCGCACGGGCGACACGGCGGGAACGCTGGACGTGGCCTACGAGGTCACCGCCACCGGAGACTTCGGCGTCACGAGTTTCGAGGCCACGCTCAGCTTCCTGGCGAACAACGCCACGGTGCAGGTGAGCGTGCCCACGACGGGCGACAGCACCCACGAGGCGCACGGTTCGGTGACGCTGACGCTGACGGCGGACACGGGCGCCGACCCCGCCTACCTGCTCGGCGACCCGGCGACGGCGACGGCGGCGGTGGCAGACGACGACAACGCGGCCCCGACCGGTGCGCCGACCATCGACGATACGACGCCGCTGGTCGGCGAAACGCTGACGGCGGACGCCTCGGGCATCGCCGACGCGGACGGTCTGACGGGCGCGACCTTCACTTGGCAGTGGATCCGGGTGGCATCGGGCGGCACGGCGACGCCGATTAGCAGTGCGACCGCGGCGAGCTACACAGTGGTCGCCGCGGATGTAGGCGCGACGCTAAAGGTGGCGGCGAGCTTCACCGACGACGGCGGGAGCGCAGAGACCGCCGAGAGCGACGAGACGGCGACAGTCGAGGTGCCGCCGATGCCGCCGATGGGGGATGTCCTTGTCAGCAATACATCCCAAGTAGTTCGCAGCTCCGACCATGTCCTGCCCGCGAGGGCTCAAGCGTTCACCACGGGGAACGCATCCGGGGGCTACAACCTCTCCAGCGTGGTTGTTGCGATCGACTCCCCTGGCGCCGATATCAAGGTGACGATCAGGGAAAACAAAAATGACGGAAGCCCCGGCGGCGTCCTCTACGAACTCACCAACCCCCCATTCGATGCGGGCGGCGGTCTGCATGAGTACTCGGCCCCGGCGGACGCCACGCTCGAGGCCGCCACCGTCTACCACGTCATGGCGGAACGCATCAGCGGGTCGGCCAGAAATTGGAAGCTGACCGACCCCGGCCGGGAGGACCCCGGATCTGAGCCCAACTGGAGAATCAGCGGTTTGTACTGGATCCTTGGAGACGGCGGAAACTGGAGGTTTCTAAATCATTCCTTGCAAATCCAAGTCAAAGGGACCGAAGCCGGCAGCAACGCGGCACCGACGGGCGCGCCGACGATCGACGACACCACACCCGTGGTGGGCGAGACGCTAACCGCGGACGCCTCGGGCATCGCCGACGCGGACGGTCTGACGAACCCGAGTTTCACCTGGCAGTGGATCCGGGTGTCGGGCGGAACGGAGACGCGGGTCGCCGGTGCGACCGCGGCGAGCTACACGGTAGTCGCCGCGGATGTGGGCGCGACGCTGAAGGTGCAGGCGGCCTTCACCGACGACGGCGGCACCGACGAGACCGTCGAGAGCGCAGAGACGGCGACGGTCGAGGTGTTGCCGGAGGTGACGGTGGCCTCGGACGGCGACGTGACCGAGGGCAGCCCCGCGGTGTTCACGCTGACGCGCACGGGCGACACGGCGGGGACGCTGGACGTGGACTACGAGGTCACCGCCACCGGAGACTTCGGCGTCACGAGTTTCGAGGCCACGCTCAGCTTCCTGGCGAACAACGCCGCGGTGCAGCTGACCGTGCCCACGACGGGCGACAGCACCCACGAGGCGCACGGTTCGGTGACGCTGGCGCTGACGGCGGACACGGGCGCCGACCCCGCCTACCTGCTCGGCGACCCGGCGACTGCCACGGCGGCGGTGGTAGACGACGACAACGCCGCCCCGACCGGTGCGCCGACCATCGACGATACGACGCCCGTGGTGGGCGAGACGCTGACGGCGGATACGTCGGGCCTCGCCGACGAGGACGGTCTGACGGGCGCGACCTTCACTTGGCAGTGGATCCGGGTGTCGGGCGGCACGGCGACGCCGATCAGCGGAGCGACCGCGGCGAGCTACACGGTGGTCGCCGCGGACGTGGGCGCCACGCTCAAGGTTGAGGTGAGCTTCACCGACGACGACGGTACCGACGAGACCGTCGAGAGCGCAGAGACGGCGGTGGCCGAATTGCCGCCGCCGAAGGTGACGCTGGTCCTGACCCCGGACACGATCACGGAAGGCGAGACGAGCACGTTGACGGCGACCCTGGACCGCGCGTCGACCGAGGACACGGTGGTGACCTATACGGTGACGTTGGCGGGCTCGTCCCAGACCAGCCCCCTGCCGTTGACGATCCGGGCGGGGCAGACGGAGAGCCATGGGAACGGGAGCGTGTTTCCCGCTGACGACAACGATGTGGACGAGCCGGACCGGACCCTGACGTTCTCGGCCACGGCGGCCAACAGCGAGGGGGTCACGGACCCGGACCCGGTGACGCTGACCGTCCGCGACAACGACGATACGCCCACGGTGACGCTGCACCTAGAGCCGGCCTCGATCAGCGAGAACGGCGGCATCAGCACGGTGACGGCCAGCCTAGACCACCCATCGAGCGAGGCGACGACGGTGACGGTGTCGGTGATGGCGGTGGCA
Source organism: Pseudomonadales bacterium (assembly GCA_965215035.1). Lineage (GTDB taxonomy): Bacteria > Pseudomonadota > Gammaproteobacteria > Pseudomonadales > Azotimanducaceae > Azophilus. Next base: position 3,083,223 of record OZ244040.1, read on the forward strand.
CCGGCGACCTCGGGCGACTACGAACTGAGCTCGAACGCGGAGTTGACCATCGCCGCGGGTGCGACGGACAGCACGGGCGCGGTCACGATCACCGGCGTGGACAACAGCGCGGAGGCCCCTGACAAGGCGGTGACGGTGTCGGCCACGGCGGCGAACAGCCACGGGATCACGAACCCGGACGCCGTGACGCTAACGATCAGGAACGACGACGGGGATGTGGCACCGGCGCTCTCCATCGCCGACGCAAGCGTGGACGAGGGCGATTCGGGCAGTACGACGCTGGGCTTCACGGTGACCCTGGACCGCGCGGCCACGGGAGCCGTGACTGTGGCCTGGGCGACCGCCGACGGCACCGCGACCGCCGGGACGGACTACACGGCGGCAACGGGAACCCTGACGTTCAACGCCGGGGACTCCAGCAAGACCGTCTCCGTGACCGTGGCGGGCGACAACGTCGACGAGCCGAACGAGACCTTCACGGTGACGCTGTCGGGCGAATCGGGCGCGGTCATCGAGGATGGCACGGCGACCGGCACAATCACAGACGACGACGCCACGCCGACGGTGACGCTGATCCTGACCCCGGACACGATCAGTGAGTCCGGCGGGACAGTCACGCTAACGGCGAGCCTGGACCATCCGTCGAGCCAGGCGACGACGGTGACGGGGACGCTGACGCCAGTGCCGCCGGCGACGCAGAGCGATTTCGTCGCGACCCTCGGCCTGAGGCTGACGATTCCCGCGGGCGCGACCGAAAGCACCGGGGACGCGGTCACCATCAGCCCCAGGAACAACCAAGTGGACGAACCCAACAAGATGGTGACGGTGTCGGCCACGGCGACTAACACCCTGGGGATCACGGCGCCACAGGACGTGACGCTGACGATCGAGGACGATGACGATACGCCGACGGTGACGCTGCTCCTGAAGTCTACCTCGATCAGTGAGAAGGGCGGCAAGGGCAGTGCGCTGTCGGCGAGCCTAGACCGTCCGTCGAGCGAGGAAACGACCGTGACGGTGACGGTGACGCCACAGCCGCCGGCGGTGGAGGCCGACTACACGCTGAGCGCGAACCAGTTGACGATTCCGGCGGGCGAGACGGAGAACAGCGGCAAGGCCTTGCAGATTACCCCCTGGGACAACAATGTCTACGAGGGAGACAAGGCCCTCGAGGTGTCGGCCGTGGCGTCGAACAGCCAGGGGGTTACGGGGCCGGAGGCCGTGACGCTGACCATCACCGACGACGAAGACCCGCCAACGGTGGAGTTGTCGATCGGGGACGCGAGCGTGGCAGAGGGCGATACGGGCAGCGCAACGATGACGTTCACGGTGACGCTGAGTCAGGCCGGGCTGCCGGTCACGGTGGACTGGGCGACCGCCGACGGGACGGCAACCGCCGGAATGGATTACACGGCGGGGAATGGAACCCTGACCTTCTCTGCCGAAGAGATAAGCAAGACGGTGGCGGTGGCGGTGACGGGCGACACCATGCACGAGCCGGACGAGACGTTCACGGTGACGCTGTCGGGCGCGTCGGGCGCAACCATCACGAATGGCACGGGGACGGGGACGATCACCGACGACGACTACCCGCTGCCGATCGGGGAGGCTCTGGTCAGCAATACGGCCAAATCGGATGGCGACAATGCGGCAGTCACCGGCGGCCCCCTGTCTCAACCGTTCACCACGGGGAACAGATCCGCGGGCTACAACCTCGCCAGCGTGGTGGTTGCGATCGATTCCCCCGGTTCCAATGTCAGGGTGACGATCCGGGAAAACGCCGAGAACAGGAACCCCAGCGACGACATCCTCTACCAGCTCGTCAACCCCCCAGCCGATCTAGGTGGCGGTCTCTACGAGTATCGGGCGCCGGCGAACGCCACGCTCGACGCCAACACCATCTACCACGTCGTGGCATCCACCAGCGGGTCAAGGAGAGACTGGAAGAAGGCGGGCACCACCGGCACCGACCCCGGCGCCGCGTCCGGCTGGGGCATCGACGTGTCGCATCGGATCTGGCTTGGCAGCTTCTGGAGCGTCGGTTCTGGTTCCCTCAAGGTCCAGGTCAGGGGAACCGAAATCATGCTGCCGCCGCAGCTCTCCATCGACGATGCGAGCGTGGACGAGGGCGATTCGGGCAGCACGACGCTGGATTTCACGGTGGCTCTGAACCGCGCGGCGACGGCAACCGTGACCTTGGACTGGGCGACATCGGACGGCACCGCGACCGCCGGGACGGACTACACGGCAGGGAATGGAACCCTGACCTTCAACGCCGGGGATACCAGCAAGACCGTCTCGGTGACCGTGGCGGGCGACACCGTCGACGAGCCGAACGAGACCTTCACGGTGACGTTGTCGAACGAGTCGGGCGCGACCATCGGGGATGGCACGGCGACCGGCACGATCACCGACGACGACGCCACGCCGACGGCGACCCTGACCCTGACGCCAGACAGGATCACGGAGGCCGGCGGGGTCAGCACGGTGACGGCGACCCTAGACCATCCGTCGAGCGAGGATACCACCGTGACGGTGACGGCGACGCCGGAGTCGCCGGCGGTGGCGGGCGACTTCGCGCTAAGCGGAAGCCAGTTGACGGTCGCGGCGGGCGATACGACGAGCACGGGTACGGTGACGGTCACCGCCGTGGACAACGCCGTGGACGCGCCCCACAAGAGGGTGACGGTGTCGGCCACGGTGACGAACGCCCAGGGAATCACGCCACCGCAGGACGTGACGCTGACGGTCACCGACGACGAGAACGCGGTGCCGACGGGCGCGCCGGCCATCGACGACACCACGCCGGTGGTGGGCGAGACGCTGACCGCAGACCCATCGGGCATCGGCGATGCGGATGGGCTGACGGGCGCAACCTACGTCTACCAGTGGATCCGGACGCCGTCCGGCGGCAACGATGAGGATATTTCCGGCGCGACATCGGCGACCTACAGGGTGGTTGCCGCGGATGTCGGGGCGACGCTGAAGGTTCGCGTGACGTTCACCGACGACGACGGCACCACGGAGACCCTCGAGAGCGCGGTGACGGCGACCGTCGAGGCGGCGCCGCCGCCGGAGGTCACGGTGGCTGCGGACGGCGATGTGACGGAGGGCAGCCCCGCCCTGTTCACGCTGACGCGCACGGGCGACACGGCGGGAACGCTGGATGTGGCCTACGAGGTCACCGCCACCGGAGACTTCGGCGTCGCGACGGGCGCGGCCACGGCGAGCTTCCCGGCGAACAGCGCCACGGTGCAGGTGAGCCTGGCCACGACCGGCGACAGCACCCACGAGGCTCACGGCTCGGTGACGCTGACGCTGACGGCGGACACGGGCACCGACCCCGACTACCAGCTCGGCAACCCGGCGGCGGCCACGGCGGCAGTGGCAGACGACGACAACGCCGCCCCGACCGGTGCGCCGACCATCGACGACACCACGCCCGTGGTGGGCGAGACGCTGACCGCGGACGCCTCGGCCATCGACGACCCCGACGGCCTGACGAGCCCGAGTTTCACTTGGCAGTGGGTCCGGGTGGCGTCGGGCGGCACGGCGACGCCGATCAGCGGGGCGACCGCAGCGACCTACAGGGTAGTCGCCGCCGATGTGGGCGCGACGCTGAAGGTGGCGGCGAGCTTCACCGACGACGACGGCACCGAAGAGACCGTCGAGAGCACAGCGACGGCGATCGTCGAGGCGGCGCCGATGCCGCCGCCGATAAGGGATGTCCTTGTCAGCAACGTGGAAACCTCTGCTGGCTCGTTGTCTTCCGATGAGGTGAACAGCAGTCAAAGCTTGTCCCAGCCGTTTCTGACGGGGAGTGTGGCAGGCGGCTACAGTCTCCAAAGCATAAATCTGCGCTTCAATAGCAGCAGTCTCACGATTGGAAGCGGGCTCGGGGTGACGCTCAGAGAGAACGCCGCGGACAACTCCCCCGGCGGTGTTCTGCACACGCTGACCAATCCGACCTCCGTGATGAGTATCGGAGTGAACGAGTTCAGGGCACCGGCGGGCGTCGTCCTAGCAGCCAACACCCGCTACCACGTCGTGTTGGAGTATTCGTCGGACAGCGGGACCCCTGAATGGTCCCGGGCGTTTGCCGGCGCGGATTCCGGAGCTGCAGCGGGTTGGCAGATTCTTACCCCAAGCTACCGTGAAACTGGCGGTTTTTGGTTAAGCCAAACTCATGGGTACGTGATAGCAGTCAGGGGCACGGAGATCGCGACGCTGCCGACGGTAGCGGTGGCGCCGGTGGCGACCCCGGTGCAGGAAGGCGCGGACGCGCAGTTCAGGGTGACGCGCACGGTGGTGACGACGGGCGCGCTGACGGTGAACTACAGCGTGTCGGAGACCGCCGACATGGTGGCGTCGGGCGAGGAGGGGGCGCAGACCGTTGCCTTCGCGGATGGCGACACCGAACGGACGGTGACCGTGCCGACGGTGGGGGACGCCGCCCACGAGGCGGACAGCACGGTGACCCTGACGCTGACGGCGGATGCGGCCTACGACTTGGGAACCAACGACACGGCGGAGGTTGCGGTCGAGGACGACGACAACGCGGCACCGACGGGCGCACCGACCATCGACGACACTACACCGGTGGTGGGCGAGACGCTGACGGCGGACGCCTCGGGCATCGGCGACGCGGACGGTCTGACGAGTCCGACCTTCACCTGGCGGTGGCTGCGGGTGGCGTCGGGCGGAACGGCGACCCCGATTAGCGGCGCGACCGCTGCGACCTACAGGGTGGTTGCCGGGGATGTGGGCGCGACGCTGAAAGTGGAGGCAACCTTCACCGACGACGACGGCACCGCGGAGACGCTTGAGAGCGCAGAGACGGCCACCGTCCAGGCGTTGCCGGGCCTGTCGATCGAGGACGGGAGCATATCCGAAGGCGACCGGGGCGACACGAGTATCTCGTTCACGGTGACGCTCGCCCCGCCGGCGACGGGCACGGTGGCCGTGGACTGGGAGACCGCGGACGGGACGGCAACCGCCGGGACCGACTACACGGCGGACAGCGACAGACTGACATTCAACGCCGGGGACTCCAGCAGGATTCTGACGGTGGCGGTGCTGGGCGACTTCGTCGACGAGCCGGACGAGACCTTCACGGTGACGCTGTCGAACCCGTCGGGCGCGCCGATTGTGGATGCCACGGCCACCGGGACGATCCAGGACAACGACGGTCCGCCGACGGTGACGCTGAGCCTGGACCCGGCCTCAATCGGCGAGAACGGTGCGGTCAGTACGGTGACGGCGAGCCTGGACAACCCGTCGAGCGAGGATACAACGGTGACCGTGACGGCCACGCCGGTGGCACCGGCGGTGGCGGGCGACTACCGGCTGACCGGGAGCCAGTTGACGATTCCCGCGGGCGAGACGGACAGCACCGGCGTCGTAACCATTACCGCGGAGAACAACAGCGTCTACGAAGGGGACAAGCAGGTGACGGTATCCGCCACGGCGGCCAACACGCTGGGGATCAGGCCACCACAGAACACGGCCCTGACGATCACCGAGGACGAGCCGGCACCGCCGTTGCCGGCGCTGTCGATCGGCGACGCGAGCGTGGGCGAGGGCGATTCGGGCAGCGCGACGATGATGTTCACGGTGACGCTGGACACGGCGGCGACAGAGACGGTGACGGTGGACTGGGCGACATCCAATGGCACCGCGACCGCCGGGACGGACTACACGGCGGGGAATGACACCCTGACGTTCAACGTCGGGGACTCCAGCAAGACGGTGTCTGTGACCGTGGCGGGCGACAACCTGGACGAACCGAACGAGACCTTCACGGTAGCGCTGTCGAATGTGTCGTCCGGCGCGATAATCGGGGATCGCACGGCGACGGGAACGATCACGGACGACGACCCCACGCCGAGGGTGACGCTGCTGCTGTCTCCGGACCCAATCGACGAGGCCGGCGGGGTCAGCACGGTGACGGCGACCCTGGACCACCTGTCAAGCGAGGACACGACGGTGCACAGTATCGGCGGCGCCAATATCGATGCCTTCTACACGGTGGGCCCGGGATCGAACCCGGTGTTGACGATCCCGGCGGGCGAGACGGCGAGCACAGGCACGGTGACCATCACCGCCGTGGCCAACAATGTGGATGCGCCCGACAAGAGGGTGACGGTGTCGGCCGAGGCGACGAACAGTGTGGGTGTCACATTCCCGGATGACGTGACACTGACAATCCGGGACGACGACGACCCGCCGACGGTGACGCTGCACCTGAACCCGGACAGGATTGACGAGGCCGGCGGGACGAGCACGGCGACGGCGTCCCTGTCCCACCCGTCGGGCTTGGATACGACGGTGACCGTGACGGTGATACCGGTGCCGCCGGCAGTGGTGGGCGACTACCGGCTGAGTTCGCACGTTACGCTGACGATATTTGCGGGCGAGATGGCGAGCACGGACACGGTGACGATCACCGCGGTGGACAACGATGTGGACGCGCCGGACAAGGAAGTGACGGTTTGGGCCACGACGACGAACGCGCATTCGGGCTCGGTGGTGGACAGCGCGGGGCTGACGATCGAGGACGACGACGAGCCGCCGGCGCTGTCGATCGGCGACGCGAGCGTGGATGAGGGCGATTCGGGCAGTGCGACCATGACGTTCAGGGTGACCCTGGACCGCGCGGCGACGGAAACCGTGACCGTGGACTGGGCGACCGCCGACGGCACGGCGGAGGCCGGGACGGACTACACGGCGGGCAGCGGAACCCTGACGTTCAACGCCGGGGACTCCAGCAGGACGGTGTCCGTGACCGTGGCGGGCGATGACGAGGACGAGCCGAACGAAACCTTCACGGTGAGACTGTCAAACCCGTCCGGTGCGACGCTCGCGAGGGCCGTGGCCACGGGAACCATCACCGACGACGATGGTGCCGCGCCACCCCCGCCGCCCCCGCCGCCACCACCACCGCCGCCACGGCCAGAGCTGTCGATTGGCGACGCGGAAGCGGCCGAGGGCGATGCGGGCGAAGCGGCGCTGACGTTCGGGGTGACGCTGAATCGGCCGCCGACGGCAACGGTGACGGTGGACTGGCAGACCGCCGACGGCACGGCGGAGGCCGGAGCGGACTACGTGGCGGGTAGCGGAACCCTAACGTTCAACGCCGGAGAGACCGATAAGATGGTTTCCGTGGCCGTGACGGGCGACACCCTAGACGAGCCGGATGAGACCTTCACGGTGCTGCTGTCGAATGCGTTGGGCGCGACGCTCGTGGACGACACGGCAACGGGAACCATCGCGGACGACGACGATGTGCCGATGGTGACGCTGGTGCTGACGCCGGACAGGATCTCGGAGGCCGGCGGAGTCAGCACGGTGACGGCGACCCTGGACCATCCGTCGAGCGAGGCGACGGCCGTGACGGTGTCGGCAACGCCGGAATCGCCGGCGGTGGCGGGCGACTTCATGCTGAGCGGCAGCGAGTTGACGGTCGCGGCGGGCGATACGACAAGCACGGGTACGGTGACGATCACCGCCGTGGACAACGACGTGGACGCGCCCAACAAGCGGGTGACGGTGTCGGCCGAGGCGACCAACGCCGGGGGGATCACGCCGCCGCAGGACGTGACGCTGACGGTCACCGACGACGAGAACGTGGCACCGACCGGGGCACCGACCATCGACGACACCACGCCGGTGGTGGGCGAGACGCTGACGGTGGACACGTCGGGCATCGGCGATTCGGACGGGCTGACGACTCCGACCTTCACCTTCCAGTGGATCCGGGTGGCAGCGGACGGAACGGAGACGCTGATCGCCGGTGCGACCGAGGCGACCTACAGGGTGGCCGCTGCGGATGTCGGGGCGACACTGAAGATACGCGTGACCTTCACCGACGAGGGCGGTGCCAAAGAGACGCTCGAGAGTGTGGTTACTAAGGCAGTCCAGGTACCGACAGTGTCCGTGGAACGGGTGGCGAGCCCGGTGACGGAAGGCGCGGGCGCGCAGTTCAGGGTCACGCGCACGGGGGTGATGGCGGGGGCGCTGACGGTCAACTACAGCGTATCGGAGAGCGGCGCCATGGTGGCGTCCGGCGAGGAGGGTGCGAAGACCATCGCTTTCGGGGACGGCGAGAGCGAGAAGACGGTGACCGTGCCGACCGTGGAAGACAGCGTCCACGAGGCGGATAGCACGGTGACCCTGACGCTGATGGCGGCTGCAACCTATGACCTGGGTGCCGCCAGTGCGGAGGTGACGGTCGAGGACGACGACAACGCGGCGCCGACGGGGGCGCCGACCATCGACGACACCACGCCGGTGGTGGGCGAGACGCTGACGGCGGACCCGTCGGGCATCGCCGACCCCGACGGGCTGACCAATCCTACCTACGCCTACCAGTGGCTCCGCACGCCGTCCGGCGGCGGCGACCAGGATATTTCCGGAGCGACATCGGAGACCTACCGGGTGGTTGCCGCGGATGTCGGGGCGACCTTGAAGGTTCGCGTCACCTTCACCGACGACGACGGCACCGAAGAGACGCTCGAGAGCGCGGCGACGGCGACCGTTGAGGCGTTGCCGAGCCTGTCCATCGAGGGCGCGAGCATATCCGAAGGCGACAGCGGCGACACGAATATCTCCTTCACGCTGACGCTCGCCCCTGCGGCGACGGGCACGGTGACGGTGGACTGGGCGACCGCGGACGGCACGGCAACCGCCGGTGCGGACTACAGGGCGGGGAGCGGCAGCCTGACGTTCAGCGCCGGCGACGCCAGCAAGATTCTGACGGTCGCGGTACTGGGCGACCTCCTCGACGAGCCGGACGAAACCTTCACGGTGACGCTGTCGAACCCGTCGGGCGCGGTGCTCGGGGACGACACGGGAACGGGGACGATCATCGACGACGACCTGCCGTTCGTGACGGTTGCGGCGGAGACGGACGCGATTGCGGAAGGCGGGAACGCGGTCTTCATTCTAACGCGGGCGGGCGAGTTGTTGAACGAGTTGTCGGTGACCTTCGAGGTGACGGACGATGCCGGCGTGCTGGCCGAGGCACCGCCGGCCGACGCGACCTTCGGGGCCGGCGAGGCGGAGGCGCGGGTTGTGCTGGCGACCGAGGACGATCTGGTGGACGAGGCGGACGCCATGGTGACCCTGAGGCTGTCCGACGGCAACGCATACAAGCCGGGCGAGCCGTCCGCGGCCACGGTGACGGTGCGGGACAACGACGAGCCGCCGGTGGTGACGATTGCGGCGCTGTCGGAACGGATTTCGGAAGGGGAGGACGCCGAGTTCGAACTGGGGCGGACGGGAGACCTGTCGCAGGGCTTGACGGCGGCGGTGGAGGTTTCGGAACTGGGCGGAGACATGGTTGCGGCCCCGTCGGAGGGCATGCGGCGCGTGGCCTTCGAGGCGGGCGCGGCGACGGCGCTCCTGCGGGTGGCGACCACCGACGACGGCTTGCCCGAGCCGGACAGCCTGGTGACGGTTGCGGTTGCCCGGGGCGACAGCACCTACGAGGTGGGCCAGCCTGGTTCCGCCACGGTTACGGTTGCGGACGCCGGCGGCGCCAGCGTGCTTGCGGAGGGCCGCCGCGCCGGTGCCGCGTCGCTTCTGAGCCGCCATGTGCAGCGTTTCTCGCGGCTGACCTCGTACTTGGCACTGGCACGGCTGCACAGGGGCCGCACCGCCCCGGCGACGCATGGCACCGCCGGTGGGCATGGAAGTGAGATTGGGAATGGCACCGCGGCGGACGACGAGGCTGCGGGTCACTTGCTGTCGGAATGGGCGAACCGCGACGTCCCGGCGGCGGACGATGGCCTCGGAGGGGGCGGCAACGCAGCGCACGGCGAGGCCCCGGCCACGGATGGCGGCACCGGTGGGCATGGAAGTGAGATTGGGAAGGGTACCGCGGTGGGCGACGAGGCTGCGGATCACGCGCTGCCGGAATGGGCGAACCGCGATGTCCCGACGGCGAACGATGGCCTCGGCGGCACCGACAGGGACGGGGTTGCGGCGCCTAGCGACGCCTGGGCGGTAGACGCCGGCGTCAACAGGGGCGGGCCTACCGCGCATAGCGGCCTCGCGCCCGATCCGGCGACGGGCTGTGGGCACTACAGCGCCCCGATGATGGATGCCAGTACCCATGGGGCCTGGCCCCCAACCCATAGTGGCACCACGCACAATCCGTCGCCGGGCTGGACAAACGGCGGCACCCCGACGGCGGGCACCGATGTCCATAGGGCTTGGCCCCCGGCACACGGCGGCGTCGCGCCCGATCCGTTGTCGGGCTGCGGGCACCAGGGTGCCCCGATGATGAATGCCAGCCTCCGCGAGCGCGGGATTGTCGCCGCTCACAGCGGGGGCATCAGGCTTGGCCTGCCCCTGGGCCGGGGCGCGCCGATGGTGGATGTCGGCTTCGGTGCCGGCGGAGTCACCGCAAATAGCGCCGTCGCCCTCGACATGCCGCTACTCTGGGGTGGCCAGGGTGCCTCGACCTTGGATGTCGGGTTCAACCAGGGCGAAGTTGCCGCGCATGGCGGCGTCGCCGTCGATGTGCCGCTGCTTTGGGGTGGCCGCGGCGTCTCCAGGCTGGATATCGGCGTCAATGGGGACTGGGTTGCCCTGCATGGCGATGCCTTGCTTGACCTGCCGCTGGGTCCGGGAGACCTGGGTGCCTCCACGGTGGCTGTCAGCTTCAATCAGGCCGGGGTTGCGGCGAACGGCGATGTGGCGGTTGACCTGCCGCTGGGCTGGGACGGCTGGGGCAGCGTTCGGTATTCGAAGCTGAACGGCGCCGCGGACGGCGGCGTGTGGGATGTCTATGCGGGGGCGGACTACCTGGGCGCGGATGGCCGCACGGTCTATGGGGCGCTAATCGGCTACGAGCCCGGCCGCACGACCTCCGATGGCGTTCGGCTAGAGGCGGACCACGTGCAGCTCGGGCTTTACGGCGCACGCCGCCTGAGCGGCAGGCTAACCGTTGACGGTGCCCTTGGCTGGGGCCGGGGCAAGGGCGACCTGTCCCTGGTCCGGGGTCCGCATTCGGCTACGGCGTCCTACCACTCGGAGCGGCTGGTGGCGCGGGCAGACGCCACGGGAGACTTCGGCTGGGGCAGCGAGGTGCTGCGGGTCGAGCCGCAGATCGGGCTGCTCTACGCGGAGGAGGAGCTGGATGCCTTCACGGACAGCCTAGGCGGCACCGCGCCGGCCGAACGGCTGTGGCTGGCGCGGCTGGGTTTCGGGCCGATGCTGACCTGGCAGTGGGAAAGCGGGTCCACGCACGCGCAACTGCGCGTGAACCTGGATACGCACAACCTGGGGACGTCCGGCGAGCGCCGGGAGGATGTCTCGGCTTCGCTTACCCTGGGCCACAGTTGGCAAATCGACGAGCGGGGTTTCCTCGACCTGTCGGTGGGCCTCGACGGCCTGGGCCTGGGCCGGTTCTCCTCGATCTCCGCTGGACTGACCTACCAACGGCATTTCTGAGCCAGCTCTGTACCGCCCTCCCGGCCACTACCCCATGCTTAATGCCGTTGATACTGTCTGGTGTGACTAGTTATAATTCTGGGATGACTGCGATCTATTCCGTCTACGAAGCCAAGGCGCGCTTTTCCGAGGTCATTCGACAGGTCCGGGAAGGCAAGCGAGTTGTGGTTTCCTATCGCGGCGAACCGGTGGCGGAGATTAATCCAATCGAAAGGCAACGCAATCCAACGCTTGAACAGCGGCTGCGTGATCTTGAAAAACGGGGGGCGCTGGTTCGGGGCCGGGCGGAAAGGCAGGCGCTCGCGCCAGTTGGGCGGCGCCCCGGCGCCTTGGCCCGCTTCCTAGCCGAGCGTGGCGAATGAATGTCGCCTATGTTGACACCTCGGTGTTGACCGCCATCGCCTTCGACGAACCCGATGCCGCACCGCTGGCCCGACGGCTCGGCACTTTCGAGAGGCTTATCTCTTCCAATCTGCTTGAAGCGGAAATCCGGGCCGCCTGTACAAGAGAGCAACTCGACTTCCAGGAGCGCACCGTATCCGGCATCGAGTGGATTCTGCCGGATAGGGCATTAACCCCGGAATTCGAGACGGTATTGCGGTCTGGTTACCTGCGGGGTGCCGATCTGTGGCATGTCGCCACCGCGTTGTATGTGTATCCCAACCCGGAGCGCCTCTCTTTCGCCACTTTGGACGCTCCGCAGGCCAAAGTTGCCAGCCGGGTTGGCTTCGTGATGCTGCCGTGAAGCTACTAGTTTTCGCACCAAAGTGTGCGACAATGGTTGACTTGGATAGTCTTTTTCTGGTTTATGACGCCCGCAACGGCATGGGCGGGGCGGCTGTCGGCAACCCCGTGCGACGGACGAATGGCGGCTGGCCGCTACGGCGCCCGTAGCTCAACCGGATAGAGCATCTGCCTTCTAAGCAGAGGGTTGAAGGTTCGAGTCCTTCCGGGCGTACCAGCGGTTGGCGTCATGCCGAGGCCAAGGGAAAACTGATGGTGGGCGTAGCTCAATTGGTAGAGCTCCGGGTTGTGGTCCCGGCGGTCGTGGGTTCGAACCCCATCGTCCACCCCACCCCGTTCCACATCCTTGTTTGCGCTTGACTGCGCTTAACTGCGGAAAGAAGGACGACAAGATGAGTCGAGTTTGCATCCGCCGACTGCCCTCGCGGGAGCGGCTGCCGCTGCTCTGGGGCGACGCGATAAGTCGAGTTTGCCGCATCCGCCCACTGCCCTCGCGCTTGGCCAGCGCGGCACCTCGCTAGCGGCCGAACTGCACGCTATGCGGGTATCGGTGGAAACCACCTCTAGGCTGGAGCGGCGCATGACCATCGTCGTCCCCGCCGCGCAATTCGAGAATCAGGTGGCGGCGCGGTTGACGAAGGCCCGCGGCCAGGTGCAACTGCCGGGGTTCCGCCCGGGCAAGGTGCCGATGAAAGAGGTACGCCGACGATTCGGCCCCGCGGTCCGCGCCGAGACCGCCACCGAGGTCATGCGGGCGAGCTTCTACGATGCGGTGCAACAGGAGTCCCTGGCACCCGCTGGTTCGCCGACCCTCGAAGTCGTGAAGTTGGCACCCGGCGACGACTTCGAATTCACCGCGACCTTTGAAGTCTTCCCCCGGGTTGACCTGGTGGACTTCTCGAAGCTGGAAATCGCGAAGCCCGTTTGTGAAATCACCGCAGCCGATATCGACGACATGGTGCAGCGGCTGCGCGAGCAGCGGTGTGAATGGGAAGACGTTACCCGTGGTGCCCAGGAAGGCGACCGGGTTACCGTGGACTTCCAGGGCACACTCGACGGCGAGCCATTCGAGGGCGGCAAAGGCGAGGGTATCGAATTCGTCGTAGGCTCCGGGCGGATGATCGAAGACTTTGACCAGGCCGTGCGCGGCTTGGCGGGCGGCGAGGGCAAGGACTTCCCCGCAGCTTTTCCAGACGACTACAAGCGGGACGAACTGGCGGGCAGAAGCGTCGACTTCAGCGTGACGGTGCTATCGGTGCGGGTGCCTAGGCTACCCGAAGTGGACGATGACTTCTTTCGCGCGTTCGGTATCGAGGAAGGCGGCCTAGAGGCGTTTCGCGCGGAAGTGACCGGGAACATGCGCCGGGAACTCGATGCCGCCATTCGCGCCCAGGTTAAGGGGCGCGTGATGGACCAGTTGTTGCACCACCACGATGTACAGCTGCCCGAGGCGCTGGTCCACCAGGAGATCCAGTCGCTGAAAAATCGCCTGCTGGAGCGTTCGCGCCCGGCGGCTGAAAAATCGCTGTCCCTGCCCGACGAGCTGTTTCGGGAACAAGCCGAGCGGCAGGTGTCCCTAGCGCTGATCACCCGTGAAATCGTTCGCTCGCGCGAGCTGTCGGCGGACCCCGAACGCATCAGGAAACGCATCGAGGAGCTCGCCGAACCCTATACCGACCGCACTCAGGTGATCAACTGGTACTATCAAGACGAAGAGCAGCTCGCCGGAGTCGAGATGGCCGTGCTCGAAGATCAGGTTGTCGATACGCTGCTGGAGCAGGCACAGGTCAGTTTGCGGGAAAGTTCCTATGCGGACATCATTGCGGGCAAAATGCCGGCGGAGGACGACGCCCACGAGGCCGATGTCCGCGAAGCCGATGCCCAGGAAGCCGATGCCGCGGCGACGGGCACCGAAGGGCGGGAGCGCGGCGGAACCGAACCATTGCAGGAGTCTGAATCAACATGAATGAAACCCGCGCATTGGGCCTAGTGCCCATGGTGGTCGAACAGTCGTCCCGCGGCGAGCGCGCCTACGACATCTATTCGCGGCTCTTGAAGGAACGGATCGTTTTCGTGGTGGGGCCGGTGGAGGATCAGGCGGCAAACCTTGTCATCGCCCAGATTCTTTATCTTGAATCGGAGAATCCAGATAAGGATATCCACATGTACATCAACTCGCCGGGCGGGGCCGTATCCTCCGGTATGGCGATCTACGACACCATGCAATTCGTGCGCTGCGACGTTAGCACGCTGTGCATTGGCCAGGCGGCCAGCATGGCTGCCTTTCTGCTCGCCTCAGGCGAGCCCGGCAAACGCTGTGCGTTGCCGAACTCGCGCATGATGATCCACCAACCGGCCATGGGCGGCACCCAGGGGGTTGCGGCCGACATCGAAATTCAAGCCAGGGAAATACTGCATATGCGCGAGCGCCTGAACCGGCTGCTTGCCCAGCATACGGGCCAATCGGTGGAGCGCATCGAGGCGGATTCCGACCGCGACTTCTGGATGAGCCCGGGCGAGGCCGAGCAGTACGGGCTGGTCGATCTGGTGCAGAAACCGCGCAAGACGCTGGCTTCTGTCGCCGCCGCCCGGTAGTCACTGGGCATAGGCCGAGCATTAAGCTGGGCATAGAACTGGGCATAAAGGAGGAACCCTCGGGCGACCCGACCATGCGGCCACCGAACTTGAAATATACCCGCGTAAGCCGCAAGGTAGCGCAGATGGATTACTGTCGAGGTACCCATGGCAGATGAAGGCGGTAGGCGGGGCGACGCCACCAAGCTCCTTTATTGCTCCTTTTGTGGCAAGAGCCAGCACGAGGTTCGCAAGCTCATTGCGGGGCCATCCGTTTTCATTTGCGATGAGTGTGTGGAACTCTGCAACGACATCATTCGCGAGGAGGTCTCGGAGAGTGCCCAAAGCGGC
Source organism: Pseudomonadales bacterium (assembly GCA_965215035.1). GTDB lineage: Bacteria > Pseudomonadota > Gammaproteobacteria > Pseudomonadales > Azotimanducaceae > Azophilus. The sequence continues at coordinate 3,098,349 of OZ244040.1, forward strand.
GACGGCAACAAGCTGCCGATTCCCGCCGAAATCAACGGTATCCTCGATGAATACGTCATCGGCCAGGAGCACGCGAAGAAGGTGCTCTCGGTGGCCGTCTACAACCATTACAAGCGGTTGAACTACTCCGGCAAGAAGGATGACGTAGAGCTTTCCAAGTCCAATATCCTGCTCATCGGGCCAACCGGCTGCGGCAAGACGTTGTTGGCGGAAACCCTGGCCAGGCTTTTGGACGCACCCTTCACCATCGCCGATGCCACGACGCTGACGGAAGCGGGCTACGTGGGCGAAGATGTCGAGAACATCATTCAAAAGCTGCTGCAAAAATGTGACTACGATGTGGAGCGGGCCCAGCTAGGCATCGTCTACATCGATGAGATCGACAAGATCTCCCGCAAGTCCGACAACCCCTCCATTACCCGCGACGTATCGGGAGAGGGCGTTCAGCAGGCACTGCTAAAGCTCATCGAGGGCACGATTGCTTCGGTGCCGCCCCAGGGCGGGCGCAAGCATCCGCAGCAGGAGTTCCTGCAGGTCGATACATCCAACATCCTCTTCATTTGCGGGGGTGCCTTCGCGGGCTTGGACAAGGTGATTCTGGATCGGTCGGATAGGTCGGGCATCGGCTTCGGCGCGGAAGTCCGGGGCGAGGAATCGCGGAAAAAGATCGGTGCAACGCTGCGCCTCGTAGAGCCCGAGGATCTGATCCGCTACGGCCTGATTCCCGAGTTTGTGGGGCGATTGCCCGTGGTCGCCACCCTTGAGGAACTCGATATCCACGCCCTGGTGCGCATTCTGACGGAACCCAGGAACTCCTTGACCAAGCAGTACGCCAAGCTATTCGAGATGGAGGGCGTCGAGGTCGATTTCCGCGAAGATGCCCTGAAGGCGGTTGCGCAACGAGCCATGGAACGCAAGACGGGTGCTCGCGGGCTGCGCTCGATTCTCGAAGCCGTGCTGCTCGATACCATGTACGACCTGCCATCTTCCGACCCGGTGGCCAAGGTGGTTATCGACGCAAGCGTCATCACCGGCGAAAGCAAGCCGATGCTGATGTACGAAAACCGCGACAAGGTCATGGCGGCACCGGAAGACTAGCCGCCGGCCGGATGCAAAGTATCTAAGCCCGACAGCCTGCTAGTAGACGACTTCGGGACAGCCCTGGGGCAATCGGGTGGTGTATCAGTTTGAATCTGTGGATCGAGCAAGGGCACGGCGCACAGGTGATTCGGCAGGGCCGGGATGCAAACTGATACACAGCCGACAATCAGGTAGTAGCTCAGTTTGAATTTGTGGATCATCGCAAGGCCGTCCCACATGGAGTTCCACGCAGCCGGGATGCAAACTGATACACTACCGGCAATCGGTACGGCTTGCGGTGGAAATGTCTTATTGATATAAACACCGAGGCTGACCGTGACCGCCTGAGGGTTGGGTCGCTATTCTGGCAGCCCGCCCAAGGGTCGCCTTAGTCGAGGAAATTTGAGGATTAGCAATGAACAAATCCGAACTGATAGACAGCATTGCGGAGCGTGCTGGCATTTCTAAGGGCGTCGCCGCCCGGGCACTTGACGCGACGCTTGAAGCCATAGTGGAGGCACTCAAACAACCCGACCCTGTTGCGTTGATGGGTTTTGGCACCTTCTCGGTCAGAGACCGGGCGGCACGTAGCGGACGCAACCCGCAGACGGGTACCACCATCCAGATAGAGGCGGCCAGGGTGCCGGTGTTCAAACCCGGCAAGGCACTCAAGGAGGCGTTGAACTGACAGCGGCGGCGCGCTAGCAGTCTTTATCAGCAGTCGGTTTTTCCAACTTCGCATAGGGGCGCGGTGCTCGCGCCCCTTTTTGTTTCCCGATTCGAAGCATGCTGCAGAAACTTCGAGACCGCACCCAGAGCCTAGGCTTCAAGATCATCGTCGCGGCGCTTGTTTTCGCCCTGGCGTTCTTCGGCTTCGGCGCCTTCAACGTGTTCGCACCCGGCGACCCGGAAGTCGCCAGCGTCAACGGCGATGAGATCACCCGGGGCATGGTCGAGGTCGAGGCGCAACGCCTACGCCGGCGAATCATGCTGCAGCTTGACGGTGAATCGGCACCGGACGCCATCGACCCGCTGGCTTTGCAGCAGGCGGCCCTAGAGCAGCTCATTGGGCACAAGCTCTTCGAACAGGCTATCGGCGAACTGGGCCTCTCGGCGTCGCAATTCCATGTAAACGAGTTCGTAACCAGCGATCCCAACTTCCAGATCGATGGTGCCTTCAACGAGAACCTCTATCGCCGTGGCGTGACCGCCCTCGGCTATTCCGCGCCCCAGTATCTTGAGGAGGTGGCGACCCTACTGAGCCTGAATCAGTTGCGCGATGCGATACAGAATACCGCGCTGCTGCCGCTGTGGGAGGTGCGCCTGCTGAATGGATTGATGAATCAGCGCCGGGATATCGCCTATCTTCCGTTCACCGTGGCGGACTTTAGCGAGGGCATTGAGATTCCCGATAACGAGGTCGAAACCTACTACAGCGAACACGAGGCCGAGTTTATGACCGATGAGTCGGTCGATGTGGCCTATCTGGAGCTGGATTGGCAGATGCTGCGGGATGATCCGGGCATCGGGGTCGACGAAGAAACGGTACGCAGCGAGTACGAGGTGGACAAGGCGAATGCGCCGAGCGAGGAGCGGCGCAGCAGTTCGCACATTCTGTTGCGGGTCGGGGAGGCGCGCGACGAAGAGCAGGCGCTCGCGCAACTGCGCGAGTTCCGGCAGCGCATCGAAGCCGGGGAAGCCTTTGCCGACCTGGCCCGGGAACACTCCGAGGATCCCGGCTCCGCATCCGTGGGCGGCGAGTTGGGAGGCGTGGGCAAGGGCATCTTCGACCCGGAGTTCGAGCGTGCGTTATGGGGGCTTGAAGCGCAGGGAGAACTCTCCGCACCCATCAAAACCCAGTTCGGCTACCATCTTATCCGCCTCGACGGCATCGAAATCGAGCCCTATCCCAGTTTCGAGGAACGGCGGGCGGATATCGAGCAGCGCTTGCGCGACACGGCCGCCCGGGAATTGTTCAAGGATCGGATTAGGGAGCTCGATAACCTGGCGTTCGAGTTGAACGATTCGTTGGACGGCGTCGCCGAGGCCCTCGGCCTGGAACAAAAGACGGCGGAGCGCATCACCCGCACCACCGGCGCCGGCGTTTTCGTCAATGCCGGGCTGCGCGATGCGCTATTCGAGACGGATGTATTGCTCGACGGCAACAACAGCCCGGCGGTTGAGTATGAGGAGGGGCGGGCCGTGGTGGCCAGAGTACTGGAGCGCTACCCGGAAGCAGTCAAACCCTTCGCGGAGGTGGGGCTGGCAATCAAGGAAATGCTCATCGAGCAGTCGGCGCGCACGGCGCTGCTGGCGGCCCGCAGCACCGCCCTAGAGCAGCTACGGGATGGTGCCGGTGTCACCGATGTGGCCGCCCCCCACGGTCTTGCCTGGGAGACCTTCGAACTCGCCAGCCGCTCCGGCGGCGCGGCGCCCCCCGGTGTACTGGCGGCGGCGTTCGCGCTGCCAAAGCCGGCGGAGGGGAGCCGAAGTGTCGGAGAGGCCAGCCTCGGCGACGAGGGAGAGGCCCTGGTAACCGTCACCCGGGTTGTTGATGGAGACCTGGCTGCCCTGTCGGATGCCGAGTTGGAAACCGCACGCGCTTATTTTGCCACTCGCAGCGGCGGCCTGGAATTCGCCGCCCTACAGGCATCGCTTAATGCCGAGGCGGACATCGAGCGGCCCTGAGACAGAGCGCCACCGGGCATTCCACATCGCCCATCGCCGCCTCCGTCAGGCATGGAATCTTCAAGGACAGAAAACTAAAATCGCGCCCTTCAAGGGCACCGAGACGCCGCGCTTGCCGAATCCCCCACAATCACCCGCCGGTTGGTCCGACAGCAACCTCGGGCAATGGATTCTGGCGGAAGAGGCACCGCTGCTGGCGGACCTGGTGCGGCGTTTTCACGGCGATATTCTGGTCTGGTCGGGGCCCACGCCGGCGGCCACGGCGGGCGTCAAGCGCTGTATGGTCCGCAACTGCTTCTATGCGGCGGTACCCGATACACCATCCCACGCCGAACTCGCGAGCTTTCAGGGGTGCCTAGGTGCGCTGCCCCTGCCGAACCGCTCGGCGGACGGCGTCGTATTACATCACAGCCTGGAGGCCGAGCAAGACCCACGTCAGGCGCTGCGCGAGGTGAGCCGGGTAATCGCACCGGGCGGCCGCCTGCTGATCTGCGCGTTCAACAGCCTTAGCCTGTGGGGTTTGCGGGCGCTGTACGGGCGCTTGCACGACGACCTGTTCTCAGGCATGAAGTTTGTGAATCCACTGCGCCTATTCGACTGGTTGGCGCTCTTGGGCTTTAAACCGGAAGGCCCCGCCGCATACCTCGGCTTCGGGTTGCCCTTGCATCTGGGCTGGCGTCGGCGCCCGCGGCTGGGGGCCTGGCTCGGCAGGGTGCAGCCACCGACCGGTGGCATCATCCTGGTTTCGGCGCTGAAGCAGGCCCAGGGCGCAAGCTGGGTGGGGCGGCGCAAGGCACCGGAGCCTGCGCATGTGGCGCCCGTTGCGTACCCAAAACCCACAGCCTGGAGGCCGCTTGAGCGCTATCGTTGAGGTCTTTACCGACGGCGCCTGCCGGGGCAATCCCGGCCCCGGCGGTTGGGCGGCGATTCTCCGCTACGGAAAACACACCGAGGTGGTCTCCGGTGCGGAACGCGCCACCACCAACAACCGCATGGAACTGTTGGCCGCCATCGAGGCCTTAGAACGGCTGACCAGGCCTTGCCGGGTCGTACTCGCTACAGATTCCGAGTACCTGCGCCTTGGCATCACGGCATGGCTACCACGCTGGCGCAAAAACGGCTGGCGCACCAGCCGGAAAACCCCGGTGAAGAACCGCGATCTATGGCAGCGCTTGCAGGCCGCCACAGAAGGCCACCAGGTGGATTGGCGCTGGGTAAAGGGGCACAGCGGCCACCCCGGCAACGAACAGGCGGATCGGGCGGCCAACGAAGCCATAGACGCCATGCAAGCCGAGGACCGGGCGGCGGCAGGCCGCGTGGAACCACCGAGCGGCCGCGACGGTTGATGCGCCAGATTGTACTAGATACCGAAACCACGGGCCTGGAACCGGAGCGGGGTCACCGCATCATCGAGATCGGCGGGGTCGAACTTATCGACCGGAAACGCACCGCGGCACACTTCCACCAGTACATCAATCCACAGCGGGAGATCGACGCCGGAGCACTGGCCGTGCACGGCCTCACCGCCGAGTTCCTAGCGGATAAACCGACCTTTGCCGATATCTGCGAAGAATTCGTCGCCTTCGTGCGGGGTGCCGAACTGATCATTCACAATGCTCAGTTCGACGCATCCTTTCTCGACGACGAATTCTCCAGAATCCCCACGGTGGATTACCGCATTCGCGAACTCTGTCAGTTGGAGGATTCCCTAGCATTGGCGCGGCGCCGACACCCCGGCCAGAAGAACAGCCTAGATGCCCTGTGCCGCCGCTATGGCATCGACAACACCTCAAGAAAGCTGCACGGCGCACTCCTTGACGCGGAACTGCTCGCCGACGTGTACCTGGCGATGACCGGTGGGCAGACGGGCATGTTCGCCGACCCGCAGGGGCCGGAAATGCAGGCGGTGGTCGCCGAAGAGGTGTTCGAGCCGCTGTCCGCCGACCGCCCGCCGCTCAAGGTAATTCGAGCCGACGAGGAGGAATTGGCGGCGCACCGGCGCATGCTGGAACGCCTAGGCGCGGCCTGCGTCTGGACGAGAATCCACACCAACCAGTAGAGTAGCCGGTTTCCCGGCAAGGTTTCCGCATGGACTACGTATACGAATACCTGTTGTTCCTGGCCCAGGCGGCCACCGTCGTTGTCGCCATTCTGATTGTTCTCGCCGCGGTGGCGTCAGTTGCCGCCAAGCGGCGTTCCATGGCGATGGGCCACCTGGAGGTAACCCGGCTAAACGACCACCTCGACAGCCTGAAGCAATGCATCGAACAGGCCATTCTGCCAGCCGGCGAGTTCCGCAAATCGGCTAAGGCCGCTAGGTCGAAGAAGAAGAAGGAACGGCGCAAGTCGGGGGCACCAACCGAACCCCGGGGGCGTGTCTTCACAATCACCTTCACGGGTGACCTACAAGCCAGCCGGGTTACCCAACTGCGGCATGAGATCAACGCAATTCTTTCCCAGGCCAGCGAAGGCGACGAGGTCGTTGCGCGGGTGGAGAGCCCGGGCGGCCTGGTACACGGCTATGGCCTTGCCGCCTCGCAGCTCCTGCGCATCCGCGAGCGCAAGCTGAACCTGGTGGCGGCGGTGGACAAGGTCGCGGCCAGCGGCGGCTACCTCATGGCCGCGGTAGCCAACCGTGTCATTGCCGCGCCTTTCGCCGTGGTCGGCTCCATCGGCGTCGTCGCCCAGATTCCCAACGTGCACCGGCTGCTGAAGAAAAAGGATGTCGATGTGGAAACTCTAACGGCGGGCAAGTACAAGCGAACCCTGACCGTGTTCGGAGAGAATACCGAAGGAGGCCGCCGCAAATTCGTCGAGGAAATGGAGGATCTGCACGCCCTGTTTCAGGAATTCGTTGCCGACAAACGGCCGGCGCTGGATCTGGAGAAGGTCGCCACCGGAGAAGCCTGGTATGGCCAGCGGGCCATCGAGCTCAACCTGGTCGATGAGATCATGACCAGCGACGAGTACCTGATGCAACGATGCGCCGATGCCGACGTATTCGAGATACGCTGGAAAGAACCCCAAAAGCCCCTGGAGAGGCTACTCGGCCAGGTCGAAAACAGCATCAACCGCCTGCTGGGGCTGTTGCTGCATCGCGGTGCCTGACCGTACCCGCACTCAATCCCGGCGCAGCTCGGCGCGGGTCGCGATGGGACTGGGGTAGCGGAATATGACGAGGTAGCTGGAGACCACCAGGGTAAGCACAGTGGCGCCCTGAACGACGTGGGCGGCCGCGTTGCCCAAGAGGCCCGCCGACAGCGCGACATAGCTGACCAAAAGCGAGAATTCGGATGCCTGCCCCAGGCGATAGCCCACCTCCCAGGCCGTGGCCGTGCTCTCCCCCCGCCAGCGCAACAGCGCGGCAAAGGCCCCCGGTTTAACCAGCATCAGCAGCCCGGCTAGCAACAGGGTCGGTAGTGCCACCTCCACCAGCAGCCCGATGTCGAGTGCCGCGCCGATGGAAAAGAAGAACAGCACCAGAAAGAAATCCCGCAAGGGACGCAGGCTCTCGGCAATATAGAGAGCGATTGGGCTGGTGGCGAGCGCCACGCCGGCGATAAAGGCGCCGATCGCCAGGGACAGCCCGGTTGCCGCCGCTAGGCTCGCGAAACCCAGGCACCAGCCGATTGCCAGCAGAAAGATAAACTCGTGGAAGACATCGAAACGCCGTAGCAGCGGCAGCAGGATGAAGCGCACACCCAGCCAGGCGGCGATGGCCAGCAGGGGCAGTGACACCGCGATGGTGCCAAGACTCGACACCAGGCTCTGCAGGCTGTCCCCGTACCCCGATAGGATGAGTAGGGCAACAATGGCGATGAAGTCCTGTAGCAGCAGCAGGCTAACCACCAGTTCGCCGATGTGGCGATGGTGCAGAACCGTCGTGGGCAGCAGCTTGATGCCCAGTATGGTGCTGGAGAAGGTGACCGCGATGCCGGTGACGATGGCTTCCGCATAGCCGAACCCAAAGCTCAGCATCAACCCGAACCCAACCGCGAAGAACGCCAGGCTGCTCCCTAGGGCCGTCACCAGAGATTTGACGACCATATTGCGCAGCTTGTGGGGCTGCAGGTCTAATCCGACCAGGAACAGCAGAAAGATGATCCCGATTTCGGCGATCTCGGCAAGCAGTTCCGCATCGGCCACCAGGGCCAGGCCGTGGGGTCCGAACAGCGCGCCAACCGCGATATAGGCCAGCAGCAGGGGCTGGCGGCCGTACAGCGCCAGTGTCGCCAGCAGGGCGGCGCCGGCGAATATCAGGAAGAACGATTCGAGGATATGTGTGTCAGCCACCTCTCCCTATCCGACGAAATGCGGGCTCCGGTTCCACAACGGAAGCCTGATAGTAATCGGAGTAGGGCGCAAGTGTTGCCAGTACGGTCTCAAGGTTGCGCTCGTCGGGCATCAGGAAGCTGGTGAATCCACAGCGACGCAGGTAGTGCAGCAGGTCTTCGTGAATGTCGCCGGTTGCCATGATGTCGCCCGTATAGCCGTAGCGGCTGCGCAGCAGCACCGCCAGGGAGAGGCCACGGCCATCGTTGAAGGCGGGGAACTCGATGGCGATTCTATCGGCCTGGAGGAATCGTTCCTCCACCGCCTGATCCACGGCGAGCCGAACGCCCTGGCCACACCCGGGTGCCCAGTGGGCGGCGTCCAGAAGGCGCGGTAGGGAATCTGTCGCCGCACCTCCATCGGCGGTTGCGGCGGTTTGCGGCTCGTACCCCGTGCCCGAATGACGGCCCGCGGCAAGCGGCCCGGCGGCGAGCTGCTCCAAGCTCTCGCCCAGGCTAAGCAGCTTCGGCATAGATGCGCTCCTTGAAGGGTTCCAGCCCAATGCGGCGCACACAGTGCAGGAAGCTTTCGTGCTCCATCCGATAGGCCAGGTAGGTATCCAATATGTCCTGGACGACCCCAGTAACCTCCGCCCGGGAAACGGACGGGCCGACAATTCGTCCTAGGCTGGCGTCGTCGCCCGAATGGCCGCCCAGGGAAATCTGGTAGTACTCGCGGCCTTTTTTGTCCACGCCCAGAATGCCGATGTGGCCCACATGGTGGTGGCCGCAGGCATTCATGCAGCCGGAGATGTTGATGTCGATCTCGCCTAGGTCGTACAGGTAGTCCTGGTCGTCGAGCCGGCGTTGTATGGCTTCCGCCACCGGAATCGACTTGGCGTTGGCCAGCGAGCAGTAGTCCCCCCCCGGGCAGCAGATGATGTCGGTGGCGAGGCCCCGGTTGGGGGTGGCCAGACCCTGGGCATCCGCCGCCCGCCACAGTTCATACAGGGCTTCGGCGCCAACATCCGGCAGCACGAAATTCTGTTGATGGCTAACGCGAATCTCGCCAAACCCGTAGGCGTCGGCCCAGTCGGCCACGGCCTCCATCTGACGGTCGGAAACATCGCCGGGCGGCGTGCCGGTGCGCTTGGTGGACAGGGTTACGATGCTGTAACCCGCACGCTTGTGGGCGGAGACATTGTGGCGCACCCAGCGGTCGAATGCCGGGTCGCGCAGCCGATGCGCCGCCAGGGCCTCCGCCGCGCCCGGCCGCTCCGGATAGGCGGGCGGCTCGAAGTGGGCCTCCATGCGCGCAATCTCCTGGGCGGTCAGGGTGCTGGCGGAACCCTTGAGGTGCGACCATTCCTCGTCGACCCGCGCCTTGAAACCGGCGGGCGTCATGGCCCGCACCAGAATCTTGATGCGCGCCTTGTACTTGTTGTCGCGCCGGCCATAGCGGTTGTAGACCCGCATGATGGCTTCCAGGTAGGTGAGCAGGTGCGGTGCGGGCAGTGCCTTGCGAATCGGCGCACCGATGACCGGGGTTCGGCCCAGCCCGCCACCGACCTCAATATCGAATAGCGCCCCGCCGTCCTTGCCGGCCCCTGTGCCGGGCACGGGATAGGCGCGAATGCCGATATCGTGGACGTGAATGGCGGCGCGGTCGACCGGGGCACCGGTGACGGCAATCTTGAATTTGCGCGGCAGCCAGTCGAACTCCGGGTGTGCGGTGGACCACTGGCGAATCAGCTCGCAATAGGGGCGGGCATCGATCTGTTCATCGGCGGCCGCCCCGGCGAATTCGTCCGTGGTTACGTTACGAATGCAATTGCCGCTGGTCTGGATGGCGTGCATTTGTACGCTGGCAAGGTCGGCGAGAATGTCGGGCACCTCCTGCAAGTCCGGCCAGTTGAACTGCATGTTCTGGCGGGTACTCAGGTGGCCGTAGCCCCGGTCGTAGTGCCGCGCAATCCGGGCCAGCATGCGCAACTGCCGGCTCGATAGGGTGCCGTAGGGAATAGCGACCCGCAGCATGGGCGCGAGGCGCTGGATATAAAGCCCGTTGCGCAGGCGAAGCTGCAGGAACTGGGCTTCGCTCAGTTCGCCCGCTAGGTAGCGCCGCGTCTGGTCCCGGTAGTGCGCGACGCGCTCCTCGACAAACTGTTGGTCGAACGTATCGTAGCGGTACATAGGCCTGCCGCCCGCATGGCAACAGGCCACACTAGCACCTGGTCAGCGCCGGGAATAATGATGTTTACGCCTATCGATAGAACGAAAAGGAACCTATAAAGATAGGTTGACAAACCACCACAGGCCGAGCCCCCGCAGGTCGCATAACCACTGCATGTCGTGGTTCGTCAACCGATCACTACCATTCCCAACGAAGATGATGCAAGCGGCCGCATCCGCCGGCGCGGCGCGTTGCGGCCCCGGAACCGGTGCGGGCTCAACCTAGATTCGGCCGCAGCTTTGACAGCGACGACTACCTGATCGACGTTGTCCCGGAGCGGGCGCGGGCTCAGCCTAGGTTCGGCCGCAGGCGGGCGCGGGCCGTTGCCACATCGACTCCCCTGCGGTGCGCGTAGTCCGCCACCTGATCCTCGCCGATCCGGCCCACGCCGAAATAGCGGCTCTCGGGATGCGCGAAGTACCAGCCCGACACCGATGCCGCGGGCAGCATGGCGAAGTGCTCGGTCAGCCTCATGCCGGCACCGCACTCGGCGTCCAACAGCTTGAACAGCATCTGTTTTTCACTGTGCTCCGGGCAGGCCGGATAGCCCGGTGCCGGGCGAATGCCCCGGTAGCGCTCGGCGATGAGGTCCGCGCTGTCTAGGGCTTCGTCCTGGGCGTAGCCCCAGATTTCCCGCCGCACCCGTTCATGCAGGTATTCCGCGGCGGCCTCGGCAAGCCGGTCGGCGAGCGCCTTAATCATAATACCCGCGTAGTCATCGCCGGCGTATCCAGCAAGCACCTGCTCGATACCGATGCCCGCGGTCACCGCAAAACCGCCTAGGTAGTCGCGCTCGGGCGATATGAAATCCGCCAGGCAGAGGTTGGGCTTGCCCGCCGGCAACTGTCGCTGCTGGCGCAGGTGATGCAGCCTCGCCAAGCGGTGGTGATGCGCATCGTCGGCGTACAGGTATAGGTCGTCATCGCCAGCCCGGCGGCACGGCCAGATGCCCACGGCCCCGCGGGCGCGCAGGGTTCCCCCCTCGGTCAGCACCGCCAGCATCGCGCGCGCGTCCTGGTGGAGCGCCCGCGCCGCTTCGCCAACCACCTTGTCCTCGAGAATGGCCGGGTACTTGCCCGCCAGTTCCCAGGTCAGGAAGAACGGCGACCAGTCGATATAGGGCACCAGGGTGTCCAACTCGATGGACAGGCTGTGCACGCCCCGCACGAGCGGTGCGGGCGGTTCGAATTCCGACCAGTCGAGCTGTAGCCTGTTGTTGCGGGCGGCGGCAAGGTCGAGCAGCTGCAACCGGCGCGAACGCGCCCCGACGCGTTCGCGAATGGCGCCATATTCCTCGCGCACCTCCGCAACATAGGCGCTTTTCGCCGCAACCGAGAGCAGCCGCTGCGCGGTACCCACGGCGCGGGATGCGTCCGCTACGTATACCGTGGCGTCATTGCGGTAGTTCGGCTCGATTTTGACCGCAGTGTGCGCCTTGGATGTGGTGGCACCGCCGATGAGCAGTGGTACGGTGAAACCCAGGCGCTGCATCTCGCCGGCGACATGGGTCATTTCCTCCAGCGACGGCGTGATCAAGCCGGAAAGGCCAATGAGGTCGGCCTTGGCCGAGCGGGCCACCTCCAGAATCTTCTCCGCGGGCACCATAACCCCGAGATCAACCACCTCGAAGTTGTTGCACTGCAGAACCACCGCAACGATGTTTTTGCCGATGTCGTGCACATCGCCCTTCACCGTGGCCATGACGATGGTGCCCTTGGTCTTGCGGGCACCGCCCTCGCGGGCCTCGATGAAGGGCACTAGGTGCGCCACCGCCTGTTTCATGACCCGGGCACTCTTGACCACCTGGGGCAGAAACATCTTGCCCGACCCGAACAGGTCGCCGACCACGTTCATGCCGTCCATAAGCGGGCCTTCGATCACTTCCAGGGGCTCTGCGGCCAGCAGCCGGGCGGCTTCCGTATCTGCAACGATGTGCTCGGAAATGCCGTTGACTAGGGCGTGCCGCAAACGCTCTTCAACCGCAAGCTCGCGCCAACCCTCGGTATCGCCCTGTTGGCGTGCCGATGCGCCGCCATAGCGTTGCGCGATCTCCAGCAGACGCTCCGTTGCGTCCGCACGGCGGTTCAGCACCAGGTCTTCCACACGTTCGCGCAGTTCGTCCGGTAGGTCGGAATAGATGCCCAACTGGCCCGGGTTGACGATACCCATGGTCAGCCCCGCCGCGATGGCGTGGTACAGGAAGACCGTGTGAATGGCCTCGCGCAGACGGTTGTTGCCCCGAAAGGCGAACGAGACATTGCTGATGCCGCCGGAAGTCTTGGCGCCGGGCAAATGCGCCCGAATCCAGCGGCAGGTTTCGATGAAGTCCACGGCGTGGTTGCGGTGCGCCTCGATGCCGGTGCCGATGGCGAATACATTGGGGTCGAGAATAATGTCCTCGGCGGGAAAGCCCACCGTCTCCACCAGGATGCGGTAGGCCCGGGCGCAAACCTCGACCCGGCGCGCCAGGGTATCGGCCTGCCCCCGCTCATCGAACGCCATCACCACCACAGCCGCACCGTAGCGCTGGCACAGCCGGGCCACCTCGACAAAGGCCGTCTCGCCCTCCTTGAGGCTGATGGAGTTGACAACCGCCTTGCCCTGCACGCATTGCAGGCCCGCCTCGATGATTTCCCACTTGCTGGAATCGATCATCACCGGCATCCGGGTGATATCGGGTTCCGCGGCAATCAGGTTCAGAAACCGGACCATGGCATCCTTGGAGTCGAGCATGCCCTCGTCCATGTTGATATCGATCACCTGCGCACCCGCCGCCACCTGCTGCCGGGCCACCTGTACGGCGTTCTCATAGTCCCCGGCCCGGATAAGGCGGGCAAACTTGGCGGAGCCGGTGACATTGGTGCGCTCCCCGATATTGACAAAGAGCGCATCCTGATCGATGCGCAACGGTTCCAGGCCGGCGAGCGTTAGCCCCCCCCGGGGCTTGGCGACCCGCCGGGGGGAACAGCCGCGCACGGCCACCCGGAACCGGGCGATGTGTTCCGGGGTCGTCCCGCAGCAGCCGCCCACCAGGTTAACCAGGCCGCTGGCGGCAAACTCCGCCATGGCGGCCGCCATGTCCTCCGGGGTTTGGTCATAGCCGCCGAACTCATTGGGTAGCCCGGCGTTGGGATGCACGCTCACAAAGGTGTCGGCGATACGCGACAGGCGGTCTATATAGGGCCTGAGCTGCTCCGCACCGAGTGCGCAGTTGAAGCCGGCGACCAGGGGCCTGGCATGGGCAATGGAGTACCAGAAGGCCTCGCAGGTCTGGCCCGAGAGGGTACGGCCGCTGGCATCGGTAATGGTGCCCGATATCATCAGCGGCACCCGTCGCCCCGTGTGCATGGCGGCACTGGCCGCCGCGATGGCCGCCTTGGCGTTCAGGGTGTCGAAGACCGTCTCGATCAACAACAGATCCACGCCGCCGGCGAGCAGCGCACCGGCGGCCGCGCTGTAGGCCCCGTATAACTCCGCGAAAGTGACGTTGCGGGCACCCGGGTCGTTCACGTCGGGGGACAGGCTGGCCGTGCGGTTGGTTGGGCCTAGCACACCCGCCACATAGCGCGGCCACGCATCGGTTGCCGATTCATCGGCGGCGCGGCGGGCGATGGCGGCGGCGGCGGCGTTGATGGCCACCGCCTGGTCCTCGAGCCCGTAATCCGCTTGGGAAATGGCTGTGGCGGTGAACGAGTTCGTCTTGACAATATCGGCCCCGGCCTGGAGGTAGGCGCGATGTACATCGGCAACGACTTCGGGTGCCGTCAGGCACAGGACATCGTAGTTGCCGCGCAGGGTATGCCCGTGGTCATGGAACTTCCGGCCCCGGTAGGCCGTCTCGTCCAGATCCTCAACTTGCAGCATGGTGCCGTAGGCACCGTCCAACACCAGGATGCGCTCCTGCAAGCTTCTTTCCAGGCTTTGCATGGGCCTCGGCGATGCGGTCGATCTGTGGCTGGGCGTGGCCCAAGCAGTCTATGGCGGTGCAACTGGAAGGCAATTGAACTTATCGAATGACAACTTGAATAGCATTCATAGGCGGGCGCACCGAAACCGACCCTTGGTATCGGCGCGGCCTTAGATGTAGGATACCCGACCGAAACAGTCGGGAATTATCGTGATTGAGATATCTGCACGCGCCCAGTCCTATCTGCGCGATTTGCTTGCCAAGCAGGAGGACGATGACGTCGGCATTCGCGTATTCGTGGCGCAACCGGGCACGCCACATGCGGAGACCTGCATCGCCTATTGCCGTCCCGGCGAGGCCCAGGATGACGACGTGCCCTACGAATACGATGGCTTCCGTGCCTGGATTGAGGAGCGCAGCCGCAAGTACTTGGAAGACGCGGCTGTCGATTTCCAGGATGACCGCATGGGTGGACAGCTCACCATCAAGGCGCCCAATGCGCGCGTACCCAGCGTCGATGCGGATTCGCCCCTGGAAGACCGCATCAACTACGTGCTCTACAACGAGATCAACCCCGGTTTGGCCGCCCATGGCGGTATGGTTACACTAGTCGAGGTGCTAGAGGACAAGGTGGCGGTGCTGCAGTTCGGCGGCGGCTGCCAAGGGTGCGCGGCGGTGGACATCACCCTGAAGCACGGCGTTGAGACATCGCTGCTCGAACAGATTCCGGAACTGGCCGGCATCCGGGATGCCACCGACCACACCCATACCGAGAACGCCTACTACCGATAGGCACCCAGCGTATCGGCGAGCTCCAGCAGCAGGGCTTCGGTTGTCGCCCAGCCAATACAGCCATCGGTGACCGAAACGCCGTATCGCAGTTCTTCCGGCCGCTGGGGAATCTGCTGCCTGCCCGGATGCAGGTGGCTCTCTAGCATCAAGCCGACAATGGAACGATTGCCCTGCCGGATCTGTTCCACCACCGAGCGCGCGACGCCCGGCTGCGTCGCCGGATCCTTGTTGGAGTTGGCGTGGCTACAGTCGATCATAATGACCGGCCGTAGCCCAGCCTCCACCATTCTTTGTTCACAGGCGGCGATGCTCGCGGCATCGTAGTTGGGGCCGTTGCCGCCGCCGCGCAGGACGATATGGGCATGCGGGTTGCCCCGGGTTTTGATCACCGCAACCTGGCCGGATGGATTGATACCCAGGAACCGGTGTGGTTCGGCTACCGAGTGCATGGCGTTTATGGCCGCGTCCAGGCTACCATCCGTGCCATTCTTGAAGCCGACGGCGGAACTCAGGCCCGAGGCCATTTCCCGATGGGTTTGCGATTCCGAGGTGCGCGCCCCGATGGCAGACCAGGTAACCAGATCCTGCAGGTATTGGGGCGCGATGGCGTTTAGCGCTTCGGTACCCAGGGGCAGGCCCAGCGCAGCCAGATCCAAGAGTAGACGGCGGGCGATCGCCAGCCCGTCGGCAACCTTGAAGGTGCCGTTCAGGTAGGGGTCGTTAAGCAGCCCCTTCCAGCCCAGCGTGGAGCGCGGCTTCTCGAAATAGGCCCGCATGACGATCAGTATGGCATCGTCGATGCGCCCGGCCAGCTCGGCCAGACGTTCACCATACTCCCTGGCCGCGACGGGGTCGTGGATGGAGCAGGGGCCGACGACAGCGAGCAGCCTGGGGTCCTCGCCGCACAGAATGCCGTTGACCTGCCGCCGGGCGCGCTCGACACTCGACCGGGCCACATCCGTCACCGGCAACCGTTCCTTAAGTTGCTCCGGTGTAATCAGTATCTCCTGTCCTGCCACGTTGACGTTTTCCAATTCGGTCATTGCAAGATCCTCCACGGTCGGTTCCAGGCCATAAAAAAACCCCGCTCGTCGCCTTGCGGGGTTTTCTCCGGAAGGCGATGGGTGGTGGCCGCCTTCCGCTTCTTCCGTTAAGCAATCAGAAGCAGCGCCAACGCACGGCGGCCCGGCCGAGGTAGCTAAACCAAGTCTGCTTTGCGGTATTGCGCATCATAAGGTCGCGCATGGTACGGGAGCGGGGTTGCACATGCAATGCCGGCGTAGGCGAGGCGGTGTATCAGTTTGAATCCCAGCCCTGCCGAACCACCTGCGTGCCGTGCCCTTGCTCGGTCCACAGATGCAAACTGATACACCACCCCGGATTCCCGGCTGAAGATGGGATAGAGGGCGGTGTAAAGCAGCCAGTCGAGGTGGAAGTTTGATTTGGCGAACTGATACACTACCCGCGCTCTGCCGTGGCTGCGGCTTGATTGGAACGTGGCTATTACTGTGCACGAGGTGTGGGCATGTCGGGAACGGGCCGTAGAAATCACCGGCTGACGTTGGGCCTGGCCGCCGGGGCGGCGGGGGTTGCCGCCCTGGCGCTGCTGCTGGTTCCGTCCCCTTCCGGGGAAGGCGGGGCAACCGGCGAGCGGGCCGACGACGAGCGGGTGGTCAGCGCGGCGCTCGCCCGGATTGAGGCGGAAAGCCGGGGCGCCGCCGCGCCACCTGCTATTCGGGCCGCGCCCCGGAGCGCCGGCAATGCCTTGCCCGCCGAACCGCCGGCCGAGCGCGGGCCCACCCCGCCGGAGGGCTATTCGTTCGTCACCGACCACGGCGAGATGGCCAGGGAGCGCCTGCGGCCCGGCGCGGACGCGCAAGCCGACGCCGACGAGCCCGGTCCCGCCTGGCTGGGCGCGCCCGGCGCCGTCGACGCCCTGGCCGACCAGGCCGCCACCGCCGGCCGCGGCTGGACGTTCGGCTGGATACGGCTTCGGCCGGACGCGCGGGCGGGCGACCTGCGGCGGTCGCTGCAACGCCTCGGCGGAGAGGTCCTGGGCACCGCGGGCCGCCTGGTTCGCGCCCGGCTACCGGGCGACAGGGGCAGCCTGCGGGCGGTCGCGGCGCTGCCGGAGGTCGCCGGGCTCGGCGCCGTGCCCGGGGAGAGGAAGCTTGCGGCGTTCGCCGGGGAAGCCCCCGCCAAGCCCGGGCACGAGCGGACGCCGGTGTTCATTACCCTGATGACGGACGACCCGGACGGGCGCTGGGGGCGGGCGCTGCGCGGCCTCGGCGCCGTGGTGGGCCACCTCGACCCGGCCATTCGCGTCTACGCCGCGGCCGTGGACCAAGCCGCCCTCGGGGCCATTGCCGAGGCGGACTTCGTGCTGGCCGTCGAGCCCGTCGGGGTCGTGGAGGCCGCCCACGACACGGCCGTTCCCGCCATGGGCGCCGACGCGCTGCGGCAACACCTGGACTCCCCCGGGCTCTTTTCCGGCATTGGCGGCGCTTCCGTTCCCGTCGGCGTCATGGATACGGGGCTCAACACCAACCACCTGGACATCTCCTCAGGCCGGGAGAGCGTCTGCGGCGCCAATTTTATGCTGTCACGCGCCGAGGATCAGGATCTATGGGTGGACGAAAATGGGCACGGCACCCACGTCACCGGCACCATCGCCGGCAGCGGCCACTTCAAGCCGCAATACGCCGGCATGGCGCCCTCGGTGCGCCACATCCGCTTTGCGAAGGTGCTCAGCAGCCGGGGGTCCGGTTCCTCCCTCAACAGCGTCCGGGGCATGGACTTCCTGGCCAGGCCCTCCGACTGCGCGGACGCGGGGTGGAGCGCCGACCGGGTCAGGCCGCTGGTCGTCAACATGAGCCTGTCGTCGACCAGCCGGCTGCACGAGGGCAGGGATGTGGGGGCGCGCAAGCTCGACTCCGTCGTTTGGGGCCACCGGCAGCTCTATGTTGTCGCGCAGTCCAACAGTAGCGTCCACGGGTTCTCCAACTACGGCGCGGCCAAGAATTCGCTGTCGGTGGGCGCCGCGCTCGACAGCGGCGAACTCGCGAGCTTCAGCAGCCTCGGGCCCACCGCCGATGGCCGCCTGGCCCCGCAGGTCGTCGCGACCGGCGTCAGTCTATACTCGGCCGAGGGCGAAGGGAGCCGTTCGGCATACTCGGTAAAGAGCGGCACCAGCATGTCTTCCCCCGCGGTCGCCGGCGTTGCGGCGCTGTTGATGGACGCCGTTCCCGGGCACCGGGAACAGCCCGCCCTGGTGCGGGCGCGGCTGATGGCGAGCGCCGTCAGGCCCGACGCGTGGCTCGAGGCCGGCGGGCGGTTTCCACCGAACAACTCGAACGGCCCCGGCGCGCTGCAGAACCGGTACGGGCTCGGCAAGGTGTCGGCGCGCACCGCCGTGCTCAGCCGGAACGGGCCGGACGGCTGGTTCGGCGGCGGCGCGGTGTCCGAGCTGCGGGACGGGGAGTACGCCCACCGGGAGATCGTCGTGCCGGAGGGCGCGAGCCGCCTGGACCTGGTGATGGTTTGGGACGAGCCGCCCACGGACACCATCGCCCAGGCCGTGCTGAACGACCTGGACCTTTACCTGGATATGGACGGCGACTGCGGGGCGGGCGCCTGCGGCGGGTACTCCTCGACCTCCCGCCGGGACAATGTGGAATGGATCATCGTGCGCAATCCGCCGCCCGGAACCTACCGGGCCAGGGTGGTTCCGCACCGGGTCTACACCGCCCCGCCGCGCGCCGGGCTGGCGTGGACGGTCATACGCGGCCCCTCCACGCCGCGGCTCGCCATCGACGCCGACCGGACATCCCTCGCCGACGGGGACAGGCTGCGGCTGACGCTGACCGCGGACGGCTATGTCGCCGCCGGAACGCTGCTGCATATGGATTGCCGTAGCGCCGGCATTCTCTGTGCGCACAGTTACTACAAAGCGAGTATAACCCGGGAGGACGCCATATCGCGGACTTTTGAGTGGCAGAAGGGTTCATACATAGAACTCGGCGAAATCGCCGCGGGCGAATCCCAGGAAATCGATCTTCGGGTTTGGGTCTCCGGCGGAGAACCCGAGCACCTGCACTTCACCGCAAGCGCCTGGAACGCCAAGGCGGCTTCTGTTTCTGTGGAGGTTCGGCCAGACGGCGCCTATCGGTCCGACGTGCCGGAAGCCGAGGCACCCGCGAACGCCGGGTTCGACGACGCCGCCGTGCTGGAGGGCGACGAGGGGCTCCGGGAACTGGACCTGCTGCTGGCGGCACCGGAGCCCGGCGAGCCCGAGTTCACGCCCGGCACCGGGCGTCCGTTCGGCTCCGCCTGGTATGCCTGGACGGCCCCCGCGGACGGCCTGGCGCGCTTCGGCGCCACCCGGAGCATCGCCACAGACGGCCTCAGCCCCTGCTGCTCGCCCATCGTGCGGGTCGATGTCTTCCGCGGCGAACGCATCGGCGCCCTGGAGCATGTGGCCTCCGCTCCCTGGGGCGCGGAGTTCTTCGCCGGGGCGGGGCAGTCCCACCGCATCCGGGTGAGCCACCAGGGGGAAGCAATACCGGTGGTTCTCCGCTGGTCCCAGGGGCCGCGCCCGGCCAACGACGACTTCGCCGCGGCGCTGCCGATCGCGGATGCCGAGGGCGTTGTCGAGGGCGACGGCCAGGGCGCCACCCTGGAGCCGGGGGAGTCGTTCGGAAACCTGGCGTCCACCGTCTGGTACCGGTGGACGGCGCCGGACGACGGCCGGTGGGAGTTCACATCGAGCAACGGGGAACTGCGCGTGCTCGCGTTCACCGGCGACGGCATTGGCGATCTGCGGCTGGTCTCCGGCTTTCCGGACGCAATCGCGAGGTTCCCGGCGGCCGCCGGAGAGGAATACCACATTGCTGTCGCGTCCCCGGGTGTGAATGCGGCCGCCGGCACCTTCGAGCTGGCCTGGACGATGACCGAGCCCGCGGCGAGCTACGACAATGACAATACCGAGGCGGCCAAGACAATCGACGGCGCGGCATCGGGTTCGCACTACGTCTCACTTTACGGCAACACGAGCGTCGAGCCCGGCGAGCCCGCCGCAACCGGCGTCAGAACCAAATGGTGGATTTGGAACGCCCCGGAGGACGGCCGCTTTACATGGCGGACAGGAAGCACGTCTTGGGCACTGCAGGTGGCCGTGTTCTCCCGCGGTCCCGACGACAATCTGCAGCTCGTTGGCGCGACCGGCCCGGCTGCCTCCTTAACCGAGCTCGCCTTCCAGGCCGTTGGGGGCGAGCGCTATTGGATTTCGGTCGGGCTCCAGGCGGGCGACCACGATGCGTTCTCAAGCCAGTGGCCCTCTGCAACCCTGCGCTGGGGGCCGACGCCGGAGAACGACGACCCCGACCGCGCCACCGCGCTCGCGGGTGTTGGCGGCTCGGTCACCGGCCTCGGCCGATTCGCGACCACGGAGCCCGGCCGGCACGGCGGGCTTGGCCACTCGTCCCTATGGTACGGCTACGAGGCCCCGGCCGCCGGTTGGTATCGTTTCCGGGTGGGCGAGTCCCAGCCCCCCATGGTGCTGGCCGTCTATAGGGATGTCGGCGGCGGGCCCGGCTCGCTCGAGCTCATCGCCACGAGCCGGGGCCCCGAGGCCTTGGCGTCGGATGCGGTCGAGGTTCTTTTCCAGGCCGAGCCCGGCGTCCGCTACCTGATCCGGCTCGGCACCCTCGGCGCCGGCGAGGGCGGCCGGTTCAGCCTGTATTGGGAGGAGGCCGGGCCGCCGGTCTGGCTGCGCTACGCCGGGCGCGTGGCCCGGGGCGAGACGGACCCGGACGGCCGGACAGCCGAGTTGGAGCAACTCTACGGGCTCGCCCTCAACGACCGCGGAACGGCGCTCTACGCCGCCTCCGACCTGGGGGTGCGCGTATTCGAGCGCGACGCGACGACCGGCAGCCTGGCGCCCGTTCAGTTGCTGGAGGTGCGGGGCGGCCTGGTGGGCAGACCGTTGATTTGGCATCCGCGCCGGGCCGAATTGTATGCAATGCACAACTGTCATGCTTGGCGCAGGTTCCCGCCCACCGATGGAACCCAACTGGAGCTTGACGACGGGGGGATGCTGTGGGCGGCTAACGACTCTGGTGGACTCAACTGCAGTGACGCTTTCATAGACTCCGATGGAGAGTTCGTCTACGCCGTTAGTAGTGCGGGCGAGGTGCGGGCGGTGCAGGTCTTAGCCTTTGACTTGGCGGGCGGTTTGCGGATTGTTCAGACCCAGAAGATCAACGAACTCGAGCATGCGCTGATCTCGAACGATGATGCCCGCGTCTATGCGGCGACAGGCTACCGCTCCCTGATGGTTTTTACGCGCGATGGCGAAACGGGGAAGCTCACACGGGTCCGGGAGGTGAACCTGCGGGTATACCCGTCGGCGATGGCCATCGGTGCCGACGACCGCCACCTGTTCGCCATTGGCCCCAGGTGGAGTTCACCGGACACCAATCTTTTCCAACTCGAGCGCGACTCCGATCCGCGGTATCTCGACACACTGCGACCGGTCGACGCGTCGTTGTCTTGGCGGAATCGGGGCGTCGAATGCCGCTACGCCGCCGCGCGCAATGCCGTCCCGGCCGTGGACGTGTTCTGCCGCGATGCGGCCTTCAGCGTGGAGTGGCGGCCGGATGCCGGTGAGCTCGCGGCAACCGACTATGTGGCGGCCTGGCAGCAGGACCGGTTCAACAACGCCGTGCCGGAATTCGGCGACCTGATGGCCATGGCGGCGAGCCCCGATGGCCGGCATGTCTATCTGGCCACCGATAACAGCGGCATCCTGATATTCGAGCGGGTCGGCAACGCGGCCGCCGACGCCGGCGCGGCGGAGGATGACGGCCATGTCCGGCTGGATGTGCTGTCGGTGTCCTCCGGCGGCGTTTCGTTCGGCCCGTTTTCGAGTGGCGGCTGCATAGGCCTGGCCGATACGACCCTGGACGGCGCCACCTACAGCATCGGCGGCTCTAGGTGGCAGACGCGGGAGGCCGCGGGCGGCGACTGGGCGGATGTCGGGGGAACGGCAACCACGGGGGAGGTCTGCGCCCATACGCCCTCCGCCCCCGGCGAACACCGCCTTATCGCCGAGGTCACCATCGACGGCGAAACCGGACGCTACCGGAGCAACACCCTGGTTGTGGACCAGTAGGCGCGAAGTTCAGACTTCAACGAAACGGGGCAGCGCAGTCAGGTATAGAGCGGTTCGCACGGGCTCGTCGTACAGCCCCTCGGCCACGGAACGATAGCGGTCGAGTTGCGGCCTGTGCCGGGCAACGACTTCTTCGAGGGCCTGTGCGTCTGCACCCACCGAACCGGTCTTAAAGTCGATAATCCAGCGCTCGCCGCCGTCCACAAAGGCACGGTCGAAGCGAAACCCTTGAATGGCGCCGCCGACAACGCCCGTCACGCCGAATTCCGATACGCCATCGCGGCCACCCTGTAGTATCCAGCGGCCGACCTGATCCGCAAGCACCCCTGCGACCTGCCGCGCGGCTTCCTCAAGGCAGGTTTCGATATGCGCAGCACCCAGTCCCGCGTTCTGCAGCCGCGACCGCCACAGGGGCACCTGGCCTTCAATCCAAGCCTGGGGACTAGCCGGTAGGCCCGAATGCCCGATGTCGCACAGGCATGCGTGCACCAGATCACCCAGAGCCACCTGCCGGCGGCTGGCGATGGGCTCCGGCTCGGCGGCTGCGACCCCGACCGCATCGGTGCTGCGGGCAACCCGCGGTGGAAGCCGCACCGGCCTACGTGCCGGTAGCCGCCACCGAAAATCACCCGGCAGGCGGTACAACCCGGCATCGCCGGGCGCTTCGCCGCGGTGCGGACGCGCTGCCTGAGTGCGGGGCAGCACGGGGAGTTGGCCGACCTTGGGCCAGAGCAGATGCAAAAGGGATCTGCTGGCGGGCTTGTCCTCGGGGCGCACGGCGGTCAGCGTCAGGGTCCGCCGTGCCCGGGTGCATGCCACATACAGCAACCGTTGCAATTCATGCCGTTCCCGTTGTCTTTCCTCCTCGGCCAGCCAATCGTAGAGCGGCCCCGTCTCCCTGGTGGCCAGCAGCAGCCGGTTGTCCTGTAGCCGCCAACGCAGCAGGGGCGCATCTGTGGTCTCGGTGCCACGGCCTAGGAAGGGCAGCAGGACATGGTCGAATTCCAGCCCCTTCGCCTTGTGAATGGTCAGAATTTGCAGGTTGGCGGCGGCGCTCTCAACGGCAAAAAGATTGTCGGCACCGAGCCGCAGGCGGTGGGCATCCAAGCCCTTGGGCCCAAGGCTGTCCACGAGGTCGAAAAAGCGCTCGGCATGATCGATGGCCGCCTCGCTGCCATAGGCAGCCGGCCCCCCGCACTGTATCCAAATCGACTCCAGAACGGTTCGCGGCGGCAACTCGTGCAGCGCCGGCAGCCAGGCGGCCAATGCGGTGATCAGCCGTTCAAGGCGTGCTCGGCCGTCGGGGCCCAAGCACCCCGCCAACCGCCGCAGGGCATTCAGATCCCAGGCCTGGATTTGGCTGGCGACTTCCAGATCTCTAAGGCAAAGGCCCACCCAGGGGGCCCGCAACAGGCTGTGCCAGCCAAGGCGGTCGGCGGGGTTGGTGATGGCCGCCGCCAACGCCAGCAGGTCGCCCACGGCCGGTGTATCGGTGAGCGCGTCGATGTCCGTCGCCTGCCAGCGGATGCTCGCCTGGCGCAGTTCGTCCAGTATGCCGGCTAGATGTGCGCGGCTGCGGACGAGCAGGGCGATGCTGGCATCGGGTTCCTGCGCCCGGATGGCCGCGATACGCTCGACCAGCGCCAGCATCTCGTCCCGCTCGCTCTCGTAGAGGCGTACCGTGGCGCCGCCGGTCGTGCGTGCCCGGGCGTGGCAGGGATTGTAGGGTACTCTGCCGATGAGCGGGTCCGTAGCTTTGCCCATCACCCCGGAGAAGGTGTCGTTGAACCACTCCACCAGCACCGGCGCGGAACGAAAATTGGTGGTGAGGCGCAGGGGCGTTAGGCGCATCTGGTCTAGGCCCCGGTTTTCGGCCCGGTAGAACAACCCCACATCGGCGTCGCGAAACCGGTAGATCGATTGCATGGGGTCGCCCACCGCAAAGAGGCTAACACCGCCTTCTCCCGACCAGCCACCTACCAGCAACTCCAGCAACTGAAACTGGACGACGGAAGTGTCCTGGAATTCATCCACAAGAATGTGGCGTATGCGGTTGTCGATAGCCAGGGCGAGTTCCGTGGGGTCCTGGCCGGAGCGGAGTGCGCTGCGGGCGGCGAGGATCAACTCGGTGAAATCCGCGACGCCCTGTGCGCGCATCGCTGTTGAAAGATCCAGCACCGCCAGCGAAAGGCTGATGCAGATGGCGAGCAGGTCTGCCACCTGCTCCGGAGCGAGCGGGGCCGGCGGCAGTATCCTAAGCGCGGCTAGGCGCTCTTCCACGCCCAGTTCGCGCAGTGCCCCGATGAGTTCAAGTGCTCGCTGCTTCTCCGCCCTGTGGTTGGGCGGAAAGCGCTCCCGTACCGTTAGCTGTTTGCGCAACGCGCCTCTTCCCGTGGTCAATAGCAGGCCGGCCGCCCGCCAGAAGGCACCCGGTGATGCCCGGGTGTGGCCGGTGGCGAAGCCCACGGCCCACTCCAGTTCCCGGAGCACCGGCAGCGGCAGCATTTCTTCCAGGCCACCGGCTACTTCGGCAACCAGGCTCGCCAAAGCGGAATTCAGCAACCCGGCCACGGATTCCGGATCGTTCCGGTGGGCGGCGACGATGTCCGTCACCTCGTCGAGCCAATGGTCACGGCGGGCCAGCATGTTGGCGAGCAGCCGGCGCGCCCGCCGGGCATCGTTGTCGATCAGCGCGACAAAGCGAGCGATCTCCTCGGCCAGCGGGTCGTCGGCGTACAGACGCCGGAGTAGGCGATTGGCGGCCAGGGCGTAGAGTTCATCCGCGTTTTCGACCAGTTGCGCCGTCCGGTCGAAACCGCTGGAGACGGGCATTTGGCGGGTTAGCGACATGGCAAAGCTGTCGATGGTGCGGATGTTCAGGCGACTCGGGTTATCGGCAAGTTGCCAGCCCCGTTCGAGATCGCGCGCCCGCGCCCTGGTGCCTTGTACAGATTGTTCATCGGCGAGCAGGGCGGTTACCCGCAAGCGCATCTCCGCCGCGGCCTTGCGGGTAAAGGTGATGGCGAGAACCTGTTCCGGGTAGTCGGCCAGGGCCAACAACCCGATATACCGGTTGACGAGCAGGGTGGTTTTGCCGGACCCGGCCGGTGCCTGCACGATACAGGAGGTGGCCGGATTCAGGGCCAGCTTGCGCACCCGCCCATCGACCGGGGGAGGGGTGGAACCGCTCATGTCGAAACCGGGCGGGTCGTTGGCTTCGAGGCACCACCGCCAGGCAACTCGGCGACCTGGCCAACAGCAGTGGAAGCACCGACATGCACGCGGCAGAAGGCGGGCAGGTGGCAGGTGGCGCAGACGTCGGGGGAGCTCGGTTGCACGGCCGCGTAGCCGTCCCGGAACTCCCTTGCCAGCGCCTCGACCCGGCTTCTCCACTTGCGGGTCAAGTCGTTCCACTCGGTTTTGGGCAGCCTGGGGACGGCGGCCGGTCCAAGCTCCACCTCTTCGCTGGCCAGGCCCTTGAGTGTCGCGCCGTTGCTGTTGATCTGGGCGTACAGCGTCGCTCGTATCCTGGTGTCGCTAAGGGCGTACATGGGCAGTTGCGGCTCGGTAAGGCGTTCGGCGAGCAGCCGTTTGGCGCTGACGCTACCCGTCTTGTAGTCGATAACCAGATGCAAGCCGGTTTCGGGGTCCCGGTCGATGCGGTCGATGCGCAGGGAAAGTTCAAGACCGGGCAGGGTGAGCGAAGCCTCCTGTTCGAGCCCCGCAATGTCGAAAACCGGCCGTTCGGCGTCGAAGCGCACCCAGGTCCGCAACAGAGCCCGAACCCGGATGCGTTCGTAGCGCCGGTAGGCTTCGGGCACGCGCTGCAAGTGCCTGTCCAGTGCCACGGATACCGCCCGGTCGATGCCACTGTCGGTCAATGGCCCGCCGCCTGTGTAGAGAATGAACAGGGCGTCGTGAATCAGGGTTCCCCGCTCGAGCGCATCGGGATAGTCCTGGGGTTCGCGCGACTCGCGCAATCCCAGGCGATGGACCGCCCAGGCGCGAAACGGGCACTGCGCCTGATCGCGCAGCAGCGACGTGCCGCCGGCAGTCGTCTTGCCCGGCACCGGCGAGCCCCGGTCTTCGCGCACCGCCTGCAGGTGCGCCCCTTGCGGCTCGGCCAGCCAAGGGTGACGGCGTGCCCGGAAACCCGGTACAAGTTTTGCGATGGCCACCGGAGTAACGGATTCGATCAGGCTGCTGCACCGATGGCGCTCCTCGCCTTCGTCCACCGCATGGCTCGTCACCAGATAGCGGGCGGCCCGCCGCCACCCCTGGGTCTGTGCGATTGCGAATTCCGCCTCTGTGCCATGATCGACACGCGGCACGCCGTGCTGCCGCTGCAATGGAATCGGCAGCAGCGGGTTGGGTGTGGGTGCCGCTGGCCAGTCCGTATCCTGCAGGCCGGCGACCCAAAGATGGGTGAATACGAGCCCGGCGGTTTCCAGGTAACCGAGTACCTGCACCGGCGCGGGCGGGCGCTCCGCCGCGAACAGGCGCCTGGCAAGCAAGCGTTTCAAGGTTTGCAGCGCACCCATGCCCGACAGGTTCGGCAACTGGTCGAGTGTGCCGAAATTCTCCAGGCATTCGGCCAGGCGCAGATAGGCCTGGTACTGAGCGCTGGCCGCATTGGACCCATTCCACCCGGCCAGGGTTAGCAGCGAGCGAAATGCCCGTGCCCATGCGCCGAACGGCTGGCGAGCGGGCAGCTTGTACGCGGCGGCGGCCAACCCGCGCAGCACACCGCTCGCCTTCGCCAAGTGGCGCAGGCCCGGGGTCTCGGGTAGGTCGCGGGGCAATCTCTGCGCTATGCCAAGGTCTAGCCACGGCGAATGCCGCAGCCGCTGCAGTGCGCGGTGGTCGATCTCGCCGCAGATCAGTTCCAAGGCGAGTTCCGCATCCCGCCAGATGGGCTGCTCCCCCAGTGGCACACCACCCGAGATATTGACGGCATCGGGAACATCGGCAAACTCCACTTCGAAGGCGTGGGCGATGGCGAAGTAGGCGTTGGTCAGGTACGGAAAGACAACGCCGATGCGAGCGGTGGGATAGCGGCGGAGCACCTGGCGTGCCCATTGTGCCGCGGCGTGAATCTCGGCGGCCCGAGTGTTGGCTGCAACCCGCTTGTGCGGCCCCTTGCGCATGGCGCCGCCGCGATGCTGGCGCACGGTGCCGCCGGCGCGTTCCGTCCTGCGCAACAGGTCGGTTAACTGCGGCGTAACGACATCGAAAGCCAATAGGTGCAGACGTTCCGCGGTGCCCGGAAGTAGGTCGGCAAGCTCGGCTTGCGTGATCAACCCCTCTTGGCGCAGCCGTGCGCGAAAACGCCGTGCCCAGCGCTGGAAAGCGCGGGAATTGACCGTTGCCGACATGGCCTGGTCCTCCAGGCCAATGCGATGGGCGTGCGCCAGCCGCCAAGCCTCCGCCGCCAGTTCGCATAAGGATTCGCTCTGTCGGCCCCCGAGTTCCTGCCACAATAGCAGTTCAGATTCCGGCGACAGCAGCTTCGGCCGCTCGCCGAAGGCCAGAACCTGTTCGGCTTGCTCCCTGACAAAGCGGTCGATGCCCGCCACCCGGGGGGTCACCCAGGCGGTTCTGTCGCTGTCGAGCTGGTATGCGTCGTAGGCCCGCCGAAACTCCCGGGCAAGACGTTCGTTCGGTGTCAGGATCCAGTCGCCGGGGCAGGCTTTGATCAGCGCTTTGGACAGCTTGCAGAATTGGGCGGACACGGGTGGATTTTAGGCGACCTCGCCTAGATATTGCATCCGCGCACCGGCTATGGGCCGAAGCCCAGGTGGCCAGGATGGCAAACGGGGCAGTGGCCGAGTTTGAACCCCGGGTTCATCGAGCCGCCTGTGTGTCGGCCTTGCCACGACCCGCGAATTCAAACCGAGCCACTACCAATCCGCATTGTCAGATTGCTTGCCGAATACGATAACCCATTGGTGTTGGGGGATGTGGGACGGCCTCGCCATGATCCACAAACTCAAACCGAGCCACTACCGTACTAGCGCCGGAATGGCGACTTAAGCGGAGTTTCCCTAGAATGGCCCGATCCATACGAACAAGGTAGGCGAACGGAATGCGGCAACTCATCGAAGACTTCCTTGGCCAAAGCTGGTTCATGAAGGGCATGATTGTCTGGGGTTGGCTGTGCATACTGGTGATGGCCACCAGCCTCTATGACAACCTCGGCATTCTCGCCAGCTCGGGCTAGAACCTTTCCCGGGCGAGAATAGTCTGCCATGCAATTTTCCACGGCGCGGGCACCTAGCGGGCTGTTCTAGTGTGGCTCTCGGCGCTTACTGCTGAACAACGCGAGGCGCTGCTCGGCCTTGCCCACAACGTCGTTGTCTCCGACGGCCTGCTCGACCCCAACGAGGAGGGCATGCTGGATGAATTCCGGCGCGAGATGGAACTGCATCCCACGCTTGAGGCGGAATATCTCGAACTCCACGGCATGGATGCGACCTTCGATACCCGCAGGTCCCGGGTCATCGCCCTGTTGAACCTGATTCGGCTGAGCTACGCCGACGGAGCGTTCGAGGTCGAGGAGGAATGCCTGCTCAAGGAACTTAGCCGTACCTTTGGAATCACCGAAGAGGAGTTTCGCCTGCTGGACAACTGGGTGCGCCGATTCCTGAGCCTGGAGGAGGAAGTGCGCATCCTGATGCGTTGAGCGTGCGATAAGCGGTTCACGCCAACGCCCCCGGTTGCCCAAATCAGGGCCATCCCAAAGTCCCTACTAGCCCTCGGCCAAGCCCTATTCACTACAATTCCCCAAGATTGCACAGGGATGCGGTCGGTTTAGGCATCCAACTAAGGCGATTCCATGGACAAACCGAGCTTGGCGGGAGTTGCCGGCACGGCGACAGCGCCCCCGGCACCGCCGTCAGTCCCGATGCAGCAATACCCGTTTCGCCTCGTTAAGCTGTTGTGCGAGATAGGTGGAACCCCCCTTGTCGGGATGAATCTTGGCCATCAGATGCCGGTGCGCATCGATAATCTGTTGCCGCGACGGGTTGGCTTCCAGACCTAGGACGCGAATTGCCTCGGCGCGGCTCATGGCACCCGGCCGGGCACTGGCGCCACGCGCCTGCTCCTGCCCGGTACGCCGCTGGCGGTACTGGGCGTATAACCTTCCCAAGAAGGGTATATAGCGAAGTAGCCCCAAGCCGCGGCGCAGAAACGGCAGCACCGCCGCACCCACGGCCGCCAACCAGTGCAGGCGGCCGGTAGCGGCCAGCAACCCCAGTGCTGCAACCAGCAATAGGGCCAACAGGGTGATCAGGCTGGTCGCCGGGCTCGGCTTCGCGGACAGCCAGAACAACCGGAAGAGCACGACAAAGGCCACAACGGCAACCAGCCCGGCGAGCACGACTAACATCGGCGTTCCGGCCCGGGGTTACGCCATGCAACAGATACCTCGCCTGCTTTCATCGGCTCATCACGGACATCGGCCCATCACGGACAAGCGCCCGCTATGGCAGACCGCCAGCCTCATGCAACAGATACCTCGCCTTCGTTCATCGGCTCATCGGCGGCTTCGCACGGGCAGCTTGCGAGTGGGCGCGCCGCCTCTGGATGGAAACTTCCATCTATCTTGCGAAGCGGCACTGACTGGCCCCAAAATTCGGCCTGAGCGCATGCGCTGACCGCCGTTGCGGAACGCTGCTGTTCTCGGGCTGTGGCCGGGATGTTTCGCAAACTGCTGAAACATGTCGGCTAGGGTATCATGTGGGGTATGCGGGGGCTCGCCTAGTGAATAACGTCGAACTCAACAAGTGGCTGGAAGAGCTGAAGGTCGAGCACCGGGATCTCGACGAGGTCATCCACCACCTGATCGAGACCGGGCACCACGACACCATGCGCATTCAGCGCCTAAAGAAACGCAAACTTCGGCTAAAGGATATGATGGCCAAGCTGGAAAGCGAGTTGATTCCGGACCTGGACGCTTGAGCCGCAAATCACTCACCGTCGCGATCTCCTCCCGTGCGCTTTTTGACCTGAACGCAAGCAACCGCATCTTCGAGACCGAGGGTCTGGAGGCCTACCGGCGTTTCCAAATTGAGCACGAAGACCAGGCTTTGAGCCCGGGGGATGGCTTTGTTCTTGTTGAAAAACTTCTAAATTTCAATAAGTTGCTTGGAAAACACCGGGTAGACGTTATCTTGCTGTCACGCAATACCGCAGATACGGGACTGCGCATATTCAACTCCATCGCCGCCCACGACCTGCACATAACCCGGGCCGCATTCTGCGGCGGCGAAAGCCCGTACCGCTACGTTCGCGCCTTCGGCTGCGACCTGTTCCTATCCACCCATGCGAACGATGTCAGGCATGCCCTGGAGCATGGCGTGGCGGCCGCGACCCTGCTGCCGGTGCCGGCCCGGGCCAGCGGTGACGGGTCCGACGAACTCCGGTTGGCATTCGACGGTGATGGAGTGTTGTTTTCAGATCAGTCGGAGCGCGTCTTCCAGGAACAGGGCCTCGACGCCTTCAGTGCCACCGAGGCCGCCGCCGCGGAGCCCCTTGAGGGCGGGCCGTTCAAATCGTTCCTAAAAGCCCTGCACGACCTGCAACAGGAGTTCGAGGACGCCTGTCCAATCCGCACCGCCCTCATTACCGCACGCGGCGCGCCGGCCCACGAGCGCGTCATTCGCACCTTGCGCGCGTGGAACATCCGGCTGGACGAGTCGCTATTTCTCGGCGGTATGAACAAGGCCGAATTCCTGAACGCCTTCGGAGCGGATGTATTCTTCGATGACCAGACCCGACACTGTGAGGGTGCCGCGCCAGAGGTGACGGCGGGCCATGTTCCCCACGGTGTCTGCAACGAGAGCTAAGCGACGGGCCCTTGATGCGCCTATCGCACCGGTAGGCTTAGCCCGGCGAAGAACCGTTCCCGCGCCGTTCGGGTCGGGCAGCGCACCGCTTCGTCCACGGCATAGCGGTCTAGGTGCGGCGCGAACCAGGCGATGAAATCGTACATGAACCGGCGCAGGAAGGTGCCGCGCCGAAAGCCGATATGGGTCACGCTCGGTTCGAACAGGTGGGCACCGTCAAGCGCCACCAAATCGTCGTCCACGGCGGGGTCGAAGGCCATGGAGGCGATAATGCCGACGCCGATACCAAGGCGGACATAGGTCTTGATGACATCGGTGTCGGTGGCGGTGAAGGCCACGTTCGGCGTCAGGCCCTGCGCCATGAACGCCTTGTCGAGCATGGAGCGGCCAGTGAAGCCGAACACATAGGTGGCGATCGGCACCGCGGCGACATCGGCGAGGGTCAACGATGGCTGCTCGGCCAGGGGATGGCCTTTCGGGACCACGATGTCCCGGTACCACCGGTAGCAGGGCATCATGATGAGATTCTTGAACAGGTGCAGGCCCTCGGTGGCGATCACGAAATCCACATCCCCCTCGGTGGCCAGTTCGGCCAACTGCGAGGGAGAACCCTGATTCATCTGTAGGGTTACGCCGGGATAGGCCTCCCGGAAGCGCTTGATCACGCCCGGTAGCGCGTAGCGCGCCTGGGTGTGCGTGGTGGCGATGGAGAGTGTGCCCTGCTGTTCGTTGCTGTATTCCTCGGCGATCTGCTTGATGTTCTCGGCCTGCCGGAGTATCTCCCCGGCCACCTCGATGATGTTCTCGCCAACCGGTGTGATGCGGGAAAGGTGTTTGCCGCTGCGGGCAAAGATCTCAACACCCAATTCGTCTTCCAGTAGACGAATTTGTTTGCTGACACCGGGCTGCGAGGTGAACAGGCTCTGCGCGGTCGCCGTCACGTTCAGATCATGGCGCGCAACTTCCCAGATGTATCGCAACTGCTGCAGTTTCATCGCCAGTGCCCCGGGGCCCCGGTGCCACTGTACATCGTCAAAAGGGTAATTTGCTATAAGGGAATGGCCATCTATAACCGAATGCTGCTAGCCGACGATGCGAATCGCATTCTGCGCGTGCAGGCCACACTCCTTGTGCGCGGCATCCTCCCACCACCAGCGACCCAGACGCTCGTGCTGATGGGGCCCCACCGGGCGTGTGCACGGCTGGCAACCGATGGAAACGAACCCCTGGTCGTGCAGTGCGTTGTAGGGTGCCTCTTGCTCGCGGATGTAGGCCCAAACATCCTGGGAAGTCCAGTTAGCCAGTGGATTGAACTTAATGAGCCGGTGGCCGGGCGTGGAGAACGCCAGGTCTTCCTGTTCCCGGGGCAGGTCCGTGCGGGTCGCGCCCTGGTCTTTGCGCTGACCCGTGATCCAGGCCCGCAGCGTCCCCAGTTTGCGGCGCAACGGCTCGACCTTGCGCACCGCGCAACACTCGCCGTGGCCATCGCGATAAAAACTGAACAATCCCTTGCTGCGCACCAGCGCGGCCACGGCATCGGGTTCGGGCATAAGCATGTCGATTGCGATGCCGTAGTGGTTGCGAACACGCTCCAGGTAATCGTGGGTTTCGGGGTGCAGACGCCCGGTATCCAGGGAAAACACCTCGAACGCCAACCCCGCCCGATGCGCCATGTCGATCAACACGACGTCTTCCGCGCCACTGAATGACACCGCCACCTCCCCGGGGCCGTAGCGGCGGGCGATTTGCCGCAGTAGGGCTTGCGGTTCGATGTTGGCACCTTGTTTTTGCGCTTCCATCTATCGTGCTCCTTTTCTTGCAAGGTGGAGGACGCCCGTTCCGCGCACCGGGCCAGGCTATGTCCGGCCACGCCCGGGGCGCTGACGGACCCCTGGTGCAGGCCACCGAACGCCTCGGCTATGTCCGGCCGCGCCCGGGCACTGGCTGTGGGGCGTTCCGACCCCGAGCTCGCACCACGCAAGACCGGCAGGGTCAGCTAACGCGGCGCAGCCTAACAACGGGCGGTGGTTGCTGGAAAATACTGTGTTGGCATATGCTTAATACCTTAAGGTTACCGAGTTTCGCCGCATCGTCCGGTGCGCGACCGGCGGGCGGAGGGCACGGGCAGTTGGCCGATGGATAATGCCGACCAGCATTCTCCAGCCCCGATCCACCGCATACGTATCTACCCAACACCGCGAGGAGCCGGGGGTGCGCCAGGGGAACCCTTCGCAGGAGAAGAGCATATGAAGATGTTGTGCCTAGACTTGGAAGGCGTACTGATTCCGGAGATCTGGCAGGCGGTGGCCGAGCGCACGGGCATCGACGCCCTGAACAAAACCACCCGCAATATTCCCGACTACGACCAACTCATGCAGTATCGCATGGGCATTCTGCGCCAGCACGAGTTACGGTTTTCGATGATTCGCGAGGTTATCGACGGCGTCGAGCCGCTCGACGGAGCCCGGGATTTCCTCGCCTGGGCGCGCCGGCACTTCCAGGTGGCAATCGTCTCCGACACCTTCTACGAGTTCGCCATGCCGCTCATGGCCAAGCTCGGTTGGCCCACCCTGCTGTGCCACCGCGCCGACATCGACAACGACCGCCTCGCCGGCTACCGGCTGCGACAACCCGACCCCAAACGCAGTGCCGTCAAGGCCTTTCGGTCACTGCAAATGATCGTTCTGGCGGCGGGCGATTCGTACAACGACATCCCCATGCTGGAAGAAGCCGACGCCGGCTTTTTCTATCGCGCCCCCGCCAATGTACGCGCGGAATTTCCCCAATACCCCGCTGCGGATGGCTATGCCGCGCTGCGGCACCTGCTCGAATCACATTGAGCTCAAGCCAGCCTGGGGCTCTGCCCCAAGTGCCAGGGCCATCCCAAAGCCACCTACTGGCAGCCTGTCGGGCCTAGCCACTTTGAATATCGCGACCTATAGCCGGCTCTGCCTCGCTCGACAGGCGGTTCGTGCAATGTCCAGGCACCGCAACATCTCCGGGTGCCGTAGCGGTGCGGCTCAGAACTGATTCATCGTATTGGCCGCCCCGCCGGCGAGCAGCGCCTTTTCGCCTAGGAAGTACTCCTTGTGGTCGTCGCCGATATTCGACCCGGCCAAGTCCTGGTGCTTCACCGCGGCAAGCTGCCGCCGGATCTCGCGGCGCTGTACACCCTGCACGTAGGCGAGCATGCCCAGGTCGCCAAAGTAGCCCTCGGCGAGCAAATCGGTGCCAAGCGCCGTTTCGTGGTAGGTGGGCAAGGTGATCAGGTGGTGGAAAATCCCCGCTTCCCGGGCGGCGTCCCGCTGAAACCTCTGAATCAAGGCGTCGGCTTCCGCCGCCAGATCTGAGTCGTCGAATTCGGCGGCCATAAGGCCCTTGGGCCGTGTTGCGGGGTCTGGATAGCCAGTGGTGTCCTTACCCGAGGCCCGCCACTGCGCATACACCTGCTCGCGGAAGGCGAGGGTCCAGTTGAAGGACGGCGAGTTGTTGTAGACCAGCTTCGCTTGGGGGGCGCTCTCGCGAACCGCATCGACCAGGGCCTTGATCTGCTTCAGGTTTGGCCGCTCGGTCTCGATCCAAAGCAGGTCGGCGCCGTGCTCGAGACTGGTGACGCAATCGAGCACCACGCGGTCAAAGCCGGTTCCCTCCCGGAACGCATAGAGCCCGTTGTCCAGGCGCAGCGGCCTGCAGAGCTTGCCGTTCTGGTGAATGGTGATGTCGCCGTCACGCAGTTCTTCCAGGTTGTTTACCTCGGTTGCCTCCAGGAAGCCGCAGTAGCGATCGCCGAGGTCTCCGGGTTGCTTGGAAACCGGGATCTTCATGGTCAGCCCAGCCCCCAGCGAATCGGTGCGCGCGACGATAATGCCGTTGTCGATACCCAGTTCCAGGAAGGCGTATCGCACCGCATTGAGTTTGGACACAAAGTCCTCGTGGGGTACCGTCACCTTGCCCGCCTGGTGGCCGCACTGCTTGGCATCCGATACCTGGTTCTCGATCTGAATCGCGCAGGCACCGGCTTCGATCATGCGCTTGGCCAGCAGATAGGTCGCCTCCTCGTTGCCGAACCCAGCATCGATATCGGCGATCATCGGCACGACATGGGTCTCATAGTTGTCGATGCGCGAGATCACTTCCGCCACGTTGCCGCCCTTGGCCCGAACCGCGTCGAGTTCCACGAACAGGTGGCGCAGTTCCCGGGCATCGGCCTGGCGCAGGAAGGTGTAGATCTCCTCGATCAGGTCGGGCACCGTTGTTTTCTCGTGCATGCTCTGATCGGGGAGGGGGCCGAACCGGGAGCGCAGCGCCGCAACCATCCAGCCGCTTAGGTAGATATAGGATTTGGCGGTGCCCCCCCGGTGCCTTTTGACCGACATCATCACCTGCTGGGCGGTAAAGCCGTGCCAGCAGCCGAGCGATTGGGTGTACATGGCCGGATCCTGATCGTATGCGGCCATGTCCCGGCGCATGATGTCGGCAGTGTAGTCGGCGATTTCCAGGCCGGTGCGAAAGCGGTTCTGCAGGCGCATTCGCACGACATTTTCCGGGCTAATCGCCCGCCAGTTCGAATTTCCGGCCAGTTCATTCCTGGCCCGATCAACTGCCTGAAGGTAATTTGACAGATAAATGGACATGCCGCTTGCTCCGGGACTCTTCGAGCGGCGCAATTTATACAAAAATTTCTGGAATGGGAGGATATTAATATATTCCCCCCGGGATTGTTTTAGTAACCATTGTCCGGGCGCGGGGCCTATCGCCGACCGTGCTGCCATGCTTGGCGAAGACACCGGGTCATCGCCTTGCCAGCTTGAAAATGCCCTATGAAATCTAGGTCTTGGCGGCCAGCCGGTGCGCGAGCCCGGTATAGGCCGCCGGGGTCAGGCGGGCCAGTTCCCGGCGGGCAGGTGCCGGGAGATCCAACTCATCGAGCAGCCGCCCGAACGATTCCGCATCGAGCCTGCGCCCCCGGGTCGCTTGTTTGAGCCGTTCGTAGGGTGCCGGCATCCCATACTTGCGCATCACCGTCTGCACAGCCTCGGCCAACACCTCCCAGTTGCGGTGCAGGTCGCCCTCGACCCGGGCTCGGTTTATGGACAGACGCGAGATGCCCTTCCGGGCGGCCTGGTAGGCGATGCTGCAATGCGCGAAAGCGGTGCCGATATTGCGCAGCACGGTGGAATCGGAAAGGTCGCGTTGCCAGCGGGAAACCGGAAGCTTGTCGGCCATGTGGGCCAGGAGCGCGTTGGCGATGCCGATGTTGCCCTCCGAGTTCTCGAAGTCGATTGGGTTGACCTTGTGCGGCATGGTGGAGGAACCCGTTTCGCCTTCCACGGGCCGTTGGCCGAAATAGTCGATGGCGATATAGGCCCAGGCATCGCGGTCGAAGTCCAAGAGCACCTGGTTGAACCGTATCAGGGCGTGAAACAGTTCCGCAATGTAGTCGTGGGGCTCGATCTGCGTGGTTAGCGGATTCGGCGCCAGACCCAAACCGGCAACGAATGCCGCGCTGACCGCCGGCCAATCGATTCCGGGGTAGGCGGCCACATGGGCGTTGAAATTGCCCACCGCCCCGTTGAGCTTGCCGCGTAGGGAAACCTGTTGCACAGACCGCCGCGCCTGTGCCAGGCGGCTAGCAAATACCCGCAACTCCTTGGCCAGGGTGGTGGGGGAGGCGGCCTGCCCGTGGGTTCGCGCCAGCATGGGCAAGTCACCCGCAGCGGCGGCCAACCCCTTGATCGAATCGATAACCCCTTGCATCTCGACGAGCAGCGCCTTGCGGCCCGCGCGCAGCATCAGCCCGTGGGCAAGATTGTTGATGTCTTCGGAGGTGCAGGCAAAGTGCACGAACTCGATATGCGGGCCAAGCCCGGCGATTGCCGAGATGCGCTCCTTGACGAAGTATTCAACGGCCTTGACATCGTGGTTGGTGGCGCCTTCCAGCGTCTTGATGCGCAGCGCATCCCCCGGCGCGAAGTCGCTGTGTATGCGGCCTAGGGCGTTGGCCTGCGCATCGCTCAAGGCCGGCAACTCGGCGACTTCGCCCAGCCCCGCCAGCGTCCGGAACCACTCGCACTCGACGAGCACCCGAAAGCGCATTAGCCCGTACTCGCTCAGCATTGGCGCGAGCGCCGCAACCTTGTCCCGGTACCGCCCATCCGCGGCGCCGATGGCGGTGATCGGTGTCAAATCCATGGCTGTGACCCTTATCCGTTCCCTTAGTTCGATTTCGTGTCGGCGGGCGGGCGAACCCGCGGATACCGCCGATTAACAGGGCGAGGTGCCGAATGAATCGATGACGCCGCCGCCCAGGCATTCCTCGCCGCGATAGAAGCAAACGTACTGCCCCGGTGTGATCGCCCTTTGGGGCACCGCGAACCGGACCAGGACGGAACCGTCCGCCCGCGGTGTGACAGTAGCCGCCTGATCCGCCTGGCGGTAGCGGATTTTCGCCGTGCAATCCAAGGGCAGACGCACATCGCCGGCAAGCCAGTTCAACCGCACCGCCGAGAGCCAATTGTTGTCTAGGGCACCGGGGTCCTGGCTTACCACCAAGCGATTGCCGCCGGTTTGCTTGTCCAGCACATACCAGGGCGCTTCTACGCGACCCGCCAGGCCGCCGATGCCGAGGCCCTGGCGCTGACCGAGCGTGTAGTAGGCCAAACCCGCGTGCTCGCCAAGCACCCTGCCGAGTTCATCGACGATCGGTCCGGGGTCCGCCGGTACCCAGGCGGCAATAAAGTCGCGGAAGCGCCGTTCGCCGATGAAGCAGATGCCGGTGGAATCTTTCCGGCGATGGTTGTGCAGCCCGTGTTGCGCCGCCAGTCGGCGGACGGCGGGTTTGTCCATTTGGCCGACCGGAAACAATACGTTCTGGAGCTGGCTGGGGGTGAGCGCCTGTAGAAAATAGCTCTGGTCCTTGTTGCCGTCCTTGCCCTTCAACAGCCTAGGACCATGCTCCGAGGCGGCAATGCGGGCGTAGTGGCCCGTGGCCATCAAGGTCGCGCCCAGTTCCTCGGCATAGCGCTTGAATTGCTTAAACTTGATCTCCCGGTTGCACAGTACATCCGGGTTCGGGGTTCGCCCGGCACGGTATTCGCGCAGGAACTCTTCGAATACGTTGTCCCAATACTCGGTGGCGAAGTTGGCCGTGTGCAGTTCGATGCCGAGGGTGGCGCATACCCGAGCGGCATCATCGAGATCCTGCCGGGCGGTGCAGTACTCCGTGCCGTCGTCCTCGTCCCAGTTCTTCATGAAGAGCCCCGATACGGCATAGCCCTGTTGCCTGAGCAGCAGCGCCGCAACCGACGAGTCCACGCCACCGGACATGCCAACGATGACAGTTGCAGCCGCCATACCGCTCGATTGCTCCAAAGGGGCGTCTATTGTAGCCCTATGGGACATGGTGTAGCCCCATGCGGCAACCGCGGCCGGCGCGGGCCACCATCGTTGGAAACAAACACAAATGCCCGGTTCCGTAGCAAGTAAACTGCGCACTATTGCGGCAATGCTCACTTGGCGTCCAACTTCGGTAGCGTATCAGTTTGAATCTGTGGGCCGAGCGGGGGCACGGCACACAGGGGATTCGGCAGGCTCGGGACTCGGACTGATACACTATCCCAACTTCAGTGTTCGGCGCGTAACAACCGGCACGGGGATATAATTGTTGGATGAAGGAGTTCACGCACCTCGACGGAAAGGGCGCGGCCAGCATGGTGGATGTTTCGCCAAA
Organism: Pseudomonadales bacterium; assembly: GCA_965215035.1. Classification (GTDB taxonomy): domain Bacteria; phylum Pseudomonadota; class Gammaproteobacteria; order Pseudomonadales; family Azotimanducaceae; genus Azophilus. The sequence continues at coordinate 3,137,069 of OZ244040.1, forward strand.
GGCGGAGACAAAGCGCCTTGCCGTCGCCGAAGCACGGGTATCGATGCAGCCCGCGACCCTTGCTGGAATCATCGAAGGCGGTGTACCAAAAGGCGATGTGCTTGCGGTTGCCCGGGTAGCGGGTATTCAGGCCGCCAAGCGCTGTGCCGAACTCATTCCGCTGTGTCATCCGCTGCCGCTCAGTTGGGCGGCCATCGAATTCGAGCCGGACCCGCCCGCCCATCTGTGCATCACGGCGGAATGCCGGGTGCGGGGAGCGACCGGTGTCGAGATGGAGGCGCTTACGGCCGCGGCTATCGCCGCGCTGACCATCTACGACATGTGCAAATCGATGGATCGGGGCATGTCGATTGAACGGGTGCGGCTGCTGCGCAAAGAGGGCGGCAAGAGCGGCGTCTGGCGCCGCGACGAGGCCAAGCCGTGATCCGGGTGCTGTTTTTCGCATCGCTACGGGAGGCGGTGGGCCTTTCCGGGTGCGAAGTCGCGGTGGCCTCCAGAGCGGGGCGGCCCCCCGGCTTGGAGGCGCTGATGGCCGCGCTGAAATCCCGCCTCGCCCCGGACGCCTACGCGGCCCTAGCAGCGGAGAATGTCCGTATCGCCGTAAACCGGGAACTGGTGGATGGTACCGTCACCCTGCAGGCTGGCGACGAGGTTGCCTTTCTGCCCCCCATAACCGGGGGTTGAGCGTGGGCCGGGTGCGGATTCAGTCGCAGGACTTCTCCCTCGATTCCGAGTGGCGCGGCATGCGCGCCGGCATAGGTACCGGCACCGGAGCGGTCGCCGCCTGTATGGGGCTGGTGCGGGCGGCGGACGGCGATGCGGAAACCACCCTGGAATTGGAGCACTATCCGGGCATGACGGAGCAAAGCATCGCACGGATTATCGCCCGCGCGGAGAAGCGCTGGGAGCTGGCCGACGCGCTGGTTATCCATCGAGTGGGCAGCCTGGAACCCGGGGAGCAAATCGTGCTTGTGCTGTGCGCATCGCGGCACCGGGTGGAGGCGTTCGCGGCTTGCGAGTTCATCATGGACTTCCTGAAAACCGACGCGGTTTTCTGGAAGAAGGAATCAAGCGGCGGCGGCAGCCGCTGGGTCGAGCATTCCGAGCGAGATGCCGAGCGCGTATCGGGCTGGCGACAACAGGGCAGCCCGGTAACAAGGGAGTAGGCGGGCGGCAACTGCCGCCCGCGCCGCAGGTAGGCTATAATCCCGCGCTTTTTGCACATTCCATTTCCACCCCCCATGCGTTTATACGGCAAGAGCCGGGAGCAGATCAGATGACCTACCAGCACATTCGTGTGCCCTCCGACGGTGAGAAAATCACCCTCAACGGGGACAAATCCCTCAATGTCCCCGACCACCCCATCATCCCCTACATCGAAGGCGACGGCATAGGCATAGACATTACGCCGGTGATGCATAAGGTGGTGGATGCGGCGGTGAAAGCCGCCTACGACGGCCGACGGAAAATCTCCTGGATGGAAATCTACTCGGGCGAGAAGTCCCTGGCGTTGTATGGGGAAGACCAGTGGCTGCCCGCCGAGACACTCGATGCCATGCGCGAGTTCCTGGTTGGCATCAAGGGGCCAATGACCACGCCGGTGGGCGGCGGCATTCGTTCCCTGAATGTCGCCCTGCGCCAGGAACTCGATCTCTATGTCTGCCTGCGTCCGGTGCGCTGGCTACAAGGTGTTCCGAGCCCGGTGATCGCACCGCACAAGACCAACATGGTCATCTTTCGCGAAAACACCGAGGACATCTACGCCGGAGTGGAGTGGGCGGCGGATTCGGCGGAGGCGGATCGGGTGATCGCCTTCCTGCGCGAGCAAATGGGTGTGCAAAAAATCCGCTTCCCCCAACACTGCGGTATCGGCATCAAGCCGATCTCTGTTGAGGGCACCGAGCGGCTGGTGCACAAGGCTATCGAATACGCCATCGACGAAGATCGTGCATCGGTCACCTTCGTGCACAAGGGCAACATCATGAAGTTCACCGAGGGTGCCTTCAAGGACTGGGGGTACCGGGTCGCCGCCCGGGACTTCGGCGCGGTGCCGCTCAATGGCGGCCCCTGGCAACGGCTGACCAACCCCCGCTCCGGCCGGACGATCATCATCAAGGACATGATTGCCGACGCCATGCTGCAACAGATACTGACCCGGCCCGACGAATACGATGTGCTGGCGACCATGAATCTGAACGGCGACTACATTTCCGATGCGCTGGCCGCCCAGGTTGGCGGCATCGGCATCGCCCCCGGGGCCAACATCGGCGACGAGATCGCGCTGTTCGAGGCCACCCACGGCACCGCCCCGAAGTATACCGGCCTAGACAAGGTCAACCCGGGCTCCCTGGTGTTGTCCGCCGAGATGATGCTGCGCCACCTAGGCTGGCGGGAAGCCGCCGACCTCATAGTCGTGGGTATGGAGGGCGCCATCCTCGGCAAGACGGTGACCTACGACTTCGAACGGCTGATGAGTGATGCGACCCTGGTGAGTTGTTCCGCCTTCGGCGACGCCATTATCGAGGCGATGGGTTAGGTGCCGCCCCGGCCGGGCCTCGCGCCCTATTCATCCGGTGCCGGCGGGCCGGCGGCACCTGGCGCTTCCCGGTCATCCCCGCCCCGGCGGCGAATGTTGATGGCGTGGCCACCCTTGGGGCCCTCCAGGATGTCGAACTCCACCTCCTGGCCGGCACTCAGCGTCCTGTAGCCCTCCATCTGAATCGAAGAGTAATGGACGAACAGGTCGCCCTGGCCCGATTCGGGCAATATAAAGCCGTAGCCCTTCGCATTGTTGAACCACTTGACCTTGCCCTTTGCCATGGGATTGCGCCGCGCCGCGCCCCCGTCCTCAATGGCACTCTTCCCAACCCGGAACTTTCCGCGCTTTTTTATTTCGAGTCAAGCAGTTGTGCGGGGCCGCGGGGCGTCGAACGGGCACCTCCGGCGCATTCACCGTTTCCCTATCGGCGGCAGGGCGCCTATTCGTCGTATGGTGTAGGCAAGGTTGACGGCGGCGGTGCCAATAGAGTATTCAAGACCTACCTATGAGCGGGATCTGGCGTACACGGGCTAGTGGCGAAAACGGCGACGGCGACGGCGACCCCTATGGCGGCGAGGGCGGCGACACAGGGGTTCTGGAAGCCGAAGCCAAGCCGAAGATCAAGCGGCCGCCAATGTATAAAGTTATACTGCTCAACGACGATTACACGCCGATGGAGTTTGTCGTCCATATTTTGCAGCATTTTTTTGCTATGGATCGGGAAAAGGCGATCCAGATCATGTTGGCCGTTCATACCCAGGGCAGTGGCGTAGTCGGCATTTTCCCGAGGGATATCGCCGAGACGAAGTCCGAACAGGTGAACCGCTATGCGCAGGAAAACCAGCACCCGCTCGTATCCCGGGTGGAAATGACCGATTGATAGCCACAGGCCATGCTGACTAAGGATCTGGAAGCGACCCTGAACGAGGCGTTTCGGGAAGCGAGGAGAAAGCGCCACGAGTTCATGACCGTCGAGCACCTGCTGCTCGCACTGCTCGACAACTCGGTGGCGGTTGAAGTGCTGCGCAAGGTCGGCTGCGATATCGACGAGCTGCGTAGCGACCTCATCAAGTACATCGATACCACGACGCCGCTGATTCCCGCCGGCGACAACACGCTCGAGACGAAATCGACCCTGGGTTTCCAGCGGGTTCTGCAGCGCGCCGTGTTTCACGGGCAGTCCTCCGGGCGCAAGGTGGTGACGGGCGGCAACGTGCTGGTCGCCATATTCAGCGAGCAGGAGAGCCAGTCGGTATACCTGTTGAAACAGCAGAATATCGCCCGAATCGATGTGGTGAACTACATTGCGCACGGCATCGCCAAGGTACCCGGCGAAGACCCGGCCACCGAGGGCGCCGGGGGCGAGGAATCCGCCGCCGACAGTGACCAGCAGAGCGCCCTGGACACCTTCGCGACCAACCTGAACGAACAGGCCAAGGCCGGCCGTATCGACCCCCTGGTCGGCCGCAACCAGGAACTTGAGCGGGTTATTCAGGTGCTGTGCCGCCGCCGTAAGAACAACCCCCTGCTGGTGGGCGAGTCCGGTGTCGGCAAGACCGCCATCGCCGAAGGGCTCGCCAAACGCATCGTCGACCGGCAGGTGCCGGAAGTGGTGGCGGAAAGCACCATCTATACCCTCGACCTCGGTGCCCTGCTGGCCGGCACCAAGTACCGGGGCGATTTCGAAAAACGATTCAAGCTGATGCTGGCCGACTTGAAGAAGCAAGAGGGCGCCATCCTCTTTATCGACGAGATCCACGCCATCATCGGTGCCGGCGCCGCATCGGGCGGCGTAATGGACGCCTCGAACCTGTTGAAGCCCTTGTTGACCTCCGGCCAAATCCGTTGCATGGGCTCGACAACCTACCAGGAATTCCGCGGCATCTTCGACAAAGACCGGGCACTCTCAAGGCGCTTTCAAAAAATCGATATCGTGGAGCCGGATATCGACGACACCTACCAAATCCTCAAGGGGCTAAAGTCCCGTTTTGAAGATCACTACCAGATTCGTTTCACGGACAAGGCGTTGCGCTCCGCCTCGGAGCTGGCCGCGAAGTACATTACCGACCGGTTCATGCCGGACAAGGCCATCGATGTCATCGACGAGGCCGGTGCCGCGCAACAGCTCCTGCCGGTCAGCCGCCGCAAGAAGAGCATCGGCACGGGCGACGTGGAGCGGGTCGTGGCAAAGATCGCCCGCATTCCTTCCGGCCAGGTTTCAACTTCCGACAAGGAGGCGCTTAAGGATCTCGACCGGAAACTCAAGATGGTAGTTTTCGGCCAGGACGACGCCATCGATCAGCTCGCGTCGTCCATCAAGCTGTCCAGGGCCGGCCTTAAGTCTGGCGAAAAGCCGGTTGGCTCGTTCCTGTTTGCCGGGCCCACCGGTGTCGGCAAAACCGAGGTATGCCGCCAGCTTGCACTCATTATGGGCGTGGAGCTGCTACGCTACGATATGTCGGAGTACATGGAACGGCACACGGTCTCGCGGCTGATCGGGGCACCGCCGGGATATGTCGGGTTCGACCAGGGTGGCCTGCTGACCGAGGCGGTTACGAAGCACCCACATAGCGTGGTGCTGCTCGATGAGATCGAAAAGGCGCATCCCGAGGTGTTCAACCTGCTGTTGCAGGTGATGGATCACGGCACCCTGACCGATAACAACGGCCGCAAGGCAGACTTCCGCAATGTCGTGGTTGTTATGACCACCAATGCCGGTGCTCAGGACATGGCACGGCCCTCCATCGGCTTCTCGGAACAGGATCACAGTTCCGACGGCATGGAGGCGATCCGCAAGATGTTCGCCCCGGAGTTCCGCAACCGGCTTGACGCCATCGTCCAGTTCGGCTCGCTCGGCATGGATGTGGTCAAGACCATCGTCGACAAGTTTCTTACCGAGTTGCAGGCCCAGCTCGACAACAAGCGGGTCATGCTCGATGTCGACGAGGAAGCCAGGGACTGGCTGGCCCGCGAGGGCTTTGACGAGACCATGGGGGCCCGGCCCATGCAGCGCCTGATTCAGGAGAAGATCAAGCGCGAACTCGCCGAGGAGGTATTGTTCGGGCCGCTGTCGAAGGGCGGCGGCCTGGTGCGTGTGACGGTGGAGAATGGCGAGTTGGCGCTCAACGTCGAGGAGCCGGTTACTACCTGAAGGCGCAGACAGGGTGCCAAACCAGCCCGCGAATACCTTCGGCGGCGCTTACAGGCAACCCGGGGATTTGGGCTATTTGCGAAACGTGATGCGGCCCTTGCTAAGGTCGTAGGGCGTCAATTCCACCTTCACCTTGTCGCCGGTCAATATGCGAATGTAGTTCTTGCGCATCTTGCCGGAGATGTGCGCCGTAACCACATGGCCGTTATCCAGTTCCACCCGAAACATTGTATTGGGAAGGGTGTCTACGACCGTCCCTTCCATCTCGATCTGTTCTTCTTTCGCCATGGACCGCCTAGGGAAAAGGGCGACAAACGAGCATTGTCAGTTCGCCGCGAATCGCTCCCGCGGTAGCCTGACACATCGACTCGTCAGTGAGGCCGCGCATTCTGACGGCCAAGGCGGCAAGAATCAACGTTCGCGCCCTAATTTAAGGGAATTATGTCGATCAGTTGACAGAGCACGACATGAAGTGGTTATGCAGCCCGCAAGACCCAACATGCGGTGGCTTGTCAACCAATCTACATAAGACCCTAATTTAAGGGAACCCAGCGCCCATTCACCAGCAGTTCCACCGGCCGGTACTCCGTTTTGTAGCGCATCTTGGCGACATCGCGTATCCAATACCCCAGGTAGAGGTGGGGCAGCCGCAACTGTCGGCAAAGTGCGATTTGGTTGAGGATTGAGAGCACGCCGGGGCTGCGGGCGGACAGGCGCGGATCAAAAAAGGTGTAGACGGCGGAAAGCCCGCCGGAGCTGTAGTCGGTTACGGCCACCGCCATAAGCTCGCCATCGAGGTAGCTGTTCAGAAAGAAGGTGTCTGACCAATGGCACAGCAGAAAGGAGCGAAACTGGTCGGGGGAGGGGGGGTACATGTCGCCGTCGCCATGCCGCGCCGCAAGGTAGTCGGCATATACCCGGAAATAGCGCGGATGGAATACCGCCTCCTCCACCCGCACCTCTATATCGCCGTTGCGGGCCGCCACGCGCCTTTGCTTGCGCCGGGGCTGGAAGGCATCGACGGGTATCCGCAGCGGAATGCAGGCCTTGCAGCTTTGACAGTGGGGCCGATACATGTGACCACCGCTGCGGCGGAAGCCGTTCTCGGTCAGCGTGCGGTAGGTTTCCGCGGTCACCGGTTCCCTGGGGTCGAAGAACAGGGTGCGCGCCTGGCGGTGCGGCAGGTAGCTGCAGGGGTGCTGGGGTGTAATCAGGCAGCGCTTGTCGCCGGCTTCACCCTGCATGGCACCATCCCCAGCGTGGCGGGAAGCGAGCAATTGGTTCGCTTAAGGCCGGTGGCCCCGGTATGGCAAGCCGCATCAGGGAAGCTCCCGATGCCAGGGGCCCCGGCGCGTTCTCGATTCGTCGTTGGCGGCGAGCATCCCTAGGAACTGCCGGCGCGGTACCGGCTGGGCGCCGAGCCTCGCAAGGTGTTCGTTGGGAAGCTGGCAATCGATCAGGTGGAACCGCCAGTGCCGCAGGCGCCGGCACAGGTGGTACAGCGCCACCTTGGAGGCGTCGCGCACACGGCTGAACATCGACTCGCCGAAAAACATCGTACCGAGCGATAGCCCGTAGAGCCCCCCGGCTAGTTCGCCGTCCAGCCACACCTCTACCGAGTGGGCGTACCCCGACTCGTGCAGTGCGCCGTAAGCACCTTGCATGCTCGGGGTAATCCAGGTTCCGGTGGTCTCGCCACTGCTGCGCCGACCGACGCCGCAGGCGGTGACAACCTGGTGAAAGGCGCGGTCGAACGACACCTCGAACCCGGCATTGCGCAACCGCTTGGCCAAACTTCGGGTTACCCGCATGGCGGCTGGGTCTAAAACAGCACGCGGGTCCGGGCTCCACCACAGGATGGGTTCCCGGTCATCTTCGAACCAGGGGAAAATGCCGGTGCGGTAGGCGGCGAGCAGGCGCTGCTCGGACAGGTCGCCGCCGATGGCCAGCAGACCGCCGAGCGCATCCTCCGCGCTATTCGGGTCTGGAAACGAAGACAGGTGATCGAGGATGGCGATGGTCACTGTCGGCGTCGCCGCACGACGCCGCCCGCCGGCAGGATGCAGGGGGAATTGCCGCATTCACCGTCGCTTCGCAGCGGCTGGCCGTTCACGAACCCGGCCCCGCGGCCGCTTCCCGAAGTATCCGCCGGAATGGGCGCGAGCGGCGGTGGGCCGCTATCAGTTCCGCCAAGGTTGCCCCGGTCTCGTCGCGGGCGTCGAGATTGCGGCCGGCCGCCACGAACCAATCGATGAACACCCTAAAGTCCGCGGGCCGCATGCTCCGGTAGGCATAGAGTAGGGCACTGAAGTCTGGGTCCACACCCTCGCCGAGCGGGGCCTTATCGAGAAAACCGCGAATCCGGGCGTCGTCCCACACCTCATCGACCACTTTCTGTTTGTCGGGGCGCACGCTCGCAGCCTCGGTTCCGGTTCGACGGGCATCATACCACCCGCATGCCGCTCTCGCCGAACCAGAACCGATTCTCCCGGTTGCCCGACCTTTGGCGAGGCTATGTGCACCGGTCTGCCCGCGGCCGCCCTTGAACCCCTTGCTGCCCTCCCGACACCCGATGTTTGGCGAGACTAGGCGCACCGCCGCGCCGACGCCCAGGGAAGTGGGTACTTCCATGCGCGGCTGCCGAGCCTGCGGTGCCAAAAGTATCGAGCCGGGGCAGGGTCGCGCACCAGGATTCGTTCCCCCCTATAATTGGCCATGTTTTGAATCGGGTGGCGCAACCGAATGGCACCGCCACCCAGGCGAGGAACCTTCAGTTGGCGGCCTACCGTGTCCCTTGGCGAGAGATCGGTTTAATCGGCCTGAGTGCCGCGGCGCTCTATATCTTCCTCGCCGTCGCATCCTATTCGCCGTTGGATCCGTCGTCCGGGTTCAGCGGCGAGCCCGGTCAAGTACGCAACTGGGTGGGTACGAGCGGCGCCTATGTCTCCTACCTGCTGCTTACCCTGCTGGGCTTTGTTGCCTACGGAGTGCCCCTGGCGCTCGCCCTAGCGGGTTTGGTGCTGTTGAAGCCGGCGGGCACCGGCCCGGTGTGGGCGCGGGCCGCGGTACGCGCTCTGGCCTGGGCGGGCATCGCTATCTGCACCTGTGTGCTGATTCAATTGCATGCGCTGCACGACCCAGCGCTGCCAGCGGGCACCGGCGGGGCGCTCGGTGCATGGTTCGTGCAAGTGGGCCAGCCGCTTCTTGGCTCGGTCGGCCTGACGCTCATCTGTACCGCCGGCACGCTGGCCGGTGCCCAGGCCGCCATCGGCTTCTCCTGGCTCGATGTGGCGGAGACCATCGGTCGCCACCTGTACGGGTTTGCAGCGGCGCTGGTCGGATGGGCGCAGCGTCGCATGGAAGCGTTGCAACGCCAACGCAGGGCAAAGAAGACGGCGAAGTCCCGCGTCCAGAAGCGGCAGCGCAAGCTTGCCAAGGAGAAAACGCGCCGACGCACCAAGAAGGCACCGCATATCGAGCCGCCGGTGCCCGAACCACCGCGCCAGCAGCCGCTGTTCGACGGTGAACCGGGTGGCGACCTACCCGCTATGGAGTTACTCGACGACGACGCGGGGGCAGACGGGCACGGCTATTCCAACGAGGCGCTGCAGGCGATTTCCCAGACGCTGGAGTTGAAGCTCAAGGACTTCGGCATCGATGCGGAGGTGGTTTCGGTGCTCCCGGGGCCGGTTGTGACCCGCTTCGAGGTACAGCCGGCCGCCGGTGTCAAGGTGCAGAAGATCTCCTCTGTCGCCAAGGACCTCGCCCGCTCTCTAGCCGTCATTAGCGTACGCATTGTCGAGATCATTCCGGGCAAACCCGTGGTGGGCATCGAGATACCCAACGAACGCCGGGAAATCGTGCGGCTTAAGGATCTGCTCGGCTCCAAGGAATACAAGTCGGCCAAATCGCCCCTGACCCTGGCACTCGGCAAGGACATTGCCGGCACCCCCGTGGTCGCCGGCATCGAGCGCATGCCCCATCTGCTCATTGCCGGCACCACCGGCTCCGGCAAGTCGGTGGGCGTCAACGCCATGTTGCTGAGCATCCTCTACAAAGCATCGCCGGAAGAGGTGCGCCTGATTCTGGTCGACCCGAAGATGCTGGAATTGTCCAGTTACGAGGGCATTCCGCACCTGCTGGCCCCGGTGGTGACCGATATGAAACAGGCCGCCCAGGCACTGAACTGGTGCATCGCCGAAATGGAGCGGCGCTATCAGTTGATGGCCGCACTCGGTGTGCGGAACCTGGCCGGGTTCAACAAGCGGGTGCGAGCGGCGGAGCAATCCGACACGGCCATCCCGGATCCCCTGTGGGTCGCTCCGGAGACGGCCACGGATGAAACGCCGCCATCCCTGACGGCATTGCCGTACGTGGTCGTCGTTATCGACGAGTTTGCCGACATGATGATGATCGTCGGCAAGCAGGTGGAGCAGCTCATCGCCCGCATAGCCCAAAAGGCGCGCGCTGCGGGGATACACCTGGTGCTGGCCACCCAACGGCCCTCGGTGGACGTGATCACCGGGCTCATCAAGGCCAATATTCCGGCGCGCATGAGCTACCAGGTGACCACCAAGGTCGACTCCCGCACGATTCTCGACCAGGGCGGTGCCGAACAACTGCTGGGTTACGGCGACATGCTGTTTCTGCCACCGGGCACTGGCGTGCCGGTCCGTGTGCACGGCGCCTTCGTTTCCGACGGCGAGGTGAACCGGGTGGCTTCGGACTGGAAGAAACGGGGGTCACCGGAATACGCCGATGACGTCCTGCTCGGCGGCAGCGCCGAGCCGTTTCTAGCTATTGACCAGGATCAGGCCCGGTCCGCCGAGCAGGACGACCCCCTGTACGACGAGGCGGTGGCCTTCGTCATCGAATCTCGGCGGCCATCGATCTCCTCCGTGCAGCGCAAGCTGCGTATTGGATACAACCGCGCGGCGCGCCTGATCGAGGCCATGGAGGCAGCGGGGGTGGTCTCGAGCATGAACAGCAACGGCAGCCGTGAAGTACTGGTTCCCGATCGCGATTAGTTGCCTGCTCACCCCGAGTTGGGCCGATGCCCGGGACGAGTTGAGCCAGCGCCTCGCCGCGCTGGGGCATCTGGCCGCGGACTTCACCCAGCGCATCGAGGGCCCCGGGGGCGAGTTGCTCGAGGCGTCCTCCGGGCGGGTGCGGCTGCTGCCGCCTAAGTTCCGCTGGGAGGTCACGGCACCCTATCCCCAGGTATTGGTGGCCGACGAACAAGAGCTGAGGCTCTATGACCCCGACCTGGAGCAGGTAACGGTGCGGCCAATCGCCGAGCTGTTGGACGACACGCCCCTGGCCTTGCTCACCCGGGAAACGACGATGCTTGGCGAGGCCTACGATATCGACCGGCGCGGCGGCGACAGCTTCAGTGTGCGGCCACGCTCCGAAGACGCCCTGTTCGCGGAGATTGTGCTGGCGTTCGGCCAAGCCGGCTTGACGGGCATAAGGATCCACGACCACCTCGGCCAGACAACCTTCATCCGCTTCAGCGGGTTCCAGGATAAGTCGGTGATACAATCCGCCGACTTTGAACTGAGCGTACCCCCTGGAACCGATGTCTTTTGACGCGGCGAACGACGCCAGCCGACCGTTGGCCGACCGCCTGCGGCCGGTGGAGATTGCCGGGCTGGTCGGGCAGGAACATCTGCTTGGCCCAAAGGCGCCCCTAGCCCGGCTCGTTCGGGAAGGGCGGCTGCACTCGATGATTCTGTGGGGTCCCCCCGGTTCCGGCAAGACCACCCTGGCAAAACTGTTGGCGGACCGGGCGGGCATGCGCTGGATTTCACTGAGCGCCGTGCTGAGCGGCGTGCGCGACGTGCGCGAGGCGGTGCAAAGCGCCCGGGCCGCACGCCGGCTCGGTGAGAGCACCGTGCTGTTCGTCGATGAGGTGCATCGCTTCAACAAGGCCCAGCAGGATGCGTTTTTGCCCCATGTGGAAAAGGGCACGGTTACCTTCATTGGCGCGACTACCGAGAATCCCTCGTTCGAAGTGAACGCGGCTCTCTTGTCGCGCGCCCGGGTATACGTGCTCAAGCCGCTGGACGGGGACGCCCTGCGCAAGGTTCTGGAACGGGCCGCGGCGGCATTGCAGGTGTCGATTGCCGACCCCGCCGAGGCGCTGCTTATCGAACTGGCGGACGGCGATGCGCGGCGGCTATTGAACATTCTTGAAACGGTGGCACAGCTTGCGGACGGCGTCATAGACGAAGCGCTGGTTGGGCAGGCCGCCGGAACCCGGTGGCGACGCTTCGACAAGGGGGGCGATGCCTTCCACGAGCAGATCTCCGCTCTGCACAAGGCGGTTCGCGGCAGTGCCACCGACGCAGCGCTGTACTGGTGCTGCCGCATGCTGGACGGCGGTTGCGACCCGCGCTATATCGCGAGGCGCCTGATACGCATGGCCAGCGAGGACATCGGTAATGCCGACCCACGGGCATTGCAGCTAACCCTTGCGGCGGCGGACGCCTATGATCGGCTCGGGTCTCCCGAGGGGGAGCTCGCCCTCGCCCAGGCGGTGCTGTACCTGGCAAGCGTGCCCAAGAGCAACGCGGCCTACCGCGCCTTCGGTGCGGCCATGGAACAGGTACGCAGAACCCCCTCATACAACGTGCCGATGCACCTGCGCAACGCGCCGACCGGGCTGATGAAGGGGCTTGGATACGGCGAGAATTACCGCTATGCCCACGATGAAGCGGGTGCCTATGCGGCCGGTGAGTGCTATTTTCCCGAGGAGCTGGCCGGGCAGCGCTACTACCAACCAAGCGACCGGGGATTGGAAGCGAAGATTAAGGCGCGGCTCGAACGCCTGCGGGCGCTCGACCAGGACGCCCTGGCGACGCAATGACTTCGATGTCCGTCAACGCCATCCGGGATGGCGCCGCCGGGGCGGCCTAGCCGAGCCGAGCGGACTCGAAGCATGCTGGACACCAGAATTCTCAGGAAGGATCCAGAGGCGATCGCCAAGCGCCTGCAAACCAGGGGTTTCGTGCTGGACGTCGCGGGATTTCGGGCCCTGGAGGCAGAGCGTGCGGCCCTGCAGCGGGACACGGAACGGCTGCAAGGCGAACGCAACCGCAAGTCGAAGGCCATTGGCCAAGCCAAGGCCCGGGGCGAAGACATTGCGCCACTGGTCGCCGAGGTGGGTGGCCTTGGTGAGCGTCTGCAAGACTTGCGGGCGAAGCTGGGAGAACTCCAGGATCACTACCGGGCATTTCTGCAGACCATTCCCAACCTGCCCGACCCGTCCGTGCCAGAGGGCGAGGACGAGACGGACAACGCCGAACTCCGGTATTGGGGCAAGCTTCCGGGCTTTGCTTTCCAGCCGTTGGATCATGTGGATCTGGGCGCGGCCGGGCTCCTGGACTTCGAAGCGGCAACCAAGATTTCCGGGGCGCGCTATGTGGTTATGAAGGGGGCGGTCGCGCGCCTGCACCGGGCGCTGCTTCAGTTCATGCTGGACACACACGTGAACGAGCACGGATACACCGAACTGTACGTGCCCTACATCGTCAATGCGGCAGCACTGCTCGGCACCGGCCAACTGCCCAAGTTCGCGCACGACCAGTTCCTGCTGGCCGGTGCGGATGAAACCTACCTGGTTCCCACGGCCGAGGTGCCGGTGACCAACATCTATCGCGATACCATCCTCGATGCGGATGCGCTGCCCATGCGCCTGGTCTGTCATACGCCCTGTTTTCGCCGGGAAGCCGGCAGCTATGGCCGGGACGCCCGGGGCATGTTCCGCCAACACCAATTTGAAAAGGTGGAACTGGTGCAGATCAGCCATCCCGACCAGTCGTGGCCGGCCCTAGACGAGCTGACGAGCCATGCCGAAGCAATCCTTAAGAAGCTGGAATTGCCGTACCGGGCGGTGGTGCTGTGCGGCGGCGACCTTGGTTTTGCGGCGGCCAAGACCATCGACCTGGAAGTTTGGCTGCCGGGCCAAAACCGCTACCGGGAGATTTCCTCGTGCAGCAATTTCCTGGATTTCCAAGCGCGCCGCATGATGGCCCGGTATCGTCGTCCCGGCTCCGGCAAACCGGAGTTCGTGCATACCCTGAATGGGTCGGGCCTACCCGGCGGACGTACCCTGATTGCCGTACTGGAAAACTACCAGGATGGCGCGGGCCAGGTCGCGGTGCCGGACGCGCTACGGCAGTACATGGGCGGAGCGGTCAAGGTCGATCTACGGCCAGGTTGATGCGCGGCGGCCGGTGCGGTTGGCGGCCCCGGGCGCTTGGAGGAGGGCGCTCGACCTAGCATCAGGCGACTGACCGCCTTGTTTCGCCGCCAGTGTGCATCTGCCAAGTTTCGCCGCCAGTGTGCATCTGCCAAGTTTCGTCGCCAGCGCGCATCTGCCAAACTTCAGCCGTACTGGAGTCGGAACGGATTCGGTCGTGGACTACCTGCCGCTGTACCTGGATTTGCGGGACAACGACTGCCTGGTCGTCGGCGGCGGCGCTGTGGCGCTGCGCAAGATCGAGTTGTTGTTGCAGGCGGGTGCCCGGGTGACGGTGGTGGCACCGGAGCACGCGGATGCGGTCGGCAAACTAGCCGAGGCCGGCCGCGTCGACCTGGTGCCTCGCCACTACCGGTCGGGGGACGAGGCGGGCCGCATGCTGGTGGTTGCCGCCACCGGCGTCGACCCGGTCAATCAGTGCATTTACAAGGCTTGCCGGGCAGCGGGTGTGCTGGTGAATACCGTCGATGCCGCCGGCCTCAGTTCGGCCATATTTCCGAGCCTGGTGGACCGCGACCCGGTGCTGGTCGCCGTCTCCACCGGGGGACGCTCGCCCACCTTGGCGCGCGCGGTGCGGGGCTGGTTGGAAGCGCACCTGCCCACGGGCTTGGGTCGGCTGGCGCAATTCGTGGCCGCTAGGCGTGACCTTGTCAAACAAACGATTACGCCGATGGCGAAGCGACGCAGGTTCTGGGAGCGCGTGGTGGAGGGAGCGACCGGCGAGCTGGTGTTGAGCGGCGATTCCACAGGCGCGGAGAAGCGGTTTGCCCGGGAATTGCGAACTGCCGATGAATCCACCGGCCTGGTCGCGCTCGTCGGCGCCGGGCCGGGCGACCCGGAGCTGATCACCTTGCGCGGCCTGCGCCTGCTGCAGCAGGCAGATGTGGTGTTCTACGACAATCTGGTGAACGAACGTATTGTCGACTACGCGCGTCGCGACGCGGAACGCATCTATGTCGGTAAGCGCCGGCAGTTCGCCGGGGTTCGCCAGGAAGCGATCAACGAGATGCTCTTCGAGCACGCCTCGGCCGGCCGCCGCGCAGTACGCCTGAAGGGCGGTGACCCGCTTATATTCGGGCGCGGCGGCGAGGAGACCGAGACCCTGGCAAGCCGCGGCATCGACTGTATTGTCGTACCGGGCATAACCGCCGCACTTGGGGCGGCGAGCCAGGCGAGGATACCACTCACGCACCGCGACCTGGCCCATTCGGTGCGCTTCGTCACCGGCCACCGGGTGCGTGACGAGGTGAATCTGAACTGGCCCGAGTTGATCGACCCGGCCCAGACGCTGGTCATCTACATGGGCCTGCTCGGGCTTGCCGAAATCTGTGCGAAGTTGATCGACAACGGCCTGCCCCCTGATACACCGGCGTTGCTGATCGAGCGCGCCACCTTGCCGGACTACAAGGAGGTTGCCGCACCGGTACTGAAACTACCCGCAGCGGTGGCGAAAAGTGATATTCGCGGCCCAACTATCGTCATCATCGGGCGGGTGGTCGGGCTCCGGCGCAGTTCCTAGGGGGTGGCGCTGGCACCGGCTGATGCAGGCGTGCCACCATGCCGGGTGGGCGGGCTTGGGCGCAGTTCCTAGGAGGCGTCGTTCCTAGGGAGTAGGGCGTGGAGTTCCTAGGGCGTGGAGTTCCTTGGGGGGTGGGTTTCCTGAGGGGTGGCGGCAACCGAATGGAATCCTGTCTGCGATGGCACGGCCTCCCTTGGGCTTCTCGGCTGGATGGCCGGCACGTGGCACCAACCGCATGGAACCCGGCCTGCGATGGCTACAGGCAGTGTGTTGGCCTAGGCAGCCCGGCGATCTTGGCGGCCAGCTTGGCGGGGCTGCCTGGGAACAGCCGCAGCAGGTAGAGACTCGTCCCCTTGTCGGCACCAAGCAACTCGCGGACGCGCCCCACCAGCGGACGCATGGGCGGGCTCACTTCGTGTCTGGCGTAAAAATCGCGCAGTAACTCAATGACTTCCCAGTGGCTTTCGGTCAGAAGCACACCATGCGCCTTGGCAATCCTGCAAGCCACCTCTTTGTTCCAATCGGCTAGGTCGAGTAGATAGCCCTCCTTGTCCGTTCGCAGCCGCCCGGCCAACTCATCGGCTCCAGGTGACGATGGGTTGATGCTGCTCCACGAGGCCTAGGAACCCGTCGTAGGAAACGACCTGAAAAGACGCATCGACCCGCTCGATCAGCCCCCGGGCCTGGAGGTCGCTTTCCAGGGCGTGAAAGGTTCCCGGCACTCCGGGGTTTTGCCGCGCCGCATAGACACCGTCCTCAATGAGCAGCAGGGCATCGCCGTCGGCCATCAGCGGCAGACAGGCTTCCAGCGCCGCTGCCTTGTTGACGATGTGCAGGGTAGTGGCCATCAGCCAGGTACCACCGCATCCTGGCGCGCAATGAGTGCTCGCTGCTCTTCATAGTCCAGCCACCCGACCGGCAGGCACAGGCTGGATTGCACCAGGCCCAGGCTCTCCATCGAGGCCCTGCAAACGAAAAGACGATCAACCTCGTACTCGGGAAGCGCCCGCAACACCTTGCCGACCGTGCGTTGGCCCACCCTGGAACCGTCCTGGTGGCGCAGAAGCTGGTAGACGCCCATGCCCTTGAACAGCACGCTCACCTCCTGGTCGAATACCCCCGTCACCAGAATCGACTCAAGCGTCTCCAGCGCTTGGGCGGAGACATAGGGTGCCCTTGTCAGCAGAAACAGTATGCGTTTGGAGCGCATGGCAATCAGGCGGCAAAGGTGACAAACCGGTCGCAGCCGGTGATCGCATCCACCAATTGGCCGAGACCGACGACGCTGAAGCGGGGATGCACAGTGGCCGCCGGTTTCTCGTAGCGTTGCCGCTCCTCCTCATCGAGCATGCCGCGCTTTAGCGAGTTGGCGATACAGGCGGCAAGTTCGACCCCGTGGTTCTCTTGCAGCGCAACCCAGCCGGCGTGAATGTCTTCCTCGTCCTGGGGCGCAACACCCAGGTCGCCAGCGGCCAGCACACCCTCGTGGTAGAAGAAGATGCGATGAATGGCATGACCCCGGGCGAGCGCGCCCTCGGCAAAACGCAGGGCGCTATGCGATGCCTGGGAAGAGTAGGGGGCACCGTGCACGGCGATGGAAATGACCATGGGCAACTCCTTGGGCAACCGTGCGAATTATAGCGATACGAGCCCGGCACCGGGGCCTGCGTCGATCCTGCGCAACGCAGCGTCCTATGTCCCTTGCGGGTGCGCTTTCCGACCACGCTCGGAGCGGAAACTTGCATGGAAGGCGCCACTTCCCGTGCGTCAGCGCACCGGCCGCCGGGCGCAAACGCCTAGTTCGCGCAAATTCGTTCGCACGGAACACCGTCGCCGTCGCCATCAAGACTTGTCAAGCCGCATTGCTCCAGGAAAAAACGCGCCTCCTCGCAGGAAGCCATATCGCGGCAATAGGTCTTTGTGCCGCATATGAACGATGCGTCGGGCCGGGCGGAAGCAATGCTTACCCTGTTCTGCCGACTGCCGTTTCGGCGCCACTGCCACGGCGGCACCCGCTCCGCCTCGCGCAGAGACCAGAGCCCGGCCCGTTCCTCTTTGGCCACGCTTTCGTCCTGTAGCAGCCTAGCATCGGAAGAGTATTGCCGGTAAACCCAGGCGTGGCCTTCTCGAACCATCTCCCGGTTGATGTCCCGATCACCCAGGTAGACCCGCCCGAGCAGCCGCCCATAGCGGTCCTCGCCCTCGGATGCGACTCGCACCGACCGCTGAAACACCTTGCCAGCCAACGCCTGCCGCGCCCGGGCACCCCAGGGTTGGCCCCGCTCCGGGGTGTCGATTTCTGTCAGCCGCAGGCGCTTCTGTTGGCGGCCGCCGGAGAAGTCCGCGAGCACCGTCAGGGTGTCGCCGTCGGCTATCCCAACCACCAATGCCTCGACACAGTGGCCGACATCGCAGGGATGCGCAGCCGCCTGCCAAGGAATCAGCGCAAGCAGCGGGACAAGCAGCCTTCCCAAGTGTTGCACAAGCCTATCTCCTACACGGAGGTTGGCGAATATCCTACAGCCCTGCGCGATAGGTGTGAATTCCGGCTTTATCGAACTGCATGTGTACCGGCCTAGCTATAATCCACAACTGCAAACCGGGCCACTAAGCTCGGTGCCCAGGACCATCCCAAGCATTCGCTCTTGAGATAAAATTTCAGATAATTCATTAGATTCCGAAAAATCTTCGTAAACCATCTAGATAGGGCTTTGCCGAGGGCTAGTAGGCAACTTTGGGATGACCCTGGCCCAGCCCACACTTGATACGCGGGGACGGCGCGGAGAAGATATACCGCCCGGAGGGGTGGCTGAGCGGTCGAAAGCACTGGTCTTGAAAACCAGCGAGGGTAACGCCTCCCAGGGTTCGAATCCCTGCCCCTCCGCCAATAGGCTTACCGATTTTTACTGCATTGACAGCGGGTTTGCCGGGACGAGATTACGGACTGGTGCGAGCGCCACGATGTGGACTACGTACTAGGCCTAGCGCACAAACGGGGGATTGGTGCGGCGCCTCGACAAGGCCCTGCGCAAGTCCGGCCCCGTCATCTGGCCACGGGCCGGCCCGTCGCGGCGGTTCCGTCAGTTTCGCCGCTGAACAAGTCATGGCCTATACTTGGATCGGTGTGGAGTATTCCACGCCCAAGCCCAACGTATGATGGGGAAAAATCACCATGAAGAACGACCTGGAAGACCTCCTCGACACTTCGAAGCCCGCAAGGCTCATTCCAACGACATCCCAGACTCGAAAAGAAGAGCGTTTGGTTTCGGTGCTGTTGGGGACATTACGCATTGTCCGCCCGCTGGCAGAGGTGCTGTTGGGTCGTTGCGGGGTCAAGCTCGGAAAGACGGCCCAAGTATCCAGCTACGTCGAAGTAAAGCTGCCTGATGCCGAAGGCAGTACCGGTGATCGACCCGACGGACTTATCTGTATGTCAAAGCGCAACACCCGCTGGACAGCATTTCTTGAAGCGAAGATCGACAACGCCACAATCGATGAGGCCCAAGTTCGCCGATACGCCGAAGCGGCCAAACGACTGGGCGTTGACGCGATCATAACCATCTCCAATCAGCTTGTCCCTCTACCAACTCATACCCCCTATACCGTCCCCAAGCGTCTGAGCAACAAGGTGCAATTTTTCCACCTTTCCTGGGTAAGCGTGTTGACCCAGGCAGCAATGATCTTGAGAGACCGTCAATCGCTCGATGTCGAGCAAGCCTTCGTCCTGGACGAGATGGTCAACTTCTTCGAGCACTCCGGTGCAGGGGTCAAACGATTCGACCGCATGAACCCCGAGTGGCGTCCGCTCGTTCTGGGAATTCGCGTAGAACAGCAATTCAAGCGCAGCTCGGACGAGATCAGCAATACCGTTACCAGTTGGCACCAGGAGGAACGAGACCTTTGCTTGATCCTTGACCGACGCATTGGTCAGCCCATCGGCATTCGTATGCCCCGAAAGCACCAATTGGACCCCGCCATGAGGCTCAAAGACGCCTCAGATGTCCTTATCACGTCAAAGGAGTTGCGCTCATCCTTCATGGTGCCAAACGCCGCGGGAGACATTGATGTCACCATCAACCTACAGCGCCGCACCGTTAGTTGCTCGATGATGGTCAAAGCCCCCGGAGACAGAAAGCGAGCCAGCGCCAGCATCAACTGGCTTGCCCGCCAACTCAAAAAAATCGACAGTGAGGACGTTCTCGTCCGGACGTATTGGGCTGGACGAAGCGGCCAGACACAAGCCCCTCTAGCTGATGTCCTCGAAAGCCCGAAATGTCTGGAGCAAGGCATCAAGGGACCCATGCCATCACGATTTGAGGTGGCGATTGTCCGGGATCTGGCGGGCCGGTTCTCCGGGAGGCGAACGTTTATCGACGACGTCGAAGCGGCAGTTCCGGAATACTACGACCGAGTGGGGCAACATTTGCGGGCTTGGACTCCACCGCCGCCGCCGATCGAAAAAAAGGATCCCATGGGTTCAGGCGTAGACGGCTCGCCAAAAGAAGCTACGGAACCAAACTTGGCGCAAAGTCACGCTGGGTAACTGTTAATCGGCGTGCAATCTGCTCAAAGCCGAGATCGCCGACAAGACGGCCCGCTCGATCTAGTATCGGATGACCATCGCCAAGCTGCCCATGGCCAGGGAACCGGGTGACCTGGACTTCTCCGCTGGCTCGGTGAACGAACCCCTGGTCCGGGATCTGGCCGCCGCGTGCGGCCCGCGACACGCCGCCCCGTCGCGGTTGACAATTCCCGGTCCGATTCGACCATCCACAACCCATGCGGCAGGCGCGCGGCGTTCGGAACTCGGGGTGCCCGGCCAAACACATCGGGGCGCAATCCCACGCACCCGCGGTTCGCCCCCCTATTACAGCGCCCATCGAGTCGCCCGGGAGGCGCGGCATTGCGATACCATGGCGGTATCGGGAACGATCGGGCGGGCGCCATGGACAAGACCGGACAGGCCGCCGAACGGCGGGACGCGCTGCGGGAATATGTGGGCATGGAGGCGCGGGACGCGCCACCCGTCTTCGTGGGACGCGGGCGCGTGGTCCGCGACATCGAGACGGCTGCCGCAGCGACGCTGGACGCGTGGCGCGCCGGGGAGGATTTCCCCGGGCTGACGCGGGTAGTCCAGGGCGCCCCCGGTGCCGGCAAGTCGTCGCTTTTGGCGCATCTGCGGAGGAAATGGGAAGCGTCGCGGGCGGACGGCGACCGTGGTGCCCCGGTCGCCGTCAACGTCAGCCTGCTGGAGCTGCGCGACCTGGACCGCTTCAAAGCGGAGATCGATCGGAAGGTTCCCGCGTCGGTCGGCAGGCGGTATGCGCCAGTGGTCGCCGGCGCCCTGGTCAAACTGGTCACGCCGGGCACGCGCCTGTCCGAGGAAACGGAGAAGGGGGTTCGCGCCTTGGCCGAACGGCGCGACCTGCCGCATCCGGTGGTGCTGATGGTCGACGAGGCGCAGAACGCGCGACCGTACGAGAGCGAGTCGGCCGTGTTCGCCCACCTCCACGAGGGGCACTTCGACCATCTGCCCGTCCTGCCCGTGCTCGCGGGCCTGGGGCATCTGCGGGAGCACCTGGGCCGGCCCGGCATCCGGCTGAGCCGCTTTTCGAACGAGCTCAAGAGCGTCCATACGCTCAGCGCCCTGTCCGACGGCGAAGTGCGGGAACTGTTCGACGGCTGGCTGGACCGCTTCGGGGTGGCGGCACCGGCCGACGGGGCCGCGCGCTGGGCCGACGCGCTGGTCCGCGACAGCCAGGGGTGGCCGATGCACACCAACCAGTTCCTGACCGCGCTGGCGGAGCAGCTCTTGGCACCGGAGCGCGACCCGGGCCAACTGGCCTCGGCCGATCTCGGGGTCGTGCGCCGCGGCGCCGCGGAGCGGCGGGTCGCGTACTACAACACGCGCTACGACAATCCGCTGCTCGGAAGGAGGCCGCGGGATGTCGCCAGGGCCATGGCGACCCTCCGGAACGCCGGCCCGGGCACACTGGAGGAGACGCTCGACCTGATCGGGGATGTGTTCCGGGTCCGGGACATGGACGAGGCACAGCATGTCTTCGGAGGTCTTCTCGAGCGCGGCTTCCTGCAGTCCGTTCCCGAACAGGACACCGGGATGCCACGTGTCGGCGCCGACCCCGTCTACGGCTGCCCCATTCCCTCGCTGGCGTCCTACGCGGCCGTCCGCGAATTCCCGCCGCATCTTGTCGCGATGCTGGGCGACGCCGCCCTGCTGGAGCGGCGGCTCCGGGCGGACCCCGACGCCATCAATACCCGCGACGCCATGGGGCGGGTGCCGCTGCATCTGGCCGCCGAGTGCCGCTGGACGGATGTGGCGGCGACGCTGCTCGCCGCCGGGGGCGACCCCGACGCGCCGGACGCCGCCGGCGCGACCGCGCGCGGGACCTGGCCCGGGTTCGACTGGCCGAAGAAGGCGCCGGAGAAGAAACACGACAACGGTGCCGGGTCCGGCACGTCTGGCGGACCGGGAGGAATGGGCTAGCGGCTGACGCCGGTTGTGCCGGTCCGCCTACAGACTGCCCAACGAACCGGGACCACCCCACCACAGAAGTGGTCCCCGATTTTTGAACAACGCGTTAAAGTGTGCTCGATTAGCCGCGGGAGGCAATCGACGTGGCAAAGAGAAAGCAGTATTCAGCCGAGTTCAAGGCTAAGGTGGCACTAGTGGCCATCCGGAACGATTCACTATGGGTGTGGGGCCTTTCAGGACTTATCGTGCTTCGCCTTGTTTGGTGTCGAATGCGATGACTCCTTGTCCGCCACCATGGCCAAAACGGCTCGCACTCGGTCTGCGACGAATTCTGCGAACGGTGTGGAATTCTGCTGCACACTGGCCGCTTCGAGAGCAGCCATATACGCCCGCCGGTCCTCTACCCGGATGACTGTCCACGGGTATCCTCCTGAGGCCAGCATTGCGTTCATCGTAAATCGTGCAATGCGTCCATTGCCGTCGGGGTACGGATGGATGTACCCAAACATCCAGTGCCCTGCTACTGCGCGTACCGCAGGCTCCGGCTCCTCTTCTAAAAGCAGGAACAGGGTTTCCATGGCATCGGCAATGATTTCGTAGCGCGGAGGCACATGCCTGGAGCCGCGCAGGAAAACTGCCTGGTTCCGATATCCGGCGAGGGCGGGCTCCTGGTAGAGACCTACGGCGACAAACGGCTGGAACAATTGCAAGTACCACCGGGCGTGGTCGGCGCGAAATCGCTCGCCGGGGTCAGCGCCGCCAAGGATGTCCGCCACCGCCTCTTGTACCGCCAGCGAAGCCTGCCAATAGCCTCGGGCGGCCAGGGCATCATGCTGTTGGCTGTCTGCGTCGACTTTGTCGGGGTTCCAGTTCCCGGAACGTACCCGCTCGATCAACTCCGGCGTCACCTGATAGCCTTCGATTGAGAGCGAGTGGTAAGCGTCGTCGAGGTAAGCTTCTTTGACCTGTTCAAGATAGGCCGATTTTGCCTGGCCATCCACCGGCAACCCCGGCGCTTTCGGGAAGGCTTTCAGGATGGGGTCACGAGCGGAACTCCAGAGGCCCCGTAGCCGATGACCAATTGGTGCGGTGGCATGCCGACCGGCACCACCGGCAGGCATAACATCGCGGCCCGTGCCGGTAACAAAGGGATTCGACTCGCGGTAGGTGTGTTCAGTCTGTCGCATCGCACGAGCGATCTCGTTCGCGAATCTCGCACGCCCGATATGCCGGAAAGCCCCCGCCAAACGACCCGCCCTCGTCGAGTGGCCGCCCTCTAAGAGCGAACGGACAATGCCTCCTGGTTGCGCAATGCCGGCCAACACCGTTTGGGCTTCTACCGGGTAATCTTGAAAAAACCGCTTCGAGGCACGAATGAGTCCGCTTTCTGTTGTATACAGACGATTGCCTTCTCTAACGCACAGCTTTTCGGGAGCTGGCTGCCGCCGTGTCTGCAAATCAAAGATGGACATCTCGAATGGGAGCGCAATCCGGTTGTTAGAACCGTTTCTGGCGTGAACGATAACCTGTTGCGGCACAGCCGAGTTTTCGGCGTGTAACAGCAACGAAAGTTCGGGCGACAAGTGCCATTCCTCCCCGAACCGGCGCGAGCAATACCGGGCGCAAAACTCCCAAAACGAGGCATACCAAAGCGCCGAGTCTTGCGGTGCAACACCCGGGTTGCTGAGCATTAACCACCCTTGGATGACAGGTTGAAGAAAGCCGTTCCTCACCAAGCGCTCCCGATGGCCGCGACGCATCTCCTCGGTTCGAAAGATACGACGGTTTTCGCCCTGGAGGTCAGCCAGGACGCTCAGCGATTCGGCCAGTTTTTTGTGGGGTGCTACCACTTCGTTTGTCGGGGTGATGAAAACACGACACTGATTCTAGCATGAATGTTCTATCACAAGTATATTATGCGTTTCCCTGGCAAGTTTATTGTGCGCATCAACGTATGGAATCCCTACCTAAAATTCCGGGATTCGACCGGAAGTTCCTCGCCGGTCATTGTCGCCAGCAGGCCGGAGGCATCCTGTATATGCCCGGCGACCACATGGATTACTCGGTTTTCCCGTTCCACGACGCCTTTTACCTGCAGCAGGCGGCCCTGTAGCAGCGCCGCGCGAAACCGCTCGAACACCGAGGACCACACCACGAGGTTCATGTTGCCGGTTTCGTCTTCCAGCGTCACAAACAAGACGCCGGTGGCGGTGCCGGGACGCTGACGGCCGGTTACGAGCCCGGCCACCTCCACGAACTGCCCATGCCGGTAACCCTCCAGGTCCTTGGCGGTGCGGAAATTGCGCAGTTGCGGGCGTAGCAGTTGCATGGGATGCGCGCGCAGGCTCAGCCCCAGGTAGCGGTAATCGCACAGAACGTTCTCCGCGTCGCCGGGGCCGGGCAGAGCAACGCCGGTTGCGTATTCTTCCCGCCGTTCCGCCGCTTCCTGTAGCGGCATGGGCGCATCGATAGCGGCCACATCCCAGTGCGCCTGATAGCGGTGGCCAGAGAGCGACTCAAGCGCTCCGGAGCGGGCCAGGAATTGCAGGCTCTGCCGGTTCACGCCCGCCCGCCGGCGGAGGTCCCCGGCATCGCGGAAGGGCTGTTGGCCGGCAATTGCCAGGCCGGTCTCCTCATTCAGCCCTTTCACCAGCCGCAACCCCAGGCGCAGGGCCGGCGGTCGACCGGGCTTGTCCGGCCGCTCAAGCCGGTGGTTCCAATGACTGTGCTGCACATCGACCGCGCGCACATCCAGGCCGTGCCGTCGCGCATCCTGAATGAGCTGCGACGGCGAGTAGAAACCCATGGGCTGACTGTTCAGTATGCCGCAGTAGAAAGCCGCCGGTTCGTGGCATTTCAGCCAGGCGGAAACGTAAACCAGAAGCGCGAAGCTCGCCGCGTGCGATTCGGGGAAACCGTATTCGCCGAACCCCTGAATCTGCTTGAACACCCGCTTGGCAAATGCAACGTCGTGGCCGCGCTCAACCATGCCGTCGATAAGCTTCTTCTCGAATGATTCCAACTGGCCCCGGCGGCGCCAGGCGGCCATGGCCCGGCGCAGCCGGTCGGCTTCACCGGCGCTGAAGCCGGCCGCCACCACCGCCAGCTCGATCACCTGCTCCTGAAAGATGGGCACACCGAGTGTGCGTTGCAGCACCTTGCGCACCACATCGCTGGGGTAGGTGATAGCTTCCAGGCCCTGCCGGCGGCGCAGATAGGGATGCACCATGCCACCTTGGATAGGCCCGGGGCGCACAATCGCCACCTCGATGACAAGGTCGTAGAAGTTGCGTGGCTTGAGCCTCGGCAGCATGGACATCTGCGCCCGCGATTCCACTTGGAATACCCCGATGCTGTCCCCGTTCTGCAGCATGCGATAGGTTTCGGGGTCTCCGCGTGGAATTTTCCCGATGGTCAGCCCGGAGCCCCGGTGCCCGCGATAGCCGTTGATAGCGCTCAGTGCCTTGCGAATGGCCGTCAGCATGCCGAGGCCCAGCACATCCACCTTCATCAGCCCCAGCGCCTCTAGGTCGTCCTTGTCCCATTGGATGACGGTGCGCTCCGCCATGGCGGCATTCTCAACCGGCACCAGCCGCGCCAGCGGTTCCTGGGAAATGACGAAACCGCCGACATGCTGGGACAGGTGGCGGGGAAAGCCCAGGATGGTGCCGACAAGCGCCAGGAACTGCCGGGCGAGCCGGCTGTCGGGGTCGAGCCCCGCCTGACGGAAACGCTGCCCGAACTCTTCCCGGTTGTCCCACCAAGCGAGGGATCTGGCCAGCAAGTCGAGCAGGTCGGGGCCCATGCCGAGCGCTTTGCCCACATCGCGAATGGCGCTTTTCGGCCGGTAGGTAATCAGGGTTGCGGCCAGTGCCGCCCGGTCGCGCCCGTAGCGTTTGTAGATGTATTGAATAACCTCTTCACGCCGCTCGTGCTCAAAATCCACATCGATATCCGGGGGCTCGTTGCGCTCCTTGGAGACGAAGCGCTCGAACAGCAGGTGCATGCGGGCCGGGTCGACCTCGGTGATGTGCAGGCAGAAACAGACCGCCGAGTTGGCTGCCGAACCGCGCCCCTGACAAAGGATGCCCCGGCTGCGCGCGTACCGAACGATATCCTGTACCGTCAGGAAATAGTGCTCGTAGTTGAGCGTTTTGATGAGCTCAAGCTCCCGGTGGACAAGGCTCAAAACATCGTCGGGCACGCCTTCCGGCCAGCGTTCACGCGCCCCGGCCAATGCCAGCCGCTTGAGGTATTGGAAGGATGAAAGGTGTGGAGGCACCAGTTCCCGCGGATACCGGTAATGCAACTCGGCCATGGAAAAATGGCACATCCCGGCAATAACAGCGGTTTCATCGAGCAGTTCGGACGGATAGAGTTCCTCTAGCACCGGCAGCGGCCGCAGCGTCCGTTCGGCATTGCAAAACGCGGCGCTACCCAGTTCGGCAACCGTGGTCTTAAGCCGGATGGCGGTCATGACATCCTGCAGGGGTTGCCGGGCCGGATCATGGGTATGCACATCGTTGCAGGCCACAACGGGCAGACCGAGTCGCATGGACAGCGTAAGCGCGTGCGCCGTCTTGTCGAGGTCATTGCCTTCCCGGAAAAGCTCCAAGGCGACCCACAGCCCGCATCGCTTGTTGATTTGTTTGCGAGGGGTATCCGTCTGCGCTCCCCGGCTGGGGGTTCTTTTCATGCAAGGCATGCCGCCTCGCGCGCGCCGGGCGAGTCCCTTCATGCCGGGGGTGCCCCCTCGCGCTCCCCGGCCGAGCCTTTTCATGCGAAGGGTACCCCCTCGCGCTCCCCGGCTGGGTCTTTTCATACGGGGGGTGCCCTCTCGCGCTCCCCGGTTGGGTCTTTTCATGCGGGGGGTGCCCTCTCGCGCTCCCCGGCTGGGTCTTTTCATGCGGGGGGTACCCCCTCGCGCTCCCCGGCTGAGCCTTTTCATGCGAGGGGTGCCCCCTCGCGCTCCCCGGCTGAGGGCTCCTCCCCCTCCTGGGGTGCCGAGACATCCCGGAGTAGCAGGCGAATGGGTGGGGGTGCTGGCGAACAGGGCCTTGATTCGCTCGCCATCGCCAACGAGGGTTTCTATATCGTCAATGCCCGGTACCCAGAGCGCCAGACAGGCTTTGATGCCGTAGTGGAAATCTTCCAGCGCCGCCCGGTATTCGCCCTTGGGTGAACGCCGCCGCAGCCTGGTGACGAGCGCGGCGAGTTGCCCGTAAGCGCGCCGGTCGGGTGCCAGTAATACAAGCTTGCCGGACGCATCGTCTAGCCGGAATTCGGCACCGACAATAAGCTTGATGCTGTGCTCCCTGGCGGCTATGTGCGCCTTGACCAAACCGGCGAACGAGCACTCATCGGTAATCGCGATGGCCGCATAACCGAGCTGCGCGGCCCGCCCGACAAGTTCTTCCGGGTGCGAAGCACCGCGCAGGAAGCTGTGGTTGCTCAGGCAGTGCAGTTCTGCGAAGGCCCGCTGTGCTTGTTCAGAGCACATCTCCCACCAACCCTCTACCGCACCGTCATCCCATCAGCCAAAATAGCCGTGCAGAAACCACTGCCCATCCCCATCCACAAAGACCCACCCCCGCGCACCGCTCCCATGCCGAACCACGTAATAGTCACGGTGGGAGGAGCCCTCAGCCGGGGAGCGCGAGGGGGTACCCCTCGCATGAAAAGACTCAGCCGGGGAGCGCGAGGGGGCACCCCTCGCATGAAAAGACTCAGCCGGGGAGCGCGAGGGGGCACCCCCCGCATGAAAAGACCCAACCGGTGCGTGCAAGGGAACACCCCCAGAATGAAAAGACTCAGCCGGGGAGCGCGAGGGGACACCCCCCGTATGAAATGACTCGGCCCGGGAACGCGAATAGGCACCCCCCGAATCAAAAGACTTCTTACCATACCGCCACCAACCGGTTTGTAGCCGCTCGGGGCCGCTTAATATCTCGAACTCCTCCCGGTTGACGCGCTGTGGTGAATCGAAGAGCCACAGCGGGCGGTCTGCCCGGCCACGACTGTCCGGGGAACCGCTGGCCCCGCCGGTGTGGCAACGCCGCCAAGCCTGTTCGGGAACATGCTGCCCGGTGGCGGCGATGCCGGAACAGCCCGCTTCACCCAAATGGGCTGCAAACCGGTCGATCAACTCGGTCGGCAGTTCCTTTGCCTGCGAGGGGTGGCCCTGCATGCTTCCCGGCCGGGCCGCTTCATGCGGGGGGTGCTTCCTTGTGCCCCCCGGCCAGGTCTTTTCACGCGGGGAGCAATCCCTCGCGCCCCCCGGCCGAGACTGTTCATGTGGGGGGTGCCCCTTCGCATTCCCCGGCTGGGACTGTTCATGCGGGGGGTATCCCCTCGCGTCCCCTGGCTGAGTCTTCTCATGTGGGGGGTATCCCCTCGCGCTCCCCGGCTGAGCCTTCTCATGTGGGGGGTACCCCCTCGCGCTCCCCGGCTGAGTCTTCTCATGTGGGGGGTGCCCCCTCGCGCTCCCCGGCTGAGCCTTCTCATGTGGGGGGTGCCCCCTCGCGCTCCCCGGCTGGGCTTTTTCATGCGAGGGGTGCCCCCTCGCGCTCCCCGGCTGAAGGCTCTGTTCACCCGGCTGGTCTGGCGGCAGTTCGAAGAGCGTCTGGTTGTGGGCCATCCAGGGCACGAGGGGCTCCGCCTTCAGTCCAATCTCTAGCACATTTTCCGGCAATTCGGCCCGGTTCAAGGCAAGCCGGACAATCTCGATGAAATCCACTTTACGCTGCCGGGCCGCTGCAAAGCGCACCGGCATGCGGACCCTGGCCGCCGACTCATGGGGAGCGAAGTGCCAGAGCAGACGTTCCGCGCCGAGTTGGCGACCGATGAGCCAGCACTGGAGTTCGGTCAATAGGCGCTGCATCGGAAAGAGTAGGGCACCTTTATCCGTGATCGGGTCTAACAAATTGAGGGTGCTCGCAAACACCGGCCGCGGCTCGATGCAATGCCGGGGGTCGGGCACCGCCCCGGCCAGACGCCGCAGGTAATTGGTCAGCCGGGTACCGAAGCGCTGCCCGAGCTCCACCTCCGGCAGTCGCAAAAGCGGCCCGAGCGTCTTGATGCCCATGTTAGAGAGGCTTTCCACCTCGCTCTCGGCCAACTCGGTGTGAATCAACGGCACATCGGCCAAGCGGGATGCACCGGCGCGGGCCAGCGCCAGGGCCGCCGAGGGTGTTGCCGCCGTGCGCAGCACCGCCGCATGGCCGAGTTCGCGGCACAGGCCTGCTACCCGCGATTGCCAAACGTGCATGGCACCGCAAAGCTTCAAGCTGCCACCCACCTCAAGCAGTAAGCTGGATGCGGCCTGCGTCCCCTGGGGCAGTTCAAGGCTCACCCGTGAGGTGAACCGGTAACACATCTCGGCCAACAGTTGCAGGCGTTTCCGTTCCTTGCCCGGGTCGCGCCGGCAATGGATGAGGCGCGGACAGATGCCGCTCGCCGTTGCCAGGGTGCTTTGCAAACCGATGCCGGCATGTAGCGCGGCCTGGTTGCCGAGCAGTATTCGGTTGCCGTCGACGAGCACCGTTGGCACCCCTGTGTTCCGGCCGGCCTGGCTCGCTTCCAGGGCGAACATCGGCAGATGTACAGCCAGCCAGAGCATCAATTTAGGGGTTGGTTGCCGGGCCCGCGCGCCACGCACGGCGGTGGTAGGCGAGTGCTTTTTCCAGCGATGGGGGGGCCGGTCGCGCTTCCTGGCTGAGCCGTCTCATGCGGGGGGTGTCCCATCGCGTTCCTCGGCTGAGCTTTTTCATGCGGGGGGTGCCCGATCGCGCCCCCCGGCTGAGCCTTTTCATGCGAGGGGTGCCCCCTCGCGCTCCCCGGCTGAGCCTTTTCATGCGAGGGGTACCCCCTCGCGCTCCCCGGCTGAAGGCTCCACCCAAAAGGCGTTGCGGTATGTTGATTCGGTCGGTTTTGGCGCCAGGAAGAAATTTGTTTTTCAATGTCTTTAGTGTTGAATCGAGAATCTACTTGAATATGTAAACCGGGTACCGGCCAGCCGCCGCGCCGTTTCATGATGGAGACATCGAGTTCGCTCTGTACCCCCGGCTTGAGCTTCAATCGAAGCTCGGCCATGGAAGCGCCGTTCGCGGCGGCTTCCGGCCGGAACAGGCAGCCGAGCGTCTCCCCCTGTTTGGCCGCAAGCTGTAGGCGCCGCGTGGCCGTGGGCGTTAACTGGTGCTCGTCCAGCCAACCGAGCACCGCGCTACAGGTACCCGACTTGCTAGCCTGCTCCATGGCCCAAAGCGCCTCTCCGTGATGCCTAGGGTGCACGAGTAGAATCTTGCCGATATCGATATCGAGGGCCGCGAGCGCCGGTGCATAGGGAACAAAGGGTGGGTTGACCCAGGCGATCCAGCGCGCCGCACGGCTCAAGACCCGCAGCGCTGGCGCCAGCAGCTTGAGTTCGCCAATGCCGACCGTGTTCAGTATGAGTTCGATAAGCCCGGCTCGCGGCCAGCCATTGCCCGGCAAATGGGCATCCAGACTATCGAACCCGCTAGGGGTTACGGCAACGGCCTCGGCGCGGGTGCCGACCTCATCGGCCCGCCAGAGATCAGGGTGTCGCAACAAGTCTCGCACGGAAGCACCCACTTCACCGTGCGTCGGGGCGCCGGCCGCCGGGGCGAAAGCTCCTATGGACATGCAAATACTGGTGTTTCATACAGTGATCGGCCAGATTACCTAGATGTTTATATAGTTTCAATACCCCTGCCAGGACCATCTCAAAGTATTTGCCCTTGAGATAAAATTTCATAAAATTCATTAGATTCAGAAAAATATTGCCTAATTTTCCGAAAAATGTTCGTAAACCATCTATGTAGGGCTTTGCCGAGGGCTAGTAGGCGACTTTGGGATGGCCCTGATACCCCCGTATAGAACCATCCCAAAGCATTCGTTCCGGAAAAGAAATTTCTCGGAAAGCATTGGATAGCGCGGAATATTCATGAACCATCTATATCGGGCTCTGCCAAGGGCTGGCGGAAGAACCTGAGACTAGGCGGCACCCGCGAAGAGAGACCGCATCGGATACATCGGGCTCTGCCGAGGGCTGGTGGAAGAACCTGGGGTGGCCCCGATGCCTCGACATGCCGTGCGGCAATTTCCACCGACATCGTTCGCGGGCGGTGCCCGATCATGGGCGCCGTGCGGCGGTTGTGGCTATCGGCAGGGAAGCAGCCTCTTGTGCAGGCTTCGACAGAGCCTGGGTCGCGTATCTGTGTAGCTTCCTAGCTATCGGCGGGGAAGCGGCCTCTTGTTCAGGCTTCAGCGAAGGCCGCGGGAACGGCCTATGCAGTAGTACGCAAAGCCGAGTTGGGCGAGATGGTCGGGATCGTAAAGATTGCGGCCATCGAAAATCACGGGTTCCTTCAGAGCCGTGCGCAGAGCGTGGAAGTCGGGGCTGCGAAACTCGTTCCACTCGGTGACAACGATGAGCCCATCGGCGCCGGCGAGGGTATCGTCCCGCCGCTCGCAGACCTCGATGGTGTCGCCGTACAGCCGCATCGCCTCCTGGCCGGCCACCGGGTCATAGGCCCTGACCTTGGCGTTGCCCGCCAGCAGCTTGTCGATAACCGTGCGGCTCGGCGCCTCGCGCATGTCGTCGGTATTTGGTTTGAACGCCAGGCCCCAGAGCGCAAACGTACGGTTGGCCAAGCCGTCGCCATAGTGTTGGCGCATCTTGTCGATCAGAATGCCTTTCTGCTCTTCGTTGACCATCTCCACGCCCTGGGCAATTCGGGCTTCGAAACCCACCGCCGCGCCCGCACGAATAAGAGCCTTGACGTCCTTGGGGAAACAGGAACCGCCATAACCCGTACCCGCGTAGATGAAGTGATAGCCGATCCGGGGGTCCGTGCCGATACCCCGGCGCACGGCCTCGATATCGGCACCCAGCTTTTCCGCCAGGCTCGCCAGTTCGTTCATCAGGCTGATGCGGGTCGCCAGCATGACGTTGGCGGCGTACTTGGTGAGTTCGGCGGAACGCACATCCATATGCACCACCTTGTCGTGGTTGCGGTTAAAGGGCGTGTACAGGCGTTCCAGGGTTTCCCGGGTATGGGCCCGTCCGCTGCCAATGACGATACGATCCGGCTTCATGAAGTCGTTGACGGAGGCACCTTCTTTCAGAAACTCGGGATTCGAGGCGACATCGAAATCGATATCGGCACCCCTGGCCGCCAGCACCCGCTCGATTCGCTCCCGCACCCGATCCGCCGTACCCACCGGCACCGTCGATTTATTGACAATGACCTTGGGCGCTTCCAGGTAACGGCCAATATCTTCCGCGACGGCGAGTACGAAGCGCAGGTCGGCGGTGCCATCTTCGTCCGCGGGAGTACCGACGGCGATGAAGAGCACATCGCCGTAGCCGACGCCCTGTTGCGGGTCGGTCGTAAACCGCAGCCGCCCGCCGTGGGTATTGTTGCGGACCATCCGTCCAAGCCGGGGCTCGAACATCGGTATCCGGCCCGCCCGCAGGGCCGCGACCTTGGCGGCATCGATATCCACGCAGAGAACGGAATTCCCCATTTCCGCGAAACAGGCACCAGTGACCAGGCCGACATATCCCGTTCCGAATATCGTTAGCTTCAAGGCACGGCCCCCGCTCGCCAGTGTATCCGCTAGATTCTAAACCACCGCCGCGGCCAAGGCTTTGGTCATTTCTTGCCCCGGGAGCTCTTGCAAGAGCTCCCGGGGCAGGGCACACAGGGGATTCGGCAGGCACGGGATGCAAACTGATACACCACCCATCTCTGTCCGGGGTGGCGGGGCGGTATGCCGTCCGGGTTACACTGCGCGTTCGATTGCGACGGCCGCTGTAGGCATGAAGTACGACTACGACCTGTATGTAATCGGCGCGGGCTCCGGAGGCGTTCGCGCCGCCCGCATGGCGGCCGGCTACGGCGCCAAGGTGGCCATAGCCGAGTCGACCTGGCTGGGCGGCACCTGCGTCAATGTGGGCTGTGTGCCAAAAAAGCTGTTCGTGTACGGTTCGCACTTCGCCGAGGACTTCGAGGATGCCGGCGCCTACGGCTGGTCGGTGGCCGTGAACGGCTTCGATTGGCCGACCCTGCGCGACAACAAGACCGCCGAGATCGAGCGGCTTAATAGCCTATACGGCGATTTGCTCCGGGGCGCGGGTGCCGAGATACACGAGGGGCGGGCGCGCCTGGCCGATGCGCACACCATCGAGCTGAACGGCGCCGTCTTCACCGCCGACAAGATCCTGGTCGCCACCGGAAGCTGGCCCTCGGTACCCGCCCTTCCGGGCAGCGAACATGTAATCACCTCCAACGAGGCGTTCTATCTGCCACGTTTTCCAGAACGGGTGGCAATCGTTGGCGGCGGCTATATCGCGGTGGAGTTTGCCGGCATCTTTGCCGGGCTGGGCGCGAACACAGAGCTGCTCTATCGCGGGCCGCTGTTCCTGCGCGGCTTCGATGTGGGCATTCGGCGGTTCGTCGCCGAGGAACTGGCACGGAAACAGGTGCGCCTGCGGTTCGACACGACGGTGACCCGCATCGAACACACCGGCACCGACTACGCGCTGAGGCTCCACGACGGCTCGGTTGTGCACACCGACCTGGTGATGTACGCAACCGGACGGCACGCCAACACCCGCAACCTCGGGCTGGAGGGGGCCGGCGTGCAGTTGACCGAATCGGGCGCGGTGGCGGTGGATGACGGCTATCGGACGTCGGTGGAAAATATCTACGCCATCGGCGATGTCATCGACCGGCTGCAACTGACACCCGTCGCCATCGCCGAAGGCATGTGCATCGCCAACAACCTGTTCACCAAGCGGCCGCAACAGAGGCTCAGCTATGCCGATGTGCCCACCGCCGTGTTCTGTCAACCGAATATCGGCACAATCGGTCTGACCGAAGAGGCGGCACGGGCGGAGTTCGGCGCGGTCGATGTCTTCGAGTCGCGCTTCCGGCCCATGCGGCACACACTGACCGGACGGGCGGAACGCACGTTTATGAAGCTTGTCGTCAACCGGGCCGACGACCGCGTGGTCGGTGTGCACATGGTCGGGCCGGATGCGGGCGAGATCATTCAGGGCATGGCAATTGCGGTCAAGGCGGGCGCCACCAAGGCGCAGTTCGACGCCACGGTCGGCATTCATCCGACGGCCGCCGAGGAATTTGTCACGATGCGAGAGGTAAGGCAATGAGCGCACTGTTGGCGAGACCCGTCGCCGATTCGAGTCATTCCAGCAAGGCGGGGCGCGGCTCGCCGGCGAGCCACTCCCGGCGGCACCGCGCCCGGGCCGGGAACTCCTCGGCGGTCGGCACCGCCCTAGCGGTGAGAGCGCTGTGCACGGTGACTCTATTCCTGGCCGCGCCCGGCGCGATTTCGGCAACCGCGGAGAGCCAAGCGGGAGACACCGGGTTGCGGTTGGCACCACGCAATGTGATTCTGTTCGTTGGCGACGGCATGGGCATCTCTACGGTAACCGCGGCGCGCATTCTTGCCGGGCAGCTTGCCGGCGGTTCCGGCGAAGAGCACAGCCTGTCGTTTGAAGGCTTCCCCGAGGTCGCCCTGGTCAAGACCTACAACACCGACATGCAGGTGCCGGACAGCGCCGGCACCATGACCGCCATGGTCACCGGCAGCAAGACCCGCGCCGGGGTATTAAGCGTTGGCCCCGCCGTCGAGCGGGGCGATTGCGCGGGCGGCCTCGACAATGTCCTGACCACCCTGTTGGAACAGGCGGAAGCGGCGGGCTACGCAACCGGCGTCGTATCCACCACCACGATCACCAACGCCACGCCGGGGGCCGCGTACGCACATACTCCAGAGCGGGACTGGGAGCACGATGCGGCGATGCCCGAGGCAGCCCTGGCCGCGGGCTGCGTGGACATCGCCCGCCAACTGATTGAATTTGCCATTGGCGATGGCGTCGATGTCATGCTGGGCGGTGGCCGCGCACACTTCCTGCCCCGGGAACAGGCAGACCCCGAATACGCCGAGACAACCGGCCTGCGCGCGGACGGTCGAGACCTGATCGCCGAGTGGCTAAAGGGCGCACCGGGCCGCGCCTACCTGTGGAACCGCGACCAGTTCGAAAACCTCGACTGGTCCGCAAAGCGGCAGGTGCTAGGGCTGTTCGAACCGTCGCACATGCAATTCGAGGCCGACCGGCTGGTGTCCGGCGCCAACGAGCCCTCCCTGGCCGCAATGACCCGGATGGCGATCGGCCTGCTCGGCAGTGCCGGCAAGGGCTTCTTTCTGATTGTGGAGGGGGGACGCATCGACCACGCCCACCACTTCGGCAACGCCTACCGGGCGCTGGTCGATACGCTGGCTTTCGATGCGGCCGTCGCCGGTGCCCTGGACATGACCAACCCGGCGCATACGCTGATTCTCGTCACGGCGGACCACAGCCACGTCTTCACCATCGGCGGTTATCCACGCCGCGGCAATCCGATTCTCGGCAAGGTGGAGTCGGCACCCGGAGAGCTGGCCCTCGACGACAACGAGCTGCCCTATACGACGCTCAGCTATGCAAACGGGCCAGGCTACCGCGAAGGCCGCCCCGATCTCACCGAAGTCGATACCGAGGCTTTGGATTTCCAGCAGCTTGCGACCGTCGAGCTTGCCTACGAAACCCATGCCGGCGAGGATGTTGCCGCCTACGCAATGGGGCGCGGCGCGACGCAACTCGGTGGTGTAATCGAGCAGAACGAGATCTACCGGGTAATGTTCGATGCCCTATTTGCACCGGATGCGGAGCACTAGGTCCAGATGGCAACATTCGAGACAATCATCGGCTTTCTCGACGGGCTGCTCGGCAGCGCCTTCTATTTCCCCTTCCTGCTGCTCGGCGTCGGCCTGTTCTTCACGCTGTACCTCGGCTTTCCCCAGGTGCGTTTTTTCGGGCACGCCCTAGGCGTCGTAACCGGCAAGTACTCCAAGGGCGCCACCCGCGGCGACACCACCCATTTTCAGGCGCTCTCCACGGCGCTTTCCGGAACGGTGGGCACCGGCAATATCGGCGGGGTGGCTTTCGCGATCTTTCTCGGCGGGCCGGCGGCGCTGTTCTGGATGTGGATGACCGCCTTTCTTGGCATGACCACCAAGTTCGTGGAAGTCACCATCAGCCACCACTACCGCACTGTGGACGCCGAGGGGCGTATTGCTGGCGGACCCATGTACTACATGGAGCGCGGGCTCAACATGAAGTGGCTGGCGGCCTTCTTCGCCGCGGCCATGGTTATCAGTTCCTTTGGCACGGGCAACCTGCCGCAAAGCAACAACATGGCATCCGGCCTAGAGACTTCCTTTGGTTTGCCCGCCTGGATAAGCGGCTTGGTGCTCGCGGCGCTTATGGGGCTGGTCATAATCGGCGGCATTAGGCGCATCGCGCTGGTGGCGGCCAGCATCGTGCCCCTGATGGGCCTGCTCTACGCCATCGGTGCCGTCGCGGTGGCTATTTCCAACCTAGACCGCATCGGCCCTTCCTTCGCGGCGGTGTTCCAGGATGCCTTTACCGGCTCGGCGGCAACGGGCGGGTTCCTGGGCGCCACCTTCGCCTACGCGTTCAATCGGGGGGTGAACCGCGGCCTGTTTTCCAACGAGGCGGGGCAGGGCTCCGCGGCGGTCGCCCACGCCACCGCCCGCACCGACGAGCCCGTCCAAGAGGGCATGGTGTCGCTGCTGGAGCCCTTTATCGATACGCTCATCATCTGCACCCTCACCGGGCTCGTCATCCTGTCATCGGGGGTCTGGAGTGAAAAGTTCGAAACCGAGTTCGCCGCCTTCGATACCGAGTTCGTCTCCGGAACCTATACAGAGGCCAACCCAGACCAGGTGCGCGCGCTTTTCGCCTACCTGGACATCGGCGAGACGGAGGAGGATACGGTCGAGCCCTTCACGGGCACCGTGACGGTGACCGGAGGCATCGCGGACTTGGCCGGTATCACAGTGCTGCACAACCGCTCGATAGCCGAGGACATGCGCTTCACAGCGAACGGACAGCCCTTCACCGGTACTCTGCGCATCGAGAACGGCCAGCCGGCGCTAACGGATATCGAGATACGGGGCCGCTCGCTGCTGCACTCGGTGCCGCTCACGGTCGAGGCATTCAAGCGCAGTTTTTTCGGTGCATTCGGCCAGTACGCGGTGACGGTGGGGCTGGTGCTGTTCGCCTTTTCCACGGCAATCGCCTGGTCCTACTACGGCGACCGGGCGATGACCTTCCTGTTCGGAGTCCGGGCGGTGCTGCCCTATCGAGTCGCCTACGTCATCGGGTTCTTTGTTGCCGCGGTTGTAGACACATCCCTGGTGTGGCTGATCTCCGCCGTGACTCTGGCCCTGATGACCATACCGAACCTGGTCGGCCTCATGCTGATGCGCAAGGAGATCAAGGCGCTCACGAATACCTACTGGAGCAAGTTCAAAGGCCGCTGATTTGTTATAGTGTCGCGGCGGCAAGGGGGCTAGCACCATGTCAATGAGAGTGACTTTCGACCTCGACTCCAAGGATCTGGATTATTTTCGCGCCGTCATCAAGCGCGCCTGGAAGGCCGCCGAGAAGACCAGCGAAGCTGAAATCATGGGCAAGGCGCGTACGGTCATCGAGCAGGTTGGGCGTACCGAGGTGCCGATGTTCGTACAGCAGCGCATAGAAAAGCTTCAGAGCCTTATAACCATGGTCGAAGACGAGGAGTGGGCGTTGGCGAGCCCCGAACGGCAGAACGTTCTCGCGGCGCTTTCCTACTTCGCCGAGCCCCAGGACATCATCCCCGACAACGTGCCGGTTCTCGGTTACCTCGACGATGCCATTATGATCGAGCTCGTGGTCAAGGAACTGCACCATGAGATTGAGGCATTCGCGGATTTCTGCCGCTACCGGAAGGAAGAAAAGGCGCGTAGCCGCAACCCCAACCTATCTCGCCAAGAATACCTCGACATCAAGCGGCGGCAATTGCAACAGCGCATACGCCGTCGGCGCGCCGCCGCCAAACGGCCCAGTCGCGGAACGCGGCCCCGCTTCCGGCTCTTCTAGCGGCACTCAACCCGGCGAGCGGCCGACCGCGGGTGGCTTCAGGGCGTTACGTTCAGGCAAGTCTCGCAGAGCGCGTACGCCTGCATGGGGTCGTTTAGCGCCTCGGCCAGATTCCAGGCGCGGCGCAGAACATCCGCCAACTGGCTCGGCGGCGCGGTTTGCGCCGTTTCCATCAGTTGCTGAATCAGTACATCCCCTGGTGACAGCGGCAGGGTGAGCCGCTTGATGCCGTAGTCGGTCAATTCGGCAAGACCGGCGGCCACCTCCACTGCATCCGCCAGGCCGCCCAACGCATCGACGAGCCCGAGTTCATGGGCCCGCTCGCCAAGCCAGACCCGTCCCTGGGCCACCTCTTCAACGGCGGCTGGGGTCATATCGCGCCCACGCGCCACCAGGTTGACGAACTGGCGGTAACCGTGCTCGATATTCGACTGCAATACCCGTTGCATCGGCTCGTTGACGCCGCGCAGCGGATGCAGGCCACCCGACAGGGGAGAACTACCGACACCATCGGTATTGACGCCAATGCTCGACAGCGAATCCTCCAGGGTAAGGTGCATAGCAAAGATACCGATCGACCCGGTAATGGTCGTGGAATGGGCGAGGATGCGGTCGGCCGTGGACGATATCCAGTATCCGCCAGAGGCCGCGACACTGCCCATGGATACCACCACGGGTTTTCCGGCAAGCTGCGTTAGCTCTAGTTCCTCGCGGACCAATTCCGAGGCGAAGGCGCTGCCGCCCGGCGAGTCGACGCGCACGACCAGGGCCTGCACGGCATCGTCGTCGCGCGCTTGCCGAATAAGCTGAACCAGGTTGTCGGCGGCAGCGGCATTGCGGTCATCCCCCATTTGCAGAATGCCGCGGACGAATAGCAGCCCGACATTGTCAGATGCATCCGGACGCGGGCCCAGGGTCTTGAGATAGGCCCTATAGCCGACACTGTTGAAGTTGCCGTTCTCTTCCCAGCCGACGGTATCGGCAATCTGCGAGCGCATCTGGTCGGCGGACATCAACCCATCGATCAGCCCCGATTCCAAGGCGGCCCGGGCGGTGTCGCCCTGGCTCAGGGTTAACGCCTCATCGAACGCGGCGGTGTAGTGGTCGAATGACTCCGCATCGAGTTCCCGGTTGGTCAGAATGCGTTGCCGATAGGTGGCCCACAGGCCGTCCACCAGCGCCTGGTTTGCTTCTCTAGCGGCATTGGACATATCGTCGCGCAGGAATGGCTCCACGGCTGTCTTGTACTGCCCTACGCGGAAGACATGCACATTCAGTTTCAGCTTTTCGAACAGGCTCCTAAAGTAGGACCGAAAAGCCCCGAAACCGGGCAGGTAGACGGCCCCGTCGGGGTGCATATAAACCGCGTCGGCGTAGCTGGCTATGGCGTACTGAGACTGGCCGTAGCTATTGCCGATGGCCACGGTTTCCTTGCCGGCTTCCCGAAAGCGGGCAAGGGCGGCACCGAGCGATTCCGCATGGGCGGCGGAAGCGAGCATCAGGTCGTCCAACTCCAGCACGATCATTCGGATGCGGTCGTCCCCGGCGGCATGGTCGATGGCGCGCACCAGTTCATGGATATCGGCCTCAGGTACCCTGTCGGATAGCCACAGGTCACGGAACGGGTCCGGCACCGCAGTCTCCTCCACCACCACGCCCTTAGGGTTCAATACCAGCGCGCCGCCCTCCGGGACGCCCGGGGTATCAAACGCATCGAAGAGGGTGAAGAGCACGAACAGCAGCACCAGGATGAACAGCGTGTTCATCACGAAGTTGCGGGTTCGGGTTAGAAACGCGCCTATGCGGGAGAATTTGCTTGGCTTACTCATAGGGCAAGCATACTGCATTTTCCGGTGGGCTGAACAACCTTTGACCCGGTTGGTGGTGCATCAGTTTGCATCTGTGGATCGAGCAAGGACACGGCACACAGGTGATTCGGCAGGGCCGGGATGCAAACTGATACCCTGCCACCCGGTTCGAGCGCAATGGTACAGATCGCGCTCCCACGGCAAGGCCCTGCCCGGTTGTATGGAAAGCCCCAGCCGGTTCCGGGCGGCCGCGAATTCGGGTAGGATTCCCTCATGGCTGAGGCAATTGCATTCAACGCCCCGACCCGCTGAAGGCATTGAAGCACCAGCACGACCCCTGTGTTTTAGTATTTTCGCGCCATGGGTGCGCGTGGCGGTTTGCCATTCGCATCGCCGGATCGGGTGCGGTTGGAAATCCTACCAACCAACCCCTGCGTAGCACGGGGTAGCGGGTTTTGAACGGCCCCCTGTGGCGTTGGCGCGAGCTCTGCGCCGCGCTCGGGCTGCCGCCGGCTGATGGTCCGGACATCGGCGGCGTCGCCATCGATTCCCGAACCATTCGCCCGGGGGATCTGTTCATCGCGCTGCCCGGTGACCCAGGGCCGCGATTCCACGCCAGCAGCCGCTCCGGGCGCGACGGCCACGACTTCGTGGCGCATGCCCAGCGCAACGGTGCCGCCGGTGCGCTGGTGCATCGCGATGTGGCGGCCAACCTGCCGCTGTTGTTCACCGAAGACACGCTGGACGGGCTTTGGGCAATCGGTCGGGCGCGGCGGGCGGAGCTGACGGGCGATGTGGTCGCCGTGACCGGCAGCAGCGGCAAAACCACCGCCAAGACGCTGCTGAAAGCGGCGCTCGGTGCCTTTGCCACCGAGGGCAGCCTGAACAATCACCTTGGCGTCCCCC
Source organism: Pseudomonadales bacterium (assembly GCA_965215035.1). GTDB lineage: Bacteria > Pseudomonadota > Gammaproteobacteria > Pseudomonadales > Azotimanducaceae > Azophilus. The sequence goes on from OZ244040.1 coordinate 3,177,781, forward strand.
TCTCTCTGGCGCGCACGCCGCGCGGGGAGGGCACCGCCGTCTACGAGATCGGCACGAATCACCCCGGCGAGATCGCGCCGCTTGCCAAGCTGGTGCGCCCATCCGTTGCAGTGGTGTTGAATGTGCATCCGGCCCACGCCGGGTTCTTTGCGGATATGGACGCGCTGCGCATAGAAAAACTTAGTATTTATAAAGGGTTGAAAGATAAAGGTGTTCTGGTTGTTGATGAGTCGGTTGGGTTGGACGGGCTGCCGGATGGCCTGCACACCCTAACTTTTGGGACGGGTGCCGGCTGCCATGCCCGGTTGCTAACCCACGCTGGCCAACGAGCGGAGTACCGTCTGGACGGCCATGCCATAACCGCCAGGGTTCCCGGTGGGGGCCGGCACCGGGCGCGCCTGATCGGCGCCCTGCTGTGCGTGCTGTCGGCCCTGCGGCGAGACCCGGCCCCGGCGCTGGGCTTGCCGGACAGCCTGGTGCCGGCGGGGCGTGGCAGTGTTTCCGTCGCGGGCGGTGTCACGCTCGTCGACGACAGCTACAACGCCAACCCGGAGAGCATGAAGGCCGCACTTCGGCAACTGGCCGACGCCAATGGCCGCCGCGTGGCGGTGCTGGGCGAAATGCTGGAACTGGGCGCTGCGGGCCCCGCCTACCACGCCGGCCTGGCGCCGCACTGCGAATCCGTCGACCTGGTCGTTGCGGTAGGGGAGGGAATAAAACCCCTGTTCGAGTGCCTGCGGCCGGAACAGCGTTGGCTCTGGTGCGCCCAGGCCGACGATACCCTCTTGCGGCACCTGGTGAACGAATTGCACCCGGGAGACCGTGTACTGGTCAAAGGGTCGAACCGCGTTTTCTGGGCATGCCGGTTCACAGCCAGGCTCCGCGAGGCATTGCGGGCCACAAGCTGACCCGAAAGTTACCCCTCGCAGCCACGAACAGGCATACTATCGGGGTTTTTGTCGCCCACGGGATTCAGTTGTGATCGTCGATGCCCAGGGTCGCCGCTTTCGGAATCTGCGCATAAGCCTGACGGCCGCCTGCAACTACGCCTGTACGTACTGCGTGCCCAACGGCAAACGCCTGCAAGCCGCCCAGCAGGAGTTGGACGCGCAGGAACTGCTCTATGCCGTTGAACTGCTGATCGCTGCCGCCGGCATCGAAAAGGTACGCATCACCGGCGGCGAACCCCTGCTTTCTCCGAAGTTCGATGCGCTGCTGCCCGCCCTTATGGGGCTGCCGCTCTCCGACGTGTCGGTGACCACCAACGGACAACTGCTGACCCGCAAGGCGGCTACCATCCTGAATTCCGGTGTGCGGCGCATCAACATCAGCCTTGATACGCTTGACCCGCCGAGCTTCTCGCGCATAGCGCGCGGCGGCGACTTGGCAACGGTGTTGCGCGGCATCGAGCAGATGCTCGCGGCGGGTATCGGGGTTAAGGTCAACATGGTGCCGATGCGCACGAAAAACGCCGACCAGGTGCTGCCGATGCTCGAGTACTGCCTGGACAGGGGCATCGAACTGCGTTTCATCGAACTTATGAACATGGGGCATCTGCGGGCGGGCAACCAATACATCCAGGATTTCTACGGCATGGACGAGATACTGGAAACCATTGGCGGGCGGTTCGAATTCGCCCGCACCGACGCGCCCTATGACGCCACCGCCGTGCGCTATGAAATTCCCGGCCGGGGCGTCTTCGGCATCATCGCCAACGAAAGCGAGCCCTTCTGCAGCTCCTGCACGCGGTTGCGCCTGTCATCGAACGGCATGCTTTACGGCTGCCTTTCCAACGCCAATTGCCACGACATCCGCGACCTTCTGCCGCTGCCCCACCACCAGGCGATGCCCCGCATGCAACGCCTGCTCGGGCTGGCGCTAGCCGACAAGCAAAGCTTAAGCTTCCGCGGCGAAACCACCGTCATGAAGTTCATCGGCGGATAGGAGCCTGTCGGGCTTTATTCAAGTAGCTAAGCCCGACAGGCGGATAGCACGCCGGTAACCTGGCAGCGGCGCGAGCGTCCCCGGCCCGGGAACACGAGGGGGAATCGGCCGGGGCAGGCGACATGCGGGCACATCTTCCCCCGGCCGAGGAATACGGGGGACATGCCTTACGGAAACAGAGTCCCCGGACAGCAATCGCAAAATGCAGCCCGTCACAGGAAATCAGGAAGTGCCAGGCCAACCGAACGATCTGTTCGACACCCTTAAATCACTGCAATCCCAGCGGCACTTGCCCCCGGTCGACAGGTGGCACCCCCCACGGCAGGGGCGGGTCGATATCCGCATAGCCAGGGACGGAACCTGGTACCACGAGGGCCGCGCGTTCACCCGCATGGCCCTGGTGCGCCTGTTTTCCAGTGTCCTCCGTCGGGAGGGAGACAGCTACTACCTGGTCACTCCCCAGGAAAAATTGGCCATCGAAGTGGAAGATGCGCCCTTCCTGGCAATCGACTTCGTATCCCGGGGTCTGGGGCCGAGCCGGGAGATCGGGTTTCGCACGACTACCAACGATGTGGTGTTCGCCGACCCGGACCACCCCATTTGGATCGAACAAAGCGCGCACAATCCCAGGCCCTATGTCCACGTTCGCCAAGGGCTTAACGCCTTGATCGCCCGCTCCGTCTACTATCCGCTGATGGAACTGGCCGAGGAAGTGGACGGGCGCCTATGGCTCTATTCCAGGGGCGGGCGCTTCGACCTCGGCGCGGTTTCGTAGGCAACGGAACCCAAGACAGCGCTCTGGTTCGGCAACCCGAATGTGCCGCCACGAATGCGAATCCCCGCCCGCGAAAACTCCTAGGGAACCTCCGATTAGGGGCTCAGAACGAGGCGGGGATACGCTTGCCCGGAGTTCGCCTCGGCCGCGTCACATATTGGGGTAGTTGGGGCCGCCGCCGCCTTCCGGGGCCACCCAGGTGATGTTCTGCGCCGGGTCCTTGATATCGCAGGTTTTGCAATGCACGCAGTTCTGCGCATTGATCTGAAACCGCACCTCGCCGTTTTCCCGCAGCACCTCGTAGACGCCCGCTGGGCAGTAGCGTTGCGCGGGCTCGTCGTAATCCGGCAGATTGCGCTGAATGGGAATGTCCGGGTCGGTCAGCCGCAGATGGCAGGGCTGGTCTTCCTCGTGGTTGGTGTTGGAGAGAAACACCGATGAAAGCTTGTCGAAGGAGATAACGCCATCCGGTTTGGGGTAGTCGATTTTCGGGGCGGCGGCAGCCGGTTGCAGCGTGGCGTGGTCCGGCTTCGGATCTTTCAGCGTATAGGGCAGGCCCTTGAACCAGCTATCCACCAGGGCATGGGCGGAGCCCGCCAGCATGCCGAATCGGTGCCAGCCGGGGCCCGCGTTGCGGCTGCGATGCAGTTCATCGTAGAGCCAGGAAGCCTTGAAGTTTTCCGCGTAGGCATGGGCCTCCCGGGCACCACCGCCCTCCCGCAGCAGTTCCTCGGCGATGGCCTCGGCGGCGAGCATGCCGGACTTCATGGCCGTATGCGCACCCTTGACCTTTAGCACGTTGAGAAAACCGGCATCGTCGCCAACCAGTACACCGCCGGGAAACGTGAACCTGGGCAGGGCTTGAAGACCGCCCTTGACGATCGCCCGGGCACCGTAGGCGACGCGCCTTCCCCCCTTCAGTACAGCGCTGACCAGGGGATGGTGTTTCCAGCGTTGGAATTCGTCGAAGGGGCTTAGGTGCGGGTTCTTGTACGCCAGGTCGACGATGAGGCCAACGGCCACCTGATTGTCTTCCAGGTGATACAGGAACGAGCCGCCCGTCGCGCGGCCTAAGGGCCAGCCAAGGGTATGAATAACCTTGCCCGGTGTGTGGCGTTCGGGCGCCACGTCCCACAGTTCCTTCAGGCCGATGGCGTAGTGTTGCGTACCCCGGCCTTCGTCCAGGCCGAACCGGGCGATGAGCTGCTTGCCGAGATGGCCTCGGCAGCCTTCGGCGAAAACGGTGTGCCTGGCGCGCAACTCGTACCCCGGCGTGTAGCTGCCCTTGGGTTGTCCGGTTGCGCCGACCCCCATGTCGCCGGTCGCCACGCCCGCCACGGCGCCGTCATCGTCGTAGAGCACTTCCGCCGCGGCAAAGCCTGGAAACAGGTTCACACCCATACCCTCGGCCTGCTCACCGAGCCAACGGCAGAGGTTGCCAAGGCTGATCGCGTAGTTGCCTTCGTTATGGATATCCCTGGCTATGAACACCGGTGGAATGCGGATGCCCCGGCGCTCATTGACCAGATAGTAGGCTAGGTCTTCTGTAACCGGGTTGTTTAGCGGTGCACCGAGTTGCCGCCAGTCGGGAAACAACTCGTGCAATGCGGTTGGCTCGAAAACGTTGCCCGAGAGAAGGTGCGCGCCGACCTCGGAGCCTTTCTCGACCAGGCAGACCGAGAACTCCCTGCCGGCGTCCTGGCCGAGTTGCATCAGCCGGCAGGCCGCCGCTAAGCCGGCCGGTCCGCCGCCGACTACAACGACATCGAATTCCATGGACTCGCGTTCCATTGGAGTTGCTCCTTACCGCCGAAGCCCGGGAGTATAACCGCAGGGCTCGTTGCGGGGCGCACAATCCGCACGACGCGACCTTCCGCGCATCGCTGCTCCAGCGCCTTGACCTCCCTAGCACTCCCGGAGAGAATACCGGCCCTTGGTTCCACGGGCCGTTCTACGGCCCGTTGTTTCTTGAAACCAAAGCGACTTGAGACCAAGGCAAGGAGCCCTCAGCCGGGGAGCGCGAGGGGGTATCCCTCGCATAAAAAAGCTGACTTGAGGGGCGCATGAAGGTACTGGTGCCGGTAAAACGGGTCGTGGACGCGAACGTCAAGGTGCGTGTTAGGCCCGACAAGACGGGCGTTGACTTAGCCAACGTGAAGATGGCCGTCAATCCGTTCTGTGAAATCGCCATTGAGGAAGCGATACGGCTCAGGGAGGCCGGTGCCGCCACCGAGGTGGTTGCCGTCGCCGTGGGTGCGAAGAACTGCCAAGAACAACTGCGCACCTGCCTTGCGCTCGGGGCCGACCGGGCCATACTGATCGAAACCGAAGAAGCGGCGCAACCACTCGGCGTCGCCAAGGCCCTACAGGCACTCCAGAAGAACGAACAGGCCGATATCGTCCTGTTCGGCAAACAAAGCATCGACGGCGACAACAGCCAAACCGGCCCCATGTTCGCGGCACTGACGGGCATGGCCCAGGCGACCTTCGCCTCCGAAGTGCAGGTCGCCGACGGCAGGCTGCAAGTCACCCGCGAGGTCGATGGCGGCCTGCAAACCCTATCCGTTGCGCTGCCCGCGGTAGTCACCACCGATCTGCGCCTGAACGAGCCCCGCTACGCGTCCTTGCCCAACATCATGAAGGCCAAGCGGAAACCGATGGACATCGTCACCCCCGAGGAACTCGGCGTAGACATCGCTCCCCGGCTGCGGGTGCTGTCTGTGGATCCCCCGCAGGAGCGCCAGGCCGGCATCAGGGTCGAGAGCGTGGAAGAACTCGTGGACAAGCTCAGGAACGAAGCAAAGGTGATTCCATGAGCACCCTAGTCGTCGCGGAACACGACAATCATTCACTGAAACCCGTCACCCTGGTTGTCGCGGCGGCGGCCGAGGCCATCGGCAACGGCTTCGATATTCTGGTCGCGGGCAGCGGCTGCGGCGCGGTCGGCGAGGCAGCCGCCGCAATCGCCGGGACGGGCCGGGTACTGCTGGCCGACAACAGCGTCTATGAGTACCAGCTCGCGGAGAACATCGCGCCGCTGGTGGCGGAGGCCGGCGCTTCCTATAGCCACATCCTTGCCGCGCACACCACGACGGGTAAGAACTTTCTGCCGCGCGTCGCGGCGACGCTTGCTGTCGGCCAGATTTCCGACATCGTCGCCGTGGTCGACGCCGACACCTTCAAGCGGCCAATCTACGCGGGCAACGCCATCGCCACCGTTCAGTCGGAAGACGCCATCAAGGTGATCAGCGTGCGCGGGACGGCATACGACCCGGTTGCGGCAGCGGGCGGGTCGGCCAACATCGAGGCGCTCGACAGCGTCCACGATGCGGGTATTTCGAGTTTCGTCGGCGAGGCGCTGGCGAAGTCGGAACGGCCCGAACTGACGGCGGCCGGAATCATCATATCCGGCGGCCGCGGCATGGGCAGCGGCGAGAACTTCAAGCTGCTGGACGGTATTGCCGACAAGCTCAGCGCCGCCATCGGCGCCTCCCGGGCGGCGGTCGATGCCGGTTTCGTGCCCAACGACATGCAGGTTGGCCAGACCGGCAAAATCGTCGCTCCGGAGCTCTATATCGCCGTTGGCATCTCCGGTGCGATCCAGCACCTCGCCGGTATGAAGGACAGCAAAACCATTGTCGCCATCAACAAGGACGAGGACGCGCCCATATTCCAAGTGGCGGACTACGGCCTGGTGGCAGACCTGTTCCAAGCCCTGCCGGAGCTGGAAGCGCTGCTGTAGTCCCCGCCGGGGGAAACGCGCTGCCGGTCGTCGGCGCGCCACCAAGCGCCCCGACGTCCAACTTCGCGGCTCGATTTCGCGGGCATTCGGCCGATTTGGGCGTCCAATTGTGGCGATCTCATGGACACATCGAGTTTAGCGGCAGCCGCTGCCGTGCGGGTCGGCTGCGCGGGTCGGCTGGTCAGGCCCGCTCTGGCGTCCTTTTGGCCGTAAACCAGGTGACGGGCCGCGCATGATTGTGCACCTTCCCGGTAACATCCAACACCAGTGAGAACAGGGCCATCCGCACGATCACCCCGTTGTCCGTCTGGCGGAAGATCGCCAGGTTCGGGTTCTGGTCCAGATCTGCGTCGAGTTCCTGGGCGGCACTCCGGGAATCCCGGGGCAGGGGATGCATGATGACGGTGTGGGGCTCGCAATGCTGGGTATAGATCGCGTGGTTCAGCCGGAACAGTCCCCGGTAGCGGTCGGCCTCGTCCTGGTTCGGGAAGCGTTCTTCCTGGGTGCGGGTAACATAGAGGATATCGACGTTGTGAATGCCTTCCTCTAGCTGATGGAAGGAAATCACCCGGTGGCCCCTGGCGGCCAGTTCGTCCGCTGTGGTCGCCGGAATCTCCAATTCGGGCGGCGAGACTAAGTGGTAGGCAATACCGTCGTAATGCCCGAGCAGCTTGCACAGCGAGTGCACGGCGCGCCCGTATTTGAGATCGCCGATCAGCGCGATGCGCAAACCATCGATGCCCTTGCCCCGTCCGGCCATTTCCTGCTTGATGGTGTAAAGGTCGAGTAGCGCCTGACTCGGGTGCTCGTTGGGGCCATCCCCGGCGTTGATGACGGGCACCCGGCTCGCCTGGGCGAACTCCGCCACCGACCCGGCCTCGGGATGCCGCATCACGATAACGTCGCTATAGCCCGAAAGCACCCGGGCTGTATCGTGCAACGATTCGCCCTTGGTCAGCGACGAGGACTTTACCTCTGTGGTTTCCCGCACCTCACCGCCGAGCAGGTTGAAAGCGGACCCGAACGAGACGCGCGTTCTCGTCGACGGTTCGAAGAACATGTTCGACAGTATGGCGCCCTGGAGCACCCGGGTGACCCGCGCGCGCGTGGCGTAGGGCCGCAGATCGTCCGCCACCGCAAACACCCGTTCGACGTCACCGCGCTCGAACTGGTCCACGGACAGAATGTGTGCACCGGTAAACCGCAAACGATCTCTCCAGGGTGTAGCGCTCGCCCGAAGCATACGCCAACGCCGCTATCCTGCGCCATCGGCGTCTGCGTGCAACACTTGGGGCACTGTGCATGCAACGGTCTACTAGCCCACGCAGCCGATGGCGATTCACCGTTGCGGCGATTGGCGTATCATTGTCGGTAGGTGACTGCTGGCCGGTTGCACCGCCGGCGCTACAGGGGGGTTTCGGCCAATCCGCATGAGCGAACTCGCCCAGGACCGGTTTCAGGAAAACGCCGGCCCGCCCACGGCCACCGAGCCGGCCCGCCTGCCTTTCGCCTTCGCCCGCCGGTTCGGCGTCGTGATTACCGATGCCGACCTCGGGCCGGATAGGCTGGAACTGGTGGGCAAGGGCCGCCCGACGCTCACTACCCTGGCCGAGGTGAAGCGGCACGTCCGGCAGCAGTTACTGTTGCGCATCGTTGGCGACGATGAATTCGAACAGGCGCTCACAGCCACCTATGCCCAGGATGCCTCCGGTGCCCGGCAGATGGTCGAGGACATGGGCAACGAGTTGAACCTGGCTAGTCTCGCGGATTCTGTCCCGGAAACCGGCGACCTGCTCGAACAAAGCGATGACGCGCCAATCATCCGGCTCATCAATGCGCTGTTGACGGAAGCGATACGTGAGAACGCCTCCGACATACACATCGAAACCTTCGAGCGGAATCTGGTGGTGCGTTTTCGCATCGATGGGGTAATGCGGGAAGTCGTGCGCCCCAAGCGCGAGCTGGCACCGCTCCTAGTGTCCCGCATCAAGGTCATGGCCAAGCTCGATATCGCCGAGAAACGCATTCCCCAGGACGGCCGCATCGGGCTCAGAATCGGCGGGCGAGAGGTGGACGTGCGGGTATCGACCATGCCCGCCAGCAACGGCGAACGCGCGGTGCTGCGGCTCCTCGACAAGCAGGCCGGGCGGTTGACCCTGCCCAACCTGGGCATGTCCGATGCCGATCTCACGCGCCTGCGCAACGTCGTGCACCGACCACACGGCATATTCCTGGTCACCGGCCCCACGGGCTCCGGCAAGACAACCACCCTGTACGCCTCCCTCTCGGAGCTATCCACACAGACCATCAATATCCTCACGGTCGAGGACCCCATCGAGTACAACCTAGCGGGAATCGGCCAAACCCAGGTAAACAACAAGGCCGATATGACTTTCGCGCGGGGCTTGCGGGCCATTCTCCGGCAAGACCCGGATGTGGTGATGGTGGGTGAAGTCCGCGACCTGGAGACTGCGGAGATCGCCGTGCAGGCGAGCCTGACCGGTCACCTGGTGATGTCCACCCTGCATACCAATACGGCCGTCGGGGCGGTGACCCGGCTTATGGACATGGGCGTGGAACCCTTCCTGCTGTCGTCGAGCCTGATCGGTTGCCTGGCGCAGCGGCTCGTGCGTGTGCTATGCCCCGACTGCCGCAGGCAGCGCGCCGCCAGCCAGGCGGAACTGGAATTCCTGGGGGAAGATTCGGCCATCGTCTTCGAGGCCCAGGGCTGCGACCTATGTGGTCAGACCGGCTACCGGGGGCGAACCGGCATCTACGAGCTGATCGTGGTGGATGAAGCCATGCGCCAACTCATTCACGACAAGGCTTCCGAACAGGATCTGACGCGCCACGCCCGGCGATCATGCCCAAGCATTCGCGGCGACGGCAAGAGCAAGATTCTCGCCGGCATAACCTCCGTGCAGGAAGTGCTAAGGGTCACACTTGAGGATTAGCGCACCTATGCATCCGGGGTTCCCGCGCGTTGCCGTCCGCCGTTGCGGCTGATGGCGGCTTTCGAATACACCGCTCTCGACGGGCGCGGCAAACGGAGAAAGGGCGTTCTGGAAGCCGACAATGTGCGTCAGATTCGCCAACTGCTGCGTGACCAGGGGCTCTTCCCGCTCGGCGTCGACGCTGCGGCGGAAACCAGCACCCAGTCCGGAAGGCGGCCCTGGTTCTCCCTATCGCGGAGTTTGGGCAGCCTAGACCGCGTGCTGGTCACCCGTCAGCTTGCAACCCTGGTCGGCGCCGGGCTGCCGATCGAGGAAGCGTTGCACGCGGTGGCCGGCCAATCCGAGAAACAGCATGTGACCGCCCTGGTCATGGGTGTGCGCAGCCGGGTGCTGGAAGGACGCTCGCTGGCATCGAGCCTGGGGGATTTCCCATCGAGCTTCAACGCACTGTATTGCTCCTCCGTCGCGGCGGGCGAACAGTCGGGCTATCTCGACCGGGTGCTGGACAACCTGGCCGGATACATCGAGCGCCAGTTCGAATCGCGCCGGGATGTAGAGATGGCCTTGCTGTACCCCGTTGTGCTGTTCGCGCTGGCAGCGCTCATCGTTGGTGCCCTGATGGTTTACGTGGTGCCGGACATGGTCAGGGTGTTGGCGAACATGGGCCGCGAACTGCCAGGGATTACCCGTTTTCTTATCGCCACCTCGGCGCTTGCCCAGAACTGGTGGTGGGTCATCCTGCTGGGGGTTACCGCCACCGCCCTAGGTATCCGGTCATTACTGCGCCAAGATGCGGCGCGGCTGGCCTGGGACCACTGGAAACTGAGCCTGCCGTTGGTAAGACGCATCACGCGCAGCAGCAATGCGGCCCGCTACGCGAACACGCTCAGTATTCTGAACGGCAGCGGCGTGCCGCTGGTGGAGGCGATGCGTATCGCCAGCGAGGTGGTCTCCAACGCCTGGCTCCGGCGGCTGCTCGCGGAAGCGACCCAGCGGGTCAGCGAAGGCACCAGCCTGCGCGTTGGGCTGGAGCGGGTCGGCTACTTCCCGCCGATGCTGCTGCACATGGTCGCGAGCGGCGAAGCTTCCGGAGAACTCGATGCCATGCTGGACCGGGTGGCGTTGTACCAACAAGCCGAGGTGGAGCGCATCGTCACCACCCTGGTTAACCTGCTGCAACCGCTGATGCTGCTGTTGATGGGCGGGCTCGTCCTGTTTATCGTCATGGCTGTGCTACTGCCCATCTTGAACATGAATCAGCTTCTATAACGCCAATGGCATAGGATGGCTCAAATGAAGAACGCTCATCTGGCTCGCAACCCTCAACCCCGGCGGGGAAAGGGGCCCGTTCGGTCGAACGGACCCCGTATCCATCTGCGCGGAGTTCTACGGCGGGTAGGGGGGTTTACCCTGATCGAGATTCTCGTGGTGGTCGTCATTATCGGCATACTCGGTGCGGTGATCGTGCCCAATCTACTGTCGCGCCCGGACCAGGCCCGCATCACCGCCGCGCAGACCGACCTGCGCCAACTCGCCAACGCGCTGGACATCTACCGCTTGGACAACTTCCACTACCCATCCACAGAGCAGGGGCTCGATGCGCTCGTCTCGCGCCCGGCGGGATCTCCGGAGCCCAAGAATTGGAACCCCGACGGCTACGTCAAGGCGCTGCCCACGGACCCCTGGGGCTCACCCTACATCTACGAGCGCCGCAGTTCCGACTTCACGCTTTTCTCCCTAGGTGCGGACGGCGTCGAGGGCGGCGAGGGCATGAACGCGGATGTCATCCTGGAAGGCAGCTAGCGGTATTGGCTCGGGCGGCTTTACGCTGCTGGAGCTGCTGGTGGTCATGGTCATAGTCGCGGTGTTGACGGGGACGGTGGTGCTCGGCTTCACCGGGGCGGACGAAGAACAGCAACTGCGGGGTATGGCGCAGCGTATCGGTGCCCGCATTGAATTGGCGCGCCAGTACTCGCTGCAACGCAACCGGGAGTGGGGCATTTTCATAGAGGCGGGCGACTATCGCTTCGCCGAACTGGATACGCAGCAAGGCCAGTGGGTGGAGCAGGCCTATCGGCCCTTCCTCCCCGAGGGCCTCACGCCAAGGATCTCCTTTCGCGTTGAAATCGAGGGTTTCGACACCGAACAATTCGGCAACCCGGACGACGAGGAACTGCCGAAGATCATCCTGTTCTCAAGCGGCGAGGTGACCCCGTTCAACTGGTACCTGGAGCCAGCATGGGACGCGCCGCCCTGGGTTGTCTCAAGCGATGGCCTGTCGGAGTCCCTGGCGAGTCGTGGCTGACACCAGCGGCGGATAAGATGCGCACGCCCGGTTTCACGTTGATCGAGATGTTGGTCGCCCTCACGATAATCGCGGTGGTGGGGCTGGCCGTGTCTTCGGCGATCGGCAATGTCGTGACGCAGACCTACACGCTGGAGCAACGCCTGGTGGCCCATTGGGTGGCCGACAACGAACTGGCCCGTATAAGGCTAGCGCGTATCGATAGCACAGACGCGATACCGACAGGCCGGGAGACCGGGCGCGTGCACATGTCGGGACGCATCTGGCGCGTCGACCGCAGTATTCTGGAAACCACACACCCCTGGCTACGCCGAGTAGAAATCGAAGTCTACGAAGTGGCCGACGGCGAGGCCATCGGGCCGCTGGATAAGATGGTGGGATTTGTCGGCCGCTACTGATGGGCCCAAGGTACGTCAAGCCGGGTTTCACGCTCATGGAAGTGCTCGTGGCGCTGGCCGTATTCGCCATCATCGGGCTGCTTGGCGCCCAACTGATGGGCCGCACCCTAGACAACCACGCGATCGTCGGCGAGCGTACCGACCGTCTTGCCGAGGTGCAACGCGCCATGCTGATGCTTAAGCGCGACCTCATGCAGATTACCGGGCGCCCCGTACGCGACCTGCTGGGCGATGCCAGGGGCTGGGTACTGATCGGCAGCGACGGTTTGCTTGAATTCTCGCGGATGGGCTGGCGCAACCCGTTACGCCAGCGGCGCGCCGAGGTACAGCGTGTCGCCTACCTCACGGAGGACGGCGACCTGTACCGGGTTTGGTGGAATGTACTCGACCGCGCCCCGGATTCCGTACCGGCGCGGCAACGGCTGTTGTCCGGTATCGAGCAGGTGGAGTTCGTAGCCCTCGATGCATCCGGCAGGGAACACGCCTATTGGCCGCCGTTGCAGGAGGCCGACAGCGCTGGCCATCGCTTGGCGGCCATCGTGATGCGGCTGGAGTTCGAGCCCTTTGGCGTGGTGGAACGTATATGGCCGGTGCCGGGAATCGAGCGGGGTTTGCCATGACGGTTCCCATGCGCGGCGCTCAGGCGGGCGTTGCGCTCATCAGCGTGCTGTTGATTGTCGCGGTGTTGACCGCCCTAGTCTATCAACTGCTCGGCCGTCATAGCCTGGGCATAGCGCGGAGCCAGAACAACCTGGGCTTCGACCAGGCGCTGTCGTACGCGCTCGGTGCGGAGGCGCTCGCCCGGCAAGCTCTCTACCAGGATTTCTCGGAGACCGGGCCGGGCATCGATACCCTGGGGGAACCCTGGGCACAGGCCATGCCGCCCTTTGATTTAGAGGACGAAGGGTCTCTGGAAATTCAGGCCCGGGACCTGAATCGCTGCTTCAACCTCAACGCCCTGGCGGATGCGGAGAACAGCGAACAGCATCTGCAGCGGCTCAAGACACTGCTCGCCAACCTAGGTATTCCCGCCAACATCGCCGACGCGGCGCGGGATTGGATAGATAGCGACGAGGCGGTGCAGGGTTTCGGCGCAGAGGATGCGGAGTATCTGCTGCGGGAGCCTGCCTATCGTCCCCCAAACGGGCCGGCCGCCCACATCTCCGAGTTGCTGCTCGTCGCCGGTATGGAACCGGAATACCTGCCCATGCTTGCGGAAAACATCTGCGTGCTGCCGGTAAGCAGCCTGGAGATCAACGTCAATACGGCGAATGTCGCCCTGCTTGGCGCACTGGCGATGAATCCAGAGTTGGACCCCGACGCGCTGCGGGCATTGACCGAGGGGGTTCGCGAATACGAGGATGCCGCCGAGTTCCTGGGAGAATTCCCGGCATTCACCGAAGCCGCGGACGTGCTAGGCGTCACCAGCAGCTATTTCGAGGTGCAGGTGCACGCACAGGTGGGGGACAGCACCGCCGTGTTAACATCGGTATTGCACCGGCACCCGGAAACCGGCGCAATCCGCTTGTTGTCCCGTGACCTGGGCAAGGATTTCCATTCACTGATCGAAGTGCGGACCGAAGACGCCTAACCCGTGCCCACCCTGTTCATAAGAGCGCTGTCAACCCCGCGAACCTTGGATGAGGGGCTTGAGTTCAGTTGCGAGTGGCTGATCGTCGATGCGGACGGCAACCCAGCCTCCCAGGGTGCCGAGGATTTGGTATGCCCTGCGGGCGAAGCAGGGGAAGCGGGGCGGATGCCGTTCTGGCGACCCGGCCCCCAAAGCAACGCGGCGGAAAACTCCACGACCGGCGACGACTGGGTTCGAAACCCGGCCAACGTGGTCGTTCTTGTCCCCGGGGAGCATGTGCTGACGGTAACCACTAAGGTTCCCGGCCGCAGTGCCGCGCAAATTAGGCGTGCCCTTCCCTATGTCGTTGAAGAATTCATCGCCGGCGACATCGAGCGCATACACCTGGTGAGCGGTGGCGTGCGACGCGGACAACCGGTGTGTTGTTGCGTGATCGACTCGGGTTTGCTCCAGGATTGGCTAACCTGCCTCGCCGCGCTGGGAGTTCGTCCGGGGTACCTGGTTTCCGAGGCGCAACTGCTGCCCACCCAACCCCGGGGCGCCAGTGTGCTGATTGACAACGGCAAGGCGCTGCTGCGCACCGAGGACCAGGCCGCGACAGTCGACCGGGGCAACCTGCTGCCCGCGCTCCAGTCCCTTGATGTGGACAGGCTCACCCTGGTCAACGGTGCGCTGACCGACATCGAGGCCGGCCAACTGGATATCGATATCGAGACGGCGGGTGAAAGTGCGCCGGCGGGGGAGGGCACCCTGCTGGAATACCTGGCCGGCTGTTGGCTGCGCCAACACTCCGCTGTCAATCTCCTGCACGGCGAGTACGCCGCGGAGTTGCCGCGCGATACCGGTACGGTCAAGTGGCGCAGCCTAACCATGCTGGCCGCGGCATGGCTGCTGCTCGGGCTCGCGAGCATGTTGGCAACCGGCATTTGGTTCTCGCATCGAGCAGACTCGTTGGAAGGCGCGAGTTTGGCGCTGTACCGGGACATCTTTCCCAACGACCGCACCGCAACCGTCCAGAACATTCGCCGCCGCATGCGGGCGCGGTTGGGTGAGCGGCCCGATGTGGCCGACAGGTCGATCATCGAATTCGCCGGCGAACTCGCGGCCGTTATGGACCAGTCCATGGCCCTAGTCGGCATCGACTATAACGAAGCGCGGGGAGAATTCGCGACGGAACTCATGGTCGGGCGGTATGACGATATTGACCGGGTGCGCGAAGCGCTGGTGGCGCGGGGTCTGAGTGCCGAGATTACCTCCGCGGAACAGGTGGAGCAGGGCGTGCAGGCGCGCCTGCGCATGAGCGGGAGCTAGGTAAGGTGCTGGAAAGGCTTACCGACCAGTTGAAGTCCTCGGGCGCGGCGCGCTGGTACGCCGCGAAGGAGCCCCGCGAACGGCTCACTTTCGGCGCTCTGGCGATCGTTGCGCTCCTGGTCTTCCTGTGGGCCGGCATGTGGCGGCCGCTGGCGGACTGGCAGCGCGTGCAAAGCAACCGGCTCGGCAATGCCGAAGACCTCATCGAGTGGCTACAGGCCAATGAATCGCGGGCCCGGGCGGCACTGGAGGAGGTCACCGACGAACCAAGCCGCTCAATACTCCCGATAATCACCCGTGCCGCCGAAGCCCGGGGCCTGAAGGTGGGCCGGCTGCAACCGGAGTCGGACGGCGTGGTCAGCGTGACACTGCAGGGCCAGCCGTTCAACGACCTGATTGCCTGGGTTGCGGCGCTGGAGGACGCCGAGGGCATCACGGTAATCCGCGCGTCAATAGACGCCCAAGAGACCGCGGGCCTGGTGAACGCGCAACTCCGGTTACGATGAGTCGAAGCAACGACAAAACGAGAAATCGTTCCCTGGCAGGCGAGCCAGCGGCTTAGCCACCGGCTAGGGGATTGTGGATGCATAGGGCCTAGTATCCGGTCCCGCAAATAAGTGTGATTATTCGTGGCCGTTTCGGCCCCCGGCTTCGTTGCACCGCCTTGTGTGGGGCCTGCCACAGGGCGTTGTCGCCCTTTCCGGTAACGGAAAGGCCCTCGCCGGGAACCAAAACGGCCTAGCGACCAAAGCCCACTTACTTGCGGAACACGACACTAGGGTCAACGCACCTCTCGCAAACGGCCCGTTTCCACCTCGTAGATGAAGCCCCGTATCTTCTCCTTGACCGGGATAAAGGGGCATGCCTCGATACGCCTTATGGACTGCCGAACACTCGCCTCAAGGTTCGCAAAGGCTTCCAGCGCGAAGGCGGGCCGCAGCCCGGTTTCCGCCTCAATCGCATCCTTGAGGTCGTCGTCCCGAAAGGTCAGCATGCCGCAATCGGTGTGCTGCACCAAGATGATCTCTTCGGTGCCGAGCAGCCGTTGTGAGATCATCAGCGACCGGAGTACATCGTCGGTGACGACGCCACCCGCATTGCGAATCACATGGGCGTCACCCTCGGCGAGACCGAGCAGCCGCCCGGTTTCCAGGCGCGCATCCATACAGGCAACGATGGCGGCCTTGCCGGCCGGACGCCCGGGCGCATCGCCCTTGTCAAACGTTGCCGCGTAATGCCGGTTGTTGTCGAGACAAACATCGGCAAAAGATTTGTTCATCGTATTGGTACCCCCGCAGGACCATCCCAAGCCGAGGGCTGATATGTTTTGACCTGTCAAACCCCTCAAGGAACTTTCCCATCCTCCTCCCCTTCGGAATGAAAAAACTTGTTGTCGGCGCGGTGGAGTTGTGGGCGAGAGGCGCGCGAGTGTGGGCGGGCGGTGGGCAACGCGTCCCCGCGTTGTCCACGGGCTGTCCACACGGCCCGCTGGGCGCGCGCCGGTCCGCAGGACTCGTCCACAAATCCACGGCGCCTGCGCACCGAGAGTTGAACATCGATGGCGCTGCCCAATCGGCGGGCGTGTTGGGTCAGGACAAGACCGGGCTGATTGCGACGGTGGATCATGCTGATATGCGTGGATTGGGTACCGACCGGACTTCACTACGTCGCGGAGCTGGCCTTTCTCTAGTGGCAGGGATCGTCGAACGGTACGCCCGTATCGGGATCGTGCCGTCGGTACCGGTGATAGCCCGAACAAGGGTTCTCCACACCGGCCCGATCCTGCCCTGACTCAACACGCCCCGGCCTCGTCCCTACCCGATGCCGACCGCGTCGTCGGATCGCGACGCGCCACCGGCGTGAGCTTGGGTTGGCGGGATCCGGGCCATCTCCCGACGAACGATGTCCCAGACAAAGCCGCACAACTCGCGGGCCACCGCGACGCTCGCCTGCTTCGAGTTCTTGCCCGCCCGAAGAAGGTGCCGATAGCGCCCGCACAAGCGGCGCTGGGCTTTCCAGGCGATTGTCTTGGCCTCCTCCGACGCCGCGGCCGCCTTGCGTTTGAGATGCTCCGTTTGTCGCGCCGGAAAACGATAGCACCAGGCCGATTCCAACAGGACGCGCCGCACATGACCGTTGCCGGTCCGGGTGATCCCGCCCTGGCGGCGCCGCGACCCGGAACTGTGTTCACTCGGCACCAGCCCCAGATAGGCCATCAACTGCCGCGGCGAATCGAACCGGCTCACATCACCCAACTCCGCCAGCAGGGTCATCGCCGTGAGCCTGTCCACGCCGCGCAATGCCACCAGCGAGCGCACCACCGGCGCCATCGACCAGTCCGGCAACGCGCGTTCCAGTTGCCCCGTCAGCGCCGCCACCCTATCGCTCGCCGCACGCACCGCATCCAGATACTCCCGATACGCCCATTCCCGCCAGTCCAGCTCGAAGCGCTGCTTGTCCAGCCAAGCGTAGTGCGTCTTCGTCCACCGGCTTTTCGACCAGTGGCGCCCATGACGCAGCAGAAACGCGCCCAGTTGCTGGCGCGCCTTGCGCTCGGCATTCTTGAAATCCGCCCGTGCGCGCACCAGATCCCGCATCGCCTCCTGCCGCTCGTCCGGAATCCAGACCGGCGCCAACTCCCCGCTGCGCAACAACCGGGCCAGCTTGCACGCGTCCCGCCGGTCCGTCTTGATCCGCTCGCCCGGCGCCTTCGGAATCCGCGACGGCGCCACCACCGCACAATCGAATCCCAGCCCCGTCAGTTGACGATGCACCTCATAACCGCACGGACCCGCCTCGTAACAGAACTCGATCAACTCGCCGCCGTACTGCCGGCCCAGCTTGTCGGCCAGCTTGCCGATCGCCGCCGGCCGGTTGGCCACCTCCCCCACATAGATAGGCGCCTCCCGGCCTGCCGGCGCCACCGCCACCGCGATGGTGTCCTTGTGCACGTCCAGGCCGACATGGGCCGCATGGCTGATGTCCGTTTCCGGCACTCGCCCCGATACCGTTTCCGCTTCGTTTGCTCTAAAGTCTTGCACTACCTGCCCTCCTCAATTCTGGCTCTGTCTCGGTGGCCATTTTGACCGTCCCTAAGATAATCCACGCGCTTGAGGACGGGCAGGTCAAAACATGATGTCTAGTAGGCGACTTTGGGATGGCCCTGTGGTTCCACCGACTTGCCCAGGTACCGGTCAACAGGCACCTTCCACCTGAAGTGAATAGCTTAACGCACTGATTAACTACCTATAGCAATGCACGCTTACACTACTCACCACCCGCTACGATAGCGGGTGCGGATGGTGTAGACGCTGTCGCCGGTAAGCACCCCGCCGCGGCCGAAGAGCCGGCCATTTTGCCAGTTGGAAAGGCCAAGCTCCGGCTTGTTGAGGGCGAACTGACCGTCTACCCAGCGGGTATGCCCATCGCCGACGAAGGGCGCATCGAGCTTGGCAAAGAAGCTCTCCTGCTCGGCGGCATCGCTGGACACCAGCGTACCCACAAAACGCGGGCTTAGCTCGTTGAACATCAGTACCGCCTCCGGTATCGAATCCACGCCGACCAGGGTGATTTCCGGTGTTTCCTCCCACTCCCACTCCGTGCCGAGCCGCTGCCGGTCGATGCGTTCCGCCTGGGGCTCGAGCACCGGGCCGGAGGCCCGGGCGACCTCGATCTGTTTCGAAAAAAGCTCTTGTGAAACAAGATGTTCGCTACCGTGAGCCACATGGAGCTTGAAAAGCTGTCCGCGCCGGCGGGCGGCCTCTGCCAACCCCGCCAGAACGGCCTGCACGCGCCGCAGCGAATCCCCGTCGGGGTTCACTACGCAGCAGGTATTAAGGGTGTTGCAGACCTTGCGATCCAGGGAGCGCACTACCGCATCGCGCACCTCGCCGGTCTCCGCCTGACGGGAAACGACCATCCAGGCACCGCCCGTTCCGTGCAGGCTCACCGGCGTGCCGACACTTCGTGCCAGCGCACCCAGGGTCTCCACCGTGGTGCCCGAACCCCGAGCGACGGCCAACGCCAGGCGCCCGTCAAGAAACAACGCCCAGCCGGCGGCATGGGCGGTGCTGTCAACCAGCGAGAGCGCGCCGGCAGGCAACCCGGCCGCCGCCAGCGCGGGGTCGATAACCAGGCGCATGATCGCGCGCGCGGTCTCCAGCGCATCGCCGCCAATACGAAACACCACCGTATTTCCACCCCGCAAAACGCCGCAGGCATCGGCCAGCACATTGGGCCGGCCTTCGAATACGAAGGCGACCACACCCAGGGCGGCAGCGATCATTTCCACGCGAAACCCATCGTGCCGCACGGTTTCCAATAGCTCGCCGCGGCGGGAGGGGGTAGCGGCCCAACCACGCAATCCCTCGATCATACTGCCGCGCATCGAATCCGAAACGGCAAGGCGGGTGATGGAACGGCCGCGCTCGCGAGCGATGGCGACATCCCTTGCATTGATCGCCCCGATTTCGTCCCACCGCGCTTCGTTTTCCAACGCCGCCGCGGCATGCCCGTAGAAGGCGACAATGGCATCGTCGCCAACATCGTGCATACCGGCAAAGGCCTCTGCGGCCGCATGAACGGCCGCACGCGCACTTGCCAGTTCTGCCGCCGGGATGTGCAGTAGGCCCGCCACCGGGTTGGCCACCAGGCGGTCGCCCGACTGGTAGGACGCGGCCAGCTCGGCGTCTACTGTTAACGCCGAGCCATCCGAGGAAAGCAGGGTGGTGCCGGGAGTGAGCTGATTCATGGCATTCAGTCTAAGCCAGCCGGCGCCCGTTTCGCTACCGCCACCAAAGTTCGGTAGTGGCGCGGCTCGAATCCCAGCCGTATTGAGTTCCAAGCACGCCGAGCTTGCCATCTCGGAAGCGGTCGCTGTCCGCCGCCGCCCTCGGACACGCCCGCATTGAGTTCCAAGTACGCCGAGCTTGCCGTGGCCCGAACTCAACTGGCCTGCGCAGGCGTTTCCAAGTCGAGGCCCGCACCCGAGGGGCCGGCTCATCGAAGCGCATGGAACATGTCCAACGCAGAGGGAATGACGTCGATCAGTCGACAGAGCAGCACATGAAGTGGCTATGCGGCCCGCAAGGCCCAACAAGGGGTGGCTTGTCAACCAATCTATGGCCCTGTTCACGCAAATACAGAATCTCCTATATTTAACATAATATATATTATACGCAATTTAGAATATGTCGGAATCGGCCGGGATTCCGGGGCACCGGCATCATCGGAAACACCGCCGTGAACGCCCCCATCATCGCCCCCGCCAGACCGCGCAACAGTGCCGACAAAGCGATCAAGGCACCGCCTGTTGGCGATGGCCGTGAGATATGTCATCGTTGCCGGTGCCCGACGTACCAACTCGTACCACCCGCTTTAACCCGTCAGCGACAAGGTTGCCAACCATGCCCAGCTACAACGCCCTGCAAACCCAAGACCCCGAAGTGTTCGCGGCCCTCGTTGGTGAAATGCGGCGCCAGACCGAAGGCGTCGAGCTCATTCCGTCCGAGAACTACATATCCGCGGCCGTCATGGAAACCATGGCCTCGGTCTTCAACAACAAGTACTCCGAGGGCTATCCGGGGCGTCGCTACTACGGCGGGCAAGCGTTCACGGACATCGTGGAGGCACTTGCCATCGAGCGCGCCAAAGCGCTGTTCGGGGCTGGGCACGTCAACGTTCAGCCCCATGCGGGCGCCCCGGCGAATATCGCCACCTACTTTGCCCTATTGGAACCGGGCGACACCGTGCTCGGCATGGACCTGAGCCATGGCGGCCACCTCACCCACGGGCATCCGGTCACCTATGTAACGAAGATCTACAACTTCGTGCGCTACAAGATGAAGGATGTCGAGACCGGCGAGATCGACTACGACGAAATGCGCACGGTGGCTCTGCGGGAGCGGCCCAAGCTTATTCTTGCTGGTTTTTCCGCCTACCCGCGTGAACTCGACTATGCCCGCATGAAGGCCATCGCCGAGGAGGTCGGCGCCTACGCGGTGGCCGATATGGCCCATATCGCGGGGCTGATTGTCGGCAAGGCCATTCGCAACCCCTTCGATGACGGCTTCGACGTCATCTTGACCACAACGCACAAGACCCTGCGCGGCCCGCGTGGCGGCATGATCCTGACCCGCGAAGCCGCACTCGGTAGGAAGATTGACAAATCCGTGTTTCCGGGATTTCAAGGCGGCCCGATCATGCAGATGATCGCGGCCAAGGCGGTCGCCTTCGGCGAGGCCCTGAAACCGGAGTTTGCCGACTACGCCCGACAGACCATCCGGCACGCCCGCCGCATGGCGGAGAAGTTCATGCAATCCGGGGCGCGTCTAATCACCAACGGCACCGACAATCACCTGCTCATGATCGACTGCATGCGCTCCTGGGGCATTACTGGCCGGCAAGCCGAGGAACTGTTCGACCGCGTCGGTATCACGCTGAACAAGAACGTCATTGCCGACGACCCCCGCAAGCCCCTGGATCCGTCGGGTATTCGCCTAGGCACGCCAGCGGTGACCACCCGGGGCATGGGCGAAGCCGAGATGGACGCGCTGGTCGACTGCATGCTGCGGGCGGTCGCCCACCAGGGCGACGAAGCGGCGCTCGATGCGTTGCACGAGGATGTGAAGCGCCTATGCCGACAGTTCCCGGTACCGGGTATCGACGCCCATTGATCGCATCGCCCGTGCGGCTAATGGCTCGACCTGAACTGGTGGACCACGGCCAGGCCCGGCCCACAGGGCGTTCGATGCGGCCGGCATGCAAACCGAGTATCCATGTTGTCAAGAATGTATTTGTTGGTGGATTTCCATACAGCACCTCGGTGGCGTTGGACGGGAGGCACTACCCCGTACATCCGTACTGGCCCGGCATCGGCGCTTCCGCCACCGTTCCGTGTCGATGAATGGAAGGACGATGGTGCCACCTATCCGCCAAGACAAAAAAACAGCCCGGAAAGTGGTTTTTCTGGACCGCGACGGCGTGATCAATGAACCGCCGCCGGAACGCTACGTTCGCACATGGCGGGAATTCAAGTTCAGGCCAGGTGCCCTAGCAATGCTGTCGGCGCTGTTCGCCAAGGGCTACCGCCTGGTGGTGATCACCAACCAGCAAGGTGTCGGCAAGGGACTGATCGACCGCTCCGAGCTACAGCGCATACACGACAACCTGTGCGCGGCGGCGGAGCGGCACGGTGCCAAAATCGACGCCATCCACTTCTGCCCGCACCTGGAAGCGGAAGGCTGCCAATGCCGCAAACCGAGGCCAGGGCTGATTTACCAGGCGCTCGAGACGCTCGGCTACGAGGTCGACCTGGACCGCTCCTGGTTCCTAGGCGACTCGCCGACCGATGTGGAAGCCGGCCAGCGCGCCGGATTGCGCACAGTGCTGTTGGGCGGACCCTGTGAACAGGCACGGCCCCCCCACCCCACCCTTATCGTCCCCGAAATCGCCGATGTCGCCCGGGCTATGTGACCAAACCGGGTATGGGGCCGCTGCCTGATCCGCCCCGCGTTCGCAACACTATCGCCAGCCCGACGCATTGCTATAGAGTTGTCGCCAACCAAGACCACTACTCCGAGAGGAAGCAACCATGAAAGTGATAATCGCCGGTTCCATAGACCTCGAAGATCCGAGTCAGGCCAAAGAGATGCTGCTGACCGCCCGCCCGCATATCGAAGGCGCACTTGCGGAAGACGGGTGCATCGCCTACGACTGGACAGAGGACCACCTGGTACCGGGCCGGATACACGTCTATGAAGAATGGACTTCCTCAGACACCCTGGAAGCGCACCTGCGGGGCCACTGGTACCGCGACATGGGCGCGCACATCGCCAGCTACCCGCGCAAACCAAGTAACAATGTCATCAAGAAATACCGGGTGGAGTATGAAGAGCCGGTCTACGACGATACCGGCGTCGCCCGGGGGCACTTCTTCACGGAATCCACCTGATTCGAGCCGGTAAGGCCAGAACCCCGCCTTCCCGCCGACACAAGGCGGGCGCGTACATCAGGCTCGAACGCCACGGGTGCCAGGAAGGCCAGCGCCCGGCCTCCCTGCCGACGCCCATGGTTCAAACCGGATGTGTCAGCAAGCCCAGCAGATACTGCCCGTACCCGCTCTTTAGCAGGGGTTGCGCCAACCGCTCAAGATCGGAATCGCCGATCCAACCCAGGCTCCAGGCGACCTCTTCCGGGCAGCCCACCTTCATACCCTGGCGCTTCTCCAGGGTCTGTATGAAGTGGGCGGCTTCCAGGAGAGCGTCGGGCGTACCGGTATCGAGCCAGGCGGTACCCCGCGCCAGCCGCCGCACATCCAGTTCGCCGCGCTCCAGATAGAGCCGGTTGATGTCGGTAATCTCCAGTTCGCCCCGGGCGGAGGGTTTGAGGGTGCCGGCCATGTCCACCACGCGCTCGTCATAAAAGTACAAACCGGTGACGGCGTAACGGCTCTTCGGCCGGCGTGGCTTTTCCTCGATGGAAACGGCCTTGCGGTCGGCACCGAACTCCACCACCCCGAACGCTTGCGGATTGCTGACCGGATAGGCGAACACCGTCGCCCCGCCAGGTTGCAGAGACACCTCCTGGAGCAGCTCGGCAAGCCCGCTGCCAAAGAAAATGTTGTCGCCCAGGATCAATGTGCAGGCGTTGCCCGCCAGGAACTTCTCGCCGAGCAGAAACGCTTCCGCCAAGCCCCCGGGACGCTCCTGCACGATGTATTCGATGGCGATACCCCACTGTTCTCCGTCGCCCAGCAGTTGCTGGAAGCGCGGCATATCGCGGGGGGTGGAGATCACCAGAATCTCTCGGATTCCCGTGCGCATCAGGGTACAGAGCGGGTAGTAGATCATCGGCTTGTCATAGACGGGCAGCAGTTGCTTGCACACGCCCAGCGTGGTCGGATACAGGCGGCTGCCGTAGCCTCCGGCCAGCACAATGCCCCTTCTAGCGCCGCTAGCGCCCATCGGCCCGCCGTTGTGGGCAGCCGAGTTCCGGCGCCGCCATCTGTCTACCGTTGGCCGGCACGCGCATACTCCTCAACGCGATGCTTACTGGAAGGCCGTAGACTACACAATACAACCGCGCTTGAGCCAACACCCGAAAACAAGGGCAGTGTATCAGCTTGCATCCCGGCCCTGTCGAATCACCGGTGTGCCCTGCCCTAGCTCGATCCACAGAGGCAAACTGATACACCACCAAAACAAGAGGCACCGTTTGCGGCATAATCGAGCCATGCTCGTAGGCACCGCAGCTTGCGCCAATCGACGCCGATGAGGGCCGCCATCGCACCGGTGCTGGCCTACTTGATGGCTTTGCAGGACGAGCTCTGCGCGGCGCTTGAATGCATGGACGGCACCTCCGTCTTTTCCCGGCAAGAGTTACCGGGGCCCGGCGGCGGCCTAGCGAGGCCCAGAGTGCTGGCCGAGGGCGGCAATATCGAGAAGGCGGCGGTGCAGTTTACCCATGCGGTCGGGCGATCACTGCCGCCGGCCGCCACCGAGCGCCGTCCCCAGCTCGCCGGGATGGGCTATCAGGCGGGCGCGGTGTCCCTGATCGTGCATCCGCGCAATCCCTATGCGCCGACGGCTCATATGAATCTGCGGTTTTTCCTGGTGGGCGGCGACACAGCTAACGCCGGGCAGAGCGGGACGCGCAACGGCGACGCCACCTGGTACTTCGGCGGCGGATTCGACCTGACGCCCTACTACGGTTTCGACGAGGACTGCATCCACTGGCACCGGGTCGCGCAACAAGCCGCCGGAAGCCACTACCAGGCGCTGAAGGCGGCCTGCGACCAGTACTTCTATCTCCCCCATCGAGACGAGTGCCGAGGCGTTGGGGGGCTTTTCTTCGACGACTGGACGGAAGGCGGGTTCGACGCCAGCCTCGCCTTGGCCCAGGCGGTCGGAGATGCCTTCCTGCCCGCGTATCGCCCGATCTTCGAGCGGCGCGCCGACACGCCCTATGGCGAGCGGCAACGCCTTTGGCAACTCCACCGACGTGGCCGCTATGCCGAGTTCAACCTGGCAATCGACCGGGGCACCCGTTATGGCCTGCAGAGCGGACGACGGGTCGAATCGGTGCTGGCATCGCTGCCGCCGCTGGCCGCCTGGGGCTACAACCACACACCCGACGAGGGGTCCGCCGAGGCGCAACTCATGTCCTACGTCAAGGCACCGCGAGACTGGCTGCCCGCCACGGAAAACTCCGGGTATTGAAGCGGCCTATTCCCCAGCTTCGACAGTCGTCCGATCCTCGACAGCGGTCACACCTTTTACGGACTTGGCGATGGCCACCGCCCTATCGCTCATGGCCTGTGACTTCGTTCGTCCGTACAGCGTGACCACCCCTTTCTTGACTTCGACATTCATAAGCAGGCCCTTGACGTCGCGGGCACCAATCAACCTGGATTTAACCTTGGCCTGTATGGCGGTGTCGTCGGTAAGTTCACCCACCGTGCGCGACCTGCCGTCCCTGTAGCTCTGACAGCCGACAAGCAACGCGGTTACCAAAACACCCGCCACCAACAGACTCGCCATCTTCACAGTGCGGCCTCGCCTACTCCACCGGACCAAGCCTATTCTAGGGCGTACCAGCACCGGTGCAATGCCTCGGCGACGAGCGCCGAGAACCGAGCAGGACTGCGTCTAGTTGCTCTCAGAGAAGGCCCAGGACGCGAACGGATTGGCGGAATCGGGCCGTCCGCTACAAAATAGCGCGATGGCGGCGCTCGATATCGAATTACCCGGCGGGTGCGTGGCCGAGGCGGGCCCGATCGGCGATCATCCGCTGCTGGGCGAAGAAGCGCTCTGTGTCGAGCGCGCGGTGGTGAAACGAAGGCGGCAATTCGCCAGCGGCCGGCACTATGCCCGTTTGGCGATGCATCGGCTAACCGGCGATGCGGTGCCCATCCTGCGCGACGGCCACGGGCGCCCGGCCTGGCCCGCTGGCCTCGTTGGCTCCATCAGCCACAGCGAAAGCATGGCCGCGGCGGTGGTGTCCGATGCGCCGCTGCGTGGTATCGGTATCGATGTGGAAGACACCAGCCGACTCGACCCCCTACGCCCGCGCCTA
This sequence comes from Pseudomonadales bacterium, assembly GCA_965215035.1. Lineage (GTDB taxonomy): Bacteria > Pseudomonadota > Gammaproteobacteria > Pseudomonadales > Azotimanducaceae > Azophilus. The sequence goes on from OZ244040.1 coordinate 3,203,874, forward strand.
GGCCGCAGGCTGTTCACCGCCGGAGAGCGCTCGGTCAAGTGGACGGACCCACACCGGGGCACCCTGCTGTTCAGCGGCAAGGAAGCGGCCTACAAGGCCATCAATCCCCTAGTCGGGCGCTACATTGGTTTTCAGGAGGTGGAAGTCGAGATCGACCCGCGTCGCTGCCGGTTCCGGGTTCGGTACCTAGGCGACCACGCGCCCAACCGTTTGCTCGACCGGGGGTCCGGGTACTTCCGTATTCTGGGGGATCAGGTGGTCGCGCTCTTCGTTATCGAGTAATCGAGTGGCGGAGCCCGGCCGTATTCGTCCAGCCGCCCGCCCGCGCTAGTTCGAGGCCAGGGATACGTTGAATACCCCGGCAAGGCGGGCCGAGTCCATCACATGAACCATGGTGCCCGTCTGGGAATCTGGATGCGGCTGAATGACCACCGGCGCCTCCGGGTTCTCCGCGTGCAGACGCTCGATGTTGGCGCGCACAGACCGCCAGTCGACATCGCGCTGCGCGATGATGATGCGGTCGCGATTGGTGATGCGCACGACGATACTCTGCTTCTGGGGATCCTCCGATTTCGGCGCGTCGTCTGGCTGGTTGACATCCAAGCCGACTTCCTTGACGAAGGTGGCGGTAACGATAAAGAAGATGAGCATGATGAATACGACGTCCAGCATGGGCGTCACATTGATGTGCTCCTCGGTGTCCTCGCCGCTTTGGCCACCTATGAGTCTGCGCATATCCCCTACTCCGAAAGAAGCGATGCAAGCCGCTAGTTTACCCGGAAGTCCGGCACCGGCAAAGATGCCCTTCGATGAGGCAGTGTATCAGTTTGAATTTGTGGGCCGAGCGGGGGCATGGACATGCTCCCGCGCCTGCCAGCGCAACCGGTCTGCGAGGACGCCCGCCTAGCGCCGCCCGGCGTGGGAAAGCTCTGAATGGGGCCGATCAACCGATAAGTCATGCCCGCCGATTTGCTATGATCCCGCGCATGCCCGAGAAAAACATCGAGGCACTCGCCGGACTAATCGACGAGGCTAGGCAAATCGTCTTTTTCACCGGTGCCGGCATCAGCACCGAATCGGGCATTCCGGATTTCCGCAGCCCCGGCACCGGGCTGTGGACCCGGATGAAGCCCATTCCGTTTCAGGATTTCATCGCTTCCGAGGAAGTGCGGCAGGAATACTGGCAGCGCCGCTTTAGCGGCGACCGGACCCTGCAGGACGCCAAACCCAACAAGGGACACCTAAGCGTGGCGCGCCTGGTCGCGCAAGGGCGCTGCACCGGGGTCATTACCCAGAATATCGACAACTTGCTGCAGGATGCCGGCATACCCGAAAGCCGCGTCATCGAATTACATGGCAACGCCGGGTACGCCAAGTGTCTAACCTGCGGGCTCCGTTACGAGATGGCCGACCTGGAATGTCAATTCAGGGAGATTGGGCGGGTTCAGCCTTGCGGCCGCTGCGGGGGCATCGTCAAGTCGGCGACCATCTCATTCGGCCAAGCCATGCCGGAGGAGGCGATGCAACGCGCCCAGGAAGCGACCGAAGCCTGCGACCTCATGATCGTCGCCGGCTCATCCCTGGTCGTCTATCCCGCTGCCGGGTTTCCAGAGTACGCCAAGCAACTGGGTGCCAGGGTCGCTATCATCAACCGGGAGGAAACGCCCCTCGACCCCCTGGCCGATGTGGTGGTCAACCGCGAAATCGGTCCAACACTGTCATTTCTAGTCGGCCTGAACTAGCAGCCAGCCCTCTTGGCGAGGCCAGCCGTTCGGTCTCGACCTGCCCCCTCGATTCCTTGTCGGCCTGAGCCAAAAGCCCGCTCTCTTGGCGGGGCCGGCCGTTCGGTCTCGACCTGCCCCCGCGATTCCTCGTCGGCCTGAACCAGAAGCCCGCTCTCTTGGCGGGGCCGGCCGTTCAATCTCGACCTGCCCTGTCATTCCTTGTCGGCCTGAACCAAAGGCCCGCACCGTAGAAAACCTCCTTGGGAATTTCTTCCACCCCATGGAATTCCACCAACACCCGCTGGAATAGTTCCATGGCGGGGGCTCGCTGAGAAGTACCCACTTCCCCAAGAGCCTGTCGGGCTTAGATACTTTGAATATCGCAGCCTATTGAAATATATGGGATTTTACTTTTGGCGCGAAAAACCAGATTCCTTGTAAATTAAACACTTGTCTACAAAGTCCGACCGGCTCCTAGTATCGTGTCCCGCAAATAAGTGTGATTATTCGTGGCCATTTCGGCCCCCGGCTTCGTTGCTCCGCCTTGTGTGGGGCCTGTCACACGGCGTTGTCGCCCTTTCCGGTAATGGAAAGGCCCTCGCCGGGAACCAAAACAGCCTAGCGACGAAAGCCCACTTGCTTGCGGGACACGACACTAGAGCTCATCGAGCATGGCGTCGATGCGCCGCCGCGCCGCTTTAAGGCGTAGGTGGAAGTCGCCGGAGAGTTCCATGAACGGCTGTTCGCCCGCCTGCAGCGCCCGCCTATAACGGCGGTGCAAGTCCGTTCGGGACCCACCGGTCTCGCGCAGCGGGTCCGGTACCCAGGGGAAGTCCGGGGCGGTGAGCAGGTACAAGCGCGGCGCCAGTCGGGCGCACTCCGTGGCCAGCCAATCCGGCAGCGCGCCGTACTTGACCTCCCACCAGATGCGGACCACCAGCAGGTCCGTATCGCAGATCACGAGCTGCGGGCCGCCGTTCAGGGCGGCCGCCTCCAGCCGCATTTGCGCGCGGGCAATGGCCAGCAGATCATCCGGCCCGTAGCCGGTTCGGCCCGCCAGGTAGCCGCGTGCCGCCTCTTCGACCAGGGGTGCCCGATACAGGCGCGCCAGTGCCCGGGCCAGGGTGGTCTTGCCGGTGGATTCGCTGCCCGTCAGGCAAACGATCAACGGCTGTTGTTTCAATGCGCTAGACTTCTGCCCGGTCATGGCACGCAGTGTCTCACGTTTTGAGGCACCGCCAATTCCGTTAAAATCGGCGACGAATGCAGGAGTTCCCGATGGCTAAGAGCATCGCAATCGTTGAGGACGATCCGGACCAGCGGGCCAACTACACCGACGCCATTGTCAAGAAGGGATACGAGGTAACGGGCTACGGCAACCGCGAGGACGCGCTGGCGGGCATGGACGCCAAGCTGCCGGACCTGGTCATACTCGACATCATTCTGGGCGACGAGGTCGATGCGGGGTTTCAGTTGTGCCGGGCGTTGCTGAGCAAGTCGCCCTCGCTACCGGTCATCTTCCTCACCGAGCGCATCGATGAAATCGATAAGATCTCGGGCTTGCGCCTAGGCGCCTGGGACTACCTGCCCAAACCCATTTCCCTCGACTACCTGGCCGAGCGCATCTCCTCCCTATTGCGCATCAACGAGGTGCGCTCCGAGCACGCCGAACAGGAAAGCCCCACCGCCAAGCACGTAGGGGATCTCAGCATCGACCAGGAAGCGCTACTGGTGTCCTGGAAAGGGCACCGCATCGACCTGTCCGGCACCGAATTCCGCATGCTCGCCAAGCTCGTGCGCGTACCCGGCCACGCCGTGAGCTACGAAACGCTCATGAACGCCACCATGCAGAGCCTTGTGACCAACAACACCATCAATACCCACATGCGCAACATCCGCAAGAAATTCGAAAAGGTCGATAGCGGCTTCGTGGGCATCAAGAGCGAATACGGGTTCGGCTACCGCTGGCACCGGCCGTGAAACCGCTGCGCCGTTTCCGGGGCCCGAGGCTTGGCGCCAAGCTGATACTGCTGGGGCTTACCCTGTTGATCGTGCCCTGGTTCAGCTATCGCCAGCTTGTGGAAATGGAGCGGCTGCTCGTTCAGGGCCAGTCCCATGCCCAGCTTCTGACGGCGGAAGGAATCTCCACGCTCTTCAACGGCCGGGAAGATCTGTTCAACGATCTGCCGGTCAAGATCGAAGACTACGAGTCGCTGTTTGCGCACCCCCTGCAGAACAACGTGCGCCTCGACGGGCGCATTGAGGACTGGGGCGACAACTTCGAAGAAAAGCTGCTCGGCTTCGGTGCCGAGCCCGAGTCCCCGGATGCCTCGTTTCAACTGCTGTTGGGCGAGCGCGGCGGCCAGCTATATGTCTTCCTGCGCGTGCTCGACGCCGAGCTGGTATATCGCGACCCGGAATACCTGCGGCTGGACAACGCAGATCATGCCCGCCTGTCGTTCATCCGCCCGGATGGCGAAGACGGGCGGGTCAGCCTGGTGTTCGCGGCACCCGGTGCCATTACCGCCTACGCCATGGACGACGACTGGCGGCTGGCCACCACCGGCGCACCCCAGACAACGATACAGGGCCAGATGGAACCGGGAAGCCAGGGATGGACGATGGAATTTCGCCTGCCGCTGGAGTTGCTCGGGTCGCGCCGCTATTTCGGCATATCGGTCGCCGATGTGGACGACCCGCAAACCCGGGAGATCGTCAGCCTAGCGCAAACCCTGCCCAAGGCCGGGAAGGAAAGCTTCAACCTGGTCGTGCTGCGCTCTCCCGAGGTGTTGAACATCATCGAGGGCCTTGGCTACTCCGGCGCCCGCATCCTAGTAATCGATGCGGAGCAGCGGGTACGAGCCGAGACGGGTGCCCACACTACCGGGGTTGCGGACGACGCGCGCGGCCCCCTGATGCGCTTCATTGAGCGCGCCTTCGCCGCCGTTCGCCCCCTGTTGCACCGGCTTAGCATGTTCGAAGGCTGGGAGTCGCAGGGCGACACCGCCGACCCGGATGCCATCGCCAACGAGATCATCGCCGAATCCCTGGCGGGCAACCCGTACGCGCTGCGCCGCAATCTGCACGAGTCACTGGAAATCATCATGGCGGCACACCCCATCGTATCGCGGGACCAAGTCATCGGCACGGTGGTGGTGGAGCAGAACATCGACGACATCCTGAGCTTTCAGCGTTCCGCACTACAGCAGGTAATTCTGGTGTCGGTGGTGAGCCTGTTCACCGTCCTGGTCGCCCTGGTGGCCTTCGCCGGCCGCCTGGCTTGGCGTATCGGGAATCTCAGGCGGGAGGCAAGTGCCGCCATCGACGCCAGGGGGCGGCTGCGAACCAGCACGTTGCGCAGCGAGATACACTCCGGGGATGAAATCGGCGACCTCTCGCGCAGCGTTTCCGACATGCTATCGAAACTGCATCGGCACAGTACGTTTCTTGAGAACATGCCGAGAACACTGCGCCACGAGATCAACAACCCCCTCAATACGCTCAGCACCTCCCTCCAGAACCTGGCCGAGCAGAACCCCGATATTCGCGACAGCAAGTATCTCGAAAGCGCACGGCGCGGCGTCATGCGCATCGGCGCAATCGTGCAGAATCTGGCCGACGCCGCCAACCTCGAGGAATCCCTGGAAGCCGAGGAATTCGAACTGGTCGATATCGCGCAGTTGCTGGACAGCTATGTCGCCAACTGCCGCCTGAGCCATCCCCAATGCGATTTCGTTTACCGAGCCGTGCGAACGCCGGCCCATGCCAGGGTATCCGACCATCGCATCGAGCAGATGCTCGACAAGATCGTCGACAACGCCATCGACTTCCATCGCGGCGACAGCCCGATAACCGTGCAGCTCGACAACAACCGGGATTATCTGCGCATCGTCGTGGCCAACCGCGGCCCGGTTCTGCCCGAGCAAAACAGGGAGTCGCTATTCGACTCCATGGTCACCCACCGGGGTTCCCAGAGTCACCTGCATTTTGGCCTGGGTTTGTATGTGGTGCGGGTAATCGCCGAACATCACGGGGGCCACGTCACGGCCCTGAACCTCGCGGATGGCAGCGGAGTCGCCATCATGGTGCAACTGCCCCGCGCCAAGGATGCCCCGAACAGCCTGACCGGAACCGCGGGCGGCGGCGACGCCGGGCGCTGGGCCGGCGTGGCTCAGGCGAGCACGTAACGGCTGTTCAGGCCGGGTTCGCCCTCCGCGACGAGCAGGGTGCCCTGATCCACGAGATATACCACCGCAGCCAGTACGCTGCGCGCCGCCGCTGGATGCATGAACTCCGGCAGGTCCGTGTACATCAACGGCACCATCGCGTCGATTGCGCCCACGCCGTCCGCGACGCAGCCCAGAATCTGCCGCTCCCGTTCGCGGCGGTGGGCCATAAAAGCCCGCACCAGGGGTTTCGGGTCGGCGATGCAGGGTCCGTGGGTCGGCCAATAGACCCGGTCGTCCCGTTCCAGCAGCAGGTCGAGACTACCCATATACGCCGCCATGTCACCGTCCGGCGGTGAAATGATGCTCGTCGACCAACCCATGACGTGATCGCCGGTGAACAGCGCACCGGCCCCGCGCAATTGATAGCACATATGGTTCGACGTATGGCCCGGTGTGTAGACGCACTCTACGGACCAGCCGTCGCCGTGAATCACATCGCCGTGCCGGACCCTAGAGTCGGGATTGAACTGCATGTCGCCGCCCTCCTCCACGGGCACGCCCGCTTCCAGCTTGCCCGCGCCGTGGGGGCCGTAGGCATAGGTCTTAGCGTCCGTGTGCTGCCGCAGAAGGCGGCAGCCCGGCGAGTGGTCCACATGGGTGTGCGTCACGAGCAGATGGGTGATAGTCTCCCCGTCCAAGGCAGCCAGCAGCGCCGCGATATGGGCGGTATCGGCGGGCCCCGGGTCGACCACGGCCACATTGCCCCGGCCGATTACGTAGGTGCCTGTGCCATAGAGGGTGAACGGGCCCGGGTTGCGCGCGACGATGCGGCGTATCCCCGGCGCCACTTCGGCGAGCTCGCCGTAGGTGAAGTCCAGTTCGCGACGGAACGGAATCTGTGTGGCCATATCTACTCCCAGGATTCCCGGAGCGTTCGCCACGCCGGGATGTCCGGCGTAACCGTCAGCGCAAGTTCCAGGTACTGCTTCGCCTCTTCTTCCAACCCGGCCGCATAGGCTTCCTGGGCCACCACGACCAGCCGCGCGCCAGCCTGGGCCAGCAATAGCCGGGCCTGGGCGTTGCCGGGGTCAAGTCGCTCCACATCGCGCAACAGCGATACCGCGTTCCGCTCCGGCGGCTCCGTCACCCACCCCTGCCGAAGCAGAACCTCCACTTCGCGCAGATTGCTGTCAACCGTCGCGAAGGCGGCGACCCGGTCGCCCAGCCGAGTCTTGATTTCGGCCAGCGCATCGGCCTCGATGCCGGCCGCGCTGGCATGATCAATCAGAATGCCTACGCCGGAGAAGTCATCGTCCGCCAGCATCCGGGCCGCTTGGTTGAGGAGCTGCGAGGTCACTTCGCTGAGGCCCTGGCGGGCGAGGACATCGTCCGGTGCGGTCGCCAACACCCGGTTGTACAGCTCGGCCGCATTCGCCCCGGGCGGAGAGACCAGAAAGCCCTGTACGCGATAGCCGCGCGCCTGTTGCAGTAATTGCTCGATTGCGGCCCGCGCGGTGGTTGCCTGCTGAATCTCACCGCGCACCGCCGCCAACACCGGCAGTTCGCCATTGGCTGCCGTGGCCCGCTCCAGCAGGCTGATGGCATCCTGCACATCGCCCCGGGCCGCCGCCTCCCGGGCCAGGCCGGCGTAGTGCTCTGCCAAGGCAGTCAGTTCCCGTTGCGCCACGGGATGCCCCGGTGCCAATCGCATGACTTCGTGATAGGCCTGAATCGCGGCTGTCGCCGAGGAGAGGTCTGAGGGCCCATGACTGCGCAGCAGGGCCTGGGTGTTGGTCAGCAGGGCGATGGCGGTTTTCCGATTGGTGAGCTGCCTTTGCAGGTCGTTCAAACCAGCGTCCTCCGGAAAGGCCGCAAGCATCTCCGCAAGCTTGGTTTCCGCCGGAGCAATATCGTTCTGGACCAACGATTCCGCGATCCCGGTGCGCCATTGCTCGGCAAGCCCGGCGACCGCCTGCCGCGCCCCATCGTGTTGCGGATCGATCACCAGCACACGCCGATAGCCGGCGACGATGGCCGACAGGCTCTGGTTGGGGTCCCGATGCAGCGATTGGGCGTCGATCCAGGCTGTTCGCATCAACGGATTCTCAGCCAGACCGACCTCCGCTAGCACTGTATCGAGCCATAGGGGCCGGGTGGCGATGAGATAGCTCGCGCTCGCCCCCGCTGCGGCCACCAACGCGAGCTGCACCAGCGCGCGTTGCCTGGTTCTACGTCGGCGCCGACCCCGCCGGTCTGGTCGAGACCCGTCGACCGGCACCGTGAACGGGCTTGCGGTCACCGCCTGGATCTCATCCTCTGTCACGGCCACCGACTTGAATGTGTTGTTGGCAAGCGCCGCCGCGCCACTTGCCTCCGCCAGGGCGGCAGCCAGGTCGGCACCGCGCTGAAACCGCTGCCCCGGGTTCCGGGCCAGCGCACGGTCTACAACGGGTTGCAGGGCACCCAACTGGGCGGGCAACCGTGGCACCCGCTCCTGGGGCCGCGCCGCGCCCCCGGCGATACCGGCACCGGGGTGGTGCGGGGCATCGCCGGTTAAAACGCTATACAGCACCGCCCCTAGGCTGTAGAGGTCGGATCGGCCATCCACCGTTCCATCGCCCGCCTGCTCGGGGCTCATGTATCCAGGCGCACCGGCGGCCGCGGCAAACCCGGTCGGCGTCCGGCCTTCGCCGAGGCACCATCCACCGCTGAAATCACCGAGCACCGGGCTGTCATCCTCCCGGAACAACAGGGTCTCCGGCCGGATGTCCAGGTGGAAGAAGCCCTTGCCGTGGGCATAGTCCAGGGCAGCCCCGATGCTGTGCATCCAGCCAACCAGCGCAGTCAATGGAATGCCGGTTTCCAGGCGCTGCCTTAGGTCGCCGCCCGGAATGTACTCGATCACCAGGAGTAGCGTCGGCCCGCAAACCCGGGTCTCATACAGTTGGGCGATATTCCGGTGGCACAGTTCCGCACAGGCGCCGACCCGGGTGGCCGGGCGACCGCCGGGGGGCGTTGCGGCGGCATCGCCGCGGGCGATGGATTTCAGTACCACCCAACGCTCGCCATCCTGCTGCCAAGCGAGACGGGTACGGCCTCCCCCGCCCGATGCAAGTTCCCTTTCAATGCGAAAGCCCGGTATATCCACGCCAGCTCAAGCGCGTCTGGTCAACGGCGGAAACCAAGGGAAGTCGCCAATCACGGGCAGCAATAGCATTTACGCCCCCGAGAGCTTCAGCGGTTTCGTTAGCCCCCCGACTAGGCGGCCCAGCACAAACTGTCCATCGACAATGATGAACTCGCCGTCCAGGCTGGCGGCAAATCCCCGGCCATGCGCCAGGCCATTAATGCAGGTTTGCGCATCAAACATCCACTGCCTTTCCAGAATTCGCAGCCGGCACCTTTGCTGCTCGACGAGCTGTTCCGACCAGAGCAGGTCGCCCCGCTCCCATCGTTGCAGCTCCATCGACTGGTCGGGTTGCCGCTTCACGCCGAAACCGTGCATGCGGTCGCCGGCAAACTGTCCATGGTAGATGGTGCCGTCCCGCCAATAGAAAATGCCCAGGCCCGCACGCTCGTTATCCTGGAACTCACCGCGGTAGCGGTTGCCGTTCGGCCAGGTCAGCGTACCCAGGCCCGACTTGCCGCCATGCGCGAACTGCCCCCTGTAATGGCGGCCATCCGGCCACTCGAATACGCCGGTGCCGTGCATCTCCCCGTCAACGAAGGGGCCCTCGTAGGATTCCCCGGTAACCCAGTCGAAACGTGCATCGCCACGGCGCTCGCCCGCAACGAATTGCCCTTCGTAGCGACCCTTGTCCTTCAACACCAACAGGCCATGACCATCCATGCGATCATCCGCGAAGGTGCCTTCGTAGTAGTTGCCGTCGGGCCAGGTGAGCTTGCCCCGCCCCGACCTCTTGCCGGCGGCGAACTGCCCCTCGTAGCGGCGGCCATCCGGCCAGGTGTAGACCCCCGGGCCATGCCTTTTACCGTCGGTAAACTCCCCCTCGTAACGGCGTCCGTCCGGCCAGGTGAAGATTCCCGGGCCATGCCGCCTATTGTCGCGAAATTCTCCCTCGTAGCGGCGACCGTTCGCCCAGAGATAGACACCACGCCCGGTGCGCTTGCCGTCAACAGTTTCCCCTTCATAAACATCGCCGTTCTCGAACTCGATGCGCCGCTCGGCGCTCTCTGCGCCCAGGCAGACGAGCACCAGCCCCAGCGCGCCGAGGCGAGTGGTGTGGGCGACGAGGGCCCGTCGGCGGCGCGCCAGGGGGCTTGGCATGCCACCGGGCCAGTCACCGGGATTGCCGAATCCGGAGCCCATCCTGGGGCTGGGTATCGGTGCCCGCACTAGAGCGCCCCCCCGTGCCCGGCCGGCGGCGAGGGGTTCGACTCCTCGCCGACGGAGCGAATCTGAATGGCATCTGTCTTGGCCCCGGCGAGCACATCGGAGATCACCACCACTTTCGCGTCGGCGCTCATGTTTTCCCGCTCCCGCAGCACCCGCAGGGCGCGCTGTAGCGACTTCTCCGGTTCCAGGCTGAATTCAGTGCGGTAGCTCAACAGGGCGCGGTTCAGGGTCAGGCGCCGACGTGTGCGGCTGTCGTTGGTGAAGGCGTAGATCGGCACCGTCGGCGGCCGCGCATTGGTGACCAGGTTCGCTGTCACGCCGCGGCGGGTAACAACCACGATGCCGTCCGCCTTGATCGACTCCGCGAGCGCCACCGCATGTATCGCCAATTGCTGCTTGTCGGTGTCGGCGATCAGGTTCCGTTCATAGCCGAGTCCCGGATACCTTTCCGATGCGCGGGTGATGGACACAAGTTGTTGGACGCACCGCACCGGGTACTTGCCCACACTCGTCTCGCCGGAAAGCATGACGGCGTCGGCGCCCTCGTACACGGCATTGGCCACATCCGTGACCTCGGCCCGGGTGGGAATCGGGTTGTCGATCATCGATTCCAGCAAGTGCGTGGCAATGATGCAGCGCCTGCCCCACTTGGCGCAGGCATGGGCGATACGCCGCTGAACGTTGGGCAGGTCGGCGATATCGGTCTCGATGCCCAGGTCACCCCTGGCAACCATGACGCCGTCGGCGGCCTCGGCGATCTGGTGCAGATTCGCCACACCCTGGGGATCCTCGATCTTGGCGAGAATGCCCGGCCGGTTTTTCCGGTCGCCGAGGAGCGAGCGCAATTCGTTTACATCATCGGCGCTGCGCACGAAGGAAAGGGCAATGAAATCGATATCATTCGCCAACCCGAACTCGATATCCGTGCGGTCCTTCTGGGTGATGGCCGGAAGGTTCAGACGCACACCCGGCAGATTCACATGCCGCTTGCTGCCGAGCTGGCCGCCATCGATGATCTTGCAAACAAGCTGCTTGGCCTCGACTTCCAGCACCTCGAAGTTAAGCAGGCCATTGTCCACGGTAATGCGGCTGCCGGCCCGGGCGATGTCCGCCAGCTCGCGGTAGTTGACATGAATGGAGGAGGTTTCCACTTCTTCGGGGTCCCGGACGCTGAGCGTAACCACCTCGCCGGGTTCCAAGTGCATCGGCTCGCTGATATCGCCGGTTCGAATTTCCGGCCCCTGGGTGTCGAGCATGATGGAAATCGGGCGCCGCCCCTTGCGGTTCAGCGTTCTGATCCAGTTGATGGTCTGCGCCGCGGCGGCGTGGTCCGCGTGGGACATATTGAGGCGGACCATGTCCATACCGGCCTCCGCCATCCGTTCGAGAACGGGATAGTTGGCGGTGGCCGGGCCAATCGTGCAAATGATCTTGGTGCGCCGAAACGCTGTCACGGACACCCACTCACGCGACCGCCGCGCTTAATCGGCATGCCGTGCAGCGGCACCCTTCCCAATCGTTTCATCGCTCGCTCTCCTTGCCGTCGCAATGAACTGCATCACGCGGGAGCATAGACCCTTCCCAGAAATTCGCCACCGCTTTACCCAAGCTGGCGGCGGGCAGGGTCCGCGGCCGCCAGTGGGCCGGGAAGAACCGCCGATACTCCGGGTATTCAAAGCGGGGGTCGATGAGGCAGATCACACCCCGTTGGTCCAAAGAGCGCAGCAGGCGGCCCGCGGCCTGCACGATGCGGGTCATGGCCGGCTGTAGAAACGCCACCTGCCGGCCGTTGCCCGTTTTTTCGTCGAAGTATCGCCTTTGCCGGTCGCGGGCAAGGCTGGGCGGCGGCACCCCCGCGCCGACGGCAATGACACCGGCCAGCGGCACCTCGCTCAGATCCACCGATTCAGCGAACACACCACCGAGCACCACCGCGACCAGCAGCGGTTGGTCGCTGTCCCGCACCGTCGTCAGAAAGGCATCCTGTTCAGCCGCCGTCATCCCCGGCACCTGACAATGCAGGCTTGCCCCGGCGAACCGGGTGCGCACCGCGGCAGCGAAGCGCTCCAGGTAGCCGTAGGATGGAAAGGCCACCAGGCAGTGGCCGGGGCCGGCGGAAAAAACCGCGTGGATGGCCTCGGCCAACTGAGTGACCGATGCCTCGCGCCCGTGGAAGTAGGTGTTGATATCCCGAACCAGCAGCACGGCTAGCTGGCGCTCGTCAAAGGCGCTTGCCGCCCGTTCGCTGGCGGCGTTGTCGAGACCGTGCAGTTGGTTGTAGAGGCTGAGCGGCGACAGGGTACCGGAGAAGCGGATGCTGCTGCGGTAGCGTGCGAAGGTATCCCGCAGATGCCGGCTTGGATCCAGGCATTGGGAGCGAACCGAGATGCCTCGACCGCGCGTGTCCAGCAGGTATTCAAAGGCCCCGGCCAGGCGCCAGTCTTCGGAACGCATCCAGCGGCTGGTCTCGAATAGCGCGGCCCGCAACAGGGGAAGGCGCGTTAGGTCGGCTGCCATGTGGGCGGTATCGCCGCCCGCGCCGGGTGGAGGACTTCCCGTTTGTGGGGGGTGTTCGCTGGCGTTCTGCGGCTGGGCCTTTTCGTGCTTGGGGTGCTCCCTTGCGTTCTCCGGCTGGAAGATCTCTTCCTGCGGGCGGCGCCCGCTGGCGTTCTCCGGCGGAGGGGTCTTTTCATGCGGGGGGTGTCCCATCGTGCTCCCGGGCTGAGTCTCTTCCCGCTGGGGATGCCCCCTCGCGTTCTCCGGTTGGGGGCTCTTTTCATACGGGGGGTGCCCGCTGGTGTTCTCTGGTTGAGTCTTTTCCTGCGGGGGGTGCCCGCTGGCGCTCCCCGGCTGAGTCTTTTCATGCGGGGGGTGCCCCCTCGCGCTCCCCGGCTGAGCTTTTTCATGCGAGGGGTGCCCCCTCGCGCTCCCCGGCTGAGCTTTTTCATGCGAGGGGTGCCCCCTCGCGCTCCCCGGCTGAGGGCTCCCCACTACTTCCTCAAGTAGGCGGCTGATGGCGCGGGTTAGTGATCGGGGTTGATCGATGAGGGTTTCGATGTTCTTGCCGTGGTGGCGGCGCAATTCGGTCAGGGCGCGGTCGATGGAACGGAGGCGCCGTTTGATCGCTGCGCCGACCGGCTCGGCCAGGGCGGCCTTGTAGGTGTGTCGGTCAAGACCCGCCGAGAGCATGTCGGCCGCGCGGCCACTGAGTTGATGCGCCTCGTCGACCAGCAGGTCTATCTCGCTATCCGCCAGAAAGCGTTGCAGGCGCACCACCGGATCGAATACGTAGTTGTAGTCGCAGATCACAACATCCGCCCGGGTCGCGGCGTCCAGGGACAGCTCGAACGGACAGACTTCGTGTTGCCGCGCAACCGCTTCGACCAGCTCGCCCGAGATGGCACGTTCTGCAAGCAGGGTCGCAACGGCGGCGTCCCGCTTTTCGTAGTATCCCTTCGCGTAGCGGCATCGCTCCGCCGCACAGGGCATACCCTCCACGATGCAGGCCTTCTCCTTCGCTGTGATCGTCAGGTAGCGAAGGGTTTGCCGTTGGGGGTCGATCTTGCCCAGCGCCGAACGCGCCGCCCGGGCACCGGTGCCACGACTGGTCAGGAACAGCAGTTGCCCCGTTCCCCGTACCGCCAGGCCCTTAAGCGCCGGATACAGCACCGCCAGGGACTTGCCGCTGCCAGTGGGCGCCTCGATCAACAGGGGCTCCCTGGCCCCGAGCGCCCGATAGCAACGACGGGCCACCGCGCGCTGGTGGGGCCGATAGGCCGGGAATGGAAACGACCGGGCGGCAAGCCAGGCGTTACGGGCACGCTCGTGGCGCTGCTGTTGCTCGGGCCAGAGACGTGCGAGTGTCTCCCCCAGAAACCGGTCGAGCTCTTCCTGCCCCGCCGTCCGCTCGTAGGTGCGCACCGCCTCGCGGTCCGGGTGGCAGTACAGCAGGCGCATATCCCACCTGCGAACCTGGGGATACTCCTTGCAGAGCAGCGCCGCATAGAGCCGCACCTGCGCCCAGTGCACGGCCCCGTCGTGCGCATACACCACTTCCGCGTCCATGCGCGTGGTCTTGAATTCCTCGACCAGGGCGGAATCCCCATGCAGCGCCAGCCCGTCCACCCGGCCGCGCAATTCAAAGGCGGTATCGCCAACCGCGACCCGTTGCCGTACCGCATGCTCCACCAGGTAGCCTGCCGGCCGCTGGCGCTGTATGCGGCGCTGGGTGGCAATGCCTTCATCCGCACGGGTGGTCAGCCGCATTTGTTCGCTGCCACGATAGGGATAGAGGTCACCCCGCCGATGGGTAAACTCGGCCAGCCAGCGGATGCCCACCGCCCTGATGCGCGGGTCGCTCACGCCGGCCGGCACGGCCCCATGGTCTTGAACTTTAGTACGCGCGCGTTACAGCCGTTGTGCCGAAAATAGCTGAACCAGGCGCGCTGGGCGGGCTGCAGTTGATCGTTTGGACCCTTGACCTCCACAAACTCGTAGTCCTGGGTGCCGTACAGAACCAGCAGATCGGGAAACCCGGATTTGGCCCTCCACAGGTTCTCGATCACATGACGGACGAGCGGGAACAGCACGCGGTGCGGAACGGTCTCCAGGATGCGGTCTAGGCGATAGCGGTCCAGGTGGCGCCAGCTTACCAGCCGATTGACGGTTCCGGCCTTGTCGTCGAGGGTAGCCCGTAGCGCCCGGGCAAAGCCCTCCGGCTCGGCAAGGCCCGCCGTGGCCGCCGCCAGCACGTCCTGGCGCCGGATCGCGAAATCCTTCCAGAAGAGATCCAGCGGCCCGGCCTGGTACGGGTTCAGGAAAGCCCCGTCCACGGGTGCGAACACGACCTTCCAGAACGCAAGCCCGGCGAGACCGAGCGGCAGGTGGTTTTCCAGGTGCCAGCCCTCTCCCCCGGATGCCTGCAGCCAGTCGAGTGCCCGGCTCTCGATGCGGTCTACCCCACCCGCCGGCAGCGGAACCCGGGTTACCGGCAGCGTCGGAACAGCTCGCCGCCTACCGAACCTGGCCGCGAAATCCTCTTCCTCCGGGCCAAGTGGGTCCGCGGCCATCTCATCGAGCAAAGTCCGGGCGGCCGCCTCGTCCCCCAGTTTGGCGAGAATGCGCACCCGCCGTTCCCGGGCCGGATGCGACGAGGAACGGGCGTAGCAGGCAAGGGCCCGGTCGGCGCCGCCGGTACGCTCGAACCAGCGGCCCAGCCGGTTAAGCGCCCGGTCGAGCAGCCTCCGCTCTAGGCGCGTTGGCGTCCCCGAAAGCTGATCGATGGCCGCCAGCACGGCAGCGGCGGCATCCGGCTGCTCGCCGACCTGGTGGGACAGTTCGTGCAAACCGCGTACCGCCAGATACCGCGAGAGTTCCCCGCGGTCGTTAAAGAGCCGCCGGGCGCGGCTTAGCGGGTAGTTTTCGAAGCGTACCGTTCCCAGGTCCTCCAGCACGAAAGCGGTCAAGTCGCCATACGGGGCGCCGGCCGCCGAATCGCCGAAGAAGAGCAGTTGCAGCAGGTCGAGCACTTCCCGGCTGTCCAGACACAGCCAATCGGTCAGGCCGCCCAGGCGCTCACGGATCGCCGCTTCTGTCTGTTCGCCGAGAATGTCCTCCAGAAGACCCTTCTTGTTGAGCGCCCGCGAGCCGAACAGCGCCGCCAGTTCGGCCTTGGTGAACAACTCGAGCAGCACATCGGCCGGTGCCTCCGCATTGAGCTGAACGAGGCCCGTCCGAACCAGTTCATCGACAGCGCCGCGCAGTTCCCCGACCTCTGGATACTGGAGCTTGTCCAGACGGATATACGGACCTTTTCGCGTCACCAGCCGGGCGTAGAGCCGCTGGGCGGGCCGGCTCGCCGCGCCGATGCCGCCAATAAGGCGCACCGCCTCGCCGTCAAGCAGGTCGGCGTAACTGTTCCAGACATGTTCCACGACTCGCAACAGGTTGTTGCGATAGTAGTCCGGCGGTGGCGGCATCCCCGGTCGCAGGTTTGTACCCGCCCTGCCGCTGTTTGCATCGCCAACCATGCACGCGATTCCCAAGGTTTAACCGGCGGCTAGGGGGAGTCTGATTAAATTGATGTCACGGACACTATGCTCCATAACCGATTGATTTTACTTAAGGCACCGCGGACGGGACAGCTAGCGCGGTATTGCGCCGGATTCGCGGCACCAAGAGCCAGTTCCCTAGCCCCGGCACACTGGTCGCGCCCTGCCACGGAGTGCGGCAACGATGTCATCGATCGCGCGAATCGGGCCTAGTCCGGGTTCCGTGCCACGCATACGTCAGCCTCATTCCGCTCGGTACGGATGCAAGCTATCGCGGGCGAGTCCACTGAGCGTGGACAGTGCGGGCGTCGAGGAGAATGCCACACTAGCCACGAAGGCGATCTGAGCGGGCGAGAGCGCGTCGAGCCTCTGCTTGAGTTCCCTAAGCGTCACGGTCCCCGCATCCGGCGTTCGATGAAATCTGCGAAAGACGGTTTGAGTTCAACCCCCACCCAACGTCGCCCCAGTCCCGCGGCGGCGAGCAGCGTCGTGCCTGAGCCTGCATAGGGATCAAGAACCACGCTGTCGGGGGTGCTGGTAATCGCAACACATTGTCGTGCGAGAGTAAGCGGCATCATGGCCGGGTGATCATCCTGTGGCCCGTTTGCTCGCTTGAGGGGCTCCGTGGGAATTTCCCAAACCGTCCGCAATCTTCTGCCGTTGGGGCCAATGATCGCGCCGGTGTTGTAGTAGTAGTTTTGCTCCTTTGAGAGAAGGAACACGGTTTCGTGAGCCTTCGTGGGGCGGTCGCGAACCGACTCGGGATGGGCATTTGGCTTGTACCAGATGACTTCGCTTCGAATCCACCAGCCGGCATCCTGCAGCGCCAACGCAATCCGCCAGGGAACACCAACAAGATCCTTCGGCTTCAACCCTTCTGGCGTACGCGGTCGAACCAACATTGCCCGTGCGCGGTTCTTCCGATCAGGGGCCCGGTAGCGGCGGTTGCCGGACGTATACGAGTCGCCTACGTTTAGCCAGACGGTCCCGTCCGTTCGCAGTACGCGGCGCAACTCGCTAAAGCTTGCAACGATACTGTGCACGTATGCTCGCAAGGTGTCGTCTCGTCCAATCTGGCGTTCGACCTGGTAGTCTCTGAGGGACCAGTACGGAGGGGATGTCACGACGGTCTGAACGGATTCCGAAGGCAGCAGGCCAAGTGCGCGTCGGGCATCGCCACAGATGAGCAGGGACTCCGAGATCGCAGGCAAGGGTGGGCATCGATCCGTCATCCGCCGATAGTGGCAGATGGGAAAGAGCGCCGTGGATTGAGTCCCGTGCGAAGAGTTCCTCTCGGTAGCGGCGGTTGGCGGAGGCTTGGGGTTCCGCAACGCACCACTAGGGGTCGGTGTGGTGTTCGCACCGTTCATTCGAAGCTAAGTCCGAACGACCGGTCGTTGCTCGGCAAGGCCATGGGAGCAACCGCTGTTGGCTGCCAATGGCGGCTAGAAGGCGCCACTGCCGGGAAGGGCTGCCGTGTCAAGTGGACCAGACCGGTAGTCACGGGCTCTTTGGACATCCATCCAATGGCATTCAGGGCGTATCCGGGTGGCATCGCGGACGCTGCCTGAGAAGGAGATCGGCCCAAGCGACACCGAATGCCTCGAAACCCGGTTCAAGAATACCGCGTTCTGTGGGGATGGGGAAACCGTCGGATGGCTTCGCCTTGGGCCCAAGGTCGATCATTGCCTTGACCTCGCTGTATTCAAAGTGCCCAAGCCCCACGGGCGGCTAGTAGCCCGTCCCCTCGGGCTCGCCTGTGGCACCACCGCGCACCGCCGCTAAGTCGGCGGCCGCGGCCCGCGCCATGAACCGGGCGTCCGAGCCCAGCGTGACGAAGTTGAACCCCAAGTCGAGATAGCGCCTTGTGAACGCGAGGCTCGATGTATGAATTCCGGCCGCAACGTCCCCGGCACGGCAGGCATTGCGAATGCGCAGCACGGTTTCCGCGTGCAGCGGATGGTCGTTGTCGCCCGTGGGTGCCAGGCCCAGGGCGAGCGCCAGGTCGGAGGGGCCGATGTAGACACCATCCAACCCCGGCGTCGCGACGATTTCATCCACCTTCTCGATACCCTCCAGGGTCTCGATCATGGCGATACAGGCGATCTGCCCGTTCGCTTCCGCCGCGTAGCCGCGCCCACCGTAGAGGGCGGCGCGAATCGGGCCGAATGACCGGTTGCCGTCCGGCGGATAGCGGCAGGCCGCAACGGCGCGCGCCGCCTCCGCGCCGTTGTTGATCATGGGCACAATCACCCCATAGGCCCCGGCGTCCAGCACTTTCATGATTTCGTATGGCTCGTTCCACGGCACCCGTACAAGCGGCGTGGCGCTGCCGGTGGAGATGGCGGGCAACATGCGGGTCAGATCCTGGTAGTCCAGCAGCCCGTGCTGCAGGTCGACGCACACCCAGTCGAACCCAAGGCTGGCCAGGGTCTCTGCGGTGTGCGTATTGGCTAGGGACAGCCACACGCCGATAGTCTGCCGGTTTTGCCGCCAGGCGGATAGTGCCCTGTTCTCACGCATCGTTGTCTGCCTCCCGTCTTGCGCCGGTTGCCGCCGTGGTACGCAACGCTCGCCGATGCCGTGGCGCAGCCATCGACACGCCCGCTCGCGGCGGGGATGGCCGGAACTGCGCGCTCCGTCCCCTCGCCGCGGCTTCGGGTACGACAATGCCGGCGGAGATTAGGCCACCAACATCGGCGGCCGCGCCCATTGTGCCTGTTCCAGAGCGCCCACGCATGTACAATCGCCCGATTCCACCACCAGGGCCAAACGGAGGATGAACGAACTGAAGCGGAAAAAGGTGGTTGCGCAACTGCCGGGGCATGTGCGCCCGGGCAACGTTGCGGATCGCTATGCGCTGGAATTGGAGGCGCTCGCTCCCATAGCCGACATCGTGGAGGTTGGCGGCGTCGACGCCGGGGCGTTCGCTAAGGAGGTCGCGGACGCGGACGCCATCATCACCTCCTGGGGCATCGAATTCGACCGGGCCATGATCGGCCAGTTGCAAAAATGCGTCGTCATCGGCGTGGGCAGCGTCGGGGTCGATATGGTGGATGTCGCCGCGGCAACCGACGCGGGCATCGTCGTCACCAACGTACCGGATGTTTTCATCGAGGAAGTGGCGGACCACGCCATGATGCTGCTGCTTGCGGCTGGCCGCCGCATCAACGTCATGGCAAGAACCATCGACTCCGGCGACTGGTACCGGGGGCGCACGATCCTGAATGCGGTACCGAGGCTCATGGGCCAGACGCTTGGCCTGTTCGCCTTCGGCAACACGGCCCGATGCACCGCTCGACGGGCGGCGGCGTTCGGCCTGCGCGTAATCGCGCACGACCCCTATGTCAGCGAACTCACCATGGGCGAAGCGGGGGTGGAGCCGGTCGGCTTCCGGGAACTGCTGGCGCGTTCCGACTACCTGTCCATTCACGCGCCGCTCAACGACGAGACCCATCATCGCTTCGACGCCGCCGCATTCGCCCGCATCAAGCCGACGGCAGTGCTCATCAATACCGGCCGGGGGCCCATCATCGACGAGTCGGCGCTGATCGATGCGCTATCTAGCGGGCGACTCGCCGCCGCCGGCCTGGACGTTCTGGAAACCGAGCCCGTGGCCCCCGACAACCCATTGCTCGGCATGGACAACGTCGTCCTGACCCCCCATGTCGCATCGGCCACCTCCCGCATGCGCCCGGAAACCCGGCGCCGGGTGGGGCGGGAAGTGGCGCTGGTGCTGCGCAACCGGTGGCCGCGGAGTTGCGTGAACCCCACCGTGCTACCCAGGGTCGCTCTTGAGCGGTGGCAGCCCTACCCGATGAACCGCGGGCCCAACCGCTGACGGGAACCCTTATCAATCACTTGCCAAACTTGTGCCGCAACGTATACCAACTAGGATAGGGTATCGGACGCGGTTTTTTCCTGGAGGCCCAAAACCGCACCACCCGGCCGTCGGATAGGCGCAGCACCCACCCAACCAAGTCGTCACCGCCACGGTTCAGGGAAGCGTTGATCACTGCCGGCACCAATTGTCGCGTACGCTGTTTTCCGGCACGGGCACCAATTGATGGGTAGAATAGGCAGCGACCCGGCGCTTTGCCCAGGTGTTGGAATTGGTAGACAAGCTGGATTTAGATTCCAGTGCCCTAGACGGCGTGCGAGTTCGAATCTCGCCCTGGGCACCAGGCTAGACCGGGCGATACGGCAGACCGGGGAAGACGAGACCGGGCAGCGCACCGGAACCTGCAAGCTGCCCTTGGTTCCGCAATAGAATTCGCCCAGGCCGGCCCGGGTGGTGAAACTGGTAGACACAAGGGACTTAAAATCCCTCGGCGCAAGGCCATGCGGGTTCGAATCCCGCCCCGGGCACCATCTGCTGTAGCGTCCCAATTGAGGTGCCGCCCCGTCCGTTTGTAACAATACCGTCATAATTGAGTCATAGACTTGCGAATTTGGCGTTCCGGGCCAATCGGCGGGAGAATCAGTTGTACACACGGAGTCTAGGCATCTGCGCGTCCACGGTGAGCCTGCTCGTCGCGGGTGCCATGTCCGCATACGGGCAGACAGCCCGCGACTACATCAGCATCGTCGGTTCGTCGACGGTCTATCCCTTCGCTACCGTGGTCGCCGAGCAGTTCGGTCGAACAACCCGGTTCAAGACGCCGACTATCGAGTCGACGGGTTCCGGCGGTGGCCTGAAGTTGTTCTGCGCCGGCGTTGGTGTGCAACATCCAGACATTGCCAACAGTTCCCGACGCATCACGGCATCCGAGGTCGGCACCTGCGCCGACAACGGCGTCACCGACGTTATCGAGGTCAAAATCGGTTTCGACGGGATTGTGCTGGCCAACTCCCGGCAGGCGCCGCCCGTCTCGCTCACACTGCAGGCCGTCTTCCTGGCGCTTGCCCGCGACGTGCCGGATCCAGCGGGTGGCGAACACCTGGTCGCAAACCCCTATCGGCGGTGGAACGAGATCGATTCATCCCTGCCGGCGACCGTGATCGAGGTGTTGGGCCCGCCGCCGACCTCCGGTACTCGAGACGCCTTTGTCGAGCTGGCGTTGGAGCACGGTTGTTCGAGTATCCCCTGGATCAAAGCACTGAAGAGCAAAGATAAGAATCGCTTCAAGGAGATCTGCCATACGATCCGCGAGGACGGCAGGTATGTCGAGGCCGGCGAGAACGACAACCTGATCGTACAAAAACTGGTGGCCAATCCAGACGCGTTCGGCGTATTCGGCTACAGCTTCCTCGAGCAGAACGAGATGATCGTCCAGGGTGCGGAGGTCGAGGGCGCAGCACCGACCTTCGATGCCATTGCCCGCGGCGACTACCCCATCTCCAGACCGCTCTACTTCTATGTCAAGAAGGCGCATGTGGACGGCATTCCAGGCATCCGGGAGTACCTCATGGAGTTCACCAGTCCGCAAGCCATGGGAGAGGACGGATACCTGTCCGACAAGGGCCTGATCCCGCTGCCCGAGCCGGAACGGCAAAGCATTGCCGGCCGGGCGGAGAGCCTGGAACCGTTGCGGTTGGCGGTGCCGTGAGCCGGCGATACGGCAACGACCAGCTACGCAACGGTCGTCGCCGGCGCAAGCCGACACTGGTCTCGTTAACCTAGTACCTTTGCTGATTGCCGATGCGCGTCACGACGGTTCTCCTGGTCGTCGCCTGTCTGCTGTTGGTCGCGCATTTCATCGGCCGCCGACGCGCGGTGAGCCTCGCCGGCAGCGGGCGTCCCCACTCGCTACCGACCTACTACGGCTACTACGCCGCCATCTGGACGGCCGTGCCGAGCCTGGCGTTGATCGCGATCTATATGTTCGGTGCGGAGGCGCTCATCATCCGCATCCTGGTGGCCGGCTTGCCCGAGGCGCTCCGGCAATTGCCGGACGAGCAGCTCGGCCTGGTGCTGAACGACATTCGCAACCTCGCCACCGGCGGCATCATGGCCGGCCCACCCAGTCCCGACCTGACGCTTGCCGCCGCGAGGTATGCGGAGCTGGTCGAAACCGGCCGCTGGACATTTGGCCTGGCCTGCATCGGCCTCGGCCTCGGGGCGATGACGATTGGTTTGCGGCGGGTGCGTCCGGATTTCAAGGCGCGCCCGCGGGTGGAACGAGTCGTGCGGCTCGGCTTGCTGGGGGCATCGACGCTGGCGATATTCACGACCGTGGGCATCCTACTTTCCGTGCTGGTCGAAGCGCTGCGGTTTTTTCAGGAAGTGCCGTTAACGGAATTTCTATTCGGGTTGAACTGGAGCCCCCAAACGGCGATACGGGTCGATCAGGTGGGGTCCTCCGGAGCGTTCGGTGCCGTGCCGCTGTTCGTCGGCACCCTGCTGATCTCGCTGATCGCGCTCATGGTCGCGGTACCACTGGGGCTGATGTCAGCAATCTATCTTTCCGAATATTCGCTACCCGCGGTGCGGGCGGGCGTCAAGCCGGTGCTGGAGGTGCTGGCGGGAATTCCGACGGTGGTGTACGGGTACTTCGCCGCGATCACCATAGCGCCGCTACTACGCGACACGGGGCAATTCCTGGGGCTGGACATCGCCTCGGAAAGCGCACTCGGCGCGGGCCTGGTGATGGGGATCATGATCATTCCGTTCGTTTCGTCGCTTTCCGATGACGTGATGAACGCTGTTCCGCAGGCAATGCGCGACGGTTCGCTCAGCCTGGGCGCCACGCGCTCGGAGACGATTCGCCGGGTGGTGCTGCCCGCCGCCTTGCCCGGCATCGTCGGCGGCGTGTTGCTGGCCGCATCGCGGGCGATCGGCGAAACCATGATCGTCGTCATGGCCGCCGGACTGGCGGCCAATCTGACGGCGAACCCGTTCGAGGCGGTTACCACCGTCACCGTGCAAATCGTGACCCTGCTGGTGGGAGACCAGGAGTTCGACAGCGCCAAGACGCTGGCGGCCTTTGCCCTGGGACTGGTTCTGTTCGTGATCACCCTGCTGCTCAACGTCGGGGCGCTGAAGGTGGTCCGCAAGTATCGCGAACAATATGAGTGAGCCCAAGATGGGTAGGGTTCCAGAACGTCCAGAGGGGGCCGGTAACCCGCCCCATGCGCTCACCCGCCAGCGGGTGCGGGCGAGCCTGGCCAAGCGCTATCGTAGCGAGGTGCGCTTCAGACGGCTGGGGGCTTGCGCGGTCCTTATCAGTGTGGCGTTCCTAGTGTTTTTCCTCTGGACCATTGTCGGGCAGGGATACTCCGCCTTCTACCGTACCCAGCTTCTGCTGGATATCGAGTTCGATGCGGCGCTCATCGATCCATCCGCAAGCGCCGACCTCGAGGCTTTGCAGCGCGCCGATTATGGGGCGCTGATTCGCACGGCGCTGGAGGAACTGTTTCCCGAGGTTCGTAGCCGGGGCGACAAACGCGCCCTGCGCCGCATGGTCAGCACCGCCGCGCGATACGATTTGCGGAACAGCGTGCTGGCCGACCCGACGCTAATTGGCGAGCGGCGCTCGATATGGCTGATCGCCGATGACGACGTCGACATGTGGATGAAATCCGGTGGCGAAAACGTGGCGCAGGCAAGCCGGCGGTTCGGCGAGCGTCAGGTTGCCTGGTTGCGTACCCTGGAGCAGCAGGGTCGCGTTCGCCAGGCTTTCAACACCCCCTTCTTCACCAGCGGCGATTCCCGAGACCCGGAAGTCGCCGGGGTGTGGGGTGCCATGAAGGGGTCGTTCTACACATTGCTGGTCACCTTGGTCATTTCCTTTCCACTCGGCGTCTGCGCAGCGATTTATCTGGAGGAGTTCGGGCCGCGCAATCGGTGGACAGATCTGATCGAGGTCAACATCAATAACCTAGCGGCGGTGCCGTCGATCATATTCGGCCTGTTGGGCCTGGCCGTATTCATCAATTTTCTGGGGTTGCCGCGCTCCGCTCCGGTGGTCGGCGGTCTGGTGCTCAGCCTGATGACACTACCGGTGGTGATCATCGCCTCGCGCGCCGCCATTGCCGCCGTTCCGCCTTCTATCCGGGAAGCGGCGTTGGCACTGGGCGCCTCCCAGGTACAGATGGTATTTCACCATCTGGTGCCGCTGGCGTTGCCGGGCATGCTGACCGGTGCGATCATCGGCATGGCCAGGGCGCTCGGCGAGTCGGCACCGCTGTTGATGATTGGCATGGTGGCCTTCATTGTCGATCCGCCGACGGGTCTGCTGTCGCCGTCGACGGCTTTGCCGGTGCAGGTTTATCTGTGGTCCGACAGCCCCGAGCGGGCGTTCGCCGAACTGACCGCCGCCGCCATCATCGCGCTTCTGGTTTTTTTGCTGGTGATGAACGGCGGCGCCGTGCTGCTGCGCAAACGGTTTGAACGGAGGTGGTAGCAAGATGTTGGATCGTACTTTTGGCACACTGGACAGCGCCCTCGTGCAAGGGATTCGAGCCACCCAGGGAACGGAGACGGCGGGCCGGGCAGATATGACCGCGCAAGAGAAGGTCGCAACCATAGGCGAGCCCCTCGTCGACGATCCGGCTATTTCCATACGCCGACTCAACGTTTTTTACGGTGCTCAACAAGCGCTGTTCGATGTCAATCTCGACATCGCCGGCAACGAGGTCATCGCCCTGATCGGTCCATCGGGCTGTGGCAAGTCGACTTTTCTGCGCTGTCTGAACCGCATGAACGACACCATCCCAGCGGCGCGCACGGTTGGTGAAATTCGGCTCGACAACGAAGACATCAATGCGGAAAACACCGATGTCGTGGCGTTGCGCGCCCGGGTCGGCATGGTGTTTCAAAAACCCAACCCGTTTCCGAAATCCGTCTATGAGAACGTTGCCTACGGGCCGCGTATTCACGGCCTGGCCGGGAACCGTGCCGAGTTGGACGACATCGTCTATACGAGCCTCGAGCGGACCGGTCTTTTGAACGAAGTCCGAGACCGCATGGACGAGCCGGGCACCGGGCTTTCCGGCGGCCAGCAGCAAAGGCTTTGCATTGCCAGGACCATCGCCGTCAACCCGGAGGTGATCCTGATGGACGAACCGTGCTCGGCTCTTGACCCCATCTCCACGGCGCGCATCGAGGATCTGATTGAGCGGCTTTCCAACAACTACACGATCGCCATCGTGACCCATTCGATGCAACAGGCGGCGCGGGTTTCGCAGCGCACGGCCTACTTCCATCTGGGCCGGCTGGTCGAGGTCGATTCGACCAATCGTGTTTTCACCAATCCCAGCCACCAATTGACCGAGGACTACGTGACCGGCCGTTTCGGCTGAGCGAACCCCTCGACACTTCGGGCCACCACATAGGCAGCTCATCGACAACCGACGCGACCGGCCGTTTTTCAGCTAAGCGAACACTTCGACCCCACTGGAGAATTTGACTCATGGGCAGAATGCTCTTTGTAACCCTATTGACATTTTCGGCCATCGCCCCGGTCCACAGCGCCGTTGACGACGCCACCCTCATGGAACTGCGTGCCCAGATACGGTCGCTGAGCGAACGCCTGGCCGTTCTGGAGCGACAAAACGCTGCCCCGGACACACCGACCGGCGGGCACAAGGCGGTGCAGCCACCGGCGGCGCAACCGGTTGCCGCGCCCGCTCTACCGGATTGGGTCGAAGGCATCGCACTCAAGGGCGATTTCCGCTACCGCCATGAGATGATCGACGAAGATGGCCGGCAGCAACGCAATCGCCATCGAGTCCGGGCCCGATTGAATATCGCGGGCACAGTCCGGGAAGATCTGCAAATCGGTATACGACTTGCGAGTGGCAGTGACGACCCCATTTCGACCAACCAGAGCCTCGATACCGGCGCTTCGACCAAGGGTTTCGGTCTCGACCGCGCTTTCTTCGACTGGCGGCTCCGGGACGGCCTGCACCTGGTCGGCGGCAAAATGCCCAACCCGCTGTTTCGACCCGGCAAGTCATCGTTGTTGTGGGACGACGACCTAAACCCGGAAGGCTTGGCGGTGACCTGGGACAACGGACGCTTTTTCCTCAACGCGCTCGGCGCCTGGCTGGAGGAGCGTTCCAGCGACAGCGACAGCTTCATGGTCGCCACGCAGGCGGGTTTTAGAGCCACGCTAGCCGAGCACCTGCGGTTGACGGCCGGTGTCTCGCTGATCGAGTTCGACGAGTTGCGTGGCCAGGCACCGCTGTTTAATCGGCAAGGCCGGGGCAACACCCTAGATGACAGGGGCCTATATCCGCACGACTTTAGCGAATTGAACCTATTTGTGGAATTAGGATTCGGTATCGGCAACACACCCGCCAGCCTGTTCGCCGACTACGTGCACAACACCGATGGCGGCCGGTTCGACACCGGCTACCTGGTCGGCGCGAAGATCGGCAAGGCATCGGCTGGTGGAACCTGGGAAGCGGGTTGGGTCTATCGCGACCTGGAGGCGGACGCACACCCCGCGATCTTCCCGGATTCGGATTTCGCCGGTGGTGGTACGGACGGCAGGGGACACCTGCTTACCCTAGGCTACGCCGTTGCCAAGCAATGGACCCTGAATCTCTCGTATTTTGCCAACGAGCGGGGTGCCAATGCGGGTCGGGAACGCGATTACAACCGCCTGCAGGCGGATCTCAAGTTCAAATACTGAATGATCAGCCGGCTAGGCCAGGCCGCGAACGAACCCGTAGCTACTCTCGGTGTTCGGGCGAATTCCCCCCGAGCCGGGTGGTCGGGCGATCAACGCCGGCGCCGCCTCGCTCGTTCGCTCGCAAACTCCTCATTGACCGCTTCGCGCAGACGCTTGCCGGGCTTGAAGTGAGGCACGTATTTGCCGGACAAGCTGACCGATTCGCCGGTCCTCGGGTTGCGCCCGATGCGCGCTGCCCGGTAGTGCAGCGAGAAGCTGCCGAATCCGCGAATCTCAATGCGCCTGCCCTGGGCCAAAACCTCGGACATGTGCTCGACCATCATCTTGACGGCGAACTCGATGTCCCGGATGGGAAGCTGCGTCTGGGACGCGCTGATCTTCTCGATGAGTTCCGATTTGGTCATCGCTGGCGTGACAACGACCTACTCGTCGTCCTTGCGGCCCTGCATCTGGGCCTTAATCAGGTCGCCTAAGGTACTAGCACCCGGGCGCGCGCCTTCCTGTTGCTTGTGTTCCTTGACGGCCATGCGCTCCTCGTCGATTCGCTTCGCCTTGATGGAAAGCCCGATGGTGCGGTTTTTCCGATCCACGCTGATGATCTTAACCTCGACCTCCTGGCCTTCGGACAACTCCTTGCGCGCATCCTCCACCCGGTCGAAGCCGATTTCGGAGGCTTTGAGGATGCCGGTGACCTCGTCGGCGAGCTGCAGCACGGCTTGTTTCGGCTCCACGGCGCTCACCACCCCCTTGACGATGACACCCCGCTCGTTGACCGCCACGTAGTCGGTGAACGCATCCCGGTCGAGTTGCTTGATGCCAAGGGAAATGCGCTCGCGTTCCGAATCGATGGACAATATGACGGTTTCGAGCTCCTCGCCCTTGCTGTAGCGCCGCACAGCGTCTTCGCCGGGTTCCTTCCAGGATACGTCGGAGAGATACACAAGCCCGTCGATGCCCCCTTCCAGCCCGACAAAGATTCCGAAATCGGTGATGGATTTGATCTTGCCGGTGACCTTCTCGCCCCGGCTGCGATTGACCGCGAATTCTTCCCAAGGGTTGGGGCGGCACTGCTTGATACCGAGCGAAATCCGGCGCCGCTCCTCGTCGATGTCGAGCACCATGACTTCCACCTGATCGCCCGCATTGACGACCTTGGAGGGGTGGACATTTTTGTTGGTCCAGTCCATCTCGGAGACATGCACAAGGCCCTCGACGCCCTCTTCGATCTCGGCAAAGCAGCCGTAGTCGGTGAGATTGGTCACCGTCGACATCACCCGGGAGCCTTCCGGGTAACGGCGGGTCAACTCAACCCAGGGGTCGTCGCCGAGTTGCTTCATGCCGAGGCTTACCCGGTTCTTCTCGCGGTCGAACTTCAGAATTCCAACCTCGATCTCATCACCGACATTGACCATTTCGCTGGGATGCCGAATGCGCCGCCAAGCCATGTCGGTGATATGCAGCAGGCCATCGACGCCGCCAAGATCCACGAACGCCCCGTAGTCGGTGAGGTTCTTGACAATGCCCTTGAGCGTCTGCCCCTCCTGCAACGATGCGAGCAACGCCTCGCGTTCCTCGCTGTTTTCCTGCTCCAGCACCGCACGCCTGGAAACCACCACGTTGTTGCGCTTCTGGTCGAGCTTGATGACCTTGAATTCAAGCGGCCTGCCCTCTAGGTGCGCGGTTTCCCGCAGTGGCCTAATGTCCACCAGCGATCCGGGCAGGAAGGTGCGGATGTCGCTGATATCCACGGTGAATCCGCCCTTGACCTTGCCGTTGATCACCCCCTTGACGATGTCGCTGTTGGTGTAGGCCGCCTCCAGCATCTGCCAGGACTCGGCCCGGCGGGCCTTCTCCCGGGACATTCGGGTCTCGCCGCCACCGTCATCCACAATCTCCATGACCACCTTGACCTGGTCGCCGATGGACAGGGTGAACTCGCCGGTTTCATTCAGAAACTGGCTCTTGGGGATGTTCCCCTCGGATTTGAGCCCGGCGTGCACGACAACCCGGTCGTTGTCGATATCCACCACCGTTCCGGTGACGATGGCACCGGGTTCCATCTCGATGGTCTCCAGGCTCTCTTCAAACAGTTCCGCAAAACTCTCGCTCATATATCGGCTAATCTCCTAGTCGCCCTAGCGTTCCCCCCGGCGGCGGGCAACGGGCTTGTAAGGTGCGACAACGCCCTATGTTACGGGCCAGAAGGCCCGTTGGTTACTAATTTTTGCGCAGCGCCCACCGGCTTCAGGCCCCGCTGGCGCGCAAGCGCCAACGCCTTTGCGACCACCTCGTCTAGGTTCATCCCGGTGCTATCGACAACGATGGCGTCATCGGCCGGTCGCAACGGGGCAGCGGCGCGCTCCCTATCCCGCGCATCCCGTTCGTGAATGGCCGCGAGAAGGTCGCGAAAACTAACATTCAAACCCTTATTCTTCAATTGTATATTACGGCGTTGTGCGCGTACCTTTGGGCTCGCGTCGAGAAATATCTTCAATTCCGCGTCTGGAAACACCACGGTGCCCATGTCGCGGCCGTCCGCGACCAGCCCCGGCGGGCGCCGCGCCGCACGCTGCGGCAGCAGCATGGCGGTGCGCAACTCCGGATAGGCGGCGATGGTCGATGCGGCGGCGCCGACCTGTTCGGAGCCCATATGCTCCGCTGGGCCCCCGGCGTCGAAGTCGGTTTGGAGGCCCGCCACAAGCCCGGCCAGCGCCCGCCGGTCCGCCAGGCTCTGGCCCCGCTGCAGGGCGGTCGCGGCCACTAGTCGGTAGAGCGCCCCACTGTCGAGATGGCCCCAACCGAGCGCCTCCGCCAATCGCCCGGCCAATGTGCTCTTGCCGGCACCGCTCGGGCCGTCCACGCAGATGACCGGCGCCATCGTATTCCCAGCCCGCACGTCTCACCAAGCCTCGCCAGCAAAGCGCACCCAAGCCCTGTTGTGGGGTTTAAACCGCATCCGAGCACCGCGGCCGGGGTCAAACGCCATCGTAGTCGCGGCGCCGGGCAGCGGCCGCTTCCAGCAATTCAAGCACGCCATCGACATCCTCCCGCCCAATGGCCTGCTCCAATTCCCGTAGCCGCCGCCGGAAGACGCCCAGCGATGTCAGCAGGCGCTCTTTGTTCAGCCTGAAAATCTGCTCCCACAGCAACGGGCTCGACGCCGCGATGCGGGT
Organism: Pseudomonadales bacterium; assembly: GCA_965215035.1. Taxonomy (GTDB): domain Bacteria; phylum Pseudomonadota; class Gammaproteobacteria; order Pseudomonadales; family Azotimanducaceae; genus Azophilus. The sequence goes on from OZ244040.1 coordinate 3,233,927, forward strand.
GAAGTCGCGGAATCCGCCCCCCGCCCAGGGCAACATGTCGGGTTCGACCCCGCCGATGTAGGCGAATGACAACAGGTGCGGCAGATGGCTGGTGACCGCCAATATCCGGTCGTGTTCGTCGATGGTCATCGTTCGCACCCGGGCACCCATCGACCGCCAGATGCCCGCCACCACCCCGGTTGCCGACGCATCCGTTTCCGCCGCCGGCGTCAATACCACGGTTTGTTCCCGGAACAGGTCATCCGCCGCCTCCTCCGGGCCGCTACGCTCGGACCCGCAAACAGGATGACAGGGCACATAGCGCGGCGGCAGCCCGCCCAGCCGACGGCGCACCGCCTGTACGACCGCCCCCTTGACGCTGCCGACATCGAATACCACGCCGGGATGATCGCCTAGGTCGCATACCCAGGACGCCACGCGGTCGATCGGCGGCGCCAGCAGCACGGCTGCGGCATCTTCCGGGACGCGGTCCACAACGCCATCGACAATGCCAAGCTCCAGCGCCAAATCCGCCCGGGCGCGGTCGATATCCAAGCCCAGGATCTCCGAAAACAGGCGGTGCCGCGCCGCCGACTTGGCGAATGAACTGCCGATAAAGCCAGTTCCCACCACGGCCAGCTTCATAGCACTTCCCGGAGCGCATCGAGCAAACGACGGTTCTCTGCGGGCAGCCCGATGGTCGCGCGGATATGGGTCGGCAACCCGTACTCCGCCACCCGCCGGACGATGACACCACGGGCCAGCAACGCCTGGAACACCGGCCGGGAATCGCGCCCGAGATCGATGCACAGGAAATTGCCCAACGATGGAATATGGGCAAGCCCCAGGTCATCCAGGCCGCTGGTCAGGAGCGCCATGCCGGCGTGGTTCATCGCCCGGCTGCTGGCGACGAACGCCCGGTCTTGAAGCGCTGCCTCGGCCGCCACGAGCGCCAGGCTGTTAACGTTGAATGGCTGCCGCGCGCGGTTCATCAGGTCGGCGGCGTAGGCCGAACTCAGGGCGTAGCCAACCCTAAGCGAAGCGAGCCCGTGGATCTTGGAAAACGTCCTAGTCACGATGAGGTTGGGGTAGCGCTCCAACAGCGTTCGGCCATCGGGATACCCCGGCGTTTCGATGTATTCCAAGTAGGCTTCGTCCAGCACCACCCACACCCGCTCGGGCACGCGCTCCAGCAGGCCGACCAGCTCACCCTCCCGTAGCCAGGTTCCCGTGGGGTTGTTGGGATTGGCGATAAAAAGGATGCGTGTGCGTTCGCCAATCGCATCGGCAAAGGCGTCCGTATCGCAGCCATAGGCCCGCGCCGGCACGGTAACCAGCCGGCCGCCGCAACCGGTGGTGGCGAGGTAATAGACGATAAAACCGTACTGCGACATGATGCCTTCGAACCCCGGTTCCAGCGCCATTCTGGTCGCGAGATCCAGGACATCGTTGGAGCCATTACCAAGGGTAATGCGGTTCGGCTCGATGTCGTGATGCCGGGCCAGGGCCTGCCTGAGCCGGTACCCGCTGCCGTCCGGGTAGCGCGACAGTGTGCCGAGCGCCGCGGCGATTCCCTCGCGCACGCGTGCCCCCGGCCCGCGCGGATTTTCGTTGCTGGCAAGCTTCACCACATCGGTAATGCCCAGTTCCCGGGCCACCTCCTCGGGTGGCTTGCCCGGCTTGTAGGGTTGTAGCCCGGCGATATTCGGGTTGACGGCAGTGCTCATTCGGCTGGCGCTGTCAGATAACCGAGCGCGGATAGGAGCCAAGCCGGCGGACTTCCAGCGCAACCTCGCCCACCTCGGCCAGGGTGCGCTCGACGGTTTCATCCTGCTGATGGCCGTCGAAGTCGATAAAGAACACATACGACCAGTCGCCCGAGCGTGCCGGCCGCGTCTCTATGCGGCTGAGCGATATGCCATGCCGCTGAAAGGGCTCGAGTACCTGGAACAGGGCACCCGGCCGATTGCGGGTGGATACCAATATGGAGGTCTTGTCGCGACCGCTGGGGCCAACATGCTGCCGCCCGATGACCAGAAAGCGGGTCTTGTTGTCTGTGTGGTCCTCGATGCTGGAAGCGACCACCTCCAGGTTGTACCGCTCCGCCGCAGTTTCCCCGGCCACCGCCGCCAGCTTCGGGTTCTGCGCCGCCAGGCGCGCCGCTTCCGCGTTGCTGGCCACGGCCAGCCGCTCGACACCGGGATGGTTGGCGTCGAGCCAGCGCCGGCACTGCGCCAGGGTCTGCGCGTGGGCAAGAATCCGCTCCAGCGGCCCGCCGCCATCCGGGTGAACCAGAAACGCGTGGTGAATGGGCAGTTCGACCTCCGCGCAGATGCCGATGTCAGGCGCACAGGCCATAAAGCAGTCGAGGGTGTGATTGACCATGCCCTCGGTTGAGTTCTCCACGGGCACCACACCGTAGTGCACTTCGGCGGCTTCGACTTCCCGAAACACCTCGTCGATGGCACCGAGGGGGCGCGTGCGCACAAAGTGGCCGAATTGGGCGAGCGCCGCCATCTCGGTGTAGGTACCCGCCGGGCCAAGGTAGGCGACAGTCAGCGGTTGCTCCAGGGACAGGCAACAGGAGATGATTTCGCGGAACAGCCGGGCGATGTCGCTATCCGGCATCGGCCCCGGGTTGCGTTGCCGCACGCGGGCAAGTATTTGCGCCTCGCGTTCCGGCCGATAGAACAGGGGCGTCTCACCGCCCTGCTCCGCCTGCTTGACCTTGCCGACCTCAAGGGCGAGGCTGGCGCGCTCGTTCAGCAGCCGCTGGAGTTCCGCATCGACCCGGTCGATACGCTCCCGGATACGCACCAGGGCGGGGTTATCCGCACTCATCCCGAAACTCTGTCATGAACTTGACCAAGGCATCAACCGCCGCTTCCGACACCGCGTTGTAGAGGCTTGCGCGCATGCCGCCGACACTGCGGTGCCCCTTCAGGTTCTTCAGGCCCTGGTCGTTCGCCCGGCGCAGGAATTCTGCATCGAGGGACGAATCCGGCAGCGTAAACGGAACATTCATCACAGACCGGTCTGCTGGTACCACGGGAGAGCGGTAGAAGTTGCCGCCGTCGATGCAGGCGTAGAGCTTGGCGGCCTTGACGGCATTGCGCTCGGCCACCGCCGCCACGCCGCCCTGTTTCTTAAGCCACCGGAACACGAGGCCGGCCATGTACCAGGCATAGGCCGGCGGCGTGTTGTACATGCAGCCGTAGCGGGCATTGACGGCGTAGTCCAGCAGGCTTGGGGTTTCCGGGCGGGCGCGGCCAATCATGTCACTGCGCACCACCGCCACCGCCAGCCCGGCGGGCCCCAGGTTTTTTTGGGCACCGGCGTAGAGCGCCGCGAAACGCGACACGTCGATGGGCCGGGACAGCAGATCCGAGGACATATCCGCCACCAAGGGCAGGCCGCAATCCGGAAAGTCCTGGAACTGCACGCCGCCGATGGTCTCGTTGGAGCACAGGTGCAGGTAGGCGGCGGAGTCGTTGATGCGCCAGTCGGCCGGGGGCGGAATGCGGTCGAAATTCGACCCGTTGGCACTAGCCGCCACGTTGACCTCGCAGTATTTTCGGGCCTCGCCGATGGCCTTGGCGGACCAGGAACCGGTTTCCACATAGTCGGCGGTGGTGTTCTCGCCCAACAGGTTGAGCGGCACGGCGGCAAACTGCATGGTGGCACCGCCGTGCATGAAGAACACTCGGTAATCCTCGGGAATCTGCAACAGCTCGCGAAAATCCGCCTCGGCCCGCTCCGCAAGTTGCATAAAGGCGCTGCCCCGGTGGCTCATTTCCATGACGGACATGCCCGTACCTTGGTAGTCGAGCAGCTCTTCCCGGGCCTGTTCCAGCACCTCCTGGGGTAGCGCGGCCGGGCCCGGCGAGAAGTTGAACGGTCTGGCAGGCATGGCTCAGCAGCCCCCCGCAGCAGCACCGGGGCCACTCGTCCAGAGCGGTCTCGATGCCCGGGCGACAACCCTGCATGCGATTTGCCCGCTAGCCATCCGGCGGCTCTCCCCGGCCGTCGTTCTTTTCTTCATTGGCCCCGTTGGATTCGACGATGCGGGCGACGCTGATCAGACGTTCCTCGCCGCGCAGGGCGATCAGGCGCACCCCCTGGGTATTGCGCCCCTGCACCGACACCTCATCGCCGCCGGTACGCACCAGCGTACCCATGTCGCTGATCAGCATCAGTTCATCGCCCTCCAGCACCTGCACGGCGCCGACGAGATCGCCGTTGCGCTGGTTGGATTGCATGGCGATCACGCCCTGGATGCCCCTGCCCTTGACGGGAAACTCGGCCACGCGCGTGCGCTTGCCGTAGCCGTTGGCGCTGGCGGTCAGCACGTAGCCATCCTTGCTTGGAATGATGAGCGAAATGACTCTATGGCCGCCACGCATGCGAATACCGCGCACGCCGCGCGCCTGGCGCCCCATGGCGCGAATATCGGATTCCTTGAACCGGACGGCTTTCCCGGAACTGGCCGTTAGCAGCACGTCGCAATGGCCGTCGGTAATGGCCGCGCCCACCAGGGTATTGCCCTCCTCTAGGGCCAGCGCAATCAGCCCGCTCGGCCGTGGATGGGAAAAGTGCGACAACCGGGTTTTCTTGACCGTGCCGTTGGCCGTCGCCATGACCACGAAGTGGCCGTCGTCGTATTCCCGGACGGGAAGCAGCGAGGTGACCCGTTCGTCGGGCCCCAGGGGCAACAGGTTGACCAGCGGCCGTCCCTTGGCGTTGCGGTTGCCCCTGGGAATCTGAAACACCCGCAGCCAGTACACCTTGCCAACGTTGGAGAAACACAGCAGCGTCGCGTGGCTGTTGGCCACCAGCAGATTCTCCACAAAATCCTCTTCGCGTACCCTGGCCGCCACCTTGCCCCGGCCACCCCGGCGTTGCGCCTGGTAGACATCGAGCGGCTGGGTCTTGGCGTAGCCCTTGTGCGAAATCGTTACCACCAGGTCTTCCTCGGTGATGAGATCCTCCGTGGAAAGATCCTGCTGTGTGCTGAGGATTTCGGTGCGCCGCGGGTCTCCATAGGCCTCGGCGAGTTCCTCGAGTTCCTCGCGAATCACCGCCTGCAGGCGATCCTGGGAACCCAGGATGTCCCGCAGGTCCGCGATCTCGTCCAGAACCGCCTGGTAGTCCGCGACCAGCTTGTCCTGTTCCAAGGCGGTCAGGCGGTGCAGGCGCAAATCCAGAATGGCCTGGGCCTGGTCCTCGGAGAGGTAGTAGCCCCCGTCGCGAAGGCCGAACCTGTCCTCGAGGCCATCCGGGCGGCAGGCGTCGCTGCCGGCCCGGGCCAGCAGGCCTTGCACGCTCTCCGCCATCCAGCCGCGCTCCATCAGGGCGGCTTTGGCCACGGCGGAGGACGGCGACCGCCGGATCAGTTCGATCACCTGGTCGATGCTCGCCAGCGCCACCGCCTGGCCCTCTAGGAGGTGGCCGCGCCGACGGGCGCGACCGAGCAGGTAAAGCGTGCGCCTGGTAACCACCTCCTTGCGGTGCTGCACGAAGGCCTCGAGCATCTGTTTCAGGTTCAGTACCCGGGGTTGGCCGTGAACCAGCGCTACGCAGTTGATGCCGAAAACGGATTGCAACTGGGTCTGGGCGTAGAGGTTGTTCAGCACCACCTCGCCCGATTCCCCCCGGCGCAACTCGATGACGATGCGCATGCCGTCCTTGTCCGACTCGTCGCGCAGCTCGGAGATGCCTTCGACCTTCTTGCTCTTGACCAGTTCGGCGATCTTCTCGATCAACCGCGACTTGTTGAGTTGATAGGGAATCTCGGTAATGACGATGACGTCGCGGTCGCGCTTCTTGTCCTCGATCACCTCTGCCCGGGCACGAACATAGATGCGGCCCCGACCGGTGCGGTAGGCCTGCACGATGCCGGCGCGACCGTTGATGATGCCCGCGGTGGGAAAGTCCGGGCCCTTGATGTGTTCCATCAACCCATCGACAGTGGTGGCCGGATCATCCAGCAGGGCCAGGACGGCGGCCACCACCTCGTTGAGGTTGTGAGGCGGAATATTGGTCGCCATGCCGACCGCGATACCGGAACTGCCGTTGATCAGCAGGTTCGGCGCCCGGGTGGGCAGCACCTCCGGCATGGTCAGGGTATCGTCGTAGTTGGGAACGAAGGCTACGGTTTCCTTGTCCAGGTCGGCCAGCAGCTCCGAGGCAAGCCGCGCCATGCGCACCTCGGTATAGCGCATCGCCGCGGGCGGGTCGCCATCCACTGAACCGAAGTTCCCCTGCCCGTCGATAAGGAGGTAGCGCATGGCGAAATCCTGGGCCATGCGCACCAGGGTGTCGTAGATGGCCAGATCGCCGTGGGGGTGGTACTTGCCCATCACGTCGCCAACGACCCGGGCGGACTTGACATAGGGGCGGTTGTGGGTGTTGTTCAGTTCGTTCATGGTGAACAACACGCGGCGATGGACGGGCTTCAGCCCGTCGCGCACATCGGGCAGCGCGCGACCGACGATGACACTCATCGCGTAGTCCAGGTAGGACTGGCGCAGTTCGTCTTCGATGTTTACGGGGAGAATTTCCCGCGCTTGGCCGGGGATCGGGTCGGACATTGGGCACGCGCCGAAAAGGCCACAAGTCTACCACGAACCGGCCGCCGAAGCGCACTCCGATACATGCGCGGGTCGGGGTGCGGCTTTGCTGGCGCTCGGGCGAGCCCCCTGTCGTATAATCCGCCAATGAGCCCCTGCGACCTACTCATCCAATGCCGCTGGTGTATTCCCGTCGCCCCGTCCTGTGTGCCTGTCGAACACGCCGCCATTGCCGTCACCGGCGAACGGATCGTGGCGGTCGGCCCGCGCGCCGAGGTCACGGCCGCCTTTGCTCCGGATACCCTGGTCGATCTCGGTCGGCACGCCGTCATTCCGGGTCTGGTCAATGCCCACGGGCACGCGGCCATGAGCCTGCTGCGGGGTACCGCCGAAGATTTGCCGTTACAGCAATGGTTGACCGAGGTCATCTGGCCGTTGGAGGCCAGGCTTCTTTCACCGGAATTCGTGCGCACGGGCACCGAACTGGCCATGGCGGAGATGCTGTCTCGGGGCATTACCACCTTCGCGGACATGTACTACTACCCCGAGGAGGCCGCACGCTGCGCTTCGCGCGCGGGGATGCGCATCGAAGTCGCCTTTCCCGTCATCGACTTCGCCAATGCCTGGAGCCGCAATGCCGAAGATGCCCTGCACAAGGGCATGGCGCTGCACGACGACTACCGCGACGACCCCCTGGTCAGTATCGCATTCGGGCCACACTCCGCCTACACGGTCTCCCGGGATGCCCTGGAGAAAACGGTCATGTTTGCGGAAGAGCTTGAATCCGCGGTACACATGCACCTCCACGAGAACGCGGCGGAAGTGGCCGAAGCGCGCGGTCGGGTGGGAAAGTCCTGGATTTACCACCTACAGGAACTGGGCCTGCTGTCGCCGTCGCTGCAGGCTGTGCATATGACGCAGCTAACCGACCACGAACTGGAACTCGTTGCCGATTACAACGTCAACGTCATCCACTGCCCGCATTCCAACCTCAAGCTGGCAAGCGGCATCTGCCCGGTGGAACGGCTGCGCGCGGCCGGCGTCAACGTCGCCCTCGGCACCGACGGCGCCGCGTCGAACAACACCCTCGACCTGCTTGGAGAGGCGCGCCTCGCCGCGCTGCTCGCCAAGCAGACGGGTGGTGACAGCACCCTCGGCGACGCCCCGCAAATGTTGCGCATGGCAACCCTGGGGGGCGCCCGGGCCCTCGGTCTCGACAAGGTAGCGGGTTCGCTGGAGCCCGGCAAACAGGCGGATATGGTCGCCTTCGACTTGGGAGCGCCGCGCTTTGCGCCCATGCGCGACCCGGTCGCCACACTGATTCATGGCAACCCGACCGGTGCCGTCAGTCACGTCTGGGTGGCCGGACGGTGCCTGTACGAAAACGGCGTTTTCACGACCTTCGATAGCGAAGCGCTCGTTGCCCGTGCCGAGCGCTGGCGGGAGTTGGAACATTGAACGTCGACGACGCCGAAATCGGCAAGTTCGAGGCGCTGGCGCATCGCTGGTGGGACCCCCAGGGGGACTTCAAGACACTGCACGACATCAACCCCCTGCGCTTGGACTACATCGGCCAGCGGGCGCGCCTAGATGGGGCCAATGTGCTCGATGTGGGTTGCGGCGGCGGCATATTGTCGGAGGCCATGGCGGGCGCCGGTGCTACGGTGACGGGTATCGACATGGCGGAAAAGCCCCTGGCCGTGGCCCGATTGCATGCCCTTGAGACGGGTGCCCGGCTGGAATACCTAGCGGCGACACCCGAAGCGCTCGCCAGGGAGCGGCCCGGCGCCTTCGACACCATTACCTGTATGGAGATGCTGGAGCATGTTCCCGACTATGAATCTTCCATCGCCGCCTGCGCCGACCTAGCGGCACCGGGCGGCCAACTGTTCTTCTCCACCATCAGCCGTACCCCGAAGGCGTACCTGCTCGCTATTGTGGGCGCGGAATACGTGTTGAACATACTGCCTAAGGGCACCCACGACTACACCAAGCTGATTCGCCCCTCCGAGCTGGCCAGGGCGGTTCGCAGGGCCGGTTTGAGCGTGGAAGAGATTACCGGCATGGCCTACAACCCCCTCTCCCGCCGGGCCAGGCTCTCCCCGCATACGGACGTCAACTACTTCCTGCACGCCAGTAAGCCCTGACCCAACCCGACCACGCTGGGGATTTCCCGGCGGATTCTCAGGAAAGCTCTTTTTTTGCTAAATCAATATCTTACGGAAATAAATGGTCAAACTTTCGAGGTTTTGCCAAGGCCGCACGGCATGATCATCGCTGTACTTAGGCCGAAGTGGACCCCAATCGTCGAACAACTCGGTAGCAGAAATAAGGTGTGGTCCGTTACTTAGTGTTTGATGCTGCCGCCCAGACTATGGAACTATCTGGCTGCGGAATTGGCGTGTTCGTCTCTCCAAGTCGACGCACGGCCGACGCTGCCTAGATTACGGAAGGGCAAGCGAGCCGCGATCAACCCGCCTGCCGGGTTAGCGGTTCGACTGGTGCAGACCGACCACATGACCCACACCCGCGACGGGGCGCGATTAGTCCGCTTGCCGGGTTAGCGGTTCGATGTCGCCCCACAGGGTTTCACCGTTGCCACGCATCAGATCCACCACGGGTGCCGGCAACCATTGCGCAACCCCGGTTGCATAGGCCGGCAGTCCCTGCACCCGGGTATACCAGTCGAGCAGCTTCGGACGGGCCTCGATCAGCGTCGTCATGAACAGGTGGTCTAGGCGCAACACGTAGGGCAGCACGGCCGCGTCGGCGAGGCCAAATCCATCGCCCGACAGCCAACTGCCGGCGGCAAGCGCCCCCTCCAGCCGATCCAACAAATCGACCATGGTGCTGACCGCGCCGGCAAACTCCGGTGCCTGGATGCCGTTTTCAATTACGCTGCGTCGCACCGCCCGGCGGGCTGGGTCCGGAATCGCCTCGATGTTGGCCTCGCGGACCTCCCTCGGTTGCCGGAGCAGCAGCGTGCGCGGCCCTATGGCGAAGGTCAACACGCCCGTTGCCGGATGGCACTTCTCATCGACCAGCTTCGTCCACAGGCGGGTCGCATGGCGGGCTGATGCATCGGCGGGCAGCATGGCCGGTTCCGGAAAACGGTCGTTCAGGTACTCGTTGATGAGCGTCGATTCGATCAGCACCGCCCCATCGCTCACGAGGGTGGGCACAACATGACTGGGATTGAGCTTGACGTATTCCGGGTCGTGCTGGCCACCGCCGATCAGGTCGATCTCCTGGGATTCAAATTCGACCCCTTTTTGCGCCAGAACCAGCCGCACTTTCTGGGAACAGGTGGAAATCGCGTAGTGATAAAGCTCGAGCATAATCGGTTACCCCGGCGAATAGGCGAAATAGTTCGCCCGTGAAAATGACTGCGACCGGCGTCCTTCTCTTCGAGCCGATGCTGGAGGCTTCCCCTACGGCCTCATACCGGCACCGCCCGGGCGACGGCGTGGTGCATTATAGACCGAAGAGAGCCGTGGAAAACCGCGCCGGTCCGGCCGGGCACCGGCCCCTACCCTCGGTCGGCGCGGTCCGGCACCTGCGGCCGCTCAATTGACGGATAGGGCAACAGGAAGGATTCGCCCCGCTTCCGCCCCGCCTTGCCGCGGGCCGGGGTAAACGGCAGCTTCAGCAATCGGTAGAGATCGACTAAGTCCGTGTGACCGAGTTCCGCAAACGCGCCCCGCCTGAGCCTGGACGGCAACACGACTGGGCCGTAGCGAACCCGTTTCAAACGGCTGACCTGGACCCCCACGCCCGCAAACAGCTTGCGCACTTCCCGATTCCGGCCCTCCATCAGCACGACGTGGTACCAGTGGTTGCGCCCGGTACCGTCGTAATACCTTATATCGCTGAACCGACACCGCTCACCATCGACGATCACGCCGTTGGTCAAAGCATGCAGTTCCGGCTCCTCCAACTGCCCGTCCACCCGCACGGCGTATTCGCGGTCGAGCCCGGTCGAGGGATGCATCATGCGGTGCGCCAGTGCCCCGTCGTTGGTCAGCAGCAGCAACCCGGTGGTCTGTAGGTCGAGCCGCCCAACGGAAATCCAGCGACCGCGGCCCAGGCTTGGCAGCCCGTCAAAAACTGTCCGGCGTCCCTGGGGTTCGTGCCGGGCGCACACCACTCCCGCCGGCTTGTTGAGCACGATAACCCGGCTCGGATCGGTCGACTTCAGGGACAGCCTGCGGCCGTCCAGGGCGACAACATCCGCTTCGGCGATCCGTTGGCCTAGGTGCGCGACGCGACCATTGACGGCCACACGCCCGGCGGCGATCCACTGCTCCAACTCCCGCCGGGAGCCATACCCCAAGGCGGCCAGCACTTTTTGCAGCTTCTGCGTACTCATCTTGCGTTTCCACTCGGCGCGGCGCGGCCCGCCAAACAAGCCCGGCAAGGCTGATCGAGCGGCAAGCACAGGTCAGCCCCGTGAACCGGCACCCTCCAAGTCAAGCTGCCTCAGCCATGGGCAGCGGCTCGGTTTGCATTTCGGCTGCATCGAACTCCATGTGTACCGACCTCGCCATGGTCCAAACCGCAAACCGAACCACTATCCAGCCATCGCGGCCTTCCCGCGGCAACCGCTTCGACGGCTATTGAAACGCTAGTCAACCCCGGCGGCAAGTGCCCGGCCGGGCGGTACCCGCGGCAACCGGGAGACTCCGCTCGACGCTTCGGCAACGGCTGCTGCCCGGGTGCATCGGGCCAAATCGCCGTGCATTTCCGTCACAGAAGATTCGCTTGCGAGTCCCCCGGCACTGCCGTAGCGTTGCCCAGTCACCCGAAGTACCGCCACGCCAGGAGAGACCCATGAGCGGATACCTCACAACGCCCCAGCCGGCGCCAATGCCGCACCGCCACCGCCAGGCCGGGCCAGGCGCGGTACGCCGGTCCGCTATCGGCGGGCTGATTGCCCTGCTTGCCCTTCCCGCCGTGATATTGGCCCATGGCCCCGCCGCTACGCCGCCGCCGGACCAAGAACGGCTTATCCGCTTCCCCGACACAGCGGGTTACCAGACCCTGGTTGTCGATCTGCATACCCACAGCGCCTTCTCCGACGGCCACGTATGGCCGCGTATCCGCGTCGGCGAGGCGTTGCGCGATGGCCTGGATGCCCTAGCCATCACCGAACATCTGGAATGGCGGCCACACCGCGTGGATATCCCACACCCGGACCAAAATCGCGCCTACGAGCGGGCAGTGGAAGCGGCGGCGGGCCACGACCTAATGATCATCCGCGGATCGGAGATCACCAGGGAATCTCCTGCCGGGCATATGAACGCGGTCTTTCTCGAAGATGCGAACCTGCTGTTGCGAGTGGAAGAGGAGCCCGATTCCGACGATCCGGTGGACTACTACTTTGCGGCCAATCAATGGCCTCCGGAGGCGGCCGTCGCCGCCGCCAACGATCAGGGCGCGTTCGTGTTCTGGAACCACGCCTGGTATTCCCCCCGCGACAACCCGAGCGCCATCGCCAGCATGACCGACTTTCACCGTGAACTCATCGCGGCCGGCCAACTGCACGGCATCGAGATCGCCAACGGCGACTATTACGCCGAGGAAGCCTTGCAAATGGCGCTGGACTACGACTTAGTACCCATCGGCGTCTCCGATGTGCACAACCTGATCGACTGGGACTACCGGCCCGCCAACGGCGGACACCGGCCCGTCACCCTGGTGTTTGCCAAGGAGCGAACCCCGGAGGCCCTGCGCGAAGCCCTGTTCGCCGGCCGCACGGTGGTCTGGTTCAAAGACCTGCTGCTCGGCCGCAAACCCCATGTCGAGAGCCTGCTAAGGGCGGCGCTGGACATTGGGGAGGCACGCTACCTGCCCGACACCGAGGTCGTGGAACTCCGCATTTCCAACGATTCCGATGCCCCGCTTCGGTTACGCAACCGCGGCGGCTATACGCTCGCCAAACGCGGCGCATACGTCGAAGTGCCGGCGCACGGGTCTGTGCGGGTGACTGTGCGCCCCGGCGGGCTGCTCGAAGAACTGGAACTGGATTTCGAGGTGCTGAGTGCCCTAATCGCCCCACAGACGCATCCCCGGCTACGGCACCGGGTAAGGCCGCAGATGCCGCCGGCATCCTGATGAGCCACGGCCGACATCCGGCAATCGGTTCCGCAACTTCCCCGGACCCGGGTAGTGCCCCAGGCGACCTTGGCCAGCGGCTTATCGACCGGCTCCCGTCCAACGCCGCCGAGACGCTGTATGGAAATCCACCAACAAATACATTCTTGACAACATGGATACTCAATTTGAACTTGTGGATCATGGCGAGGCCGTCCCACATGGAATTCGATACAGCCGGAATTCAAACTGAGCCACCACCGCCTCCCGAATTCTGGGCTGGCGACCCCCAGAGCCGCGTTGCACCACCCCGGGGTGGTGCAAAACCACGACAGTTCCCACCCCGGCGGCCAGGGCGCGGAGGCACAGGGAACTAAGGTGTTTCCCAATCGGCGGCCAGCCCCACCGGGTTCAATCCCGCACCCGCCAAATGGACCGACCGGAATCGAATAGTTCCCGCAGTTTGAATTTCTGCACCTTGGTCGAGGACATGGGCCACTCGTCAACGAAACGCACATGCCGGGGTATCTTGAAGCTCGCAATCCGGCCCCGGCAGTGGTCGATGATCTGTTGCTCGGTCACCTTGGCGCCCGCCTCCAGTTCGATGAACGCGGCGGCCACTTCCAGCAGCCGCTCGTCCGGCACACCGATCACCTGGGCCAATTTCACGGCCGGGTGCGTGGCAAGATAGGACTCGATCTCCACCGCGGCGACATTCTCCCCACCCACCTTCAGCATGTCCTTGATGCGGCCGTGATAGGCAATGCGGCCCGCCTCGTCCACAGAACAGAGATCACCGGTGCGAAACCAGCCATCCACGAAGCTCTCCGCATTCTTCTCGGGCGACTTGTAGTACCCGTCGAATACCGCATAGCCGCGCACCCAAATCTCGCCGCGCTGCCCGACGGGCAAATCCTCCAGTGTGTCCGCATCGACAACTTTCACCTCAATGCCCGGGAATGGCCGACCACAGGTGGTCAGGCGCGTTTCCAGATCCTCGTCGGGGTGGTTGAAGGAGATGACACCACAGGTCTCCGTCATGCCGTAGGCACCGGTCTGCACCGCCCCGGGAAAGGCCTCCTGGAAGCGCCGGAGCATCTCCACCGGGGCGACATTGTTGATGCGCCGTAACCGCCCGAGGTCGGTCGCCGCAAAGCGCGGATGGGATATGAGTTCGTTGGTGACCGTCGGAAACGCCGGAAAGGCGACGGTTGCCCCTTCCCTCTCCATCATCCGCAAGGCCAGGTCGGCGTCTACCCGGTTCATCGACAACATCGCACAGCCAGCGTCTAGGCAAGCCACAAGCGGCAGTATGGCCGCCATGTGGAACATGGGCAGCGGTGCCCAGAAGCGATCATCGGCATCCAGGAAGTAGCGCTCCCGGTTCATGTTAATGCCATTGCTGACCAGTTTGCCGTGGGCGAGTGGGCAGCCCTTGGGGTTGGAGGTGGTGCCGGAGGTGTACATCATGATGGCGGGGTCGGTGGACACCACAGCCCCATGTCGCCTATCCACAGCGGCGCGGTTCCGGTTGGCGGCGGCCGCGGCAAACTCCGCATAGGGAAGAAAACCGGCGGGCGTCGCCGCGCCGATACAGGTTACAAACCGCAACAGCGGGGCACCCTGAAGCGCCAGAGCCCGGGGGTTCGACGTAGCGGCAAAATCGGGGAATGCCTCGTGCAGCAGCCCGGCAAAGTCCACATACTCCGACGCCAGGCTTGAGGTCAGGATGGCGGTGAGGTCGGCGTTCTCCACCAGGTAGGCCAGTTCATCGGCCTTGTAGCGCGCATTGATGGGCACCGCCGTTGAACCCGCCAGCAAGATGCCGAACAACTGCTCGATAAATTCCGGGCAATTCGGCATCAGCAGGCCAACGTGCTGCCGGGGCGCCACCCCCAGCGCCATCAGACTGCGCGCGTGTTCGTAGGCGCGTTCCGCAAGCTGCCCGTAGGTGAGCCGGCGGTCGGGAAAGATCAGCGCGTCGCGCTCCGGGAACCGCGCGGCGGTGCCGAGCAGCAGGTCGCCGAGTTTCATGATGCTAGGAGTGTTCGCCCCGGCGCCCGGCCCGCATCAATGATAGACGCCGCTCCCAGCGCAGCCATTGGTCCGCCTCGGGCACCACCAAAATGCCAACCCGTGCCCATCAATGATAGACCGCTTCGTCATCCTCCCGATGCACCGTTGGATCGACACCCACTTCCTTGTACACGGCGGTTACAGTCTCGTTGATGCAGGCGGCGCAGCACCCTTCCCGAACGAGGTCTTCCAGCACGTAGCCCAACAGGTCGTACAGGGAGTAGGTGCCCTCGCTCAATTCATCGAAGCGCCACAGCACATCCTTAACGGTCTGCACGGCGGCCTCGCAACGCGCATCGTCGCGCAACCGTCGCTGCTCGTCATTTTCCATGGCGGTGACTCTTCGGGTAACCTGGGGCACCGATTGTACTCGGGAGCGACCACAAGATCATAATGCGCCCGGACGGAACTCCAGCGCCAGGTCGCGGAACCCCATAACACCCCGATGCAGAACCGCACAGTACACCGCCACGGGCCGAAACCGCATTGATGTTCGGGCTGCCCCTCGAAACGCTACTGCTGCTGTTCGGTATACCCTCTGTCTGGATCCTCTACACCATCGCATTCCTGGTGGTTTCCAGAAACTGGGGCCGCGACCCCGGGGCACCCGGCGAAGACTGATGGGCACCACGGTCTTCGCCTTCCTGGTGCTGTACTACGCCATCGTGCTCGGCATCGGCTGGTGGGCCATGCGCCGGGGCGGTGCCCAGAATCTGGAGGGATATCTGCTGGGCGGACGGCGCGTGGGGCCGATGGTGACGGCGCTGACCCTGCAGAGTACCTCCATGAGCGGCTACATGTTTCTGGGTGCCGGTTCCCTCGCCCATACCCACGGATACTGGGCGCTCTGGTACGCGGCCGGGGATATAGGCGGCGCCGTGGTCAATCTTTCCGTCATCGGCCGCCGCATGCGCAAACTGTCGCAGATCACCGGCGCGCTCACCGCGATAGAGTACCTGGAGCACCGCTACCCGTCGCCCTGGACCCGGCTTATCGCCGCCGGCCTTGCGATTTTCCTGCTCGCCTCCTATGTCGTCGCCCAGTTCATCGCCGGCGGCAAGGGCATGGCATTGATCACCGGCCTGCCCTACCCGCTGGCATTGCTCATCGCCATGACGATCATCATCGTCTACACCTTTTTGGGCGGCTATCTAGCCGTTGCCTACACCGATTGCTTCCAGAGCCTGGTCATGCTGGTCGGCGTACTGTGGATTCTCGCTGCGGCGGTGGCCCATTTCGGCGGATTCACGGCGGGAAATACAGCGGTGGGGGCTATCGACCCGTCCCTGTTATCGGTTTGGGGCAAAGACCTCGCCTTCCAGGGCCAGTGGGGGGTCGTAATCGGCGCGGTGCTGGTCTTCTCCATCGGCTACATGGGCTGGCCGCATGTGGTCACCCGCCATATGGCCATGTCGCGCCCGGAGACGACCAGGCTAGCCAGCGCATATGCGACCGGCTGGAATCTGCTGTTCGTGCCGGCACCCTACCTCATCGGTATTCTGGCCATCGCCCTATTGCCGCAGCTCGACGACCCGGAACTGGCGATTTTCAGCGTGGCGCACAGCTTGCTGCCGGCGGCGGTGACGGGGCTGCTGATGGCGGCCATTATGGCGGCCATCATGTCCACCGCCGATTCGCTGCTGTTGCAAACCGGCACCATCGCATCGCGCGACCTGTACCAGCGTTTCATGCGGCCGCGGGCGACCGAGCGGGAAATGGTGTGGGTATCCCGCGCCCTGGTGATCGCCATCGGCGGTGCCGGGTATGTGGCCGCGGTGCTGGAGCCGCCCACGGTGTTCACCATCGTCATCTTCGCAACGTCGGTATTGGGCAGCGCCTTCGCGCCGGCCTTTGTTTGCGCCGTGTGGTGGCGGGGGGCGAACACGCCCGGGGCCATCGCCTCCATGCTCGCCGGTGCCGCAACCTGTGTTGCATGGGAACTGGGCGACTTGGCCGCAGCAACGACGCTGCACTCGATGCTTGCCGGACTCTGCGCCTCCACCGCCGCCATGGTGACGGTGAGCCTAGCCACCCGCCGCATCGCACCGGTTCCAGCCGATGTCGCACGGGCAGTCGACGAAGCCGCCAGGTTGGGTGCCGCGAGGCCAGGCGGGCTCGGCGGTGCCGCCCTGGCAATGAGCCCCGAAGCGGCGGAGATCGCCGCCGAGCTTGATTTGCGCAAGGAGAGTGGCCGGTGACAGGACGGCGTATCGCGACGATTCGGGGCTCGGCGGCATCCCACGGCCGCCGGCAAGCCATCGCCGACACCGGGCAAGCGACAGCTATCGTCGCAAACCGGCGCGTCTACTACCCGTATGACTGGTACCTGTTGCGCGCTCAAGCCAACACCTGGTTCGGCACGACCAGCATGGATCTCTCCTGCCTGGTCGACTGCCGCACCCGGGTTGCGGCCACCACCGATCGGTTTCAAACAGAAACCCTGACAACCGCCGATGCACTGGTACTCGATCGCCGGGTGCAGCGGGATGACACCTTGCCAATCGCCAGGCGATACGCCGCCCACGCCATCCGGCACAAACACAAGGCGCTCGTGCCGCCGCAGATCGAGGTGTTGCGGCAGCAGTCGGTCTACAAGCCGTTTTGGGTCATCGATTGCAGGTTGGAGAACAAGCGCGGGCACAGGATGCTCATCGACGCGGTGACCGGCGAATACTGCGTCCTGGCAACAGACACCCGCACCGCCGACGAATGATGATCGCGCCGGGTTTGGTACGGCGGATATCAAGCTGGTATGCACCGCGTTACAATCGCCGCCGTTGCACAGCCTGGAGGTCTGCATGGAACTGGAAGGTAAGCGAATTATCGTCACCGGCTCGGCGCGCGGCATGGGTGCCGCAGCACTCCGCTGCTACGTCGCGGCGGGGGCCGATGTGGTGGGTATGGACGTGCTGGACGAGACCGGCGCACAAGCCGCCCAGGACGCCAATACACGGGGCCCCGGCAGCGCCACATATCTGCACGTCGATATCTCCGGCAAGGCGAGCGTCCAGGCGGCCTTCGCCGAGGCCACCGAACGCTTAGGCGGACTCGACGCGCTGGCCCATCCGGCGGCCATTCACCGCTATTCGGTGGCCAGCGACGTGACAGTCGAGGACTGGGACCTGATGTTCGCCGTCAACGTGCGCGGCACCATGCTCACCAATCAGGCCGCCCACCGCTACATGAAGGAATCGGGCGGCGGTTCCATCATCAACTTCGGGTCCATTTCCGGCCAGCGCCCGGAGCCATCGGCCGCCGCCTATTCAACGGCGAAGGGCGCGGTGCACTCCTGGACCCGCACCGCCGCCGGTACCTGGGGTGCCGACAACATCCGCGTCAACGCCATTCTCCCCGCCATGGATACGCCCATGTACCGGGAAGCGCTTGCCGAGGCCTCGGCGGAGCAAATCGAAAACAACAACCGGATGAACCTGGCGACTATCTTCATGGGCGGCAAGTACGGCGACCCGGACAAGCATCTGGGGCCGGTTATGGTGTTCCTAGCATCGGATGCGTCCTGGTTCATCACCGGCCAGTTGATTCCGGTGGACGGCGGGCAGGGCTCGGTTCGCTAGGAAACCCCCCGATCGAGCCGGAGCTTTCCGCCACACAGCAGGTGTGGTCTAGATTAGATAGGATATGTAGGCGCTTCTACCTAGGCAATCTGCCCGCGATGTAGTCGTCGATCAGCTCGTGATAACGCCGGATGCGCATTTCCTGCTGGGATAGGTAAACGCCCTGGAACCCCCGTGAGCGGAACCCGCGCTGCTGGGTAACAAAGACGCGCACATCGTCCTCGATGGCCGGACCAATGGATGCTCCTTCCCCGAATTTCAGCAGGGTGTGCTCCACTTCGTCCGCGCCCCCGTGGTTGTTCTCGAATCCGGCGGCCATGGCCGCCGGGCTGGCGTACCACCAGTTGTCGAACAGGCATTGCTGCGGGTCGTCCCGGTGCGGACGCGCCCGCAGAAAGTGGAACCCGTCGGACCAGAGGGATACCGCGAAATTCGGGAACAGCGTGTAATGAAAGGCATCGGTAAACTGTTCGTCTGGAATCTTGTCGTAGTGGGTGAACCCCTTGCCCGAGCCCAGACGCCGCTTCGCCCGCTGCAGGGCGACCCGAGTTTTCTCCGGCGCACCCTTGAAATCTTCCGGGTCGAGTTCCCAGTGGCGTAGCTGGCTCGCCAGCGGCTCAAGAATGTTGCCTTCGCTGTCGGTAGAACCGACACCGTAGCCGCCTTCCATAATCATCCGGTTGTGGCCTTCATCGGAAAGGTCGAACCGGGTTTCCTTGAAGTAGGTGTTGATGTGGCCGCGAATTTCCTGGCGGTTGGTCTCGGTGGTGGCGCCCATATGCACAGTCGGTACGTGGTACGACTCGTTGAAGTTGTCGAGCACCACTTTCCAGTTGCACGGCAGCCACATGCTGTTGGCCATGGTGCGCTTCCAGGTGTGGATGTCGCGCAACTGCCATTCGTTCCAGATCGGCCCAAGAAATTCCCTCAGGCTGACGCACTTGGGGTTCATATTGACCCAGATGAACCCGGCGAAGGTCTCGCAGGCAATCTCCGCAAGCCGGACCTTGCCGCACGGGTTGCCCTGGGGAAAATCGTCCCGGTCCGGTGCGAAATTGAGTTCGCCATCGGGCATGTACGCCCAACTGTGGTATTTGCAGACGAATCGGCGCACATTGCCCCGCTCGCCTTCCACTAGGGGATTGCCGCGATGCTGGCAGACGTTGTAGAACGCTTTGACGCCGCCGTCCTGCTGGCGAACCATGAGAATCTCTTCCGGCCCCACGGGCTCCATCTGCCAGTCGCCGGGATTCGGCAGTTCGGATTCGCGGCCGAGCAATAGCCAAACCTTGGTCCACATGCCCTCCCACTCCTGTTCGAAGAAGGACTTGGACGTATACCGAAATCCTTCGAGCAGGGAACCGCGCGTGCGCTGCTGTGGATAGCTCTGAATTTCGTAGATATTGGAGGGCTCTGCCATGGCGCTTTCAGTGGTGGTGGCACATGCGCCAAATACTGTCATAGTCGGGGTCACAATGGTAGCGGCAAGGCCCCGCTCGCCCCGGGGATGCTAGGGACCATGGCCTTGACCGGGAAGAGCGGCCCGCAAAACCGCAAAATTAGGAACGGCTATGGCGCACCCGGCTGGATTCGAACCAGCAGTCCCCAGTTTCGTAGACTGGTGCCTTATCCAATTTGGCCACGGGTGCGGAGTGCCGCGGATGGTACCGGGAAACGCGGGTTGGATTCAACGATAGCACTGTTGTCGGTGGGTACGCTATCGTATTCTCGGCCCCAGAAGTAAGGCGGAGCGCGGCAATGCCGGAAGCATCCAACGCCGAGGCACCGGCGCGATCGAACGCGCCGGGGAAAGGCACCCACGAATACCGGGAAGATCCGCGCAACCGCCAAATTTTCATCTACGTCAACGGCGAGCATCTGCCCCGGGAGGAAGCGAAGGTTTCCGTCTTCGATAGCGGCTTCGTGCTCGGCGATGGCGTTTGGGAAGGCCTGCGGGTGCACTGCGGGCGAGTGGCCTTTCTTGATGCCCATCTCGACCGCCTGTACGAAGGCGCAAAAGCGCTCGACCTCGACATCGGGATGAATCGCGCGGCGCTCGCAGCGGCGCTCAACGAGACGCTGCGGGTCAACGGCATGATCGCGGACAGCGGCGGCGATGCGGACAAGGTGCATATCCGCCTGATGGTGACCAGGGGGCGGAAGGCGACGCCCTATCAGGACCCAAGAGTCACCATCGGCCCGGCCACCGTGGTCATCATACCCGAGTACAAAGCACCGGATGCGAGCGTGGCAACGCGCGGCATTCGCCTGTTCACGGTTCACGTACGGCGTGGCCCAGCCGACGTACAAGACCCAAAACTCAACAGCCACTCGAAGCTCAACTGCATCCTAGCCTGTATCCAGGCGACCCGGGCCGGTGCCGACGAAGCGCTGATGCTCGACCCGCAAGGCTTTGTTGCAACCTGCAATTCCACACATTTCTTCATCGTTCGCCGGGGCGCGGTGTGGACATCGTCCGGCGATTATTGCCTAGGCGGAATAACACGCTCCAACCTGATTGGCCTGTGCCGGGAGCACGCCATTCCCGTCTTTGAACGCAACTTCAGCCTGACCGATGTGTACGGTGCCGAAGAGTCCTTTGTTACCGGCACCTTCGCCGGCGTTGCACCGGTAATCTCGGTCGATGGCCGCACCATTGGCACAGGCCAGCGCGGCCCCCTGACCGAGCGTTTGCAGTCGCTCTACCTCCAGTTGCTAGATCGGGAGTGTGCCCGTTGACCCGTCCGGCGTTTGCACGGCACGCCCCGGCAAACAGTCGCACCCACTCCAATATGCGCTTGTTTATCCCTCCGCTGTTTCCACAACAACGCGAACGCACCTCCGAGGAGCGTGCCGAACAATGTCCCCTAGAAAAAGTCTAATCAAGTTGATGTTCAAGGGTGCCATGCTCCATAGCCGATTGATTTTGTTTGGCGCCATCAGGTAGTGGCGTGCTTGTTCAGATCTTCCCTAGCATGCTGCCCGACAAGCAGCCATAACGATTGAAGTCTTCTACCACACCGGCGTCCGGCCCCGTCCCGCCAGTACGGATCGCCATGTGGTCGGGGCCGCGGAACCTATCTACGGCCATGATGCGGGCCTGGGAAAATCGGGGCGACACCGCGGTGTGGGATGAGCCCTTCTACGCATGCTATCTCGCGGCAACGGGCGTTCAACACCCGGGTGCAACCGGGATCATCGCCCAGGGTGAAACGGATTGGCGCCGCGTGGCCGAGCGTGCGGCCGGCGTGGTTCCCGGTAACCTGCCGATCTTTTTCCAGAAACACATGACCCATCACCTGCTGCCCAAGATCGGCCGCGCCTGGATGGACGCGGTGGAGAACTGCTTCCTGATCCGCGCCCCCCGCGAGGTAATCGCCTCCTACGCCAAGGTACGGGATACGGTGACAGCCGACGATGTAGGCATCATCCAGCAAGCAGAGATTTTCGACTTCGTCGCGGCGCGGCGCGACACGGCGCCTGTCGTGCTGGATGCCCAGGATTTGCTTGAGCATCCTCGCGCAATGCTTTGCGCCCTGTGCGAGAACATCGGCATCGAGTTTACCGACCGCATGCTGGCCTGGCCACCCGGGCCGCGAGCGAGCGATGGCACCTGGGCAAGACACTGGTACCAGTCGGTGTACCGGTCGACTGGATTCGAGCCCTACACCCCCAAGACCCACCGGCTGCCCGGCCACCTCGAATCCCTCGCCCAGGCATGCGAACCCCACTACCGGCGACTATGGCAGCAACGGCTAACGCCCCGCTGACTTGCCCTAGCGAATGCCTTGGGGACAGCACCCCAAGAAACACCCGCCCTTCAATCGGCATCGCTGTTGCGCCGTTGAGGCACCCAGCTAGACCACCCAACTCCGCAACCGCCCGCCGGGCAGGCGACCGCTGCGGCTTTTCCACCGACCACCCGCAACAGGGCCAGTTCAAGGTGTTCACTGCCGAAAAGATATTTCTAGAAATGCATCGGACTTTGCCGAGGACTGGTAGACGATTTGGACCGAGTTAAGCCGAAAGCGCGGGGTGTTGCGCGCCAAACAGTGAAGTTGGATGCCAAAATGAGAATTGCGGTACCCGCAACCACCGACTTGAGCAAATGCCGCACTCCCGCCAAACTCGACGGACCCGCCCACCAAAAGGAATCAGCCGTGTTTGCAAAACTTCTCACCCTGGACGATCTGGGCGGCGGAGAATTCCAAGCGCCAGCCGCCCCCGACAAGGGCGACACCCTGTTTGGTGGCCAGTTCATCGCCCAATGTCTGGCGGCCGCGGAAACCACCGTCGCCAACGACCGCCAGATACATTCACTGCACGCCTACTTCCTGCGGCCCGGGGACGTTGACCTACCCTCGACCATTGGCGTGGTAGCGGTGCGCGACGGTCGTTCGTTTTCCTGGCGGCAGACAGTCGTGCGGCAACGGGGCAAGGAATTGTTTCGTATGCTGGCCTCCTACCAGGTTCCGGTGGAGTCACCCGAGTTCACGAGCCGGCGGCCACCGGACACGCCACCGCCCGAGCACGTGTCGGTCACCTACGACGAGTTCACCATGCGCGAACTTGGCCAGGACAACTGGTACGGTACCGAGCGGCCAATGGAAATCCGGTATGTCAATCCACCATCCGCACCGCGAGGCGAACCCATCACCGAAAGCCAGTTGATGTGGATGCGCATCAACGAACGGTTGCCCGATGCGCCGGCCATCCACCAGGCGGGCCTCGCCTACCTGTCCGACGCCACGCTGGTCGACCACGTTATGCTGCCCCATGGCCTGCGTTGGCAGGATGACGATTTCGAGGGCACCAGTCTCGATCACGCCATGTGGTTTCATCGTTTTGCCCGAGCGGACGAGTGGCTGCTGTTCGAGCAGACCGTCGAATCCACCGGCGGTGGCCGCGGGCTCGCCCGGGGCTATTTCTTTGATCGCAGCGGTGTACTGATCGCCACCTGTATGCAGGAAGGACTGATGCGATGGACATCCAGCGGAGACGCTACCTGACCTAGGCCGTTGCTGTGCCAGCAGTTCTCATTTTGGTTTTGTTGGGTGACTGTCGAGGGTTTCATTGGTTGTGCGGTGGGTTGATTTGGGTACGGAGGCGAGGCGGGAGGGTCAGGGGGGCCGTGCCGCAGGTCCGCCGGTGGCGAGCAGGGACATGAGCGCGGTCCACGAGTGGAACACCTGGTATTCGGTGACGGTGCGCAGGTGCTCTGAGGTGGTCCCACTTTTTTGGACAGTTGGCTAAGGTGTACTCCAGTGTCGAAAGGAGGCACGTTCATGGCCAAGAAGAGGCGCCGATTCACGGCGGAGTTCAAGAAGCGGGTGGCGCTGGAGGCGCTACGGGAGCACGACACGGTGCAGGCGATTGCCGCGCGGTACGAGGTTCATCCGAACCAGGTGGGTGCGTGGAAGCGGCAGGCGGTGGAGGGCTTGGACGAGGTGTTCTCGGGCCCCGTGTCGAAGCGCGGCAGGGAGCGCGAGGCGACGATCCGAGAGCTGCACGCGAAGATCGGGGAGTTGACGGTCGAACGGGATTTTTTTCTGCGGGGGTTGGCGCGTTGAGCCGCACGGAGCGGGTCGCGATGGTCGAGCGCAACGGCCCGCTGGCGCTGGCCCGCCAATGTGAGTTGCTTGGCGTGAGTCGCTCCTCGCAGTACTACGAGCCGCTCGGCGAGAGCGCGGAGAACCTGGCGCTGATGCGGCGCCTGGACGAATTGCACCTGGCGCACCCGTTCCACGGCAGTCGGCAGATGTCGCGGCATCTGCGCCGCGAGGGCACGGTTGTCGGGCGGCACCGGGTACGCCGGCTGATGCGGCTAATGGGCATGGAGGCGATCTACCGCAAGCCGCGCACCAGTGTCGCCAACCCGGAGCACCGGGTGTACCCCTACCTCTTGCGCGATCTGGTGATCGACCGGCCGGATCAGGTGTGGTGCGCGGACATAACCTATGTTCCTGTTACTCAGGGTTTTTTCTACCTGGTTGCCGTGATGGATTGGGCCAGCCGCCGCGTTCTGTCGTGGCGCTTGTCGAACACGATGGACAGCGTCTTTTGCATCGATGCGTTGGACGCCGCGCTGCGCCTCGGTGTTCCGGAGATCTTCAACACGGACCAGGGCGCCCAATTCACAAGCATCGCGTTTACCGAGCGGCTGCTCTCAAGCGGCGCGCGCTGCTCCATGGACGGCCGCGGCCGCTATCTCGACAACATCTTCATCGAGCGCCTGTGGCGTTCGCTGAAGTACGAGGCGGTGTACCTGCGCGAACTCGCCGACGGCCGCGACGCCGAGCGCATCGTCGGATCCTGGATCAACTTTTACAACGAACTGAGACCGCACTCGGCGCTTGGCGGCTGCACGCCGGATGAAGCTTACTGTGGCGCCCTCCTGGAGGCCGCGTGAAGGCAAGGGAACACAGGGATGCCGGGAACGCCTCGGGGTTCGGCGTGTCAACCCGCTGCGCGGGTTCTCCGCTTCGCTTCGATCCTTCGGATGACACGCCAAACCCCGAGGCGTGGAAGTCTGCCATGGCCGGAAGGGGACTTCCGGCCATGACTGACCGGCTTTTGACTGGCAGGTCCAGAGGCGAATCCGGGGTGCGGTTGACATCGATCCAGCCGGCAGGAAACTATCGTTTATCGAGGGCTCAAAACCAATCCGAGTACACCTTATTTTCGCCCTCGAACTGTCCAACCAACCAGGACCACCTCACTCAAACAGGCGCGCCCGGGTGCCGAGGCGTACTCGGGCCTGCTGCCATTGGGCTTCAGCGAGTTCGCAGGCGGTGTGCAGGGCGAAGGCGAGGAGGTTGAGGATGACGAGCACGGCGGCGAGGGTGTCTTTGCCGTGGCCGAAGTTGTGTTCGAGGTGGTAGCCGTGTTGCTTGAGTACGTTGAAGGTCTCGTTCTCGATCTTCCAACGGGCGCGGGCGCAGTCGGCGAGTTCGACGACGTTGTCGCGGTCGACGAGGAGGCTGGTGACGAAGGCGCCGCGGTAGGTGACGGTGCCGTCGGGTCGGGCGCTGGTGATCTCCAGCCAGTTGACGCGCAGAGCGTCGTCGCCGTCGCGGATGGGCAGGCCGGTCATCCAGCGGTAGCGGTGGATGCGGCGTTTCGCGCCGCGTCCCGAGGTGCGGCGGCGCGTGGGCGTGCGGATACCGTCGAGGTACTCATAGAGGGTCTTGTGGCTGCTTGGCTTGGCGGTGAGCAGGAAGCCGCCGCCGCTGTCGAGCATGGCCTGGCAGACGGGCTGGCAGGCGTAGAGGTCGTCGCCGAGGTAGACCGGCCGCAGGGCGGCGCAGCGCGGGCCGTGGCGCGCCAGCCAGCGCTTGACGGCCTGGCGTTCGCAGTCCTGCTTGGCGGTGCCGTCCTGGGGTCGCACGAACTCCGGCGGCAGCGGCAGCGACTGTGCCCGGCCCGGTGCCACGACGTTGGCGGCCAGCATCTGGTGGAAGTGCTCGATGCCGCCGTCGGCGCGCTTGCGGGTCGAGCAGTGGTCGCAGCGGAGCTTGCGCGAGCGGAAGAACTCGGTGCCGTCCAGGGCGACCAGCGTGCGACCGTCGAGGCGGCGCAGGGGTGCGAGGCCGCCGCCCGCGTCGAGGTCCTCGACGAGCGCGTGGAACGCCTCGTCGAAGTGCGTCGTCGGCACGCCGTCGAGCAACTGCCGGATGTGGTTGTCACAGGGGATGCGGGCCAGCCCGAACAGGGTGTGCGCGTTGGACCGTGCGTGGCCCTCGGCCAGCGCGCGCTGGTGCGCCAGGAACGACGGCGATTGCATAAGGAACACCGACAGCGCCGCCATGCCGATGTCGTCCATGGCATAGCGCCGGTTGCTGCCACGGCGCGAGTCCGGCATGCGCGCGAAGCACGCCCGCAGGCGGTCGAGATGGTGCCCGAGGCGCTTCACGGCGGTGCCTGCGCCTCGGTCGCCATGATCGCCGCCAGCACCGCCAGACGCTCCGCTGGCGGCATGGCCGCGTAGCGTCGGCCCCAACTCGCCGCCTTGCGCTTGACGGTCTGGCGGTGCGTGAAGTCCCTGCCCGCGTAGGACGCCCAGTGCACCCGGTCCGGCGCGAAGTTGAACCACACCTTCTCGGTGACCACCCCCGCCCGGTTCATCACCTGCAGCGACACGCTGCGCCAGCCGCCAAGCAACCCGTCGTAGAGTGCCGACGGATACCCCGACACCATCACCGCGCACGGCAGCCCCTTGAGCAGTTCCAGCAGTGCCGCGTGGTCCGCGTCCCCGTAGTCGTGCCGGTAGCGGCGCGACGACTTGCGCGCGCTGCGCAGGTACGGCGGATCGCTGTACACCAACTCCGAACCATCGAACCCGAACGCCGACAGGTACGCGTGGCAGTCGCCGTGCACCAATTCGACCGGATAGCCGCACTCGAACCGCGACAGCGCGCCGCCGTCCAGGTCGATGCCGATGTTGCGCAGCGCCGACGGCTTGCGCCTCATGACCGCGCCGCCGCCCAGGTGCGTCTCGATGTACACCGCGTGCGGCGGCATCAGCGCAATCAGCGCCTGACACAACCCCGACGTCGCCTTCGATCCGAACCACGGGTGTCCCATGGCCCGCACCATAGGCGCCGCGACCTATGTTGTCAAGCCTCCTTCAAAACCGTCGATCCAATGTCCTACCACACCGATGTGGCCAAAATGAGAACTGCTGTTGCTGTGCACAACCTGTCATCTTCCTGTGAAAAACTGGTTATACTGCACTTGCTTGTTGGATCTGGAAGCTAGGGAGGCGGATAAGTGCGTGAACAGCCAGTGCGCGTAGTCGAAGCGCGGGCCAATGGAAAGAACCTAAAACCCCTAGCAGCCGGCCGGCACGTTCGCTACATCCGGCGCATCGAGCAGATTCCCGAAATACCGCCCGAACTCGCAGCGCGACTGGCCCCGGTAGTTGAGCGCTATGTATTCCGCGCGAACAAGTACTACCTGCAGTTGATCGACTGGAAGGATCCAAAAGACCCGATCATGCAGCTCATTATTCCCCGGGAAGAGGAGCTACGCGACTGGGGCCAACTCGATGCCAGCAACGAAGCCGCGATAACGCCCGTGCGCGGCGTGCAGCACAAGTACACCGACACGGTGCTGCTGCTTTGCAACGAAGTCTGCGGCGCCTACTGCCGCTACTGCTTCCGCAAGCGCCTGTTCATGGATGAGAACGACGAGGTAACAAAGGACATCAGCGAGGGCCTGAGCTACATCGCCAACCACCCGGAGGTCACCAACGTGCTGCTGACCGGCGGCGACCCGCTGTTGATGAGCACAAGGCGTCTCGTCGAAATTTTCGAAGCGCTACGCGAATTCGAGCATGTGCGGATCATCCGCATCGGCTCGAAGATGCCTGCCTTCGACCCCTGGCGCGTGTTGAACGATAAGCAACTGCAGGCGGCGTTCCGCAAGTACTCGACACCGGAGCAGCGCATCTACCTGATGGCGCACTTCGACCACCCCCGGGAACTGACCGAGCCCGCCATCGCCGGTATCAACGCCTGCATCGATAACGGCGTAATCTGCGTCAACCAATGCCCGTTGATCAAGGGCATCAACGACGACGCAGCGACATTGGCCGAACTCTACGCAACCCTATCCTACATCGGCTGCCCGGCCTACTATTTGTTCCAGGGGCGTCCCACAGCCGGCAACGAACCGTACGAAGTGCCCATAGTGCGTGGCTGGCACATCTTCCAGGAAGCGCTGCGGCACGGCTCGGGCCTGGCAAGGCGCGCCCGGTTCTGTATGTCCCATGAAACGGGCAAGGTCGAAATTCTGGCGGTCGACGACGCGCATATTTATCTGCGCTATCACCAAGCCAAGAACCCCGCTGACTTAGGGCGCTTCTTCATCCGGCGGCGCAACGACGAAGCCTATTGGCTTGATCAGCTAGAACCCGTCTAGGAGTTTTCGCCCCGGCAAGCGGCGCGCCACCGCGCCATCCCGAAACCGGTTTTGGCATCGCAGGACCGACCACATCGCCCTGCGTGACAGCTTGCCGATCTTTGGCCCGGACGACGAAGAAAGCACCGGCCGGGTGCAGGAGGTCATGATCGGCAGCCTCGGGATGGCGGTCTTCAGAGTCGGCCGTTCCCGCCGGTGACGCTTTGCAACCGATATTTCCGATTTGTAATCAATGCCCTACAAGATCTTGAGGTGGCTTTCTTGGGACACTGGGGTGACACTGGGGTAAAGCACAAAAATTGCGTCTTCATATACGTTAACCGCAGGGCCATCCCAAGGTATTCGCTGTTGAAGAGAAGTTTCTGGAAAAGCAGTGGACGCCGCAGAATATCGCTTGATCTTCTGGAGCATGCTTGTGAACCATCCATATCAGCCTTTGCCGAGAGCTCATAGACGACTTTTGAATGACCCTGATGTTTAGCTGACGCGAACAGCACATTGTCAATAACTGATGAGTCTGCAACGTTAACGAGCTCCAAAACCTTGATCCGGCATCTCACGGTCCTGGCCCTAGCAGTCGGCACCCCGCCAACTGTGGCATGGGCCCAATCCGACGATGCGAACAGCAGAACCCTTGAGGAAATCCTCGTCACGGCCACGAAGCGCGAAGAGGCAGTGAGCGAAGTACCATTTTCCATGTCGCTGCTGGACTCTTCGATGCTCGAGACTCAGCAGTCATTCCGCTTGCAGGACTATTTTGCACAGGTTCCGGGATTGCAATTACAGCCCGATGCTGGATGAAAACGCCTACGATGTCGGGTATTTCTTTGCGGGAGGGAACGGCAAGGCGGGCCAAATAATCCTTAACCGCTGGGGACATGCCTATGTGTCTCCGGAGCCCGGTTTTTTCTTCGGCAAGAGCCGGGTGCCAGCGCCACCAGATGTTATCCGGGAGTTATTCGGCCGGATTGCATTCGCCCACTCGGAGCTGGGCGGCAACCAAAACATGATTGCCTCTTTTGAAATTCGGGTGGGTAATCGGGTCCGCGTGGCCGGGTTGTGCGGGTCAAGGGCGGGCGCCAGCCCGGCGAAGCGAACCCTTGACGCGCACAACCCGGCGAACACCCTGGGGTCGGGCCGAATGAGGCACAATGCCGCATTCGGCCTTGATCAACCACAGGGAGCGCCCCATGGACCACCAACTCTTCACCGCCGCCCTCGGCCTGTCCGAACCCTGGTTTGTCGACGGCCTTCACTTCGACGAGCGCGCGCGCCGGCTGACGGTGCGCATCGACTTCCGCCGGGGCGCCCGCTTCGCGGCGGGGGACGGCGGCGAGCACCCCGTGCACGACACCCGCACGAAGCGCTACCGCCACCTCAACTTCTTCCAGCACGAGTGCGAGCTCGAGGCGCGAGTGCCCCGCGTTCGGTTGCCGGATGGGCGCGTGGCGCTGGTGGAGCCGCCCTGGGCGGGCCGGTGCTCCGGCTTCACGCTGCTCTTCGAGGCGCTGGTCGTGGCCCTGTGCCGGGAGATGCCGTTCGCGGCAGCGGCGCGGCTGGCCGGACTGTCGCAGCACCGCGTCCAGGCCATGTGCGGGCGCTACGTGGGCCTCGCCCTTGAGGGCGCCGACCTCTCGGCGGTCCGCGAGGTCGCCATCGACGAGACCTCGCGCGCCCGCGGGCACGACTACGTCACCGCCGTGGCGGACGCCGCGGCGCGGCGCGTGGTGTTCGTCGGCGAGGGGCGAGGCGCCGGGGTCGTCGGGGAATTCGCGGAGGAACTCGCCGCCCGCGGCGGCGACCCGGAGGCGGTCGGGTCGGTGTCCATCGACATGTCGCCGGCGTTCATCAAGGGCGCCGCGGAGCACCTGCCCAACGCCCAGGTCACCTTCGACAAGTTCCACGTCGTCGCCCACGCATCGAGGGCGCTCGACGAGACCCGGCGCGTCGAGCAGCGCCTCGACCCCGACCTCAAGGGCCTGCGGTGGACCCTGCTCAAGAATCCCGCCGGCCTCGGCCCGCGGCAGCGCGCCGACCTCGACGCGCTCGTCGCGCAGGTCGCGGGGAAACGTACCGCGCGGGCCTGGCTGTACCGGGAGCAACTCCGGGAGATCCTCAACCGAAAGCAGATCAATGTCGTGCGGCGGATGCTCCACCAGTGGTGCACGAACGTGAACCGCTCGAGGGTCGAGCCCATGAAGGCGGTCGCGAAGATGATCCGGCGGCACATCGACGGCATCGCCGCCTGGGCGCGCACCCGGCGGACCAACGGCTTCATCGAGGCGCTCAACGGCCTGTTCCAGTCCGCCAAGCGCAAGGCTCGCGGCTACGGCCGGTTCGAGACGATCCGCACCGTTTTCTTCCTCATCGCCGGAAAACTCGACTTTTCCAAGCTCAACCCGCATGCCACCTAACCCACACGGAATTCAACAGAGCCACATGATTCAGGCGATGCTGGAGGGCGACCGAGCAGTGGGGCAGCTATTCTCGAAAGCCCTCTAGGGAAACTCCGAACCAGTCCATCTCCGCCTCGTTCAGAGTCTCAATACAGCCAGTGCGCCTAGTCGAGGCGCGGGCCTGCCCGATCAGTCGATTATCGCCTGGTAGACCAGGTTCCGGAATTCATTGCCGAGCCGTGTGCGGTGGGGGATGCTTTGCACCATGAATACGCCGATGAGTTCCTCTTGGGGGTCGATCCAGAAGCGGGTGCCCGCCGCACCGCCCCAGTTGTATTCGCCGACCGAACTCAACTCACCGATAGCCCCCGGATCGAGCGCGACGGCAACGCCGAGCCCGAATCCATAGCCCGAACCACCAAAACCTTCCGCCAGATAGCCGGTGTGATCGCTCGTCATCAACTGCACACTCTTCGGCGAGAGAATTCGAACGCCGTCCAATTCCCCGCCGTTCAGCAGCATCTGGCAAAAACGTAGGTAGTCCGCGGCGGTCGAAACCAGCCCACCCCCGCCGCTCTCGAACTTGGCCCCCACCCGGTACAGCTCGTTCCACCGCTCGTCGGCAACCTCTAGGGCCACCGCATCGTTCTCGGTCATGAAGGCTGCGTAGGCATCGGTAGCCGGCGTGCCCGCCGGGCTGTATAGCTGCGCGACACGCGCCCACTCCTCCTCCGGCACCACGAAACTGGTATCGACCATGCCCAACGGGCCGAAGAGACGCGATTGCAGAAACTCCCCAAGGCTCATGCCCGATACCGCCTCCACCAACGCACCCTGCACATCCACAGATACACTGTAGTGCCATCGCGTGCCCGGGTCGTATTGCAACGGAATCGCACCGAGCCTGCGGGTGAATTCCCGCAACCTCATGTCGCCGGTTATCAACTCCGCCTGCCGATACAGTTCATCCACCCGCGTATCGCCGAAGATTCCATAGGTGAAGCCCGCCGTATGAGTAAGCAGGTCCCGTATGCTGGGTTGCCGGAGGGGTTCCCGGGTAGGCACCGCATCACCCGCTGCTGCCGAATCGCCGCCACCCTGGGCCTCGGTGTGGGCTTGGGCTTCCGCGGACGCGCCCTCGCTGTCCCCGTCCGCCGTTGCAACCACCATCAGGTTCGCAAGCTCCGGTAGATACCGGCCAATAGGGTCATTCAGGAAAAAGCGCCCCTCCTCGTAGAGCATCATAACCGCAACACCGGTGATCGGTTTTGTCATGGAATAGATGCGGAACAGGGTGTCTGGCGACATGGGCACGCCAGCTTCCCGATCGGCCAGGCCGTAGGTCTCCCGATAGGCCACCCTACCCTTGCGGGCAACCAGCCCCATACCGCCAACCATAACCCCGTCATCGACCGCCTGATTCATGTGCGCGGTTAAGCGCTCTAGGCGCTCCGATGCAAGGCCAACGCGCTCGGGCCGTACGGCCGACAGTTCCTGGGCGGGCACCGGCGCGGCGACGAACACCAGCAATAGGGTCGCCAGGCAGGTGGACACAACGGCTCTTTGGGACATCTTGCCAACTCTCCTTTAGATTGAATTTACAAACGGCTTCGCGCCAAACGCCAATTTTGCCACATCGGTGGCCTTCACGCCGACTGCAACCCCAGCCGTTCATCGCGGCGGCGCAGCCACGCGATCAGCGGCAATGCCAGCACAACCATCCACGACTTGCCGACAACCTGGCCCAGGAGGAATTCCAGGCTGCCGAACGCCAAGCCCAGGAACAGCATGCTGTCCACAACCAGGCCGACCATGCTGCTTGCGAACACGGCAAGCACCAGCCGGCGCCTTTGCAACGGCGTGTAGACAAGCAGGTCGGCGAACTCGGACAACAGGAACGCCATTGCCGAGGCCAAGGCTAGGCTGGGCGGCGCCACCACGGCGGAAAGCGCCGCCCCGGCCAGAACGGCACCGATGGCCCAGCGCATGCCCAGACGCCGCTGCACCAGGTCGCGCAAAACGAAGGCCAGGCCCACCATCAGCACGCCACTCGGCGCCATGATGCGAAAGCCCACAGGAATCAGGCACGGCCCGTCGGCAACACAGACCGAGCCCACATTGCCGATCATCCAGTTGGCCGTGGGAATCGACAGGACAAAACTCGCCAGGAAGGCAAAACCTTCCACTTGCCTTATCGTGGTGAGCGCATGGCGGTTTTGCCATCCTGCAGCGATGTTTTTCCTAACCATGCGTGTCCCGGAACGCGCTCCGCTAAGTGCTCACCGCATTATGGAAGCGACCTGTGCGCGATGGGTCAGGTACGTCGCAGTACTTAGGACCAAGCAACCCGATCAGTAGGTGCTCCAATCGGGCAATCTGTTGGGTGTCCTCGCCCGGAGGGAACGAGATCGTCCATAGACTACATCGGACGAGCATCGCTTTGTACGCCGCAAAGTCGTCGCAGTGCCGCAGACGCCAGTTTTTATAGAGGTTGTTACCGGTATCTCCTTCTCTAAAGCGTTGTCTAATGCGTTCTTGCAGGTTCCAACCTTTGCGTGCTTTTGTGCATCTCCCGACGTATACGACACAGTCCCCAAGTTGGAAGACATAGACGCCCATGCGACGATCAAGATGGTTTAATCGCGAGGGGTCGGCACCCTCATGGTGCGGCATGATGCTGCCGACCGGCAAGGTTTCGATAGTGTTATCCAGAGGGCTCAGGCCGACATACCGACAGAACGCCTTGAGACGGCACACGGACAGGTCGTGAGGTTTGACGACAGCGTCGCAGAAGTTCATGGGTACTCCGAGGGCTGAATTCCCGGCGAATAGTAGTCGAGCCGCCCTGTAGCCACAAAATCGGGGAATGTCACGCGCCGTCCCGATAGACGTTCAATGCCCGCCGTTGACGCCGCTTGCGGAGCGGCTGGCGGGTAGCGCACCCCGCCAACGGCAGCTCATCCGACAGGAGGGTCTCCACAAGCCACGCAAATAGCATCGCCGGCAGACGACTGGAAAACGCTGCCCCGTGCAAGTCGACGCGGCCTCGTTTTTGCCAGAATAATGTTTTATATTCATATAGTTACGAGTAAAACATCACTCAAAAAACCGGACCGTGCTGCGTACGAACCCATCCAACTTGCTGAACTCCGCCCCAGACGGAAAATCCGAAATGTCGGATAAATACTAATTTGACTAAAATTAGTACTTTGCTTACATTAATTGAATCGCAACCAGATCCTCTGGCGAGACTCAAAATGCGCATACCTCAACATCCACCACCATTTGACCAATTGCTGCGCTCGACATCACCAGAACGGCTAGCCGAACTCATGACTGCAAATGCTGAATTGGCGTCCTCGTCTAGGTACCTGCATTGGGAAGATATGCGATTTCGAACGCCTCCCCAAGGGTTAACGGGAGAGGAGTGGTGGACCGCGACCAGGCTGCAACGCGCTTTTGTGCGCCGAGAACTCCCCTTTGTAGACAAGTCGGGGCGGCCCTTCTCGTATAGCGATTCGGGAAGTCTCTACCGCCGCCTTGGAGAGGTGGACCGCAACGCCAGCGGGCAAATCGAAACTCTCGGTGCCGAGGGCGTCCACTCAGGGTTTGGGGAACGATACCTAGTTAATTCGTTGATCGAGGAGGCCATCACGTCCAGTCAATTGGAAGGCGCCGCAACCACTCGCCCGGTGGCTAAGGAGATGTTGCGCTCCGGTCGCCCACCTCGGGACGAAAGTGAACGGATGATCGTGAATAACTACCACGCCATGGAGTTCTTGCGGCATCACAACGCAGAAGACCTTACGGTGGAGATGTTGCTTGAGCTGCACCGCATACTGATCCACAAAACCTCGGCCGACCGCCATGTGGGCCGGTTTAGAGCGCCTTCCGACAAGGTTCATGTCGCCGCCTGGGACGGGACTGTGGTTCACCAGCCACCCGATGCCGATGAATTGGACGATCGAATCAATAGGCTGTTGGCCTTCGCCAACGAAGACGATGACGGCCAAAATATCCATCCTTTCATAAGAGCCGTTGTGTTGCACTTTATGGTTGGCTACGACCATCCGTTTGTTGACGGCAACGGGCGGACCGCACGTGGCCTTTTCTGGCTCTGTTGAATTCCGTGTGGGTTAGGTGGCATGCGGGTTGAGCTTGGAAAAGTCGAGTTTTCCGGCGATGAGGAAGAAAACGGTGCGGATCGTCTCGAACCGGCCGTAGCCGCGAGCCTTGCGCTTGGCGGACTGGAACAGGCCGTTGAGCGCCTCGATGAAGCCGTTGGTCCGCCGGGTGCGCGCCCAGGCGGCGATGCCGTCGATGTGCCGCCGGATCATCTTCGCGACCGCCTTCATGGGCTCGACCCTCGAGCGGTTCACGTTCGTGCACCACTGGTGGAGCATCCGCCGCACGACATTGATCTGCTTTCGGTTGAGGATCTCCCGGAGTTGCTCCCGGTACAGCCAGGCCCGCGCGGTACGTTTCCCCGCGACCTGCGCGACGAGCGCGTCGAGGTCGGCGCGCTGCCGCGGGCCGAGGCCGGCGGGATTCTTGAGCAGGGTCCACCGCAGGCCCTTGAGGTCGGGGTCGAGGCGCTGCTCGACGCGCCGGGTCTCGTCGAGCGCCCTCGATGCGTGGGCGACGACGTGGAACTTGTCGAAGGTGACCTGGGCGTTGGGCAGGTGCTCCGCGGCGCCCTTGATGAACGCCGGCGACATGTCGATGGACACCGACCCGACCGCCTCCGGGTCGCCGCCGCGGGCGGCGAGTTCCTCCGCGAATTCCCCGACGACCCCGGCGCCTCGCCCCTCGCCGACGAACACCACGCGCCGCGCCGCGGCGTCCGCCACGGCGGTGACGTAGTCGTGCCCGCGGGCGCGCGAGGTCTCGTCGATGGCGACCTCGCGGACCGCCGAGAGGTCGGCGCCCTCAAGGGCGAGGCCCACGTAGCGCCCGCACATGGCCTGGACGCGGTGCTGCGACAGTCCGGCCAGCCGCGCCGCTGCCGCGAACGGCATCTCCCGGCACAGGGCCACGACCAGCGCCTCGAAGAGCAGCGTGAAGCCGGAGCACCGGCCCGCCCAGGGCGGCTCCACCAGCGCCACGCGCCCATCCGGCAACCGAACGCGGGGCACTCGCGCCTCGAGCTCGCACTCGTGCTGGAAGAAGTTGAGGTGGCGGTAGCGCTTCGTGCGGGTGTCGTGCACGGGGTGCTCGCCGCCGTCCCCCGCCGCGAAGCGGGCGCCCCGGCGGAAGTCGATGCGCACCGTCAGCCGGCGCGCGCGCTCGTCGAAGTGAAGGCCGTCGACAAACCAGGGTTCGGACAGGCCGAGGGCGGCGGTGAAGAGTTGGTGGTCCATGGGGCGCTCCCTGTGGTTGATCAAGGCCGAATGCGGCATTGTGCCTCATTCGGCCCGACCCCAGGGTGTTCGCCGGGTTGTGCGCGTCAAGGGTTCGCTTCGCCGGGCTGGCGCCCGCCCTTGACCCGCACAACCCGGCCACGCGGACCCGATTACCCACCCGAATTTCAAAAGAGGCCCTTTTCTACTGGTCGATGGCGAAATCGAACTACTGGCTGACCGAGTTTCTTTCCATTTCAACCATAATTCGAAGAGCGCCCGCACGATACGTACGTGCGTACTTGTATTCGGAGACGGACGACGGCGACATCACGTATTTCCTAGACTACAACCTTCGCGTTATGGTGCGGGCGATACGCGCCCTTCACTCAAATCTAGCCCGCAAATCAAACGAAATGGAGAAGCTTTGGCAGGTTATTCGCGGGTCTGATTTTGCGGCGGCTTTAAACCATCGGCAGATAGCTTTGTTGGGGCACTTGCTCAGGCATCCAGACCAGTTCTATTCGATTGCCGGTCACCGACGGTCGCATGGCGTTTCCTATCAAACGGCGAGAACCGATCTCATTAGCCTTGCTGAGCTAGGTCTGCTTGAAGTCTCCAAACGGAGCAGACAACTGATTTATCGCCGGAGCCCCAGTTTTGAAGAAAATCTCCGTGATTTGAAAGACCGCATCAGGCTGTATTTGGAAGAGGTTCGCGCCTAGCTGCTCTTGACGATGCGCACCCCATGACCACAACCGCCCGCCGATCATGGCACGGTCGTAGGCGCGGGGAGTGCCCGACAAACTCCAGCAACCAGTCCCGAACGCCTGTGACCCGAGGCCGACACCCCGCCACGCGCACCGCCAGCCGCCCGCCCGTATTCAACGGCGGCCGGTTCCGCCCAGTGCCGGCACTACGTACTTCCCGTAGGCTTCCAACGTCTCGTCCTGGGCGTCGTGCATGAGATAGATGGCGAATTGATCAACTCCCAGGCTGCTCAGTTCCGTTAGTTTCTCGATGTGGTTCTCGGCGGGGCCTAGTACGCAGAAGCGGTCGACAACATCGTCCGGCACGAAGTTGGTAGATGGGTTGCCCGATCTTCCGTGGTGCGAATAGTCGTATTCGCGGCGTCCCTTGATGTAGTCGGTGAGCGCCCTCGGCACGTTGCTGGATGTGGCACCGTAACGATCGACGATATCGGCGACGTGATTGCCAACCATACCGCCGAACCAGCGCAACTGCTCCCGCTGATGGGCCAGATTGGTGCCGACATAGGCCGGTGCCGCCACGCAGGCCGCAATCTCCTTTGGTCCTCGGCCCGCGGCGACGGCCCCTTCCCGGACAGCCGCGATGGTCCATTCGAAGATGTGCGGGTCCGCCAGTTGCAGGATGAAGCCGTCGGCGTTGCGCCCGATGCAGTCCAGCGCACGCGGCCCGTAACCTGCACCCCACAAGGGCAGGTTCCAGCCTTCCTTCACCCAGGGGAAGCGAATCTCCGTACCGTTGTAGTCCACAGACTCTCCAGCGACCAAGCCCCTGATAACCCGCATCGCCTCGGCCATTTCCTCAAGCGAGCGCGGTTTGCGGCCAATGAAGCGCAGCGCCGAATCCCCTCGCCCCATGCCGCAAACAGTGCGCGGCCCGTACAGGTCATTCAGGGTCGCAAACGTCGAGGCCAGCACAGACCAGTCCCGGGTGCCCGGGTTGGTGACCATGGGGCCTACGGTGACGCTGTCGGTTTCCGCGAGTATCCGCGCCAGAATCACGAACGGCTCCTGCCACAAAACCGGGGAGTCGTATACCCAGACATGGGTGAAACCACTCGCCTCGGCACGCCGCGCCAGTTCGACGACCCGGCGGGCGGGCGGGTCGGTTTGCAGGACGAGACCGAAATCCATCTGCTGACTCCTTGGTAAGTCGTGGGATCTATATAAGTCCCTGAATCTTTCCCCGTGTCGAAGCTCCCCGGCTAAGGATGCCACCGCTCCAACACGCCTCTGCTTGCCGACCACACCGGGCAACCTCTCCGGGAACGCGACCGCATATCCCGCGAGCATACACCATAGTTTGACGATTGTGTCAGAAAAGCGTAGGTTGAACGAGCCTAGCACCAAAGCCGCGAACCGGGCGAGCCCCGGCCGGCCCGTGCAGTTGCGCCGGATGTTTGGCAGCAAACGGCACCCGTGCATGACCGAGGGAGACCGCAGAACAGATGCCACCGCGACAACGCCCACAATCAGTGTCGGCCCCGTTATCCGCCCGTTCAACCTCCGAGCCCGCAGCGGCAGAACGCAGGAGGACCACATGGCAGCGAGAACAACCGGTATCCGCCCGCCCAACCCCCGAACCCGTAACGGCAGGACACAGGAGAATCAAGTGGCGGCGGGAGCAACCGGCATCCGCCCATCCAATCCCCGGGCCCGCAGTGGCAGAACACAGAAGAACTACACGGCGGCGAGGGCAACCGGCATCTATCTGTCCAATCCCCAAGCCCGCAACGCTAGGACACAGGAGAACCACATGGCGACGGGAACAACCAGTATCCGCCCGTTCAATCCCCCAGCCCGCAGCCCTTGAGAACAATCTGCGTCACGGTCGCCACGCCCGTTTCGAACTGCGCCGCGGTCAGCCGCCTGACGCCGAGAATGCTCTTGATCTGCTGTTCGAAATCGGCGTAGTACTGCGTCGCCCCCCAGAGCAGGAAGAAGAAGTGGCGGGGGTCCATGCGGTCCATCCTGCCCTCTTCCATCCACTGCTCGATGACCGCGCATTTCTCCTCGGTGAGCGCCTTGATCTGGTTATTCTCCTCCTCCGTCAACATATCCGAACCGCGAATGACCTCCATAGCGAAGACCTTCGAAGGCACCGGATGTTTCCGCGAATACTCGATCTTGACGCGAATGTAGTCGCCAATCGCCTCCCGCGGTTCGCGGTCTGCCGCGATCTGGTCGAACGCCTTGATCCAGTCAGCGCGCAGCCCGGTCAGGATGCGTCTGTAGATGGCGCGTTTCGACCGAAAGTAGTAGTACAGATTCGGCCTCGGCAGCTTCGCCGCGCGCGCGATGTCGTCCATGCGCGTGCCGTGGAACCCCCGGACAGCGACCAGTTTCTCTGTGGCGCGGATGATCTGCCGTTCCTTCCGGTCGCGTGCGTTTATGGCGCGGGGCATTGCCTCCTCCTTGCCTTGGAATCCTTGGTGATGCACGGGCGCGGCGATGTGATTATAGCCTTCGCGCCCAAACGCGAACCAGTGACCCACATCACCGGCTGTGAGCCCCTGTGCGCCGAATCGGGTGCGAACTAGTGTGCTGGTGGGTTTTAGTCGCTAGGCCATTTCGGCTCCCGGCAAGGCACGACGACGCCCTGTGGCAGGTCCCACACAAGGAGGAGCAACGCAGCTGGGGGCCAAAAGGGCCACGAATAATCACACTTACTTGCGGGACAGCACGCTAGTGGCGACACGCCTTAAGGACGCGCTCCGCGAAGCGCTGCTGAACTGGCAGTACGACCTGAGTCCACCCTGGCGATCGGTGATCGACGGCATCGAGCTGGCGTTCGACGCCGTCGAGGACCGGCTCCGGCTGCATCCGTGGGAGCCGATATTCCCGTCGCGGCGACACTTCTCGCTGCCCGGCGAACCGGAAGGCGCACACATGTTCCGCGCCTTCGACGAGCTGCCGCCGGAAGCCGTGCGCTGTGTGCTGCTGGGGCAGGATCCCTACCCGAACATCGCTTTCTGCACGGGCCGCGCGTTCGAATCCGGCGAGCACCGCCACTGGCGGGAACTGAACAACATGCGTTCGCAGAGCATGCGCTGCCTAATCCAAAGCCTGCACGCCTTTCGTTCGAGCTGCTCTGCCCACGCCCAGGATGTGGCGGGTTGGCCAGCGACACTGGAGGCCGTCGCCGCGCCCGGAAATGGCTTCCCGAAGCCAGCGCAACTTGCCCAGACTTGGGTCGACCAGGGCGTCCTGCTGCTGAACGCAAGCCTCACGCTCACCCGCTTCGCCGTCCAGGGCGACCCGCACCAAAGCAGTGGCCACCTGCCCCTTTGGCGGCCCCTAATCGGCCACCTGCTGCGCTACTTCGCGAGCCGCGACAGGCCGGTGGCGTTCATGCTGTTCGGCGATGCGGCGCAGCACACGGCGGCCGCCAGCGGCATCGCCGAGCGGGGCGCAATGCGCAGCCATCCCGCCATCGTCGCATCGCCGCATCCCGCCGAGGGCAACGCTTTCCTTAAGGCGCCGAATCCGTTTGCGCTCTGCAACGACAAGCTCAAGGCGATGGGTGCCGAACCCATTCATTGGTGACCTCCGGAGGCGGCCTATGACAGATCACGAGTACGACTACATTGTGGTGGGCGCCGGGTCGGCGGGCTGCGTACTCGCCAACCGGCTGTCCGCAGACCCCGCCAACCGGGTGCTGCTCCTAGAGGCTGGCGGGCGAGATTCCAACACCCTGTTCCGGCTGCCGATGCTCATGGGCCGCCTGATGCACTCCGGCATCTACAACTGGAAGTACTACACGGAACCCGAAGCGCAGCTCGCCGGGCGACGGGTATTCTGGCCCCGGGGCAAGGTGCTTGGGGGTAGCTCCACCATCAACGGGATGATCTATGTCCGCGGCAATCCGGCGGACTACGATGGTTGGGAGCAGATGGGACTGCCCGGGTGGTCGTACGCCAAGGTGCTGCCCCTGTTCAAGCGCTCCGAGGCCCATGTTGACCGGGACAATGCGTTTCACGGCCGGGCGGGCGAACTCACGGTGCGGCGCGCCCGCGGTGCGAACGCGCTCTTCGACGCCTACGTGGAGGCCGGCCAGCAGGCCGGATACCCCTTCACGGACGACTTCAACGGCGCCAGCCAGGAGGGATTCGGGCGCTACGACTTCACGATCAGGCGAGGTTGGCGCTGCAGCGCCGCCACCGCTTTTCTTGTGCCCGCCGCCCGTCGGCCCAATCTGACTGTGGCGACCCGCGCACTGGCGCACCGGGTTCTGCTCGAAGGCCAGCGGGCAGTCGGTGTCCAATACCGCAGCGGCCGCACCCTGACGGCCGCCAGGGCAACCCGGGAGGTGGTTTTGGCCACCGGCGTGGTGAATTCGCCGCATCTACTGATGCTGTCGGGAATCGGCGACGCCGAGCATCTGGAACGCCACGGCATCGCCGTCGCGCACCATCTGCCCGGGGTTGGCCGCAACGTTCAGGATCATGTGGACTGCTGCCTGGTGCACGAGTGCCGGGAACCGGCATCCCTGCGGGAAAACCTGCGAATCGACCGGATGACGCTCGGCGTGGCGCGGGCGGCGCTGTTCGGAACGGGTTTTGTGACGACCTTTCCCTATGAGGCCGGCGCTTTCATCCGCTCTTCCACAAGCCTGGACCTACCCGATATCCAGACCCACTTCATGCCCGCCACGGAAGCCACGGCCAACCTGCACTGGTCCGTGCCCGCACTCGGACGGCGCAGAAACATCGGCGAGGAGCACGGCACGACCATCCGCATCGGACCCGTGGTTCCCAAAAGCCGAGGAAGCATCGCCCTGCGCTCGGCCGACCCGGAGGCGCCACCGCTGATCCACGCGAACTATCTCAAAGACCAGCGCGATGTCGAGACAGCGGTCGCCGGCGTGCAGTTGATGCGCGAGGTGATGGCAAAGCGGGCGTTTGCACGCACGCTAGGCCGCGAACTGGCGCCGGGCAACCACAATAGGACAGACGGCCAGATCGCGAAATGGCTGATCGACGCGGCCATGACCACGCTGCACCCGGTGGGTTCCTGCAAGATGGGCATCGACGGCGATGCCGTTGTCGACGCCGAACTGCGGGTTCATGGCATTGATGGCCTGCGGGTCGCCGATGCGTCGATTATGCCCGTCATAACCCGCGGCAACACCAATGCGCCGACCATCATGATTGCCGAGAAGGCAAGCGAGTTGATCCTCAACCGGAACGCAGCCCAAGGAGAAAGCACATGATCATCGACCACCGAACCTACAGCTTCCGGCCAGGCACCGTCCGCAAGTGGCTCGACAAGTACGAAAGGGACGGTTTGCCCATTCAGCGCAAATACCTCGGCGACTTTGTCGGCATGTTCACCACCGAGGTCGGCAACCTGCATCAGGTGGTGTTCATGTGGGCCTACCAGAGCCTGGGGGATCGGGAAACAAGGCGCGCACGTATGGAGGCGGACCCCGCTTGGGAAGCGTTCATTCAGGAGATCTGGGATCTCGACGCCATCGTTGATCAGACCATCAAGATGTTGCGGCCCGTCTCCTTCTCCCCGCTTAGCTGACGGCCGTTCCGGCAACCGCGCATTTACCCTCCCCGCCGCGGACCCGCCGGGTCGCGGGCAACAACAAGGAGCATGACGTAGGCGGTGCAAGTCACCCCCGCGCCGCCCAAATAGAGCAAGCTGAAGCCGCCACCACGAAGAATCTCGCCCGCGTAGCGTTCGAGTGTTCGCCCGCCAGGAGGAATCGACCCGATTGTTTGCAAAAATTTGACAAAA
Source organism: Pseudomonadales bacterium (assembly GCA_965215035.1). Classification (GTDB taxonomy): domain Bacteria; phylum Pseudomonadota; class Gammaproteobacteria; order Pseudomonadales; family Azotimanducaceae; genus Azophilus. Next base: position 3,276,387 of record OZ244040.1, read on the forward strand.
TAGATTGACATAAATGTCAAATACTAATATACAGAATCCTGCTAGGCCCCACTTGGCCCGGAGCAGACGAGGAGGACTCTCAGATGGTCAATCAAGAACGGAGTTTTTTTCCTTTGGCGGCGGCGGGGATCAGCACTCCATCGACGCTTTCCCGCAGCCTTTGGCTGGCCTTCCTCTTTCTTCCCGCGGCATCGATTCAGGTCCACGCACAGCCGGGGCAGGAGGCGGAAGCGGCCGTCCTCGAAGAGGTCATCGTCACCGCCCGCAAGCGCGAGGAGTCGCTGCAGGATACCCCGATTTCGATAACCGCCTTCTCAGCGTCAAGCCTGGAGGAGGCGAACATGGTCGACCTGCGGGACATCGGCAAGTACACGCCCGGCATGTCGTTTACTTCCTACGGCATGGGCAGCAATGAAGCAGGCGCTATTTTTCTGAGGGGCATCGGGCAGTCCGACCACATGGTCACCACCGACCCGGGCGTCGGGCTATACATCGACGGCGTCTATGTGGGGCGCAACCAGGGCGCGGCCTTGGACCTGCTCGACCTTGAGCGCGTCGAGGTGCTGCGGGGGCCACAGGGCACGCTGTTCGGCAAGAACACCATCGGCGGCGCCGTCAACGTCATCAGCCGAAAGCCCACCGGCACCGCCGGCGGGCACGTCAGCCTCACCGCAGGCGAGGACGGGCGGTTGAACGGTTCAGTCTCGGCCGAGATGCCGCTCGGCAACCAAGCCGCTGTGCTGGTGAGCCTGTTGAGCAAGCAAAGGGACGGCGTTGGAGAGCAGATTTTCACGGGCGCTGAGACCGGCGACGAAGACAGCGTCAGTGGGCGCGCACAGCTCTATTGGCACGGTGAGACAGCCGAATTCTCGCTGGCCGTGGACGCGAGCCGCGCGCGCCAAGCGGCAATGCCGCACAGCTTCTACGAACAGGCCGGCTGGCTGGGCGTCGCTCCCTGTTATCAGCGCTCTGGCGATGGCTTCGCCCCCTGCCCCATCGGAACGAAAGTCGACCCCTTCGACAGCTATTCCTTAGACGATCTCGACACCGCCCAGGATCTTTTCGGGGTGTCGGCCACCCTGGCGTGGGACCTTGCCGAGGGTCTCGCACTTAAGTCCATTACCGCGTATCGGGACATGGACTACCTCGGCAGCCTGGAGTTCGACGGCGCACCGCAACGCATCGTCTACTACGGGGAAACCGGGGGTTCCGACCAGTTCTCGCAGGAGTTGCAACTATCAGGGTCGCGGGGCGACCGCTTGCAGTGGATCGCCGGGCTCTACTATTTCACAGAGGACGGCGAGAACGACCAGAAGAATGACGAGTTCGGTTCGCTGGGGCAACGGCTCACACGGGTGAAAACGGAAAGCTACGCCGTCTTCGGCCAGGCAACAATGGAACTGACCGATCGCCTGAGCCTGACTGGCGGCCTGCGATACACCGAGGAAAGCAAGGACTATGATCTGGTGTTGCGTGCGCTGGACGCCTCGGGTGCCCAAGCCTACGACGCCGCCGGGCAACCCCTGTACGCGGTGCCCCCGACCGCACTGGACGAAACCTGGGACGCCGTCTCCGGCACCATCAACCTGAGCTACACCATCGCCGAGGGCGTTATGGCCTACGGCACCTATTCCCGGGGCTTCCGCAGCGGCGGTTACGCGGCGCGGCCATCGGCGCTTTCGAGCGTTGGTGCTTATGACCCCGAGTACGTAGACATGTTCGAGATTGGCCTGAAGGCGCTTACCCTGGAAGAGCGGCTGCGGTTCAATGCCGCGATCTACCGCAACGACTACAAGGACTACCAAGCGCAGGTCAACCGCGTCGGAAACAGTTTCGATACGCGCGTGCTGAACGCGGCCGAAGCCGAGATCAACGGCGTCGAACTCGAGGTGACCGCCCTGCTCTCTCCGACCTTCCGGGTGGATGCGACCTTTGCGTACACCGACGCCGAGATCACCGAAGTCGACCTCGACCCGTCGCTCGAAGCCAACTTCTCCGCTGGCCACCGGCTGCCCTACGTCAGCAAGTACACGTTCAGCGTTTCTCCCCAAGCCGACTTCGGGCTCCGCAGCGGCGCCAGCGTGCTGGCCCGGCTTGACTATTCATACCGTGGCGATTTTTTCGGCCAGATCGCCAACTCGCCATTCGAGCGGGAGAAGGGCTACGGGCTGCTCAACGCTCGAGTCGAGTACCGCAGCGCTGACCGCGACTGGTCCGTCGCCCTGTACGGCATCAACCTCGCTGACAAGACCTATACACGGGTCAGGAACTACTTCCCCGGATTCCTGGGTTTCGCGATCTGGAACACCGACCGGCGCGAGATCGGCGTTACCGCACGCTATGAATTTTAAGCGTTTCGCGTTTGACTGCTCATCGAGGACGGGAACCGGGTATAGATAAGCCACATAAATTCGAAATTGGCGGAGAATCATGTCGGTACTTTTATCAATCTCAAAGAATTGCCTTGCACTCTCGTTGTTCGGAGTCGCTTTATCTATCGATTGGGCTATGGCAGTCGCCTACTGCAAGAACAATGACAACAATCCGTGCGCTACCCACGCCTGTCCTACAAAGGTGTCGCTTCACTGAAGTGGTAGATGGACACTGGTAAAAGGAGCAGACCGGTTACTTTCGTGTTAGAAGCTGGCTATTTTCGACAATCTGCTGGCCGTGACCCCGACGCAACTGTTGCTGGTCGTGGCAATGCCCGCCGACTACTATTGGACGCGGCGCACCCGAGTCTCGTTGCTGGACCTGTTCCACCCGGGGGGCACCTTCTGTTACCGCAACGGCGTCAACGCCGTCGCCATAATCGTCGATGTCTCTCCTAATACGTAACGGCCGGGTGGTGACCGCCACCGACGACTACCGCGCCGACATCTACGTCGAAGACGATAGGGTCTCGCTGATCGGCAACAAGCTGCAAATGGAGGCCGACCAGGTGATCGATGCCGCCGGCAAACTGGTTATACCGGGCGGCGTCGACCCACACACCCACATGGACATGCCCTTTGGCGGCACCACCAGCGCCGACGATTTCGAGTCCGGGACGCGAGCGGCCGCATTCGGCGGCACCACCACCATCATCGACTTCGCAATCCAACCCAAGGGGCACTCGACCCTGGAAGCGCTGGATACCTGGCATGGCAAGGCGGAGGGCAAGGCATCCATCGACTACGGCTTTCACATGATCGTGACCGACATGGAATCCGAGCGGCTCTGGGAAATGCGGCGTCTGGCGGACGAGGGCGTCACGTCCTACAAGATGTTCATGGCCTATCCAGGCGTGCTCTACGTGGACGACGGCACCCTGTTCCGGGCCATGCGCAAGGCCGGCGATGACGGCACGCTGGTGTGCATGCACGCGGAGAACGGCATCGTCATCGACGAGATCGTCAAGCTGGCGCTTAAGGAAGGCAAAACATCCCCCAGATACCATGCGCTCACCCGCCCCACGCGCATGGAGGCGGAAGGCGTGCACCGCTCCATCGCCATCGCGGAAGTGGCCGGCGTGCCTGTTTACATCGTGCACCTGAGTTGTTCCGATGCGCTGCAGCAGGTAACCCTCGCGCGCAACCGGGGCGCGCTCGTGTTCGCAGAGACCTGCCCGCAGTACCTGTTCCTTGACATCGGCCTCTATGACCGGGAGGGGTTCGAGGGAGCGAAGTACGTTATGACGCCTCCGCTTCGAGAACGCTGGAACCAGGACGAACTCTGGCGGGGCCTGAAGTTCGGGGATCTGCAGAGCATCTCCACCGACCACTGCCCCTTCTGCTTCAAGGAGCAGAAGACGCTCGGCAGCCACGATTTCAGCAAGATTCCGAACGGTGCCCCCGGGGTGGAGAACCGGATGAGCCTGGTCTACAACGGCGGGGTCGCCGCGGGGCGGATTTCCGTCAACCACTTCGTCGAACTGACCTCCACCGCCGCCGCCAAGCTGTTCGGGCTGTTCCCCAAGAAGGGCACCATCGCCGTCGGCAGCGACGCCGACATTGTGATGTTCGACCCGAACCGGAAGGAAACCATCGGCGTCGGCAACCCCTGCACCCACCACATGCGGGTTGACTACAATGCCTATGAAGGCATCGAGGCCCAGGGCTTCAGCGAAACGGTGATCAGCCGCGGCAAGGTGATCGTCGCCGATGGCGCATGGCGCGGGCGGGCCGGCGACGGACGATTCGTCAAGCGCGGGTTGTTCAACAGCCCGGCCTGATTTCCATGCGGGTTCGACCCGGTTTACCGCACCGACAGATGCCTTGGGAGAAAAGAGATGTCCAGGATGCTGAGATCGGGCCTGATCCAGATGTCGCTGCCGGAAATGGGGGCAGAAGCGTCGATGTCCGGCGTTGTCGACGCCATGATCGCCAAACACATTCCCTGCATCGAGGAAGCCGGCAGACGGGGCGTTCAGATTCTCTGCCTGCAGGAGATATTCAGCACCCCGTACTTCTGCCCTAGCCAGGATGCGGCCTGGTACGCCACGGCCGAACCCGTGCCGGGGCCAACCACAGAGCGCCTCGCCGAGTATGCCCGCAACCATGGGATGGCGATGGTCGTACCGGTCTACGAGAAAGAGGCGCCGGGCATTCTCTACAACACCGCCGCGGTCATCGACGCCGACGGCGCCTACCTCGGCAAGTACCGCAAGACGCATATTCCCCATACGGCTGGCTTCTGGGAGAAGTACTTCTTTCGGCCCGGCAACCTGGGCTATCCGGTGTTCGAGACGGCACACGCCCGGGTCGGCGTCTACATCTGCTACGACCGACACTTTCCGGAGGGCGCCCGCGCCCTGGGCCTGAACGGCGCCGAGATCGTCTACAACCCCTCCGCGACCGTCGCTGGACTTTCCAGGCACCTATGGGAACTGGAGCAACCTGCACAGGCCGTGGCCAATGGCTATTTCATGGGCTGTGTCAACCGGGTGGGCATCGAAGCCCCCTGGAACCTGGGCGAGTTCTTCGGCTGCAGCTACTTCGTGGACCCGCGTGGCGAAATCGTCGCCATGGCGTCCGGCGAAAAGGATGAACTCCTAGTGGCCGATCTTGACCTTGACCTGATCGAGGAAGTCCGCGCAACCTGGTGTACCGGTTCAGCGCCTTTGAGACTGAGGGGATCAGTCGGCCTCCAGTGCGACAAGGTACTCGTTGGGGGTTCGGTAATCCAGCGATGCGTGTGGCCTCTCGTAGTTGAAGAAGAATTCGTACCTGGCCAGGGCGGGGCCTACGGCGGTGACGGTCAGGGGGCCGTCGTAGAGGCTCCAGAACTCGGCGCGGGCGGAGCGGTTGGCGCGCTCGACGCAGCCGTTCCACTGGGGTCGCCGGGGCGGCAGCACATGCAGCGGGATGCCCAGGTCCTCGCAGGCCGACTCGAAGTCGGCCATGAACTCGCCGCCGCCGTCGACCTGCACGGAGAGCAGGGGGAACGGCAGTTCGCCGAGGATGTCCAGAAGGAAGCGTTTGGCGTTGCCGGCGGTGGCCCGCGAGTAGACCCGGGTGGCCATGAACCTGGAGACCGGGCAGGCGGCGCGGAACTCCTTGATCGCGCGTCCGTCGAGGGAGTAGGTCATGTGGTCGATCTGCACCAGCTCGCCGGGCGCACGCGCCTTCGAACCGTACTTCCAGCGCCTGGCCCACCCGGCGAAGCCGCGCCGGCGCCTGGGTTTCAGGCACCCCTCGCAGAACGAGGCGGGGCGGATCGCGCCGGCGGCGAGCGCCCGGGACAGGATCCGCCCGACGGTGGACGCGCTCCGGCGGAAGCCCTTCCGCCGGAGCATGGCGTGGATGCGCGCCTTGCCCATGAACGGATACTTGCGGCGCAGGTCCATCACCGCCTTGACGTCCGCCGTCGTCCACGCCCGGTTCCGGGCGCGGCGCGGGCGGGTCGATTTCGGCGCCAGGCCGCGCGGGCCGCCGGCGGCCCGCGCGGCCTTCCACCGGTACAGCGTGGCGCGGCTGATGCCGATCTGCTCGAGCGCCGCGGTCTCGTGGCAGCCCGCCGAGCGCAGGCGGTCGAAGTCCTCGATCCCGCGGAGGCGCCGGAGGGCCTCGGGGGGGACGTTCCCGTCCACCTTGAAACGTCGGTGCAATCGGGCGCGAAGGGATTTAACATGCATGTTCGGGTCTCCTTTCCAGTTGTTTGGTCACTGCTGGAGGCTACCCGATTCGGCGCGGGGCGGGAATGCCCGCCCCGCGCCACCTCATCATTCAACCCGCACTTTCACACCGGCAAAAAGTCTCAAATGTGTCTGAACCCGAACACCTGGCAGTTCTATCGCGACCGCAGGCCGGAAAGCTACGACACCCTCGTGGCACCCTGAATTGGCCCATACCCATGCACGCGCACTGCCGCAACTTTCGCAGCCGGGGCGTACGAGGAGCGGCAGGACCATCTCAAAGTGCTCGCACTGGAAAAGCATCGGATCCCGCAGAGTATTTGCTTGATCTTCCAAAAAGTATTCATAGACCATCTATGTTGGGCTTTGCCGAGGACTGATGGATGGCTTGGGGGTCGTCCTGAAGGGAAGTAGTCAATGTTCACCGAAAGCCCTCGATCCCGGTACCCTGCCCTGACGACCGGTGCCGGGGCACAACCCCAAGAGGCTGGGGCGCGATGTTTTCGCTGCGCCTACTGCCGGACGGAATGTGGTGCTTGGCAGGGCCATGGATAAATACAGGAAATAATCGCACAGGACACTACCATGGAGAACGCGATGAAACTCACCGATTCGGGACTGCTCAAAACCCAGGCGTTCATCGATGGCCGATGGCAAGATGCCGACAGCGGTGCGACGACCCCGGTTGTCAACCCCGCCAATGGGGCCGTGATCGCCCAAGTAGCCCGCTGCGGCCGCGCGGAGACGCGCCGCGCCATCGAGGCAGCCGCCCTCGCCTTTCGGGAATGGCGGCGACGCACCGCCAAGGACCGCGCCCGGGCGCTAAGGCGCTGGTTCGACCTGATGATCGCGCACCAGGAAGACCTCGCGGTCATCATGACCGCGGAACAGGGCAAGCCCCTGGCCGAGTCCCGGGGAGAGATCGCCTACGGCGCCGCCTTTATCGAGTGGTTCGCCGAGGAGGCCCGGCGCGTTTACGGCGACACCATCCCCGGGCCAGCCAACGACAAGCGCGTCGTCACCATCAAGCAGCCGGTCGGTGTCGTGGCCTGCATTACCCCCTGGAATTTTCCCAACGCCATGCTTACGCGCAAGGTGGGCCCGGCACTGGCGGCCGGTTGCACCGTGGTCTGCAAACCCGCCAGCGCCACGCCGCTCTCGGCGTTCGCCATTGCCGAACTGGCGACCCGCGCCGATATTCCACCCGGGGTCATCAATGTGCTCGCGGGCGATACCCAAGCCATTGGCAACGAACTCACCGCCAATGCGCAGGTGCGCAAGTTGACGTTCACCGGCTCCACGGAAGTGGGCAAGCAACTGATGGAAAGATGCGCGGCGACCGTCAAGCGCACATCCATGGAGCTTGGCGGCAACGCGCCCTTCATCGTCTTCGCAGATGCCGACCTCGACGCCGCCGTGCAGGGCGCCTTGATCTGCAAGTACCGCAATGCCGGCCAAACCTGCGTGTGCGCCAACCGCATCCTGGTGCAGTCGGGCATCTACGAAGCCTTTGCGGAACGCCTAGCCGCCGCCGTGCGCAAGATGCGGCTTGGTGACGGCATGGCCCCCGACACGCAAATTGGCCCGCTAATCGATGAAAACGCCGCTGATTCGGTGCTCGGGATGGTAGAAAACGCCGTGGCGCTCGGTGCCGAGGTGCTAACCGGAGGCGGGCGGGCCGCCAACGGCGAGTGCTTTGTGCAACCGACCGTTTTGACCGGCGTGCAGCGGAATATGCGCGTGTTCCGCGAGGAAATTTTTGGGCCTGTCGCGCCGCTGCTGAAGTTCGAAACCGAGCAGGAGGCGATAGCGCTCGCCAACGACACCCAGTACGGTCTCGCCGCCTACTTTTACTCCCGTGACATCGGCCGGGCCTGGCGCGTGGCCGAAGGGCTGGATTACGGCATCGTCGGCATCAACGAGGGCATCATCTCCAACGAGGCCGCGCCCTTCGGTGGCATGAAGGAATCCGGCATCGGCCGCGAAGGTTCCAAGTACGGCATGGACGAGTACTTGGAGATCAAGTACCTGTGCATGGGCGGGGTCACGCCGGCGTAGTCGCCCGCGCCGCGTTGCTTGGGCCGCATGGCCACCGGCTCCCCCAGGAATCCGGCGGCACGGCCCTTGCGCCCCTAGTGGTTGCGGGCCGGGTTGTCGCCCCAACAATTCACCCCCGGGGATGCAGCGGTATCGCCCTGCCACCCTCGGTCAGTGGCTCTCCGGCGCACATGGTAGGATTGCCCGGCATGGATTCGACAACACGGCGGTTGCGAACCCCGATGACGAACCTAACCGAGCTTGAGCCCAACCCGATATCCTCAGCAAGATCAGGCCCTGATCTGGCGGGGCTTCCGCGTGTGCTGCGCAACGATGTGCGGTTGCTCGGCGGTCTGTTGGGCCGCGTCATCGCAAAGCATCGCGGCAGCGCATTCGTTGATCGGATTGAGTCAATTCGGGCTCTCGCCAAACGGGCCCGCCAAGGCTGCGGCACCGAATGGAACGAATTGAGCGATTTCCTGTCCGCTTTGCCCGAAGACTCGCTAGTCGATATCGTCCGGGCATTCAACCAATTCCTAAACCTGGCGAATATCGCCGGCCAGAGACATGCCGCGAAACAGATCACCTGGCCACAAAACCTAGGCATTGAACAGCTTCGTCGAATTCGAGTGGAGTTGGTGCTCACCGCACACCCCACCGAAGTGCTCCGCCGCACCCTCATCCGGAAATACGACGCAATCGCCGCATTGCTGAATGAGCGCCCCCGCAGCCCAGGGATTGAACGCCCGTCCATCGACGGCGAATTAGAGCGCCTGATTGCCGAGGCCTGGCACAGCGACGAAATCCGCCACGAGCGACCCACCCCTCAGGACGAAGCCAGGTGGGGCTTCGCTGTCGTCGAAAACTCGCTCTGGAATGCCGTTCCCGCGGCCATGCGGGATCTCGACCAGGCGGTCGGTGCTCCCATTCCCATTGCCGTCATGCCGTTTGCGTTCTCGTCCTGGATGGGCGGCGACCGGGACGGCAACCCCAGCGTCACCGCAACCGTAACCCGCGAAGTGCTGCTGATTGCGCGCTGGGCCGCAGCCGACCTCTTTCTGCGCGACGTCAACTCCCTGATTGATTCCCTATCGATGACAGTGGCGACGTCGGCCCTCCGCGAGCGGGCCGGCAACACCGCGGAACCCTACCGTACCGTGCTGAAGAAACTGCGGGCCCGGCTCGAGAAGACGCAGCATTGGGTGGAGCGGGGCGGGCCGCCAGATCCGGGGGCTATTCTTGTCGATGCGGACTTGATCGAGCCCCTTGAACTCTGCTTCCGCTCACTGCACGCCAAGGGCATGCAATCCATAGCCAACGGCCCCCTGCTCGATTCCCTGCGTCGAGCCAAATGCTTCGGCGTTCACCTCGTCGGCATGGACATCCGCCAGCACGCCGCCCGACATACAGAAGCCCTCGACGAACTTACCCGATTCCTGTCTGGCGGTGAAAAGGGGTTCGGATCCTGGACGGAATCCGAACGCTACGCATGGCTGTTGACCGAACTGGCCAGCCGACGACCGCTGTTGCCGCCCTCCTGGCCGGTTGGAGACGACGCCCGCGAAGTGATCGAGACCTGCGAGGCGATAGCCGAAAACGAGGCAGCCGGAATTACCGCATACGTAATTTCCATGGCCAACGCTCCCAGCGACGTACTCGCCGTCGCGTTGCTGCTCAAGGAAGCGGGGTTACAGCGCAAACTCCCAATCGTACCGCTGTTTGAAACCCTAGCCGCTCTCAATGATGCCGCAGGCACACTAGATACACTGCTATCGATGCCCTGGTATCGCGACTACGTGGGCGATCACATTCAGGTCATGGTCGGTTATTCCGATTCAGCCAAGGATGCGGGACAGTTTGCCGCTGCCTGGGCGCAATACCGGGCCCAGGAAGCTCTCGTCGAAGTCGCCTCCCGTCACGGCGTGGGACTGACGCTGTTTCATGGTAGGGGAGGCGCCATCGGCCGGGGCGGCGGCCCTTCGGCGCAGGCGATCGCGTCGCAGCCCCCGGGGTCGGTGGCGGGGTCGCTGCGGGTAACCGAACAGGGCGAGATGATTCGATTCCGGCTCGGCACACCCTCCGTCGCCAAGGCAACACTGAGCCACTACCTCACCGCGACGCTCCAGGCAACCGTTGACCCGCCCCCGGAGCCGACGCTGGCAGCGCGCAACAGGATGGACGAACTTGCAACCGCCTCGCTCGAGGCCTACACCGCAACCCTCCGCGACCCAGGCTTCGTAGACTTCTTTCGGGCATTTACGGCGGAAACCGAATTGGCCGCGCTGGCCCTGGGAAGCCGCCCGGCGCGCCGCGCCCCGGCGCAGGACATCGACAGCCTACGCGCGATTCCCTGGGTGTTCGCATGGACGCAAGTGCGGTTGATGCTGCCCGCCTGGCTGGGCACCGAAAGCGCCCTAAAGTGCCTTGAAAGCACACCCGGCGACATCGATGCCCTAGGTCGCTGGGCGTTTTTTGCGATGCAGATGGACATGTTGGAGAGCGTGGTCGCCAAGGCCGACCCCATGCTCGCGCGCTACTATTCAAGCCGCTTGACGACGAAGGAAGATCAATCGATTGCCGAGGCATTGATCAAGCGCCTGTTCCAGCTTCGTGAAAGCCTGTTGGCCCTGACCGGAAACGCTGAATTGCTTGCCGGGTCGCCGGAAATCCGCGACTCCATTGCGGTACGCAATACCTATCTGGACCCGCTTCACCTCCTACAGGCGGAACTGCTCGCCCGCCGCCGCGGCGGCAACGCCTCGTCCGTCGTAGACCAGGCACTGAAGGTGACCATGGCAGGTATCGCCAGTGGGTTGCGCAGCACGGGATAGGTAGCCCACCTGCCAATTCCGCAAAGGCATTGGCGACAAGCAGCACCAGACTTTGCAAATTTCTTCTGAGATACTCATAAGCAAGTATTTCATGAATGATCCACATGGATGGCCTTTTGCATCCAATTTCGGCACCTTTGTGGGGTTAACCCCAACAACGCTTAGGCCAAGCGTTCTACGACGCCGGCGCCTTGCCCGCGGACAAGCCCCCTACAATCTGTGGGACGGGCGCGGGACAGGGTGCTTGGCATCGACACGGAAAGACTCCAAATAAACGACTCCAATAGAGGCACAACATGACCAACAAGATCACCCAGGACCCACGCATCGACCCGCGCATCAAGGCGCTGTTCGCCAACTTGGAGCTGCCCAAGGAGGCGGACGCGGCCAACCGGGAGGAGCTGCTTAGGCGAAGCAACTCCCCAGAGGCTCAGGCGGCAGGGACGGCGCTGCGCCAGTTTTTGGACTTGTGCGACAACGAGACAGTGGCCCCTTCCGCCGGCCTCACCCTGCGCAACTACAGTTTCACCTCCCAGCCCGACGGCAACCAGGCGAACATTCAGTTCATCCGCCCCGAAGGCGGCGACAAGCTGCCCTGCGTCTACTACATCCACGGCGGCGGCATGATGACCCTGTCCTGCACCTACGGCAACTACCGGGCCTGGGGCAGGATCATCGCAGCCCAAGGGGTGGCGGTGGCCATGGTGGACTTCCGCAACTGCCTCACGCCCTCCTCCGTGCCCGAGGTGGCACCCTTCCCCGCTGGCTTGAACGATTGCGTATCGGGGTTGCGGTGGGTGCTCGGCCAAGGGGATGAGTTGGGCATCGACACCAGGCGGGTTATCGTGGCCGGAGAGAGCGGCGGCGGCAACCTGACCCTGGCCACAGGCTTGCGGCTGCTGCGCGACGGCGATGCCGGCCTTATCCGCGGTCTGTACGCACTATGCCCCTATGTCGCCGGTCGCTGGCCGCATCCAGACAACCCTTCCTCCACCACCAACAACGGCATTTTGCTGGAACTGCACAACAACCGCGGGGCCATGGCCTACGGCATAGCGGAACTGCACAACAAAAACCCCCTAGCCTGGCCCGGCTTCGCCACCGAGGAGGAGCTGCGCGGCTACCCGCCCACCATGATCAGCGTGAACGAATGCGACCCACTGCTGGACGAGGGCATCAACTTCTACCGCACCCTGCTGCGCGCGGGCGTCAGCGCCCGCTGCCGCCAGGTGATGGGCACCATCCACGGCACCGAGATCTTCCCCCTAGCGGCACCGGACATCAGCCGCGACACCGCGGCCAGCATTGCGGACTTCTGCCAGACAGTCTGAACAAGCCGGCAAGTCGATTTCAACAGCGAACGCGGTAATGCCCTCGGAGCCTCGGCCCCCGCTGGCGGCAGTTCTACCCCCGGCGGCCCCTGGCGCCTCGGCCCGCTGGCCGACGCCAAGCGGAAATGGCGTCAGGACCCGTCCCTGGTCCGGGTGCTGGTGGACAGCGGCACGCCGTTCAACGAGTGCACCACGGCCTTCGTCACCGCACTGCGCGGCGACCGCCTAGCGTAATCGCCCAATGACTCAACGGACTGCGAACGACTATAGGATGGCCCTGCTGAGCCAGTATATGGCTTGCACTGCTTGTAGTTACAAAGTATAAATACGCGACCGATGGAGTTCGAATGGGATGAGGCCAAGAACCGCGCCAACGTGAGCAAGCACGGCATCGGATTCCAAACCGCGAAGCGCATATTCGAGGGCCCGGTCTTGACGCGTCTGGACTCGCGCCGCGACTATGGCGAAATGCGCGATCTAAGCGTCGGCCGCGTCGGGCCAGCCGTCCTTGTGGTTGCCCACACGACGCGCGGTGCGCACTTGCGCCTGATCTCCGCTCGTCCCGCATCGCGAAAGGAGCGCAGGGCATATCATGAGCACATACAAAAGGGCGCTTGACCCGACCGAGATCGCGGCCGTCACGGATGCCGAGATCGACTTCGGCGACATCCCCGAACTGGACGAGACGTTCTGGCGCGAAGCCCGCCTTGTCGAGCCCGACCGAACCGAGCAGATCACGCTACGAGTCAAACGGTCGGTGCTAGAGCACTTCCGGGCTTCGGGGAAGGGCTACCAGACGCGGATCAACCGCGTGCTGGAGAGCTATGTACGCGCGCAGCGCGGATCAGGTTGACAGGAAGCCGGCCCATCCGCTGGTGGCGTTCTACCGGGCTCGTGCCGGTAAGGATGGCATCGCGGGCTCGTTACGTTACGTCGTGGTGGATGGCTGCGCTGCCCTGGGCGATGTGGAGAGCGAGGTCTTGCGGCATGCGCGCGGCTGAGGCCGCCTGTTGCCGTCGGTTTGGCTCTTCTTACAGCAGCCATCCCGTTGTCGGCACAGCCTGTTCGAACGCCCGATGCGGTTAGTTTGGCTCTTCTTACGGCAGATTGCGGAGAATCTCAATGGCGGCGTTGCGCCCGGGCAGGCCGCTGACGCCGCCGCCGGGGTGCGCGCCGGCACCGCACAGATACAGGTTCTTAACCGGCATCTTGTATGCCGCGTAGCCAGCCAGGGGCCGGAGCGAAAAAAGCTGGTCAAGGTGCAGCGCGCCGTGAAAGATGTCGCCGCCGACCATGCCGAGGTCGCGCTCGATATCCAGCGGCGAGACTATCTGGCGACCGAGAATCGACGCCTTGAAGTTGGGGGCATGGCGATTGACTGTCTCGATGATATGGTCAGCGACCTCTGTGCGCACCTCATCCCACGACCGTCCCGCCGGGAGATGGCGCTGAAAGTGCTGGCAGAACAGGCTCGCCACATGCCCGCCCTCGGGTGCCAGGCTGGTGTCCTGGGTGGATGGTAACCACATCGAAATGACGGGCTGTTCGGACCAGCCCGTTGCTCGTGCCGTGGAGTAGGCCCGCTGCATATAGCCGAGAGACGGGCAGATTTCGATGGCGCCCTGGAATATGTCCATCGATTGGCTGGCCGCGCTTGCCAAGCGGGGTAATTCACTAAGTGCCACGTTCATGCGAAAGGTCGCCGAATGGCTGCGGTACGCTTGGATACGCCGCCGCGTGTCGGGGGACAGCAACGCGGGGTTCAGCAGCTTGGTAAGCAGAAGCACTGGATGCAGATTGCCGACGACTACTCGGGCGGTGATCTTCCGCCCCCCTTCGAGGATTACGCCGCTGGCGCGCCCGCCGTCCACATGGACCTCGCGCACCGGCGCGTGCGTTTCGATGTCAGCACCCCGGCTGCTGGCGAAAGCGGCCATGGCCTGGGTGATCGCGCCCATGCCGCCCTTGGCGTGTCCCCAGGCACCGATGCGGCCGTTCACCTCGCCAAAGGCATGGTGCAACAACACGTATGCGGTTCCGGCCTGGTATGGATCGACGAAGTTGCCGATCACGCATTCCAGACCGAGAATGCCCTTGAGGGCGTTGGACTCGAACCAACTGTCGAGATAGTCGCCGAGCGGCCTAGTCATGAGTTCCGCGAGGTCGTTGCGCTGGGTTGGGTCGAGTTTTCTCAGCGTATTTCCGGTCTTTAGCCACCGTAGCGCATTGCGCCAGCCGCCGCTCGGGTTCGGCGGTGTGTTCATGGCCAGTTCGCGCAGCGTCAGGGCCACCGCCCCGATGCGCTCCTCGTACTCGTCGAAGCGTTCGGCATCTTGTGCGGAAAATCGGGCGATTTCGCGGCGTGCCTGCACACCGTCGCGAGACAGCAGCAAGTAGCCGTCGTCCAGTAGACTGACGGTGCCCGCCGGCCGTTCCACGATTTCCAGGCCATGACGGTGCAACTCTAGATCGCGAATGACCTCGGGGTGCAGAAGGCTGACCGCATACGAGTAGACCGAGTTGCGAAAACCCGGATGAAACTCCTCGGTAATCGCGGCACCGCCCACGACCGAGCGGCGTTCGAGAACCTTGACCTGCAAGCCCGCGCGTGCGAGATAGCCAGCGCAAGTGAGCCCGTTGTGGCCGGCACCGATGATGATGGCATCGTAATCGGGCAATGTTCTATGCTGCCTGCAAGGTTACGTGCGGTGGCCTGCTCCGTGGTGGCGTTCGTCCCGGACGATGCGCTACACTAGCAACGGAACGTGCGGGCATGGACCACCTGTGGTCCGGCAGACTAGCAGTTCCGGCCTGTGCAGTGCAATGTGCGGAGAGTTGCTTTGGGCAACCGTGTCGAAGACCTCATCGAGATACTTGAGCGATCCGTTGCCGGGGAAGGCCTGGGTGCCCCGCTGAAATTCGACCTTGGACCCGATGGGGTTGTCTGCATCGACGGTGCCGTGGTTTCCCGCCAAGATGCCGCGGCCGATACGGTGCTGACCACCAGCCTGGATGTCTTTTCCGAAATCTGTCAGGGCCATACCGATCCGGTTCAGGCGTATTACCGGGGGCGGCTGGCCCTGAGCGGCAGTGCGCACCATGCCATGCAACTGAGCTTGTTGATCGATGCGGCCAACGGCGAATCTAGGCGCATTCCACGATTCACACGGAATGACGATGGCCGGGACATTGCCAATGCGCTACACAAGACCGGTGCAGCGATTGTCGAGAACTGCGTTTGTGAAGCGCTGGCCGACAAGGTCGCCGCCGAGCTGCGGCCGCACTTTGACCGCTACGGGCACGAATACTACGCGGATTTCGAAGGCTACAAGACGCTGCGGCTAAGCGAGATTCTGGCCCGTTCCCGGGCTTCCGCCGACCTTATCGGCGAACCCTTTGCGCTGGGCGTCGTTGACGAGATTCTGCTGCCGCACTGCATCAACTACCGTATCGGCAGTTGTACGGGTATCGAGATTCTCCCCGGCGAGGTGGCCCAGGTGCTGCACCTCGACGACGACATCTACCCCATCAGCATTCAGGGCATGGAGTTGCAGGTGAGCGTCATGTGGGCGCTGAACGATTTCACTCTGGAAAACGGAGCGACGCACGTTGTGCCGGGTTCGCACCAGGGACCGTCACTCAGCGCCGGCGGTGGCGCCGAATACAGCGTGCAGGCAACCATGTCGAAAGGTTCGGCGCTTCTGTACTCAGGGTCGGTGCTGCATGGCGGTGGTGCCAATGGCACAAACGCCCCGCGCATGGGGCTGATCAATACCTACGCCCTTGGTTGGTTGCGCCAAGAAGAAAATCACTACCTCGCCATCCCCCGCGAAGTTGCGGACAGCTATCCAGAGCGCATCCGCAGACTCATGGGATATGCACCGCACGGGCCGATCCTCGGAACTTATCCGGGAACCTACTAGTCCGGCGTCGTGACGAGGGGGCGAGAAACCCCCTTCTGACGCGATGGCGCAAGCCGTGCCTATGGGGCACATCCCCACAGGCGCGGCCGAGGAGGACTGGGTCGATGCGGACAAGCGCCGTGCCGAACTTCAGGGTGGACGCTCCTAGGCCGAATCGCCGGATGCCGACCGACGCAAGGAGGTCGCCGAGCAGGCCGAGAGGCTGAGTGGCCTCTCACCACGTTTCGGATCCAGTTGGAGGAGGCGCAATGATTAGCAAAGAGGACTTACACGACTCCCATCCTTCCCAGGTCCAGACACGCCCCAGTGAGGCTGAAGTTGCCCAGCTTCTCACGGAGGCAGAACAACAGTACGAGGAGTTCATGCGTCTTGCAGATCTGGCTGACATATCCGCGGGAGACGAGATCAGCTACCCAAGATATGCGTGGGACAACCCGATAGGGCTTGTGGTGGGGTAACCGTCGAATGCCGAGCTGGTCTGATCTTCAGGAAGAATTGAGTCGCATTGAGCCAGACGAGAGAGGCGATCAGGTAGCGGCACCCCGCCTAAGGCACCAAATACCGGCCACAAAAGTCAAACTGAGTATCCATGTTGTCATAATGTATTTGTTGGTGGATTTCCATACAGCGTCTCGGCGGCGTTGGACGGGAGCCAGTATGGTGTAACTATTTGAATCCGCCCACAATGTCCTACAAACTAAAATACCATGCCAAACCCTTTGGCGGGATATGCAGGGTAGCAAATGGATTTACAATGGGCACGTATGTCAATTAGTAGGCAGTTCATTCGGCTTGTTCGGGGCAATTCAATCCTCTTGCTCCTTGGAGCACTAGCCGTGGGTTGCGAAAGCACGGCCGTTGGCTCGGATAGCTCCACCGAGACCGGCGTGCAGCCGGGAAGCTATGGCGACGGTTTGGAAAAGTGGGGATGTGGCGACTCTATTGACGGTTGTATGTTTCGCTGTCCCGTGACGTTGACCGCGGACCTCAACAGCAACACCGGAACGGTAACAATCGGCGGTGTTGTCGAGTACACCCGTTTCGAATTACATGGACTAGAACGCCGATGGGACTGGTGCCTAGACGCAGATGGGGTGTGGGAATGCGCTCTTGTAGTCCGAACGGACGGGACGGGTTTATATTATAACTTTCGTGGCACCATGCCCGATTCCGACGGGACAAGAAGAACAGAACCATCCAATCTCTTTAAATGCCGGCGTATGAAGGTGGAGCGGCCTAGGTAGAGACAAACCACTGCCTGATTGTATCTATCTCCCCGTTTGAACTGACGCCTCTTCTTAAGGCAGCGAAGATATCGAGGGCGACGGCGGACGGTGCCGTAGGAACATAGAGCCGGTCCGACGACGCCAAGCCCCCGGGTCAATCGCCCAGAACGTCCTTCAGCGTCTGGTCGGTTCGCGGTTCGGATGAGCCTGCTGCAAACTCCAGGGGCACAAACAGCGGATTGTCGGGCGACCAGAGCTGCGTGCTCCTCAGAATACGCCGGGGTCGCGTAGGGGTGCCGAGTAAAGGACGGAGGCGTCGAGGAAGGCTATGGCGACCGGCAACGGTCAATAGGATGCGGCGGTGCGTCCCGAGCCCATGTCCAGTTCCTGGGCGTCCGCCCGGGTTCGTCGAGTGCTTTGCGGCGGGCGTCGTCAGTGGCCTCCTTGTAGGTGTGCAGATCGTCGAAGCGGATGCGGCGGTGCGTCCCGACCTTACGGAACGGGGAGGCACTGGTCTCGAGAAGGTCGACGAGGAACGGGCGCGACACGTTGAGGAAGTCGGCGGCCTGCTGCGTGGTCAGTTCGGCGTCCTTGCGCAGCACGGCCACGGGGCGGAAGCTAAGCCGCCGAGACCCGTTGCCGCGCCTGCGCCAGATCGTAGGCCGCCTGCAGGCGCATCCAGAAGTCTGCGTTGCTCCAACCCTGGCGCTCGAAGGCGAGCGCCATCTCGGGCGAGATGCCTGCCCGCCCGTTGAGCAGCCTCGACAGCGCAGGGCGCGAGCAGCCGAGCCGCCTCGGTGACCGTGAGGCCGCTCGCCTCGATGCAGTCGAAACGGATGGTCTCGCCGGGGTGGGTGGGATTCAGCATTGCCGCCATGTCGGTCTCCTCAGTGGTAGTCGACGAGATCCACGTCGACCGGCTCGCCGTCGTCGAACCGGAACACGATGCGCCAGTTGCCGCTGACGCGCACGCTCCGGTAGCCGGCTCGCGGACCCTATGCTGCTGCGTTTAATCCGGCATCGACGCACGATGGAATCCCGGGCGTGGCCGGTCCCGTCGCAATCCGCACGGTCCGCCACCGGGTGCTGATGGGCAGCGCCCGCAGGGACCAGAGCTGAATCGGCTGGCCGGCGCCTAGGGCGACAGCGCGGCATCTCGCCGCCGACCGCCGGCCAGGTTCGGGAACGGAGCCCGCCCCGCGTGGGACCCGCGCTCCAGCCATTTGACCATCGAGTCGATCGGGCAGCGGCAGCCGCGCCCGTCGACGGCGTCCGGCATCAGCACGCCCCCCCTGACCATTTCATCCATGAGTCCCCGTCCCGACCCGACATCCGCCTCGGCGAGGCGGCGGCGCACCTTGTCGGGCAGCCCATGGACCAGACCGTCCAGCTCCTCCTCCGCCTCCGCGTCCCCGACAGGCCGGTCGCGGCCGGACCAGTCGGACAGCAAAGGGCCCAGCGCCCGGGCGAGGGTGGCGACCGGCCCCTCCGCGCGAAGCCGATAGTACGACTCGCGCCGTTCGCGCAGATCCCCGGCCACGAGCCCCCCGTCGAGGTCGGCGAGCCGCAGGCTGTCCGCCCTCAGCATGCCCCGGGCAACCGCCTCCATCGCGTTGCGCAGGTGGTGCGGAAAGCCGCCGCACTCCCCCGCGACCCAGTCCGCCAGCGCCGCCTTTTCCGACCGCCCGCCGACGGAACCCAGGTGCCCCAGCACCCCCAGAACATAGTCCCTCGACTCGTCGGGGGAGAGGGGTTCCATATAGCGCAGGTTGCCCGTCGCGTAGCGCTGCGAGATGCTGGGCCTCAGTATCCGGGGCGTGTGCGTGTGGCCCGCGAGCACCGCGAACACGGGCGGCGGGGAGCGGTTGGGAAGACGGGGCGCCCCCATGTGCAGGGAATGCAGCAGCACATTGCGGTCCTCCCCCGGCGTGTTGGAAAGGGCGTGCGCCTCGTCGACGAGCAGGCACAGGACGGCACCGGTCGGCATCCGTCCGGTGGTCTCGGGAAGTTCCCCCCAGGGCATGAGTGGATCCGGCGGTGCCCGCCGGGCCAGCGGGGCGGATAGGGAAAACCTGAATCCCGCGGCACCGAAGGAGATGTCGGCGGCGCCGAGCCTCCCCAGTATCCGCCCCGCCACATCCTTCGACGGGCGCCATGCGTCGGGCAGTTGCCCGGCGACCGCCGCCAGAACATGGACGGGGCTGCGCAGGTGGGCGGGGGCTATGGAGACGCAGGCCATGGGCGGCCCGCCCCAGCCGTCGTCGGGCGACCTCTCGGCCAGGGCCCTCAGAAACGCGGTCTTGCCGACCCCGGGGGGGCCGGCAAGGCAGACGGTTCTTCCCTCGACGGCACCCCTGGCCGCCGCGCGCGCGTTGCCCGCGACCAGCTCGAACAGATCCCCCCTCCCCACGAAGAGGGGCTCAGTTGTGCGGTCCCCGCTGTCGCAGTAGTCCCGCAACCGCTCCCTTTCGCTTTCGCCCAACGGCATGGGAGGCTCCCGGGTTCAATTGCGCGGAGTATAGCCCCCCAGGCGGAATCGGGCCAAGCGTAAATTACAGAATCACTTACATAAACGATTAAAAACAATATATTTAACGACCAATGATTGATTCGACTCGACCTCGGCGGCGATGCAGGCGCTACGGCGCCTCGGCATCAAGGGTGAGGTAGCCAGCCCGGCGCGCGGTTTCCATGTCGTCGTCCCGCCCGAATACAGGCGCATCGGCTGCCTGCCCCCGGACCAGTTCATTCCGGCCCTGATGGCCTACTGGAACCGGACATACTACGTGGGCCTACTGTCGGCCGCACAGTATCATGGCACCGCCCATCATCGGCCCCAGGAGTTCAGGTCGTCGTTGAGAAGAACCGGCCGGAGATCGCCTGCGGTTCCGTCAGGGTGATGTTCGGCACCCGCGGCGACATCGGCACCGTGCCCGTGCGGGAGTTCAATACGCCACGCGGGACCGTTCGCATATCGACCCCCGAGGCGACGGCAATCGATCTGGTCGGCTACATGCGGCGCTCGGGCGGGATTGATCGCGTGGCGGGCGTGCTGCTGGAACTTGGGGAGGCATTGGATTCCGCCCGCCTAGTCGACGCCGCGCGGTGCTCTTCCGTGCGGTGGGCGCAACGGTTGGGTTTTCTGCTCGACCAGATCGGCGCAACGGATAAAACGGCACTCATCAAGCACTACGTCAAGGGGGAGGCACGGAACTACACCAGGCTGATACCGGCTGCGGAATCCAACGAAGCGGCGCGGTACCGCGACTGGTGCCTGTACGTCAACGCAAGCGTCGAACCGGACGCATGATTCCGAGAGACTACATCTCGTTGTAGATATCTAACCTTCCCGACCGGAGCTGCCAGCTATAGGCGAAGCGGGGCACCTCTCCGTCCTTTCCGTGGAAGGCCTGGCGGGGTGGAAACAGGTCTCCAACGCGCGGCGAAGACCACCGCAGGCTGTAGTACACTATATATTGCTCATTAACCGCAATGGAGCGCCCGCGATGGCCTTTCCCGTCCCGCCCCAATCCCAAAAAACCCAAATCCCCCAACAGACCTTCCCCCACCTGGAGCGGGAGATTGGAACCCGGCTAGCGAAGCTGCGGCTGTCCAGGAACATCACCCAGCGGCACCTGGCGCGGGAGGCGGGCGTCGCCCTGGGCACCCTGGGCCGCCTTGAGCGGGGCGAGCCCACCAGCCTCGACACGTTTCTGCGCGTCGCGGCAGCCCTGGAGCTGACCGACGGCCTGTTGCTGGCCATCCCGGAGAACCCCATCTCGCCGATCCAGCGGCTGGACGGGAGGGGTCGGGACCGCCTGCGGGCGCGCCCCAAGCGCGACCGGGGGCCGGCGCCGCCCTGGGCCTGGGGACCGGAGGGCTAGTCCCCATGGTAGACGCCACCGTCAGTCTCTGGGGCCGCCGGATCGGTGGCGTCTCCTGGGACGCGAAGCGCGCCATCGGGGTCTTTCAGTACGATCCCGCGTTCGTTCGCCGGGGCACCGTTCAGCCGGCACCGTTTCGGATGCCCCTCCGGGAGAAGCCCTACGAGTTCCCCCCGCTTCGGGACACCTCCTTCGCCGGACTTCCGGGGCTGCTCTCGGATTCCCTCCCCGATAGATTCGGGACCGTGCTGGTCAACCGGTGGCTTGTCGAGAACGGGATCGACATCAACGCGTTCACCCCCGTGGAACGGCTTTGCTACACCGCCACCCGCGGCATGGGCGCGCTGGAGTTCGAGCCGGCCATTGGCCCGCCCGATTCCGGGGAGCGCATCCATATCGACCAACTGGTCGATCTTACAAATCTCGTCCTGGCGGAGAGAAGGTCGCTGGCCGGTCGCCTGCGGGGCGTGGACGACAGGGAGGGTATGGAGAGAATCCTCCGGGTTGGGACCTCGGCAGGCGGGCAGCGGCCCAAGGCCATTCTTTCGTGGAACCCGGAAACCGGCGAATTCCGTTCCGGCCAGGTGGAGGCCGTGGCGGGCTTCGAGCCCTGGATACTCAAGTTCGACGGCGTCGACGGCGACGGCGGGGCCGGCCTGTCTACCCCCGGCGGATACGGTCGCATCGAGTACGCCTACCATCTGATGGCCCGGGCCGCGGGCATCGCCATGACCCCCTGCCGCCTCCACGAGGAGGACGGCCGGGCCCACTTCATGACGCGCCGGTTCGACCGCGGCCCCCGCGGCGGGAAGCTGCACATGCAGTCCCTGGCCGGCCTGCTGCACCTCGACTACAACGACGTCGCCGCGCATCGCCACGAGCAGGCCATGACCGTCATCGCCGACCTGAATCTCGGCCCCGGTGCCCTGCGGGAGCAGTTTCGGCGCGTCTGCTTCAACATCGCCGCGCGAAACCAGGACGACCACGTCAAGAACATCGCCTTCCTGATGGACCGGGACGGGCGGTGGAGCCTTTCGCCCGCCTACGACGTTACCTATTCCTACAATCCCGAAGGGGCTTTTGCCGCCCATCACCAGATGAGTGTTGGCGGGAAGTTCTCCGGTTTCGAGCGGGAGGACCTCCTAGCCTTTGCGGAGGATTCCGGCGTCGCCCGGCGGGTGGCCGTCCGCATCCTCGACACCGTCCTCGCGGCCATGCGGCAGTGGCCTAGGTACGCACGCGAGGCCGGCGTGCCCGCACGCGACAGGGACCGCATCGGCGCGGTGCATCGCGTGGGGGCATTGACGGGCGGTGCTGGCTGCGGATCCCCGCGCCCTCCTCCCGCGCCCTCCTATTGACCTCCCCCGTACCCCGCGTTTTCCTTCCCCAGTGGTTTGGATTGGGAGGGCATGCACTACTGAAAATCCAATAAGAACAAATAATTGGAACATTTTTAATGGATTTTCTATCTATGCGTCTCCGTTTACCAGGCCCTATCCCAATCAACAATTCGGGGATCAACCCAGTCACAGTCACCCCGCCGGTGTTTGGGATGCGGGCGATTTCCACGTGCCGATCAGCTGGAAACAGGGGGGGCAGCCCCCCACACAAATCCCGTTAATACCCTCTTATTCCAAACGCCTATGGCGGAGAGGGAGGGATTCGAACCCTCGATGCGTTTCCGCATACACACTTTCCAGGCGTGCTCCTTCGGCCACTCGGACACCTCTCCGGTCGCGCTTGGCAACGGGCCGGCCCACCGATACACAAAGTTCCGACTCGCTGCCGCCGCCGTCTCTTCCGGGGTAGCGGCCTAGGTGACCTGTCGTCGCTGTCGGGCCTTGGGGGCGGTGCCATTACCTGCCTAGCGCATAGTTATCGTAGCGGCTTGTTGGGCCGCGCCGCAATACGGGCTCGCACGAGAGCCGTACCACACAAACTTGCTTGGCGGGCGTCGCCGTTGGCAACCGCCTTGGCATTTCGGGTTAGCCTCGAACAGGATTTCGCTGTTGGGCGCGGGGCTCGACCGATCACAGGCCCGCAGCAGAAGCCAGATTAACGGATGCAGGGCCACTTTGACGACGGACGAGCGTGCCGACATGCTCTTCGACGTGCTGCCGAAGGCCTGTCGGGAAACCATGCGGTCGATTGCCGGGTTCGCCAGATAGCTGTAGCCGGTGTTAGCCTTGTCCGGCGGGTTCCGTTTGGGCTTGGCGTACCTGGGCATCCGCGCCGCTTTTGTCTTCAGGGAGGTTGAACCGTGTCTGGACCGCTAACCGGAATTCAGGTACTCGACATAGGCTTGCTCGTCCAGGGGCCCCAGGCCGGCGCACTGCTTTCCGACATGGGGGCGGATGTGGTCAAGGTCGAGTTGCCCGGCATTGGCGACCACGCGCGCGCCCTGCCCCTGTCTCCCGAAGATTGGCGCAGCCCGTGGTACATGGGCAACAATCGCGGCAAACGGGGGTTGACGCTGGACCTGCGCCAGCCGGCTGGCGCACAAGTTTTTCGTAGACTTGCCCGGACGGCGGATGTTGTGCTCAGCAATTTCGTGCCGGGTACGCTCGATGGTTGGGGGCTCGGTTATGAGGAACTGGCCGAATGCAACCCAGGAATCATTTGGGCGGCGGCGAGTACGTTTGGCCCAGTTGGACCGGACGCTCAACGCAAGGGTGCCGATCTAGCCGGCCAGGCGGCGGGCGGGCTGATCAGTACTATTGGTCACGATGGCGATGCCCCGTCGCCGGTGGGCGTAACGATTGCCGACCATATCGGTTCCCTTAACCTGGCGGCCGGAATACTGGCGGCACTCCATGCACGGCATCGCACGGGCCGGGGGCAGCGCGTGGAGGTGTCGTTGCTCGGCGGGCAGATCTGGGCGCAAGCCTCTGAATACACGGCTTTCTTCCTGCGTGACCAAGTGCCCGGTCGCGCCCACTACGGGCATTCGCTGCTGCCGCCAACCTATCGCATCTTCCAGACGGCCGATGGTTGGATCGGCCTTGTTGGCGTGCCTCCAGAGTCGATGGACGCCTTCTACATCGCCCTGGACCGCCCGGAACTGGCCTTGGACGAGCGCCTGCAACCCGAGTCCTTGACCATGGAAGGCATCCAATGGCTGGCCGGGGAACTCGAACAGGCGTTCAAGACACGCACTACGGGCGAGTGGTGTGCGGTGTTTCAGGACATGGATGTGCGTTACGCGCCGGTGCGCGACTATCGGCAGGTCGTCGCAGACCCGGGCGCTTGGGAAAACGGCTACTTCGCCGAGGTGCGGGACGCCCAAGGGACGGCTCACCGGGTCGTGGGGACGCCCATTCGGATGAGTGAGACGCCGCTTCAGCCAGGTGCCGTGGCACCGGCGCTCGGCGAGCACAGCGATGAGATACTGCGGGAGGCTGGATACACGGATGCGGAGGTCGCCGAGCTCCGCCAGACGGGGGTTGTTTGAAGCGCCCCGCTTCGAGGGCGGCAAGGAACCTCTTAAGTCAAAGCCTGCCGCCGCGCCAAGGTGGTGCGGCCAGAGCCGGCAGGCCTATAGCGATAAGTTGACAGGCCCCGACATGCGGTGGCCTCGCAACTTGCAAGACACATCATGTGATGGTTGGCGGCTAACCTTGCCGGCTTGGTGAGGTGGTTCCATTTGGGTGGGTGTCCCGTTTGTGGGTGTCCCG
This sequence comes from Pseudomonadales bacterium, assembly GCA_965215035.1. Lineage (GTDB taxonomy): Bacteria > Pseudomonadota > Gammaproteobacteria > Pseudomonadales > Azotimanducaceae > Azophilus. Next base: position 3,301,408 of record OZ244040.1, read on the forward strand.
TTTGTGTTTGTGCGTTTGTGGGTGTCCCGTTTGTGTTTGTGGGTGTCCCATTTGTGCCCCATTTGTGGGGGTGTCCCATTTGTGCGATTGGGCGCAGACGCTGGCCAGGGCGCGTGCCCTATTCGCGGGCTGGCGAGCATCCCACGTACAATGGTTGCGACGATGGATGGAATAAAGCTCGGCGTGCTGAAAGAGACGGGGCTCCCGGTTAGGTCATCGCCCGCAACGCGCGGTGGAGGGATCAGGCAGTCGCAATCGTTGCAGTTGGTGTCAGTTCGGTATGCGCTCGGGGCGAACCGATGAAGCTGGGCCTGGTGTATCCGCAGACCGAATTCGGGTCAGACCTGGGCCTGATCCGGGAGTTCGCAACAACCGCCGAAGAACTCGGGTATCGGCAACTCATCCTCTATGAACATGTGCTGGGGGCAGATCCAAGCGTTCATGAGCTAAGCGGCCCCTATACCTGGAAAACCGAATTCCATGAGCCCTTTGTACTGTTCGGCTACCTGTCGGCCGTGACGTTCAAGATGGAACTGGTCACTGGTATTCTGGTGCTGCCCCAACGGCCTACGGCGCTGGTCGCCAAGCAGGCCGCAACCCTCGACTTTGTTTCTGGGGGACGGCTGGTGCTCGGTGTGGGCGTCGGCTGGAACCAAGTGGAATATGCCGCTTTGGGGCAGGATTTCCATCGGCGCGGTGCGCGTATCGAGGAGCAGATTCCATTGTTGCGGCAGCTTTGGTCGGAGCCACTGCTGAACTTCGAGGGGGCCTTTGACCGAATTCCGGCAGCCGGCATCGCACCACGTCCCAGCCGCTCCATACCCATCTGGATGGGCGGCTGGGCCGACTCCGTGCTGGATCGCACCGGGCGCCTGGCCGATGGCTGGCTGACGGCGGCCGGCAGCCCCAAACGCTGGCGCGACCCGAATCGAATCCGTACTCCCGAAGACCTGGTACGCCGACTTCGCATCGTACACAACGCGGCCCGGGCCGCCGGCCGCGACCCCGCCGCTATCGAAGTGTCCATGCTGGTCAGCCTCATCGGATTCGACTCGCTGGAGCCCTTCGACCCCGGTGCCTGGGCCGCACGCGGGCGGTCCTGGGAGAAGGCCGGCGCAACAGGCCTGGCGCTTTCGACACTCGACCTCGGGTTCAGCCCGGCCGAACACCTCGACGCCATCGCCCGGTTCGCCGACGCCTGGAAAGGCCACGACGCACCGCGCCCATGACCGAAGCAGATTACCTACAGACCCTGTTCGAAATTGGCGACGAGGTGAAGTTCGCGGCGCGTGGCGGCGTGCGCACAACCGGCATCATCGAGAAGTTCAACCGGCAAACCGCTACGGTACGGCATGAAACACAACGGTGGCGGGTAGCCTACGCGCTGCTTGAACCCACCGGCGGGCAGCGCCGCGAGGGCAGGCGTGAAAGATTGCTTGATGTGGCCCGGGAAGCCCGCGAACTCATGCACAAACACGGGCTCGATGGTTGGACATTCCGCTTCGGTGCCGCCCGGCGGATGATTGGGCTGTGCAAGGAGAAGGGCAAGATTATTCAACTCGGCAGGCACCATGCCGCCAACGACCCGAGGGAACAGGTAACCGACACGATTCTGCACGAGATCGCCCACGCGCTCGCCGGCACCGCCGCGGGCCACGGCCCGGTCTGGCGCAACACCGCCAAACGGATTGGCGCGACACCGCGGGCAAGCAAGGCAAGCGACCCGGCGCACGATCAGGCGGTCAAGAACAGGCTGTATCCTGGCGCAACGGTCACTTTCCGCTCCCGTGGCGGAAGTTCCCGCACCGGCACCGTCGTGAAGCTGAACCGCAAGACGGCACGGGTCTCCTGCGGTGCTCGTATGCTGCTTGTGCCCTATGGCTGCATCGTCAACAGCCCCTTCCCCGGCTAACCATGCGGAAGGGTAACGGTTATTCTTCCCGCCTCGCCCCGGCCCCCATGCCCGCCGCTGCGGTCGATGCCGCCATGCGGAAGGATAACAGTTATTCTTACCGCTTCGCCCCGGCCCCCGATTAGCTCGATGCGCATTCTGCTCTATAACAAGCTCGACACCACCAAAATTCCCAACTTCGCCAAGATTAAGGCGTTGCTGGAGGCTGGCGACTTCCGTTCGGCGCAGGCCAAGAAAGTCGGCGACAACCTCTACCGCGCCCGTCTCAATCACACCGACCGCATCCTGTTCTGCTTTGGCCGGCACGCAGGCCACATGTACATCCTGCTGCTGGAATACATAGCGCGGCACGCCTATGAGAAATCCCGCTTCCTAAGGCGTGGGGTAACCGTGGACGAAAGCAAGCTACCGCCCCTGCAAGCCGATGCCCCACAAGAGCCCACCGACCTCACCTACCTGAATCCCTCTCGCCCCGCGTTCAACGTCCTGGACAAGATCATCTCATTCGACGACCAGCAGGGAGACATACTCGCCCTGCCGCCGCCGCTGGTGGTTATCGGATCCGCCGGCAGCGGCAAGACGGTACTGACGCTGGAGAAGATGAAGGAAGCCGAAGGCAATGTTCTGTATGTCACCCGCTCCTCGCACCTCGTCGACAATTCCCGGGAACTGTACTACGGAATGAACTACGAGAACGACGACCAGGAGGTGAGCTTCCTTTCCTTCCAGGAGTTCCTAGAGAGCATCCGCGTGCCGAAGACCCGCGAGGTGCGGTTCGTGGATTTTGCCCGCTGGTTCTCGCGCCATCGGATGGCGAGCGGTCTTAGGGATCCATACCAACTCTTTGAGGAATTCAATGGCGTTATCGCCGGCTCTTCGCCGCAGGGGTGCCTATCGAGAAGCGACTACCTGGCGCTCGGCATCCGCCAGTCTATCTATTCGCGGGAGGAGCGGCGGAAGGTTTACGACCTGTTCGTCAAGTATCTGGCCCATTTGGCGGAATCGGGCCACCACGATGTGAACGCCCTCAGCCATGAATACCAGGATTTAGCGACGCCGACCTGGGACTTCGTGGTCGTCGACGAAGTGCAGGATTTCACCAATGTGCAGCTCGACCTGGTCATGCGCTCACTCAAGGACCGGCGACGATTCATACTGTGCGGCGACGCCAACCAGATCGTCCACCCCAACTTCTTCTCCTGGACGGGCATCAAGCGGTACTTTCACGGGCGCGACAATGTCGATGCGCCAGTGGATATCCTACGGATTCTCACCACCAACTACCGTAATTCAATTCAGGTAACCGAGATGGCCAACCGCATCCTGCGGCTGAAACACGCCCGGTTCGGTTCCGTCGACCGGGAAAGCAATTTCCTCGTCAATAGCAACTCCGGCGATGCGGGGGCGGTGATGCTGCTCGCCAACGAGGCGAGCGCCATACGGGAGTTAGACGACAAGACCCGGCAATCCACCCGCTTCGCGGTCATCGTCATGCACGACCGGCAGAAGGCGGCGGCGAAGCGGCAGTTCCGTACACCGCTGATCTTCTCCATCCAGGAAGCGAAGGGCCTTGAGTACGACAATATTATTCTCTACGACTTCGTTTCCAGCGACGGGGCGCGATTTCGGGAAATCGTTCGTGGTGTCTCCCCCGAAGACTTGGCGGAAGGTGACCTGCGGTACGCCCGGGCCCGCGACAAGAGCGACAAATCCCTGGAAATCTTCAAGTTCCACATCAACGCGCTCTACGTGGCGGTGACCCGCGCCGTGACAAATGTCTACCTAGTGGAATCCAAAACACGGCAACGGTTGTTCGGTCTGCTCGGCATCGAAGTTTTCAAGGCCAAGCTTGATCTGGCGCAACAACAGTCGAGCCTTGCGGAATGGCAGCGGGAAGCGCGGGCGCTGGAACGCCAGGGGAAGACGGAGCAGGCGGAGGAGATCCGCAGCAGAATACTGGGCATCCAGCAAATCAACTGGCAACCGCTGACTGGCCCGCGCCTGCGGGAGCTGAGCGACGAAGTAACCAGCACGGACGGGACGGGGAACAAGAAGAAGTCACTGCATCTGTTCAAGTATGCCCTCTTGAGCCGCGACTATTCCCGCATCGCCAGGCTGGCGTATGCCGGCTTTCGACCGGCGACGCGCAGAGAGCAGCACCTACAAAGCCTGGCGCAACGCCACTTCATGCCGTATTCCATGAAACGCACCGACCATGTGCGCAAGCTGGTCGAGAGCTACGGCGTGGACTATCGCGACCCGTTCAACTTCACGCCGCTGATGCTGGCGGCGCGTTTCGGCAATCTGGATGTGGCGGCCATGCTGATGGAAATGGGTGCCGGCCCCGAGTTGGTTAACAGTGGCGGGCTAAATGCCTTTCAGATCATGCTGCAGGAAGCGTCGGCCGACGCACGCTACGCGAAACGGGCCGCACCCGAGCTCTTCCGCCTGTTGGCACCAGCCAGCATTACGGTGATGGTGGACGATAGGTTGTTGAAGCTCGACAACCACAAGGTCGAATTCCTGTTTGTGCAGCTCATGGTGGCGCTTTTCCACACGCATCTACCGTTCAACGTGATCCGTCAGCGACAACCGGGCTTCAACTCATCGGATCTCGCGGCGCTTCTTGGCAAACTGCCGCGCTGGGCGGTACCGGAACATCAAACCAAGCGGGCCTACATCAACGGCGTGCTGGCAAGGAACGAGATCGACCGAGACTACATCTACAACCGCCGTATCTTCCGTCGCACCAGGCGCGGAGTTTACATTCTGAATCCGCGGATGAGCCTACGCATCCGCGACGAGTGGGTTCCAGCCTACAGGCTGCTCGACCCGCGGGTATTCTTCAGCTTCGATTTGGAGAGCACAAAGCTCATTCGCTTGTTGGGCGAGGACTATTTCATGAAACTATGCGAGGAGTCCCGGCGGGAATTCCTGGATTTCACTGCCGATGACCCGGCCGCGTCCGGCCAGCAACTCACGCTGTTTGACGCCGATGACCTGGATACCGGGAGGGGTTCGAGTCGTTGAGCCTCGTCTGGAGAACATAGGCGGGGGTATGCACGACGGCGCGCGACACCGAGTGGGTTGCGGAGCTGGTCGCCGCCCGGGTGCGCCGGGTGCAGCTCGTCGAAGCACCGCATCGGCACCGGGTTCTCCACACCCTCGCCGAGCGACCGCTGGTGACCCTGCACGCCCGTATCGACGCCTACTGGAACATTCTCATCGACGTGCCGATGAAAGGCGGCAGCGACCCTTGATATCCGGCACCGGCAGGCTGCGCCCCCACCCAGATCACCCCCGTCCCGTTGATCAACCGCTAACCGGGTACTGCATCGTCCCCGGCTGATATAGCATCTTCCACTCGCCGTTGACCAAGGTGTAGATCTTGCAGGCCCGGCCAACGACATGTTCCTCCGTGCTGCCGTCGTGCCAGGCAGTATCGCCCTCGGCCTCGCGGCGCCAGAGCGTATCGATATCCACCACGGCAAAGGCACCGTCCTGTTCCTGGGACAGAACGATCTTTCGCGTCACCCGGCGGTTGTGGAGCATGGTATGGGTTGCGAAGAACCGCTCGATGAGGGTACGCCAGCGCTGCTCATTGTAGCGGCCCATGCGCAGTACCCACTCCATCGGATCATAGGCCCGGGAATGGGGTGGCCACGCCCAGACCATGGCGGGATGGTAGACGGACAGCAGCAGGTCCGCATCCTCGTTCTCGTAACCCCGCGACTCGCGGTCGATGATCTCCTGAATTTCCGCTTCTCGGTCCATGCGCACCCTCCCTTAATGTTGCCCGGCGGCGCTTCAACCCGCAGCCCGCGACCGAGTCGTCTGTTTGGCTGCCCGTAGCGCCTGCGTATCCGCCTAGTCGACGCGCGGCTTGCTCATAGATGCGTTTTTTTGGGGCATTGCCGATATCAAATGTCGAAGGACTGGAGTTTGCGAGCCGCCCACAGCCGCACCCACAACGAATTCTGCACAATTCAAGAAATGTAAACGGATGGGGAACGGTGAGTCAAACCGGTGGGAAGTAACCTAGTCCAGCACCACCATCCTCCCGCCGCGGGACCGGTGGCGAAGCAGCTTCCTCAGGTAGGCCTCGAACGTGGCCGCATTCAACTTGGGCGACATGGCGTGAATAAACTTGCCGCTTCCCAAGCTGCCCGCGCCGAAGCGGGCGATGGGCTTGCGGTTGGGGGGCGTAGACGACCACCGGGTCCCCGTTCTCTGGCGGCACCCACATTCGGTAGCGCGTGCCGTGCCGTTCGAACGCCTTGACCCAGCGCTGCACGGTGCGCCCGGCAGCGCCAGACAACTCGGCGACCTGCCCGCGGCTCTGGCCACCCGCGATCAGCGGCAAAATAACGCGCCAGCGACTTCCGCCAACCTCGAAGTGTCCATGGAGTCGCCATAGTTGGACGCCCAAAGCAACCGAGCGCCCGTGAAATCGAGCCGCGAAACTAGGCTTCGGGGCGTTCGCGGGAGTTGCCGCCAACGCGCCGTTGGGATTGACAATCTTGTCTCTGGCGGCTTAGTGTCCTGCTCCGTGAATGTGCGCGAAGCCCTTGTCGGGTTTCTCGTCGAATACAACAGCCATGTGGCGGACAGCAGGTAGCTCCTGCTGGCTTTGGCAAATAGACGGGGTGTCCTTTCTTCGAAGCACATTCACAGGGCCCGGCGCCCGTGGCGCGGGAAAGATGAATTGTTTAGCAGGGGAAGACTTGAGTATCCAAAACACTTACCTGGCCGCTCTCGATCAGTTCAGACAGATCGCCCAAGATATTGATCTCGACGAGGAAGCGCTCCAGTGCGCCGAAGCATTTCACGGCAAGATCGCCGAGTTTCAAGTTCTGATCCCACTGGTGGGGTCGTTCAATGCCGGCAAGACCTCGCTTGTGAACGCCTATCTGGAACGCGAGGAAAGCAACGAACTGCCAACCGACATCGTGCCGCAGACGGCGCTGGCTACAGAGATTCACCCAGCCTCTTCCGACTCCGAGGAACGGATCGAACTGTATGGAAAAGACGATCAGTTGCTGCAACGAGTCGAAATCGCGCAATTCCAGCGCATCGAAAAGGAGACCCTGAAAACCGGGAGTTTGAGTGCCCAGTACGCGAAGGCGATGCTCTACGCAGCACCTTTGCAGGACAGTGACCGAAAAGTACTGGTTGACATGCCGGGCCTCGACTCCGGTCTGAGGACGCACAACACCGCGATTCAGCGCTATCTCCCGCTCGGCAGCTATTTCATTCTGGTGTTGGATGCCGAACACGGTGCCCTCCGCGACAGCGAGATTCGCCAACTACGCGAGTTTCTCGACCAAGAAATAGAGTTCGCCGTGCTGATCAATAAGATCGACAAGAAGGAGACGGATGCGGGGGCCATCGCCAAGCACATCGAGGGGCAGGTGCGCCAAGCATTCGGAAAGGCGGCGGCGGTGAGACTGGTGTCGGCGCACGAGGGCGACGTTGCGGCGTTTCGACAGATTGTTGAGGGCGTTGACTTCAACCATGCCCTGCGCGGCTATTGGCGCCTCCGAATCGTCGGCCTTTTCGACGACGCGATACAGAGCCTGCACACCCGCTACAGCGCGTTGAACGTCTCCTCCGCTGAAAGCGAACGGATGATTGCCCAATTGGAGGAAAAGAAGGAAGCACTGGAGGAAAGATTCCAAGAGGACGAGCGCGAGATCAGGGGGCGCTATTCCGACCGGGCGGTGAATCGGATAGTGAGGGAGGTACGGAACACCATCCGCGACAACGCCTCCGCGCTTGTCCAGGCTTATCAAGCGGGAGGCCAACAGGCGCTCGATCGGGAATTCAACGAACTGGTGCGCCAGACCCTCAACCGCACTCTGGACGAGGCCCGCTCCGAGACCTTCATGGAGATCGTCGAACGGTATCGGGCCGACATTGGGGAGATCGATTCACTGCACGAGCAATTTGTCCAAAGCGGTAGCGACGCGGCCTTTGGGCCCGAGAAGATCATCGGTCTGGCAAAGGATGCCGGAGCTAGAAGCGCCGAGGCGTTGCGCACTGCGAAAAAGACCATGTCCGAGGCAAAAATCCTGTCACCCACAGTGATCGGTGGCATCTTTGCCGCTACGACCAGCATTGTCGCACCGTGGCTGGAGGTCGTGATCATTTTGCTGCCTTCAATCATCGGCTTTCTCTCGAAACAAAGGGCGGAGGAACAGCGACGGGAACAGATGCAAAACCAGTTGCGCAAGCTGGAGTCGCAGATTAAAAACGTCATCGCCCCCAAGATCGCTTCCGGGCTACGAGAGCGGATCACCGCGGACTACGCAAAAACGACTCAAGAAATGCTCGCTCAACAGCGGGAACGGGTGCGGGGCGTTGTCGAGCAAATCCAAGCCGACATCAACAAGAGCCGGGCGGAGATCGGAGAACAACGTCAAGAGGTGGAGGAGCGAAGAGCCCGGCTACGCAGTGCCATCGATCACCTAATCGAAGCAAAAAGATCTTTGGAGGACAATTGACATGTGTCGCGAACCTAAGTTGGTAGACGCGGTACCTGCTGCCATGGCTGCCGAGTGCGGCCGACTGGAAGAGCCGCTGTCTTCGTTGCTTAAAACCCTTGACGAGCACCAAGACCTTATTGAGGAATACGGCGCTCAGGCAGCGGCCATACGGGAAATCGCAGATAGCGTAAAGACCGACTCGACAGATTTGCTAGAGAAGTCCCGGCTGTTGCGTCTGGGCGTCGTGGGGCAGGTCAAGGCTGGCAAGTCCTCGCTCCTGAACATGCTGCTATTCAATGGGCAGGAAGTGCTGCCAAAGGCCGCCACCCCGATGACCGCGTCGCTGAGCCACATTATTAAGAGCGACAAGGATGAGATCGAGATCGAATACTACAGCCGCGAGGATTGGGAAGAGATCAAGCAATACGCCGACGAATACAGAAGAAGAATGCAGGGCCCGCAGAAAAACCGTCCCGCCGATTTTTTGCAGGGATCGCACGAGCTGGTCGAAATGGTCAAGAAAAACCGCCTCAGGGTGGAGAGCTATCTCGGTACGACGAAGGTTTTACGGATCTCCTTGGAGAATCTGAATCGGGAACTTCGACGCCTAGTTGGTGCCGAAGGAGAGCTGACGCCGCTGGTCAAGAGTGTTTCGATTCGATGCAGCCAAGGAATCCCAGATCTTGATATTGTCGATACCCCGGGGATAAATGACCCCATCGTTTCCCGTTCTCGAAAAGCCAAGAAACTGCTCGGCCAATGCGATGTCGTGTTGCTGCTGAGTTATGCCGGGCAGTTCATGGATAGCGTGGACGCCGAGTTCTTTCAAGACCGCATACCACAGGAGGGCACCACCCAACGCCTGCGGCAGCTACTGATCGGCAGCAAGTTCGACAGCGCCTTGATCGACGAATCGAAGAAATACCGCGGTGACCTGCAAGAAGGGGTGAGCAAACTAAAGCAAAGTCTGGTGGGCCACGCCAAGGACACCATCGAGCGAATCGGCGAAGCGGATCGTTCCCTTGCCATCCAGGAAAACGATATTCTTTTCATGTCGGCAATGTGCGCTATGTACGCCACAAGGCAGGTCTCGCAATGGAGCGGGGAGGAACGAGGTTACTTCGACAACCTCCGCCGCGCCTATCCCGACTGGTTGGATGAACCGGAAGGAAATGGGTTAGAAACACATACCAAGGACACCCTTGCGATGTTGGGAAATCAACAGGCTATTGTTGATCATCTTGACGAGGTTCGCCGAAACAAACGTCAGATCATTCTTGATTCGATACAGGACTTTCTCCAAAGGAATCGGGAGGGTGCAGTCCAGAACCTCGAGGAATTGATAAAGGACCTCGACGAGAGAGCCAAGGAGCTTGTCGAGAGCGACCTTGAGGGGGTTCAGAAGCAGCAGGAAGCCGTTGACGAGATGGTGAAAGAGATAGGATATAAGGTCTCTGATCATTGGGAATGTCTGATCGACAAGCAGAAAGAGAAAGGTCTCAACAAGCTGCATAAGTGGATTAGTAGCGAACAACAGGAGGCACAGAAAGCAATCAGGGGGGCGGTTAATACTATCACCAAGACAGACAAGAGGGAGCGCGCGGGCGGCCGATGGAATTGGTTTGTAATGAGGTCCAAATGGGAAACCTACGAATATGAAGAGAAGGTATTGGATGATTGTTCGGCTCGCGAGGCCATTGAAGACTTGAGAGAAGAAGCCGACAACAAGGTAAAAGAGCTCTCCAACGAGCTATTTAGCACTAAGTTTGCTCGCGATGCCTCGAAACGGATAAGAGAGGTAGTTTCAGAGGAGCTGAGCAGTGAAGTTGCCCATTCCATCAAGCCCACAGCGATCAGACGTGCGGCTCGTCAAGCCATTGACGTGGTTGCCAGGCAGGGACGAAGTGAGCTAGAGAAGCATAGGCCATCCTTTTTTTCACCCGACACAGAATTCTCCAAACAAGCCAACAAAGGTCGAAAGCAGGCAGACAAGAGGATTCGTTCGATTATGAATCTACTTCGCAAATGGCAAGATGAGGCCTATAAAGTAGTCGAATCTCAGACTGACAGTGCCAAGGAAGCGCTGGTACCAGCGGCAATCACGGAGCTGAAAAACCATCTCGACCGCCTGAAGCAGGACATCGAGGAGCGGGAATTTAGGTTGCAGCGCTATGAACTATGCAAGAATCAGCTAGTGAAGCGCCATCGTGAACTCAAGCAGAGTGCTCCTTAGGGAACAAAGAGGAGATCCGTGATGTGCGCCAAAGCATTCCAACCAGCCCCCCCGCCTACTAGCCCACGTAATAGTATGACTGTTAGGGAAGCCCAATCCATAATCGGGGGTACCGAGGAAACATCGCCGCTATTCAAAGAGGCGAAGACGCTGTTTGGAGCGGCGAAGACGGTGTGGGACAGCCGCGAGCAATACCGGAAGGCCATAGGGTTGGTGGGTGGAATCATGTCGGCCCGATACGAAATGGACAGTGAGTGTGATCGGTCTTTCCATGAATTTGAACGGTTGCTAAAGCGCGACTACCACCAGTTTGCAAGGCACGATAACTATCCCGCCGAAGCCGCGGCACACGACCAGTTGTTGGATATTTTTTCGCGCATGAGCCGCATCAGATTGGTGCCTCACCTAGCTTCTAGGAGTGTCTGCGCCGTGGCGGGAAGCTTTAGTAGCGGCAAGTCGAGCTTCCTCAACTCCATCAGCGGCGGCAACGAGGATGTCCTGCCCACCGAGATCACACCGACCACCTCACTTCCGACCTATATCTTCCACGGCGATGTAGGCAAACTGACGATAGACATATTCAACCATGACGGCGGCAAGAAGCAGATCGATAAGCAAACGTTTTGGGAGATGACCCACAGCTTCGAGAGAAAATACGACGTTCAATTGAAAGCGCTTGTGGATCGAGTGGCGATCTGTACGCCAAATCTTAAGGACTGGAAGCGGATCGCCCTTGTCGACACGCCGGGCTATACGAACCCAGATGCGAATCAACACGCCAAGGGGGACGGACAGGTTGCTCTCGAACAGCTCCTAGGCTGCCGTTTTCTAATATGGGTGGTGGATTGTGAGAAGGGGACGCTTCCTCAAGAAGACATTTCTTTTATTCGCGAGTTCTTGAAGAGGCGCTCCTCAAAGCCAAGGACAAGGAAGCCAATCTACATTGTATTGAATAAGGCAGACAAGAAACCTCAGGAACGAAAGAAGATATTGGACCAGGTGATAGACACCTCCAGGAACAACTCCCTTCCCTATTTCGGGATCGGGCTATATAGCGCACACGAAGGTAATTGGTATCTTCATCATGAGAAACCTTTTGGGGAATTCCTGGCGATGGTCAATCGGGCGCGGGGGACCATCCAATTCGATCAAGAGGTTGGCTCTGTAATCGATCAGTATATCCAACACCACGAAGGGGAATGTAGGCAGTTCAAAAACATGCATGGATTAATACAGCGCATTAAGCTGCATCTAGACGAGCCTGACAGGGACGAAAAGCGCAAAAGCGGAAAGCTTTATCTTGACCTAGAGGAACAGAGGCGCCAAGTCAATGAGAGAGTAAAAAATCACGAAGAACACGCCGCCAAGGCGCGCTCGTTAAAGAAGAAATTCGAGCAATGCACACGGGCCTTCATGGAAAGTTATCGCTTGCGTGGATCCGCAACAAGCGGGGCCGAGACGTCGAGGAAGCGAGACGAAGAACCCTTTTCTTGGCATTGGCTTCGTTCGGTCTTTAGCCACCAAGGCAGTTCCGGCTCGGAAGACGAACGCGGTTGTACGTAGGCGATTAGTAGCCGAACCGACCGACAACTCTCTCAATAGGAAGGAAGCCGCAGTTTCCGAGAAAATGTCGGGGGCGGAGGTGTTGACGGAACTCGCCCAGGCGACCCGCTTGACGCGGCCAGGTCGGCACCGTGCTCGGCGGATTAGAATGGCGGATTCGGCGCCACATTAAGAGACGCGGTGCCGGCGAGTTCGACATTCCCGGGCTCATCAGGATCGAGAAAGTCAGGAAAGCCGCCACCAGGAAGCGCATGGGCCGTAACCCCAGGACGGGCGGGCAGATCCAGATACCCGCAAAACCCGCCCATTACGACATACGGGTCTCGGTGTCCAGCCGGCTCGAAAACATGACCCTCTGAACGGCACCGATCCGTCGAACAGCGTCGCCGGGCCGTGCGACTTGTTTTGCGCGGGCCGTTCGGCACGGCCCCCGGCCGGTCCGGATCGGGGAATTGTCGCCCCGGTCGATGGTTGGGTGTCCCCTGTCCCAGCACCCCCGCTTGGGCGCCAATCCCGCCTATCTCGTTACGCGACCGGGTGCCGCGCCGTCACCGCCCAACGTTTTTTTCAGGACGCTGGTGGCGGCACCGATCATGGAGGAGACGTCGCTTAAGTTCGCCGGCACAATCAGGGTATTGCCCGCCTTCGCCAGATTGCCGAACCGCTCCAGGTAGTCCTCGGCAACACGCAACTGCATGGCTTTGTCGCCGCCCTCGGAATTGAGCGCCGCAGCGACTTTCCTCAGACCTTCGGCCGTCGCCTCGGCAACAGCCAAGATCGCGGCCGCCTCGCCTTCCGCTTCGTTGATTTGCTGCTGCTTGGCCGCTTCCGACTCCTTGATCACCCGTTGCTTCTCGCCTTCCGCCTCATTGATCTTCGCGTCCCGTTCGCCCTCCGACTGCAGCACCGTGGCGCGCTTTTCCCGCTCGGCGCGCATTTGCTTCTCCATCGCCGTCAGCACGTCTCCGGGCGGATTGATGTTCCTGATCTCGTAGCGCAGCACCTTAACCCCCCAGGGGTTCGAGGCCTGGTCGAGTTCTTCGACCACCCGCAGGTTGATGTGGCTGCGTTCTTCGAACGTCTTATCCAGCTCTATCTTGCCAATTTCGCTACGCAAGGTGGTCTGGGCGAGCTGGGCGATGGCGAACAGGTAGTCGCTGATACCGTAGGACGCCTTCCGGGCGTCCATCACTTGGAGGTATAGCACCCCATCCACTCCCACCTGAACGTTATCCGAGGTGATGCAGATCTGTTCCTCGACATCGATGGCCTGCTCCTTCAGGGTATGCCGATAGGCGACCCGTTCCAGGAATGGAACCAGGATGTTGAATCCCGGCACCAGCGTCCTCGAAAACTTGCCCAGGTTCTCCACCACATAGGCGTTCTGCTGCGGCACAACCACCGCAGTTTTCACGATTACGACAATCACCACGATGGCCAAGGCCGCAACGACGACGAACCCCATGTCGAACATGTTTATTCTCCTTTGTTTACCTGAGCCTCGGCATTGGCCGCCTGCGCACCGGCGACCGGTTCAGAGGGCAGGCCTTCGATCTTGAGCTCGACCCCGTCAACCTCCACCACCCGTGCCCCGGCGTCGGCGGCAATGGGTACCGGCCCGATGTTCACCGCCGTCCACTGGGTTCCCCGTAGGCGCACTCGCGTATGCCCGCCCTGGGGAACTGCTTCCCGTACCGTCACCACCGCGCCCAACGACGTATTCTCAAACCCGGGCAAGCCGCCCCGGAATCGGTTGTACAGCTTTTTGCGGAACAACACCATTGACGCAACGGCTAGCACCGCGAACAAAAGCCATTGTCCCCAGACCGGCAGCGTCAGGCCCATCAGCCCAAGGATTCCGAGGCAGATTGCGGCGGCCCCGATGAAAATCAGGTAGAACGCGGCATCCAGTGCCGCCATCTCCACGCCCATCAGGAGAATTCCGACGATCAGCCAACCCCACCACGGCATGATGTTGCTCCTTGACCTACTGCCAACCCGGCACGCTCTCGCAACATGCTATGGCGAGCGGCGCCATTGGGCAACCTGCGCCTTGTTGCTTGTTGTAAACACCATCGTGCGGGTCAAGCCAAGGCCTTTTGATTACGCGAAGTATGAACCGCCGTTGATATCCAGATTCGCACCGGTAACGTAGCTCGCCTCCTCGGACGCCAGCCAGGCTATAAGCCGGGCGACCTCCATCGAGCGGCCCTCCCGACCCAACGCGGTGGCGGCCGCAACCTTGGCGCGAACTGCATCCTGGGTGAATGTGTCGTGAAAACTGGTGTCGATCATGCCCGGACATACAGAGTTGACCCTTATGCCGCGCTTACCGAGTTCCTTCGACATGGACCGTGTAAAGGTCATGACGGCACCCTTCGCGCTGGCGTACGCCGCGGCGCCCGGGCCACCGCCGTCCCGAGCGGCCTGGGAAGAGCAATTAACGATTGCACCGCCCTCGGGCATATGTGGAACAACCTGTTGAGTCGTCAAAAAAGTGCTGTGGAAATTTACCCGCATAACTTCGTCGAGGAACCCTTCGTCCATCTCCGCGAGATTTCGCCGCGCTATCAGGCCGCCCGCCACATTGACCAAAACATGCACCTGCCCGCCAAAGGCCCGGCGCGCCTCCGCCACCAGCCGCTTCACGTCCCCCGCATCGGTCATATCGCCCTGGACCAGAATCGCCGATCCACCCGCCGCACCGATCTCCGCGATGGTTTCCTCGCCGGATTCTCGGCTGTGGCAACAGTTGACGGCAACGTTGGCACCTCCGGCGGCCAATTCCAGGGACACCGCCCTACCGATGTCCCGAGCACCCCCTGTTACGAGCGCTAGTTTGTTCCTGAATCTCATGCAAAGCTCCTCATGAAAGCGTTAATCCTGCTGCGAATTCCTTGAGAAATCACACCCGGTGAATTTCCGTCGATGTAGTCGCCGACGGCAGCAGGCGTCACCGGGCCGACCACCAGCCAACGCACTCCTCTGACTTCCACCATTCCTGCTCTTCTTCCAGGCTGTCGGGGCTATTCCGGGGTTGACGGGCTATCGCCAAAAGACGCGGTGGAATCCCCGCCATTGGTAGTCGTCCGTGGCCGTCGTAATCGCGTGGACCTCGTTGGGCCTTGGGTCGTGCGATAGCGCAACCGCAAGCCGATGCGCACCTACGGTCTCAATTTCCACAAGTTCTTTGCCGTCGGCCCCGGACCGCCCGATGCGCGTTATCTGGCTGCGGCTTCGAAGCGTATATTCCCGAGCACCATTGTACTCCCCGTGAGGCTCGAGCAAGGCGACGATGTCCAGTTCCCGGACTCCAACCGCCCGGAACAGGAAACCGGGTTCCGGCCGCAGGCTGAACTCCGGGTCACCGGCACCAACGCGGGTGTATATGACCTCGAGATCGGCGTTCGCGATGACGCTATAGGTGTAGAACCGGCCGTTCTTCAGCCAAGTGAGGGCGAGCTTTTCGTTGGCCGGCACCCTAGTCCCGCCAAGTCGCCAAAGATGCTGGTAGCCGCTTTTGGCCCCCATGGGCCGCAAAGACTCCGTCGCGGCCAACCGGGGGCGCGCTTCGATCAGATCGCCCTTGAAGTAAAGCGGAAGGTCGAAACGCCGCGGCCTCTGGGCGCGCGCCTGCAGCAGGTCCACCGCCAGCGGGTAGTCGAGCCCGGACCTTTCCAGCAGCAGCATCGTGCGGCGCAACACGGTGCCGGGATAGGCGTTCGTTTCACTGGCGGACACCAATTGAACGCCCTCGCCAACATGCCAAAAGTGTTGCCTGGGCCAGGAGCGGTTCGCCAGTTGCACGTTGCCCCCGAACTGGCTGGCATTGTCCACAACCAGCGTGTTGTGCGCCACCGTCTGTTTCGCCCAAGTTCGGTTCTCTGGGAGATAGCGGCCCCCGGCCTTTTGCGCAACATTCAGGAAGCGCGCCGCACCATAGTCGGCGACAATCTCGACGCCGTTGTCGTAGAACATCCAGTGCAGCCGGTCGAAGTGACCATGCCCCATGCCGTGGGACGTGGCCTTGAACACCAGGGCGGAATCCCGCGGTCCCCCGCCGGCGCGCAGTATCGTCAGCGCACCCTGGTCGCCCTGGGCGCCATCGCGAAAGTGCCTGGACGCGAATGGGAAGGGCGCTTCGCGTTCCGCTTCCTTAGCGAGGGCAAGGCGCAGCCCGTCCACGGTCAGCACCAGTTCGGCGCGGTCGTCAACCAGCGACACGAACGACGGGTCACCGGTAACGCCGTAGCCGATCGCGATAGCGTGGTCGAGTTCCGGCGTGTCCAACCCCTTGTCCCGTATCGCGTCGTTTATGGGAAAGAACCGGCCCGAATAGGTGAGCTGGATGGCGGTGCGAATCGCTTTGAGGAGGATGCCGTCCCGGTACTCGAAGATCGCGCGCTCCGGTTCGTTGAGCGCGACCGCCTTCGCGAAAAGAACAAAGGGCATCAGCGCATAGCGCTGATAGTAGGGCCCCTCTAGGTAGTAGCCATCCGGCGAGAACAACAGCGCAAGCTGCGCCAGGAAACCCGCCTTCCCGTCTCGCCGCGTGCCCATGAGAGCCATGTCGACCAGATCGGCATCGTCGAGCACATACCCCGTCATCCCCACCGCTGCCGCCGCCCAGGTACCGTGGTTGTGGATGCTGTTGAACGCCCTGGCGGATTCCACTGACAGAAAGTGCGCCATCGGGCGCAGCAACCCGGTTTCGATATGCTCCCGCTCCCGAGCGCCGAGCGCGTCATGAACCGCGTCGTAACCTTGGATGGCATACGCCAGCCAGACGGATTCGTTCAGGCTCTGCCAGAACAGCCTGCCCGGGGACCATTCCTTTCGTTCGGGGTGCGGCCCGAGCTGCGGATACATTGCGGCATAGTCGAGCAGCAGGCGCCGGACAATATCGGCATAGGCTGACTCGCCTGTCCACCAAAACAGCGCCCCGGCCTGGGCCAGGACAATGCCGTTCGCCTTATGACGCTCGTGGGTGTAGCCGCCGCCCGGATCCCTGGGCGCCGGGACATCCGGTGGATTGGACAGCAATGGGTCGATACGCGCCCGCGCCCGATCTATCGCGGCGGCGAACAACGTTGACTGGGCCCAGCCACCCTTGAGGTTTTGGACCTCATCCTCCGCCAGAAACAGACGGGGATGTCCAGAAGCTGGAGACCCGGCAAGGGAATGCGCCGGGAGAAGCGCGACGAAACAAAGGCATAGCAGGTAGGCGGTCGAACTAGGCGTGCGGCCGCGCCGATTCAGGACGGCCACTGGGTAACCACCGGTGGCGCCGTATTCGTGTGGCGGTTGCGCGCGATGTCCAGCCTCGGCTCGCCAACCGTTTTAACGACGCGAATGGGCTGGCTCCGGGTCAACTCGTTGTCTGTAATCGATACCGTTTGTGCACCGTGAAGAAATACGGAAGCCGAGGCCCGGTTGCGGCCACTCCAGCCCACACCCTCGAACAGGTTGCGCCTTAACGATATCTCCGGCCCGAAGGTGCTCTCGTCCGTGCCGCCCCGGTAGACCTTGAGAACCGCTCCGCCGATGCCCTCGAACCGGGAGTCGTGAACGGCCACGGCCTCGCTGTTGTAGATGCCAAGGTCGTCGATCTCCCGATCAACGGCAATGATATCGCCGGTAACGGAACGGAAGCTGGATCGAAGCAAGTCGATGTTGCGGGCAAAGGTATGCTTGGCAACGCGCAGGAAATTGAACGAATGGTTGGTGTCCAGATTGACGACCTCACTGTCGACGACACGAACCACGTAGTTGCCAAGCCTTGCGTGGCGACTTGTCCGCACCACCGAGTTGCCGTAGGCGTCCGGTGCCAGAGCACCGTCGATTGCGAGGCCGATGAGTTCCACACCGCCGTCATCGACCAGTTCGATCAGGGTGCTTCTCTCGAAACGGATGTGCGGGGGCGAACCGGACCCTTCCCGTGCGCGCAGGGTCAAGGGATGCGGCAGCGTCAGTATCCTAGTGACGACATACTCGCCGGCACGTAACTCGACCACGTCGCCGGCCTGGGATTCGTTGACGCCCGCGGTCAAGGTGTCTTGGCCAGGCCCCACGACAATGGTTCGTCCAATGCCGAAAAGGCCTTCGGACGATGGCTTCGGATACCAGGCGGGGCCAGTTTCGTCGCGGCGCAACACCGCCAGGTTTCGGGGAACGCCCTGGTGGGCATAGGCGCTGCCCCTGGGATATTCGAGACCGTTCACGCCACGCTGCAACTCTAGGCGGCGTTCTTCAAATCCCCTGTTGTCGGGTACCTTGTCGACGCCGTCATAGAGGTTGTTCTCGAAACCTATGCCGCCGATATCGTCGTAAACAGCAATGGAATCCCTGCTCGTTGGGTTGGCGATCAGGTTGTTGCGAAACAGGGTGGTTCTCGGAACGGCGGACCGCTCCGCGTCACTGCCGGCCGCCAGCTCGATGTGGTCGCTGTCAATAATCGTATTGTTTTCAATAAGCGCATCCTCCACGGCGTGGTAGCGATTGATAGGGGAGTCGGGTACGCCATTCATGACAACGAGCGCGCCGGCGAAGCGATGGCCGGTCAGCCCGGAAAGGTAGTTGTTGCGAACGGTTTGGCGCTTGTTGATGACGCGGATGCCGCCGGTATGGTCCAGACGATTGCCGAAGAATACATTCCCCTCAACCAGATTGTCGTTGCCGTGGCGCAGCGTAAGGGTTCCCTGGGAAGCCATGAACACATTGCCCCGAAACACGTTGCCGCCGGATTTGTTGGAAACGATTTCCAACTCGCCATTGCAGCGCTCGAACCAGTTTCGCTCCACCAGCGTACGCGAATCGGCCATGGAGTATTTGCTAGTGCCGATGCGCAGCGTCTCGCCGCCGTTGGAACCTAGGACGGGTCTCGGGCCAAAGTAGTTGTGATCGATGCGGTGCCCGTTCTCCTGGCTTGCATCCGAATCCAGGCGTACGGCCATCGTCACCCCGGCATTGCCCTTGCCGACCAGAAAGGAGTGGTCGAAGCGGTTGTGCCGACCGTACATCATCACCCAGAAGTCGGTCTCGTGCCGCTCTGGATTGCTAAAGCGGTCGATGACCACTTCGGTGACCCGGGAGTGGTTGGCAAGGTGTTGCTTTGTTCTGCGGAAAGCAATGACCTCGTTGGTCGGGGTATACCCGTTGCGGAACACTAAGCCCGAGACGACCAGATGCGCTCCGGCCAGACGCAGGTTCGACTGTCCGGTGACAATCACCCTTCCCTTGGTTTGGGCAGTCAGGGTTATCGGCTTGTCGGGCCGGCCTTCCGCCGCGAAGACTATTTCGAAATCGCGCCACTCGCCGTCGGCAAGCACGATCGTATCGCCAGGTGCCACAAGTTCCAAGGCACCCCAATACTCCCGCTGGTCGGCAACCTGGAATTCCGCGGCGTCCGCGATGAACGCCGACCACAACGGCAACCCAAGCAGGATGCGCCGGGCAGCCTGCGCCCAGACATTCGCGTAGGCCATCAGGCCGCGCCTTTCAGGTACCGTAAACGCGATTCGACCGCCTTCTTTCGGACCTCCGCCAAGGCCCGCTCTTCGGTTACATCGAGCATGGATTCGATCAATCGTCGAAAATGCCTGCGCATAGCCAGCCGCGATGCCTCGGCATCGTGGGCCCGCAAGGCCTCCAACACTTCGGCGTGTTCCTCGCCGCGGTTAGCCAGGTCACGGGAGCAGACTTCGTGGTACGCCTGCCTAATCGACTCCTGTTCCATACGCATTTTCCAGAGCCACTCCACGATGCGCAAAACCACGTTGTTTTCCGAAGCGCGGGCAATAGCCAAGTGGAAATCCCGATCCGCGAGATTGGCCTCCTCTTCCGACTCGCTGGCCTCCATGACGGCGAGTAGCGCCTCAAGGCGTTCGAGGGTAGCCTGGCCGATGTCGGGTGCCGCCAGCGCCGCCGCCTCCGACTCGATCAGCATGCGGGCCTGGGTCAGTTCGAACGCGCTTACCTCGGGCGGCAGATCGGATTCCCGCTCGCCGCCTTCAAGCACGTAGACTCCAGATCCCGTGCGAATTTCCACTCGTCCGAGGGTCTGCAGCGAAACCATGGCTTCGCGGACTATGACGCGACTGACCCCGAATTTTTCAGCGAGCGTACGTTCGCCGGGCAACCGGGTTCCCGGAGCATAGGTTCCCCCATCGATCAAGCTGGCGATCTTGTTCGCCACCGCTTGGTAGAGCCGATTCTGCCTTGTATTCGTATCCTGCACGGTACAGGCCTCAGAATTTTGCGCGAACCCCTAAGAATACACGGGGGCCGTAGCTGTTCAACTCAGAAAGACTGTTCGGCGTCGGAATGAAGTTTCTGCGCGGTTCGTCAAACAGGTTCAGCACCTCCAGTCTAACCGTCACGTTGTTCATGACTTCGTAGGTCGCCCGGGCCTCCACAACCCCGGTGTTCCCGATGTAGCGGATGATGCCGGGAGAGCTCACGAACTGCTGGAAGTACTTGCTGCGGTATTTGTAGATGACCTGCAGGTCGAACCGCCCGATCTGGTAGTAGGCCTGGGCCGACAGGACCTCTTTGGAGAAGCCGAACAGATTGGCGGGGGGTATCAGCCCAACGCGCTCGGAGACGACATCGCCCGATTCGTCCAGCACACGGGAAGCGCCGAAGGTCGCATCTTCGAACTCGAAATTGGCATCCGCCCGATTGTAGGAGATCTTGGTTCCCAGGCCACTCAGGAAGCCCGGCAGGCCGGTGAATGCATGCGCCAGAGTCACTTCGAAGCCCTTCAGGGTGCTTGGGTCATCCACGGTTCTTGAGGTAGTCACGTCCGCCGAGAATGGCTGATCGTCGATCAGGAACTCCTCCACACGCTGGGCATTCTCGAACCCCCCCAGGAACCGCTTGTAATACCCGCCCAAGGCGACGATGGTGTCAGGGTTCGGGTACCACTCAAGGGCGAGGTCGACGTTCCAGGACGTCAGCGGCTCCAGGTCCGGGTTGCCGTTGGCGGTCGCCCTGCCCACCACCTCGCTGATCGAGGTGGCATCGTCGTCGTCCACGGTCAGGTTGCGCCCGAATCCCATGTCGGCGGGGTCAGGCCGCGACAGGCCCCGATACACACCGGCCCGAAGCAGCAGGTTCTCGTCGAGGTCCATCACCGCATTGAAGCTCGGCAGCAATTCCACATAGCTGTCGCCCCCGACGACTGAATAGAAGCTGTCTCCATCCTCGTTGATGGTCAAGGTGCCGTCGTCGTTGCGTTCGCTGGTAAAGGTGGTGCGCAGCCCCGTGGAATCCACGTCTGTGGCGACGATGCGCAACCCGAAGTTGCCGCGCACCGACCGGCCGCCCAATTCCGTTCGATAGTTGGCCTGTACGTACCCGGCCAAGGTTCGCTCCTCCACATCGACATTGCCGACGGTCTGCTGCGGTTCGGGAATGTCGGGTATCTCGCCGCCGAACAACTCCCGGGCAAGGCATAGGGGATCGAAGGTGGCAAAGGTATTGCCCTGGGCGATGATATTGCCATCCGCGTCGACATTGATGACAAGCGGCTGGCCGTTGGCGGGCTCGGACAGGAAGTTTTTCTGCGGGAAAGAGCTGTTCCGACAGGCCATGCTGGCACCGGGAATGGCGTCGTCGCTGTGCGACACCTGCAGGCGCACCCTAGGCCAGCTTTGGAACTCAAGCAGCGAGCCGCGAATTCCGGCTTCGATGCTGTGGATGGAACCCCAGTCCGTTTCTAGACGCAGATCGCCCCGCAGGGCAGTGATGTCGTTTTCCCGCGCCTGGTTGAGATCCACCCGCGTGCGGGCGTTGTCCGCGAAAAGGTCGTGGTTGTTGACGTCGAAATTGGTCACCGTGATCTGGGCGACATCGGACTCGCCGCCTGTAAGGATATAGGACGCGTCCGGCCGGTCCGTCCCCGCCGGCACCGGGTCGCCATTGATATCCCTAGGTTCCGACTGCAATCGGGTGTGGATGATGTTTTCCCGCCGCGACGTGGATGACTTGGATGCATCGAAAGAGAGTTCCAACCGGTCGTTCACCTGAAACACCAGGCCCAAGCCGCCGCCACTGTATTCCTCAAGCCGCTCCTGGGCGGTACTAAGGGTTTCGATGCGGCCGTTGTTGTTGTATGCCTCGATAAAGCCCTCCGACGAGACGGCCAGCCCTTCGGGATTGACGCGACGCTGTTCGGCGAACACCAGGTCGTTACGCGTCTCCGTGAATATCCGGTCCGAGTACTGGTAGTCGAAGTTCATCTCGAAACGGTCATTGGGGCGCCACTGCATGGAAGCAAACACGGACTCGCGGTCGTCTTCCGTAATGTTCTGGCGGAACGAGCGCTGGCTGGGCACGAACACCACCGGCGTTCCCTCATCGGGTGCCAACCCAGTTTCGGGGTCGACCTCCATGCGCAGATCACCCTGGCCGCTGTCGCAGTTGCCGCTGGAGTAAATGCCGGCGCCCACAGCGGGATCGTTGCGGCAGTCGCGCCAAGCGCTGCTGGTGCGGTACTCCCCTTCCGGATTGGTCACGACATTCTTCTGCGCACCGATGGAAATGCCGAATTCACCGAAGTCGGCACCCTCGAACTGATCGATGTAGCTGCCCGATACCCGGTAGCCCAGATCGCGCTCGGCGTTGTTGATGTCGTCGTTGTCCGGGTTGTAGTTCGCCTTGAGGTCGGCCTGGAAACGGCGTTTGCCGTAGTCGATCGGCCGGATCGTGCCGAGCGCGATCTGGCCCGAGACACCACCCTCGATCAAGCTCGCCTGCTGCGACTTGTATATCTGCAACTTGTTGAAGAGCTCGGAGGGGAACATGCTGAAGTTCACCGAGCGGTCGCCGCTGCCATTGGTGGCCTCCCGTCCGTTGAAGGTTGTAGCGCCGAGGAATGGGCCCATGCCGCGAATCGACACTTCGGTGGCGGTGCCCTGGTCCCGGTGCGCGGCCGCGCTGGTGAGCGTCTCCAGCGCTTCCCCAATCGACAACGACGGGATGTCGCCGATGTCGTCCGCCGTCAGCACTTCGACCACTAGGTCAGATGCGCGCTTGGCGGCAATGGAGGATTGAATGGTCCCCCGGGTACCCGTGACCACTATCTCTTCGATCACGTCGGCGCCTTCCCCCGCCTGGGCCTGGACGGCGGGAATCAGCAGCAGGGCGAGAAGCGCCGCCGCCAGGGGTGGGGAAGCGGCACCAATCGGCCGACGACAGCCGACTGCATGGAGATGCCAGGGTGGGCTCGATTGGATAGACCACATTGACAATATCCTCGGTAGCTTGACTAGGCCACATGTTAAGACCTATTTTGTCGCACTGCAATGTATTTTTCCGAAAAATTGATTAGTCCAATTATTGCTGCAAGTTTTTTGCCAACGCCAACTGTTCTAGGCCAGTACGGCATTGATGCCCGGGCGACCACTTCGTATACTGCCCGCATGCTGTTCCCGCTGCGCGGTTCGCTCGTTGCGCTAAATAGCCGTGTGGCGGCTTTGCTGGGTGCGTTCCTCGTGTTCGCCAGTCCACCCGCCCTGGCCCAGGAACGTATCGACCTGCGCGCCTCCGATGTCCATGACGCCAGCTATCCCACCGTCCGCGGGCTGCAATCCATGGCGGAACAGCTTGACCTTGCGACCCATGGTCGTATTCGCCTGAAAATCTACCCAGGCGCGCAACTGGGCGACGAACGGGACATGCTGGAGATGACGATCTTCGGCGGCATCGATATCAGCCGCACCAGCATGGCCCCGCTGAACTCCATTGTGCCCGAAACAGGGGTTTTCTCGCTGCCCTTTCTGTTTCGCTCCACCGAACACATGCGCCTTGTGCTCGATGGCCCCATCGGTGATGAAATCCTCGCCGGTCTCGAGTCGCACGGGCTCATTGGGCTGGCCTACTATGATGCCGGGGCGCGCAACCTGTACAACCGCGTGCGCCCGGTTCATTCCCCCGCGGACCTCCAGGGCATGAAGATTCGTGTCATGAACTCGAGAGTTTTTGTGGACATGATTGCGACGCTTGGGGGCAACGCCACGCCCATGGGGTTCGCCCAGGTTTATGAATCGCTGGCGCTGGGTGCCATAGACGGTGCGGAAAACAACTGGCCGTCGTTCGAGTCATCCCGCCATTTCGAAGTGGCGGCCCACTACAGCGTCACGGAGCACGTGATGGTGCCCGAGGTGGTGGTAATGTCCCGCTACAGATGGCGGAAACTGTCGCCCGAGGATCAGGCATTGCTGCGCAAGGCCGCCAGGAACTCCGTACCCGTGATGCGCGGGCTGTGGGATGCGCGTGTGCGGGTTTCCCACGATGCCATGGTGGCGGCGGGCGTGGATATCGTGTACGACATCGACAAGCAACCCTTCATGGCCGCAATGCAGCCGCTCTATCAACATTACTTGCGGGATCCCGCCCTGCGTGACCTGGTGGACAGAATACGTGCCGTCAATTAGACAAAGCGTCGAGCGCGGCGCCGAAAAACTCGCCGCTCTCGTACTGAGGGTCGCCGCAGCCGGGCTGGTATGCATGACGCTCGTGATCTCCTGGCAGGTGTTCGCGCGCTATGTTCTCAATGACAGCCCGCAATGGTCCGAGGCGGCCGCCCTGGTTATCATGTTTTACTTCGTGCTGCTGGCGGCGGCGGTTGGCGTTTACGAGAAGTTTCATCTGGGCTTCCGGTGGCTGGTTGCCAAGCTTCCGCCAAAGCCCGGACGCGGCCTGTTCCTGTTCGGTCAGGTGCTGATCATGGGGTTCGGCGCCGCCATGGCCTGGAACGGCATGGCCCTGGTCGACTATACGGCCTCGCACATCATCCCGACGCTTAACCTTTCGCGGGCCGTGGCCTACTGGCCATTTGTCATCTGCGGCGGGCTCATCGTGCTGTTCGCGCTGGTCCACTGCCTTCGTTCCATGCGGGATCGGGAGATTGATCCATGGAGCTAGTGGTGCTCTTCGGGTGTTTCGCGATCCTGCTTGCGCTCGGCGTGCCGGTGGCCCTCTGTCTCGGCCTTTCCGCTCTCGCCACCCTGTTCTATCTGGATATTCCGCTCATCGTCGCCTTTCAGCGCATGGCCGCCGGGGTGGATATTTTTGCCCTGCTTGCCATCCCCTTCTTCATTTACGCCGGCGAACTGATGAATCAGTCCGGCATTGCCGAAAAACTGGTACGCCTTGCGGAATCCATGCTTGGCCGGGTACGGGGCGGACTGGGGCAAGTGAGCGTACTCTCCTGCATGATGTTCGGGGCGGTATCCGGTTCCGCCGTAGCGGCCACTTCCGCCATGGGGTCGGCCCTAACCCCGATCATGCGCCAGACCGGCTATGACGACGACTTCGCAGTCAACGTCACCGCCACCGGCGCCACCACCGGACTGCTGATTCCACCCTCACACAACATGATCATCTACTCGATCGCGGCGGGCGGCAGCGTCTCTATCGTGTCCCTGTTTCTTGCCGGCATTGTGCCGGGCATTCTGGTCGGCCTCGCGCTCATGATCGCAACCTACTTTGTTGCACTGAGACGCGGCTATCCCGGCGGCAGCTTCCCGGGATGGCGTCCGCTCCTAGGTGCGTTCATACGTGCGGCGCCGGGCTTGCTGTCGGCGATCATCATCGTTGCGGGCATCCTTTCAGGCGTGTTCACGGCGACGGAATCCTCGGCCATCGCGGTCGTCTACACCATCCTGGTCGCAGCCTTCGTCTACCGCAGCCTCGACTGGCCCAAGTTCGTGGCCGCCACCCGCAATGCGGTCAGAACCACGGCCATAGTGATGTTGATCATTTCCGCGGCCTCCGCCTTCGGCTGGCTGATGGCGGTCGCGGAGGTGCCCCTGAGGATGTCCGAAGCCCTGCTCGGCATCAGCGAGAACCCGCTGCTGCTGCTGCTGATCATCAATCTCATTCTGCTGGTTCTGGGCACCTTCATGGACATGGCGCCCCTGATCATAATCACCACCCCCATCTTCCTGCCCGTCTCTACGCAACTCGGCATGGACCCGGTGCAATTCGGGGTGGTGCTGATATTGAACCTTGGCGTTGGGCTGGTGACGCCGCCGGTGGGCTCGGTGCTGTTTGTCGGCTGCGCTGTTGGCGGCATTTCCATTGAACGGAGCCTGCGTTCCATCTGGCCCTTCTATTTCGCCATGATCTGCGTGCTGCTGCTGGTAACCGCCTTTCCGCAAATCTCCCTTGCGTTGCCCGGGCTGTTTGAATAGGAGCGGTCTATTCCGCTCCGCCAGGATCCGAAGTTGAGAACCGCCACGGTGGCCCCCGACCGTCGACGGGGCCGCCAGGGCCCTCGCCAGCCACCCCTTGTTGGTGTCTCCTGAATGTGTCGGGATGCGCCCTTTTGTCCCTAGCTCTATCGGCGCGGCTTGGAAGGGAAAGGAACGATGTTGCCGCCGCCGCCCTTGGGGTTGGTACGCATCTTCAGCAGGGTTGGCTTGCCCTCCCCCGCGGTGCCTTTGGCCCGCACCTGCACCTCATACTCGGTGTCGGGTTTCAGGTCCACAAAAGTGCAGCCCGTTAGCGGCGTCTCCACACCGAAGTTCCACTCGCTGGCACCCGCCTCCCGGACACGGATCACGTAGGTACGGTTCGGATTCCACTTGGCTTCAATAGTCCGGCCATCCTCAACCGGCAACTTCACGAAGATTGTCTTACCGTCCCAATTGATCTCTGGGCCCGCGTTGCGTGATTGAACCATGTCGGTACCCCATGTGTCGGTTCCCTTATAGGCGATGCCAGGGCCGTGATGCCGACAGGCCGCCCACCTATGCCACCTGAAGCAAGAGCGGCAACCCTGACCAGCCTGGCCTCGGCACACGAACTGGGCTGCTACCGTTGCTCCCTTCCGGGCCTGGCGGGGTTCACAACCTGCCGTTGCGAGGGGACCGGGCAGGGTCACCATCGTTCGCGGTCATCGGACCAGACATGTTACCGCCATTGCGCCGGAAGAGGCTACCCGGGCAGGTGGTGGGTAGCGCCCTATCACTGCCTAGCCAAACGCAAGTCCGGCGCCTGGTCCGCCACCGTGGAGCGGAACGGGTTGATATCCAGCCCACCGCGCCGCAGGAAACGCCCGAACACGGTCAACCCCTCGGGGCGGCAACGCTGCATGATATCCATGAAAATCTGCTCGATGGTGTCTTCGTGAAAGGCTGCGTGGCGGCGGTAGGAGACCAGGTAGCGCAGCAGCCCCTCGGGGTCAACGGGCACACCGGTATAGCGAATTAGCACCGAGGCCCAGTCCGGCTGCGCGGTGATCGGGCACAGGCTTCGGAACAGGTGGGTGTGGAAGGTTTCCGTGACCCGTTCCCCTGTGCAGCCGCTCGGCGGCGGGGCTGGCCGTGGCGCATCCGGCTTGGAACCTGTTCGGCCACCCGGCCGGCGCAATTCGGTTCCCTTGCGCATTTGCAGCCACTCCGGATTGCGCTCGTAGTCGGAAACTGCCACCTCCAACTCATCGAGGCTGTCGCCGGGCATTCGATCACCCCCGCCCAGGCAGTCGACGTCCAAGAGGGTAACCCCAACCGGCGAGCCGAAAACCCCGGTCAAATCCCGTTGCAGGGTACTCGCCACATCCGCCCGGTCACCAAAACGGGTTTGCGCGAAGCCATTCAGGTAGAGCTTCATCGACTTGCTCTCCACCAGATTGGGCGATGTGCAGGGAACCCGCAGCCGCAAACCCGCCACCAGCGGCTTGCCCGCACCGTTCAACCAAGACAACTCGTAGCCGGTCCAAACGTCCTCACCGCGAAAAGGCAGCGCGTCGGAAATGCCAAGACGTGCGCGCGCACGGGCACGCTCGATGCCGTGCAACAGCGTGGGCGTGTAGGTGTCCACGTAGCCCGACGGCGCGCCGGGCGGGCGACCGAACGACACGATGGATTCCGCTACACTAGGGAGCGCCACTACACCCCGACCACGGCAAGATGTCAAACTTCAGGCTGGTGTATCAGTTTGCATCTGTGGATCGAGCAAGGGCGCGGCACACTGGTGATTCGGCAGGGCCGGGATTCAAACTGATACACTGCCAACTGCAGTGTTTGATCAAATACAACGCGGCGCCGCGCTTTTCTCAAGCTATGCCTGGGGGCCCTGGCTGCTCGTGCTCCTGCTTGGCGGGGGCATTTTCTTCCTGGTTTACTCCCGCGCCATACCGTTCCGGCACCTAGGCCATGCCTGCCGCCTGTTACTCGGGCGCTACGACTCGGCTGGCGACCCAGGGCAGATCAGCCACTTCCAGGCGCTCTCCGCGGCGCTGGCGGGAACCGTTGGCATGGGGAACATCGCTGGGGTCGCGCTTGCCATCTACGTGGGCGGGCCCGGCGCGATTTTCTGGATGTGGGTCACCGCCGTGGTCGGCATCGCCACCAAGTTCTTTACCTGCTCCCTAGCGGTAATGTACCGGGGCCGGGACAGCGACGGCGTTTTGCAGGGCGGCCCCATGTACGTGATTCGGGAGGGCCTGCCCCGGCGGTTCCGGTTTCTCGCCTACCTGTTCGCCATCTTCGGGCTAATCGGTGCCCTCCCCGCGTTTCAGGCCAACCAGCTCACGCAGATACTGAGGGACGTGGTTTTTATCGGCAATGGCTGGCTGGCGGCGGACGCCGACCATTTCCCATTCAACCTCGCGGTCGGTACCGCGCTGACGGTAGTCGCGGCACCGGTCGTACTCGGCGGACTCTCCCGGGTGGCCAAGGCCGCCGCAGCCCTGGTGCCCTTTATGGCAGTGCTGTACGTGGGAACCGCGCTTGCCGTGGTAGCGCTGAACCTCGACAAGCTGCCCGGAGTGGCCGCACTGATCGTCACCGACGCGTTCACGGGCGAGGCCGTGGCTGGCGGTACCCTCTTGGCCGTCATTCTCTACGGTGTGCAGCGTGGGGCCTATTCCAACGAGGCCGGTATCGGCACCGAGGCCCTCGCCCACGGCGCTGCCCGTACCCGCGAGCCCATCCGCGAAGGATTGGTGGCCATGCTCGGGCCAATAATCGATACCCTGCTGGTGTGCTCCGCGACGGCATTCGTCATCCTGATCTCCGGCGTCTGGCAATCGGCAAGCGCCGGCGGCGTTACCCTGACAGCCACCGCCTTTGAGGCACTGCTTGGCGTACCCGGGCTGGTTATAGTGTTCGTGTCCGTCATCTGCTTTGCCACCACGACGATCTTCACCTACTCGTTCTACGGCGCACAGTGCGCGAGTTTCCTGTTCGGTGCCCACCGAAGCCGCTACTACCTTTGGCTGTACCTCGCGTTTATTGTGGTTGCCGCCATCGTCACCATGCAGACGGCCATCGGCATCATCGATGGCGCTTTCGCCATCATGGCCATTCCCACCATGGTCTCCGCGCTGTGGCTCGCCCCCAAGGTCAAGGCGGCCGCGGCGGACTACTTTGCGCGCCTGCATCGCGCCGCTCGCCCGTGAGGCTGCTGCCGCTGTGGCTGCTGCTGTGCCTAGTGGGCTGCTCTGGAAACGGCGAACCGCCGGCGCCACCGGAAGCGCCGCCCCCCGAACCCCCGGCATCGCTGTACGAGGCTGAAATTCGGCGCACCGCGTATGGTATACCCCACATTAAGGCCGATGACTGGGGTAGCCTCGGCTATGGCTACGGCTATGCCTACGCCCAGGACAATTTCTGCGTCGCGATGCGGGCGATCGTAGCCGCGACCAGCCGGACAGCCGAGTTTTTCGGCGAGCATAACGGCGACATCGCCGCCGACCTGGTGCTGCGTCTTGTGCTCGGCACCAAGGAGCAGTTCAACGCCCAATATCTTCCCCCGGCGGAGTCCCGGGCTTTTCTTCTCACCGAAGGGTTTGCGGCGGGTATGAACCGCTACCTGCGGGAAACCGGCGTTCGCAACCTGCCGACAGGCGATGCCGGTTGCCGGGATGCCGGCTGGGTGTATGAGATCGACGCGACGGACGTCTGGATGAGGATTGCCCGCGTTCTGTTCTCTGGAAGCGTGGACCAGACCATTCTGCGACGGGCGATCTTCGCGCCGTCGGGGCCGGACGGAACCATCCCAACCGGCTATGGGAGCGCCGAGCGCGCCAAGCTGGCAGGCGACATAGATCGGGCCGCCGCCCTATTCGGCTTCGCCACAGACGCCAGCAACGCCCTGGCCGTGGGCCGTGGTCTCAGCCAGACCGGCAGGGGGCTGCTGCTGGGCAACCCGCATCGCGGCTGGAGCGGCCCGGGCGGCTTTCATCAACTGCATTTGACCATTCCCGGAGAATACGATGTGGCCGGGGCGGCCTTGCACGGTGTGCCCTGGGTGGGTATCGGCTTCAACGGCCACCTGGCCTGGACGCACACCACCTCCTTTGCGGCCCGCTTCACCCTGTACGAACTGCAACTCAACCCCAACGACCCACTTCAGTACCGCTACGAGGACGAGTGGCGCGACATCACTACCCACGACGCCACCATTGAAGTGCGCCTCGACGATGGCACGCTAGAGGAGCGCAGCCACAGATTCTACCTGTCGCACTACGGCCCCATCGTCGACTTAGGGGAGCTTAGCCAACTGCTGGGCGGTTGGCCGTTGTTGAACGGCAGCTTGCTAGCACTCCGCTACGTCGACCCGCTGCGCGACAATGTCTTCCTCGACCAATACCTGGCCATGGGCCGGGCGCGCGCCATAGCGGAATTCACCGAAGCCCTGAAACCCATCGGCGTTCCGGTCTTCCATACCCTGGCCGCCGACCGCGACGGCGAGGCGTTCTACGGCGAGGTCGCCGGCATCCCCCACGTCACCGGGCGGCAACTGGAAGCATGCGGCACCGAGTTGGGACGGCTACTCGCCTTCGCCACGAACAACGCGGCCCTCACCCTCGATGGCGGCAGGGCGGCATGCGAGTGGGGCGAAGACCCGGACAGCCCCCCCGGCACCAACCTATACGGCTACGAGGCACGGCCGAAACTACAGAGCACGGACTACGTGGGCAACGGCAACGACAGCTACTGGCTGAGCAATGCCGAGCGCCCGCTAACCGGCTTTCCGGTGGTGTTCGGTTGGCTCGGCCATGAGCACCGGCAGCAGTCGCTGCGTACCCGCATTGGCCACCTGATGGTTCGGGAACGCCGGGCCGCCACCGACGGGCTGGACGCCGCCGCCGGTTTCACCCTGGAGTCGTTAAAGGCGTTCATGTACCGCAACCGGGTCTATGCGGCCGAGGTCGTGCTCGACGATGTGCTTGCCATCTGCGCTGGGCTGGAGGGAGCCGGCGACGACCGGGAACGTGCCCGGCGGGCCTGCGCGGTACTGGCAAACTGGAACCGCAAGGTGGAGCTGGAAAGCCGCGGGGCCGGGGTGTTCATCGAGTTCTGGCGGGGTATTCACCGGGAACTGGGCAACGATTTCAACCTGCTTATCCAGAGCAGGTCATTCTGGGCGGTGGACTTCGACCCCGAAGATCCACTCAACACACCGCGCGGCATCGACCGCTCGCGCGGGCGCAACCGGGAACTGGTGGTCGAGGCGCTGAGCCAAGGCGTGCTAGCGCTTGAGGCAGCCGGGGTGGCTCTGAATGCGCCCTGGGGGGAGGTGCAGTTCGTCATGCGCAACGGTGTGCGTATTCCGGTACACGGCGGCGACTCGGAAGCGGGTGTCTACGGCGCCATTGCGGCGCGCCTTGGCGAAGGGGGTTACCATGCCCACTCCGGCAATTCCTATATCCAGGCGGTCACCTGGAACGACACCTGCCCGGTCGCCGACACCATCTTGGTGCCTGCTCAGTCGAGCGACCCCGAATCACCCTATTTCGCCGACCAGACCGAACTGTACAGCCGCAAGGAATGGGTGCGTTTTCCGTATTGCGAGGAAGAAATCGCAGCAGCGCAGGTCGGGGAGACGCTAGTTATTAAGGAGTGAGAGCGTTGCGATGGGGAGTATCGACGTTGGGCTGCGCATCCCGGTGCGGCCCAAGCCTCCGGCTTGGGAATTGTAGAGATTCGTTGACAAGCCAAGACATGTAGTAGTTACGCGCCATGCGGGACTCAGCATGTGGTGGTTCGTTAACTTTTCTACGTAAGCCGCTCCGGCTTAATCAGAGGTTCCCTAGCGGGTTAACTCGTAGAATCCGCCTAGGCCGATTTTCCTTCTGTTCTCTGCGGCCAGATCATCGTCGGGGACCATCGCCAGTACCAGGGCCCTAGCATTGTCGCCGGGCCTATCCGGAGAATCCATGACACCGACGATCATTTCCACGGCCCCTTCGGCGAATACGATAAGCCCGCAATCAATCTCCGGTTGGCTTTCGTACAGGTTGAATGCCGGATTGATCGTGCGCAGTGTGCCGGAAAAACCACAGTCAAGTTCTCCCAATGGGCTGTCGATCACCAACCGGTCCGCAAAGGCGCCGCCGCTATCCGGCATGAAACTAGCCGGGAGATCCGGCTCTTCGTCCAAGGGGTTCCAGGTACCGGTGATGGCCGCCGTCGCCCCACCCCGGCGAAAGCCCGTGAATGCCCACCCGTGGAAGGCGCGGTCGCTGCCGCCGTCTACGGCATAGGTTCCACGTATCCAGTCGCCGCCGCGAAACTCCGCGGTGAACGTAACCGGGTCGCCGCCGCCAACCACGCTAAACCCTTGCTGTTCGATTTTGCCGGATTCATACACGTCACCCGAGGCGGTGACCGTCCCGGATTGGGAGCTGTAGACGCCCCGGGCAATTCGGTTGATGTCTCCCGCTTCCGGCAACCAAGCATATAGCCTGCTGTCCGGCAGCAGCATGATGTAGCCGGAGCCCCCGTTGCCGTCCGCGAACGACACCTCCCACAGGCCGGCCGCTCCGACATACCCTGGATTGGCACCGGAAAGGTTGGAGAGTTCCCCGGTCAAGGTGTCCATGAGGCTCATGGCCCGAATGGGCTGGTTGGAGGAGATCCAAAGCGACCACTTGCCCCTGCCATCGCCGATGTTGCCGTTCAAATCGGCATCGCCCACTTCGAGTTGCTGGGCGGTGATTCGCCGCGCCGCGCCGGCAGCCAATGTCAGGGTGACCTGGCCACCGGGTGCCGCACCATCCTCGTCAGATGCCGTGATGGTAACCCTAGCGACGGCATTCCCCGGATTGATCAGCCGCAGCCAACTGACCTGGTTGGTGTTGGAACCGGGATTGAAGATCGCGACGCGGTGCCCCATGGCGACCTCGCCCACCACATCGTTCATGGCGGTTAGGAAGCCGCCGCCGGTGCGGACGTAGTTCAGAGGTTCGATATCGAGGGTGCTCTGCATGAGCAGGCGCCAGTCGCCCTCGCCGTCGCCCAAACCGGCGGCAATTCCCTTGGCATCGTTACCGGATTCAAGGTCTTGGGAATTGAATGGCTGGGTCTCGCCAGCCTCTAGACGCAACATGACTGGCCCGTATGCGTTGCCGGCATCGTCCACGCCCCGAATATGGACCACGCCCGCTTCGTCCGAGTGATTGGTTACCCGAATAAACCCCTGCCGGTCATCGGGGTCGTCGTGCGCTATAAACAGTGGAATCTCGTGCTCCCGCCCCTCGTGCTGCGCGAGCAGCGTTTGACACCAAGCCAGCAATACCACAACGGAGAAGAGTCTGAGAATCATCGCGCGCCCCTGATTAAGTTCGCCAGCGACCAACGGTGTTTGTGTTGGATGGCGCGCAAATGATCTTCGGAAACTGGCTTTATTGCAACTAGGAGAGTCAGTCACCCGGCATCCAACCGCCCCTAGGAAGGGGACACCCACCTAGTGCTCTAGCCGGAACGGGAAAACGGAAAGGAAAACGGAAACGGAAAGGGGACACCCACCAAACCGAGTAAGGGAAACCCACTCTCTGGAAAGCACTCTCTGGAAAGGGACACCCACCGAACAGGAAGATGGAAAATGGAAAGGGACACCCACCTTGGTTCCCCAAAGGGGCACTCACCCCACTTGCAAAAACGGGGCACTCAAGTTCTCTTCAGTCACCCGGCATCCAAACGCAGGCGCGAACGAAATGTAGCAAGGTTGCCTCGCTTGAATTCCGCCACTCCCTGGTCCGCCAAGCGAACCGGTTCCGGCAGGCGATATCCGCCTCCGCAGCGTAGCACCAGATCAACGGCCCCCTGCTGGTTGCAGCGGTGACCGGGGCTCACGAACAGCGGTTTGACGCCGGTGCGCGTTCTCAGCACCGAGCCAACCCGCTCCCCCCGGTGCAGCAGTTCCGAATGCGCGCCTCGCTCCCTACCCGGCTCAACGTACGTGCCTAGCAGCCGCGACTTAGCGCAGCCGACGGTGGCCTTGTTCAGCAACACGCCCAGATGGCAGGCGAGACCCATGCGGCGGGGATGAGCCAAGCCTTGCCCATCGCAAAGTACCGCCTCGAACGCCGTATTCACCCGGCGCAGCACCGCCATGAGCGCCGGTGCCTCGCGGAACGACAGCAATCCGGGAACATACGGAAACTGCAGCGCCCGGCGCAACGCTCGGGTTTCAACCACAGCCCGCCGCTCGATATCCCAAACAACGGCCATGGCGAAAACATGCTCTTCCCCGAACGCGCAGTCCACTCCCGCAACGACCGAAACCGGAGAAAGCGGCGCGACCCTGACCAACTTTCGAAGTTCGTTTTGAATCTGCACCGCACGCTTGGGCGTAACTTGCCAACGGTGCATATCGATCCTTTGTCGGCAACACCGACCGCAGGTTACAACAGCAAGAGCGCTTGCTGGGAAGCGCCTACGGTGACCCGAGTACAGACAAAGCGCCCACGCGAGGGGCGCAGATATCGATTACCCGAGCAGCGACCCGCCGGCCGGGCCACCGCGTACAACCGTTCAGGCAGCGGCTCTCCGCTGTGCCTCGAACTGCTCTTTCATGCGTTCGAGCTCTTCCCAGCCCAGGTAGTCTGTGAACCCGTCCTCATCGAAAAACAACACCGGGCCGTCGCACAGGAAAAGGTATTCCGTATCTTCCAGTGCCGTGGTCGCACCGTGCAACATGCCATTCGGCTCGTAGACGAAATCGCCCTCGTTGAAAACGCCGTCCCTGACCTGCAGCTTGCCTTTGATGACGTAGGCGAACGCGCCGCTCAGGTGCTTGTGGGGGCGGGCGACAAAGCCCTTGTCCCACTTGAAGAGACAGATCCAGCGGCCGGTTTCGGCACCCGTCCAAAGCACCTTCAGGGCGCCACCCGGTTCGTACTCAATCCAGTCCATTTGCGATGTGGACGAGACCGAGTCCATCAGTTCACGGTTAATGGGACTAATATCTTGTGGTAATGCCATCTATTTCCACCCTTGTTTTGGT
This sequence comes from Pseudomonadales bacterium, assembly GCA_965215035.1. GTDB lineage: Bacteria > Pseudomonadota > Gammaproteobacteria > Pseudomonadales > Azotimanducaceae > Azophilus. The sequence goes on from OZ244040.1 coordinate 3,336,845, forward strand.
TTGACCAGTCTCTAAAGAAACCGGTCGGTTTTGCCACCTATGGCCGCGGCGAACATCATTGCGGTCCGATCATCGTCGGGGTTGGCCAGCAAGTCGCTGTCCCCGGCGATCTGCACCCCTGTCGCCTTAACCACCTATAACCACCTCGGCTTTCTCAATACGGTGCAATGCGGCGTTACCCGCATGCGCACTGTCTGCGTGGCCGATTAGGAAAGTCACCAGGTCCACCGGCCAGCGTCCAGGATCGCAGGCTTTATCCGCTTCCGACCGGTCAGCGTTACTCAATGCCGCTAGGGGTTGGCCCGCTTCGCCCTCGCTGGCCACAGCAGAAGCCCCGGAAGCACCACCAGCGAGCAACGCCCCAGCTAGCAGCAGCCCGGAAATCTTCCTGGATACCTTCACTCTCCCCTGCCTCGGTAGGCATCTGTACCTAACTCTACCCTGAATATGTGAGAAGGGACAACTTGTGCGAAGGACCACCCAGGGCCATCCCAAAACCGCCCACTAGCAGCCTGTCGGGCTTAGATACTTTGAATAGATACTTTGAATATCGCAACTTATTGAAATATATAGGATTTTTCTTTTGGTGCGAAAAACCAGATTTCTTATAAATCAAACACTTGGCTACAAAGTCCGACAAGTTCCTGGCCCTCGGCAAAGCCCTACATAGATGGTTTACGAACATTCTCAGGAAAGTTCAGAAATATTTTTCGGAACCTAATGAATTTTCTGAAATTCTATCTCAAGAGCGAGCGCTTTGGGATGGCCCTGGAAAGACCGCCTCGGGTTAGCCGCATCGCCACGGTGGACGAACAGGATGAAGATGCCGACTTAGCTTGACTGTTGCAGTGCCGCAGCCAGGCAACCCGTTCAAGCTCCCCGCCCGTGGCGCATAACCCGCTTGCGCCGCAGACGCTGGCGGCGGGTCAGTTCATTGCGCTTGCCGGCATAGGGGTTGGCGCTGGTGCGCAATTCCAGCCTGATGGGGTTACCCACCAGGCCGAGCACCTCGCGGAAGCCGTTCTCCAGGTAGCGCACATAACCGGCGGGCAGCGCGTCGGTCTGATTGCCGTGCACTAGAATACGGGGCGGATGGTCGCCCGCCTTGTGCGCATAGCGTAGTTTAATCTGGCGGCCGCGAACCGCCGGCGGGGGATGGGCGGCCACAAGCCCCCGCAGAATTCGATTGAGCCGCATGGTGCCAACCTCGAAGGCACCCGCCCGGTAAACGGCCCGCACATCCCTAATCAGACGCCGGACCCCGGTGCCGTGCAGCGCGGATATGGTGTGCAACGGTGCCCAGGGCACAAACTGCAGCCGCCGCTCTAGGGTCGCCTTGCGCGCCCGTCGTTGCCTGGCGTCGAGCCCATCCCACTTGTTAACCGCCACGACCAGCCCCGCTCCGGCGTCGGCCCCGTGCCGCAGGACGTGCAGGTCCTGCTCCACCAGCCCCTCGTGGCCATCGATGACCAAGATCACCACATGGGCCCGCTCCATCGCCTGCAGCGCCTTAATCACCGAAAACTTCTCAACCGCCTCTACAACCCGCCCGCGCCGCCTGACCCCCGCCGTGTCGATGAGCAGGAAGCGGTTGCCATCCTGCTCGAAGGGCACTTCGATGGCATCCCGCGTGGTACCCGGTTGATCGAAAACCACTTGGCGTTCCTCGCCCAGCAGCCGGTTGATCAGCGTTGACTTGCCGACATTCGGCCGGCCCACCACCGCGGCGCGTATAACGCCCGGTTCGGTTTCGGGCAAGGCGGCGACTTCCGGCAAGCGGGCGGCGAGCAGCTCGCGCAGGGCCTCTAAGCCCCGCCCGTGGCTCGCCGAAATCAGGCAGGTGTCGGCAAAACCCAGGCGGGCGAACTCGGCCTCCACGGTGTGCAGGTTCTGCCCATCGATCTTGTTGACCACCAGCACCAGATCGCAATCGGCCTTTCTGAGGCGGCTGGCGATCTCCTGGTCGGCCGCGGTCAATCCTTGCCGGGCATCGACCAAGAACAATAGGGTGCTCGCCTCCGCCACCGCCACATCGGCCTGCCGGCCGGTCGGGGCGGCGAGTTCCCCATCGCCAAGGAGCCCGCCGGTATCGATCAGTATGCAGGCTCTGCCATCGATAACCGCGCGGCCATAGCGCCGATCCCGGGTGAGGCCCGGGACATCGGCCACCAGCGCATCCCGGGTACCGGTCAGCCGATTGAACAGGGTCGACTTGCCGACATTCGGCCGGCCGACCAGGGCGACCTGGGGAACCACGCCGTCACCTAGCTTCTATCTTAAGGGCCTGCAGGGATCCCGAATTGCCGAGCACATAGAGCGTTCGCCCGTCGGCAATGCTCATGGCCGAGCGGATGCCCTTGCCATCGAGCTTCTGCCTACCCAGGAAACGCCCATCGCTCTGGGCAAGCACATGCAGGTAGCCGTCATCGTCGCCAACGACCACATAGTTGCCGAAGGCGGCGGGGCTGTTCAGCTTGCGGCGGTACAGCCCCTCCTGGCGCCAGACCTCCCGCGCCGTCTGCTCGTCCACGGCAATCACCGCATCGGTTTCGTCAACCACATACACATGGCCGTAGCCCGTCGCCAGGTCGAGATAACTGGAGTGCTCTAGTTGCCACAGGGCATTGCCATCGGACCGTCGCAGCGCCTTGAGCTGCCCCTGGTAGGCCACCGCATACAGTAACCCCCCGGCCAGCAGCGGTGAGGCATCCACATCGACGATACGGTCGAGCTCGGAGCGGCCTTCGGGCAGCATCACCCGGTGCTCCCAAATGGGTTCGCCGTTCTCGGTCCTAATGGCGCTCACCGTACCGTTGGCAAAGCCGGCATAGACGACGCCATTGTCGAATACGGGCGAGGCCGTGCCGCGCAGTGTCAGTACCGGCACCTGGATATCGAAGCTCCAGCGCACGCTGCCGTCGGCTTGCTCCAGGGCGAGCAGGCGGCCGTCGATGGTCTGCGCGAACACCGCGCCGTCGCCGAACGCTGGCCGGCACAGGATTTCGCTGCCCAGGTAGGCGCGCCACACCTCGCCGCCATCCGCCGCCGACAGGGCGGTCACCGTACCGCCCGTGGTGCCCAGGAATATCAGGCCCCCGCCGGCACCGACGCCGCCGCCAACGAAACTCGGGTCGGTGCGGTCGAAAAAGTTGAAGCCTGAGAACATGCCGCCGCTCGCTGTATCGAACGGGCTGATCTGCACCCGCCACACCCGGCTGCCCGTAAAGCGGTCTCTTGCCTCCACGACGCCGTAGCCATCCGCCGCGTAGATACGGTTGGCGAGCACCACCGGGTTGAGCCGCAGGTATTTGCGGCCAAGGCCCTTACCCACAGATGCCCGCCAGATCCGCTCGATGCGCACCTCGGGGTTGAAATCCACCAGCTTAGCCGGCTCCAAGGGGTCCGGGCCCTCGTCCTTGCCGTCAATGCCGGGTATCCACGAGAACCAGCTACAACCGGCGGCGGCCAGCACCAGCAGGGCTAGGGCCAGAAGCCTCGCCAAGCACCGCCCGGCACCGACGACGCCGCCATGCGGCCTAGGAGCCTGATTCAAAGCATCTAAGCCCGACAGGCTGCTAGCCCGGTTCTTATACAGATACAGATGCCGTTTCATTCGATCACCCAGATAGGTTGCACGACTGGGGCTAGGCCGACTCACCTATCCTGTGCGGCAGGTGCCGTATCCGCAACCTTGATGTCCAGCACAGGCCGCTGATCGCCTTCCCGGACCGACTCGGATGCGGCGAGGTACGCCTCGTGGGCCAACTCCCGCTCGCCCCGCAGTAGGTGAATATCTCCCTTCAACTCCAGCACCGATGCGCGGAATCCAGGGCTCGTGACCTCGGCCAACACAGCGAGCGCGGCTTCTGCATCGCCCTGCTCCCGCAGCAGGCGCGCCAGCCGCACCCGGGCGATGTCGCGCAGCAGCGGGTGCGTATCCGTTCCGGCAACCTGCCCGAGTATCTCGACCGCGGCCTCGAGATCGCCGGCATCCACCGCCTCCTTCGCCCGGTACCAAAGCGAAAAGGTGGCGTAGCTAGTCTCGCCGTATTCGGCGACGAGATTCTTGGCCAGTTCGCCGCGGGCGTCCCCGGTGGCCGCCTGATACGCCTCGTAGGCATCGGATGCCACCTGCATCTGCTCGGCCCGCTCCGCATCGTACCAGCGCCAACCGACGACACCGCCTAGCGCCAGCACGATGGCGGCAACGACCCATCTACCGTTCTCGGCCCACCAGTTTTTCAGCCGTTCAAGCTGCTCTTCGTCGCTGAGGTAGTCGGCCACCCCCTACTCCCGTGTCTCAAGCTCGTTGTTCAGGTGCTGGGCAATGCCCGGCAGGTCCAATCGTTCCTGGGACGCGGCGGTGCGCAAGTCCTTCAACACCAACACGCCCTCCTCGAATTCCGCCTCGCCAACCAGCAAGGCCCACCGGGCACCGCTCCGGTCTGCCCGCTTCAACTGGTTCTTCAGTTTTCCACCACCGGCGTGCACCCGGAACCGCAGGCGCGGCACCAGGGTGCGCAAACGCTGCACCCCGGCCAGGGCAACGCCGTGCAACTCCGGTTGCAGCACGCAGCAATAGACATCCGCCGGGGTTTCCTGCCCGGTTCCATGCACCGCCTCGTGCAACAGCAGCACCCGGTCCATGCCGATGGCGAAGCCGGCGGCCGGCGTGGGCCTGCCGCCAAGCAACTCGACCAGCCCATCGTAACGTCCGCCCGCGCAGATGGCCCCCTGGGCACCCAGACGCCCGGTCGTCCACTCGAAGACCGACCGGGTGTAGTAGTCGAGACCGCGCACCAGGCGCGGGTTCTCGACCAAGTCTATATGCAACTCCGCGAGCAATCGCTTGAGCTCGGCGTAGTGTTCCGCGCTGTCGTCGTCGAGATAGTCCTTGAAAGCGGGGCCGTTGTCGAGTGCGCGCCGGGTCTGCTCGGACTTGCTGTCGAGAATGCGCAACGGGTTGGTTGCCAGGCGCCGCCGACTGTCCGCGTCGAGTTCCGCCTGCCTAGGTTCGAGCCAGCCGACCAGCGCCCGGCGGAACTCGGCCCGGGCCGCCGCCGAGCCGATGCTGTTTAGCTCCAGCCCGACCTCGCCCGCAATGCCCAACGCCCGCCAGATTTCGCACCCCAACTGAATCAGCTCCGCGTCGATATCCGGGCCGGCCAGCCCAAAGGCCTCGACCCCGATTTGATAGAACTGGCGGTAGCGCCCTTTTTGCGGCCGTTCGTAGCGGAACATCGGGCCTCGGTAGAAAACCCGCTGGCTCTGATTGAACAGCATGCCATTCTCAATGAGCGCCCGGGCACAGCCGGCAGTACCCTCCGGGCGCAGGGCAATGCCCACGCCGTCGCGGTCGGTGAGCGCATACATCTCCTTCTCGACGATATCCGTCGCTTCCCCGACACCCCGGCTAAACAGTTCCACCGTCTCCAGCAGCGGCAACTGAATCTCCTGATAGGCAAAGCGGTCCAGAACGCCGACGATGGTTTCCTCGATCTCGCGCCACCGGCGCGCTTCCCCCGGCAACAGGTCGCGCATACCCCTGACTCGCATCGGTTACTGCCCGACGACCAGCGAAGCAACGTTGTTGCGCGTATGCGGCGCTAAGGGCACCCGTTCGCCGTTGTACTCCAGCGTTACGCCGGGCGCGTATCCCAGCCGAATCTGGAACGGGCCGCTGCCGATCAGGCGCAAACTCTCATACCGGCGCTGCAGATCCTTGTACAGGAGTTCCCCCTCCGTGTCGAAGACCTCCACCCAGCAATCCTCGGCGAATTCAAACCACAGCTCGGCGTCCCCGAATGGGGTTATGCGCCGCCCACGAAGCCGGTGATCGGCACCTGCCGTCTGGCTCGACCCGTCCGCGACATCGCCGCGCCCCGCGAGTTCTGCACCTAGGCCGTTGCCGTCCTCCGGGCTTTCGGGCCCGGCCTGGGCATCCCCCGCCTGCCCGGCAACCAGCGGGTCGGAGACAACGCCCCGGGAATCGGTTCCCGGCGCTTCGACACCCGGTACCGGCACATCGGCCGGGTCGGCGGCACTCCCCGGCAAACTTGTCTGTTCGCCAATGCCCCCGGCCGACCCGGCGTCTTGGGAGACGGCCGGCGTCGCTTCCCCGGCCGCTTCCCCAGCCACACGGCCGTCCGCGGCAACCGGGCCATCGGCTACAGCCGACGCATCCGTAGCGGCCACCTCGGCAGCGTCGTTCTGCGGCCATTGCCAAACCAGCAGCGACACCAGCACCACGGCCAGCAGGCCGCCCACGGCCCCGGCAATGGCCAGCACGCGCACGCGCGACACAGCCGCCACGCCACCAGAGCGCGAACCGGGCTCGTCCACCGCCGGTAGCGGATAGGCCGCAACCAGGGGTTCTGGATCCAGCCGCAACAGCTTGGCGTAGTTACGGACATACCCCCGCAGATAAACCGCCGCGGGAAACCATCGCTGGTCGTTCTCTTCGATGGCGCGCACCATGCGCACGGTCAATTTCAACCGACGGGCCACCTCCTGTAGGGATAGCCCGGCATCGTCGCGGGCCGTGCTCAGCCTAGCACCGGCAGCGGCGGCATCGCCGACCACGGGGTTGTCTACCGGCATGACTCCATGGCCTCTGGATAGCGGCGATACAGCCTGGCGGCGTGCTCGGCGGAGCGTCTGGTGGCCCCCTCTACGGCTGCCAGGCGCAAACCCAGGCACAGGCTGCGCACCGTCTCGCCAGCCTGCGCCAGATAGTCGTGGTAGTGACGCTCCGCCGCCCCGTAGTCTCTTTGCGCGAGGAATATGTCGGCGAGTTCCAGGCTGCTTCTAGGCCGCTCGCCGCCAAGGTCGAGGGCTCGCTGGAAGGCGAGCTTAGCGGCGGCCACCCGACCCAGCCCCAGTTCCGTCAATCCGAGGTTTTCGAACGCCTGGGCGCGGGCCGGGTAGCCGGTATCCCGCACGGCCCGGCGCAACGGCACCAAGGCCGCTTCGAGCCGCCCTTGGGCGTACAGAAAGGCACCGTAGTTGTTCAATGCCTGGGGATCGTCGGGGTTTATGGCCAACGCCGCCCGATGGTGCCGCTCGGCCAGCTCCGCCTCGTTTTCGCGCTCGTAGAGTACGCCGGCCAGTACATGCGCCTCCAGGGCACCGGGGTCGATCTGCAACGCGCGCAGCAACGGCTGGCGGGCCCGGGCGGAATCCCCGCGTTCCAGGTAGGCACGGGCCAGGTCGAGTTGCGCCGCCACGCGCTGGGTGGCCGGTGCCGGTTGCCCCGGCCTGCTGGAAGCATCGCCCACGCAGCCGCCAAGGCATAAGGCAACGAGCCCCAGCCCGCAGAGCCGTACCATGCGTCCACCAAGAACGCACCCATTCATACGCGGAATCCATGCCACGGTGAGCACGAGAAAGCGAGTACCCTGTGCCCGCCAAATACTCGCCCGATCATACGGCAACCGCGCCATTGGCACTGGCCCGTGCTAGATATCGGGCCTGCCGATGAGTCCGATCCGTGACCAGGCCAGTCAACTGGCCGCAAGCCGCCTCGATGTCGTCGCCCCGCGTCGTTCTTAGCATGGCCGGCAAACCCGCGTCCATCAGGTGCTTCTGAAAGACCCGCACCGCCCCCTCCTCGGGCCGCTCATAGCCCGAGGCCGGGAACGGGTTGAATGGAATGAGGTTGACTTTGCAACGTACCGGCCGCAACAACCTGGCGAGTTCCCGGGCGTGCCCGAGGCCGTCGTTGATGCCCCTTAGCAAGGTGTATTCCATGGTCAGTACGCGCCGTTCGCCAAGGCCCGCGACATAGCGATTGCAGGCCGCAAGCAGTTCGGCAATCGGATACTTGCGGTTCAGCGGCACCAGGGTGCTTCTCAGGGCGTCGTTGGGGGCGTGCAGAGACACGGCCAGCGAAACGTCGGTTCGGCCCGCGAGCGCATGAATGGCCGGCACCACCCCGGCGGTGGAGATGGTCACCCGGCGCTTGGAGATGCCGAACGCTAAGTCGTCCATCATCAGGTTGGCGGCGCGCAGCACCGCGTCGAAGTTCAGCAGGGGTTCGCCCATGCCCATGAACACCACGTTGCTCACGGCCTCGCCCCGACCGCGCAGTTCTTCATTGGCCAGCCACACCTGGCCGATGATGTCCGCCGTGGTCAAATTGCCGTTGAAGCCCTGCTTGCCGGTGGCGCAGAAGCTGCAGTCGAGCATACAGCCGACCTGGGAAGAAACGCACAGGGTATTGCGGCCCCGTTCAGGCATCCCCCCGGCAACCGATTCTGGGCTCCGTTCGGGAATCAGCACCGCTTCGACACAGTTGCCGTTACCGACGCGCAGTAGCCATTTGACCGTACCATCCAGAGATTGCCGCCGCCTTAACACTTCCGGCAGCTTGCAACCGGCCGCCTCCCCAAGCCAGCCACGCAGCGCCTTGGAGAGATCGGTCATGGCGCCCGCATCGAGCAGCCCCCGGTGATAGACCCACTTCATCACCTGCCGGGCGCGATACGGCTTGTGGCCGGCGTCCTGAAAGAAGGTCTCTAACGCAGGGCGATCATAGTCGAAGAGGTTGACTGGCTCAGGCACCGGGGCTCCGGGGCTGGATTTCCGATGCATCGAAGAAATACGCGATTTCCCGGGCGGCGGAGGCGGGTGAATCAGACCCGTGCACCGCGTTGGCATCGATGGACTCGGCGAAGTCCGCACGGATCGTACCGGCTCGCGCCTCACGCGGGTTGGTGGCACCCATCAGTTCCCGGTTCAGGGCGACCGCCCCATCGCCCTCGAGCACCTGAACCATGATCGGGCCCGAAGTCATGTACTCGCACAGGCGCGCATAGAACGGCTTGCCCCGGTGTTCGGCGTAGAACCCCGCCGCCTTGGCCTCGTCAAGACGCAGCATTTTCGCCGCGACAATGCTAAGCCCCGCCTTTTCGAAGCGGGTGTAGAGCTCGCCAATCAGGTTCTTGGCTACTGCATCCGGCTTGATGATCGACAGGGTACGCTCGACCGCCATAAGTCTCTCCACGATAAAGTTGTGCGACGCCGAATCGGGAGAACCGATGCCTATCGGCGGCGGCATATTATACGCACTTACCCCGGCCGTGGAACCGAGCTGCGCCACCGGAACCGGCCTGGCGCAAACCAGCAGCGGGGGAAGGTGGGCGCATTGCGTCCTCACCTCTCGTTGGATTTACGCCCCTCTTCAGGCTCATGTATCATTGCATTAAGCTGGATCTGGCTTAGACGCCGGAAGATGCCATATGCCGAACTACAGGACGAAATCACGATTTACGGAGGAGCAAGGCCGGTGAACGTCAAAAGATTCTGCCTGACCTGGATGTTGGCCGCGCTGCCGATGGCTGCGCTGGCGGGCGACTACGTTCAATCCTGGGGGCCTCCCGTCGGCACCGCCGCGCCCGCCATTCTGGCCGAAGACCAAGACGGCGTGACGCGCGACCTCGATTCGCTTGCCGGGGAAAACGGCTTGCTGCTGGTGCTGAGCCGCTCCGCGGACTGGTGACCCTTCTGCAAAGCCCAGTTGGTCCAACTGGAAAAGTGGCGCGGGGCGTTCGAGGAAATCGGCGTGAACATCGCCGCCATGACCTACGACCGCCTTGAGATTCTGAAGGAGTTCCATGCGAGCGAGGAGCTCGACTATCCCCTGCTGCGCGATGTGGATGCGCGGCATGTGAATGGGTTCGGGATCGCGGACGAAGACATGGGCCAGGGCATTCCGCACCCCGGCATCTTCTGGCTGGCACCCGATGGCAGCATCAACGCCAAGTTCGCGGTGCCCGGCTATCGCACGCGACCGCCGCTCGCGGAGGTGTTGGCTGCGGTCGGCGCGGCGGTGGGCTCCTGACCGAAGGCCCATGTTCGCTTTGATTGCCGGTTCCGTTGTCGTCTATGCCATCGCCCTCATCGCCGTCGGAATCTATGTCGCAACCCGGGTAGTGGGTGGCGGCGATTACTTCCAGTCGGATGGGGTGAAGCTCGCCTTGGTAGTCGTCTTCGCGCTGCTGAGTGTGATACCGACCGATATCCTGACCGCCATCTGGCTTTCGGTGGTGCGCAACTACATCGATGTCACGGCCAATCTCAATCTCTTCCTGGTGGCGGTTGCGCCCGTGGTCACGGTGGTCGTCGCCGTTCAGGCGCTGCTGCTGTCTCGGGCCTATCGGTCGCGGCCGCTGCTGTACGGGGCGATTTTTCTGGGCATATACGCCGCCGCCCACGCCTCCTGGATGGCGAGATTGTTCAATCCGGTAGAGGACATCGTCCGCTACGCGGCCGTCATCCTGATCTTCGGGCTCCTAGTGATGGCCATCGTCGGCAGGCTCCTCTGGCGCCGCCCGGTTTTGGTGGCGGACCTAGATTAGGTTAAGCCCTCGCCCGCCGGCAGGTACTTTGCCGGAATTGGATGGACCCCATAGATCTAACAGCCCGTTGGCGTTCGGAGTTCCCCGCCACCCGGCAGGTACTTCTCCGGAATTGGATGTTCGGGCTCCTCGCCCAGCCAGAAGATCGACACGACCCACCAACGCGAGCCGTCGTGCATGAGTTGAATGGAATTGATGCCGCGCGCGAAAGGCTCCGGATCGCTCGCCAATCGCCGCGACTCATAGGTGCTGAACGCGTGCGCAATGCGGCCGTACACCTCGGTCACCCGATGGATCTCCACCTCGTGGAACCCGTTGGCCTCCAGCAAGTCGCCGACGTCATCGGCATACTCGTCGGGCGTAATCACCCTACGCCGGTAGGTCGACTCGCTCTCGGCGCGTCCCACTGGGCTCAGCGTGGCACCGGGTGCGAACAGCGCCAGGAAGCGGCCCCAGTCGCGCGCTATGCCCGCATCGCCGGAGATGACATCGTAGACAGCCGTAATGATCGCGTCGATGGACTCGACATCGGCGGGGGCGGCACCGGTTGGTTGGGCCGAGGAGGACTGCGGCAGCATCGCAGCGCTCGACGCGACCAGCACGGCCAGAGTGGTCGCCAGGGTTCGAGGGGAGGGTCGCCTGCGGTAGTGCGCGGAGGTCGTAGTCATGGGTCGTCCTTTGTAGGTTTGGGAAGGGAATTGTAGAGATTCGTTGACGAACGACGACACGTAGTGGTTATGCGCCATGCGGGACTCAGCATATGGTGGTTCGTCAACTGTTCTACGTAAGTATGTTTGGGAAGCAGGGTGTCGATGCAGGAAGTATTGAGCAAGATGGTCGTAGAAACCAGCGTGCCGGGAAAGCCGTCGGACAACCCCCGATTCGGCCCTACTTGGACAGGGCGTTCATGCCTTCCTCAACGCCGCGAATGGTGAGGGGGTACATGCGGTCGTCGACCAGCTTGCGCGTCAGCCCCACCGAGGTGGAATACTCCCAGGTCTCCTGGGGCGTGGGGTTGATCCAGACGATGCGGTCATAGAGTTCGGTAAATCGGGCCATCCAGACCGCTCCCGGCTCTTCGTTCCAATGCTCGACACTGCCTCCGGCGTGGGTGATCTCGTAGGGCGCCATGGTGGCGTCCCCCACGAAAACGATCTTGTAGTCGTGGGCGTACTTGTTGAGTATCTCCCAAGTCGGAATGCGTTCGGTCATGCGTCGGCGGTTGTCCTTCCACACGGATTCGTAGATGAAGTTGTGGAAGTAGAAGTTCTCCATGTGCCGGAACTCGGAGCGCGCCGCCGAGAACAGTTCCTCGCTGACCTTGACGTGGGTGTCCATCGACCCGCCAATGTCCAGGAACAGCAGCACCTTGACGGTGTTCTTGCGCTCTGGACGCATCCTGATGTCGAGCAGGCCGCCGTTGTGCGCGGTGGAGCGAATGGTGCCGTCCATGTCCAGCTCCTCCTCCTTGCCGGTGCGCGCGAACTTGCGCAGCCGCCGCAGCGCCAGCTTGATGTTGCGCGTGCCAAGCTCCACCGAGTCGTCGAGATTCCTGTATTGCCGCTGGTCCCACACCTTCCTGGCCTTCTTCTTTTTGCCCTTGCCGAGCCCCCCCGGGCCGTCCCTGCCCGGCCGGTTCGGGTCGTCCCCCGCCTCGCCCTCGTCATCCCGCCGAGCCTGCTCGGCCGCCGCCCGTTCGGCCTCCTCCCGGGCTTCGCGGAAGGCGTCAATCAGCTTCTCGAGGCCCCCCAGCGAGTTGATCTTCCTCAGTTCCTCCGGGGTCAGCGACTTCTCGAATTCCCGGCGCAGCCATTCGTCGGGAATGAGCGACTCCAGCATACCGTGCAGATCCTCCAGCCCCTTGAAATAGGCGCCAAAGGCCCGGTCGAACTTGTCGTAGTTCTTCTCGTCCTTAACCAGGCAGGTGCGGGCCAGGAGATAGAATTGGTCTAGGTCGGCATAGACGATGCGGTGCTTCAGGGCGGCCAGCAGATCCATGAGTTCCCTTATGGTGACGGGAACCTTGTACTTGCGCAGGGTGAGAAAGAGGTTAATCAGCATGTCGCTTAGCGGCGCTTACCTAGGCCCATGCGCGGTCGCCGCGCGGAATAGTGGCCCGCGTGCAACGGCCATGGGCAGACCCGTGACAACCGAAAGCACGACTATTCCCAAAATGCGGAGTAGTGGCCTGCAGGCAACGGCCGTGGGCAGTCGCCTGGCGGTGACAGTCGATGGTTCCGAACCATCGGCGTAGTAGCGGCCCGCAAGCAACGGCCGCGGGCAGGGTACTTTGCCCGGCACCGAGGGCCCTGGCCAACAGGGGGCGCAGCGGGCCCCCGTGCAACGCATGCTGTGCAGGCAGCGGCACCGGTCACCCCCTTGAATCCCTCCGATTCATGAACGCCAGGCGTTCCAACAGGTGCACATCCTGCTCGTTTTTGACCAGGGCACCGTACAGCGGCGGAATCGCCTTGCTGGGGTCGCGGTTGGTCAGAATCTCGTCCGGAATGTCATCCGACAGCAGGAGCTTCAGCCAGTCGATGAGTTCCGAGGTGGAAGGCTTCTTCTTGAGGCCGGGCACCTTGCGGACATCGAAAAAGATCTCCATGGCCTCCTTGACCAGTTCTCCCTTGATCTCCGGGAAGTGCACCTCGATGATCTCGTGCATCGTCGCACGATCTGGAAAGTTGATGTAGTGGAAGAAACAGCGGCGCAGGAAGGCATCCGGCAGTTCCTTCTCGTTGTTGGAAGTGATAACCACGATGGGGCGCCGTTTCGCAACGACCGTCTCCGATAGCTCATAGACGAAGAACTCCATGCGGTCGAGTTCCTGCAGGAGGTCGTTGGGGAACTCGATGTCGGCCTTGTCGATCTCGTCGATGAGCAGCACCACGCGTTCCTCCGCTTCGAACGCTTCCCAGAGCTTGCCCTTCTTGATGTAGTTGCGTATGTCCCCTACCCGCTCGTCGCCGAGCTGGGAATCGCGCAGCCTAGATACCGCATCGTATTCGTACAGGCCGTTGATGGCCTTGGTGCTCGACTTGATATGCCACTGAATCAGCCGCAGGCCAAGGGTCTTGGCAATTTCCTCGGCAAGCAGGGTCTTGCCCGTGCCCGGTTCGCCCTTCACCAGCAGGGGCCGCTCGAGCCGCACCGCCGCGTCCACGGCCATGCTCAACTCATCGGTGGAAATATAGGTATCGGTACTGTCGAAGATCATGCAAGGCCTCTTGGCGGTGTTCATGGAGCCAGCGCGGTCGGTCTTCCCCGGCTTTTCCGCGGGCACGCGAGATGCGGGGCCCTGGCTGCGCAAACCGCCTACTTTATAGGACGCCCGCGCGCCCAATCAAGCGCAGCGGCCCGCCGACAGTAACTCGGTTTGAATTCCGGCTGCGTCGAACCCCATGTGGGACGGCCTTGCCATGATCCACAAATTCAAACTGAGTATCCATGTTGTCAAAATGTATTTGTTGGTGGATTTCTACACAGCGTCTCGGCGGCGTTGGACGGGAGCCGGTCGATAAGCCACTGGCCGAGGTCGCCTGGGGCAGGCCGCGCCGCCGCCCTTTTCCGGTGTCCCCCTGCGGTCGCTCCGCTCCCTACGGACGCCACCACCCCGTTTGGGGTCGGTGGCGGGGTATTCAATGCTCATTTGGCGTCCAAGCTCACTTGCGCGCACCCCGGCGGCGGCGCAGATAGAAGTACGCGCTCACCAGCACGGTTACCGTGACGATGCCCACAACGAGCAGGCCCGCCGCCTGGGCCGGTTCGCCATCGCGCTGCAGCGCCGCCTCGAACAGAACGACCACGAGCGCCGGCGCATAGTAGGAGTCGAACCCCGGAACCGGGGCCGGCAACAGCAGCACGACCATGGACAGGCAGCGCAGCCACGATTTCAGGAACCCGCTGCTAAGCGGACGGGTCAAAACATAGATGCCGAACAGCGTCACCAGCCCGGTGCCCACCGCCACCAGCCACGCCAGCGGCTCCGTCACCAACACGCCTCCAATTCGGCCAGGAACGCATCGCCCAACAGGTTCCCGCGCCAGCCGAGGAAAGTCTCCGATGGCTCCCCGCTGGCACGATACCGGCGGATGCAGGCCTCCAGGTCGCGCTGGCGCGCCAGCAACTCCGGCGCCATACCCAGTTCTGCCGCCCGCCGGCGCCCCAGGTCGCGCAGGCGTTTGAGTACGCCGCGCTGTCCCTTGCCGAGCGGGCGCGACAAGGGAGGCTCCTCGGGCCGTTCGCGGCCTTCCCCGTGCGCCCGAACCAGATCTTCTCCAAAGCGGCGGGCGACGGATGGCGGCACGGTGCACCGAATCTCCGCCAGGTCAACGACGGGGCGTTTGGCGAACTCCAGCAGGTGCTCGTCCCAAACGATGCGGTTGCGCGGTACATCGTCGGCCATGGCACGGCGCTCGCGCCATTCGCACAGCGATTTGAGCACGGCGAGTTGGCCACCATCGAGCCTCCAGGCGTTCCGGACCCCGGCAAAGTAGGAAGCCGGTTCCTTGGGCGTGTAGCGTCCACGCTGGCGCATGTCTTCGACAAACCAGTCCCAACGGCCCGCCGCCCGGAGTTTGGCCTCAAGCACGGTGTGCAACTCGAGCAGATGGGCGACATCTTCCCGGGCATAGCGGCATTGGGCGTCGGACAACGGGCGCTTCAGCCAGTTCGAGCGGGTATGCTGCTTGGGCAGCGTCACACCGAGCAGCGTCTCAACCAAGCTCGCGTAACTGGCACCGAAATTCTCCGACAGGAAGGCATACGCAAGCTGGGTGTCGAACAACTGTTCCGGGCGCATATCCAGGTGCCGATGGAAGAGTTCCAGATCTTCGGAGCAGGCGTGCAGCACCTTGACTGTGCCGCGGTCGGCGAGCACCTCGACGAGGGGGCGCCAGTCGTCGATGGCCAGCGGATCGAGCAACCAAATTCCAGAGGCCGCCGCCAACTGATATAGGCCGGGAATGGGGAAAAAGGTATTGGTGCGCTGAAACTCGGTGTCCAGGCCAATGGCCCCCCGCCAGCGCGTTGCGGCCTGGGCAAGCCCCCGGTCGGTGGCCACCCAGGTACAGCCGTCCACCCGCTCAGCCGAGATGGCGGCGGCCCTGCAGGGCGTGGACGATGGTGCCTCCATCCGCATACTCCAGTTCGCCGCCAATGGGTACGCCGTGGGCAATGCGGGTGATGTCGGCAACCTCATCTTCCAGCAGGCCGGCGATGTAGTGCGCCGTGGCCTCGCCTTCCACGGTGGGGTTGGTCGCCAGAATCACCTCCTGGACATCCAGTGCCCGCACCCGCGCCGCGAGCCGATCGAGGGCCAGGTCTTCGGGACCGACGCCGTCGATGGGCGACAGACGGCCGTTCAGTACGAAATACCGGCCGCGGAAACCGCCCGCCTGTTCGATGGCCAGGATGTCCGCCGGCGATTCCACCACGCACAGCACCCCATCGTCCCGGTCCGCATCGGCGCACAGGCGGCACTGCCCGGCCTCGGTGAGCGTATGGCAGTCCCGGCAATGCACCACCTTCTCCACCGAGTCGGTCAGCGCCCGCGCCAGCCGCATGCCCCCTTCCCGGTTGCGTTGCAGTACATCGAGCGCCATGCGCTGGGCACTCTTTGGCCCGATGCCCGGCAGCACCTGGAAGGCGGCGATCAGCCCGTCAATGAGGGGACTCATCACGATCAGAAGGGCATTTTGTCCAGCGGCAGACCAAATCTGCCGGCCAGCCCAGACATCTTCTCCGTTTTCGCGGCATCGACCCGGCGCGCGCCATCGTTGAAGGCGGCGGCAACCAGATCTTCGAGCACCTCGCTGCCCTCGTCGAGCAGCGCCGGATCAATAGTCACCCGCCTGACTTCGTGGGCACCGTTCAGCACCACCTTGACGAGGCCAGCGCCGCTCTCTCCGGTGACTTCCAAGGCGGCAAGCTCCGACTGTAGCGCCTCGATCTTCTGCTGCACCTGCCGCGCCTGCTGAAACAGGTCGCCAAGGCCCTTGGTACTCATACGCTGACCCCGGGCTTATCGGACCTATTCGTATCTAACGGCCGCACCTGTTCAAGGCGGCCATCGAAGGTGCCGATGAGCGCCTGCACCCTGGCATTCCCCTCCAGTTGCCGCTGCGCCGCCGCCTGCCGCTCATCGGCCAAGCGCATCTTGCGTGCCGCGGGCGTCTCCGCCGCCAGCTCGCCGATATCGATAACAAGACGAACCGGCGCACCGCCCAGGCTGGCCAAAGCCCGCTCCAAGCCACCGCCGTCGCTGCCATTCAAGAGCGATTCGTGCCGGCGATCAAGCACTAGGCGATAGCGGTCGTTGCCGCGCTCCACGAGCTGCGAATTCTCCGCGATCATGCGGTCGATGCCCTTAAGGCCGAGCCGCTCGACCAGTTCGTACCATTCCCGGCACAGGCCATCGTCGACGGTATTGGCGGGCGCCGCCTCGTCATTCGCCCGCACGGTTGCGGCCGGCTGCGGCACCGCCCGATTATGCGACGGCGCGGTTGCGCCCTGCTGCACCGCTACCTTACCACCCGACGGCGCGGTTGCGTCCCGCTGCACCGCCACCTTGCCACCTGACGGCCCGGTTACGTCCTGCTGCACCGCTACCTTGCCACCCGACGGCGTGGTTGCGTCCCGCTGCACCGCCACCTTGCCACCTGACGGCGTGGTTGCGTCCTGCTCCACCGCCGCCTTGCTACCCGGTGGCGCGGTTGCGCCCTGGTCGCCCGGCCCGGCACCGCCAATGTCGGGCGGAGCGGCCCCGGCCCGACTCGATTCCGGTTGCCCGGCCACGGCCGCCGGAACCCTGGCGGCGGATGCCGCATCCGGTGCGAACGCCAACATGCGCAGTAGCGTCATCTCGAAGCCGGTCTTGGGATCGGGGCCGATGTGCAGGTCGCGATAGCCGATCAATGCGATTTGGTAGTACAGGTGCACGGCTTCCGGGCTGAAGCTATCCGCTGCGGTTTCGCCGAGCGCCTGCCCCACCGCCATGCCGTGCAAGGCCTCGAGCACATCGGCGAGCACCGAGCCGAAATCAACCGCCTTGTCCGCAAGCGCGGCGCTCAACGTCAGTACCCGCCCCGGGTCGCCGCTGGCGAGCGCCGCCATGACCGCACCAGTCTCGTCCCGCCCCGCGGCACCAACCATGGCGGCCACATCGGCCGCGGTGAGTGCGCCCCGGCTGTAGGCAATAGCCTGGTCGGTAATCGACAGGGCATCGCGCATGCTGCCCCGCGCCGACTTGGCGATGATGCGCGGGGCTTCCGGCTCGAACTCCACGCCCTCCGCGGTCAGCACCTCGCCGATGTAGCGGGCGATTTCGTCGCGGCCGATATTCTTCAACTGGAATTGTAGGCAGCGCGACAGCACGGTAACCGGCACTTTCTTGGCATCTGTGGTGGCCAGCAGGAACTTGACGTGCTCCGGCGGCTCTTCCAGCGTTTTCAGAAAGGCATTGAAGCTCGATGCGGACAGCATGTGCACCTCGTCGATGAGGTAGACCTTGTAGCGTCCGCGCGACGGCACATACTGGGCGTTGTCGAGCAGTTCCCGGGTATCGTCGACCCGGGTGCGCGACGCGGCATCCACCTCCACCAGGTCGATGAAGCGGTTCTCCTCCACCTCGCGGCAGATCGAGCAGGTACCGCAGGGCGACGAGGAAACACCGACCTCGCAGTTCAGGCTCTTGGCCAGAATGCGGGCGATGGTGGTCTTGCCGACGCCCCTGGTGCCGGTGAACAGATAGGCATGGTGTACGCGCCCGGAGTCGAGGCCATTGCGCAGCGCCCGGACCACATGATCCTGGCCGACCAGGCCATCGAAATCCTTGGGACGTAGCCTTCTGGCTAGCACTTGGTAGCTCATCGGCGCTATTCTAGTATTCATGCCGTCAACAGGGCACCCCTTGTAGCAGCAATTCTCATCGTAGCGTTGTCCGAAACACTCGATATTGGCGGCGGGTCACCCCCACCATGAAACAAACCCGAGTGACGGTTCACCGCATGGCACAGATTCCCGTTGCCCTTGCGGAACCGGCAGGCGATTGGTAGCTGCGCTGTTGCCTAGGCGTTGGCGCTCCGGCATCCCCGAGGCGGAGCTTGCGCGGGCCTACCGGGGGAACCGCCGGCTCAGGCCCCTCTTGAAGTGAGCTTGCTCGCCGAGCGGCTAATCATCGGCCATCGCGGCGCTGCGGGGCTCGTGCCGGAGAATACCCTCCCCAGCTTCATCGCCGCCTGCGAACTGGGCGTGGCTGCCGTGGAACTCGACGTTCACTACCTGCATGGCCACCTAGTCGTCATCCACGACGATACGCTCAACCGAACCACCTCCGGAGACGGCCCGCTCGCCAGCCTGGACCTCGCGGGGCTGCGCGCGCTCGATGCGGGCGGCGGGTACCCCATTCCGTTTCTTGCGGAGGTTTTCGAGGCGCTGCCCCCGGATGTGGGCATCAACGTGGAACTCAAAGGGGCGGGTACGGCGGAACCACTCTGGGCGTTTCTGCGGGAAGGCGGCCGGCGGCAACGGGATGTGCTGGTTTCGTCCTTCAACCTCGACGAGTTGCGCCGCTTCGCGGAACTCGCCCGGGGAGGGGTGAAGGTCGCGCCCCTAGTGCGGCATTGGAGCGACCGGGTCGCCGCCATCGCGGCGCAACTCGGTGCCTGGTCCGTGAACCTGAACACGCCCCTGGCGTCGTTGCAGCGTATCGGCCAAATTCACGGCTGGGGGTGTCGGGTGTTGGTCTTTACGGTGAGCGATGCCCGTGTTGCACAACGGCTGTTCGCGTGGGGAGCGGACGGGATAATCACCGGCTTTCCCGACCGGATGATCGGTTCTGTGGCCCCGCGCCGGGCGTAGTCTCGCGCTCCAGGCCGGCGATTTCCTCGGCAAGGCGGTATTTGCCGTCAGTCACGATCTTCTCCAGCACCTCGATACGCGACCTAAGGCCATCGAGTTCCCCGCGCAATTCATCGTCAACCTTGATGGCTTGCGTGCGGTTACGGCCGTGGGCGTACTTTCCGACCACCCCTGCGGTGCAGGAGATAAGCACAATGAGCACCACCATTGTGAACACATCCATTGCTGCTCCTTACTTCTTCCGTGAAAAAAAGCGAATTGTGTAGCAAACGCACAGTCGCCGCGCTATCGCAGCTTTCGATCCAGGTGCCACCGCACTTCAATCTCGGCCTTCGCGGGCTCCCGGTTCTCACTCTTGATCCTGCCCCTGGGGGCAAGGAGTACGGTTCTTAGCCCGGCCTCGAAATCATCCTCCGTGACTTCCTTGCGTTCCGTCTTGTCGAACTGGTTGCGGTTCATGCCTGAGTTTCTCCGATCACGTTCAGAAAGTGCTCCTCAAAGTTCGCTATGGGCCGCAATTGGGCGGGCCGCTTGGTGAGCTTGTGGGTGGCGGAGGAATTTGTGCATCTTGCTACACAATTCCCCAGAAAAACCTCTTCCCTGGGTGACCGGTACCCCGGCCGCCGCAAGACGCATGGATTACCTACCCACCTGTGCCGGCAGCGTCGGTATCGAGCCTGTTCAATTCCTTCTGTAGTTCATATTGCCCCGAGGTGACATGTGACTCCATGCGCCGCAGGCGTAACTCCGCTTGCGCCAGAGCGGCACGCAGGTTACGGAGGCTGCGGCGGGGCGAGAGTTGTGGGCCCAGTTCCGGGGCGGGAGACGTGTGGTCACCGCCCTGTTCCGGCCCGGCACCCTGCTGCTCGCGGCCATTGTCCGGGGGCCTGCTCATGACAAAGTACATAATCCAGTAGGCGGGAAAGATCACGCTCGGCACGAATATAAGCCCGGTGACCGCAACGCACCGGACAACCCAGACTTCCGCCCCGAAATAGGCGGCAATACCGGCACATACGCCGGCAATCTTGGCGTGCTCGCGGTCTCGATAGAGCTTGCGGGAGAGCGGCCGGACAGACGGGCGGGCACCCTCGTTGCGACTGCCGCGACCGCCGCGATCATTGCGGCCTCTGCGGCCGTTCCCATCACTGCGGCCGTTGCGATGCTTGCGACCGTCGCCATGACGGCCAGGGTGCGCATGCCGCCTCCGGCGGCCAGGCCCGGGTTCGCGCTCTGCCGACGAGCGCTCGTTGGCTGCGCTCTCGCCACCGAGTTCGCGCTCCAGGGTGGCGGCGGTTTCCTCGATAAAGGAAGCCGCGCGGCCGGCGAACTCGCGCTTGGCGGTCGCGGCAAACTTCTGCACCGCCTTTTCCAGCCGCTCTAGGGCAGCCTGCAGGTCCGGCGGTACCCGACCGCCCGAGCCCTTGCCGCTGCCGCTCATTCCTCGCCCTCGCGCATGCGGTCGCGCCAGTGTGGCGTCTCGGCGTCGAGGATGGCTTCGAGGGTTTCAATACGCTCTGTCATGCGGCTCGCCCGGGCGCTCAGCGCCTCCAATTCCTGCCGCTCCTGCTCCGACAACGCGCCCTGGACCTGCTGCTTGCTGCGGTAGTGCATGAAGACCCAGATGGGCGCAACGATAGCAAGAAAGACGACGGCCGGAACAAAAAAGGCAACTACTATGCCATCCATGATGTCTCCTAACTGCTGGCGTCTTGCTCGCGGCCGCTCATCCTAGCCTTCAGTTCGCGCAGTTCATCCTCGACGCTGTCGCCCTGCTCCAGCTCGGCGATTTCATCGGCCAGCGTCTTCTGCCCCATATCATACGCTTCGACCTGGCCTTCGATGTCGTCCATTTTGCGCTCGTACAATTCGAACCGCTGTATGGCGTCGTCGACATTGTGTTCGTGGAGCCGACGGCGCACCCCGAGCCGTGTCTTGGCCGCCTGGCCGCGCAGCACAATGGCATTCTGGCGCGTCTTGGCGTCCTTGATCTTGGCCTGCAGGGCACCCACATCGACATTGAGCTTCTCAAGGGTCTCGTCGATGATTCCCAGTTCCCGGGTGAGCGATTCCGCCGCCTCGCTGGCCTTGTTCCTCTCGCCTAAGGCACCTTTGGCGAGGTCGTCGCGCCCCTTGTTCACGGCCACCTCGGCCTTGCGTTCCCATTCAGCCGCCTCGGTGGACAGCCATTCCTGGCGCCGCAGCAATTCCTTGCGGTCGGCTATGGCCCGGGCGGATGTGGAACGCACCTCCACCAGCGCCTCCTCCATTTCCTGAATGATGAGCCGCACCATTTTTTCCGGGTCTTCCGCCCTGTCGAGCAGGGCATTGAGGTTGGAATTGATGATATCGGTCATCCGCGAAAAGATAGTCATGTTCGATCTGCCTCCTTCGGTGAAATCGGTTGAGCGCCGTTTCCTATCGCGAATACCGGGTTTCCCCGAAGGGATTCGATATTCCGCAAGCGGCGTTTGGTTTCCCGAGTGCCGCCCGCCGGAATCGGCGTTCTGCGTCACCAAAGCCGTTTCAGGATTCGTGCCAATTCTGTACTCCGCGGCGGTTGCCCACCTTTCAGCAGCTCGGCAATTTGTCGGATATTCTATGCAAGCCATTGATTTAAAATAATTATATTTCACCTCAAGCAAACAAGGATACCTATTTCAATAGCCGGAAACTGCATCGGAGGTTCATAACACCCAAGAACCCGACAGCCTGTTGGCCTGCGCGGATCTGACTGCTTTGACATCACTTTGGCACCAATAGTGGTTTAGGTGGCTAATAGTTGGCAGAATCCGCAACATGCGTACCGAACCGGAGAGGCTGCTTGGCGAATCGCCCGCGTTCCTAGGCGTGCTGGAGGCCGTCTCGCAGATTGCGCCGCTGGAGAAGCCCGTGCTCATCGTCGGCGAACGAGGCACCGGCAAGGAACTGATCGCCGAGCGGCTACATTACCTGTCGAACCGATGGGAGGGCCACTACCTGAAGATGAATTGCGCGGCGATTGCCGATTCGCTGCTAGAGAGCGAATTGTTCGGCCACGAGGCCGGCGCCTTCACCGGCGCTTCGCGCACCCACCACGGCCGGTTCGAGCGAGCGCACGGCGGCACCCTGTTCCTAGATGAGTTGTCGAACACCTCTGCCCTCGTGCAGGAGAAGCTGCTACGCATTATCGAATACGGCGAGTTCGAGCGCGTGGGCGGCAAGAAGACGCTGCGATGCGACGTTCGCCTAGTGGCGGCAACCAACGAGGACCTGCCCGGTTTGGCGGTTGCCGGTAGGTTTCGGAGCGACCTGCTCGACCGGCTCGCCTTCGATGTCGTCACCCTGCCGCCGCTGCGTGAACGCCGGGGCGACATCCTGCTGCTCGCCGAGCACTTTGCCATCAACATGTCGGTGGAGCTTGGCCGGGAGGTGTTCGCCGGGTTCTCCGCAGCCGCGCGGCAGGCCCTGCAGCGATATCCCTGGCCCGGCA
This sequence comes from Pseudomonadales bacterium, assembly GCA_965215035.1. Lineage (GTDB taxonomy): Bacteria > Pseudomonadota > Gammaproteobacteria > Pseudomonadales > Azotimanducaceae > Azophilus. Next base: position 3,359,537 of record OZ244040.1, read on the forward strand.
ACGTGCGGGAACTGAAGAACGTGGTCGAGCGTTGCGTGTACCGGGCGGAAGCGGGCGAGCTTGTGGATGAGATCCTGTTCGACCCGTTCGATTCGCCGTATCGACCGTCGTCGCACTCGCCCGGCGAAGCGCCGTTGCCCGCGGGCGGCGAACCGGCCGCCGGTGGCGACCGGCGCCCTTCGCCCGGCACCAGGGTGGCATCGTCGACACCAGCGCCATCGGTGACGCCGGTCGCCGACGGCAATCAGACTCCCTTGGCCGGTGATGCGATGATTCCCCCGGGCCAGCCAGCATTCCTAGCCGAGCGCCTTGCGCCCCAGGCCTTCCCGGTTGACTTGCGGCAGCAGGTGCGCGACTACGAGGTCGCGACTATCCAGCAGGCACTACAGGCCGCAAAGCACAACCAGCGCCAGGCTGCGGAGCTGTTGCAACTGACCTACCATCAGTTCCGTGGCTACTTGAAGAAGTATCAAATTCTCAAGCAGGATTGACTCCCGTTTGCACCGGTCGCGAGTCGCTGGGGTTCACGCCCAAAGCATCATCCCAGAGTTGCCCACCAGTTTTTTGCGGAGCCCGATATGGGTGGTTCACGCCCACCGACCATCCCACTCGGCCGGAAACCCGGTATACTGCGCCTCCCCGGAGAGGTGGCCGAGCGGCTGAAGGCGCTCCCCTGCTAAGGGAGTATGGGGTGACACCCATCGAGGGTTCGAATCCCTCCCTCTCCGCCATAGGCGCTTGGGAAGACGCCCACCTGTTTCGGGAAAAGTACGCGGAACGCGAGGCACCTCTACGCGTACACACCGACACGCTCATCGTTTCCCTGCGGTGCTTGGGAGAAAAGGACGCTCGGCCATTCACCCCCCGGATCCCCGCCTGAATCGACGCCGCGGGGAGCGGGGGAGTCCCTCAAGTGTTCGACAGGCCCGACCCCGCCCCCGTGTCGATGCCGCCCGGGAACGGGTTCGTCGGGGACGCGGGGCCTTTTGAACGGGGTGGTCCCGGTTCGTTGGGCAGTCCATGGGCACACCGGCGCAACCGGCGTCGGCCGCTAACCCGTTCCTCCCGACCCGCCGGACGCGCCGGCCCCACCGCCGTTGTCGTGTTTCCTCTCCGGCACCCCCTTGGGCCAGTCGAATTCAGGCCAGATCCCGCGCGCGGTCGCGGCGGCGGTGTCCGGCGCGTCGGCATCGGCACCGGCGGCGAGCAGCGTTTCCACCACATCCATCCAGCGGCACTCGGCGGCCAGGTGCAGCGGCACCCGCCCCATGGCGTCGCGGGTATTGATGGCGTCGGGGTCCGCCCGGAGCCGCCGCTCCAGCAGGGCGGTGTCGCCCAGCAGCGCGGCGCGGTGCGGCGGGAATTCGCGGGCGGCCGCGTAGGAGGCCAGCGAGGGGATGGGGCAGCCATAGAGGAGGGGCGCGTTGGGCTCTGGATCGGGGACGGACTGCAGGAAGCCGCGCTCGAGAAAACACCGGAAGACGGAGCGGGCCTCGTCCATATCCCCGTGCCGGAATGCATCCCTGATCGCGTGGAGCGCGTTCCTCATTCCGGTTGGACCCGCGACCCATAGGGCCGCCATGGCCCGGCCGACATCGTCCTCGCTCTCCCGGAGCAGCGGATTGTCGTAGCGCGTGTTGTAGTACGCGCCCCGCCGCTCCGCGGCGTCGCGGCGCACGTCGTCTAGGTCGGCCGGGGCCAGTTGGCCCGGGTCGCGTCCCGGCATGGCAAGCTGCCCCGCCAGCGCGGCCAGGAAGTGGTTGGTGTGCATCGGCCACCCCTGGCTGTCACAGACCAGCGCGTCGGCCCAGCGCGCCGCCTCGTCGGCCGTCGCCGCCACTCCGAAGCGGCCCAGCCAGCCGTCGAAAAGTTCGCGGACCTCACCGTCGGATAGGGAGCCGAGTGTATGGACGCTCCCGAGCTCGTTCGAGAAGCGGCTCAACCCAATGCCCGGCTGGCCGAGGTGCTCCCGCAGATGCCCCAGCCCCGCGAGCACAGGCAGAACGGGGATGTCGGAGACATGGCCCTGATGGAGCATCCGAGCAATGCCCGCCTCCGGTTGCCACGGGCGGACTTCCTGGGCCTCGTCGACCATCAGCACCACCGGATGTCGAAACTTCCGCGCCTCAAACAGCGCCCGCGCGCTGTCGGAGACCGCCTCCGACGCCTTGTCGGGTGCGAACAGCGACGTCAGCGCCCCGGCCACCACCGGCTCCCAGTCCCGCCCGCGACGCGCGGGCAGGCCCTTCCGCAGCGCCTGCGGCATCCGGTCCCCGTCCATGAGCGCCTCCAGCGGCAGGTTGACCGCGATGGGGGCACCGGTATCCCCGGCCGCCCGTGCCGCCTCCCATTTCCTCCGCAGGTGCGCCAAAAGCGACGACTTCCCGGCACCGGGGGCACCCTGGACCACCCGCGTCAGCCCGGGGAAATCCTCCCCGGCGCACCACGCGTCCAGTGTCGCCGCAGCGGCCTCCTCGAGGTCGCGGACCACATCCCGGCGACCCACGAAGACGGGCGGCGCGGCCCTCGCCTCACGCTTGACGTATCGCCGCAGCGCGTCCCGCCGTTCGGCGGTCCGCACGGGTTTGTCCATGGTTCCCGTCCGGTCGGACCCGATGCCGCCATTGTAGTGCAATGGCGCGCGTCCCGGACGACTGCATGGGCGACGGGCCGGGCTTCAAACTGATACACTGCCGCGCCGCGACCGCGGTGGAAGGCGCACTACCTTACAACGGGCGGTTCGCGTTACTTGCGCGCCAATATCCCCGGATGAGTGGCGCGGACAGTGGAACAGCAAGCGGGGAATGACCATCGGCCAGCATCGCCCTTCCGCGCGGACACACGTTCTGCTGACAGTGCTTGGCAGGAACCCGAGGCCGGCATGCTATACCCTCGGAGATCGGAAGACCGAGCAGCAACTTGCGCCCGTAGCTCTGTTCAACCTGCTGCCGGCGCCAGAGCGGCCAGACTGTGTGCGGGCGCTCTGCACACCGGAAGCGAAATGCGAAAGCTGGCCACTGCTTGAAGAAGCCCTAAAGAGCAAGTGTCTTGTAGAGTCGGTCGATATATCCACCAGCGACACTCAGGAAGGAGTCAACGACTATCTGAAGAGCGTCGTCGACGCGATTCCCCGGCAGGATGTCGAAATCACCGTCGACGTCACCCACGGCTTTCGGCACTTTTCGTTTCTGACCTACATCGCCGTTCTTTACATGGCCGCACTTGGCGAAATTCGCATTCGAGGCGCGTTTTACGGGATGCTGAACCAAGATCGACCAAGCCCGTTCCTTGATCTGCGTCCTATTCTGGAACTGCCCGACTGGGTCTATGCCGTGCGGGTTCTACGCGACACGGGCAGCGCCGTACAGATCGCTAAAGCCCTCCGCAAGGGTACGCAAAACCCATCCGCTACAAACATTATGCGCCACTTGACGCATCTTTCGGAAGCATATCTGTCGGGGCTGCCCATCGAGTTGGGTAGGTTGGCGCACACCGTTCGCAAGCAGCACCTTAAGCCGTTGAGGAAACGGCTGAGGGATGACCATCACCTGCCCCTCGAGGGCAAATTGGTGGCTCAAATCGACCGAATCCTTGTTCCGCTCGCGCTTATCGATGCACCGGCACCCGGCGACGGATGGAAGAAGAAGGTGGCACTGACTCCGTGCGAATTGAAGCGTCAGGCTAAAGTCATCGACGATCTCCTGCAGCGCGAGAGCATCGCGACGGCGCTCGGTCTGATGAGCGAGTGGACCGTATCATGGGTCGTATGGTGCCAGAGCGAGGAGGACCGCCAAAACCGAAGGGACAACTGGCTCGACTATGGCACAACGCGACGCGGTGCGGCCAATCTTCTGGGGGCATTCAAGGCCATCGAGAGCAACATCGCGCTCAGAGACCGCCTGAGCGAGGATCAGCGCTCGCTCGGACGCTACTGGGGCAAGCTCAGTGAACTGCGCAATGGGTATGCGCATCACGGAATGCGCCATCAGGTTCTGGTCGGCGACAAAAACGCCGTGAACAGCCTCGAATACATACGATGGTATTGGGAAAAGACGCTTAATCATTGTCCAGGCTTTTCCCTTTCACTCGACCGATCGCCCGGCCGAGTCCTCGTCAGCCCTATCGGCATGCGGCCCGGCGTGCTTTTCAGTGCCTTGCACGCGTGCAGGGCGGAGGATGTCGGGGAACCGGCATTGTGCCTCGTAATCTGTTCGCGCGAGACCGAGGGAAAGATCGCCGAGGCGGTAGGTAACGCCGGCTATGCGGGCGCTATCGAGCCGTTGCTCCTACAGGACCCCTACGGCGGCCGCTCGGAGATCGAGCGTCTGGCGCATGCGGCGTGTACGCACCTGGTCGGGGCGACCGAGGTCGTCGTGAACGTCACCGGCGGGACGACGCTTATGGGTCTTGCCGCGGAATCGGTCGCGGACACTGCCCGCAGGCTCGCCTGTCCGGTCCGCCGTTTTGGATTGATAGATCGCAGGCCTACCGGGGAGCAGGATGCAGACCCGTATCGGGCGGGCGAGCCGTTTTGGCTCGACGCGGTGGAGAGCGGTGGCGCCGATGAAAATTGACGCCACCTATCGGGTGGTCACGCCCTTGTTTTGCGCCGGTGCAGATCCGGAACGTTCTGAACTCCGCCTGCCAAGCTTCAAGGGAGTGCTGCGCTACTGGTGGCGTGCGCTGGCTTGGTCACGGCTCAGTGGGAATCTCGGGGAAATCCAGCGGGAGGAAAACGTGCTCTTCGGAAGCGCGGACAGCGGCCAATCCAGAGTGCTCATGCGGCTGACACCGGCAATCGACCCACCAATGGTTGCCGAGGTCAAGGTCGGCAGCGTACTTACCGTTTCCCGGGAGCACGGGAGTGGTGTTGTCGGCGAGGGAGCACGGTATCTGGGCTACGGCGTCATGGAGGCGTTCGACCGCCCCCGAATAGACAAGAAGGCCGGCGAACTCACCCGCGCCTGTCTCCGTGCGCCGTTCGAGTTTACCGTTCAGATGCGGGGACGCCGTTTGCGTGACGATCAGATGCGGTCGCTCCAGGATGCGCTGATCGCACTCGGAACCCTTGCCGGTATGGGGGCCAAGAGCCGCAAAGGCTACGGTTCGCTAGTCCTCCGCTCGCTTAGGGTCGATGGAGATGAGTCATGGCATGCACCTCAATCCATCGACGATCTGCGTACAGAAATCTCGGCTCTTCACCGCGATTACAACAGGACTAAACTTCCCGACTATCCCGAGTACACGGCTTTCTCGTCGGGAACGCGCCATGTTCTGCTGTCGAGTAGCAAGACGGCACCCCTGAAACTACTCGATCTCGTTGGCCGCGAGCTCGTCAGGTTCCGAAGCTGGGGCCGTGATGGGAAGATCCTCGGAAACAAAGACGTTTCAGAAAAGAACTTTGAGGACGATCACGACCTGATGAAGAGCGGGAGACGAAAGACGAGACATCCCCGCCGCATCGCCTTTGGCCTTCCCCACAACTACGGGAAGAACAGAGTTGGACCAGACAAAGGTCTCGACCGCCGGGCGAGCCCGTTGTTCATCCACATCCACGAATGCGGAAGCACGCCCGTCGCGGTTCTGTCGTTCCTGCCGGCACGGTTCCTGCCCAAGGACAGCAAGAACCAATCGTATATCTCGGTCGGCGGAAGCAGGATCCCTCAAGTACCGGAGGATGCCCTTTACCGTCCTGTCAACGAGTTTCTCGATCGCCTCCTCGATCCAAAGAAACGCCGAGAGCCGTTTACAGAGGCCATCTAGTGTTCTGTACCCCAAGTAAGTGGGTTTTAGTCGCTAGGCCGTTTTGGCTCCCGGCAAGGCGCGACGAGGCCGTGTGGCAGGCCCCACACAAGGAGGAGCAACGCGGCCGGGAGCCAAAAGGGCCACGAATAATCACACTTACTTGCGGGACAGCACACCAGGTGTGCTCGTGACCAGCAATTCTCATTATGGCTTTCAGCCGCTCCACGGGAAGGGTTTGCCGGTCGATTCGGCCCGAATCAAGCCGGAAATGCGAAGTGTTACACGCCAAACAGTGAAGTTAGACGTAAAAATGGGAATTGCTGGCTCGTGACACAACGACTCGACATTTCAATCGGCCCGGTCCAGGGTTTCGTCGCGCAATCGCGCCGCACCCGGGATTTGTGGGGCAGTTCGTACCTGTTGTCGTTTTTGGCGGCGCACGCGATGCGCGGCGCAGAGGATGCCGGGGGCAGAATCGTGCAGCCAGTCGTCGACGATGACCAGCTCTACCGATGGGTCTCCGCTGTCTGTGAAGGCCACCCGCCCCAGGGCACCCCGCCAAGGGTCGGCTCATTGCCCAACCACTTCATTGTCGAAGTCGATGCGAAACCCGCAAAAGTCGCCGACTCTGCCATCCGTGCCTTGGAAGCCGCGTGGCAACGGGCGTGCGACGCGGTGTGGAAGAAGTTCGTCGACCGCGCCTGCTCCGATGGAGATGGAGTGCGGGACATATGGAACCGTCAGGTCGGCTCGTTCTGGGAAGTGACCTGGGCTGCCGGGGAGTCGGCGGCCGGGGGCGGGTTGCTCGCACGGCGGAAGCACTGGCGAAGCCACCGCTCGCCGGATGAACCGGGCGACAAGTGCACTGTCATGCACGACCTCCAAGAGCTTTCGGGGTTTGTTGGCTCGGCGGGTGCTGGCGACCGAACCAGGCAAGCGGGTTTCTGGGAGCGCGTGCGTGAGCACACTGGCCCGCTGGACCTGCGAGACAACGAGCGGTTGTGCGCCATCGCGCTCGTAAAACGGTTGTTCCCAAAAGTCGACCGCGAGGCGCTCGGTTGGGAAGCGGAGAGCTGGCGCTGGCCTTCGACGGTCCATGTCGGTGCCCGGCCGTGGCTCCATCGGGTGGAAACCGCCATACCACGACAGGCGCGGGCATACGCGGAGATGGTCAAGAGGGTTGCGCCCTCCGGCGTCGTGACCGAGCGCGGGCCTGCGTCCGCGGGTTCAAACAACACAAGAACGGGTGACTTCCCGCAGCTCGACGCAAACTACTATCACCGTGAGGCTGTGAAGAACCAACGGCTGTGCCCCTTTGAGGGAGACGCGGACGGTGCACAGGATGAACTAGATCGACTCCTGAAGGCCATCTACGAAAGCGAGGACGCATCTGGGCGCCGGATCGGGCCGCCACCTTCGTTCTACGCCATACTGCTAGCCGACGGAGACCGGCTGGGCAGGCTGTTGGACAAACTCGGTGGACGGTGCGTGGGGCAAGCGCTAGCGACCTTCACGCAAGGCGTTCCAGAGATCGTCCGGGAACATGACGGCGAAACGATCTACGCCGGCGGCGACGATGTGCTGGCCATGCTCCCTGTGCCGGGTGCGTTGTCCTGCGCCGGTTCCCTGTCGGACTGCTACAAGTCGGCTTTTTCGGCTTTTGAAGAAGCGCCCGGCGCAACGCTTTCCGCCGCAATCGTGTTTGCCCATGTCCGCCTGCCGCTCGGCGCGGTAATCCGGGATGCCCACCGACTTCTCGACGAGGTCGCCAAGGATGGCAACGGGCGCAATTCCCTAGCCGTGGGAGTCCTGAAGCCCGGCGGTCTGAACTGTCAGTGGACGACTACATGGACCCGGCCGCTGCCGAACGGGAACGCGTCGTCCGCCGTGGAGCTGCTCGACGACCTGAAGGCACGTCTCGGGGCGGACGCGACGCAACCGGGGCTTTCCTCAGCGCTTCTATACCGAGTCCGGGAGACGCTCATCAAGCTCTGTGGGTGGGAGTCGTGGCGGCCAGGCGCCTGGGGTGTCGTGCCGGATAGCCTCGATGTCCTTGCATTTCTTCGCGCCGAGATAGGCCATAGCCTAGCGGTGAGAACGAATGAGGACATGGAAATGCAAGCCGGCGACCTGGCCGCTCTGGTCTGGAACATGCTGAAGCGTGCGCGTGCGCCGATGGACGACGAAAACACCGAAACCGATGAAGACAACGCGGAAGTCGGCGTCGATGCCCTCCTGCTCGCACGGTTTCTTGCCGATACGGAACACGAGGAGATCGTTCGGAAGCAGCGCACTCCGAGGTTTGCGCGGCCCACACGATTCGCCGCCAAACCGGGAAGCGAGGAGCCCGATCGATGATCGGCATCCGACTCGAACCGGTGGACACTTGGTTCTTTCGCGACGGCACCCCGTTCTCGGCCGGCGATTCGCCGCAGGACGATGTCGGTACGCTGTTCCCGCCATTCCCGGCGACGGTTGCCGGTGCGCTGCGGGCGGCGATGGCGCGGCACAGGGGCTGGAACGGCCGCGGACGCTGGCCGCCGGAATTCAACGAGGTGCTCGGTGACGGCCCCGAAGATCTCGGCGCCCTATCCATCGAAGGCCCTTTTCTGCTCCGGGATGGGCAACCATTGTTCCGCATGCCCCGCCACTTGCTCGGTTCAAGGGCATCGGACGGCTGGAAGCCTCGCGTTCTACTTCGGCCGGGTTCGCCGGTCGCTTGCGATCTGGGCGACGCGGTCCGGCTGCCTGAGTTACCCCAAGAGCCAAGCGCAGTCGACGAATTCGCGGCCCTCAAGGCCGGTAACGACGAATGGCTCACGCAAGCGGGGATGAACGACGTGCTTCGTGGCGCACTTCCGGACAGGGGCGAAATCGTGCCGCGCGAATGCCTCTGGTCGGTCGAGGAACGGGTCGGACTCGAGCGCGACGCGAGCACGCATAGCGCCAAGGAAGGCCTGCTCTACAGCACCCGGCACGTGCGCCCGCGCAACGGCATTTCGCTTGGCGCACGGATTGCCGACCTGCCCCCGGACTGGCGCCTGCCGTCCGGCGGGCTGTTGTCCCTAGGCGGCGAGAGCCGTCTGGCGGAATGCCGAGAATGGGATGCCCAGCTAGCGTTCGATGCTCCCCTAGCGATGATCAAAGCAAGCGGGCGAGTCGCGTTAATCGCCTTGTCACCGGTCGATATCGAGGAAGCCATCGTTCGCGGCGAACGACCGCTCCCGGATCTTGGCGGTGCCCGAGTGGTCTCCGCGTGTCTGAACCGCCCATGGCGGATCGGCGGGTGGGATTCGAGGTCGCGCCGCCCGTTGCCGCTTCGGTGCGTCCTGCCATCAGGCAGCGTGCTGTTCTGCGAGATGCCGGAGCCTAGCGCAGTCGCCATCGCGGCTAGCGACGGGATGACACGGCTTGGATCGCGGCAAGAGTGGGGTTTCGGGCTCGTCACCCTAGGAACCTGGCCCAACGAACAGGAGGGAAATCCGTGAATACAGCCATGCTGGGGCTTCTGGCCGAGACATCGATCCATCCCGGCTCAGGGCGCAGCATGGGGGTCGTGGACCTGCCGGTGGCCCGTGAGGCGACCACAGACTATCCGGTGCTGGTGGGATCGAGCCTGAAGGGTGCGCTGCGCGACAAAGCCAACGCCAAGGGAGCGGACGATGTGGACGGCCGCTTCGGAAAACGGGACCACGCGGGCGATCTTCTGGTGTCCGACGGGCGTTTGTTGCTGCTTCCCGTGCGAAGCTTGATGGGTTCTTACCGCTGGGCGACCTGCCCGCACCTCATCGAACGTTACCGCCGCGATCTCGCCCGTGCCGGCCTTGATCACCAGCCGGAGATGCCTGAAGTGAAGCGCGGGTCCGTCCTCGCTCGCCGACCAGAAGTGCGCGACATGGTGGCCGGCTCCAGCGCAGCCACAGGCGATGGCAGCCTATTTCTCGAGGAGAGGCAATTCACCATCGATGGTGAACCGCTGACAGATCTGACGAAAGCCATTGCGCCGCTCATTTTTCACCCGGATACACAAAACCGCCTCGACACCCAGATCGCCGTCCTGCACGACGACGACTTTTCCTGGTTCGTCCGTTACGGCCTCTCAATACAGGCGCGCAACAACCTGGCCGACGACGGCACCAAGACGAGTAAGAACCTGTGGTACGAGGAAACGCTTCCGCCCGATACCGTCATGTATGCACTGGTGATGAGCCGCAACGGCGACGCCCCCAATGCGCTGGAAGCATTGTTCCCCGAAGACGATCCTTATCTGCAGGCGGGCGGCAATGAGACGGTAGGCCAGGGATGGTTTGCCGTTCGCTTAAGTCACGCAGGTTCCCGGGGTGCGGAATGAAGACGATCGAACAGCGACGGGCGGCGGACGCTTTGGCTCGTACCAACGATCTGCTCGGGAAACCGGACGAACTCAAGAAACGGTATCGCGCCTATGTGGATCGCCTTGGGCCTGCCATCATCATGAACGGTTTGGGACAGGCGCTGGCAACGGAACGCGCCGCCGCCGGACCTGGACCCGAGCGGAGCAACCCCGCACGAGCTCATCATGAGCTTTACCGTAACCTGCAACGATGGCTCTGCCGGGAGGATGGCGTATATCCGCCGAGTGGGAAAGACATTCCTGGCGACTCGGGCTTTCTCCTCCAGGCCGTTGTGCAAAACTCCGAGTCGTGTTACCTGCATGCCCAGGCCGAAGCGCTGGCGTGGCTGGAATGGCACAAGAAAAGCTGCCGGGCGTTGCTTCCGAAGGACGAGGGAACATCTCCAAAGAATGAGCGGGAGGGAGAGTGAATCGTCCGCTTTATGATCTCGCCGCTGAGCACCCCAGGCACCGGGCACCCGAGGGAAATGCGGGGTTATGGTTCGACAAGTTCTGCAACACATGGCGCATCGACAACGGCGTCTGGAGGATGAAGGACACAAGCGACAAGGACAATCCAAAACTCCAATGGATCGAGGGTGTTTGCGGGGGTCCAGTCGGCGAGCCAAAGCAGATCGAGGAGTATGCCTGGCGGCTGGCGCGGTTGGTCAACAGGCGCGGGGGACGTATCGAAGCGTTCACAACCGAATCACGCTTCGTCACAGGGCTGGGCCGCAGCCACCCTGTCGAGAACGGCTTCGCCTGGCATACGACGCTGGGAACGCCCTTCCTTCCGGGGAGTTCGATCAAGGGATTGGTTCGTGCATGGGCGGATGCCGAGCTCCGCCCTGAAAGGGAGCCCCTTAAACAACGACTTTTCGGGCACCGCGATAGCGTGGGAAGCCTTTGTTTCCTGGACGCCGTTCCCACCAGGCCGGTACGACTCGAAGCCGACATCATGACGCCCCATCACGCCGCTTGGAGCAAGGACGATCCGCCCGGCGACTGGCGTTCTCCAACGCCGATTCCCTTTCTGGTCACCGCCGAGCAAACGTTGTTCCTGTTCGGGATCGTCCCTCGTCGCGCTGTCGAGGCGGACGGCGACCTCGATACCGTCTCCGGCTGGTTGCGTTCCGCCCTTGAGTGGTCCGGCGGCGGCGCGAAGACGGCCGTCGGCTACGGGCGTTTCCAGCATGACGACGAACAGACTGAACGCTGGGCGCAGCGATTGGACGACGAGAACCGTTGCCGGAGGGAGAACGAAGCACGCGAGGAGGCTATGAAAAGCCCGGCAGGACGCTGGCACCTGGAGCTCAAGGGCAAGTCGGAGGCCGAAGTTCTCGACTTGGTGCGGGTCCATCTGGAAAAGGAGCCTCTGACCGATCCCATCGAACGTCGTGCCTTCGCCGACACGGTACTCTCAAGCTATGCGGATTGGGTAGCAAGCTGGCGCCGCGGGAACAAACTGGATCAGCAAACCAGCCTCGGAAAAAAGAAACTCAGGGAGCGCGCACGGCTGCTCGCCGGCGCGGCGCAAGAAGTTGATCCGCGTGTGCAGGGGGAGCGAAACCACGGCAAACCATGAAGAAACAGGACCAAATCTACCGGCTAAGCCAGATACTTGCCGACCGGCGAGTGCCCATTACGAAGCCTGAGCTAGCGCGACGGCTGGAATGCTCCGAGAAATCGGTGGGCAGATATCTGGACGAACTCCGCGATCTGTATGGTGCGCCGATCTGCTACAACGGGAAGGGCTGGTTCTATGATCGGGCGATCAAGGACAGGTGGCAGCTACCCGGCCTCTGGCTCACGAAGGAGGAAACCCAGTCGCTGCTGCTGTTGCTCACCCTGCTCGAACGTTTCGGCAACGGCTTGATGACCGAGGAGTTGCAGGGCATCAAGGTACGCATTGCCCAACTGACGGTGCGACAGGGAATAGACGTGGCCGCACTACGGCACCGGATTCGAGTTGTCACCGTGGGCAGCCGGCAAACGGCAGATCAGGATCTCACCCAGGTTGTGAACGCATTGCTCGCCAGGAAGCGCATACGCTTCGAATACAAGGACTTCAGCGGCACGAGCTCGAGCCGGCAGGTGAGCCCGCAACGGCTGGCGTACTACCGCGACAACTGGTATCTACATGGCTGGTGCCACACGCGAAACGCCCTGCGGAACTTTTCCGTTGCGCGTATGGGACACGCCCTCATAGCCGAGCTAGACGCGACGGAGGTGGGCGAACCGGAACTTGAGGCCCATTTCGAGTCCTCCTACGGTGCCTTCTCCGGGGAACCCACGGAAGTCGCACTGTTGCGCTTCCTGCCGCCGATGGCAGCGGAGATTGCCTCGCAGACCTGGCATACGTCTCAGCAAGGTCGTTGGGACGACGAAGACTACCTGCTCGAAGTGCCCTACAGCCAAGTGCCGGAACTGCTGCGGGACGTGCTGCGGCACCTGCCGCATGTGATTGTGGAGGAACCGGCCAGGCTTCGGGACCGGCTTCGGGAAGTGCTGGCGCAGGCGGAATCGCTGCACTCGGCTAGTGGATAACATTCGGGGCGGCGATGCGCATCCCTGTGCGCTCCGTGCCAGCAATTCTCATGTAGGCATCCAACCTCACTGTTCGGCACCGCGCCCCTGGAGCCGCTGCATCTGCGGAGCGACACAGCGCATCTGCTGACCGGGAACGGCCCGATCGGCTCGGCACCAACCGGAGTGCGGCCTGTATGATCGCTACAACGCTTGCCAACCCATAGTAAAGGCGGCACGATCACTGATCGGGATACTGGAGAAACAAACAGGACAGCATCTGTCCGCGGCTGAGGCTACTATGTAGTCCACTCAGTCGGCAACAAGCGCGTGGAAACGATCCTGCTCCAAGCGACCCTCCTTTCGGCGTTAACTGACGCCATCCCGCTCTGGCACCGTAACTGGTGATGGACGCTGAGTTGAGGGCCGCTTTCGAGAAGTTGACTGCCGAAGGCGGCGAAGGCGGCAAGGGGTTCCAACCATTTCGTTGGCAGCAGCGCCTGTTGCACCGCTTCCTAGACGCGAACCTTCCTGACGCTGTAGATGTTCCTACCGGGCTTGGCAAGACCTCGGTGATGGCGTTGTGGCTGATTGCCCTGGCCGAGGGGGCGAGCTTGCCGCGCCGGCTGGTCTATGTCGTGGACCGTCGTGCCGTGGTCGATCAGGCCACGCGGTTCGCCGAACTGCTGCGCAAGAACATGCGTGAGAACATGGATGGGAGTTTCGCCGCCAAACTCGGCCTTGGCGATGCGGACAAACTCCCCATTTCGACGCTGCGCGGCGGCTTCGCCGACAACCGCGATTGGCTCGAAGACCCTTCGAAGCCCGCGATTGTAGTCGGCACCATCGACATGGTGGGATCGCGCCTGCTGTTCGAGGGCTACGGCGTTTCAAGGAACATGAGGCCCTACCACGCAGGATTTCTCGGCGTCGACGCCCTGTTCGTACTGGACGAGGCGCATCTGTGTCCGCCATTCGAAGCTCTGTTGCGGCAGATCGCCGGCGACCGCGAAGGCAGGTTCGGGCCATGTGACGGGGCAGCGGACGTTGTCCCGCCATTTCGCCTGATGTCGCTCTCCGCAACCGGACGGGAGACATCCGGGACGCGCTTGTTCCAGTTGGCGGAGGAAGACAAGCAGGAACCCCTAGTGCGCCAACGCCTGACCGCGGTAAAGCGGCTCGCGATTCGCGAGTGCGAGGATGCGAAGCAACTGCCGGAGGTCGTTGCCCAATGCGCCCGCAAGCGCGGGTGCGGTCCGCCGGCGGCGCGGGTACTCGTCTTCTGCGACCGTCGCACGGATGCTGTCAAGGTCAAAGAACTCATCGACAAAGCCCTCAAACCGAAAACGAGAACCAGAGCCAAGGAAAACGGGCCGCGCCACTACTCAGAACTGCTAGTCGGAGCGCGTCGGGTGTACGAACGCCAGAAACTGGAAAGCTGGCTTGAGGATCATGGCTTCCTGGGCAGTGCGGGGTCTCCGCCAGCCGCTCCCACCTTCCTCGTCGCCACCTCCGCTGGCGAAGTCGGGGTCGATCTGGATGCCGACCACATGGTCTGCGATCTGGTTGCCTTCGAGCGCATGGTGCAGCGGCTCGGGCGGGTCAACCGCCGAGGAGGCGAAGGACGGGAAGCGCTAATCGATGTCTTCGCCGTGCCTGAATCTCCGCGAGAGAAGCCAAACCCCAATGTGCGCAAGGCCGCCCAAGCGGAAGAAGCGCTGCGCCATCTCGATGGGCCAGATGCGGAAGGACGTTGCAACGCGAACTTTTATGGAATCGATGCCCTGAAATCGAATCGTCGGGAGATGGTGGAGCAAGCCACGTCGCAGGCGCCACTCCATCCCGCCCTGACGCGCCCGCATCTCGACGCTTGGTCGATGACTTCGCTGAGACAACACGAGGGACGCACGGTGGTCGCCCCCTGGCTGCGCGGCTGGGAGGAAGAGGACGAGCCGCAAACCGAAGTCGTCTGGCGTAGACATCTGCCGGTGCGTCGGGACGGCGAGAAGACCACCGCTCCCGCCCCGATCGTCGCCCGCTTCTTGCGATGCGCACCCATCCATGCCAGCGAGAAGCTGGAGACCTCGTGCAGCCATGTTTCCGACTGGTTATTCAAGCGAGCGAAGCGGGTCAAGACACGACAGCAGAAGTACGAGCATCCGATTGGGGACGACGAGATCATTGCGCTGATTGTAAATCGAGCGGGGGAGCCTATTGCCTCGGCCAAGCTGGACGACCTCCTACACTGGGGACTGCCCGCGAAGAATCTCGACGCCGAGGCGAAGCGTGGAAAGAGGGATTGGGAACGAAACCTCGCCAGCGCAACGCTGATCCTGGATGCGCGGATCGCGGGCCTGAAGGATGGCATGCTCAAGGAACAAGGTGATGAGGAGGTTCCCACCGCCGATGCGGATGATCGTTGGCGAGGATTGCCCGAGGATAAGAATGCGGCATCCGATCGTCCAATGATCAAGTTCCGCATCGAACCGCTGAAGGCAGGCGAAGGCGGCGAAGGATTGCAGGATGCGGTGCAACTTGAGGACTGGCGCCACGTTTACACAGTCGAAACGAATGTCGATACCGATGGTGCCGCACGTCATGGCCTGGCCATTTACAAGTGGCGCGACAGCGCGGAGGACGAGGACGCCCGCTCAGTCCTCTCCAGCCCACAATCCCTCGAGGATCATGCCCGCGAAGTTGCCGTCTGCGTGCGGCGCATCGCGCAACGGCTGTCCCTGCGGGAAGAGGAAGCTGAGGCATTGGAACTCGCGGCGCAACTCCACGATGACGGCAAGGCAAGCGAGCGCTGGCAAAATGCCATGGCCGCGCCATGGGATGGGCGTCCCTATGCGAAGACAAGCGGCGGCGGAAACTGGAGGCTGCTTGAAGGGTATCGGCATGAGTTTGGCTCGCTGCTCAAGGCGGAGCGGGAAGACTTGCCAGCGGCCACCCGAGATTTGATTCTGCATCTGATCGCCGCGCACCACGGCAATGCGCGCCCGTTGATACGTTCAGAGGGATGCGATGAGGGGCCACCCTCGGCGCTTGAGGCGAAGGCGGGTGAGGCCGCGTTGCGCTTCGCCCGACTGCAGAAACGTTACGGTCCGTGGGGCCTTGCATGGCGCGAGGCCATCCTGCGGGCGGCGGATCAAATCGCCTCCCGAAATTGGGACGCACATTCCGGGCAACGGCGGTAGGAATGGCCGAATCTAAGATAGACGTCGATCTGTTGAATCCCGGGCAGGTGTTCGCCTGCCTAGGCCTGATTGAGGCGGTGGAAATACTGCTCGGTGAGGTCGAAGCGATCTTCGATTGGAACAACAATGAAACAGCGGCGACGTTCCGCATTGCTGTGGCGGGCGGGGAGAAGCCGACCGAGCGGGTCATGGGATTTCTGGAGGACGCCAAAGTCGTCACGCTCATGCCCGCGCATTCAGACCATGCAACGAAGTGGAAGAAGACTTGGGGCGACGAGCCGATGGAAGCTCCAGCCGACACGCCTTTCCCCTATCCGGACCCCGAATCTCCGGCCCGGCTGCCGGTGGTGCTCCGCGACGGCGCGGGTGCCGAAATTCCCGTCGACCATTGGGCCGACGGCACTATGGGCGTCGGTACCAAAGCCACTAGGATCACTGGGCGCGACGACATGAAGTTCTGGGCGGGGTCGGGAGGATATCCGGGTGCCGCCATTCTACGCGATGCGCTTAAGCTTGTTGGGGGCAAGATGCGTCAACATGCCGACAATCCGTTCGCACTATCCGCTGATCAATCAAGCAGCTTTCGTTTCGACTGGCGTTCAGACTACGTGCCAATCCAAATCGGCTTCTCGCTAAATAAACACCCCCAAGGTTCATTCCGAAAGAAAGGGTTTCCGCTCGTCGAAATACTGGCGGCCATTGGCATGACCCACGCCCGGCCCGCCCGAACAAGCAAACTTGAGTACCGTTACGGTGTGCTCGGCGGCCACTGCCCCGTCGACACCACTTTCCTTCGCGCCGCACTGGGCGGGGGAGAATCCCCCATTCCCGGTTGGCCGTTTCGCTGTTTCGTCATGCGCCTTGACTGGCCGGGACAGGAAGGCCAAGCCCGGTGCATCGCCCAAGTTGTCGAGGCATCCACCGACTAGGAGAATTATCATGACCGAGCCGTTAACCAACGAAAAGATCAACGCATGGGCGGACGATCGGCACGGACCGATAGCCCTGCACCTTCGTCAATCCCTATTGCCAGTGGAAGGCGAGGGTACGCCGATCTTCCCCCCAACCTACGCCTTTCCAGACAACCACAGTTTTCATGGATACAACATCGACGAGCTCTCCGATGGCACCAAGGTCGCCGTCATCGACAGCGTCGGTGCGCAGGCCAACCGCATTGAGCCGCTGTTCCTCGAGGATGGATACGCCGATCTCGTCCCCCAGATCAACATCGCCTATGACGAAGGCAAGGAGATTTCTATCCTGGAAGCGGGACATCGACTCGGCGACGCCCTGGTCCGCTCCACCGAGCTTCACGATCAGGCCCGTAAAGCATTTCGTTCGTTTCAGGGTAGCGGCGACGCGACAGCCCTTGCGAAGCTGGCACCCACATCCCTGGTGTTCGGCGTCTGGGACTCCCGGGATACGCAGGCCAAGCTGCCCCGCATCGTGCAGTCCACCATTCGCGCGGAGAAGGTCGAAGTGCTCACCCGTTCCGCTCAGTACAACCCACCCTTGGACTATTCGGAACTCGATGTCTTCTCCGAGAAAGACAAGGAAAAAGCGGAGGGAGATCCAAAGAATCCGCTAGCGAAGCGGGGCTTTGTTCATGTCCCCGCGGTGAAGACCCACGGGGGCATCATCGCCCGGGGATCCATCCATCGAAACATCACTGTCAATCTGATCGCCCTGCGCCGCCTTGAGGCGGGTAGCGACGAAGCGAGTAGGCGTCTACGCCGCTACATACTAGGCTTATCCCTTGTCGCCTCCACCGCGGGGTTCGATGGTTTCCTGCGCGCCGGCTGCCTGTTGACATTGGACCCCGACAACAATCCGGGGATGTGGCATTCGGTGGCACGCACCGGCGAGCGAACCCCACTGGGGTTGGACGAGGCGCTCGCACTGGATTACGCCCGTGTTGCCGCGAGGGCTTTCGAAGTAGGTCAAAATCACAAGGTGACCTTTGACAAGACCCGCGCCAAGGCGGATGCAAGGGAAAACAAGTAGGACAAAGAACGGCCCCAAGAGCATGGCAAAGTCACTGCTGATCTCCGTCCGGTTTTTTGAAGGGCGCTACCACGGCGAGGAGGACCGGTTCCAAGGTGCGGAGGGGTGGCCACCTTCGCCCGCCCGCCTGTTTCAGGCGCTGGTCGCGGGCGCGGCGCGCGGGAACGAGGTGCCGTCCGCCGATCAGCAGGCATTGCGCTGGCTCGAACAGCTCGGTCCACCCAGGATTGTCGCCCCTCCCGCCCGCCGGGGAAGCAACGTCAAACTGTTTGTTCCCAACAACGACTTGGACGCCAAGGGCGGAGACCCGTCCCGACTCCCGGAGACCCGGGTCGGGAAAACGTGGCGACCCTGTTTTTTCGACGCCGAAGAGGCCGTTGTCTACGCCTGGGATTTCGATGCAGGATCGCCCGAGGCGGCGCGTATTTGTGGCATTGCCGATAGGCTATGCCAACTCGGTCGTGGCATCGATCCCGCCTGGGCGACCGCTGATATTGTTGAGTGCGACCATGCGGCGGCGATACTCGATGCCCATCCGGGCGCTCTGCGGGAACCAAACGGCACCGGCGCGGTTCCCAGCCCACGCATGGGCACACTGGATAGCCTCGTTCAGCGGCACCGGCAGCCTCCTATCCGTCAAGCCTCACAAGGACGACGAATCTACACGGAGTTTGAGCAACGGCCGAAGCCCCTGTTCCGTCATGTGGGCTACGACACGCCGCCACGCCGTCTGTACTTCGAATTGCGTAGCGAGAATCGTTTTGCGCCCCTACCTCTGCGCCTAGCGGCAGCCCTGGTCACAAGCCTGCGGGATGGAGCGGCAAGCAAGCTACAGGAAACATTGCCGAACGAAACGGCCCGCATCGAAAAATTCGTCGTGGGACGGGGCGCTGGCCCGCGGGATCTGCCACAGCGCATCCGGATTGTGCCGATTCCCTCCATTGGCCACGAGCAGGTTGCTCCCGCAATCCGCCGCGTTATGGTTGAGGTGCCGGTGGAATGCCCTATCCGGAGCGACGATCTTCGCTGGGCGTTTCTTGGGCTCCAACCATGCGATCTAGAGACTGGGGCACTGTGGAACGGTCGCCTGGTATCGACGGACGATTCACAAATGGCCGAGCGGTTCATGATTCCTTCCCACAGATTTCGCAGCCTCACCCCCCCTGCCCTGCCAAACGTCCAACGCCGCCGCGCCCGCGACGATGGCCTAAAAGGCACCGGCACCGCTCGTCTGGAGGACGAAAAACGTGCCGCCGACGCTGTCCTCGCGGCACTTCGGCACGCTGGCGTGCGGTCGCGGCCACATGACGTCAAGGTCCAGCGCGAGCCATTCCAGCGTCGGGGAACGCCGGCCCGCGCCTTTGCCGAAGGGTCGCGATTTTCGGAGAGTATGCTGTGGCATGTGGAAGCGACTTTTCCAGACACTTTGGAGGGGCCGCTGATTATTGGAAATGGCAGGTTCTGTGGGCTGGGTCTGATGGTGCCGGTAGAGGAGGATAAAAGTGACCTTTTCGTGTTCCATCTCGACGCGAATTCCCGTGTATCTGTTAGTGATCGTTTTAGTCTGATTCGGTCGCTGCGACGTGCCTTGATGTCAGTTGCCAGCGATGATGGGCGGGTACCCAAGATTTTTTCTGGACATGAGCAAGGCGGAAAGCCAGCTCGCGGCGGTTCACACGAGCATGTGTTTCTTGCCGCGGACGATGCCGACCACGACGGCTACGTTGACCGCCTTCTCATCGCGGCACCCTGGGCTTGCGACCGCACCGCAAGAACCGCCCGTGGTGACCGGGGCCACTTTAACAGAGTGCCCCGGATGTTAACTCAGGTTAAAGCCGGAAAGCTCGGCGTCCTTGCGCTTGATCGCGCAAGCCCCTTGACACGCGGTGACCCGCTTGTTGGCCCCGCCTACGTATGGGAGACCAGCACACCCTATCGGCCGACGCGCCACGCAGGAGGCGGGAAGGCGATTGAGGACGCCGTGGTACGGGATGTCGTCACCGAATGCGGGCGTCGTGGCTTGCCGGAGCCCGACGTTGAGGTATTGGAAGTCAACGCCGGCCCAAGAGGGGGCAACCTGATCGCCCACCTACGTCTTCGGTTTGCGGTGGCGCTTAAGGGCCCTGTTCTGCTTGGTCGGGACAGCCATGCCGGTGGTGGCTTGTTTGCGGCAAAGTGACATAATCCGCTTGCCGTCCAGTTTCGATTTATCCCGCGAGCAAGCCATGAAACCACACCGCGACGACACCAACCTCCAACCCAAGCGCGAGCAACCCGATCAAACGCCAACGGCACCCCTACCCCCACGCCGGGCTCCGGCACATGGGAAGTCGGAAAGCCCGCCGCTTGTTCCCGCGCGCATAGTCAACGAGTACGTTTACTGTCCACGCCTTGCCTACCTGGAGTGGGTTCAGGGCGAGTGGGCCGATTCCTACGACACCGAAGAGGGTAGACGCGCACACCGGCGCGTTGATCGCAAGAGGGGAACAATCCCAGACGCCGACGACACGCAGAATGACGGAGTTATCCACGCAACGTCTGTCGACCTATCCTCGGAGACGCTTGGCGTTGTGGCGAAGATGGACCTAGTTGAGGTCGCCGGTGGCGCCGTCGTGCCCGTCGACTACAAGAAGGGCAAGCGGCCACATGTACCGAAAGGTGCCTATGCCCCCGAACGGGTGCAACTCTGCGTGCAGGGCCTGCTATTGCGCGAGCACGGCTATCGGTGCGACGAGGGCGTGCTCTATTACGTTGCCGGCAAGGAACGGGTAACGGTTCCCTTCGATGAGGAGTTGATCCAACAAACGCGGAATGCCATCGACGGCGCGAGGGAATCGGCGGCGAGCCAAACCATTCCGCCGCCGCTGGAGGATTCGCCCAAGTGCCCCCGGTGCTCCCTCGTTGGAATTTGTCTGCCCGACGAGGTGAATCTTCTCAACCGAAAAGACCATCCGCCAAGGCCGCTCGCGGTCAGGGCGGAACACAGGAGCCCGGTGTATGTTCAGCACCACAGGGCAAGCGTGCGCAAAAAGGGTAACGTGCTGAACGTGGAGGTCGAGGGCGAGACGACCGCAAGCGCCAGGCTGGCGGAGATTTCCCAGCTTGTCGCGCTGGGCAATGTCTACATCACAACGCCCACGCTCCACGAACTCATGCGCCGAGGAATCCCCGTTTCCTGGTACTCCTATGGCGGCTGGTTTCTAGGACACACGGAGGGAACGGGGCACAAGAATGTCGAGCTAAGGACGGCGCAGTACGCCCGCAGCTTCAGTCAGCCCGACTGCTTGAAACTCGCAAGGAGCTTCGTTAAGGCGAAGATATTGAACTCAAGGACGATGTTGAGGCGAAACTGGCGGGGCGAGGATAGGCCACCAGCTCTTATGCGGGACTTGAAACTCGCCGCGCACAACGCCGCCAAGGCCGGGAGCCTGCCGGAACTTCTGGGCATAGAGGGTGCCGCGGCGTCCCGCTACTTCAGCAACTTTCAACGCATGTTGCGATCCGACGAGGGCTTCGATTTCCAGTTCAATGGCAGGAACAGGCGCCCCCCGAAAGACAGGGTGAACGCCCTGTTGTCATTTTCGTACTCCCTCCTTGTAAGAACATGGACAAACACGATCAGCGCGGTCGGCCTAGACCCCTATCGCGGCTTCTACCACCAGCCACGATACGGCAGGCCCGCATTGGCACTTGACCTGATGGAATCGTTTCGTCCGCTGGTTGCCGATTCATCGGTGATTCAGGTTATCAACAACGGCGAGGTTAGTTCGCGCGATTTCGTCGTGTCGAGCCTAGGCGTCGCCATGAAGCCGGACGCCCGTAAAAGCCTGATTGCCGCGTTTGAGCGCAGGCTATCGCAGGAAATTACCCACCCCATCTTCGGCTACAGGGTTAGCTATCGCCGCGTCCTGGAAATTCAGGCGAGGCTGCTGGGCCGCTTCCTGCTTGGCGAACTACCAGAGTACCCAGACTTCACCACGAGGTAGCGGTGACTTCATATGTCAGATGAACGCCTATATGTCGTCGCCTACGACATCGGCGACCCCAAGCGATGGCGGGCGATCTTCAGGACCATGCATGGCTATGGCGAGTGGCTGCAACTGTCGATATTTCAATGTCGGCTGACGCGCCTACGCCACGCGGAAATGATCTCCGACCTCGACCAGCAGATCCACCACGGCGAGGACCATGTGTTGATTATGGATCTTGGTTCCGCGGACGCCGTCAAGCCCCGTGTGACGAGCCTGGGAAAGGAGTTCAAGCCAGTTTCCAATGATACGATCATCGTGTAGCGTAGCGTTTGCCGATGGCCTGCGAGCGCTGTGGTGGTTCCCCTTGGGGCGGCCAGCGCTCGCAATGGAAAGCTCTTTAAAAATTAGTGACTTACAGTGGCATATCTATCTAACGCCGCAGATGGTGCCGATATCTGCGGCAATTCCCACCGACCGCTCGCAAGCCACGCCATTTCCCGCGTGTTATCATGGCGTTGCGAGCGGGGGGTTTGCACGGCCAATTGGCCGTGCCCTCATTGAAGCACGGCCAATTGGCCGTGCCCTCATTGAAGCGTCAAAGGAATGCCCGAACGCCTGGTCGTCCTCGAATGGTTTGCACGGCCAATTGGCCGTGCCCTCATTGAAGCCGAACAGCTCAATACGATCGTTTGCACGGCCAATTGGGCCGTGCCCTCATTGAAGCTCGGGCCAGACTCTGACGCGTTTCCGAGCGATGGTTTGCACGGCCAATTGGCCGTGCCCTCATTGAAGCTGTAAGAACACAAACTGAACCATTACGTCGGTGTTTGCACGGCCAATTGGCCGTGCGCTCTTATACCGGCGATCACGCGTTTGCACGGCCAATTGGCCGTGCCCTCATTGAAGCGCACTATTATTTCCGCCGCCTCTTCGCTCGCGGGCGGTTTGCACGGCCAATTGGCCGTGCCCTCATTGAAGCAATTCTCCCGACAAGCTCGCCGCACAGGAATTGGGCGTTTGCACGGCCAATTGGCCGTGCCCTCATTGAAGCGAGGAAATTGAGATCGGCTTCAAAATTCAGCCCGAGCGTTTGCACGGCCAATTGGCCGTGCCCTCATTGAAGCAAGTCAACGAGATGGTAAGAGCCGATCCTGTTGAGCTGTTTGCACGGCCAATTGGCCGTGCCCTCATTGAAGCTTTTCAATGGCCGACTCCAGCGCCTCGATCTCGCGCGTTTGCACGGCCAATTGGCCGTGCCCTCATTGAAGCAGGCCGGCACCGCCGCGCACTGGATCGACTGCGCATACGTTTGCACGGCCAATTGGCCGTGCCCTCATTGAAGCTGGGCGATGGGACGCGGGTAGTGGACGGCGGGCGCGGGTTTGCACGGCCAATTGGCCGTGCCCTCATTGAAGCGTCACTTTTCGTCGTGCCCCGAACCGATGCGCTCAGTTTGCACGGCCAATTGGCCGTGCCCTCATTGAAGCGTCGCAACGTTAGCCTCCGTCAGACCGGCCCGCTCGATGTTTGCACGGCCAATTGGCCGTGCCCTCATTGAAGCATTCCGCTGTGGCGTCTGGTCAGGAAAAGGCTATGGGGTTTGCACGGCCAATTGGCCGTGCCCTCATTGAAGCCCGCTCATCGATTCGATGTCGAATCACGAGCTGGACAAGTTTGCACGGCCAATTGGCCGTGCCCTCATTGAAGCAGTCGTCTCAGCAGTCGCGGCTCGATTCCCCTGACGCGCGTTTGCACGGCCAATTGGCCGTGCCCTCATTGAAGCAGCCAATCGGCGATGATAGCGGCACCGGCACCGGCACCGTTTGCACGGCCAATTGGCCGTGCCCTCATTGAAGCCACCAGGAGCGAGCCGTCTCCGCCAGCCCCATGAAGTTTGCACGGCCAATTGGCCGTGCCCTCATTGAAGCCTCATCGAGTCAATGAGAGGAAAGCCCAAATTCGAGACGTTTGCACGGCCAATTGGCCGTGCCCTCATTGAAGCGTGCTGACGCGCCGTTCCTACGGCGCCCGTGGCTGGGTTTGCACGGCCAATTGGCCGTGCCCTCATTGAAGCGGCGTCTGGACCGAGGCGGCCGAGACGTGGCTGACCGTTTGCACGGCCAATTGGCCGTGCCCTCATTGAAGCACGGCGACCGTCATCAACGCCAGTGATATGGATAGAGTTTGCACGGCCAATTGGCCGTGCCCTCATTGAAGCTGTTTCCGTTGCGTCCGGTGATGTTATCGATGTTCGCGGTTTGCACGGCCAATTGGCCGTGCCCTCATTGAAGCGCGATACGCTGACCGTCAGCACTGAGACCAGCGGCGGTGTTTGCACGGCCAATTGGCCGTGCCCTCATTGAAGCCATTGGTGGTGCGCTGTGCGCAAGCATATGTGCGCGGTTTGCACGGCCAATTGGCCGTGCCCTCATTGAAGCAGAGTCATCGAGCCGGATCGAAGACGTCTATATCCTTGTTTGCACGGCCAATTGGCCGTGCCCTCATTGAAGCTTGACGATTTTCGGCGATAATTTGGGGATGGCCGCCGACGTTTGCACGGCCAATTGGCCGTGCCCTCATTGAAGCCCGGGCGGTCGAAAAATCGACCCCCCCCCTGCCGGCGGTTTGCACGGCCAATTGGCCGTGCCCTCATTGAAGCGCCCGGCACGGTCGAGTCGGCGCCCGCCGGCCCCTTGTTTGCACGGCCAATTGGCCGTGCCCTCATTGAAGCAGCCCGAGCCGCTCGTCGTCATGACGACAAATGCCGGTTTGCACGGCCAATTGGCCGTGCCCTCATTGAAGCTTGGGCATCGGCCTGGTGATGGCGATATCCGTGGCGTTTGCACGGCCAATTGGCCGTGCCCTCATTGAAGCCCAAGCAGGAACTTGGCATGTATGAGGAGCTGTGGTCGGTTTGCACGGCCAATTGGCCGTGCCCTCATTGAAGCCCTCCTGTCGATCCGGATGTAGTTGTAGGCTGCGTCCGTTTGCACGGCCAATTGGCCGTGCCCTCATTGAAGCTCGAGGAGCCATTGATGGCGCTGGCTCTCGATCACGTTTGCACGGCCAATTGGCCGTGCCCTCATTGAAGCTATCCACGGCGCCGTGTCTGGTTACCTCTACCGCAAGGGTTTGCACGGCCAATTGGCCGTGCCCTCATTGAAGCCGTTCCTCATTGCCGGCCCCGGCTCGGGTTGGCGTTTGTTTGCACGGCCAATTGGCCGTGCCCTCATTGAAGCGACCCCGCGCTCGCGCTGCAGATGGCCACGCGGCTGCTGTTTGCACGGCCAATTGGCCGTGCCCTCATTGAAGCCCGCCGCCGTGGACGTGGCACACGACGTGGTCCAGGGTGTTTGCACGGCCAATTGGCCGTGCCCTCATTGAAGCAATTCGCACGGGCACGTAGGTGTCCGCATGCTGATCGTTTGCACGGCCAATTGGCCGTGCCCTCATTGAAGCGCACCGAACCCGCGTAGCTTCTATTCACCTCTTCGAGGTTTGCACGGCCAATTGGCCGTGCCCTCATTGAAGCGGCGGTGCGGTTGGTGGTGGTCTCGCTTCTGCTGGTCGTTTGCACGGCCAATTGGCCGTGCCCTCATTGAAGCACGAGATTCCCGACATATGCTAAAAAGGGAATTCCATGTTTGCACGGCCAATTGGCCGTGCCCTCATTGAAGCTTTCAGCACCGAGCAGCCGGCCGCCGCGAGGGCGGCCGTTTGCACGGCCAATTGGCCGTGCCCTCATTGAAGCCTTAGTAGTTTCAACATGGCAGCTACGGCCTTGCGCGGTTTGCACGGCCAATTGGCCGTGCCCTCATTGAAGCTGGCTAGAAACGTTTACGCCTGAAAAAGCGTGAATTGGTTTGCACGGCCAATTGGCCGTGCCCTCATTGAAGCGGGTGTGTACGACGGAGAACACGCCAGCACAACACCGTTTGCACGGCCAATTGGCCGTGCCCTCATTGAAGCTGCTGATGTGGCGAACATGTAGAGAATCCCACATTGATGTTTGCACGGCCAATTGGCCGTGCCCTCATTGAAGCTTCGAATTCGACGGTTAGGATTCGACGTCGACGTCGTTTGCACGGCCAATTGGCCGTGCCCTCATTGAAGCCGCGTGATGAGTGCCATCGGTCAGAACAACCGCGTGGGTTTGCACGGCCAATTGGCCGTGCCCTCATTGAAGCGTGACCCCCCATTCGTCGCCGAGGGTCAGGGTACACAGTTTGCACGGCCAATTGGCCGTGCCCTCATTGAAGCCTTGGCCCTAGCGACAAAGGGTTGAACCAGAAACCAAGTTTGCACGGCCAATTGGCCGTGCCCTCATTGAAGCTCGATGAGCCCTGGTGAACTCGCTTCCGCCGCTCGTCGTTTGCACGGCCAATTGGCCGTGCCCTCATTGAAGCGCAGGTTGTCATGCCGGTTGAAGATGTCGAGGTGCGTTTGCACGGCCAATTGGCCGTGCCCTCATTGAAGCTCATGGTGGAAGAACCGAGTGTTTTCGTAGGGAAATCAGTTTGCACGGCCAATTGGCCGTGCCCTCATTGAAGCACGTACCATTTTGCAAGGTCTTTCGGAGTTAGCACGGGGTTTGCACGGCCAATTGGCCGTGCCCTCATTGAAGCCCAACACCGCGCCCGATATACCCGCAACACCTTCTGTTTGCACGGCCAATTGGCCGTGCCCTCATTGAAGCGCCAGCAGCGAGAAGTTCATGATGTCGTAGGGCAGCCGTTTGCACGGCCAATTGGCCGTGCCCTCATTGAAGCCGCTCCAGGCGGCCGTTCCGGGCCGTGTCGGCCAGCGGTTTGCACGGCCAATTGGCCGTGCCCTCATTGAAGCGCGCGCCGCCCCAAACCAAATTTTGGTTTGCGCGCCGTTTGCACGGCCAATTGGCCGTGCCCTCATTGAAGCACCTGTGGCGGTTTGCTACGACAGTGAAGGAGCAAGAGTTTGCACGGCCAATTGGCCGTGCCCTCATTGAAGCTCAGGCACGGCGGTTGGAAAGCCCACCCCCGCGCTGTTTGCACGGCCAATTGGCCGTGCCCTCATTGAAGCGTGTTTCCAGCCGTTTCTTCGGGCGGGGGCGGCGCGAGTTTGCACGGCCAATTGGCCGTGCCCTCATTGAAGCTGATGACGGGGGCGAAGGCCGGTAGGCCGAAGGGCGCGTTTGCACGGCCAATTGGCCGTGCCCTCATTGAAGCCGCTGGTCTCCTGGGCACTATTACTCAGGCCGCGGCCGTTTGCACGGCCAATTGGCCGTGCCCTCATTGAAGCCCATTGATCGACAATATGAGCGATCACGAGCTCGATGTTTGCACGGCCAATTGGCCGTGCCCTCATTGAAGCATACTACCGGCTCGCCCCAGTACA
The DNA here is from genome assembly GCA_965215035.1 of Pseudomonadales bacterium. Classification (GTDB taxonomy): domain Bacteria; phylum Pseudomonadota; class Gammaproteobacteria; order Pseudomonadales; family Azotimanducaceae; genus Azophilus. Next base: position 3,386,725 of record OZ244040.1, read on the forward strand.
AGGCGCTGGCCGTTTGCACGGCCAATTGGCCGTGCCCTCATTGAAGCTTATGGAGTCGAAGTTGGGCGAGCCGGCTGACGCCGGCGTTTGCACGGCCAATTGGCCGTGCCCTCATTGAAGCAGGAGCGGTGCCCTCGAAGTAGTAGACGGTGCCCTCGTTTGCACGGCCAATTGGCCGTGCCCTCATTGAAGCCACTCGCCTTCCCCGCACGAGGCATTTTCCAGCCCAGTTTGCACGGCCAATTGGCCGTGCCCTCATTGAAGCCTTCCGATTTCTTCACTGGTGATGTGGTGTCTGACCGTTTGCACGGCCAATTGGCCGTGCCCTCATTGAAGCGGCCGAGACCAGCACATTAGCGAGATCAGGAGACGCCGTTTGCACGGCCAATTGGCCGTGCCCTCATTGAAGCAAACCATCACCCCCGTTCTCATCCCACCCAACCACCGTTTGCACGGCCAATTGGCCGTGCCCTCATTGAAGCCGTACAACTCTGTTCCCGGCGAACCGCTAGGTTTTAGTTTGCACGGCCAATTGGCCGTGCCCTCATTGAAGCACAACGACATAGTTGTTCACATCACGGGCATACAGGGCGTTTGCACGGCCAATTGGCCGTGCCCTCATTGAAGCTCATACATCCCAAGTTCATGTCGGGACAACCGATCCGGTTTGCACGGCCAATTGGCCGTGCCCTCATTGAAGCTGTGTTAAACCCGTCTTATAAGGCCCTTGCTGCTGAGTTTGCACGGCCAATTGGCCGTGCCCTCATTGAAGCAGCCAGTATTTGTGATCCTTCTTACGCGACTTGCCGCCGTTTGCACGGCCAATTGGCCGTGCCCTCATTGAAGCGTGGATTTCAAACACCCATCCTTCGGATTTGATGTACGTTTGCACGGCCAATTGGCCGTGCCCTCATTGAAGCCGGAACTATCCGAAGACGCTAAAACAGAGTCTCTGCGTTTGCACGGCCAATTGGCCGTGCCCTCATTGAAGCACGATAGTCGCCATCGGCTGAAGCTGACCATACTCAGTTTGCACGGCCAATTGGCCGTGCCCTCATTGAAGCCGCTCATGATTAGCTCCCTATGTAAAAGGGGCCCCCGTTTGCACGGCCAATTGGCCGTGCCCTCATTGAAGCAGCTTATAGGCCATCAGGCACCCGAGAAGAGAGAGCGTTTGCACGGCCAATTGGCCGTGCCCTCATTGAAGCCGCGTAAAGGGCGACGGGCGAGAATTGTATACGGTCGTTTGCACGGCCAATTGGCCGTGCCCTCATTGAAGCATCGCCCGCGCGCTCATCTCCATCGGTCCCAAATTTTGTTTGCACGGCCAATTGGCCGTGCCCTCATTGAAGCGGGTCAGATGGATGCGCCGGCCGTGCGCCCTCGGGTGTTTGCACGGCCAATTGGCCGTGCCCTCATTGAAGCATCGACAACGAAAACCGCCTTGGCATACTCGGCGGTGGTTTGCACGGCCAATTGGCCGTGCCCTCATTGAAGCCCGAAGGTGGAGCCCATCGACTAATGATTTTCCTTAGGTTTGCACGGCCAATTGGCCGTGCCCTCATTGAAGCTTTGAACGCGGATCCGTTTCTTTTCGCAGGGACCGTCGTTTGCACGGCCAATTGGCCGTGCCCTCATTGAAGCTACGAGTGCAGCACGACTTTTCCGATCGACGGGTCGCCGTTTGCACGGCCAATTGGCCGTGCCCTCATTGAAGCGCGTTCCATTCCCCTTCCCCGCACGACGCATTCTCCGTTTGCACGGCCAATTGGCCGTGCCCTCATTGAAGCAGCGCAGATACGGCTTCATGATAGTACCACTCTTCGTTTGCACGGCCAATTGGCCGTGCCCTCATTGAAGCCCGACTTGTGTAGACCGGTGTGCAACCCCCCCTTGCCCGTTTGCACGGCCAATTGGCCGTGCCCTCATTGAAGCAGAAAAGAAGGTGATGAGCCACATGCTGCGAGGCGCGGTTTGCACGGCCAATTGGCCGTGCCCTCATTGAAGCTCGTCTGGCGGCGCACGGCCAGCACCCTGTGGATCGGAGTTTGCACGGCCAATTGGCCGTGCCCTCATTGAAGCTCGTTCTCCGGCCCAATAGTCCACGGGCCGGAGGCGGTTTGCACGGCCAATTGGCCGTGCCCTCATTGAAGCGTCGACAGCCCTGCGCTTCGCGTCTTTATCATCTGCGTTTGCACGGCCAATTGGCCGTGCCCTCATTGAAGCATAAAAAGTGGAGCGGAAGTTGCTGGATGGCGTGACGTTTGCACGGCCAATTGGCCGTGCCCTCATTGAAGCATTCATCCGCCGGCGCTCCCTGCCCCCGCCGGCGATGTTTGCACGGCCAATTGGCCGTGCCCTCATTGAAGCGGGTCCACACGGCCACCGCAAATCCAAGCGGTTCGGTTTGCACGGCCAATTGGCCGTGCCCTCATTGAAGCCTCCATGCCCCCGGTATGCGGGGGGGGGGGGGGGGGGGGGGGGGGGGGATGAGATTGGGTTACGCTTGGACGAGACGATGCCTGTGGGTACCAACGACCTCGACCCGAGCCTCGATCCACCGCCTCAATAAGCGGCGAAAGTCCAGAACGGCCTGGAACGGCCGGTTAGATTGTTGCGGCCGGAATTACCCGGCCAATCGGCCGAGGCCTCATTACAGCTTCTTCTCTTTACCCCCTTTTTTCTTTTTCTTTTCCTTTTTCTCTCTCTCGTTTAGCCAGGCCATTGCACGGGCAGCCAACCGGGATATCTTTCGATTTACAAACCCGTTTGCCCGGCCCATTGGCCAAGCCCTCAATGAAGCGTTGATGTGTCTCATATAGCCTCGGTCCTGCTCGCCTGTTTACCTGACCAATTGGCCAGACCCTCGTTGAAGCATAGCCTGTCTTGTGAAGGAAGCGAAGTCGAACTTCGTCAGCAACTCCCACTAACGCCCCGATGCCCGATTTCGCGCCTCGATTTCACAGATTCGAGCCGGCCGTATCGCCTTGATCATTTGCCGTTACAAGAGCTCCTGAAGCAGAGTTCGCAGGCGGTCTCCGCTGAGCCTCGAGAAAGGCTTTCAGTTCCACGATTACGGACTTACGCTCGGAGAAAACATGGGTGGTGACGCCGCCACTTCATGCCGACCCGTGAGCACGTAGTCGCGTAGGGACGGAATGGGGCAGCCCCAGGTGTCATCATCTTCAATGACCGCAAGCAGGCCGCTCGCAATCATGGCACCGATCAGCTTTTTGCGGGTGTCGGTCCCCTCCTCCCGAAGGTCCGCCATCATCTGATCGTCGATGCGACCGAGTGCATCCCTGGCGTCAATCCATGCGCATTCGCGTGACACGCCGGCATTGTCCCAACGCTCGAAAAGCTGCCGAATCAGGGGCAAGGCCGGGGTCAGCCTCGCCAAGCGCCGCTGATAATAGTCAACGCGAAGGCGAGTGACGTCCTTGGCAATACGCACCGCATCAAGATCGCACGGCCGCACACTATCGTTGCGCAGAATCTCCTTGCCAAGGGCGGTCATGGCGCTGCGCAGGTGGTGCGGGAACCCCCCGCACTCACGCGCAACCCATTCAGTGAACTTCCACTGCTGTCCTCGAACTTCACAGTGATCAAGAATCCCCCGGACGTACTGAATTGACTCATCGCGGCTCAGGGGCCGCATATGCTTCAGCCGATCCCCCGCCAATCGGCGCGAGACGGACGGCTCGATGACGTCCGGGGTCTGCGAGTGGCCCGCCAACAGGACGAACGCCGGAACATCCGCTTCCCGGGCACCCCGGTGTAGATGGGCCAAAACTTCATTCCTTCGTTCTCCGGACGTGGGTTTGAGGCGCTGCGCCTCGTCGACGCAGATGCACAGGACGCCGCCATCCGGCCTTCCGGCCAGAAGCCCCTCAAGCTCCTTCCAAGGAAACAGCGATGGTTTTTTGACGTTCCCAACGCCAATTCCCGCGCCGGAGAGCGAAAAGGAGCCGCCACGCTCAGAGAGATTCCCCAACATGCGCCGGAGGCGCCTCCCGGCTCCGCCACGCCAAGGTTTGGGCAAGGCATCGGCGATGCGGGCGAGCAGGATCTGCGGGTCGTGAAGTTCCGAGGGATCAACATCCACAGCCAGGGTGGGCGGCCCGCCCCAACCCCTAGATAGGCCCCGCCCGCGGAGCTCTTCCAAGAAGGCGGTTTTGCCGATGCCTGGCGGCCCGGCGAGGCAGACGGTTTGGCCCGCCGGCTGGCCGTCCGCGCAGGACCGCGCCGCATTGGCGACAAGATGGAAGAGATCCCCGCGCCCGACGAACACCGGCTCTACACCGCGGTCCGAATGGCTGACGTAGTTCCCGATCTTCTCCTTCAGGGCTTCATCCAAGGGCACGGACACCCCCATGCAAACAAAATTGCAACTTTCATCATAGCAATATAGCAATTTTGTTGAAGCCGTCCATCCGCCGCGTCGGCTTGGTGTTGCCATAGCCTGCCGCCGCTATCTTTCCGAATACCCTTGAGATGGAGCCCGACCCTAGAATTGCAAAGGCATCTCGGTATGGGGGCGACGCGAGGCGGACGCTTTGGCAAGTCGAAGCGTTCGACTACAAGACGTATGCAGAATCGCCTTCGGGCTATGCGTCTATCACACCCAGTTCTTTTCCATGTGCAGCATCCCGGCCAAACAAACTGGCCTTCAACCACGGCTAGCACTATGGTGCATCGCCTGCATGACCATTACCGTACCGAAAACGCCCCGCCAATGGCACGCGAAGGTGTGGTCGTTGTCGTGGCCGATGATCATCGCCAACCTGACCCTGCCGCTGGTGGGCGCGGTCGACACCGCGGTGATGGGCCGCATGTCGGACGCCACCTATGTCGGTGCGGTGGCGCTCGGCAGCACCATCATGAACGCCATTTACTGGATGTTCGGTTTCCTGCGGATGAGCACCACCGGGCTTACCGCCCAGGCGCTCGGTGGGCGCCAGGTCGATGCTTTGGCGGCGATAGCGGTCCGCGCCGCCGCCGCTGCCGCCGCACTTGGCGGCTTGGTCATACTGCTGCAGTGGCCGCTACGGGCACTTGTCTTTTGGCTGTTCGAAGCCAGTCCGGCCGTCGAGCAGCAGGCATCGAGCTACTTCGACATCCGTATCTGGGGTGCGCCCGCGGTGCTGCTCTACATAGTCGCGCTCGGCGTGCTGTTCGGCCTGCAGCGGATGGGGGCCGCCCTGGCCATCAGTGCGCTATTCAACGGCACCAATATCGTGCTCGACCTGTGGTTTGTCATCGGCTGGGGCTGGGGTGTCAACGGCGTAGCGGCTGGCACGGTCATCAGCGAATGGCTCGCCGCCACCCTCGGCATAGTCGTCACGTTGCGCGCCCTCAGGCAAAGCGGCTGGCAGGCAACCTGGCCCACCGACCTGTGGAACCGCGCCCGCATGGCGGACCTCGGCAACGTCAGCACCAACCTGGTGATCCGCACATTCTTCGTGCAACTTCCATTCTTCATGCTGACGGCCCTTTCCGCGTACCTCGGCGACCTGGTCCTGGCCGCCAACGCGGTGCTCATGCAGTTCTTCCACATCATGGCCTATGGGCTCGATGGTTTCGCCCACACCGCCGAGACCCTGGCGGGCCACGCCTTCGGTGCCAACGACCCGCGCCGCCTGCGCCGCGCCAGCGCCTACTGTTCCCTATGGGCGGGATTGATCGCCGGTCTTGTCAGCCTCCTGTACCTACTCCTGGGCACGGACATCGTCGCACTCTTGACATTGCTGCCGGAAGTCCGGGCCGCCGCGGCCGGGTACCTGTATTGGGTGGCGGCGCTGCCGCTCGTTTCCGTGTGGGCGTTCATGCTCGACGGCATATTCATCGGCACCACCCGCTCCAGGGAGTTGCGCAACAGCATGTTCGTGGCGGTCCTCGTCTATCTCGCCACGGTCTGGGCGCTTCTTGAGCCACTGCAAAACCACGGCATCTGGCTCTCCATGACAATCTTCATGGTGGTGCGCGGCGCACTGCTCGCCGCGTTGTATCCGCGCCTCGAACGGCTCACGGCGACCCGGCCCGCGGCTTTGTAACCGGAACAACCTGTGCCAACATGGCGGCTTGGTGCAATATGCGGGTTAAAATGCCACGGTCTGCCATCACTTAATGCCACGGGAGAACCCATGTCCGAGCAAAACGGCCTGAATGCCGATCTGTACAACCTTGTCATGTCCGAACAAGCACGGCCGCTTCTGGATGCGGTGCAGCAGCACATCGCCAAGAACGTCGACCCGATCACCGAGGAGTTCTATCGTCTGGGCGAAGGCCGCGAAGATCGTTGGAGCTGGGCGCCCGGGCAGTTGGAGTTGCTGGAGGGCGCCAAGAACAAGGCCAAGGAATCCGGGCTCTGGAACTTCTTCCTGCCCGATGCGGAAACTGGCGAGGGCCTGAAGAACCTCGACTACGCCTATATCGCCGCGGAACTCGGGAAAAGCCCCCTAGCCTCGGAAAGCTTGAACTGCAGCGCCCCGGACACCGGCAACATGGAGGTGCTGGAGCGGGTCGGCACGCCGGCACAGAAGGAGCAGTGGCTGCAACCCCTGCTCAATGGCGAAATCCGCTCCGCCTATGCGATGACGGAGCCGAACCTCGCCTCCTCGGACGCCAAGAATATCGGCACCCGGGCCGTGCTGGAAAATGGCGAGTGGGTCATCAACGGGGAAAAATACTATATTTCCGGGGCCGGCGACCCTCGTTGCAAGATCATGATCTGCATGGTGAAAACCAGCCCCGACGCGCCACCGCATCGGCAGCAGTCGCAGATACTGGTACCAATCGACACGCCCGGCGTCAACATCCTGGGGCCGATGTGCGTCTTCGGCCATGACGACGCGCCCCACGGCCATATGCACATCGAGTTCGACAATGTGCGCGTACCGGAAGAAAACATTCTGCTCGGCGAAGGCCGGGGGTTCGAGATCTCCCAGGTGCGCCTGGGGCCCGGCCGTATCCACCATTGCATGCGCTCCATCGGGCAGGCGGAAAGAGCACTGGACCTGATGGTGCGGCGGGGCTTGAGCCGCGAGGCGTTCGGCAAGCCCATCGCCCAGCTTGGCAAGAACATCGAGGTCATTTCCCGGGCGCGCATCGATATCGAGGCCATGCGGTTGATGGTGCTGCAGGCTGCCAAGGCCATGGATGTGCTCGGCAACCAGGAGGCGCGCGTGTGGGTGCATATGGTGAAGGCCATGGTTCCAGAGCGGGTTTGCCAGATCATCGACCAGGCCATTCAGATTCACGGCGCCACCGGTGTCTCCCAATGGACGCCGCTGGCCGACATGTACACGGGGCAACGCACCCTGCGATTGGCCGACGGCCCCGATGAGGTGCATCACCTGGTCGTGGGGCGGGCCGAACTGCGCAAGTACGGAGGCTCGGCGTAACGGTCAGTCGGGGCACCGAAAGCATCAGGGCCCGCAAACCGCCCGGGCCGGGGCGCCGCCCCAGGCGGGCGTTATTGTTTCGGTGCGGGCCCGGTATGCCACCACCATTGGGCGGGCAGCTTCGCCTGCTCGGGCCAGATCTTGTCGAGCGTCGCCGCCTCGAATACCTCGCCGCCCTTAACCACGAGCGCCAAGTCGGCGGTGTTGCGAATATCCGCCAGCGGGTCGCCGTTCAGCACCACCAGGTCGGCGAGCTTGCCCGCCGAGAGCGTACCGACATCTTGGGCAACGCCGATGATTTCCGCGCCGTGGCGCGTCGCCGCCGTCAGCGCCTCCTGGTTGGAGAGACCGCCGCTGGCGAGCGCCCACAGTTCCCAGTGATAGCCAAGGCCCTGGAGTTGGCCGTGGGCACCGACGCCAACGCGGCCGCCCGCACGAATGATCTTGGCCGCCTGGGCGGCAACCCGGGAGAAATGGTATTCCCGCTCGTGGAACCACTGGCGCCGCAACGTTCTCGCCGCCAACACGGGTAAGGGGGTGAAGCGCCGCAGCTTGGCATCGTCGTGGGGCGATTCCCTGCTGTAGAAGTAGTTCTCACCCCAGGGCCCGCCGTAGGCAACCAGCAGGGTGGGCGTGTAGCTCATGCCCGAGCCCGCCACCAGTTGCACGGTATCCTCGTGCAGGTCCACCACCGGGAAGTTGTGTTCGTTGCCGCTGAAGCCATCGATGGCGTGGGTCATGTCCAGTTTCATGTCCAGCGCCCCTTCCGTGGTCGGCATAAGCCTGAGCCGCCGCGCCGCCTGAGCGAGCCACTGCCGCTGCTTGCGATTGCCGGCGATATAGGCCTTCAGGTTGTGCACCCGGTAGTGCTCCCGGTAGCGCCTCAGCACCGCCTCGGCATGGCGGGCCGAGCGAAACTCGTTGTTGTTGAAGATGCCGGGGCCGGTGGATAGCGCCCGTGGGCCAATCATGTAGCCGGCATCGATCAGGTCTTCATAGGCGAGTATGTCGGTGGTGCTCGGCTGCACATCGAGCCCGGTGGTTACGCCATAGGCCAGGTTTGCCAGGAAGGCGGCATTGGCGGTGCTCAGCACGCGGCGCAGCGGCCGGTAGTGGGCGTGGGTATCGACGAACCCCGGCGCTATGGTCTTGCCGGCAACATCGATCACCCTGGTGTGCTCGGGGATGGCAACATCACCGCCGGCACCCACGGCGGCGATACGGTCGCCGTCAATCAGGACGACGCCGTCCTCGATGGGCGACGCGTTCGCTTCCATGGTGAGAATGCGGGCACCCGTCAACGCCACCCGGCCTTCCGGGCGATACCGCGGCCGGTAGATCTCAACCGCCACGGAGCGAACCGAGGCATGGGCCTCCAACAAGGGTTCGTCTGCTTCCGGATCACCCCCGTCTTCCCGATCGCCCGCGTCCTGATCGTTCTCGTCCCGGTCGCCCCCGCCCTTATCGGCACCCCGTGCGGCTATGCCCGCCCCATCGGCCGCACCAGTCTGGTCGGCGGTTTGGTCACCCTCCCGCGGGTCGTCCTGATCGGCAGCACCCTGTTCGGCACCATTTTCATCACTGAAAGAAACGTCTCCGACCAGGCGGCGATGTATCCGGTGCCCGGTACTCCAGAAGATTTCGGTACCGTTTGCGGACCAGCCGAAAAAGTCCGCACCGATGTCGGTGAGGCGCGCCAGCGGCAGGGAGGCATCGCCAAGGTTTACCGTCACATCGTTGACATAGGGATTCAGCAGGCGCACCAGGTATAACTGGTTGGCGTGGTGGATGAGCGCGTGCACGCCATCCGGTGCCAAGCGCACATCCTCGGCGGCGACATCGTCCTCGGCGTTGTAGACACCGGGGCCCGTGGCCTGCAGCAGCGGGCGCCGGTCGGTGCCGTCGTAACGAAGCGACATAAGGCCCGAAGCCGCGCCCGGCCTACCCCCGGCGTATAGGTAGACACGGTCGGGTTCCGGGCCGAAGTGGGGAGCGCCATAGCCTCGTGACGGCATAATGACGGAGAGTTCGCCGCCCGCCGCCGACATCCATACCAGGTCGGCACCCACCGGCGCACCGAAATCATGTTCGCGGTAGAGCCGGTCGTAGCTGGCCGCCCGAAGGGCCACGATACGCCCGCCGTCGGGTGACCACGCCGGGTCGGCATAGAAGGCCGCATGCTCGGTCAGCCGCCGCGGCTGGCCCCGGCCATTGGCGCGCATCCGCCACAGGTGGCCACCCCCGTCATCCCAGCTAACAAAGGCGAGGTTGCGGCCATCCGGCGACCAGGCCGGGTGGAAGGCGTGCATACCCTCTGGAGAGATGGCCGTCGCCACGCCGCTGGCAAAGTCGTGAACGTACACCCGCGTGAAAGCCGAGAACGCGACCTTGCCGCCATCGGGGGAGATGGCCGGTGCCTGCAGCAAGCGCGCCTTTACCGGCCCCACACCCAGCCGATAGGGAAAGTAGAGCTTGGGGCCGAGCTCCATCTCCACCTGGGCCTGGAAGGGAATTTCCGAGACTTCCCTGGTTGCCACCGACACCCGGCGAATTCCCCCCTCGGCGGTGAAAAGCACCGACTCGCCGTCCGGTGTAAAGGCGTAGCCCGGCAGCAGATCCCGTGTATGGCGCGATTCCTGTTCGTCCCGTTGCACCGGATAGACAAGCCACTCGTCTTCACCCGTGGCCAGATTCCGCAGGCGCAAGCCGGTGTGCTGTTCGTAGCGGGTGCCGTACACCAGTTGGTCGCCCGCCGGCGAGAGCAGCGGGCGCATGGCGCTGCCCTGGGCCGCGGTGATGATATCGTCAACGTTTTCGCGCAGGTCGCGACGGAATATCTGCCACTGGGGGAATCTCAGGTTGTAGCCGAAACCCCCGGATTTGCCCGCGAAATACAGGTGGCGTCCGTCGGGGGAGTAAACCGCGCCAAGCGCGTTGTGGCGCTGCTCGCGTGGCGTTTCCGAACCGCCGGGGGCCGCCTTGGTGATCTGCACACCCGCGCCGCCATCGACGTGGTAGGCCCACAACTCGAACGTGCGCAACCCCCAGGATGTCTTGGAGACCACGATGTGCCTGCCATCCGGCGACCAGGACGGCGAGGCGAAATCGGCCCGGCCGCCGCCGCTGCCAACCTTCTTCGCGCCCTCGCCCTGCACATCAACCATCCATAGGGCAGTCTGGCCGTCCCGGTCGGAAATGAAGGCGATGCGGCGCCCATCCGGTGAGAAGCGCGGTTGGGTGTCGTAGGCCATGCCCCGGGTGATGGGCCGCGCTTTCCCGCCCTCGATAGGAAGCAGGTACAGGTCGCCAAGAATCTCAAGAACCAGGGTATCGCCGGTGGGGGATACGTCCAGCGATAGCCAGGTTGCCTTCTCGACGGTGAAGGAGAGGCTTCTTGCCGCTTCCAGAGGCAGGCCATTCCCCGCCGCCGCAGCCGGGGCCGCCGATGCGGCGAACGCCACCAATGCGGCCGTTAGCGGCCGTAGCATCCGTGATAGAAACACCAATGTCAGGTCACCCATAATCTGTCCTAAGCATGCAAACATCTCACCATCGGCGACACCCGCGTCCAACCGAAGCACCCTGGGCCGACCCTTGATGCATAGCCAGACGCCAGGAGTGTGCGCCGTGGAACCGTTCCGTCGGTCGTTGCTGGGCAACCATCCCAAAGAGGTTTCCTAAGGCGCAGGCCCCTAGATGGCATCCGGCCGATACTTGAGCATCACCCGGGAACCATCGGCGAGCGAGTTTCTGAAGCGGGGCCCCCAAACGGACCACTCTTCCGCGTACTTGTCGCCCATGGCGACGAGCACCTGCTCCCGGCGTGTGGCGTCGCTTTCGACACTGGCGGTTGCATCCACCACCGGCAGGTTCCTGTAGCGCCCATTCGCACGGCGCCAGTTGCCGACATTGCCTACCCAAATCCTAGCCCGGTCCAGGCCGCGGAGAATGGCTTGGGTACGCCACGCATCCGTGGACGTGACCACGTAAAGGGCCCCGTCCTGCAGCATGAACCAGATTTCCGCCTGGCAGCGGCTCTCCGCGCCATTGGTTTGCAGCGGTGTCAGGTAGATAAGCCAGGATTCGGTCATGCTGGCGCGCAGGCTGTTGTTGCCCCTTGCCAACGGCATCCAGGCAAGCGCCGCCCCACCGGCGGCCAATAGTGTACGGCGAGTAATCATTCCGCCCTCCTCGCAGTTGCTTTTTTAGGAAAGGGTCAGCGCTTCGATGCGCCCCGCAACAGGGCGCGACCAAGCCTTCGGGCCCTCGATGTGCACGGAATTGCCCCGGCAATCGACGGCGACGGTTACCGGCATATCCCGCACTTCGAACTCCCGGATGGCTTCCATGCCCAGATCCGGGAAGGCCAGCAATCGGGAACCGACGATGGCGCGGGATATGAGGTAGGCGGCACCGCCCACCGCTATGAGCGATACCGCCCCGTGCTCCCGGATCGCCTCAATGGCCGCAGCACCCCGTTCCGCCTTGCCGATCATGCCCAGTAGGCCGGTGCGTTCCAGCATGGTTCGGGTGAACTTGTCCATGCGGGTCGCCGTAGTCGGCCCCGCCGGGCCAACGACCTCATCGCGCACCGGGTCCACCGGGCCAACGTAGTAGATAAAGCGCCCGGTAAAATCCACAGGCAGGGCTTCGCCCCGGGCCAGCAGGTCGACGATGCGTTTGTGCGCCGCATCGCGCCCGGTGAGCATCTTGCCGGACAATAGCAGCGTATCCCCCACCCGCCACTCGCTCATCGCCTCCCGCGTCAGGGTATCGAGATCGACCCGGATCGCCGCCTGCAACTCGAAATCGATATCCGGCCAATCGTCTAAGTCCGGCGGCTCGAACCGCGCCGGGCCCCGGCCATCCAGGACGAAGCGCACATGCCGTGTGGCGGTACAGTTGGGAATGACGGCCACAGGCTTGTTCGCCGCGTGGGTTGGAAACTCCCGCACCTTGACATCCAGCACTGTGGTCAACCCACCGAGGCCCTGGGCGCCCACGCCCAGCGCGTTGACCCTGTCGAACAGTTCCAGGCGCAGCGCTTCCCGTCGATTGCTCGCCCCCCTCGCCTGCAGGTCGTGAATGTCGATGGGTTCCATCATGGCTTCCTTGGCCAGCACCATGGCTTTCTCGGGCGTGCCGCCAATGCCCACACCCAAGATACCCGGGGGGCACCAGCCCGCCCCCATGGCCGGCACCTGAGAAAGCACCCAGTCGGCCACCGAGTCGCTTGGATTCAACACCGCGAAGCGGGCCTTCGCCTCGCTGCCACCGCCCTTGGCGGCAACCTCCACGCTGACCCGGTTCCCCGGCACCAGCCGCGTGTGAATCACCGCCGGCGTATTGTCCCCGGTGTTGGTGCGCGCGCCGTCCGGGTCATCGAGTACCGAGGCGCGCAACATGTTGTCCGGGTGCAGGAAGCCTCGGCGCACCCCCTCGTTGATCATCGCCTCGACGCCGAGTTCGGCATCCCAGCGAACATCCATCCCCACCTCGAGGAAAACGATGACGATGCCCGTATCCTGGCAGATGGGCCGCTTGCCCAGCGCGCACATGCGCGAATTCACTAGCACCTGGCGCAGGGCGGCCTTGGCCGCTGGCGACTGCTCTTTTTCGTAGGCCCCGGCCATGGCGCGAATGAAATCCGGGGGGTGGTAGTAGGAGATGAATTGCAGGGCATCGGCCACGCTTTGCACCAGGTGTTCCTGCTGGATTATGGTCATGAACGATGTCGCGGTTGGTGATGAGTCCCATCATAAACGAGCTCATCGATCTGGTCGAAGCCATTGCCGCCAGAGCGCGGGATCGGTGCGCCGTCGCCACCTGCACCCGACGATATCGACCGCCTCCCCGCCAACGGCAACCCGCTGCGTTGCACCCAATAACCGTGGTACCGCTCCGGCCCGATGCAGCGAGCACTGCATCGCCTAGGGTTCTTGCTCATCGTCGCCGTCGCCATGCGCACCGGCGTCTTGCCGCTCGTCTCGGCTTCGCGCCAGCACCTTCAGGAAGGCGGCGCCGTACCGGTCGAGTTTGCGTTGGCCGACGCCATGCACCGTCAGCAGCTCTTCCAGGGAGGTTGGACGCAGGCGCACCAGCTCCTTCAGCGTCGCATCGTGGAAGATGACGTAGGCGGGAACACCCGCCTCCCGGGCCAGCTTGGCGCGGCATTCCCGCAAGGCGTCCCACAGCGGCTGGTCCTCCGCCGACGGCGTGTAGGACGCCTTGCGCGCCACCCGGGTCTCGCGCTTGGCGGTAACATCCTCGCGCAGCCGCACCTGCTCGTCGCCGCGCAACAGGGCGCGGGATTTGCCGGTCAGGCGCAGCGCTCCGTAGCGCCGCACGTCCGAGTGCAGATAACCCCGCACCAGCAATTGCCTGAGAATCGACCGCCATTCGGTTACCGAGCGTTCCGCGCCGATACCGTAGGTGCTTAGCTTCTGATGGCGGTGCTGGCGCACCTTGGGCGTATCCTTGCCGCGCAATACGTCGATGACCTGGCCAGCCCCGAAGTACTGGCCCGTGCGATAAACGCAGGACAGCAGTTTCTGCGCCTCGACGGTGCCGTCCCAGGTACGCGGCGGGGACAGGCAGATGTCGCAGTTGCCGCAATCCTCGGCCAGACGGTCGCCGAAATACTCCAGCAGGGCTCGGCGGCGGCAGGCGGTGACCTCGCACCAGCCCAGCAACGCATCGAGCTTGCCGCGCTCGATGCGCTTGTGCGCTTCGTCCGCTTCCGATTGATCGACCAACTGCCGAAGGCGAACCACATCCTGCAGGCCATAGACCATCCAGGCTTCGGCGGGCTCGCCGTCGCGGCCGGCCCGCCCGGTCTCCTGGTAATAGGCTTCCACGCTCTTGGGCAGATCGATGTGGGCGACAAAACGCACATCCGGCTTGTCGATGCCCATTCCAAAGGCGATGGTGGCAACCATGACGATGCCGTCCTCGCGCAAAAACCGGTCCTGGTGTTTCGAGCGTGTTTCCGGGGGCAGACCCGCGTGGTAGGGCAGCGCCTTGAAACCAAGCCCGGCCAGCGCCTCGGCCGTGGCCTCGACCTTTTTGCGCGTCATGGCGTAGACGATGCCCGCCTCGCCCCGGCGGCTTTGTAGAAACCCAGGAAGCTGGTCGGCGGCGGTTTTGGCCCGCACGCGGTAGCGGATGTTGGGCCGGTCGAAGCCGCTGACGAAACGCTCTGCCCCGTTCAGCGCCAGCCGCGACAGAATGTCCCGCCGCGTCGTCTCATCGGCGGTGGCGGTCAGCGCCATTCTCGGCACACCGGGAAAGCGTTCCCGCAGGACATTCAACCCTAGGTAATCCGGGCGGAAATCGTGCCCCCACTGGGAGACACAGTGCGCCTCGTCGATGGCGATCAACGAGAGTGGAATGCCAGCTAGGAAATCGAGCGTTTCCTCCTGTAACAGCCGTTCCGGTGCCAGGTAAAGCAGGTCCAGCACGCCGCCGGCCACGGCTTCCAGCACGTTTTGCTGTTGCCGGTAGGAAAGCGTCGAGTTCAGAAACCCGGCGCGCAGCCCGAACTGCCGCAACGCGGCGACCTGATCCTGCATCAGGGCGATGAGCGGCGAGACGACCAGGCCCAAACCGGGACGCACCACCGCCGGAATCTGGTAGCACAGCGACTTGCCGCCGCCCGTGGGCATCAGTACCAGCACATCCCGGCCGTCAAGCACGGCCGCGATGACGTCCTGCTGGCGGCCGCGGAACCGGGCATACCCGTAGACACTGTGCAGAAGCTCGTGCGCGCGCTCAATCACGGCGGCTATCCTGGCCGCTTCGAGCTGGCCCGGCACGCGGCTATCGACCCGGCAACCTGTGCGAGAAGCCGGACACCGAATCGGTGCCGAGCAACGCGCAAGGGCCGTTCAATCCCCGGGCGCGACCAGTACGCCACTCGCGACCAGGGCGGTGGTGGCCTCTTCCGAGTAGCCGATTTCTCGCATGATTTCCCGGGTATGGGCACCGACATCGGGTGCGCGGCTGGGTGGACGCTTGGGCTCCTCGGCGACCGTGATTGGGCTGTTGACGGTATAGCGGTAGTCCTCCCCCGGGTCATTGGTTGCCACCAGGGCACCACTGGCAAGCATCTGCTCGTCGCGCACCACATCGCCCATGGGAGCAACCACTCCGGAGGTTACGCCATGGGCATCGAGGCGCTCCATCAGTTCCTTCTGCGTGAACCGCTCCGTACAGGCGGTAATGGCGGCAATCAGGTCGCGCCGGTTTTTCATCAGGGTTGCATAGTCTGCGAACCGCTCGTCCCGCAGCCATTCCTCGTGTTCCAGTGCCTTGGCGAGCCGCGGCCATTCACGTTGCCGATTGATGATCGCCAGTACCACAAAACGCCCATCCGCCGTGGGATAGGCGGAGGTAAAGGGATTGATCCAGCCGCGCGCCTGTTTGTGCGCACCGAGATCCAACCCGGCAACCACCCCCTGGATGGCCATGCCGTTGGCCCAAAGGCCGTTCGCGGCGAGCGATGTGGAAACCCGGCAGCCGAGGCCATTGCGCTCGCGCCGATAGAGGCCGGTCATAACCGCGCTGTACATGGACATGGCGGTGGCGTGGTCGCCCATGCCCGGCGCGGCGGGCAGCGGCGTCTGGCCCTGGGCGCGGATGAAATCCATCAGGCCGGAGCGTGCCCACCAGGCGGTGACATCGAATCCCTTGCGTTCGAATTCCGGCCCCTCGCTGCCGTAGCCGGTCAACTGGGCGAAGACGATGCGCGGATTGATGCCTTGCAGTTCCTCGTAGGTCATCCGGTAGCGCCTAAGCTGTTTTTCGAGGAAATTGGTGAGGATGACGTCGGCGCCCTCCACCAGCTTGTGCAGAATGCCCTGGCCCTCGGCCGTGGCGATATCGAGGGCGATGCTGCGCTTGTTGCGCGAGGTGAGTTGCCAGTGATAGGGAACGGGGTAGGCGCCAACGAGCTGGCGGTAGGCATCGCCGCCCGGTGGTTCAACCTTGATCACGTCGGCACCGAAGTCGGCGAGCACGGTGGCCGCCCCCGGCCCGGCCAGAAAGGACGCGGCATCGATGACCCGAATACCTTCCAGCAAGTAGGCCACGATCAGGGACGGTCCAGCCTGATAATCATCCCCTCGACCACCCAGCCGTCGCCCGGGTCGACCTCGTACTTGTCGGCATAGGCCATCGCCACTCGCTCGCGTTCCCCGGCATCGCGCACCTCGGCGGCTAGCAGTGTGTAGATGTGGTCGTGCAGGCGCACGCGCACCCGGTTGTCCGCCGCAAGGAACTCGGTCCAGGTGGTGCCGTCGGCACTTGTGGCGACGTACAGATCGGGGCCGATGCCAACGCTCCAGATGTTGATCGAATAGGGATCCTCGGGCCGAGCCTCAAGTTGTATCGTACCCGGCACATCGGTCCATTCCACGGGAGGCTCCAGCGCTTCGCCGGCCAGCTCGCCGCCGGGTATGGCGATGAAGGGCTCGCTACAGGCGGCCAGCACCATCACGCAGCTCAAGCCAACAGGAAGTCGGATCATGCGGAACACTCGTCCTTTCGACCAGCCAATGCTACGACACTGCAACCTGATTGCCTACCGGCCGGGCCACGCAGAGCGCCGGGAGCTGTCCACCGGGCGCGCCACTCCGCTTGCCCGGTAGTGCTCGCGGGCTTGCCACCGAGCGTAGAACCCCAGAAGACGCCCACCGGGGGCACCACCCGCCTAGCCTCGTGCCTGTTCACGTTTGAGTTTCTGGTAGTTACCGAGGCGGCGCGCCGCCAATTCGCCGCACCGGACGGCCCGGGCAACGGCGCAGCCCGGCTCGCCCGCATGGGCGCAATTCGCGAACCGGCAACGTCTGGCCAGCTTTTCGATGTCTTCGAACAAGGCCGCAACACCGGTGCCCACAAGGCGCAGTTCGCGGGTTCCGGGACTATCGAGCAGCCACCCGCCCTGGGGCAAAGGATGCAGAGACCGGCTGGTGGTCGTGTGCCGGCCTTTCCGATCGCTACGGCGTACCGCGCCGGTCGCCTGCACTCCGGTGCCGCTCAGGGTGTTGACCAGGGTCGACTTGCCGACGCCGCTGGAGCCCACCAGGGCCACAGTCTGCCCAGGTCCGCACCAGGCGGTCACGCTGCCGAGCGTGGCACGGTCCAGGGCATTAACGGTCTCGATCTTCAGGGTGCCGTCCAGAGTGGCGACCCGCTCTGCATACTGTGCTGGGTTTTCGCACAGGTCCCGCTTGGTGAGCACCACAACCGCACGGGTATCGCCTTCGCGGGCAAGGCCAAGGTAGCGCTCCAGCCTGGATAGGTTGAATTCATCGTTGCACGAGGTGACCACGAACAGCGTATCGACATTGGCCCCGATTAGCCTGACCTCCTTGGCCGCCACCCCGGCCGCGCGCCTGAGCAGGCTCTTTCGTTCCAGGATTCTGTCGATTTGTCCGCTCGCCGGGTTGAACAGCGCCCAGTCGCCAACCGCTGGGCGACTTTGGGCGTCGCCCCGGTACCAGCGGCCACCGAGCGGCACCTCGCGTTCGCCCGCAGAGAGGGTCAGGGTGACACCCGTGCGCTGCATCGCCGTCACCCGCCCGGGCACGACCGATCGCAGTTCTGCCGAGGTGAGTTGCCGCGCAAAGAACGGCGACCAGCCCAGATCGGCCAGTTTCAAGCCGACTCCGGGGCCGCGCCGACCGCCAGCCGCCCGGGCTCGGTGCCTAGCGCCCGCACCTGCACAGCCTGTTGGTCGGCCGCGCCGGTTCGCACGGCATCGTATTGGCGCAGGTGGTCTTCGCCATCGACCCGGTCTTCGGGAAAGACGAACATGCCACCGGCCAACGACGCCCGCCGGGTGCGCTTCAACATGAAAACCTCCAGGCCGACACGCACCTTGCGCACCAATATAGGGTTGCGGCTGGCCGAATCGGCTGTACCTGGCTCATACAAGGCTCCACAAGTCGCGGCGGTGCGGTGCGCGGCTACTCGCCCAAGGCAATACAGCGTAGCCCAGTTTCGGGCACTGGAACAAACCGGCCCCGATGGATACAGTGCCCGAAGGCAGCATCAGGAGGGCATGGCCATGCGGGCCGACCAAACACGGGAGTTCCCACGCCGGTACTGGCGCGCCAACCTTAAGTTGATGGCGCTATTGCTCGCCATCTGGTTCACGGTTTCCTTCGGCTTCGGCATATTGCTGGTGGAACCGCTCAACAACATCCGCTTGTTCGGCTTCAAACTGGGTTTCTGGTGGGCTCAGCAAGGCAGCATCTACGTGTTCATCATCCTGATTTTCGTTTATGCGGCCGTCATGAAGCGCCTCGACCGGAAGTATGGCGTGGATGATCAGGATGCAGAGGCCTGAAGGCACCGCATGGAAGCGCAGACCCTCACCTATGTTTTCGTCGGGGCCAGCTTCGCCCTCTACATCGGCATAGCCATCTGGTCACGGGCGGCATCCACCGGGGAATTCTACGTCGCCGGTGGTGGTGTCCCGCCCATAGCCAACGGCATGGCAACCGCCGCCGACTGGATGAGCGCGGCCTCGTTCATCTCCATGGCCGGCATCATCGCCTTCATGGGCTACGACGGCACCGTCTATCTTATGGGCTGGACCGGCGGCTACGTCATGCTGGCGTTACTGCTCGCGCCCTATCTGCGCAAATTCGGCGAGTTCACGGTGCCGGATTTCATCGGTGCCCGCTACTACTCCAACGGGGCGCGCGTGGTCGCCGTGCTCTGCCTAGTGGTTGTTTCCTTCACCTATGTTGCTGGGCAGATGCGCGGCGTGGGCATCGTCTTCAGCCATTTCCTGAACGTGCCCATTCTGTGGGGGGTGGTAATCGGCATGGCGGTGGTGTTTTTCTACGCGGTGCTCGGCGGCATGAAGGGCATTACCTATACTCAAGTCGCCCAGTACTGCGTGCTGATTTTCGCCTATCTGGTGCCGGCCATCTTTATTTCCCTGCTCGTCACCGGTGTGCCCATTCCGCAACTCGGCCTTGGTGCCGAAGTGGTCGACGGCAGCGGATTGACGGTGCTGGAGAAGCTGGACCGTACGCTGGTGGAACTGGGGTTCGGGCCCTATACCGACGGCAGTAAGGCCATGGTGGATGTGTTCGCCATTACCCTGGCGCTGATGATCGGTACCGCCGGCCTCCCCCACGTCATCGTTCGTTTCTTCACAGTACCCAAGGTATCGGATGCGCGGCTCTCCGCCGGCTATGCGCTGCTGTTCATCGCGCTGCTCTACACGACGGCACCGGCCGTGGGTGCCTTTGCCCGCCTGAACTTTATCGACACCATACATAACACCAGGTACGGGGAGGTGGCGGATTGGTTTAAGCGCTGGGAGGGCATCGGCCTCATTGGCTGGGTGGACAAGAACGAGGACGGGGTCATTCAATACGCCCCCGGCGCGCCCTTCGCCGGGGCACCGCAATTCGCCGAAACTCCGGGGCCCGCCGGCCAGCGGCAAGTAGTGAATCGGGCCAGCGGCAACGCCAACGAGGTGTATGTGGACCGGGACATCATGGTGCTTGCCAATCCAGAGATCGCCGCCCTACCCGCCTGGGTGATCGCCCTGGTGGCGGCGGGCGGCCTGGCGGCGGCGCTATCCACCGCAGCCGGGTTGTTGCTGGTGATCTCCGCATCGGTTTCCCACGATCTGGTCAAGAAAACGCTGGCCAGGGGTATCGGCGAGCGCCAGGAGCTGCTGTGCGCGCGCATTGCCGCCGCCACCGCCATTCTCATCGCCGGCTATTTGGGTATCAACCCGCCCGCCCTAGTGGCCCAGGTGGTGGCGTTCGCCTTCGGGCTGGCGGCGGCATCGCTGTTTCCCGCGATTCTGCTCGGCATCTTCCACCGGGGAATTACCAAGGAAGGGGCCATCGCCGGCATGCTCGCCGGATTGGCCTTCACCCTCTGCTACATTGTCTACTTCAAGTTTGTTGCCCCGCAGGCGAATAGCGCGGAGCATTGGTGGTTCGGCATATCCCCGGAAGGCATCGGTGTGCTTGGTGCCGCCCTGAATTTCCTGACGGCACTTGTGGTGAGCCGTTACACACCCGCCGTGCCGACCGCCGTGGTGGCCTTAGTGGAGTCGATCCGCATCCCGGCGGGTGTCGAACGCCCCCACGAACACTGACCGGCGGCGCTAGGATCCGACACGCCAGGGCTCGCTGCGCAAGGCTATGGCGCCCTTCAACCGAACTTGGCTTTTGCTTCCCGGCGCCGCGCGTGCAGGATTGGCTCGGTGTAGCCGTTTGGCTGCGCCAAGCCTTTGAATATCAGATCCTTGGCGGCCTGGAATGCAAGGCTGTCATCGAAGTTGGGCGCCATGTTGCGATAGGCGGGGTCGCCCCGGTTCTGCTGATCGACCACTCGCGCCATGCGTTCCAGCGTCTCGGTCACCTGGCCTGCGCCACAGATTCCGTAGTGTAGCCAGTTGGCGATGTGCTGGCTCGATATGCGTAGCGTGGCTCGGTCTTCCATAAGCCCCACATCGTGGATGTCGGGCACCTTGGAGCAGCCCACGCCCTGGTCGACCCAGCGCACAACATAGCCAAGGATACTCTGGGCGTTGTTATCCAGTTCCGCCTGCACCTCCTCGGCGGAGAGATTCCTACCACCCAGCAGGGGTATGCGCAGAATATCGTTCACGCTTGCCGGGGTTCTTGTCTCAAGCTGCGCCTGCCGGGCCGCTACATCGACCTCGTGGTAGTGCATGGCGTGCAGGGTGGCGGCCGTCGGCGAAGGAACCCAGGCCGTGTTGGCACCGGCCCTGGGGTGGCCGGACTTCACCGCCAGCATCTCGGCCATCTCGTCCGGCTTGGGCCACATGCCCTTGCCAATTTGGGCACGACCGCGAAACCCGGCCGCAAGGCCGACATCGACATTGGCATCCTCGTAGGCGGCGATCCAGGGCTCGGCCTTGATCGCCTCCTTGGGCAGCACCGGGCCGGCCCGCATGCTGGTGTGAATCTCATCCCCGGTGCGGTCTAGAAAACCCGTGTTGATAAAGACGATGCGCTGCCGTGCTTCGTGGACACAGGCCTTCAGGTTCACCGATGTGCGCCGCTCCTCGTCCATGATGCCGACTTTGAGCGTGTTTCTCGCCAAGCCCAGTACCGACTCCACGCGCCCGAACAGTTGCACGGTCAGCGCCACCTCCTCCGGGCCGTGCATCTTGGGTTTAACGATGTAGACGCTGCCGGTGCGGGAATTGCGCAGCGAACCCGTTGCCTTAAGATCGTGCATCGCCGCAAGGCTGGTGAGGAAGGCGTCTAGGAACCCCTCGGGTACTTCCTGTTCCTTGCTGTCAAGCACCGCGTCCGTGGTCATCAGGTGCCCGACATTGCGCACCAGCATAAGGCTGCGGCCCGGCAGGGCGAGCGGCTTGCCGTCGGCGCCGGTATAGCGACGATCCGGGTTGAGTCGGCGGACGATGGACCTGCCGCCCTTCTCCAGCGTTTCCTCAAGGTCGCCCTTCATCAGCCCCAGCCAGTTGCGATACACCAGGCACTTGTCTGCGGCGTCCACGGCGGCAACGGAATCTTCACAGTCCTGAATGGTGGTGAGGGCAGACTCCAACAGCACGTCCCTTACCCCCGCCGGGTGGGCTTGCCCGACCTCGTGGTTGCGGTCGACCCGCAACTCGATGTGCAGCCCGTTGTGGCGCAGCAGCACCGCGCTTGGCTCACCGTCGCCGATGTGGCCCCTAAACTGTTGCGGGTCGACCAGCCCGGTGTTGCCGCCGTCCGCCAGAACCGCGCGCAGGGTATTCCCGTTGCTACCCACACCGATGCCGTACAGACGCACATCGCTGTGACTGGCCTCCTGCAAGGGTACGGCGCGGTCGAGGAACGCCGCGGCCCTGGCGACCACTTGTGCGCCACGCGCCGGGTTGTAGCTTGAGCCCCTTTCCCGGCCCGGTTCCTCCGGCAGCACATCGGTGCCATAGAACGCATCGTAAAGGCTTCCCCAGCGTGCGTTGGCGGCATTCAGCGCATAGCGTGCGTTCATAACCGGCACCACCAGTTGCGGCCCCGCTAAGAGCGCGATTTCCGGATCGACATGCTCTGTCTCGATAGAAAAGTCTGGCGGCTCGGGCAGTAGATAGCCGATGTCCCGGAGGAACGCCCTGTAGGCCGACGCATCCAGGGGCTTGCCGCCGCGCCGCATGTGCCAGGCGTCGATGGCGCTCTGCAGTTCATCCCGCCGGGCAAGCAAATCCCGGTTCACCGGCCCAAGTTCCCCGAGCGCCGCCTCGAAGCCCGCCCAGAACGCATCGAGGCCGACGCCGGTACCCGGCAGCATCTCGTCGCGCACCAGCCGGTCGAGTTCCTCCGCTACTCGGAGACCCCCACGCCGCACTCCGCCGCTCACGCACTCGCCCATGGGACACTCCCTCAAAAACGCACAAGCATACCTTCAACACGGAGCCGGAAGGGCCAACCCGGCATGAAAAGCATGAAAAGGAAGCATGAAAAGAGTGAAAAGGGACACCCACAAAGGCTGAGAAGATGAGAAGGGATACCCACCGTGCACAAGGCGTGCACAAAGGGACACCCCCCGGTACGCAAGGGGACACCAGTCAAAGTGGGTCAACCACCCCCATGCGCTGCGGTGGGTGTCCCTTTTCGTGGGTGTCCCTTATTTTGCTCCGGGGAAGATTCGGGCAACGCACGATCACAGGGCCCCAACATGGTGTTCTAAGAGTGTCCAGGCGGTGGGTGTCCCTTTGCGCTCTCTTTGAAAAGGGACACCCACCCTTTTATGGGTGTCCCCTTTCGTTTTGTGGGTGTCCCTTACTTTTCCCTCTGTGGGTGTCCCTTACTTTTGTGTGGGTGTCCCCTTTTGTGTGGGTGTCCCCTTTTGTGTTTTGTGTGCCTTTTGTGGGTGTCCCTTTTTGTGGTCCCTTTTTGTGCTGTTTTGTGGGTGTCCTTTTTTGTGTTTTTGTGAAGACACGAACAGGAGAATCGTCGGCTTAAAACAGGCGATGTTGACGGTTTGCCCGGGAACGGGTATCAAGGCCCTTCTCTAGATCGTGGGGTCCAGCAGACGATCCAATATGGATATCAGGTTCAGTGCCGCGGACGAGGCATTCCGCGACGAAGTCCAGACGTTTCTGCGGCGGAAGCTCACCCCGGCGATGCGCGAGGCCGCCGCCCGGACAACCACTGTATTCGCGAATAGGGATCTGGCCATGGCCTGGCAGAAGATTCTGGTCGCAAAGGGTTGGGCCGTGCCAGCCTGGCCAGTCGAATACGGCGGCACCGGCTGGACAGCGACGCAGAAATACATTTTTGGAGAAGAGTTGGCGAAGGCCGGGGCGCCCGGCCTGATACCGCTGGGGCTGCGCATGCTGGCGCCGGTGCTCTTCAAGTACGGCACCCCAGAGCAGAAGGCCCACTACCTACCGAAGATGCTGTCGGGGGAGCACTACTGGTGCCAGGGTTACTCCGAACCCGGTGCCGGGTCGGACCTGTCGAGCCTCAGGCTGGCCGCGGTCCCGGACGGGGCCGACTACATCCTGAACGGCACCAAGATTTGGACCACCCACGCGCAATTTGCCGACCACATCTTCTGCCTGGTGCGAACCGATGCCACGGGCGAACCCCAGCACGGCATAACCTTTCTGCTGGTACCCATGCGAACGCCGGGTATAAGGGTCGAGCCCATCATCACCTTGGCGGCCGACCACGAGGTGAATCAGGTTTTCTTCGACGATGTGCGCGTGCCGCAGACCAATCGCGTCGGCCCGGAGCACCAGGGTTGGACGGTGGCGAAATACCTGCTGGAGTTCGAACGGGGTGGCGGCGGTGCCGCGGCGCGGCTACAGGTATCGCTTGACCACTTGAAGGCGATCGCCAAGGCCCAGACCCAGGATGGTACGCCGCTGTGGGAAATTCCCGCATTCCGGGCTCGGGTAAGTACACTGGAGATTCGCACCCAGGCACTGCAGCTCGCCGAGCACCAGACCTTGGCGCGCCTGTCCCGCGGCGAGTCGCCCGGGCCGGGTTCATCGCTCGCCAAGAACGTGTCGGTGGAAATCGACCAGGGAATCAACGAGTTGAAGCTGGAGGCCGTGCAGTACTATAGCCTGCCCCACGCCAACCTCATCTCCATGAACGGGTACAACGAACCCCGGGTGGGGCCGGACTATGTGGAAACGGCGACCCCGCGCTACCTGAACTCCCGGGCGGCCTCGATCTTCGGCGGCTCCAGCGAGGTGCAGAAGAACATCATCGCCAAGGTTGTGCTGGGGCTGTAGTTGGCCCGGAATTGACGCCCCGGGCACCGCACGGGCCAAGGCCTGCCCGGGGTTATCTCCCGGCCAGCCGCTCCACTACCGGCGCAAAGGCATCCATAACATCCGCACCCACGGTGACGTAGGAAATACCGAAGAGTGCCCGCCGCCGCTCAAGTTCGTCGCAGATCGCATCCACTTCGCCGATAAGCGCGTGCGGGTGGCGGGCCACCTCCGCTTCCGCAACCCCGAACATTTGCGCGAAGCCGGTGAGCACGGGTGCCGGGTCATCCACCACAACGGTGAAATAGGCACCGATTTCCAGTTCAAGCGCATCGAAACGCTCGCCCGCGCCCTCGCGGATCCAGCGCAATTTCCGGCGCGTCTCTTCCTGCGTGGACATGCGCACACCATCGGGGCCGATCACACCCGCACGGTTATTGAAATTCAGGCTGACGATATCCGCCTCCCGGCCCGCTAAGCGCAGTACGCGGGGGCTGCCGCCGCCAATCATAAGCGGCGGCTTGGAAATCGGCTTCGGCAGGCCTTCGAAGTCGCGCCAAGCCAAGGTTCCATTCTTGATATCGGCGCGGCCTTCGCCCCCAAACGCCCTGACACCCTCGATGACGTCCGCCAGCCGGTCGATGCGCTGCGCCGGCGGGTCGAGACGCAAGCCCAACGCCGCATACTCGTCCTTCAGCCACCCGGCACCGAGGCCGAACTCCAGGCGGCCACCGGACAGCATGTCGATGGTCATGGCGGATTTCACCAGCACCACCGGGTTGTGGTAATCGATGCAGAACACCCGGCAGCCAATGCGGATGGTGCTGGTCACGGCGGCGGCATAGGCCATGGCCGGTATGGCCGCCAAGTTCTGCACCGGATGGTTCGACCTCTCGAGCGCCGGGCCGGGGCCAATTATGTGGTCGGCCAGGTGGAATGCGGAGTAGCCGAGTTGTTCGGCCCGCCGCACCTGGCCGGCCCAGTCCTCAGCGCTTGCCGCGTTAAAGGATTGAACCCCGAAGCGGAATCTTTTGCTCATGTCGTCGTCTCAACCCGGCGCAATCCGGTCAGCGGCGAAACGGATCGTAATCGATGCAACCGACCTATAGCCCGTACACTCAGTGCAATCGTCAGGCGGCCACGCGGTCGGCGCAATAGCGGATGCCGCGCCGCAGCAACTCGTAGTACTCCTCGTGCGCCCAGCTACCCCGCTCGATCACCGGGTAGTAGTCCATCAGCGGGCGCATGTCGTAATGCCCGCGGCAATGCCCGAGGTTGAGGTACAGCACCTCGCCGTCGCCCACCCGGTTGATGTAATAGACGGGGCGCGGCTTGTCCTCCTGCCAATTGGACGCAACGCCTTGCACGAAGGACGACGCATCGCCGGTAAAGTGCGTCTTTAGCAGCACGTGCAGATCGCCATGCTCCCGGCAGAGATACAGCTCATCGTCCGTCTCGAAATCACCGATGCCCCGCACCAGCTCGTGCTCCGCATCCGCCACCGTCACCTTGAACGGCTGTATGGGCGGATGTGCCAAAAACTGGGTGCCCAGGGTCTGCATGAGCACCGGGGCAATCTCCGGCGTGTCCACCCGGCCATCGTCCAGGAACCTCAGTATGGCGTTGGTTCCGTGCAACGCGAACCAGCTCTTGCCGGACGCAATGTAGTCGCGCAGCGCCAACTGTTCCGCTTCCGAGGGCACCAGGTCGCAGGTATAGGTAATGAGGAAGTCGGCGGCACCGATGGCGTCCAAGTCATGGTAGTCGGCCGCCACCTGGACGCGAATTCGCTCGTCCTCCGCCAATAGCTTCAACAACTCAAGGCGCGCAAAGTCGATGTCGTGGTACTTGCCCGCCGCCACCATGTAGACGTCAACCGTTCGGTGTTCGCTCATGGTTCCGCTCAGAACTGAATCCGCTTGGTGAAGCCGCCGTCAATCACGATGTTGGCGCCGTTCGTATAGGCACCTAAGGGGCTGGCCAGCAGGGCCGCCTGGGCCGCCACTTCCTCCGCCCGGCCCATGCGTCCGACCGGTATGCCCGCAAGGGTTGACTCATAGAAGGGTGTCATGTGCTTCTTGATGTTGTCCCAGGCACCGCCCTCGATCATGATCGGGCCGGGCGAAATGGCGTTGACGCGAATGCCCTTGGCGCCGGCTTCCTGGGCCAGGGCACCCGAATAGTTCAACAGTGCCGCCTTGATTGCGTTGTAGGAGTGGGGGCCGATGAACGCCTCAATGGCCGCCGTGGTGGAGATCACCAGAACGCTGCCGTTATCCGACTTTTCCAGATGCGGCATCGCCGCCTCCACCATGCGCACCGTGCCCAGCAGGTCGTGCTCGAAGTTTGCGCGCCAATCCTGCTCGCTACGCCCATTGCCGCCGGAAACGTTGGAGACGATGTTGTCGATGCCGCCCAAGGCCGTGGCGGAAGCCTCGACCCAGGCTTTTAGGGCATCGCCGTCGCCCACATCGACCGCCTGGCCGAAGGCGGTGACGCCCTTGGCGGAGAGCGCCTCGACCGCGGCATTGACGCCATCTTCGCCCCGGGCGCAGATAGCGATGTTACAGCCCTCGTCGGCCAGCGCCTCGGCAATGGCGCGGCCAATGCCCCGGCTGCCTCCCGTAATGAGCGCTTTCATACCGTTCAGTTGTAGATCCATGATGTGTCCTTAGTTGCTGGTATTGCTGGTTGAAAGATTGGTCTGCCTCAGGCGAGCGGGCCGAACCTGGGGCGCGCTCGCGGTGCCAGCCCCGATACGTCGACGTGCACTTTGCCACTTTCGAGCGCCAGGGGGAATGTCTGAACCGGTGATATGGCGGGCGGACCCTCGCAGACACCGGTGCGCACGTTGAACCGCCCGCCATGCAGCGGGCATCTGATCTGGTGGCCGACCAGGGTGCCGGTGTGCAGCATCTGCCGCGCGTGGCTGCACTGGTTGTGCAGGGCATAGAACTCCCCATCCACCCGGCAAACCAACACCTTGACCCCGTCGATTTCGCAGGCGGTCATCTCGCCCTCCCCCACTTGCGCCATAGGCATGGCCGGCTTCACCCGCCGGGCCCCGGCACGCACGCGGCGAAAGGAAAGATAGCGCTCAACATAGCGCCCGGCCAACCGCCTCCGGGTTCGTCCTCGTCATAATCCCGCTACATCCACTTGATGGGGTTGCGGTGAACATAGTCGTCGATGGTCTTGTGGAAATGCCGGACGCGCAGTTCCTGGCTGGAAATCCACAGGCCACGATAGCCGGCGGAATTCATGCCGTTCTGCACCATGGCCAGGTTGGAAGCGTCCTGGTCGAGCACCTCGCCGATGGATTCCTCGCCATGCTTGAACTGCCGGTGCGGCGGCCGCTCCATGCCAACCGGCGGCACCGCCCCCGCCTGCCCGCCGACCCCCTCGTCACCCGCCGCTTCCTGGTTCGGAAGCAGCGCGTAGTTCTGCAGGTCGTAGTACATCTTGTTCGGGTCGGTCTCGTGGGGCCGCTGCCGGAACAACATCACGCTGTTGCAGTGAATATTAAGGGTGATGTTGGGGAAGATGAGGTAGTGATAGTCGTCGGTAAGCTGATCGTCGTTCAGATCGCTGAAGTCGTAGCCCATGCCCTTGGCGATCTTGCGCCAGTTCAACTGCACCGCACGGCGCACGCCTAAACCGTCGCCGGCGTAGCTTTCCGGGTCGAGCAGGTTCATGCGCATGTAGTCCTTGAGTTCCTCGGTGATGATGGTGCCGTCCTTGATATGGGTGCTGACGCAGCCGAATGGAATCAGGTAGCGGTTGTGCCGCTCATAGCAGTCGATCTGCACATCCATGTCCTCAAGCATCGTCTTAAGCTGGGGATGGGTGCCAAGTACGTGGTAGGTCTCGTTGAAGGCATCCACCGAGGTTTTCCAGTTGCAGTCCCACTCGACGGTGACATCGTTGATCAGAGTCATGCGGTCGAAGTGATAGGGGTCGAGGTGCTCCGGAATCATGCCCAGATAGTCGCGCAATGGCTCGGCGTTCGGGTTCAGGCTAAACCAGACCCAGCCCCCCCAGCTATCGCACGGCAGCCTGACGATGGAGAGCTTGTCGCAGGGCGCGCCCTGGGGAAAGGTTTCCGCATCCGGCACATGGATAAGCTCGCCGCGCAGGTTGTATTCCCATAGGTGATAGGAACACCGAAAGGTCTTGGTATTGCCCCCCTTGCCGTAGGCGACCTGGTTGCCTCGGTGCGAGCAGACATTGTAGAAGGCGTTGTACCGGTGGTTCTCGTCCTTGGTGATGACAATGTGTTCCTTGCCGATCTTGTGTGTGACATAGTCGCCGGGGTTCCGAAGGTCGCCTTCCCAGGCACCCATTAGCCATACCTTAGTCCACAGACGCTCCCATTCGAGTTGCATGAACTCTGGCGAGGTGTAGCGTTCCTTGGGAATGAAATCATGGCCGAGCTCCGGGTCCGGCTCCTTGTGTGCGGGCGTCTTCGATGTTTGCGGGTCGGCGAACCGTTCAATCTTTCTATAAACCGTCATTGCTCCGTTCCTAGCCTAGCCTCCCAAAACCATGAGCATAGGAGGGCGAAAAAGGTCAGTCAAGACGGTTTCTTCCGGTTCGGCAATTCTCATTCCCGTGTCCAACGGCACTGTTCGGCGCGTAACGCCTCGCGTTTCCGGCTTAACCGGGGCCAAGGCGACCGGCAAAACCTTCCTGTGGAGGGGCAGAAGGCCATGCTGAGGATTGCTGCTTTCCCATGGGCCATCCCAAAGTCGCCTACTAGCAGCCTGTCGGGCCTAGATACCTTGAATATCGCAACTTATTAAATATATGGGATTTTACTTTTGGTGCGAAAAACAAGATTCCTTATAAATCAAACACTTGGCTACAAAGTCTGACAGGCTCCTAGCCCTCGACAAAGCCTTATATGGATGGTTTACGAACATTTTTCGGAAAATTCGGCAATATTTTTCGGAATCTAATGGGCTTTATAAAACTTTATCTCAAGAGCGAACACTTTGGGATGGTCCTGGCCACTGGCCGCATTGACCCTCCCCGACTGCCGATGTTGATTGCCGGGCGCCCCGATGTTCCATCCGACGCTATTTTGGACGGACTGGCCGTGGAGCGACGTCGATCACGCGAACGTGGACGGTTCGTCGCTCCCGGTCGCCCATCGTGGCCTCCAACTGCTGTTGCAGGTCCTTGGGCGTAGCGGGCCGCGTGCCGGTTGGAGAGCGCGGTGTGCAGTCGCGGCCAAACCATAGAACGACGTAAATGCCATTACCGTTGGTGGCCGGATCGCTCGAGTACTTGTCCACAAGCTGTGTTATCGCGGCGTGCCACAGGTCTCGGCTGTCGTTTCGCTTCACCTCGATGGGGACTCGGTAATCGCCGTAGGAAACGCTGATATCCGGCCGGACGTTATTCGGATAGCGCTCCTCGCGTTCTATTTTGACGTTCTTCCGCCGGCATAGATGGCGAAGCTCCCTTACAAGCGCCTGTGTGCAGGATTCCTCGGGCTTGGGGTTCTTTGGCTTGCTGTGGCCGTGTTCATTCCAGAAAGCCTTCCAGTCGTCAGTGCTCCCGGACCTCATGCGAAGCTCCAGTTCGTCTAGGCGGTCCAGCACCAAGGCGGTGAGGTCGGCGACACCGGCCGGCGCGCCGCCCTGGAACGCCTTGGCCACCTCCTCCGCGGTGGGGTGGCGGTATTGGTGGTCGCGCCGGATTACGCTTTGGTCGTCCGCGGCGCGAGCCAATGCGGGTCGCCAACTCGAGAGTTGCGGGTCGTGGAGAAGATCGTCCAGGGTGTCGGCGGCCTGAGGACTCGGGTCGCCAGCGACCACGCGGATGCAATGGCCGACCAGAGTGGATGCCTCCATGACAGGCGTCACGAGGCCTTCGCTCACTTTGTCCGGCGCCACGAATCGGCCGACAAATCGGATGAGGAGCGCAGCCAAGTCGGTGCCGTCGCTCTCGACCGGACGGCTCCCGTGGCCTTGGGGGCAGAAGAAGCTGGCGAAATGGAGTGTGCGCGCCTGCTGGCGACCCGCGCACAGGAACCTTTTTGCGGAAGGTGCGAACTTCGTCATCGCGATGCAACAGCCAGTGGCGAGCCAGCGGCCGCGGTGACACGCGGGCATGCTCTTTCGCGACAGCTTGAGGTCGATCAATCGCTCGAACTCGGTGCGGTCGGCGTGTTGCGCCGCGGCGAGCAAAAGATATTCAAGAGCGCCGAGGAGGTTGCTTCTGGCGCGAGCGGGAAAGGCCCTTAGCAAAGCCAGGCAGGCCTGTCTCGCGACCTTGGCATGGGCGCGGTCGAACGCCAGATGCCAGATGTTGGTGTTGCCGGTGTTGTCGATTCCCTGGGAGAACAGGGCGCCTGCGAATTGGACTTGGACGCTGGCGACGGTGGCTGGGTGTTCGGCAATAAGGTGTTGGTACCACGACGGTTGGTAGTCGCCGTGGCCGTAGCCGTAGTAGATGGCAATTGCCCTGCGCATGCGGGCGTCGGTCCACCAGTCGCTGGTTAGGGTGCCCGTTCGTTCCGCCTCGGCCAAGCCCGCCAGGTAGGGCCAGCACAGGTAGTGCAGCTTCGAGCTAAGGCGCTGTTCGAGAATCTGGCCTGCATCTGGCATGTCCCGTCTTTCCAAGGTCAGACGCAACCCAATCTTGGCCGCATCGAGCAAGGGCTTGCGCCCTGCGACGAGTTCCTTAAGACGCCTGATGCCCAAGTCGGGCGTGAAGCCCATGCAGTCACCGAAATAGGTTCGAGCCAGCCCGTTGAGCAACGCCGGGGGTGCCTTGTTGTTCCGCAACGCGCTCTCGTTGTCCTGCAGGTGCTTCAGTTCGTCCTGGGCTTTTCGGAGGCGGTCTTGGTGCCGTCGCTGCTCCTGTTCCTTGATCTGGTCGAGATCTGGGGAGGGAGGGAGTGGGGCGAGCAAAGGCTGCAGGAAGGCGGACAGGCCAGGGTTGTCCGCCAGCAGGCGTCGCAGTCGTTCAGGATCAAGACTGCCATACTGCACGGCGAACCTGAGCAGCGATTCGGCGCGTGAGCGATGGCGGTCGTACATCGACTTCGCCCGGGTGGCGCATTCCCAGAAGAATTCGGCGGAAACAGACGCGCCGAAAAGCCGTTGGAATGCTTCGTACCCGGCATGCCAATGGTCATCTGGAAGTCGCCACATTCCCTCAAGAAGGAGGTCGAGGTGCCGATCGGGACGTGCTTCGATCCAGTCACGTATGGATGCGGCATCGTCCCGACTGGCATACTGGCCCACACGAAGCCGCACCCCCGCATCGAGCCAGCTATAGAGTCGGGTGACCTCAAGCTCGTCGCCGTCGGTCTCGAGACCCCGCACGAGTAAACGGGCAATGCAGGATTCCAACATTGAACTGCCCGCCTGCTCAAGTTCGGGAAGGCGGTCGCAGCAGAGGTCGAGGAGTTGCCCTAAGTCCTTGTGGGACGAAAGCGAGGGGAGGTGCAAGACCCAGAAGCACCAGTATGCGCCGAAATAGTCCTCGTCGGACTCCTTGATGTAGTCCCAGACCGAACCCGGTGGCACCTGCTGCGGATATAGCACGGTGAGGAGTTGCCCGAGGAGTTCGTCGTTTGGGTCGGCAACGCGGCGTTCTGCAATGTCGTGGAGCAGGGGCAGGAGGTTCGACCTGCCGTCGGTGTGCTGGTTGTAGTGCAGGAAGGCGGTGAGCGCGGCATGCCTGGCGCGGGGCCACCGGCGGTCGTCGCGCACGACCTTGAAGATGGTATCCGAAAGCGTACTCCCGCTCGCCCTCGAATATGCGGACGGGCGGTCGTCGCGTGCGGCCTCGAAGATAGTATCGGAACGGCTGGTCAGCGGGGGCGCTTCACGCAGGAGCCGCAACACGAAATCGGCGACGAGCTCACCATCTGGCCCGCTGGGCGGTTTGCGGATGCTGTGTTCGAGGACAGACGCCATGGCCGGAGTGGCGAGCGACGCGAAAGCCGCTGATATGGTCCGTTCCGCCCCTGGAGCGCGGGTTTGCGCCATGGCCGGGGCGGCAGGCGACGCGAAAGCCGTGGCGGTTCGGTACGTGGGCGCAAGTTTGCGGGGCTCCCGGACCGCTGAGTCGAACAGGGCCTGTCGTTCCTCAGCGGCGAGCGCCGAAATATCTCCGTATAGAGCGACACCGACTGGGTCTCGTTCGATCAGGTGCGGTCGGGCGAGTGGTGAGTGGGCGGCGAGCCAGGCGGACAGTCCGCGGAGTTCGGAGACGACGGTTTCGTCCGGACCAGAGATGAGGGCGAGCACCCGGAGGGCGGGAAGGCCGTCTTCGATGAGCTTGGCGATGTGGCGGGCTGCGAGGTACTCCGCGATCTGGCGGTGGACAGGTTCAGCCCGGCCCTCTTGGGCGTGGCGGAACAGACGTGAAGAAACCGCCTGACGGCAATCGTCGTCCGAAGGCCCGCAATCCGTCATCAAGGGGTAGTTGGCATCGGCCTTGTTAGCATCATCGGCTTTGCTGGTGATCGTGGCACATCCAGAAGCCCCGGAGACAAGCAGCACGGCGCACAGGCGGCCGGCAGTATCCAGAATTCGTTTCGGATCCTGCCGTGGAGTTATGCTTAGGTGTTCTTCGTTGTGCTCGCCGGCCAGGGTGAGGCACGCCTTCTCGAATGTTTCCTTGCGTCCCCCAGGCCATTCGCCGTCGTGGACGGCGCGCGCAAGCAGGTATAGTGACTGCGGGTTGTGGAGGAGACCTTCCATGCCGCGGGCTTCTGCCTCCTTGACGAAGTTAGGAACGTCAGGGACATTGGAATCGGCCTTCAGGAGCTCAGCGACCTGCTGCCTATTGAGCGGATCGAGACTCAGCACGGTCACCTCGCCCGAGGGCGAGATTGCAGCGAGGTTCTGCTGGTCGTTGGTGAGCCAGTCGGCAGGCCGGCACGACAGCCGGAAGCAGGGATTGCCGAGCTTTTCGAGAGTGGACCTGATACGGTCCAGCGGCATTCGAGGGTCGGCTTGCCCGGCCCGAATCTCGTCCAGGCCGTCGATAAACAGAGTCTTCCCCTTCCATTCGGGATGACTGCCGGCGTGGAGGGTTGCCAGATCGCGCGCGGTGACGAACTGCCCCTGCGCCCCGAGGGCGGCCACCTCTTCGTGGAAGGCTGTGCTTTTGCCCATGCCGGGGTCGCCTAGTAGGACGTATGCGGGGTAGTCGCGAAACGCGGCGAGGGGCTTGGAAGAGATAGGTGGCGAACCAACGGCCCCTTTTTCGTCACGGAGTTCCGTGCACGTTCGCGGCACGATGGTCATGGGTCGTCGAACCATCGGCCAAGGGGGGAGGTTAGAAAGTCGGCCAACGGAGTGCCGCCGTCGCCGACCAGCATGGTGCGGTGCGGACTGAACTGGCGCACAAAAGCGCCCATGCCCGGCGAGCGTAATCGTTGCGGGCCACTCTTGACCTCGATGGCTATCGTGCGCGGTCCGCGGCGCAGGACGAAGTCGACCTCAAGATGGCCCTTTCGCCAGTAGTAGGCGCGCACATTGCCGGTGGCGGCATTGAGGATGTGCGCGCCCACCGCACTTTCGACGAGACGGCCCCAGAACGAGCGGTCGGCTTGCGCCTCGGCGAAGCTGTAGCCGGAATCGGCGGTCGCCAGGGCGGTGTTGAGAACGTTGAGCTTTGGGCTTGAAGCTCGCACTTGGTGGAGCGACGTCGAATATCTGGGCAGGCCGGATAGGAGGCCCGCAGTGGAGAGAAGATCGAGATACCGGGCGAGGGTTGTGGCATTGCCCACGTCCTGAAGCTGCCCGAGCATCTTGTTGTAGGACAGGATCTGTCCAGAGTAGTCCGCGCCAAGCTCGAAGAGTCGCCTGAGCAGAACGGGCTTCTCGACCTTGGTCGTAGCCAGGATGTCTTTCTCGATGTTTGGCCCGATTAGGGCGCTGAGCACGTAGCTACGCCAGCGCTCCTCTTCGCGGATGAGATGGGCGCTTCCCGGATAGCCGCCAAAATAGACGTATTCGGCCAAGTCGAAGTTGAACGCGTCCGCCATCTCGCTAAAGGACCAGTGATCGACGCTGATCGGCTCGAAGCGGCCAGCAAGACTCTCATTCAATCCAGATTGAATGCGTAGGGGCGCGGAGCCAAGGATGATGACATGCATGTTGCGGTCGTTGGCGCGGTCGGCATCCCAAAGGTTCTTGATGGTGGTGGACCACTGCGGGAGGGCGTGGATTTCGTCAAACGCAAGCACGACTCCGCGTGGGTGCTTATCCGCTTCTTGACGGGCGTGCTGCCAAACCCGGACAAGCCACTCGGCATTCGGCTTTTGGGGCAACGGCAATGTGGATTCGGTGCCCAGCGGGTCTGACTCCGCGGCGTCCACCTCGTCCAGGCTGTGGTAGATGGGAAGACGCGCAGTGCGACGAAGCGCTTGGCGTACGAGCCTCGTCTTGCCGGTCTGGCGGGGGCCGAACACAGCGATGATGCGGTGCGGTTGTTCGTCAAGTCGACGCAGCAGCGTGTCGACCTGGGACCGTTGAAAGCCTTGCATGACGCTAAAATACGACACTGAACAATTTTATTCAATACATGTATCAAGCCAGGGCACGGCTCGCAGGCGATTCGGCAGGACCGAGATTCAAACTGATATACTACCCGCGCCCCGCCATGGTGGCGGTGTAATTGGAACGGGGCTATTGCTGTGCACGAGGTGTGGGCATGTCGGGAACGGGCCGTAGAAATCTCCGGCTGCCGTTGGGCCTGGCCGCCGGGGCGGCGGGGGTTGCCGCCCTGGCGCTGTTGCTGGTTCCGCCGCCCTCCGGGGAAGGCGGGGCAACCGGCGGACGGGCCGACGACGAGCGGGTGGTCGGCGCGGCGCTCGCCCGGATTGAGGCGGAAAGCCGGGGCGCCGCGGCGCCAGCGGTCCGGGCCGCGCCCCGGAGCGCCGGCAATGCCTCGCCCGCCGAGCCGCCGACCGAGCGCGGGCCCACCCCGCCGGAGGGCTATTCGTTCGTCACCGACCACGGCGAGATGGCCAGGGAGCCTTTGCGGCCCGGCGCGGACGCACAAGCCGACGCCGCCGAGCCCAGCCCCGCCTGGCTGACCGCCCCCGGCGCCGTCGACGCGCTGGCCGACCAGGCCGCCACTTCCGGACGCGGCTGGACGTTCGGCTGGATACGGCTTCGGCCGGACGCGCGGGCGGGCGATCTGCGGCGCTCGCTGCAACGCCTGGGCGGAGAGATCCTGGGCGCCGCGGGCCGCCTGGTTCGCGCCCGGCTGCCGGGCGACAGGGATCGCCTGCGGGCGGTCGCGGCGCTGCCGGAGGTTTCCGGGCTCGGCGCCGTGCCCGGGGAGAGGAAGCTCGCGGCGTTCGCCGGGGAAGCCCCCGCCAAGCCCGGGCACGAACGGACGCCGGTGTTCATTACCCTGATGACCGACGACCCGGACGGCCGCTGGGGGCGGGCGCTGCGCGGCCTCGGCGCCGTGGTGGGCCACCTCGACCCGGCCATCCGCGTCTACGCCGCGGCCGTGGACCAAACCGCCCTCGGGGCCATTGCCGAGGCGGACTTCGTGCTGGCCGTCGAGCCCGTCGGGGTCGTGGAGGCCGCCCACGACACGGCCGTTCCCGCCATGGGCGCCGACGCGCTGCGGCAACACCTGGCCTCCCCCGGGCTCTTTTCCGGCATTGGCGGCGCTTCCGTTCCCGTCGGCGTCATGGATACGGGGCTCAACATCAACCACCTGGACATCTCATCAAACCGGGAGAGCGTCTGCGGCGCCAATTTTGTGCGGACCGGGGAGCCGCGCGTCGACAACCAGGATCTATGGGTGGACGAAAATGGGCACGGCACCCACGTCACCGGCACCATCGCCGGCAGCGGCCACTTCAAGCCGCAATACGCCGGCATGGCGCCCTCGGTGCGCCACATCCGCTTTGCGAAGGTGCTCAGCCATTGGGGGTCCGGTTCCTCCCTCAACAGCATGCGGGGCATGGACTTCCTGGCCAAGGCTTCCGGCTGCGCGGACGCGGGGTGGAGCGCCGACCGGGTCAGGCCGCTGGTCGTCAACATGAGCCTGTCGTCGACCAGCCGGCTGCACGAGGGCAGGGATGTGGGGGCGCGCAAGCTCGACTCCGTCGTTTGGAGCCACCGGCAGCTCTATGTTGTCGCCCAGTCCAACAGTAGCGTCCACGGGTTCTCCAACTACGGCGCGGCCAAGAATTCGCTGTCGGTGGGCGCCGCGCTCGACAGCGGCGAACTCGCGAGCTTCAGCAGCCTCGGGCCCACCGCCGATGGCCGCCTGGCCCCGCAGGTCGTCGCGACCGGCGTCGACCTATACTCGGCCCAGGGCGAAGGGAGCCGTTCGGCATACTCAGTATTGAGCGGCACCAGCATGTCTTCCCCCGCGGTCGCCGGCGTTGCGGCGCTGTTGATGGACGCCGTTCCCGGGCACCGGGAACAGCCCGCCCTGGTGCGGGCGCGGCTGATGGCGAGCGCCGTCAGGCCCGACGCGTGGCTCGAGGCCGGCGGGCGGTTTCCACCGAACAACTCGAACGGCCCCGGCGCGCTGCAGAACCGGTACGGGCTCGGCAAGGTGTCGGCGCGCACCGCCGTGCTCAGCCGGAACGGGCCGGACGGCTGGGTCGGCGGCGGCGCGGTGTCCGAGCTGCGGGACGGGGAGTACGCCCACCGGGAGATCGTCGTGCCGGAGGGCGCGAGCCGCCTGGACCTGGTGATGGCTTGGGACGAGCCGCCCACGGACACCATCGCCCAGGCCGTGCTGAACGACCTGGACCTTCACTTGGACGGCGACTGCGGGGCGGGCGCCTGCGGCGGGTACTCCTCGACCTCCCGCCGGGACAACGTGGAGTGGATCATCGTGCGGAATCCGCCGCCGGGAACCTACCGGGCCAGGGTGGTTCCGCACCGGGTCTACACCGCCCCGCCGCGCGCCGGGCTGGCGTGGACGGTCATACGCGGCCCCTCCACGCCGCGGCTCGCCATCGACGCCGACCGGACATCCCTCGCCGACGGGGACAGGCTGCGGCTGACGCTGACCGCGGACGGCTATGTCGCCGCCGGAACGCGGCTGCATATGGATTGCCGTAGCGCCGGCGCTCTCTGTGCGCGCAGTTACAACAAAGCGAGTGTAACCCGGGAGGACGCCATATCGCGGACTTTTGAGTGGCCGAAGAGTTCGTCCATAGAACTCGGCGAAATCGCCGCGGGCGAATCCCAGGAAATCGATCTTCGGGTTTGGGTCTCCGGCGAAGAACCCGAGCACCTGCACTTCACCGCAAGCGCCTGGAACGCCGTGGCGGCCTCGGTCTCGGTGGAGGTGCTGCCATACGGCGCCTATCGGTCCGACGTGCCGGAGGCCGAGGCACCCGCGAACGCCGGGTTCGCCAACGCCGCCGTGCTGGAGGGCGACGAGGGGCTCCGGGAGCTGGACCTGCTGCTGGCGGCACCGGAGCCCGGCGAGCCCGAGTACATACCCGGCGTCGGGCGTCCGCGCGGCTCCGCCTGGTATGTCTGGACGGCCCCCGCGGACGGCCTGGCGCGCTTCGGCGCCACCCGGAACATCGCCAAAGACAACCTCGGTGTCTGCTGCTACCCCACAGTGCGGGTCGATGTCTTCCGCGGCGAGCGCATCGGCGCCCTGGAGCATGTGGCCTCCGCTGTCTGGGGCGCGGAGTTCTTCGCCGGGGCGGGGCGATCCTACCGCATCCGGGTGAGCCACGAGGGGGCGGCAATACCGGTGGTTCTCCGCTGGTCCCAGGGGCCACGCCCGGCCAACGACGACTTCGCCGCGGCGCTGCCGATCGCGGATGCCGAGGGCGTTGTCGAGGGCGACGGCCAGGGCGCCACCCTGGAGCCGGGGGAGTCGTTCGGAGACCTGGCGTCCACCGTCTGGTACCGGTGGACGGCGCCGGGCGACGGCTGGTGGGAGTTCGAATCGAGCAAGGAGGAGGAGCGCGTGCTCGCGTTCACCGGCGACGGCGTTGGCGACCTGCGGCTGGTCTCCGGCTTTCCTGACGCGATCGCGAGGTTCCCGGCGGCCGCCGGGATGGAATACCACATCGCCGTCGCGTCCCGGCACGCGTATACGGCCGCCGGCGCCTTCGAGCTGGCCTGGAGAACGGCCGAGCCCACGGCGGACAACGACAATACCGAGGCGGCCCAGACAGTCGACGGCGCGGCATCGGGTTCGCACTACGTCTCGCTTTACGGCCAC
This sequence comes from Pseudomonadales bacterium, assembly GCA_965215035.1. GTDB lineage: Bacteria > Pseudomonadota > Gammaproteobacteria > Pseudomonadales > Azotimanducaceae > Azophilus. The sequence continues at coordinate 3,425,566 of OZ244040.1, forward strand.
ACGAGCGTCGAGCCCGGCGAGCCCGCCGCAACCGGCGTCAGAACCAGGTGGTGGGTTTGGACCGCCCCGGAGGACGGCCGCTTCACATGGCGGCTGACGGGATACACCACTACGGCACTGCGGGTGGCGGTGTTCTCCCGCGGTCCCGACGACAATCTGCAGCTCGCTGGCGCGACCGGCCCGGTTTTCACGTCAACCGAGCTCGCCTTCCAGGCCGTTGGGGGCGAGCGCTATTGGATTTCGGTCGGGTTCCCGGCGGACGACCACAGTGCGTTTTCATCCCGGGGGGCCAGTGTAACCCTGCGCTGGGGGCCGACGCCGGAGAACGACGACCCCGGCCGCGCCACCGCGCTCGCGGGTGTTGGCGGCTCGGTCACGGGCCTCGGCCAATTCGCGACCACGGAGCCCGGCCGGCACGGCGGGCTTGGGCACTCGTCCCTATGGTACGGCTACGAGGCCCCGGCCGCCGGCTGGTATCGTTTCCGGGTGGGGGAATCCCAGCCCCCCATGGTGCTGGCCGTCTATAGGGATGTCGGCGGCGGGCCCGGCTCGCTCGAGCTCGTCGCCACGAGCCGGGGCCCCGAGGCCTTGGCGTCGGATGCGGTCGAGGTTCTTTTCCAGGCCGAGCCCGGCGTCCGCTACCTGATCCGGCTCGGCACCCTCGGCGCCGGCGAGGGCGGCCGGTTCAGCCTGTATTGGGAGGAGGCCGGGCCGCCGGTCTGGCTGCGCTACGCCGGGCGCGCGGCCCGGGGCGAGGCGGACCCGGCCGGCCGGCGGGCCGAGTTGGAGCAACCATGGAGGCTCGCACTCGACGACTCCGGAACGGCGCTCTACGCCACCTTCGACCTGGGGGTGCGCGTATTCGAGCGCGACGCGACGACCGGCAGCCTGGCGCTCGTTCAGTTGCTGGAGGTGCCGAGCGGCCTGGGGGCCGCACCGTTGATTTGGCATCCGCGCCGGGCTGAACTGTATGCGATGTACAGTTGTGTTCTCTGGCACAGGTTCCCGTCCATCGCTGGAACCCCCCTGGAGCTCGACGACGGGGAATGGATGGGGGTGGGTACCGACGGCGATGAACAACACTACTGCAGCGACGCTTTCTTCATGGACTCCGATGGAGCGTTCATCTACGCCGTTGACCGCGTGCGTGGGATGCGGGTCTTCGCCCTCGACGCGGAGGACCGTTGGCGGCTTGTTCAGATCCTGGAGATCGACCACCTCCGGCATGCGCTGATCTCGAACGACGACGCCCGCGTCTATGCGGCAACATCCGACGGCACGCTGGTGGTTCTTGCGCGCGATGGCGAAACGGGGAAGCTCGCACGGGTCGGGGAGGCGAGCCTGCGGGTGCCCCCTTCGGCGATGGCCATCGGCGCCGGTGACCGCCACCTGTTCGCCATTGGCCCCAAATCAAGCTCACCGGACACCGATCTTTTCCAACTCGAGCGCGACTCCGCGGACCCGCTGTATCTCGACACACTGCGACCGGTCGGCGCGTCGTTTTCGTGGCGGAATCGGGCCGTCGAATGCCGCTTCGCCGCCGCGCGGAATGCCGCTCCGGCCGTGGATGTGTTCTGCCACGATGCGGCCTTCAGCGTGGAATGGCGGCCGGATGCCAACGAGCTCGCGGCAACCGACTATGTGGCGGCCTGGCAGCCGGACCGGTTCAACAACGCCGTGCCGGAATTCGGCGACCTGTGGGGCATGGCGACGAGCCCCGATGGCCGGCATGCCTACCTGGCCACCAACAACGAGGGCATCCTGATATTCGAGCGGGTCGGCAACGCGGTCGCCGGCGCCGGCGCGGCGGAGGATGACGGCCATGTCCGGCTGGATGTGCTGTCGGTGTCCTCCGGCGGCGTTTCGTTCGGCCCGCTTTCGAGTGGCGGCTGCATAGGCCTGGCCGATACGACCCTGGACGGCGCCACCTACAGCATCGGCGGTTCGGGGTGGCAGACGCGGGAGGCCGCGGGCGGCGACTGGGCGGATGTCGGGGGAACCGCGACCACGGGGGAGGTCTGCGCCCATACGCCCTCCGCCCCCGGCGAATACCGCCTAGTCGCCGAGGTCACCATCGACGACGAAACCGGACGCTATCGGAGCAACACCCTAGTTGTGGACCGGTAAAGTGGCAAGAACTACGGTATTCTTCGCCTCAGTTCATCCATGAGGGGTACGATGTTCACAAAAGGGATGTTCTTTGCGTCAATCAGCCTTCTGCTCGCGGGCGGCTGCGCTTCGATAACCCGCGGCACTATGGATTCCCTGGTGATCGAGTCAGACCCCTCTGGCGCGGCGGTGGAAATACGCAGAAAAGACCGGCAATTCACCAAAGCGGAAGTCGAGCAGAATAGGGTAGATAAGTCCGGTGTGATAGTCGGTACGACGCCGTCGTCGTTTCGTCTGAAAAGGGAAGGCAACTACAACGTAGTCGTGTCAAAGGATGGTTACGAAACGGTTGAATCCTCAGTATCTCACAGCGTTGCGGGAGGAGGTTCTGCAGGTATGGCGGGTAACATTCTGCTCGGCGGAGTAATCGGTGCAGTTGTGGATTCCAATACGGGCGCCATGCACAACCTGACGCCAAACCCTTTGCATGTAACATTGGAGCCAAGGAATGAAACCGGTGAAGCCAGCGACCAAACGCCGGTGGAAGTCGTCACGGCTGATGCTGCTAAGGATCATCTCGAAATTTCTACGGATGGCGAGGGAACATCCGACAACAGTAAGAACACGGACTCAGAGGATTCGACTGCCGATACGCCGGAGCCTTGAATTCCTAGGTTGATGCGGTCTTCGTGACCTTACTTCGCCTGAACTCAACCAGGGCATCGTTCCCGCCCTTGACGACAAAGCGGCCTGCCTGCTCCACAAGCATCTGTGGAACGTCCGCCACCACGACAAACGGCGGCGGTTACCGGATAATACCCTGAAAGTTACCTGGAACCCGCCATGTCATCGGCCCCCGCGTTGACCAAGACCTGGCAACAAACCAAAAGCGAGTTGACACGCAAAACCATTTTGGATGCCGCTGTCGACTGCTTTTTTGAACTCGGTTACCGGAGCACGACGACGGAACATGTCTCCAACAAGGCCGGCGTTTCCCGGGGTGCCATGCTGCACCACTTTCCCACCCGCATGGATCTCATTAAGGCGACGGTGCTGCACCTCAACCGCAGACGATTGGAAATGTTCGTGGAGCGCGAGACCTCGACCCAACAGGGCGCCGTCTACACCCGAGTGGAAGAAGGCATCGACGCCTATTGGGAGCAACTCGACACGCCCGTCTTTGTGGTATTCATGGAGTTGAAGATGGCGGCCCGCACCGACAGGGAACTGGAGCGGGTGCTGCTGCCCGCCCTAGAGGATTTTCAGGTCGCCTGGTACGAACGCACCCGAAAGATCTTTCCCGACCTAGCGCTCTCCGAAGCCTTCGAGCGCGCCAATTTCCTCACCATGTATCTACTCGAGGGAATGGCGATGGCACGCATCATAGAGGGGTCGAAAGTGCCGGCCAAAAAAATGCTCGCCTGGCTGAAACGCGAACTCAGGCGCAGCTTTCAGGATGTGCTCGGCAAGGTGGAGCGACCCGCCGATTGATTGATCGGCGACCTCCATTGAGCAGACCCCGCCTAGTCAGCCCAGATGTTCGTAGAGGGGATCGTCCGGATGGCGGGCACCGCGCGCCAGCCCGTCGAATGGAGGCCCCTGCAGCACGGCGGTGGCATCGACATTCTGATTCCAGTCCATCACCACCTGCCGGTGTGCGATCTTCCAGACATCGCCCCGCTTTTGCATACGATCGAGATAACGCCCCAGGTATGTCATCTCGGTTCCAGCACCCGATGCGTCCACCTGATAGTGATACGCGGTAACATAGGTCTCCACCCGCGCTTCCATGCCACGCAACGCGATTGCCATGTTGGTAATCGTGTGCTGCGTGGCCCTGTAGCGCTTGATGCTCCCGGGCAATAGCTCGCAGAACTCATGTGCCGGCCCATTAAAGCCTCCGTAGGCGACCGTGGCATCGGGCCAGTAGGCCGACTTCAGAACCGCTTCGTCCGCACGGTCCACACCCCGGCTGTGCTTGACCAACACGTCCTGTATGGCAAGGCGGTCCGCTACTTCCTCGAAGCCCGGCACCTGTCCCGTTTCCATTAGTCCTCACTCCTGCTCCCGATGCGGAACTGCAAATGATATGATCCGGCACCGGATAACGCTATCCGACCGGCACCGGGTAGTGGCTCAGTTTGAATTCGTGGGTCATGGCAAGGTCGCCCCACATCGAGTTCGACCCAGGATGCCGCTGAATTGGACGAACGCCATGCGGTTGGCCGTCGGTACCGATTCCGCGTAACCCAGGGGCGCGCCTACCCGCCCCATTCAAGGATAGGACAGTCCGGCGGGCGCAAACGCGACCCCTGCCCGCATTGGCGGTAAACGCCACGACGATTGGAGGATTGACACCATGGCGTACGACCTGACGCTCCCCGGCGACCCGGGCCTGGCACCCGGCGAAGCCCGCTGCCCGGGCCCGAGCCCAAGGCAGGTTATCGAAGGCGAAAACGACGGCGTTGCCCCGTTGCTGGTCCGGGAGTCCTACTCGTTTCTCGGCGACGAGGACATTCCCTTTTCCCGCTACACCTCCCAAGCATTCTTCGACCGGGAAATCGAGCGGATGTGGTCGCGTACCTGGCAGTGGGCCTGCCGGGAAGAACATGTACCCAACCCCGGCGACTACTATGTCTACGACATCGGCCCCTACTCGGTTGTCGTGGTTCGCGACCAGTCGCGCGAACTACACGCCTTCGTGAACTCGTGCCCCCATCGGGGCATGCAGTTCTGCGATGCGGGCACCAGCGGCGGCGGCAAGCAGTTCCTGCGCTGCCCGTTTCACGGTATGTCCTGGCACCTAGACGGCAGCCTGCGGGAAATCCCCTGTCGCTGGGATTTTCCCCATGTGAACGAAGACAACTTCCGTCTCTACGAGGTGCCCTGCGACGTCTGGGAAGGGTTTGTATTCATAAATCTCGACCGCAATGCCGAACCCCTATACAACTATCTGGAAGTCTTGCCAGAGCATTTCCGGGCCTGGAGCTTCGGCGACCGCTATGTGGCGCTGCACATGCACAAGGAACTGCCGGGCAACTGGAAGATGTGCATGGAAGGGTTCCTAGAGGCGTTTCATGTGCTCGCCACCCATCCCGAGGGCCTGAAGCTATCCGGGTGGGCCAACACCCAATACGACGTTTACGGCAGGCATGTCTCCCGCTTCTATCAGCTTCTCTCCAGCGGCAATCCCCACTATCACCAGCAACTCTCCCAAGCCGAATTGTTCGAGGCGCTTGGCCACGGTCCCGCCAAGCTGCCGGAAGGCATGACGGCGCGCCAAGGCCACGCCGATGCCCTACGCAAGAGCTTCGGCGAACAGCTAGGGGTGGACCTGTCCAAAGTCAGCAACGGCCAGATGCTCGACTCCATCGAGTACCACCTGTTCCCCAATGCCTGTTTCTTCCCGGGCATCGCCATTCCGCTGATCTACAGGTTCCGGCCACTGACTGTGGATTCCTGCATCCACGAGATACTGCTGCTCTACCCGATACCGGAGCAGGGCCCCCGGCCGGCGCCCGCAGCTGTGGTCAAGCTGGGCCAGGAAGATTCATATGCCACAGCGAAGGGCTTCGAAACGAACCGCCTCGCCTATGTGCTCGACCAGGATACGGCCAACTTCAAGCGCCAGCACGCCGGCATCAAGGCATCGCTGAAGCACGGCGAGACACTCGGCAACTACCAGGAAGCGCGCATCCGCAACTTCCACAAGACGCTCGACGAGTATATGGCCTAAGGGCCTGGGAAGGTGCCGCTTAGAGCTGGGGCCGGGCGTCGTCGCGAATCTCGTAGAGCTCGATGACGTTGCCGAACGGGTCTGTGCCGTAGATTGCCGACATTTCCCCAAAATCGACGGGTGGACCGACAAAGCGCATCCCCCCGGCGCGTAACCGGTCGTATTCCTCCTGGATGCCCCGCACCTGCAGGCAGAAGTGCGGGTACCCGTAGTCGCAGGGTCGCTGTTGGCGGTCGGCGGGTTGCGGATTGCTGTACTCCCAAAGCTCTATGAACGCATTGGGTGCCTTCAGCATCGCCATCTTCGCGGCAGTCTCCCCGAGGCCGATGGCATGGTCCGCGAGGGGGTAATCCCTGTCCCAAGCCGCCTCGTCGACCACTTCGAACCCCAAAAGATCGCGGTAGAACTCAAGCCCGCGGTCGAAGTCGGGCACACCGACAGCGACGTGATGTATGCCTACGATCATGTTTATGCCTCTTGTTGGCGGAGCGAACAGGGTAACAAACTGCTTGCCAAGACGCTCATCATTCGCCTGGGCGGCCAGGGCCATCCCAAAGTCGCCTACCAGCCCTTGGCAAAGCCCTATATAGATGATTTATAAATGTTTTTTGGAAGATTCCGCAGTATTCTGCGGCAACCAATGACCTTTCAGAAGTTTTCTTTCCAGAGCGAACACTTTGGGATGGCCTAGCCTGGGCGGTAGTGTATCGGTTTGAATCCCGAGCCTACCGAATCCCCTGTGTGCCGCGCCTCCGCTCGGTCCACAGATGCAAACTGATACACCACCCCTGGGCGGGATGATCACGCTAGGAGTTCTCGCCCCGGCGACCGGTGCGCCGACACACGGGAAAGTGGGCACTGCCCTGCAAATCGGTACCTTGGCGGTGTTGCTACGGTTTTAGCACGTGTGCGCTTTGGGCTCCTTCCTCCAGCCCGTTTGAAAGCTGCCCGTGATCCATTAGCGAACCTCTGATCAAGTCGCAGGCGACCGCCGCCCAAGGATGTGTGGCCCAAATCAGATACGAAATGTATTTGATTTTGCGAGTAAAGTAACAATTGCACTAGCGCGACCCTGAACCGGGCGGAGACGGACTTGTGCAGAGCTTCCCTAGCCGTCCCGCCGTTCCGCCTCCATCAGGCTGGCCGCGTATGGGCGCCGGGCAAGTTGCAGCAGGGCGATGCCCGTCAGGCCGAAGATTGCCGTTACCGTCACGAGAGAGTAGCGCACGCCTTCCGCTTGGGGGAAAACGAATTCGTTGAAGGTTCCCGCAATCGGCGGGCCGAGCAACATGCCAAGGGATCCAACGACTAGGTAAACCGCCGCCACCCGGGCCCGCAGGTGCGGCGGCGTCATAACCGGCAGCGCACCTGCCGCGACGCCGAACGGCGAGTTGATCGCGACCAACGCCGGCGCGTAGAGAACAAAGGCCCACACAGCGTTGGGGGCGGCCTGAATCAGCAGAATGATGGGAATCGCCGCGGCGCCACCGAGCATACCCGCAAGGATATTGGCGTCTCGCCGGCCCCGGTCGCTCAGGTGCCGCGCGAGCACCGCCACCAGAACAGGCCCGAGCGGGCCGGCCAGCAGAAAGATCCAGCCGAATATGCGCGAGGCCGCCGCCGCATCGTAGCCGTGTACCCGCACAAAGAACGACACAGTCCAGAATACGAACGCATAGCCCGCCAGAATCAGCGACAGGAAGCCTAGGTGATGCAGCGTCAACGTCTTGGCGTGGCGGCGGTAGAATGCAAACAGTTCCTGGAGACCCGTCGTGCCGCCGCCGGCGCCGGGCGCAACGCTATTGCGGCGCGGCGGCTCCCGCAACAGCAGGAATAGGAAGGCGAGCGCCACCCCGGGCGCGCCGACATAGAAAAAGGTCTGCTGCCAAGGACGCAACTCGCCGAAGTACGGCAGCACCAGAGGCTCCGCTTCCTGTACAAGCCCAAGCACATAGCCGCCGATAATGAACGCCATTCCCGAACCCATGATCGGGCCCGTCTGAACAACGGACAACGCCAACGGCACCTGTTGCCGAGGAAAGTAGTCGCCGACCAGCGAGGTGGTTGCCGGTGTCAGTGTCGCCTCGCCAACCCCCACCCCGATTCTCGCCAGCAGCACATGCCAGAAGGTGCGCGAGAGGCCGCAGGCCATGGTCATCAGCGACCAGAAGAATATCCCCGCGGCGATGATGGCCGTGCGCCTGCGCCGGTCCGCAAGCCAGGCGATGGGCAGTGCGGCAACCGCGTAGAAAACGGCGAACACGCCATACAGCCAGCCGATCTGCGCATCCCCCACGCCCAGGTCTGCTTTCATCGGGTCGACGACGATGGCGACCACCTGCCGATCCACGAAGGCGACCAGCGCCGCGATGATCAATACGCCGACCACAAACCAGGCATAGGCCCGGCTCGGATAAGGCGGGTTGCGTCCCCCGGCTATGGGGCGAACCATGCCCGGCGGGCTTCGCCCTGCCAACGAGCCCGCCGAAAGCGTTGCAACGATAGAAACTTAGCGGACAGAATGCCGCCCGTTGGGTTCCGCCTACCCGCCTACATGCTAACCATGAGTTCAACCGCGTAGGTGCGCGGTGCGCCCCAACCTTGGAAACCCGTATTGGGGCCACCTAGAAAGAGGGCCTGTTCCCGCCATTCCTCGTCGGTGAGGTTCTTGCCGAATACCGAGACCGAGATAGTGCCGCCATTGTCGAGCGCCCACTCGTAGCCGACGCGGGCATCCAGGCCGTCATAACCGCCCTCCAAGAGCCGCTGATCGGCACCGCCGCCGGTATTCACCAACAGGAAATTGCCCACCGTCTTCCAGCCGGCATTGGCGGAAAAGCGGCCGGAACCAATCTGCCGGTCGTATCCCAGCGTAACGCTCAGGTTCCAATCCGGCTGCCTGGAGTCGTCGTTGCCACCTAGGGTGCGCAAGGTACCCGGCGGGTCGGTGACGCCGAGCACAGGGGTGACGCAGGCGTCGAGTATGAAGCAGTCGATGGTGAATGCCTGGTTCTTGACATCGAGAATCCCGCCGTTGACGGCCAGCGTGAAGTCATCGCTGAGCAGCCATTGGGCTTCCCACTCAACGCCGGAATACTCCGATGTCCCGCCATTGTTGATGATGGTGGTGGTGCCCGGTATGGAACCCGGCGGTAGGGGAATGATGGAACTGAACTGGCCACCGTCCCTTTCCAAATAGAAGTACGCCAGGTTGACTCGCAGGCGCCGGTCGAGAAACTCGTTCTTCAGGCCGACCTCGACCTGGAACGCATCTTCGGGGTCGAATGGCGCTTCGGCCGGGTCGCGGGCCGAGCGAATACTGAACCCGCCGCTGCGAAATCCTTCGGCATAGCTGATATAGGCCCGGTGATTCTCCGAGATCGCCCAATTGACGGAAGCGAGCAGAATCACATCGTCCCAGGAATCATCCCCCTGGTAGGACGCGCCCATTCGTTCCGGTCGACCGGTAAAGTCGAACTCCTGGACTACCGGGCCGGTGTCGAAGGTGCCGTCCGTGTAGTCGACATAGGAATTGTAGGCATCTTTTTCCTCATCGATGTAGCGGGCACCGAAGCTCAGTTCCAGATTGTCCACGGGTCGCCAGGTCAGCGCGCCGAACAGGGCGAAGGACTGAACGTTCTCACCGGCCCGCTGAATGCTGCGGGCATTCGGAAACTGGCACAGGGCGTCACCTAGGCCCGGGTTGGAACGCAGCCCGAGTACGGGCGTCAGCACGGCACAGGGAGTACCGGGAGGCAGGCCGATCGCAACCGGCGGCAACTGCAACACGTTGTTCGTGTTCTGCTGGAAATTCAACTCCGAATCGAAGTAGTAGACGCCCGCCATGAAATCCACGGCATCGGTAAAGCCGCCCGACAGCCGCAATTCTTGGGTAAACACCTCGTATTCCTGGCCGCGTAGCGTATGCAGTTGCGCAAACGGGATGGCGGCGCCATCGATAGCGCCCCCGTCGAAATCCTGGTTGACCAGATCATCGCCGCTGTGCCAGCCGGTGATGGAACTGAGCGCCACGCGCTCGTTGATGTCCCAGGCCACACGCAGACCCACCTGGTCCACATCGTATTCGACGGGTTCCTTCTTGTCCGCGAGGTTCTCGAACGGGTCGTCGCCGTTGAAACGCGGATCCTGCGGCGGAATCTGACCGCGGTCGCGAATGCGGTCATAGGTGAGGATGGCATCGAAGCCAGCCGCGGGCGCCCAGCGCAACGCCAGGGTCTGGGCGGCAAAATCGACATCGCCCGCCGAGTCGTCGAGTGTGATGTTGTCGTAGAAACCATCCCGGTCGCGGCTAATCACGCCCACCTTGAGGGCCAACTGGTCGTCCGCCAGCGGCATGTTGATGCGCGCCTTCACAATACGGCTGTTGTAGTTGCCGATCTCGGTGGCGGCTTTCAACCCGAATTCGTTGAATTGTGGGCGCACCCGGTTAACCACGATGTTGCCGCCTATGGTGTTCTTGCCGAACAGTACACCTTGGGGCCCACGGTTGATTTCAATGCTCTCCACATCGAAAACGTCGATCAACTGGCCGGTCGAGGACCCCATTTGAATGCCGTCGACGATAACGCCCACCTGGGGGCTCTGGGTTTTTTCAATGTCGGCATAGCCGATACCCCGGATGTACAAGGCGCTGGCGCTAGGCCCGGCGGTATTCATGCCGATATAGACATTCGGGGCAAGACCATCGAAATCCCGCAGTGTCTGCGGCTTGACCCGCTCGATCTGCTCCGTACCGAAGGCCGTGACAGACAGGGGTACATCCTGCTGCGACTCCTGGCGGCGCCTGGATGTAACCACAATTTCCTCGATGTACGTGGCGTCGTCCGCCGCCGCGGCCACTACGCCAGTCATGCCGGCACCGGCACCGAGCGCGAGCGCGAAAAGCCCACAAGACACCCAGGAACCGAATATTCCCAATCCTCTCACAACAATCTCCTTCCTCGAACAGGGCCGAAATCGCCCAAACAAACCGCTTTGAGTCCCCGCGGGCCGACCGTCGGTCGCTAAAACCAAAAAACCGGCACGCCAGACTCTTTTAGTGGAAGCGGCAACCGCTGTCAACGTATACGCCGACAAAACCAGGCGAGATGCCATACTCAAATCACAAGAGCAGGTTCATCGGTTCAGCAAAGCAAACCACTACGCTGGCACCACTCAGCGTGGGAAAGTCCTGGTGCCTCAGGCAGGATCATCCCAAAGTACTCGCTCTTGAGATAAAATTTCAGGAAATTCATCAGATTCCGAAAGATATATCCGAATTCTCCGAAAAATCTCGTAAAGGGGCTTGCGTAGAACCGTTGACGGGCTACCACATGTCGAATCTCGCAAGGCGCATAACCACTGTATATCGTGGCTCGCCAACCGATCACGACAATTCCCTTCGTAAACATCTATATAGGGTTTTGCCGAGGGCTAGTAGACGACTTTGGGATGGCCCTGGGCACCCCAAGACAACTTGCTTGACCGAACCCCGCAAATATGGTCTGGTTCGCACCGTTTTGGAATCTGGTAATGCTATGTTCTTCAGCCTGAAACCAAGCCACCTCGCCCCCGGTTTTAAGCGCAAGGTATCTATTGGATTTGCGGCGGCACTGCTGGTTTTCGCCACGGCGGCGGCCGCCGCCGAGCCTGGTGTTTACCTAGGCGTCGAGGTGGGCGTTGCCGAGCCCGGTAATCTGGGCAGTTCCCTCTCCGGTATCAACCACCCAACACGTTGCGATACGCTGCTCTACGGCAATCCGGACAGTGCGCCAACCGATGGTGCCTGTGCGGACAATGCTCCGAGAGCGCTGTTCAGCAACGGTTTTGATCTGGATGCCGGCTTTGTTGGCGGGGTCAGCCTAGGCTACCAGTTCGGTCAACTGCGTTTTGAGGCGGAGTATGTACATCGGCATCACGGCGGCGACGACAGGCTGGTGGATCTGGGGTCGACGGGGAACGCGGCGCTCGGAACCAAGGACAGCGAATGGGATGCCGACGCCCCTCCCTCGGAGCACATTTCCGATTTCAACGCCAATCATTTCTTTCTGAACGCCTACTATGATTTCTCGAACGGCTCGGCCTGGACACCCTATCTCGGCGCCGGGGTCGGCGTAGGCTGGCTCGGGATGCGTTACGACAATCGCTTTCTGCGCCGGGACGACCTAGGGCCCGGGGAATGGCAGGAGGCCGCCGCCGGCACCATCAGCTATATGGATACCAAGCTGAACGCAACCCGGCTTGGTTTTCAGGTGGTGGGCGGCCTGGACTATGCGCTGAGCGAGCGGGTCTCTGTCGGTGCGAAAGTGCGCTGGACGCGTTTTGATGGTTTCACGAAAAAAGACCGGCTATGGGAAAGGATTCGCAGTCACGAGCCCGTTACAGCGGATGGCGTAACACCTTTTAGAAGCGATATAGAAGTGGATGGGCTCGACAACTGGGCCCTGTCCGTGGGCCTTAGGTACCGCTTCTAGGAAGGGGCTTTCACCCCGGCGCCGGCGGGCTGACGCACTGGGAAGTAGGTACTTCCATGCAAGCCGGTCGACCGTAGCCAAGTAGTTGGTCTATTAGGGCATCTGGCTTTTTAGCCTAGAATAAAATTCCACATAATTCAATAATTTACGATAATAAAGGCATCTAAGACTCTAAACCCGGCAGGCCGACAGCCCGCCTAGCCGGCCAAGGGGCGCAAGGATCCCACCGGCCTAGCCTTCCGCCCAGCCGAGAGCGCCGGCAGCCTGGCCACCAAGAGAACTGCGGCGCAGGAACTCCGCTGGCCTAGCCTTCCGCCCAGTACGGTGCTCGTAGCCTGCGCTTGTTGATCTTGCCCATGGTGTTGCGGCCGAGGTCCGCCACCCAATCGAACGATCGCGGACACTTGTAGTGTGATAGCCGATCGCGGCACCAGGCGATTACCTGCTCCGCCGCTGGTGGACTATGGGAATCCCGCGGAATCGCCAGGGCTTTCAGTTCCTCCCCCATTTCCGGGTGCGGTACACCGATGCAGGCCACATCGAGCACCGCCGGGTGCTCGATCAGCACCTGCTCGGCCTCCGCCGGGTAGATGTTCACACCGCCGGAGACCACCATGTCGCTGAAACGGTCCGTGATGTAGACATAGCCCTCCTCGTCCATATAGCCGATCTCCCCCAGGGTGAAGACGCCCGGGGCAATGTGGGCGGCGGCCGATTTTGCGGGGTCGTTGTGGTAGACCACGCCACGACCCGTCGCATCCTTGAAAAAGAGCCGGCCTTCGGTATTCGGTGGGACGGGGTTGTCGTCGTCGTCGAGAATCATCGCCTCGAACGGCGGCAGCGCCTTGCCCACGGAACCGGGATGCTCAAGCCACTCCTCGGAATCGATGGCGCAGGTGGTGCCCACTTCGCTCGCCCCGTAGGCATCGAAGAACACCGGTCCCCACCACTCGATCATGGCCCGCTTAACATCCACCGGGCACTTGGCGCCCGTGTGTCCAATGCGTTGCAGCGAGCTTGTGTCATAGCGGGCCCTTACCGCCTCCGGCAGGGCAAGCAGGCGCACGAAGTGGGTGGGAACCATGACACTGGTGCCGATTCTATAGTCCTGAATGGCCCGCAGCGTGGTCTCGGCATCGAACCGTCCCAGGATAACGCTCGGCACGCCGGCGGCCAGCAGGCGCGAACCCGACAGGGGGCCGGTGTGGTACATGGGGCCAACCACCAGGTGCGGACCCAACTCCGCCATGGGGTTGGCGGCGAGTTTGGCAAGGTGTTCCGCGACGCTCGCGCCTCCGGCAAACATAGTCGGAGGCAGCTCGGTGCCCTTGGGGCGCCCGGTGGTGCCCGAGGTGTACAGCAAGTTCGGCAATGGGCGCAGCTCCCCGGGGGGTTCCAGGGTCGACTGCCCGGCCAGCCAGTCGCTCCAGGATAGAACGCCGTCCGCGCATCCCCAGCCGATCACCGTATGCACGCCGCTTTCGGCCGCCGCGGCAACACCGCGGGCGGCGGTTTCCGGCCCCACAAAGAGGACGCGGGCACCCGAATCCTCTAGAATGTACGCGGCTTCCGGTGCGGTCAGGTGAAAATTCACCGGCACCACCGAAGCTCCGGCGATCAGGCCACCTAGGTTCGCCAAGGCTGTCTCCACGGCGTTCTCGGCGAACACCGCAACCCGCCGGCGAGGCCCGAGATCAAGCGCGTTCAGCCCGTTGGCAACGCCGTTCAGGGCCTCATCGAGCTGCGCCCAGCCGAGCGCCTTAGAGGAGTCTCGAATCGCTACTTCACCGGGCCGCTCGGCGGCCAGGGCTTTGGCAAATGTGGTCACCGCGCCTTCCTTTCGATATAAAGGCGTAAATATATTCGAAAATCTAACTGGAGGGAGCCTTGAGCGTCCAAATTACCGATGCCGTGCTGCTGGACATGCACCGCCGCATGGTCCGCATCCGCATATTTGAAGAAACCGCCGGCAAGATGATGGAAAACGGCAAGATTCCGGGTGCCCTGCATATGTACGTGGGCCAGGAAGCCGTGGCTGCCGGCGTCATGGTGCACCTATCCGACCAGGACTACATCACCAGCACCCACCGTGGGCACGGCCACCTGATCGCCAAGGGGGGTGAGTTCAAGTACATGTTCGCCGAGCTTTACGGCAAGGCCACCGGGTACTGCAAGGGCAAGGGCGGCAGCATGCATGTTTCCAACCTCGATATCGGCATGCTCGGCGCCAACGGTATCGTCGCCGCCGGCACCACCATCGCCATGGGCGCGGCCTTCTCATGCAAGTTCAAAAAGACCGACCAAGTGACCGTCTGCTTCTTCGGCGATGGGGCGAGCAACGAGGGCTCGTTCCACGAGGCGGCAAACATGGCGGGCCTATACAAGCTACCCTGCGTCTACGTGTGCGAGAACAACGGCTACGGCGAGTACACCCCCCAGGCCAACCATCAGCCCATCGTCGATATCGCCGACCGGGCACCCGGCTATGGCATGCCGGGAGTCGTTGTGGACGGTATGGACGCGGTGGCCGTGCATGAGGCGGCTGGCGAAGCCATCGCCCGGGCGCGCCGGGGCGATGGCCCCACCCTGCTCGAATGCAAGACCTACCGCTACTACGACCATGTGGGCGTACGCGGCATGGGCCTCAACTATCGCACCGACGAGGAAGTGGAGCGGTGGCGCAAAAAGGATCCCATCGATACATTCGAGGCCCAGCTTGCCAAACAGGGCGTGCTCTCTCCGGAGGCGGCGCAAACTGTCCACGAGGCGGCGCGAGCCGAGGTCGATGCCGCTATCGAGTTCGCCGAGGCGAGCCCCTATCCAGACCCCGCGACCGTAACCGAAGACGTCTACGCTTAAACCAGCGCGGTTCGTTCGCAACAACCACAGCGTGGCGAGCGGGGGGCGAAGCCGTTTGACTCGTTGACCGCTGCCCGCGACCAACTAATGGACTATTAAGGAGCAGTACATGGCCAAGGCGCAGGAGAAACCCAAAGAAATTCCATACGTTGCGGCGATAGCCGACGGTATTCGGTGCGTATTGCGGGAACAGCCCGATGCGTTCGTCGCCGGCGAAGATGTGGCCGAGGCTGGCGGCGTATACGGATACTTCCAGGGCCTGTTGGGCGAGTTTGGGCCCGAACGGGTGATCGACACGCCCATTTCCGAGGAAGGCATCATCGGCCTCGGCGTCGGCGCGGCAGCCACCGGCTGCCGCCCGATCATCGATGTGATGTTTATGGATTTCATGGGCGAGTGCATGGACGAGATCGCCAATCAGCTCGCCAAGATGCGCTACATGTTCGGCGGCCGGGCGACCCTGCCCGTCACCGTGCTCAGCATGGCCGGCGCCGGCGCCAACCTAGCGGCGCAACACAGCCAGAGCCTGGAGGCCTGGCTGTGCCACGTGCCGGGCTTGAAGGTGACCATGGCGTCCACGCCCTACGATGCCAAGGGCCTCATTATCGGCGCCGCCCGGGACGACAACCCCGTATTCGTCATTCTGAACAAGATGTCCCTGGCGATGACGGGACAGGTGCCGGAAGAACCCTATGCCATTCCCATCGGTGAGGCCAACATCGTTCGGGAAGGCACCAACTACACCATAATCGCCACCGGCCGCATGGTGCACGAGGCGCTTGCGGCAGCGGAGCAACTGACCAGCCTGGGCATCGATGCGGAGGTGATCGACCCGCGCACACTGCAACCGTTCGACACGGAAACGGCGGTGGCCTCCCTGAAAAAAACCCACCGGGCACTACTGGTGCATGAGGCGGTTCGGTTTGGCGGGTTTGGCGGCGAGGTCGCGGCGCAGCTTCAGGAGCTGGCGTTCGACTACCTCGACGCGCCCATCGCCCGCATCGGTGCGCCCTTCTCGCCGGTACCGTTCAGCCCGGCGCTTGAGGCGCAATACGTTCCGAATGCGGAACGCATCGTGGCGGAGGCGAAAAGTCAGCTCGGCCTCTAGTCGGCCGGCAACCCACCGTGGGCATCATGGGCATGGTCGCCAACCCGGCGTCGGGCAAGGATGTGCGCCGCCTGGTCGCGCGCGCTTCGGTTTTCGACAACCAGGAGAAGCAAGCCATCGTCGGGCGCGCGCTTACCGGCGCGGTTGCCGCGGGCGCCCGGGAAATCGCCTATCTCGACGATGTGCACGGCATCGTCGCCGGTGCGCTACAGGATCACCGCAGCCTGCGGGCACGGCCCCTAGACACCAGCCGCACCGGCACACCGCTCGACACCATCTCCGCGGCCCGCGCCTTGCGGGACATCGACTGCGCGGTAACCATCACCCTCGGCGGCGACGGCACCAACCGCGCCTTCGCGCTCGGCTGGCCCAATGCCCCCCTCATCCCCCTGTCGACCGGTACCAACAATGTCTTTCCGCACCTGCTCGAAGGCACCGTCGCCGGCGCGGCGGCCGGATTGATCGCCGCCGGACGGGTCGCCATGCGGCAGGTCGCCCGCCAACAGAAGCTGATCCGGGTGGATATAGACGGCGAACGGGGCGACCTCGCGCTTATCGATGCGGTGCTCAGCCGCGAACGGTTCGTGGGCGCGCGGGCGCTGCTCGCCCCGGAATTGCTCGACACCGCGCTCCTTACCCGCGCCGAACCGGCCGCGGTGGGCATAACCGCCGTCGGCGGGCTGTTGCAAATCGTCGGCCGCGAGGACGATGCGGGCTTGCTGTTGAACATCGGCGCGGGCGGGCCAAGAGTAAAGGCCCCCATAGCGCCCGGACACTACCGCCCGGTCGATATCGCCGCCTGGCGAACCGTGCAACTCGGCGAGGCCGTGGAGATTGCGGGGCCCGGGGTGCTGGCCTTCGACGGCGAGCGGGACCGCACGTTGCAAGCCGGCCAGAAGGCACGCATGGTCATCGAACGCAGTGGCCCGCATGTCCTGGATGTGGAGCAGACGCTACGGTTGGCGGCGGAACACCGATTGTTTAGCATGGATGGTGGAGGTAACTGAATTGCCTAGGGAAATCTATCTCGTCAAGGTCGGCATGAACATGACCGAGGGCATCGTCGAGGAATGGTGCATCGCCGACGGCGAGCGCGTGGTACGGGGCGACCTCCTCTACCGCCTGGAAACAGAGAAGGTCAACCTAGATGTCGATGCCGAGGCAAGCGGCATCGTCAAGCATGTCGTGGCCGAAGGTGTCTCCATGCAGCCCGGGGACGTGGTGGGATACATCTACGAGCCCGGCGAATCCATACCGGATACGCTCCCCCAAGCGGGTGCACCGGCACCCAGTCCAGATGAGCCGGCCACTGGCCCCGCGCCCGCCGCGCCCGTCACCAATGTCGCCACAGGTAGCGACGGGCGGCTGCGCTCATCTCCCGCCGCCCGGCGGCTAGCCCGCGAACTGGGCGTGGATATCACGGCGCTAAACGGCACGGGCCCCAGAGGACGCATCGTCGAGGCGGATGTACAGGCCGCGGCCACGGCCGCGCGCGAACCGGCCAGGGCCCCCGCCTCCTCGCCCATGGCAAGGAAGCTCGCACGGGAACTCGATGTGGACCTCGGTGGCATTGCGGGCACCGGCCCGGGTGGGCGCATCACTAGGGAAGATGTGCAATTGGCGGCGAGCCAGAACCTTGGGGCAGCGGGTGTCACGCCGACTGCGGACCGCACCGTACCGGTACGGGCGATGCGCAAAACCATCGCCAAGCGCATGCACGAGAGTTTGCGGACCTCCGCGCAGTTGACCATGGATATGGATGTAACCATGGACGATGCCGTTAAGCTGCGCTCCCAGCTAATCGACGAGTGGCACGACGAGGGCCTACGGCCAACCTATACGGACCTAGTCATCCGCGCCGCGGCCAAGGCGCTTGAGAAGCATCGCAACATGAACAGCGTCTTCGGCGAGGCCGAGATCACCCTGCTCGGCGACATTCACATAGGCATGGCCGTGGCATTGGACGAAGGGCTTATCGTGCCCGTGGTGCGCCACGCCAACCAACTCGCCATGCAGCAACTCGTGCGGGAAAGCGCGCGCCTGGCACAGGCGGCGCGCGGCGGCACCCTGACACCCGACGACCTGCACGGCGGCACCTTTACCGTCTCGGCGCTGGGCATGTTTGGCGTGGATTCGTTCACACCCATCATCAATTCGCCCCAATCCGGCATTCTCGGTGTTAACCGAATTCGCGACGGGGTGCGCTGGGAAGGCGCAACCCCCCGGAAAACCCAGCTTATGCGGCTGTCGCTCACCTGGGACCACCGGGCACTGGACGGCGCCCCCGCGGCCGAGTTCCTAGGCGCGGTGCGCGACCTGCTGGAGGCGCCCTACCGGCTGTTGGTCTGACGGCTTCCGTCTACAGTTCCATCTCGAACTCAAGCCCCCAACTGCGCCCCGGCGTTAGCGTGCTGACCGCGAACAGATGAAACTCCGGGGTGCCACCACCGATATGCGTATAGGCCTCATAGACCTCATCGGTCAGGTTGCGACCGTACAGCGTCAGGCTCATGTTACGCCAGTGGTAGCCTGCCGAAGCATTCACGTCTTCCCGTGAATCCAAGTGGTTCAACTCGGCATTTACCAAACTGGTTTCAATGGCATCCACGAAATTGTACTTGGCGTAGAGTTCGAAATAGCCGTCGCCCGCAGGTAGCGTCAGGGTACCGCCAATGCCGAAGGTGTTATCCGGGGCATTTCTCGGAATGAGGTGGTCGGCATCTTCAATGTTCTCGCCTAAGCCATCATCGTTCGGGTTCAGGTCCGTCATGAAGTCCTTGTAATCGGCATCCAAATAGCCGTAGGTGGCGAATAGGTTAAGGTTCTCGTTTACAACGAGCTGCGCCTCAACCTCTATGCCCCAGTAGACCGCCTTGGCAACATTGCTGAACACGGTGGCCACCGTCTTGGTGTCCGGGTCTAGCTGCACGGCCTGCTCCTGCTTGTCGTCAAAGTCGTTGTAGAAGAAGGTGGTGTTGAGCTGCACCCGGTTGTCTAGGAACCGGCTCTTCATGCCAACCTCATAGGAATTGGCGAACTCCGGGTCATATTGGTCGCGCTCGAAATCCCGGGTATTCTGGTTCACACCAAAGAAGCCGCCGGAGTGGAAACCCTCGGAGTAGGAAGCGTAGAGCAGCACGTCATCCCACTGATAGGAAAGGCCAATCTTGGGCGAAATCTCATCCCATTTCTGGGTCAAATCGGCGAAATCCGGGTGGTTGTGCACATAGGCGCGGGACACGGGCGCCAGGTAGGACTGGGCACCGATAAAGTGCTTCTTCTCCTCGGTCCAGCGCAAACCCAAGGTCAGGTTCAGGTTGGGCATAATCTCGTAGTCCGCCTGTGCGAATAGGGCTATCGACTTGGTGGTCTGGTCCTCAAACAACAGTTGGACCAATTCCGGCCCCTGCCAGCCGGGGTCGTCCGCAGGTGCGCCCGTATCGCAGGCTATGGGAGCGAATACGCCGGCCCAACAGGCCCCAAGCAGACCCGGGTCGCTTACCACGCCGCCAAACAGCGAGTACCAGAACTCGCCGCCGGTCACCCAATCCTGCTCGAATTCGCTACGCCAGTAATAGACGCCGCCGACCAGGGAGAGTCGATCGGTGGTGAACTCCAGGCGCAGTTCCTGGCTGAACTGTTCGTAGTCGTTGTCCCGCTCAATGGTGATGTAGTTGCCTTTGGCGCCGTCGAAATCGATTAGGCGGTCTTCCACCATTTCCCGATAACCGGTCACCGAAACTAGGTGCAACTGATCGTTTAAGTCCAGATTCATGTTGAGCGTGTAGGCATCCACGTCAAAGGACGCGGGGCCATTGAAGTCCATAGTGGTCTCTTTGCCGGCAATCGACAGATCGGTGCGGCACTCCGTAAAGCCCCCGTAACAACCCGCGTGCCCATAGGAGAGATCGGGCGAGGCCACGTCCGTGGGCGGAGCGGCAAGGCCCGGCGGCAGGTTGTAGCCGTGGGTCGGTGAATTGATGTCGGAGTTGTCCTTGTATTTTTCAATGGTGAACAGCGCGTCGAACCGCTCGTTGGGGGTGGCCAGCAGGGTCAGGCCGTAGTTGGCGTAGTCCTTCTGCGGAAAGTCGTCCTGCAGGTTGGTGTTGTACAGGAAGCCGTCGGCTTCAATCGTGGTGTAGAAGACCTTGGCGGCCAGGGTGTCCTGCAAGACCGGGGCGTTGACCACCGCCCGCAGCTCCCGCTGTCCCCACTTGCCAACGGTGCCCTTGATGCGAGCACCCATTTCACCGGTCGGTCGACTGCGCACCACATTGACGACGCCGCCGACCGTGTTCTTGCCGAACAGCGTGCCCTGGGGGCCGCGCAGAACCTCGACTCGCTCCAAGTCGAAGTTCTCGATGATCTGGCCAGACAGGGTGCCAAGGTGGATACCATCGATCATCACGCCAATGGGCGAGTCGAGCGAGTTGTCGTCCACTCGGGTCGGGCTGATGCCGCGGATGATAATGGACGCACCGCCCGTGCGGCCCGGATCCTGGTCGATCTGCACATTGGGCGCGAAGCCATTCAGGTCGGCCAAGTTGCGGATAGATGAGTTGCGCAATTCGCCGGAAATAGCGGTAATGGCCACCGGCACCTCCTGTGCCGATTCCTCCCGCTTCCGGGCGGTGACTATGATCTCCTCAATGCCGATATCCGAGGACGCGCCCGCCGGGGCGGTATCCTGCGCCACGGCCAGCGCACCGAACCCCATACCCGCAAGCAGCACAGCAGCGGGCCAAACCAATACCTTGACAAGTCTCAACATAGGATAGCCTCCCAAAAGCTCCCAAGCGCCCCCGCAAGGGATGCGGCGCGCCGACCAAACCCAATTTGTGGCGGCAAATAATACAACGTGTTTCCGAGTTGTACGATAGCGGCAACAGTTTTTTTACGCGGCGCACCCGCACAACCCCAATGTGGCCCCGCTGGACGCCCGGCGGCGAAGCGCTCATACTCGATGTTGTAATTCGGGCCGCATCCCTCGATAGGACGCTTTGCCTATCGCCGGATAAAGCCGCGGGGGCCACAGCCCCACCACCCGCCGAACGTTCGGGCGGCCCGGTGCCCGCTAAAGCAACTGGTGAGACTTGCAAGCCAACCCGCAAATCGACAAGGTACTGTTCGGCGCCTCCGCCACACTGATCGCCGCCGCCTGCATTCCCATCGTGCTGATGCCCGAGCGGTCGTCCTATGCCGTCCGGGAACTCTACGATTTCATCGCCGGCAACTTTGGGCTGATATACCAATGGATCACACTGGCCGCGGCCGTGGTGCTCGGTGTGCTCGCGCTCGGCAGGTACGGTGGCCGTCGCCTGGGCGGCCCCGAAGCCCGACCCGCCTATTCCACACTGTCGTGGATGGGCATGCTGTTCTGCGCCGGCATCGGCGCCGGGCTGCTGTACTGGTCGCCGATTGAGTGGGCCTTTTATCTCGACAAGCCGCCCTTCGGCCTGGATTCGGAATCGACCGAGGCGCGGGAATGGGCGGCCACCTATGGCATCTTCCACTGGGGCTTCTCGGCCTGGTGCCTATACTGCCTGCCGACGGTCGCCATCGCCTATCCCTACTATCAGCGCCACATCCCGCATCTGCGCCTGTCCACAGCGCTGGCCGGGCTAGCGGGCGACGATATCGCCCAACGACCGCTCGGACGCTTGGTGGATTTCATCTTTATCATCGCCCTGGTCGGCGGCACCGGCACCTCTCTGGGGCTGGCGACACCAATGATCGGGGCTTGCGCCAGCGCACTGCTCGATATTGCCGAGTCCCGCGCCATGGATGTGGTGACGGCGCTCACCGCGGTGCTCATGTTTGCCTGCAGCGTCTACCTGGGCCTGGACCGGGGCATCAAGCGCTTCAGCGATGTCAACGTTGCCTTGGCGGGCCTGTTCGCCGCATTCGTACTGCTGGCCGGCCCAACCCTCTTTTCCCTGAAGCTGGGCACCAACAGCCTGGGCTTGATGACCCAGGAATTCATCCGCCTGAACACCTGGACAGACCCGATTCTGAATACCAGTTTCGTCGAGAACTGGAGTATCTTCTACTGGGCCTGGTGGCTGGCCTACGGCCCCTTCATGGGGCTTTTTGTCACCCGTATCTCCCGCGGCCGCACATTGCGGCAGCTTATCTTCGGCATGGTGGGTTTCGGTACCCTGGGCTGCGCCCTGTTCTACATCGCGCTCGGCAACACGGCGATGTGGATGGACATGCAGGGCCTGGTCGCCGTGCGCGAGCTGGTCGCCGCCGACCAGGCGGATACCGCCATCGCGGCAATCATGCAGGCGCTGCCCTGGCAACCCCTGCCGCTAGTTGCCTTCATAGTCATGGCATTCATCTTTGTCGCCACCACCTACGACTCCGCGTCCTACTGCATCGCCGCCGCCGCCACCCGGCACTTGCCCGCCGGCGCCAATCCGGCGCGCTGGCACCGGGTATTCTGGGCGTTCGCCCTAGTCGTGTTGCCACTCGCCCTCATGGCGATGGGCGGCTTGCGCGCCGTGCAGTCCGCGGTGTTGGTGGTATCCCTGCCGGTGCTGGCGATAGCGGTGGCGATGACCATCGCGCTGTTCATCACGCTGCGCACCGATTCCGGGCAGCAGCCCCGGTGACGCGAACCCCGTCGCGGCGGTGGCCATCGACACCCCGGTTCGGCCTATCGCACTTGACCGAGCCTCCACCTCGGATACACCATTCCGGCCCCGTTCCATGCCGAGGCACTGCGAACCGGACCAAGGCGGGGCGCGGAAGCCTTGCCGCGGTGCCGCCCCGGAGTATTCATGGCGCTTGAAGACATCTGCAGGGAAGTCGTCCAGGACGCCGAGGGCACACTCGCATGCCTCCTGGTCGACCTGCACACGGGCCTGGCCCTGGCCGCCGCGCAGCCCCCGGCGGCGGACATCACCTCCAAGGCTGCGGCACTTAGTAGCGAGGCGGGCTTGACCTCCAGTGCCAGGGGCAGCCCGGTGGCAAGGTCGACCAGCGCACACCCCAGCGCGCCTTCCGCGCCCCGAACGATTTGCCGGCAAAGGTCCCCTAGCCTGGTTTGGCTCATTCGACGTCAGGCCACCCGCCCGCCCTGTTCCCGCCAGAACGGCACCCGCAATTCCCGCTTCAGAATCTTGCCGGAGCCGGTCTTGGGGATTTCCCCGGTGAACGCCACCGAGCGGGGAATCTTGTAGCCCGCCAGGTGCTCCCGGCCGAAGGCCTGCACGGCGGCCGTATCGAGCCCGGCACCCGGGCGGGCCACGACCACCGCATGCACGCTCTCGCCCCACTCTTCGCTCGGAATACCGAACACCGCGGCCTCGAGGATATCGGGATGCAACTCAAGCGCATGCTCCACTTCCGCGGGATAGATGTTGACCCCGCCGGAAATGATCATGTCCTTCTTGCGGTCGCAGATGTAATAGAAGCCGTCCTCGTCGAAGTAGGCGATGTCGCCGACGGTCTGCCAGCCATCCCGCCGGTCCTCCAGGTACTTGTCGTGGGCCTTGTAGTAGGTGGTGAACTGGGACAGGGTGCGCACATAGAGCTCGCCGGGCGTGTGCGGTTCCTCGACCACGCCGCCGTCCTCGGCGTACAGCCGAATTTCCACCCCCGGCGCCGGCTGGCCACAGGAACCCGGTTTGGCCCGCTGAAATGGCGGGGTCATGATGGTGTTGACCCCCAGTTCCGTCGAACCATAGACCTCGAACAGGGAGTTTTCCGGGAAACGTTCCAGGTAGGCCAGCTTCAGGGCATAGGACCAGGGCGCGGCATTGGCGACCATGATACGCAACCGGTCGCGCCGGTAGGCACCGAGCACATCGTCGGGAAGCTGGCAGATGCGTCGAATGGGCGTCGGCGCCGAGAAGGTGACGGTGACCGCATGGGTGTCGAGCAGACGCAGCCAGTCCTCCGCGTCGAAAACGCGCTGTAGTACCGCCGTGTTGCCGAGCAGGTGCGCCAACCCCAGGAATCCGCTCGGCCCGGAGTGATACAACGGACCCGTGGTGAGGTAGACATCGTCGGGCCGCCAGTCGTACAGGCGCATCGATTCCTCGAGCTGCCGGGGGTCGCCAGCACCCGTGCGTACCGCACCCTTGGGCTTGCCCGTGGTGCCGGACGTATAGATCATCGTGCCCGTGACCGAAGGGTCGGCAGCCACCGCCAGCGGCGCCGGGTCGGCGCCCTCGAGCAGGGCGGCCGCTTCGAGTTGGCCCGCATCGGGCGCGCCGTCGAAGACAATCACATGGGCGACCCGGGGGGTTTCGCGACGGACCCGCCTGAGGAGCGGTGCGTACTCGGCATCGACGAACACGATTTTCGCGTCGGAGTTGTCCACCACATAGGCCGCTTCCTCCGCGGTCAGCCGGTAGTTCAGCGGTACCGATACCGCGCCCGCCTTGCGCGCCGCGTGGCCACAGGCAACGGGCCATTTGGAATTGCGGCCGCACCAGACGACCTTGTCGCCCGGTTCAATGCCATGCTCGACGAACACCCTTGCCAGGCGGTTGGCGTTGGCCTCCAACTCGGCGAAGGTCCACTGGCAAATCTCCGCGTTCGGCCGATCGTCAATCAGCGCCGGCTTGTCCCCCAAGCGCTCGGCAAGCTCCGTCAAGATATCGGGCATCGAGTACCGCCTCCCTTAGTGCCGTGCAACACAAAGCGCGAGAATCGGGCCAACGCGCCGCCGCGTCAAGACTCCGGGTGCATCGGGCGCAATTCTGGCCCAGCCCGCGGCGCAGCCAGGGCGAGGTATTGTTTACCCGTCGGTGCGCACCGTTTGGATAATTGGCCCGAATCGGGTAAAACAATCACCCTGGACGGTAACCAGCGAACAGGAGCATCCATGCCGAGCATAGCCAACCAAGCGCCCATTGCCGAAGGCCTATTCACCTGGCCTTCCAATGACCCGAGGCTGCTAGGCAGCAAATGCCGTGCGTGCGGCGTCGTCACCTTTCCAGCCCAGCCGGGCTGTCCGGCCTGCTGTGGCCAGGACACCGAAACCCTGGAGCTAGAACGCCGGGGCAAACTCTGGACCTGGACAATCCAGGGATTTCTACCCAATCGGCCGCCCTACGACGGCCCCGAGACCCCGGAGACCTTCCAACCGTTCGGCGTCGGCTATGTCGAACTGCCCGGCCAAGTGCGCGTGGAAACGCGCATAAAGACCAAAGACATCGCCAGGCTGCGCATCGGCATGGACATGGACCTGGTGGTCGAGAAGTTCACCGAACAGGACGGCAAGGACATCATCGCATACTTTTTCCGGCCGACGGACGAGATCTGAATACAAGCACCAAACTCACATAAAGGAGCACACCCGTGGACGTAGCAATCATTGGCATCGGTATTCATCCCTTCGGCCGCACCGAAGGAATGAGCGGTCTGGAACAGGGCGTATACGCCGCCCGCGAAGCATTGCGGGATTCCGGCCTAGACTGGAGCGAAATGCAGTTCGCCTACGGCGGCTCCGCCGCGGCGGGCGCGGCCGACACCATGGTATCCAAGCTCGGCCTGACGGGCCTGCAGTTCATCAACGTGTCCAACGGCTGCGCTACCGGCGGCAGCGCCCTACAGTCGGCCTATATGGCCATTCAATCCGGCATGTTCGACCTTGGCATGGCGGTCGGCTTCGACAAGCATCCGCGCGGCGCCTTCACCGTCAACCCCGAGGGCAGTGGCCTCGGCAAGTGGTACGGCGACATCGGCATGGCGCTCACGCCGCAGTTCTTCGGCATGAAGATTCAGCGCTATATGCACGACTACGGCATCACGGAAGACACCCTGGTGCGGGTTGCCGTGAAGAACTTCAACAACGGCTCGAAAAACCCCAACGCCTGGCGGCGCAGGCCATTCAGCTACCAGGATGTCGCCGAATCGATGATGGTCTGCCATCCATTGCGCAAGTACATGTTCTGCTCCCCCGCCGAGGGCGGCTGCGCCATGATCCTGTGCCGCGCCGACAAGGCCCGCCAATACCACTCGAATCCCGTGTTCCTGAAGGCCGTGGCGGTCAAGACCCGCCAGTTCGGCTCTTTCGAGGTGTTCTCCCAATCCCAGGCGCTCGAGCGCGCCCCGGCACCCACGGTGCAGGCTTCCAAGGCCGCCTTCGAGATGGCCGGGGTCGGCCCGGAGGACATCGATGTCGCCCAGCTCCAGGATACAGAGTCCGGTGCTGAGATCATGCACATGGCGGAAAACGGCTTCTGCGCCGATGGCGATCAGGAAGAGTGGCTGCGCGAGGGATACACCGAGATCGACGGCAAGTTGCCGGTGAATACCGATGGCGGCTGCATCGCCAACGGCGAGCCCATCGGCGCTTCCGGCTTGCGCCAGGTCTACGAGATCTGCCTACAACTGCGCGGCGAGGCCGGCGAACGCCAGGTGCCCGGCAACCCCGGCACGGGGTACACCCATGTGTACGGCGCGCCCGGCCTGAGCGGAGTGACGGTACTGACGAACTAAGCCGCCTAGAGCCGAGCTCGACGCCAGGGGCTGCCGCGTGAAATAGTAGACATGCTCACCCGCCACGAACTGAGCCGCCCAAGGCCGGGCTCGACGCCAGGGGCGCCCTAGCGCTCCATCGAGCTGATTAATGACGTATCAGCATGATGGGGCACTAGTACCCGATCAGAGGGTGCCGCACTCCAGCAGGCGGTGGATGGCGTGGGCAACGCCGGCTTCGGTATTGGCCCTGCCCACATAGGTGGCCGCCGCCCTAGTGGCGGCGTCCGCCTGGCCCATGGCCACGGAGGCACCGGCACACTTGAACATATCCACATCGTTCTCGGCATCGCCAAAGGCAACCACGCGCCCCGGGTCGAGCCGCAAATGCTCGCAAGCCGCCCGTAGCGCCGCGCCCTTGGTGGCCTGCCGCGCGGTCAGGGTGAGAATGACCTTGCCCGTGGGGCCGATGGAATCCAGCACGTTGACCCGGTCGCGAAAGGGCTCGCGCAACTCCCGGCGAATGCGCTCACCACAGCGGCTGCCCTGAATTGCAGCAACCCTGGGCAGGTCGCCGGGTTGCAGGTGCAGCGCCGGGGTCCAGCGCATCTCGGCGGCCAGGTAGCGCCGCTCCGGCCGGCCGTCCATCTTGATTTGCACCTGATCGCCCAAGGTAACCGTCGCGATGCACCGCTCCGCATTGCAGATGGCGTAGAGCGCCTCGGCAAAATCCACCGGCAGCCGCCGATCGAATACATCGCCACCTAGGGCGGGGTCGAACACCTGGGCACCCGAACAGGCGATCACCGGGCCATCGATACCAAGCCGCCGCCCGATACGCACCGCGAACTGCGACCAGCGGGCGGTGGCGATGATGACCCGCAACCCCGCATCCCGCGCCGCCCGAACCGCGAGGATATTGGCTCGTGGCAGCTCATCGCCCACCAGCAGGGTGCCGTCAAGATCGATGGCCAACGCCGCATACTCCATATTCTCAACTCAACAATCCAATGGCGGTTGTCACCACGGCCAACCACGGCCGTCGGCCCAGGCGTTGGGCCTAGCGGCTACCTGTCCCAGGCGCCGGTGCATACCCGGCTGCTTCACCACGACCATCGGCCCAGTGTTGGGCCTAGCGGTGGCTGTCGTCTGTGGAATCCGGCGCGCCGGGGGCGTCGGCGGCCGAGTGCTCCGGAGGGTGGCGTTGCGCCGCCGGCCGACGCGGCTCGAACGCCTGGCGCATCAGGTTTAGGGGGTTCATCTCGTTCAGTTGCTTAAGGTGGGAACGCCACTGATCCTGGTGGTCCATAAACGCCACGATGCTCTGTTCGATGTAGCGGCCCACCACGCCGCCCATGCGGTCGCCGTAGAAGCGAATGAGCTGTTCGATGACCCGGTTGGTGAGCACGCTCTCGTGCCCTTCCGCCTCCTGCTCCGCCAGAATCTGTAGCAAGACCGAGCGGGTGATGTCATCGCCATCCCTGCCATCGATCACCCGGATGCTCTCACCCCCGACGATGAGCCGGCGCACATCGTCGATGGTCACGTAGCGGCTCTCGGTGGAGTTGTATAGGCGCCGGTTGGGGTACTTCTTGAGTTGGTGCATGTCAACGCTCCCGGACATAGGTGCCCGGCGCGTCCTCCAGCGCCGGGTAGGCCTCGTTGCCGAGCTTAGCGGGGGCATCCTTCAGCCCAGAATGGGATTGCAGCCAAGCCACCCAGTGATCGCGCCAGTTGCCGACGGTTTCCGCGCTGTTCCGCCACCACTCGTCCGCATCGGCCGGCAGCGACGGATTCCGCCGATACCTCAGGTGCCGGTTGTCCGGCCGGGCGCTGATGGTCTGGGTGTGGTTTTGGCTGGTCAGAACAAACTCCACTTCGCCGCCGAACAGGTGGGCACTGCGATAGCAGGCCTTCCAGGGTGTGATGTGATCTGTCGAGCCCGCCATGATGTAGACGGGATACTGAATCTGCGCCAGATCGAGCCGCTGGCCAAGCACGGTCAGGCGCCTGTTGGCCAAAGGGTTCCTATGCCCCAGATCGATCAGGTCGCACTGCAATTCCGCCGGCACGCGGGTGTAGTCCATCGACCAGTACAACAGCGGATGGGCGAGCGGGGCCTCGCCCCGAAAATAGTTGCGACGCATGAAGCTGAACACGTTCTCATCGAGCCTCAGCATGGCGAACATCTCCAGGACATCCCGCTCGCTCATACCCCCCTGCAAGCGCACCCGCTGCTTTTGCGCGGCAACGGACTCGTCGGTGACGAACAAGGTGAAGCCGCTGTCGCCCGGCCGATTGTCGATAATGGAAACGAACAACGACAGGGAGTTGACGCGGTCGTCGCCCCGTGCCCTAAGCACCCCCGCCGCGGTGGCGGCAACCAGGCCCCCCGCGCACAGGCCAATGAGGTCTACCCTACCCTGGCCGGTGATGCCGCCGGTGATTTCCAGCGCCTCGATGACGCCTTGGGTGTAGGTATCCAGAGACCAATGCGCCTGCTTGCGCGACGGGTTCTTCCAGCTCATGGCGAACACCTGAATGCCGCTGTCCACCAACTGCCTGAACAGGCTGCGCTCTGGAGTCAGGTCGCCGAGATAGTAGCGATTGACCTGGCTGAATACGTACAGCAGGGGCGTTGTGCGCACCTCCGGTGTCGCGGGCAGATACTGGATGAGTTCGAAAAGCTCGTTCCGGTAGACCACCCTGCCCGGGGTGGTGGCCACATCCCGACCCAGTTCGAAGGCGCTGCGGTCCGCCACGGCAGGGTAGCCGTGATTGTTCATAAGGTCGTCGAAGAATTGCCGAATGCCCCGCACCACACTGGTGCCGTTGGTCTCCAGGGCCTTGCGGATGGCCTCGGGGGTGAAGGGGTTGTTGACGGGGGCGTAGATGTCCTTGGCGACATCCATGAGGAACTGCGCGCGTTGCCGATCAATGCCCTCAAGGCCGGACTTCTCCAGCCAGGTATCCAAGGCCCGGCTCCAGGCGACATAGGATTGCCACAGGCGCTTGTAGACCGGATTGTCGTGCCAGGCGGGGTCGGCAAAACGCGAATCCGCGGGCAGCTCGATGGCGGAGTCGCCAAGCCAGATGCTGGCCAATTCCGCCTGGTAGCGCATTTGCGTTTCCAGCGCCAACGCCGGCCTAGTGCCCAGGTCCCGGACAAACCGCCGCCAGGCTTCGGTCATGCTGTGCCGATCAGCACCCCACAGGCTGCCAAGCGCCACGCCCTCCATCCGGTCCGCGGTTTCCTCCGCGTGGTTGCTATCCGCCTCGTTCATGGTTGTGTTCCCCATGGCGTGCTTGTTCAAACCTTCCCCAGGGGCACAGCTTTGCCAGCGGCGGATATGATACTGTATCTATCACCACAATAGGCCGACACCCGAGGCCGGGACACCGATATGAAAATCAACGTGGAAGTGGATCTTACCCCGGAAGAACTGCGCCGTTTCATGGGCCTGCCCGATGTTGGCGGTGTGCAGCAGCAGATGCTGGAACAGTTCGCCGCGCGGGTCACCGCCTCGGCCGAGCAACGCGACGATTTTCTACGCAATGTCCTCGCCGGTGCCATGACACCCTGGCAGAACTTCTTCAACATGGTCGCCGGGGCGGGCGAGCCGTCCGGCGGCAAGGGCGACAGATAGGCCGACGCCAAGCGCGGACGCGGCGGCAACCCACAGCATGGACAGGACTTCGCTTCCGTCCCGTAGGCCCGTGCCAAGCACGGACCCGGCGGCAACCGGCAGGCATCAGCCAGCAGGCGGCGGCCATGGAATTGCACCACCCCGGTAACCTCATGGCAAACTGCTGCCGGATTCCCAAGGACCGACCATGCGATTAACCGCTCAAGACGCCTCGTTCCTGTACTCCGAGACAGCCAGCGGCCCCATGCATGTCGCGGGCATCGCCGTCATCGAGGGCGAGCTGGACCTAGAAACCATCCGCAAACACATCGCCACGCGTTTGCATCTGGTACCGCGCTATCGCCAGCGCCTGGCGATGGTGCCGTTCAACCTCGCGCACCCGAAGTGGGTGGACGACCCCGACTTCGACCTGGCCAACCACGTCAAGGCACACCGGCTGCCGGGCGGGTCGACCATCGACGACGCCATCGCGGCGGCACTTAAGCTGAACGAGCCACTACTGCCCCGCCACCGGCCACTGTGGATGATGCACGTCATTCAGGGGGTCGAGAACCGCACGGTGCTGTTGCAGTCGGGCCATCACGCCATGGTCGATGGCGCTTCCGGCATAGACATCTCGCTGGTGCTGTTCGATCTGCAAAAGAACGCACCGCCCCAGGCCGCCGAACCCTGGCATCCAAAACCCCTGCCGACGCCGATGGAACTTGCCACGGAGGCGACGCTCGAGACCCTGCACTCCCTTGTGCCGGACAACCCGTTCAAGGCCGCCAACTTCACCTCCGAGCGCATGGAACTGTTGCGGCGGGCGCTGGAGTCGATGACGCGATTCCTTGCGGAGCCGGTGCTGACGGCACCCTGGAACGCCGCACCCGTGGGGCCGAAACGCCGATTTCTATGGCGCAAGTACGCGTTCGCCGAGTTCCGACGCATCCGCGGCCTGTTTGGCGGCACCATCAACGACATGGTGCTCGCGGTGGTGGTCGAGGCCGCCGCGCGCTACCTCAAGGCCCACGACGAAAATGCCGCCGACCGGCACCTGCGCCTCATGTGTCCGGTAAACGTACGCACCGAGGACGAGCGCGGCACGCTCGGCAACCGTGTCTCCGCGATCTTCCCGGTATTCAATGCCGAGCCCATGCCCATTACCGAGCGCCTGCAAAAGGTGCGCTGGGAAACCGAGCAGATCAAGAACAACCGCGAGGCGCAGGCCATACAGCTCATGATGGAGGCTACGCCGAACGTGCCGCCAGTGGCGATGGCGCCGACCTGGCTGACCGGCACGCCCTGGGACCCCAGCGCCATCGCGGCGAAGTTTCCCCTGCCGGTGCCGCCGAGCTTCGGCCCGCGCCTGCCCATGCTCGGTTTTAACCTCGTCTGCACCAACGTCCCCGGTGTGCAAACCACCCAGTATCTGGCCGGCCACCGGATACTGGACAACCTTGGCGTACTGGTACTGACCGGCACCCTAGGTTACGGCGTGGTGATTTCCAGCTACAACCGGAATATCTATTTCAATTTCATCTGCGACCCGCGCCTGATGCCCGACCTGGAACTCATGGCAAGCAACGCCGACGACGCCTTCAACGAGCTACTTGCCGCCGCCCACCGCCGGCAGGATACGCAACCGACCAACGCCCGGCAGGGCGTCCCGCCGAAAAACGACCAGGCCACGCGGCAAGGCGCACCGGCAACCGCCGCCGCGCCCCCGGGCGAGAGAAGCCCCGCGCCGCCAACAAACACCACCGCAAGCTAACTGCAAACGGAGCACCCATGTCTGCCGAATCGAGCATCGAATCCGCCCTTGGGCGTTACCCCATTCAGGTCACGCCCGCAGACGGACGCACCATCGAACTGCGTATCCTTGGCCCAGCCGACCGCGACGCCATCCTAAGCTTTGCGCGCGGCCTTCCCGAAACCGACCTGCTGTTCCTGCGTGTGGACATCACCAAACCCGAGGCCGTGGATAACTGGTTGGCCAACGTGGCCGATGGCACCACGGTTTCCATCATCGCCTACGATGGCAATACGATGGCCGGCTATGCGACCGTGGACCGAACCCCCGCGCGCTGGACGCGGCGCGTGGGCGAACTACGGTTGACCGTGGGCCGGGACTACCGGGGGCATGGCCTTGGCCGCCACCTGAGCGCCAAGATTTTTGACATCGCCCGAGGTCTCGGCCTGAAGAAGCTGGTGGCCAACATGACAACCGACCAACGGGGTGCCCAGGCGGCGTTTAAGCGGCTCGGGTTCGTTCCCGAAGCCTTGCTCACCGACTTCGTGGAGGACCGCAACGGCGGTTTACACGACTTGGTGATGATGTCCTACGATGTCGATGGGCTGACGGTGGAGACCGACCACACCCTGCAACTGTAGCGGTGGGCCGTTTTCTGTGGATGCTCGATGTGGTCGGCCACCGCCAGTGGGCCTACCTGAACGGCGGCATCGATGCCTGGAGCGCGGCGGGTCGCCGGGTCGAAACCGGCGGGGCCGCATACGGCGAACTCTCGGCTGTGGTTGCTGCGCATCGCAAGATCACCTTTTTGTTGCATTGCAAAATTGGGGATGCGGGCTATGAGGTGCAAACGGCCAGATCGGTTGAGGGTGCCCCTTCGGCTTGCAAACTAGCGGCAAAAATGGCCAGATTTCGCCCGGACAGGCCCAAAAACCTCCGCAACACCGAAAATCCACCGGCTTCTTGAAAAAACAGTTGCACGCCACAATGCTGTGGTGCACAATTCGCTCTTGTGTGCAATGCAGCATCATCACTATCAACCTTGGTCAATGGAGGTGTGTCATGAACCCGTTTGAACAGCAAATGAAACTAGCCCGGGAGCTGATGGAACTGAACGCGAAGTGGTTCAGGAAGCTGGTCGAGTTCGATTCCGGGAAACTCGGCGATTATGTGCGTCTGAACCAGGACTTCGCCGGCAAGCTCCCCGAGGTAAGGGACATTCAGGATTTCATGGAGTTGCAGCGCGAATACGGCGAGCAACTCTGGAGCGGCACCCAGCAGGCCTTGAAGGCGCGCGGCGAGTTGCTGCGGGACGCCTTTAATGCCAACGGCGAGACACTGCGCAACGCATTCGCGCCCCAGCAGGAAAAAGCCTCTCCGGCATCCACGCAGAGCACCGACAGCGAGGCGGCCGCCTAGCCAGGGCCAGGCCGCATGGGGGCGGGGCCATACGGGTTCCGCCCCGCAACTCGCCGCCGCCCGCAAAGCCGGTTCCACCTCAGGTGCCGGCGGGACCTTCTAGTCGGCTTGCTTCGCGACTATTCGCTCGTGAAAGTCGCGCATGGTCGTATAGAGGCGTTCGGTCGCTTCCGGTACCGATGTACCGGCAGCGAATCGAACGGGATCCAGCACATGCGCCGCCACCGGGCCCGGCCTAGCGTGCTTGCTGCCCGGCGGGCGAATACGCTTCAAGCCCTCAAGGTACACGGGTACCACAGGCACCTGCTTCGCAAGCGCCAGGACGGAGACGCCGTGCTTGAAGTGCGCTAGGTGCCGGCCCCGGGCGCGGGTTCCTTCCGGGAACAGCATAAGATTCGCCCCCCGATCCAACAGCCACTCTGGATACGCCAGGGTACGCGAGCCACCACCCCGCTGGATCGGATACATGCCCATAACCAGCGATGCATACCATGGCCGCAGGGTGATCTCCTTGCGGCCCTTCAGAAACCACCGGTCGGCCGCGGCCCCGTAGAAGAGGTTGGTGCGAATACCCAGGGGAATCGCCTTCATCAGGCAGTACTGATCGAAGTGGCTCTGGTGGTTGGCGATAACGATGCAGGGTCCACGCACGCTCTTGAACTTGTGTTTGCCGTATACGCGGTGCTCGGTGAAAAAACGCCAGGCCCAACGCTGGTACGCATAGGGATACATGACAACGCGCACCAGGCGCGCCCACCACCGGATCTGCCAGCGATGGGGGCCATCCGTCTGCGCGGATTGACGCATCAGGCGCTGGAAGAGCGGCAGGTCGATCGCCGGCAGAATCTCGGTATCCGCCGTGGTGCTCATCTCCTGGGCCAGGGTGGCGCGGTAGGCCTTGAAGTTGTCCGGCGCTTCAACAACGAAGCACTGGTCCCACTCGCCAAGCAGGCGGTAGCCCATGACCACCCTCGCCTCCCAGCGTTCAAGCGCGGCGGCAACACGCGCCATCGCATCCGGCCCCTCCTTAATGGCCTTCAGGCCCTCGGAGTGGTCCCGCATGAGGAGCACATAGAGGCCCAAGCCTCAGTCTTCCTTGCCCGGCGGGGCTCTGCCCATCATGTGGATGAACCTATCGATGGAGATGGCCGGAAAGGTGGTGACCTTGATCGTGCCCCGGGAGCCCAGTTCCATGGACAGGCGCGCCATGACCTCGTTGGTCGGCGCCTCGATCACGTTGACGAAGTCGTAGCCCCCGAGTACCGCATACTGCGCGACCACCCGGGCACCCATGCTCTCGACTTCCTTGTTGACCTCGTTCAAGCGCTCGGGGCGCTCCTTCAAGGTCTTGCGCCCCTCGTCGGTGAGTGTGCTGAGCATGACATAGGTCGCCATTGGAAACCTCCCTGTCCGCTGTTGCGGAGTTGCGGCCAGCCGGCGCTCCCGCTCACCCCTGGCCGGACCCTGTGGCGTCGTGCTGGCGACAACGGCCAGTGCGGGCCTACCCGGAATGTGGCCAGTTTGCGCCGCTACAACCCGCCGCGCAAGCGAAGCACCGCCTGGGTAGTGTATCGGTTTGCATCCCGAGCCTGCCGAATCCCCCGTGCGCCGTGCCTCCACTCGGTCTACTCATTCAAACTGATACATTACCGCCGCCTGAGCGCGCCGGTTGACCTGTGGCAAGTACTCCGACACACTCCATGACAAAATGATGAAGGGGGAGCTGTATTGTCCCTTTTCGTTGATTTGGCCGGTAGGCGAAATCGTGGGCCATCGAATGTCGACTTCGCTTGGGAGCTACCGCGCGTGCTGTTCGAAGTGGGTCGCCTGGGGTATTCTTGGCCACTCCTGCTACAGCAAGCCCAGCGCGGTGATGGGCACCCGGTCATGGTGCTCCCCGGGTTCCTCGCGGGAGATGATTCCACCCTGATACTGCGCCGCTTTCTGACCCGTCTAGGCTATGTGGTGCTTCCCTGGCTGCATGGCCGGAACACGGGCAAACCACACCTGTTCGATGGTGCCATGCGTCGTTTCTACCGGGCCCACCACGCCAGCGGCGAGAAAGTTTCCCTAGTGGGGCAGAGCCTGGGCGGCATCTATGCCCGGGAGATCGCCCGGGAATTTCCAGACGCCGTGCGCTGTGTCATCACCCTTGGCAGTCCATTTGCGGCCGAAGACGACGAACACACGGCGATACCCCTGGTGCGGCAGCTATTCGAATTGCTGTCGGAGCACACGGCGGAGGAGATGCGCCAGCGCATGGGCGACCACGACGACCCGAGGGCGCCGCTGGGCCTGCCGAGCACGGCCGTCTACAGCAGAACCGACGGCGTGGTGGCCTGGCGCGCCTGTGTGGATCGGGAGGGCGACTTGACCGAAAATGTCGAAGTACGCGCCAGTCATGTCGGCATGGCCATGAATCCCGATGTGCTTCTGGTCGTGGCCGACCGGCTCGCCCAGGTGCCCGGGGACTGGCAACGATTTGATCGTCACGCGGGTTGCCGCCGCTGGATCTACCCCAATCCCCGCAAAGCCGCGCCGGCGTAACCAGCGGGGTGCCGCCCCGCTAGTCCGGTGCGCGGCTGGCGGTAATCTCGCGGTCGATTTGCGCCTTGATGACTAGGTAATCGGCGCCGCGCACCTGGGCAATGCGCCGCACGTCATCGTACTCCGACTTCCAGCGCATCCGGCCGTCCGGTTGGGTCACCACCTTGATGCGCACCGGGCCGAGGCTCGTGGCCACGGTCTCGATCTCGCGGGGGAGTGCGTGTTTGACGAACGGCAGCACGCGCAGCCCGATAGTCGTGGAGCGGTTAAGAAGCGCTTCGACCAGCGCGTGCTGGAGTTCGGCGCGGCACAGGATCGAAAGACAGGTACCCGGACGGGATTTCTTCATGACGATGGGGGTGAAGTAAACATCGTCGGCACCCAGCAAGAGCAGGTGATCGATAAGCGGCTCGAAGGCTTCCGGGCTCATATCGTCGATATTCGCCTCTATCTTGCGATGCACCGCAGTCGCGCTGGCCCGGGCACCGAGCTCGCCAACCAATAGCGTGAGCACGTTCGGCAATTCGAAGTCGCTGTTGCCGATGCCGTAGCCAATCGCCGACGCGGTGAAGCTCTGGGGCACCGCAAAGCGGTCGACGCTGGCCCGAAGTATCGCGGCACCGGTCGGCGTGGTGCTCTCCCCCTGGACGCCGCCGTAGGAGCAGGGCACGCCCCGGAGTATCTCCTGAGTAGCGGGCACCGGTACCGGCAAACGGCCGTGGGCGCAATTCACCTGGCCGCCCCCCAACTCCACCGCACCGCACAACACCTGGTCCACACCTAGGTGATCCAGACAGATCGCGGCAGCGACCACATCCACGATCGAATCCACCGCGCCAACCTCGTGAAAATGGACCCGATCCACCGGAACCTCATGAATCTTGGCTTCCGCCACCGCAAGCCGCGCAAAGATCGCGAGCGCCCGGCCCTCGATGGCCGCCGGATAGGCAGCCTTACGAATCAGGGTTTGGATGTCGCCATAGTGCCGGTGCGGGGGCTGCTCGACCAGTTGCCGCACATCCGCCCGGGTGCCGGAAATGCCCCTCTTTTCAGCCCGGTGGGCGCTCACCGCAAACTCCTGGGCGCAAGGCAGCCGGGCAAGGCGCTCCCGGACCAAGTCCAGCGGAACACCCAGATCAATCATGGCGCCAAGGTGCATATCGCCGCTGATGCCGGCGGGGCACTGGTAGAACAGGGCTTTCATGCCCGGTTACCCCAATACCGCGGATGGCGGCGCATCGCCGCACCGGATCGACGAGTCGGGTATGGAGAATCGCCGGGAACCCGGCAGCGGCAAACCGACCCAGGCGCAAACGATAGGACAGCCTGGGGATTCCCGGGAAGGGGTGGACGCCCCCTCTGCATACGCCGTGACCATCCACAAGGGGAATTGTGGAGATTGGTTGACGAGCTACGACATGTAGTGATTATCCGACTGGCGGGACTCGGCATGTGGTGATTCGTCAATTGTTCTACGTAAGCCTCTCCACAAACAACAGGGCAACTCGGAGATGGCAAGGGTGGGCTCGGCCGATCGGAACCCCGGCGGAGCGCACTCCTCAATAGGAAATCGATTGCTCCAGCACGACCCACCGGCCGTTCCGCACCTGGGACAAGACACTCTCCGTGGCACCGCTGTGTTTTTCCGGCGAGAACGACACCTCGTAGCCAAAGATATCCCTATAGTCGGTAATGGCCTCGATACCGTTGACCAGCGATGTAACGGTGAGTTCCGGGCCAGCGTTTTCCAGGGCCCGAACCACCAGATCCGCGGCGCGATAGCCTTCCATCGCCGGCAGGCCCGGCTCCACATCGTACAGGGCAATATAGCGGTCCCACCAGGCCTGTACCTCGGGCGATTTCTCGTCGTCGGGATAGATCCTCGCCATATGCACGAATGCGTAGTAGCCATCGCCGCTCTCCTGGTCGGCAATCACCTGTCCGTACGCCGCGTTGTTGCCCACCCAGGCCACATCCGCCCAACCCATCTTGCGGGCGGTGTCGAGTATCAGAATGGTATCCCGATGTACGGTACCCATTAGCACCAGGTCACAGCCCGCGTTCCTCAGCCGCAGGATCGCGGCGGTGAACTCGCTCTCGGTCGGCCTATGCGCCGATTCGGCGGCAACCTTCAGACCCATTTCACGGGTTTGATCCCGCACGGCTTCCCTGATCTCCAGGCCGTAGTCGGTGTCGTGGTAAATGGCGCAAACAGAGCGCTTGCCGTGACGCTCCACGAAGTACTTTATCGCCGCCCTGACCTCGTCGTAGTAGATGCCGCGCTGGGTGAACTTCAGGGGATGGAACGGGTAGACCATCTGCCGGGCACCGCTGATGGGAAACAGGTTGGGCACACCCTGTTCGAATTGCTGCGGCATGATGGCGTTGTTCATGGGCGTGCCCACCCCCAGCACCATGGCGAGTATGTTGTCGCGGTTGATGAGCTTGTTGGCCGCCTGAATTGCCCTCGGCACCTGATAGGAGGCGTCTTCCACCACGAAGCGAATCCGGCGGCCATACACACCGCCGGCTTCGTTCGCCGCGTCGAAACGCATGCGGGCACCGTTGATCGAGCCCACCCCCCAAATGGCGGTCGGGCCGGATACGTCGGTGTGCGAGCCGAGCACGATTTCCATGTCGGCAACACCGCGGGTGGCGTCGGCTGCGGTGCTATCCGACTCGCCCGCCGTGCAACCGGCAAGCAGCACCGCCAACACGAGCGCCAGGCACTCCCCTATTCCGAATCTCATACTCATGCCATCCGCTGCCGCAATGGCGGCAATTCTACTGCGTAGGGAATGAACAGACGAGACATCCCATAGAAACTTCCATCGCCCCGTCGCACCATCGTCTGCCCGGGCGGTGGGCGACCTACTTCCGCTTGCTTACCAAATGCGCGTGCCCCCGCTTACCGGCGCGCCGCTCGTTCATTTGCGCCACAAGCAGTTCCACCGCCGATCTGACCGCGCCGATTTCCCCCTGCCGGTAGCCCTGGATCGTGTTGGCGCCCTGCCCGATGACATAGCGATGCCACTTGGAACCTTCAAAGCCCTTCGGCGGCTTGCTTCGTTGCAGCGAAACGATCCGATAGTGTTGCGGTATAGCGGGAGGTTCATCAGACATGGCTACTCCAGAAAAGGACGCTCGTACGCTGGCGGTAGCACCGAATAGGGCGAATGGTCGACATAGCCTTTACTGCCCATCATACCTCCTAGAGGTTCCGTAACCGCTCAAGAGGACGCGGGCAATATGCCGACAGGCCCGATGGATGCGATACATTTGGGGGGAAGGAACTATACCCTATCTATTTTCGACAAGAAACTCGATGGCCAAGCGGTTGTACCTGTCCGCCTGCTCATGTTGCGGCCAATGGCCGCATTCCTCGAAAAGCTCCAGCCGGGAACCCGGTATGGCCGCGTGCATCCGGGTTGCCTCCGGAACCTCGCCAAATGGGTTCTGGGTTCCCCAGATGACCAGGGTCGGCGCACCGATCCTACCTAGGTCCGCAACCTGGAGCAGGTTTCTGCGCCGGATATCCGCCTCCTGTAAGCACAACAGATTGTGCAGATTTTTCTGAAAGTCCGGGCGGTGGTAGATGGCGTGCCGAACCTGCACCAGTTCGTCACTCACGTCCTTTTCCGGGTTGTGCATCAGCAGTTCGAGCCTGCTCCGGGTAAGGGCGACGTCATCCTCGAGCACGGCCCTGGTGGTGCTGGTCTTTATTCTCTCCATGACCTTTGGGTCGAGCTTGGTGCCGCCCGCCGCTATGAGTTGCAGAGATTTGACCCTCTCCGGGTGGTGAATGGCTATCCAGCCGCTTGTCCAGCCGCCAAGAGATTCACCGGCAAAGTGTGCCGAGGCAATGCCCTGGCAATCCATGTAGTCTATAACGTGCTGCGCATACTTCGGAATCTCGTAGTTGTAATCGGGCTTACCCGTGTAGCCATGCCCCAGTGCATCAAGCGCATGGCATCGGAAGCCAGCTTCGACGTGGGGAACGAAGTTGCGGCTGAAGGCTTCGAGGTGACCGCTGGTGCCATGTAGAAACAACAGATCCTGCCCGGTGCCACCTCGCAGGACGCGGGTTCTGACTCCCCCGGCGTTAACGAACCGCAGTTCAAATTCAATTCCCGTCAAATCAGTCCAGATAGTCAATTTCTTCTCCCTCCTGGTGTCATGCCACAAATTTCCTCAACCCGAGATGGCACCAACCGCCATCCCGGTCAGCCACTCGGGCATGGGCGAATAGGCGTACACCCTGCCTTCCCTGCCACCTAGGGCCGCGGTCATCAGAACCCAGGTCCGCAATTCATTGCCGCCGTTGCCGGCCAGGGCCTGTAGGCGTTCGTTGGTCAACCCATCAGTGAACTCACGCACTCCACCGGCGGTAAAACTTGCAAGGAAGCGCCGATCGAACGCCTCGTTGATGACAGGAGGCGAATTGACAACGATTTCCCTGCGCCGGGATTCATACTTCCTGAAGTCCCCGCGGCCAAGTTTCCATGAGTTCGCAAGAAATAGCTCATCATCCGTGCGCGGCGCACGCCAGTCCGGGAACGGCAGGGCGTGGGAAAGACCGCCCGTGCCGATAACGGCGACCCGGGCGGCGGAGTGCAGCTTTTCGATGCTGGCTTTCAAACAGACGCCCAGTTCATGCACGCGCCCTATGGATGGTAGGGGCGGTGCAAAACAATTAAGAACCAGGGGCAGGATGGGTACATCCAGCTCTCCTACGATCCACTGCAGCGCATGGCTGATACCGTGGTCCACGAGCAGGTGGGTTGAAAACGCCACGTCAAAATCCGCTGCAACCAGGCTGCCGCACAGCCGCTGGGCGAGCGCCGGGTCGGTCCTGACCAGGCCCGAGGGCGTGCCGTGCTCCCCGGCGGATTCAACCTTTTCCACCCCCATGACAAAAGACGGCATCATGTCCAGCCACAACCCCCGAAAATGGTTGGACCCCGCAATAACCACCAGGTCCACATCCGCAGCCTGGAGCTCCCGGGACGCCTCTGCCAGGGCGTCCCTGAATTGATGCGCCCTCGGCAGATGGTCCACTTCATCCCAGCGGGTATTCATCAGGGTGGTGTGAGACGCACCTATTCCCAGCACGACCCTGGCCACTTAACGGCTCTCCTCGTCAACGCACATGCGAATGGCGGTACGCACAAGGTGACGGGTCAGCTTTTCCATCGCCGGCAGCGACGCCGCGTTCATACCCAGGGCAAAATCGAGGCCCGGGATATCCGCCTTGGGCAACCCGATACGGGCGGTGGGTATGCCATGCATTCTGAGTATGTTGGCATCGGTTGCTCCAGACATCCCGGTCATGGGCTGATGCGCCCGCCCTTCAAGTTCCTCCCAGGCCCCTATGCATTCGCGAACAATCCGCGCACCCGGCTCGGTGGACGTTCCGGGAATGTACAGGGTTCGTGCACAGCGGGCGGTGACGCCGAGTGACTCGGCGAGCCCCTGGACGGCCGCGAAAAACCGCTCATCGACCTCTTCAATACCGGTTCGTGGGCCGATGCGAAGATCGACCTGGAAATGGCACTCCGCAGGTGTAAAAGCGGGCATCCTGGGCCATCCCGCGTTGACCTGGGACACCACTCCCTGTGGTGCAACCAGCCCGGAACGATACTGTTCCGACCATTTGGGAAACCAGTCTTCCAATGCCGCGATGAGCTTTCCGGCCGCGGCAATGCTGTTCACGTAGGGCATCAGGTGGCGGCTGCCGACATAGGTGTGGGTGCCGCCGACCCTTATGCTGAACCAGGCAAAGCCGACTTCCTCCCAGGAAACAGTCCAGCCGGACTTCGCAATCACCGCCGCGGACAGGGGGGCGGGCAATTGCCCGACCAGGTGATCACAGCCCGCGCCGTGCCCCGAGTTCTCCCGCGTGCCCGGCCGGGCATTGGTGGGCATGCCGCCGGCACCGAACCCCAGCAGCACCTGGCGATCAAGCTGAATACCGGCTTGTGCGAGAGCCTCCCCCGCCGCCAGCACGCAGGCCGCGTGTCCCTTGGGGTTTTGCGCACCCAGGCCAATGATATGGTCGCCCTGGAAGATGGCCTTCGCCTTAAGATCCTGCCGCATTGTGGCGGCAGCCCAGGGGAGGTCTTCTTCCGGGCTATTCGAAGTCATGGTGTCGATGGGCGAATACAGCAGCAGCGGGTGGTCCGCCTGTGTTCCCGCCAGGGTCGCGACCGCGTTCGATTGCCTGTCATCGAGTCTCTGCTCAACCGCCGGGATGCCCGCTTGCCGACAATGGTCGACGATAGCCCG
This sequence comes from Pseudomonadales bacterium, assembly GCA_965215035.1. GTDB lineage: Bacteria > Pseudomonadota > Gammaproteobacteria > Pseudomonadales > Azotimanducaceae > Azophilus. The sequence continues at coordinate 3,467,915 of OZ244040.1, forward strand.
GGCAAGGGCGGCTTCCTCGCCCGTCGGCGAGGGTATGTTGACCATCATCGCCAGGATCTCGCCCAGCCGCGCACGGCCGATATGGCGTTCCACCTGCCTGATCAGCTCGCTTCGGCGCCTTCCCGACCGCCGATCAGGGTTCATTATCCGCTTCTTGCCGGTCGGGGGCGCCAACCCAGGTGCCGGTGGTCATCGTCAGCACCCGCACCATCCAAAACCTCATCTTGCTCAATATCCTGGTCACCGGTCTGTCGGTTCAGGTTGATTAAGAAACGAATTCACAACGTGGAAATAGTGCTCCGGGCGTTCTTCCTGCAGGTGGTGCGCACAGGCGTCCAGAACGTGAAGCTGCCCACGTTGCACCATGCGCGCCAGCATCATCGGATAGTCGGGGGTCAGAAACGCATCCTGGAGGCCCCAGCAAAACAGCGTCGGGCAAGCCACATCGGCCAGTTCGGCGGTGAGATCCTGCCAGTCGCCCCTTGGGCTGTCCGACCTTGCGGCGAGCGCCATTTCCTCCGGATCAAGGCTTTGCTCGTAGCGCATTAAAACGGTTTCTTCCGGGATCAGGTCTCCGTTGAACCACTCGAGCCGTTCCATCAGGGCGCGCATTTTCTCAAGTGTAGGCCCCTCTCCGCCGTAGTAGGCATCCCGGGCGTTGCGGCCCCGCCGGGCACCCTCCGGCAGGGGTGCCAGTGGCCCATAAAATACCGGCATGGAGCCCGTGACCACGAGCGAACGAACGCGGTCGGGGTATCTGGCCGCCAAGCAAAGGGCGATGGTGCCCCCCCATGAGTTACAGATGAAATCCGCACGCTCGATGGCCATGGCATCCATCAGTTCGGTCATGGAGCGCGCATGGTAGTCCCACATGGGCCCACCGATCGTAACCTTTGCGGAGCGCCCGTACTGCAGAAGGTCCGGCACAACGCATCTTCTTTCCGCCGCGAACAACGGCAAAACCACGGCGAAGTCGGTCCAGCCGGTGCATCCGGGACCACCCCCGTGAAGAAACATGGCGGGCTCGCCCCGGCCTCCAGGCCCACCCAGTTCCCTGATAAAGTACGTAACACCCCTGGCATCGACCAGCCGGCCATCCGGGTCCGGCCCGGGGGTAAGATCAAGCACTCTGCTGTCCGCCGGTTGTTGCGTTGTTCGCGTCGGCCGCGGTTACGAAAGGATGACCCGCTTCCACCAACCGCCGCCACTCGATTAGGGAAACATCCGGGCGATAGAGCCTTTCCGGCGGGGCATCGGTCAAGGCCACCATCATATGATCCTGGCCCGAGAACTGACCGTGAAATAGCCAGCGAATACCCAGCAGGTATTTCAGGTAGAACATGAATCTTGCCCAGCCGGTTTTGAACTGAACCATTACCCCCACGTAGCGGGTGCGGTCGGCGTCGATCGGAACGTAGAATTCATAGTGGATAAACTGCGGGTAGGCAATGCGCAGGACACCGGGCAGCGACAGGGAGGCGAACCCCGGAAAGCCCTGCGCAAGGATATAGGGGTCATTCACCCTCGACCCGCCTGTATTGCCAAGCATCTGGCCCTGTTTCTGAACCGGCATGGCTTTCCACCAGCGCTTGTTGGTCCAGGAGCCCAGGCCCGGAAATTCCGCTTCCCAATGCCGTTCCTTCTCCACCCGGTACAGCCAGCGGCCTCTTTTTTCAATGGCCACCAGGTTCCATGTCGGCATGACCTTGAACAGCCGCCATAACGACGTTCTATGTAGGTACTTGGCATGGCCTTCATCAAAACCATTCTCCGCGTAGAATCGCCAGTTGCCGTTCCGCTCTTCTATACGGCCACCAACGCAATAGGGTGGCGGTGAAACCAGCTCCTCGGGAAGCTGCTCGTCTAGGGAGTGCGTCACCCTGCCCCCCGCAAAGACCCACACAAGACCGAGGCGTTCCGCAACCCGATAAACCCTGACTGCCGCTTTCCCACACATGCCCGAATCGGGACCATCGGTGATCACGGCGCACAATTCACCGTCCGACAGGCGATACGTCCAACCGTGGTAGGGGCAGCTAAGGGTACCCGGAAACTCGACCTTGCCAGCGGAAAGTGGAACGCCCCGGTGCAGGCAGCGGTCATCCAGCGCGTGAACCCTGCCCCCATGATCGCGGATCAACAGCAGGTTTTCGCCACATAACCTGATCTTTTGTGGCCTACGGCCCACCTCACTGGCCCATTGCACCGGGTACCAGTAGTCCCTCAGCCCGGTTGCGGCGGCTTCATAGTTCGGCCAGCGGGCCCAGTCCTTCCCGGTATCGTGCCTGCGGCCTGTATCGACCGGATTGGATTGTTCGATGTTCATCACGATGAAAACACCAATTGTATACAGTATACTTTTCTAGACACTCTTAATCCACCATGTGGGAGCCTGAAAAACCTTGCTGACCACGAATAAAAAAACTGGACAGCTCGTCATCGGAGACATCGTCTACTTCGCCATGCGCCCCGATGTGTTGATGTCCGCACTATTGCGCCTAGAAGACGATATGCAAAGAAAATTCCTAGCTTCGCTCAGGCAGGCGGCATCGGAGATAGGAGGCAGGTCCATCGAATCCTATTCCGCCGACGGCCAAACGCCAAATCTCGAGTTGCTTGAGCGCACGGCTTCGGTTGCAGCCGAACTGGGCTGGGGTATTTGGCAGTTTTCAGAACACGCGGAGAGCCCCGATGCGCTTGAATTGACTGTCTACAACAGTCCATTTGCATCCGGCGAGGGCAAGGCGGCTCATCCGATGTGCGCCGCCATAGAGGGAATCGCGTCACGGGCCCTGGAACTCGCATATGAAAGGCCGGCGCACGTCAGAGAGACCGGGTGCCGGGCCCTAGGTTTTGGCTGTTGCCGGTTCACGGCAAGGTTTGAGCGGTAATGGCCGGGGCTTGGCTTTCCGCCGGATGATATTCGGCGGAAAGCCGGGAAAAGCTACCAGCGGACGCTCACCGTTGCGCCGACCCACCTGGGACGACCCACCATGTTCTGGGCAAATCCAAGGCCCGGCACGGGAATCGCGTAGGTTCGATACTCCTCATCCGTTATGTTCTTGACGTAAACGGAAAAGGAAACATCCCGGGAGCCCATGAGATAGGTTGCCCTCAAGTTACCCACCGTGTAGGAGTCTTCGGTGGCAATCGTCGTGTTTAGTATGTCGAAATGCTGCTTGTCCACGTATTGCGCATCAGCCTGTAGCGCCAGGGTTCCTCCGAAAGCAGCCCATTCATACCGGACCAGTGCGTTAAAGGTCACGTCCGGCGACAAGGGTATATTCCGGTCAACTATGGACACACCCGTGTTGATGTCTTCCACCTCGGCATCCAGCACGCTCAACCCCAGCCCAATGTCCAGCCCATCCACGGGGCTGGAGGTAAGTTCCGCATCCAGGCCCGTAACACTGGCGTCCTTGTTTGACACCACGTTGCTCAGCCCTTCAAAACTGAAAGCCTGGAAATCCTGGTAATCGTAGTGGAAGACCGAGGCGTTGAACCGCGTATTGCCGCCAATCGTTGATTTGAGGCCCAGTTCATACGCCAGCAATTCCTCTTCATCGAATGGAATATCGGCCGGTGCCCGCGGGTCTATGCCAATATCGATATTGAAGCCGGCCCCCTTGATACCTTTCGAGACGAAACCGTACCAAAGAAGGTCGTCGGTGGCCTGCCAGTTCAACTCAGCGCGAAAAGAAACATAATCCCTATCGTGCTTGGTAAGGTCGCCCACGGTCGCACTGGTAAAGTCGAACACGGGGTTGGGCAGGAGCCCGTTGTCATCGACCACCAGCATATCGAATTGCCGCTCTTCAGTGGTGAACCTGACCCCGGTAACCAGCTTCCAGGACTCGTTCAATGCCCATTCATACTGGCCATACAGAGAGAGTGAATCCGTTTCATCGCTGTACTCGGTGTTGTTGTTGATGGGGAAGCCGATTGCCATCTCCCGGGAGAGGTCGGTCCTGGTTCCGCTGTCCAGGTCGCGCTTGTAGTAATAAAAACCAATCAGCCAAAAATTCTCCCCGGCCAGCCCGGACAACTGGAATTCCTGGGAAATCTGCTTGCTATCGACAGGATTCGTTACCTCGATAAAGGGTGACGGGGTAACGTCGGTATCCTCGCCCGACAATTTTTCCACCCGCTCATAGGCCGTTATGGACTTGAACAGGTAGTCGTTCCAGCCATGCTCAACGGTAGCGGATACACCGAACGTTTCTAGGTCAACGAAGGGCTCCCGGTCATTGGCGGTCTCGTAGAAGTCACCCGATGTATCACGGTAGCCGGTCAAATCACAGCCTGCACAGGTGCCATAGAAGTTAACGTCGGCCGGCAACTCAACGGCATCAAAGCCATCGGGGCCAATGATCGCCGTCTTGTGCTTGTAGGCGGCGGCCACCTGGTCGGAGGAACCGCCATGCACGTTGAACAACACGCTGGTACTGTCGCTAGGTTCGAACAGCACCTGCAACCTGCCGGAGACATTGTTGGTCTCGCCCGCATCGGCAACGCCCGGCGTTGCGTTGTCCTGAAAACCATCATGGGTGTGATAGAGGGCCGACAGACGGGCGGAAACCCTGTCGCCAAGCGGCCCGCCGACCGCCCATTCAGCCCGCACCTGCTGGTGCTCCCCGCCACTTACCTCAACGTATCCTCCGGGCTCACGGCCGGGTTTCCGCGTGATGAAATGCACCAGGCCGCCGGTGGTATTACGGCCATACAGGGTTCCCTGGGGACCGCGCAGTACTTCCGCCCGCTCGATATCAAACAACTGAAACCCAATCCCCGCCAAGGTCGCGTTGTACACCCCGTCAACATACACCGCAACCGGTGCCTCGTTGGCTTCGGAGAAGTCATTGAGGCCAACGCCACGCAAGGTGAACGCGACATTGTTGCCGTTGCCAAAAGGCGCAACGTAACCTAAGCCGGGCGTCTGGGAGACTAGGTCAACGGTGGTTTCAAAGCCGAGTTCCTTGATCTGGTCCGCATTGAAGGCCGTTACGGACAAACCCACATCCTGCAGGCTCTGTTCCCGCTTTTGGGCCGTGACCACTATCTCCTCAAGCTCCGCGAGCACCTGGGTTGCCCCCAGGGAAACGGCCAGTATCAGTGTACCGATTGCAACTTTGTAGGAAATGCCCGAACGCATATCGTCTCACTCTCCATGAAGTTATGTGTACTGTATACAGTATATCGCAGCGGAGTCAATCCCGGCGATCAAGGCGGCCGCACGGCCACCCCAGGCGGCTTCGGGCGCGGCTGCCCGTCCGCCTCGCAGCGCCGGGGCAGCCTCGGCCCGCCGTTAGCACCCCACCGGGGCGGTGGTGATAAGATGCCCGGCCTGTACTTGAAGCAAGACAGCGATGCAAATAGAGAAAGTCAACAAGACGCCCCCGCTCGGACAACAGGCCTATGAACGCCTGAAGGAGGCCATACTCTGCGGCCGGCTGGCACCGGGATATCGACTCACCGAGGCAAAGGCCGCGGATTTTCTGGGTGTATCCAGAACTCCGGCTCGGGAGGCGCTGAGGTTCCTTGGGCAGGAAGGTATCCTCGACACCCGGAAACTCGGCGGCTACCTGATTCCGACCCCTTCCCTGGACAAGCTCACCCGGATCACCGAGGTGAGAAAACTGCTGGAGCCCCATGCCGCTGGCCTGACCGCCGACCGCATCACGGACGGGGAAATCGTGCAGCTCCGGGAAGTGATCGACCGTGAGTGGTCTGTCATTGACGACCTGACACCGGGCGTATTTGTTGGCGCAAACTGCTCGGTGCGGGCGCTTTTGTACAACCTCTGCGGCAACGAGCAGCTTATCGACTGCATTGACCGGTATTCCAGCCATCTCCAGTTTATCGGCACCAAGACTCTGACCAACCACGATATTCGCGAAGTGGCGGTGAACGGCCATGAACGGATTTACGAATGCGTTGCCAAGCACGACCGGGAAGGCGCCGCCGCGGCAACCGTCAAGCAGATCGAGGCCGCCCTGGCCGCGGCCAAGGTTACCCTGGGCGGGCCTGCAACGGGCTGAACCGGCCTTTCCGGGGGTTCCACCCTGGGGGCCAGGGTATCGAGGACGGGGCTTTAACTTGTAAGGCGGGAGTATACAGTATACCTTTCAACCTGGAGTTTGCGACTTTGCCCTTGCCCGAATGAACCAAGCTTCAACAAGCCCGGCAAAACCAAGTTGCACACAGGTGGAACAGGTGGAAGGGCTGCCGGAAATCGTCGGGCGGCGACCACGCCGTTACAGTGGATGCGTTCACCGGGTGAAACAGGCGAAGCAGCGGCCGGGAATGCCCAGTTCGCTTGCCGCAACCCTGTGCCTCGGCTTCCTCCTTGCGCCTACCGGAATTCCGCACGCATCAACCGAAGACCTGCCGCCGCTATTGATTGACCAACAGGGACATGTCGAGGTGCTGCCCGAAAAACCAGGCGATCACTGGATCTGGGTCAGCGACATGGTCTGGACAGCCATGACCGATGGCAGAGCCACGCTGTTTGACGCCGACACCGGCGCCATGCTGGGCATGCTCAGTACCGGCTACTCGTTCAATGCCCTAACGATACCTTCAACCTACCGGGAGATTTACTCCGCGGAAACCTACTACAGCCGGCATACCAGGGGTGAGCGCGTCGATGTGGTGTCGGTCTACGATGCGCGCAACCTGGCCCTAGTTACAGAAATTCCGATACCGCCCAAGCGGGCCTCGACAACACCCAAGGTCGCGGCCATGTCGATTACCGACGATGACCGGTTTATGGCGGTCTGGAACTATACACCGGCACAATCGCTGACCATCGTCGACCTGGCCAAGCGGGCTTTCGTAACCGAGATTCCAATTCCCGGCTGCGCACTTGCCTATCCCGTGGGCGAGAGGGCGTTCTTTACCCTGTGCGGCAACGGCACAGTACTGTTGCTAACGCTGACCGATGCCGGGGAATTGCGGGCCAGTTCAAGCAGCCGGCGGTTCTTCGACCCCGAAAACGATCCCGTCACCGAAAAAGGCGTGCGCTCCGGAGGAACCTGGTACCTCCCCTCCTACGCGGGCATCCTGCACGAGCTTTCCCTAGTGGATGACACCCTGGTGGTACGGGACACATGGCCGCTTTTCACCGACGCACAACGCGGCGACGGCTGGAAGATTGGCGGCATCCAATACCTCGCGATCCATCATCGCAGCAGGTCGCTGTACAGCCTGGTACACCAGGGCGGCAAAGACAGTCATCATCAACCCGGCACCGAGGTCTGGGTACATGACATACCGACGCGCACACTTAAGAAACGCCTGCAACTCAAATCCATGGCGGCATCCATTGCAGTCAGTCAGGACGACGAACCACTCCTCTACACGGTGATTCCAGACGTTAACGAGCTACAGGTATATGACGCCATAACGGGCCGGCATAAAAGGACGGTGTCCGAGGTGAGCATCACCCCGTCTCTACTGCAACTCCCCATCAGCCAAGTGTCATCGGGGAACTGACGACATGAACGCAATAGACCGGTTCATCGAACGCTCGAGCCGTTCCGCGGCCCGGCGCATATCCCGGCGGAAAGTTCTGGGCCGGTTCGGCAGCCTGCTGGTCGGCGGTTCCATGTTTCCGCTGTTGCCGGTGGCGCGCGGAGATGTGCGTATCGAGCCGCAACCGGCACCGGACCCGCCCACTTCCGAAGGCGACCCCCTGAACTGTAGCTACTGGCGATACTGCGCGATTGACGGCTACCTCTGTAGCTGCTGCGGAGGGTCGGCGTCCTCGTGCCCGCCAGGAACGGTCACCTCGCCACTGACCTGGGTGGGGACGTGCGGCAACCCGGCGGATGGCGCAAGCTATCTGGTCGCCTACAACGACTGCTGCGGCAAATCGACCTGCAACCGCTGTTTCTGTAGCAGGAGCGAGGGCGAAAAACCCGTCTACAACCCGGCCAAGTCAGGCCACATCAACTGGTGCATCGGCACGGGCAATATCGCCTATCACTGTTCAACCGCCACCATCATCGGCCGCGCCGAATGAGCCCGCCGACCCAGCCGGCCCTGCTTGGCGCAACGTGATCCGCCTGTATTCGCTGCCGGCCCTGTTGTGCTTTTCCTGTCTGGCATACGGCGACGTCTACATCTACGAGCAGCCCGCCTTCAACTACACCCTGCATTGTGCAGGCTGCCATCTTGCGACGGGAGAGGGCCTGGCACCGGACGTACCCTCGTTCCGGGGGCGTCTCGGGGACATGGCCAAGGTTCCAGAGGGCCGCGCTTATCTGGTTCAGGTTCCCGGCGCTGCAAATGCGCCCCTGTCCGATGAGGAGCTGGCCGGGGTTCTGAACTGGATGCTCGGGAGATTCGGCAAGGGCACCACATCCGGGGCCTTCGTGCCCTATGATGCCGAGGAAGTGGGTTTGTACCGACAGGTGGAAACCACCGATGCCTCCCTTCGGCGACAGCGGGTACTGTGCCGCCTAGAAAGGCTTGCGTGCCCGGACAGAACCGCTTCGAACGGCATGCCGTGAAGCGGATACTCCACAAAAAATCGGCCTCATGAACCTGCCGCCCACCCCGGCCGTCCCATCCATGGAATCAATGTTTCGTTGCCCGGGGTGACAACTTCCACCCCCGGTGAACCCTAGTACATCTCCCCGATCAGGTTCGCGTACTTCTCGTGCACCACCTTGCGCTTCAGCTTCTGCGTTGGCGTCAACTCGTCGTCCTCGGGGTCGAGCAGTTGATCGATGAGGCGAAACTTCTTGATGGTTTCCACACGCGCGAACCTGGCATTGACCCGCTCGACCTCCTCGCCGATTAGGTCGCGCACGGCGTGGGTGTGGCACAGGCTCGTGTAGTTGGTGAACGGCACATCGTTGTCCTGGGCAAACTTGGTGACGTTCTCGTGATCGATCATCACCAGGCAGGTGAGGTAGGGGCGCCGGTCTCCCACCACTACCGCGTCGGTAATAAAGGGCGAGAACTTGAGCTGGTTCTCAATCTCGCTGGGCGTGATGTTCTTGCCGCCGGCCGTGATGATAATGTCCTTCATCCGGTCGATGATGTAGACATAGCCATCATCGTCGATACGGCCCACATCGCCCGTATGCAGCCAGCCGTCTATAACCGTATCAGCCGTCTTCTCCGGCTTGTTCCAATAGCCCTCGATCACCCCGGCGCTGCGGATGCGTATTTCGTTCTGCTCCGACAGGGTAACTTCCACCTCCCGGTTCGCTTTGCCGACACTGCCGATGCGGGACTGGCCGGGCAGGTTCGCCGTAGCCAGTCCGCTGCACTCCGTCTGCCCGTAGATCTCGTACATCGGCCTGTTCAACGCCCAGAACCAGTCGATCAGTTCCGGGGCGATCGGTGCCGCGCCGGTGGAAAGCCAGCGGCAACGGTCGATGCCCAGGAACACCCGGATGTTCTTGAACACCAGGAAGTCGAGCACGGCACAAGCCAGCGCCAGATGCGGCGGAACGGGCTTGGCCGCTTGCCGATACCTGGCCCGTTTCAGGCCAACCTTGAGCGCCAGATCATAGGCCAGGCGGCCGAGCGCCGTGCCGTCCTTCAGCTTGATGATGACCCTTGAATGGTGTTTCTCCCATACCCGGGGCACGGCGAAGGCGACGGTTGGCGCCACCTCCTGCTGGTCCTGGGCGAAGGTTTCCGGTTCCTCAACCAGGTTGACCACAGCACCCGACTCGATGCCGCACGAGATATAGAACAGGCGCCCGGCGATATGCGCCAGGGGTAGGAAGCCGAGTTGCTCGTCGGTGGCCCGGAACCCGTAGATGTCCCGCAGGTTGCGCATCATGAACAGCATGTTGCGCTGGCTGATCATGGCGCCCTTGGGAGGGCCGGTGGTGCCGGAGGTGTAGGTGAGGACCATGAGATCGTCGGGGCGGGCCGCGTCGATCTCCCGTTGCCAGGCTCCCGGGTGCGCATCGCCATACTGGCGGCCGAGCGCCTGCAGCGCCGCAAAGCTCATACAGTGCTCGTCGGTAAAGCCACGCAGCCCTTCCATGTCGAAGATGATGATCTTCTCCAGGGTCGGTGTGCGGTCGCGTACCGCAAGAATCTTGTCGAGCTGTTCCTCGTCCTCGGCGAAGTAGAACCGGGTACCGCTGTCGTTGACAAGATACTCGATCTGGGCCGGGGCATCGGTGGGATATACGCCGTTGACCACGCCGCCCGCGCAGTTGACGCCGAGATCCGCGAATAGCCACTCCCTGCATACCTCGCCGGCGATCGAGCACACATCGCCGCGGTTGAGCCCCAGCGCCTTCAGACCCAGCCCGGTCAGGCGCGCCTGCTCGCCGTAATCCATCCAGGTGTATTCGTTCCAGATGCCGAAGTCCTTCTCCCGCAGGGCCACCCTGGCCGGCCACTCGCCGACCCGCTTCCAGAACAGGCGAGGCAGGGTGGCGCAACCGTCAATGAGTTGTTCGGCCATGCCTCACCGCCAGGTCTTGCGTTGTTTCCAGCGCCGCCGCCCGCGCACGCCCTGGTCTTTCATGCCGAGGTAGAACTCCTGGATGTCCGCGGCGTTCTTCAGCCGCCCACAGGTGTCCTCCATGACGATACGACCGAGTTCCATAACGTAGCCGTAGTCGGCGACATCCAATGCCATCCTGGCATTCTGTTCCACCAGCAGCACGGTCAGGCGCTGTTCCCGGTTGAGGCGCGTCACAATCTCGGCAATCTCGCGCACCAGTTTCGGCGATAGGCCAAGCGACGGTTCATCGAGCAGCATGAGCCGCGGGCGCAACATCAGGGCGCGGCCAATGGCCAGCATCTGCTGCTGGCCCCCGGACAGTACCTGGGCCGGCTGCCGGAAAAAACTCTTGAGCACCGGGAAGTACCCGTAGACCAGTTCCATGTCCTGGTCGATGTTGCGGTCCTTCCGGGAATAGGCCCCCATACGCAGGTTTTCCTCGACGGTGAGAAACGGGAAGATTTCCCGTCCCTCCGGCACATGGCCGATACCGAGCCGCGCCACCCAATCCGGATCGCGCGCCTGAATCTCGGCACCGTCGTACAGCACCGCGCCCTTCTGCGGATCCATGGCGCCGCTGATGGTCTTTAGCACCGTTGTCTTGCCGGCGCCGTTGGCGCCGAGGATGGTGACAATCTGCCCGTTCTCCACTCGCATGCTGACACCGTGGATCGCCAGAATGGGGCCGTAGTAGGTTTCTATGTTGCGCAGTTCGAGCAGGCTGGCCATGGTTAGTCTCCGAGGTACGCCCGCGACACTTCCGGGTGGTTCTGGACGGCGGCGGGCTCGCCCATGGTGAGGGTGCGCCCGTCCGCCATGGCGAGCACCCGGTGCGATGCGCTGGTTACCAGGTTCATATCGTGCTCGACCATGATCACAGTGACACCAAGGTCTTTGTTGATGTCCTCCAACCAAAACGACAGGTCTTCGGTTTCTTCAGGATTCAGCCCGGACGACGGCTCGTCGAGCAGCAGGAGCTTCGGCTTCAGGCACAGCGCCCGGCCAATCTCCACCATCTTGCGCACACCATAGGGAAGTTCGCCAATCGCCTTGTGGCGGTGGCTGCGCAAGTCCAGCAGATCGATCACATCCTCCACCGCCTCGCGCAAGGCCAACTCCCGACGCCGCACCGAGGGTAGAAACAATAGCTCGGAGAACAGGTTGCTGCGCCGATGGATGTGGCAGCCGATCAACAGGTTCTTGAGCACCGTCTCCTGCTCGAACAGTTCGGTGTTTTGAAAGGTGCGGGCGATGCCGAGTTCGGCGATTGCATGGGCGGGTACCCGGGTGATGTCGCGCCCGTCGAAGACAATGGACCCCTCGTCGACATCGTGGATGCGGCTGATGAGGTTGAAGATGGTCGTCTTGCCGGCGCCATTGGGCCCAACGATGCTGTAGACCTGCCCTGCTTGCACGGAAAACGACACATCCTGAACGGCCTTGACGCCACCAAAGCTGACCGAAATAGCCTTTGCCGCCAGCAGCGTCATCGCAGCCGCCCCGTGCGCAGGTAACTTTTCTGCCGCTTGTGGGTCGCGCGCCGGTACAGCGGGAACTCTTCGAAATAGAGGCGGACCTTGCGCCACCGCCCATAGAGCCCCAGGGGCTCGTAGACCAGGAACAAAATCAGGATCAGGCCGAAGATACCCGGCTCCAGGCCCGGTATCTGGCCGACCGCCGGTGGCACGGCGTCCCTGAATAGCGCAATCCCCTGGGGCAGGAGGCCGATGAACATGGCACCGAAAATCACCCCGTGCATAGACCCCAATCCCCCGACCACGACCATCAGCAACAACTGTATGGACATGATCAGCGTGAACGCATCCGGGGCGAGATAGCTGATCTTGTGGGCGAACAGCCCACCCGCAAGACCCGTGAATCCAGCCGAGATGGCGAACGCCAGGCTCTTGGTATAGGCGAGGTGGATGCCCATGCTCTCCGCGGAGGTCTCGGAATCGCGCACCGCCACCATGGCCCGGCCAGTGGGGCTGCGCAACCAGTTGAGCGCCGCGACCAGACAGAAAAACAGTGTAACCAGACACAGATAATAGAAAGCCACCGGGGTCGAGAGATCCAACAGGAACCGCGCCTTGGGCACCGCCATACCGCGATAGCCGCCGGTAACCGGCACCCAGTGCGCCAGCACCTGTTCCACAATCACCGCGAAGGCCAGGGTGGCGACGGCGAGATAGATACCGGTCATGCGTAACGCCGGGATGCCGACAACGCCGCCCACTATCGCGGTCAGGCCGGTGGCAGCGGCCAGCGCCAGCGGAAAGGGCCAGCCATGATTCAGCAGCCAGGCATGGGCGTAGGCGCCAATCGCCAGAAAGGCCGCATGGCCCAGGCTCACCTGGCCGGTATAGCCGACCAGCAGCATGAGCCCGATGCCGGCGATCGCATAAATGTAGACAAGCGCCAGTTCGCCCAGATAGAAGCGATCCAGCACCAGCGGCGCCAGCAGCACGACCAGGCCCAGCAGGCCGTACCAGAAACGCTGCCCATTGTGCTCGAACAGGTCGATATCCTGGCTGTAGTGGGTTTTGCGAATGAAACGCATCGGCCTAGCGGGGGCATTCAGCCCGGCGGGCGGCGCTTTGGCGGGCGCGACCTTGACTCATCGGCTGCCGACTCCGGGAGATCAAGGGGTTTAGACCTTCTTCCGTTGCATGGTGGCGAAGAGGCCTTCGGGCCGCACCATAAGCATGACCAGCAACAGCACGTAGGCGCTGACCTCCGAGAAGCCCGGCCACAGATAGCGGCCGGCAAACTGCTCGACCAGGCCGATAAGCAGGCCGCCGAGCAGCGCACCCGGCAGGTTGCCGAAACCTCCGACAATGGCCGCCGCGAAGGCCTTGATACCGATGAATCCCATGATGGGGTCAATAAGCGAAACCGGTGCCATCAAAACGCCCGCGCAGGCCGATAGAACCGCCGATAGCGCCCAAACCAGTGAGAAGACCCGCTTAACCGGAATGCCGACATAGAAGGCCGCCAGTTGATTCTGGGACGCGGCCTGCATGGCAATGCCCAGGCGCGTGAACCGGAAGAACAGGTACAGCAACCCGCAGAGCAGCAGCGTACCCCCCATGATGGCGATGTCCTCCGCCCCCACCACCAGGGTGCCCCAGTGCCAGACGATGCCCGCATAGGGAACATCGAGAGCGCGTGGCTCGTTGCCCCAGGTGGCACCCGCGATGGCGCGCAGGAGGAAGCCGAGCCCGATGGTCAGCATCAGCACCGCAAAGTGCGGCTCGCCGATCATCGGCCGCAGCAACAGGCGCTCCAGCAGCGCCCCCACTCCGGCCATGACAACAACCGCCGCCAGCAGGCCGGCGACAAAGGGCCAGTCGAGCAGGTTGATGAACACCACGGCCATGAACGCGCCGATCATCATGATGTCGCCCTGGGCGAAGTTGACCATCTCGGTGGCCTTGTAGATGAGCACGAAACCGAGCGCGATCAGGCCGTAGACACAGCCCTGGGACAGACCGCTGACGAGAAGCTGGGCAACCTCCACAATCAGGCCCTGGTGTACCGTCCCACAAACACGCCTATGGACTTCAAACGCATGTTCAGAGACCTTTTAGGGCTCGCGAGCGCACCCGTAGGGAAGGCAATTTGCGGGCGGAGGTTGTCGATCCTCGCATTCTCTCGCTCCCGCACCCTTAGGGAAGGCGAGCCCGCCTGGCGTGCCGGGCGAACAGGCCGCATACCGATGGGCACCGGATGCGATCAACGCCACCCGTTCCGGTACCGGCTGTGGAAAACCGCTTCGCCAAGTGGTGGCCCCCATACTCCGGCCCAACGCAATCAGATCCCGCCGTAAGCACGGGCAGTGTATCAGTTTGAATCCCGGCCCTGCCGAATCACCTGTGTGCCGTGCCCTTGCTCGATACACAGATGCAAACCGATACACCACCCGCAAGCGCGGGAGTATCACATTAATCGGCAAAGGGTGGTAGATTTGTCCTCTCGATTAACACGAGGAACACCATGACGCTAAGAATCAACGCCACCGCGCCCAACTTCACGGCGGAGACCACCCAGGGCACCATAGATTTCCACGACTGGATCGGCGACGGATGGGCCATTCTGTTCTCGCACCCCAAGGACTTCACCCCGGTTTGCACAACCGAACTGGGTTACATGGCCGGTCTGGCGCCCGAGTTCGCCAAGCGCAACTGCAAGATCCTGGGCTTGAGTGTCGACCCGGTGGCCAACCACTCCGCCTGGTCCAAGGACATCGAGGAGACCCAGGGCCACGCGGTCAACTACCCGCTTATCGGCGACCCGGAACTGGTCGTGGCCAAGCTCTACGACATGCTGCCGGCCGAGGCGGGAGACACCTCCGAGGGCCGCACCCCGGCCGACAACGCCACCGTTCGGTCGGTATTCGTGATCGGACCGGACAAGAGCATCAAGGCCATGCTGACCTATCCGATGAGCACCGGGCGCAACTTCGACGAAGTACTGCGTTTGCTGGATTCCTGCCAGTTGACCGCCAGGCACCAGGTCGCAACGCCGGTGAACTGGCAACAGGGAGAGGACGTCATCATCGTGCCGGCGGTCTCCGATGAAGTGGCCAGGAAGAAGTTCCCGGAGGGGTGGCGGGCACCCAAGCCCTATTTGCGAATCGTGCCACAGCCGGAATAGCCGCCGCAGCCATCCGGCGTCCCGGGCATGAACCCGTCGGGAACGGCATCCGGGCGCCTAGCGGCGCTCGGGCCCGGCATTCTCTACGCGGCCGCCGCCATTGGCGTCTCCCATGTTGTGCAATCCACCCGGGCCGGCGCCGTCTATGGCCTAGTGATGATTGTGGTGATTGCCGTGGTGGGTATCGTCAAGTACCCGGCAATTCGGTTCGGCAGCCAGTACTCCGCCGCCACCGGCAAGAGCCTGCCGGAGAACTATGTCGATCAAGGCTGGTGGGCGGTGCTGATCTACCTGGTTGCCCAGCTCGCCACCCTGTGGTTCGTGCTGGCCGCCGTCGCCATTACCACCGCCGGGCTGGTGCTTACGGTATTCGCATTGGCGATGAGCCCCACCACCCTGGCCGGTTGGCTCATGGCCGGCACCGCGGCGCTGCTCACCATCGGCCACTATCGGTGGCTGGAGCGCGTCGGCAAGCTGCTGGTGTTCCTGCTCGCGGTCATGGTGGTGGTTGCGGCGGGTGCGTCTGTGCCCCGCATCGATTGGGGGGTTGAGAACTTCGCGCTCGCTCGCCTGGATATCCCGCTGTTGATGTTCGTGGTCGCCATGGCGGGCTGGATGCCGACGCCGGTGGATACCGCCATTTTCAACTCCGTCTGGACAAGCGCCAAAATGCGCGAGTCGGGGATGCCCATCTCCCATGCGGCGGCGCGGTTCGATTTCAACCTGGGCTACCTGACCGCGATGCTGCTGGCGGTCGGCTTCCTGATGCTCGGTGTCGCCGTTATGCATGAAGCGGGCGTGGCGCCGAAGGATTCCCCCCCGGAATTCGCCGCCCAAGTCATTGCGCTCTTTACCGAAACGATGGGTGGCTGGAGCTTCTACCTGATCGGCGCCACGGCGGTCGCCGCGATGTTCTCCACCCTGCTGACGGTCATGGATGGCTACCCCCGGCAGTTCGCCTATGTTGTTGCCCGGCTGCGGGGAACGGAAGCTCCGGCATGGTTCGTGCCGGCACTGGTATGGGCCGGGGGGGCCGGCGCCTTTATCCTATTGGCGACGCTGCTCGAATCCTTTACCCGGTTCATCGACCTAACCACCACCCTCGGGTTCGTGATGGCACCCATCTACGCCTTCCTTAACCATCGCGCCATGCTGGGCGCGGAGGTGCCGCCCGCCTACAGGCCGTCGCCGGGGCTTAAGCTCTGGAGCAGCGCGGGGCTGGCGGTACTTACCGTCGCCAGTGCCGTCTACCTGTACGTCCGGTTCATTCACGGCTGAAAACGCCCTCCGGGTTGCGTTCCGGGTCCGCATCTCCATTTTGCCATTCCATTTTGATTCCACATTTGCTGTGAACTGCTTACAGCATTAGCCCCTAGCATAGATGTCAACCGATTGCAGGCCGCACCTATTGCCAAGGTGGATGACGTGAACGGAATCGATATGAAAGAGAGCGATGCGCCGCTGACGGTGAACGAAGCCGCACTTCTCCTCGGTGCCTTCGCTACGCTGATAGTAAGCATGCTCTCATTTCTCGCCCTGTAACCGGCCAATCCCAACTCTCCGTAGAGACCTTGTGAAGACCTATCTGGCCAACCCCGCGCAAGCGGGGTTTTTTTTTGCGGCTTGTAGCGATCGGTTGACGACCCCCGACCCGTAGTGGTTATGCGACTTGCGGGGCTCGGCATGGGGTGGTTTGTCGACATGTCCTTATAGGTTCCATTTCCTGCGCCTCGGCCCACTACCCGAAGATGATTGCCGCGCGTCACGGACCTCGCCGTCGGATAGGGGGCGGAGCGTATGGGCGCTCCCGAGCTCGTTCGAGAAGCGGCTCAAGCCAATGCCCGGCTGGCCCAGGTGCTCCCGCAGATGCCCCAAACCCGCGAGCACGGGCAGGACCGGCAGATGGTCGTAGTGCCCCTCGTGGAGGTGGGCGAACGGTGGTTATGCGCATGGGTTGCACAGCGATGGTGGGCTATGCGAAAGTCCTTGGTGCGAGTAACTGATTGATTACAAAAACCATTGGTTTTATCTGTTCAAGAATGATCCCGGCTGGCGCCAGCCCGGGGCACAGATCAACGGAGGCTACCCGGCATGAAGTATCTGCACACTATGGTTCGCGTAACCGATATCGACGATTCCCTGGACTTCTATTGCAACAAGCTGGGCCTTCGGGAAGTCGGCCGGCATGAAAACGAAGCTGGCCGCTTCACCCTGGTGTTTCTGGCCGCCCCGGGCGATGAGTCCGCCCAGATTGAACTGACCTGGAACTGGGACCCGGAAGAGCTGAACGGCGGGCGCAATTTCGGCCACCTCGCCTACGAGGTGGAAGACATCTATGCCACATGCCAACACCTCATGGACTCCGGCGTGACCATCAACCGTCCGCCCCGGGACGGGCGCATGGCGTTTGTGCGCTCACCGGACGGCGTATCCGTAGAGCTGCTGCAGCGTGGCGCGGCGCTACCGCCCGCCAATCCCTGGCAGGACATGGGAAACACCGGCGTCTGGTAACCGCACCGCAGCGGTGATTGGCATTATGGATTGGGCCGCCTTCGTCAGCCGCGCACCTTAAGGAGCCGGCAATTCTCACAACGGCAGTAGCCCTGCCCGGAACAATGTGTTACTTTTCGTAGCACTTTGGCCGTTCTACTGCCCGCTTCGGGGGCAACTGGAGCATCGGTCAGTGGAACTGGGCTGCAGGATCATCCCATGCGACCTACCTACATAACCGCGATCACCATCGCCGCCGTCCTCGGTATCTGGCTGCTTTCCGGAACCATTGGCTCCGAAGACCCGCCCCCCAATCCCACGCCCGCGGAACTGGCCAAGCAACGCGCGGCCATGGCGCAGGACCGCCCACCCACCCGGGTCCGCGCCCGGGTCATCCAGGCTACGCCCCAATTCCAACACCTGCGCGTGCGCGGCAAGACCGAGAACAAGCGCACCGTACAGGTGCGCGCCGAATTGACGGGAACCATCGTGCGGCGGCCCGTGGAACGCGGCACCCGGGTGGCCGCTGGCGATGCGCTATGCGAAATCTCCATCGAGGACCGCCGGGCCGCCCTGGCGGAGGCCCGGCAAGCCGTGAACCAAGCGCGCATCGAATACGAGGGCCGCCTTGAACTCAAGGCCCGGGGGCTGCAGTCCGAGACCGCCATAGCCCAGGCCAAGGCTAGCCTGGCGAGCGCCGAAGCAAAGCTGCGGCGCAGCGAACTGGGTATGGCAAGAACCACCGTCCGCGCGCCCTTCGGCGGCATCGTCGAGGACATCCACCAGGAAGTCGGCGACTACGTCACCCCCGGCGCCCCCTGCGCCACCATCGTCGATCTCGACCCGATGCTGCTCGTCGGCCGCATCTCCGAGGCCGACGTGTTGCGGGTAGCGGTGGGGCAACAAGCAACCGGCGTCTTGAGCGACGGGCGCGAAGTACGCGGCCGAATTCGCTTCATCGGCCAACAGAGTGACCCGGCCACCCGAACCTATCGAATCGAGATACCGGTGGCCAACCCGAACTACGAGCTGCGCAGCGGCATCACCACCGAGATTTCGGTGCCCATCGCCGAGGTTCCCGCACAGCATGTGAGCCCGGCGCTCTTTGCCCTAGACGATAGCGGCGTAATCGGCGTTCGCACCGTGGGCGACGATGGCCGCGTTCGCTTTCACCCCGTGGAAATCGTCCGGGAAGACGCCGGCGGCGTCTGGGTGTCGGGCCTGCCCTCCGTGGCAACGCTGATTACCGTCGGCCAGGAGCTGGTGGTTCCCGGAGAATTGGTCGAGGTCGACTTTGAACCGGCCAGCGAGATGCCGGCCGCCGCCCCCCCGCCGGCAACCACCGGCGATGAACCCCATACCTCGTCCATCGCCGGACACCAGGCGGCCAGCGCATGAACACCATCATCGACGCCGCCATCAATCGCTGCAAGACCACGTTGATGGTCATGGCCATGGTGGTCATCGCCGGCTTGTTTGCCCGCAACGCCATTCCCGTAGCCAACGAGCCGAACATCCAGGTGCCGCTCTTCGTGGTGACCGTCATCCACGAGGGCATAGCCCCGGAAGACGCCGAGCGCCTGCTGGCCATGCCCCTGGAGATCGAACTGCGCAACGTCGAGGGAATTGAGGAGTTCACCTCCTATGCATCGGAAGGGTCGGCATCGGTGGTGGTGGAGTTCGACGCCAACTTCGACCTCAACCGCGCCCTGCTCGATGTCCGGGAGGCCGTGGACCGGGCCAAGCCCGAAATGCCAAGCACCATCGAAGAGCCGATCATCCGCGAGACCACGACGGAGGACTTTCCGATTCTGCAGGTCAACCTGGTTGGTGGCAACGCGCCAGAGCGGGTGCTCTACGACCTCGCCGTCGAGTTGAAGGATGCGATCGAGACCATTCCGGATGTACTCGATGTCGAGATGCAGGGGCACCGAGAGGAGGTGCTGGAAGCGGTTATCGACCCGAATGCCCTAGAGGCCTACCGAATCTCCAATGACGAACTGCTCAACACCATCGTCCGCAACAACAGGCTAATACCCGCCGGCAGCCTCGATACCGGGCGGGGACGCTTCTCCGTCAAGGTGCCGAGCGTCATCGAGGAAGCCCAGGACGTTTTCGACTTGCCGGTGCGGGTCAAGGACGACACCGTCATCACCCTTGGCGATGTCGCAACGGTGCGCAGAACCTTCAAGGACCGCACAGGCTATGCACGGGTGAACGGCGAGGGGGCCATTTCCCTTAACATCCTAAAGCGCGCCAACGCCAATATCGTTGACACCGTCGACGCCGTGAAGGAAACCGTGGACCGGTTCCGCCCCAACCTGCCCGGCAAGGTTTCCGTCTTCTATTCCCAGGACCAGGCACCCTGGGCACTGCAGCAGGTGACCGAACTGCAGGGGAATATTTTCACGGCACTCGCGCTCGTCATGGTCATAGTCGTGGCGGCCATGGGTTTCCGCAGCGGCATCATCGTCGGGCTCGGTATTCCCGTATCCTTCCTGTTTTCGATGATTCCGCTCTACCTACTCGGTTACACCTTCAATTTCATGGTCATGTTCGGCATGCTGCTCGGTCTCGGCATGCTGATCGACGGCGCCATCGTCGTGACCGAGTACGCCGACCGGAAAATGGTCGAGGGCTTCGACCGCCGCAGCGCCTACACCCTGGCCGCCAAGCGCATGCTCTGGCCCGTTGCCGCTTCGGTGGCGACCACCCTCGCCGCCTTCCTGCCCCTGATGTTCTGGCCCGGCGTTTCCGGTCAGTTCATGCGCTATTTACCGGTCACCGTGTTCACGGTGCTGACCGGCTCGCTACTCTATGCGCTGATCTTCGGGCCGGTACTCGGCAGCCTATTCGGCCGGGCCGGTAGCCGAGATGCGGCCTCGGTGGCGACCCTTAGGCAACTGGAAGAAGGCGACCCGACCAGTCGGCCGACGCTCACCGGCCTGTACGCGCGGCTGCTCCGATTTGCCGCCCGACGCGCCTGGGCGACCCTGTCGCTGATACTGGCCATGGTCGCCAGCTCGTTCTGGGCGTATGGCGAGTTCGGGCGCGGCATCACCTTCTTTTCCCATTCGGAAGCCAAGTTCGCCATCGCCACGGTACGTGCCCGGGGCAATCTGTCCGCCAACGAGATCAACGCCCTGGTCGGCGAGGTGGAGGAGCGAATACTGCATACCGGCGACATTCTCGATGTCAATACGCACACCACCCCGCCGGGCCAGTTGTTCTGGAGCGGCGGCGGTTTCGACATCGTCGGCCGGATATTCATCGAACTGCACGACGAGAACGACCGGGACCGCTCCACCACGCAAATACTGCAGGAGATACGAGACCGCACGGCGCGGCTCTCCGGTATCACCGTGGAGGTCCGGCAAATGGAGCAGGGGCCGAGCCAGGGCAAGCCGATCAAGATCGAATTCGCATCCCACGACAAGTCGCTCCTAGAGCCGGCGGTGCAACGGGTATTGAACTACATGGAGCAGGATGTCGAAGGGCTACGCGATATCGACGACACGCGCTTCCTGCCCGGCATCGAGTGGGAACTCAGCGTAGATCGTGCGCAAGCGGCGCTGTACGGTGCCGATGTCTCCCAGGTGGGCGTCGCCGTGCAGTTGATCACCAACGGCGTCAAGGTCGGTGAATATCGGCCGGACCGGTCCGATGACGCGGTGGACATCCGCGTGCGCTATCCCCTGGAAGCGCGCGGCGTCGGCGCACTCGACGAACTGAGAATCAGCACCCCGGGCGGGCTCGTGCCCATCTCCAACTTCGTGCGCCGCAACGCCGTTCCCAATGTGGACACCATTCAACGTTTCAACGGCATCCCCGTAAAGTACATTCGCGCCGATGTGGCACCGGGCGTACTGGAGGACGACAAGGTCAGGCAGATTCAGGCTTGGCTTGCGGACCAGGATTTCGACCCGCGCCTACAGATTCGGTTCCGCGGCACCAACGAAGAACAACAGGATGCCATAGCATTCGTACTGGTCGCGTTCCTGCTGTCGTTGCTGCTCATGTTCATGCTGCTGGTAACCCAGTTCAACAGCTTCTACCAGTCTGTGCTGATCCTGTTCGCCGTGGTGCTGTCCACCGCCGGCGTGCTGCTCGGCCTCTTGGTCACCGACCAGCCCTTCAGCGCCGTGCTCACGGGGGTTGGGCTCGTGGCGCTGGCCGGCATCGTTGTCAACAACAATATTGTGCTGATCGATACCTACAATCATCTGCGCCGGGAACACCCGGAACTCGACTACATCACCCTGATCGTGCGCACCGGCGCACAGCGCCTGCGGCCCGTGATGTTAACCACCCTCACCACGGTGTGCGGGCTCCTGCCCCTGGCCAGCAATTTCAGCATCGACCTGATCAACCGGACCATCGTCTACGGCGGCATGATGTCGGCCTTTTGGGTACCGCTGTCCCAGGCTGTCGTCTCCGGATTGACTTTCGCGACCCTGCTCACCCTGTTCGCCACGCCCGCCATGCTGGCCCTGCCGCATCAGGTCGCCGCGGCGCTTGGCCAGCTAAAGCTGCGGCTGCGCCGCCAGCCCGCGCCGGCCTAGGAGCCTGTCGAGGGCACAACCACCCCATCAACTCATCTGCCCGCGTTCTGCGGCTCTCCCGACCGCATAGCAGGCCGCGGGCAGAAGCGCCCACATCGGCAGGAATTGGTGGCGGGCGTGCTACGCGCAGCCGGACGCGGGCGGAAGCGCCCGCCGCGGTCGATCCTTCAGGCCCGCCGAGACACACGCAGCCGGGTACGGGCAGAAACGCCCCATCACCGGCATGCATGGCCAGCGGCTGTCGGCGACTTGGAAAAAGCCCCGGCGACAGGATTGGGGAAGGAGGGACATGAGCGTCGCCGGGGCGGCTCGTAATGGAACAAGCGATGGCCATTGTCGCCCGCCCGATGCCGCTGGAGATACCGGCAATGTCTGAAAAGCCTGTAGGAAACTGTCCCTACGGTGGAACGGCCGGAACCGCCGGGCCCCAATCGGCGGTGCATCAGTTTGAATCCCGGCCCTGCCGAATCCCCTGTGTGCCGTGCCTCCGCTCGGCCCACAAATTCAAACTGATACACTACCGAATTGGCCGTGGAATTCGGGGCCGGTTGCCTGCAAGCTAGACGGCGAATTCTCGCCCTCGGCACGGCACGAAGGGGAATCGAGGTGGGCATCGACAGCCTGGGGCGGCCTTCCCGGTCTTTCGCCCCGGCACCAATACAGGAATCGGCTATCGTGGGTTTGTCTCTTGGGGTACACATCGGCCAGCAGAACATGGCCATGGACGACATGCGCGCCCTGTGGCGCAAGCTTGACTCGAGCGGAGTCGACTGGATATCCGCCCGGGACCACTTCTACGAATCGCCGCCCAAAAACGGCACGGAGCCGCACTTCGAGGCCCTAGCGACACTCGGCGCTCTCGCCGCCGAGACACGTCAGGCGCGCATCGGCTGCCTCGTATTCTATGTTGGCTACCGCAACCCCGCCCTGCTCGCCAAAGCCGCCACCACCCTCGACCACATCACCGGCGGCCGTTTCGAACTCGGTCTCGGCGCTGGCTGGCACATCTGGGAAGCAACCGCCTACGGCTATCCCTTCCCGGATATCGGTACCCGGCTGGACATGCTGGAAGAGGCCGTTCAGGTCGTGCGGAGCATGCTCACGGAAGAGCGCACCAACTTCAACGGCAAGCACTTTCAGGCGGTGGACGCGAGCTGTCTGCCGAGGCCCGTGCAGCGGCGGCTACCCATCTGGATCGGTGGGCTGGGCGAAAAACGCACACTAAAAATCGCGGCCGGCCACGCGGATGGCTGGAACGCGCCCTACCTGCCGGTGGGGGAATTCTCCCGATTGAATCGAGCGCTCGACCACTGGTGCGAGGAGGCGGGACGGGAGCCCGCCACGATCACGCGTGGCGTTAATCTCGCCTTCAACCTTGGCGTAGACCGGGCGGCTGTGGAGCGGCAACGGCGGCGCATCGCCGAACATCGGCGGGTGCCGCACGGGCATACTGCCGAGAGCTCACTACTGTGCACACCGGACCGGGCCGTTGAGCGCCTCGCCGAGTACATTGACGCCGGTGCCCAGGCAATCAACATCGCACTGCGCCCGCCCTGGCAGGCCGAAGCCCTGGATGCCTACCTAACGGAAGTCATGCCCCGCGTGCGGGCCATACAGCCCAGCTAGGGAAGGTCTGAAATGGAACACCGCCGGGTCGCTCTTCCCCTACGCCCGCCCAGCGCGGTCGCGCCAGTATGCGGGGCCGCCTCAAGCGGGAAATTGCTTGCCGGGCTTGCGCGGAACCGAGAAGAACCCGCTGCGTTTCGGGCCAACCGCCTCGACGCAATCCGCCTTTAATCGGCAACTGTACTCGGCGAGCACCGGGATCATCGCGAAGGCACCGAGAAGCTGGCCGAGCGCCTTGGTGTGCACCGCATACCAGCCGCTACCCAAGTGCGGCGCCATCTGAAAGAAACCGATGAAGTAGAAGAATGTGGCGGCTGTGGTGGCCAATGCCAGGCCCCGCGACACCTTCAGGGGCAGGCGCCGCACGACCGACACGAACGCCAACGCCGACCCAAACAGATAGGCACCGATTAGGAAAGAGGCATCGGGAACCCCGAGATGAAACAGCGCCAGCAGGATGAAACAAAAACCGATAGATCCGTTCAGATAGCTCATCCGGCCCCGGCCTCACTTGCCGCCGGTAGGCCGGCTATACGGAACTGGAAACCGCCGCGGGAACGGCAAACAGGGCAGTGCGGCCCCTGACGGCGCAGTGATCACAACTGCCCCCTGGCCGCCTGCCGAGTCGATTCGCGCCGCATTCGCGAACTTAAATGCCGTTTGGCATCAACATCATGATTGCAAATAGTCCTCAAACCGGCCGCCGCCGTCAACCGTTTTGTTACATTTAGTGACACTTTCGCAAGCAATGGCGGAACGGAGTCGGAGCACGGTACCCGCCCCGGGGTCACGAAGAAACCTCTGATCAAGTGGGAGGTTCCTGTCGCCGAAGGGTGTGTGGCCCAAATCGGATACGATATGTACTGGGTCTTATGTAAATTGGTTGACAAGCCACCACATGTTGGGTCTTGCGGCTGCATAGCTACTTCATGTCGTGCTCTGTCGAATGATCGACATAATTCCCTATATATTTGATTTTGCAAGTTAAATTAACAATCGCGTCGTTACATTGCGACTCTGAACCAGGCGGAGATGGGTTTGTTCAGAGCTTCCCTAGCGCCGGTTCGACCCGCCCCGGTAGGTCGCCTCGTAACCCCCGTCGCGAAGCGCGGCAAGCACTTGTTCCACCTGTTCCTCGCCGCGCATCTGCAGCACCAGTTCAACCACGGTCGCTCGCACCGAGGAGCCCCCGAACGTGCGCTGGTGCACGATATCGACAATGTTGCTATCCAGCCGACCCAGCATCGCGGTCAATTCCGCCAGGGCACCGGGAATGTCGGGTATTTCCACATCCAGGCGCGCCAGGCGATGGCTGCGCACCAGCCCGCGTTGCAGTACCGAGGACAGGATCATCATATCCATGTTGCCCCCGGACAGCACAAGCACAACCTTGCGGCCGCGATATCGCTTGGCATTCGCGGTCAGGGCCGCAAGTGGCGCCGCGCCCGCGCCCTCGACAACCGTCTTTTCGATCTCAAGCAGGGTGAAGAGCGCCTGTTCAACCTGGGTTTCAGTTACCTGGAACAGGCTATCCACGAAGGCCTGGATCAGGGGCCAGGTGTGCTCGCCCGGGGACTTCACGGCAATTCCTTCCGCCACCGTTCCCAAGGGGCCGGGCTTGCTCTTGCGCCCATGAAAGCGGTCGAAGGCCGCCGGGAACCGCTCCATCTGCACACCGGCCAATTCCACCGAGGGCGCCGTGGATTTCACCGCCAGCCCGATGCCGCCGATCAGCCCGCCACCGCCCACGGGCACAATAATCGCTTCGACGTCCGGCACCTGTTCCAGAATCTCGAGCCCCACCGTCCCCTGCCCGGCGACGACGCGCTCGTCGTCGAAGGGATGCACCAGGGTCAGGCCCCGCTCCGCCGCCAGTTCCTGGGTGTGGGCAAGGGTTTCATCCAGCGTATCGCCCTTAAGATACACCTCCGCTCCGAACACGCGCGTCTGCCGCACCTTTACGTTCGGGGTCGAGCGGGGCATGACGATACAGGCCGGTACGCCAAGTCGGGAACCATGGTAGGCCAGCGCCTGGGCGTGGTTGCCCGCAGACATGGCGACTACTCCGCGCCGCCGTTCCTGGTCGGTCAGCAGCGACAGGCAGTTGAGCGCGCCGCGTTCCTTGAACGAAGCGGTGAACTGGTGGTTCTCGAACTTCAGCATGACATTGGCGCCGGTTATGGCGGACAACGTCTTGGAAGGCGTACAGGCCGTACACTCGACCTGGCCCGCGATTCGCTCCCGGGCAGCGCGCACATCAAGTAGTTTCACAGCACAAGTATACTTGAGCGCGTGAAACACCTGTTGATTGTCTATCACACGCAATCGGACCGCACCGAGCGCATGGCGCACGCCGTCTACCAGGGCGCCTGCCATAGCGATGTATCGGGGGTCGAAGTTCGAAGGCTACTGTGCCGGGATGCCGGGGCCGATGACTTGCTGTGGGCCAACGGCTTGGTTCTCGGCACCCCGGAGAACTTTGGCTACATGTCGGGCGGCATGAAGGATTTTTTCGATCGCACCTTCTACGCGGTTGAAGGGAAAATACCGCCGTTGCCCTACTCGGCGTTCATCAGCGCCGGCAACGACGGCACCGGGGCGCTCACCGCGATTCAGCGCATTGCCAAGGGCTATCCCTTCATCGAGGTGCAGGCACCGGTAATCGCCAAGGGCGAATTGACCCCGGAGCATCTGCAAGGCTGCCACGACCTCGGCCTGGCGCTGGCGTTGGGTTTGGAGATGGCCCTATTCTGACCGGCGGGCGATCTGCCCGGCGATGGAACCGACCGCTCCCGCGGCACCGTTCACCAACACCGTTTGTCCCGGCTGGGGCTTGCACTCCTCCGTAATCGCGAAATAGGCGGTGCGGCCAGGTACGCCAAAGCCGCCAAGCCAGGCACCTAGAGGAGCAAGGTTGATGTCGCACTTTTCCAGCGCCTCGCCGTCGCCTAGGGCGTGGCTCTGCCGGCCCAGGCTACGGCGATGGCATCCAGATCGAGCGCTGGTGCCTGGCCGGCTGCCTAAGGCGTGGCACTACCGGCCCAGGCTGCCCAATACGCACTCGCCCACCAAGTAATCCGGGTGATTGGATTCGATCACCTTGCCGGCGACCCACCCATGCTCCCTATCCCCGGGACGAACCCGGAACAGAAACTCGTCGCTGCCCCGAACGATGGGGCGCAAGGCGGCTTCAACGGAAAGATTCTGTGAATCGAGCAAGGGCACGGCATACAGGTGATTCGGCAGGGCCGGGATTCAAACTGATACACTGCCGTATGCCCGGTGCGGGTGAAATCCAGACCGGCACCCTATATGCTTGGCAATTCGTGTCCGCATGGCACCTACAGGGAAAGCATGGATATCTCAATCAAGTACTGCGTAGTGTGAAACTACGAGCCGAAGGCGGTCAGTCTGGCTGCCCGGTTCAAGGAGGCTTTCGGCACCGATAGCCGGCTTATCGAGGGTGGCGGTGGTGTCTTTGATGTCAAGGTGGACGGCAAACTCGTCTACTCCAAGCACGAGACCGGAACCTTCCCCGACGAGGGCGCGCTGGTGCGGCAACTCGCCGAACGCTGACCCGGACAGCGGCGGCCCGCCGGCCAGCCGCCGTTTATCCGCGCCGGAACCGCGAACTGCGCGGTTACTCGCAACAATGGTGCTAGGCAGGGGGAATTGTAGCGATCAGTTGACGAGCCACGACCTGTAGTGGTTATGCGAATTGCAGGGCTCGGCATGTGGTTGTTTGCAACGTATCTTTATAGGTTCCCAAACGGGCCCCTGGTTGGCGTTTCCCGCCCAGGCGCACCGTGCGAACGCCGGTTAGGGGCTATTCTCCCCGCAGCGCCGTGGTGATCGGCAGGCGGGCCGCGCGAACCGCTGGAAACAGGCCGCCGATCAGCCCCAGGGTAACGGCCCAGGTAAGCCCGGATAGCAGTAAGCCGGGTGTGACCGCAAAATCGAAGGCCACCTGGGAAAAGGATGCCTGGTTTAGCGTAGAGACGGTAAACCCGTTGAAACCGAAATAGGCCACCGCGCCGCCCACAAGGCCGCCCAATACGCCCAATGCGAGCGCTTCGATCATAACCGACACGACCACGGGCGCACCGCCGAAGCCGAGTGCCCGCAGTGTCGCGATCTCCACGGTGCGCATGGATACCGCCGTGTACATGGCATTGAGCGCCGCGAACACGGCACCCACCGCCATGATGAGAGCCACCGTATAGCCGAACCCGGTGATGAGGCCACTCATGGCCTCGGACTGACCCCGAAAGTACTTGTCCTCGCCAATCACCTCTAGGTCGAGGCGCGGATCTTCCGCGACCCGCTCGGCCAACACAGCGAGGGCCTCTGGAGAGGCCACTCGAATCCGCATGGATTGGGCTGTGCCGCCACGCCGGAAGGCTGACTGGGTAACCGGCAGGTCGGCCCACAATTCCGACTCGTAGGCCGAGCCGTTCGCTTCGAAGAGCCCCGTGATCGTCCAGGTGCCATCGCGCAGTTCCACCGCCGCGCCCAGATCGATGCCCGCAAACTCCACCACGGCGCCCCGACCCGCAATCATCTCCCGGGTACCGGGGCTGAACGACCGCCCGGCAACGATCTGCACTTCCGGCCTAATCTCGAATGCGGCGGGCACCACGCCGCGAACAACCAGGTTGGCGGGCTGACCGTTGGATCGCTTGGGTACGTCCACTACGGTATAGAGCTCGGCGCTGGACGCGGCCACCTCCTCCATGGTCGACACGATGTCGAGCACCTGCACCGTCAGATTGCTCTCCATCTCGCCATCCGTTCCCGCCCGCAAAACAATGGCCCGGTCCGGAGCCCCGCCGCGTTGCAGTGCCGCCTGGAATCCACCCGCCATAGCAAGCAGCGCCACTAGAACGCCGACAACGCCGGCGATACCCACCACGATCACCGATGAGCTGCCGGCGCGGGACGGCAGGTTCCTGACATTCATGGTGGTGATTGCCAGTATCTGGCGAAGCATCTAGCGCCTCACCGCCCGCAACGCATCGACGATGGTCAGGCGCCATGCAGCCAGCGACGGAACCGCGCCGACCACCAACCCAAGCAGCAGAGAGAGCCCAAGCGCGAACGCCGTAGTGCCCCAGCTAACCTCGAACTCGCCAAGAAGGTTCTGTAGTTGTGGCCCCACGGCCGCCGCCACCGCAACTGCCACCAGGATGCCGAGCGCCGCGCCGAACAGGCACAGCAGCACGGCCTCCGCCACCATCAGCCGGGCCACGGCCCCATCGGTAAAACCCAGGGTCTTCAACACCGCCAATTCCGGGATGCGTTCGCGCAATCCCTGGGCCATGGTGTTGCCGGTGAGCAGCAGTATGGTGAAAAACACCGCCCCCAATATCCCCGACACCATCAGTTCGATATCGCCAAGCTGTTCCGCGAATTGTCGGTTGTACTCGGCTTCTGTGGAGGTTCGCGTGGGATTCAGGGAATTCTCGAACAGCTTATCGATGGCGCCGGCGATCTCGGCCGCCCGATCGGTGTCGGTGACCCGCACGATGAACCATCCCACCGTTCCCGGGCCAAACTCGTTGGCCTCGCTGAAGTAGTCGTAATGGAACAGGAATTCCATCGGCTCCGGCTCGTTCTCCGGCCCCCGATAGGTACCCACCAGGTCGAACTCCCACAGTCGGCTGCCGTCGCGCCGGGCATAGATCTGGCCCTGCAATGGAATCTTGTCACCCACCTTCCAGCCGTATTTCTCCGCCAGCGAGGCCGGTGCCACGGCTCCGGTGCGGGTGCGTTCGAACGCCTCGAGATGGGCCGGGTCAATGACCAGGTCGGGGTACAGATCGAACCAGTCGGCGGGTTGCACCGGGAACTGTGGAAAGAAGTTGCGCGAATCCTGGTAGACGCCGCCGAACCAATCGGCGTGGGCCGCATTGTCGACCCCGTCCACCGATTCGATTTGTTGCAGGGCAGCCACGGGCAAGGGTTCGATAATGGAGTATTTCGGGGCCACCACCAGTCGGTCAATGCCGGGCTGGCTGAACCCTCCCCCGCTGAACGCCTGCGTAGCCGTGCGCAACAGCGTGAACAGGAGAAAGGCGACCAGCACCGAAAACAGGGTAAGCGTCGTGCGCATTTTGCGGCGGAAGAGGCTCGACCACACCAGGCCCATCCTGCTCATGCCGACCGCCCCGTGAGCTTGCCCTTGTCCATGTACAGGGTGTGATCGGCGTGTTCCGCCGCCTTGGGGTCGTGGGTGACGATGATGATGGTCTTGCCATGCTCCCGGTTCAGAACTTCAAGCAACTCCAGTATCTCGTCCGCGGACTCCCGATCGAGGTCTCCGGTTGGTTCGTCACACAGCAGCAGCTTTGGGTCAGCAACGATGGCCCGGGCAATGGCCACCCGCTGCTGCTGGCCGCCGGAAAGTTCTCCCGGTTTGTGGCCCGCCCGATCGGCAAGCCCCACGACCTCCAGGGCGGTGGCGGCGTTCCTACGCCTTTGCCTACCGGACAGCCGCGTTAGCAGCAGGGGAAGCTCCACGTTGCGCTGGGCATTCAGGACGGGCAGGAGGTTGTAGAACTGGAAGATGAAGCCGACGTTCTCCGAGCGCCACCCGGCGAGTTCGCGGCCGCTCATGCCGTTAAGCGCCCGGCCGCCCACTTCCACGGTGCCGGCCGTCGGGTGATCCAGCCCGCCGATGAGGTTAAGCAGCGTTGTTTTGCCCGACCCGGAAGGGCCCATGAGAGCGAGAAAGTCGCCTTCCCGTATATCGAGATCGATGCCCGTCAGCACCTCCACGGTTTCCCTGCCCTTCAGAAAACCCTTCTCCACGCCCCGGCAACTCACCAGATCCACCTCGGTCGCGGGTTTAGGCGCCGCGGTGCTTGGGCTTGTTTGCTGCTTCATCTGGTCGTTACCTAGTGCCTAGCCTGGGTGCCCGGCCCCTGCTGCCAGCCTGTTCGGCCAGGGTTGTGTCGACTATGCGAGGGGTGTGCCACCCTGCTCCCGGGCTGAGGTTCTGCCGACCTCCGCCTCCGCGGTGATTTCCTGGTGCCCCCTCGCGCTCCCCGGCTGAGGGCCTTTTCTTGCGAGGGGGTTCCCCCTCGCGCTCCCCGGCTGAGGGCTCTCTTCTTGCGGGGCCTATTCGTTGTCATTATCCGGTCCAGGGTTGCCAAAGGATACCCTCGCGCCCTCGGCGAGGCTCGCTAGCAGTTGCTTGGATAGATCTGCCACCACGCGTTCGCCGTTGGCCAGGCCGTCGAGAACCTGCACCCGGGCACCCCGGGGGTCCCCCGGCACGACCGACCGCCGGGCGAGTTCGCCGTCGGCGATCACCATGACGAATTCGCCCTGTTTGTCCCGGGCGATGGCGCCGCTAGGCACCAGCACACCACGCGGCGTCTGCACCGACACGGGGGCGTCCCTATCCGCCAGAAAGGCGACCCGCACCCCCATATCCGGCAATACTCGCTCGTCGCGCTCGACGAAGCCGATACGCACCCGGACGGTGGCCTTGTTGCGATCAGCCGCTGGAATAATGGCGATGACCTTCGCGGCAAAACCATCGTCCGGATAGGCGTTAAGCGCTACGCGCACCGGCTGCCCACCGTAGACCCGGTTGATATAGGACTCGTTAACGTCCACTTCGACTTCCAGGGAACCCATGTCGACGATCGTGCAAATGCCCGTGCGCGTGAAGCCCCCGCCGGCAGACACCGGCGAGATCATTTCCCCAGGCTGTGCCGCCTTGGCGATGACAATTCCGGCAAAGGGGGCCCGGATCCGCATATCCTCGACAACGCGCCGTTGTACCGCAACGCTACGCTCGGCCACCACGATGTCCTGGCGCGTGCTCTCCAGCCGGGCGATCAGGGCCTCCACCGACAGCGCGTCCCGGTCAAGGTCCGCACGGCTTGCCAGTTCACGTTCGGCAAGTTCTTCCGTGCGTCGCAGATCGAGGTGCGCCTGCCTGAGTTGCACATCGGTCTCGCGCAGATAAGTCCGCGCCGCTTCGAGTTGCGCCTGGGCCAGTTCCAATTGTGCTCGGGGGATACTGTCGTCCAGCCGGGCGAGAAGCTGGCCTTCCGCAACCACAACGCCCTCCTCGATCAGCACCTCAACGACCTTCCCCGTCGCCTTGCTGCTTACCGTCGCCTGGCGGCGGGCCACCACGTAACCCGTCGCATCGAGCACACTCGGCCCCCCGGTCGCCGGCGCCGTCTGGGCCACGGCGGTGCTGACCGACAGCACGCCGTCCTCACCCGGCAGCGCAAAGAACCACAGCACGAACCCCGAACCACCAGCCAACGCAATGAACAGGAACCACTTAAACGGCCGCGCACCGGAAACCGGCTGCTCCGACCGATCGATCTTCAGTTCATCCAACAGCGCTTTCTTGTCGGACTCCGAACCCGGGTGCATTAACCGGCATCCAACGTTTCAACCCGCACAGTTTAACAGCTTGGGGAGAGCCTTCAGCCGGGGGTGCGCGAGGGGGCACCCCTCGCATGAAAGAGCCCTCAGCCGGGGTGCGCGAGGGGGCACCCCTCGCATGAAAGAGCCTTCAGCCGGGGTGCGCGAGGGGGCATCGCTGTGCTGGAAGGTGCCGACCACCTTGCACGGCCTCAGTCGGGAGCGCGAGAGGACACCCGGTGCCGGGGGTGGCCGATGGCTAGGGGGCGATTCGAACGACCACCACTCAGGACTACGAGTACCCGTTGAGCTACCTGGCCGAATGGACGAATATCATAGGGGTCGCGGGAGGCTGGGGCAGTGTCCCATCGCGCCCGCCGGGGTGGGTCATCCCTCAGCCGGGAGCGCGAGACATACAACGAATTCCCGTTTCCCGTGACGGACAACCTCCGGGCGGGCACACCGCACTCACCCACCGAACGCCAATCGGGCTTGCCTCGCCCATTTCCCCCATCCCCAACAGTACGGGCGCGGATGCATGCATCCGCAACGGGCCGTGTTAGGGTGTCGGAATCATGGCGGAACGATCGGCGCGCATTCTGCACGGCATCGACGAGATCGAGCCGGAGGTTTGGGACCGCTGCGCGAACCCGGCGGGCGAGCCCTTCAACCCCTTCCTTGCGCACAGCTTTCTGCACGCCCTGGAAGCCAGTGGCAGCGCCACCGCGCACACCGGCTGGCAGCCCTTCCACCTAGTGCTCAACGAGGGCGAGCGCCTGCTCGGGGTGGTACCAATGTACGCGAAGGGGCATTCCCAGGGTGAATACGTCTTCGACCACGCCTGGGCCAACGCCTGGCACCGGGCCGGGGGCAGCTATTATCCCAAGCTACAGGGCAGCGTGCCGTTCACGCCGGCGACGGGCCGACGCCTACTCTCGGCGAGCGGTCACCCGGAAATAGAACAGGGCCTGCTGGGCGCCTGTGCCCAGGTTGCCGAGCAGGCCGGCGTATCCTCGCTACACTTCACCTTCATGCCGGAGCGCCAATGGCTGCTGGCCGGCGAGCTCGGTTTCTTGCGGCGCATCGATCAGCAATACCATTGGCACAATGCGGGCTACGACAACTTCGAGGCCTTTCTAGCCGAGCTCACCTCCAAGAAGCGCAAAAACCTCCGGCGCGAGCGCCGCGATGCCCTCGCCCACGACATCTCCGTGGAATGGGTCACCGGCACCGACCTCACCGAAGCGCACTGGGATGCCTTCTATCGCTTCTATGTGGACACCGGATCGAGAAAATGGGGTGCGCCCTACCTAACCCGCAAGTTCTTCAGCCTAGTCGGCGAATCGATGGCCGAGCACACACTGCTGGTGATGTGCAAGCGCGCCGGCCGATACATCGCCGGGGCGCTCAACTTCATCGGCGGCGATGCCCTGTATGGCCGCAACTGGGGATGCATCGAAGACCATCGCTTCCTGCACTTCGAAGCCTGCTACTACCAGGCCATCGAGTTCGCCATCGCCCACGGGCTAGCGCGGGTGGAGGCCGGTGCCCAGGGGCCACACAAGGTGGCGCGGGGTTACCTGCCACAGACGACGTACAGCGCCCACTGGATCCGGGACCAGGGCCTGCGTGCGGCGGTGGCCCGGTTTCTGAACCAAGAACGCCACCAGGTGCGGCAGGACATGGCGTGGATTGAACGGCACGGCCCGTTCAAGTCCGGCATTGCCGTAGAGGCGATCCCTGGGCTAGAACGCCGGGATACCTGATTTAGCCTGCTATTCCAGCAAACCGTCGCTAGATCGAGGCGGGCGGCGAGTCCTAGGGCCATCCGCGTCCTGATTTGGCGTGCTATCCAGCAAACCCTCAACAGGGCTGGCCCGCCAGGCGCCGGAAGCGGGGCCGTGGCGGGTCTATCCCGGGGTCAGCGGTCCGGTCGCTTTTCCGCATCCTCAGGCTGCTCCCCCCGAGCTGAGGGTGGGCGAGAAGGGTTGGGACTCCCGCTACCTTGTGCATCCGCATCTTCGGGTTGCTCCGCCCCAGCCTCTGCGCTCGCCGGGGCTTGGGCCGATAGCGGCGCCCCGGTCCAGGGGTTGTCGTCTTCGACCGTCTCGTTCGGCCAGTCGGCAAACGGGAAGGGGCGCACTTCCGTATTGAATGTCTGGAAGCGGAGCAACGCATAGAAATACGCACTCAGGTTGTTGCCGAATTGCAACAGCCGCCAGTTCACACGGCCCGTGAACAGCACCAACAGGAACTGAACAACAACCACCACCACCCACACCAATTCAACAACCCCGTAGACAATGGCAAAGAACACCATGTATAGCGCCCGCAACCACACAGAGCGCCGGGTGAGCCGCTCCTTGATCTGTTCGTCCATAATGTTTCCTATCATTTGGTTTCTCGCCTTCATACCTAGCAAAATCGATACCAATCGGTCTTTTTCGCGAGTTACACACCCAACCGGCCCAATGTGCTGGCCGATTCAGCCAAAATGCGGCCAAAATGCCCACATCCACCCAGAGCCTCCACCAGGATGGCCGGAACCCGCGGACGCACGCCGAAGCTTGTCCATCGGCAATGGCTTTCAATTATCATGCGAAGCCGCACCCCATGCCAGTTGACCACAAATGACCGCAAACGCCATAAGGACCATTCTCAACCACGAAATCGCCCCCGGCGCCAGGGTGGTCATCGAGGGCTGGGTGCGCTCGCGGCGCAGTTCCAAGGGCGGGTTCTCCTTCATTCAGGTACACGACGGCTCCTGTTTCGACGGCCTGCAGGCCGTGGCGGGCACCGAGTTGCCCAACTACCGATCCGAAGTCGAGGCACTCGGCACCGGTTGCGCCGTGCGCATCACCGGGCAACTGGTTGAATCCCGCGGCAGACAGCAGGATCGGGAGGTCCAGGTGGGCACCCTTGAGGTGCTCGGCTGGGTCGACGAACCCGAAACCTATCCAATCGCGAAGAAGCGGCACAGCTTCGAATATCTGCGCACGGTCGCTCACCTGCGTCCGCGCACCAACACCTTCGGCGCTATCGCCCGGGTGCGCGACGCCATCGCCCGGGCCGTGCACGGCTATTTGCACCGGCACGGCTTTCTGTGGGTGAACACGCCCCTGATTACCGCCAACGACTGCGAGGGGGCCGGCGAGCTCTTCCGTGTGTCGACACTCGACGCCGTCAATCGGCGTACGGACTTCAGCGAGGATTTCTTTGGCGAGGAAACCTGGCTTGCGGTGTCAGGGCAACTCAACGTGGAGAGCTATGCCTGTGCCCTATCCAAGGTATACACCTTCGGCCCGACCTTCCGCGCCGAGAACTCGAACACCAGCCGGCATCTGGCGGAGTTCTGGATGATCGAGCCGGAAATCGCCTTCGCCGACCTGAACGACCTGGTCGACCTTGCCGAGGACTTCCTGAAATCCTTAAGCCTAGAGGTGCTAGAGGCGCACCCCGACGACATGCGGTTTTTCCAGGAACGCATCGACGCTGAGACCATTCCCCGGTTGCGGCGGGTCATCGAAACCGAGTTTGTGCGCATGGACTATGCCGAAGCGGTCCGGGCGCTTAAGGGTTCCGGCCGTTCCTTCGAATTCCCGGTGGATTGGGGCCTGGACCTGCAAACCGAACACGAGCGATGGCTCACGGAGGAATTCGCCCGGGGGCCCGTGGTGGTGATGAACTACCCCAAGGACATCAAGGCGTTCTATATGCGCCTGAACGATGACGGCAAGACCGTCGCCGCCATGGATGTGCTGGTGCCGGGAGTCGGCGAGATCATCGGCGGCAGCCAGCGCGAAGAGCGGCTGCATGTGCTAGATACACGCCTGGCCGAACGCGGGCTGGAAAAGAGCCTGTGGTGGTACCGGGATTTGCGCCGCTACGGCACGGTTCCCCATGCCGGCTTCGGGCTCGGCCTCGAACGCCTGGTGCTATACGTGACGGGTATGGACAACATCCGCGACGCCATTCCATTTCCGCGCACACCGAAGAACGCGAGCTTTTAGACCCGATATTGCGCCAACGGCGGCAGTGTTCGCCCTAGATATTGCCCGTGCACGCCAGCGAGCAGCCAAGCGACGCGGCTACGGCGACTCCGCACCAGCCACGGGGGATGTCGACAGGTTGGTCAGGTGCCCCGTAGGACTTTCCAGCAGGTTCATACTTGAAAACCACCTGTGCCAAGAAAAGCGGCCTAGGCAGCCTAGAGTGCACGGGCTGCGGGTATAATGTGGGGCCGCATTGCCGCGCCTCCAGACTCCCCTAGACCAGCCGATGTTCAACTCGCTGCTTCGCCTGAAGCCCTACGTGCAACCCTACCGGCTACGCCTGTTTAGCGGCATCGCCAGCTTTGGCGTCGCGCGCGTCCTCGAGGCCCTCGTACCCTTCTTTTTGGCAGCGGGTATCGATCAGGTGGCGGGCGGCGACAGCGACGTGCTGATGCCGGTGCTCGGCATAGCGGCGGCTGTGGCCGGGCGCTATGCCTTCGTTACCTATGCCCGCTATTCCGTGCGCAGCGTCGGCATGCGGGTCGCCTTCGACCTGCGCGGTGCCCTGTACGGTGCCCTGCAGGAACAAGGGTCGAGATTCTTCTCCAAACACACCATCGGCGACATGATGACCCGGGCGGTGGCCGATATCAGCCTGGTGCAGCGGCTTATCTCGATGGGCTCCATTCTGCTCATCATCCTCGTCTACGCCTCCATCGTCGGCTTCGGTTTCATGCTCTACTACTCGCCGCTGCTCACCTTGCTGCTGCTGCCGCCGCTGCCGTTGGTCTACTACTACGCCAAGCACTCGTCGCGGCGCATGGGCGTCGCTTCGAAAGACATGCAGGATCGCCTCTCGGATCTCGGCGCACAGGTCCAAGAGAACCTGTCCGGTATCCGCACCATTCAGGCCATGGTGCAGGAAGACAACGAGATCGCCCGCTTCGCCCGCGCCAACCGGAACTACACGGAAGCCTTCTACCGCCAAGCCCGCATCAATTCGCTAATGATGGCGTGGATGCCGAGCCTGGCCGCCCTGTGCTCCATCGCCATCCTCGGTTTCGGCGGTTATCTGGTGCTACAGGGCGACATGACACCCGGTGCCCTAGTGGCCTTCTTTATGTACGTGAACATGGTCGTACAACCGTTTCGGGTCGCCGGGTTCATGGTGAACCTGTTTCAACGTGCGGCGGTGGCCAGCGACCGGCTGTTCGAGGTATTGCGCCTCGACCCGGAGATCGGGGACAGGCCCACATCGGATGCGCCCGCCCAGATTCGCGGCGACCTGGAATTCCGGGGCTTGAGTTTCCGCTATGGCGGCGGCATGCCGCCGGTACTTGACGGCGTGAGCCTGTCGATACGCCAGGGCGAGTCGATCGCCATCATGGGCCGGGTCGGCGCCGGCAAGACAACCTTGCTGAAACAGCTCGTGCGGCTGCTCGACCCGCCGCCTGGAACGGTTTTTGTCGATGGTGTCGACATTCAGGGCTATCCGCTCGCAAAGCTTCGCGACCAAGTGGCCATGGTGCCCCAGGATACGTTCCTGTTCAGCCAAACCTTAAGCGACAACCTATCCTACGACGACGCCAGCCGGGATATCGACCAAATCTGGAGCGCCGCCGACGCCGCCGGGCTGCGGGAAACCATCGAAGCCTTTCCAGACGGCATGGAAACAGTGGTTGGCGAGCGCGGCGTTACCCTGTCCGGAGGCCAGGCGCAACGCGCCACCCTGGCCCGGGGGTTGATCCGTGATGCGCCGGTGCTGCTGCTCGACGACTGCTTCTCAAGCGTGGACACCCAGACGGAGGAGAAGATTCTCACCGAACTACGCCGGCTGCGGCGCGGGAAAACCACCCTCCTGGTTTCGCACCGGGTGTCCACGGCCCGGCATTGCGACCGCATCGTCGTCATCGACGCGGGCAGCATCGTCGAGACCGGTAGCCACGACGAACTCATCGCCGGGGGCGGCTTCTATGTGGAGCTTGAACGGATCCAGCGGGAGGGCGCCGGCGAGTCGGATTACCGAGGCGCACCGCTCGGCGTTGCGCTGGTCGGTCGATAGACGATGGCGGAAACGGCCAGCACCAAGCCCAAGCGCGATCACTCGCTGTTCGATGCCGAGTTGTCCGGCACCGTGCTCAATACGCGCCTCTTGCGGCGGCTGCTCGCCTGGATGAAGCCGTACCGGCTGACCTTCGCCGCCAGCGGCCTCTTGGTGCTTGCCGCATCGACCTTCCAGGTACTGCTGCCCATCATCGTCTCCCTAGTTGTAATCGACCACATCATCCGCGGCGAGGTGGAGCACGCGACACCGGACCTCGGCATGGTCGAGGCCACCGAGACGCTGTCTGCCGGGCTTGGGCTACATCCCCTGCTGGCCGCCTGTTTGCTTTATGCAATCGCCCACCTCTGTTGGGCCGCGGCCGGCCACGCCCATCGCCTGACGTTGACCAGTTCCGTGGTCAAGGGCCTGCGCGACCTGCGGCTCGACCTATTCAGCCACCTGGAAAGGCGCCCTTCGTCCTTCTACGACCGCGTCGCGGTGGGCCGGGTTATGACCCGGGTAACCAACGACATCGAGGCGCTCTACGAGCTGCTGCGCGGCCTTGGCACGCTGATCGGCGAGTTCGTCCCCTTCCTGGTAGCCCTAACGATCATGCTGACCATCGATGTGGAGTTGACGCTGATACTGCTGCTCGGCCTGCCGATCATGGGGGCCGTTACCTGGTGGTTTCGCCGTACCACCCGGGAACTGTTTCGGCTGGTGCGCGCCTCGGTGTCGGCGCTCAACCAAAACATGCACGAGAACCTGGCCGGCCTGCAGGTGGTGCAGCTTTCCGGGCGCGAGACGGCCAACCTGAACCGCTACACCGACATCAACAGCCGCAACCTCCGCCACGAACTCCGCTCAGGCCGCTGGGAAACCCTGTACGGTGCGTTCAACGACACCATGGCCCATATCGCCATCGGGGTGGTTCTCTACTACGGCGCGGGGGAAGTCATTCAGGAACGCATGTCGCTCGGCAGCGTTATCCTGTTTACCCGCTTCATCGACATGCTGTTCCATCCCATCGTCGCGCTCGGCGAGCAGACCAATGTATTGTTTCGGGCCATGGCCAGCGGCGAGCGCATCTTTCAGGCGCTGGACTGGGACGAGCAGGTGCGTGAACCGGAGCGCCCCGCCACCCTGCCGCCGCGGCTGGCCGGCGAGATCGAGTTCCGCCGGGTCGATTTCGCCTACGAGCCGGGGGTTCCCGTCCTGCATGGGGTCTCGTTCCTCATCCGTCCCGGTGAGAAGCTTGCCATTGTCGGGCCCACCGGCTCGGGGAAGAGCACACTGATCCGGCTGCTCGGGCGCTTCTACGATTTCGAAGACAACCACATTTTCCTGGACGGCATCGACCTGAACCGCGTCCAATCCCGGGAACTGCGGCGGCGCATCGGCGTCGTGCTGCAGGACTTCCACGTTTTCTCGGGTTCGGTCGCCGACAACATCGCGCTTGGCGACCCGGCCATAACCACGGCAGCGGTGGTGCGCGCGGCCAAAACAGTCAATGCCCACGGATTCATCTCCGCGCTGCCGGCGGGCTATGAGACCGAACTCGCCGAACGCGGCCAGAACCTCTCCCAGGGCCAGCGCCAGC
Organism: Pseudomonadales bacterium; assembly: GCA_965215035.1. GTDB lineage: Bacteria > Pseudomonadota > Gammaproteobacteria > Pseudomonadales > Azotimanducaceae > Azophilus. Next base: position 3,507,759 of record OZ244040.1, read on the forward strand.
TTCTGGCGTTCGCCCGGGTGCTCGCCGCCGACCCCGAAATCCTCGTCCTCGACGAGGCCACGGCATCGGTCGACACCGAGACCGAACTCCTGATTCAGGACGCGCTTGCCAAACTGACCGCCGGGCGAACCTCCATCCTCATCGCCCATCGCCTACAGACCATCCAACAGGCCGACCGCATTCTGGTCATGAACCAGGGGCGCGTGGATGAGTTGGGCACACACGAAGAGCTACTGGCCAAGGGCGGGCTGTATGCTAGGTTGCACGGGTTGCAGTTTCAGGACACTGCCGGCTCCACCTAGCGCACGGCGGGCGATCTACCCGCCGCTGCCTATCCGAAGCCTAGTGTCGTGTCCCGCAAGCAAGTGGGCTTTGGTCGCTAGGCCGTTTTGGTTCCCGGCGAGGGCCGTATGGAAATCGGTGGCGCCACTTCCCTACAGGCGGCGCACCTCGCCGGGGCTGGCGACATCGGCCCTGTCGATAGCTTCGATAACGATGTCGGGCAAGAGCAGTTGCGGCAGCACCGCTGGGCTACCGAGCGACGAGCCGCGGGGGAAGTACAGGTACAGTGGCACACCGACGCGACCATAGCGGTCCAGCCAATCGGTGATGACGGGGTCTTCATTGGTCCAATCCCCCTCGACAACCCTGATATCGCGCTCGCGAAAGGCGGCACCGACCGCATCCGAGGCCAGGGCTACGCGCTCGTTGACCTTGCAGCTCACGCACCAGTCAGCCGTGAAGTAGAGGAAAACCGGCTGACCGGAATCGATATACCCGGTGACTCGCTCGGGCGTAAAACGCTCCAACTCCAGTTGGCCTAGGGTACCCGCCCGGTCATCGGCCTGTATCGCCGGCACCGTCCGGTGGTTGCCGATATCGGTACCGACCACCAGCGTTGCGACCAGGCCCAGGGTAGCGGCGGTGCGCCAGGCCCACGGGCGCACGCCGCCTACCGTCCGTCCGTATGCCCACAGCGCGAAGGCGAAGGAAAGCGCGGCGAGCAGCCCCACCGCCATGGCGCTTGCACCGAGCTGTTTGCCGATTATCCAAAACAACCACAGAGCGGTGGCGAACATCGGAAACGCAAGAACACTGCGAAAGGTCGCCATCCAGGAACCCGGTCTCGGCATGGCACGGCCAAAGGATGGAACGAAGCTCAGTAGCAGATAGGGGAACGCAAGGCCAAGGCCCAGCATTAGGAAGATGGCCAGCGTCATCGGCGCCGGCTGCATCAGGGCATAGCCAAGCGCAGCCGCCATGAAGGGTGCCGTGCAGGGTGTAGCCACCAGCACCGCCAGCAGGCCGGTAAAGAACGCCGCCTTCCTTTCGCCGCCGGCAGTAAGGGTTTGTCCCACGCCGGCGAGGCGCATGCCAATCTCGAAAACGCCGAGCAGATTCAAGGCAATGGCCACCATCAGCAAGCCAAGGCCAAGGTTGACGAGCGGGGACTGCATCTGAAAACCCCAGCCTGCCGCCTGTCCGGCTGCCCTGAAGCCGACCAGAATCCCGGCGAACGCGGCAAAGGCGACCAGGATCCCGGCGGTGTAAAGCAAGCCGCTGTGCCTTGCCAGGTCGAGGTCGGTGTGCCCCATCTTCACCAGGCTCAGGGCCTTCACGCTGAGGATGGGAAACACGCAGGGCATGAGGTTCAATATGACGCCGCCGATGAAGGCGAAAAGCAGCGCGACACCGAGCGACATGTCGGCCGATGTGGGCGAGGCGGGGGAGGCCTCGGTGGTCGGCCCGACGACAGGGTCATCAACCGGCGGCACAGCGCCCACATCGAGCCAGACGGCCCGGTCGGCACGGCCGCCGTCCCGAAACTTCAGCACCGCCCCGAAGTCGGTTGCCCGGTCTGCCCTGATGCCTTCCCGCATTGAGAAGACTACGCGCTGCGGCGCAAACGAAACGGTCTGTTCGGCGTACTTGACCAGGCGCCGTGACGCAACGAACAGATACGGATCTTCCATGCTCCCCAGCGACTGCGGTGTCTGCACGGTGATTCGGAAGGCACCATCCAGCCGCTCGAACCAGGCCGGCCAGGCAACGGCTTCGGGTAGCTCCGCACGGGCGGCCTGGAAGCGCTGCGCACGCCCGGCGTGTGCGCCGCCATCACCGACCGGCAGCGAAACCGACACAGTGGCTCGTTCCGGCACACAGAGTTTATCGTCGCAAACCACCCAGCGCGCGTCGCCCCGCAACGTCACCGTCGCGCCGACCGCCAAGCCGGCGGGAACGGTAACCTTGCTCAACAACAGAATCGGCTCGTCAAAGCCGTAGGTGACGAGTTCGCCGAACGGAATGAGGTGCGGGGCCGGGAACTGCAACTCGGCGGCGGCAAATCCTTCCGGCAGGTGCCAGCGCACCGAGGCGGGAAGACCGGCGTCACCGGGATTCATCCAATAGGCGTGCCAGCTCGGATCCGGCTCGATATGCAGCCCCAGGGTGACCGCGCCGCCATTGGCGGGCAGCGTCGCTTGCTCGGCGATCAGCTCCACCCGCGAGTAGGCGGTCTTTATCGGCTCCGCCACCACCGCCGCACCGGCCAGCAGCCCAACAAGGGCCACCAAGGCGCTTGGCCAACGGCGGGAGGCTATGTGGTTCGTTCCTTGCATGGCGCTAGTGCTCCAGCCTGCTGTGAAGTCTGCCCGCCATTGTCTCCTGTACGCCGCGCAAAGTCGCGGCCTTGTGGGGATGCCGGCCGGGCAGGGCCGGCGCACCGGCTACCGGGCCCGATTCCGGTCAAGACGCCGCCGGTATAACGCCCTCATCCTGGGCGACCTCGACCGGCTGACCGAATACGTCGATCTCGACCACTTCCCCCAACCCCAGTGCGCGCACTTCGCCTGCGAACCGCGCCAGGTCGCCAACGATAACCCAGGTCAAACGATCCGGACGAACAAGCTCGCCCGCCGCAGCCTGTACCGCATCCAGGGTCAGCTTCCGCAAGGCCTCGCTGTAGTGCACCGGATACTGCCACGGACGGCCCATCTCGGCGCTGGCGAGCAGGCTGTTGAGCACCGCTCGGCCCGTTTCGAAACGGCCCGCCGATGAGCGCAGACTGCGCTCCCGCGCCTGGTTGAACTCTTCCACCGTGGCCGGACGACGCCCGATATATTCGATGAGTTCGCGCTGGAGTTCCTCTATGGCCTGGACGGTCTTGTCGGCCTGCACCGGCGCTCGCACCGAAAACAACGGCTGAAACGGGTCGGTGCCAAGCGCCGTGCGGCTTCCGTAGCTCCAGCCCTTGTCCTCGCGGAGATTCAGGTTAACGCGGGAAACAAAACTACCGCCGAGTATCTCGTTGGCGACCTTGTTCGCCGCGTCCGGGTCCACCGGCGTGGCAGGTAGCACATGGCCGGCGAATATCAGGCTCTGTTGGGTTTCGGGCATATCAATGAGGAATACGCGCGGCCGGTCGGGCAGCGGTGCCGGCGCCACCGCCGGACGCCGATTGGCCGGAGCGTGTGAACGCCAGTCGCCAAAAGCGTCTTCAAGCGCCTGGACAAGCCCGTCCATGCTGACATCGCCAACGGCAAAGACCGAAAACGGCCGTCCCCGCACCCTGGCCCGATGAAAGTCGATGGCGCTCTGCCGGTCGAGACGCGCCACGGCATCCTCCGTCATCCGCCTTCCATAGGGATGCTCAGCACCGTATACCAGTTCCGAAAGCGCCGTCCAGGCAACGCTTCCCGGTTCCGTGCGACCCCGTTGTATCGATGCGCTCCAGCGATCAACCTCCAATGCGAACTGGTCTTCTGGATAGTTCGGGTTGTGCAGCAAGTCGGCGACGAGCGCCAAAATCTCAGGCAGCTTCTCGGTCAAACCGCCGGCCGACACCGAACTTGCCAACGACCCGCTAGATGCCCGCACAAAGCTTCCGAGCCGTTCGAGTTCCGTGCTGATGTCCGCGGCGCTCCTCGATGTGGTGCCGCTGGCAAGCTGGTCGAAGACCATCCTAGTGATGCCCCGCATTTCGGCATGCTCGCTCGCCGAGCCCAATTCGAAGCGAAAGGTCAGGTCCGTCACCGGCAAACCGCCGCGGCGCGCGAGTACGACCTCTATGCCGTTGTCGAGCCGCCGTGTCTCTATGTCGCTCAAGCGCAGCGGCGCCGGGGGTTCCGCATCCGGCAGCGCGCTGCGGTCTGCGCCGGCATCACCGGCGACATAGCCTGGGAACGGCAAGCCGGTAAGTTCGTAATAGGGGCGCGCGAGCCAGGTATTCGCCACCAGGGATAAACCGTCCGGCGTCGCCTCCTGTATCGCGGCGAGGGACTCCTTATACCGCCCCGGGTTATCCGCGAATACCGCGCCCGATATCAACCTGCTGCCCTTGGCAGCCACCGATTCCAAACCCCGGACGACACCAGTCAAACTCTGCACCCGCTGGCGCTGCAACCGATCTAGGTCCGGCCCGGAGTCCAGGAACGCCGCTAAGGTTCGATCTAGAACGCGCCGCGCTTCGTCGACGTTCGCGTCCGGCAGCAATTGGACGCTAACGGTGAACAGGCCGGCTATCTCGAAATCCATGGGGTTGGCGGAAACACTCGATGCGAGGCGATGCTCTTCCACCAGAGCCTTGTACAACGGCGCCGTGCGGCCCGATGCGAAAGCGCTTCCCCATAGCGACAAAAAGACCGATTCCCGGGGTGTCGACGGAACCGGCCAGGAGCGCCTGATGAACCCGCTGGCGGCGCGATCATAGAGGGTCTCCCGACGGTTCTCGCCGAGCCGCGGAACCCACCCGGTGAGGCGGGCGACGGGCCGACCGGCAGGCGCATCGCCATAGTATTTCTCCATGAGGGGGCGGGCCGTCGCCGCATCGATATCGCCAGACAACACCACTACGACGTTGGAGGCGCCGTAATAGGTGTTGAACCAATCGTATACGTCGTCGAGGGTGGCGGCGTCGAGATCCTCCATCGAGCCAATCACCGTGCGGCGATAGGGATGCCCCGGGGGAAACACGCCCCGAAACACGTGCTCCCAAGCTTTCCCGAAGGGCCGGTTTTCGCGTTGCCGCTTTTCGTTCTTGACAACCTCGCGCTGCTCGTCGAGCTTCGCCTGATCAATGACCCCAAGCAAGTGCGTGAGGCGATCGGATTCCAGCCACAGCATGCGCTCTAGGGCACCGGTGGGCACGGTTTGAAAATAGTTGGTGCGGTCGAAGTTCGTGGTGCCGTTGATGCCCGTAGCCCCCACTTCGCTGAGCGGCTTGAAGTACTCGTCGTCGTAATGCCCGCTGCCCTGGAACATCAGATGCTCGAAGAGGTGTGCAAAACCGCTCTTGCCCGCCGGCTCGTCCTTTGAACCCACGTGGTACCAGGTGCTCATCGCCACGATAGGCGCCTTGCGGTCGGTATGGACAATAACCCGCAGGCCGTTGTCCAAACTGAACTGCTCGTAGGGAATATCGATGTCTTCGAGTTGCATCGCCAATGTTGGCGATACGCCCAGCAGCAGGGCGACAACGACAAGGAAGCGCGGGATAACGATTGACATGGAACCTCCGTACTATCTGAATATTCAACCCGATTCGACGGTAAACATCCGTTTTCCAGACAGGCTGGCAGTGTATCAGTTTGAATCCCGGCCCTGCCGAATCACCTGTGTGCCGTGCCCTTGCTCGATGCAAAGATGCAAACTGATACACCACCGACAGCCTTATGAAGGGCCGCCGCGTTTTTGCGGACGCGCCGGCTTGCTAGCCGCACGACGGTGGAGTCACTTCGTCCACGGTTTCGTCCTTGCGCCGGCCACCGCGATTTTCCACCATTAACTTGTGCAGGCGGCGAATGCAATCGCTTCCGGTTTTGACAAACAGGAACGGCAGCAGGGCGTGCACTAGGCAAGCGATGCCAGCGGCCAGCATCCACGCCGAAAAGCCAGCGGCCTTTGCCAGGTGCTGCACATAGGTCTCGCCAACATCCTCGAGGTGTTCGGTAAAGCGATGCACGGGTGGATATCGTCGCATTCACAGAAATTGTATCCTATTAGATAAAGAAATTTGTTCTAAATTGATCGAATGCTTACCTGTAATATAGAATTTTATTCTTAGTCTAAACCAGGTGCTGGAATAACAATGGACCGCATCGATCTGAAGATTCTGGATCTCGTTCAACACGACGCCACGCTCTCCACCGCGGACATCGCGGCCACCGTGGGGTTGAGCACGACGCCCTGTTGGCGTCGCATCCAAAACCTCGAAAAAAGGGGGGTAATCGACCGGCGAGTCGCACTGCTCGACCGCGACCATCTGAACGTGGGCGTGGACGCATTCGTCGCCATCCGCACCGACCAGCACAACGAGCGTTGGCTGGCATCCTTTGCCAAGGCGGTGGCGGCGTTCCCGGAGGTCATCGAGCTGTACCGCATGAGCGGCGAGATCGACTACCTCATGCGCGTGGTCGTCCCGGACATCAACGCCTACGACGGCTTCTACAAACGGCTCATCCAAGCCGTCGACCTTTCCGACGTCAGTTCCAGCTTCGCCATGGAACGCATCAAGTACACGACCGTGTTGCCGCTTAGCTACGCACGGCAAGCGCTGCGGGAGACGGGCTGATACCCGCCGGCGCACAGCGCCGGGTCAGGGTGCCAGTTGCTGCACACCGGAACACCGAATAATCGTCCGGCACCCTGCTGCTCGACGACAGCGTGGCACCGGCGTGCCGCTTGGCGCACCCCGGAACACCGAATGGTCACGGCATCGTGCCCGCACGGTCGTGCACATAGGCGATCCATGCGGCGGCGTTGCGGCGCGTAGCTTCGGTGCCCTCGCGTTGGGCGCTGGCAAAGGCTCGCAACGCCTCGTCATAGCGTTCCAACTCCGCGAGTGCCACGCCGTGCAGCATCCAAGCATCTCCCGGGCGCTCCAGACCGCCTTTGCCCAAGGCGCTGCGGGAAGCGCTCACCACCCCCTCCCAGGCGCCTGTTTCGTTCAGCAACAAGGCCTTGCGTAGGTAGTACTCCCCATCGTCGGCGAGTTCCGCCAGCCGATCGATCACCACCGCGGCGCGTTCCATTTCCCGGGCCGCCGACCAGGCGTTCAACAGGAGTTCCAGGTTCCCGAACGTGGGTTGCACCCAGCCAGACGCCATCGACCGGTCCAGAATCTCGGCGGCGCGGGCAGGGTTCTCAAGAAACAGGTTAAGCCGCGCGAGCGTCAGGATTTGCCGTTCCTCCGTCAACAACCCCTTGAGCCACGGAATCGTCAACGCCGCAAGGGCGCGAGCGTCGCGCCCCATGTCCATCAACAGGGCGGACAGCGTTTCGTAGTACGGCACACGGTCTGGCCACAGCCCCACCATTTCCTCAAGCAGCAAAACCGCTTCCTCGTAACGTCGCGTCTGCACAAGAATCGCCAATTCGACCTGTTTCCAATTTTCCCGGGGCGCCTCGGTCAGGGCGTTGGCTCGCCGCACATAGGGCAACGCCTGGGGCATCTCCTGTAACTGAACGTGGTTGGTGCCCGCGAGCATGTAGGCATCCGCGGCCGGCTCGGCCTCATAGCGGAACCATCGCTGGATCAGTCGATTGGATTTCTGGTGACTCGCTTGACTGGCGTAATAGCCCGCCAGCGAATAAACAATGCCCTGCTGCGCGGAGGTGGGCAACGCATCGAGTTCAATGCATTTCTCGAACGCGTCGAACGCCAGCACCTCCTCGCCCCGCTGCGAATGGATAAATCCGTAGGTCTGCAGAACCTGGGCAAGCTCGTACTCGCGCAGATTTCGGGTACCCAGCCTATCGAGAACGGCCAGCGCCTCGCCTAGCTTTTGTTGACCTAGGAGTTCGTGGGCGCGCGACAGGCGTTGGTAGGTGCGCTCGCTCATGGTGGCGGACGGCACCTTGGGAGCGTCCGCGATGCGAGCCTCCCGCAAGGGGTGCCACACCGGCCATTCTGAGGGCTCAACCCCCTCTTGCGCGGCGGTGCCCCCTGCCGCCAGCGCCAGCGCCAGCAGCGTCGTGCGGAAGCTGTGTGCGATTGTCGAGCCGGTCAATTAACCTAATCCTCCAAAGTGAAGGTGATGGTCGTTACCGCCCAGCGCTCCACCGGCGTTCCCTCGACAATGCGCGGCTTAAACTTCCACCTGCGCACGGCGCGCACCGCATTGCGTACGAACAACCGGCCGGGTTCGGACTCTAACACGCGCACATCCCGGACGCCGCCATCGGCGTCGATCAACACCTCCACACGGACATAGCCCCCGGTGCCCTCTTCCAATGCCTGGCGCGGCCATTGCGGAGCAATCCTTACAATCGGCACGGCTTCGCCTTCGGCGGCCGCGTCTCCTGGGCTCCATTTACCCAGGTACGGGCCACCGCCGCTCGCCGGGGACAGCTCGATATTGGGCATGGCCACGCGCGGCAACTGCCGCTCGGGCTTGGTCTTGTCGGCCACCTTGAGCCGGGGCGGTGGCGGCGGCGTCTTGGGCGGCGGCGGTTTTTTTGGCCGGACGCGCTGCTTGGTCCTGACGACCTCCTCCTCTTGTACGCGAACAAGATCTACGATCTGCCCGCTCGTAGCCTGAGAATCCGTTGCACCGCCCCCGGAGATCAAAACATCCATCACCAAAAAGAGCGACAGCGCCACGGCGACCCCGCCGAGCAAAAACGGAAGCGCCCGTGCTTGTATGGGTGTCAAGCGTCTATTCCTCGGGTTCGGCCGACAGCGAGATATTGGTGATTCCGGCCGCGCGCGCCTCATCCATCAGGTCGATTACCAGCCCGACGGTGGCCTGCTGATCCGCCACGATCACCACGCTACTCTCCGGGTTTTCCGCGATAGCCGCTTCCACCAGCGGGCGAACCTCCGTGATCGCCAAACGCTTTTTGTTCATCCAGATCGAATCCGCCGAAGAGACTCCAACCAGAATGTTGCCGCGCTCATTGGTCGTGGCGGTATGCGCCTGCGGGCGCTGGGGATCGATTCCCGGCTCCTTGACGAAGGAAGTCGTAACGACAAAGAAAATCAACATGATGAAAACAATATCCAGCATTGGCGTGACGCTGATCTCGCTGTCGTCCTCGTCCGGGCGTCTACGTCGCGGCACCATGGGGAATGGCCTACGAATCCTCTGCCGGGTTCAGCGCGTCGCCGCCGCCAGCGACACCTTTTCCGCGCCGGCTAGCCGGGCCCGGTCGACCACGCGCACCATGAACCCGGCATCGGCGGCGCGGTCCGCCACCACCACGACCGAAGCCCCGGGCTTGCGGGCTAGCCCGCTTTCTATGTTGGCGCGCACCGCGCCCATGTCCACCAGCCGCTCCTCCACGAAAACATCGCCGGAGGCATCGATGCGAACGGCAATCACCTCGGAGCGTTTCTGTTCCTTGACTGGGGTATTGGTCGGCCGGTTCATATCCACCCCGAACTCCTTGACGAACGAGGTGGTTACGATAAAGAAGATCAGCATAATGAAGACGATATCCAGCATGGGTGTAATGTTGATTTCCGCCTCTTCGTCAACGCGGCGTCGATGCCTGCGCTCGATCATGGGGCTCGCGCGCCGCCGTTTTGGGGCCCCAACTCCATTTTAAGCCCGTCTTCTAGTTGCAGAACCACAAGCCGCGCCCGCTGCCGTAGCCAGTAGGCGAGGTACAATCCGGACAGCGCCGCCACCAGCCCCGACATGGTGGGGATGGTGGCTTTTGAAATGCCGCTGGCCATGAGCCGCGCGTTGCCCGTGCCGAACACCGTCATGATGTCGAATACCGAAACCATGCCCCAAACCGTTCCCAAGAGCCCGAGCAGCGGCAGCACCTGCATCAGCGTCTGAATCAGCAACAGGTTGTGGCGCGCACCCTGATCGACCTGCGACAGGATCGACCGGCGCACACTCATGGCCAGCCAGGAACGAAATTGGCCGCCGGGCCGGTCCGACTCCTCGGTTGTCGCGGCATTGGGCGCCGCGTAACGCCGAAGCCCGGCTTGCCATTCCAGTTGCACGCTTCGAATCTCGCCGGGCAGCACGCGGTAGAAGTACCACAACCGTTCGAGTATCAACGCCCACATCAGCGTGGTCACGGCCAGAATGCCATAGAGCACCGGACCGCCGATCTCGAAAAAATCCCTGATCGAAGCCCAGGCCTCAGCGAGAAAAGTCATGGGCCCTCATTCGTCGATTTTGCGTCGATTTTGGAAGCCGCTCGGCGGGCGATCAGCCCGACACTCTGCTCCTCGAGTACCTCCCCCAGCCCTCGGCTAGTACTGGCAACCAGGCTGTGCAGCAACACCAGCGGTATCGCCACGATCAATCCCAGGACCGTGGTCATCAGGGCCTGGGAAATGCCACCCGCCATCAGCTTTGGATCGCCGGTCCCAAACAGCGTTAGTTGCTGAAACGTTAGAATCATGCCAACCACGGTTCCCAATAGCCCCAACAGCGGCGCCAAGGCGGCAAATACCTTGATGATGCCCTGGTAGCGTTCCAACACCGGCGTTTCCCGCAGGATGGCCTCGTCGAGCTTCAGACTGAGCGCGTCCAGGCCACTGTCGCGGTTCGCATCGTAGGCCGCCAGAATTCGCCCCAAGGGGTTGCCGGTATCCGCCTGCTCCCGGCCGAGTTGCAGGCGCACGCCACGCCGGATGCGGTGCAGTACGAGCAACCGCCAAAGCGCGATGACGAGCCCCACAAGGCCCATGGCAATGATCGTGTATCCGACATAGCCGCCCTGCTGGACGCGCTCCACCAAGTTCGGAGTTTGAATCAACTGGCCCAGCAACTGGCCGCGGGTGGGGTCCACCGCCATGGCCACCGGGCCATCGGCAGCCTGCTGCAACTTGGTGGCCAATTGGCGGAAGCGGCGAGCGGGCTGGCGCGGCAGCATTTGCAAGGTGCCGGTTTCGGGCTCGAAACCAATAAAATTGCCGTTGTGCACCACATTGAAGGTGCCGACGCGCACCGCCTCTCCGCGCACCAAGATTCCGGAGGCGTCGGCGATATCGGCGTCGAAACGAACGACCTGGGCGGATTCGACCATTTCCTCCAACAGCAGAAGCTGCAGGGCCTGCAGTTCCTTCAGCCCCGGCAACGCCGTGGACTGGGCAATGCGCGCGGCGATTTCAGTCCTGTCCGGTTTCTGCGCCGACACCAGGGATATGTCGACGAGCCCCTTGGTATCGCCCGCCATCTGCCGCACGACACCGAACAACTCGCCGAAATTGCCTACGCGAAGCGCAAGGCGTTCCTGCAATTCCTGCAGCTCGCGCTCGTTCTCTTCGAACCGGTTGCCCAAGGCCACACCGCGCCGCTCTTCGCTGGCGAGCTGCCGCTCCGTCCGCGCCAGCATCTCGTGCTGCTCGTCGCGGTTTTGTCGAAAGCGTAGCAGTCGTGCCGCATTGCGCCGGGATGCGTGTTCGGCTTCGCCGCGCACCAACTCCAGCAGCTCCGTCACCGTGCTCGGGCGCACCCCCGCGGCCAGGGCTCCCGTCTCCGCCTCCTGGGTATCCGCAACTTCGGAGCTTTCCTGTGCGGGGGCCTGTGCGGGGGCGGGCAGCGCCAGCCCGAGCAACAGGATGCCGCCAATCGTTCGCCGACTCATCGCCCGGCCCTACCCGGCACGGCCACCGGCACCGTCAGGACGGCCGGGGCGGCCTGCTTTCTGGCGATGCGCAATCCCAAATTGACGGTGGCGCGATAGGCGTCCGGCAGTTGTCGCCAGCCACGCGCCTCCGTATCCCAATATCCGGTAATTTCCCGATCCGGCGTCTGATAGGCCAGCAGAATGCGGCCCAAGCGAAAGAACTCCACTTGGCGCGGCACCCCGTCGATGGTCAGTTGCCCGGAATAGGCCTCGATGGTGCGACCAAACGCGGTCTCGACCTGGTAAGCCTCCATAACGTGGCGATACTTCTCCGCCACACTGACATCCGCACGGTCCATGATGCGTCGCAGCCGATGCAAGCGGTTCTGACGTTCCTGCATTTGGAAGGGAACATCCAGGCTCACGAACTCCGCCAGGACGTCCACCATGTCCAGCATCAGCGGCACGATACCTTGCTCCAACTCGCCAAAATCCGCGATTTGGCTCACCAGCGAATCCTTCTCGCGCTCCTGATCGGCGATGGTCCGCTCGAGGTTGCCGTTGTAGCGCCGCACCCGATCGAGTGCCTGCAGTTTGAGCCGGTACTCGCTCAGGATTTCCTGAACTTCATTCGCCAATGTATCGATCCGGTTCTGAACACGCTGCTCTTCACGGGCTGTTTGCGATTGCAGCTCGAGCATATCCTGTACGCGCGGGTCGCCCGTTTGCGCGGCGGCTGCGGCTGCGGCTGCGGCAAAAGCCAACGGAATCAGAATCCACGCAAGCAACCCTAATGAAACAGAACGGCTGTCATCCGCGGCGACTTGGTTCATAATCTCGTGCGCGGTGCGAAGGGAACCCGTAAGATATCACGACTCATGCTTGAAATCTGGAAAGTGCTACGACGGACCCGGGGGGTCGTGCTGCCGTTTTTGTTGACGGCTTGTGGAGGCGGTTCCGACTCTTCCGCACCGCCGCCTCCACCACCCCCCCCTCCCCCGCCTCCCCCACCAGCGGAGATTACCGCGCAGTTTGTCGACGCCACCGAAGCATCGGGCATTCTTTTTCAGCACGGCTACATCAACCCGACCGTCGGTTCGGAACCGGAGGAATTCGGCGGCGGCGTGGCGGCGGGAGACTACGACGGCGACGGCTGGGAGGATCTGTTCGTATTGCGCGGTGACATCGGCGCCAATCTCCTGTACCGGAACCTCGGCGGCAATGTCTTTGAGGATGTTGCCGCAGCCGCCGGAGTGGCCTATACGAAGTCCGCATCGGAAAACTACCGGCACAGCGGCCCCGCCTTTGCGGATATGGATGGCGACGAAGATCTGGATCTCTTCATTGGCGGCATCGAAAACGACCCGGCCTTCTTGTTTCGGAACAATGGCGACGGCACGTTCACGGACGTGACGGCGGGTTCGGGGCTCGACCGGATCGAGTCCAAATACACCCTTTCGGCCGCGTTCGGAGACTACGACCTCGACGGCGACCTGGACATGTTTCTGACGCACTGGGGAACACCCCGGGAATTCGGCGCCGCGGTCAATACGGAGCACCTATGGCGCAACGACACCGAGGACGGTGTCATCCGGTTTACCGATGTCAGTCTAGAAGCGGGAATCGCGCCCGATATCATCGATGCGGATCCACAGGGCTCCATGGGCGGCCCCAATCACGACTACAGCTTCACGCCCAGCTTCGCGCGCATCAATGATGACCGCTATCCGGATCTTGTCATCGCCGCGGATTTTCTCACTTCCCGATTCTTTACCAACAATGGCGACGGAACCTTCATCGATTCCACCGACCCAGCGGTGATCGTTGATCGGAACGGCATGGGCTCGGCACTTGGCGATTACGATGGCGACGGCGATCTCGACTGGTTCGTGACCTCCATATGGAGCGTCGTCGAAGAGGGCAAGGACCAGATATTCAAGCTGGGTAACCGGCTGTACAACAACGACGGAGGAGTCTTTGTGGACGTGACCGACGAAGCCGGGGTTTACGACGGCGGTTGGGGTTGGGGCGCCTGCTTCGCCGATTTCGACAACGATGGCCATCTCGACATCTATCACACCAACGGCTGGGTCGTACCCTTCGAACCGAGCAATTTCGATCAGGACACGAGCCGACTATTTGTCTCCGCTGGGGACGGTACGTTCGACGAGCAATCGGCAGAAGCGGGAATTGCCGACACAGAGCGGGGCTACGCCATCGTCTGCAGCGATTTCGACGGTGACGGGGACATGGATGTATTTCAAGTCCATCGTGGAAGCGCAAACGCCGCAACGCTTTGGCGCAACGACACCAGCGGCAACAACTACCTGGGAGTAAAACTGCGGGGGCTGCCGCCCAATACCGAAGCCGCCGGCGCGCGCATCCAGACCACCATTGGCGACGACAGGCAACTGCGCGAGATCGTCATCGGCAGCAACTATACGTCGCAGAACCCCACCACACAGTTGTTCGGCCTCGGCGACGCCCCGCAGGTGGATCGGCTAGAGGTGGAATGGCCGGACGGGCAAATCACGACGATGGACAATGTCGGCGTCAATCAGACGCTGAACATCGATCACCCCGGGCGGTAGCCGCTCCGGATCAGGGCAGTGTGCCCCTACTTCCAGGGCCATTCCAAAGTCGCCTACTAGCCCTCGGCCAAGCCCTACATAGATGGTTTACGAAAATTTTTCGGAAAATTCGGCAATATTTTTCGGAATATAATGAATTTTCTGAAATTCTATCTCAAGAGCAAATGCTTTGGGATGGTCCTGGCCCCTACTTCACTGTAGTGATCGTTGTAGGACAGGTTTCGTTGGATTGCGACCGGCAATGATCGTGCTTAAACGCCGAAGAGCTCGACCAGTTTCTCATCGAGCGCTTCACTGCGTACGTTGATTGCGACAATTCTACCCTCCCCGTCCAACAAAAGGTTCATTGGAATCGCCAATACGCCGAACAGCCCCGGAACGGGGCCGTCGTAGGCTTGGAGATCGCTCGTGTTGATCCAGGGTATGCCGTCTTCCTCGGAAGCTTCCGCCCAGTCCTCGAGATCATGGTCGAGCGAGAATGCGAATATCTCGAAGCCCCGCGCTTTGTACTTCTGGTACACCTCCTTCAGATGCGGGTTGTCCGCTCGGCAGGGGCCGCACCAGGATGCCCAGAACTCGACGAGTACGTACTCGTTTTCCGCCAGCGCGTCAGCGAGCGCGTAGGTACCCTGGTCGAGCCCCTTCGCTTCGAACACCTCCACCTGTGTACCGACCTGCACGGTACGCCTCGTCTCCCGCATTCGAACACCGGTTTTAAGGCGTTGGCGCAGTGCGCTCAGGGTTGGGTGTTGGCCGATAAGGGTCTCCAGTTGCGCCAGTTTGTCCAACGCTTCCTGGCCACTCAACCCGCCCATTTCAATAGCGCACAGGCTGGCGACCGGGTCGTCTGCAGACAGCGCAACCTCGCGTAGCGCCTCGCGGCGGGTGCGGTTGATCTCGTTGTACAGGCGGATGGCTTCTTCCCTGAGGGGTTCCGCCCGCTCATCGTCGTCCTTAAGATCAAGGCGCGCCTCCCTAACCCCGTGATAGTCTTCGAGCAGGCTCCGATACGCTTCGCTATCCCGCCAACCGGCGATCACTCGACGATTGAGCGGCCCACCCTGTGCCATCAAGCCCGCAATGGGGCCGGGATACTCGATACGGATCTCTCCAGGCTCAAGTATGAAATGCACGGTGCCCTTGTAGTTCTCGTCGGTATCGTATAGTTGCAGCGAAACACGGCCCGGATGAGACTCGCCGGCAATTCGGAACCGGCCATGCGCGATGGGTTTGCGCGCGAGTTCCTCACGCGCACCCAGTGTTGTGGACCGGCTGAGTACCGCTTCGCCGTCCCCCACCAAGGCCGGTACATCACCGACAATCAGGTAGGCATCGACTGATGCGCCCACACCGGGCATTGCCAGTGCCAGCACCCCTGACAGCAATACCACGCCAATCCTGCGTCCTTGCAACACGGCGCTAACCTGGCGCTGCCGCTATCAGAACTGCAAAGACTTTTGCAGGGTCAATCGATAACTGCGGCCCTGCGTCCACTCGTACACGGGGTTGATGCTGTATTCCTCGACCACGCCGCTGCCAATATCAACAAAGGAGTTACGCGCGAACTTGTTGGTCAGATTGTTGACCGTGAACGTTGCGCGCAATCCTTCCATCCAGGCCGGGGCATCGAAAATCGTGTCTTGGCCGAAATCGTAGGCGACCACCAGATCGGCGATTGTCGCCGGATCGGTGATGTACTCAAAGCCGTCCGTGCCGCCGGTTCGAAGCGTCCGGGTGGTGGCCGCACCCTGAATATCAAGGCTTGCGAAGAATCCACCGCGTTCCCAGACAAGCTGCGCGCTGGTCTGATGCTTGGGCACCGGCGAGAGTATGGGATCCAAGTCGTAGTTGATCAGGTCTTTGGTCGTCACCAGGCTCTGGACCTCTTCGTTGGCCGCATCCGGCTGCACGTCGAAATCGTCGGTATACGAACGCCGGATCAACACGGAAAAATCGTTGCGCCCGAAAGTCCAGTCCTGGCGCAACTCAAAGTCAAAACCGCTACGCTCAAGAACGGCCACGTTGATCCACCGGTTGTCCCTTATGTAGATATCTTCCTCTTGGATGTAGATAACGTTACTGGGGAGGTTGAGCGGGTCGACAATAAAAGCACTGAAGTAGGCAATGCGGTCCTTGTATTCCGAATCGCTCCAGGTCGCCTTGAGCGACAGCCCGGGCAGAAACTCCGGCGTCAATTCTGCCGAAACGCTCAGGGTATCCGCCGTCTCGGGCAACAGCATATCGTTGCCGCCCGTATTGTTGAACACGTTGTCGTGCGTCTGTTCTAGGCTGCCGTCCGGCTGGATCAAAAACAGCCCCCGGAATAGCGCCGCGGGAACCCGCTCCATCACCCGGGTGACAAGCTGGTTGAGTTGCGGCGCCACGAAGGCGGTCAGCCGGTTGACTTTGAACTGCATGTTGTCGTTGGGGCGGTAGATCAACCCGACGTTCCAGGTAAAATCGCTGCCCGGGTCATTGGCGTCCAGGGTGCCGGCGTCCCCGGATGCCGATTCCCGGTACTCCACATCCACGTTCGAGTAGGAATCGTAACGGCCAGAGAAAGTCAGGTTCAGCCGCTGAATACCGGGCTGGGCATTATCGCCGCCAAACAACGGCACCAGGGTCTCGAAAAAAGCGGCATGATTGTCGCGGCTGACCCGGGTATCAAAGGCTGTGGCGCCCACCGGCGATCGATTTGGACAGGAAACGGGGCTACAGGACCCCGACACGTTATGGAATTCGGACATGGTGTCTAGAAGATCTTGCCGGTAATCGTAGCCGACCACGAGTGTCATGGGGCCGCCCGGCAGGTCGAAAAGCACGCCGCGGGCCAGCGCCTCAAAACCCGTTGTCCTATTGGTGGTGGCGGTGGTGAGGCCGGGCAGCACATAGGGCGACAAGTCACCAAAGGGATCAATCGGCTCCGGTGGCGCACCCCAAACGGTGCAGTTACCGCCGAAGAAAGAGCTATAGCTGATGCGCGTACCGCCCTGCTGGACGCGTTCCTGCTCGCATTCCTCCATGGAAATACCGGAAATTCGGGCGATGACCGACTCGGATACGCCGTCCGAACCTAGGCCTAGGTTCACCGTGGCGCTATCGAATACATTGAAACGCTGGGCTTCCAGCTTGTCTTCCCCCCGGGTGAACTCCGCTTCCCACTGCCAACGCTCGCCGAGGGTGCCGTCCGCCCCCAGCCCGACAAAGAAATTCTTGTTCTTGGATTCGAATACCGTTGGCGGTGCGTTCAACACCTGGCCCCTGATACTGACATCGCGGCCAAAGGGGTTGTAGGGATTGCCGGCCGCCAAGGTTCCGGACACAGCGCTTAACCCGCGTTCCGAATCGGCTCGCTTCTCGGCATAGCGCATAGTAGCGTGCAGCGTTGTTGTTTTGGTTATGGATTGATCCACGCCGACATTGAATGCGTGATGCTGCTGTTCCGGCCGCAGGCTGGTACCCAGTTCGGCATCCTCGCCCCAGTCGGGCGGGCCAAAAATTTCGATGCCGTTGAGGTCGTCTCCCGCCATAAACCCGCTGGGCAGTGTTACGTCGGCATGGCACACGGCCATGGCCTGGCTTGCGGCGTCCAGCCCCGCGTATTCGCTGCGCGTAATGACCCGGCCGTCGAGAACGTAGACGACGGCCTTGTCCTCGTCGCAGGAGCCATCGAAGAAGTAGGAATACGCTCGCATCTGGGGGCCGGCAAGCCCAGTCTTCTGGTTGTTGCGGTCGTTTCTGTTGGCAAGCTGTATGGTGTCGCGGGACGAAGCGTCCAGCCCGGAGTCGCGAAAGAATTCATAGCCAAAGGTGGCGCGGCCGCCGTCCCAGGGCCGGCCGAGGGAAGCACTGAGTCGTGTTTCGTTATAGCCGCTCTCGTGTGGGCGACCGTAGTTCAGGTCCAACTCCAAACCGGCATAGTCCTTGCGGGTGATAATGTTGACCACACCGCCAACGGCGTCGGAGCCGTAGATTGCGGAAGCGCCGTCGAGCAGTATTTCTATCCGCTCGACCAGGGATAGGGGAATGGTTGAAATGTCCGTAACGCCGCCCAGAATGCCGCTATAGCCGACGCGCCTTCCGTCCACCAGAATCAACGTGGATTCGCTGCCCAAACCCCGGAGGTTGACCGTGGAGGCAGCGCTGATGTTGGTGACGTTGTTTAGATTCGACCCGTAGGTTTCGTTCGTAGCGTTAATGTTCTGCGGCAACTGGCGGAGCACCCGTGCCAGCGTCAGTTCTCCAGAGGCCCGGATGGCATCCCGGTCCAACACAATCAAGTTGCCCGAAAGCTCCGATGGAGGGCGGTTTAGCCGGCTTCCAGTGACCACGACCTGCCGCAGTTCCAGGGCTTCACCGTCCTCGGCCGCCGCGGCCTCGGCTTCGGCTTCTTCCGGCTGGGCCAGCACGGGCCCGGATGCGATAGCAATCGCCACTGCGAAAACCCCCGCCGCAATGGGCGTGGGCAAACGTCGTTGCGGGAGGCCCCGGGGCGGCAGGTGATCAAGGAAAACCCTCAGGCAGCGGGCGCACAATGCACCAAGGCCACCTTCCCGCTCCCCCGCTTCCCGATGGACCGCTGTTGTGGATATGCTCATATTCGCTCTCCCCTTCGTTTGCGCTGATCCCCTCAGCCCCATATTCCAACCCGACACCCCGTCGGGCAATGCATGGAGGATATAGGTTACTCCCACCAAAGAAAACCTCGCCGATGTGGTCGGTGGCCACCTGCGGGGCGCCACCCGCCAACCACAGGCCGGCAAGACGTTCGGTCGGGAACCTTGCTGAGGTGCCCGGCACCGCTTTCTCGCGGTAACTATATCCTAAGAAACTGAGAAAGTAGTTCTAAATCGAGTGGATTTATCGGCGTAGCGTAGCATTTCATGCTAAATTTCCAGCCGGATGCAGGTAACGCCGATTGCAGCCTCTACCCGCTTGAAGATTCCAGGCCACCCGCTCCAACGGCTACTCCAAAAGTTCCGCGAGCTTCTCGTCGAGGTGGTGACCACGCAGATCCTTTGCCAGGATGTCGGCGGTACTCGATTCCACCAGGTAGTTCTTGGGCACTCCGGTCACATTGTAGGCGGTCGGCGCCTCGGCGTCTTCGCCCATGCCCAGGTCGATCCAGGGTAGCTGTTCTTCCTCCGATGCCAGTTCCCAGTCCTCGCGCTCATTGTCGATGGTGAAGGAGACGATCTCAAAACCCCGATCTCTGTATCGGGCATAGGCTTCCTTCATATGCGGGATCTCGACCCGGCACGGACCGCACCACGAGGCCCAGAATTCCAGCAGCAAGAGCTCGCTGTTGGCGCGCACATCGGCCAGCCGGACGGATTCGCCAGCGAGGGTCTCCGCCGTGAAATCGCGGATGTCGGCACCGACCGCAAAACGCTTCTGCTCCGCGGCACGCTTGGCCGCGGACTCCTCGGCTTTCGCGAGCCGTTCGACCACCCAGGGATCCTCGGGCGTCAGTTCGGCAAGGCCACGCAGCGCCTCCAGCACCCATGGCCCCAAGAGCCAGGTTGTCTCGATGGTCAGACGGCGCACCAGGGGGTCGGGATGGGTGGCGGCGACCCGGGCGCGGCCCTCGCTCTCTATGTTCAACATCTGCTCGAATACGCCCCCCGCCCGGTCGACGCGCTCGCGCCGCTCCGCTTCGGTTTCTCCCTCCACCGGCACGATCAGCGCGTTGTACGCCGTCTGGGCTGCAACGTACGGCTCGGCGCGGCGCCAGACGTTGTACACAGCGTCGTTGTAGGCACCGCCCTCGATAAAGAATTGCCCCGGCCGATGCATGTGCAGTCGCAGCCGCCCGGGTTCCAGGATGAAGGCGTTTCCCTTATAGGGCGCCCGACGATGGCCGTCGGGGCTGATGGCGTCGAGCACATAGAAGAACACTTTGCGCGGCGCACCGGCCTTTGCCTCCACGCGGAAGGTGCCGTCGGCCCCGAGCGGTGCCCGTGCCACCACATCCAGCGCCGCTTCCATGGATTCCGGAGCACCGCCGGCCGCAGCCGGAGACATCGCCACTGCCGTCGCGCCGGACGATTTCTTCGGCATCCAGACCACGAAGTTGCCGCTGGCGTAGAACGCGGATAAATCGCCCTCTAGAACGAAGGTCGCCTGCTCGTCGGCGAAAGCCGAAGAGGACGCCAGCAATGCAAGTACCGGCCAGATTTTCCAGCGTGGATTCATGGGCAGTCCTTCCGCCAGCTACACCGACTGACCATCATAGAGACCGTGACGGCGAAGGCAAGTGCTCGTCGGCGGCCGAATTGGCGCCGCCGCCTTCCCCAACCAGCTTGACCGGCACCCGCCCAAGGCCAAGGCCGAGATTGTTGCCGTCAAGAATACGGTCCGCCCGGTAGCTTGAACGCACCAGGGGGCCGGACGCCACCTCCCGAAAGCCCAGCGACAGCCCAAGCTGCCGATACGCATCGAACTCCCGCGGGTGCACCCAACGCTCCACCTCCAGGTGGTTGGCCGTCGGCCGCAGGTACTGACCGAGGGTCAGCAGATCCACCTGGTGGGTGCGCAGATCGCACATCGTTTGCCGTATCTCGCTATCGCTTTCGCCCAGGCCCAGCATCAGGCTCGACTTGGTTAGAACATCCGCGCGATGCCGCTTGGCGTGGGCCAGTACCTGCAACGTCCGCTCGTACCCGGCGCGCGGGTCGCGCACCGGATGGGTCAGCCGCCGCACCGTTTCGATGTTTTGCGCAAAGACCTCCACGCCGGCGTCCAGGACGGTTTCCACCGCGGCGAGGTCGCCCCCGAAGTCCGGCGTCAGCGCCTCCACCGCGGTGGCGGGATTGGCCGCCTTGATGGCGCGAATGCAGGCCGCGTAGTGTGCGGCACCGCCGTCCGCTAGATCGTCCCGGTCCACGGAAGTGAGCACGACGTAGCGCAGGTTCATCAGGCGCACGGACTCGGCCGCCGAGCGCGGTTCATCGGCATCGAGCCAGCCGTTGGGATTGCCGGTATCGACCGCGCAGAAGTTGCAGGCGCGTGTGCACACGCTGCCCATCAACATCAGGGTCGCGGTGCCGTTATCCCAGCACTCGCCGATGTTGGGGCAGTGGGACTCCTCGCAAACCGTCGCCAGCCCGTGGTTTCGAACCGTGTCGCGCACCGCCTGGAACCCTGCGCCGCCACCGACCCCGACGCGCAGCCAGGGCGGCTTGGGCCCCGCGGCGAACCGGCGGCCGTCCCCTGCCTTGACGCCATCCTTGATGGCCATGAAACCCTGCCGCGTGCGAAACTTCTCGCCGCTCCTCGCCTGGGTTTGGGTGTGCTCCGGGTTTGCCATGGGCCCATTCTACCCCGTGCGATTGCTGCGTAGCAGCTTCAGGCCGTTGAACAGCGTCGCGACTTTGCGTTGGATTGGTTCCTGAACAAGTGTCAACTCGATAGAGAGCAGCATACATACAATGCCGGTCAGGTACTCATGTACTTGACTTTCTCCCAGCCTGGGCTCGGGTTCTACCCACGCTCACGGAAGGGAAACTCGGCTTTCCAGACCTTTCCTTCGCCTGGAATGAACTGGCCTGTCCTGATACTGACGATGTCGTAGGGGTGCAGATGCCTGGCAACCAGGCATCTGCCATCGGATATCGTGCCGTATAAGATAAAGGAGAAGTCCAGATTGTCGAAGCCGTGTTGCACACGGCGGGGGTGCAGGTCATTCACGTTGGCTGGAATCAGGTGCAGAAAGAAGGGTTCCTTGATGTCGGCAGGGTCGCACGGCTCCTTGAAATAGGTTATGCGGTTCTCAGTGAGATGGATGTCGAAAGTCGACCGGACTGCCGGCTCGCCGGACACGGCGGCAGCCACGGCTCTGTCAAAGAGCGCCGCCGGGATTTTGCCGTTGAAATAGTGAAAGAGCGCCAGTCCGATACTGCATGCGAATACGATAAGGCACACCGTCAGCCAGGCCGGTGGGCAGCAAACGCCTGACCTGCGGAGGGGTGAATCTGATGGCAAAGGCCCTTTCCGGCCCGTTTCGGGTCGGCGCGGAAACAGGTGGTATGGTAGCGACCTCAGGCCGTTGAACAGCCTCGCGACTTTACGTTGGATTGGTTCCTGAGCAAGTGTCAACTCGATAGAGAGCAGCATACATACAATGCCGGTCAGGTACTCATGTACTTCATTTTCTCCCGGTCTGGGCTGGTCACCGTTGACATATGACATGGTCAGGGCGAGCGCCGCGGTCGAGATTGATGCTGTGATCAGTTCGGCGCGTCTTGAAATAAAGGCATAAATGACAAAGAGTGAAATCAATAGGCTGAAAACAAACTCCGCCGATAGAATGGATGCTCCCCGCGGACCGTCGAATTGAATTGTCACCGTGGCCCCAAGCGCCAACAGAATCGATGGAACCGGAATACCAAGTAGAGACTTCTTGTCGCATAAGAATGCTATACAGGTTGCCATGCAAAGCATCAAGGTTCCATATCTGTCCAGTTTATAGCTGTATGCTGGTATGTTGTGAAGGTTGAATTCCCTCTGACGGTTCAAGTCCATCAAGAAGTCGGGCGTTGAAAATCCGACTATGCGCTGCCCCCAACTGATCTCTTCTCCGGCGACGAATAGCAGAGCGATTCCGCCGAGGATATAAACGGTGCGGCGGAAGACGTCCCGCTCCGTTCCTGCTGTCGTGAAGAACAATAGACTCGCCAGGAAGAACCATGCCGCGGTGAGATTCTCCACCCAGTGGTCCTCTCTGGTCAAAATGATGAACATGTAACGGTCGGCGGAGTTCAGCCATCCGAAGAAGAGTATGTTCAGACAGATGAACAAATATCCGAAGACGGCGACCCTGCTGTCCAAGGCCGCTCCCCCGGACTTGCAATCCGGCCCGTTTTGTGGAGAAGACTGCCAGAGATTGCGCAGAGAGGGTGTGTTCTTCATAGTCATGATTTTGATGGAATTGTCATCTCACGCTGCGGCACCGCGGATCGTCGGCCCGCGGAAACGACCGGCGCAACAGCGGCAGCCGGGACCCGGGTTCTACTCACGGAAGGGAATCTCGGCTTTCCAGACTTTTCCTTCGCCTGGAATGAACTGGCCTGTCCTGATGCTGACGATGGCGTAGCGGGGCAGAGCGACGGGTGCCAAACATCTGCCATCGGATATCGTGCCGTATAAGATAAAATTGAAGTCCAAGTTGTCGAAGCCGTGTTGCACACGGTGGGCGGGCAGGTCATTCACGTTGGCTGGAGTCAGATGCAGAAAGAAGGTTTTCTCGATGTCGGTGCGGTCGCACGGCTCCTTGAAATAAATCACGTGGCTCTCAGTGAGATGGATGTCGAAAGTCGACCGGACTGTCGGCTCGCCGGACACGGCGGCAGCCATGGCCCTGTCGTTGAAATAGTGAAAGAGCGCCAGTCCGATACTGCATGCGAATACGATAAGGCACACCGTCAGCCAGGCCGGTGGGCAGCGAACGCCTGACCTGCGGAGGGGTGAATCTGGTGGCAAAGGCCCTTTCCGGCCCGTTTCGGTTCGGCGCGGAAACAGGTGGTATGGTAGCGACCTCAGGCCGTTGAACAGCGTCGCGACCTTGCGTTGGATTGGTTCTTGGGCAAGTGCCAACTCGATAGAGAGCAGCATACATACAATGCCGGTCAGGTACTCATGTACTTCAGATTCTCCCAGCCTGGGCTTGTCAGCGTTGATGTATGACAGGGTCAGGGCGAGTGCCGCGGTCGAGATTGATGCCGTGATCAGCTCGGCGCGTCTTGAAATAAAGGCATATAATACAAAGAGCGAAATCAGCAGGTTGAAAATAATTTCCGCCGACAGGATGGATGCTCCCCACGGATTGGCGTATTGAATTGTCGCCATGGCCCCAAGCGCCGACAGAACTGATGGGACCGGGATACCAAGCAGAAACCTCTTGTCGCAGAAGAACGCCATACACGTTACCATGCAAAGCATCAAGATTCCATATCTGGGCAATCCTCGAATTTTTAATCCTCGTATGTTGTGAAGGTTGAATTCTTTCTGCGCGTTCAAGTCTGTCAAGAAATTGGGCGTTGAGAATCCAACCATACGCTGTCCCCAGCTGATCTCTTCCCCGGCGACGAATAGCAGCACGATTCCGCCGAGGATATAAACGGTGCGGCGGAAGACGTCCCGCTCCGTTCCTGCTGTTGTGAAGAACAACAGGCTCGCCAGGAAGAACCATGCCGCGGTGAGATTCTCCACCCAATGGTCCTCTCTGGTCAGAATGACGAAAACGTGACGGTCGGCGGAGTTGAGCCATCCGAAGAAGAGCATGTTCAGACAGATGAAAAGATATCCGAAGACGGCGACCTTGCTGTCCAGGCCGCTATTGCCCCCCCCCCCCCCCCCCCGAATTTGCGATCCGGCCCGTTTTGTGGAGAAGACTGCCAGAGATTGCGTAGAGAGGGTGTGTTCTTCACAGTCATGATTTTGATGAAATTGTCGTCTCACGCGGCGGCAGCGCATTGGCGACCTCGCGCAGGGCGGCCGGGACCCCGACGCGCAGCCAGGGCGGCTTGGGCACCGCGGCGAAACGGTGCCCGTCCCCTGCCTTGACGCCATCCTTGATAGCCATGAAACCCTGCCGCGTGCGAAACTTCTCGCCGCTCCTCGCCTAGGTTTGGATGCGCTTCGGGTTTGCCATGGGGCCATTCTACTCCGTGCGCTTGCTGCGTCGAGACGGGCACCGGCCCATGGGTGACGATCGGCACAACGGCGGCAGTACCCCCGGCAGCGACGAGATCGGGGTCCTGGTCGGGCGCAAAAAAGCCCGCTGAATGACTCTGCCGTCCGGCGACAGGCGCGGAGAGGCCGGGGGCCGCCGGGCAACGGGTGCAATATGCCCGCCGACGCGCCATCATAGGGGGCTTGTTCCCTGTGCTTCCCACCAATGTTCGACCCATATCTTGCCGGCGACCACGCAACCACCCCTATCGAGTTGGTCAAAAAGGACGAGTTTGAGCAATGGCTGTCGGAACAGTCGGCAGACTCCCGGCAGGCCGTGCAACGGCAGTGCTTCCAGGGCGAACCCGGCCAACACTGCTGGCTAACCGACCCGGACCGGGTAGCGGCAGGCTGGGATGGCGCGTCTTCCCTCGCCTGCCTGGGCGGTTTACCCCTGACCCTGGCCGAGGGCGGCTACCGCCTAGCCCATGCGGCCGATGAACTGCAGTTGCTCGGCTGGGGCCTTGGCTGCTATCAGTTCGCGCGCTACAAGAATCAGCCGCGGGCGCCGGCCCGCCTGGTGCTGCCGGACGACGCCCGCCCGGAGCGTATCGCCAACCTGGTGGCAGCGGTCACCCTGGTGCGGGATCTCATCAACACGCCCGCCGGCGATATGTCCCCCGCGCAGCTCGCGGAAGAAATCTGCCAAGTCGCCGACACCCACCATGCGTACGCCCGCACGATCGCCGGCGACGACCTGTTGCGGGAAGGTCTGCGCACGATTCACGCCGTGGGCCGGGCCGCCGCCGACCCACCCCGCCTAGTCGATGTTCGCTGGGGGAACGACGACCGGCCGCTCATTGCCGTGCTGGGCAAGGGGGTCTGCTTCGATAGCGGCGGCCTCGATATCAAGACCGCCGCCGGCATGCGCACCATGAAAAAGGACATGGGCGGTGCCGCCGCCGCACTCGGCCTCGCACAACTCATCATGGCGGAAAATCTGCCCGTGCGGCTGCGCCTGTTGATTCCCGCGGTGGAAAACGCCATCGCCGGCAACGCCTATCGACCCGGGGACATTCTGCACACCTACAGCGGGCTCACCGTAGAGGTGGACAACACCGACGCCGAGGGGCGGCTGATACTCTGCGACGCACTGGCGCTGGCGGCGGAGGAACGGCCCGAGCTAATCGTCGATTTCGCCACGCTGACGGGCGCGGCGCGGGTGGCGGTCGGTACGGAAGTAGCGGCCCTGTTCTGCAATGATGAGGTCATCGCCGGGGCTATCGCCAGGGTCGGCAAGACCGTTGACGACCCCGTTTGGCCAATGCCGTTACACCCTGGCTACGATCATCTGCTGGAGAGCCCGGTGGCGGACACCCTGAACTCCTCCAGTTCGCCCTACGCCGGCGCCATTACCGCGGCACTCTTTCTACAGAAGTTTGTCGGAGCGACTCCCTGGGCGCACTTCGATATCATGGGCTACAACGTGCGCCAACGCCCCGGGCGGCCGGTGGGCGGCGAGGCCATGGCCATGCGTGCGGTCTTCCACTACCTTGAGGAGCGCTACCCGCCATGAGCGCACTGCCGGACAAAACTCCGATAGTGGGTACGCCGACCAGCGTCTCGTCGCGCCGGAGATGCCGGATAGAAGTTTCCCCCCAACGGGCCGGGGCGACCGCCTCGCCGACGGACGTGCTGGTGCGGTATGGGGTTTCCCCCCGACATGCCGGGGCTCCGACTGGCCGGGAACAGGTTGCTTCTCATCCGGTGTCCAGTCCCGCAGGCACCCGCATGCCTGGAACGAAACAGGGCGTCCACCAATGGGCCGGCCGTCGGGGGAAACGAACAAGTGTTCCATGCGGGTATTCCACACTCAGCAGGCGCACCGGGCCTAGATGCCCCCGGCGAGTTCCCTGATGCATGGGTGAGCAGCAGATGAGTAGCACAATCAAGGAACTGGAAACCGCTGCCGACGGTACGGTCAGGCCGCTGCGGGGCGTGCTGGACGGGCTCGCCTACAACGAGCGCGGGCTGGTGGCGGCTATCGCCCAGGATGCCCAAACCGGCCAAGTGCTGATGCTCGCCTGGATGAATCGCACCGCCATAGAGCGCACCCTGGAAACCGGGTATGCCTGGTATTTCTCGCGTAGCCGCCAAAAATTGTGGTGGAAGGGCGAAACATCCGGCCACGTCCAGAAGGTGGTCGATTTGAGCTTTGACTGCGACGGCGATGCCATCCTGATGCGGGTGGAGCAGACCGGGGCAGCATGCCATACCTACCGGCCAAGTTGCTTCTATCTGCGGGTGGACGGGCGCCAGGTTCGCGTCGTCGGCAACGCGGGCGAGGCATCCTGATGGGCAGACCGAATCATGGCGGCCCCGGACCGGTCCTGGCACCAACCGATGTTCTCGAATCGATGCTCACGGCAACACCTCGGGCAAGGCGTGTTTGCCCACAGGGAGCCCCCGTCCAAGCCGAACCTGCAACGTGCAGCTAAAACTGCACAACACGCTTTCCGGGCGCAAGGAAGTGTTCCGGCCGATCGACCCGCAGCGCATCACCATGTACGTGTGCGGGCCGACGGTCTATGGCCACGTGCATATCGGCAACGGTCGGCCAGTCGTCGTATTCGACGTGCTCTACCGGATGCTACAGGTACTCTATCCCCGGGTCGTCTACGCCTGCAACGTCACGGATGTGGACGACAAGATCAACCGGCGGGCACTGGCGGGGGGCGAGCCCATTCAGAAGCTGGCCAACCGCTACACCGACGCCTACAACAAAGATGTCGCCGCGCTCGGCATCCTCCAAACCGGCCTGCAGCCACGCGCCACCGAACACATCGCCGAGATCATCGAGATGATCGAGGTGTTGATCGACAAGGGTTTTGCCTACGCAGCCGACGGGCATGTGCTTTTCCATGTCCCGGCGGACCCGGACTACGGCAGCCTGGCAAAACGATCGCTGGACGAAATGCTCGATGGCGCACGGGTCGAGGTCGCCCCCTACAAACGGAACCCGAAAGACTTCGTACTCTGGAAGCCCTCAACGCCCGAGTTGCCCGGCTGGGCCAGCCCCTGGGGCCGGGGGCGCCCTGGTTGGCACATCGAGTGCTCGGCCATGATCCGCAAACACCTCGGCACCAGCATCGACATTCACGGCGGCGGCTCGGACCTCACCTTCCCGCACCATGAAAACGAGGCGGCGCAAAGCCGTTGCGCCAACGATCACGCCGAGTGCGTACGCTATTGGCTACACAACGGCATGTTGACCATGGACGA
The DNA here is from genome assembly GCA_965215035.1 of Pseudomonadales bacterium. Taxonomy (GTDB): domain Bacteria; phylum Pseudomonadota; class Gammaproteobacteria; order Pseudomonadales; family Azotimanducaceae; genus Azophilus. The sequence goes on from OZ244040.1 coordinate 3,535,835, forward strand.
GGAAAAGATGTCCAAGTCACTCGGCAACATCGCCACCATTCACGACCTGCGCCAACGCCACGCGGGGGAGACGCTGCGCTACGCCCTGCTGTGCGCACAGTATCGCTCGCCGCAGGCCTGGTCCGATGCCCTGCTCGAACAGGCGCGGCGCAGCCTAGATGCCCTGTACCGGGCGCTGCGCGGCAGCGGCGCTCCGCCCGACGAGCGGGCATCCACCTACCAGCACGGCGCCGCCCCGGACTTCCCCGCAACGGTGCTCGACCCCTTACTTGACGATCTGAACACACCAGTGGCGCTGGCCGCCATGCATGGCATCGCCACGCAACTCAACAAGGCAACCAGCGCCACCGACGCCGCCCGGCACAGACGCCGACTGCTTGCGGGCGGCTGGCTGCTCGGTCTTCTAGATAGCACCCCCGACGACTGGTTCCAAGGCACCTTGACCGTTCAGGACTCGATGCACCTCCAAGACGAAGCCCAAATCCCCAAAACCTTGACCGACGCAGCGGTTCAAACCCCGACCGACCCCGAAGACGGGGGCCACCCTCAAGACGAAGCCCACCCGGAGGCCCACAGCGACATCCCCACCGCCTTGACCGCCGCAGCGGTCCAAGACCTGATCGACCAACGCAGCGCGGCCCGGCGCACCCGGAACTACGCAACCGCCGACCGCATCCGGGAGGAATTGGCACAGGCCGGCATCGAACTGGAAGACACCCGTGAGGGCACCCTCTGGAAGCGCCGGTCGCGGAGCTGAAACAGGGCATCCGGCCAGCCTGTACAGTGCTGGGGAAAGCCTGACTAAGTTGATGTTCATGGGCACTATATACCCATAAATAACTGATTTTAATTGGCACTATCCGATAACGGCGTGCTTGTTCAGACCTTCCCTAGAAGTTTTCGCCCCGGCGACCGGAACGCTGATGCACAGGGAAATGGGTACTTCCATGCGAGTCGGGAACCCCGGGCGCCGGGACGCCGACGTGCGGGGAACAGGGTACTTCCCAGTCGGCGGCCGGTCCCACGGGGTTCGAATGCCAGGAAGGAGTGGGTGTCCCCGGCGGCCTTCCCCTGCGAGTCGGCAACCCCGCACGCCGGGACGCTGACGTGTGGGGAACAGGGTACTTCCCAGTCGGCGGCCGGTCCCCCGGGGTTCGCATGCCAGGAAGGAGTGGGTGCCCGACGGCCGCCCATGAGCAGGAAACAGGAGTGTACTCCATAAAAGTTGCCACCCCGAGCGCTACCGGAGATTGGGCACACAAGGCACATGGGCGCTTTTCCAGCACAAGGTCGGTCGTATGCGATGGGCGTCCGGGCAAGGAGGCCGCTAGCGCGGTGGCGGGTACTGCCCGGATGCGAGTTTGGCGCAGACCCCGATCGGCGCATCGACATCGGCGGCACGGAGCAATACCCGGCCCCGGGGGAATGAAACTCCCGCCGCGGCCCCGCCCGGGCAAGCCCGCCTAGAGGTATCGGGGTGGACAGTGTTCCACGGGCACCTTGGGCATTGCACCGGGTTCCCGCCCGCATGCGTCCGCACCCGTGCAGCAAGCCCTCAGTGCAGCAGGCGGCTGTTCGCGCCGAAACTCCTGCGCAGAAAATCCATCTGGTCGCCGAGAATCCGGCCACTGTTGATGAGCGCCAGATACTCGGAGAAATTCGGCACATAGGGCAACGCCAGCAACTGCATGCCGCATTCGTGCAGCAGCCGGCTGCCCTTGTGATGGTTGCATCGCCGACAGGCGGCCACGCAGTTGTCCCAGGAGTCATGGCCGCCGCGGGAGGTGGGCACCACATGGTCGCGGGTAAGCTCGCTGTCTGCCAGGCGCCTAGCACAGTACAGGCAGGTGTTGCGGTCGCGGCCGAACAGCGCCTGGTTGGTCAGGGGCGGTATGTTCCTGGAAGGCTGCCTAAACTGGCCGTCACAGGCGACTATGCCGTGGATGTCCAGGGTGCTGGGGCTGCCGTCGAAGCGCGAGTGGCCGCCGCGAATCCTAAGCACCGGGTCACCCAGCGTCCAGACCACGATTTCCCGTGCGTACAGGCATACGGCCTCCTGCCAGTTAACCCAGTCCACGGGCCGACCGGCAATGTCCAACCTGAGGATGCGCGGTATGCGTTCGTAGCAATCCACTGTGGCGATCATCGCAAGCACTCGCCCAAAACGGCTCTCTATCCCAAGGCGGGCGTATGATGACGAAAGAAAACAGCGGGTTCAACGGCAACGGCAGGGCTTTGACAGGCATGCCGGCAAGCGGCAAAGTGTGCTGTCCATGAAGTCGGCTATCTGGCCTATCGCCTTGCTGCTGGTTCTGGGGGCCTGCGGTTCCAAGGCACCGGTGAACCCGGGCACCGCAAGGGATGCCGGCGGGCAATGGGTCTGCCAACCGGCGGGCGATAGCTGGCGATGCGACCAGGGCGAAGAGCCCCAGGCGGTGCCTAGGCGAGCACCCGCCGATGCGGATGCGATGGAATCCCTCGATACCCCGGCGGCACCGGAATCATCCGACACCCCGGCGACATCGGAATCATCCGATACCCCGGCAACAACGGAATCTCCGGCCACCAGTGCCGGTTCGCCGGCACATACCGATGCCTCCGCCCGCCCGGTTCCCCGGCGGACAACCCCCGGCCATGGCGGGGAATCCTATAACGCCGCCAGGATCGCTTCCGCCTTGCTGACGTCCAATGCGCCCCCGGCCTCCACGGCCAGCTTGGTCACCGTGCCGTCATCGACAACCATCGCGAAGCGCTGCGACCGGGTGCCGAGACCGAACCCGGAAGCGTCCAATTCAAGACCAAGCGCCCTGGTAAAGTCACCGTTGCCATCACCGACCATAAGCAGCTCATCGGCGTTCTTGTCCCGGCCCCAGGAATCCATGACGAAGGCATCGTTCACCGCCATGCAGATGATGCTATCGACCCCCCTGGCCTTGATCGCGTCCGCGTTGACGACATAGCCGGGCAGATGAGCGTTGGAACAGGTTGGCGTGTAGGCACCGGGTACGGCAAACAGCACAACCTTCCTGCCGGCAAACAGGTCGTTGGTGGTCACCGGCACGGGCCGTCCGTCTTGCATCAGGTGCATGGTGGCATCGGGTAGTTTGTCGCCTTCTTGAATAGCCATAGTCCTTCCTTAATCTTGGCAATGGGTGATTTGTGAACGGAAGCATTCGAATGACCAAGTTTGCGCATTGCCAAGGTACGGGTCAATGGCTACGCCTAAGGCGCAGCAACCCCCGCCAGGCTCGATGTGTCCATGGCGCCGCCACGGTTGGACGCCCAGATCGGCCGAATCCCCGTGCAATCGAGCCGCGCTACCGAGGAGACGACCCTGAACAGCGTGGATGAGCGGCGCGCCTTGCTGCTGGGCCTGCTGGCCACAGCCTGCTGGTCCACCGTGGCCACCGGTTTCAAGCTCGGCCTGCGGCTGGTCGAGCCGCTGCAGCTTCTGCTGCTTGGCAGCCTGATCTCCACCCTGGTGTTCTGGTGCGCGGCCTGGCGCGGGCACCGATACCGGCTGCCCGCCAAGTCCCTGGGGGTCGCCGCGCTGGCGGGCGCCATGAATCCATGCGCATACTACCTGGTGCTGTTCCAGGCCTACGACCGCCTGCCGGCGCAGATCGCCCAGCCGCTCAACTACACCTGGGCAATCACCCTGGCCTTGCTGGCCTGGCCGATCCTCGGGCAGCGGCTTAGGCTGCGAACGCTTTGCGGTATTCTCGTGAGCTACCTCGGGGTGCTGATCCTGCTTACCCAGGGCAACCTCGACACCCCGCCCAATATCGACTGGGTCGGCGTCGCCCTGGCGCTCGGCAGCACGCTGGTGTGGGCGAGCTACTGGCTACTGAATACCAGGTTGGATATCGACCCGGTGGGCCTGATGGCCTGGAGCTTTACTTTCGGGACGCTGCTGGTGGGCACCCTGTGCCTACTAGGGCCGGGGCTACCGCCGCTCAGCGGTGAAGTGGCGCTGTACGGCCTGTGGGTGGGCTGCCTAGAGATGGGCCTAACCTTCCTGGTCTGGCAGCGCGCGCTGCGCCTTAGCGGCAACGCCGGGCGCCTGGGGCAGTTGATCTTTCTGGCGCCGTTCCTGTCCTACCTGTTGATTGCGGTGGTACTGGAGGAGACCATTCAGGGCACATCCCTTATCGGGCTGGTCGTGATGGTCGCCGGGCTGCTCGCCACCGGCACCGGAGCTAGAGGGTCGGCAGCCAACTCCTGAGCGCCGCGCCGATCTCGTGCGGGGAATCTTCCTGGATAAAGTGGCTGCCCTGCACGGTCACCTCCCTTTGGTTGGGCCAGGCCCGGCAAAACTCGCGCGTGCGCCCGACGATGAGCGCCCCCGGCTCGGCGTTGACAAATAGCTTTGGAACATTGGACGCCGACAGCCAGTCGGCATAGTCGCGGACGATGGCAACCACCTCCGCCGGCTCGCCGTCGATGGGGATCTGGCGGGGCCAGGTCAGCGTCGGCCGTCGGCTTTCGCCGGCTACCGCATAGGGCCTGCGGTATTCATTCATCTCCTCATCGGACAGCTTGCGCAGTATCGACCCGGGCAGAACGGCCTCAACGAAGAGGTTTCTCTCCAGCACCATCTGTTCGCCCGCCGGCGAGCGAAACCCCTCGAACACCGGCCGGGCGGCCGCCGGGAACTCATCCCAGGTGATGGGCCGCACGATGGCTTCCATATAGCAAATGCCTCGAACCGCATCGCGGTTGCGGTTGGCCCAATGGAAGCCGAGCGCCGAACCCCAGTCGTGGACAACCAGTGCGACGCGCTCCACCAGACCCAGAGCGTCGAGCGCCGCATCGAGATAGCGGCTGTGCTCGGCGAAGGTGTACCGGTCCGGCCCGGAGTCGTCGAGTTTGTCCGAATCGCCCATGCCGATCAGGTCGATGGCGATGCAACGGCCGAGGTCGACCACCCGGGACATGATATTGCGCCACAGGAAGGAGGAAGTGGGGTTGCCGTGCAGGAAGACCACGGGCTCGCCAGCGCCCAGCTCCACGTAGGCCATCTTTTTGCCAAGAACCTTGATCGTTTTCTTTTCGGCCAACGGTTTGGAGTTCATCGAATCAAGCTCCCTTGAATTCGGGTTTACGTTTTTCTAGGAAGGCATGTATGCCTTCCTGGCCATCGGCACTATTCACCAGGCCAGCGATGGCGCGGGCTTCCAATTCCATCTGGGATTCCAGCGTTTGCTCGAAGGTGCCGTTCAACAGGGCCTTGACCGCACCAAACGCCGCAGTCGGGCCCTTGGCGAGTTGCCGCGCCAGTTCGTCGGCACGGGTCACCACGCGATCATTGGCAACCACCTCGTTGACAATGCCCCACTGCAGGGCTTCCGCGCTGCTCAACACCCGGTTGGTGAGCATCAACTCCCGCGTGCGCCGGTCGCCAATCTTGCGCGGCATGAAGTAGGTCGAACTGCCATCCGGGGAGAGGCCCGCCCGAGTATAGGCCATGGTAAATACCGCCGACTCCGCGGCAATGGCCAGATCGCAAGCCATCACCAAGCTCAGGCCCGCGCCCGCGGCGGTACCGTTGATGGCACCGACAACCGGTGCGCTGCTTCTGGCCAGGCGCGAGAGGCCGATGTGCAGATCGCCCGTCATCTCCATCATCAGCCTGCGCGCCCCGGTACCGGCCGCGGCGAACGACCCTAAGTCGCCGCCGGCGCAGAACATCCTGCCCGCGCCGGTGAGCACCAGGGCGCGAACGTTGGCATCGTCATCGGCGGCTTCGGCAACCGCCCTGAGTTCCCGTGCGCCGGTCGGGCCAATGGCATTCGCGGCCTGGGGCGTATTGAAGGTGATGGTGGCAACGTTGTCGGCCACCTCATAGATCAAGGTTTCATAACTCATGCGGTACCTCGGACGAATCGACCAGCGCTGGGATGGATCACCTTTTACCGCATTCCAGCCTTCGACGGCAAACGCATGGCACCCTGGGCAGTGTATCAGTTTGAATCCCGGCCCTCCCGAATCACCTGTGCCGTGCCCTTGCTCGATCCACAGACGCAAACTGATACACCACCACGCCCTGATGTACCATTTGGTGATGAAAGCGCTGTTGAAAGACCCGCTGGTGCTGTTTCTGGCCTTGGGTGTGGTGATTTTCTGGATCGCCGCTCTCGGTGCCGGCAGCGGCGGGGACAGCCTGATTGAAGTCGGCCAGCCGGACATCGACCGAATCAAAAACCAGTGGCAGGCGCAGATGGGCCGCCCGCCCACGCCCCAGGAATTGGACGGGCTGGTCGAGCAGCACATCGAGGAGGAAGTCTACTTCCGCGAAGCCAAGCGCCTATCGCTCGATGAGGGCGACATCATCGTACGCCGCCGGCTCGTGCAGAAGCTCCGGTTTCTAACCGAGGATATCGCGACCGGCCAACCCCCATCGGCGGCCGACTTGCTGGCGTATTTCGACGCCAACGCGGCGCGCTACAGGCAGCCGGTGCGCTACAGCTTCAGCCACCGCTACTTCTCCACAGATCGGCGGGAAGATGCGCGCACCGATGCGGCGACGGCCCTTGGCGATGCCGAGGCCAGGGGCGACCCCTTCATGCTGCAGCGGTCGTATCGGGCGCACTCCGCCCGACAAATTGGCAACCTGTTCGGTACCTCCTTCGCGGAACAACTCGCCGCGTTGGAACCGGACAGCGACCGGTGGCAGGGCCCCATAGGTTCCGCCTACGGGTGGCACCTGGTGCAACTCGACGCCCGGTTGCCGGAACTTGTGCCGCCATTCGATGAGGTCGCGAATCGGGTAGCGAACGATTTCAATGCCGAGCGGCGTGCCCGCGCGAACAAGGCCTATTACCAGAGCCTGCTGGAGCGCTACGAGGTACGCCAGCCTTGATGCGGAGTCGGGCAAGTCGCATGGCGGCCACAGGCCGGGGTCCGTCCACCGATCGTCATGGGTTCCCCTCCAAAAGGGCGGCCGACCGGTTCGGGCTGGCAGCGGTGATGCTGTTTGTCATAGCCGTCACACCGGTTTGGGCGCATGAAGTCCGGCCCGCCTACCTGCAGGTTGCCGAAACCGGGCCCGGCGTATTTTCGATACTTTGGAAGCAACCCATCCTACAGAACCGCCGGCTGCCCATCGACCCTGTATTCCCGAATGACTGTGTGCCCACCTCGCCGGAGCTTCGGGAGGTGACGGGCAACGCACTGCTGCGGAGCTGGACAATCGAATGCGCGTTGCGCGAGGGGGTCATCCACATTAGCGGCCTGTCGCGCACCATTACCGATGTTATGGTGGAGGTGAGTCGCCTGGATGGCGAGCAATCCAACCACCTGCTGCGCCCCAACTCGCCGTCCCTCGTGCTGAGCGACCCGAGCCCGCAGGTAGCGGCCTACCTGACCCTCGGCGTGGAGCACCTGGTTTTCGGTATCGACCACGTGCTGTTCGTTATCGGTCTTGTGCTCTTCATCCCAAGCCGCTGGGCGCTCTTGAAAACCATCACGGCCTTCACGGTGGCCCACAGCATTACCCTGGCGCTCTCGGTGCTGGAACTGGTGCGCCTGCCCCAGGCACCAGTGGAAGCGGTGATCGCCCTGTCCATCCTGTTCCTAGCGCGGGAGCTGACCATGCCCAAGGCGCGCCGGTCGGCCCTCACCCGGGGGCGCCCATGGATCATGGCGCTGTTGTTCGGGCTGCTGCACGGCTTCGGCTTCGCCGGGGCGCTGGCCGATATTGGCCTGCCCCGGGACCAGCTTGCGCTGTCGCTGTTCCTGTTCAATGTCGGCATCGAGGTCGGCCAGCTCGCCATTATCGCGGTACTGCTCGCCGTGCTGTGGTGCGCTCGGCTAATCGCCGGGAGTATCGCCCTGGCAGAGCGGGGTTTTGTATTCGCCATGGGGTCGTTGGCCGCCTTCTGGACCATCGACCGGGTGTTGCCGATTCTTTAGCCCTGCTCGCCCCGGCGAGCGGTGCGCCGATACGCGGGCCACGGGCCCCGGCAACCTCAACCGCACGATTCGCCGGATAGTGGCTCAGCTTGAATTCCGGCTGCGTCGAACTCCATGCGGGACGACCTTGCCATGATCCACAAATTCAAACTGAGTATCCATGTTGTCAAGATGTATTTGTTGGTGGATTTCCATACAGCGTCTCGGCGGCGTTGGACGGGAGCCACCACTATCCGCCCATTGGCGATCAGCATAGCCACCCACTTCGTGTAGCTTGGTGCCTGAGGTCCCGGACCGCCCTGCTTGGTCGCCCTGAATGGCTATGCAATCAGCCGCCCCGAGGCGATCATCAGCCGGAACTGAACTCTCTCTCCCTGGCACCGGCCACGGCCCGCACCAGGGCCAGCAGGCCCAGCAGGGTAAAGAAGGCCGCCGCCACAAAGGGGGCGCCGGGAAAATAGATGGGCGCGTTCGGGGCGCTGAACCAGGCGAAGGTCTGGGCCATAAATGGGGGCGAGAGAATCGACACCAGGCTTGCCACACTGCCGAGCGCACCCTGCAGTTCGCCCTGCGCATCCGCCGGTATGCGGGCGGACATAAGCGACTGCAGGGAGGGGGCGATGAAGCCCTGGATGGCGCCAACGGCAATCACCGGGTACATCATCCAGCCATAGGGCACCAGGGCATAGCCCAGAAACGCGACCACCGTCAACACCAGCCCGATGTAGGCGGTGGGCCTGGTTCCGTACCGATCCAGGAAGTAGCGGATCAGCCAAACCTGCACAACGATCATGCACACTCCCACCGCGCCTAGGGAGAAACCGATATCCCGCGAAGACCAGGCGAACTTCTCGATGGCGAAGTAGGCCCACACGCTGGGCAGCGAATGATGTCCCATCAAGTAAAGGAAGTACGCAAAAACCAGGCCCAATACCACCGGATAGCGCCAAAGCTGATTGAACGCCCCGAGCGGGTTGGCGCGCCGCCAGGCAAAGGGGCGGCGGTTTTCCGGCCGCAGGGACTCGGGCAGTACCAAAAAGCCGTATACCATGTTGGCGAAGGCAAGGGCGGCGGCCGCGTAAAATGGTGCCCGCGGGCCGAACTCGCCAAGGAACCCGCCGATCACCGGGCCGACGATAAAACCGGCGCCGAAGGCGGCCCCCAGGAGGGCGAAATTCTTGGCCCGTTCCTCCGGAGCGAAACTGTCGGCGATGTAGGCATTGGCAATGCCGTAGGTGGATGCGGAAACGCCGGCGATAAAGCGCCCCAGAAACAGCCAGCCGAGGGTTGGCGCCCAACCCATTAGCAGATAGTCACCGCCCATGGCGAGCAGTGACAGCAGCAGCACCGGCCGGCGCCCGAAGCGGTCGGAAAGGTTGCCCAGCACCGGGGCGCTGAAGAACTGCATGGCCGCATAGACGAACATAAGCCAGCCGCCGTATCGAGCCGCATCGGCAAGGGGCTCGCCACTGACATCCATGATCAGCGCCGGCAGCACCGGCATGATGATGCCAAAGCCGATGGAGTCGAGCAGCACCGTGACGAAAATGAAGGCCAGCGCGTGCTTCGCCCGCATAGCTCAACCCACCATCACGAAAACAACACCCGGCGCCATGCCAACCCGCCGATCAACGCCACCGGAATGCCGCACGGCAGCCGTATGCACACAGGCCTAGTGCCCCATCGAACTGATAACGACGTATCAGCGCGCCCACAAGCGCCCAGATGCGCGGCGGAGGCTCGCCAGCGTATCCGAGATACGTCACGAGCCGACAACAAAGCAGATGGGTGCCTGTGGGCGCGCCGACCATCATTCGCCCACCACCGCGCCCAGGGCCTGCGCCGCTTCGTCCACCCCGGCCGCGTCCACATCGAGATGCGTGACGGCGCGCAGGCGGTACTCGCCGACCGCGCCGATGCGCACGCCGCGTTCAAGCAGCCGCGCCGAGACCTGTCCGGCATCGAGCCCGGTGCCCGCCACATCGAAGTAGACCATATTGGTTTCGATGGCGTCGGCATCGACCTCAACCCCGCCGATCTGGGCGATAAGGCGGGCGAAGCGCCGGGCATTGGCGTGATCCTCCGCTAGGCGACCGACATTGTGCCCGAGTGCGTAGATGCCCGCGGCGGCGATGATTCCCGCCTGGCGCATCGCGCCACCAAACTGGTGTTTGTAGCGCAGCGCTTCGGCGATGAACCCGCGCGAGCCCGCCAATACGCCACCCACCGGCGCCCCCAGGCCCTTGCTCATGTCAATCCACACGGAGTCGTAGCCGCGCGCGAAAACCGACGCCGGTTCCCCCGCCGCAACCACCGCGTTCATCAGCCGCGCGCCATCCATGTGGGTGGCCAGCCCATGCTCGTGGGCGGTGGCGGCCACCGCGTCGAGCGCCTCGACAGGCCAAACCGCACCGCCGCCGGCATTGGTTGTGTTCTCCACCGAGACGAGGCGCGAGCGCTGCGTATAGGCGACCCGGTCGCGAATGGCGGCCCGCACCCGATCAGCGCTGAACATGCCCCGCGCACCGGGCAGGGTGTGCAGCATCACCCCCGCAAGCGCACTCGGACCACCCGCCTCATAGTGCACCGGGTGGCTTGTCTCGTGCAGGATGATCTCGTCGCCGGGCTGTGTATGGGTGCGGTAGGCGACCGCGTTGCACATGGTACCGGAGGGCAGAAACAGCGCCGCCTCCTTACCGAGCAGGTCCGCGACCAGTGCGCAAAGCTCGCACACCGTGGGGTCTTCGTTGAGCTGCTCATCACCCACTTCGGCATTCGCCATCGCTTCCCGCATAGCTAGGGAGGGACGGGTTTGGGTGTCGCTAAACAGGTCGATTCTGGGGCGCTCGCTCATCTTTGGATCTCGTGCTCGCTCGCTCACACGGGCTGTACCCTGTTCGCATCGGTTCCCGCTTGTCAATGTTGCGGATCACCAGGGCCATCCCAAAGTCGCCTACTAACCCTCCGCCAAGCCCTATATAGTTGGTTTACGAACATTCTTCGGAAGATTCGGCAATGCTTTTCGGAATCTAATGAGTTTTCTGAAATTTCATCTCAGCAGCGAACTCTTTGGGATGGTCTTGTGCGAATCACCCACATGGCGCGGTTCTTCCGGTGACGACCGGTCACCATTCCTCGTTTGCTCCTGCGCCTATCCCGCCTTCTCCTCCCGGGGCACATAAACATAGCGCCGGCTGAGGAAGAAGTTGTTAAGCGTCGCCGCCGCCGCACCGCATATCAACGATAGCAGGGGCCGGCCGGCAAGCGGCCCATGCAGAACCAGCACCGTATAAAACCCGAAATTCAGGGCGGCGCCCGCGGCTTGAATGGCAACGTAGCGCATGAACCGCGCATCCGCCACGCGAACCAGGAACGTGAACCTAGCGTTCAACACGAAGGCCACGGATACGGCCAGCGCCACGGAAACGAGGCGGGACGCGATGTAACCGGCCTCGGCATGGTAGACAAGCAGCCCAAGAACCCCGGCGTCCACGGCGAACGAAACCCCGCCCACCATGAGGAACCGGACGAGCTGGTGGAACAAGCCATTTTTCCGCAAGCGCGTTTCCACCCCGGGGCCCCCGGAGAGCGGGCGCGCGGGGAACCGGGTACTTTCCCGGTCGGTGCCCATGGTCATGCGGCTTGCCTGCCCAAGCGGAGTGGGTGTGCGGTGCGCATTCGCCGGCGCCTCCCCCATATCCAAGGCCCGCGCCACAACGACACCACGACGGCGGCCGCCCTAGTAGCCCTCGAGTTCACCGTAGCGGTTGCGATGGAAATTGACATCGCCGAAAGTCTGCTCGGAAACCGCCGCCCGCTTGATGAAAAAGCCGATGTCGAACTCATCCGTCATGCCGATACCCCCGTGCATCTGAATGCCTTCCCGGGAAACGAGGTTGTAGGTTTCGCCAACCTTGGTTTTGGCGAGGCTCGCGAGCTTGGCGACCTCGGCCCGGTCCCGGCCCTCGTCCAGCGCGGTCAGGGCCTCCAGCACACAGGACTTGGACAGTTCCACCTCGCAGAACATATTGGCGGCCCGGTGCTTCAATGCCTGAAAAGAGCCGATGGGAACGCCGAACTGGTGCCGTTCCTTCAGGTAGGCGATGGTGCGCTCGAAACACTCCTGCAACCCGCCCAGCATCTCCGCGGCCATGCCGATACGGGCGATGTCCAGGGTGGGGTCGAGCACGTCCGCGCCCCGGCCAAGTTCCCCGATCAGTGCATCAGGGCCAACCGTCACACCGGCCAACTCCAGGTTCGCGGCGTTGCGCGAATCCACCATGCTAGTTCGCCGCACATCGACACCCGATGCGTCGCCCGCAACGATAAACAGGCTGATTCCGTCCCTGTCTTGCGGTGCCCCCGAGGTTCTCGCCACAACGATGAACTGGTCGGCGACATGGCCGTCCAGCACGAAGGTCTTGCTGCCGTTCAGGACGAACCCGTCACCCGACGGTTGCGCCGATGTGGCCACGCCGTAGGGATTGTGGCGGTGCGATTCCTCCAAGGCGAGCGCCATCAGGCATTCGCCCGCGCAGATGCCCGGCAGCAGCCTCGCCTTCTGCGCATCGCCGCCGCCCAGGTTGACCAGGGTGCCACAAACCCAGACGCTGGCGAAGAGCGGGCTGGCCCCGAGGGTGCGGCCGGTCTCCTCCGTGACCACGCCCAACCCCTTGTAGCCGAATGCCAGGCCGCCATAGGCTTCCGGGAAGGGAATGCCGGCCCAACCGAGTTCGGCCATCGCCTTCCAAGTGTCGCGGTCGAATCCCTCGGCGGACTGTTCGTCGCGCAACCTGCGCAGTTGGGAGACCGGCATGTTGTTGGCGCAAAAATCCTTGGCGGTGTCTTTGAGCATGTTCTGCTCTTCGTTGAGTATCATCGGCATGGTGTCTGTGGCCCCTCGTCAACCGGATGCGCACCCGGTGCGCAGAACTGAAAATGAAATCAGACTCGACCGGCTTTGTCACCCTCCAGTAGCGATTCGGCCCGAGCCATCCCCAAGTCGCCCAGGTGTCCCCGGCCAAGCCCGCTGTTTCCCCACCCTACATTCGAGCCCCGGGATCAGGTAGATTGCCGTTTTCATGCTCGAGCGAACCAAGGCAAACATGTATAGCGCTATCGCCTACGAAGTAGCGGTCCCGGTGGCTATCCCCACCATGAACCGCCCGGGCCGCCTTAAAGCCTGTACCAGCCGCATGCTGGCGCAGATGCGCCACGGTGCCCTCGCTCCATGAAAAAGGTAATCGCAACCGATCAATCCTCCTACGATTGGCCGGAGCTGGTCGGTGCCCTGAACCGCCTGCTGCGGCTGCGCACAACACCCATCGGCATGAAGCTGTTCACCAGCCGGGCGGATATGGATGCCCTACCCCGCATTCGTCGACCGAAGGCGGTCCACACCACAGACCAGATCGTCGGCCAGGCGGCCCGCAACGGCTGGACCGTCGGCATCACGGTGGAGGATTTGGTCGGAGCCCAGTGCAGCACCGTAATCGGCCTGCATCCACGCAGCGAAGCCTGGCTCGCCGGCGACCGGATGGCGGGCGTCTGGTACGAAAACGGCACGGAGGCCGCAGCGCACCAGCGGGCCATGGATGTGGTTCCCCATGGCAAATACGAGGCGATGGCGGTCAGCCCGCTGGCGAGCGGGCGCCTGGACCCGCCCGATATCTGCCTGATCTACGCGACCCCGGCGCAAATGATCCTGTTCATCAACGGGCTGCAATGGACGGGCTACCGAAAACTGGAATGGGGCTGCGTCGGCGAATCGTCCTGCGCCGACTCCTGGGGGCGGGCGCTTAAGACCGGCGAGCCGAGCCTGTCGATCCCCTGCTTCGCCGAACGCCGCTACGGCGGCGTTATGGAAGACGAACTGCTGATGGCCCTGCCGCCGAAATTCCTGCCCAAGACCATTGCGGGACTTGAGGCCCTGTCGAACAACGGGCTGCGCTACCCGATTGCGCCGTACGGCGTGAACAACGATGTCCGGGCGGGAATGGGGGTGAGCTACCCCGCAGATACCTGATCGCCCGGCGGTGCCGGTTGCCCAAGCGGCCCCATGCGGCCGGGTAGGTGCCGTTGAAGTAGTGCAGGTCGCTGTGGCACACCCCCGTGGCGGCGGTGCGCACCAGCACTTCCCGAGGGCCGGGCAGCGCGATATCGACCTCTTCGACCGCCATGGGCACGTTGGCTTCGCCCAGTATTGCCGCTTTCATGTTTCGTTACCCAAAGGCCCGATCGCTGTCGAGTTTGCCACAGGTCGGCAAAGGTTGGTTAACCGGCGTTCCACCAGGGCGGTGGCGGCATCGAGTGCGGCCGTCATGCCGCGTGCGTCTGCCCTGCCCCGACCAGCGATATCGAATGCCGTGCCGTGGTCCACCGATGTGCGCACGAATGGAATGCCAAGGGTAACGGTGGTGCTGCGATGAAAGTCGCGCACCTTGACGGCGATGTGCCCCTGGTCGTGGTACAGGGCCAACACGGCATCGAATTCGCCATCTATAGCCCGGTTGAAGATGGAATCGGCGGGAATCGGCCCGTGCGCATCGATGCCCTGCCGCCGCGCATCGCCCACCGCCGGGGCCAGTTCATCGATCTCTTCCCGTCCCAGCAAGCCCCCCTCGCCACCATGGGGATTCAAGGCGGCCACCGCGATTCGTGGTCGGGGCAGCCCCCAGCCGGCCAGTGCGCTGTTGGCGAGCGCGAGTTTGCCCAGCACGTTGCCCCGGGTGACGAATCGAACCGCCTCCGCCAGGGGTTTGTGGGTAGAAAGGTGTACCACCCGCAGGCCCTGGGTCATCAGCATGGTGGCGGTGAGGGGTGCCCCGGTCTTGCGCGCCAATATCTCCTGGTGGCCGATGTCGTCCACGTAGCCGGCGGCGTGCACGGCCTCCTTGTTGATGGGGCCGGTGACCATGCCGGCCAACCGCCCGGCCAGGCACAACTCGGCGGCACGTTCGACGGCGAGCACCGCGTGGGTGCCACATACCGCATTCACGGTGCCGAAACGGAAGTCGGCGGGCCGCTCGACCCCGACATCGACCAGGCCAATGCGGCCATCTTGGCTGGCGGGGTCGCCGATCTCGGGCAGTTCCGGCAACGCCAGCCCGGCCACCGCAGCGCCCTCCTCAAGCGCCCAACGGCTGCCGATCACAACCAGCGCCGGACCCCTGGGCTTGCGTTCGTGCAACGCCCTGGCCAGTACTTCCGGCCCGATTCCGGCCGGGTCGCCCATGGTGATGCCGAGGGTACTGGCCACTTTAGTGTACGCTCATGGGTACAATGCCAAACTCAGGCCACGCCCTCACCCTGGCCGCATGGGCACCGCCAGTATCCCGCCTCCTTGAGTTGATCGATTTTTCCAACGACTTCGATTACCGCCCTCGATCATTCGCCAAACCGGTTCAACCGATAAGGAAATCGAGTGCCTTGACCGCGCCGACGGCCACCCCGAGCGCGGCGTAGAGCTTGACCGTCATGCGTAACTCAAGACCTTTCATTTCGGCACGCACGGCACTGATTTCCGTATGCAGTTCGGTGCGCAGATCTGCGATCGCCGTATACAACTCGGTGCGCAGATCCGCCAGCTCGGCGCGCACAGCAGCGATTTCCGTATGCAGCTCGGTGCGCAGATCTGCGATTTCAGCACGAACTTCGCCAATCTCGGCCTTCGTGACCATACTTGTCGATATGGGAATCGATTGCGCGGCCGCCGTCGCCTGCTCGTCGGATACACCAGCACTGCGGAAGGCATCGTAGATTTCCTTGACAATGGCACCCATGCGAATCCGCCTCGACCCCGACGGGTTACTTCGATCAAGGCCCAGTATACCGGAACGGAGCTCCCACGCCGCAAGAGATCATCCATGCCTGCCGTGCGAGATCGTCCAGACGAGGTCGGCCCGGCGAGCGTCTCGGCGACCTCCACGGTCGCTACATTCCAACGTGGCTTTTGCGTGTTCCTGTTCGGGCGTAACCTGCCAAGTGAAGACGGTGCGATATACAGTCAGCCCCCGGCCGGTGGCGTTACTGCCTTTACCCAAGACTACTCCCGCCAGGTAGGGGTTGAGCTAAACTATTCCTTCGAGTGAGTTCAATGAATGTGGACCGCAATGCGCTCAAACAGCAAGCTGCTGCAACTGTCACTCAACAAGCATAGTCAACCATACTCACCGGGAGACAACGAATTATGGAAATCAAAGGATATTCCAGCCCCGGCTTCGAGGCGGTGCGCGAGAAATTTGCTAAAGAGGCCTACTTACTGGGTACAGGTGGTGCCGCATTTGCCGCCACCAAGGATGGCGAGTTGGTAGCCGACCTCTGGGCGGGCATGGCCGATCACAGCAGGCCGTGGAGCCGGAATACCCGGGTGCATATCCAGTCCACCTCCAAGGCGGTAACGGCCATGGCGGCAATGGTCCTAGTGGATCGGGGTGAACTGGAACTGGATGCGCTGGTCAGCCAGTACTGGCCTGAATACGGCTGCAACGGTAAGGAAAACACCACTGTGCGCATGCTGCTCAGCCACGCGGCCGGTTCCACCCGCCTGCCCGGATATACGGAGCTGCTTGACCTGGATGGCAACGGCCTCGACCAATATGACGAAATCGCCCGCCGCCTGGCAGCAGCGGAGCCGGACTGGGAGCCGGGAACCGCCCACGGCTACCACGGCTATACCTACGGCAACCTGGTAAGCGAGTTGGTCTATCGCATCACCGGCCAGCGTGCTGGTGAGTTCCTGCACAACGATTTGTTCGGGCGCTACGGCCTCAATATCTGGTTGGGTACACCTCTGGAGGAGCAACGCGACCTGGCTCAGATCAAGCCCTGGCCCCACGCGCCGATGCCGGACGAAGCGGCCGCCGCGATGTCGGAGATGATGAAGCAAATTACGAGTACAAGCGATGCGGAAGCCCAGCCGGCGCTGGAGACGCCGGGCACCTGGCAGTACGACGCAGGATTTCGCGGTCTTCTGGGTGGCCCCTGGGACACCTTTCACCTGGGTGTGATGAAACTCTGGAGTGAGCCCAAGGCCCTGGAAGCTGAATTCGGCGCCGCCAATGCCACTGCCGATGCCCGCAGCCTAGCGCGGATGTACGTGCCTCTGGCGAATAATGGAATGATTGACGGGCGCCAGGAGTTCAAAGCGGAGACGATCGAGGCGTTCTCGACACCAACACCTCCCGGCGGGGTGGACCGCCTGGGTCAACTGGAATTCCACTGGACGCCCGGCAGTCACCATGGCAATCACCAGTTTAATCCAGCAGTGCCTCCCATCTTTGGCCCCCATCCAAAGTCCTTTGGCATGAGCGGTGGCGGCGGCAACTGGGGCTTTGCCGATCGGGAAAATGCGATCTCATGTGGGTTTGTCCGCAACCACTACTCCACCGATATGGCACTGAGCGCGATGCTGGCAACCACGGTCTACGAGTGCCTAAACCTGGCGTGATTTATCGATGACTATGAAAAATGGCGTGATCTATAAGTACGAAAATGACTAGCCTCGAATATTCGGGTCATGAGGGATGGGAGTTGATAGGACATACGCTCTGGTTGCTCTGCGGGAACGAGAGCGACGAACTACAAGTTGCTGCGTAATCGGGTTTCCAGATCAAACTACCTGGAGGGTATTGGAATGCCCCAAACGGCTGCGGTTGGGCGGTTGCTCGTGCGTCAATCATGGCTGAGTCACCGTAAACGGAGGATGCCTTGTACGGTTACGAGGCGTTTGACATGAAGGCCAATCATATCGATCAGGCCTTTCGAATTCGGGTTCCCTTGCCTGTTGGCTACGACCTGGATACGGCGGCCGAACTCCCGTTGATGTATGTTACTGATGCCGACCTGACGTACGGGCTCCTGCTGGAGACAGCCAATGAACGTTAGCGTTGTCAGGGACTATAGTGTGAGCACCGCAGAGCTCTGGACTTACACGGCCCTGGTTCTGGCCTCCTCCCTCGCTGTCGCTCTGATAATCGGTTTCCCGGAGCCGGTAGTGTCAATGGAAGGGGGTATGCAATGGTACAGGCAGGTAGCCCTGATCATCATCGCGATGCCGATGGCTTTTGCATTGATCTGTGCCTCCGGGTTCCGTGGCAAGGCCGGTTTGATGGCCATCTGGCAGCGCCTCATTCACGTTCGAGTACCCGTCTACCTGTATGCATTTGCCTTGCTGGCAATGCCTCTTGGTGTAATTTTCAAAGAATGGCTGACGGGCCTGTACCTTGGCGTCGAAGTGACGCAACTGACAATCCCCGAAATGCTGCAACAGTGGTCGCTATCTCTCTTGTTTCTTGGAGTACTGTTACTGGGCGAGGAAGTTGGTTGGCGCGGTTATTACCAGCCCGGCCTGCAGGCGTATATGACACCGTTTAATGCCAGCGTTATTGTCGGGGTTGTTTGGGGTGCCTGGCATTTCCCCGTGTTCTGGGGGTTTTTCTACGGCATGAAAGGTGAAGTCGTGTATGGCCTGATCGGGATTGTGGAGATGACGGTGCTGCCGATTCTGTTCGCTTTTTCGTTTACCTGGCTGATGAATCGAGGTGGTGCGGCGTTGATACTTGCTCTGTTGGCACACGCGACCAACAATGCAACAGAGGGGCTGTTCCATCGTATGCAGCTACTGGAGTCAACGTCCGGTATGGCGTTCTTTTTCGTGTCGCATGCGCAGGCCATTCCGCTGGCAATTTTCGCGATATTGGTTGTCTGGCTAGATAAGAATAGCTTTTTCAACCGGCCCGAACGGCAAGCTGCGCAGGAGTCATAGCATAGATATAGGTGTCGATCAGTTTATTGACGCAAAACACTTTACCGACATGACGAGGACCATGCCAAACGCTACGGGATTGAGCCTGCCTGACATGACGGACGACCCGTCGCCCTATGTTGATGAAACGGTCAGAGCGGCGTTTGCCCTGGCGCAGGGCTATGAGCAGGAGCAATAGAAATATGGGCAAGGAAAAAACGAACCTTGGCATGGACCGCGACATCACGCGACGCGACTTTTTGAATGCGAGTGCGGTGGGCGTCGGTGCCGGGCTGCTGAGTGCATCCGCCCCAGGACCTGTGCTGGGTAAAGGCAAACCCGCATGGAGTCGCCCTGAAGTCGGCACCGAATGGTACGGTCCTGGCGGTATTGGCGATTACCGACAGTCTCATGGGCATACCCCGGATGTCATGAGTAAGGCCCATGCGATTCGTGATGGTCAGTTCGATAGCGGGAATCTCGATTACGTCGATACCGGCGAGGTTTTCAGCGCGATTGTGGTGGGTGGCGGTATGGCGGGCCTGGGTGCCGCCTATCACTTTATGGAAAACGCTGACGATGGGGAAAGCTGCCTGCTGCTCGACAATCATTCAGTGTTCGGCGGGGTCGCCAAACAGAATGAATTCATGGTCCGCGGTGAGCGACTGATTGCGCCCCAGGGTGCCAACGGTTTTTCTATTCCTGATTTTGCCAACGAGGCACAGGATTTCGCGGGTGGTGACGCCTACTGGTATAGAAAGGTGGGTGTGCCGGAAGAGTTCACCTATCCCCGTTGGTCAAAGGATCTTGAACCGCTGAAGTTCTGCGGTGACCACTATGGCTTCCAGCACTGGCGTCAGCCTTATATCTCCACAGGCCGGTTTTACAAGACAGCCGCGGGGCAGCAACTGGTCAAAAACCCCATGCTGAACGATTTTGCTGACGCGCCACTTTCCGACAGGGAAAGAAACGACCTCAACCGCTGGTTTACCGTCGGTCCAGACAAGGTTCCGGAGAACGTTGATGAGTGGCTCGATTCCATGACCTATCAGGAATACTTAGAAGGGGTATTGGGTCTCGATCCATCCGTCACCCGATACATCAATCCGCTCATTGCCAGCGGCATTGGTCTGGGCGCCGATTGTGTATCGGCCTACTCCTGCATGAATATTGCGTTGCCTGGCTTTAGTGGCATCAGCAGTTACTCAATCGGCCCGCGCCATTCCTTCCCCGGTGGTAACGCGGGATTTGCTCGCCACTTCCTTAAAAGACTGATCCCCGAAGCCATCAACGGAGAGAACACTTTTGATGACATCATTGCCGAGAGTTTCAACAACGAAGCCTTTGATCGTAAAGGCAACAAGGTTCGTATGCGCCTTTCGGCAACAGTCGTCAGAGTAGAACACATCGCCAAGAACAGGGTGTCAGTCATTTACGCAAGAGGCGATCGCCTTTACCGGGTTCGAGCACGCGGCGTGGTGATGGCCGGCGGTGGCTGGATCAATCGCCGGGTTGTGCGGGATATGCCGAAGAGTCATCTGGATGCCTACAGCACCTTTGTCAATGCGCCGATGCTGGTGGCGAATGTTGCTGTCAATAACTTCCGTTTTATGTACAACGCCGGGATTACTGCCTGCATGTACGAGGGTAACTTCGGTTACGAGTGCAGTATCAGGAAGCCCATGCAGACCACCAGTTATCAACCGCCCCTGCATCCGGACAAGCCAACGGTGCTGACCTTCTATGTGCCGTTTCCGACGCTTGGCATGGAGGCTGGTGCTCAGGCACGCAAGGGGTTGTGGGAGCTTTATGGGACGAGTTACGCCGACTATGAATTGAAGATCCGTCGCCAGCTATCCGAACTTTTCGGCGATTATGGGTGTGATCCAGCGAAAGATATTGAAGGCATTATCCTGAATCGCTGGGGACACGCCTACATCGTGCCGGAACCAGGCTTTTTCTATGGCAGGGACGGTAGGCCTGCTGCTCGTGATGTGGTCAGTCAACCGGCGGGACGAATCACTTTCGGGCACTCGGAACTTAGAGGCAACCAGCATTGGGGGCCGGCAGCCATGGAGGGCAAGCGTGCCATGTCACAGTTGATGGAGGCTTGATCATGCACGAAAGCAGATACCCAACGATACCGCTTGCAGGCCGGCCGTTGGAAGTCAACCGCCATGGTCAATCGATACGGCGAACGGTTGCTCGCTCGGCGCAGCGGTGCGGCAAAACTCGCCCGCATTCAGAGACGAGGCTAAATGAAAACGGTGCCTCCGCTCAACGACCACTTGCAATCCCGCAACGGCTTGTTTCCTTCTGAAATTACGCAACACTTTGTTTCATAAAGAAAGATAGGCGAGAAGTTAGCATTTTCGTGGCCGCGAAAAACGCTAAAAATGTCACAAAATATGGAACGGCTATGGCGCGCCCGGGAGGATTCGAACCCCCGACACCTGGGTTCGAAGCCCAGTGCTCTGTCCGGCTGAGCTACGAGCGCACGGGAAGGGGTTGGAATAGTGCACAAAGCGAATGGGTGAATCAAGCATTGTACCGGCTCCCATCCAACGGCACCGAGACGCTGTATGGAAATCCACCAACAGATACATTCTTGACGACATGGATACTCGGGAGTGTATCGGTTTGAATCCCGAGCCTGCCGAATCCCCTGTGTGCCGTGCCCCGCCCGGCCCACAAATTCAAACTGATACACTACCACCGGACCGGTACCTAGGGTGGAGAGACGAACTGGATTTCAGGGGGGGGGGGGGGGGGCTACGTTGTGGATGCCCGTCCTGCAACCAGCATTCCGCCCAACCGACGCACATAGGAGGCCACCAGGCAGAGCAGCAACAGAGCGGCCCATATCCGCAACGGCACCCCCGGTTCTGCATAGCGAGGACTAAGATACGAGACTACGGCATAGACGGCGTGCAGGTAGAGCGCCGGCAGCACGACGAACACCACCTCGACGCGACGACGGCGCCCAAACCAGAACCACAGCGGCACGACAAAGAGCGCAAGAAATCCAACAAGACTCACCAGCGTTCTTGACAGGGGGCCAAGCCGCCATTCCCAGCTTGGCCAAGAGTCCAGGCCCCAGATGTCGGCAAGGCGTGGCGCAGCAACGTCCAGCCGGGGAAGAGACGGAACATGATTGCTCCACACCATGCTGCGAAGTGGCGACCCCTGAAAGTAATGGAGCATCCCGGATGGCTTCGACCAATGGGCCGCATTCGCACCGGCAGTATCCAGAAACCACGACACTCTAGTGCCCCGCATTGCAAAATCATCAGGTGGAGGCACTCGGTACAGCGTGGCATCGGCAAGCTCCGCCACAGTTTCCAGATTCAGAAACTCCCTCACCTCCGCCTCGCCATAGCCAACGGCCGTCTTGCGCCCGCGGAACCAGACGACAAAGGCCTCCTTGCCTATCCTGTGGGCGTCGAGCACGGTCTCTCTCAGCTCCGGCGACAATTCCCTAGACAGGGACCAATGCGTGAGCAGATGGATAGGGGGCTGTTCATGCCCCAATCGTTCGTGAACGAACAGGCCGCGCCAGGCCATCAGCGTCGAGATCTTGAGGTGGTGCCAGGGCTCTGCAAATATCCTCGCCCTCAACACATCGTTCTCCTGCGGCCCTCGCCGGAATCCGCCTGCGCCCCACATATCGAGACGTTGGAATGCTCGGAAGCCCATTTGCCGGAATCCGTCTGCGTTCCTCCTATCGAAACGTTCATAGGAGCGCTTCGGAATACCCAGATCGAGCTTATAGGGTGCGTAGTACCAGAAACCGGCGGCGAATTCGTCATCCCGCATCCTGTTGTATGCCGAGCGAAGGGTCAACACCAATACCGACCGCCTGCTGTCAACCACCGAGAAATCGTCGAACAGGACGAGGTTGCGCGCCATCCAGGCTCCCACCGGCAGGAAGTGGGCAATGAGAAACACGCCGGCCAGCAGCGCGGTGCGCCGTCCGAGGGTTCTTTGCAGCAGGTCCGACGCAACCAACCCGGCAACGACAAACGGCCAGAAAAAAAGGAATACGACCTTGGTCAACGCCAGGGCGGCAAGCACCAGCCCCAGCAGTGCGCTGTAGAGCACACGACGCCGAACCAGTGTCAAAACGCTTAGACAGGATACCATCACCATAAGAGCGGCGGCGGGAACCTCTGTGAAAAGCTTGTCAAAACCCTGCAGACCGATGAGACTTTGCGTAACTAGGAGAAATGCAAGATAGGGAAGCCATCCCGCCCCGGCATACCACCGGCACAGAAAGAACACACCGACCCCGGCAACCAGCAGGAACACCACGTTCAGGATCTTGTATGGGGCATAGGCCGACCGGCATTGAAACGTTTCCATCCGATCGCTGCTCCAGGCCGCGCAGCTACGCGCCACCGGCTCGTATCCAAGTGCCCGTTGCGCGAGGGTGACGACCGCGATGACTGCCGGGACGAACGGCTCGCGATAGTGGCTGGTACGATGCGGTTCCTGACCCAGCCGTATTGCCATCTCTAGGTTCTCGCGCCCGTCGAACTTCACAGGCCGCAACGAGAGATTGCCGACGCCATGGAGCAGCGTGGCCAGGCACAGCCCGACCAGCAGCAGCATCTCCCAGTGCCGCAGCCTTGAGGTCATTGCCATATGGGACAAGGTCATCGCCGGGAGGGCATCAGGATATGCTTTCTACCCGGGCGCGCTCGTCCCGGCCGGTAAAGACGAGGTTGCGGTAGACCAAGAACTTCACCAGGTTGGTGATAAGAATGGCGAGCGCGGCCGCGACGTAGTAGGGCGCCACAAGCCCCTGCAGGCCCAAGAACAGCAGATAGTCCATGAGACGGAAAACGAGCGCCGAGCCCGCATAGTGAAGAAAGGTATTGCGGTCGGCACCGGAGTCGAACACGAAGAACGCGTTGGCGAAAAAATGGAATATGAATACCACGCCGAGGGCCATGGCAAATGCCGCGTTGACAGACAGTCCTGCCCCTTCGCGCATCAAGACCGTGACCCCCAGGCTCACGGCAAGCCCCGCCACGCCGGTCAGGACATAGCGACCCATCTGCCGGGCGGTCGTCATGACCGATAACGCACGGGCAACTCGGCCAGTAGTCCGAAATAGCCGGTGTTGAAAAAAAAGACCCATCCTGACCTTATACCTCATTCGGCCTAATCATTGCCCTCCTCCCGGGTCCCGCCGGGCGCGACGAGTATAGCGCCCCCGACGCGGTCGGCAACGAGATGTGCCGGCCCGGCACCTATGGCGCGGGTCGATTTGGGGTACATTTCGCAGCATCCGCCAGGCCCCAACAATTGACCCACCACCGTTGACAGCATGTAATTTGTATCGCTCGCTGCTGGCCAGCAACCGACAGGGAGTGGGGCATCGATGGCGCACATCGTAGACATCCTGATCGAGGAACGCGCGGAGAACCTCATGCGGCACCCGTTGCTATGGCGGCTGGTGCGCAAGTTTCTCTACCCGGTGTTTGGCTACCGCCAGGCCGTGGCGGTCGTCGACCAGGTGCGGACGATGAGCGGCCTGCAGATCCTCGACCACATGAGCGACCGCCTCGGGCTCCAGGTTGAAGTCCAGGGATTGGACAACATACCACGCACCGGCCGCGCCATCGTCGTCGCCAACCACCCATCCGGCATCGCCGATGGATTCGCGGTGTTCGACGCAATCAAGTCAGTTCGCCGGGATCTGGTGTTTTTCGCGAACCGGGACGCGGTGCGGGCGGCACCCGGTACCAGCGAGGTGATCGTCCCGGTGGAATGGGTGGACGAGCGCCGGGACTACACCCGCAACAAGGAAACCGTGCGATACATGGCGCGCGCCTTCCGAGATGCCAAGCTGGTGGTCATCTTTCCATCCGGCCGGCTGGCCAGGCCAACGCCGCGCGGGCTGGTGGAACGAGAGTGGCTAACCACCCCGCTCAACTTGGCGCAACGCTATGGGTGCCCCATTTTGCCGATGCACATCGAAGGGCGAAACTCGCCGCTTTACTACCTTCTATACGCCATCAACACCGAGTTGAAGGACATGACGCTGTTCCGGGAACTGCTGAACAAGGAAGGCAAGAACTACCGGGTTCGCATCGGCCGGCCCATTGAGCCGGTCGGCGACACCAAACCGCTCACCACCGCCATCAGGCAATTCGTGGTGGAGGAAATGCCACGCGGAACGGTCCGATTCGAGGCTGGATAGCCGGTATTCCGCCGACCCCGCCGGTTTCAAACGAACTGCCGTTCCACGAACCGGAGCAGGCGTGCAAGCCCTTCTGCAAGCTTGTCGTGCGATGCCGTGAAGGAAAGCCGCACATGGCTCTCGTTGCCCGGCCCGAAGGTATAACCGGGCGCCAACCCAACATCTTCCTGTTCTAGCAGGTTCTGGGCGAACGCCAGGCTGTCCTTGAGCCCCGGAATCCGTGGAAACGCGTAGAACGCCCCCGCCGGCGAGTGGTGCTGGATCAGTTCGTGGGCACCGAGCGCGGCATCGACAATTTCCCGACCGGCCTGGTACTGGGCGCGCAGACGCCGGACGAAGGCTTCGCCGCGCTGTAGGGCGGCGATACCGCCGAACTGCGCGAACACCGTCGCACCCGTGTTGAAGCATTCGGAAAGGGCGGTCAAATGGTGGCGCAGACGCGCCGGCGCAACCATCCAGCCGAGACGCCACCCGGTCATCGCCCAGGCCTTGGAGAAGCCGTTGACAACCACCAGCGGGTCGTCGCCGTGCGCAATCTCAAGGAAAGAGGGCGCATGATCGGTGTCGAAGACGGTGCGGTGATACACCTCGTCGGCGATGAGCAGGATGTTGCGTTCCCGGCAGAACGCCAGTAGCGCCCGCTGTTCCGCACGGGCCATAACCCAGCCCGTGGGGTTGCAGGGCGAGTTCACGTAGATGGCCCGGGTGTGGGGTTTGGCCGCCGCGAACAACTCATCGAGGTCAAGCCGCCAGCCGTTGGGCGTCAACCGTTGTCGCACATGGCCGACCTCCGCCCCCGTAACCCGAAACACCGCCTGGATGTTGGGCCAGGCGGGGCCGACGATAAGGCCGTGGTCGCCCCGGGAAACCGCCATCTGTGTGGCGATGGCGACGCCCAGCATGGCGGACCCGGGTACGGAAATGCGGTCCGGGTCCAGATCCAGCCCGTATAGCCCGTCAAGATAGACTTTGAGTGCGGCGCGCAGTTCGGGAAGACCGCGAGTGTGGGTGTAGAAGGTGCGCCCTTCATCCAAGGCCGTCTTGGCGGCTTCCCGGATGAATTCCGGCGTCACCACATCGCCCTCCCCGAACCACAGCGGGATCACACGAGGGTCGTGCAAACGGCTGAACGCCACCTTGGTGATTCCGTTTTGTTCGAGCCGTTCTATTTCGTCACGGAAGGGCGAGGACATTCCGCCAACCGCACAGGTCCGCTTACCGGCGCGGGTGCTGGCAACCGAAAGTGAATCGAGGTCGTTATTCATACATCAGGACCATCCCAAAGTCGCCTACTAGCAGCCTGTCCGGCCTAGACACTTTGAGTATCGCAACTTATTGAAAAGCATGGGATTTTACTTCCGGTGCGAAAAACCAGACTCCTTATAAATCAAACACTTGGCTACAAAGTCCGACAGGCTGCTAGCCCTCGGCAAAGCCCCATATAGATGGTTTACGAACGTTTTTCGGAAAATCCGGCAATATTTGTCGGAACCTAACGAATTTTCCGAAATTTTATCTCAAGAATGACCACTTTGGGATGGTCCTGTATTCATTCATATATCATGACACCTCGCCCGCCGGCGTGGTCGAGTTCAACCGCCGAGGCGAACCAGCCTTCAAGGCACCTCGGCAACATAGGGATAAACCGCCGTAACCTCCTGGTCGCCGCAACTGGCCACAACCCAGCGCGGCTCGGGCGATCTGTGCACCGCAACGGCGATGGTCTCGGTGCAACAGGCAAAGGTGACGGTCGCCCGGCTCTCGTCGCCCGCAACATGCAGCAGTTCCACGTCCGCACGGCCAACAGCGCCCTCGGCCGCTTGCACATGCCTAGGATAGCGGCACCGGCCGCGCAGTTTGGCCACCGGTACGCGGCCCGCTTCCACCTCGCCGACAAAGGCTTCCAGTTCTTCCGGGGTGATGCGTCCGTACAGCACGCCCTGGGGAAGCACCAGCACGTTGGGTGCGAATCGGTGACCGCCAAGGTGTGTCGTCTGCCAGGCGCGCGCACCCACGAGTTCCCGGAGCCTCGCATATGCCGGCAGGCCGAACCGCGCACAGCATAGATCGCGCTGGCCATTGGTGCACACGAAGTACCGGGGGGCGTCAATGGTTTCTCCAAGAGCGGGATTCTCCAGCAGGGCTTTGATCGGCGTTCGAAGCAGTTCGTCGTAGCCCTCCCGGCCAGCCCCGAATTCACGCAGCACGCCCTGGTGAGCCACCAGCAAGCGCGTATCGGGCCGGTCGAGTTCCGGTTGGCGAATCATCTGCGCGCGCACCTTCAGCCCCGATGCCCGCAACGCGGCCATCCCCTCGGTCAGCCACCGACGCACGGCGGGGCCGAGGTCATTGTCCGTGACGGCCTTTGCTCGCCACGCCGGCCGATACTCCAGGAGCAGCCAAACATCCACAACGTCGGCTGTTCCCAGCATCGGCTCGTCCGCATTCGCCTCGCTACAATAGATGCGCCTAGTCATGGCGATATTGAACCAGATTTCCGGCCGCTGCCCAAAGCAGACCGCGATGGCCCCTACGGCAGTTCAACGCACGCATCGAGCCCCGACACTCCGGCCGCGTGCCACCGGTTACCAGCACCATTCCGAGCGCCTTCGGGAGTCAAACCACCGCCGCGACAAAAAATACGCCGAGCGCCAGAGCGGCCAGCGAAATGCCGCGCAGCACCGCGGGCGGCCAGGTGGCGACACCGTCCAGCCACCGTTGCAGCGTGGCGCGGTTCAGCAACAGCACCACGACGCCGGAAAACAGGGTAAGGGCCGCCAGAACCCGCATGGTCACCGGATAACTCGTGGAATCGGCGGCCAGATACAGGGCCACCGCCAAGACCAGCCGTACCGATGCGGCCAGGTAGCGAAGGCGATTCGTGAAGCTTACCCGCGCAATCAGCCCGGCCATTACCCCGGGTAGCGCCATGCCGAATACGCCGACACCAGCGATGATCACACCGAGCGCCAATAGGAAGTAGGTCATGGATCCATACTACAGCAAGGCGCCTCGGCGTTGTCGAACGCAAAGCCCCACCCTGCCGCTACGCTCTTGGCACCGACGCCGAAGTTCCGCACTCGACCTAGACGGCCTGGCCCCGGGCAAGGCGGCGGCGATAGCTGCGCTCTAGGCACCAACACCAAAGTTCCGCTCTCGTCGAGGACTACCACTGATCGGATGTGACCAACCCGGCGCTACGCTCCTGGCACCAACACCGAAGTTCCGCTCTCTCCCCAGCGCTGGGTATAATCTCCGTTGCCCGCCGTCCCATGGCGGAACCCCGCACGATAGGGCCGCCATTCAACAACGGGCGAGCATGTTATTTCGACCAATCAAGGAGACCAGCATGAGCACCCAACCCAGACGGCCGCGGCGGTGCCAGCTATCCGTGCCCGGCAGCTCCGAGAAAATGATGGCCAAGGCGGCCGGGCTCGACCTAGACCATGTGTTCCTCGACCTCGAGGACGCG
Source organism: Pseudomonadales bacterium (assembly GCA_965215035.1). Classification (GTDB taxonomy): domain Bacteria; phylum Pseudomonadota; class Gammaproteobacteria; order Pseudomonadales; family Azotimanducaceae; genus Azophilus. Next base: position 3,564,173 of record OZ244040.1, read on the forward strand.
GTGGCGCCAAACGCTAAGCCCGCGGCCCGGGGCAAGGTGGTGGATGCCATCAACAACCTGGAGTGGTGCCCGCGCACCGTCAGCGTGCGCATCAACGATGTGGAAACCGAGTGGTGCCACGATGACATCATCGAGGTGGTGACGGGTGCCGGGCACAAGCTCGACACCATCATGCTAACCAAGGCCAAGAACGCGGCCGATGTGCTGTTCGTCCACTTGATGCTCGAGCAACTGGAGAAGAAGCTGAAGCTGCGGAAACGCATCGGCATCGAATGCCTCATCGAGGAGGTCGAGGGCATGATGAACGTGAACGAGATCGCCGCCTGTTCCGACCGCCTGGAATGCCTGGTATTCGGTATGGGCGACTACTCCGCCAGCCAGCAGATGCAGATTGCCACGGTGGGTGGTTCCGGCGGCTATCCCCCGGATCTATGGCACTACCCACGCTACCGCATGACCATCGCCTGCCGCGCGAACCGCATCGATCCGGTAGACGGCCCCTACGCCGACTTCCGGGATACCGAGGGTTACCTGAAGGAGGCGCAGCGGGCGCATGTGCTTGGCATGGACGGCAAGTGGGCCATCCACCCCAGCCAGGTGGAACTGGCCAACCGGGTATTCACCCCCGATGCGGAGGCGCTCGCAGCGGCCCGTGCCCAGAAAGCGGCCTATGAACAGGCTCTGGCGCAGGGGCTCGGCGCCATCAGCGTCGACGGCGTGATGGTCGATGCGGCGAGCATCCGTATCGTCCAGAGCCTGATCGACCGGGCCGACCTGATCGGTATTTGAGGAATCGATGGCCGAACACTACCTAACCGAGGAGCGCCGCATGATTCGGGATGTGGCTCGGGAGTTCACCCGCCGGGAAGTGCTGCCGGTCGCGAACGAACTGGATCCCGTCCAGGGCCAGATACCCATGGACCTGCGACGCAAGTTGGGAAAGATGGGCTATTTCGGCATCCGCATGCCCGAGGAACACGGTGGCATGGGGCTTGGCCTATTCGAATACTGCCTGATCACCGAGGAACTGGCGCGGGGGTGGATGAGCGTGGCCAGTATCATCGTCCGCGCCGCTTCGCTCATGGATGTCGGCGGCTGGCCCGAGGCCAAGCGCCGCGAACTGACGGCCAAGGCCGCCCAGGGCGAATACCTCGCCGCCGTATCCCTCTCCGAGCCGAACGTGGGTTCCGATTTGGCGGCAGTGAGTTGCCGCGCCGTTCCCGACGGCAGCAGTTGGGTTATCACCGGCAACAAGTACTGGTGCACATTCGCCGACGGTGCCGACTACATCCAGCTACTGGCGCGGGTAGAGGGCGACGACCCCGAGTTCAAGGGCTTGCAGACATTCATCATCGAAAAGGAGCGCGGCAAACTCCCGCAAGGCTGTTCCGGCGCACCCATTCCAAAGATCGGCTACTTCGGTTGGAACACCTTTGAATTGGCCTTCGATGGCTGCCGCATTCCCAAGGAGAACATCGTCACCGGCAGCGGCGATGCCTTCAAGAGCACCGTGCATTGGCTAAACGCCGCCCGCGCGCATACCGCCGCGCGCTCCATCGGCCTCGCCCGGGGCGCACTCGAAGACGCCATCGCCTATGCCCACCAGCGGCAGCAATTCGGCGTACCCATCGCCGATTTCCAGGAGACCCGCTTCAAGATAGCCCGCATGGCCAGCGAAATCGAAGCCGCACGCCAACTCATGTACCACGTCGCCACGCTCATGGATACCGGCGAGACGGCCGATCGGGAAGCGGCGATGGTGAAGTGGTACGCCAGCGAGATGGCAGAGCGGGTAACCTCCGATGCGTTGCAGATTCTTGGCGGCGCCGGCTATACCAAACTGCACGCGGTGGAGCGGTATTGGCGCGATGCGCGGCTGACCAAGATCTTCGAGGGCACCAGCGAGATTCAGTTGCGCATCATCTCCGACCGGCTGCTCGGCCGGCCCGCCGGCAGGCACCGGCGTCCCGCAACCTAAGGCGCCGGGCCGCTCTGGATCAGGCCATGACCGACCGACCCGCCACCCTGGGCGAATTGAAAGCCCACGGCTATCAGCCGCTTCCCGTCAAGGCGGAACTGCGCAAAAACCTCATCGCCAAACTGCGCGGCGGCGAGCCCCTGCTGTCGGGCATGCAGGGCTACGAAGACAGCGTGATCCCGCAACTCGTCAACGCGCTGCTCGCCGGCCAGGATGTCATCTTTCTGGGCGAGCGCGGCCAGGCGAAATCCCGCCTGGCGCGCAGCCTGCCAAGCCTACTCGACGAATGGATGCCCGTTCTCGCCGATACCGAGATCCCGGAAGACCCCTACCGCCCCATCACCCCCCAGGGCAAGGCCATGGTCGCGGAGCGCGGCGAGGCGGCGGAACTCCACTGGCTGCACCGGGACGAGCGCTACGCCGAAAAGCTGGCGACACCGGATATCACCATCGCCGACCTGATCGGCGAAGTCGATCCCATCAAGATCGCCGAAGGACGCTACCTTGACGATGCGCTCACCCTGCACTACGGCCTGGTGCCACGCGTGAACCGAGGCATCTTCGCGATCAACGAGCTGCCCGATCTCGCCGAGCGAATTCAGGTGGGGTTGCTCAATCTCCTAGAGGAGCGGGACATCCAGATACGCGGGCACAACATTCGCCTGCCCCTCGATGTGTTCATCGTCGCCACGGCCAACCCCGACGACTACACCAACCGTGGCCGCATCATCACACCGCTGAAGGACCGGTACGGTGCCCAGATTCGCACCCACTACCCGGCCAGCCTCGCCGAGGAAATCGCCATCGTGGAGCAGGAGGCGTCGGGGTTCGAGTTGGGCGACTGCGGGTTGACGGTGCTCCCGTTCATGAAGGAGATCATCGCTGAGATCACCCACCAGGCACGGCGCTCACCGGACATCAACCAGCGCTCCGGGGTATCCGTGCGCACCTCCATCACGAGTTACGAGACCTTGGTCGCCAATGCCTGCCGACGGGCACTCAGGCTGGGCGAACCCGAAGCCGTGCCGCGCATCTCCGACCTGCCATTCATCATGCCAAGCTTCCAGGGCAAGGTGGAATTCGAGGCCATGCAGGAAGGCCAGGAAGACAAGATCACCGCCAGCATCGTGCAAAGCGCCGTGCAAGCCGTATTCGACCGCCACCACGACCTCGACGCGCTGGAAGCTGTGGCGGCCGCCTTCGGCAACGGCCTGACCGTCGACACCGGCGAGGCCATGCCCGCCAGCGACTACACGCAAATCGGCGAACGGGTGCCGGACCTTGCCGCGGTTTTGGCACCCGGCGCCGCGGCCGTTCAGGCCGCCGAACTCGAGTTCATCCTGGAAGGCCTGCATTTGCACAAGCTACTGAACAAGCACCGGCTCGGCGGCCGGTCCACCTATACGGAGTAGCCGCCATTGCGCCACTTGGCTCGCCAGCACCGTTTCTCTGCCTGGGACGGCAGCCAGCAGCCCGGGCTCGACGCAGATCAGGTCATGGCGGCCCTTGCCGATGACCTGATCGAATACGGCGACCTGCGCTGGGCCCTGCGCAACCTGCTCTCGCGGGGCATGCGCATTCCCCAGGGCGGCTACCTAGGCGGCCTGCGTGACCTATTGCAGGCATTGCGCGACAGCAAGCGCGACAAACTGCAGCGCTACGACCTGTCCAGCATCTTCGACGGTTTCCGCAAACGGCTCGACGAGATTCTTGACATGGAGCGGCAGCGCATCGACGAGTGGCTGCGCACCGGCCCGGATGAGCCGGGCAACTTCGCCAACGAGGTGCTGAGGAGTGTGGCCGAGCGGGGTCGGGAGACACTGGACGCCCTGCCCAACGATACCGCCAGCAAGGTCCGGGCACTGGCGCAGTACGAATTCATCAACCCGGATGCCCAGAAGAAATACCTGGCGCTCATCAACGAGTTGCGCCGGGCCATGGCGAACATGTTCTTCAAGGACATCGAGAACCTAGTCAAGACCCTTGCCGACAGCGATGTCGGGCGCATGAAGGACATGCTCAAGGCATTGAACGACATGCTGGTGCGCCGCATCGCCGGGCGGGATGCGGAGTTCGACAAGTTCATGGCCGAGTTCGGCAACCTGTTTGGCGACAGCCCGCCCCAATCCCTGGACGAGTTGCTGGAGCAGATGCGCGCGCAGATGGCCGCCGCCCAGTCGCTGCTGAATTCCCTGTCCGCCGCCCAGCGCGCCGAGTTGCAGGCACTGCTGCAGAGCCGCCTTGGAGACCCAGAACTCGACGCCGAGTTGCGCAAGTTGGTCAAGGAATTGGATTTCCTCGACATCGAGGGCGGGCAGTTCCGCTTCGATGGGCGCCAACAACTGGATCTCCAGGCCGCCCTGGAGCTGATGCAGGAGCTACAGGGCATCGACCGGCTGATCGGTGAGGTACAGGAGGTGCAACGGGGCGCCGGGCTGGACCGCATCGACCGGGAACTGCTACGCGACCTCCTAGGCGAGCAGGCCGTGGAGCAGCTCGACAACCTGAAGGAACTGATCGACGCCCTGGAGCAAGCGGGCTACGTGCGCGCCTCTGGTGACAAGCGCTGGGAATTGACGCCGCGCGGGTCGCGCATGATCGGCCAACAGGCGCTCGGCGAGATCTACCGGCGCCTCAGGCATCAGCACCTCGGCAACCATGCGGTGCCGGAGGAAGGGCGGTTCGGTGAGCGCCTGGAACAAACCAAGGGCTACGAATTCGGTGACCCCTTTGATCCGCACCTGCCGCGCACGATCAAGAACGCCATCTACCGCCAGGGCGCCGGCACGCCCATTGCCCTCAAACCCGAGGACTTCGAGATCTACCGCAGCGAGTTCATCACCACCACGGCAACCGCGATGCTGGTAGACCTCTCCTGGTCGATGGCGCTGCGCGGCGCCTTCCAGGCCGCCAAGAAGGTAGCCCTCGCCCTGCACAACCTGATTACCACGCGCTATCCGAAGGACAGCTTCCACCTCATCGGCTTCGCCGCCGCTGCCCGGGAACTAAAGGCGCATGAGCTCCCCTACCTGCAGTGGGACGAGCAGGTGCTTGGCACGAACATGCAGCACGCGCTGCTCTTGGCCGAAACGCTGCTCGCCCGGCACCCGGGCGGCGCCAAGCAGATCATCATGATCTCCGACGGCGAACCGACCGCCCACCTCGAGAACGGGCGCCCGCAATTCGCCTATCCCCCTACCCCACAGACCATCCGGGCGACCTATCGCGCTGTAAAGCACTGCACGGCCAAGGGAATCGCGATCAACACCTTCATGCTGGACGCAAGCCACTACCTCAAGGCCTTCATGGACGAGCTCGCGAGGATCAACGGCGGACGGGTCTTCTACACCACGCCGGACAAGCTCGGCGAGTACATCCTAGTGGACTACGTGCGGCACAAGCGCAAGCGACTGGCGCGCTCGGCATAGTTCCCCCGGCCCAAGGCGAAGCCGGTGCCGGCCTTCGATGCCCGGCAATACCCGGCAACGCCTCAATACGAACGCGGCAACCCGAGCACATGCTCGGTGACGTAGTTGAGCACCATCTCCTGGGATATGGGCGCGATGCGCTGTAGCCTGGCTTCCCGCCAATACCGCTCCACATGGAATTCCTTGGCGTACCCAAAACCGCCGTGGGTCTGCAGCGCCTGGTCCGCCGCCTGGAAGCAGGCATCCGCCGCCAGCCACTTGGCCATATTGGCCTCCGCCGCGCAGGCCTGCCCCCGGTCAATCAGCCAACTCGCCTTGCGGACCATCAACTCCGCCGCGTCGAGCCGCATCCTCGCCTCACCCAGAGGAAACGCAACGCCCTGGTTCTTGCCGATGGGCCGGCCGAACACCACCCGCTCGTTGGCGTAGTTGACAGCCCGTTCGAGGGCCGCGCGCCCGATGCCAAGCGCCTCGCGCGCAACCAGAATGCGTTCCGCGTTCAACCCGTCGAGCAGATAGCGAAAGCCCTTGCCTTCCTCGCCGACCCGGTCATCGAGAGCAACCGGCAAGTCCTCGTAGACCACCTCGCAGGTGGCAACCGCGTTGCGCCCCACCTTCGGGATGGCAGAGATTTTTACCTCCGGCCGCCGCAGTTCGGCGAGCAGCAACGTCAGGCCGTCGGTTCTTCGCCTAGTTTGGGCCTTAGGCGTGGTGCGCACCAACAGCAGCACGCGTTCCGCATCGAGCGCCTTGGTGGTCCATACCTTGCGGCCGCGCACCAGGTAGCGGTCGCCGTGCCGCCGGGCCCTGGTGGTGATGCTGCCGGTGTCGGTGCCCGCATCCGGCTCGGTGACGCCGAAGGCAACGTGCAGGTCGCCGCTCGCCACCCGCGGCAGATACCGTTGTTTCATCGCCTCGCCGCCATGCCGGACCACCGGCTGCATGCCAAAAATCGACAGGTGCAGCGCACTGCAGCCATTCATCGCGGCACCCGAGGCAGCCACCTCCTCCAGCACGATGCTCGCCTCGGTTACACCCCGGCCACTGCCGCCATAGGCTTCGGGAATAGCAATACCGAGCCAGCCACCCGCCGCCATGGCCCGGTAGAATTCCCATGGAAACGCATGGGCTTCGTCCTTCTCCGCCCAGTATGCGTCGGGAAAATCCGCGCACACCCGGCGCACGCTGTCGCGTATGAGGCGATGTTCCTCGGTGTCGGAAAATGCCATGTTCCACCCCCCTTCGGTGAAGCCGGGATTCTAACGCCTATCGACACGGCAACGCCCACCGTCCCCCCATGGAATGCGGGGCGATCCATGAGTTGGCCCGAAAATACGGCGAACAACATGATTGGCCGAAGATGATGCGTTGACATCAATCGAGACGACGTTACGATGCCCTTATGCGCACAACAGTGTCTATCGACGACGACGTTTTGGAAAGAGCCCGTCTGCTCGCGGCTAGGTCGCATAGGCCATTCAAAGCCATCGTAAACGAGGCCCTCCGCGCCGGCCTGAATCGGGTGGAGCATGACGCGACACAGAAACGGTATGTGACCAAGCCCCATGCGATGGGGCTTCGGGAAGGGTATGACCTAGACAACATTCAGGAGTTACTTGCCCAGATTGAAGGCGAAAGCGCCCGTTGATATTGATCGACGCCAACGTCCTGTTATATGCGGAAGATGCGCTGCATCCCCATCATGAGAAAGCGCGCCTATGGTGGGACAAGGCCCTGTCGGGGAGCGATCCGGTGTGCCTGTGCTGGCCGGTGATTGCCGCCTTCATTCGAATTGGCACCAATCGTCGAGTGTTCGAACGGCCACTATCCCTATCGCAGGCGATCGCTCGCGTTCAGAGCTGGCTGGACCAGCCCTGCACTCGAATCGTGCGGCCAACCCAGCGGCACTGGCAGGTATTCAGCGGGCTGCTTGTCGACGCACGGGCAACGGCCAACTTGGTTACCGATGCCAGAATAGCCGCCCTCGCCATAGAGCATGGCTGCCGCATCGTATCGACAGACTCCGACTTCTCGCGCTTCCGGGGCGCGAAGTGGTACGACCCGCTTCGCGATTAGGGCAAGCCAAGGAACCGCTTCGACATGGGCACGCGCCTAGAACTGGATAGCGAACGGATACTTGCCCAGGCGGACGACGGCATTGGCTGGATGATCTTCAACAACCCGGCACGCCACAACGCGTTGTCCTTGGAGATGTGGCGGGGCATTGGCGATGTTCTCAAGGCCTGGTCCGCAAACGGCGATGTGCACGTGGTGGTGATGCGCGGCGCCGGCGGCAAGGCCTTCGTTTCCGGTGCGGACATTTCCGAATTCGACAGCAAACGGGCCAGTGCCCAACAGCGGGAGGAATACGACGCCATCAGCGGACGGGCGCATCGCTGGCTTGCGGCCTTCGAGAAGCCGCTGATCGCCCTCATAGAGGGCTATTGCGTAGGTGGTGGGCTGGCCACCGCCCTGGCCGCGGACATTCGTTTCGCAACGCCGGACTCCCGGTTCGGTATACCCGCCGCAAGGCTCGGCCTCGGCTACGACTACCCGCAAATCGCCAAGTTGGCGCGGCTGGTCGGGCCGGCCCGGGCCCGCGACATCCTGTTCTCCGCCCGGCTGCTGGATGCGGAGGAAGCCGCACACATGGGGCTTGTTAACTTTGTCGCCGAACGCGGTGCCATCGAGGCGCGCACCATCGCCTACGCGCAAACCCTAGCCGCCAACGCGCCGCTCACGGTCAAGGCGGCCAAGTTCGCCCTGAACACTTGGGAGGGCGGAGCCCAGGGCGATGCCGTAGCGCGGGCGAACCGGCTGGTCAACGCCTGCTTCGACAGCGAGGACTACGAGGAGGGGCGCCGCGCCTTCAAAGAGAAAAGACCCCCGCGATTCTCGGGACGTTGAGCCGCGGCCAGGCCCCATCGAGGGGCGGTTAATCGCAGCCAGTCAGCGCGACCCGCCCCCCGAGAACCGCGAGGTCGCGGCAAGGCCCCAGCGAAGGGCGGTTAGTCGCAGCGCCGGCTGGCGAATTTGGCGAGGGATTGATCGATGGCCGAGTTCCGCCAATGGAGAACCCACAGGAACTACTCTCGTCCTCCAACCCGCATGCAGTTGTCGTAGAAGGTCGTTGTTGCCGGCCAGTCCGAGAACAGGCCTAGAACACCAACCTCTTCCCTCAGCGCGTGCACGATGCGGAAAACATCGCCATCGCCGCCGAGCCCCTCCAGTACGGAACCGTAGTAGAACGCCCCGCGATTCGTTAGCACATCCTCGGCGATGCGGCCGGAGCGTTCCAGTGTCCAGGCGAAAAGGCGCAATCCCGCGGCGCGGGCACGCAGTGCATATTCCGAGGCAACGATATCGCGCCCGCCCTCGCCAAGCCGAAGCAGCGTCCCAATCGGCGGCGCAATGGTTGCCACCCCGCGGGCACGCAGGGCTGCAAACTCCTCCACCGACGGCGGCTCGGCGTGCATCGCCACCGGGTTGCGGCCGTCCAGAAACACCGCGTTGGCACCGTAGGCGGGGGAGCTGGCGACCCAGTACAGTACATCCTCCAAGCTGAACGACTGGGGAAACACCTCCCCGGGCGGCACACCGGCGCGGACATAGTCATCAATCAGGCGCTCTGCATAGGCCTCCTGGGTGAATCCATCGAATGGCATGGCAACGGCGGCGCCCTTGAGTTCCGGTGTCATGCCAACACCGAGCGAGCGGAACAGCGCAATGCTCTCCGCATGGGTCAAGAGCGTACCGCCGGTGGCGTACAGCTCGGTGCGGAAAGCCGGTGTTCCGCCCAGGTATTCCCCAACATCGCGCGCATTCGCGTTGGCCGAGTCCATCTTGCCGGACAGCGTCTTGAATTCCGCCAGCGTGATGTCGCTGGTGCAGCAGCGCGCCGCCGCGGGGTTGGTCCTTCGGCCACTGACAGGGTCGAATTCGGCCGGGGAGAAGGGCGATGAACACTTGGCCGCCAGGGGAGTCGCCAGTATGTTGGTGGTGGTGTGCAGGTCACACTGGGAGTGGCGGCAAACCAAGGCCTTGTCCTTGGTGAAGGTAACATCGCATTCGATGATTCCCGCACCCATGCGCGCCGCCGCCAGATAGCTCTCCCGCGTGTGTTCCGGGAACTGCAGGGGCGCCCCCCGGTGGCCGATGGAGAAGTCGGCCGCCCGATATTCCCCAAGCTCCCGCGCGCAGGCCAGCAAACGCTGCTTGAGGGCCGAATCCTCCATCCGCTCCACCAGGTAAAACGGCCGTGGACCCAACTGAACGGTACCCGCAAGCACCGGGAGAACCCAGACGACCAGCAAGCATCCACAGATGCGCATCATGCCCATACCCCAACCCTCAAGGTGGTCCGTTAAACCAATGGGAATTATATCGACCAGTTGACAGCCCCTGACATCAAACCCCAGGGCCATCCCAAGGTTGCCTGCTAGCCCTGCGCAAAGCCCAATGAAGCGCGGCCGCGTTGCCGGTGCCACGTGCCGGCCAGTGGGACCGCCCTGCATCAAGCCCCCAAGCAACTGTAACTGCGGCCGGGTCGATGCCGACGGCGCGTCGACGCCCTTTGTTCGCCACCCGCATGGGCAGGCACCCTCCTCCGAGGGCACCGCCGAAGCGCGGCCGCGTTGCCGGTGCCATGTACCGGCCAGGGCGCGGAGTGTTAGGATTGTTCGCTTGCGCCACCATCCGAGTTATCCCCTTGCCCATGCGAGCAACCACAAATCATGCATAAGCCGCGCGCCGTCACCGCCTGTGTGCTGATTATTGGCAACGAAATCCTCTCCGGGCGCACCGAGGACAGCAACCTGAACCACCTGGCCCGAACGCTTGGCGGCTGGGGAATCCAGGTACGGGAAGCGCGTGTGGTTCCCGACATCGAAGCGGAAATTGTCGGGGCGGTAAATGAGACGCGTCGAAAGTACGACTATGTATTCACCACCGGTGGCATCGGGCCGACGCACGACGATATCACCGCCGCATCCATCGCCAAGGCGTTCGGCGTGTCCCTAGTGACCAATCCCGTCATCGAAGCGCGCATCCGCCGGCGCGAGGCCCCGCCTGAGGTGCTGGCTTCCCGCCTGCGCATGGCGCTGGTGCCGGAAGGCGCCGCCCTGGTCGACAACGTCACCGGCGGTCCACAGGGTTTTTGTATCGAGAACGTCTACGTGATGGCCGGCATCCCCGCCGTCATGCGCGCCATGCTCGCATCCCTGGAACACAAGCTTGAGAGCGGGCCGCCGGTTCGCTCGCGAACGGTCACGGCCTACCTTGGCGAAAGCAGCATCGCCGCGGCGCTGGCCCGCATACAGGACGAGTTCCCGAGCGTGGATATCGGCAGCTACCCGTTCTTCCGCAACGACCGCTATGGCGCGTCGCTGGTAATGCGCGGGGTGGAAGAAGCCGTGCTGGACCGGGTGCTGGAGTTGGTCAAACAGGCAATTATCGACGCTGGCGAAACCCCCCAGGATGTCCAGTATGGCTGAAGCCGCTACGCGGCCGGGCAGCGAGCGGGTGTGCCCGCCTAGCGTTGCAGGCGCCGGCGTAGGCTCTAGCTATGCCGGCGGCCGGGATGTGTACGGCATGGTCGAGGCGGCCGATGTTACAGGCGCCAGCGTAGGCTCTAGCCATGCCAGCGGTATGGGCTGGGGCGCATGCCCCGGTACCGGCGGGGGGCGCTCCACCGCATCCCTTGGCGCACACCGGGGTCAACCGCTCCGCCACCAGCGCCGGCTGCTGTTCTGCCGCACCCCCTGGTGCACGATGCCCACTAGGCTGGCCGCGCTCTGCGCCCTGCTATTGACGGGCAGTATGGCGAATGCGGATACGGCGCCAGACTACGACCAGTTGCGTGCAAAGAAGGCCCTGGCAGTCGCGCAAGGCACCTCCCCTGTCTACGGTGTTGCCCATTCCCAGCCCCAGAACCTGATTGCCGCTCAACTTGCCTTGGCGGATTGCGAGCAACGGCGTGACGCGACCAATGCGCCCTGTGAACTGATCCAGCTCAACGATCAGCGCATCACATCCGCCCAGGAACTGCGCGACAGGCTACCGGCGAGTCCGCGACCACTTTACCTATGGCGCTACGCCTCGCCGGGCGCCACGGTCTATCTCGCGGGGTCTATCCATATCTTGAAGCCAACGCTGTATCCGCTACCGGCACCCTTCGAAGCCGCGTTCGAGCAATCCGACGCGCTGGCGGTGGAAGTCGACTTATCCGCTGTAACGCCCGCCGAGTTGCAGGCCAGGATGCTAGGCGCCGGGCGGCTACCCGAGGGACAAACCCTGGCAACGGTGCTGCCCAGGAGGCTGTACCGGCGTCTTGCTCGCCGACTGGCGGGCGACGGCATGGATATCGCCCCCCTGCAAGGGGTGAAACCGGCCCTTGTCATGAATCAGCTCACAGTGTTTGGCCTGATGGCATTCGGCTACTCGCCGCAGTTCGGCATGGAGCAGTACTTCACCGCGAAGAAGGGCACACGGCCCATACTCGAACTCGAGAGTATAGATGCACAGCTCGAACTGCTGTTCGACCAGCCCCTGGCAACCCAGGTGCAACTCCTTAAGGACACGCTGGACCAGGAGGCGGAACTCGAGCCACTGCTAGCCGGGATGCTCCGCGCCTGGCTCTCCGGGGCGGATGCTGAGTTCCTGCGGCTATTCGAACAACAGGCCGGGCAATCCGAGCTGGCACGGGCATTCAATCGCCGACTGCTCGATGAGCGCAACATCGGCATGGCCCGCAAAGTCGAAGAATACCTGTCCGGCCAGGGAACCTATTTCGTACTGGTGGGCGCCGCCCACCTAGTCGGCGCAAAGGGCATCGTCAGCCTGCTCGCCAAGCAGGGCCTGAATGGAACCCGAATCCTGTCCGATGCGGCGCTGTAAACCGTAGCGCGCACCGCACGCCCACCCGACGCCAGCCACACTCAACTGCGCCCGCTAAGCCGAGGGCAGTTCCATGGCAGCCCTCTCGACGCGCCGAGGTGCCGGCTGGCAGGAAACAAGGGACTTCGTTATTCGGCGACCGGCCCCACAGGGTTCGCATGCCTTCAATAAGTGGGCGCACCGCCCAGGCCGAGGGCAGTTCCATGGCAGCCCTCCCCACGCACCGGGGTGCCGGCTGGCAGGAAACAAGGGACTTGTCACTCGGTGACCGACCCACAGGGTTCGCGTGCCTACAATGAGTGAGCGCACCGCACCGGCGCGAAGGCCGCCTATAAGCGACCCGTGCAAGGCAGCAAAAACTTGTTCCGTGCGAGCAAATCGGGTGGCAGTGCCCTTGCCCTTTGCCGCGCAACGCGTTGTGATGGGCGGAATCTGATCCGCTACTGGGAACACCAACATGAACATTGACGGAAGAAGTGCCCTCGTATTCGGTGGAACCTCCGGTATCGGCCTGGCGGCGGCCATCCGCCTAGGCGATGGCGGTGCCGAAGTGACCGCCTTTGGCCGCAACCCCGACAACATCGCGAGCGCCAAGCACCAGGCACCGGAATCGGTGCGGTTCGAGCAGGTGGACGTACTCGACCGCGCCGCCCTCGCCCGAACATTCGCCGCCCACGCCCCGTTCGATATCCTGGTCAACGCGGCGACCGGCGGCGAGCGGGCCACCGGACCCTTCCTGGCGATGGACCTGGACGGTTTCCAGGGTTCCTTCCGTAAACTCTGGGGCTACACCAACAGCGTTCGCCTGGGCGCGGAGCACATGAGCCAAGACGGCACGATCGTGCTGGTCAGCGGCTTTCCCGCCAGACGGCCCGGGCCGGGCTACATCGCCATCGCCACCGTCGGCAACGCCGTGGAAGGCTTCGTCCGCGGGCTAGCTCCCGAGCTGGCGCCGCGGCGCATCAACGCGGTATCCCCAGGAATAATCGATACGCCTATGTTTGCCGTGGCCGGGGAGGCGCGAGCGCAGTTCTTTCGGAACGCAACCGCAAAAAACCCCATCCGCCGCGCCGGTACGGCCGACGAGGTGGCCGACGCCATCCTGTTCGTCATCGGCAACGACTTCGTTACCGGCACCACGGTGGATGTCGACGGCGGCGCGCTGCTCGCCTGAGGCGCGGGCGGCCTGGTTCCGTCAAGCCCCGGCTAGCGCGTCGTATTCCATCCATGAGAGCACGCTCGCAACCGGCGTGCCCCGGCCCGAATCGAACGTCAAGGGGCCGTAGACATTCGCCATGTAGATCAGGTCGTCGTCGGTAAGCCGCTGCGTCGCATCGTGGCGGGCACCCGCGGGTTCATAGAACCAGACACCCGGCCCATAGCCTTCCGGAGGCCCGGCGCGATAACCGATGCGGCCACTCAATACCAGGAAATCGCTGGCGCCCAGATGGTTGTGCGGGGCCGCCACGCCATTGTGGCGCACCACCAGCGAGACCACACCGGTTTCCTGGCTCACGCGCAGTATCTTCAAGGCGATATCGGGCAGTTCGGGATTCACCACCCAGGGAACCTCCCGAGTATCGATGAAATGCGGGTGCCCCAGGCGAGAATCGCCGTTCGACCGCTCTTTTTCCCCGACGACGAGCTGGCTGGCATTCCTCGAGGCGATGGCCAGGGGCTCGCCCGCACCGGAAAACGGGTCGGGCCGCTCGCGCATGCACTCGGCCAGGGTATTCGGCACCAGCGCGATGTTGTGCCGCTCCGCCAGGCCCCGCACATCCGTGCTCGTCAACACGGAACCGACCGAACCGTCCGGCGATAGAAAAGCCAAGGCGCTGTAGAAGTTGGCCAGAAACTCGGCATCCTGCCGCCCGGTCATCGAGGTGATGCGGGAATTCGCCGGGATATAGCCCCAGGTTCCGGGCTCCAGCGCGCTCTCGGCATCGTCCTCCTCGTAGAGAATTTCTCCGGAAAGGACGAACAGATCCATGCCGCCCAAACAGGCGCAATCCGACAGTGCGGCACCCGCTGCGATTTTGACCACCACGCTGAACATACCGCTCTCGGCGCTGGCGCGCAGGGGTTTCAGGTAGACTCCCGCCCTGCCGGGAACCGCCATCCAGGGCAGCACATTCGTATCGACGCCACCTTCAATACCGGTGGGGTCGTATTCCGGGTTGAACCCTTCAGACATTCCTCAAACCCTCCAGTTTCTTGTCCCATGGATCAATTGGGGATCCATAAAGATATATTGACATACCACCACATGCCGAGCCTTGCACGCCGCAAAGCCACCAGATGCCGGGGTCTGTCAACCAATCATTATGATCCCCATAAGTTGCATAGAAATGCTATCAAGCCTGTATCATAAGAGACTGTTTTTACTTAAAAATTGGGAATTATGTCGATCAGTTGACAGAGCACGACATGAAGCGGTTATGCGGCCCGCAAGACCCAACACGTGGTGGCTTGTCAACCAATCTACATAAGACCCTAAAAATTCTTTGAGCATGCCTTCGAAGCCCATAGGCGTATCTGTGCGGCGGCACACTAGAACATGAAGTTCAATGTGGCGGCAACCAGCCGCGGCTGACCCATGGTACCGATATTGATGCTCTCCCCTCCGTCCAGCGCATGCAAGTTGGGGAATCGTTGCACATCCGTGTAGTACTCTTCGTCGGCTAGGTTCTCGACCTGGAGGAGCAGTTCCCAGCGCTCGCCCTGCAACCCCACCTGGGCGTTGGCCACGGTGTACGACGGGTGCCTGACGGTATCCCAGGCTTGCAGGCCCAGGAAAGAGCCGGTGCGGCTGATCTGCAGGCCGGCGACGAGGCGCAATCGGCTGGCCGGCGCCAGAGGCGCGTTATACGAAGCCGCCAGCAGCCAATTCACATCGTTGGTGTTCGGCACCTCGGTGCCGGAAAGATCGACGCTGGAGGCACCGGAATCAACCTGGGTGCCGCTGGTCCACTCGGCGTCGATGATGCCGAAGGCCGCCTGCAGGCTCAGGTATTCGGATACCTGAAGGTTCATCTCCGCTTCAACGCCATATTGCTCCGAGTCGCCGAGATTAATGATGCCCTCAATCACCTGGCCGCCAACCTGCGCCTGGTATTCAACCTGCCGGTCGGTGTAGTCGATATAGAAGGCCGCGGCGCTCAAGCTCAACCGATCATCTAGGAACCTCGTTTTCCAGCCCAGTTCGAAGCTTGAGGCCTCCTCGATATCGAAACCGAACAGGTCGTTCTCGCCCTCGAAGTTCGCTAGGTTGAAGCCGCCTGGTTCATAGCCCTTGGCATAGGTGAAATAGACCATCGATTCCCCAGTGAGCCACCGGGTCAGCGACACGCGGGGCAGCACCTCGACATCATCCTGACTACTGCTGATGCCTGTGTCGAAGTTGTCGGTGCTGTTCTTCCAACGGTCTACGCGGATGCCCAGGTCCAACTCCCAGGCCTCCTCCCAGCTATAGTTGAGGTTGGCGAAGGCCGCAAGGTGCGACTTGTCCCGGTTGCGAATTTCAAAGGGTACGGCCAGGAAGTCCATTTCCTGTTCCGGCGTCAGGATCTCACCCAACCAGACCCCAGAGCAGGTCGGCATGCCGGCCGCGCAGCCGAGCGGGCCCGAGATATTCCCGTCGGCATCGACGCGCGCATCCCACCAAATCTGGGTGGATCTCATTCTCTCTTCATACAGCGAGTAGTAGGCGCCCGCCAGCCAACTTAAGGATCCCTCGGTGGTCGATGTGAAGCGCAGTTCCTGGGTAAACACATCCATATCTTCCGGCCTGTTCGCGTCGAAGATAAACTCTTCCCGGATGTCGGCATCGGTATAGCGGGTGCTGTCCGTGGTGGTGTAGGAGGTCAGGGACAGTACCGAGAGCTGGTCAAGCTCCCACTCCAATTCGACGGTTCCGGCGAGGGTGTCGCGCACATGGGTCGAGTTGGTGCTGTTGTTGACGACACGAACGTACTGAAAGTCATCGGTGAGTTCGCGCATCCACACATTGCTGAAGCCATCCATGTCGTTCCAGCGCAGTGCCGCAAAGGCCGACAGCCGGTCGCCGAGCGGCCCGGAAACCGTAACTCTCATGCCGTATTCCTCAACCGCGCCGATATCCTTGTCGTTGTTGCCCCGCAGCCCATTGAGCCGGGGTGGATTCTCGTTGACCAGGAAACCATCGTCTCGGTAGAAGAAACCGAAGCCCCGCATCGCCCAACCCGAGTCCCCCAGAGGGATGTTTGCGGCCGCCTCGAAGTCCATCAGGCTTTGCTCCCCGAATCTGCCCTTGACGCGCCCGAACGTATCCCCGGCGTCGGGCCGGGCGCTCACAAACTTCACGGCCCCACCGATGTTGCTTCCCCCATACAGGGTGCCCTGGGGCCCCTTTAGAACCTCGATTCTCTCCAGGTCGCCGAATCTCGAGGACGCATCGGAAAACACCTGCACATCGTCTAAGTAAAAACCCACGCCCTGGGTGTTGCCGAAACCGCCAATACCTCGGATAGTGACATTCGGAAAGCCATCGGTTCGCATCGACAGATTCAGGTTGGGTACCTGCATGCCGATGTCCCGGAGATTGTCGATCGACTGCCGCGCGATCTGGTCGCCCGACAACGCAGCCACGGATTCTGGAATTTCCAGCAGGCTTTCCTGCCGTTTTCTGGCGGTCACAATGATCTCTTCGAGCATCGGCCCCGCGGCTTGTTCGCCGGATTGCCCAAAAGCCGACGGCGGGCCAACCGCCAGGGTGGCGCCCAAGGCCATCGCCAGTGTGAGGCTTGATTGCATTGCGATACGCAAATAGCTGTTAAACATGTTCGATTGACTCCGTTCTCGATTCAATTGCCTACAGCCTCCTCCCCCCTGGTGCGAACCAGCAAGATTGTTGAACTTCGAGGCTGATGTCTAGGGTACCGCTCCTCCCCTGGTGCGGACCAGCAAGATCGCCCTTGGTTGCCACTCCAGGCTGGTGCTTCGACCGCCACCGGCGAAGGATGTGGCCTAGGGCGCGAACTGCGCTCCTCAACACCCGGCGGCAGGTGGAGGGCACACAACTTTTTCCCTTCTCCCTTCTCCCTTCTTCCCACTTTGACTAACATTTAGCCGAGCCGAATCGTATACAATCCCGACAACAAAGTACATCCAGGGTTCACTGGACATGAGCGGCAACGACGACGCAACCGAACTGGCCAAACGGGCGCTCAGGCACTTCAGGGACGGGACGACCGACCAGGCGCCAGCGCAGATGCGCTTGCCGGTTGATGCCTACGCGGACCCGCAGCGGTATCGGCGCGAGGTACAGCACCTATTCCGCGAGTTGCCGATCGCCATCGCCCTATCGGTCGAACTACCGGAACCCGGAACCTACAAGGCCGAGCCCCTCATGCGAACGCCGCTCTTGATCACCCGGGACGACAACGGCGAAGCGCATGCCTTCCTGAACGTGTGCCGCCACCGGGGCGCCATCGTCTGCCCCACCGGCAGCGGCCGGCGAACACGCTTTTCCTGCCCCTATCACGCCTGGACCTACGATAACCGGGGCCGGCTTGTCGGCGTTTACGGTGCCCGCTCCTTCGGTGATGTAGACCAGGACAGGCGGTCGTTGACCGAACTCCAGTGCGTGGAACGCGCCGGGCTCATCTGGGCCTGCCTGACGCCGGGAATCGCGTTCGACATCGATGCCTGGCTCGGCGACTTTGCGGTAAAACTCGATTCGCTGCGCCTCGATGACTGGGTCGTCTATGCGCAGCGCGATATCGACGGGCCCGGTTGGAAGCCGACGCTGGATGGCTATCTGGAGGTCTATCACCACGATTCGGTACATCGCTCCACCGTCGGTCGGCACACCATCGGCAACCTGCTGGTGCACGATGTCTTCGGGCCCCACCAGCGCCTGACGTTCGGGCGCCGGAATCTGCCAGAACTGGAGTCGCTGCCCGAATCGGACTGGCAACCCGACAACTACATACGCATCATTCACTCCGTTTTTCCGAACCTGTCGATCTCGGGCATCGTCGGCGGCCATTGCCTGGTCAGCCAGGTGTTTCCGGGGCCGACCCACGAGACGACGACCACGCGCCAAACCGTGCTCTGTGCAACCGGCGAACAAACCGACGAATGGCGCGAGAGTGCCCGCACCTTCAGCGAAATGACCCTGCAGGCGGTTCGGGACGAGGACTATGCCGTGGTCGCCTCGGTTCAGGCGGCCCTGCCCGCCGGCGCGAACCGCGACTTCATCATCGGGCGCAACGAGCCCGGTGTGCAGCACTATCACCGCACAATCGCCCGCATGATGGCCAATGGCCGCGGGCGAGCGACAGTTTTGGGAGAACCCTCATGACCGCCAACCCTACACTGGAACGCCGCATCGACCGGATTGAATCGCGCTTTGCCATCGAAGAATTGGTAAGTACCTATTGTGTTGCCTGCGATGAGCACGACATCCCAAGGCTGGGGGCGCTGTTCACGGAGGATGCGGTCTATGACTCGCCAAGCGGCGTTCTGCGCTCGACCGGGCGCGCAGAGATCGTCGAGATGTTCGTGCGGACCTTCCGGGTGCGCGGCCCGGGGTACCACTGGACCCACGACCTATTGGTTCGTTTCGACGAGGACAACCCGAACCTAGCGAGCGGTACGGTATCGAGCCACGCGGAGACGTCGGTCAACGGGGTGGCCAGCCTCGCCGCCATGAAGTATGACGACCGCTACCGGCGTGTGGACGGCCAATGGCTGTTTGCCCGGCGCAGTATTCGCTTCCTGTACTACGTGCCCGCCGAAAAATACCTTGAAGCGCTTAAAGGGCGGCAAAGGCTCTGCTTTGAAGGAGCCTGGTTCGAAGCGGACTACCCGGAAAAACTGCCCGCCTGGCAGGCGTTCGAGCGCACATACAAGACCGTCGCGCCCGAGCAGTAACCGACCCCGCCGACGGGCAAACCGCCCGCGCGGTTAGGGCCCGCACCCGCGGGCCTAGTAGGCGATGCGGGTCAGCGCAGGGGGCCAACAAGGTCGTAGTTCAGTATTCGGTCGCTGTGGCTGCTAACACGCCAACCCGGCGGGTCGCCTCTTTGCGGTGTAATGGGGTCTAGGGGCATGCGTTTACCGCCGATCAGTACCTGCTTGATCAACGAGCGATCGGCCAGTACGGCGACATCCACCGACGGGTCGGCGTCAATGATCAACAGATCCGCCAGCCGACCCGGCTCGACCGCCCCGGTCTCGCCATCGAGCCGCAGCGCCCGGGCAGCGGCGTTGGTACCGGCACGGATGGCCTGCAAGGGGGTAAAGTCCAGGTCTTTGACGAATATCTCCAACTCGCGATAGTGCCACTGGCCGTAGGGTGTCAGTGAAAATCCGCTTTCGGTTCCGCACAGCAGGGGTACGCCTTCGCGGTAAGCGCGCTTGAGCATGGCCGCGCTATCGGCAATCTCGCGCTTAAACACCTCCATAAGCGCAGGCGATGAATTGACCCGGTGACCATAGTCGGCCAGATTGGCCTGAAAGGTGAACGTCGGGACAATCGGCACTTGCGCCTCGACCACGGCCGCAAGCGCCGCCTCGTCCATATAGGTGGCATGCAGTATCAGGTCGAAGCCAGCCCTTGCCGCATCGCGAATGCTGCTGGCCCCCCGGCAGTGCCCCACCACCAGCGTGTCGAGTTCATGGGCGGTATCCACCACCAGCCGCAGCTCGTCGAAGCTCCACACCTGCAGTTCGCCCGCGACTTTCTGGCGCGGCGTTAAGCCAGTGACATGTACCTTGATCCAATCGACACCGTTTTTGATCTGCCGCCGAACCTCGGCCACGATCTCATCCCGGGTACGAACGACCCGGCCGTAGCCGCGCCGGCCCGCATCCGGCAGCAGACGCCCCGCCGTGCCGCCGACGGACGTCAAGAGCGCATTGCCGCCCACCGCAATACGGGGGCCATGGATAATGCCGGCCTCCACCGCGTCGCGCAGATCGATGCTGGTTTCGAACAGGCAGTCCGGGTCGAGAATGCCGGTAACGCCGGCGCGATACACCGCTTGCAGGTTGCGCGCCGCGATAATTGCCGTCAGCCCTTCCCGGCGGTGAAAGAACAGTTCGTCGTTGGAACTAGGTTCGTCAAAGCTGATGTGACAGTGCGCGTCGATCAGGCCGGGCATCACCGTCATGCCCGTGGCATCAATGCGCTCGACAGCGGCGGCCGCCGCGCCGCCGTTTTCGCCCCCGGCCGCATCCCCGGCAACGATGCGCTCACCGACGATCACCACATCGCCAACCCGGGGCGGGTTGCCCAAGCCATCGATGATGCTGCCGTTCTCAATGATCAGTGTTGGTTTTTGCGTGGTCATGAACCGGGTTGCCAGGAATCTCGGAGGGAGACGGTGCGATTGTAGGTTACCGGCAACTCGGAGTCCCGGCAAAAGTAGCCGAGCCGTTCGAACTGGAACCGCCGCGCCTCGCTCTCGGCAATGGCCGGTTCGACGAACCCTCGCGCGGTGACCAGCGAATTCGGGTTCAGATCTTCCATAAAGGTCGCCGCCCGGGGCGCCGGAACCCGGCAAAGCCGGTCATACAATCGCACTTGCGCCGCAACCGCCTGATCGGCGGCCACCCAATGGATTACGCCGGCGGGCTTGATGCCACTGGTATCGCTACCGCTCCTGGATTCGGGAACGTAGCTGCAAAGCAGTTCCGTCACCTGCCCCCCGGCATCGGTCACCACCTCGTCGCAACGCACGATGTAGGCGTAGCGAAGACGCACAAAGGCACCCGGCGACAGCCGCTTCCACTTGCGCGGCGGGGCTAGGGAAAAGTCGTCCCGCTCGATATACAGCTCTGGACCAAAGGGTATGGCCCGGCTGCCGAGTTCCGGCCGGCGGGCATGCCAGGGGCCTTCGAGGGTCTCGCCGACAGCCCGGTAGTTGGTCAGGCGCACCCGCAGCGGCCGCAGTACGGCCATGCCCCGGGGCACCCTGCTCTCAAGGTCCCGACGTATGCAGAACTCCAGCAGTTCCATCTGCAACTGGCCGTCCTGCTTGGTCACCCCCACCCGGCGGCAGAACTCGCGAATCGCCGCCGGGGTTACGCCGCGGCGGCGCAGGCCCGCCAGGGTGGGCATGCGGGGGTCGTCCCAACCGTCCACCGCGCCCCCGTCCACGAGCCGCTGCAACAGGCGCTTGCTCATCACCGTGTACTCGAGCCCCAGCCTTGAGAACTCGATCTGCGGCGGATGAAAATTGATGCTGACGTTGTCGAGCACCCAGTCGTACAGCGGCCGGTGGTCCTCGAACTCCAGGGTGCACAGGGAATGGGTGATGCCTTCCAGGGCATCGCAAATGCAGTGCGTGAAGTCGTAGGTGGGATAGATCGCCCACCGATCACCGCTGCGCTGATGCTCGGCGTGGCGAATGCGGTACAGCACCGGGTCGCGCATGTTGATGTTGGGCGAGGCCATGTCGATCTTCGCACGCAGCACATGGGTTCCGTCCGTAAACTCACCCCGGCGCATCCGTTCCAGCAGTTCAAGGTTTTCGGCCACCGGGCGGTTTCGATACGGGCTGTCCGTGCCCGCCTCGGTGAGGGTGCCCCGGGTCTCGCGAATCTGCCGCTGGGACAGGCTGCAAACGTAGGCCCTGCCGTTGCGCACCAATTCAAGGGCCCGGTCGTACAGTTGCTGGAAGTAGTCCGAGGCGAAGGTTAGCCGGTCGCCCCAGTCGAAGCCCAGCCAGGCGACATCCCGTTGTATCGCCCGCACGTACTCCGGGCTTTCCCGGAGTGGGTTGGTATCGTCGAAGCGCAGGTAGGTGTGGCCGCCGAACTCCTGGGCGACGCCGAAGTTCAGGCAGATGCTCTTGGCGTGGCCGATGTGCAGGTAGCCGTTCGGTTCCGGCGGAAACCTGGTGACCACACCGCCCTCGACAACCCCCTCGGCAAGGTCGTGCTCAATGCGTCGCCGGATGAAATCAGTCGTCGCTCCAGCCATCCGATCTATCCGTCCCCGGTGTCCCGTCACATAGGCTTTGGGAATTATAGGGCTGCGTCGGCAACCCGGCACCTCTATCGTTTCTCCCTCTACAATGGGGTTAACGCAACTCGATGCGGAGCGCTCTTGCCGATTCGCCTCTTAGCCGGTGTGCTGGCTCTGGTTCTAACCGGCCTCTATGTCGTCTGGCTTGATCGGGCCCAGCCCGCCGAAGCGCGCGCAGCGGCGCGGCTGGCCGGGGAACGATGGTATCGGCTGCTGATGGAGGGCGAGCACATCGGCTATGTACACACCCGCTCCTGGCGAGATGCCCGGGGCAGTTGGCGGTTTGCGACGCTGACCCACTTCTCGCTCAACCACGAGGCCCCGGTCAGCATCACCGATCGCCTGGATTTTCACCACAGCCCGCCCTACCCCCTGATGGCCGCCGTACACTGGAACCGGCGCGGCGGGGCGGCACCGGAAGGGGTGGTCATGGAGGCCGACGGCGCAAGGGTACGGGCGAGTTTTGTTCGCGGGACGGAAATCGACACGCGCCCGACCAACTGGGACTACCGGTTGCGGGACCACCTAGGCCTCGAAGTCTGGCTCGCCGAGCAACACCCATCCGCCGGTGCCCGGTTCACCGCCCGTATGCTCGATTTCGACCGGGGCGAGCCCGTCAACAGAACATTCCGCGTCGTCGAGGAGAACGCGGCGGGCTACCTTGTAGCAAGCCCGGCCCTACTGCGCGCCACGACGATTCAGCTCGACCACCGCCTAGCGCCCACCGAGCTTTCCATGGCCGGGATGTTCGTCGTCCGGCGCGCCGCCCGGCACAAAGCGCTCGAAGTCCGAACGCCGCTGCATCTCACGACCTATCGCGTTCCCCTGAACCGGCCGCTGGATGAACCCGGCGCTATCGAGCGCCTGCGGCTGTCCAGTAGTGGCGGACGGGACCTGAGCCGCATCTGGCCCCAGGCCCGTCGCCGCGGGGACGAGTGGCTGCTGGAACTGTCGGCAAACAGCATATCGCGCCGGGACGACCCCTCCGGGGCACTGGCTGAAACCCTGCGCTATCCGATTTTCCACCCCCAGGTGGAACGCTTGGCACAACAGGCGGTGGGCGATGTTGGGGACACCGAAGAGCGGCTGGCCCGCCTAGTCGCGTTCGTCCACGAATACATCGCCTATCGCCCCCAGGGGCCGCATCGGACGGTGCTGGAAACCATCGCCGAACGCAACGGCGACTGCACCGAGTACGCCGACCTCTTCACCACCCTGGCCCGCTCCGTCGGCCTACCGGCGCGCACGGTGATGGGTCTCGCCTATAGCGAGCGCCCCTGGCCGGGGAGCGCGAGGGGGTATCCCGTGCGGGGCAGGAGCCTTCGGCCCGGGAGCGCGAAGCAATACCGCAACCCAGCATACGACCCGCAGCCGGGATTGGCCTTCCATGCGTGGAACGAGGTTGCCATAGACGGCATCTGGCGCGCCGTTGACCCGACCTGGAACCAGGTGCGGGTGGATGCCACGCACATACCCATGCCCGATAACCAAGCCGCGCTGTTGCACTCGATGCAGGGGCAGAATCCGCTCGCGTTCGAGATTGATGACGTGCGCTACGCCGAGGACTCCTGACGGGCTACAACACCGCTTCGAACAGCTCCAGTTGCGGATGCCCCAGGTAGGTTCCCTTGGGCGCGCTGGCCTGGGCATGGGCCTTGCGGAAATTCTCCGAGCGCGTCCAGGCTTCGAATGCCTCGCCCGACTCCCAAACCGAGTGCGACGCATACAGCACATGGTCGTCTTGTTCGGGGCCCTTTAGCAGGGCGAACGACCGGAAGCCCGGCACTTCGGAAAGGTATGAATCCCGTTGCCGCCAGACCTTCTCGAAACCCGCCTCGAAGCCGCGGGCGATCTTGAACCGATTCATTGCGATAAACACGTTTGCCTCCGTGGGTGGATAACCTGGATGCGTGGGGCCGGGCCCCACCTTGGTGACGCAAGCATGGCGTCAACTCGCCTGACCGACCGGCCGCAGGTACACCTGACCGGCCAGATACGGGTCGGGATGCTCCGCCAGATGGTGCAGCAGCAGATCACGGGGAACCACCAGCGGCACCGCGCCGTGCCGGTAATCTTCGATCAGGCGTGTTAGTTCGCGCCGTTCGGTGCGCTGCAGGTGCGGGCTCAGATAGCCCTGCAGGTGCGACAGCACGTTGGCGTGGCCGCCCTGTGTCGCCGGCTTGGCGAGACCGTTCATCAGGCACCTCAGGTAGCGCACCGCTCGCCCGGCCCAATCCGCGTCATCGTCACCTTGCGCAACGGCGGCGGGCTCGTCGCCGGCAAGGTCCTTCCGCGCTCCGAGCGGGTTCGCGGGGTCGCCGGCCGACGCACCGACGGCGGGGTTCGCCCGGCGCGCACGGCCCGGCGCGTTGCCGAGCAGGCGGCCCGCCTGCCGATAGTGCGGGACGCTGTGCGCCATCAACAGGTACTTGTAGCGGCTGTGGAACGCCATCAGGCGCGCCGGCGACAACCCGCCAGCGCACAGCCGCCGCCAATGGGCATAGGCAAAGACGCGGTCAAGAAAGCTCTCGCGTAGCGGCGCGTGGAACAGACGCCCGTTCTCCTCCACCGGCAACTCGGGATGCAGCGCTAGCACGGCACGCGCATAGGCACCGCGACCGGTACGGCTTGGTGGCACACCGGGTGTTGCCGCATGGACGGGTACCGAGTACAGGCCGCAACTGGGCGATCTCTCCATGAAGACGTACCCGGAGAGGCCGCCGAGCCGCGCAGACCAGCCGTGCGCATAGGTTTCAAGGGCATCGGTAAGGTCGATACTCGAATCGCGAACAGCAAGTACCCGGGGCGCCTGGGAATCGCCCACCAACTGGATGGGTGGCCTGGGCACGCCCAGGCCGATACCCACCTCGGGGCAGATGGGTACAAAGGACAGCAATCCACCCAGCGCATCCTGGGGGAAGGCGGCGTGCGCATCGGTGCCGTCGTAACGGACGGCGCTGCCCGTCAGGCACTCGCTGATGGCAACCGGCAGGGGCGGTGCCGGGCGCGGCGGCAGTTCTTCGCTGGCCGTCTTCATCGGGCTAGTGCTCCATCAAGCTGATAATGACATATCAGTGACAGCGGGAGCGTTCCGTGCAAGGCGCGGTCGCGCAGACATAGGCGACCTACTTCAAGCGGCCGCAACGCCGCACGGGGCGGTCCCGTCTGCCCGGAACCGTCGCCGGTGGTGCAGGCCGCACGCTTCACCGCGCCGTCGCGATGAAGTCCCAAACCCGGTCGGCACCCCGTGCGGCGATGTGATCGCCGAGCAGCGTCTGCCAATAGACCTCACCGCCGTACTCTTCGCGCCACGCCCACAGGCGGCGCGTGAAGTGATGTAGCTCGTGTTCATAGGTGAACCCCATGGCACCGTGCACCTGGTGCACAGCCTCCACGACGATGCCCGCGGCCTCCCCGACCCGGCTCTTGGCGGCGGCGACTTCCAGCGCGAATCGTTCCTCGCCGATGGCGTCCGTCGCGGCATCGGTGGCCCGAACGGCAGCCGCCACCTCGGCGGCAACCATCGCCAGATTGTGCTGAATGGCCTGAAAGCGAGCAATGGGACGCCCGAACTGTTCACGTTCGCCCGCATAGCGCAAGCCCAGTTCCAGTACCCGTTCCAGCGCACCGGCACTGGACGCCACCCGGGCCAGGGCCAGCATCGCATACACCGGTTCGCCCGTCGGCACTGGCCGCACCCGGCGGACGGCAACGGTATCTCTTGCCTCGCCGGCCAGGTTGGCACCGTCGGTAACGGCAACGGGGTCGGCGACAAACAACTCGTTTGCCGGGGTAACGCCCAAGACAGGCCCGGCCACCCGGCCCCAAGGCACCTCGACGCATCGCTCGCCGTCCGCCTTGAGGCCGATGGATGCCAGTTCGTCGCCATCGTGGCCCAGCCAGCGATTGGCCAGCAGGGTCTCGGCCAGCGGTATGGGTAACGCCCGGTTGCCCGCGACACGCAATACCGCGAACAGGTCTTGAAGGCCCACGCCACTGTCGGGCAGCGCCAACAGGTGGAAGCCATTGGCGCACACGGCATCCCACAGACCCCTGGGAAAGGTGCCCAGCTCGGCGGCATCCACCACCGCCTTGTTGCAGTTGTCCGCAAAGATTTTCGCGGCGCTGTCGACAATCAGCGTATCGGCCATCAGCGCAATCCTAGGCCGCGAGCAATAACGCCGCGCAGAATTTCGCGAGTGCCGCCGCGCAGGGTGAACGAGGGCGAGTGCAGCAGGGTATCCGCATAGGCCTGGCGGAAACGGGTTTGATCGGCGTGGGGCGGTAGGGCCAGACGGGCGATATCGGGTAGGAGCTTCTCGAAGTTGTTGCCCAGTTCCTTGACCAGCGCCGCCTCCACGTTCGGCGTTTTACCGCTCTCCAGCATGCCGGCCACCGACATGGACATGCGCCTTAAGGTCATAAGATGGGCGGCGATGCGCCCGGTCGCCGCGGCCTGGGTAGGGCCGGGCGCGTCCCCCGCAAGCCGCACGAATTCAACAAATACCCGGAAGGCCGACAGAAACCGCTCCGGCCCGCTGCGCTCGTAGCCGAGTTCCGATGTCACCTGCCGCCAACCGTTGCCCGGCTCGCCAACCAGGTTCTCACCGGGTATGAAGGCATCCGTGAACACAACTTCGTTGAAATCCTCATCGCCGGCCATGTTGCGAATCGGCCGCACCGCGATGCCCTCGCCCTTGAGGTCGATGATCAACTGGGACAGGCCCGCGTGCCGGTTATCGCTTGGCGGTTCCGTGCGCACCAGCGCGATCATGTAATGATTCCGGTGCGCGGAGGAAGACCAGAGCTTGGTGCCGTTCAGCAGCCAGCCGCCGTCCACGGGTCGCGCCCTGGTACGCACGGAGGCCAGGTCCGACCCGGAGTTGGGTTCGCTCATGCCGATGGAGAAGAAACAGCGCCCCTGGACGATTCGTGGCAGGTAGTGGCGCCGCTGGGCTTCGCTGCCATAGCGCAACAACAGCGGGCCACTCTGGCGGTCGGCGACCCAGTGCGCACTCACCGGCGCTCCCGCGGCCAGCAATTCCTCGGTCACCACGTACCGCTCGAAGAAGCTCCGACCGCCACCGCCATAGGCTGGCGGCCAAGTCATCCCGATCCAGCCGCGCTCGCCCAGCCGCGCGGAGAATTCCGGGTCATAGCCAGACCCGAAATCCGAATTCGGCCGCGGCAGTTCACCTGCGTAGTCCTCGAGAAACGCCCGCACACGCTGGCGTAGCCCAGCGGCACTTTCGGGCAACGCCACCCGATCAAAGCGCAACACTAGGAGCCTGCCGGACTTTGCAGCCAGGTGTTTGATTTATAAGGAATCTGGTTTTTCGCCCCAAAATTAAAATTCCATATATTTCAATAAGTTGCAATATTCAAAGTATCTAGGCCCGACAGGCTGCCAGGTGCCCCCAATGCCGGTGCTCCCATTGATAGTGGATTGCCTAGGATCCGGCCAACTCTAATGCCAGCATCCCCCCGGCGCAAACCGGAACCCCTCGCATCCACGGCGGCCGCGCCAGACTGCGGCGACTGCTCTACATGGCGGCCATCACCGCCATCCGCCACAACCCGAATCTGAGCCGCAAGTACCGCGAGCTGCGCGGGCGCGGCAAGCCGCCGAAGATGGCCCTCGTGGCCATCATGCGCAAAATGCTGGTGTTGGCCAACGCCCTGATAAAACAGGATCGACTGTGGGCGACCGAACCCGTCGCCGCAACCGTTTGAGGGCGCGTCTGTTGCCAACGAGTAGGCATGTCCAGTCTTCCGGTTTGGTCTCCGCCCTTTTCCGGCATCCGGAGGGAGCGGAGCGACCGAGGGGGGACGCCGGAAAAGGGCGGCGGCGCGGCCTGCCCTAGGCGACCTCGGCCAGCGGCCTATCGACCGGCGCCCGTCCAACACCGCCGAGACGCTATATGGAAATCCACCAACCAATACATTTTGACAACATGGATTCTCAGTTTGAATCCCGGCCCTGCCGAATCACCTGTGTGCCCTGCCCTTGTTGGATCCACAGATGCAAACTGATACACCACCGCTTCTACCTTGCTAGGGAATTGCTCTTGACGGTGCGGTATTCTGTGCCCTGGGCGCACACCGAAGGACAAGCCTGAATGAACTTGAACCTTACCGTCCATGCCGGCCACCAAGGCTTGCATGACATCACCCGGGAAGTGACGGAGTCGGTGCGCGGGTCCGCGGTGGCCGATGGGCTGGTCACGCTGTTTATTCGACATACATCGGCGAGCCTGCTCATCCAGGAAAACGCCGACCCGAGCGCGCAACGGGATCTGGAGCGGTGGTTGAACCGCCTGGTGCCCGAGCGCGACAGCCTCTACACCCATACCACCGAGGGGCCGGATGATATGCCCGCCCACATCAAGGCCGCGCTGACCGCGACCAGCCTGTCGATTCCCCTCGTGGCGGGGGAACTCGCCCTAGGTACCTGGCAGGGCATCTTCCTGTGGGAGCATCGGCACCACCGCGGCACCCGGGAAGTGCTCGTCAATGTGATCGAGGCGTAGAGCCCGGCCTTCCCCATTCCCGGCGCGTCAGTTTGTCCTTGACGGTCTCGGCCCATTTGCGGTGCCCGTCGGGGTCGAGTATCAGCGAACTGAAGTACAGCAGCAGATCCTTGTGGTTCTGGGTCAACCGTACCTCGCGCATCGCCGCCTCGCCCTGTTTGCTGTTCACGAAGCTGAAGCAGGCGTTGAGGTTGTTGCCGGGGCCGAGCACACGCAGCAGCTCGTCGTCTAGCATGGCGCACAGGTCTTCAAGATCAGCTTCGACGATGCCCGCATCCTCCGGGTCGAGCACGACGTTTGCCCACAGGGTGGCTACGTACAGCCGGTAGACATCCCGATGCACAAAACGGCCGGCGACTGTGGAGCGTTCGCGGATTTCATTCAGCGCCGGCCCAAACAGCGCCTGCAGCCGGTGCTTGGCGTTCATGGCCGGTGCCTGCGCGGCGCGGTGCTGGATTCCGGAACCCGGCGCAGCGCTCGGCCGCTTTGGCAGGTCGATTGCGCGGCGCTGTAATCGATAGCGAGTTTCGGCGGCTTGGGAACCCCTGTGTCCATGCGGCGCACCCCGTGGCTGATGGTTGGCTGCCGGATATTTTGCCAGCTTCATCCAGCGGCATGCGTCCTTAACTTGCACGCCTACCGCACCCTGACCGGGAATCGGGGTGCCGGCGGGACCGGCCGGTTGGACGGCGAGGTCTGGAGCGGCGCTGCTTCCCGGCTTGGCCGAGGATCGAGGTAATTCGCCGTTTGGTCCTTATCTGCTATCTGCCGACGAAAACCAGCGGATCCGAGCGCGCCGATCAGGACGCTGGAGAGACTGTCCGCCGCCGGTCCAGTTCCGCCCGCAGCTCGGCGTGCCGCGCCTCGGTGATCGGATAGCTCCAGATGATGGCACCGGCCAGCAGGAAGAAGACCGAAGGCAGCACCGCGAACACGAAGCGCAGGCCGAACAACTGTTCCGGGCCGTTGAGCGCGCCCGGGGTCGCGTCGAAGCCCACCCAGGCCAGGCAGGTCAGCGCGATCCAACCGCCCACCGAGGCGGATGCCTTGAAGGTCAAGGACCAAACCGAAAAGTAGGAAGCGGCCCGGTTCTCACCGCTTTGCAAGGTATCGAGGTCGATCACGTCGGCCTTCATGGAGTTTGGCAGCGCCGCCGAGAAGCCGGCGGCGGAGAAACCCGTCGCCAGGGTGACCGGCAACATCCACCAGAAATCGCCCTGCCCCAACAACATGTAGAACGGATGGACGAGGGCGATGATGGCGAGGGAAGCCGCGTAGGCCCGGTGTTTGCCAATGTGCCGGGATGCCCAAACCCAGAATGGGACCGAGGCGAAATTGGCCAAGTAGAAGAACGTAAGCATGAAGATAGCGAAATCTTCGGCATCGAGCACGAAGGTGATGAAGAAGAGATAGAGCGGCATGGTGATGGCAAGCGCCGTCTGCCCCACCATGAAGACCAGTACCAGCCGCTTGAAGGGGCCGTTCGCGAACATTAGCTTGAGGCCCTGCCCGAGGGGCATCCTACGCGGCCTGTGCGCTTCGTTCTCCGGTACCCGGGTGATGGTGAGCAAGGTGCAGACCGGCATCAGGATCAACATCGCGGCGGCTACGACCTCAAGAACCGCCTCGCTGCCGCCAAGGCCAAAGAACAGCAGCGCCATGGCTGGCGCAAGCTGGGCGACGAGGCTGCCAACCACCCCCATCATCGATCGCCAGCCAGTAATGCGGGAGCGTTCGTTGTAGTCCGGGGACAGTTCCGCCGCCCAGGCGTAATAGGGAATAATGATCATGGTGGTGGCGACGGAGACCACCATCATCCACGTCAGCATGTGCAAGGCACCGGCCCCGTCCGGCGGAATAAACAGCATGTAGATGCCCAGCATCATGATCGGCGTCGCCAGCGCCAGCCAGGGGCGGCGACGGCCCCAGGGGGTGCTGGTGCGGTCGCTGATGTACCCCATCAGCGGGTCGTTGACCAGATCGAAAACGCGCACCAACAGGATGATGTTGGCGGCCATAGCCAGGGGCACACCCATGTCGCTGCTGTAGAACTTGGGGATGTACACCATGGCCGGGAAGATCGACATCATCAGCGGCATGTCCGAGAGGCCGTAGTAGAACAGCGTCGAACGCTTAAGTTTTGTTGCCGCCATGCTCTCCTCCCGACAGGCCGCTAGCCACCGTACAGACGTTCGTGGGCTGCCCTGAACAGCGCCTCGGCCTCGGCGGCCTGCCGCAAGTCCGGTGTCCCGGGGGTGAGCCGGGCACCATCGAAGCGCCAGCCTAGCAGGTCGCCGCCCCGCACCAGCACGGTCAGCCGGTCGCGGCCAAGGAGCCCCACCTCGTGGTGCATGCCGACCGGCACAGGCCCGTCGCCGCCTAATAGGCTGCGACCATAGAAGGGCTCGGCCGGCGTGATGTCCAGCAGGTCGAACAAGGTCGCCGGCAGGCTCATGATGGAGCCCTGATGGCCAATGACCGCGCCCGGAAGCTTGCCGGGACTGTAGAAGACAAGCGGTACCCGGAATGCGCCCACGGGCACTAGGGCCGCGCCCTTGTGCATGGGCCCGTGGTCCGCCGCAACCACGAACAGGGTGTCGTCGAACCAGGGGTGGCGCTCCGCCTTCCTAAGGAATTCGCCAAGCGCCCAATCCGCGTAGGCGATCACGTACTCCCGCCGCCGCTGGTCGGAGGGATAGTCGATGCGGCCATCCGGAAAGTCGAACGGGCGATGGTTGGACACCGTTAGCGTGGACAACATGACCCGCTCGAAGGTGCCGGTGAGCCTATCCATCTCTTCCAGGATTTTCTCGAAGAGTATTTCGTCGGCAACCCCCCAACTGGTCTCGAACCACCGGTCTTCGAAATCGAAGCGGCTCAGCATCTCGTCGAAACCGATGCGTCGCCAGTAATCGTGGAAGCTGGTGAACCCCGGCCAGCCGCCGTAGACGAAGCTGGTGCGAAACCCGGCCCGGCCCAGTTCCCGTGGCAGCGAGGGGATTTTTTCCAACCCGGGGTGGGTGGTTATGGCCACCCCCGGCAGGGGCGGATAGCCGTTCAGAATGGCTTCGAGCCCGCGTATGGTGAAGCCTCCCGTGGCATAGACCGACTCGAACGACAAACCACGCTCCGCTATTGCCTGCAATTCCGGCATGTACAGTGCGCGCTGCTCGGGCACCCACCAGAATTCACCACCGAAGGACTCCTCGATGATGAGTACCAGGTGTCGAAATTGGGTGCCCGGTGCGAACCGCGAACGAATGCCGCTTGCATCCCCCGGGACCGCCAGGGGGTCGCCCGGAGACCCGTCCACCCCGGTCGCCCGCCCGGCAACCGCGCCCTCCCCGTCGGGTCGCCAATAGGAACCCCGCCACACGCCTGGATCCATCCTACCGGCCACCAGGGCACTTAGATAGGCATTGCTGCCCAGATGATGCAGGTGCCTGGAGTGTCCCGCCACGCCCGGCGAGCCGAACGCCACCACGGCGGCTGCCAACAGTATCCATAGGGCGCAAACGGCCCGGTCCGCGCCCATAATCCGCTCCGGCAGCCAGCGGCCGATCCACCGGGCGACCAGCCAGATCAGGCCGGCAAAGGGCAACACGAACCAACCCAGCGAGAACTGCTCTTCGAGAAATACGAGCACCTCGCGCGGGTATCCCACGTAATGCAGCACGAAGGGGTCAAACCGGCTCTGGAACTCCAGCCAATAGATGCAGTCGGCGATGAATACGATGGTGATGACCGCCAGGGTAATGCCAAGCCACCAACGGGCGAACCGCGCACCGACCAGGAAACCGACACCGAGCCAGCCAAATACCAGGAACAAAGCCTGCAGGTCGCTGCCGAGCCCGGCCAGAACGGCAAGGAGCCGGCCGCCGACGGATTCCTCCTGCAAACCGGAGGCGATGACCAGCCGGAATACCAGGCCGGGGCAGAGCCACAGGCCGCCAAACCACAGCCAGAAACCCATGCGCACGCCGGTCGCGCTAGGCAGGACAGCGACGCGAGCAGGGGCGCTGGCGAAGCCGAAGGCCATCATGGCACCTTCTGGAGTACCCAGGACAACAGCACCGGCAGCAGGAACACCGTGAACAGCAACAACAGCGAAACCGCCACGGCAAGCAACAGGCCGATGGAAGCCGTGCCCTGGTGCGGTGACAGAGACAGCGCGGCGAAGGTGCCCACCGTTGTCAAAGTACTCAGCAGCACGGCTCGCGGCGTGCTGGAATGCATGAGCCTCGGCACGTCGCCCTCGCCCCGGTACCGATCGACAACATGCACGCCATTATCCACCCCCAGCCCGAAAATCAGCGGCAAAACCAAGATATTGGCCATATTCAGCGGTGTATCGAAGACGACGCCCAGGGCCAGCGTAAAAACCACCGCCATCGCCAGGGGCACAAGTATCAATACCGCGTAGCGAAGGTTCTGAAACATCAGCAACAGCACCAGGGTGATGGACGCCAGCGCGAACACCATGGCCTGAACGAAGCTTTGCACGACAATCTCCCCCACGCCCCATTCGATCACCGGGCGGCCGGTAGCGGCCGGTACCCGTTCCCGAACGCCCTCAATGAACCGGCTGAGCGCATCCACCGACGCCACGTTCTCTTCCGGCAATACGATGGTCAGGTGTTGGCCCCCGGGGCTAACCATGCGCTCGCGCACCGCCCGCGGCAGGTCGTCCGCATCCACCGGGCCCACGAACACCGCCCGCCGCAGCCAATCCAGTTCCTCGAGCAGGTTTTCCACCACCCCG
The DNA here is from genome assembly GCA_965215035.1 of Pseudomonadales bacterium. Classification (GTDB taxonomy): domain Bacteria; phylum Pseudomonadota; class Gammaproteobacteria; order Pseudomonadales; family Azotimanducaceae; genus Azophilus. The sequence goes on from OZ244040.1 coordinate 3,597,780, forward strand.
CGCTGCCAGCTCAATAGCTGCCCCGGCGGGGCCACCTCAAGCCCGGCGAGCGTGGCCTGTAGCCCCCTGAAGCGGCCATCGTCGTCGTGGGCTTCGATGGCCCGGGCTAGCTGCCGGACGCTCTCGCGCAAGTCATCGACCGAGGGTTCGTCGAGCCGCCGCAGGGGTTCAAGGGCACTCCACAGCAGCTCCTGCAGGTCCGCGAGCAGCTCCAGCTTGTCGTCCTGGTCCTCCGGCACGAAGTCGGCCAGGGAAACAACCGTATCGACGACGGCCAGGTCTTCCAGCCCACCGGCATCAAGCGGCGCCTCGGTGAGGATGGACAGGGCGTAGTCCGTTGCCCGCCCGTCGTTCTGCAACAGGCGCAGCGTGCGCATCGATTCCGAATCCGGGTCCTTGAGCGCCAGCACGCTGTAGTCGAACCGGGCGTGGCTCGCAAAGGCGGCCGCCCCGCACAGCAGCACCGACATCCAGACCAACACCCGCACGCGGTGCGAGATCAGGTGATCCACCAGGCGCTCGCTGGTCGGAACATCCATGGCATGCGGACTGACCGGCCCGCACACCCTGTAGAAGGCGGGCAGCAGGGTAAAGGTGAGGAAACCCGCGACGACCATGCCGCCGGCGGAGATCACCCCCAGATCGGCTAGGCCACGGTAGTCGGTCGCCCAGAAACCGAGAAACCCCAGGGCCGTGGTGATGGTGCAGATAAAGATGGCGCCCCCCACACTGCGGGTGGCCGCGGCCAGGGCATTCGGAATGGCAAGCAGGCCAGCGCCCACCGCTTCCTGATAGCGCAGCGAAAAGTGGATGGCGAAGTCCACACCAAGGCCGAAGAACATGACCAGGAAAACGATGGACAGGGTGTTGTATTCCCCCACGGTGATCATGGCGAAGGCCGATGTCCAGGCAATGCCCATGAGCAACAGGGCGAAGGTGGCCAGGATGATTCTGAGCGAGCGCACCCCCACAATCAGCACCAGGGCCAACAGGACGAGGGCCAGCCAGCCGGTCATCCGCACACCCTCTACAGCCGCCTCGAGCTCCTCGTGGGTCAGCGCCACCTCGCCGGTGAGGCCAACCTGAACCTCAGGCGGCGGGTCGACCACGGCGACGATTTCCCGCAACTCGCGCACGGCCTCCGCGTTGGCCGCCGTCTCCCCCAGCTTCAGGTTGCTCTTCAGCAATATGAGCCGGTAATGGGTCTCATCGGCCCCGAAAAACTCGTTGGTCCAGTAAACGCTGGGGTCGCCCCCGGCAACAACGGCCTCGGCGGAGGTTTGCAGCCAGGTGACGATGGTGTCGAAGCCGCTCGGCGGGTCGTTCTCCACACCATCCGCCACCAGGTTGAGTATGCTCCTTAGGCTCGGGTCTTCCGCCACACCCGTCAGCCAGGGCTGCGCCTCCGCCAGCCGGTCCGCCATGTCGTCCAACTCGTCCGCATCGAGATAGAGCAGCGCGTGGTCGCGGAAGAACGGATGGTTTTCGCCGGCGTACACCGCGCGGAAGCGGTTCGGGCGGCGGCGGATTTCAGCCTCTAGCCGACGGGCGGTGTCCTCTACCTGTTTGAACCCGGTGCCCGCGACCACCACCACGGCGGTCTTGACCTGGTCTGGAAAGGCTTCCTCGAAGCGATCAAAGTCCTCCCGCCAGGGCGCTTCCTGGCGGATCAAGTCCTTGAGGTTGGAACTCATCTGAAACCGGTCGACCGCCAGCCAGCCGAGGCCCGCCGTGGCGACCGTCAGCAGCGCCAGGGTAACCCACGCATGCCCGGCAACCCAGGCGACCCAACGAGCCAGGCGTTCTATAACCCACTGCTCGATCATTCCGGTTCGTCGAACTCATCGAAGAAGTCGTCGAAGTCCTGCATCGGCGGGTCGCCGTCAAAGATGAGAAACTTGCGGCGCTGCACATAGGCCTCGCGGGTGAACACGTACGCATCCAGGGCGGCCGCGTCCCGGGTTTCCGTAAGCGTGAACGCCCCGGCACGGGCGCTGACAACATTGAGGGCGCTGATACCGAGATTGTGGGCACCGCCAAGCAGCAGCCTAGGCAGCAGCCCCCGCACGACCAAAACCGGCAGGTCGCGAACCGTGGATGGGCCGACCAGGGGAACATAGACATAGCGGCTGTTTTTCCAGCCCCAAACAGCCAGCGTCTGGCCGAAATCCTCTTCCTGGTGGTACAGCCCGGCGGGCGTCGCGACATCGAACAGGCCGCCAAGTCCGACGGTGCTGTTGATGATGAAACGCAACGAATCGGTGGTACCCCGTTTCGGCTTGCCCTGCAGAAAACCGTTGGCGCTGCTGTCGAGGCTTCTCAGGTTCGCAAAGAAATTGCCGATTCCGGTTTCCACCAGGTCTGGAACAATGTTCTGGTAACCCCGCGCAATCGGTGCCAGCGCCTTCCTATCGATGGCCTCGGAGACCTCGTAGGAGCGCCGGTTGAAGCCTTCGTTGTGGTCGTATACGCCGTATTCGGCGCCATCCAGGGTCGCACAGGCCGCCTGCAGCAACACCAGCGCACCGACCCCGGCCGTGCGCACAACCAGCTGGCCGGCCGTGGATCTTGTTCGTGACGGCCGCCGCAGCGAACCGCGCCACCAGCCGATCTTCATGAAGCTCTCCCGTCGTCACCGCCCAACTCAACAATGTTTTCCCGCATATGCCGAATCAGCGCATCGTAGCCTTCCTGCTTGATGATGCTATTGTAATCCGCCCGTCTAAGCGACAGGTCGCTAACGCCGTCGGCGACCACGTTGAACACATCGTCGCCATTGAAATAGTAGTCGAGATTGACGCGCTCGCCGTTGGCCCTGACGAGCTGCGTCTTCACCACCCAGCCCCGCCGGGCCGGCAACGACTCTAGGCGCTCGAACCGTTGGCCGTCGTAGCTGTCGAACCGGTCCGCATAGGTCGCGACAATCAAGGCCTCCAGGAGCTCGCGAAATTCAAGCTTGCGGGCATCGTCGAGTTCCCGCCAGGTTCTGCCGAGGACAATGCGCGAGATGGTATCGATGTCGAAGAACCCGGCGACGTTCGGTTCCAGGGCGGCCGCCCGTTCGGCGAAGCGCTGCGTTTGCATGACTTCGATGAGCAGCGCATGAAATCCATCGACCCTGGCGTTGGCGACCTGCGGGGCCGCCGCGCCCGGGTCGACGGTGTCCGCCGCCAACGCACCGCCCGCCGGCACCATTGATACCAGCCAAAGCGCAAGGCCCAGCACCGCCAACCGCGCACTCACTGCACCAGCGCCAGCGAAAACCAGGGCACGTAGGTGATCAGCAGCAGGGCGATCAGCAACACGACCATGAACGGCCAGCAGGCCGCGTAGAGTTCCAGCACCGGCTTCCTGAAGCGGTAGCTGGCTATGAACAGGTTCATGCCCACTGGAGGCGTGAAATAGCCGATCTGCATGTTGGCCAGAAATATGATGCCGAGATGAATGGGATGAATGCCATATCCTACCGCCGCCGGCAGTATCAGGGGCACCATAATGACCAGCGCGGAGAAAATGTCGAGCATGGCGCCCAGCACCAGCAGCAGCAGGTTCAACAACAGCAGAAACGCGACCGCGCTGTCGATGTGGTTCCGTATAAAGTCGAACAGCCGTTGCGGCACCTCGGCATCGACCAGGAAGTTCGTAAACGCCAGCGCCACACCCAGAACGAGCAGAATGCCGCCCACCATGACCATGGCGTCCCTGGCGATGCGGGGCAATTCTCGGGCCCCGATGTCCCGGTACAGGGCAACCTGGGCGATGGTGACGTAGACGGCCGTGACTGCCGCCGCCTCCGAGATCGCGAAGTATCCCGAATAGATGCCACCCAGCACCACAACGGGCAACGGCAGTTCCCAGCGGGCATCCACCAGGGCCCGGCGCACCGCGGGCCAGGTAAATTCCGTCCTCGGCACGCGGCCGTCCCGGTGCAGCCAGAGCGTCCAGCCAACCAGGCACCCCAGCATCAACAACAGCGGCAATACGCCGGCCACAAACAGATCGACGATGGTGAATGGCTCGCCCACACCCAGTTGCTGAACGATGATTCCGTACAAAATCAGCGGCACGGACGGCACCAGCAGCAACCCGAGGCTGCCCGAGGTGGTTACCAGCCCAAGGCTGAAACGTTCCCCGAAGCCAGCCTTGCGGAGCGCCGGCAGCAGCAGTGCGCCGAGCGCGACGATGGTTACCCCCGACGCACCCGTCAGCGCCGTGAACACGGCGCAAACGACGAAGCCAACCACCGCCAGCCCGCTCGGCAGCCAGCCAAACAGGCTCTGCGCCAGGGCTACCAGCCGTTCGGAGGTTTTCGATTCCGACAGCACATAGCCCGCGTAGGTGAAGAGCGGCAGCGCCACCAGCAACGGGGTATCGACGATGCGGTAGACCTCGATGGCAACGGCGGCGAGGTCGATGTCGGCCGCCAGGAACCCCAGCATGGCGGCAGCCATCAGCACGGCCACCAGGGGCGCACCGGCTAGCGCCGCCGCTGCTACGACGATGATTCCCGCCCAGATCACGGCGGCGACACGACATGCATGAGGTAGCGCAGGCTCATGACACCGGCGCCAACGGGCAGGATCGCCTCACAAACCCAGGCCGGCACCGAACCGAAGGCGATAACGGCGTCCTCGTACTCGAAACGCACGAACTTGAAACTGAACCAGGTGAATACCGCCAGCACCAGGCACGTAAAGGCGCAGGCAAAACGTTGCAACAGGGGCCGCCACGCCGCCCCGACAAAACGGGACACGAGGTCGATGCGGATGTGCTCATCCTTGCGGGAAGCCACCATGGCACCCACCATGGCCCCCCACAGCACGAGCACCCGCACCAGCGCGTCGCCCCAAAGCAACCCCGTCTCGAACAGGTTGCGGGCGACGACCTGCCAGGCGGCCAGCAGAATCATGGCGGCAAGCAGGGTTACCAGCAGTGCGCTCTCGACCCACCGGAGGAAGGCTGCGGTTCGTTTGATAAAACCGGTTGGCATCTGTAGGGCGAACCCCCCGCTAGTTAAACGCCGCCGCAAGCCAGCCAGACCGACAGGCTCGATGGGTCCATGCAATTACCCTGATTGAACGCCCAAATCGGCCGAATCCCGCGCAATCGAACTGCGGGCACATGCGCTCAACCGCCGGATGCCCGGTATGCCTGCAGATGCCCCCGCATCTGTTGGTACAGTTCCGGGGAAATGAAGCCTTCCTCGACCATGCGGCGCGATGCGATTTGCGCCAGGGCCCGCCATTCCCGCCGTTCCGCCTCCCCGGTCCGCTGCCAGGTCAGGCCCCGGTTGACCAGCGCCGCCGACGCCTTTTCGTGATCGTCGCGGCTGCGGGCATTGACCTGGTCGACAACATCGCCCATAACCCGCCGCACCACTGCCCGGTCCGCTTCCGAAAGCTGGTCGAATGCCCGCTTAGCCACCGCCAGCAAACCGTAGATGTAGACCATGGGCAGGTCCATGACATGGTCGAATTGCGTGTGCCATTGCAGGGCGATGGCCGCCACCGGCGGTGTTGCGACACAGTCGATCAATCCGGTTTGCAGCCCGCCCAGCACATCGGCAATGGGCAGGGGGATGGGCGCGATGCCGAACGCCGCAAAGGCCCGGGCGGACCCGGGGTCGTTGTCCGGCACCCAGACCTTCAATGCCCTAGCATCCTCGACCTTGGTGATCACCGCCCGGGACATGGCATGGGCGAACCCCACCTCGGCGATGCCGAAGGAGACGAAGCCCTGTTCTTCCAGGCCTTCCAGCAACTGTGCGTCCATGCGATCACGCACATAGTCCGCCTCGCCGCCGGAGCGGAAGGCCATGGGCAGGCTGTACAGCCCGATGTCCCCGTAGGTCTGCACCAGGGCACCGGCGGTCACCACGGCACCATGCAACTGCCCAACGCGAATCTTGCGCAGCACCGCCTTATCGTCGCCCATGACACCGCCGGGGTAGAACTTGAACGAGACCCTGCCCTCGGTTTCCGCCGCCACCCGCTGCCCCCCGGCACGCAGCATTTTCATCCACACAGACCCTTCCGGGGACAGCGTGGCGACCTTCAGTGCCGCAGCCCCGGCCGTATCCGCCAGCACCGGCCCGAACAGCGCGAACGACAGCGCAGCGAGGACGCGCAACCCAATTGCTCGGGTACCCCGACGGCCGGGGGTGGGAGGGGAAACCCGGCACCGGTTGGGGGGCGGTTCGAGGGCGCAGACGGATTGGTCAGAAGTAGTCATCGGCGGAATCCAGCAGTTCCCGCGCACGCCGTTTGGCGATCGCGTTCATTAATCTCAATTCGGGCAGGTCGTCGTCGGCCGCGAGCACCTCGTTCAGCAGGCCGTCATGCAGAGGCCGGTCGAACACCAGCCTTGCGTACTGATCGGCGAACATCACCTTGGTCAGCAGGTGGCGTCCTTCGGAGAGGGCTATCGCCCGCTCGAAATGATAGCGGCCGAGTTCCGGCCTGCCACCGAGCGCCGCCGGCAGCAGGACTTCGAAAATTCCGAGGTAGAGGTGCGGGCCGCCGTACTCATAACCCTCGTCGAGGTCGGCAATGCGAGCGATCAGCGCCTTTACATGCCCCAACTCGGCAATGGCGTTGAAGTCATCGCTGTTCGCCTGTATCCAGCCCGCCCAACTGGTTGCGAGCCCATAGGCCAGGGGCACATCCTTTTTTTCGAGGCCGAGGGCCCACTGTTCAAAGTCACCGAAGGGACTGCCCACCACGCCGCAACTGTCCCTGATGCCCAAACATACGGCCCGGGCCGCCAGCGCCCTGGCCTTGGCGGCCATTGCCCGCGCCCGTTCCCCGTCGGACAGGAAAGCCCCGGCGTAGGCCGCGTTCAGCGTTGCCGCCTGGGAAAGCAGGGTGGCGTTATCCGGCGTACTGCGCAGCAGGCCATCGATCAGAATCAGGTAGGCGGGTGCCCCCTCGCGCACCACGTCCACATCGGGGTTCTCAAGGATGGCCGCGGACAGATCCCCGGCGAACCCTTCGGTGACATTGGAGATCAGAGCGGAGCAGCCCGCGGCACCACCAAACAGGAGCGGTAGCAGCAGGGCCGCGACCAATCCAGACCGAGCTGGGTACCCCATTCAATCACCCGCCCCAAGGCGTTCCCGCAACCTTGTTCATTGGCCCACTTCCAAGCGCAGCCCGCGCATCCTCTAAACCAAACCGGCGCATGTCAAGGACTGTACTGGCTCGGCACCTATGGCACCAAGGCTAGGCTGCGCCCAGAAAAGCAACGTACGCGTTGCGCTTTCTGTGGGACAGGGCTGCTAAAATGCGCGCTTTTTGCACACGATCACCATGCCGAGTTTCCAAAACGGCGGCCTGAATCTCTACTACGAGCAATGGGGTGCTCGGTCGAATCCCCCGCTGCTGCTGATTCACGGCCTCTCGTGCCAGCTCATTCACTGGCCCCGGGCCTTCATCGACCTGCTGACCGGTGCGGGATACCGCGTCATCGCCATGGACAACCGCGATATCGGCCGATCGGACCTTTTGGACACACCGGTAGCGGATCGCCTTGCAATACTGGCGGATCCAACGGCCCACCCCTGCCCCTACACGCTAAGCGACATGGCGGGCGATGTCGCGGCCCTGCTCAACCACTTAGGCCAGGCGGGCGCGCATATCGTGGGGCTGTCGATGGGCGGAATGATCGCGCAGACCCTGGCCATCGAGCAGCCGGAGCGATGTTTCAGCCTGACCTCCATCATGTCCAACAGCGGCAACCCGGATTTACCGGAAGGCGATGAGGCGGCCCGGGCAGCGTTCTTGGCGCCGCTACCCGCCGAACGGGAAGCGGCCATCGCCCAATATCAGCGGGCCTGGGTAGCCGTTGGCGGCCCGCATTTCAATTCCATGCGCGTGGGCCTCGCCCGGATGTCGGAGCAGGCCATGGAACGGCAATTCTCCGCGGATGGCTTCACTCGCCAACTACTGGCGATCCTAAACCAGCCAGATCGCCGTGCGGCACTGGCCAAGGTCGAGATACCCGGGCTGGTGATACACGGCAGCGCCGACCCGCTGGTGCCCCCGGCGGCGGGAGAGGATACCGCCAACGCCCTGGCCAACGGGCGCCTAGTGGTCGTAGACAAGCTCGGCCATGATCTCCCGGACCCCCTGCTGCCCGAGATCGCACGGCATATCGTCGAACACATCGGCACCGTACGCGCCACCAGGTAATCCGCGCAGCCCCTTGCGCGAACGCCCCTATAATCTTATAACTTCGATAGGGACGCATATGAAACTACAAGGCCTTGGTTTATTAGAGAAATTCGTCCGCCACGGCGAGTTAACCCTCATCGACCATCAGGGCGACCGCCATGTCCTTGGGCAAGGCGAACCCCGCGCGGCCCTGCGGCTAAACACCCGCTCGACCCTAGGCATCATGGCGCGCAATCCACAACTGAAGCTCGGTGAGGCCTACATGGACCAGTTGTGGGACATCACCGACGGCACGCTGCACGACCTGCTGACCCTATTGCGCCTTAACCTGGAGCCCGCCTTCGCCGGCAATCGCCGCTGGCACCCCGTTCAGGCGCTGCTTTCGTCCTGGAACGGAATCACCGCCAGCCGGCGCAACGTAAGCCACCACTACAACCTAGACGAGCCCCTGTTTCGTGCCTGCCTCGACCGGGCCATGCACTACTCCTGCGCCTATTTCCGCGACCCCGACATGAGCCTTGAGGCGGCCCAGCAAGCCAAGAGCGAACACATCGCCGCCAAGCTGGGGCTGCGTCCCGGTCACCGTGTACTGGATATCGGCTGCGGCTGGGGGAGTCTGGCCATGCACCTGGCCGAGCACCACGGCGTTTCCGTCACGGGCCTCACCCTGTCGTCCGAACAGCTTCGCGTTGCCCAGGACTCGGCGCGCAGCCAAGGGCTTGGGGACCGCGTGGAATTCCTCCTCGAGGACTACCGGCAGCACCGGGGCGACTACGACCGTATCGTCTCGGTGGGCATGTTCGAGCATGTGGGCAAACAGAACATCGGGCGCTTCTTCGACGCGGTGCGCCAATGCCTCGCACCGGATGGGGTGGCCTTGCTGCACACCATCGCCAGCAAGGAACCGCCAATGCCCGTCAACCCGTGGATTCGCCGCTATATCTTCCCCGGCGGCTACATTCCGTCGTTGTCCGATATCGCGCCGGCGGTGGAGCGCACCGGGCTGGTGACGGCCGATATCGAGGTGCTGCGGCGCCACTACGCGCTCACCCTGCGGGAATGGAACCGGCGCTTCCAGACCGTGCGCGCCCGCTTTGCGGACGCCAAGGGCGAGCGGTTCTGCCGAATGTGGGAGTTCTACCTGGTCATCTCCCAGACCGCCTTCGAGATCGGCGACCTGGTGGTGCTGCAATGGCTTATCGCCGGGAACAACGAGGCGGTTCCGATCACCCGCGACTACCTGTACGGCAAAGCGCAGCCCGCCATCGCCGCCGCACAACCGCGTCAGGTCGCCGGGGGCACCTGAACGACACCGGCAAACGCCATGCCGAGGGGCGGCGTTCAGCCCTTGAGGCTTGCCAGGAACTCCAGGGTTCGCTCGTAGGCGCCCTCTTCCACATCCATGATGGCGGCATTGAAGTCGGTGACGCCCATGCCCTCCAGGCGCCCAATCTCGCCCCGCAGCCCATTTTCGTCGCCCACCATGGCGATGTCGGCAGGGCCGTCGGCGCCTTCCCGGTCCAGCATCGCCCGATAGCTTGGCAGTTGGCCATACATCGCTAAGTTGCCCGCAATCTTCGCCCGCGCCGCGTCGGGCTTGTTGGTCAGCACCATCGGATAGCCGCCGACGACCTGCGGTGCCGGCCGCCCGGCCGCAGCGGCCGCCGCGGTCAGCCGCTTGATCACATGCTCTTCCATGGTCTTCGGCCCCACCATCCAGGTGTTGGTTCCATCCGCGAGTTCTCCGGCAACCTGCAACATGGCGGGGCCGAGGGCGGCAACCACCACCGCCATGCCCTCGGAACCGGGAACATCCAGGGACAAGCCCCGCACCCGGTACTCCTCGCCGGAAAAATGCGCCGCCTCACCCCGAACCAGGGGCATGAGCACGCCCAGGTATTCACGCATATGCGCCGCCCGGCGGCGATAGGACAGGCCCAGCATGCCTTCGATGACGATCTGATGGGACAACCCGATTCCCAACGTAAAGCGGCCGCCGCAGGCCACCTGGGTGGTCAGCGCCTGCTGGGCAATCGCCGTGGGGTGGCGCGGGTAGGTCGGCGTTACCGCGGTACCAACGCGGAGTCGCTCGGTCTCCCGACCGATGAGGGCCAGGGTGGAGATCGCGTCGAAGGAAAAGACGTTGGCGAGCCAGGCGCTGTCAAGGCCCACAGCCTCGACACGCTTGGCCACGCCAATCAGGTCGTCCAGGGTTTTCCGGGTACCATCGGCCCCGATCATGATTCCGATACGCAAGGTTGCCTCCCAATGTCCTGCCAGATAGCGGTTCAGTTTGAATTCCGGCCCTATCGAACTGCCTATGCGCCGAGGCTGCCATGATCCACAAATTCAAACGGAGCCACTACCTCCCGCCAAAGTCAGTACCCACAATAAACCAAACAGGGCCAAAGAAGCGATCCCCTTATGGGCCACCCTGCTGAACCTGCCCGGGGGCCGGTTGATGTGGAATCGCTCCTTGGGGGCCAAGTGGGTACAACTGCTGCTGGTGCATGCTCCTTTGTTTGGGGCCGGAGAATGTTATCCCCCTTGGCCCGTTTCGGTTCTGGCGTGTTGCACTAGCAAGTTGAATCCAGGTGCCGATGCGCCAATATGGCCTGAACGCGTGGCACAGGACACTCAATTGGCGTCATAATCCGCAACCTTTTGCGGGAGGCTTGGCGGGTGCCCGCCGGAGAACCCTCGGCTATCCTTGGGAACCCCCTGGGAATTCGCCGGGAACCCGAGTTTTGGAGACAAGATGAGCAAAGCAGCGGTCAAGGAAACCATCGCCATTCTGGGCGGAACCGGCGACCTCGGTACGGGTCTGGCCATTCGCTGGTCCAAGGCCGGCCACAAGATAGTCATAGGCTCGCGCACGCTATCCAAAGCCCAGAAGGCCGTGGCCAACCTGCACAGGATCAGCCCGGAAACGCCGGCCGAGGCCATGGAAAACGGCGATGCCGCGGTCGCCGGCGATATCGTGGTGCTGACCGTGCCCGCCAAGCACCAGCTAGCGACCCTTGCCGGCGTTAAGGATGCGTTGCGCGGCAAGATCCTTATCGACGTGACCGTCCCCCTGGAACCCCCGCGGGTGGGTACCGTGCAGCTACCGCCCGAGGGCAGCGCCGGCAGGCGCGCTCAGGAATTGCTCGGCAAGGGTGTCATGGTCGTTTCCGCCTTCCAGAACGTCGCCGCCCACCTGCTGCAGAAAGATGTGCGCATTGAATGCGATGTGCTGGTGGCCGGCAACAAGAAGGCCGCACGGAACAAGGTTATCCAACTCGTCGGCGAGGCCGGCATGACCGGTTGGCACGCCGGCCCCATCGACAACGCCGCCGCCGCCGAGGCCCTAACCTCGGTCCTGATTCAGATCAATCGCCGCCACGACATCTCCCATTCCGGGATCAGGATAGTCGGCCAAGCCAGCCACCCATGACGGCCGGCCTTGGCTTCTTCGCCGTTCCCGGGCTGCCGATGGTCCAAAGCGGCGACGATTTGGCCAACCTGCTCGCCGAGGCACTGTCCAAGACCGACTTTGATCTCACCGACGCGGATGTCGTCTGTATCGCCCAGAAGATCGTCTCCAAGGCGGAGGGCCGCGCGGTGCCGCTCGCCAAGGTGCAACCGGGCCCGGAAGCCGTGCGCCTGGCTCGGGAAACCGAAAAGGATCCCAGACTGGTGCAGCTTATTCTGGACGAATCCACGGAAGTCATGCGGCAACGGCCGGGGGTACTCATCGTGCGGCATCGGCTGGGTTTCGTCTGCGCCCATGCCGGCATCGATCAATCGAATATCGACCATGGCGACGGCGAACACGCCCTGCTGCTGCCGACGGACCCGGATCGGTCGGCGGCGGAACTGCGCACAGGGCTCTTCGAACAGACGGGCAGGTCCGTGGGCGTTGTTATCACCGACAGCCACAACCGGCCCTGGCGCCTGGGCACGGTCGGTATGGCAATTGGAGCATCCGGCATCGGCGTGCTCGATGACCGCCGCGGAACAACCGACCTGTACGGCCGGGAACTGCGGGTCACCCTCAGCAACCGTGCCGACGCCATCGCCGCGGCGGCGACGCTGCTGATGGGCGAGACCATCGAACAGATTCCCGTGGTAATCGCCCGGGCTATAGCGCCCCTGGGGGGCGGTGCTACACCGGAGCCGGGCGAAGTGGAGGGTGGCATCGCCGCCCGGGGCATAGCGTCCCTGGGGAGCGATGATACGGCCAGATTGATCAACCGCCCCCTGGAAGAGGATTTGTTCCGATAATGGCCTATCTCGCCCTAACCGGCGGCATCGGTGGCGCCATCGCCGCCCGGGGCATAGCGTCCCTCGGGAGCGATGATACGGCCAGATCGATCAACCGCCCCCTGGAAGAGGATTTGTTCCGATAATGGCCTATCTCGCCCTAACCGGCGGCATCGGTGGCGCCAAGCTGGCCCTGGGCCTAGCCCATGTGCTCGGTGCCGGGGACATCGCCTTCGTCGTGAACACGGGCGATGACTTCGAGCACCTGGGGCTGCACATCTCGCCCGACATCGACACGCTAACCTACACCCTCGCCGGTAGAAGCAATACCGAAACCGGATGGGGCCGCGGGGACGAGACCTGGCATTGCATGGCCACATTGGAAGAGTTGGGCGGCGCAACCTGGTTCCGCCTCGGCGACCGGGACCTGGGTTTGCACCTGATGCGAACCCACATGTTGGCTCAGGGTGCCACGCTCACCGAAGTGACGGCCCATGTCGGCAGGGCGCTGGGTATCGCCCACCCGATTCTGCCCATGACGGACGACCCGGTTCGCACCGTCGTCCACACAAAGACCGGGGCCCTCGCCTTCCAGCACTATTTCGTCCGCGACCGCTGCCGACCCGAAGCCACGGGTTTCGAATTTGCGGGGGCTTCCGCAGCGGCGCCGAATCCCGCCATCCTGGAGGCGCTGGGGAGTTGCCAGGGCATCCTGATCTGTCCCTCCAACCCGTTTGTCTCCATCGACCCAATTCTTGCCGTCCCGGGCCTGCGCACCGCGCTGCAGGCCGCTACGGCCCCGGTGGTGGTGGTATCGCCCATCGTCGGCGGCAGGGCGATCAAGGGGCCGACGGCCAAAATGATGCGGGAACTGAACATACCCGCCACCGCCCGGCAGGTGGCGCTCCACTACGGCGACCTGCTCGACGGCTTTCTGCTCGACCAAAGGGACGCGGCACAGCATGGTAAACTAGGAATTCCGACCGCTGTGGCCCAGTCTGTCATGGTGACCCTTGATGATCGTATGCGGCTCGCCGAGGCCACATTGCGCTTCCTGGAACACCTGAAGAGCTAGCAGTTGCCTGCGCACGGCCAGCACGAAGCGAGCCGTCCGGCGGTGTGGGCTGTGGTGCCGGTCAAGCGCTTCGAGCGGGCCAAGAAGCGTCTGGCCGGCATACTCGAAAGCGACGAGCGCCGGGCACTCATGCTGGCCATGGCCCGGGACGTTTTGACCGCCCTATCCAAGTCCCGCCGGCTCGGCGGCATCCTGATCGTCTCCCGGTCGCCCGAAGCCGACCAGCTCGCGGCGTCTTTCGGTACCGAACGATTCGCCGAAAGTGCCGCGGCCAATCTGCCCGGCGCGCTGGAGGCGGCGGCGGACCATCTCACCGAGCACTACGCCGCCGATGGCATCTTCGTGGTGCCCGCCGATGTGCCCTTGATCCGCGCCGATGAAATCGACGCACTACTTCGCCACCACGAGGCGGTAACGGTGTTGCCCGACCGGAACCGGGTGGGCACCAACGGTCTCATTTGTTCGCCGCCCCGGGCGATAAAGTTCGTTTTCGACGGCAAAAGCTTCGAGCCACATCTACAGTGCGCCAGGGCGGCCGGCATAGCGCCGAGGGTTGTGGCGGACAGCCGCTTCACCCTCGATGTGGATACACCCGACGACCTGAATCATCTACTGCAGCTCGGCCCCGCCACCCAAACGGGCAGGTACCTGCGGCGGGCAGGAATAGCGGCACGCCTGCCCACCTTCGGTTGAGCCGGGGCCGTTATCCCGCTTGGGCCGGCCAGGGTGCCGAGTGCCGCCGTGCCGCCGCTTGCGGGTTGCGCCGGACCCGGCAGCCTGTCGGGCTTAGATACTTTGAATCATGAACCCGCCCGCGCCGAGCAGGCAGCGTCAGCTACATTGAATAACTGATCTTCGCGTAAACCAGCGCCCCGTTGTGGCCCGCCGGCGAATAACGCGGGTACTTGCGCCCGTTGCCGTAGTTGATGGCCTCGTCCGGATACTCGTCCAGCACGTTTTCGGCACCCAATGTCACCGCTAGGCCGCTGGCAAAGCTGTACTGCGCCAACAGGTCGGCTAGGCCATAGCCATCGAATTCGGCGGCGCTGTGGTCGTCGTACCACTCGCCGAAGTAGCTGTAGCGCGCCACCAGGTACCACTGATTGATGCTGTGGGTCAGGGTCAGGTTGAAGCGTGTCTCTGGCGCGCCCCGTTCCAGGTTGTCGATGGTGTCGCCTCCGGCGATGGTCGATTCTGCCCGGAAATTGCGCACCTTGGTGCTGGTGTGGTTGAACGACAGCAGCAGGTCGGTGTTGCCGAGGTCAGTCTCCCAACCGTAGGTGAGCACAACATCGACGCCCTGGGTGCGGGTATCGAAGTCGTTGGTAAAGTAGCGCACCGACGTGAATTCACTGGCCTCGGGAACGCCATCCGCTATCAGCGCCTGCTTGATCTCGTCCGTGACATTGAACAGGCCGGACAGCGCAATCCGGTCATCCACATTGATGCGGAAATAGTCCAGGGTGAGGCTCAAGCCGTTGTCCAGGGTGATGACGGCACCCAGCGATAGGTTTTCACTCTCTTCCGGCTCAAGCTCCCGCCCGCCCAGGGCAACGGCCACGGGGTGGGTGGCACCGATGGTACCGCGCTCCTCAAAGGCGTTGGTGGCCGCGTTGACCACGGTGGAAACGTTGCGGGCATTGGACTGCCCAGGCGTCGGTGCCCGGAAGCCGGTGCCGAAGGAGCCGCGCAGGGCAAATGCGTCGTTGAGCCGCAAATGCGTGGCCAGCTTGAAGTTGGCGGTGCTGCCAAAACCGTCGAAATCCTCCCAGCGAACGGCCCCGCCGATGCGCCAATTGTCGGTGGCGTTCACCTCCAGGTCCAGATAGGCGGCAATGTTGGCGCGGTCCCAGGTTCCGGAAGACGCCGGGTTAAAGCCGCCAAAGCCGTTGGAGCCGGTGCCGAACCCGTACTGCTGGTAGGGGCCGATTTGCCAGGACGCCTGTTCGCCCGTGGAAATCTTGAATTCCTCTTCGCGCCATTCAAAGCCGCCGGCGATGTTGAGGTCGGACGCCATGCCGACATCCACCGGATAGGACAGATCGATATTGAAGTTCGTCTCTTGCTGGGTGTATTCCCCGATGTCGAAATCCCGCTGCGAACCGGGGCCTAGGGAAGGGTTCAGCGAGTTGTTAAGGTAACCGTCCATGTTGTTCTCGCCGATGCTGCCGGAAATGTCATAGAGCAGCCCGTTGGCTAGGCCGCCCTGCACGCCCGCAACCAGGGAGTAGTCGGTCATTTCCGCCCCGAAGGCGGGTGTGAACCCTTCCGGATAGAGTTCCACAAACGAAAAGCAGTCCGCATCGGCACTCACCGCGTCGCGGAACGCCAGCAGATTGTCCGCAGTGGACGGCACGTTGTACTTCGCCTGGCAGCCATCGCCGCCGACCAGGAAGATATTGTCGCTGGTTTTGTATACCCCGTTGCGGTTCATCGGGCTACGGAAGAAGAATGCCGTTTCTACCTTGCGGCTCGCGTAGTTGCCGAACGCGTAGAGCCGATGGGCTTCGTTCAGGTCGATGCCGATGTTGGCCACCGCCTTGATGCTGTCGCTGACCCGGGGCGAACCCCAGGGCTTGGCGGGGACGGCAACGTTGGGGATGCCGAGGCCAATCAGCGCCGTCGCATCCCCGTGCTGTACGCTGCGGTCGGTGGGCGAGGATTCGGCGTACTCGAGGCTGAAGTTGGCAAAACCGCTCTCGGCCAGCGGCAGCCCAACATTGCCGGCGATGGTGGTCATATCCTCGTCGGAATCCTTGGTGTAAAAGCCGTGCCTGGCCTCGAAGGCGACGCCATCCGAGGCGTCCTTCAGCACAAAGTTCAACACCCCGGCGATGGCGTCGGAGCCGTACTGGGCCGCCGCGCCGTCGCGCAGCACCTCCATACGCTTGATGGCGATGGCGGGAATGGCGGAGATATCCGGCCCCTGGGCACCGTTCGATGCGCCGTTGGAGATCCACTGTATTACCGAGCCCCGGTGCCGACGCTTGTTGTTCATCAACACCAGGGTGTGGTCCGGCGCCAGCCCGCGCAGGTTGACCGGGCGCAGCAGGGCCGCTAGGTCGCGGGAGGGGTTGTCGCTGACGTGGAACGAAGGCACCAGCGCCCGGATTAGGTTCGACATGTCGCTGCCGCCCTGGTTCGCGAAATCCTCACTGCTGATGGTGTCCACGGGAACCGAGGAGTCCTCCACCGAGCGGGGCAGCGCCCGGGTGCCGACCACCACCACTTCCTCGATTTCCGTTTGCGCATTGCCGGACAGCGCTTCGCCGCCGAGGGCGAGCGGCGCGGCAAGCAGCGCGAGCAGTGCAACGCTGACTGTAAAGTGCTGTAGGGACAGGCGGTTGCCCATGAATACTGGAACGTTCATAGTGGCTTCTCCGTCGAGTAATTGAATACGGAAACTGTGCGGGGGATGACAACGGGCGAGCATCTCTCCGCCAACCCGTATATTCGTCAACCATACTCCAAAGAACCTGGCGGGGCAATCGGCTCTAGCGGCTCAGTTTGAATTTGTGGATCATGGCAAGGCCGTCCCACATGGAATTCGACGCAGCCAGAATTCAAACTGAGTCGCTACCCAATCGGCTCTAGCAGCCAGCAGTAATTCTCACTATGGCTTTCAGCCGCCGCATAGGGAGGGTTTGCCGGTCGATGCGGCCCCAACCAAGCCGGAAATGCAGGGCACTAATGCGCCGAACAGTGGAATTGGACGCCGACCCGTTCAGAACCGGCTTTCGTAGGTTAGGCCAAACGAGGCCGAGGAGAACCAGCCCGAGCCCAGGCCGTCGAGGCTGGCGGACAGGTCCAGGGAATTCCCCTCGTCGAGCCGCCAGCGGTGGCCCAGCTCGAGGGAGGCCGAGACCTCCCTACGGCGCCCGGCCGACGCCCCCAGGTTGTGCGCGTCCAGGTGCACCCGCAGGCGCGCGTGCACGGCGACGTTCCCCCGCTCCCAGGCCAGCCGCGGACCGAACCCCAGCCGCGCCAGCCACAGACGCTCCGGCGGCGCCGTGCCGCCCTCGCTGTCGGTGAACCCGCCAAGGCGCTCCCCCGCGTACAGCAGGCCAATCTGCGGCTCGACCCGCAGCGCGCCCCCGCCCCAGCCGAAGTCGCCGGTCGCGTCCGCCCGCGCCACAAAACGCTCCGAGCGGTAGGACGCCGTCACCCGGCGCGGCCCCCCGGCCAGGGACAGGTCGCCCGCGCCCCGGCCCCAGCCCAGGGCCCCGTCCACGGTCAGCCTCCCGGTCAGGCGGCGCGCGCCGTACACGCCGAGCTGCACATGGCCCGCCTCCAGCCGAACGCCCTCCGAGGTCACCCGGCCGGGCTCGTAGCCGATTAGGCCCCCGAACACCGCGCGGCCGTCCGCCCCCAGACGGTCCGCACCCGCGTAGACGTCCCAGGCGCCGCCATTCGCGGCGCCCGCCAGCCTCGAATAGCGAACGCTGCCCCAGCCGTCCCAGCCCGGCGGCAGCGCAACCGCGACATCGCCGTTCGCCGCGACGCCGCCCCGGTCGAAGCTGACATCCATCGTGGCGGCACCCCGGTCCCCCGGGCCCAGCGGCAGGCCGGCCCGAACATCGCCGCCCAGCACAACGCCGCCCCGGTGGTCGACACCGACATCCAGCGTCGAGGCGCTCCGGCCACCCCAGGCCAGCGGCAGATCGACCGCGACATCGCCATGCGCCGCAACACCGCCCGCATGGAAATTCACATCGGCCGTCGAGGCCCCGCGGCCGCCCCGGACCGGCGAACCGTGCGCGACGCCGCCGGGCAGCGTGAATCCATCACCGCAGACACCGGCGTCCGCCGTCGAAAACCCGTGGCGACCCCAGACCGGGGACGGGCCATCCGCGACACCGCCGGGCACCGCGACTCCACCACCGCGGACACCGGCACCCGGCATCGAAAACCCGCGGCACCCCCATACCGGGGGCCGGACATCCGCAACGCCGCCGGGCGCGGCGACTCCACCCCCGTGGACACCGGCATCCGCCGTCGAAAGTCCGTGGCGACCCCGGAACAGCGGCGGGCCGTCCACGACACCGCCCCCGGGAAGGCCGGTATCCGCCACCGGGGCGCCGCGGCTCGCCCGGACCGACGGCGGATCGACCGCGACACCGCCGTTCACCCTGACCCGGCCCCCGCGGACACCCACATCCAGCATCGAAACCCCGTGGCGCCCCCAGACCAGGAGCGGGCCGTCCGCGACACCGCCGGGCACCGTGGCGCCGACCCCATCGACACCGGCATTCGCCGGCGAAACCCCGCGGCGACCCCGAACCGGCGGCGGACCGTCCGCGGCATCGCCGTTCGCCGCGGCGCCGTCCCCGCGAACGCCGGCATCCACCGCCGGGTCTCCGCGACAGCGGTAGACCAGCACGGCCCGCCGGTTCTCGCTCCACGCGCGTTCGTCCTGGCCGGGGTTCGCGGGACGCTCCTCGCCGTGGCTGACGATTTCAATCTGCGACTCCCGCACGCCGGCGGACACCAGGTAGCGCTCCACCGCCCGCGCGCGCCGCTCGCCCAGGCCGAGGTTGTATTCGCGCGGGCCGCGCTCGTCGCAGTGTCCCTCTATCGACACGCCGCGGTCGCGGAAGTCGCGCAGGTGGTTCGCGTGCATGGCGAGCACCCGCAGGGCGCCCTCGGAAAGCCGCGCCCGGTCGAACTCGAAGTAGAAGGTGCGGCCCAGGGGCGCGCCGGCGGCGTCCAGCGGGTTGCCCCCGCCATCGACCCCCGGCGGCGGTGGGGGCGGTGGCGGATCGTCCGCGACGGCGCCCCCGTGGACGGCGGCCCCATCGGCACCGCCCCCGTGGACACCGGCATCCCCGCGCCCCATCCAGGCCGACAGCAGATGGTCCCGCGCCTCGGCGCCGTCCCCAGCGACGCCGACATCCGCCGCCGGCTCGACGCCGCCGATCCTTTTGCGAATTTCCCCGCCGTCCCCAGCGACGCCGACATCGACATCCGCCGCCGGAGCGCCGCGGCGACCCCGGAACGGTGGCGGAACGTCCGCGCCAACGCCGGGCGCCGCGGCACCGTCCCCACCGACGACAACACCCGCCGAGGCGCCGCGGCCCACCCCAAGACGCGCCAGCGCCAGGCCCGAGGTCAGCCGCGAGAACCGCCGCGCGTGGCGGCCCAGAAGCGCCGAGGCGCCGGAGCGGCGGCCCCGCGCGAGAGCGCTGGGGCCGCCCGCGTCCGCAACCGCCACCGTCGCGGCACGCGGCCAGCCCACGTCGTAGGCGCCGCCGCCCTCCGAAACCGCGACCGTCACCCGGCTGTCCGGACCGGGGACACCGTCGTCGGCCGTCGCCACCCGCAGCAGCGCCGTCGTCGCGCCCGCCTCG
Organism: Pseudomonadales bacterium; assembly: GCA_965215035.1. GTDB lineage: Bacteria > Pseudomonadota > Gammaproteobacteria > Pseudomonadales > Azotimanducaceae > Azophilus. Next base: position 3,617,618 of record OZ244040.1, read on the forward strand.
AAGGTCACGCGACGCGCCCCCTCCAGCGCGTCCGAAACCATGTCCCCGCCACGCTCCGAAACCTCCAGGACTGCCGTCAACGACTCCCGCGCGCCCCCCGTCCGCCTCAGCTCGAACTCCGCCGCCTCCCCCTCCGGAATCCGCTCCGCCACCGCCGCCACCGTCACCGCCGAGCGATCGTCGTTGTCCCGCACCCTCACCACGGCCGTGGACGGATCCCCCAGCCGATAGGCGGCGTCGGGCCGCAGCGCCAGCGCTACGTCGGCGTCCGCCTCGTCAACCGGGTCGTCCTCCGTCGCCAGGGCCACGCGCGCCGTGGCCCCGTCCGCTCCGAAGGCGGCCTCGGCCGGCGGCGCGTCCCGCAGCACCGCGCCGCCGCCCGTCACATCGAACGACACCGCCAGCGCCTCCGACAGATCCCCCGCCCGCGTCAGGACGAACACCACCGCCTCGCCCTCGGTCACCGCGGCCGTCTCCGCCGACGCCGTCACCACCGGCGCGTCGTCGTCCTCGATGGTCAGCGTCGCGTCCCGCGGGGCCACCACCCCCAGGCCGTTCGCCGCCGCGGCCGACACCGTCACCGTCCTGTCCGGCCCGTCCGCGTCGTTGTCCACGGCGGCAATGGTCACCCGCCCCGCGCTCTCCGTCGCGCCCGCCGCGATCGTCAGCGTCGTGTTCGAGCCCAGCGCGTAGTCGCCCGCCACCGCCGGCGGCACCGGCGCCGCCGTCACCGTCACCGCGGTCGCCGCGCCCGACGGGCGGTCCAGGGTCGCCGTCACCGCGCTGACGCCGCCGTTCTCCGCAATCGAGGCCGGGGTCAGGACCAGCGTCACCGCCGGCGTGGCGTCGTCGTCGGCGATCGTGCCCGTCGCCATGGCGTCCCCGAGGGTCGCGCCCGCCGCGTTCGACAGCGTCACCCTGAACGTCTCGTCCGGCTCGTCCACAATGTCGCCCGCCACCGTCACCGCGACGGTCCCGGCGTTCTCTCCCGTGTCGAAGGTCAGGCTGCCGTTCGCCGCCGCGTAGTCCGAGCCGGCCTCCGCCGTCCCGTCGGCGGTCGCCCAGTCCACCGTCACCTCGCCCGGCGCCGCCCGGTCCAGCGTCACCGCGAAGGTCAGCGCCTCGCCGCCCGAGTCGCCCTCGGCCACGCCCGCGTCGCCGATCGACAGCGCCGGCAGCGGCGCATCGTCGTCGTCGACGATCGTCAGCGCGACGGCCCGCGGGCCCACGACCCCCCGCGTGTTCGCCGCCGCGGCCGAGACCGTCACCGTCCTGTCCGGCCCGTCCGCGTCGTTGTCCACGGCGGCGATCGTCACCAGCCCCGCGCTCTCCGTCGCGCCCGCCGCGATCGTCAGCGTCGTGTTCGCGCTCAGACTGTAGTCGCCCGCCACCGCCGGCGGCACCGGCGCGGCCGACACCGTCACGGTCGTCGCCGCGCCCGACGGGCGGTCCAGGGTCGCGGTCACCGCGCTTAGCCCGCCGTTCTCCCCGATCGAGGCCGGAGACAGGTGTAGCGCCACCGCCGGCGTGGCGTCGTCGTCGGCGATCGTGCCCGTTGCCGCGGCGTCCGCGAGCGTCGCGCCTGCCGCGTTCGACAGCGTCACCCTGAACGTCTCGTCCGGCTCGTCCACAATGTCGCCCGCCACCGCCACCGCGACGGTCCCGGTGTCGTCGCCGGTGTTGAAGGTCAGGCTCCCGTTCGCGGCCGTGTAGTCCGCGCCGGCGATCGCCGTCCCGTCCGATGTCGCCCAGTCCACGGTGACCGGCAGCCCGGCCGCCGGGGCCAGGGTCACCGTGAAGGTCATCGTCGGGCTCTCGCCGTCGTCGCCCTCCGCCACGCCCGCGTCCGCGATCGACAGCGACGGCGGCGGCCGGACCGGCGCGTCGTCGTCGGTGATCGTGCCGGTGGCCGTGGCGTCCGCGAGCGTCGCGCCCGCCGCGTTCGACAGGGTTACCGTGAGGGTCTCGTTGGGCTCGTCCGCGTCGTCGCCCATCACCGTCACCGCGACGGTCCCGGTGTTCTCTCCCGCGTCGAACGTCAGGGTTCCGCTCCCGGCCGTATAGTCCGTGCCGGCCTCCGCGGTGCCGTCGGCGGTCGTCCAGTCCACCGTCACCGGCAGCGTCGCCGCCGGGCTCAGCGTCACCGTGAAGGTCATCGTCGGGCTCTCGCCCCGGTTGCCCTCGGCCACGCCGGCGTCGGCGATCGAGAGCGACGGGGCGTCGTCGTCCTCGATCGTCAGCGTCACGCTGTCCGGGGCCGTGACGCCCTGCGTGTTCTCCGCCGTGGCCGAGACCATGACCTCCCTGTCCGCGGCGTCCACGTCGTTGTCCACGGCCGTGATCGTCACCTCGCCCGCGCTCGCGGTCTGGCCCGCCGCGATCGTCAACTGGCTCCCGGCCAGCGTGTAGTCGCCCGCCACCGCCGGCGATACCGGCGCCGCCGAGACCGTCACGATGGTCGCGGTGCCCGACGGGCGGTCCAGGGTCGCGGTCACCGCGCTCGTCCCGCCGTTCTCCGCAATCGAGGGCGGGGTCAGGACCAGGGTCACCGCGGGCGGGCCGTCGTCGTCGGTGATCGTGCCGGTTCCCGTGGCCTTACCGATCGTTGCGCCCGGCGCGTTCGACAGGGTCACCGTGAGGGTCTCGTTCGGCTCGTCCGCGTCGTCGCCCGCCACGGTCACCGCGACGGTCCTGCTGGCGTCGCCGGTCTCGAAGGTCAGGCTTCCGTTCCCCGCGGTGTAGTCCGTGCCGGCGGTCGCGGTGCCGTCGGCGGTCCTCCAGTCCACGGTCACCGGCAGCGTGGCCGCCGGGGACAGGGTCACCGTGAAGGTCAGCGTCGCGGTCTCCCCGTCGTCGCCCTCCGTCATGCTCGCGTCGCCGATCGACAGCGCCGGCGCGTCGTCGTCGGTGATCGTCAGGGTCGCGCTGTCCGGGGCCGTGACGCCCTGCGTGTTCTCCGCCGTGGCCGACACCGTCACGGTCTTGTCCGCGGCGTCCACATCATTATTGACGGCGGCGATCGTCACGACGCCGGTGCTCGTCGTCTGGCCCGCTGCAATCGTCAGCGTCGCGGCCGCGCTCAGCGCGTAGTCGCCCGCCACCGCCGGCGCTACCGGCGCGGCCGAGACCGTGACCGTGGTCGCGGCGCTCGACGCCCGGTCCAGGGTCGCCGTCACCGCGCTCGTGCCGCCGTCCTCCGCGATCGAGGCCGGAGTCAGCACCAGCGTCACCGCCGGCGGGCCGTCGTCGTCCGTGATCGTGCCGGTGGCCGTAGCCTTCCCGATGGTCGCGCCCGATTCGTTCGACAGCGTCACCGTCAGGGTCTCGTTCGGCTCGTCCGCGTCGTCGCCCGCCACGGTCACGGAGATCGTCCTGGTTTCGTCGCCGGTGTCGAAGGTCAGGGTTCCGTTCCCCGCGGTGTAGTCCGTGCCGGCGGTCGCGGTGCCGTCGGATGTCGCCCAGTCCACCGTGACCGGCAGCGTCGCCGCCGGGCTCAGCGTCACCGTGAAGGTCATCGTCGGGCTCTCGCCCCGGTTGCCCTCGGCCACGCCGGCGTCGGCGATCGAGAGCGACGGGGCGTCGTCGTCCTCGATCGTCAGCGTCACGCTGTCCGGGGCCGTGACGCCCTGCGTGTTCTCCGCCGTGGCCGAGACCATGACCTCCCTGTCCGCGGCGTCCACGTCGTTGTCCACGGCCGTGATCGTCACCTCGCCCGCGCTCGCGGTCTGGCCGGCCGCGATCGTCAACTGGCTCCCGGCCAGCGTGTAGTCGCCCGCCACCGCCGGCGATACCGGCGCCGCCGAGACCGTCACGATGGTCGCGGTGCCCGACGGGCGGTCCAGGGTCGCGGTCACCGCGCTCGTCCCGCCGTTCTCCGCAATCGAGGGCGGGGTCAGGACCAGGGTCACCGCGGGCGGGCCGTCGTCGTCGGTGATCGTGCCGGTTCCCGTGGCCTTACCGATCATTGCGCCCGGCGCGTTCGACAGGGTCACCGTGAGGGTCTCGTTCGGCTCGTCCGCGTCGTCGCCCGCCACGGTCACCGCGACGGTCCTGCTGGCGTCGCCGGTCTCGAAGGTCAGGCTTCCGTTCCCCGCGGTGTAGTCCGTGCCGGCGGTCGCGGTGCCGTCGGCGGTCCTCCAGTCCACGGTCACCGGCAGCGTGGCCGCCGGGGACAGGGTCACCGTGAAGGTCAGCGTCGCGGTCTCCCCGTCGTCGCCCTCGGCCACGCTCGCGTCGCCGATCGACAGCGCCGGCGCGTCGTCGTCGGTGATCGTCAGGGTCGCGCTGTCCGGGGCCGTGACGCCCTGGTCGTTCGCCGCCGTGGCCGAGACCGTCACCGCCTTGTCCAGGGCGTCCACGGCGTTGTCCGTCGCCGTGATCGTCACCGTGCCAGTGCTCGCGGTCTGGCCCGCCGCGATCGTCAACTGGCTCCCGGCCAGCGTGTAGTCGCCCGCCACCGCCGGATCCACCGGCGCCGCCGAAACCGTGACCATGGTCGCGGCGCTCGACGGGCGGTCCAGGGTCGCGGTCACCGCGCTCTTCCCGCCGCTCTCCCCTATCGAGGGCGGGGTCAGCACCAGCGTCACCGCCGGCGGGCCGTCGTCGTCCGTGATCGTGCCGGTTCCCGTGGCCTTCCCGATCGTCGCGCCCGGCGCGTTCGACAGGGTCACCGTGAGGGTCTCGTTCGGCTCGTCCGCGTCGTCGCCCGCCACGGTCACCGCGACGGTCCTGCTGGCGTCGCCGGTCTCGAAGGTCAGGCTTCCGTTCCCCGCGGTGTAGTCCGTGCCGGCGGTCGCGGTGCCGTCGGCGGTCCTCCAGTCCACGGTCACCGGCAGCGTGGCCGCCGGGGACAGGGTCACCGTGAAGGTCAGCGTCGCGGTCTCCCCGTCGTCGCCCTCCGTCACGCTCGCGTCGCCGATCGAGAGCGCCGGCGCGTCGTCGTCCTCGATCGTCAGCGTTGCGTTGTCCGGGGCGGTGATCCCCTGGCCGTTCGTGGCCGTGGCCGAGACCGTCACCGTCTTGTCCAGGGCGTCGACGGCGTTGTCCGTCGCCGTGATCGTCACCGTGCCAGTGCTCGCGGTCTGGCCCGCGGCGATCGTCAACTGGCTCCCGGCCAGCGTGTAGTCGCCCGCCACCGCCGGATCCACCGGCGCCGCCGAAACCGTGACCATGGTCGCGGCGCTCGACGGGCGGTCCAGGGTCGCGGTCACCGCGCTCTTCCCGCCGCTCTCCCCTATCGAGGGCGGGGTCAGCACCAGCGTCACCGCCGGCGGGCCGTCGTCGTCGGTGATCGTGCCGGTGGCCGTCGCGTCCGCGATCGTTGCGCCCGGCGCGTTCGACAGGGTCACCGTGAGGGTCTCGTTCGGCTCGTCCGCGTCGTCGCCCGCCACGGTCACCGAGATCGTCCTGGTTTCGTCGCCGGTCTCGAAGGTCAGGCCGCCGTTCGCCGCCGTGTAGTCCGTTCCGGCGGTCGCCGTGCCGTCCGACGTCTCCCAGTCCGCCGTCACCGGCAGCGTCGCCGCCGGGCTCAGCGTCACCGTGAAGGTGAGCGTGGCGGTCTCGCCGTCGTCGCCCTCGGCCACGCTGGCGTCGGCGATCGACAGCGACGGCGCGTCGTCGTCCGTGATTGTCAGCGTCGCGTTCTGCGGAGCCGTGATTCCCTGGCTGTTCGCCGCCGTGGCCGAGACCGTCACGGTCTTGTCCGCGGCGTCCACGGCGTTGTCCGCGGCGGTGATCGTCACGACGCCCGTGCTCGCGGTCTGGCCCGCCGCGATCGTCAGCGCCGTGTTCGCGCTCAGCGCGTAGTCGCCCGCCGCCGCCGGCGACACCGGCGCCGCCGAGACCGTCACCGTCGTCGCGGCGCTCGACGGGCGGTCCAGGGTCGCCGTTACCGTGCTCTTCCCGCCGTTCTCCGCGATCGAGACCGGGGTCAGCACCAGCGTCACCGCCGGCGGGCCGTCGTCGTCCATGATCGTGCCGGTTCCCGTGGCCTTCCCGATCGTCGCGCCCGGCGCGTTCGACAGGGTCACCGTGAGGGTCTCGTTCGGCTCGTCCGCGTCGTCGCCCGCCACGGTCACCGCGACGGTCCTGCTGGCGTCGCCGGTCTCGAAGGTCAGGCTTCCGTTCCCCGCGGTGTAGTCCGTGCCGGCGGTCGCGGTGCCGTCGGCGGTCCTCCAGTCCACGGTCACCGGCAGCGTGGCCGCCGGGGCCAGGGTCACCGTGAAGGTCAGCGTCGCGGTCTCCCCGTCGTCGCCCTCGGCCACGCTCGCGTCGCCGATCGACAGCGCCGGCGCGTCGTCGTCCTCGATTGTCAGCGTTACGTTCTGCGGGGCCGTGATCCCCTGGCCGTTCGTGGCCGTGGCCGACACCGTCACCGTCTTGTCCAGGGCGTCCACATCGTTGTTCACGGCGGTGATCTTGACCTCGCCGGTGCTCGTGGTCTGGCCGGCCGGGATCGTCAGCGTCGTGTTCGTGCTGAGCGTGTAGTCGCCCGCCACCGCCGGCGACACCGGCGCCGCCGAGACCGTCACCGTCGTGTCCGCGCTCGACGGGCGGTCCAGGGTCGCCGTGACCGTGCTGCCGCCGCCGTCCTCCGCGATCGAGGCCGGGGTCAGCACCAGCGTCACCGCCGGCGGGCCGTCGTCGTCCGTGATCGTGCCGGTGGCCGTAGCCTTCCCGATGGTCGCGCCCGGCGCGTTCGACAGCGTCACCGTCAGGGTCTCGTTCGGCTCGTCCGCGTCGTCGCCCGCCACGGTCACCGAGATCGTCTTGGTTTCGTCTCCGGCGTTGAAGGTCAGGGTTCCGCTCCCGGCCGTGTAGTCCGTCCCGGCGGTCGCCGTCCCGTCGGACGTCTCCCAGTCCGCCGTGACCGGCAGCGTCGCCGCCGGGCTCAGCGTTACCGTGAAGGTCAGCGTGGCGGTCTCGCCGTCGTCGCCCTCGGCCACGCTGGCGTCGGCGATCGACAGCGACGGCGCGTCGTCGTCCGTGATTGTCAGCGTCGCGTTCTGCGGAGCCGTGATTCCCTGGCTGTTCGCCGCCGTGGCCGAGACCGTCACGGTCTTGTCCGCGGCGTCCACGGCGTTGTCCGCGGCGGTGATCGTCACGACGCCCGTGCTCGCGGTCTGGCCCGGCGCGATCGTCAGCGCCATGTTCGCGCTCAGCGCGTAGTCGCCCGCCGCCGCCGGCGATACGGGCGTGGCCGAGACCGTCACGGTCGTCGCGGCGCTCGACGGGCGGTCCAGGGTCGCGGTCACCGTGCTGCTGCCGCCGTTCTCCGTGATCGAGGGCGGGGTCAGCACCAGGGTCACTGTCGGCGCGTCGTCGTCGTCCGTGATCGTGCCGGTGGCCGCGGCGTCCACGAGCGTCGCGCCCGGCGCGTTCGACAGGGTCACCGTCAACGTCTCGTTCGGCTCGTCCGCGTCGTCGCCCGTCACCGTCACCGAGACGGTCCTGCTGGCGTCGCCGGGCTCGAAGGTCAGGGTTCCGCTCCCCGCCGTGTAGTCCGTTCCGGCGGTCGCCGTGCCGTCGGCGGTCTCCCAGTCCACCGTGACCGGCAGCGTCGCCGCCGGGCTCAGGGTCACCGTGAAGGTGAGCGTGGCGGTCTCGCCGTCGTCGCCCTCGGTCACGCCGGCGTCGCTGATCGACAGCGCCGGCGCGTCGTCGTCCTCGATCGTCAGCGTCGCGTTTTGCGGGGCGGTGATCCCCTGGTCGTTCTCCGCCGTGGCCGAGACCGTCACCGTCTTGTCCGCGGCGTCCACATCATTATTGACGGCGGTGATCGTCACGACGCCGGTGCTCGCCAGGGAGTCGGCCGGAACGGTCAGCGTCGGGTTCGCGCTGAGCGCGTAGTCGCCCGCCGCCGCCGGCGACACCGGCGCCGCCGAGACCGTCACGGTGGTCGCGGCGCTCGACGGGCGGTCCAGGGTCGCCGTCACCGTGCTGCTGCCCCCGTTCTCGCTAATCGAGGGCGGGGTCAGGACCAGCGTCACCGCCGGTGGCCCGTCGTCGTCCTCGACCGTCACCTCGGCCTCGGACGCCTCGCCCGGGTAGTAGTCCTCGCCGTCGGTCACCGTCAGCGTCAGCTTCGCGTGCGGCTCGTCGACCTCGTCGTCGTCGGTCGCCAGCGCCACCCGCGTCGTGTCCGCGCCGGCCCCGAAGGTGGCCTCGGTCGGCGGCGCGGCGGCCAGCACCGCGAGATCGCCCGTCACCGCGAACGTCACCGCCAGCCCGGCCGTCGAGTCCCCCGTCCGCGTCAGCGTGAAGACCGCATCCTCGCCCTCCGTGACCTCGGCCGCCTCCGCCACCACCGTTACCGCCGCGTCGGTCGCCTCGTCCTGCCCCGGGGGATCGTTGTCCCGCACCGTGACGGCGGCCGAAGACGCCGAGCCCAGGTCGTAGAGGTCGCCGTCGGTCAGCGTCAGCGTCAGCGTGGCGGCCTCCTCGTGGGCCGCGTCGTCGTCGGTAGTCAGCGCCACCCTCACCGTGGTCTCGCCGGCCGGGATGGTGGTCGTGGTCGGCGCCTCCTGGTCCAGCACCGCGTCGGGGTCGGCGAGCGTGAAGTCGACGGCCAGCGGCGTGGCGACGTCGGTGCCCGCCCGGGTCAGGACGAAGGCCGCCTCCTCGCCCTCCGTGACCTCGGCCGTCTCCGCCGCCACCGTCACAACCGGCGCCGCATCGTTCTCCGTGATCGTCAGCGTCGCATTGTCCGGGGCCGTGACGCCCTGGTCGTTCGCCGCCGTGGCCGAAACCGTCACCGTCTTGTCGCCCTCGTACACGGTGTTGTCCGCGGCGGTGATCGTCACGACGCCGGTGCTCGCCAGGGAGTCGGCCGGAATGGTCAGCGTCGGGTTCGCGCTCAGGGCGTAGTCGTTCGCCACCGCCGGCGATACGGGCGTGGCCGAGACCGTCACCGTGGTCCCGGCGCTCGACGGGCGGTCCAAGGTCGCGGTCACCGTGCTGCTGCCGCCGTTCTCCGTGATCGAGGCCGGGGTCAGCACCAGCGTCACCGCCGGCGGGCCGTCGTCGTCGGTGATCGTGCCGGTGCCCGTGGCCTTGCCGAGCGTCGCGCCGGGCGCGTTCGACAGCGTCACCGTCAGGGTCTCGTTCGGCTCGTCCACGTCGTCGCCCGCCACCGTCACCGAGATCGTCTTGCTTTCGTCTCCGGCGTTGAAGGTCAGGGTTCCGCTCCCCGCGGCGTAGTCCGTTCCGGCGGTCGCCGTGCCGTCGGCGGTCTCCCAGTCCGCCGTCACCGGCAGCGTGGCCGCCGGCGTCAGCGTTACCGTGAAGGTCAGCGTGGCGGTCTCGCCGTCGTCGCCCTCGGCCACGCTCGCGTCGGCGATCGACAGCGACGGCGCGTCGTCGTCCTCGATCGTCAGGGTTGCGTTGTCCGGGGCCGTGATCCCTTGGCTGTTGGCCGCCGTGGCCGAGACCGTCACGGTCTTGTCCGCGGCATCCACATCGTTGTTGACGGCGGTGATCGTCACGACGCCGGCGCTCGCGGTCTGGCCCGCCGCGATCGTCAGCGTCGTGTCCGCGCTCAGCGCGTAGTCGCCCGCCGCCGCCGGCGACACCGGCGCCGCCGAGACCGTCACCGTGGTCGCCGCGCTCGACGGGCGGTCCAGGGTCGCCGTGACGGTGCTCGTCCCGCCGTTCTCCGTGATCGAGGCCGGGGTCAGCACCAGCGTCACCGCGGGCGGGCCGTCGTCGTCGGTGATCGTGCCGGTGGCCGCGGCGTCCGCGAGCGTCGCGCCGGGCGCGTTCGACAGGGTCACCGTCAGGGTCTCGTTGGGCTCGTCCGCGTCGTCGCCCGTCACGGTCACCGAGATCGTCTTGCTTTCGTCTCCGGCGTTGAAGGTCAGGGTTCCGCTCCCCTCGGCGTAGTCCGTTCCGGCGGTCGCGGTGTCGTCGGACGTCGCCCAGTCCACCGTGACCGGCAGCGTGGCCGCCGGAGCCAAGGTCACCGTGAAGGTCAGCGTGGCGCTCTCCCCGTCGTCGCCTTCGGTGACGCCGGCGTCGGTGATCGACAGCGACGGCGCGTCGTCGTCCGTGATCGTCAGCGTTACGTTCTGCGGGGCCGTGATCCCCTGGCCGTTCGTGGCCGTGGCGGATACCGTCACCGTCTTGTCCGCGGCGTCCACGTCATTGTTGACGGCGGTGATCGTCACGACGCCGGCGCTCGCGGTCTGGCCGGCCGTGATCGTCAATATCGTGTTCGCGCTCAGCGCGTAGTCGCCCGCTGCCGCCGGCGATACGGGCGTGGCCGAGACCGTCACCGTGGTCGCCGCGCTCGACGGGCGGTCCAGGGTCGCCGTGACGGTGCTCGTCCCGCCGTTCTCCGTGATCGAGGCCGGGGTCAGCACCAGGGTCACCGTCGGCGCGTCGTCGTCGTCGGTGATCGTGCCGGTGGCCGCGGCGTCCGCGAGCGTCGCGCCGGACGCATTCGACAGGGTCACCGTCAGGGTCTCGTTCGGCTCGTCCGCGTCGTCGCCCGTCACGGTCACCGCAATCGTCTTGGTTTCGTCTCCGGCGTTGAAGGTCAGGGTTCCGCTCCCCGCGGTGTAGTCCATCCCGGCCTCCGCGGTGCCGTCGGCGGTCTCCCAGTCCACCGTCACCGGCAGCGTGGCCGCCGGGTCCAGCGTCACCGTGAACGTCAGCATCGCGCTGGTGCCCGGGTCGCCCTCCGTCACGCTCGCGTCGGCGATCGAGAGCGACGGGGCGTCGTCGTCGGTGATCGTCAGGGTCGCGCTGTCCGGGGCCGCGATCCCCTGGCCGTTCGTGGCCGTGGCCAAGACCGTCACCGTCTTGTCCAGGGCGTCCACGGCGTTGTCCACGGCGGTGATCGTCACGACGCCGTTGCTCGCTAGGGAGTCGGCCGGGATGGTCAGCGTCGTGTTCGCGCTCAGCGCGTAGTCGCCCGCGAGCGCCGGCGATACGGGCGTGGCCGAGACCGTGACCGTGGTCGCCGCGCTCGACGGACGGTCCAGGGTCGCCGTCACCGTGCTGCTGCCACCGGCCTCCGTGATCGAGGCCGGGTTCAGGACCAGCGTCACCGCCGGCGGGCCGTCGTCGTCGGTGATGGTGCCGGTGGCCGTGGCGTCCGTGATCGTTGCCCCGGGCGCGTTCGACAGGGTCACCGTCAGGGTCTCGTTCGGCTCGTCCGCGTCGTCGCCCGCCACCGTCACCGTGACGGTCTTGGTTTCGTCTCCTGTCTCGAAGGTCAGGGTTCCGTTCCCCTCGGCGTAGTCCGTTCCGGCGGTCGCCGTGCCGTCGGCGGTCTCCCAGTCCACCGTCACCGGCAGCGTCGCCGCCGGGGACAGCGTCACCGTGAAGGTCAGCGTGGCGCTCTCGCCGTCGTCGCCCTCGGCCACGCTGGCGTCGCCGATCGACAGCCCCGGCGCGTCGTCGTCGGTGATCGTCAGCGTCACGTCCTGCGGGGCCGTGACCCCCTGGTCGTTCGTCGCCGTGGCCGACACCGTCACCACCTTGTCCGCGGCGTCTACATCGTTATTGACGGCGGTGATCGTCACGACGCCGGTGCTCGCCAGGGAGTCGGCCGGAATCGTTAGCGTCGGGTTCGCACTGAGCGCGTAGTCGCCCGCCACCGCCGGCGATACGGGCGTGGCCGAGACCGTCACCGTCGTCGCCTCGCTCGACGGGCGGTCCAGCGTCGCGGTCACCGTGCTCTCGCCGCCGTTCTCGCCGATCGAGGCCGGGGTCAGCACCAGCGTCACCGCCGGCGGACCGTCGTCGTCCGTGATCGTCCCCGTTCCCGCGGCGTCCGTGATCGTTGCCCCCGGCGCGTTCGACAGCGTCACCGTCAGGGTCTCGTTCGGCTCGTCCGCGTCGTCGCCCGTCACCGTCACCGTGAAGGTCTGGCTGGCGTCGCCGGTCTCGAAGGTCAGGGTTCCGCTCGCCGCGGTGTAGTCGGTTCCGGCGGTTGCGGTGCCGTCGGACGTCGCCCAGTCCACCTCGACCGGCAGGGTCGCCGCCGGCGTCAGCGTCACCGTGAAGGTCAGCGTCGCGCTCTCGCCGTCGTCGCCCTCGGCCACGCTCGCGTCGCCGATCGACAGCTCCGGCGCGTCGTCGTCCTCGATCGTCAGGGTTACGTTGTCCGGAGCCGTGACGCCCTGGCTGTTCGTGGCCGTGGCCGAGACCGTCACCGTCTTGTCCAGCGCGTCCACTTCGTTGTTCACGGCGGTGATGGTCACCACCCCCGTGCTCGTGGTCTCGCCCGCCGCGATCGTCAACTGGCTCCCGGTCAGCGTGTAGTCGCCCGACACCGCCGGGGACACCGGCGTCACGGCCACCGTCACCGTCGTCGGCGCGCTCGACGGGCGGTCCAGCGTCGCTGTGACCGTGCTCTTGCCACCAGCCTCCGTGATCGAGGCCGGCGTCAGGACCAGGGTCACCGCGGGCGGGCCGTCGTCGTCCGTGATCGTCCCGGTGCCCGTGGCGTCCGCGAGCGTCGCGCCCGATTCGTTCGAGAGCGTCACCGTGAGCGTCTCGTTCGGCTCGTCCGTGTCGTCGCCCGTCACCGTCACGGTTACGGTCTGGCTGGCGTCGCCGGTACCGAAGGTCAGGGTTCCGTTCGCGGCGGTGTAGTCCGTTCCGGCGGTCGCGGTGCCGTCGGCGGTCTTCCAGTCCACCGTCACCGGCAGCGTGGCCGCCGGGGTTAGCGTCACCGTGAAGGTCAGCGTGGCGGTCTCGCCGTCGTCGCCCTCGGTCACGCTCGCGTCGGCGATCGAGAGCGACGGCGCGTCATCGTCGGTGATCGTGAGCGTCGCGTCCTGCGGGGCCGTGATCCCCTGGCTGTTCGTCGCCGTGGCCGACACCGTCACCGTCTTGTCCAGGGCGTCCACGGAGTTGTTCACGGCGGTGATCGTCACGACGCCGGTGCTCGTCAGGGAGTCGGCCGGAATCGTCAGCGTCGGGTTCGCGCTCAGCGCGTAGTCGCCCGCCACCGCCGGCGTCACCGGCGTGGCTGATACCGTTACCGTCGTGGCTTCGCTCGACGCCCGGTCCAGGGTTGCCGTCACCGTGCTCCCGCCCCCGGCCTCCGTGATCGAGGCCGGCGTCAGGACCAGCGTCACCTCGGGCGTGTCGTCGTCGTCCCCCACCGTGATCTCCGCTTCCGAGGAAGTGCCCGGGTAGTAGGCGTCGCCGTCGATCACCGTCAGCGTCAGCCTCCCGTCCGGCTCGTCCACCTCGTCGTCGTCCGTCGAAAGCGTCACCTGCGTCGTCTCCGCTCCCGCCCCGAAGGTGACCTCCGTCGGCGGCGCGCCCGCCAATACCCCGTCGCCCCCCGTCAACGAGATCGTCACCACCAACTCCTCCGACAGCCTCCTCGACCGCGTCAGCGTGAACACCGCGTCCACCCCTTCCGTGACCTCCGCCCGGTCCGCCGCCACCGTCACCTCCGCGTCGGACTCCGATTCCTGGCCCGGCAGTTCGTCGTCCCGCACCGTCACCGTCGCCGACGACGCCGAGCCCAGGTCGTAAAGATCGCCGTCCGTCACCGTCAGCGTCAGCGTGGCGTCCGGCTCGTCGGTCCCGTCGTCGTCCGTCACCACCGCCACCCTGACCGTGGCCTGGTTCGCCGGGATCGTGGCCGTCGTCGGCGCCGCCTGGTCCAGCACCGCGTCCGGGTCGGCGAGCGTGAAGTCCACCCCCAGCGGCGTCGTGACGTCGGCGCTCGCCCGCGTCAGGACGAAGACCGCGTCCTCGCCCTCCGTGACCTCGGCCGTCTCCGCCGCCACCGTCACCACCGGCGCCGCGTCGTTCTCCGTGATCGTCAGCATCGCGCTGTCCGGGGCCGTGACGCCCTGGTCGTTCTCCGCCGTGGCCGAGACCGTCACGGTCTTGTTGCCCTCGTACACGGTGTTGTCCGCGGCGGTGACCGTCACGACGCCCGTGCTCGCCAGGGAGTCGGCCGGAATGGTCAGCGTCGTGTTCGCGCTCAGGGTGTAGTCGGCCGCGAGCGCCGGCGCCACCGGCGTGGCCGAGACCGTCACCGTCGTATCCGCGCTCGACGGGCGGTCCAGGGTCGCCGTGACCGTGCTGCTGCCACCGGCCTCCGTGATCGAGGCCGGGTTCAGGACCAGCGTCACCGCCGGCGGCCCGTCGTCGTCCGTGATCGTCCCGGTGGCCGCGGCGTCCGCGAGCGTCGCGCCCGGCGCGTTCGACAGCGTCACCGTCAGGGTCTCGTTGGGCTCGTCCGCGGCGTCGCCCGTCACCGTCACCGCGACGGTCTTGGTGTCGTCGCCGGTGTTGAAGGTCAGGGTTCCGTTCGCGGCCGTGTAGTCCGCCCCGGCGGTCGCCGTCCCGTCGGATGTCGCCCAGTCCACCGTGACCGGCAGCGTGGCCGCCGGGTCCAGCGTCACCGTGAAGGTCAGCGTGGCGCTTGTGCCCGGGTCGCCCTCGGCCACGCTCGCGTCGGCGATCGAGAGCGACGGGGCGTCGTCGTCGGTGATCGTCAGGGTCGCGTTGTCCGGGGCCGTGACCCCCTGGCCGTTCGTGGCCGTGGCCGAGACCGTCACCGCCTTGTCCAGGGCGTCCACGGCGTTGTCCACGGCGGTGATCGTCACGACGCCGTTGCTCGCCAGGGAGTCGGCCGGGATGGTCAGCGTCGTGTTCGCGCTGAGCGCGTAGTCGCCCGCCACCGCCGGCGATACGGGCGTGGCCGAGACCGTGACCGTGGTCGCCGCGCTCGACGGACGGTCCAGGGTCGCCGTCACCGTGCTGCTGCCACCGGCCTCCGTGATCGAGGCCGGGTTCAGGACCAGCGTCACCGCCGGCGGGCCGTCGTCGTCGGTGATGGTGCCGGTGGCCGTGGCGTCCGTGATCGTTGCCCCGGGCGCGTTCGACAGGGTCACCGTCAGGGTCTCGTTGGGCTCGTCCGCGGCGTCGCCCGTCACCGTCACCGCGACGGTCTTGGTGTCGTCGCCGGTGTTGAAGGTCAGGGTTCCGTTCGCGGCCGTGTAGTCCGCCCCGGCGGTCGCCGTCCCATCGGCGGTCTCCCAGTCCACGGTCACCGGCAGCGTGGCCGCCGGGTCCAGCGTCACCGTGAAGGTCAGCGTGGCGCTTGTGCCCGGGTCGCCCTCGGCCACGCTGGCGTCGGCGATCGACAGATCCGGCGCGTCGTCGTCGGTGATCGTCAGCGTTGCGTTGTCCGGGGCCGTGACCCCCTGGCCGTTCGTGGCCGTGGCCGAGACCGTCACCGGCTTGTCCAGGGCGTCCACATCGTTGTCCACGGCGGTGATCGTCACGACGCCCGTGCTCGCCAGGGAGTCGGCCGGGATGGTCAGCGTCGTGTTCGCGCTGAGCGCGTAGTCGTTCGCCACCGCCGGCGATACGGGCGTGGCCGAGACCGTGACCGTGGTCGCCGCGCTCGACGGACGGTCCAGGGTCGCCGTCACCGTGCTGCTGCCACCGGCCTCCGTGATCGAGGCCGGGTTCAGGACCAGCGTCACCGCCGGCGGGCCGTCGTCGTCGGTGATGGTGCCGGTGGCCGTGGCGTCCGTGATCGTTGCCCCGGGCGCGTTCGACAGGGTCACCGTCAGGGTCTCGTTGGGCTCGTCCGCGGCGTCGCCCGTCACCGTCACCGCGACGGTCTTGGTGTCGTCGCCGGTGTTGAAGGTCAGGGTTCCGTTCGCGGCCGTGTAGTCCGCCCCGGCGGTCGCCGTCCCATCGGCGGTCTCCCAGTCCACGGTCACCGGCAGCGTGGCCGCCGGGTCCAGCGTCACCGTGAAGGTCAGCGTGGCGCTTGTGCCCGGGTCGCCCTCGGCCACGCTGGCGTCGGCAATCGACAGATCCGGCGCGTCGTCGTCGGTGATCGTCAGCGTTGCGTTGTCCGGGGCCGTGACCCCCTGGCCGTTCGTGGCCGTGGCCGAGACCGTCACCGGCTTGTCCAGGGCGTCCACATCGTTGTCCACGGCGGTGATCGTCACGACGCCCGTGCTCGCCAGGGAGTCGGCCGGAATCGTCAGCGTCGTGTTCGCGCTGAGCGCGTAGTCGCCCGCCACCGCCGGCGATACGGGCGTGGCCGAGACCGTCACGGTCGTGGCCTCACTCGACGGGCGGTCCAGCGTCGCCGTCACCGTGCTGCTGCCACCGGCCTCCGTGATCGAGGCCGGGTTCAGGACCAGCGTCACCGCCGGCGGGCCGTCGTCGTCGGTGATGGTGCCGGTGGCCGTGGCGTCCGCGAGCGTCGCGCCCGGCGCGTTCGACAGCGTCACCGTCAGGGTCTCGTTGGGCTCGTCCGCGTTGTCGCCCGCCACCGTCACCTCGATGGTCCTGCTGGCGTCGCCGGTGTTGAAGGTCAGGGTTCCGTTCCCCGCGGTGTAGTCGGTTCCGGCGGTCGCGGTGACGTCGGACGTCGCCCATTCCACCGTGACCGGCAGCGTCGCCGCCGGGTCCAGCGTCACCGCGAAGGTCAGCGTCGCGCTCTCGCCTTCGTCGCCTTCGTCCACGCTGGCGTCGGCAATCGACAGATCCGACGCGTCGTCGTCGGTGATCGTCAGGGTAGCGTCCCGCGGGGCCGTGATCCCCTGGCCGTTCGTCGCCGTGGCCGAGACCGTCACCGCCTTGTCCAGGGCGTCCACGTTGTTGTCCACGGCGGTGATCGTGACCACCCCCGTGCTCGCCAGGGAGTCGGCCGGGATGGTCAGCGTCGGGTTGGCGCTCAGGGTGTAGTCGCCCGCCACCGCCGGCGACACCGGCGTGGCCGAGACGGTGATCGTGGTCGGGGCGCTCGACGGGCGGTCCAGGGTCGCGGTCACCGCGCTGCCGCCGCCGTTCTCCGCGATCGAGGGCGGGGTCAGGACCAGGGTCACCGTGGGCGCGTTGTCGTCGTCGGCGATGGTGCCGGTGGCGGTGGCGTCGGCGAGTGTTGCGCCGGGCGCGTTCGTCAGGGTTACCGTCAGGGTCTCGTTGGGCTCGTCCGCGGCGTCGCCCGTCACCGTCACCGCGACGGTCTTGGTGTCGTCGCCGGTGTTGAAGGTCAGGCTGCCGTTCGCCGCCGTGTAGTCCGTGCCGGCGGTC
Source organism: Pseudomonadales bacterium (assembly GCA_965215035.1). Classification (GTDB taxonomy): domain Bacteria; phylum Pseudomonadota; class Gammaproteobacteria; order Pseudomonadales; family Azotimanducaceae; genus Azophilus. The sequence goes on from OZ244040.1 coordinate 3,634,655, forward strand.
GCGGTGCCGTCGGCGGTGGCCCAGTCCACGGTCACCGGCAGGGTCGCCGCCGGGTCCAGGGTCACCGTGAAGGTCAGCGTGGCGCTGGTGCCCGCGCCGCCCTCGGCCACGCTCGCGTCGCCAATCGACAGCGCCGGCGCGTCGTCGTCGGTGATCGTCAGGGTCGCGCTGTCCGGGGCCGTGATCCCCTGGGTGTTCGTGGCCGTGGCCGAGACCGTCACCGTCTTGTCCAGGGCGTCCACGGTGTTGTCCACGGCGGCGATCGTCACGACGCCGGTGCTCGCCAGGGAGTCGGCCGGGATCGTCAGCGTCCGGTTCGTGCTCAGCGTGTAGTCGCCCGACACCGCCGGCGATACGGGCGTGGCCGAGACCGTGACCGTGGTCGCCGCGCTCGACGGGCGGTCCAGGGTCGCGGTCACCGCGCTGCTGCCGCTGTCTTCCCCGATCGAGGGCGGGGTCAGCACCAGGGTCACCGTGGGTGCATCGTCGTCGTCGGTGATCGTGCCGGTGGCCGCGGCGTCCGCGAGCGTTGCGCCCGGCGCGTTCGACAGCGTCACCGTCAGGGTCTCGTTGGGCTCGTCCGCGTCGTCGCCCGTCACCGTCACCGAGACGGTCCTGCTGGCGTCGCCGGCCTCGAAGGTCAGGGTTCCGCTCCCGGCGGTGTAGTCCGTTCCGGCGGTCGCGGTGCCGTCGGCGGTCTGCCAGTCCGCGGTCACCGGCAGCGTCGCCGCCGGGGCCAGGGTCACCGTGAAGGTCAGCGTCGCGCTCTCGCCTTCGTCGCCTTCGTCCACGCTGGCGTCGGCAATCGACAGATCCGGCGCGTCGTCGTCGGTGATCGTCAGGGTCGCGTTGTCCGGGGCCGTGATCCCCTGGCTGTTCGTGGCCGTGGCCGAGACCGTCACGGTCTTGTCCGCGGCGTCGACATCGTTGTTGACGGCGGCGATCGTCACCACCCCCGTGCTCGCGGTCTGGCCCGCCGGGATCGTCAGCGTCGTGTTCGCGCTGAGCGTGTAGTCGGCCGCCACCGCCGGGTCTACCGGCGTCACGGCCACCGTCACCGTCGTGTCCGCGCTCGACGGTCGGTCCAGGGTCGCCGTGACCGTGCTGCTGTCCCCGTTCTCCGCGATCGAGGTGGGGGTCAGGGCCAGGGTCACCGCGGGCGGGCCGTCGTCGTCGGCGATGGTCCCGGTGGCCGTGGCCTTCCCGATAGTCGCGCCCGATTCGTTCGACAGGGTCACCGTCAGGGCCTCGTTGGGCTCGTCGGCGTCGTCGCCCGCCACGGTCACCAAGATCGTCTGGCTCTCGTCGCCGGTGTTGAAGGTCAGGCTTCCGTTCCCGGCCGTGTAGTCCGTCCCGGCCTCCGCGGTGCCGTCGGCGGTCGCCCAGTCCACGGTCACCGGCAGCGTCGCCGCCGGGGACAGGGTTACGGTGAAGGTCAGCGTGGCGCTGGTGCCGGAGTCGCCCTCGGCCACGCTCGCGTCGGCGATCGACAGGCTCGGCGCGTCGTCGTCGGTGATCGTCAGCGTTACGTTCTGCGGGGCGGTGATTCCCTGGTCGTTCTCCGCCGTGGCCGAGACGGTCACGGTCTTGTCCGTGGCGTCCACATCGTTGTTGACGGCGGCGATCGTCACGACGCCGGTGCTCGCGGTCTGGCCCGCCGCGATGGTCAGCGTCGTGTTCGCGCTGAGCGTGAAGTCGCTCGCCACCGCGGGCGATACCGGCGTGGCCGTCACCGTCAGGGTGGTGGCGGCGACCGACGCCCGGTCCAGGGTCGCCGTCACCGCGCTGCTGCCGCCGTTCTCGCCGATCGAGGGCGGGGTCAGGATCAGCGTCACGGTCGGCGTGTCGTCGTCGTCCGTGATGGTGCCGGTGGCCGTCGCGTCCGAAAGCGTCGCGCCCGATTCGTTCGACAGGGTCACCGTGAGGGTCTCGTTCGGCTCGTCCGCGTCGTCGCCCGCCACGGTCACCGCGACGGCCTTGCTGGCGTCGCCGGTCTCGAAGGTCAGGGTTCCGTTCCCGGCCGTGTAGTCCGCGCCGGCGGTCGCGGTGCCGTCGGCGGTCGCCCAGTCCACGGTCACCGGAAGCGTGGCCGCCGGAGCCAGCGTCACCGTGAAGGTCAGCGTGGCGCTGGCGCCCTGGTCGCCCTCGGCCACGCTGGCGTCGGCGATCGACAGTTCCGGCGCGTCGTCGTCGGTGATCGTCAGCGTCGCGTCCCGCGGAGCCGTGACCCCCTGGCTGTTCGCCGCCGTGGCCGACACCGTCACGGTCTTGTCCGCGGCGTCCACATCGTTATTGACGGCGGTGATCGTCACGACGCCGGTGCTCGCGGTCTGGCCCGCGGCGATCGTCAGCGTCGGGTTCGCGCTCAGCGCGTAGTCGCCCGCCACCGCCGGCGATACGGGCGTGGCCGAGACCGTCACCGTCGTCGCCTTGCTCGACGCCCGGTCCAGCGTCGCCGTCACCGCGCTGCTGCCGCCGTTCTCGCCGATGGAAGCCGGGGTCAGCACCAGCGTCACCGCCGGCGGACCGTCGTCGTCGGTGATCGTCCCCGTTCCCGCGGCGTCCGCGAGCGTCGCGCCCGATTCGTTCGACAACGTCACCGTCAACGTCTCGTTGGGCTCGTCCGCGTCGTCGCCCGCCACCGTCACCGAGATCGTCTTGCTCTCGTCTCCGGTCTCGAAGGTCAGAGTTCCGCTCCCCGCGGTGTAGTCCATCCCGGCCTCCGCGGTGCCGTCGGCGGTCGCCCAGTCCACCGTCACCGGCAGCGTCGCCGCCGGGGACAGCGTCACCGTGAACGTCAGCGTGGCGGTCTCGCCCGCGTCGCCCTCGGCCACGCTCGCGTCGGCGATCGACAGCTCCGGCGCGTCGTCGTCGGTGATCGTCAGCGTCGCGTCCTGCGGGGCCGTGACCCCCTGGCTGTTCGTCGCCGTGGCCGATACCGTCACGGCCTTGTCCGCGGCGTCCACGTCGTTATTGACGGCGGTGATCGTCACGACGCCGGTGCTCGCGGTCTGGCCCGCGGCGATCGTCAGCGTCGGGTTCGCGCTCAGCGCGTAGTCGCCCGCCACCGCCGGCGATACCGCCTCCGCCGAGACCGTCACCGTCGTCTCCTCGCTCGACGCACGATCCAGGGTCGCGGTCACCGTGCTGACTTCGCCGTTCTCCGTGATCGAGGCCGGCGTCAGGACCAGCGTCACCGCCGGCGGTCCGTCGTCGTCGGTGATCGTGCCGGTGGCCGGCCCCTCCGGGACCGTAATCGTGGACATCGAGTTCGATCTGGAATGCTCCGGCTGCTGCTCCGGAGCGCCCGGACCCTCCGGGTTCGAGAGCGTGACCAGCACGGTTTCGTCCGGCTCGTCGGTCTCGTCGCCGCTCACCTGAACCGTGATCTTCTTCTCGGTCTCACCGGCCCCGAACGTGAGCGTGCCCTGCTCCGGGTCGTAGTCGTCGCCGCCTTCGTCGGCCGCGCCGCCGCTCGTGGCCGACCCGTCGCCGACCACGTAGTCCACCGTCACGGTTCCGGTCGACGGCGGATCCAGCGTCACGGTGAACTCGAGCTCCGTCGTGCCCGCATCGCCCTCTTCCACGCTCGGTGCATCGATCGAGATCGCGTGATCGTCGTTCAGGATCGTGCCGGTGCCCATGAGAATGGGAGCGTCGTGGGTTCCGAGTCCCAAGTCCGGAGCATAGAAATAAGCCTTCAGCGTTTCGTCAGGCTCGATCTCGTCGTCGCTCCAGATTGTGATCCGGCAGAAGAACAAACTCCTGTCGGCAGCGAAACCGTAAGAATCGCCAAGATTGAAACCATACGCAAATGCCCAGGTTGGAGTTTCAGTGTTTGTTGCGTCTACATAGTAATCGTTATCGGAATGGTCGCGGTCACGGTATACACCTCCCCCCGCCGTGCCTTCCTCTGCAAGGCAATAAACAACTGCACCAACATGCACAGCCTGGCTCAAATCCGCTACGAAATATAAGAACTCCTGCGTGTCACGACTGCCCCAGCCCTCCGGGAAGGGAGGCGTATTCGTTACTAATCGACGCCCCTCCAGCACACTCACCGAATCGTCCCGAATCGTGTAGGTGAGGATGTCGTCGTTGTTGATCGTCCCGATGCCCGGACCCGAAATCGTGAACGAGCTCCCCTCCGGGCCGTCCGGGTTGGAAAGTTCGACCTTCATCGTGTCGTCGAACTCGAACGTCCCGTCGCCGTTGACCGTTACCGTGATCGTCCGGGTTGTCGTATCGGCGGGAAACACGAGCGTGCCGCGCGCCGGTTCGTAATCGTCGCCGCCCCGGCCCGGCAGCCCTTCCGCTTCCGCCGCCTTCCGGCCCTCGCCGTCGCTGGTGGCGTAGTCGACCGTCACCTGGTCGGGGACAGGCGGATCCAGGGTCACCGTGAAGGTGAGGTTTGTCGTGCCGGAGTCGCCCTCGGTGACGGTCGGCGAGTCAATCGAGAATCCGTGGTCGTCGTTCAGGATGGTGCCGGTGCCCGTCACTGGCTGGATCGAGGCGCTGGTCGTGAGGTTAGTGAAGGTGATCTCGACCGTCTCGCTCGGCTCGAAGTCGCTGTCGCCGTTGATTGTGAGCGAGACCGTCTTCGTCGTCTCGCCGGGCGCGAACTCGACTTTGCTGCCGGCGGGGACCGTGGCGAGATCGGTTCCGGCAGTCGCCGCACCACCGGTTATGGCATAGCCGATCTCGATGGTCTGGTGCGAGGGCGGATGCAGCGTGACGGTGAAGTCGAGCGGCGCGGTGCCCGTCTCCCCTTCCTTCGCGGTGGGTGAATCGATCGAGAGCTCGTGGTCGTCGTTCAGGATGGTGCCCGTACCCATCGCCTCCCGCACGAGCGGCACACCGATGACGATCTGCCTGAGTTCGACCACCACCTTCTCGTCGTCCTCGATCTCCTCGTCGCCATTGACCTCGACGGTGATCGTATTCGTCGTCGCGCCGGGCCCGAATGTCATGTTCCCCATGAAAGAGCCCCTGAGATCGCCGGCTTCCGTCGTGCCGAGGGCCTCGGGCACGTTGTACCTGACCTCCACCGCCTGGTCCACGGGCGGCTCGATCGTCACGGTGAAGGTGAGGTCGGTGGTGCCGAATTCGCCTTCGTTCACGCTCGGCGAATCGATCACGAACCGGTGGTCGTCGTTCAGGATGGTACCGGTACCGGTCGCAGTCGGGATGGTCGTGGTGGTGGTGAGGTTGGTGACTGTGACGTCCACCGTTTCGTCCGGCTCGTATACGTTGTCGCTGTTGACCGTGACGCTGAACGTGGCCGTGGTGTCGCCGGGGTCGAAGGTGACCTTGCTGTCGGAGGGGACCGCCACGAAGTCGGCGCCGGGGGTGGCGGTGCCGCCGGTGACGCTGTATCCGGCCTCGATGGCCTGATGCGAGGGTGGGTCCAGCGTCACGGTGAACTCCAGCTCCGTCGTGCCGGTGAGGCCCTCGGGCACGCTCGGCGAGTCGATGGAGAAGGTGTGGTCGTCGTTCAGGATCGTTCCGGTTCCGGTCGCCTCGCCCCCGTCGGAAGCGAGGTGCTGCCGGATGAAAGTGCTCGGCTCCACGGTGGCCGTGACCACGACCGTTTCGTCTTCCTCGACGGTTTCGTCGCCGTTGACCGTGGCCGTGACCGTCTTTTCGGTCTCGCCCGACGCGAACGCGAGCGGGCTCTGGGCCGTTGCCGTGTAGTCGGTGCCGGCGGTGGCCGTGCCGCCTAGGGTGTAGTTGACCCTGACCTGCTCATCCTCCACCTGCGTCTGCGTCACGGTGAAGGTGATTTCCTTCGTTCCCGACTGCCCCTCGTCCACACTCGGCGAATCGACCGACAGTGAGTAGCGGTCCTCGCTGAAGATTCGGGCCCAACCTAACCCCCCGGCAATATCTACTTCCACGTCCGACGAGGACGCAGACGGCTCACTCAAATAGAGGAACAGGTCGTTTGCGTCCTCGACGATAGCGTCGTCGATGACCATGACCTCTACCGTTTTCTGCGTCTCGCCGGCATTGAAGGTGAGCGTGCCGCTCACCGGTTGGTAGTCCTCGCCGCTGGTCGCTAATGATTCCAAGGTTGAGCCTTCGTCGAAGTCCTCCCGCTCGAGCGTCTTGTAACGGACGGTTACCGGGACGGGCGCCGCCGGATGCAGAGCCACAGTGAACCGGGCCGGCACGTTGCCGTCGGAGTCATGGTTCTCGTACCCGTTCGACTCATCGCTGATCGAAATGCCGTGGCCGTCGTCGTTCCGGATGGTGCCCTCGGCGATCGCTTCGTTCCCGCCGGATTCGGCGAAGCAGTCGACTTGCAGGTTGTCCGGCAGAGCGCAGTGGCTCCCCAGCAAGCCTCGGAACACCACCGTTTCGTTGGGCTCGGTGTCTTTGTCTCCCCTGATCCTGACCCTGACCGACCTTATGGTCTGACCCGGCGAAAAGGTTTGAGATTCCGCGAACTTCAGTGGGTCGTTGAAGGGTTTATCGTAATCCTCGCTGGCGGTGGCCGTGCCGCCATCTCCATGATGCAGGAGATCCAACCGCACGTCGAAGTCGGCCGCCTTGCTCAGCGTCGCCACGAAGGTGAGGTCCTTGCGGTCGTTGCGGTTCCCCTCGGCCACGCTGGGCGAATTGAACGACAGCGAGTAGCGGTCCTCGCTGACGATGGTGCGCTTCTCTTCGGCGTGCGTGATCGCGACCCCAACATCACCCGAGGCGCTCGCATTCGAGAGCCGCAGCCCCAGGCTCTGGTCGTCCTCGACGATGTTGTCGTCGATGACGGCGACCTCGACGGTCTGCTCGGTTTCGCCGGGCGCGAAGGTGAGGGTGCCGCTCCGCGCCCTGTAGTCCTTGCCGGAGACGGCCGTGTCGTCGAAGGTCGCGTAGGCGACCGTCACCGGAACGGTGGCCTGGGGGTCCAGAACCACCTTGAAGCGGACCGGCACGTTGCCGTCGGTATCGTGGTGCTCGTGCCCGTTCGTGCCGGGGCCGAACGAAATCCCGTGGTCGTCCTTGCGGATGGTGCCCGTGGCCGTGGACTTGCCCAGACTCGCGGTGCCGGCGGCCGGGTCCGACAGCGACAGCGTGACATCGACGGTCTCGTCGGCCGTCTCGAATGCATCGTCTGCAATCGTCGCCAGGCTGATCGTCTGCTCGATCACACCGGGCGCGAAGGTCACCGTGCCCGAGCCGCTATCCGTGTAGTCCGTGCCGGCGGTCGCCGTGCCGGCCAAGGTGTAGTCCACCCGGATCTCGGTGGCGCTCGCGTGGGTCAGGCGCACCGGGAATGCGAGCGTGTCGCCCTCCGATACCGCGGGCGCATCGGCGATCGATACGGTGGGCGGGTCGTCGTCGTCCCGCACCGTCGGCGTCGCTTGCTTCGGCTTGATCGGGCCCGGGTAAGATGGCCTCATCTGCCTGTCCAGGAAATAGGCATTGCTCTCGGCCAGCGTCAGCGTGAGGGTGGCGTTTGGCTCGTCGGTGGTGTCATTCACGGTCGCCAGCGTCACGCGCACCGTCTCCATACCGGCCCCGAAGGTAGCACTGGTCGGCGGTGCATCGGTCAGCACCGCGTCGCCGCCGGTCACCGTGAAGGAAACCGTGAGCGGTGCCGACAGGTTTTCGCCTTCGGCCCGCGTGAGGGTGAACACCGCGTCCTGCCCCTCCGTGACCGTGGACGACTGCGCTGCAACCGTCACCTCGAAGAGACCATCGTTGTCCAGGATCAGGCCTGTCGCAGGAACCCACAATTCGGAAGGCCCGTAAAGAAGAAGCACTTGAACCCAGTTCTGCAGCTCGTCGACGTCGTCATCACAGGTCGGGTACCGGATCGTCTGCTTCGTTACTCCCGGTGGGAAGGTCAGAGTGCCTCCCTCGTCACAGTAATCTTGGTCCGCACGGTCCCGGTATTCGCCGCCATCCCAAGGCACGGTGATCGTGTTGTCACTGGCCTGGCTCAGCGTCACCAGAAACTCGAGCGTGCCGCCTTCCACCACCGGCTCCGCATCGGCGATGGACACCGTGGGGTTCTGGGCGTGTGCGTCCAGCGCCAACAACGAGAAGACGGCGGGTAAAAGTAGCCGCGCGATGCCGCGGGCGAGCCGGCGGCGGTCGATGAGCCCGGTCGGTTCGGGTGCCTTCTCGCCGGGTTGCGTCCGCCGCTCTCTGGCACGGCCGTTGGATTGGCGGTGAAGAGCGTCGCCGCCGACACTCGAGCGGTCGCCGAGGCGGAACCCGGGGCGGCGGCGAGCCCGAGCAACAGAGCCCGGGTGGCAAGTCGGAGCCGAAGCGTCCGGGTGACGGCATGTCGGAGTCGAAGTGCCCTGGCGGCCCGCGGCCTGCCGGGGCGCTGGATGTTCCGCGTGGGGTTCTCGCCCGTTTAGGCCCGGATCAGGGCGGGTTGGCCTGTTCTGCCGGGGGGGGGGGGGGGGGGGGGGTAGATTACGGGGCTCGGTGACTCCCCGGGCTGGAGGCCACCCTGGAGGCGTTCACGGTCTTCTGGGGCACAGGTTAAGCTCAGGCTCGGCAAGCCTGCCCGCGAGCGGTGAGGACGAACTGCTACGCGGAGCGCTTCGATCATAGGGCGCAGGAGCAGTTCATGGACCACCCCACGAAGACAGGCCACTCTTCTACTCAAAGGCATTCGACAATCGACAGCTCGAGTAGCTAGATCGACTAGTTAGACTATCAAAACCTCCCCTCTTCCACATCCTCTAATCGACCAGAAGGTGGTGTATCCGCGACATGACTAATGGAAGCCGAGACGCTTGGGAAGTAGGGGGCTGGCCTGTTCATCGCTAGGCGATAGCGTAGCTGTCGCGCACGCAATCGAGCATGGCCCGCTCCATGATGAACGCCTTGGCCTTGCGTGGATTGGCCGCCCTGTCCATGAGGTCGCGCTGGCGTGCTCGCTGGATGTTAGGGTCTGTGGATTCCATTAGCGCCTTGTTGCGCATGGTGTGTTCCTGAACGAAGCGCACCGCCAACTCGCGGCGCTGGCGGTCGTAGCGCGCCAGGCTCTCCTTGCGGCCGGCGCGACCCGCGATAATATCCGTCAGTTTGCCGCCCAGGTTATAGGCGTCGTGAATACCGCCGTTCATGCCCATACCGCCGAGCGGGTTGTTGATATGGCAAGCATCGCCCACCAGCACCACGCGCCCCCGGTAGTAGGTTTCCGCCACCCGCTGATGCACATCGTAGAGACAGCGATGGCGAATCGCGTAGTCGCCCCGCTTGTCGTACAGCCGGTGCAGGCGCTCCTGCAGGTGGGTATCGCCTAGGTAGAAGGCCGGGTCGGGGTGAGCCGGGTCGGTGGGCCACAGCACACGCCAGGCCTTGTCTGTGCGCAGAACGACACACCACTCCTCGGGGTCGGCGATGTAGTTAACGTAGGCAAGGTCGTCGAAGACATCCTCGAAGGGAAACTCGGTGGACGCCACCAGGAATTTCTCGTCGTAGGTAAAACCGCCAAACTCGATTGGCACCGCCTTGCGCACGCGGCTGGAAGCGCCGTCGGCCCCCACCAGGTAGCTGGCGCGCAATTGCCGGCGTTTACCCGAGGCGGCAACGGTGACCGTCACCCCGTGCGCATCCTGCTGGAATCCGACCACCTCGTGCGCAAGGCGCAGCTCCGCCTGGGCATGGCCGTCAAGCAGCCGGGCGACAAGGCGGGTCAGTTCATACTGCTCCAGTTGCAGCCGGTAGGGAAACCGGGTTTCGTCGGCGATCAGCGACATGTCGAATTCGGCGACTTCGCCCGTCCGCCGGTCGCGGTACTGGTAGCGTTCGACCACCAGCCCCTTGGCGATCATCGGCGCGGCAACCCCCAGTTCGTCCAGCATCTCCAGGGAAGGGGGGTGAAAGGTGGAGGCGCGCAGGTCCACCGGCAGGGACCGCTCCCGTTCCAGGACCAGGACGGGGACGTTGCGGCGCGCCAGGTACAGCGCCAGCACGGCACCGGCCGGGCCGCAGCCCGCTATGACCACCGGATGCTGATCAGGCATTCCGTTCGTCTCCGCCTAGCGGCTAGCGGCATGCACACCGGCGGGCGGGGCGCTATCACGCGGGGAACAGGCTATCTTCCAATCGGCGGCCGGTTCCGCCAAGATGCGCACGCTTGGAAAGACCGATGCCCTCGCGCAACAAGTACGATTCCAGGTTACGGCCGGTCTCGCTGGAACCCGCACGCATGGGATTGGCAAGGCAAGCCCGCATGGTGCAGGTAGCCTACCGGTCAACGATCATCTCCAGCACCGCCGGCAGGGACAGTACATCGCCGTACTTGGCATCCATGTCGAACAGGTTGGCCTCGTGGGCGGCGGCATTGCGATCTCCCACCGCTTCCCTGGGCACGACCACCCGATAGTCGTGTTGCAGGCCGTCGGTCACCGTGGCCCGGACGCAGCCGCTGGTGGTCAGCCCCGTCACAACCAGGCTATCGGCCCGGGCCCGCGCCAGCCGCTCGGCCAGGTCGGTGCCAAAAAACGCGCTCGCCCAGTGTTTCTGCAGCACCGGCTCGCCGGCCCGGGGCGCAAGAGCGGGGTCGACCCGCACCCAGCGGGAGCCGGGTTGCAGCAGGTTCAGGGCCTTAATGCGGTGCCGGAATACTTGCGCCTGTTTGGCATCGGAGTAGACGACGGTGGTGAAGAACACCGGCAACCCCCGTTCCCGGAATGCCCCCAGCAGCCTGGCGTTGGCCTCGACCACCGCCGGGCAGTGGGTTCCCAGCGCACAGGCCGGGTCGGTAAAACCGTTGATCAGGTCGACCAGTATCAAGCCGGGGCGCTGGCCTAGGCCGAGGCGGGTGCGTTCCAGATCCATTGGCCGTCACTGCCCGCCCAGCGCGCCGAAGGAGGCCTGCTCCGCGCCTTCCACCAACATACTGGCAGTTTCAAGCCGGCCCCGTTCCGATGGAAAAGCCTGCACCAGGCCCATGGCCACGTCACGCAGCGCCCGCGAGAACGGTGTGCCGAAGAGCGTACCCGCGGTGCCCGCCAGCTTCAGGGCGTGCTGGGTAACCTTGAAGCTGCATTCCGCCACCTGGCCCTTGCAGGTGCGCCAGAACGGTATCACCTCCTCCTGGGGCAGGATGGGCGGCTCCGCGGTTTCGATTTGAATCATGCGGCGCGCCCATAGCAGGGCGGTATTCAGGTCGGCGTACATGTCGCCGATAAGCTGTCGCTGGTAGGGCCCGGTACCCAATGGGCGACCGGAGTCCTGGAACCGGCGTTGCCGCATGTTGCCGAGCGCCGTTCGGTACACGGCGAAGGCACCGCCCAAGTAGATGCAGGAAGCCGCCACCTGGTTGCCCACAAAGCCCGTGCGGCTCCGCGAGCACATCTTGACGAAGGAGCCGGGAATGGCCAGGGCGTCCTCGTCCTTGACGAAGACGTTTTCCAGCACCAGCCCCTCGGTGGCGGTGCCCCGCATGCCCAGGGCATTCCACTCGATGCGCCCGCGTGTGCCGGCGGCACCCCGGTCTACCATGAAGGTGCAAAGGCCGCTGGCGTCGTCGATGCCGTCTAGGCTGGCGGTGACCAGGTACCGGTCGGCGATGCCCGTGGCACAGCCGAACGACTTGGTGCCATTCAGCTCCCAGCCGCCATCCACCCGGGTCGCCTTGGTGGTGATGGTTATGGCGGCCGCTTCGGACTTCACCGATTCGCTGGCGAAGTTGGCGAGCCATTTGCGGTCCCGGCCCATGGTGTAAAGGATCTTCTCGGCAAACGCTCGAACCCGGGGTGCCTCGTCGTCGCTAAACAGGCCGGCCTGCAGGGCCTTGAGAGACAGGTTGCCGCGCGATGCCGAAGTCAGGTGAAAAAAGTAGGCCAGGGCCGTGGACGGACAGACCGTGCCGATGGCGAAACAGGCACCCGCCCACTCGCGCAGACCACCACCGAGGCCGCCGTATTGCTTGGGAACAACCAGCCCAAGCAACCCCGCCTCGCTCAGCAGCTTGACATTTTCGGCATCGAGGTAGCCGTGGCGGTCCATGTCCTCGGAGCGCGTCGCCAGCGTCGGCAGCACATCCTCGACCCGGGCCAGAATCGAGCGTTCCCGCGGGCGACAATCCTCGATCAGGTATTCAGCCGTTAGCCTGTTCACCGGGTGCCTTCTCCAATCGTCTCTCCATTGCCCCTATCACCGGTCACGTATCGGTGGCACGCAGCAGCTCGATCTGTGTTTCTGCGGCCTGTGCTCCCACGAGCGGTGTGATTTGATCCCAAACCCGGTCGACATCCCGGTTGAAGATCATTGCCTTGTTGCGCCGGTCGCGCTCGATCAACTCGTTGCGGCCGATGCCATCGAGCGCCTGCTCCGGCACGCCTTCGGCAACCAGCCGAAACCAATGGGCGAGGTAGTCGTCGACCAATGCGTCGATTTGGGAGAAAGCCGCCTGTGTCGACCGCTTGGCCAGCATCCAGGGCGACATGATCGCGTGCTGCCTGGGGCTTAAACGCGCCCTGGACAGGCCGTCCATGGCCTCGCCCCGTTCGTGGGGCGGGGTAAGCGGCGTGAAGCACCAATCCATATAGGCCAGCCGCGAGCCGAGGTCGACCCGGGGAATCAGGTCGAGGTGAAAGGCGTGGTGGTCGCCGGCGCACACGGAATCCAGGGTGAAGTGGGGCACCGCGCTCGCCGAGGGCATGAAGGCGAACAGCATATGGGAGTCGAGTTGCATCGGCGGTACGACGATGTTCGTAGTCACCACCTGGAACAACGGGCCGCCCCGGAACAACCGGGTCTGGCCCACCCGCCCCTGGTACATGGGCACCTGGGAATACAATGGCAGCCAGGGGCCGCCGTCCTGGGCCGCAACTTCGGCCAGCCCGAACCGCTCCACAATGCGGTTAAGCGTCTTCTGCCAGAGCGCCTGGGGCGGCGAGGCAAGGGTTGCGCTCATGCGCCGATGCCTGCGGGGTTGGTAAGCGGGTCGAGCAGTTGCCAGGGACGCCCCGCCAGCAGGTCGGTGCCCAGGGATACCACCTTGTTCTGCGCCCAGCGCGGGTGAATCTCAACCCCGGTGGTGCCAGGGCGGGGTTCGGCATGTAGTTGCGGCGGCTGCGACAGCCAACCGTCGAAGGCGCGCTGTTCCCAACGGGTGCGCAGGGTGAAATCCTTGGGAAGCGAGGTGGCGAAGCTGGCGCCGAACTCGCCGGGTTGCATGGCAACCAACAGGTTCAGGCGATTCTCCGCGGAGCGTTCCAGCAGGCCGGTCTGAGTTTCCCAGGGTTCCTGGGGTAGCGCGGGAACCACCACGGTATCCGCGCCGGCCAGCGCCGCTAAGCGGAATGTTTCCGGCACACAGGCATCGTCGGAGCAGAGCACGGCCACCCGCGCAAACCCCAGATCGGCCACGGCCACCCGGTCCGACAGGCCCGACCAGGCGTAGCGAGCGCTGGCATGTAACTGGCCTTGGCGCAGCACCAGGCCATCGGCACCCAGCAATACGCCGCATAATTGCGGGGGCTCCCCCGCCACCAGGGTGGTCGCGACGTACTGGCGCTCGCCGCACGCGCCCGCGAGCCCGGCCATCACCGCCAGGGAATCCGCGGCCGCGGCCGCCGGATCGGGCACCTTTTGGTTCGGAAGGAAAAACAGCGGCGGCAACGCGACCAGTTGCGCACCGGCCAGGAATGCGGCCCGCACCTGGCCGACCGCCCGAGGCAGCGCGTCGGTGCCGACGCTAGGCAACTGCGCCAGCGCACCCCGCACGGATTCGGCGCGCCCGCCACCAACCGGCTGCCCCGCGGGGTCTTCGGCCAGGGCCGCGTACAGTTGCGGGCGGCGCAGGGCAAAGATGTCGCTGCCGTCGGGCCGCCGTTTGCAGTCGGCCGCCCGCAGGTCGATGTCGGCCATGACGACCTCTGGCTCATCCACGGAGGCGCGGGCGAGCACGGCACCGTCCGGCGCCACAATCTGACTTTCCCCGGCACCCATCAGAAACCGCTCCGGTATGCCGGTTCGGCGCGATACCTGTTCCAGAATGGCCTCCGGTATGAGGGGCCCCACCTTGTTGGCGGCGGCGACGAATACCTTGTTCTCCGCGGCCCGAACCGGCACATGCAGGGCGCCTTCGTCGCGGGCGAAGGAGTTCAGACTGTTGCACAGGAGTTGGGCGCCCCGGAGGGCGAGACATCGAGGCGTCTCGTTGATTACGCCGTCCATGCAGGCGTACAGCCCGACCCGGCCGAACGGGGTCTGCACCACGGGGCCAGCTTGCCGGGCCCTGCTCAGGTGGTCGTTTTCGTGCCCCATCAGCACCTGCTTGTCTGTTGTGCCGCGTCGCACACCCCGGGGGTCGTAGAGAATGCTGGTGCCGGTGCAACGCTCCCCACCGCGCCGCAGGGTACAGTTGATGACCACCCAGGACGCCATGGCGCTGGCCTTGGCGGCAATGGCGCGCAGGAACCGGCCATCGAGTTCCAGCGCCACAGCGTAGCAATGGGCGTGACTCTCATACCACGAAGGGTGGTTGCAGAACTCCGGCAGCACGACTAGGTCCGGGCGCGCCGCCGCCGCCTCGTCCAGCATGCGCAGGCAGGTTTGCAGGTTGTCGTCCACATCCGGGCCGACGGCGAATTGCGCGACCGCCACCCGCATCAAAAGCAGGGCTCCGGCATGGGCACAGGCTGGCGGCCCAGGTGCGCACCGTTCCGAACCGCAGGGTTCACGGGGTGCCGCGCCGAAGGGCGGAGCTGTTGCGAACCGTCACCCATCTTCCCTAGGCGACTCCCTTTTTGCGGCGGCGTTTTATCTTGCGGCATTTCTTGTTGCGAACCGCCACCCACCTTCCCGAGGCGACTCCCACTGTTACGACAACTGCCGCCAAGTTCGATGTGCCCACTAATCGCCATAGTTAGACGCCTAAATCGACCGAATCCCCGCGCAATCGAGCCGCGAAACTGGGTATCGGGGCGTTAGCGGGAGTTGCTGCCGCGGTTAGGCAAGCATTTACCTTAAAGTACTATTACCATATCTTTAGGTCAATATAAGCATCCTCGCGTCTCAACCCGGCTGCACAGGGATTCCATGCAGGACTACAGCCTAGGTCTGGCCCTATTCGACTACCTTCCGGTGCTGCTCTCCGCGCTTGGCCTGTATCTGCTCGCCGGCCTTCTGGCACGGGCGCTGCCGACATCGCACACAGTGCTGCTACTCGGGGTCGCCCTGGTCATCGCCGGAGGTCTCAGCAAGGCCACCTGGAAACTGATTTGGGTATTGGCCCAGGAGAATCTCGTCGTGCTCGATGCGCTGCTATTCGTGTGCATGGCGCCCGGGATGGTGCTGCTGGCGCTGCACACCGCAGCGGCCAGCGCCCGCTGGCGGGGCAGCGAGGCAGCGGCGCACCCCGGCCGCAACAGCCTGGCGGTCGGCCTGCCGCTGCTTGGCGCCGCGCTCGTTTTGGCCATCGCCCAGCCCGACGGACGCGCCTGGTTCTTCCTGTTGTTGTCCGCATCCGCCCTGGCCAACATCGCCATGTCGGGGCTGTTGATTCGCTTGAGTTGGGGGTGGGGGCAGCGGCTGACGGCGGGGGTCTTCCTGCTCAGTATCCTGCTTACCCTGTCGCTCAGTTGGCTGGCGCGCAGCTCGGCGGGCTCGGCCCCGCTGCAGTGGCTCGCTGAGAGCCTCAACCTGTTCGCCACGGGAAGCTTTGCCCTAGCCGTGTGGCTATTGCGCCCTCGCGTTCCGGGCGTCGGCCCGGCACCGCGTGTCTCCCCAGCACCATGAGCGGGAATGGCACAATGGGTGCGGTGGGGTGGATGGCACCCTCGCGTTCCGGCCGCCGGCCCGGAGCCGCGGGTCTCCCCGGCGCCATGAGCGGGAACGATACAATGGGCGCCGTGGGGTGGAGCGAGTTATTGACACAGGCGCGAGCGGCCAAGGCCCTCATGGCCGAACGCGCACAATGGGCGCAATGGGATGGAGCGACGCATTGACACAGCCAAGCACCTATCCTTTTAACGGGCTCCATCACAGCCGCCGGGGCGGCGCACTTTCCCCGCTAAGGCCATGTCTGTAGACGGCCGGCGGTTCCTAGGGATGAAGTTGGCGGGCACCACCCGCCCCTTCAACATGGTCACCTTCTATTGGGCGGCCCTGACGGGCATTCTGCTGCAGACCTTTGTGCCGCAGATGCAGCCCTACCTGTTAACGGAGTTTCTCGAAATTCCGGAAGGCGAACAGGGCGTGGTCAGCGGCAACCTGTCATTCTGGGGCGAGCTGGTGATCATTGCGATGGTCGGTGTCTGGGGCACCCTCTCCGATCGCATCGGGCGCCGCCCGGTCACGGCGCTTGGCTTCCTGATCATGTCGGCCGGCGTGTTCGCCTATCCCCAGGCCCGGACCTACGAGGCGCTTTTGCTGGTGCGGCTCGCCTTCGCCGCGGGTGCGGCGGCCTACAGCGTCATGCTGGTGACCCTGGTCGCCGACTACGTCAGCGACGACAGTCGCGGCCGGGCCACGGGACTGATGGGCTTTTGCAACGGGGTTGGTGCCCTGATTACCGTCATGCTGATACTGCGCCTTCCCAAGATGTTCCAGGATGCCGGGCAAACGCCCATCGAGGCCGGCTTCACCACCTACTGGATCATCGGCGGCCTGACCCTGTTCACGGGCATTCTCATGTGGTTGGGGTTGCAAGACCGGGAGGTGCGCCACGAAGAGCGGCAACAGCCCCTGCTCGCGCAAATTCGGGAGGGCCTGTTGGCCGCCCGGGACCGGGGCGTCGCCCTGGCCTACGGCGCTTCCTTCGTGGCGCGCGGCAACCTGGCCATCGTCGGCACCTTTTTCACGCTGTGGCTGGCGAACTACGGCACCCTGGAAATGGGCCTCGGCCGGGCCGAGGCCATGGCCAGGGCGGGCATGGTCATCGCCATCGCCCAGACATCGGCGCTGGTGAGCGCGCCTCTGTTCGGCCTGCTCACCGACCGCATCAACCGGGTCAGCGCCCTGAACCTGACCCTGCTACTCGCCTTTCTGGGCTACGGCGGCACCTGGCTGGTCGACAATCCATTCGGAGCGGGCATGATCGTCTGCGCGGTGCTGATCGGCATGTCGGAAGTGGGTTGCATCGTCACCAGTTCGGTGCTGATCGCCCAGCAGACCCCGGCTAGGATCCGGGGTGCCGTGATCGGGCTGTTCAACCTGAGCGGGGCCGTCGGCATCATGGTGGCAAGCAAGGTGGGCGGCATGCTGTTCGACGGCTGGCGGCAGGCGGCACCCTTCATCCTGTTCGGAATGTTCGCCCTGCTCGTGCTGATCTGGGGGCTGCTGGTGCGCGCCAAGGTGCGGCCGGTGGCCCCGGTGGCCATAGAGGGGCAGCAGGCCGACGAGCGGCGCGATTCAAACTAATCCCTATCCGGGAGCGCACTATGAAGCTGATCGGCCTGGCCCATTCACCCTACTCGGCGCGGGTGCGGATGCTGGCCTACGCCAAGGGAGTCGAACTGGAACAAGTGGCGCCCGAGGGGTTCCGAACAGCGCACTACAAGCGATTCAATCCCCTCGGTAAGGTGCCGGTACTGGATACCGGCGATCTGTTGATCCCGGAATCCACCGTCATCATGGAATATCTGGAAGATATTCATCCGCAGCCCGCCCTACGCCCGCCAGACTCCGGGGAGCGCGCCATCATGAACCTGTTCTACCGCTTTCCCGACATCTATATACAACCGGTCCTGTTCCCCCTGTTCCTGCAGTTGACGGCCGACCCCCGGGACGAGCGCGGCCTGTTGGAGAATATCGCCAGGCTCGACGCGGAGTTGGTCGTGCTCGACCAGTTGATGGAGCGCTTCGGGCGCGAGACGCACAGCCACCTTGACCTGGCCGACTGCGCACTGGCACCGATTCTGTACTTCGCGGTGCGCGTACCGGCGATGCTCGCTGGGTCCGATGCGTTAGCCAACGCGCCGCGGGTCGCCGCCTGGTGGCAATGGGTGCAGTCGCGGGAACCGGCCGCGAGGGTGTTGGAGGAGATGGAAGCTGGCCTGAGAGGGACACGGCAGTGGACTACTACCCCTTATTGAAATACGCGCACATCCTCGCCTTCGTCTATTGGCTGGGGGGTGATCTGGGTACCTTTTTTGCGAGCCGCCAGGTCGTGCGGCGGGATATCGGGGTCGAAGCGCGGCGCGTCGCCCTAAGGATCATGCTGGCGTGCGACCAGGGGCCGAAGCTCGCCCTACCCGCTATCTTGGTGGTGGGTTACCAGATGGCCGTATCCCTTGGCCTGCTGGCCTCGCCCGCCTGGTTGATCGGCGCCGTCTGGGTGGTTTGCCTGGTCTGGCTCGCCGGTATATGGACGCTGTATCGCTACGAGGGCAAACCCTTCACGGTGCGGTTAGCGGCGATCGACTTCCGCTTCCGGCTGGTGGCGATGGGGCTGCTGATCGTCGCGGCGGGCTATGGTCTTGCCGGTGCCACCTATCTGGCCGACCACCGGATAGGGTGGAAAATGCTGGTATTCGCCGGACTGATGGGCTGCGGCGTCATGATTCGGCGGCATCTGCGCACCTTCGTACCGGCGTTTGCAGCGCTGGTCGCCAACGGCCCGGACGATGCGACCAACGATAGGCTACAGCGATCAATCGCGCGCTGCCGTCCCTATGTGCTGGCGATCTGGCTTGGGCTGCTGCTTAACGCCGCGATCGGCATGCGCCTTCTGTGAGTGTGCCCGCCGCGCCGACCGCCGCGCTTGACAAGGTGCTGAAGCACCCGGCCAGCAGCAGGAGCCTGAGCTCCCAGGGCGAAGTCGCCGGCACCATGACCGTTCTGCTCCGGGCGCCGCTACCGCACAGGACGGGGCACCGACCCGTGATGGCGGCGGGTACCGCCCCCGGAGAGCGGGCGGAAGCCTAGCGTCGGGGGGCGAATCGTGGCGCAGTCAACCCGATACGCAAAGCGCATCCTGTTGGGTGCCCTGCTGGCGGTTCCGGCGGCGGCGGTGCTCTGGGTGCCGTGGTCGTTGGTTGCCTATCGCGATATTCCGGTGGCGGTGCTGGAACAACGCTACGCGACCCCGGAACTCGCCCGGCTCGATATCGACGGAGTTCCACTGCGCTACCGTATCGAGGGAGATGGGCCCGCGCTGCTGCTGATCCACTCCCTATACTTCGACATGGGCATGTGGGATGCCTGGGCACCCATACTCGCAAGGCGCTTTCGGGTGATTCGCCTTGATCTCACCGGGCATGGGCTGACCGGACCGGAGCCAAACGGCGACTATTCGTTGGGTCGAGACCTGGAACTGATCGCCGGGCTGCTCGACGGCCTGGACATTCACGGCTTCGCCGTAGCCGGCTCATCCCTGGGCGGCCTGATGGCGTTCCACCTGGCGGCTCGCTATCCGGGGCGGGTGACGGACCTAGTGTTGATCAATTCCAGCGGAATCCCGCGGTCTGGCCCGAGGCGCGGCGGCGGTAAAATACCCGGCTGGGCCGACCACCTGCTATACCTGACCCCCACCAGGGCCTTCCGGGCCTTTCTGGAGTGGATGATCGTCGACGACCGGCTGGTGACCGCCGAGGCGGCGGCGCGCTTCCACGAGATGCTGCGGCGCCGGGGCAACCGGGCCGCCCTGCTCGACCGGTTGCGCGCCTTCCGGGGTGCCGACCCCAGCGATGCCCTAGCCCGGATACGGGTACCGGTTTTGATTATGTGGGGTGCCGATAACCCGCAATTGCCTGTGGCGCACGTCGATGGGTTCGAAGCGCTACTGGTTAACTCGCCCGGAGTGCGCCGCATTGTCTATCCCGGGGTCGGCCATGCGATTCCCCTGGAAGTACCGGCGCACGGTGCGGAAGACCTGATGCAATTTCTGCTGCGGCGGGACGCGCCATGAAACACGGCTGGCGACCGGTGATGCTGCTGTACGCCCTGTGCGGCTGCACCGAACAGGTTGCAAGGCCGCCGGTGCAGCCGCTTGATGCCGGTACCGAGGAACTGTCCGGGTTGTACAAGTGGGGCCCGGGACCCTGGTCCGCCGCCGCGCTGCCCCGGTTCGACATCCAGCGTCCGGAGCGGGATGGCGAACTGAATGTCCGCGTCTATTACCCCACGCCCGCGCCGGGCCCACCGAATAGCCCCTCGTCGGCGGGCTTGCGAGGCCCGCTGCCGGTGCTGCTGTTCTCCCACGGCAACTGGTCCGGCAACGACCGGTACGACCGCCTGATCGAGCACTGGGTGAGCCACGGCTACATTGTGGTAGCCCCCCTGCACAGAGATGGAAACGGCAGCTATATCGGCGGGGTTGTCGACATGGTTCGCTTCGGCAACCTGGGCCTGATCCAGGCCCGGGTGGACGATCTTGTCCTGGTGCTGGACGCCTTGCCGGAGCTCGCGCCCCGTCTGCCGGCAACGGTACCGCCCGATTTGACGCGCATAGCGGCGGCCGGGCATTCCTTCGGTGCCTTCAACGCCCAGCAACTCGGTGGTGCCAGTGCCTTCGATGTAGACACACAGGCCTGGGTGCCGGCCCGAGACGAGCGCATTCGCGCGGTGGTGGCAATCTCGCCGCCCGGGCCGATGTTCGACGAGATCACCGAAGGCAGTTGGCAGCGGCTCGCCGTGCCAACAATCATGTCAACCGGAACCTGGGACGCGGACGCTATGTTCTGGCCGGACTGGCGGCTGCACAGGCTGTCCTTCGAGACCGCCCTTGCCGGTGACCAGTATGCCTTGGTGGTTCAGGGTGCCGATCACTACTTCGGCAACCTAATCGGCCGCCTAGACCGGGAAGAACCCGCCCAGCACGATGCGCTGGCCCTGACAAATACCGTCGTAGTCGCCTTCCTCGACGCCTACCTGAGGCAAAACCCCGCCGCGCGGGAGTTTTTGCTGTCGCCACAACTGGAGACACTAACCCGGGGATTCGCGACGCTGGCGCATCGTTAGGCCCCGCAACCGGACCTAGTGCCCGACTCGGGGCCGGGACAATGGATGACGTGATGTTCAGTGCTTGCTCACAGCGTTCGACAAGCCTGGATTCGACAATGTGCCCTTGTTTGGGCAACAATGGCAGGCAAGGAACTCCCATGGACTATATGTTCGTCACCACCATCGCCACGATACTGCTGGTCGGCGCTAGCATAGCGGGTCTGATCCTGCCGGCGGTCAGAACCGCCTCGAAAACGATGGAAGAGCGATTCGAGAAGCGATTCGATAAGATCGACGAGCAGTTCGAGAGGATCGAAAAGCGGTTCGATAAGATCGACGAGCGGTTCGAGCGGATCGAAAAACGGCTCGATAGGGTCGAAGAGCGGCTCGACAAGGTCGAAGTGCGGCTCGACAGGGTCGAAGTGCGACTCGACAGGGTCGAAGAGCGGCTCGACAGGGTCGAAGTGCGGCTCGATGGGATCGATGGGCGGCTCGATGGGATCGACGAGCGGCTCGATGGGATCGACGAGCGGCTCGATGGGATCGACGAGCGGCTCGATGGGTTCGATGGGCGGCTCGATGGGTTCGATGGGCGGCTCGATGGGTTCGATGGGCGGCTCGACAAGATTGATGGGCGTTTTGTGACCATCGACGAGCGGTTCTTCGAAATGCAGAAGGAGTTCGCCTCCATGCACGCAGGCATCGCGCGGCTGGAAGGCTTGATTGAGGGGTTGCGCCCGATGGCGGCACCAGCCCAGATTCCACATATGGAAGCGCCAACGTAGAGATACCCAGGCCCCGGCAAGGCGTTAGTGCTCGGCCAACAGCGAGCCGAAGCCAGGGATTCGATCGGGAATACCGTTGTGGCGCAGGGCGTGCCAGAAGGTCACGGCATTGATGGCGAGCACCGGCTTGCCGAGTTCCCGTTCCAGTTGCGCGGCCAGTTCCACGAAGTACAGGTTGGTACCCGCCTGCAGGATGAGATCGACATCGTCGCCGTCGACTTCGCGCACGAGGCGACGCGTCCTAGCAAAGGACTCCCAGGCGATTTCCACCGGGCCCGGTGACCGGTGCCCGTCGATACGCACCACCTCGTAGCCAATGTCGCCCATGAACCGCGCCACCATTCGGTCCCCGACCGGCATGTAGGGTGTGATGGCGGCAATCCGTTTCGTGCCCGGATAGCAGGCGAGCGCGTCCCGGATGGCTTGGGCACCGAAGGTGATATCGCAGCCGCCCACTTCATTGGCGATGCGGTTGTACTTACGGAATTCGCGATCCGAGCGTTCCTTTCCATCCCAGAATGTCTCGGCGGAATAGCCGAAAATCACATGATCCGGCTTGCAGGTCAGGGCATCCCGCAGGCCTTGTTCCGTGGCGTCCCCGATCGCCTTGACCATGTTGACGAAGTCCGTTTCGTTCTCCACCTTGAAGGGCGGGATCACACAGCCGCGGGTGGCGAGGACGACGCCGGGCGGCTTCATCATGCCGTATTCCACCTCCACGGCGGTGTTCGTGCTGGGCACCAACACGGCAAACTTCTTGCGGTAGCCGTAATAGTCTACTCCCTGGTCGGCGGGGAGCCTCATGTCCGCCCCGCCATCCGCGTCGCGCCCAGGCGCTCTTCCATCATCCCCTCCACTTGGCAGTGTATCAGTTTGAATCCTAGCCCGGCCGAATCACCTG
This sequence comes from Pseudomonadales bacterium, assembly GCA_965215035.1. GTDB lineage: Bacteria > Pseudomonadota > Gammaproteobacteria > Pseudomonadales > Azotimanducaceae > Azophilus. The sequence continues at coordinate 3,657,206 of OZ244040.1, forward strand.
TGTGCCGTGCCGTTGCTCGATCCACAGATGCAAACTGATATACCCACCCTCCCAGGGCCATCCCAAAGTGTTCGCTCCTGAGGTGAAATTTCAGAAAACTCTCCGGATTCCGAAAAATATTCGTAAACCATCTGCGTAAGGCTTTGCCGAGGGCTAGTAGGCGATTTTGGGATGGCCCTGACCCACCCTCCACTTTCATCTCTTGCATTTGGCACCTCGCTTCTTGTTCACCCCGTCGGTGCCAAACGCCCAGCCGATGAATTGTACCAAGCCAACCGAGCCATCCCAAAGTCGTCTACTAGCCCTCGGCAAGACCCTGTATAGATACTTTACGAACATTTTTCGGAAAATTCGGCAATACTTTTCGTAACCTAAAAAATTTATGAAATTTTATCTCAAGAGCGAACACTTTGGGATGGTCCTGACCAAGTCATTCAACGAGTAACCGAAAACCGCAGCATCTGCCGCTACTGCGCCGATGCCAATCTGGCGGGTCGCTTCGCCAGCCCCCCTTCGCCCCACAGTCACCAAGATCCCGCTACTGCGCCGACGCCAATTTGACGGCTCGATTCACCACCGACGGCGCCCGCATCAGACTGACGCGCCCTAACCCGACTCTCGATGCCTGACGAGACACCAGGAGTCTGCGCCGCGGAACCATTTCAGCAGGTACCGGCGGGGCCCGATCAAAGGGAGCGGCGAAGCCTCGTTAGCCTTCATTTCCGTCTATTTTTCGGAAAATTTTAGCGTTATTGGTCAATTTAGGTCTTTTTAGTTATCGAAATGCGTGATTATCCGTTGTATAATCCGCGCGGTTGCCTTAGACCGCTCGGGGAGCGCCGATATTGGAGGATTGGTGGCGATGTTCCGTATAAATCTTTTGTGTCGCGCCGCACTGGGCGCTGCAATTCTGGTCATGGCCCTGGGCACCGCGCTGGTGCCGGCCCCGGCATTTGGCCAGAACATCATAGAGGAAGTGCTGGTTACGGCACGGAAACGCACGGAGAACCTGCAGGACGTGCCGGCCGCCGTCAGCGCCTACAGCGGGGAGGAGCTGCGGGACCAGGGTGTGGACAACATCGTCGAGGTCGCCCGCCTGGCCCCCAACCTGACGGTCAACGAGACCAGCGGCCTGATCGCCGGGACGATTCAGATATTCATTCGGGGCATCGGCAACGACCCGGGTTTCGACCAGGGCGTGGGCATCTATGTTGACGACCTGTATCTGAACCACACGGGTGGTGCGTTGCTCGATGTGTACGACGTGGCGCGCATCGAGGTGCTGAAGGGGCCCCAGGGCAACCTCTATGGCCGCAACACCACCGGCGGGGCGGTCAAGTATGTAAGCCGGGAACCCGATAACGAAACTCGCTTTCGTCTAGAGGGCAAGTTGGGCGAGGACAGTTTGCGCAAGGTTCGGGCCAACCTCTCCGGGGCACTGGTGGAAGATGCGCTGTTCGCCTCCTTCGCGGTCTCCAAGATCGACGACGACGGCTACCAGACTAACCTGTACGACGGTGGGGAGTTCGCCGCCCAGGACAAGCTGGCCATGCGCGGAACCCTGATCTGGCAGGCGGCAGAGTCGCTGCGCTTCAAGCTGGTGGGCGATACGCTGCGGGACGATTCCGACCCGCGCATCCCAACCCGGGTTGCCGTCCACCTCGGCGGGCCCGCCGGGCTGGGCGCATTCGGGGCGCTGCTGAGCACCGCGAACCAATTCGTTCCCGGGGCCGCGTTTCTGCCCCCGGGCGAGGCCCTCGACACCAGCCTGCCGATGGATGTAGATAACGTAAACACCGCCTTCATCGCCGGCGGCTTCGATGAATACAAGCTCGACACCAGCGGCCTGTCGCTGACCATGGACTGGAACTTGGACGATGCCTGGTCGCTGAAATCCGTCACCGGGCTGCGCACCGGCAAGAACAACTACCCATTCGACTTCGACGGCAGCCACCAGGTGTTCATCAACACCTTGCAGCAGTGGGATACGGAGGATTTCTCCCAGGAACTGCAACTGCACTACAGGAGTGGCAAGGCGAATGCCGTGGCCGGTTTCTACTACCTGAACGGTGATTTCGAGAACGTCTCGCTGACCACGCAGACGCCCTACCTGCGTTTGCTCACCACCCATGTAAAGCGCACCCACCAGGATGACCGGGGGCTTAAATCCACCTCGGTGTACGCGAATATCGACTGGGATCTGAACGACCGTTGGCAGTTCTCCCTGGGCGGGCGCTATACCACCGACAAGAAGAACATCGACCAGGTTGCGGATGTCACGCTGACACAGCACATTGCCGCCTTTGTGAACCTGCCGGGCCTGGAACAGGCACCGCTGGTGCTTTCGCCGCTGGGCGCGGCCATTGTGCCCAACCTGCCGTTCTTCAGTTTCTTTCTGCCGCATCGAGACCTGGCGGGAAACATCATCGGCCTCGGTAATAGCGAAACCACCATCGTCTACCCGGAAAACAAGATCGGCGACGACAAGTGGTCCGAGTTCACGCCGAGCGCCAAGCTGAGCTATCGCGCTTCGGCAAACATCCTTTGGTATGCGGGTGTGGCGACCGGTTTCAAGTCCGGCGGATTCGACTTTACCGGCAGCGCCTACAACGCCCTGGCCTATGAACCGGAAACGGTGACCTCCTATTCCGCCGGCGTGAAAACCACCCTGCTGGACGGCTCGCTGCGCTTCAATGCCGAGGCCTTCCTAAACAACTACAAGGAAAAGCAGTTCGCCGTGGTTGGCCTGGACGAACAAAGCGGAACCCTGGTGCAGACTTCGGATAACGTGGGTGAAGTGGAATCGCGCGGCTTCGAGTTCGAAATGCTGTGGTTGCCGCCGGTGGATGGCCTGGCAATGAGCCTCAATCTGGGTTACCTGGATGTGGAGGTCAAGGAGTTCATCGATGAGATTACGCCCGGCGCCGGCATGTTGGGCAATGTCGCGGATGCTCGCGCCATGGGTTACGCACCGGAACTGACGGTGCAGGCGCGGGTGCAATACAGGGCGAGCCTCGGTGGCGCCGGCACCCTAACCCTTGCGGCGGACGCCAACTACCGCGACGAAATGTACACGGATTCGCCCATCGCACTGGACAACCCGTTCATGCTGAACACCCTCTCGGACGACCGCATTATCGCCAACGCGTTCCTGACCTACCGTTCCGGAGACAATCGGTGGCGGGTAACCCTGGAAGGAAAGAACCTGGGGAACAAGCGGGTGCTGGAGAATACCTTCAACGTGTCCAACTTCATTCTGGGCGGTTACAGTCGCGGGCGCACCTGGGGTCTGACACTCGCCTACGAGATGAACTGATTCCGCTCGGCCAACGGCGGAGCAACCGGGTTCAAAAGCGGTCCGGCCGGAACATCGCGTCGTGTCCGCCGTCGACGAACAGCACCGTTCCCGCAATGTGCGCGGCCTTTGTGGAGAGCAGGAAGAGCGCCGCGCTCGCCTGATCCTCGGGCCGCGCCACACAGCCTATGGGAATGGACTTGGCAAATTCCCGCATGCTCGGGCCGATTTGCGGGTCCCGGCGCCCGGCGGCGGTCATGGCCGTTTCGGTGTATCCAGGCGCCAGGGCATTCAAACGCACGCCCGCCCGGGCGGCCGCCGTGCTTCTGCGCCGCATCCAGCGGCCTAGGGCGAGCTTGCCGCCGCCGTAGAGTTGAAAACCCGCGAGTGACTCGGCGAACCCCAGCGCCCGTTCCCGTTCGCCATCCAACAGCGCCTGTACATAGCCTTCCTCGTAGGGCATCAGGGTTGCCGAGTTGGAACAGATCAGCAGCACCGCTCCGCGGCGCTTCTCGAGGGCGGGCATGAGGCCCTCCACCAGATCCACTGTCGCGAAGAAGTTAACCGTCGGAATGAGCGCCTTATCGGCGGCCTCCGGCCCGACACCGGCACAGGGCACCAGGCCATCGAGGCCATGCGGGGCGTGGCCGCGAATCTGAGCGATGGCGGCCGCAAGTTGTTCCCCATCGGCTAAGTCGGCGCGAATCTCGCACTCGTTGCGGTCCACCCCAATCACCCGGTGCCCCTCGGACTTCAGCCCCGCTTGAATTGCCTGGCCGATGCCGCTGGCGGCGCCGGTCACAACGTATGTTCCCATGGGTGCTCTTCCCCAGGTTGCGCGAACCGCCCCGGGGTACAGCCAAGATGGCGGCCGCCGGCAGGCAGGCGCTAGTTTGTGGGTTCAGCCGATGCTTTGATCGATCTGGTTTGCCATCATCCGGTAGGCGGCGGTCAGCATCTGGCTTACCTGCCCGAGGGGCACCGCGTCCAGATCGAATGTGGAACTGAAGGTTACCCGGCATCCGTCCCCATCCGGGGCCACCGTCACGGTCGCCCGGTAATTGTCCACCGGCACGAATGGATTCCTGACCACACCGTAACGAAGCTCCCGGCGGCCGTGGTCGCAACCCAGCAAAAACTCGACGATCGGGGTCTCCATAGCCAGGATGCGCGCCTGGTGGCCTGCGTGTTCCCCTACCCGGTAGTTGCCCGGGCCCACCAGCCAGTCGATCTCGGTAAAGGCCCCTAGAACCCGCCAGAAGGCATCCGCCGAGTGCGGGCTGCAGTGCGAAAAGCATACCGATTCCGTCATTGGTGCCTATATCCTCTGGTATAGGAGCGATCCGGCGCCCGCGTGCGAACAGAGTACCGATTCCGTCATTGCTTCCTAGGCCCACCAAGACCCGGACGAGCTGAAGGCAAGATACATCAGTAGCGGCCGCGCGCCACCACCTCCTTGGGCGCGGGCCGCAACCAGTTGGTGAGATAGGTGCCGTTGACCCGGGCCTGGCGTTGGGCGGCTTCGGCACGCGGATTATAAAACTGGCGATACCACTCGCGGACCTTGTGGAAGGGCCCATCGCTCTTGATCTGCATGATCTTGAAGACCGGCGCCTTGGCCCGCCAGACCTCGAAGTCCTGCAGGAAGGCCAGCCGGCTGGATTCCTGAAACCGCCGGGCCTGGTCGATATCCTCCTCCGTGGCAACCGGGTGTTCGCTCTTCACCATCAGGGCATGCCAGACCTTGAGCCGGCCGTCCTCTACCGGCGTGTGGGCAATTAACATAATCGCAGCGTAGAAACCGGTGAGGCGCGAAATCAGAATGGCCGGACCCGTATAGAAGGTATCGGTCTCCAGCAGCGTATTGCTGGCGGCCAGGGTTTTGTGCCCGCCGCCCTGCCGCTGAATGACCACATGGTCCCGCACCTCGTTCTCAAAGTACTCCAGCATCGAGCCGTGAATCGGCCCTAGGTGCGGCGCGTCCGCCATGTTGTCGATCACTTCCTGTGGATGCGAATCGATCTCCCCCATCTGGTCGATGGCCCAGCGCACCCAGGCAGGGTCGTCCCATTCCGGGAGTTCCGGCACCCCGTAGTCCGGATCGGCCTCTTCCGGGTCGTACCACATCCATACGCAACCGTAGCGCTCCTCGACGCGCCAGCTCTTAAGGCACGCCCGGGTCGGGATCGGCCCGTCGTGATACGGAATGTCGTTGCACCTGCCGTCGGCACCGTAGCGCCAACCGTGGTAGGGGCAACGAATCGAATCGCCTTCGATTTGGCCGTCGAGCACGACATAGGAGGTGGTGTTGCGGGCGATATTGGTGCCCATGTGCGCGCAGATGGCATCCAGCAGCACCAGCCGCCCGCTGGCACCGCGATACAGGGCCAGCTCCCTGCCGAAAAACCGCAACGGCAACACGCCCTCGCCGACCGCGCCAGCCTCGGCCACCATGAACCAGCCACGCGGGAAGGTGAACGGGCCCAAGCCGTATTCAGCGGTGGTAGCCATGCGCTTACTCCCCGAGCGAACAGGTATACCTAGATTACCCAGCGTGTCGATTCAGTCAATCGAATTGGCGCATTCGGGTAGTTAGGCTGGCTATGACTGCTCATTTGCGCTGTCTCAAGCCGGCCAACTCCCGCGACTGATTGCAAGCGGCCGAGGCACCGGGACGAACGCAACCGCTCAGGCGCGAAAATCGCTCCGCACGGGGCCGATGTCCGCCGCAATCTCGCCTAGGGCGGCGGCGTCGAAGCCGTAGAAGTCGATCGCGTTGCCGCCCAACATGGCGGCGACATCGTCCTCCGGCAAGCCGCGGAAGGATTCCACCACCTGATCCCGGGTATAGGGCCAGGTGCCCTCCGGGTGCGGATAGTCGCTGCCCCACATCAACTGCGCCATACCGATCTGATGGCGTATCTCCGCATCGCTGCGCGACATGCAGGACGCGCCGATGGCGCAGTTGCGGCGGAAGTAGTCCGTCGGCGACATAGAGAGGTGGCTGCGATAGTCACCGAGCTTGGCGCTGAAGTGCGACTCGTGATAGTGGTGATCCAGCATGCGCATCAGCGGTGGCAGCAGCCAGCCCTGGCCGGTTTCGGTGACGCTGCACCTGAGTTTGGGAAACCGCTCGAATACGCCGCCCCACAACATGAACACCAGCGGGCGGTAGCTCCAGAAGAACACCTCCGATACATACACCCCCACCGCCCCCGGATACTCGGAGATGTCGCTCATGGGGAAAGACTCTCCGAAGATCTGCTCCATGGCCCCGGCACCCGAATGGAAGCAGATAACCAACCCCAAATCTTCGCAGGCTTCCCAGAAGGGGTCGTAGCGCCGGTGATGGTAGCTTTCGAACCGATTGGTGAACAGTGGCAGCAGCAGGCCCCCCAGGCCGTTTTCCGCAGCCCACCGCGCTTCCCGTACCGACTCGTCGATATCCCAGAGCACCGGACAGACGCCGACTCCGAAATGCCGTACCGGATTCCTTGCGCACAACTCGGCCAACCATCGGTTGTGGGCGCGCGCGCCAGCCCATTGCAGTTCCCCGACGATGTTTTTTGTGGGCAGCGCCAGGCCAGCGCCGAAGGGCGGCGAGTTCTGCTCGGTGATGCCATCGGGAAAGATGATCTCCGCGGCTATGCCGTCGCCATTCAGAACATCAAGGCGCTGTTCATAGTCCCAGGCACCCGACAGGTGCCGCTCGTTTCCCGCACGCCACTGATCGTTGACCTCCTTCAATAGGAAGATCTCTTCCGCCTTGTCCGTCATCTGCTTCTGAATGGGCAGTGCCATGTCGAAGGCTTCCCGGTACTTCGGCTCCAGGTAGTCCCGGTACATTTCCGGGAGCAACCCCGCATGGCAATCAGACGATACAACCGCAAATCGTTCCATAATGATCTCCTTGGCTACCTTGCCTAGGTCTAGCCGACCAGCCGTATTGGCGCTTCGTCGGCGCCGTCGTCGTAGAATTGCCGGAACCACTGCCGATACTTGGCCACGGGGCCGTCCCCGTCGCAGAGGATCGGGTCGTCTCGGTACAGCTTGTGTTTCCAAATGACCATGTCATGCCCGACCTGCCTGACCACCTCCGCGATCAGGCCATTGGTTAGGATGTTGAACTGTTCGGAAATGTTCCTCGGCTTGGTGAAAGCGAATCTCAGGATCAGCCGATTGTTGGTTATCGGCACCACCGTTCCCATCATGACCGTCTTGAACGCGCGGTCGAAGGTCTGGGAACTCATTCCCGGCCCCCAGTTGCGGCTGACCAGGTGGGAGTCTTCCGTTTTCATCAGGTCGATGGAGCCATCCTCGCCAATCGCCGGGCCGAGTGTCACCATTTCCGTGATGCGGCTGCAACCATCTAGCTTGATCGTTGCCTTGGGCATGGTCAGCGCACTGTGCACATACACGAAGTGGGCGATGTCCACCGCGTTCTCGCCCGTTTCCTGGATGTGGGACTCGATTTCCCACTCGTAGGTTTCAAGCTCGCTCCAGTCTGGATCCGAAAACTCGGGAATATCCCCAATCTCGAAGGTGGGCTCGATGCGACGCGGGTGGTACCAGGCCCAGACCATCTGGTTGCGTTCCTGGACGGGATAGCTGTGCAGGCAGGAGCCCTCTTGTGTGCGGCGCGGCATGGATTCGGCATAGGGCACCTCTTGAACCACACCATCACCATCGAGCAGCCAGCCATGGAAGGGGCAGGCGATGCGCTCGCCGACGACCTTGCCGCCGTGCCCAAGGTGCGCGCCCAGATGCGGACAGAACGCCTCCAGCATCCTGGCTTCACCGCTCTCGGTGCGAAACAGCACCTGGTGCTGATCGAAGAAATAGGTCGGGCTTACCTCGCCGGGCTGTAGATCCTTGCTGTAGGCGACGGCGTACCAACCGAAGGGAATAGCTAGATCGATTCCGATGCCCATGGCTCTGTCTCCGGTTATCCGAGTGTGGGTATGGGCAGTTCGCTTCGATTCAGAATCGAATCGAAGCGCGCCTTGACCTTCTGTTTGATGTCGGGGTTGAGCGGCGCTATCCAGAACTGGTTGTCGCGTATTCCGCGAATCGCGGTCTGCGCCACCTCATCCGGGTGCGTTGTGACCAGTTTCTGGCCCATGAATTCCATGATGCGCCGCAGATCCTCGGCCGAATGGATGCCCGTATCCGGTGTGCCTTCCGGCTTGACGAACTGCTCCGGCCGTACCCGGTCGGAGTCGAAGATGCCGGTGTCCACGATATGGGGGCCCGGGAACAGGGCGTGGATGCAAACCGGGCTCTGCTGCGACCTGGTCTGAATGTAGAGCGCTTCGGTAACGGCCTGGACGGCGGCCTTGGTGGCGGAGTACACCGGCTGTTCCGGATAGACGATGAATGCCCCGTTGCCCGAGCCCGTAATCGCCAGGTGCGATTCCTCCCCCTGGGCGGTGAGCCGCGGCATGAAGGCGTTGATGCTGTGCACCACGCCCCAGAAGTTGACGTTGAATGTCCACTGCCAGTCGTGCGGCGAATACTCCCACAGATTGCCCGCCTCGCCCGCGGATACGCCGGCGTTGGCAAACACTAGGTGCGCCCCGCCCAACTCATCGAACGCGGTAGCGGCAAGGGCATCGAGGCTTTCCTGCTGGCTCACATCGCACCGGCGGCTCTTGGCATCGATGTTGTTCGCGACCAGTTCGGCCTGGGTCTTGGCGAGCCCCTCCTCGTCCACATCCGCGATCAGCACGCGCGCGCCCTCCGCGCCGAGCGCGAAGGCCAGGGAGCGGCCAACGCCGCTGGCACCGCCGGTGATAACGGCAAGCTTGCCGGTGAAATCGCGCATGGCTAGGCCTCCACCGGAAACCGGGTACCGCCGATGGTGTTGGCGTGGGGCCAGAAGCCATCTGGATCCAACGCGCCGGCGATGGTGATTTCCCGGGAGAGGAACTCCGGGGTCCAGAGATAGGCATCGACCTGCTCGCGCATCGGCAGGCGTTGCGCCAGCGGGTCGAAGGGTGCTTCGCGCAACACCAGTTCGCCCGCCAGGCTTTGCCGGAAGGCGGTGCGGTAGGCGGCGCGCACCCGCACCACATGGGGTGGGTAGTCGTAGCTCTTCGGGGCCATGGTGACGCTGCGGGCGACCTTGATCCACCATTCGTTGACCTCGAACTCCTCCCCGGCCGCATCGGTGCTGGCCACGTCGCCGCTGAACTCGGCAAAGGTATAGCCGGCGTGCCTTACCGCCGCCTCGACATGGTTCATCATGCGGAAGTAGCGGATGTCCGCCAGATACTTCGGCTGCCCCCAGTGCTCGCGGCTGACATAGACGGCCGCCTCCTGGTCGATGGCATATCCCAGCGCGTATTCGCCGCGCACGCCGTCGAAGTCGGCGGCCGCGGTCATCACCAGCCCCATCTCCGGCTCGTTGAGAACGGGAAAGCTGTAGAAGGTGAGGAACACCTTCGGGTCTTCGCCCGGCTCGAGGCCCGCTGGCAACAGCCTGGCAAGGGCGTCCGGGTCCGTGCGGTACACGATCTTGAGCATCGGCCAGTTGAGGATATCGCCCGGGTTACCTTGGGGCGCCGCGTTGGTCATCTCGTCCCTCCAAGCAGAAATTGGAAACATAGTATTTATTAATGTTTCAAATGTCTAGAACTTTGAGACAAAATCAAGCAGAATGTCCCAATATGGAGATCGCGACCAAGCTAGACTTTCAACAACGGGTGGAGAACAGGCGCCAAGCCATCCTCGATGCGGCGGTGGCGCTCTATCACAGTCAAGGCGTTACCCAAACCACCGCCAGCGCCATCATCGCCGCTTCCGGCGTCGGCAGATCCACCTTCTATCGCCACTTCACCGATCAGGACGAGGTGCTGAATCAGGCACTTAAGAGAGACTTCGAGTTCATGCTTCGCGCCTACGAAGCCCAGCGCTACGAGCACCGCACCGTGGAGGAACAGATTGTGGAGGACACCATGTGGTTCCTGCGCCAACTCAGGAAGCTGCCGGCGCTGTCGCTGCTGTTCGGTGAACAGCGCGATCAGTTCCTGCCGCGCATCAACGCCACCCTCGCCGGGTTTCAGGAGGCGGCGCGCAACTGCGTCAGCCCCACCTTCGAGCGCGCCGGGCGAGAGAACCGTATCCGCGAGGGAGTGACCCTGGCGACCTATGTCGATTGGGTGACCTTCGTAACAACTTCGCTGCAAGTGGTGGATGCGCCCTTTGCCCACGATGACTTCCAGCTCCGCGATACCCTGCGCCGCTACCTGCTGCCGTCGCTGGTAAGAGATCCAGTCTCCGTTCCGCCAGCGACCGATTGAAACCCCGGCAAACGGGGGTTCCGGCCGGTAGTGGCCTAGCTGCGAGGTGTTTTTGGTCGGTGGGTGGTGTATCAGTTTGAATTTGTGCATCGAGCAAGAGCACGGCATACAGGTGATTCGGCTGGGCCAAGATTCAAGCTGAGACACTGCCGGTCGGTGAGTGGTGTATCAGTTTGAACTTGTGGGCCGAGCAGAGGCACAGCGCACAGGGGATTCGGCAGGCTCGGGATTCAAACCGATACACTACCGGTCGGTGGGCTGTCTCGGTTTTGTGCCCGGTTTCCGCTAAAATCCCGCCCCTTTTGCCCTAGGGCGAGCCAAGGAGGCATTTTGGCCGATAAGCTGGCCGCACAGATGAGCCATGTAGTGCGCTTTGCCGGAGATTCCGGCGACGGCATTCAACTCCAGGGCCAGCAATTCACCGTGGCATCGGCACTGGCGGGCCACGACGTTGCCACCCTGCCCGACTTTCCGGCGGAGATCCGCGCACCGGCCGGTACGCTCTACGGCGTTTCCGCCTTTCAGATACAGTTCGGCGGTGAGCGCATCACCACGCCCGGGGATGCCCCGGACGTGCTCATCGCCTTTAATCCGGCGGCGCTCGCCGTGAACCTGCCCGACCTGGTACCCGGCGCATTGATCATCGTCGACGACGGTGCCTTTACCGCGCAACGCCTGAAACGCGCCGGCCTGCAATCCAACCCGCTGGAAGATGGCACCCTGCAGCCGTTCCACGTCTGCCGCATCGACATCTCCCGCCTGACCCTGGAGGCCGTTAAGCCGTTCGGCCTAGGCGCGAAGAATTCGGCGCGTTGCAAGAACTTCTGGGCGCTGGGCCTGGTGTTGTGGATGTTCGATCAGCCGCGCGATGCAAGCGCCCACTGGATCCAGGCCAAGTTCGCCGGCAACCACCCGGTCCGCAACGCCAATTTGGCGGCGTTGAGCGCCGGCCACGCCTATGGCGAGACCGCGGAGATGGGGCACATCCTGTCACGGCACCCCATCCCGGAGGCGCCGTTGCAGGCGGTGGAGTACCGCACGGTAACCGGTGCCGAGGCCCTGGCGCTCGGCATCGCCGCCGCCGGGGAGCTAGGCGACATCGAGGTGCTGTTCTGTTCCTACCCCATCACGCCGGCCTCGGCGCTGCTGCATCACCTGACGGGTCTGGACGAAGCGGGTGTCGCGACTTTTCAGGCCGAGGACGAAATCGCCGCTGTCTGTTCCGCCATCGGCGCGTCCTACGCCGGCAAGATCGGCGTGACCTCGAGTTCCGGGCCCGGCGTGGCCCTCAAGACCGAAGCCCTGGGCCTGGCCGTGGCCACGGAACTGCCGCTGCTGCTCGTCAACTCCCAGCGCGCCGGCCCGTCCACCGGCATGCCGACCAAAACCGAGCAGAGCGATCTCTACCAGGCCATCTATGGGCGCAACGCCGACACACCCGTGCCCGTGCTGGCACCGCACTCGCCCGCGGACTGTTTCGAGACCGCCATCGAGGCCGTGCGCATCGCCCTGCGGCATATGACCCCCGTGATCCTCCTCACCGACGGCTATATCGCGAATGCCTCGGAGTTATGGCCCATTCCCAACATCGACGATTTCGCCCCCATCGGCAACAACAAGCCCACCGCCGCCACCACCACCGGCATCTGGGAGCGTGACCCCGCCACCCTAGCGCGGCTGTGGGCGACCCCGGGCGATTCCCGCTACCTGCACCGCATCGGCGGCATCGAGAAGGATATTAAGACCGGCCACATCTCCTACGATGCGGCCAATCACCAGGCCATGACGGACCTGCGCCAGCAGAAAATCGAACGAGTGGCTAATTACCTGCCGGACCAGACCATCGACCAGGGGGTTCCGGGCGGCCTAGCCGTGGTCGGCTGGGGCTCCACCTACGGTGCCATCTACCAAGCCGTTAAGGAAAGTCTGCGCGAGGGCCTGGCGGTCGCCCACATACACCTGAAGTACCTGAACCCACTGCCGCCCAACCTGGGCACGCTGCTTGCCAGCCACGACCGAATCCTAGTACCGGAGCTAAACACCGGGCAGCTTGCCACGGTGCTGCGCGACCGGCTGCTGATCGAGGTGCAACAACTGAACAAGGTCACCGGCCAGCCGCTGACGGTTGCTGAAGTGCAAGCCGCCATTGCCGAGCACGCCCGGCCACGCATCCGGGAGGTAGGCAATGCCTGAACTCAACTACAAGCACTTCGCCACAGACCAGGAGGTGCGCTGGTGCCCCGGCTGCGGCGACTATTCCATACTGAAGGCCGTACAACGGTCGCTGGCCGATGCCGGCGCCCGGCCGGAAAACACGGTATTCGTATCCGGCATCGGTTGCTCGTCGCGCCTACCCTACTATGTGGCGTCCTACGGCTTTCACACTATCCATGGCCGGGCACCGGCCGTCGCCACCGGCATCAAGCTCGCCAACCCGGAGCTCGACGTCTGGGTCGTCACCGGCGACGGCGACGGCCTGTCGATTGGCGGCAACCACCTGCTACACGCCCTGCGCCGCAACGTCGACCTCAACATTCTGCTATTCAACAATGAAATCTACGGCCTGACCAAGGGCCAGTACTCGCCGACCTCGCGCATCGGCACCACCAGCCCATCTAGCCCCGGCGGGTCCGTAGACCGGCCCGTGCAGCCCGGCACCTTTGCCATGGGCACCGGCGCCACCTTCGTTGCGCGGGCGGTGGATATCGACCAGAAGCGCCTGCCCCCGCTCTTAAACGAGGCCCGCGCCCATCACGGTGCCGCCTTCGTCGAAATCCTGCAGAACTGCATCGTTTACAACAAAGATATTTTCGACAGTGTCGCCAACCGCAAAACCGCCGCGGATCACCAAATCCACGTGGGCCACGGGCAACCGCTGCTGTACGGCCGGGACAACCGCAAGGGGCTGCGCCTGAACACCAGAACCCTGAGCCTCGAAGGGGTGATGGTCGGCGCGGACGGCGTCGATGATCGGGACGTTCTGGTGCACGATGAAACCAACACCGCTCTCGCCTATATGCTGCTCGGCATGGAAGCGCCCCTGCCGACGGCGATGGGGGTCATACACCGCCGCGCCCGAGAGAGCTTCGAGCGATCATTCTGGAACTCGAAGTCCCAGGCGCGACGCCAGAAGGTGGTCAACCTCCTGCACCGCGGCAACCTAGTCGACCGGCGTTAGCAACCCGCGGCAAAAGCCCGCCGAGCATCAAGGGGAAGCTGTAGGAGCTTTGGGTGCGGGCCGCCGATCCACCGCCTGCGCAGCAGGCTAAACGAGATGCCTTGACAGCAGGCTCAACTACAGCAGGGTATCATTGTCGTCATCTCAAGGTGTCCGCTGCCGTGGTCACTTGCATGGCAGCGGCCTCTGCGACGTTGACAGTATGTTTTCAGCACAGACACGACGGAACCTAGGAGGTACTCATGATCGCTCAGATAATGAAAGCCACTGGACAGAAGTGCCGGCTCCCGGTTGCGGTCATGGGTGGAACATTTGGCGCAATGGGGCTTCTGCTAGACGCTTCGGCCCGCGAGTACTTTTGGTACGGCACTATGATGGGAGGCATGTGTGTTTTGATACTAGTCGAGCAAACTATCGCGGCAGTGAAGAAAAGGAGCTCCCACAAACCTTAAGTCCATCTCTTTGCGGGAAGGCAATGGCGAAACTGGTTATTGCCGAAGGCGATGGGGGTCATACATCGCCGCGCATCACCGCGCCCGAGAGAGCTTCGAGCGATCATTCTGGAACTCGAAGTCCCAGGCGCAGCGCCAGAAGGTGGTCAACCTCCTGCACCGCGGCAACCTAGTCGACCGGCGCTAGCCCGCAAGTCCCTCACGTACCGGTGTGCAAGGCTGCGGAGATGAGCGGGGTCGTGGCGGACTGCACGGAGGTCTCGGCCCAGCGGCCTTCCGCAACGACACCGCCGGTTCTGAGAACCGCAGCCAGTGGCATCTTCGGCGGTGCTAGGATACCCGGCACCGGCGCTGGGGGTTATTTATCCTCGCGTATCGACTCGACGAGGTCCTCGTCCGGCATGAGCACGAACTCCGGATAGGCTTCGATCCCCAACTCCGACGCATCCTGACCCAGTTCCTCAACGGCATGCGAGACGCGCACCTCCATGACCCACTTCAGGACCAGCCACATCAGTAGCGAAGTCCCGAACACAAACGCGCCCACGGCCAGAACCCCGGTCAGTTGCACCAAGAAATCGCCGCCCGCCGCGATGCACACCGCAAGCGTTCCCCAGATACCGGCGAAGAGGTGGGCCGGAACCGCGCCCACCACATCGTCCAACTTGACCATCTCCAGAAACTTCATGCCAAGGGTGCTGACTAGGCCGCCGACGCCGCCGATGATCACGGCCCAATAGTGATCGACGAGATCCGGTGCCGCGGTAATCGCCACCAGTCCCCCGATGGCGCCGTTCAGAACGGCGAGCAAATCGACCCGGCCAAAGATGGTCCGGGATACGCTGACCGCCGTCATGACACCCGCCGCGGCCGCCAGATTGGTGTTCACCAGCACGTTGCTCATGGCCACCGCGTCGATCGCGCCGGCTATCGCGAGTTGCGAGCCGCCGTTGAAGCCGAACCATCCGAGCCAGAGGATGAAGACGCCCAAGGTCACCGACGGGACGTTGGATGGGGGCGTCGGCTTGACGGTGCCATCGTCGCGGAACTTGCCGAGTCTGGGCCCGACAATCAGCGCACCGGCAAGCGCCGCCCAACCGCCGGTGGAATGCACGATGGTGGAGCCCGCGAAATCCTTGAAGCCCAATTCTGCCAGCCATCCGCCACCCCAGGTCCAGGCACCGACAACCGGATAGATCAGGCCGGTCAAGACGGCGGTAAAGGCGAAAAACGACCAGAGCTTCACCCGTTCCGCCAGGGTGCCGGACACGATGGAGGCGGCGGTCGCCACGAACACCATCTGAAAGAACCAGTCCGACATGACGGAAGCCTTGTTTTCGATGACCGCCGAGCGCACTTCCTCCCGGCCCGCCAACAGGGCAAGCTCGGCATCCGATGGTCCATAGAACAAGGTTAGGGAACCGACCCAGCGCCCCACATCCACATACATGAGGTTGTAGCCGATGAAGTAGAAGGTGAGCCCGGCAATCGAATACAGCCCGATGTTCTTCAGGCAGATCACGGAAGCGTTCTTGGTGCGCACGGAGCCGGCCTCAAGCATGGTGAAGCCAGCGCACATCCACATCACCAGCGCACCCCAGATGAGGAATGAGAAGGTGTTCAACACGAACTGCACCTCTCCCTCGACCGCGGCATTGGCGAGGGGCGCGGCCACCACCATCACCAGCCCCACGGTCGCGGCTATCACGGTGCGCATTGGAGAAAAGCGGTTGCCGCCGCCCACATTGGGTTCGTATTCATGTCCGCGCATTGCGTTCTCCATACTTCCATGCAAGATTGGAGCGAGCGAATTTTCAACCTGCGCACTCCGCTTGCTGCAAAATGTAATTGGTCAACTAGGTATGGGGGAGGACCAGCCATAAGCCCTCTGGATTATCCGCGACAACACCGCTGCGCTGCAAGCGCTGGGCAAAATTGATCCTTTCCTTGACGGTGAAGCCTGGATGGCTAGCCGCAATGACGTCAACGACATTGCGCTTACTCAACGTGCCCTTGGGTGTTCCCGCCAGAGCCCGATGCACGGCGGCAACAACATCCTCGTAGCCGAGGAACCCGCCCAGGCGTTTTTCATAGTAGTTCCGGTGGAACTCATCCCCCAACGCCAATGCGGCCGCCTGGGAGGCGACCACCAGATCAGGGTGCTCCTGGGCCACCAACGTCCGCCAAGCGGCCGTAAAGTAGCTGTGCAGGTGCTGCGGCCATCCCTGGGAGGCATCGGCCAGGCGGCGCGCCCAATCCTCGACCGCCTCTGCCCCCTTGATTCGCGGCTGGGCGGGGGTTCCAAGTACCTTGTGTAGCGTTCGCCGGGCACACTCGCGCGCCTGGTCGACAGTCACCCCCCCCCAAATTGGCGACCATACCCATCCCGAACCTCGACATTCCGCCGGGCCTGTCCAAAGCGTCTTCGCTGTCGCCGAGCCCAGCACAGATTGTCAAGATGGGCATCAACGTCTGCGTGTGCAGCATGTTGAGCATCATTCGACGATGCCAGCGTCTTCGTCGTTCGGCATGGGCCGATTCTCCATATGTTCGCCGCATGGAACACACCAGCACCAACGAATCGTCGCCATGCGGACCGAGACACAAGGAAGTTCGCCGCCCATTCGTTGGCTTCAGTCTCAATTTCATCTTCGCCGCCGTTTATTCCGTCAACGAACACTCTTTTCTTGCTATGCAGCACAACGTGCGCGGCCTCGTGGAATAGGCTGAACCAGAGATGGTCGTCGGTTTTGTGGCGTGCGCTCAGCGCGATGATCGGTCGGCGCGGCGATAGCCACCAAGCGGCACCGCTCAAGCGCGTCTTGGATAGCGGCTTAACCAGTGCCAAGGCAACGCCTGCGTCGTTGCATAGGCGCAGCGTTCCGCTGAGCGCTTCCTTGAAATTGGCGCGAGTCAATCGGCGCACCTGTGCAAGCGCTTTTTTGAACGCCGATTCACCGTACTCGGCACACGTCTGCTCGGCGGTTTCAATCTCCGCGAGTCGAAGCCAGGCCGTCAGTGCGAATCTGTCGCTCTCGAAGCTCGGCGAATGCCGATAGGCGATGTTCGCTGCCCCAAACTTGACATGCCAGGCGTCCACAGACGCCACGCCGAAAAAGGACAACAATGCTGATACCGCTTCCCCGTCGGTCGCCGGCTTGTCGATGGCGCACCGTTTCACCAACTCGTCAATCGGAAAGGACCGCGCCCAAGACGATGTGGCGGCAGCGGCTTTGGCTTCAGCAGCGCGTGTTTTGTGCAGCCGGTAATCCGTCTCGATGCCGAGCCAGATGCGGGCGTCGATTCCTAGCACCTTCTCGAATTGGACAGCGGTGGCTGGTTCAACTGGTGCCTTCCCGGCCACGATGTCACTGATGAGCTTCCCAGAACGCCCGCACCGCCGAGCGAACTCCGCATGGGAGATGCCGAGCGCAGCCAGCCGCCGCGCCGGGCCGTCTGGCAGCAGGTCCGCACGTGCAGGTCTATTGGTTTTCGATGTCGCTTTCCCTGTTGGCCAGCCAGCGCCACAGCGGCAGCAGACGAATGGTGCGCTTGGCACCGTACCAGGCCAGCGTTTCTTCCCCATCCGTGTCCGAAGTCAATACCAGCAGGCGGTTGCAGGACAGGGTTTCTCCCGCCTTGACCAAGGCGCGCAGCTCGCGGTGCCGCGTCTCGGGCCGGGACATGTCCCAGCATACTTGGATGAGCTGGGTGACTCGGCGACCTTTCTTGACCACGAAATCCACTTCCCACTGGCGCTCGTCTTTCCAGTAAAACACCTCGCCAGCACCGTCGAAGGTGCGCTTGCGCAGGGCAATAGCCACCGCGTTTTCGGCCAAGCGACCGGTGTCGGGGACGAACTGGCCGATGCGTGTGGTGACGAAACCGTTGTCGATGCAATAGATCTTACGGCTGGCCTTGGCTGTTTCCCGTTGTTTGAACGAGAAACGGCGCAAGGAAAAGAATAGGAAGGCTTCCTCAAGATGGGTGATGTACTTGGCCACCGTGTGGACGCTCTTGCACTGCGTGACCTCTGTGAGTCGGCGAAGTGAATACTCCCGGGCGACATTGGCAAGCAAGTAGGCCGCGAGGTCCTCCATGCCCGCCACCGACCGAATTCGCCGACGCCGAGCAATATCCTTGTACAGGATGGAATCCCACAGGGTCCGCAAGTAGAAACCGGCGTCCATATCCTGCAACAGCGGCTCCGGGTAACCGCCCGTTTCCAGGTAACCGGGCAGCGCTTCCGCCACTTCATGAACGGTGGGCGGCACAGCGCGCGCGCCGAGAGTTTCGGCAAAGGAGAAGGGCAATAGCGTGATTGGCAGATGCCTTCCCGTCAGGTGGGTCGCGAGCTCTGTGCTCAGCAGGTGGGCGTTGCTACCCGTGAGAAGCAGGCGGAAGCCTTGGCGCTGAAGGCGATTGACGAACAGCTCCCACCGCGCCAGATTCTGAATCTCGTCCAGCAGCAGATGCTTGGGATTGCCGTACACCTCGTTAACCGCAGCGAGCAGCCGATCGTAATCCGCCACCTGGCCTAGGCGCTCATCGTCGAAATTGAGATAACCCCGCGAAGGAGAACGAGCGAGCAGGCGCATGGCAAGAAAGGACTTTCCGCATCGGCGCGGGCCGATGATTACCTTGATGAGATCGTTGTCGCCAAGCGGGGCGGCAAGCCGCCTCTCCACGTATCGTTCGCGAAGCCGCGTCTCCAATTCCCGTTTCTGCATGGCTACGATGTCGCGAAGCATGAGTGCCCCGATGGCGTGACCTCCAGGAATTCTAACTGGTAATGTTCAAAACTCGCAACTTTTGTGCAATGTGAACTTGAAGATAAAGATTTGAGATGGTTGTTGTCACTCACCAGCCCGTACCGTGCAGTGAATTTGGTTCGGTGTCACCCGAAACTCCGGCTCTTCCTGACCATTGGCTCGCAATTCTCGACGTGCTGCCGGAATACCCAAACCGTATCGCTGTACCAAGCCAAGGACGCGCATCGCCTCCGCAAGGATTGGGTTGCGGTAATCCACAACGCCCGGTTGCCCAAAGGTCTCGGCGGTGAGGGTGCCGTAAGGCCTGCCTGGGCTAATGATTTCTATGCGGTCGTCGAACCAGTACACACGCACGGAAGCATTGGTGCCCTCGTAGGTTCGATGCATCACGGCGTTGCGAAAGAGCTGTTGCAAGGCACCGAGCGGATAGGTCGAACGGTGATTCTCGACCGGACCGGAAATGAAGTCCACGGCGGTTCGGTTGTGAGCAACAAGCTTGTCGTCCATGCGGCGAACCAAATCCCCGATGGGTCCCTCGCAACGGTCGCCGTCGAAACGCCAGGCCACGCCCCGTTCGACCGCTCTCACAACTGCGTCTCCAGCGGCAACTCGGTGCTGTTCTTGATCTCGGTAACGGCGATGTGCGAGTGCAGCTCGCTGATGAAGGGGCTGCTGAGCAGCGTATGGCGCACAAAGGCTTCGTAGTGGACGATGTCGCGGGTCAGGATTTTCAGCACATAATCCCAGATGCCGGCCATCGTATAACATTCAACCACTTCCGAATGGCGCACGATGGATCGTTCGAACTCCTCCAGCTTCCGGCGCCCATCGGTCGTGAGGTTGATGGTAGCGAACACCACCACTTCCATGCCCAGGGCGGCCCGGTCGAGCAGGGCAACACGCTTCCTGATGTAGCCGGCCTGCTCAATGCGGTTGATGCGCCGCCAGCAGGGCGACTGCGAGAGGTTCAGGCGCTCGGCGATGGCACCGGTGGTGAGGTTGGCGTCGCTCTGCAGGAGCCGCAGAATTTCGACATCCGTCTTACCCAGTTGTTTGAGCATAGTTTCTCCCTGTCAACACAAAAAGTGAATTAATTATGCATCATACGCCGAGAAACACTGGGAAATAAAATAGAAATCTTCGGCTAGGGTAGTACCATAACCGCAAAGGCGAAAAACTAGGCGACGATGTGGCAACAACATCCCGAGCTCCCGTGCTGCAACCAGTTTCCCTGGACGACAAGTACGCACTGGACAAGGGACGCGCCTACCTGACCGGCATAGAGGCGCTGGTGCGGCTACCCATCATGCAGCATCGGCGCGACCTCGCCCGGGGCCTCAATACGGCGGCATTCATCTCCGGCTACCGGGGTTCGCCGGTCGGCGGTCTCGATCAGGCCATGTGGAAGGCCAAGCCCTGGCTGGACCAGCACAACATCCACTTCAACCCCGGTGTGAACGAGGAACTCGCGGCAACCTCGGTTTGGGGCAGCCAACAGACCAACCTGTTCGCCGACGCCCGGTACGATGGCGTTTTCGGCATGTGGTACGGCAAGGGGCCGGGGGTTGACCGCAGCGTAGATGCCCTGAAGCACGCCAACGCATCCGGCACATCCCGGTATGGCGGCGTGCTCGTCATTGCGGGCGACGACCACGCCGCCAAGTCATCGACCCTGCCGCACCAGTCCGAACACGTATTCATCGGCACCTCCATACCGGTGCTGAACCCCGCCGGCGTACAGGAAGTGCTCGACCTCGGCATCCTGGGCTGGGAACTGTCGCGCTACAGCGGCTGCTGGGTGGCGCTGAAAGCCATCACCGACAACATGGACTCCGCCATCTCCGCAGAGATCGACCCGAACCGCATCGACATCGTCGTCCCCCAGGATTTCGAGTTGCCCGAAGGCGGCGTGCACCTGCGCTGGCCGGATTCCTGGCACGACCAGGAGCTGCGGCTTAACAAGTACAAGATCTACGCGGCCCGGGAGTTTGCCCGGGTCAACGGGCTGAACCGCATCGTCATCGACAGCCCTAGGCCACGCTTTGGCATCATCACCACCGGCAAGGCCTACCTAGATGTCATGCAGGCCCTGGAAGACCTTGGCATCGACGAGAAGCTGGCCGCCCGCATCGGTATCCGGGTATTCAAGGTCGGCATGAGCTGGCCCCTGGAGCCGACCGCGACCCATGCCTTCGCCGATGGCCTGGAAGAGATTCTGGTGGTGGAAGAAAAACGCTCCATCGTGGAAGACCAGCTAACGGGCCAGCTCTATAACCACCCGGTGGCGCGGCGCCCGCGCGTGGTTGGCGAATTCGACGAGGCGGGGCAAAGCCTGTTGCCGAACCACGGCGAACTGACCCCGGCGGCCATCGCCCGCACCATTGCCGGCCGCATCCGCCGCTTTCACGACTCCGATGCCATGCGCGCGCGGCTCGACTTCCTAGAACGCAAGGAGCGCTCCCTAGCGCGGCCGCGCAAGAGTACCGAGCGAACCCCCTATTTCTGTTCCGGTTGCCCCCACAACACCTCCACGCGTGTGCCCGAGGGCAGCCACGCCATCGGCGGAATCGGCTGCCATTTCATGGCCACCTGGATGCCGAATCGCCCCACCTTCACCTTCACGCAGATGGGCGGTGAAGGCGCCACCTGGATTGGGCTGGCGCCCTTTAGCAAGACCGGCCACGTCTTCCAGAACCTGGGTGACGGCACCTACAACCACTCGGGCATTCTGGCCATTCGGGCAGCGCGGGCGGCGGGGGTCAACATGACCTACAAGATACTCTGCAACGACGCGGTGGCGATGACCGGCGGGCAGCCCATCGACGGCGAGTTCTCCGTCGAAAACCTAATCCACCAACTGCGCGGCGAGGCTATCGGGCGCATTGCCCTGGTCAGCGACGAGCCCGGCGCCTGGCGGGGCAAATTCAAGGACATTCCCGGTTTCAGCCTGCATCACCGCGACGAGATGGATGCCCTGCAACGCGAGCTGCGCGAGTTCAAGGGCGTCTCGGCGCTCGTCTACCAGCAGACCTGCGCCGCCGAGAAGCGCCGCCGCCGCAAGCGGGGCACTCTGGTGGACCCCGCCAAACGCGTCTTTATCAACGAGGATGTCTGCGAAGGGTGCGGCGATTGCAGCCGCGCATCCAATTGCCTGTCGGTCGTGCCCCTGGAAACGGCGCTCGGGCGCAAGCGCAAGATCGACCAGAGCGCCTGCAACAAGGATTTCAGTTGCGTAGGGGGCTTCTGCCCAAGTTTCGTCACTGTGCATGGCGGCGAGCTGGCGAAGCGCGCCGGCCTCGCCGACGCCGCCGACGATGGCTTTGGCCCGCTGCCAACACCGGAGTTGCCAGCGCTCGACATGCCCTGGAACGCCGTCGTCACCGGCGTGGGCGGTACCGGGGTGCTCACCGTGGCCGCGCTGGTGGCCATGGCCGCCCATATCGAGGGCAAGGGTTGCGCCACGATGAATCAGACCGGACTGGCGCAGAAGTTCGGCGCCGTGGTCAGCCATATTCGCGTGGCGACCGAACAGGCGGCCATCAAGGCCGTTCGCATCTCTGCCGGCGAGGCCGACCTGCTGCTCGGCTGCGACCTCGCCGTGGCATCCGGTTTCGACGCTCTGGCCAAGGTCCATGCCGGGCGCTCCCGGGCGGTGGTGAACTGCGCGGAAGTACCGGGCGCGGCCTTCGTGCTCGACCCCGACGCCAGCTTTCCAACCGAGGAAATGCAGCGGGCAATCCGCGACGAGGTGGGCGAAGGGCAATGCGACTTCGTCGACGCCACCGGTATAGCGACGGAATTGCTCGGCGACTCCATCGCCGGCAACCTGTTCCTGCTCGGCTTCGCCTGGCAGCGAGGCTTGGTTCCGGTGAGCCGAGAGGCCCTGGAGCGGGCCATCGAAATCAATGGCGTGGCGGTGGCGTTCAACAAACAGGCATTTCTGTGGGGCCGCAGGGCCGCCCACGAACCCGAGCCTGTGGCGCGCCTGGTCGAACAGGCCCTCAAACGGCCAGGTGCGTTGCCGATCAACGAATTGATCGCCGACCGGGAGCGCCGTTTGACCGCCTACCAGAACGCCGCCTATGCCGGGGCGTATACCGATTTCATCAACCGGGTTCGCGAACGAGACCGCGGCTCGGAACAACCCCTGACCCGCGCCGTGGCGGAGGCCCTGTACAAGCTGATGGCGTACAAGGACGAATACGAAGTGGCGCGCCTTTATACCAACGGCGACTTCCAGCGCCGGCTGCGGGCGCAATTCAGCGGCGCCTACAAACTGCGTTTCCACCTAGCGCCACCGCTCCTGGCAAAGCGAGACCCAAACACCGGCCACCTGAAAAAGCGCGAGTTCCCGGGCTGGACCATGCACCTGTTCGCCCTGTTGGCCAAGCTGAGATTCCTGCGCGGTTCCGCACTGGATATCTTCGGCTATTCTGGAGAACGGCGGCGGGAACGACAGGATATCGCCGACTACCGCGCCCTCGTTCGCGAGTTGCTCGCCAACCTGACGGACAGCAATTACGCCACCGCCGTGCAGTTGGCGGAGTTGCCCCGTCAGTTACGCGGCTTCGGCCACGTCAAGGACGACAACCGCACCAAACTTGACCTACAGCGCCAGCGGCTGCTGGCGGTCTTCCGCGGCGAAAGCCCCGTAAAAGTCGTGGACAAGGCCGCCTGACCCACCGCCGAGTTCGCCAAAGGCCGCCCACGGCGGCACATCACCCCGAGCCATGGCCGGTTCATAGTAGATGAGAGATGAGAGTGGGTGTGCGGCATGGTCGTCCGGCACCTTTAAGGCACCTCCTTGCGCCCAAATTCTGGAACAGCCTGCCCGCCCGGCGTGCCGGACGACCATGCCGTGCGCCCACTCGGTGCCCGAGCACCCATCCCATTCTGCAGCTTGACTTCCCCGACGACTGCATTGTTTGGCGGCAACGGATTGAAAACTCGCTGCATGGAAGCCTATGTTACCGAAGGTAACAAAAGGCTGGACATCGCCGATTTTGCCGCTAAAATCGCCCAGACCAATTTGGTCAGACCAAAGCTTCCGGCACATGCGGACCAAGCACGAACACATCGCCAACACCCTGACGGACGAGATACTGTCCGGCCGCTATCAGCCCGGCGACCGGCTGCCGTCCGAGCGGGAGCTGGCCATCCGCTTCCATGCGAACCGGGGCGCTGTCCGGGAAGCCATGAGCCGACTCTCCCAACTCGGCGTTGCCGCAATTCACCCCGGCGGCGCACGGGTGGCCCCGATCGGCGAAGCCAACCTGGACATCATCGGCTACATGCTCTCATCCAGCGCGCTCCCCGATGCCCGGCTGTTGGAGCAGATTTTTCAGGTCATTGACCGCCTCTTGAGCATGGCCGCGGAAACCGTCGTCGGGGAGGCTACCGACGCGCAGATTCAGGACATCCGCGCCCTGGTGCGGCCGCTGCTCGATAGCTCCCTCGACCGCGATGCGCACGCCGCGGCGCGGGTGGAGATGATGCGGGCCGTCATGCTGACCAGCGACAACCTGGTATGCCAGCTTATCGCCCGGAGCCTGTTCGAACAGTTGGCACCGAGCCTTGCCGCCCTGGAGCGCTACGTGCAGCTCGACATCGCCGCCTTTACCCTGCTGATGCGCCAACTCGACCGGG
The DNA here is from genome assembly GCA_965215035.1 of Pseudomonadales bacterium. GTDB lineage: Bacteria > Pseudomonadota > Gammaproteobacteria > Pseudomonadales > Azotimanducaceae > Azophilus. Next base: position 3,681,850 of record OZ244040.1, read on the forward strand.
CGCTTGAGGTTCGTGACCGCGCCGCCGTGCGCGCCACATTCGACCACCTCGCCGAGTTGCACCGCGATGCCATTATGCGCGCCCATGTGGCCGCCGCGCGCGATGTCGACAATCGACCAAGAGTAGCCCTGTCATGAAGGACAAGTTGATCATTCCCGGCGTAGTCGTCCTCGCCTCGCTGTTCGGTGCCGCCGTGCTCATGGCAACCAGCCCCCGGCTAGAACCGAACAATCCCGCACCCGTGCCACCCACGGTGCGGGTGCGGGATGTGCAGCCCGAGTCCATTCGGCTGCACGTTCATTCCCAGGGCACCGTGGTGCCGGACACCCAGAGCCAGCTCATACCCGAAGTCTCCGGGCGCGTCACCTGGATGTCCGGAGCATTGGTCAATGGCGGTTACTTCGAGCAGGGGCAAACCCTGTTGCGGCTCGACGACAAGGACTACCGCTCAAGCCTCGCCCGGGCCCAGGCGGCATTGACCCGCGCCGAGGCCGAGTTCGAGCACGCGCAATACGAATACGAGCGCATGAAGAGCCTGGAAGAACGCCGCCTGGCCAGCCGCTCCCAGATGCAGGCCGCGCAACGGGACCATCGGGTGGCCGAGGCCACGCTGCGGGACGCCCGCGCCAACGTCGAACAGACCGGCCGCAACCTGGAACGCACCGAGATCAAGGCGCCGTTCACGGGCCTCGTGCGCGAAGAATCCGTGGACATCGGCCAGCTTGTCGGCCCGGGTTCCCCGGTGGCAACCATCTATGCCAGCGACCGGCTGGAAGTTCGCCTGCCAATCGCCGACCGGCAACTGGGGTTTCTCAACCTGCCGGTTGGCCATCGGGGCGAGCTACCGGCGGGCCGCCAGCCGGCGGTGGTCCTCTCCGCGGAGTACGCGGGGCAGCGGCTCGAATGGACGGGCAATGTGGTGCGCACCGAGGCACAGATCGACACCGCAAGCCGCATGGTCAATGTCGTCGCGCGCATTGCCGGCGTCGGCAGCGACCACGCCCTGCCGACGGTGGGCCTGTTCGTCGAGGCGGATATCGAGGGATTGCTGGTCGACGACATCGTGGTGCTGCCGCGCAGCGCGCTCAGAACGGGCGACCGGGTGCTGCTGGTCGACCAGGGCAACCGCCTGCGTTTCCGCGCCGTCGAGCCGTTGCGCCTGTATCAGGACGATGTGCTGATTAAAGCGGGCCTGGCACCTGGCGAGCGGGTCTGCGTGTCGCCCATGCAGACCCCCATCGACGGCATGCTGGTCAACCCGATCGGCGACACCCAAGGCTGAATTCATGCACACCGCCATCGCCTGGTTCACCCGCAACCCGGTTGCCGCCAACCTGTTGATGTGGATTCTCTGCGTGGGCGGCACACTTTCCGTGCTGACGGTCAATCAAGAAGAATTCCCCTCGTTCGAGATACCGGTGGTCTCCGTAAAGGTAGCCTACCTGGGCGCCGCTCCGGAGGAAGTCGAAACGGGCGTGTGCATCCGCGTCGAGGAAGCCATCGAGGGCGTGGAAGGCATCGACAAGGTGCATTCCGTATCGAGCGAGGGCACCTGCTCCGTCAATGTCGAGTTGCACATCGACGCCAACCAAGTGGTGGCGCTGAACGAAATCAAGGGGCGTGTCGACGGTATCAACAGTTTCCCCCTGGAAACCGAGAAACCCATCGTCTCCATGCTGGCCATGCAGCGGAACGTGCTGCATGTCGCCCTGTCCGGCAGCGCCGACGAGCGCATTCTCAAGGAAGTCGCGCAGCAACTCCGCGACGACATGACCGCCATCGACGGGGTCTCCCAGGTGGGCGTCAAGTACACCCGTCCCTACGAGATTTCCATCGAGGTCTCGGAATACGCCCTGCGGCGGCACGGTTTAACCCTCGACCAGGTTACGGCGGCCGTGCGCAACGGTTCGCTCGACATGCCGGGCGGCACCATCAAGGCCCGGGACGGAGAAATACTGATTCGCTCCAAGGGGCAGGCCTACTGGGGGCCGGAATTCGGGCACATCGTTGTGCTAACCCGCCGCGACGGCACCAAGGTCACGCTTGGCGAAATCGCCGAAATAAGGGACGGCTTCGAGGAGGGCGACCTGTTCGCCCGCTTCAACGGCGAGCCAGCGGTCGTCCTGACCGTGGCGCAACTCGAAACCCAGGACATCATGCAGATAGCCGGGGACATAAAGGCCTTTATCGAGCGGGTACGCCCCTCGCTGCCCGAGGGTCTGAGCCTGACCGTATGGACGGATGCTTCCGCACAGCTTGTCGAGCGCATGGATGTGCTCAACGTGACCGCACTCGGGGGCCTACTGCTGGTGCTGGTCGTTCTGGCGCTGTTCCTGCGCTTCCGGCTGGCCATGTGGGTCGCGGCGGGCATTCCCATCGCGCTGCTCGGCACCCTGGCGGTGTTTCCCTACGCAGACATCAGAATAAGCACCTTGACGGTCATGGCGTTTATTCTGGTGCTCGGCGTGCTGGTTGACGACGCCATCGTCGTCGGGGAACGGGTATACAGCCACGAGCAGTCGGGCAAGAGCCCCGTCCGGGCGGCCATCGACGGCACGCGGGAAGTGTCCATACCGGTCATCTTCGGGGTGCTCACCACCATGGCGGCGTTTCTGCCGGTCATTATCGTGCCGGGTGCCATGACCAACTTCTTCGGTGTAATCGGCCATGTCGTCATGCTGGCCCTGGTTTTCAGTATCATCGAGTCGCAACTCATCCTGCCCGCGCACCTGGCCCATCGGAAACGGGGAACGGCCCGGCACCGCGCCGGGCGCACCTGGGCCCGGCTGCAGGGCAGGTTGTCCGACTGGCTGTTGCGCGTGGGCACCGACCACTACGCGCCCTTCGTCAAGCGCGCGGTCGCCAAACGCTACATCACCGCCGCCGTCGGCCTGGGCGTTCTCATCCTGGCACTTGCCTTTCTGGCCAGCGGGCGGGTGATCTTCGGCTTCTTTGCGCCGATGGAGGGAGACCGAATATTCGCGCAGTTGGAGATGCCCGAAGGCGTGTCGGTGGGGGTGACCATGGAGGCCGCCCAACAGATCGAGCGCGCGGCCGATGTGCTGAACAGGGAATTGACCCGAGAACTCGGCCGCGAGCAGCCGGTGATACTGAACCAGCTTACCAGTATCGGTACGCCCGCGGATCGGGATGGCCCGCCCAATCAGCCGCAGCCTGGACGCAGCCACTTCGCGGAAGTCGTGATCGAGCTGCCGCTCGCCAGCGAACGGGACAACATGAGTACGGTGGACATCGCCAACCGCTGGCGACAACTCGTCGGACCCATACCCGACGCGGTGCAGTTGGCGTTTACCTCCGACCGGTTCTCCACGGGCGAAGCCATCAACTACCAACTATCCGGGCAGAACGTGGAGGAGCTGCGCCAGGCGGCCGTGGAACTGCGCGCCGAACTCGCCCGCTACGCCGGCGTGTTCGACATCTACGATACCTTCCGCGCCGGCAAGCAGGAAATTCGCCTGAGCCTCCTGCCCGAGGCGCACAACCTAGGCCTCACGCTCGGCGACCTGGCCCGCCAGGTACGCAGCGCCTTCTACGGTGCCGAAACCCAGCGCGTACAACGCGGCCAAGACGATGTCCGGGTGATGGTGCGGTTCCCCGAGGCCGAACGAAAGTCGCTCGGCAACCTGGAAGACATGTACATCCGCACGCCCGACGGCAAGGAAGTACCTTTCTACAGCGTCGCCCGATTCGAATTGGACAAGGGCTATTCCGCCATCCGGCGAACAGACCGACGCAGGGTGGTTAACGTGATCGCGGATGTGGACCGCGCTGTCATCGCCCCGGAGAAGGTTCTGGCGGGCCTGGCGGATACCGCGATTCCAGAGCTCCAGGCAAGATACCCCAACATGTCGATCGGCATGGACGGTGAGCAGGAGGAACGCAACCAGGCCATGCTCGCGCTGGCGCGGGGTGCCCTGCTCGCCCTAGTTATCATCTACGCCCTGCTGGCTATACCCCTTAGAAGCTACGTACAGCCGCTCGTTATCATGAGCGTCATCCCGTTCGGGGCCGTCGGCGCCATCTTCGGGCACTGGGTCATGGGTGTGCAACTGCAGTTCTTCTCGGCACTTGGCATCGTCGCCCTGTCCGGGGTGGTGGTAAACGCGAGCCTCGTGCTGGTCGACTACGTCAACCGCTGTCGGCGCCAGGGCATGGCGGTGGATGAGGCGCTGGTGCTGAGCTGTACCGTGCGCTTCCGGGCGATTGTCCTCACATCGGTCACAACCTTCGTCGGGCTGATTCCCCTCATGGGCAACAGTACACCGATGACCGAGCCGTTCATACCCATGGCGATCTCCCTCGCCTTCGGCGTCCTGTTCGCGACCTCCATTACCCTGATCTACGTGCCGGTGCTGTATCGCATCACCGAGGACTTCTTCGGCTGGGACCCGGTGGCCCAGGGTATACGGGAGTCGGACGACGAAACCGACCGGCGGGAACCAACCTGGTCCACCGAGATTGCCCGTCCTGTCCCTAGCGCTGCTCCCCAGCCCGTTCGGAGAGGTACTTGAATAGCTGCCGGTCGCGATGGCTGGCGGCGGAGTAACGATTGGGCCGCGCCCAGGGATGCCAACGGGGCGCTTCGCCCTCCGGCTTGTCGCCAACCACCGTCACCCGCTGAATCAGCCGCTCGCCCTCGAAGTCGTTCAGAACGAAGTGCTGGGTACAGCGGTTGTCCCATATGGCCACCGTTTCCTTCGCCCAGCGATAGCGGACGGTAAAGCGCGGGCTCTTCACCCAATTGGTTAGGTAGTTGAGCAACAGGTCGCTTTCGTCGGCGCTCATCTCGACAATGCGCCGGGTGAAGTGTTCGTTCACGTAAAGCGCCTTGCGTCCGGTCTTTGGATGCACGCGCACCACCGGATGCATGGCAGCCCGATCGGGGCGGTTGTGCGGCAGGGCGTCGTGCAGCGCCGAAAGGCCGTCGCAGAGATGCCGCATGGGTGCGGACAGTTCCTCGTAGGCGGCGTAGAGGCTGCTCCACAGCGTGTCGCCACCGGTCGCCGGGCACTCCACCATGCGCAGAATCGACATCAGCGCCGGTTCTTCCTGAAACGTGAGATCGGTATGCCACTCGTCGGCGACCCCGCCATGACTGGCGGCCAGCTCGAACAGCTCATCGTGTTCGGTGTATGGGTTGCGAAGATTGGGATGCCCCTCCAGCCGCCCAAAGTGCCTGCCCAGGGCAATATGGGCATCAACGTCCAGCGCCTGATCTGGAAAGAACAGTACCAGATGCTCAAGCAGCAGCCGCTCGATTTGCCCCGCTTCCCGTCGCCCGGCCGCGGCGAGGTCCAATCCGCGCACTTCCGCTCCCAGGGCACCGGCCAGCCTGGTCACCTGTATGTCGCCAATCGCGGTGCCGTCCATCCTATACGGGCTCTCCGCCCCTCCAGAAACGCGAGCCCCATTCTAGCGGCGGAGCGAAGCAAGTAGAATGCCCCGATGCGCAATCATCGCCCCGACCAACCCCTAGCGCCGGGGTGCCGACCGAGCAAGCCGCGCACACCTAGGGCGCGGCCTCGCCACCCGCAATGCGCATGGGTCGGCCGCTCGGTTCGCACGCTGGTCGCCGCCTCGTTCTGCCTTGTGGCCCAAGCGGCGACGGCACCGGCGGATGTCGTGGGGCAATGGGCGAGCAGCGGCAGCATCATCGACATTACCGAAGCCGAGGGCCAGCTCCAGGCGACCGTCGTCGCCATGCGCAAGCCCCGCCTAGATACCAAGAACCCCGATCCCGCCTTGCGCGGACGCCCGTTGCTTGGCTTGCAGCTTCTGCACAATACCCGTTTCGACAAGCGATGGCGGGCGCGCATCTACGATCCGGAAAGCGGGCGCACCTGGTCGGTACAGCTTAGCGTGAACAAGCAGGGCGAGTTGCAGTTGCGCGGCTATGTGGGGCTGCCGCTACTCGGCAAGACCGAGACCTTCATTCCGGTTTCCAGGTGCACGGAGCGCATTCGCGAAACGCTTGCCGCATCCGGTCTTGAGCCTTGTTGATCGCTCGCCGCAATGTTCGCACCACCGGCGAGCCGCCATTCGGTTCGACCGGCGTGCGCGGGGCAAGGGGTCAGTACTTCGGCATCGCTTAGCCGGGCATACCACCATCGGCGGCCAGTATCCAATTGCTATCAATGCCAGCGGGGCGGCGGCATCGACCTGGGTGGGAGCGATGCGGCACGGACTGCGTCCGGCTTCCATTGTCATCGCGTCGGCCTGCAACCCCGGCTAGTGTCGTGTCCCGCAAGTAAGTGGGCTTTGGTCGCTAGGCCGTTTTGGTTCCCGGCGAGAGCCTTTCCGATACCGGAAAGGGCGACAACGCCGTGTGGCAGGCCCCACACAAGGCGGAGCAACGAAGCCGGGGGCCGAAACGGACATGAATAATCACGCTTATTTACGGGACACGATACTAGCGCACCCCGGCGCAACCGATCAGTAGGGCGACGTACCCCCATCCACACTCAGGGTAGCCCCGGTGATGCCCGCGCCCGCCTCGGACGCCAACAAGACCGCCACCGCGGCTACCTCTTCCACGGTATTGGGCCGCTTGATGGCCGACTCCTCGGCGAACAGGTCGATCATCTGCTCGAAGGTCAGGCCCATCGCCGCCGCGGTCGCCGGGCCGTTCTGCTTGACGATGTCGGTGATGATTAGCCCCGGACAGATCGCGTTGACGGTGATGCCTTGCGTCGCCACCTCCCGGGCGAGCGACTTGGTAAGCCCGTTGACCGCGTGCTTGGCGGCGGTGTAGGCGGTGAATACCGGCTTGCCGATCTTGCCCTCGACCGACGAGATATTGACGATGCGGCCCCACCGGTTGGCCAGCATGGAGCGCAGCGCCCGGCGGCTGGCCCAGAACGTCGAGTAGAGGTTCCATTTCATCGCCAAGTCGAATGCCTCGTCCGACAACTCGGCCAGCGGTTGCAGGTCGCCGGCACCGCCGGCGTTGTTTACCAATACGTCGATGCGGCCGAAACGTTCGACGGTGGCGTCGACAAACCCCTCGACATCGCCCCGCACCGTCGCATCTCCGGCGAAGAACAGGCACCGCTGCCCGGCATCGAGTTCCCCGAGCACTCGCTCCGCCCTAGCTCGACCGCGGGCCATGAGCGCGACCGAGGCGCCCTCGTCAACAAAAGCCCGCGCAATACCAAGGCCGATACCCGCCGTACCGCCGGTGATGCCGGCGACCCTGCCATCCAAGCGCATGCGAGCCGCGCCAGCCCGCCTCAGTTACCGAAATCCCGGGATGCGCCGGCGTGGTACCGGCACAGCACGTTCTTGGCGGTGAGCACCCGGTGCACCTCGTTCATGTAGGCGTGCTGTAGGAGGGTTAGGCCCATGCCCCCCGAATTCCTGGGGCAGGTGTGGTGGCCAGCCGGATATCGTTGATTTGGTCGTCCAGGGTGGACACTAGCGCAGCCGCGTGGCGGTGCGAATAACCACGTTCTCGACCGGCACGTCGGCCATGCCGCCGCGCCGCTGTGTATCGCGCAACTCCACATCTAGCACCGCGTCCATGCCCGCAATGACCTTGCCGAACACGGTATAACCCGGCTTGCCCTGTTGCGCATCTAGGTAGGGGTTGTCCACGACGTTGATGAAGAACTGCGCGCCCGCGGAATCGGGGTCGGCGGTACGCGCCATCGCAATTGTGCCGCGAACGTTGGACAGCCCATTGAAGGACTCGTTGACGACATTGCGGGGCGGTTGCCGATAGGCGAGCGCCTCATCGTAGCCCCCCGCCTGCACCATGAATCCGGCGATGACCCGGTGAAAGATCAGCCCGTTATAGAACCCCTCGTCGACCAGCCGCAAAAAATTATCGACCGTTTGCGGCGCCGGGGCCGGGAACAGCTCGATGTCGACGGTTCCCGCACTGGTCTCCAAGCGCACGACGGGGGCGGGTTCCTCGGCAACGGTGGTGAGCGCCAACAGCATCGCAAATACGGCAAGACCAGTGGTAGTGGACTTCTTCACGACCGGCATTCTACGCAATTTGGAACCGTTCTTCAGGGCGCAAGGGCATCCCGGAACGCACGCACCGTTGCCGCTAGGCCGCGCTCCAGGGCCGTGGAGATAAGCGCATGGCCGATGGAAACCTCGGCGACCTCGGTGATTCGCGAGAACAACGGCAGGTTTTCCAAGTCGAGATCGTGGCCAGCGTTAACGCCGAGGCCGAGTTCGACCGCATGGCGCGCCGCATTACGGTACAGATCGAACGAGGCCAGGCTGTGCTCGTGGTGCACGCCATGCCGCGCCACCGTCTCGGCGAATGGCCCGGTATAGAGTTCGATGCGCTCGGCACCGGTAGTGGGCACCAGGGCGACCTGTTCCGGGTCTGGATCCATAAATAGGCTCACCCGCGCTCCAGCGACCTGATAGCGACGAATCCTGGCGGCCAATGCGGAGTTGTCGCCCCGCAGGTTGAAACCGTGATCGGAAGTGAGTTGATTATCGGTGTCGGGAACCAGGGTTGCCTGATGCGGGCCGACCTGCTCGATGAGCGCATCGAAACCCGGATAGCCGCTTTTGCGCGCACCGGCAAAGGGGTTGCCCTCTATGTTGAACTCGACATCCGGGTACCCCGTCAGCAGTTCGGCCAGGTCGAAGACGTCAGCCGGCCGAATGTGCCGCTGATCTGGCCTGGGATGCACCGTTATGCCCTGGGCACCGGCGGCAAGAACGACCCTGGCCGCATCGACAACACTCGGCACATCGCCACCCCGGGAGTTGCGCACCAGGGCCACCTTGTTCAGATTGACGCTCAGCCGCACGACCCATCGCTCCTGGAAGTGGCCCCAAGCCGCACATCGATTGCCCGCTTGGAACTGCTTCCATTTCCGCTCCAGCATATCTTCCTGGAAGCGGCCCCAAGCCGCGCATCGATTGGCCAGGACGCGGCCCGGTAGCGATGCTGGCCCGCGTTCACCGCGGGTCGCCCAGTTTGGTGGTTCCGGGAAGTTCTCCGGTGTCGGCCCCGGTGGCCGGATGAGCATCGGTGGTCTCCACCCGGGCAGTCAACAGGCCAAGCCGATGCAGATAGACCAAGGTCAAGGTGATGTAGGTAAAGGTGAGGGCGAATCCACCGATCAGCTTGTAGGCTACCCAGAAATCCATGGAAAAATTGTAGGCCACGACCAGGTTCAGGGCCCCGGCGAAGAAGAAGCCCGCCGCCCAGCCCAGATTCAGGCGCGCCCACACCGGCCCCGGCAGCTTGAGCCGTCCCCCCAGCAACTTCTCGATGAGGTTGGTGCGCATGAAGTGGCTGCCAAGCAGCGAGGCGCCGAGCAGCCAATTCACCACCGTCGGCTTCCACTGAATGAAGGTCTCGTCCCGCAGCACGAGTGTCAATCCACCAAAGGCAAGGCTCACCCAGAATGTCAGCTTCAACTCGCGCCCAACGGGCTTTCCCAACAGCTTGTACGCGGCTAGCTGCAAGGTCACCGACAACATGAGTGCCGCGGTCGCCCAGTAGATATCCAGGGCGAAGAAGACGACGGCGAAAACCACGATAGGGAGAAAATCCAGTAACTGCCGCATGGGAACTCTGCGCGTCGAGCCGATACCAAACCCTACCAACATTCCCGGACGGTGGCCAATGCGCACTGCGGAGAACCCTTAACCCGACAAGGGGAACGCCTCGACTCGCCATGTCCCCGGGATCGTCGATGCCTGCACTCGGGTCTCGCCCGCCATTGAACCTCGGTACAGTCGGCATTCAAACTAAGCCACTACCCTGGTGGCGGCTGAATTGACATGATTTGCCACTTGTGCGGCAACCCCCTCTAATGTAGTTTCGGACGGCCTGTCGGAGAGTCGTCGTGCGCATCAGCCTATTTCCCATATCACCCCTATTGATCGCTATTTCGTTGCTCGCCGCCTGCGGGCAAAAGCAAGCGACGCCGCCCCCGGCCACACCGGACAACTTTGCGGACAACTTTCGGCTGATGCTGGAGACGGCCACGCCAGGTGCCCTTATCGAAGTGCCGGAAGGCACTTTCCATTTCCAGCGCGGCCTGACCCTGAGAATGGACGGGGTAACCATCCGCGGAGGCGGCGCGGATAAGTCCATCTTGAACTTCAAGGGCCAGATAGCCGGTGCCGAGGGCCTGCATGTCACTGGCAATGACTTCACTATCGAGAACCTCGCCATCGAGGACACCATCGGCGACGCCCTGAAAATCCAAGGCGGGCGCAACATCACCGTGCGCGGGGTGCGCACCGAGTGGACCGGCGGACCAAGCACCGACAACGGTGCCTACGGCATCTATCCAGTGCAGACGGAAAACACCCTGGTGGAGGCTTGCGTGGCCATCGGCGCTTCGGATGCCGGCATCTATGTGGGCCAATCCCGCAACGTCATCGTCAAGAACAGCCGCACGGAGCACAACGTGGCCGGCATCGAGATCGAGAACACCGTCGGCGCGGACGTGTTCAACAACATCGCCGCCAACAACACCGGCGGCATCCTGGTGTTCAACATGCCGGACCTGCCCGCGCCCGGCCACAGCACCCGAGTCTTCAACAATCGGGTGCTGAACAACAACACAGCCAACTTCGGCGCCCCTGGAACGGCGGTGGCCGGCGTGCCGGCGGGCACCGGCATTCTGATCAACGCCAACGACCGGGTGGAGGTGTTCGACAACGAGATTGGCAACAACCAAACCGCCAACGTGCTGATTTCAAGCTATTTCAGCGCCAGCCATTCACCCGAGGGGGAGGTTTGGGAGCACTTCGACCCCTACCCGGAAACCATCCTGATCCAAGGCAACGCCTTCAGCGGCGGCGGCAACGCCCCCGACCACGAGGCGCTGGGCGCAGTGCGGACGGCGCTGTACGGATCCGCAGGCAGCTTGCCGGACATCGTCTGGGACGGCATGGTCCACCCCGAGCGCGCCAATCCAGAGCACGCCATCTGCGTAGACAACGCGCCCGCGAAGTTGCTGAACATCGATGGGGCCAACGGCTACGCCAACCCGGGCGTGGACATGGCCCAACATGCCTGCGCCCACCCGCGGCTCGCCCCCGTAGCGCTGGCTGGGCCCTAGCCGGGGCGCCGATGCCACCCCTGGCGGCGCGGGCCCGTATACGGCGTCGTGCGCGGCGCAACATTGCGGCAGGTGCCCTGCCGCTGGCATTGGCCTTGGCAAGCGCCTGCGCCCCAACACCTGAGGTACGCGGCTTCGCGGCGGGCGAGTATCCGCAGCGCCTGTCCGATTGGGGCCTTATCCAGCGGCATGGGAACCGCCTGCTGCTGGGCGGGGGCGTCGTTCCCTATGACGTGAACACGCCCCTATTCTCCGACTACGCCCTGAAGCTGCGCACAGTCTGGATGCCCGCCGGCAGCCGCGCCCAGTATGCCGATGATGCGGCCTACACCTTTCCCCCGGGCACCCTGATCTCCAAGACGTTCTTCTACCCGCTGACCGACGGCCTAGCCCAAGCGCGGGAGGGCTGGGATGGCGACCTGGGCAAGCTGGACCTTGCGCGGACCCAACTGATGGAGACGCGGTTGCTCGTGCGCCACGAGCAGGGCTGGGACGCACTTGCCTACCAATGGCGCGGCGACGAGGCCTGGCTGGACATCACCGGCAGCCTCATGCCACTGCAACTGGCCCAGGACGGCACCGTGCGGAAGACGCACTACATTGTGCCGAGCCGCGGCGAATGCGCCCGCTGCCACGCCACCGGCGCAGCCGGTGCCGAGGTGCTGCCCATCGGCACTACCACGCGGCAACTGAACAGGGGCTACGGGAACGGTTCGGAAAACCAGATCGAGGCTTGGCGGCGGCGCGGCTGGCTGGACGATGCGCCGCCCCCTTCCCACTGGGCGCAGAACGCCAACTGGAGTGAACCGGGGACGCCGGGTGCACAAACGGACCACCTAGAGCATCTGGCCCGCTCCTATCTGGACGCCAACTGCGGCCACTGCCACAACCCACTAGGCCCGGCGAACAGCACCGGGTTGTGGCTGCATCGGAACACCACCTCCCCGCGCCGCCTAGGCCTGTGCAAACCGCCCATAGCCGCAGGCCAGGGCACGGGCGGGCACAGTCACTCCATCACGCCCGGCGCTCCGGACCTTTCCATTTTGGCGTTTCGCATGGCCACCACCGACCCCGCCGCCCGGATGCCGGAGCTCGGACGCACCCTGGTGCATCAACAAGGCCTGGCCGTGGTCTCCGACTGGATTGCCTCCCTGCCCGGCGAATGCAATGCGTCGGGGCGGGGCGTTGCAACGCCTCAGCTACGACAGCAGCTTGATGGCGGCGACGATCAAACCGATGGTCGCTACGCCTTGGCCGACCATCCACTTGATCAGCCGCATCTCCAACTGCGCCATGTCGTCCCTGAGCGCCCCCTTGAACTCCGCTAAGTCGACCTTGGTCACCAGGTTGGCCTGGCCGCCGCGCAACGCCGCAGCGTGGGCTTCCGCCTGATCGCGGTCAATGCCCGCCTCGCGCAGCCCGCGGGCGATTCGCAGCCTGTCAACGGATTCGGCCATGATGTCAGGATAGCAACCCCGAACAAGCAAAGCCCGGCCAGCCGCCGGCACCCCTGACCGAAGGCGGCGATGCCCTAGCCAAACGAGAAAAATGCTCACCTGCCAAGTGAGCCGCCGGAAAACCTGTTTTCGCATGCAAGCCTTGATGGTGCCCGCCCTTCCAGCGTGTCAGCCCGTGCCTTATCGGGGGATTAGGGCACCTACCGCCATTCCGCCGGTTTGCGGTATGGTCTGATTACTGCTTCTCCGTCGCGGGGATTTCGATGAGCCAGTACTTCCTCATGCACCCCTCGCACCCGCAGCCCCGGCTGCTGCGGCGCGCCGCCGAGATCATTCAGGCGGGCGGGCTGGTAGTCTACCCCACAGACACCACCTACGCCCTTGGCTGCCACATCGGCGACAAGGCGGCCCTCGAGCGCATACGACGCATACGCAGGCTCGACAAGCAGCATCACTTTACGTTGACCTGCCGGGATCTATCCGAGGTATCCCTGTACGCACGGGTGGACAACGCCAACTACCGGGTACTGCGCCGCCTTACGCCCGGCCCCTTCACCTTCCTGCTGCCGGCAAGCCGGGAGGTGCCGCGTCGCCTGGTGCACTCTAAGCGCAGGACGATCGGGCTACGCGTACCGGCCAATCCCATCGCCAGGCGGCTGCTGGAATCCCTCGGTCAACCGATGATGACGACCACGATGCGCCTGCCCGGCCACGACACCGCGCTCACGGCCGCGGACGACATCCGCGAGCTACTGGAGAAGACGATAGACCTCGTTATCGACGGCGGTCACTGTGGTGTTGTGCCGACCACCGTCGTCGATCTCACCGGCGAGCAGCCGTTGGTGACGAGGCAGGGGCTCGGCGTGCTCGATTGACCCGGCGCACCCGCGCACATGATAGAATTCGCTGTTCTGTCGTCCTAGCATGTTTTTGGGACTTGCATCATGCGTACCTACCTGATCGTCTCGGCCAGCGCTCTTCTGCTCGCCGCACTTGTCACCCAACTGTCAACGCGGCTGTTCCCCGAAGCCGACCTCGCTCTTCTGCTGGCGGTATTCCTCGCTCTCCTGGTCAATGGACTGTTCGTCGCCCGCACGGTCGATAGCGGGGGCGCGGGACGCGGGCGCAGGCGGAACAGGCAACGCGGCGGGGCATCCCGGCCTGTCGGCAAGCTGGAGGAAGGTACTGTCAAGTGGTTCAATCGCACCAAGGGCTTCGGTTTCATCATCCGGCAGTCCGGAGAGGAGATTTTCGTCCACCAGCACCACATCCAGCCCGGCGAGGGCGACCGCCGGCCCAGGCTGCGCGACGGACAGAAGGTCAGGTTCCGGGTCGCCAAGCGGGAAAAAGGGCTGCAGGCGGAACAGGTAGCCCCGATCTAGCCCGCATATCGCACCAAGCCGCTTATCGAGCCCGCGCCTCTTGTTCGCCTCCTCCCGATTGCCTGCATGTTGGCGAAGGTTGTTCCGGGCACAAATCGCCCCGGCCGTGCCCTCGCCTATGTTTTGCCCTTGTGCGGGGTTATCGCAGCCCTCGGTGCAATATGCGGGCTACTCGGCATATTGCGCCGTGCCGCTCGTCGTGCCCGCGAATTCTGTTCGTTTCCCGTCATGAATCCCCGCGGCGTGCTTTCGGCGCGGGTCGGCCAGGCGCTTGCCGCGTGCGGCACCCCGGCACCCCCGCTGGTGCATACCGCCTCGAAACCCGAATTCGGCCACTATCAGGCCGATGGTGTCATGGCCGCAGCAAGGCGGTACAAAACCAACCCTCGCGCACTTGCCCAACGGGTACTGGCGGTACTTGAAGCGGATGACATCGCCGAATCCATAGAAGCCGCGGGGCCCGGTTTCCTAAACATATGCTTGAAAGACACCTTTCTCGCCACACACCTAGAGGTCAACGCGCCCCTGTGCGAGCCGGCCGCCGAGCCGGAACGGGTGGTGGTCGACTATTCAAGCCCAAATCTCGCGAAGGAGATGCATGTCGGGCACCTGCGCAGTACGATCATCGGCGACGCCGTGGCCCGCATCCTAGAAGCGCTCGGCCACCAGGTCATCCGCCAGAATCACGTAGGCGACTGGGGCACCCAGTTCGGTATGTTGCTCGCGCACCTGCACCAGACCGGCGGCGACCCTGGCGCACTGGCCGATCTGGAGGACTTCTACCGCGCCGCCAAGTCCCGCTTCGATACGGATGCCGAATTCGCAGAGCAGAGCCGCGCCATGGTCGTTTCGCTACAGGGCGGCGATGCCCAGGCGCGTGCCCGGTGGCGACAGTTCATCGAGGTCTCCCTCGACCATTGCCAGCAACTGTACAACCGCCTGGATACCAGCCTGACCCGGGCCGATGTCATGGCCGAAAGCGCCTACAACGACGAGCTGCCGGCAGTCATCGCGGCGCTCGATCAGCAAGGCCTGCTTACCGAATCCGAGGGCGCTCAGTGCGTGTTTCTGCCGGAATCGGGGAGCGGACAGGCTGGGAGCGGGCAGGCGGTCATCGTACAGAAATCGGACGGCGGCTACCTGTACGCGACGACCGACCTAGCCGCCATTCGCCACCGCGCCGAACAGCATGCCGCCGACCGCGTTCTCTACTTTACCGACAGCCGCCAGGCGCAGCACTTCCGCCAGGTATTCGCGGTTGCCGACGCGGCGGGCTTCAAACCGGCGGCCATGCGTCTTGAGCACATGCCTTTCGGCAATATGTTGGGCCCCGACGGCAGGCCGTTCCGAACCCGGGAGGGCGGTGTCGTCAAGCTGACCGAGCTGCTTGACGAAGCCGAGGCGCGCGCTTTGGCGGAGGTGACCCGCAGAAACCCCGATCTGGGTGCCGAAGAGTGCGCCGCAATCGCTCGAACGGTCGGTGTCGGCGCCGTTAAGTACGCCGACCTTTCCAAGAACCGTACCAGTGACTACCTGTTCGATTGGGATCGCATGCTGGCCTTCGACGGCAATACGGCACCCTATTTGCAGTACGCCTATGCCCGCATTCAAAGCCTGTTCCGGCGGGGTACCGTGGCACCGGCTTCGCTCCAAGGCGCGGCCATGCCGACCGTACCAGCCGAACGGGCCCTGGCGGTGGTTCTGGTTCGATTCGAGGAAGTTCTGCAACAGGTCGCAGCAGCGGGCCAGCCCCATGTGCTGTGCGCCTACCTCTATGAGCTGGCTACGAAATTTACCGGATTCTACGAGCAGTGCCCGATTCTAGATGCGGCGGCGGGGCAACGGGAGAACCGCCTACGGTTCGCCCAGCGCACCGCCCGAACACTGCGGGCGGGTCTCAACCTGTTGGGTATCCAGACGGTTGAACGCATGTAGGCCGTTGCATACTGGTTCCCCACCTCATTTCCGGCATCGCTCAAGTTCGACATCCAGATCGGCGATATGCTCCGCCTCGTGACCAGCGGTTCCCCACCCCATTTCCGGCCTCGTCCCAGCTCGACCGCTGGCGTGGGCGGGCCAGTGCACGTTGCGGCCGTTAGGTGTGCCTGACCCGGACCAGGCAACCGAAGATCGACCGAGCCAGGATCAAGGCCGCCGAAGGTCTGGACGGCAAGTTCGTGGCGCAAGGCAACGACGATACCCTGAGCGCCGGGGACGAGCCGACCATGATCGAAGTTCGCTTTGAGTGATAGGAGCAGGCGGGTGAAAGTATGCATCGTCGGCGGCGGGCCTTGCGGGATGTTCCTCGCGATTCTGTTGAAATCCCGGGGCACCGCGGATGACATTCTGGTTCTTGAGCAGAATCCCAGAAACGCAACCTACGGCTTCGGCGTCAGCCTGGCCCGGTCGGCGATCGACAAGCTGAACGAAGCGGCACCCAGGACCATGCGGGCAATCGAGGCACGGATGTATCCCATCGCCAGCCAGGTAATCGAGAATTGCAGCGGCGCATTTACCCTAGAGTACACTAGGCCGAGCGGCGCCATCACGCGGCTCGATCTGCTGCAGGTACTTGAACGGCGCTGTGCGGAGCTCGGTATCGACGTGCGGCACGACGGGCGCATCGATCGCCTCGACGCTTTCGATGGCTATGATCTCATCGTCGGTGCCGACGGTGCCAACTCGACGGTGCGCGCACTCGGCGAACGGGAATTCGGCACCCGCCGGGACACACGCGGCAACTACTTCGTCTGGTACGGCTGCAAGCACCCGAAGCAGGAGTCCGGCCTACGCTTCAGGCGTTACCGGGGCAGTGCCATCATGACTCACTACTACGCCTACACGCCCGAGATGTGGACCTTCGTCGGCGAACTCGACGCACAGAGCTGGCACGACCTGGGCATGGATCGGATGACCGACGCCGAGCGTAAGGCGCTCTGCGAGGCGGCCTTCGATGACCTGCTGGAAGGTCGGCCGCTTATCGAGAATAAGTCGAACTGGCACCGGTTCGAGGCGGTTGTGAACGAGCGTTGGTCGGTGGGGAACCGGGTGCTGATCGGCGACGCACTGTATAGGGCGCACTATTCTATCGGCTCGGGCACGCGGCTTGCGATGGAAGACGCGCTCGGCCTTGCCAACGCGCTCGACGAGTCACCGCATGACATTCCCGCCGCGCTGGCGGAGTTTGAAAAACAGGGCAAGCCGAGAAAGCAGAAACTGATGCGCGCCGGCAAACTGAGCTACGAGTGGTACGAGCGGTTTCCCGAGAAACTGGACATGCCCGTGCTCGATTTCATTCTCGACTTCATGAACCGCACCGGGCGCATGCCCCCGGAGCGTTTGCGCAGTTTCGCCCCCAATTTGCTAGAGGCTTGTCGCAATAATCTTGACCCGCACGGCAACCTCATCCGCGAGCAAGCAGCTCAAGGTGGTTCAAGATAGGGGAACTACCAGCAATCCTAGCCAAGGCCTTTGCACAGAACATCGCTAGGCGTCCGGTCGGTAGCGAACTCACCAGCCATCTGTAGCCAATTAGTGGCCGCCGGGGGACGCGGTCGCCGTTGTGGAACTGGCGGGTAGCGAACTCATCGGCCATCTGTGGCCAACGATTGAGCCGTTGATATGCGGGGCAATGTTCGCGCATGGCGCTGGCGATGTGCTAGGCGAGCACGGGGGAAAGGGCAATCCCAATCTAGGGCCTTCCCTATCGATGTCGATGGTAACCCGCGTGCCGGGCAGGAATTGCGGGCGGCGCTCTAGGCCCTGGCGAGCTTTGGCACAGTGTAGGACTTCAACTCCCCAACGAAGTCCCGCAACACCTGAATTCCGGTTGCCTCCGCATCCCGACACCACTGGCGCAGCGCGCGCAGCATGTCGTCGGCATCGCCGCCCCGTTGTATCCAGATCGCCTGTAGCCGCAACCGCAGCTCGTAGATCGCTCCGATGGTTTGGCTCGCCTGCACCGCCTGGTCGATCCGGCGTCTGCCGGATTCGTCCACAAGGCCCTCGTGACGGCAGAGCGCCTTGCGGGCGGCACGCAACAACCGGCCGGTGGCCTGGTCAACCCTGGCACATTCCTGCTCGATCAACGGCCGCACCACATCGTTCTTGTACTTGGCCATGAGGCGGAAGCGATCGTTCAGCACCGCCCAGGCCGTGTCCATATCCAGCGTCGTCTTGCCCGGCGCCTTCGCCGCAACTGGCCCCGTGCTCCTAGGCCGTGCCAGGCCCAACGCCTGGAACAACCGTATCCACATCCAACCGGCATCGAATTCCCACCATTTCTGTGACAAGCGGGCGGAGTTCGGATAGGTGTGGTGGTTGTTGTGCAGTTCTTCGCCGCCGATCAGGATGCCCCAGGGCACCATGTTGGTGCTGGCATCGGGTGACTCGAAGTTGCGGTATCCCCAATAGTGGCCCACGCCGTTGATCACCCCGGCGCCAAGCAGGGGAATCCAAAGCATCTGCACCGCCCACACAGTCAGCCCGATCATGCCGAAGAGCGCAATGTCGATGGCGGCCATTAGCCCAACGCCCAGCATCTCGTGCTTGGAATAGAGATTGCGTTCCAACCAGTCGTCGGGGCAGCCCGCACCATAGCGCTCCAGGGTAGCGGCGTCCCTGGCTGCGGCGCGGTAAGCCTCTGTGCCTCTCCAGAGTACGTTGCCGATGCCGAGCACCCTGGGGCTGTGGGGGTCGTCCTCGGTCTCTGTGGCCGCATGGTGCTTGCGATGAATCGCCGTCCACTCCCGGGTGATCATGCCGGTCGTCAGCCAGGACCAGAAACGGAAGAAGTGTTGCAGTGCCGGGTGCAGATCTAAGGAGCGGTGCGCCGAGTACCGGTGCAGATACACGGTTACGGTAATAATCGTGATGTGGGTTACCACCAACACATACAGAACGATACCCCAGGCGGACAGACCCCAAAGACCGTTACCAAGCCAGTCCACTACGCCCATGCATCAACTCCTTTTAGGTACAAATGAAGTGCCCTCCCCTTGCTTTGCCTAAGGGGTTGCCAATCCGCAACTCGCCGCCGCCACCCCAGCCCCGACAGCCGCCGCTTCGACCAATGCCCGGACGGAGTGCCCCGCGAGCGGTGCGCCGCCGAATGCAATGGTCGCTTGCCGCCGGAGTATGCACCATCGGCCGGGGATACTCCAACACCCCGCCGCTGTATGGGGGCCACGGCGAAGGACTTGCCTGGAGTCTCCCCAACCAGCCGGCTCAACGGCACCCGCGCCCACCGGTTCGCCGTCGGTGGGGGGCCGATGCGATAAGGCCAGCTACGGCCCGTTATCGGCTCGAGGCTGCGGTTCCGTTCCCGGATAGTCGGGCCGGTCGTCGGATGGCGCGCGGGTCGTGTGCGTTGTTGGCTCGAGCCCGCGGTTCCGCGTCTAGATGGCCGGATTCACAAAAGGATAAGGCCCGCTACCGCCCGCTGTTGGCGCCGTTCAGCACACGAACATTTATCACGGTATCGATAGCGGTAAGCTCATCGATCAACTCGGGTGTCGGCTCGTCCTGCAGGTCGAGAAGATTGTAGGCCACGCCACCGCGGCTCTTGTTGATCATGTCGACGATATTGATACCGCGCCGGGCGAGCACCGAGGTCATCTGGCCGAGCATGCCCGGTACGTTACGGTTGGTGACGGCCAGCCGATACCCCTCCGAAAGCTCCAGGGACACCGCCGGGAAGTTAACGGAGTTCGTGATATTGCCGGTTTCGAGAAAACTGGTGAGTTGATTGGCCGCCATAACGGCGCAGTTTTCCTCGGCCTCGGCGGTGCTGGCGCCGAGATGCGGTGTAAAACGCACCCGGGGATGGTCGGCCAAGCCGGGAACGGGAAAGTCGGCAACGTAGCTCGCGAGCGTACCCTCATCGAGAGCCTCCCTGAGGGCCGCCCGGTCAACGATAGGCTCGCGCGCGAAGTTCAGCAGCACGCTGCCCCGGCGGAAGAACCGGAAGCTCTCGTGATTCAAGAGCCCCTCCGTCTCCGGCAGCAGCGGCACATGCAACGTCACGTAGTCGGATTGGGCAACGAGGCTCGGCAGGTTCTCCATGCGCCTGACCTCGCTTGGCAAACGCCATGCGGCTTCCACGGAAATGGCGGGATCATGGCCGAGCACGTGCATACCTAAATCGAGGGCGGCACGCGCCACGAGCGACCCGATGGCACCGAGCCCGACAACGCCCAATGTCTTGCCGGATAGCTCGCGGCCCCGGAACTTTTTCTTCTCCGCTTCGACCAGCGCATCGAGCCGGCCCGGTTCCCGAACGTCGGCAAGCGATGCGACAAACGCCATGCCACCCACCAGATCGCGCGACGAGACAAGCAGGGCGGCCAGCACAAGTTCCTTGACCGAGTTGGCGTTGGCACCTGGCGTGTTGAACACCACCACGCCCCGTTCCGTGCAGAAATCCACCGGCACGTTGTTCACGCCCGCGCCGGCACGGGCAACCGCACGTAGATTGCCGTCGACTTCCTCGGGCCGCAGCCTATGGCTGCGCAGCAGGATGCCATCGGGCAGTGGTATGTCGTGGCCCACCTCGTAGCGGTCACGGGGGAATCGTTCCAGGCCGCGCAGCGCGATCTGGTTGAACAGGCGAATTCTGTACATGGCTAACGAGGCAGTGCCCGGGCACAACGGGCGAACGGCCGGTAGCGGCGAATTTGACTCATTTTCACATCCTTAGTTCTTTCATCGATCGGGCGGCGTAGCGGATTCGAATGGAAGTGCCCATTTCCCTCGGCATCGGCGGCCCGGTCGCCGGGGCGAAAACCCCTAGCGCGGAATTTTATCCCAGTTTACCGCCCGAGCCCGCACGCGCCAGCAGCCCGGCCAGCAGTTCGACGGTAGGCGGCGCTTCGAAACGCGCCAGCCGGCCCAACCAGGCCTCCCGTTCCGCCAGCATGGTGTTGACCGCGCTGGTCAGGGTGCCGGCGTCCAGTTCCTCCTGCTGAATGACCTGGCTGAAACCAGCGCGCTGCGCATAGGCGGCGTTCTCGAGCTGGTCGCCCCGGCTGGCCTTGGCGGGCAGCGGAATCAGCAGGTTCGGCTTGCCGAGCGTCAGCAGTTCAAACAGGGTATTCGCCCCCGCCCGGGAAACAACAAGGTCGGCGGCGGCAAGCAGGTCGCCCCAGTGCGACTCAACGTATTCGAACTGATGGTATCCCGGCAGTTCCAGGCCGGTACATTTGCCGGGCCCGCACACATGCGCAAGGCAGCAGGTTGCGACCAGTTCGGGCGCCGCGGCGGCCACCACCCGGTTCAAGGCATCGGCACCCAGGCTGCCGCCGGTAACCAGGACGACGGGGCGGCCCGCAGGCGCGCACAGCAGGGCCCGGCCGCTCGCCCGGGAACCGGCCAGGAGTTCCGGGCGCACCGGCAAGCCGGTGTGAACGAACGCACCGCGCAGCCGGCGCGGCCGTTGCATGGGGAAACCGGTACACAGGGTGTGCAGAAACGGCATCGCCAGCCGGTTGGCAAGCCCAGGCGACAAGTCGGATTCGTGGGCGACAATGGGTATACCGCGCAGCCAACCGGCCAACACCACGGGAAAGCTCAGGCTGCCGCCCTTCGAGAAGATCACGCCGGGCCGGAGGTGCCCTAGCAGCCGCAGGCTTTGCCAGATACCGCGCAGGACACCGAAGATATCCGTCAGGTTCCGCCAAGACCAATACCGCCGCAGCTTGCCCGATGCGATGCCGAAAAACCGAACGTCCCGTGCGCTTTGCAGATAGTGTTGCTCCTGCCCGCCAACGCTGCCGATGTAGACAACATCGACACCGCTCTCCTGAAGCGAACGTATCACCGGGAGCGCCGGCAGCACGTGGCCGGCGGTGCCACCCCCAACGAACACCGCGGTCCTCAAAGGCTTGGGTGCGACCGCCTGCGCCACGCCTTCAGGCTCCAGGTAATCACGTAGTCGAGCCCGGAACCCACCCCGAGGATAGCCAGCACATAGAAGCTCCAGGGGTCCACGACCAGTAGCGCCGCCTTGCTCAGCACCCCAAACCCGCACAGCCCCAGCAAGAGCATCAACAGCACCAATATTTGCATCGCCGTGTTGGCCTTGCTGACCGGGGTGGGATCCATCTCGATGTCGCCAAACAGCAGGCGGTAGATGCACGCCCCGGCCAGTATGACCATATCCCGGGCTATCACCACCACGGCGAGCCACAGGGGAATGTGGCCCTGCATCGTGAAGACGACGAATACCACCAGCACCAGCAGCTTGTCGGCGATGGGATCCATCATCGATCCGAACGCGCTCCGCCACCCGAAACGGCGGGCGAGCACGCCGTCCAACGCATCGGAAGCGCCGGCCACGGCCACGATGGCCAGCGCCTCGGGATAACGGCCGAGCCACAACAGCCAACCCGCCGGCAACACCAGCAACATGCGCAGGCTGGTGATGAGATTGGGTATTTGCGACCAGCGCATGGTTACCGAGACCGTGCCCCGGGTCGGGCAGGGTATTGCCGGTCTGCACGAAGTGGACGCCCTGGCGGTCTGGTTGCTGTCACGGAACCATCCCAAAGCCGTCCACTAGGCGCCTGTCGGACTTTGTAGCCAAGCGTTTGATTTATAAGGAATATGGTTTTTCGCACCAGAGTTAAAATCCCATATATTGCAATGAGTTGCGACACTCGGAGTATCTAAGCCCGACAGGCTGCCAGCCTTCGGCAAGGCCCAATAATAGATGGCTTATGAACACTTTTGGGAATTACGTCGATCAGTTGACAGAGCACGACATGAAGTGGTCATGCGGCCCGCAAGGCCCAACATGCGGTGGCTTGTCAACCAATCTACATAAGACCCACACTTTTCGTAAGATCAAGCAATTTTTCGCGGCATCCAATGCCTTTCCAGAAGTTTCTTTTCAAGAGCGAATCCTTTGGGATGGCCTTGGTTCCTGTCATCAGCGGGTTGACCCGCGCCGTTTCGTTACTTTGCATGGTGTCGGGGTGCCGTTACGCAACGACGATTTATGGGCCTTGCCAGGTCAGAAGCGCCGCATTCGCCGGGTCGCGCCGAATCCGACCATCCCGGTGAAACAGTTCCACCAGTTGATCAAGGCCCGCCCGGGTGTGCAGGGCGACCTCAAGCCGGTCGTCCCGCACAGCCACCACATCCACGGCGGTTACAAACTCCAGGGCATCAAGGTATCCCAACAACCGCCCGTATCCAACCGGGGAGTGGATGCCGCCTATGGTCAGAGCGATGCGATTCGGCACCCGCGCCAATACCGCGAACCGGCCCGCTAATTCGTCGGCAACGAAATCCACCGCCATGCGCACCCCTTCCCGAACATCCCCGGCGGTGAATGCGAGGGCGAATTCCTCGCCGTCCATCCACGCCTCAAGGCTGCCACCGTAGATGGAAGCCCCAGCCGAACCGCAAGCCGCCGTGCTTCCCCCCAGCGGCGTCGCCATCGCCGGGGACGCTGCCGAGGATGACTCGATGGCCAGCGGCGACCCAGGGCGGGCTGTATCCAACACCGAAGAGGTCGCCACGGGCGGCAACCGAACCTCCGCATTATTCCCGCCCGGGTCGAGTGCGCGGGCTGTATCCGGCACCGAAGAGGCCGCGACGGACGGCATCCGAGCTTCCGCATCGTTCTCATCGGGCCCATCGGGGTCGAGCGCACCCACCGTATCGAGGTTAACGGCAACCCAGGGGTCCGGGGCGCAGACCTGCTCCTGCAGGCGACCCACCAGCACCACATCGGCCTGATAGCGCCCAGATGCCTCGCTAAGCGCCGAAAACAGCCGACCCCAAACAACCGACGGCTGCACGAGCAGCCGGTCCTCCAGATCCATGAGCGGGAG
This sequence comes from Pseudomonadales bacterium, assembly GCA_965215035.1. Taxonomy (GTDB): domain Bacteria; phylum Pseudomonadota; class Gammaproteobacteria; order Pseudomonadales; family Azotimanducaceae; genus Azophilus. Next base: position 3,705,597 of record OZ244040.1, read on the forward strand.
CTTCAAAACCACCCCCCGCTGGCGCGCCCGGCGGACGAGCGGCGCCGCAAGCTCGTGGCCACCATCCACGACCCGTCGCACACCGCCGCGCTCCACGACCAGCCAGGCCACCACGGTCGGACGATTTGCCGACCACACCGGCAGCCCGGCCGCATCCACCAGCCCGAGCACCGCCGCCGGGTCGAAGTGGATGCGTAGCTCCCGGTCGTTCAAAAAGACAAAGCGGTTGTAGTAGCGCTCCGGCTGGCCGAGCGCCTCGCGCACGGCGGCGTTGCGGGGTACATGAGCCAAGCCGCTGACCCGCGACAGAACTTCCGCCAGCGCGGTGCCGGAGACGGCCAGGCGTGCGGCCCCGGTACGCCCTGCAACGGCAATATCCACATCGTAGAGCCAGGGTACCGGAACGGCGAATCCCGGCTGCGCACACAGCAACAACGCCGCCAAGGGGAAGATGACGCTCGCCGCGGCTCGTTTACCGGTCAAGCAGGTGATCGAACCAGCCTCCTAAATGGCGGGCACCCAATGGTAACCGAATCGTTCCCCGCACCGAACCAAGCCCATGCAGGTTTCGACCCCGGAGCCGAGGCACCAGCGCACCAACGCACGGGAAAAAGGTACCTCTCATCCAGCGGCCGGTGCCACGGGTTTGCATGTGGGGATGGAATTGGGTGGCCGCAACACACTGCCCGAGGTCATGGGCTATACTGCCCCGCATGGGTTTGACGTACCGAGACGCGGGTGTCGATGTTGACGCGGGCAATGCGCTTGTGGCGCGCATCTCCGGTGCGTGCAAGGCAACCTATCGGCCAGAAACCATGCAGGGCCTCGGTGGCTTCGCCGCGCTGTCCGAATTGCCGGCGGGCTACACGAGGCCGGTGCTCGCCACGGGCACCGACAGCGTCGGCACCAAGCTCAAACTCGCAATCGACTACGGCGACCACGACGGCATCGGCCAGGATCTCGTGGCGATGTGCGCCAACGATGTACTGGTGACCGGTGCCGAGCCCTTTCTATTCCTCGACTACTACGCCACCGGCAGGCTCGATATCGATGTCGCCGAGCGGGTCATCCGGGGCGTCGCCCGCGGCTGCAGGGAGGCGGGATGCGCCCTCGCCGGGGGCGAAACAGCGGAAATGCCCGGCCTGTATGCGAGCGGCGATTACGATTTGGCCGGGTTCTGCGTCGGTGTGGTGGAGCGCGACCGCATCGTGGATGGCCAGCGCATCGCCGCCGGCGACTGCCTGCTGGGCCTGACCGCCGACGGCCCCCACTCCAATGGCTACTCGCTGATTCGCGCCATACTCGCCCACCAGGGCCAGCAACCCGGCAAGGAACTGCGGCGGCGGTTGCTGGCACCCACCCGCATCTACGTCAAGGCGATATTACGCCTGTTGTCGAAGATGGATGTGCACGGCATGGCCCACATAACCGGCGGCGGCCTGATCGAGAACGTGCCCAGAATGATCCCCGCCGGCAACCTGACGGCGCTGGTGCGTCTCGATAGCTGGCAACGGCCAAGCGTATTCGACTGGTTGCAGAAGCAGGGCAACATCGATGAGCGGGAGATGCTGCGCACCTTCAATTGCGGCATCGGCTTTGTCGTGTGCGTACCCGCCGCGCAAGCCGACGAAGCGGTGGCCATCCTGCGGGACAGCGGTGAATCGGCGCTGGTTATCGGCGAGATCGTACCCGACCGCGCCCAGTCCGGCGCGCACGAGCTGCTGCTCGCCCCCAATCGCTCCTACGCCCGCGCCACATCTTGAGGGCACCGGCAATCCATCGTCTTCAGAGCGCGCTCGGCGGAAACCTTCTCGAAGCACTCGCCCTGAGCCTGCTCGGGTGCCTGATCGCCAGCGTCCCAAACGCCAAGGCGGACCTTGCCAAGCTGCGTCTTCCCGATGGCTTCGAGATACGCATCCTTAGCTCCGAGGTCAAAAACGCCCGGCAGATGGCCTTAGCGCCGGATGGTACGCTCTATGTCGGCACCCTGCGGGAGGGGAAACTATACGCGCTGCCGAAGGCCCTGGAAGGCGGGCAACCGCAGGTCGTCACCCTGGCGGAAGGCCTGCCGCTGCCAAGCGGTGTAACTGAGCGCAACGGCGACCTGTATGTCGCCGCCCTGAATCAGGTGCTGCGGTTCCCGGACATCGGCCAAAAGCTCGCCCCCGGCGCTGCCTATGAGCTGATAACCGACCAGCTTCCCGACGAACGGCACCACGGATGGAAATACATCAAGTTCGGCCCCGATGGGCTGCTCTACGTTCCGGTTGGCGCACCCTGCAACATCTGCCTATCGGAAGACCCCAGGTTCGCATCGATCCTCGGCATGGATCCATCCAGCGGGGCAACCCGCATCGTCGCCCGGGGTGTGCGCAATAGCGTCGGGTTCGCCTGGCATCCCCAGACCAGGCAACTCTGGTTCACGGACAACGGCCGCGACCTGCTCGGCGACGACCTGCCCCCCGAGGAGGTGAATGTCGTCAAGGAAGCCGGCCAACATTTCGGCTACCCCTTTGTGCATGGCTCGAACATCCTGGATCCGGAGTTCGGCACCGACGCGGACCTGGCGGACTTTGTACCGCCGGTCGTGGAGCTGCAGGCCCACGCCGCCGCCCTAGGTGTCGCCTTCTACACCGGCGACCAGTTTCCGGAGCCTTACCGAAATGCCCTATTCATCGCCGAACACGGCTCCTGGAACCGCTCCAGCAAGGTGGGCTACCGGGTCGGCGTCATCACCTTCGATAATGGCACACCGCGCTACGAGCCATTCATCACCGGCTGGTTGCAGGACCAAACGAACTGGGGGCGGCCCAACGATGTGCTCGTGGCACCCGACGGCAGCCTGCTGATCTCCGAGGACAGGCCGGGAACCATTTATCAAGTCAGGTTCTCGGGCAGTTGACGGCAAACCGCGCATCTCGTCCGTTTGGGGGGCTTTAAGGTTTGCCCCGAGGTCCGCCCTAGTTGTTACCTTCAGCCAATAGATCTCCTGATCATTGGGTCCATCCCACCACTTTTTGTAAACAGGCACTATCATGCTCTGCTTGGAAGCTAGCAGCCGGTCGGGCTTAGATACTTTGAGTATCACAACCTATTGAAATATATGAAGTTTTAATTTTAGTGCGAAAAACCCGATTCCTTATAAATCAAATACCCGGCTGCAAAGTCCGACAGGCTCCAAACCCACTAGAACCTAATACCACGCCCACACGCACACGCGGTTGCATGGTAGTGAAACATTACTTGGCCGGGCAATTTTTCGCCGACGAGGTTTCGGAGTGTTACTCCGTGCTCGGCAACGAGATACCGTGCTCCCGCAACAAGGCCGCGAACTCCGTTTCATCCATCGTGGGCACATCTAGGCTGCGAGCCTTGGCGAGCTTGCTCCCGGCGCGCTCGCCCGCCACCACCCGCGAGGTCTTTGCCGAAACCGAGGTCGACACCCGCGCACCCAGCGCCACCAAATGCGCCTTGGCCTGGTTGCGCGTCAGGCTTTGCAGAGAACCGGTCAGCACCCAGGCCTGTCCCGCAAGGGGCTTGGCTTCCCTATCCGTCTCCACATCCGGCCAGTTCACCCCGGCCTCGATGAGCGCATCGACAACATCGGCGCTCGCCTGGTCCGCGAAGTAACCGGCGATATTGGATGCAACCACCGGGCCCACATCCGGTACCGATTCCAGCGTTTCCGCGTCCGCGGCGCGCAACGCCGCGAGGTTGCCGAAGTAGTCGGCGAGGTTCCGGGCCGTGGCTTCGCCGACTTCCCGGATGCCCAGGGCATAGATGAACCGTGCCAGCGTCGTCTGCTTGCTCGCTTGCAGCGCCCTGCACAGGTTTTCCGCGGATTTCGGCCCCATGCGCTCCAGTTCGGCGAGGTCGTCCACGTCAAGGGCGAAGAGATCGGCAAGCGTGGTCACCATCTTCTTCTCCACAAGCTGATCGACCAGCTTCTCGCCGAGCCCCTCGATGTCCATGGCCAGGCGCGATGCATAGTGGTTCAGACGCTCTTTGCACTGGGCCGGACAAACGGCGGGGCCGGCGCCACAGCGCGCCACGACTTCGTCCCCGGCACGCTCGATAGGGCTTCCACAGGCGGGACAGGCCACCGGCAGTTCCACCGCCGGCGCCTTAGGCGGACGCCGACCGGCGATCACCGAGACGACCTGGGGAATGACGTCCCCGGCCCGCCGCACCATCACGGCGTCACCGATGCGCAGGTCCAATCGCCTAACCTCGTCCATGTTGTGCAGGGTGGCGTTGCTCACCGTGACGCCACCGACAAACACCGGATGGAGCTTGGCGACCGGCGTGATGGCACCGGTACGGCCGACCTGGAACTCGACGGCCAGCACAGTGGTGGTGGCCTCCTCCGCCGGGTACTTGTAGGCAACCGCCCAGCGCGGTTTGCGCGTCACCGCGCCGAGGCGCCGCTGCTGGTCCAGGGAGTTGACCTTGACCACGGCACCGTCGATCTCATAGGGGAGGCCCCGCCGCTGTTCCGACAGATCATTGACATACCGCTGGCAGGCGGCCAGGTTCTTCGCCAGAGCGACCTGCGGGTTGGTCCGTAGGCCCCAGGCCTTCAGTTGTTCAAGCACCTCGGTCTGGGTTTCGGGTTGCCTAGCGCCCTCGACCCAACCCAGGCTGTAGCAATACATGCGCAGCGGCCGCCCGGCCGTGATGCGCGGGTCGAGTTGACGCAGGCTACCGGCCGCGCCGTTGCGGGGATTGACCAGGGTTTTCTGCCCAGCGCTCCGGGCCCGCTCGTTGAACGCCTCCATATCGGCCCTGGTCATATAGACCTCGCCGCGAACCTCGCACCGGGGTGGCGGGTTGCGGCCGGTTAGACGCAGGGGCACGGTTGCGATGGTGCGCACATTGGCAGTGATGTCCTCGCCGGTTCGCCCGTCGCCCCGGGTGGCGGCAAGGCGGAGCCGCCCCGCTTCATAGGTGAGCGCCACGGCCACGCCGTCGATCTTCGGCTCGCAGGTAAAGGCCATGGGTTCCCCGTCAAGGCGCCCCCGGCAACGCTCGACCCACTCGGCAAGTTCCGCCTCGGCGCTCACCTTGTCGAGGGACAGCATGGCGACGGGGTGGATTACCGCGGCAAATTCGGCCAGGGGCTCGGAACCCACCCGCTGGGTCGGGGAATCGTCGGTCACCCGCTCTGGATGTTCTTTCTCCAGCGCCGCCAGTTCATCGAACAGGGCGTCGTACTCCGCGTCGGCGATCTCCGGGTCGTCCAACACGTGGTAGCGGTGGTTGTGGTAGTGAATCAGTTCACGGAGTTGGTCAAGCCTGTCCATTTCTCGCGGCGCGGGCGTTCCTTGGCGTCACCAGTTTGCCACGCCTTGCCAAGGGGCAACACGTCTTCTCCGCTCAGGCCCGCTTCGACAAACGACGTCGCGAGTAGTCGGCGACCCGTTCGCGGTAGTGCTCCACCGTCTGCCCGGTCACCGCGCTCAAGTTCTCGTCCTTGAGCACTGCCCCGAGTTCCTCGGCAATCGATTTTGTGATTCGAATCATGTCTTCCAGCGCCTCTCCGGGTTTTTCCGGGCCCGGCAACTGGATAAAGAAGACGAGGCCGGGTGAGACCAGGTTCGATATCTCCGCTAGGTCGAAGTAGCCGGGTTCCAATGCGTTGGCCACACTGAACTGAACCTTGCCGGTATGCGGGTCGCGCCGGTGAAAGATATTCATGTCGCCGTACTTGAGGCCCTGCCCGCGCATGGCCGCCAGCAAAGCCTCGCCGGCGAACTCTTGCCCATTGGGCGCCAGGACATTGATCATGAGCAACTCCCCGCCACCCGTATCTGCCGACGCGGACCGAGATTCCCGGCGGGTTTCGGACGCGTCCCGGGCACCGGACCGGGAACGCCTGGTATCCCCCGCAACACCGGGCCCACTATTCGGACAGATCGCCTCGGATGCCTGGGCGCGAATCGGCGTGCGTTCGTTCCCGGTGTCGCCGGCCGCGTCCGAGAGCGGCGGGGGAGGGGCGGCCGCCACGGCCTCCGCCCGGGGTGTTGCCACCGGATCCAACAGCACCGGCACCGCTTCATCGAAGTTGAGATCCTTCTGTACCGGGATGACGGGGCGCCCGCCGCCGTTCGGCAACTCGCCCCGGAACCGGGCCATTTCATCGTCGTCATCCGGAATGAGGTCCGGGGAAATTTCCATGCGCAGCGGGTCCTGGCGAGAACGCCATGCGAGCCAAAGGCCATGCATGATGATCGCCACGATGAACAACCCGCCCCCGATCAGCACGAGATCCCTAATGTCGATATTCTCGATATTCATGTTTCCATGTCCATTTATGGGCACTCCGGTCGCCCGGAACACTTCGTCATTTTAGGTGCGGCTCAGGAGGCAGCCAACGCCGCGGCCTCTTCAATATCCACCGAAACCAAGCGCGAAACACCCGGTTCGGTCATCGTCACGCCGATCAGATGGTCGGCCATTTCCATGGTCAGCTTGTTGTGCGTGATAACTATGAACTGCACGCCCCCGGACAGCTCCCGAATCAGCTCTGCAACACCCAGCACGTTGTTGTCGTCCAGCGCCGCATCCACCTCATCCAGCACACACACCGGGCTTGGGTTGAGTTGAAAGATCGCGAATACCAGCGCCACCGCCGCCAGCGCCTTCTCGCCTCCAGACAAGAGGTACACACCGGCATTGCGTTTGCCGGGGGGCCTCGCCATGATCGAGACGCCGGTGTCGAGCAGGTTGTCTCCCGTCAGGGCCAGATAGGCGTGCCCGCCACCAAACAGCTTCGGAAAGAGTTTCTGCAAGTGGGCGTTGACCGCTTCGAAGGTATCTTTGAAACGCGCGCGGGTCTCCGCGTCGATCTTGCGGATAGCGGCCTGCAAGGTGTCCAGGGCCCGCTCCAGATCATCGTGTTGGGCATCGAGCCAGGCCTTGCGCTCCGCCTCCACGTCGTACTCCTCGATGGCGGCCAGGTTGATCGGGCCAAGCTGCCGGATGCGCCGGTCGAGGCGTTCGAGTTGCTCCTTCCACACTTCTTCGTCCGCATCACCGGGCAGGTCATTCAACACACTGGCCAGATCGTAGCCAGCGGCATGCACCTGTTCCCGCGCATTGGCCTGTTGGACGCTGAGTTCCCGGTCTTGCAGGCGTACCGACTCCAAGTCGCCGCGCACCTGGTCGATGCGCGCGGCAGCCTCATCGCGGGCGACTATCAGTTCGCGAATGTGGGCGCCGAGTTCATCCAACCGCGCACGCACCTCCCGTTGGCGCGCCTCGGCCTCATGCTGTAGGGCGAGCTTGGTCGTAAGCTCCGTCTGCAAACCGGGCAGGGGCACCTTGCTCTGTTCGATTTTCTGCTGCAACGAAAGGCGATCCCGGTCAAGCTGCTCGGCCCGCTCGGCCTGTCGCTGACGGGCCGTTTGGGTCGCCTGCAGGTGGGAAGCATGGCTCTGCCGTTGCACGTTAATGGCGTGATAGTCATCGCGCCGGGCGCGGGCGGCTTGACGCGCCTGCTCCAGTTCCTCCTGTAGCCGGCCCTTGGCGTCCGCTAGGGATTGCCTTTCCGGTGCGCACCGCTCCGCCGCCCGCTCCGCCGCCGCCAGTTCGCCCTGGGCCTCGGCCAGGCTGACACCCGCGAGTGCAATCTGCCGCTCAAGCTCCCGGCGGTCGCGCCGCAGGCGGCCACGGTGGGCATCGGCCGCTTCCAGCCTAGCCTGCTGAACGCCGTGGTCCGCCTTCAGCTCGGCAAGTGCCTGGTAAACCTCGTCCGCCCGCCCCTGCAGCAGTTCCCGCTCCTCTCCGAGGGCGCGCAGGCGTTCCCGCGCCGCATCCAGCCCGCCACGTTGTTCCGACAGCCCGAGTTTGGCCTCCTCCACCCGCTCATCGAGCGCCTCCAATTCCTGCGCCCGTTGAATAATGCCGGGGTCGGCCGCCGACTCCGGGAGTTTGCGCAACCAGTCCGGGCCAACCCAAAGGCCCGACCGGGTTACAATGCTCTCGCCGGGGTTGAGGCCGGTGCGTTCCCGCAGCGCAACCCTGTCGGATTCGGCGGCGTACACGCCGTGCAGCACAGAGCCAAGCTTCATATCCGAACTGCGGATCAAGGAAACAAGGCTCGGCAAATCGCCCCCTGGGGCCGCGTCAATCCGCGCTTCCAGCAAGGCAAGGTGCCCACCGCACAACGCCGGCAGGGCATTCACATAGCGGTCGGCATCATCGACGCGCAGGCCCTGCAGGAACTCGCCTAAAACCATCTCTACCGCGTGTTCCCACCCGGGCGCCACGCTCAGGGTTTCGCCTACCCTGGCGGCGGCGTCAAGACCCTGCGCCGCCAACCAGTCCCGCAGGGTGTCGTCCGCACGGCCAAGGGCCGCTTGCTGCACAGCGTGCAGGTTGGCAAATTCCAGGCGGAGCGACTGCAGGTGCTGGCGGGCCTCGTCCAGACCGGCCTCCCGTATCGGGATGTCTTCCCGGGCCGCCAACAGCTCCGCGAGGCACCGATCGACATCGCTGTCCAGTGCGGCGCGGCGCTCCTGAAGGGCAACGATCTCCGTGGCCAAGCCGTCTACCTGGCCGGATTCTACCGGGGACGGCGCCTGTTCATCCTGGGCAAGTTGCTCCAAGCGCCCCCCGAGGTTCGCGATAACCTGCTCGAAATGCTCGATTCGCGAGGCCTGCACCTGTGCCGAGCGCGTGCTGTCGGCGACCTGCCTGCCGAGCTCATCCCAGGCCTCCTGCCACTCGGCATGGACCTGCTCGACTTCCAGCAGGCGAGCGGCCGCTTCCTTATCCCGCCTGGCCGCCGCCTCCAGCCTCGGGGTCAGGTCGCCAATGGCACCCTGTAGCTTCTCGATTTCGGCGTCGTCCATAGCCAGTTGCCTGGCGGCCTCGGTGGCCTGTTCGAGCAGGCCGTCGAGTTCCTGTTCGGATTCCTTCACCCTGGCCCGGCTGAACTGAATGGTCTCTTCGATGCGCGCGATGTCCTCGCCAAGCCGATAGTAGCTGGCTTGCTCGGCGTGCGATTCCGCGTCGACCTCTTCTTGCCGGACCCGCGCCGCGGCAATATCCGTATCCACCGATTGTTGCTCGGCGCGCAGCCTTTCGAGCTCCACCTCGCGGCGGCGCAACTCGTCGCGCAGCACCGTCAACCGCTGCGAGAGATTGCGATAGCCAATGGCGTGCAGCTCGGCGGTGCGCAAGCTCTCCTCTTGCTTGAGTTCCCGGTAGCGCTCCGCGGCCTTGGCCTGTTTGCGCAGCCGGTCGAGGGTTCGGCCCAGTTCTTCCCGGGTGTCCCGCAACCGCTCCAGGTTCGCCCGGGTATGCCTAATCCGGTTTTCGGTCTCGCGGCGGCGTTCCCGGTACTTGGATAGGCCGGCCGCTTCCTCCAGGTACAGCCTGATATCCTCCGGCCGCGCTTCCACAAACTGGCCGATCGTGCCCTGGGCGATAACCGAATAGCTGCGCGGCCCGAAGCCGGTGCCGAGAAACACATCGGCGATGTCGCGCCGCCGACACCGGGTGCCGTTGAGGAAATAGGTGGACTGGGAGTCGCGGCCGACCTGTCGACGAATGGCAATTTCCGCGTACGCCGCGTACTCCCCGCCAATGCGGCCGTCGGAGTTGTCGAATATCAGTTCAACGGAAGCAACGCTCGCCAGTGCGCGCGTATCGCAGCCCTTGAAGATCACGTCGCTTAAGTTTTCGCCCCTAAGTTGCTTGGCGGAACTCTCCCCGATGACCCAGCGAACGGCATCAACGATATTGGACTTGCCGCCCCCGTTGGGGCCGACGATGGAGCAGCGATTTCCGGGGAGGGTGACGGTGGTCGGATCGACAAACGACTTGAAACCAGCCAGCTTGATCTGCTTAAGCCGCATTTGGCTCCGCTATCCACAGCAGGCGTCCAGCGAACGCATCATCGCACCAGCAACCGCCTCAGCACCCCGACGCCGAATCGGTACGCTTGCCAATACGAGCCCGAATGACGCACCCGAAGAGGAAGCGCCATCGGAACGATAGTTTAGCCCATTCGCATCGGTGAATGCGAGCCCCGATCCTGTCCAATGCGATGTGCGCCTGAAGCACCTAAAGTAGAAGGGCGATTGCAACACAAAGTGAGCCCTAGGTCGGCGCGGACAGCATCTTTGCCTGTCGCGGCCCGACTCTGGAAATCTTCTCCCACCATGACTAGGGTAGAGAAAGTCGGTTGCCGCCTCTCCTAGGAGCGGCTCTCGGGAAAAGCGCCCGGTGGATGGCGTCCTCGCCCGTTAAGGAGGAATTGGGATTATGAGCAACCAACAGACACATCCTATGAACGACGGGTTGCCTGCTCTCCTAGTCTCCGATCTGCGTCGTCTCAACCCCTGGTGGGAAGGTGAACCCATGCCGTTACAGCCTAGGACGCAGCGTCACCTGGTTGACCAGGTACGTCGGCGGGTCGAGGCCGAGGTGGCGCCCATCGTGGTCGTGCGAGGACCCCGCCAGACGGGCAAGACAACGGCCCAGTTCCAGATAATCCAGGAGCTGCTCGACGAGGGCGTGCCGCCGACCAGCATTCTCCGTGTGCAGTTTGATGATTTGGAGTCGCTGAGAAACCTAGGCGAGCCGATCATAGCCATTTCAGAATGGTTCGAACGCTCCATCGCCAAAGCCCGATTCAACCGCTTGGCGTCAGATTCCGGGAAAGCCTACCTCTTTTTCGACGAAGTTCAGAACCTGGCGGGCTGGGACGCGCAACTGAAGTCGCTGGTCGACAACGCCTCCGTCAAAGTAGTCGTAACGGGTTCTTCCGCCTTGCGGATCGAGATGGGACGCGACAGCCTTGCCGGGCGGATCAACACCATTGAAGCGGGCGTTCTGTCCTTGACGGAGATCGGTGCCCTGCGAAGATTGTCGCCACCGAGCCCCTTCCTAGGCGATAACGGCCCCGGCCCGCTAATTCAAAAGAACTTCTGGGTCGAGCTTAGGGAACACGGGATACGGCAGGCGGCATTCCGGCGCGAAGCTTTCAGGTTTTTCTCCCAGCGCGGGGGCTATCCGATCGTCCACAAACGGGACGATGTCGATTGGCCCCTGATCGCCGACCAGTTGAACGAGACGGTCATCAAGCGGGTCATCCAGCATGATTTGCGCGTGGGGGATCGTGGACGCAAGCGGAATCCACAATTGCTGGAAGAATTGTTTCGGCTGTGCTGCCGCTACGCAGGCCAGTGCCCCACCCTGTCCCTGTTGGCGGAAGAAACGGGGTTGGCCCTGAATGCGAACATCAGCGGCCAAAGAGTCATGCAATACTTGAGGTTCCTTGCAGATACGCTTCTGCTGCGCCTGATTCCTCCCCTGGAAATACGCCTAAAGAGGAGACGCGGCAGCCCGAAACTCTGTTTGGTGGACCACGGGCTGCGGGCCAGTTGGCTACAGGAACAGGTCCCCCTCGACCCCGATGAACTGGCCCGAAAACCCGAATTGACGACGCTGGCGGGCCACCTGGCGGAAAGCATTGTTGGGTCGGTAGCCTCCACCATCCACGGGCTGGACCTTGCCCACTTCCCGGAAAGAGGAACCGACCGGGAAGTCGATTTTGTCCTCACCGTCGGTGCTCAACGGATACCGGTCGAAGTCAAGTACCAACGGCATATCGACCCCCTGAGGGATACCCTGGGGACTCGGTCATTCCTGGAAAAAGCAGTAAACAACGCCGCCTTCGGGATACTCATCACCCAGGATGACAACACCGGGGTGGAAGACCCCCGCATTGTTTCCCTGCCCCTTTCAACCTTCATGCTGCTGAGATAGTAAGGACGCCGACGGCCGGTGAGCGGTTTCGAGCAGCCCGGTGCCATCCGTCGTCGGCGGATGCGCAGCGACCATCCGCGAGGTGGCAAATTCGTCCAATCCTGCGCCCGTCCAGGTGTTCGGTTCCCGCGGAAGACCTAGGTCTGCAATTACGAGGGGGCCAAGCCGCGGGCGATTTCCCGGTAGACATTGCTCATCTTGAGCGTGAATAGGCGCCGCATGCGCTTCTGCCAGGGCGTGACTGTATAGCTCGCGAACTTGGGATTCTGAAAGGCCTCGATACCGTCGATGTCCCAGAGCGACAGGTGCGTGAATAGCTCTCCGCCCTCCCCCAATAGCGGTGGAAACTCATCGCTTAGGTGGACGTAGCGGCGTACGGTATTGAACCCGGGCTCGTTCAGCACCAGGGGCATATGCTCCTCCACGTACCACTCGTTGAATTCCTCGGCGACCGGTGCGGGCACCTCGTGGGCCGACAGGAAGACGTATTTCGTGTCCGGCAACAGAGGTTGATCGTCGTCTGGATATTGCCCGATCAGTTCCAGTACGCCCCTAGCCAGCTTGGGCAACCTCATCGTCAGGTGCTCGAAACTATCCGGGGGCGTTGCCATCCAGCGCTTCGTGACGGCGTCGTAGGCGGGCGCAGTCAATACATCCGTATTGGGCAGTTCCATGATCGCGAGATACTTGGCCTGGCCGGCCTGGCGCGTATCCACCTGGGGCTGTCCCGGCACGATCTCGAACCGGCGAAAGGCCAGAAAGCCGCATTCGAAGCGGCCCGGCGAATGCACATTGGTGTACCAGTCGTTCCACTCGCCCTCGCGTTCTTGCGGGGGATCCACCTTGATCAGGGTAATCGCGCGCGGTTTGGTCATGGTCACCCTCTGAGGTCCGGTCGCCGCCGACAGTCTACACGAACCCTTCCGCCCGCCGGCGCAATTGGCTCCCGGTTTCTCAGCGGCGTTCACGCTGGCATAGTAGCGGCGTCCGGTCGGCCCGGACCACCAGGGAGGCGTGACTCATCCACCCGGCACCAGACCCGCAGACCCCATCCACCTGCGACGCGAAGGCACCGCGGCGCTGGCTCATCTATCCCTGGTACGTGGTTGTCATCCTCATGCTTGCCCAGGTGGTTTCGTTCATCGACCGCCAGGTGATCACGCTGCTGGTGCAGCCCATCCGTGCCGACCTGCAGATCAGCGATACCGGGATGAGCCTCTTGATGGGGCTCGCTTTCGCGATCTTCTACGTGGCCATGGGCGTACCCATCGCCCGTCTCTCCGACCGCTATAGCCGGCGCACCATAATCGCCACGGGCGTATTTCTCTGGAGCCTGGCCACCGCCGCCTGCGGACTGGCCCGGAACTTCTGGCAGCTCTTTTTGGCTCGTATAGGCGTCGGCGTCGGCGAAGCCACCCTGACGCCGGCCGCCTACTCCATGATCGCGGATTACTTTCCGCGCGAGGTGCTGGGCCGGGCCATCGGCGTGTACGCCATTGGTGTGTACCTAGGGGCGGGGCTGGCGTTGTTGCTCGGCGGCGCGGCGGTGCGCCTGATTACCGAATCCGGACCGGTCGACCTGCCTATCGTCGGCACCCTGGTGCCCTGGCAACTCACCTTCATGGTGGTGAGCGTGCCCGGCTTGCTGATCGTTGCGCTGATGATGTTCACCGTGCGCGAACCCGTGCGGCTGAACCTCGCCGAAACACAGGACAAGGGCATTCCCATTCGCGATGTGGCCCGGTTCATGTGGACCAATCGGCACACTTTCGGGTCGATCTTCTTCGGCTACGCCACCGGCGGCATGGCGTTCTATGGATTCCTGTTCTGGGTGCCGGAATTCATCCGCCGCACCTACGGCTGGGACATCGCCGATGCGGGCATGGTGTTCGGTACCCAGCTCGTGATTCTGGGCACGGCGGGCACCTACGCCGGTGGCTGGTTCTGCGACTGGCTCACGGCCCGGGGCTACAAGGACGCGGCGCTGCGGTCGCTGGCCGCGTTCTTCGCCATCGCCATGCCCTGCATGGCGATGGCGCCACTGATGCCCACCGCAGCCCTCGCCATACCCATGCTGGGGCTCGCCGTGTTTACGCTGTCCCTGCAGCAGGCCCTGTCGCCGGTCGCCATTCAATTGTTTACGCCCAACCAAATGCGCGCCCAGGTGGTGGCGGTTTTCTTCGTAGTCTCCGTCTTCTCCGCCATCGCCTTCGGGGCGTTATCGGTGGCGGTGGTGACCGACTACCTGTTCCGCGACGAAAACGACCTGCGCTACTCGCTCGCCATCGTCTCGGCAATTACCATGTCGCTCGCGACCATCAGCTTGGCGCTGGGGATCAAGCCCTATCGCAGGAGCCTAGAGCGGGCGGCGAGCTGGAGCGACAAGGCATAGCCCCTTACGCGCAACGGCATTACGATGGTGCCGGTGAGTGGGACGACGCCTCGGCACCACAACAGGGCGCCCGGCCTCAATCCGATTGTTCGGGGCGCTCCGGTGGCCCAAGTTCCGCCACCAGCGCCAATCGATCCGCAGCCGTGATCGGCAGCGGTTGCGAACGCCACTCCCAGTCCCCGGGATGGGGTAGCGCGGCACCGGTCAGGCTGATGCGCGCAAACACCTCGACTTCGTTGGCGGCCGACAGCGGCATTGCGGGATTCATGCTCACCGCATCGTCCAAGCGCACCCGGTCCGGCAGCACTGCCGCCACGCGGCGAACCACGGCATAGGGCATGCCACCCCCCACTGGGCGGGCGCCGACAAACAGGGTGGCGGTTGCCGGCGGTGCCTGCGGCGCGATGAGTTCAACATCGATACGGGGGGCAACATCCCCGAGCATGGAACGCGCCTGGCGCAGGAAGACTTCCAGCGCGGCGCGCCGACCGGGCGCAACGGCAGTGCCGAGCGCACGGCTGAACAGGGCCACCGAATCCCGATACTCGGCACCGCGATAGGCATCGATCGCCATAATCTCCAGCACCACGGGCTGATCCGGATCGCGGGCCAAAACCCGCTCGGCGATGCGCCTAGCCGATTCGTTAAGACGGCCCGCATCGGCGAGAAAGAGCGCCTGCAGCCACAGCAGGTCGAGGCCCGGATCATCGCCGAAGGCGGCATGGGCCGCGGCGAACGACTGTGCCGCCCGCCGGTATTCGCCATCCATTAGGTAGGCGCGGCCTAGGAGGTATCGGCTTTGCGCGTCCTCGGGGGCGCGCCGCAAGCGTTGCTCAAGCAAAAGCCGCCAGCGGTCCAGCTCCAGCCGGTCACGGTCGGGGTCAAGTTCTAGGACCACCGCGGCCTCACGCAGCATTTCCGCATCGGGCTCGCCCACCCGCAGGTACAGGGCGAGCGCCAGCAGCGGTATCCCCACCGCGGCCAACAGCCAGGCCCGGCCCCGGCGCGACGGAGAGCTTGCAGCATCGCCACCGAATGCATCGAGCAATCCCTGGCCGAGCTCCTGTTCCACTTCCGCGCGGCTCGACTCGTGCAGGATGCCCGCCGCGGCTTCCTCCTCCAGTTCCTCGATCCGATCCCGATACAGGGTGCGCAACGCCGTGCGGTGATCGACCCGCATCCCGGAACGGAAGACCAGGCCGGCCCCGCTGTGCTCGCCGGCGGCATCGTTCCGACCCGGCCCGCGCCCCTTGGGCCGGCCGCTACCCGCACCGCGCACAAATGGGGCCAGGGCAAAGCCCATGGCCGCCAGCGCGAGCAGCGACGCCAGAATCCAGAAGCTCACTCTTCGTCCAGAATCGCCTGTAGCCGCTGCCGGTCGCCAGCGCTCATGACGGCGGCGCGCTGGCCGCGCAACCGGTAGGCCACCAGACCGAGGCCGACCAGGGCAAACAGTGCGGGCCCCAGCCACAACAGCGCCGTGCCGGGCCGCACCGGTGGATCGTAGAGCACGAAATCGCCATAGCGCGCCTGCATGAAGGCCCGCACCTCCCGATCGGAATGTCCTTCACGCACCACCAAGCGATAGACGGCGGCGCGCAGATCCTGGGCAATCGGCGCATCGCTGCCGCTCAGGTTGACGTTCAGGCACTTGGGGCAGCGCAATTCGCCCACCAGCGCCCGGTAGCGCAACTCGGTTTCCGCATCCGGAAAATCGTAGACGTCAACCGGGCCGGCGGCCTGAACGCCGACACCTCCCCCCCAGACAAACCAGACAAAAAGGAGGGCGACGGCGCTGGTGCATCGGCGCACCGCCCAGGCGCAAATGCCGAACGCGCCAGCTCGTTGACATCGGGCGGACCCTTGAGCGTAGCGATGCGCCGTACCGGCGCGAATGCGCAGGCCATCAGCCATCGCCGGGCCCCATCCGATTCAGCAGGGGCATCAATTCCTCAAGCCACACCTGCCTAGTGACCTCGCCAACCCGCTTGTAGACGATGGTTCCCTCCGCATCCAGCAGGAAGGTCTCCGGAGCTCCATAAACGCCCAGTTCGACGCCGAGACCGCCGTCCCGGTCGAGGATGTTGAAATCGTAGGGATCGCCGAACTCGCGCAGCCAGCGCCGGGCCGCGTCCGGGTCATCCTTGTAGTTGATGCCGACGATGCGCACCCCCGCCTCCTCGCGAATGCGCCTCAGCTCCTCGTGCTCGGCCCTGCAGGTGGCGCACCAGGTCGCCCACACATTGACGAGCAGGGCGCTGCCGAGCAGATCGGCCCGGCTGACCGTCGGATTCCCCGCGCCCACCGTCGGCCGCTGTAGCAGCTCTGCCCGGAATTCCGGGAAAGGCTTGCCGAGCAGCGCGGAGGGCAGGCGGTGGGGGTCTTCGAGTTGGAAACCGTAGTAGCCGATCAGCACGATCAACAAAAAGATGCCGAGCGGCGCAAACAACCCGGCGCGCGACAGGGCCCCGCTCATGAGCCCGGTTCGCCCAAGGGTGCCGGGCCGGGCCCGGCGGCACCGGCGACCCGTCCGGGCGACGATTGCACAGCAACCCGGGACGCATAGCGCTCCGCCAGACGTCGATAGCGCCTGTCGGCGACCGCAAGCACCGCCCCGAACGCCATCATCAGGCCACCGAACCAGATCCAGCGGACAAAGGGCTTAACGTAAACCCGCACCGCCCAGGCCCCGCCATCTAGGGGTTCCCCGAGGGAGACATAGATATCCTTCAGGAACCCGGCATCGATGGCGGCTTCGGTCATTACCGAACCGCCCGCCAGGTAGCGCCGTTTTTCGGGCACCAGCCAAAAGCGCCGATCACCGTCCAGCACCTCGAAGCGGCCGCTCTGGGCCCGGTAGTTGGGGCCACCGGTGGCGGCCACGCCGTGGAAGTGGAACGCCACGCCGCCGTGAACGGCCACTTCCCCAGGGGCTAGGCGAATGTCCTTCTCAACCGAGAGCGAGTGGGTCAGGGCCACACCCAGCAAACTGACCGCAAACCCGGCGTGAGCGGCCGTCATGCCCCAATAGGCTAGGGGAATCTTGCGCGCCCGGGCAAACCAGCCAGGTTGCCGGGTGGCACCAACCCCGGCGCTACCCCGGTTGCCGGGCGACCCACGCAAAGGGCGCGCGCGGCGCAGTAGATCCAGGCCGTGGGCAGCCAGAATCCACACCGCCAGCATCACCGCGGCGACCGCACCAGGCGACAGGAGCCCATCCGCAATCAGCGGCACCAGCACGCCAAATGCCAAGGCTATCCCGCCGCACCAGGTCAAGCGGTGCCCGAGCTTCCCGAAATCCGCCCGTTTCCAACTTAAGAATGGGCCGATACCCAGTGCCAGGGCCACGGCGAGCATCAGCGGCACAAAGAAGGTGTTGAACCAGGGCGGGCCGATACTGATCTTGCCCCCCCCACTCAGGGCCTCGAAGGCCAGGGGGTATAGGGTGCCGAGCAACACCACCGCCATCGCCACCACGAACAGCAGGTTGTTCAACAGCAGGGAGGCTTCCCGGCTGATCGGCCCGTAGCGCACATGCGCCGTCACAGTTCGGGCGCGGACACCGAACAACCCCAGGGAACCCCCGACGACAACCACCAGGAAGAGCAGGATGAACATGCCGCGCAACGGATCCACGGCAAACGCGTGAACCGAGGTCAACACACCCGAGCGCACGATGAAGGCACCCAACAGGCTCATCGAGAAGGCGGCGATGGCGAGTAGCGCCGTCCAGCTCTTGAAGGCGCCGCGTTTCTCGGTGACCGCTAGCGAGTGAACGAGCGCCACGCCCGCAAGCCAGGGCATGAAGGAGGCGTTCTCCACCGGGTCCCAGAACCACCAGCCGCCCCATCCCAGTTCGTAGTACGCCCACCAGCTACCGAGCGCTATACCCAGGGTCAGAAACGCCCAGGCGGTATTGGCCCAGGGCCGCGACCAGCGCGCCCAGGCGCTATCCAGGCGACCGGCGAGCAGGGCGGCGACGGCGAAGGCGAAGGTTACGGCGAAACCGACATAGCCCGTATACAGCATGGGTGGATGCACGATCAGCCCGAAATCCTGCAACAGCGGGTTCAGATCGGCACCGTCCGCCGGCGGCAAGGGCAAAAGCCGTTCGAAGGGGTTGCTGGTAAAGACGAGAAAACACAGGAAGCCCAAGTTCAACAAGCCCAGGATACCCAGCGTCCGGGCGTGGAAATCCGCCGGCAGGCGGCGCCCGCCAAGGGCGACCGCCGTCATCCAGATGGTCATGATAAGCACCCAGAGCAGAAAAGAGCCTTCATGGGCGCCCCAGACGGCGCTTACCTTGTAGTACCAGGGCAGCAGGCTGTTGGAGTTGTGCGCGACATAGGCGACCGAGAAGTCGTCGGTCACAAAGGCATGCACGAGCACCGCGAACGCCAAGGCTACGAAAACGAACTGGCCCAGGGTGGCGGATGTGGCCGCCCGCATCCAACGCACCTGCCCCGCCGCCGCTCCAGACAGCCCACAAAGGCCGGAAACCGCGCTCAGCAGCAGCGCCAGCACCAGGGCAACATTGCCGAGTTCCGGGATCACGGCCACTGCCCCGAACCGTCCCCGACGATGGGCAGCAACTCCGGTGGCATGTAGTTCTCGTCGTGTTTCGCCAGGACTTCCACGGCCCGGAATACACCAGCCGCATCGAGTTCTCCCCGGACCAGAATGCCCTGACCTTCGCGGAACAGATCCGGCAGGATGCCGCTATAGAGCACCTTGAAGTCGGCACCCCGATAATCCGTGAGCACAAACTCCACATCCAGCGAGTCTGGCGCCCGAGCCACGCTACCCGCCAGCACCATGCCGCCGGCGCGAATCGGCACGCCTACCGGCGCGGCGCCGCTGGCGATTTGTTCCGGCGGGTGAAACAGGTTCAGGTTCTCGTTGGCGGCGAGCAGCAGCAACGTCACCGCGCCCGCGCTGCCGGCGAGGATAAACAGAACGCTCAGTAAACGGTTGCGGCGCTTGGGATTCATCGGCCCGGTGCCGATTGCGCCCGGGCCGCCGATGCGGACGCCGCGTGCAGCGAGCGAAGTTCGCGAATCCTGCGGTACCGGTCGCGGCGGAACTTGGCGAAGTTGCCAATAAGCAGCACCAGCGCGGTCAGGTAGACCGTCCACACATAGGCCCCGTGGCCACCCATCCACAGGAACGCCTGGAGGTTCTCGACGCTCATACCGCCCCGGCCGCCACCCGCTCGCGCACCCATTGCGCCCCGCGCTCGCGGCGCAGAATGGCGTTGCGCAGCCCGGCGATAAGATTCGCCGCGAACAGGCAATAGGCACCCAGCACGTTAACCAGCAGTGGTGCCCACATCTCCGGGGGCATGGCCGGCGCCTCGGTCAGCTTGAAGGTGGCACCCTGGTGCAGCGTCGTCCACCATTCCACGGAGTACTTGATGATGGGAATGTTGACCGTGCCCACAACCGCCAATAGCGCACAGGCGCGGCCCGCGGTCTCGGCCCTCGGTATCGCCTGGCGCAGCGCATAGAGCCCAAAATAGAGGAATAGAAGCACCAGGGTGGAGGTGGTGCGCCCGTCGAATTCCCACCAGGTTCCCCAGGTGGGCCGGCCCCAGACCGCACCGCTGAAGAGCGCCAGCGCCGTCATCCACAGGCCGAAGGGCACCAGGGTTTCCAGCACCATGTCCGCCATCTTGATGCGCCATACCAAGAGCACCAGGCCAGCGATGCCGAGCACGACGTAGACGGACTGGGCCAGTAGGGCGGCGGGCACATGCACGTAGATGATGCGAAAGCTGTCGCCCTGCTGATAGTCCGGCGGAGCGAACGCCAGGCCCCATACCATGCCGACCGCAAGCAGCACCAGGGCCGCGGCGGCGAACGAGGCGAACCAGGGGCCACTCATCCCGTAGAACCACTTCGGCGACCCCAGTCGGTGCCAGAGTATTTTGAACGTCAAGACTGCTCCACGCTGATTTTCAGCGCCGCCGCCACGGCGAAGGGCGACAGCGTCAAGGCCAACATGGTAAACCCGGCCAGCCAATAAATCTCTGCCACCGCCAAGTGCCCGGCCACCCCGCGGGCGGTCGCGCTCACGCCGAATATCAACACCGGCAGGCACAGCGGCAACACCAGGAGCGCCAGCAGCACGCCCCCCTTGCGCAGACCCAGGGTAAGCGCCGCGCCCACGGCCCCCAACAGGCTGAGTGCGGGTGTGCCAAGCACCAGGCAGAGCATCAGGACGGGAACCGCCCCTACCGGCAGGTTCAGCATCAGCGCCGCCAATGGCGCAAGCACCGTCATCGCGAGCCCGGTGCCACACCATTGCACGGCAACCTTGGCGAGCACCGCGGCGAACAACGGCCGGGCTAGCAGTACGAATTGTTCCAGGGAACCGTCCTCGAAATCCCGACGGAAGAGGTTTTCCAGAGACATGAGGTTGGCCAGCAACACCAGCACCCAGATGGCACCGGGCGCAATTTCCGCCAGCGCATCCGGGCGGCCGCCGAACGCCATGGCGAACAGCGCGATACCCAGAAACAGGAAGGCAAGGGGGTTCAGCACCTCGTCCCTGGCCCGCGCAACCGACAGCCATTCGCGCCGAAACTGGGCGATGAACACCGCTATGCCCCCTGCCCCAGTTCGATGTTCGCGGCACCGGCGACACCCAGCGCCTGGTGGGTGGCGCACAGGGCCGCACCGCCGGCAGCGCAATGCTGCGCGACCAGGCGGCCAACCAGGTCGCGCCCCTGGGCATCGAGCGCGGTGAGCGGTTCATCCAACAACCAGAGACGCTCGGCGCTAAGCAACGCGCGTGCCAGCCCCGTGCGCCGCTGTTGGCCCAGGGACAACTGCCCGCAGGGGATTTCGGACCAGGCCGCCAGACCCACCGCCGCCAGCGCCGCCTGGACCCCGGGCCGGGAGCACGCCGACTCACCCCGGCCACGGGCGGCCCGCCGGTACCACTCCAGGTTCTCCCGGGGCGAGAGCAGTGCGCTGACGGCGGGCCGATGGCCGAGATAGAAACTCGCCACCGCCGTGACGCTGCCCTCGTAGTCTGGAAACAGGCCAGCGGCCAAGCGCAGCAGCGTTGACTTGCCGCTGCCGTTGGGGCCGTGAATCTCGAGGCATTGGCCGGCATACAGACGCAGGTTCAGACCCTCGAATAGCCGACGCCCGGCGCGCGTGCAGCCAAGGTTTTTCAGGGTGAGGAGTGGCTGCTTCAACGGTTGCCCCAATCTGGCCGAATCCGCCTAGGCAAGGTGATCGATGATCGGGCAATCGGGCCGGTTGTCCCCCGCACAGGACTTCACCAGGTGCGCCAGTTCGTCGCGCAGGCACCGTAGTTCCCGTTGTTTCTTCTCGATTTCGTCAAGGCGCGCCTGGGCGATCCGTTTGACGTCGGCGCTGTTGCGATCGTTGTCCTGGTAGAGTTCCAAGAGTTCCCGGCACTCGTCGATGGAGAAGCCAAATGACCGGGCGCGGCGCACGAATGCGAGCTTGCGCACCGCCGCCCGGTCATAGGTTCGATACCCGGACCCGGTGCGGGACCGCGGCTCAACCAGGCCGATATCCGCGTAGTAGCGTACCGTTCTGGTGGACAACCCGGCCGCTTTGGAGGCGTCGCCAATATTCATCGCATCCGCTCTTGACCTTCCAGCGGATGGAAGGATTAGCCTGCCGCGCACCCACTGTCAAGAGAGGCACCAGATGAGCGAATCAACTATCGGCCCCCGCATCGACTGGCGCTGCCGACATAGCTGGCGGGCAGCGTCGCGCAACACCGCCTGGTGCCTACTTGGATGCTCCATAGGCGACTTCGGAACCATCGCCTTCTTCCAGGTCAGCGGCATCGCCTGGCCGACCCTCGCCATTATGTTGCTGGCCATGGCCAACGGCCTGGTGACTTCCATACTGCTCGAGACCGCCGTGCTGTGGCGGCAACTGGGCCCACGAGCCGCGTTTGCGACCGCGATCGGCATGTCCCTGCTGTCGATGGTGGCCATGGAAACGGCCATGAATGTCGTCGATGTGCTGCTGACCGGCGGTGCGCGACTGACCTGGTGGGTGGTTCCCATCATGCTGTTGGCTGGCTTCGTGACACCCCTGCCCTACAACTATTGGCGCTTAAAGGCGCTCGGCAAGGCCTGCCACTGAGGGGGCTTTGCCGGGAATTTCATTTGAAGGGCGAACACCTTGAAATGGCTCTGACCGAGCCAGTACAGGCGCTTGGTAAGGTACCCGGCTACCATGCAAACTCAATGCCCAGGTAGCCTTGGATTGGCATCGCCGGGAAGTAGCGGTGGCTGCCGAATGCGTAGTCGGCGCGGTCGGCATAACGTTCGTCCAACAGGTTGACAATGCGCCCGAACAGGCGGGCGCGGGCGCTCAGCCGCAGCCCTCCGCGCCAGTTGACGACGGTATGGCCGCCGTAGCTGTGCCTATTCGCCGCGTCCGTGTAGTACTTGCCGATGTGGTTGACCTCGAATTCCGAGTACCAGGCATCGCCGAACTCGTAGCGCCACCGAGCACTACCGAGCCAGCGGGGTGCGGTGTCGATCATGTTGCCGTCTTCAATGACCTCGCCGCCGCCCGCCCGGCGCGAAAAGTCGTATTTGTGCACGGCGTAGGTGCCGGCCAGGGTGAATAGGTGGCTGGCGGACTCCCATTCGGCGGCGAACTCGGCACCGAGCGATCTGGTCTTGCCGTCGCCCACGTTGAAACCGGTGGCCTCCCGAAAAATATAGCGCCGGGTACGTTCACTGAAGACCGTAATGGACCAGCCCTGGTCCTTGAGCCCCGCCTCGAAGGACAACAGGCGCTCGCTGTCCAGGTCGGCGGTGGTCTGGCCCCGCTGCAGCCGATACAGCTCGGTGACCTGCGGTGGCCGAAAGCCCGTGCCGGCGGTCAGGTAGGCAGTACCGGCAGGGCCGAACTCGCGCTCGATGCCCAACCGGCCGGCAACCTCGGTAAAGCCGTCGTCTCCAGACGGAGGACGTGTATACAGGCAGCCGCCAAAACCACATTGGGTGCCATCGTCCCGGGTATTGCCCACGAGGTGGTGGTTGTTGTAGTCGTACCGGAGCCGCTCGACCCGCAGGCCGTGCGTCAGCCGTGAACGATTGCCTAAGTACCAATCCAGGTCGTAGAACAGGGCACCCATGAAGGCTTCCACCGCGTAGTCGTAGTGCCGGCCCGGAGGCCGCGTTGCGACCAGGAACGCCGAGCCCTGGGTCGGCCCCTCCTGAATCTCGGTCAGGCTGCCGTGCATGTACTCCAACTGCGCGGCCAGTTGCCCAGACACCGACCGGCCAGCGAAGCTGTACCTGGCGAGCAGGCCACCGCTGGTCTGTTCGTTGGTCTCGGTGGGCTGACCGGGCAGAAAATGCTGTAGGAACACCATTCGCGACCGGCGCAGGTACGGGGAGAGATGCCAGGTGCCGTTGCTCCAATGACTGGCGGCGCGCAGCGACCAGGCATCCCGGTAGGCTTCGGGGTTGGGATTGGTTCGGCGCAGGGCGGGGTCGTCGTAGGCCCGGTAGCCGCGCACGAAACCACCGGTCTCCTGATTGAGGTTGGTGGCGTCGAGGGTGTTGCGTACCCGCCACGCGCCTAAGTCCAGCATATGGATGAACGACAGCTTTTGCTGGCCGTAACCGGTATCGTCCCGGTAGCCGTTGGAATGGCTGCCATTGGCGCTTAGGCCCAGGCGGTGCTTGCCCTTGGCCGCGACCAGGGTGCCGCGTACCTGGGCGTAGCCGTAGGAACCGCCCTCCAGGCTCAGGCTGGACTCGGCGGGGTTCGGCGTCAGGACATTGATGGCGCCGTGCAGGGCGTTGCCCCCCAGCGCGGCGCTGGCCGGCCCGCGCCAGACCTCGATGCCCGCGGCCTGCTCGGCGTTCACCTCGAATAGGTTGTTGACATTACAAAACCCGGCGGGTCGAATCGGCAGGCCGTCTTGCAGGTACAGGAACGCACCGCAGGCACCGGCACCGGTCAATACCGCGGAACGGATGGCGGTGAGGTGTTCGTGCCCCGACCCCCGGGAAATCCACACCCCGGGCACCCGCACCAAGGCCTCGTGGATGTGCGTAGGCCGAATTTCCGCAATCGCCTCGGCGTCGACCCGGCCAGCGCTGCCAACCCCGCCCAGCCGGTCACCCAGGGTTTCGACGACGACGACTTCCTCCACCAGTTCGCCCGCTACCGCAGAGCACGTCGCCAAACCCAGGCAAGCGACGACTAGGGCAGGACTAGGCCACGCGCCTGCCGACGGCCGCAGCCAGGCCCTTCGGCGACACCACGCGACCACCGTCGCGACCGAACTAGGCCGCATGCCTGCCAGCGGCCACGACCAGGCTCTCCAGCGACACCACGCGGCCACCGTCGCGCCCGGACTAGGCCGCATACCTGCCGACGGCCGCGGCGGAATAGGCCGAGACACAATACGGAACCAGGAACGTAAGCAGCATTGTCGTCGAACGCATGACGTCGATAGTCCCCGCAAGCAGCCCGTCGCCGTGATTGATGGCCAGCAGCACGCAGCCGACGACCAGGGCGGTGCCGATGGCTCGCAGCACGATTCCCCGGCTGAACGCAACCGACCAGACCACCTCGACTACCCGATTGAAAAGGGCGCAGACCTTACCCGCCGCCCGGATAGTGCGCAAGCGCGGGGAGTGCTCCAGCGGCGGCTACCCGCCGAGCCCGAAACCAGCCACCAAGTCATTGGGATTGGGCCGGCGGATGGTTGCAATGGCCGCGGCATGCCATTGCGGCGCATCGGCCTAGGGGGGTGGCGGCGGTGCTTCCCTCAGTCGGACATCGAACGACACTAAACCGCTCTCTCCGGGGCCGAGCGACCGGTTGAAGATCCAGCGAATCGTGGTGTATTGCTCCGCGGTCGCGGGCAGCCCGGCACCGCCCTCGACGACGGTGAGCGCCCCGGGTGCCGCAAAGTCGACCCCACCATCAACGGAGAACAGTATCTCCGTATCCGCCCCGGCCGCGGTTCCCTCTAGATACGCCGCCGCCTCGGGAATGGGGTTGGTGATAACGATGATGCCCGGCCCGATGTACTCGTTGCTGGTGTTGGTGAATTCGATGGTGTAGCGCAGTTCCTCTCCGGGCCGCACCCGGGAGGCATCGAGCAGCAAGGTTTCGGTTGCGCCGTCGTCAGTCGCGACCTTGGCAATCCGCACCACAGAGGTGGCAAGCTCCACCTCCGCGGCGGCGAGCGCGGCATACAGCAGGCCAGCCACGGCAAGCGAGCCCAGCCAGCGGCGCGGGCTACGCCGGGGTTCCCGGCGACCTTCCCCGCAGTCACCGCCGCCGGGTGTTTGCAGTCCCCGCATTGCATTCTCCTCGGTGGCCCGGGGCAGCCCGCCCGCCGCCAAAGCCGCTGTCAGCTATTGCGCTGCCGGTACTCTAACCCCGACACGCCAATCTCTCCAACCGAGCGGCGGTACGCCGGGGCTGTCGCGGCTTGTCCTGCGCCCAGCCGTGGCGAGGTGTCCTCGAAAACGCCCAGTGTCCACTCCCACAGGCGGGGGGTCGCGGGCGTAGGCCCGGCTTCATCGCCGCCTGCCAAGGTCCACTCCCACAGGCGGGGCTGTCGCGGCTTGCCATGCGCCTAGCCGTGGCAACGCGGGCACCTAATCTGTTCTCCACACCGCGAAGCGGCGACGCTCGTTACGGCTTGCAACCCCTCCACAGGCAGCGCTCGCCGGTCGATTTGGCCGGAATCAAGGCGGAAAGGCGGGCTGTTGCGCGCCGAACACTGAAGTTGGACGCCAAAACGAGCATTGCCGACCGCGAGGCTGTGTATCGGTTTGCATCCCGAGCCTGCCGAATCCCCTGTGTGTCGCGCCTCCGCTCGGTCCACAAAAGCAAACTGATATACCACCGACCGCGAAGTCGATTGGTTGACAGACTTAGAATTGTTCTATTATATTGTCCTACAGGATGTGGCGATAACATGGTTTGACCGGCGTCATGGCCGGGCATTCCAAGTCTCCTTGCCCAAGTGGGCCGGACTTAGGAATTGAACTGACGGAGTCTGGTTCCACTAAGGGGATGAGTCCTAAGGGAGGTTGGGGGAAAGTGCTACTGTTGAATCCGATACAACAGTTCTGGTCCGGCCCACGGTGCCGGCTCTTGTGCCGGATTCATTCCACCTTCCCCAAACTCGCCGCACCACCTCCGCATTTCCCTCAGTTTCCGTTTCCCCCGCCCGATCGTTCGTCTGGCGCGAAAACACCGATCAGGTCGTTCAACTAAATCGAGAGACAGACATGCACATACGAAAATATGACTTCAACTATTCACGTAGAAAGTTTCTTGAAAAAACCCTGAAGGGTACGGCGTCGGCGGGAATCCTGACGTCCCTGTGGCCGCTTATCGCCAAGTCCGATTCGGGAATCACGGATATCAGCGGCGCGTATCCCGATGAACTGCTCTCCATCGAGATGCACACCAAGGGCAAGGTGAAGCCCGGCGACACGATCACCGCCGACAATATCGAGTACGTGGAGCACCTGCTCGACCCCATAGCCGTGGAGCAGGTCAAGACCCTGCAACGCCGGATTCACATCGTCGAGACCACCACGGATATCACCAAGATGTATCCGCACGACTATCTGCAGGCAACGCTCTCCAATCAGGGCAAGGCGACGTTCGATGCGGCCGGCAACGTTCGCACGCAGGAAGGCGGCGCCTGGATCGGCGGAAATCCATTCCCGGACCCCAAAACCCCCGAGGAAGTCATTGCGGACATGACCTTGAGTTGGGGGCGCAACGACTGGCAGCTCAGCGCCGTAAGGGACCACGATATCGACCGCAATGGCGACATCGCCTACCAGTACGACTTCATCTGGACGGAGTTTCAGACCACATCGCGTTCGGATGGCGAATTCTGGCGGGGCCGCGACGACCTGTTACGGCTCAACACCACCTGGTTCACGAGGCCGGAAGACGTAAACGGTACCTCGTACCTGAATACCTGGTACTACGACCAACGCAAGTTTCCCGACCTGCTCGGCTACCTGCCCGCTTTCCGCCGCGTAAGGCAGTTTCCGACCAACCAGCGCTTCGAGCCCCTGGTGCCGGGCATGGTGCTGTTCCTGTCGGATGCCTGGGCCTCGGGCGACCCCATGCTGACCTGGGGCAACTACAAGATCGTCGGTCATGGCCCCATGCTGGGCGCCCAGGGCCCCGCCAACTTCATGGGAGGAAGGGAGAACTGGGAGAAACCCGTGCATGGCGGGCCGAAGGGCGTGACCTTCCACGATGTGTGGATGGAACTGTGCCCCGAATGCATCACGCTGGAGTGCGAGCCCGTAGGGTACCCGCGCTCGCCGGTGGGCAAGCGCCGCATCTGGCTGGATGTGCGCAACCAGGTATTCATTGCCTCGATAACCACCGACCGCAAGGGCGAGGTCTGGAAAACGTTCGAGCCACAGTTCGCGCAATACCAGAACGAACACGAAACCTTCACCAAGGCCGGTATGCCGGCCTGGTCGTGGACTGGCGTGATGATCTATGACCGGCTCGACGGCCGGATGACCCGCTATTTCGTCGGCAAGCGAGTTCAGGGCGGCTACCGAACCGAATTCGAAACCGACGATGAGTGGGATGTCTACAACAAATATCTGACGCCCCAGGCGCTGCAGCGTTTGGGGGGCTGACGCTCGAACTCAGGGTAGAACATGAAGGGGGCAAAAGGCATGCTAAATCTCAGGAAAACAGGGTTCTGGTTCATGGGCGTCGGGTTCGGGTGCCTCGCGGCGTCACCCGTCCATGCGCAGGGCGGCTGGAGTGACAACGAGTATTTCGATGTCAGCTACAGCGGTTTCGTGCGCGTCGAGTCAGCGCTAAGCACGAGTTCCAAACGCAATCCCTACAACCAAATCGGCAACCCCTTCAACGGTGTTGGCGTGGACCGGCTGGATCTGCTCGGCGGGTCGGATACATACATCCGGCAGGGGCCCCAGCAAGATGAGGACTTCAACCTGAGCGTCCTGCGCGGCAAGTTCGATGTCAACGTCAGCCTGAGCCGCAACTGGTCGTTCCGCGGTGAACTGCGCGCCCTGTTCGATGTGGATATGTACAAGAACTTCGCCCCGCACGACATTCCCGGCGCCGACCCCATGGGCGGCCTGAACCGCAAGCCCAACCTGTTCGAGTACCGGGTAAACGGCAGCTCGCTCATGTCGCGCAAGAATCCCGGTGCCCTGGAGGTTTCCGGCGACAACTTCATGATCGACCTGCCCCGCTTCTATCTGGACTATCACAAGGGGCCCCTGCATGTGCGCCTCGGCAATCAACAGATCGCCTGGGGCCAGTCCCTGTTTTTCCGGGTAATGGACGTACCGAACGGGCTGGACCTGCGCCGTCACAGCCTGCTGGACTACGTTCCCGAGGAGTTCTCCGACAAACGGGTACCGGCCCTTGCGGCACGCGTTCAGTACATGGCCGGCAGTTGGGAACTCGATGGATTCGTCCAACACTTCAGGCCGACCATCTACGGCAACCCCAATACGCCGTACAACGTCATCGCATCCCAGTTCACGGTGCATGATCTGTACAAGGATTACGACGGCAAGTTCAATTTCGGGATGCGCGCCCGGGGCGACATCGGCCCGGTCAAGTTCCAGGTCATGGCGGCGCGCCGCTACAACCCCGACGGCACCTTCCGATGGACGCAATCCGGGGTGCACAAGCCGTTGGGTCCCGGCTTTCCCGGAACGGAAGCAATCATGGCACAGACAGCCTATGAACAGGACACATCCGGAGTGCACTCGGCCCGGGAGTGGTTCACATTCGCGGGACTGGCCCGGCTGGACGGTATCAACGGCCTGAACGCATCGATCGCGGAGTTCCCCGCCGCCCAGGCTTTGGGCGCGGTGGTAGCACCAGACTACGCGTTCGCGAGCCAAGAACTCGACCTGTTCTTTCGCCTGTCCGGCGGCCTGCGCGGCCACATCGCCCGGGAATACCATCGCGAAAGCCTATTCGGCGTCGGTTTCGGTTATGTATTCAACGGCGCACCGGGGTCTCTGCTCGACCAGCTCATCGCCAACGTCGAAGTTCAGTATGCACGCGACCGACACTTCACGAACCCATCGCTGAGCAGGCAGCGCCTCGTGGAGGACGAAGCAATCGTTTCCGTCGTGCTGGAGAAGTACCAGCGCTTTACCCCCGCCTTCCCAGCCACCTATTTCGTCCTGCAGTGGATGCACCGAACGGAAAGCGACATCTTCGGCAGGCATTTGAGCGGTATGGGCGGCAGCGTCGAGCGGGCCGCCCGCGACGCCAGCACGCCGGGTAGCGCCAACTACATCGCCTTCGCCCTGCAGCAGCCGTTTCCCAACCTCGTGTGGCGTCTTGATCTCGGCATGCTGTACGACTTAGAAGGCGGCATCCTGGTGCAGCCGGCCCTACGCTGGAGGCCGGGTAACAACTGGGCCGTCGAAGCCTTCTACAACTTCATCGACGGCAAGGTGCGCGGCAGGAACCCCAACTACAACGCCCTCTCCACCACGGAGTGGGCGGACGAGTTTACGCTTAGGGTCGGCTACGAGTTCTAGCCCGCATAGCGCGCCAACATCGGTGGCGACCGTGCCCGGGGCTTGCGCCGCGCAAGAATTGAACGGCGCCTGTGATTCTGTTAAAGAGCGTTATTCTCCCGGTGCGGCTGGTGCAAGGCAGGTTCGTGGGCAAGGCGCTTGCATGAAGGAAGACATTCGAATAAAGGAGAAACCATGGGACGGCTGGACGACAAGGTCGCCATAGTAACCGGGGCGGGAACCGGAATCGGGCGGGCGTGCATGGAGCTTTTCGCACGCGAGGGCGCCAAGGTCGCAGGGTGCTCCAGAACCCAGAGCAATCTCGATGAGGTTTTGCGGGCCGTCACCGACGGCGGCGGCGAGGGCATGGTCGTCGCCGCGGACCTGTCGGGCCCCGAGGGGGCGGAGGCGCTGGTCAATGCCACGGTGCAGGCCTACGGCCGGGTGGACGTACTGGTGAACTCCGCCGGCGTCGGTTATTCGCTCGAGCCCAAGGTTCCGGGCTCCATGGGGTCGATTACCGACACGACGCCCGAACTGTGGCGGCAGGTCACCGCCATCGACCTCGATTCCGTGTTCTTCATGTCGCGGTTGGTGATACCGCACATGCAGAAACAGGGCGGCGGTTCCATCATCAACATCTCATCGGTGCTCGGCGTGAAGGGGCACCCCGACGCACACGCCTATACAACGGCCAAGGGCGGCATGATCAACCTGACCCGGTCGATCACCGCGGCCTATACCCTCGACGGCATTCGCTGCAACTGCGTGTGTCCGGGGTTCATCGATACCCCCATGATCGCTACCCACATGCACCTGTTCGAGGATGAGGCAACGGCAGATCGCCTTTGCCCCATGCGCCGAACCGGCACGCCCGAAGAAATCGCCTACGGTTGCCTATACCTGGCATCGGATGAATCGAGCTACACTAACGGGTCGGTGATGTTGATCGACGGTGGAACCTCGGCCCGCATCTGAAGCTGCGAAAACCCAATTGGCCAACACAGAACCCATATCCGACGATCCAACAGGTACGGTACCGAGCCAGTTGCCCGGAACCCAGGCTGCGGACGACAGTTCTCCGCAGCGGGTCGTCAATGCGATCATAAGCGGAATACACAAGGGCCGGTTCGTGCCCGGGCAACGCCTGATCGAGGTCGACCTAACCCGCGAACTCCAGATCAGCCGAGGCCCCGTGCGCGAGGCATTCAAGCAGCTCGCCGGCCAAGGCGTGCTGGTTCTAAACCGGCATCGCGGCGGCTACATCCGCGCGCACACCAGGGAAGAAGTCAACGACACGCTCGGTGTGATGGAAGCACTCGGGGGGCTCGCGGCCAAGCTGGCTGCGCAAGCCATCCAAAAGGGGAACAACCGGCAGCGCCTCAAGCAAACCTACCAGCGCATGATGTCGCAGGGAAAGCAGGGTGAAACCTTTGCGTTTCTCGGCGAAAGGCGCCGGTTCTACGACACCCTGTACGAAATTGGCGGCAACCGGGAATTGCAGCGGATGATCCCGCGGATGCAGATCAGCTTGCTGCGCCTGCAATTTCAGGCCTACGTCACCCCCGAGCATCATCGCAATCAGCTCAAGGGATTAACAGCCATAGCAGAGGCGGTGCTGGCCGGGGACGAAAAGCGCGCGGAGCGCGCCTGTCGCGAACATCTCCGACGGCGGCGGCGCAGTATGACCAGTTTCCCCGCAGAAGCCTACGCCGCCGCGCAACGGTGAGCCGCAGCGCGTAACAGGTTCTTCGTTCCGGCTCCGAGAGCTAGGCAAGAACGGGGTGCTCAGTAGGGGTCGCTGTCGGCGCAGGTACCGCACACCCCCTTGATTTCGACAACGGTGTGGTCCGGCCTGAAACCGCGCTCGTCTGCGATTTCGGACAGCATCGTCTCAACCCCCCTCGATTCCACCTCGTCTACACGGCCGCACGAAGAACACAGCAGGAACTGGCTGTCGTGAGGATGGTCGGGATGGTTGCACGGCAGGTAGGATTGCGCGGATTGAAGCCGGTGGACGACGCCGATTCGCATGAGGAAGTCCAGATGCCGGTAGACGGTCAATGGTGCGATCTTTCGCTCCTGGCGCTGCTCCAACAGCGCGATGAGTTCGTATGCGGAAAGCGGCCGATCGCATGCCAGCAGTTCCGCATAGACGGCCAGTCGGGCCGGTGTCAATCGCTCGCCCTTTTCCGCGCACCGCGCTTCGGCGAGTTCCCGCCACTTTGGCGCAAGTCGTGCCGCTTTCGCCGCTGGCCTTGACAACCTGCCTCCTGCCACGCTGTTCGATTCCGGCTCCGACAATCAACGTTCACCGGGCGCTGACCGGAGGCCGCCAATGCCACCGATACCACGTTGTCGCGCCCAATGCCAGAGGTGAGCCGAGCACAACAGCACGCCGCCGACAACGGTAATCGGTTCCTCGTACGCTGACACCGCCTCACCGAACGCCGCCAGCAATAGCAGAGCGAGCCCCGCCAAAACCGAGCCGACAAAGAGCCAGTTCCGGCGCAGGGCCGATGTCTTCCAGACGACCCGGAGACTTACGGGAACCGTAGCGAACACCAGGAGTCGATGGACCAGTTCGCTCTCGGCGGTCTGCGCAGCCAAGGGTATGACCGTCACGAGCAGGGGCAGGGCGAGGCAGTGGAGCAGGCACAGAGCCGAGAGCCCGGCCGCGTACAGGTCCAGACGAGGTCTTCCGAGTTCCGCCGGACAGGATGGATCGTTATAGGGACTCATGGGATTTCAATGGCCGTCCGGTGCTGCTCGATATTCATGCGCATGGGCAAGACCTTCTCGCGCAGGGTTAACCGGCGCTCGCCGGTATGGATCGCCTAGGGTTTCGAATCCCATCGTGGATGCCGTTTCCTTCCGCAAAATGTTATGTTATAACGTAAGCAGGGTGACAGCAACGGCGCAAGGCCGTGCGATCTGTCCATTCTGTCATCAGGAGACATTCATGCAACCAAAGAAGTTACTTTTTGCGCTGGCGGTCTGGCTGGCGGTGCCCGCCTACGCGGAGGAATCGGAATCCGGGGGAACGGATCCGCGCATTGAGGAAGTCCTCGTAATCGGCCATCCGCTGTCCTCGGAAGGCCTCGTCCAGCCACATGCCGTGCTTGCCGGCGAAGAACTCGAGCGCAGGGCGATCGACAACATCGGTGCAACGGTCGCCGGCGAAACCGGCATCCACAACGGTTCGTTCGGGGTCGCGGTTGGTCGTCCAGTCATTCACGGCCTCGCCGGGCCGCGGGTGCGCATGCTCGAGGATCGAATCGACACCCTCGACGTTTCCGTCACCAGTGGCGACCATGCGGTGACGGTGGATCCGCTCGTTGCAAACCGGGTGGAGATATTCAAAGGGTCAGCGACCCTGCTGTACGGATCCGGCGCCATCGGCGGTGTGGTGGACACGCACACGGGACGCATTCCGCACCAGGTGCCGGATCGCATCACCGGTAAGCTGCACGCGCTAGGGGGAGACAACGGCGACGCCAAGAACGGCTCGTTCCGACTCGATGGCGGCTTCGGCAACTTTGCCTGGCATCTTGACGGTTTCGCCCGCGAGAGGAACGACTACGACATTCCGGGGTACGCGGAGTCGTCCCGCCTGATGGCCTTGGAGGCGCTGCAGGGCCATGATGACCACGATGACGAAGACGAACACCACGACGAGGATGAACACCACGACGAAGACGAACACCACGACGAGCACGCGGACGAAGAGGAAGAGCACGCATACGGAACAGTGCCCGGCAGCGGTCTGGAATCATACGGCGGGGCGGCGGGTTTCTCGTTTGTCGGCGAGCGCGGCTTTTTCGGTGTATCGGTAAGCCAACTCGACTCGGAATACGGCATACCGGGGCACAGCCACGCCCATGGCCATGAAGACGAGCACGGTCACGATGAAGACGAGCATCATGATGAGGATGAACACCATGACGAAGACGAGCATCATGACGAAGATGAACACCACGACGAGCACGGCGACGAAGCCCTGCCCCTGCTGGAAATGAAACAGACGCGAATCGATGTGGAAGCCGCGTTGAACGAACCCCTACCGGGTTTCACCAACGCGAATCTGCGCATCGGCATCAACGACTACGAGCACTTCGAGGGCGACGCAACGCACGGCACCACTTTCGCCAACGACGCTTGGGAAGCGCGCCTGGAGTTGTCCCATCGGGACTGGGCGGGCTGGAACGGTGCCGTCGGTGCACAGTACGGCGACCGTGAGTTCTCCGCAATCGGCGAAGAGGCCTTCACCCCCCCGGTGGATACCCGCTCCTTCGGCGTGTTCTGGGTCGGGGAGCGTTCGTTTTCCGGCTTTCAGTTGGAAGCGGGTGCCCGCTACGACCGGGTCAGGCACAAGCCCGTTTTTGGCGGCAGCGACAG
The DNA here is from genome assembly GCA_965215035.1 of Pseudomonadales bacterium. Classification (GTDB taxonomy): domain Bacteria; phylum Pseudomonadota; class Gammaproteobacteria; order Pseudomonadales; family Azotimanducaceae; genus Azophilus. Next base: position 3,739,709 of record OZ244040.1, read on the forward strand.
CTTCAGCGGCCTGAGCGCATCGCTCGGCGCCATCGTGCCGATGGGGGACATCTTCCAGGCGCGGTTGCTCGCGGACTACTCGACGCGCGCCCCGGCCGGGGAAGAGTTGTACACCCACGGCCCGCACGCCGCCACGAGCAGCTTCGAAATCGGCGACCCCGACCTTGACGAGGAAAAGGCCATCAACCTTTCGGCAATTCTCGATGCCCGGGGCAACCGGTGGTCGGTGCACGCATGTCTCTACCTCACCGAGTTCAGCAATTTCATCTATCAGCAGGCCACCGGCGAAGAGGAGCGCGGGCTGGCGGTGCTGCTGTTCAACCAGGCGGACGCTACCTTCGTCGGGCTCGATCTGGAAGGCACCGCCACGGTCACATCTTGGGAGGACGGGCATATGAACGTCAGCGCCTTCTACGACACCGTTTCCGCGCAGCTAGACGTCTCCGGCAACGACAACCTGCCCCGGATTCCGCCGCAACGCGCCGGGTTGGGCGTGGCACTCCACTGGAGCGGCTTTGACGCCAACATCGACTACGTGCGGGCCTTCAAGCAGAACGATGTGGCCGATTTCGAGCTGGCGACCGATGCCTACGACGATCTGCGCGCCTACCTCGGTTGGGCCGGCGAGTGGGGCAACACCGCGCTCACGGTTTTCCTGCGGGGCCGGAACCTGACCGACGACGAGCAGCGGTTGCATGGGTCGCTGGTCAAGGACCTGGTGCCCCAACCGGGCCGCACGATCGAGGCGGGGTTTCGGGTGGCGTTCTAGCGCCGTAGCCTCAGGTCGAGTCCCGCCGACTTGATTTGCACGTAAGGCGAACGGGCGGTTTTCAGGAGCTGCCGCGCCTGCTCGAGTTCCGGCGTGGACATGACCGGATAGCTGCGCTGCACCGGCCCTGCGGCACGCATCTTCTGCAGGTCCGGCTCGGGCATCAGGGCGCGTAGGATCAGTTCGTCCGGGTCCCGGGTATCGTAGCGCTTGAACAGGTCTTCGAGGGTCGGTTCCTCGGGCGGCGACGCCAGGACTTTGTCGGCGCGCGGTGACGCCATGATCCGGTCGAGTATGTCTGCATCGATCGGTGCCACGGATTCGCCATAGAAGCCCGCGGCGTACTGGATGACTTCGTCGGGAACGATCTTGTAACGCTCCCCGGCCACCAGGTTCAACACCGCCTGGATGCCCACGAGCTGCGAGAACGGCGTGGCCATGCCCGGGTAGCCGAGTTCCTCGCGCACCACCGCCGTCTCCTCCAGAATTTCGTCCATCCGGTCGCTCAGGTTGTGCTTGGCGATCTGCGCCCGCAGGGTGCCGGTCATGCCGCCGGGGATCTGGTGCCTGGCCGCAAGAACGTCGTATTCATTGTGCTGGTTCACCCGGTAGCCGGCCGCCCGGCCCACTTTTTCGAAGTGTTCCGCCACAGGCGGCAAGAGGGATACGTCGATGTCGTGGGTGTGCCCGAGCAGGGTCATGTTGCGGGTCATGATCTCTGTGGAGGGTACGGCGGGGCCGTTCGCCATGGGGCGGGTGGCCGTATGCAGTATGGTGACACCGAATTCGACGATGTCGCAGTAGGCCTTGCCGGACATGCCCAGGATGTTGTTGGAATGGAACTCCACGGGCTTCCCACGGGCCTTGGCCAGAATCGCCGGCACCAGCGTCTTCATCCGTTCCCGCTCGAGAACGCCGGCCGTGTCGTAGAGCAGCAGCGTATCGATGTCCGGGCACACCGAGAGCCGGTCGGCCTTGTCGGCGTAGTAGTCGTCGGTGTGCACCGGGCTGGAGGTGAACATGATCGACCCCGCGACCTCGGAGCCGTACTCCTTGGCGACCTTGGCTAGGCGGTGCATCTTATCGATGTTGAACAGCACGTCGTAGACCCAGAAGGAACGGCAGCCATGCTCGTTCAATTGGCGCATCCAAACGTCCATGAGCGCATCCGGGGTCACGCCGAAGGTAACGGAGGCGTTCGAGCGCATGCCGGCCCGTATGGGGGTTCTGGGCATCGCCCCGGTAAGCAGGTCGAGCCCTTCCCAGGGATTCTCGTGGTTTACGCGGATCGACACCTCGAACATGGACGAACCGGTCAGGTCGATGACCCGGAACCCGGTGCGGTCGAGGGTCGGCGCGATGGGCAGCGCCATGCCGCAGCGCATCTCCATGCCCCACAGGCTCTGCTGGCCGTCGCGCATGGTGGTGTCGAGAAATTCAATGTGCGCCATGATGTGGTTCCTGTTGTCGTTCGGCGAACGCCGGCAGGCCGGTCTGTTCCAGCCATCGCGTCGAGATGGCGTTGTTGCGGAAATCCGGGCGCCGCACCACGAATTGCTGCAATGCCAGGTTGGTTCGCAAGCCGCCGATTTCGAAGGCGCCCAGAGCCCGGTCGAGCCGGTCGATGGCATCGTCCCGGTCGGCACCGCGGGCGATCAGCTTGCCGATCATACTGTCGTAGTAGGGGGAAACCCGTTCGCCCGCACGGCAATACGTATCGAGTCGAATGCCGTCGCCGCCCGGCGGGCTCCAACTCGTGATGTCGCCGGGCGCGGGCCGGAAATCGTGGTCGGGATCCTCGGCGTTGATCCGGCACTCGATGGCATGCCCGCGCAATGCGATTTCCGACTGCGCGAGATCCAGGGGCTCGCCAAGCGCGACCTTAAGCTGCAGCGCTACGAGGTCCACATCCGAGACAAGCTCGGTGACCGGGTGCTCTACCTGTATCCGGGCGTTGACTTCAATGAAATAGAACTCTTTCCTGTCCGGGTCGTAGAGAAACTCGACGGTACCGGCGTTCCGGTAGGCCAGGTCGGAGGCTAACTTGACCGCGGCCTCGTGCAGCCGGGCGCGGATGCCCGCGGGCAGAATCGCACAGGGCGATTCCTCGATCAGCTTCTGGTAGCGCCGCTGTACCGAGCAGTCGCGTTCGCCGAAGTGCAGTACCTTGCCCTCGCCATCGCCGAACACCTGAACTTCCACATGGCGGGCATTGCGTATAAAGCGCTCCATGTACATGAGACCGCTGCCGAAGGCCGCCCGGGCCTCTGCCGATGCCCTCGTGAAACCGCCCCTGATGTCATCGGCGCTGTCGGCCAGGAACATGCCCCGGCCGCCACCGCCGGCACTGGCCTTGATAACCACCGGGTAACCGATTTCTTCGGCCTTCGCACAGGCTTCGTCGACCGAGTGCAGGGCCGGCGTGCCTGGCAACAGGGGCACATCCGAAGCGGCGGCCAGCTTGCGGGCGTTCAGCTTGTCGCCGAGAGCATCGATGGTCTCCGCGCGGGGCCCCACGAATACAATGCCTTCCGACTCACAGAGACGGGCCAAGCTAGCTCGTTCCGAGAGAAACCCGTAGCCGGGGTGCAGGGCATGGCAAGCGGTGGATTTCGCCGCCTGGACAGTCAGGTTCTCGTCGAGATAGCTGCGCGCGGGGACGGCCGGCCCGAGTACGACCACGCGGTCGGCGAGTTCCGGGCCGAGGCCGTCGCGGTCGGCTGTGGAGACGCCGAGCACGGTTTCCAGGCCGATGGACTTTGCGGCAGTCAGGATTCGCACCGCAATTTCTCCCCGGTTGGCGACGAACAGGCGATTCATCCGGACCGAGTCAGGGTCGGGGTTCGACGTAGAACAGCGGCTGATCGAACTCCACCAGGGCCCCGTCCTCGACGCAGACACGGCGCAGGATGCCGTTGACGCCGGCCACCACCGGGGTGAACAGCTTCATGACTTCAATCAGGCATACCTCGGTGTCCTCGCCCACTTCCTCGCCCAACTGCACATAGGGCGGCGCCCCGGGTTTCGGTGACCGGTAGAAGAGCCCCAGGTTCGGGGCGCGGACAACCGTCAATCCGTCGAACTCCCCTTCATCTACGCTTTCAGCAGCCGTCCCTGGTTCCTCCGCGGCCGGCGAAGCTTCGGCGGCGGTGTTCCCCGGCCGTTCCCGGGCGGGAAGGGATGGGCGCTGACCGGAATCCCCGTCGCGGGAAAGGTGCAGGCTGAAATCCTCGACCTCAATGGACAGCTCCCGCCAGTCCGAGTTTTCGAACAGCTCTATGAGCGTGTTGATGTCCTGAAAGGTGCGTTTTTCCATGGCTTTCCGATCGGGATTTTCGTCAGTGAGTCGCACTTGCCTGACCGTCCGACATCTGCACGGCCGCCAGCAACGCGGGAAGTGTAGGCTCTGCGACGATGAAACGCAGGTTCGCCGCGAGCGCGGCCGCAATGCCTTCGTCGCTGGCGATGGCACGGCCGCTCGCGGCCTCTACTCCTTGCAAGAGCCCGGCAAGCCGGTCGGGGTCGGCTGCCGCTTCCAGCGCATCGAGATCCAGGATATCCCCGTCAGGCGCTTCATCCGGCCGCAATACGCGCAACGGGCTTCGCTCCGCAACCCAATCTAGGAGCTGCCGCAGCCACTCGTCCTCGCGCTCGTCCGGGTAGTCGATTTCCAGGACGCCGGGGTAGATGACCCCCGCTCCGCCGTCCACCGTAACGGTCTCGCCGTCGAGCGCCGTCACCGCCCCGGCCCCGCAGCCGACCACGCAGGGCAGACCGAGGGAACGGCCGACCACTGCGGCGTGGGAGGTTGAGCCACCGAACTCCGTGATCACGGCGCGGGCGGCGATCATGCCGTGAACATCGTCCGGACTGGTGGTGGTCGTTGCCAGAATGACGTCTTCGCCCTGTTTCGCGCGCTGCTCGGCCTCGTCGGCGCCGGTCACCACCACCCCGGCACCCACACCCGGAGAGACGCCGTTGCCCGTGGCAAGGGGCATGGTGCCGGCGGCTGCCGCCGTCAGCCTTGGGCTGAGCAGGCTGCGCACCTGGGCAGGGGTCACCCTCGATATGGCTTCGCCGATGTCGATGGTGCCTTCACGCTGCATGTCCACAGCGATGCGCACGGCAGCGGCCGGCGCCCGTTTCGCGGTTCTCGACTGCAACAGGTACAGCGTGCCCCTTTCCACGGTGAACTCGATGTCCTGAACCTCCCTGTTGGCTGCTTCCAGCCGGCCGGCCGCAGTCAACAGTTGTGCGTGCAGCCGGGGCGACTGAGCGCGCAGATCGTCCAGCGACTCCGGTGTGTGCCGTCCGGAAACGACATCCTCGCCCTGGGCGCGGCGCAGGTATTCCCCGTAGGGCTCCGGAGCCCCGTCCAAGGGATTGCGGCTGAACAGCACGCCCGTGCCGCTCTGTTCATCGAAATTTCCGAAAACCATGAGTTGCACGGTCACCGCCGTGCCCAGGTCTTCCGCGATACCGTGATGCTTGCGGTAACGGCGGGCGCGCCGCGAATTCCAGGAATCGAATACCGCGCGCACGGCGGCGTGCAGTTGCAGCATGGGGTCGCCGGGGATGGCCTGCCGCGCATTGCGCTCGATCTGCGCGCGCCAATCCCCGAGTCTTTCGCCGCACTTCAGTTCGGGGCAGTCCGTTCCCAGCACCACTTCCGCGTAGAGCTGGAAATACCGCCGGTACGTATCGCGGGCAAAAGCCGAATCCCCCGATTCGGCGGCCAGCGCCGGCAGGTTCGCTTCGCTGATGCCGAGATTGAGCAGCGTATCCATCATGCCGGGCATCGAAATGGCGGCACCGGAGCGAACGGCAACCAGCAGGGGCTTCTCGTCGTGCCCGAAGCGGCGTCCGCTGCGCTGCTCCAGCCAGCGCATCCCGGCTCGCAGTTCGGACTCCAGGCCGTCCGGCATGGCCCCGCTCCGCTGATAGTCCAGGCAGGCTTCGGTGGTGACCACGAAGGCCGGCGGGGTCGGCAACCCCAACGACTGCATGTGGGCGATCGACCAAGCCTTGCCGCCAATCAATTGCCGGTCCGGCAAGGCAGACCCGCTGACCGCGTCGAGCCCGACCAGCCAGCGCCCCGCCAAGGCCGCGCCGACCACGTCGTTCACTCGCGCCGGGCCAGGCCCGTGACACGCAACAGGTCTTCGTGCAGCTCGAACCAGACCGTGTGGTAGCTGCCGATCGTCGCGTCGCTCACCCAGCGAATGTCCCCGTCTTCCGCCTTTTCCAAGGCGGCAAGCAGTTGCCCGCCGTAGTACCCGATACGGGGCACGTGCTGCGCCAGGCGGTCGAGCAGCCGCTCGGCGCGATCGTGCAGCCTGCCCAGCCGGCCGATGATCCGTTCATCGTAATCCGGGTCGGAGTGGTCGTTGGCCACCGTCTCGCCAGCGACGGTCAGCGTCTGCCAATCGGTCATCAACAGCTTCAGATCGTCGTTGATTCGCTCGAAGGCCTCGTAGTCCTCCCTAAACCCCGCATCGCCGCGCAACCTGGAGTAAACCTTGGCGTAGACGCCCTTGAGGGTAATCTGTGCGGTGGGCGTCACCATGTACTTGCCGTCGACCTCGTTCAGCCGTCCCCCGGCCACCGCCTCGGCCACCAGGGTGCGGACCCGAGCCACATCGAGCGCCGTCAGTGTGGCCGCGTCTTCGATGGAAGCGAACTTCTTGATGGCGAACGCATGCAGAACCGAATGCATATCACGCATGCCAGTGTCCTCCGCAGGGCTCAGGTAGGCTCACCTTTGAGAATCCGCTCGCGCACACTGCGGCGCAGAATCTTGTTGGCGGCGCTTTTCGGCAATTCCGGCCAGATCTCGATGTCCTTGGGACGCTTGTAGTTGGCAAGCTGGCCCCTGGCGTGCGCCATCACCTCCTGGCTGCACAGGCTCGAACGTCCCGTCACGACAGCGTGAACACGGTCACCCCAGAGTTCGTCGGGCAGGCCGACCACCGCCGCTTCACGGACGCCTTCACATGCCATGAGGATTTCCTCAACCTCCCGGGGATAGACGTTGAATCCCCCCGAGATCAGCATGTCGTCCTTGCGGTCGAGTATGTAGAAAAACCCGTCTTCGTCCATGGTGCCGATGTCGCCCGTATGCAGCCAGCCGTTCCTGAACGCCCTGGCGGTGGCTTCCGGCCTGTTCCAGTAGCCGACCATGGTCTGCGGCCCGCGGGTCACGATTTCGCCGGGCTCGCCGGGCGGCAGGAAATTGTCTTCCTGATCGACTACCGCGACGTCCGCTATGGTGAACGGCCGACCGCAGGAGCCGACCCGGCCGTGGTCTTCCGGCTTCAGGCAGGTGATGACCATCGGGCTTTCCGCCTGCCCGTAGGTCTGCGCGAAAACCGGCCCGAACCGGGCTTCGGCGCGTTCCAGCAATCCAGACGAAATCGGCGAGGCGCCATAGGCGATACGCCGCAGCGTCAGCTCGGCATCCGCCACTCCGGGCGCCTCCATGATCATGGCCAGCATGGTCGGCACTAGGAAGGTGAGGCTGGCCCGGCTCCTTTCCGCCAGTTCCAGGAACGCCTGCGGGTCGAATGTGGGCATGATCACGGAGTGCGCGCCGCGCTCGATGGCGGGCAGAAAAAAAGCCCCCGAGGCATGCGCGATCGGGGCCGCATGCAGGAAAATGTCGTCCGAGCGGATGTCCGGTATGAGATCGGTGAGAAAGGCGGAGATTTCCGAGAGTTCGCCTCGCGTGGTCAGGACGACGCCCTTGGGGCGCCCGGTGGTGCCGCCGGTAAACCCGATCCGGTACGGCGCATCGAGCGGGCGGTCGACGCAACAGGCGGAATCGGCGCCGTTTTTGACCATGTCCCTCAGCCGGGAGCGGTCGATCTCGATGTCCAGGCCGAAACGTTCCCCGCCGTTGTGAATCACGGCGTTGGCGTCGGTTTCGGCCAGCTTGTACTCGTGATTCTCGAGGGTTTCGCGCGTATTCAGGCCGAGCCTGACGAGCCCCGCCTTCGCCAACGCGTAATAGGCCACCAGGCAATCCGCGCTGTTCGGCAGGAGTACGCCAACGCGGTCGCCGGGTTGCAGCCCGGTCGCCAACAGCGCATTGCCCAGACGATCCGTCGCCGCATCGAACTCGCGAAAACTCAGGGTTTTCCCACCCTCGGTGACACAGGCGGCGTCCCCGTGGTGACGTGCCGCCCGGCGTATGAGACTGCCGATTTGCAAGGTCGGCTACCCGCTATTGAGATCGGCCCGCAACGCATCGATATCGGCCCGCCGCAGGCCGGCGCCCCTACCTTGCAGGTTGCGTGAATTCCGCTGATGGAGCTTGTATAGCTCGTCTGCCGCGGCGCTGTCGTAACGGTACTTGATCGAGGGTTCGCACAGGAACCGAAAACGATCCTCGTGGGTTTTGGGTTGCGACTCGCGAACCCGGCGGTTGTATTCCGCGATACCGAACGTACCCTTAGTGGTACGGTAGCGATCCAGCTTCTCGGGTAGGTAGGTAACACCCGGCTGCACATCTCCAACGGAAGGCGCGTAATCATCCTCGACCAGGATGGAGTACGGCAGCGGCGAGTAGATCCGCTGCGGGAGGTTGGAGTGCCGCATCATCAGGTATTCGTACATCTGGTGGCTGGGGCTGCTGCCCACGCAGATGTCGCCGAGCATGTCGCGGCTATACTCGTCGTTGAGCAGCGGGCGGAAACGCTCGGCTCTCCGGTCGATCTTGATCCAGTCGTCCGGATCGTAGCAGCCCGCAATGTGGGCGAGATCCTTGATGATGGCGTAGTAGGTGATAGCGCCGGCATCGAGCATCTGATCGCGGGTCCAGCCGGCCACGCGCCTCCACAGGCGGGCCATGGCATCCTTCAGCCGCTCATCCAGGTCCTGGAAGGTGCGGGTCAGTTCCTCCTTGCTGTCCATCCCCACCGGCTCGTAGCCGTCCGAAAGCGGGTCGGACGCATACAGGCCCACGCCCCTGATGTGCTCGCCCTGGAATTCCGGCTCTGCCGCGAAGCTGCCCCAGTCGTCGATGATGTTGAAGTGCACGCCTTCGGTGGCCATGGGCATGGTGAGATTGGTGTACGGAACGTTCTCGGCGACGCCGTCCAGCCAGGGCAGGTCGCATTCGGCCAGGTCGACGAAGTCCCGCACCAGCATTTCCCGATTTTCGCCAAGGTGGTAGGGGCCGTGCTGGTGCATGCTGATCCGGCTCTCGCAGGCGACCAGGAAAGCGTATTGCGCGGCCGATGCGGCAAAGGCCTGGGCCGCTTCGTGCAAGGGCTCGCCGGGCTCGCAGTCGTACATGTCGGCATGAAACACCTGGATCTGCCGTTCGGGAAGTATCTGTGTACGGTGTCCGCCGTCGGAAGCCGTGATATGGCCCGAATTGCGGCGCCAGGAAAGCTGGAAACGCTTCCAGAAATCGACGATGTAGATCAGGTCCTCGGCGGCGTCCTCCGGCCGGATAAGCCCCATGTTGATCTGCCATTCCCGCCCGAGCAGGTAGAAACAGGGCAGGCCCCACATGGATGTGGCGTGGGCCTTGGAACCCATGTTGCGGGCACGGTCGCCAAGCTCCTCGGCGGACATGTGCGTCTCGATTTTCTTCAGCACGCCGGGGTAGCGATAGAAGGCGTTCAGATAGGACAGCAGCATGTAGGCCGGCACCGGAAACAGTTTCGATTCCTGCACGGTGCGGGTCACGCACAACCAGTAGGTCTCGTCGCCATTGGTCTGCAACAGATGGTTCGTTTCGAGCAGTTGCGCATAGTCTGGTTTCATGGGGAGACCTCCGCTGCCGGGGCTTGGTGGGTTATCGGGTATGAACGCGCCAGATATTGGCCGTGACCTCGCGTCCGCTCTGGTAGTCCGCGGTGTTCTTGGCACGGGCCGTGGACTCCATGCGTACGGTGTCGCCTTCCATGATGCCGTTCACCCTGGAGTTCATCAGGCAGGGGATGCCGTACTCGCGGGTAAGAATGCCCAGGTGCGACCGCACGGTGCCGCCGGCACAGATCACGCCCTTGAACTGCTCGAGAATAGGCGCGGTCAGGGTGCCTCCGGAGTCGTCGATCACGGCGATAGTGTCCTCCGGCACCCCCTCGCCCAACCAGGTCAACACCCGGCCGGTGGAGCGCACGTACCGGGCAATGCCAACGGTGTCCTCGGAGTAGCTCACCACGTTGTCGCCAACCCCGCGTAGTTCCAGCCCCTCGCCGTCGGTTTCGCCCACGGGCGCCTCGGGGTCCGCAAAGCAGAAGGTGTCGAGTTCATCCTCCGAGGTGCCGAGTGCCGGCTTGTAGGCATGGGGACGCTCCTGCGGCGAGATCGCAGCCGACCAGTCGTATCGATGGCCCGCGTCCAGCAACGCCTCTTCCACCGCCCGAAAGTCCTCTGCCGCTATCGTCTCCAGCGACTCGCCGAAAACGAAGTTCTTCCAATCCTGACCGGACGCCTCGAACCGCTCGCGCACAACCGTCTGCATGGCGGTGTTGATGGCGGTAACGACGCTCGATGGCGACTCCGACTCGAACTTGTCCGTATCACTAAAGATTCTCGACATGTCTAGACCCTTGTTTTGTCTTCGTTTTGGTGTGCGGACCGGATGGCGGTGAACGCCGGAACGCACTCCCTCCGCCGCGCCGGAGTATACAATTCGCATAAAAGTGTTACAACTTTTAAGTGGTACAACTTTGTACTACAATTTTTTACTGAAAACCTAGCTGCCCCCAAAGCGCTATTTGTTGGGAAACGGGAGGACATGGGCGGACTGGCCGATCACCGCATTCTACTGGTGAACGACGACGGCTTCGATGCGCCGGGCATGCGGGTTCTCGAGGCCGCGGCGCGCCGCATCGCAGCAGAGGTTTTCGTCGTCGCCCCGGAACAAAACCGGTCCGGGGCTTCCCACTCGCTGTCCATCGGGGTGTCGGTGCGGGTGCGCAGGATCGACCCGTACCACTACGCGGTTACGGGCACGCCAACGGAATGCGTCATGCTGGCCTTTCAGGAGCTGCTTACCGACACTAGGCCAACGGTCTGTCTCGCAGGCATCAACCGGGGGCCCAACCTGGCGGACGATACGGCCTATTCGGGCACCATCGCAGCCGCCCGGGAGGCGACCCGGCTTGGTGTTCCCGCAGTGGCGATCAGCCAGGTATTCGCGCCTGGAGAAAAGAACTTCGGCCTCGGCGAAGACCGGAAAATCCATTGGGAGACGTCGGAGCGCTGGGCCCCGCCGGTGTTGCAACACCTGCTGGCGAACACCTGGGACGACAGCGTGTTCATGAATCTAAATTTCCCCGGCGTACCGCCGGAACAGGTACGGGGCCTGCGCATCACCAGGCAGGGACGCCGCCCCCCCGGATGCTATGTTCTGGCACGCCACCTAGACGCCAACGGCGAACCCTGTTACCGCATGCGGCTGGCCTACGAAGACGGAACCCCGGGCTTGGACTCCGACATCAAGGCAATCGCCGACGGCTATATCTCGCTCAGCCCGCTGGGCCTGGACCTGACCGCAACGGAGAGCTTGAGCAAGCTGGCGGACGATATGGACGAACTGCCCGAATTCCGGGATGGCGCTGGCCGTGAAACCGCCGATTCCCGCTGAATGTTCGATGAATTATAGTACAATCCTGTTTGCCAATTTGTACTATGATTTGTCTTCGGCTCGGGTCGGCACCAGCCGCGTGCGGCCCGCGCGGCCTCTTCAGCCGCATGGGTTCGACATCGGGGGTAGGCGGCGTGCATAGGGGCTGCGCGGCGACGCAGGGACTGCGCAACGGTGCCTCGCCTGGCATCGATTGACGTGGAAGGGGGTTGGCGATGAACAGACTGCGTTATCGGATTTCCCACTGGCTATTCACTCATCGCCCGCTGGCGCTGGCGCTGCTAGCGGTCGCAACCCTCATTTCCGCGGTGGGGCTGCCGCGGGTGCAGATCAAGACGATATTCTCCGACCTACAACCCACCGGACACCCCTTCGCGGAGACCTTCCGCGATCACCCAAACTTCGGCAATCCGCTGACCGTGTTCCTGATGGTCAAACGCAAGGACGGCGACATCTACCATACGGAAACCCTGCAGAAGGTTTGGGATCTCACCCGCGATGTCGACCTAGCGCCCGCGGTGGACCATGACCAGATACTCTCCATCACGACCTCCAAGGCGCGCTACGCCGCAGCCACGCCCTTCGGCATCGATATGCGCCCGCTGATGGACAGCACCGTGCCGCAAACGCCAGAGGCGATGCGGGAATTCAGGCAGCGCGTGGAACGATCTCCCAATTCCCGGGGTTTCCTGGTGTCCGAAGACGCCACCGCCACCCTGATTCAGGCCACGTTCATCGAACACCGCCTGGATTTCGGCGAGACCTTCGACTACCTGAACGGGCTGGCACAGGATGCGAGCGACGCCGACCACGATGTCTTTCTGGCCGGTGAGCCGGCGCTGGTTGGATGGGTGTATCAGTACCAGACGCAGATGATCTGGATCTTCGCGGTCACCCTGCTGGCGCTCTTCGCGGCCCTGTTCCTGTACATGCGCAACCTGGCGGGGGTGATAACGCCGGCGATTACCGGCGTGGTTTCCGCCATCTGGGGATTCGGGCTCGCCGGCTGGCTCGACCTGGCGGTGGAGCCGCTGCTGCTGCTGGTGCCGCTGTTACTCGTGGCACGTGCGTTCAGTCATACCGTTCAGTACATAGAGCGCTTCTACGAGATATTGCACGTGGTCGGCGACAAGGAACAGGCGGGCAGGCTGTCGTTGCGGGTAATGATGGGTCCCGGCGTACTCGGGATCATCACGGACGCGGCGGCCATCCTCCTGATCGCCCTGGCGCCGATCCCCGCCATGCAGCGGTTTGCACTCTTCGCGGGCTACTGGGCCATGATTCTGCTGCCCACATCCGTGCTGCTGGCACCCCTGATACTGTCCAAGCTGCCCGTGCCCCGGAATCTCTACTCAATCGTATCGCGGGACGTTGGTCTCGCCGGCGTCCACCAGTGGATGGCCCGGGTGCTGCGCGGCGTAGCCACGTTGACCACCGGCAGGAACGCCGCCTATACCGGCATTGCGCTCCTGCTGTTGGCGGGAATCTCCATCTACAACGGCTTGCAGATCAAGGTCGGCAATCCGGTCGAGGGCAGTTCGCTGTTGTGGGAAGACTCCGAGTTCAACGAGGCGGTTCGCACCATCAACGACAACTTTCCAGGCGTAAACACCCTGGAACTGGTACTGGAGTCGAAGGAAGGCGGAACCCTGGAGAAGACCGCGCGCAAGGCCGGCCCCGTACACGCCATGCTGGCGCTTCAGGACCACATGGAACGGTCCGCGCATCCGCCCAGGGCAACACTATCGTTTGCCGACTACCTGAGCGAAGGCGGACGCCTGTACAACGGCGGCGACCCCCGCTGGAATCCCCTGGATACTTCCGACCGGGCGACTCAGGCCGCCGCAACAGCCGCGATGATGGGCAGTGGGCCGAAGGCGTTCAGCCACGTCATCGACATGAAGCAACAGCACTCGACCGTGTCGCTGTGGTACCGGGACAACAAGCAGGAAACGGTGGATGCCGCACTGGCCACCGCAGCCGAGGCGGTGCGCGCGGTGGGGCTGGACCACGAGCAATTCAGGGTCCGCCTGGGCAGCGGCACAATCGCGCTACAGCAGGCGGTCAACGACACCGTCCAGGGGCACTACTGGGTCATCGTCGCCGTGCTCGGCTTCCTGATGTTCGCGTTGTCGGCGGTGGCGTTCAAGTCGCCGGTGGCGGGCTTCGTGCTGCTGGTGCAGGTGAACATGGCCAACTTTGTCATCATCGCCATGCTGGAAGCCCTGGACATGGGCCTAGACATCAATTCGTTGCTCGTGGCGGCCATGGGCATCGGCGTGGGCATCGACTACGGCATCTACCTGCTGGCCCGGGTCTGCGACGAATACAAGAACCAACAGGGGGAGTTCGCGGCCATCATCCGCGAGGCAACCACCACGACCGGCCGCGCCATCGCATTTACCGCCACCATCATGCTGATCGGCATACTGCCCTGGTATTTCCTTTCCGGGCTTAAGTTCCTAGCCGATATGGGTCTGCTGTTGGCTGCGGTGATGGTGATCAACATGGTCATGGCGCTGTTCGTGCTGCCGCTCCTAGTGTGGTTCCTGCGTCCAGCATTCGTCGCCCGCGATGATCTTCTGGTCAGCGAGCGCGTAGACCTAGTGCTTGAAGCTCAATGGGCACGGCAGAGCGGCGCTGCCGGCTCGCGGGAATGGGGTGCAAGCAGTGCCGCCACATGACAGCGCTCCGCGGCAGTTGCCCACCGGCCAACGGCGGATTTCAGCGCCGGTAATCCTGCTGCTTCTCGCGCTCATGGCCGCTGTTGGAGCGCGGGCCGCAACAGCACCCCGCACAATCACCATCGTGGCCGAGGGCACGGTTCACCGGCCGCTCTACGGTATCGACTTTCACGAGGACCTACAGCAGGGCGTAGCCGTCGGCGCGCGCGGCACCGTCCTGATGAGCGACGACGGGGGCAGGAGTTGGGTGGCGGAACAACTGGAAACCTCGCTTTCGCTCATCGATGTGGCGGTAGAAGGCAACCGACGCCTCGCGGTCGGCCAGATGGGCGGCATCTGGATCAGCAACTCGGGCGAAGCCTGGCGCAGGGTAGCATCCGGCACGGAAGAACGCTTGCTGGCGGTGGACATGAATGCGTCCGGCCTGACGATCGCAGTGGGTAGCTTCGATGTCATTCTGCTGTCCTACGACGGTGGGGAAAGCTGGGAAGAGTCTCCCCTGCAACTTGCTCCCCATATCGAGGGCTACTACGACCCCCACCTCTACGACGTGCAGGTCAACCCGGACGGGAGCGCGCTGGTCGTCGGCGAGTTCGGGCTGATCCTGCGCACCACCGACGAGGGGCGCAACTGGGACATCGTTCACCAGGGCATCGCATCGCTTTCAGGCATTCACGTACGGGCGGACGGGACTGGTTTTGCGGTGGGCCAGGACGGTGCCGTACTGCGCACCACCGATGGCGGGGAGACCTGGACCAGCCTGCAGACTCCGACAAGCGGCAACCTGCTAGGTGTCTGGTCGACCGAAAACGGCGCAGCGACGGTATCTGGAATGCGCTACATGATCGTCAGCGACGATGACGGTGAAAGCTGGCGGCCGGTCGCCGATGCCGAGGTAAACACCAACTGGTACGGAAAGATGGCGGCCACGAACAGCGGCGTCATGGCGGTCGGCCATTCCGGTCGGGTCATCAGGATCGCACGGGCCCCAGTAAACCGCTAACGATGCACCCGATCCGCTTCGACCGGGATTACAGCCGCAGGCACTTTCTGCGCCAACTGGTTCGGGGGGCGACTGCGGCCGGCGTTCTCGCCCCCCTGTGGCCAACCATTGCCGCGACCGGAGACATCTCCGCCGCCTACCCGGATGAGCTGTTGTCGCTCGACGAGTACACCAGCGGGAAGGTGAATACCGGAGACCTCATCACCAGGGACAACGTCGAGCATGTGCGTAGCCTGCTCGACGACATCAAGTACCAGCAGATCCGCGACATGGGCCGGCAACTGGGCACCGCACCGACCACCACGGATATCATGCTGCTTTCCCCCTGGGACTATATCGAGGCGACGCTCAGCAACCAGGGCAGGGCGCGTTTCAATGCGTCGGGCAACGTGGTTGTCGAGGACGGCAAACCCTGGATCGGCGGCAATCCGTTTCCGAACGCCACAACCGGGCTGGAACTTTTCGCATCGCTCACCCTGAGTTGGGGGCGGCACGATGCCTCCCTGTATGCGGTACGGGAACACGACCTGTCCGTCGAAGGGGACGTTCAGTATCAGTACGACACGGTATGGACGGAACTGGCGGCGGTTGCCCGAGTGCGCTTGGATCCGAAGCCCTACTGGACCGGGCACGAAGACAAGCTGCGCTATCAAAGCGTGTTCTTTCTGTATCCGCACGACGTGGCGGGCACGTCGTACCTGAACATCTGGCCGTATGATCAAAACAAGTTCCCGGAATTGCTGGGTTACCTGCCGGCGTTCAAGCGCATACGCGTCTTCCCCACCAACCAGCGGTTCGAGCCGCTCATTCCCGGCGGCACCCTCTATCTCTCGGATGCATGGGCGGCGGGCGACCCTCTGCACACCTGGGGCAACTACCGGATCGTCGAACGAGGCCCCTTCCTGGCGGGCATGTCCGGTGCCTGGAACGCGGACCACCCCAACTGGGAGCACAGCAC
The DNA here is from genome assembly GCA_965215035.1 of Pseudomonadales bacterium. Classification (GTDB taxonomy): domain Bacteria; phylum Pseudomonadota; class Gammaproteobacteria; order Pseudomonadales; family Azotimanducaceae; genus Azophilus. The sequence continues at coordinate 3,755,726 of OZ244040.1, forward strand.
GCACGGCGGCCCCAAGGGCCACACCTTTTGGGATACCACGGTGGAACTCGTTCCGGAAGCGATCGTGGTCGAGGCCGAACCGCTCCGATACCGCCGGGCACCGGTGAGCAGAAAACGGGTCTGGTTCGATGCGCGCACCGGTCTACCCCTGGCCATGAACACCTACGACCATAAGGGAGAGGTGTATCGAAGCTTCGACGGCGCCTATTCGCTGTACCGGAAGGGCGACAGGGCGATCATGGATGGGCCCCACCCGTACTGGTCCTGGTCGCATGTGCACGCCTTCGACATTCAGACGGGCCGCATGACCCGGCTCGAGCAAGTCAGGCGCATCCGCGGCGGCCATCGAACGAGGTGCAACGACCCCGACATTTACGACCAGTACATGACCAGGAACGCACTGCGCCGGCTGGGATACTGATTCGCTTTCCCTACGGAAACTCCGAGCCAGTCCATCCCCGCCTCGTTCGGCATCGCAAGGTAATAGGGTTCCTCAACGCGGTGTGGAACCTCCACAGGAGTACCGCAATCACATCACGAAGAGTGATGCGGGGGTCGACAGCAGGCGCAGGCGCATCCAGACACAGCAATAGGATGCCCTGTTCGTCAGGAAGAATTCACGCGCTCGAGAAGAGTCACCACCGCAACAGCCGAACCACGGCCGAGAATACCACCGGCATTTTGCGCCAACGCCATGCGGGCACCGTCCACCTGCCGTGTTCCCGCACGGCCGCGCAACTGATCGGCGAGTTCGACGAGTTGCCCCGTTCCGGTAGCGCCGATGGGGTGACCCCGGCTCAGCAGCCCACCGCTCGGATTGACCGGCATTCGGCCGCCGAGGCGCGTCGCGCCGTCGTGCAGCAACCGGGGCGCTTCGCCCTCGGCCGCGACCTGTAATTCTTCGAGCACGATGAATTCGGCGGGAATCGCCGCGTCGTGCAATTCGATCACGTCAAGGTCTTCCGGCCCGGCGCCGCCCGCCTCGTACGCCTGCACCGCTGCCCGGGTCACCACATCGTCGGGGCCCTGTTTGCGGCCCGTGCGCATGGCGCTCGCCCGAACGCGGACCAAGGGCCCGCCCACCCGCCGAGCCACCTCCCTTGTGCCGAGAACCAACGCGGCCGCCCCGTCCGAGATCGGAGAGCACATGAACAAGGTCAACGGATCGACAATGGTGCGGCTGGCCAAAACTTCCTCGGCGGATACCGCCCGACGGAACTGTGCGTTGGGGTTGAGGCTGCCATGCAAGCGGTTCTTTGCGGCCGCGGCCGCCAGATCGTAGCGGGTCGCGCCGGACATCCGCATGTAGTCCCGGGCGAATCCTGCGTAGATTTCCATGAAGAGCGGGCCCGCCCCCTCGCTCAGCACGCCGTCCCCCCGCTCCGCCACCAGTTCCTCCACATCGACTGCGCGGGCCAGGGCCACGTTGGGGAGTTTGCGGTCGGTAACGTTCATCTTTTCGGCACCGACAACAAGGACTATCTCATGTTGGCCCGAGCGGACGGCGTTGCAAGCCAAACAAAAGGCGCTTGATGCGGAGGCGCAAGCGTTCTCGACGTTGACCATCGCGGTGCCTTCGAGCCCGCTGCCGGCCAGGGCCGTCTGGGCACGTATCATCTCCTGGCCGGTGAGGATCCCCGCGGCCGCGTTGCCGAACGCGACAAACTCGACAGCATCGGCGTTGGTGCCCGCATCCCGTAGCGCACCCGCAGCAGCTTCCCGGGCCAGCGAACCCAAGCTGCGGTCGGGGTGCCTGTCGAATCGGGTCATGCAAGCACCCGCAATGTAGACGTCTCGCACCGCTCGAACCCCCTTGCTTTGGAACCTATAAAGATACGTTGACAAACCACCACATGCCGAGTCCCGCAAGTCGCATAACCACTACAGGTCGGGGTTCGTCAACCGATCACTACAATTCCCCCTGCTTTGCCCCTGTTCCAAGGTAGACGGATAAACGCCAATTTCGAACCGAACGGCCTTCGATTGCAATAGGATAGGTACCATGCCTACATCCGCGACGGCAAGGCCCCCAGGGAGCTCCGCGCCATCCGTCCGGTGACGAAGTTCACGGTCTCCCGCGTCTATTCGCGGGCCACCGCCTGTAACGCGGGGCAGTTCCTCGACGAGGCCCTCGCAGAATACGTGCTCTTCCACAACTGCGTGCGCCCCCATGCATCCCTCGAACAGCAAACCCCGAACGAGTATCTTGTCACCCTGGAGGCCGCTTGAACGAGCTGTGCCATAAGTACTGAGTCGGTACAGGGCTTGACGGGAGCCCTCAGCAATGGTCGAGTGAACGGATGCCGCCGGCGTTGTCCAAGTTGCTAAACCCTGATCGGGTGGATGGCCGTTCCATTTTGGAACTCGCCCGCCAGCTTGAGGAAGGCGCGACGACTAGCCGGCGTCTCGTCGAGTCGTGCCTAGCGCGCATCAACGATGCCGAGGGCGAAGGTGCCCGCACGTTCATCGCCGTGAATGGGGCTGCGGCCATCGCCGCCGCGGAGTCCATGGACGGGTTGCGCAAGACCGGTCGCGCACCCTCCCCCGTCGCGGGCATTCCGATTTCCATCAAGGATCTGTTCGATGTCCGGGGGGAAGCCACCCGCGCCGGGTCCATCGTACTCCGCGACAGAGCGCCGGCCACCGAGGACGCGCCGGCCATTGCCAGGCTGCGAGCCGCCGGGTTCGTATTGATCGGCCGCACCAATATGACCGAGTTCGCCTTCTCGGGACTGGGTTTAAACCCCCACTACGGTACGCCGCGCAACCCCTACGACCGGGCGCGGGGCAGGATTCCAGGCGGCTCCTCGTCGGGTGCCGCGGTTTCCGTAACCGATGGAATGGCGGCGGCCGGGCTCGGCACCGACACCGGCGGTTCATGCCGTATACCCGCCGCCATGTGCGGTACGGTCGGCTTCAAGCCAACGGCCCGGCGCATTTCGCGACGGGGCGTGACGCCGCTGTCGTTTAGCCTGGATTCCGTTGGCTCCCTAGCCAATACCGTAGCCTGCTGCGCCCTGATCGACTCGATCATCGCGGATGGCTCAACCGCACCGGCTCCAGTCGACCGGCCGGTTGCCAAAATGCGCATCGGCGTTCTGCGCGGCTATGTTTTCGAAGGCACCGACGATCAGGTAGCCACTGTCTTTGACCGCGCCCTGACGAGGCTATCGGCAGCGGGCGCGTCCCTGTTCGACCTGACCATCGACGAACTCGACGACCTGCCGGAGATCAACGCCAAGGGGGGATTGGCATCCGCCGAGGCATTCGCCTGGCACCGGGCGCAACTGGCGGCGCACGCCCCGGATTACGACCCGCGGGTGCGCGTCCGCATCGAACAAGGCGCCGGGCAGAGTGCCGCCGACTACATTGAGGTGCTCCAGCACCGCCGGCACCTGATCGCTGTGGCAGATGCCAGGACGGACGGATTCGACGCGGTGGTCTATCCCACTATTCCCTTTGTTGCCCCGACCCTCGCAGCACTTGCCGACGACCGGGAGTACGCGCGCATCAATGCCCTTGCGCTGCGCAACCCAAGCATCACGAATTTTCTGGATCGCTGCGCCGTTTCCATCCCGATTCACGAACCCGGCGATGCGCCGGTGGGCATGAACCTAATGGGCGGCACCCTGGGCGACCGCGACCTGCTCGGCCTAGCGAGTAATGTGGACACTCTACTGCGCTCGCCGCAATAAACCGGGAATCGTGATAGCGGCTCAGTTTGAATTCCGGCTGCGTCGAACTCTATATGGGACGGCCTTGCCATGATCCACAAATTCAAACTGGGCCACTACCCACGCCAGTCGCGGTGAGCAGCCTACAGACTCCTAAGGGCGCCCTAGGCATTGCCTCCAGAGAACCGTGCAAGATGCCCGAGACACCTGCGTAGTGGTGTGGCCCGCGAAGAGTCGGCACTGGAATTCCCGGAAGGGAATTCCAGTGAGTGCGCCTGTCTCGTGGAGAGGGAGGGATTACTACCCTTTAGGCAAGGTCTCCGTCTCGCTGACCTGGCCCGAGACGACAGGCGCCCTCGCAGGCTAGATCAACCGGTATACCTCGGCCGGGGTTGTTGTAGTATTTGCTATGGCCTTTTTTTGGCGCGACAGCCTATGCGAAAAGCAATGTTCGTTTTTGCATCGATGTTTAAAGCGGGCTGCACAACAACGGATTATTGCTTGGCAGACGGACACCGATCTGCGGGAACGATCACCCTGGTATGCAACTACGACATGTTCACACCCTGTCCTAACGAGCCGAGCGCAGAGCAGAGGCTGGCTGCTGCGCAGGCGTGTATTCGATGGGGGTATGTGGACGCTCAAGCCTTCGGAAGCGTCAAGGATATACCAGCGACAGAGTCTACCGGGCGGCTTGAAATGGTCTTTCAGTGCGTCGGGGATTTAGCAGAGTAGAGCCGCACTCGTGCGTCGCACACGGGAAAATTGAGAGTGAACAACCTGAAGTTGAAGATCCTTGAACGTGCATATGCCCGGCCCGGCTTCACCATTGGAGGACTAGCCGATGCCGTTAGCCGTGGACATAGGAAAGCCAACCACATCCCACGGGAGATGCACATACGGTGACTCCTTGAGACATATCGGTCCATTGATTGGCAGAGGGCGTGGCGCTCGCTCGTCCCTATAGGAGATCCGCAACTCAGGCATTGGCTCTGGCCCTCGACTTTGGAACAACTCGCGGCCGCCATCCCGGCTCGATCACTTCGTGACATCCCTTGACACACACTGGAAAAAGCAGCGCATATTCGACCCTAGACCTCAAATCGAACCTCGGCTTGGTCCTACCAATCATTGTCGCTCTCCTGCCAACCGGCAAACCAGACGCTTTGCATGCATCCAGTCGTTCTGATGCTGGCACTTTGACTTCATCATATCATTCGACGAGTGAGCCACCATGAGCTGACGATCTCTAGCACAGGCTCGCCAAGTACCGCGAGGTGGTGCCGAGAGTCCCTTCACCGGTCTGAAATACCTTCCTGCTCTGCGCAGGGCTGTCGAGGAACTGGGCTGGGCGGATGAGCCGCAGTGGCTGAATGCAGTGAGGCCGAGTCGGAGCAGGCCAAAACGTCGGCGGGGACCAACACGATTGCTGCCTGAACTCACCAGGACACCTGCGGTATCGGAGACCACGCGTCCGGGGGCGCGGCCAAATGTGAGCGGTGGGGATTATGAACAATGATTGGGAGGTGCGCTGGGCTCTGGTTGAGGATCACTCCCTTCGTTCCCGAATCCCCGCGCACCATCGTAAGCCTCCGCAAGGGCCTTAGCGTGCTTTAGCATCCGGGCGACCGAAACGGCCATGGTAGACCGTCTCTGCGGGTTGCCTATCGTTTCGGAAAACACCTGCGGGGGGGGGGGGGGGGGGGGGGGGGGGGGGGGGAGAAATCGGGCCATTTCATCAGCGAATTCGGGAGACACAACTATGTCCTCAACGTTCGCTATTGCCGCGTCGAACAGGCCGGCCCCTTCGCCGTCCTCGGACAATCGAGTGAAAAACGTTCCACGCGCGCACTCGCTATCGAATGTCTTCGCCTCCTTGTTGCGATGCCAACCGAGATCCTCGCTGAGCTGCCCGCCGTGCCGACAGCGCGCGCAAATGGGAACCGTACCGCTCAGCCACGGGGCGTATCCCGGTGTGTTCCTCCCCCCCAGAGCCTCCGCCAGTCCTCCATCGCCAGCGCGTGGTCTTCCGGCTGAATCAGCGCGGATGTCGTTCGCCGGTGTCGGACGCAGTCCTCGGCCGCCAGTTGCGGGGAGGCGATCAACATCCCGTCCTCGTCAAGCAGGCCCGTGTGTTTGAGTATTTCCGCACGCCCGCGCGAGGTATGCCGCATCTCGACGGTGCTCCACGGCGTCGGAAACGTTCCGGAGGAGCCCGTGGTGGCGAATGTCCATATCGTGGGCACCTGGTCGATGCTCCCCCAATAGGACAACGCCGACTCGAAGCTCAAGTAGCACAGTGAGTTCGGTCGCAAGGCAGTGAGGAGAAGCGACATCCCGCGTGCCGGAGACGGTCGTGTCGTATTGATGAACAAGCCGGGACGGACGCGTACAAGCGTTCCGGCGCATACAAGCTGGTTGATGAGCACGCTCAGTGTGCTTTCCGAAACAGGCCCCAGTACGCGGCGAAGTCCCGCCCGTGTCACCACCGGTGATCCCTGGATCGTGGCATCCGCGGCTAGGCGTCCGGCCGCCTCATCGGATTTGACGCGCAAGGATTGCACACCCGGAGGTTCGCTGTTTGACCGGGTCCGGCTTCGGGTGACGTCACGTAGGACTTCTGAGAGGTGATTAGTCACGAGCAAGGGCTACGCCGAGTGTGCTTTCAAGCGCAACAAGTACTATTTGGAACCTTATCTTATCCGATGCGGCAGGACAGTGCGGGGGATAGTCGGTAGTGGCCCAGTTTGAATCTCCAGGCCATCGCAAAGTGTTCGCTTTTGACAAACCGAGCCAGTACCCCACAACCCTGCCGCTTGCCCGCCGGCAACCGGGCTCAAGCGGCCCGGGCCGCTTTGACGGCCTCCCAGGCGGCCTTGATCTGCTGGGTGCGCTCTGTCGCCGCCTGCATCATTTCATCGGGCAGGCCCTTGGCGGCAAGCTTGTCCGGGTGATGGCGGCTCATCAGGCGGCGATAGGCGCGCTTGACCTCCGCATCCGGTGCCTCGGGCGATACGCCCAGGGTCGCATAGGCGCTCTCCAGCGAGGGGCCGTCCGTATTGGCGCGAACCGCCGAACCAAAGGCGCGCTCCAGTTCGATAAAGTCGGCGCGGGACAGGCCGAGCCCGGCGGCAACGTGCTGCAACAGGTGCCGTTCCTCCGGGTGCAGCCCGCCATCGGCCCAGGCCGCCTGAAATTGAATCTCGAGAAACATGCGGCGAATGTTGGCCCCGCGCAAACACTCGGAGCGAAGCTGATTAAGCACGTCGTCAAGGGGAAAGGCAGCGGACTTGCCCTGGTTGAAGAGCGCCCGTGCCGCACGCCGTTGCTCCGGGTCGAGGCCCAGTTGGTCCATGATCCGCTCGGCCAGGCGAATCTCCTCGGGTGATACGCGGCCGTCCGCCTTGGCCACCCGCCCCATGATGCCGAAGGTGGCCACGAAGAAGGCGGCCTGCGCACGTTCCCGGCGCGCACCCGCAGACGAACGCGTATCAAAACCCAAGGTGCGGCGACCATCGAACCCCCGGTTCGCACCGGCGATGGAACTCCCGAACGCAGCACCGATAAGCGCACCGATTGGGCCGCCGACCAAAAAGCCGAAGGTACCGCCGATGAGCGTGCCCCACCAACTCATGTGTATTTCCCAAAACGCGGAGTGGCGGCAAGGTTAGACGAAGCCAGAGCGGGAGGCGAGTGCCGGCAACCCAGGGAACCTCCGATACAAGCCAGAGGTTCCCGCCGCACCAGGATGTACGGCCCCAGCCAGATAGGATACGTACTTGATTTTGCTGGTGAAGCAACAAGCGTACTGTTGGTTTACAACTCTGAACGAGGCGGGGATGAACTGGCTCGGAGTGTCCCTGGCGAGCACTCCCGGCCCGGCCTTAGCATCGCCGCGCAGGTTGACAAGCCGCCCCATGCCGCGTCCCGCAAGTCGCGAAACCATCACTTGTCCGGGTCTATCAACCAATCGTTATAATTCCCTTCCAGATAGGTGGCTGTTGCCGATTCGGGAAGGAGCGATGCCCTGTGTCTGAAGCGAGTGGGTTTACAAATCGGTGGGAGATCGGCCGCGTTGGCGTCTCCCGGATCGTGGAACTGGAAATGACAGGCGGTTCGCGCTTCATCCTACCCGATGCAACCCGGGAGGCCTGTCTTGGGTATCCCTGGATGCAGCCTCATTTCATGGACGATCAGGGCAACCTGATCATGAGCGTTCACGCGCTGGTGATCGATACCGGACGGCGGCGCATCGTTGTCGACACCTGTATCGGCAACGACAAGGAGCGCCATATTCCCACCTGGAATCGGCTACAAACCGCTTTTTTGGACGACCTAGCAGCGGCCGGCTACCCGAGGGAATCCATAGACACGGTGCTGTGCACGCACCTGCACGTCGACCATGTGGGCTGGAACACCATGCTTGTGGACGGCGCCTGGGTGCCCACCTTCCCGAACGCGCGCTACCTGATCAGCGCCAGGGAGTGGTCGTACTGGGACGCCCACGAGGACGAGGCGACCTACGGTCCCGTGTTGTCCGACTCGGTGCGCCCGGTGGTGGCGGCCGGGCTGGCGGACTTTGTCGAAATGGATCATCGTCTTTGCGACGAGGTGTGGCTGGAACCCACGCCCGGCCATACGCCCGGCCACGTGAGCGTGCACATCGAGTCCGCAGGTATGCACGCCCTTATCACCGGCGATTGCATTCACCATCCCTGCCAGATGACGCGCACCGACTGGTGTAGTTCGGCGGACTACGACCAGGACGAAGGGCGCAAGACCCGGGAGTCACTGCTCGCCAAGTACGTCGATACGGATGTCTTGGTGATCGGCACCCACTTCGCAACGCCCACGGCGGGCCACATCCGCCACCGTCGGCAAGGTGCCTATTGGTTCGATACCGCCCTCTGAAATGTCGGTTGTCGATTTCATCAGCAGTCCTCTGGCGGGTACGCCCTTCGGCACCGCCCTGTACCTATGCCTGGCACTTGCCGCCCTGGCCTGGCTTCTGTCACTGTTCACGCACGAATACTCCTGGGTAGACCGCCTGTGGTCCATCTGCCCGCCGGCGTATTGCCTGCTGGTCGCCTGGGCGGCGGACTTCGACTCGGCGCGGCTGAATCTCATGGCCGGCCTGGTTACGCTGTGGGGGGCTCGGCTCACGTTCAACTACGCGCGCAAGGGCGGCTACTGGAAGGGGGGCGAAGACTACCGATGGGCGGTGCAGCGCGAGAGGCTCGGCCCCGTTGGGTTCGAGTGGCTCAATCTCACGTTCATCGCACCGGGACAGATGCTGCTGATCTGGCTGTTCACCGCCCCGATACACCAAGCCTGGCATTGGCGGGACGCGGCACTCAACTGGGTGGACGCCCTCGCCGCGACGCTGTTTCTCGTACTGCTGGTGGGCGAAACCATCGCCGATGAGCAGATGTGGGCTTTCCAGCAGGACAAGAAGCGGAGAATCGCCGCCGGCCAGCCAGTCGAGCAGCCCTTCCTGCGATCAGGGCTCTATAGCTATTCCCGTCACCCCAACTATTTCTGCGAGATCGGCATGTGGTGGGTCTTCTACTTGTTCGCGGTCGCCGCCTCGAACCAGTGGTTGCACTGGACCGGCCTCGGCTTCGTGCTGCTGACGCTGCTCATAGCCGCCTCGACCCGGCTGACGGAATCCATCTCTCTCGGCAAGTACCCCGCCTATGCCGACTACCAGGCCACAACGCCTTGCATCATTCCACTACCCCGGGCACTGCACCGCCAGCCCTGAGCCGGCGGACCGGCAGGCTCACTCCGCACCGCGCAGGACTATCAGCGGCGGCGTGGAGACCAAGCGCCGCGCGCCCGTTATACCGACGGCAAAGATCAACAGGGCACCCGCCAACGGCCCAAACAGCCAGAGCCACGGGTGCATCGACACCGGCAGTTCGAAGACCTGCCACTGTAGCAGCGCCACCGTCAGTTCCGCCCCGACCACCGCAACGACGCCGGAGAACAAACCCAGGGCAATGAATTCCACGGCCAGGCTGCCCGCAATCAGGTTGCGCGTGCCGCCCAGGGTCCGCACCAGGGCATGCTCCGCCATGCGGGCATCCCAGCCCGCCCGGATGCTGGCGACCAGAACCAGGCAGCCAGCGCCCACCACGAGCGCGAGCACCAACTCCACCGCCGCGGTGACCCGATCAACAATGCGCTGCACCTGCTCGACAATGGCGTCGATCTCAATGACGGTGACGGTCGGAAACTCGGCAAGCAGGCGGTTCAGGAAGGTCTTTTGCCCGGCGGGAAGATAGAAGCTAGTCATGTAGGTGGCGGGAACATTACGCAGGGCGGCCGAGGAGAAAACGATGAAGAAATTCGGCTGCATGGTCTCCCAATCGACGGTGCGCATGCTGGCAACTTCGGCCTCCAGAATCTGGCCGCCGATGTCAAACGTTAGCAGGTCACCCACTTTCAGGCCGACTTCGCGGGCGTACTCATCCTCCAAAGACACCAGCCGCGCCGTTTCACCGGGCTTCCACCAAGCACCGTCGATAACCTCATTGCCTTGCGGCAAAGTGTCGGTCCAGGTCAGGTTCCGCTCCGAGCGCAACCCGGGCCCCGGCCTATCGACCCGACCCAGACGTTCTTCCCAGGCTTGGGCGTCCGTCCCGTTCACCGCAACCACGCGGCCCCGAATCATCGGGTACAGCGGTTCTCGGCGGCTGTCGTCGGCATGGTCGCACGGGCGTTGTGGCGACGGCGGGGGTGCGCCGGAAACATCGCCACCGGGCGATGGCCGGCTGGTATGGGGTGCCGCCTCGCGCTCGCCGGCCGGGTGCCCCAAACAACTCAGTAGCGATTCCACGGCGGGGAGTTGTTCAGGGGTCACGTTCATCAGGAAGTGGTTGGGGGTGTTGTCCGGGAGCTGGCTGCGCCAATCGTCGATCAGCGCCGTGCGCAAGAGCACGAGCACCAGCAATAGCATGATGGCGAGCCCGAATACCAGAATCTGCGCCGTACTCTCTTTGCGCCGGCGCTGCAGCCCCGCCAGCGCCAGGCGCATGCCACTACCGGCCTGCATGCCAACCGCCCGCCCGCTGCGCAGCAACGCCATCGCCAAGGCACCGAACAGCAGCACCACAGCCGAGGCACCGCCCAGTGTCCACAGCGTCAGCAGCAGGCTCTCGCTGTACCAGATCAGCAGCAACAGCCCGCCGGCGATGGCCGCGCCATAGCTCACCCACTGGGAAACCGGCGGTGCGCCCAGGTCACGCCGTATGACCCGCAGCGGCGATATGTTCTTCAGGTGCAGCAGCGGCGGCATGGCGAACGCCAGGGCGCAGATAAGGCCGGTGGCCGCGCCGAGCAGCAGTGGCCGCGCGCTCGGCATGGGGAGCGCGACGGGAAGCAACGCATCGAGCGCCTGCACGATCAACAGGTGCAGCGCCGCCCCGAGCGCCAGGCCAAGCACTACGCCGATGCCGCCCACCACCGCCAGCAGCCCGAGGTAGGCATTGAGTATCTGCCTAGGTGTTGCCCCCAGGGTCTTGAATATGCCGACGTGGTCGTAGTGGCGGCGAGAGTAGCGATGTGCCGACAGGGCCACCGCCACGCCGGCGAGCAGCACACCCAACAGCCCGCCCAGCAACAGGAAGCTCTCGGCGCGGTCCAGGGCACCACCAATGCGCGGACTGTTCTCGCGGATATCCACCCATCGATAATTCGGTGCCAGGGGCAGTTCTTCCCGCAAGGCATCGAGTTCCGCGTCCGGGCCGCGCAGCAGCAGCCGGTAGCCGATACGGCTACCCGGCTGCACCACTTCCGTTGCCGGCACGTCGGCGATGTTCATAAGCAACCTTGGACCAAGGTCGAAGAAGCTGCCGCCCCGGTCCGGCTCCTTGATGAGCACGCGGCCGATCCTCAGCCTGGCAAGGCCCACTTCAACCTCGCCGCCCAAGGCCAGATCCAGGGCCGGGAACAGACGCGAATCCAGCCACACCTCGCCGCGGGGCGGCACCGACCCGGCGACACTGCCAGTGCCGAACGGCTCATCGCTGGTAATCAACAGCCCGCGCAACGGATAGCCGTCGCTGACCGCCTTGACGCTCACCAACTGGCTGCGTTCGCCGCTGCCGAAAACCATGGACGGAAACGCCATGGCGTCCGCGACATCAAGGCCCCGTGCCCGCGCCGCTTGGCGGAACTCGTCCGGTATGGGCCTGGAACCGCCGATGTAGCGGTCGGCGGCCAAAAAGCTCGCCGACTCCAACAGCAGCGCCTGGTGCAGCCGATCGACGAACAGGCTGATGGCGGTCACCGTTCCCACCGCCACCAGCAGCGCGGCGAGCAGCAGGCCCAGCTCGCCGGAGCGCCAGTCTCGCCAGGCCATCCTGGAAACGATGCGCGGGGTCAACGGAAGGCTCCGCTGTGGGAATTGTAGTGATCAGTTGACGAGCCACGGCAGGTAGTGGTTATGCGCCTTTCGGGACTCAGCATGCGGTGGCGCGTCAACCATTCTACGTAAGGCCCTCCGCTGTTATTCGGCGCACCGCTCGCGGGGGCCGACTGGCTCACTCGCGTCAGTTCCCCACTAGCCTGGTAGTCCGCGCCGCGGAACCATTTCAGAAGGGAGTTTTCTACAGCACAGGCTTGCATGGAAGTATCCGCTTCCCCGCCTGTCGGCGTGACACGGCGCAGGTCGCGGTGGTCGCTGCGGGTCCCTTGCATGGAAGTACCCGCTTCGCCGCCTGTCGGCGTGACACGGCGCAGGTCGCGGTGGTCGCTGCGGGTCCCTTGCATGGAAGTACCCGCTTCGCCGCGCGTCGGCGTGCCGGCCACCGAGGCGAAAACTCCTGGGCAAACAGGATTGGCGGCGGTCTTCAGCGTCACGCGACCAATCTGCCGGCATCGAGTTCGACAAGGCGGCCACAGCGGCCCGCGAGCCGGTCGTCGTGGGTGACGAGCACCAGCGTGGTATCGAACTCCGCATTGAGTTGGAACAGCAGGTCGATGATTCTGGCGCCGGTGCGGGTATCGAGGTTGCCGGTGGGTTCATCGGCGAACAGTACCGTGGGGCGGGAAGCGAACGCCCTGGCGATGGCTACCCGCTGCTGCTCGCCGCCGGACAGTTGCCGCGGATAGTGCGTGGCGCGGTTGCCCAGACCCACCCGTTCCAACAGCTCCCGGGCCTGAGCTTGGGCACCGGCGTCGCCCCGTAATTCGGCGGGCAGCATCACGTTTTCCAGCGCACTCAGGCTGGCCAGAAGCCGGAAGGTCTGGAATACGAAACCGACGTACCGACCGCGTACCCGCGCCCGCTCCTCTTCATCCATGGCCGTCAGCTCGTGCCCCGCCAGACACACCTGGCCCTCTGTGGGCAAATCCAACCCGGCCAGAATACCGAGCAGGGTGGTTTTCCCGGAACCGGAAGCGCCAACCACCGACAGGGATTCCCCAACATCGATGTCCAAGTCGATGCCATCCAGAATGGTCAGTTGGCCTTGCACGGTTGGAACCGTCTTGCCGACGCCCGTTGCCCGAACAACTGCGCGAACCATGCAACCGCCGCCTAGGTGGTGGGTGTTGGTGGCCGTGCCGCCGTCGCCGGGCGCGAACGGTTCGCGCACCGGTCAACATACGACCGTGCTGGCGCAAGGCGCGGCCTGGTGATCATGCTAATTCCTCCTGATGCCTCGTTACGCCCCGTCTCCGGGCAGATTGATGAAGTATATGTCCTAATCCTACGAACAGGCGCCGGTGGCGGAGGCCCGGGGCTATTCGGCACCTGACCGCGTCGACCGCGTCTGGACTGACGACCCGCCGGCGGCGGGGGTTCGGGGCTATGCGGCACCTGACCGCGTCGACCGCGTCTGGACTGACGACCCGCCGGCGGCGGGGGTTCGGGGCTATGCGGCACCGTTCAGGCGAACATTCCCGGTGATTGGGGTTGAAGTCAATACTTGGCCCACTAGCGGCGGGGGCATGGCTGCTGCTGAACCCGAAAACTCTTCGATAGTGTATCAGTTTGAGTTTGTGGGCCGAGCGGAGGCACGGCACACAGGGGATTCAAGCAGGCTCGGGATTCAAACTGAACCACTACCAACTCTTCCCCCGCGTTGATTTCCGGGTCGATGGCATACAGGATGGTTGGCCGACCACTAGGGTTGGAACCGTTTGCCGATGCCCATCTCCAGAATATCCATGTGGATCAAGCAACCGCCCGCCAAGTTGTGGCCGCTGGTGGCTATTCTGCTGGCTTTGGGCGCGGCCGGCGCGCCAGCCGACCGGCACACGACGGTGCTGGTGCTCGGCGACAGCATCAGCGCGGCCTACGGCATGCGGCGCGACCAGGGCTGGGTGGAACTGCTGCAGAAACGCCTCGCCGAGATCGACCCCGGTTACCGCGTGGTGAACGCCAGCATCAGCGGCGAGACCACCGGCGGTGGCCTGGCGAGGCTTCCAGTAGCCCTGGAAACCCACGACCCCGCCCTGGTCATCATAGAACTCGGCGGCAACGATGGCCTGCGGGGTTATCCCCCAGCCAATATCCGGGAGAATCTGCGGCAACTCACCGCGCTCGCCGCCGCTGGCGACCGTGCGGTGTTGCTCGTTGGCATGCAGCTTCCGCCCAACTACGGGCATCGCTATACCCGTGCGTTTCAAAACCTATACCAGGAAGTGGCGGACGACCAGGGAATCGCGGTGGTGCCCTCGTTCCTGGAGGCGGTCGCCGTCGAGCCCAGGCTCATGCAGGACGATGGCATCCACCCCAGCGCCCAAGCTCAGCCCCTGCTGCTGGATACCCTCTGGCCGTTCGTCGAGCCCTTGCTGCCACGCTAGCCAGGTTCACCATCGCCCGTCGTGGTTGCGGCCGGGCTGGTCGTCTTGCCCGGGTCGCCGATGTGCCGGTCGCCCCGGGCTGCGGCTAGCCCCACCTGTCGTTGCCGCTCTTCTAGGCTCGCGCGCCTAGCGCCGGTGAGGCGGTGGGCACAGCGGGGGCATTGCACGCCGGGCCGGTAGTGCGGGGAAGCCAGGTCGGCGGCGGCCAGCGGGGCGCGGCAGGCGAAGCATTGCCGATACGTCCCCTCGCACAGTTTCGCATCGACCGAGACCCGCTGATCGAAAACAAAGCACTCGCCCCGCCAGCGGTTCTGCGCGGCAGGCACCGTTTCCAGGTAGCGCAAAATGCCGCCGTCAAGCTGGTAGACCGCCTCGAAACCCGCGTTCAGCAGCCAGGCGGAGGCTTTCTCGCAACGGACGCCGCCAGTGCAGTACATGGCGATACGAGGCTGGCGTTCGGCATCGAGCTGCTCCCGGACGAACCCCGGAAAATCCCGGAAGTGGCCGATTCCCGGGTCGATGGCACCGGGGAAGGCGCCCACATCCACCTCGTAGCGGTTACGAACATCGACAACGGTCACCCCGGCATCGTCGAGCAACCTGTTCCAGCGGCGGGCATCCACATGCTGGCCCGTAGTCGCCGCGGCATCGATACCGGGCTGGCCGAAACGGACGATTTCGGGTTTGACACGGACCTTCAGCCGGTGGAAAACCGGGTTGTCGGCCGCGGCGTTCGAATAGTTCACCCGCAGGCGGCCTACGGGCGTTTCCCCCTCAAGCGCCGCGACAAACTTCCGCAATCGGACAGGCGCGCCGCAAAGGGTGGCGTTGATGCCCTCCCCGGCCAGCAACACCGTGCCTTTCAATGCGAACGCGGCAGCCAGGCTGTGCACCCGCTCGCGCAGTCTATCTAGGCCCTGGAGGCCCACGAACTTGTAGAAGGTGGCGACCCTCATCCAACGGCCCCGCCATCGGGGTTGCCGCCCACCTCGCCGCCAACACTCTGCAGGCGCTTGCCCCCGAGGCAGGGCGGCGACAGCGGCGCGTTGCCGAAGCGCCGCCGCCACTCATCCCGCGTATAGGTATGAAGCGCGAGCGCGTGGATGCTGTGCGCAAGTTCCTCGGCCAACAGCGCGTTGACCCGCCGGTGGCGGTGCAGCAGAGGCCGCCCGGCAAATTCATCCGCGACCACCACTACCTTGAAATGCGACTCGGACCCGGGCGGTACATTGTGGTTGCCGCTTTCGTTGATGACTTCCAGATGGGCTGGCCCGAGTGCCTCGGCGAGCTTTCGTTCGATGCGTTCCGCTACAGACATGGCGATGAGGTTCGATGATCGGACGGCAAGTATATCCCGACGACCGGGGCCGGTCGCGGCTTGGCCACCCGGAGCGATGCTGGCGTTGGCCGAAGGCACCCGGTTCACGGTGGAAAAACAACGGCGCGGCAAATCGGCCTATCGCCACCGGCTGCGGCCCAGGCCGAGTGGCCGCACCGGGGAAACCGACCGGCAATGCGCTACAATTAGCGGCTGCATCGAAAGCGCTAGGCGAGGAAGCCATGCTGGCCATCATCTCTCCCGCGAAGAGGCTGGACTTTGCAAGCCCGGCACCGACCCGCAAACATACTCAACCCGGGTTCCTGGAGGAATCCAGCGAGCTCATCGACGAGCTGCGCCAGCTTGCGCCGCCCGACATCGCCGACCTCATGGGCATCAGCAGCGCACTGGCCGATTTGAACGCCGAGCGCTACGCCACCTGGCGCACGCCGTTTTCGCGGAGGAATGCCCGCCAAGCCATCCTCGCATTCAAGGGCGATGTCTACATGGGGCTTGACGCCACAACCTACACCGAACGGGATTTCACCTGGGCGCAGAAACATGTGCGCATCCTTTCCGGCCTACACGGCCTGCTGAAACCGCTGGACCTCATCCAGCCCTACCGGCTGGAGATGGGCACCAGGCTGACAACGAAGCGGGGCGCCAATCTCTACGAGTTCTGGAACGGCAAGGTGACCGCCGCCCTGAATGAAGCCATCGCCGCGCAGAAGCAACCGCTGCTCATCAACCTTGCGTCAAACGAGTATTTCAACGTGCTCGATGCCGGCCGCATCGATGCCCGGATCATCACGCCGACTTTCAAGGACCTCAAGAACGGCCGCTACAAGTTCATATCGTTCTTCGCGAAGAAGGCGCGGGGGCTCATGACCAGCTATATCGTGAAGAACCGCGTCTCGACGCTGAAGGCGCTACGCGGCTTCGACTGGCAGGGCTACCGGTTCAACAAAGCGCAATCGAGCGCCGACGAGTGGGTGTTCCTGCGCGACTAGGGGGTCTAAGGAAGCTCTGAACATGCCCATCTCCGCCTGGTTCAGAATCGCGCTGGTGTGATTGTTACTTTAATCAAAAAATCAAATACATCGGGAATTGTAGTGATCAGTTGACGGGCCACGACATGTAGTGGTTATGCGCCTTTCGGGACTCAGCATGTGGTGGCGCGTCAACCATTCTACGTAAGGCGCAATACATATCGCATGATTTGGGCCACACAGCTTTGCGCGGCGGTAGCCTCCGACTTGATCAGAGGTTCCCTAAACCGTTGTAGGATCGAGATAGAGGCGAGATAGGAGCGAGTACCCATGACCGACCAAAACACCGAAATAGAAGCGGCTGTGTTTCGGCGGCTGCTCGAACATCTCGACGCCCGCAAGGACGTTCAGAACATCGACCTCATGAACCTAGCGGGTTTCTGCCGCAACTGCCTGTCGAAGTGGTACCGGGCGGCCGCCGAGGAACGGGGCATCGACATCGAATTCGAGGCCGCGCGGCAACTCGTCTACGGCATGCCCTACGCCGAATGGAAGGCCAAGCACCAGCACGAGGCTTCCGCCGAGCAACTCCGGCAATTCGACGCCAATCGCAACTAAGAGCCTGGGCCGTAGAAAACTTCCTTGGCAGTTTCTGCCACTTTTAGGGAAAGTGGCCTTCGGGCGGGCAGGTTATTCCGATGGTTTTCCGAACCCGGAGAGGCGCCGTTTCACAATCCGCAAAACAACAGCACCGGCAACGGCGAGCACCGCGAACAGAATGACAAACAGCATGCTGGCCCCGAGGTAGCCGACAAGCTCGCGCCGGTCCACCTCGTACTCCACGGCCAACCAATAAATAGCGGCCGCCACCGCGAGGGTGCCGAGTAACAGGGTGCGCGCCAACCGACGATGACGGAAAGCCCGCGGCCGCCCGCCACCAGCGAGACGCCGCCCGACGGCATCGGCCCTGCGCAGCCGGTCCTCAAGCTCTCCCATTGCTCCTCCTTAGTGGTGCCCGTGCGGTACACGCGGTACGCGCGGTAAAGGCAAAACCATCCCAAAATCGCCCACCAACCCTTGGCAAGGCCGAATATAGCAGCAATTCTCATTTTGGCCTCCAACTTCACTGTTCGGCGCGTAACCCCTGCGATTTTCAAGAGCGAACGCCTTGCAACGACTCTGGCGGCGAATGCTCGGCCATGACCGTCAAGGTCGCCGCAGCGTGCCCACAACTTCCCCCTGGCGGTGCCTGCGCGGTTACCGCATGCGTTTTGACCACACCAATGCGTTAGGGAACCTCTGGATAAGCCCCAGAAGGCCTAAAAGACGTGATGGCAAGCCACGGCGAAGCGGTGCAGATGAAGGTGGAGCATCCGTTCCTGTACGTGAAGCGCCATCTCGGCTACGGCAAGGTGAGGTACCGGGGCCTGGCGAAGAACACGCAGTGTAGGCGATAGGGTCCAAACCCTGCATCAGCCGCAGACGACCGGCATTACTCGCGCCACTATGAGCTTATGATGAATGCTTAAATTTAAGCATTGATAATTATTTAAATTTAGATATTGTACAGTGTACATTTTCGCCAAGCCTGCAGGCCGCCATGGACCCAAGGTTTCTCCCGCACAACAGCCACCTGAACGATGCGCAGCGATTTGTCGAAACCGATCCGCAACTCAGGCATCTAGCGGGATGCCCTTATCAACATCGCTCGTCCCTGCTGGACAGCCTGCCAACCTCCGCTCCCGGGATTTACAGCCTCGGAGGTGGCCGGCAGACGGGCAAGTCCACGCTGCTGAAGCAATGGATGGCGGAACTTCTGGGCAGCGGCGCGCCTCCTGAATCCATCGCCTACTTCTCGGGCGAGTTAATTGACGACCACCACAGTCTATTGCTGCATGTGGAACAACAGCTCGTCGGAACGCCCAGCACCGGGCTGAACTACCTGATCGTCGATGAAGTCACCTACATTCGCGATTGGGACAAGGCCGTCAAGTATGCCGCCGACGCCGGACTGCTTGAGCGAACGGTGCTGATGATCACGGGTTCGGACCTTGGGTTCATCCAGGACGCCAGAATGCGCTTTCCTGGACGGCGGGGCCCGGCGGACGTGGCCGATTTCCATCTCCACCCGCTGTCTTTCAGGGAATACCTCGCCCTTGCAGGCGAGATGAGCGGGTTGAACAGCTATCTGGACGATCCTCCTTCCATTCCAGACGACCTGCTCGAGCCCGTGTTTGCGGCGTTTTCCCGGTATCTCATCCACGGCGGCTACCTGACGGGCATCAACGATTTTGCGGCATACGGCACCATACGCAGGAGCACTCTGGCAACCTATTCGGACTGGATTCGGGGCGATGTGCTCAAGCGCGGACGCCGGGAGCCGTACCTTCGGGAAGTGCTGGCCGCCATCGTCAAGCGATACGCCACCCAGGTGACGTGGAACGCCCTAGCGCAGGATCTCTCCATTGACCACCCAAGAACCGTGGCGGATTACGTGGCGTTGCTGGTGCGCATGGACGCGGTTCATGTATTGCCGGCCCTAGTCGAGGACAAGCTTGCGCCGGCCCCCAAGAAAGCCAGAAAGCTCGTGTTCAGCGATCCCTTTGTCCTGCACGCCGTTCGCGCTTGGCTGACTCCGGAGGCCGACCCGTTCGAGCGGCAGATCCAAGCCGTGCTGAAAGACCCGGTGTGGGAATCGAAGATCGTGGAGGCTTGTGTTGCGAACCACTTTCACCGGTTCTATCCAACCTATTACATCAAGGCTCAAGCCGAGGTGGACATCGCGTACGTGCGCGACGGGCGATTCTGGCCCATCGAGATCAAATGGACCAGCCAACTGCGCCCCAAGGCCACGAAGCAGATAGCCCGCTATGACAACGGCGCGATCTGGAGCAAAAACCGCAGAACCGGTGCAATCAACGGTGTGCGGGTGTTGCCATTGCCAATTGAGCTGTTGCGCATGGCCGGTTGACTCGCTGTGCGGCGAGCGACCTAGGGTCTGTTAAGGAAACTCTGAACAAGTCGCGTTCGCCCAGCGCCCTGCTCTAAGCAGCCGGAGATGGCGTTGCGGCCATGGGAAGGCGACTTGCAGCGCGGCGGGGATTGCGCAGTCCCTAGCCTTCAAATCGTCAATCTAGACAGTTGTTCAGACCTTCCTTAGGATGATCCTCGCTGCAGCCTAGGGGAACAACGGGTCGGGATGCTTTGCGGTCCCGCTACCAACCTGCGCCGCAGGATGGTATAGGGTGCTAAATGTGGGGGTGCCGGCCCACCCCGCCACGACTGCCGGGCGAGGGGGGCTTGTGCGTATTTCCTGGGCCGGGGGGCGGCACCGGCGCGTTTGCTGCACGGGCTTCCGACAACAACAAGCTAGAAGGGTTTTGCATGCATCGCCAACATTCAATCATTCTCGGGACGCTGGGCGGCTGGCTTGTTCTAATGTCCGCCGTATCGGCCGGGGCGTCGGAAGTGGCGCTCCACCGGCCCGAGAGCACGCTGGAACCCCTGCAAGCCGAGGCATTGAGCCCCCTTGCCGTACACCCCCGCACCAGCCTGACCATCGTCGAGCAACTCCGGCACAACCACTACCTGCAGAAAGACCTCGACGACGACATCTCCAGCACCGTTTTCGACAAGTATCTGGCGCTGCTGGACGGTGCGCGGGTGTTCTTTCTCGCCAGCGACATCGAGGCGCTGGAAAAGTACCGCTACTCCATTGACAACGCGCTAAAGCGCGGCGACCTGCAACCGGCGTTCGAGATATTCAACCTCTACCAGGCAAGGCTCGCCGAGCGCTTTGAGTTCCTGCTCGTCATGCTGGAAACAGGCATCGACGACTTCGATTTCACCGCCGACGACTGGATCGAGACCAGCCGCGAGCAGGCGGCCTGGCCCGAGAGCCAGGCGGCCGCGGATGATCTGTGGCGGAAACGCCTGAAAGCCGCCGTGCTCCGTATGAAGCTGAACGGCAAGGAGCTGCCGGAAATCCAGGAACTGCTAACCAAACGCTACCGCAATCGGCTGAAGCAAACCCGGCAGACCAAGAGCGAGGACGCCTTCCAGGTTTACGTAAATGCGTTCGCCAGCAGCTACGACCCGCACACCCAGTACTTCTCGCCGCGCACCTCGCAGAACTTCGACATCAATATGTCGCTGTCTCTGGAGGGGATCGGGGCGGTGCTAAGCAGCCAGGACGAATACACCTCGATCGTGCGGCTAGTGCCGGCGGGGCCGGCGGACAAGACAAACCAGCTCAAACCGGGTGATCGCATCGTCAGCGTGGCCCAGGGCGAGAACGGGCTGCTGATCGATGTGGTCGGCTGGCGCCTTGACGACGTGGTTGAGCTCATTCGCGGGCCCAAGGATTCCACCGTGCGCCTGGAGATATTGCCCGAAGGAACAACCGACCAGGGAACCCGTATCGTCCAGATCGTTCGCAACACGGTCAAGCTCGAAGACCAAGCAGCGCAGAAAAAGCTGCTTACCCTAAACCGCGGCGGGCGCGACTACCGAATCGGTATCGTCGCCATTCCCACGTTCTACGTCGATTTCAAGGCAGTGCAGCAAGGCGTGCCCGGCTACAAGAGCACAACCCGCGATGTACGCCGCCTTATCGGGGAGTTGGCAGAGGAAGGCATGGACGCCCTGGTGGTCGATCTGCGCAACAACGGCGGTGGGTCGCTGCAGGAGGCGGATTCATTGACGGGCCTGTTCATCGAGTCTGGCCCCACGGTGCAGGTGAAGTCGGCCAAGAACCGCACCAGCGTCTACTCCGACAGCGACGATGACGCCGTTTGGGACGGCCCGCTGGCCGTGATGGTTAACCGGCTATCCGCCTCCGCATCGGAAATATTCGCGGGGGCGATCCAGGATTACGGCCGCGGCATCATTCTCGGCGGCCAAACCTTCGGCAAGGGTACCGTGCAAACGCTCATTCCCCTCAACCGGGGGCAGCTCAAGGTGACGGCCGCCAAGTTCTACCGGGTTTCGGGGCGTAGCACCCAACACCGGGGCATCGTGCCCGATATCTCCTTTCCCGAGATCTACGACATTCACCGCATCGGCGAGAGCAGCTTAGACGACGCCATGCCCTGGGATCGAATTCAACCCGCCATCTTTGTTGAGGTCGGCAATATTCAGGCGGTGTTACCCGACCTGCGTACCCGCCATGCCGAACGCGTGGCGCAGAACCCCGAATTCGCCTACCTGCGCGAGTTGGCGACCAAAAGCCAGGAATACGCCGAGCGCACACGGGCATCGCTGAACGAGGCGGCGCGGCGGGCGGAGAATGCCCGGGAGGAAGCCTGGCGGCTCGAGGTCGAGAACGCGCTGCGCAAGGCCAGGGGGGAACCGGAGTTGGCCAGCTTCGATGAGCTTGAGGACATCGCATTCGAAGAGGAACCCGACCCCAGCGACGACCCCATGCTGGCCGAGGCCGGTGAAATTCTGCTCGACCTTATCGGTCTGCAGCGCCGGGTGGCGCTAGTCGAAAACACCCCGGATACAGCCGTTCAATAGTTGGTGCCGAAGGGGCGTCACAGCAGCCACCCCGAACGCCCCGAGCCGGCATTCCTCGCCTTGCGCCAGAGCCCCGCAGCGAGTTTCGACCCCCTGGTAAGCTTGGCCAATTAGGGCACTAGTGTCAGGCTGGCGAGGCCCTTTGGGATGTGGCTCATGAGCGGGTCGCTAGCCCCCGACTTCGGATCCTGAATGCCCATTGCCTGGGAAGTGCGAACTAGTCCGGCAGCAAAAACTCCCTCGACCGGGTGCGAATGGTCTTGAGCAGCGCCGCCTCGAACTGGTCGAGACCCAGGGTGTGCTGCTCTTTGTGGCCGTAGCGCCGCAGCGTTATCGCACGGTTCGCCTGTTCCCGCTCGCCGACGATCACCAGGTTGGGGATTTTCATGGTGGTTCCCTGCCGAATCTTCTTGGCTACCGTCTCGCTCGACGGCGCAAGCTCCGCGCGCACCAAGTGCCGCCGCAGCCGTTCCACGATCTCCAGGCCATAGTCGTCGAACTTCTCCGACACCGCGACCACCTGGGCCTGCACCGGCGCCAGCCAGGTCGGGAAGGCACCGGCATAGTGTTCCAGCAGAAACGCCACCATGCGTTCGTGGGTGCTAAACGGTGCCCGGTGAATGCAGTACGGCATGTGCTCGGCACCGTCCGCGCCCGTGTAGACAAGGCCGAGGGCGCGCGGCTGCGCAAAGTCGAGTTGCACCGTGGAGAGCGACTCTTCCCGCCCGGTGACGGTCACAAGCTGAATGTCGATCTTCGGCCCGTAGAATGCCGCTTCGCCCACGCCCTCCACATAGTCGACACCCACCTCCTCGAGCACTTCCTTCAGCATCTGCTCCGTACGCTGCCAGGCTTCGGGATCATCGACGTATTTCTGCTTCCCCTTGGGGTCGTCCGCGTCCCGGCGAGATAGGCGCACGACATAGTCTTCCAGCCCGAGCACGCCGTAGGCCTCTTGGTACATGGCCATCACCGCCATGCACTCGGCCTTGGCCTGTTCCGGAGTACAGTAGATGTGCGCATCGTTCATGCACATGCCCCGCACCCGAACCAGCCCGGAGACGGCCCCCGACTCTTCCCAGCGATAGACCTGCCCGTATTCCGCCAGGCGCAGCGGCAGATCCCGGTAGCTGCGCGGCTCGGCGGCATATACCTTGTGATGGTGCGGGCAGTTCATCGGGCGCAGGCGGTAGGCTTCCCGCACGGAACCCTCGGCCGCGTCGGTTTCCGGTACCCCCATTGCCGGGTACATGTCGTCGGCGTAGTACGGTAGGTGCCCCGTTTTGCGATAGAGGCTCTCCCGTGCAAGGTGCGGCGTGGCCACCCGCCGATAGCCCGCGTGGAATTCCATTTCCTTGGCAAAATTCTCAAGTTCGTCGCGTATGACGGTACCGTTCGGCAGCCACAACGGCAGGCCGCGACCGATGTCGTCGTCGATGACGAATACGCCAAGCGCCCGGCCGAGTTTCTTGTGGTCCCGGGCCTGGGCTTCCCGCCAGCGGGCAAGGTGCGTCTCGAGGGCCTCGCGGGTCGCAAACGCCCAGGCATAGATGCGGGTCATCATCACGTTGTCGGAATCGCCACGCCAATAGGCGCCCGCGACGCTGCGCAGCTTGAATGCGTCCCGGGGAATCTGGCCAGTATGCTCGACGTGCGGACCCTCGCACATATCGACGAACGGCCCGTTGCGGTAGAACGACAGGCGGGGAAGCCCGTGTTTTTCAATCAACTCGGCCCCGTACTCCCGTTTGTACGGTTCGCCCATTTGGTCGATGCGCTGGAGTGCTTCCGCGGCATCGAGGTCTTCGCGATAGAACCGCTGGCGCTTCTTGAGAATGCGCTTCATGCGGCGCTCGATCTCGGGAAAGTCGTCCTCGGTCAGCGGTTCGGAGAGAATGAAGTCGTAGTAGAAGCCGTCCGCGATGGGTGGGCCAAAACCAAGGGTCGAGCCCGGCCGCAGTTCAAGAACGGCCTGGGCGAGCACATGCGCGAGGCTGTGGCGAATCCGGTATACCTCGTCATGCGGCGCTTCGCCGCCGCTATGTTCCAAACGGGCCATCGCCCACCTCCGTTTCACCCCGGGGGCATGAAAAAACCCCGGTGGTCACCGCCGTCCGGGGTTGTTCCTAGCGGCGACCAATGCCCGGCCGCCTCCGCTTCACGCAACCACGCGGTTCCCACCGCAAATCGCCATGGCGGTGGCCGCCTGGGCACTGCGCACATGCACAAGGCGCAATGATAATCAAACCGGGCCGGGCCGGCAAAAGCGCGCCGCGACCGAACGCCCATGCGGATATCCCGTGCGCAAGGGAATTAGGTGGGGCATCGACCGCGCCTACGACCGACTCGCCCGATATCCCGCACGCAAGGGAATTAGGGGTAGACTTGGCCACCGCTCTTAGTGTCCGAGAGTTTGGCCATGCCTGACATTCCCAATGCGCACGCACTGGCCGCCATGGTCGCGACGCTGGTGGCGCTCGCCTTGTTCAGCCGCGACCGGGCGCGGCTGGAGGTCACCAGTCTCGGGGTGATCGCCGTACTGGTATTGGGGTTCTCGCTGTTTCCCTTCCGCGACTTCAGCGCGGTGGTGCTCTTTGCCGGCTTCGGACACGAGGCGCTCATCGCCGTCTGTGCGCTAATGGTGCTCGGCCAGGGGCTAATCAGCACCGGCGCGCTGGAGCCCGTGGGCCGCATCCTAAGCCAATTCTGGGGCAGGCTGCCCTTTTTGTCCTTCGCTGTCACCCTGGTGATCGCGGCGATGCTGTCCGCTTTCATCAACAACACACCCATCGTCGTCCTGCTGCTGCCAATTCTTATCAGTGTCTGCGCACGTACCGGCACGTCGCCAAGCGGCGTATTGATGCCCATGGGTTTCGCCACCCTGATCGGCGGCATGGGCACCACCATCGGCACATCCACCAACCTACTGGTTGTCAGCGTCGCGACCGACCTGGGTTTGCCGAGATTCGGCATGTTCGATTTCCTGTATCCTGCGGTTATTGCCGGCGGCGTGGCAATCGCCTACCTGTGGCTAATCGCCCCGCGCCTGCTGCCGGAGCGGGAAGTCACCCTGGCCCACCCCTCGCCACGGCTGTTCGAAGCGCGGCTGCACCTAAACGAGGATTCCCCCGTGGTCGGGCAGACGCTCGCGGAGGCCAGGGCCATGACCGACGGGGAAATGCGAGTCAGGCACATCCGCCGCGGTGATACCTTCATCGTGCCGCTGCCGGATGTGGTGCTAAAAGCCCGCGACCAGTTGCGGGTTACCGATACGCCGCAAAAGCTCAAGGCATTCGAGGAACGGTTGAAGGCGACATTGCGAACGCCCCACCCGTCCGCAAACGAAGCCCAACCCGCCAGCGATTCGGGATTCTTGTTCACCGCTTTCGGCCCTACCCCGCTGAGCCCCGGCCAGCCTATGCACGAATCCCTTCCGCTGCTGGCCGAAAACCAGATGCTCACCGAGATTGCAGTGGTGCGTGGCTCGCCGCTCGACCGTGCCAACCTGCGTTTCGCCCGCTTCATCGACCGGTTTCAACTGATCCCCCTGGCCCTGCATCGCGCTGGCCGGGAGATCTGGCGCGCCAAGCAGGACATCGAGGACGTGAGCCTCCGACCCGGCGACATACTGCTGGTGCAGGGTGCCCAGGACCGAATCGCCGCCGCCAAGCGCAGCACGGAATTCCTGGTGCTCGATGCCCGCATCGACGTGCCGGGCACCGGCCGGGCACCCATCGCGTTGGCCATCGTCGCCGCCGTCGTGGCGCTCACCGCCACCGGGATATTGCCCATTGCCGTCAGCGCCGTCGCCGGGGTGGTGGCAATGTTGCTCACACGGTGTTTGGCGGTGGGGGCGGGGCTGCGGGCAATCAGCCCGTCGGTATTCTTCGTGGTGGTGGCGAGCCTGGCACTCGGCCGGGCACTCATCGAGACCGGCGCCATCGGCTACCTGACCGAAGTGTTCCTGTTCATCACGCAAGGTGCCAGCGCGACCATGATACTGGGCTCGCTGATGCTGCTGCTTGCCATACTGACCAACATCGTATCCAACAACGCCGCCGCAGTGATGGGTACGCCGATCGCCATCGGCATCGCGCAACAGCTTCAACTGCCGCCGGAACCGTTCGTGCTCGCGGTGCTGTTCGGTGCCAACATGAGCTACGCCACCCCCATGGCCTACCAGACAAACCTACTGATCATGAACTCCGGCAACTATCGATTCGCGGAATTTGTGAAGGTGGGGCTGCCGCTGATCGTACTGATGCTGGTCACCCTGACCTGGGTGCTTGCGGAACTCTATTTTTGACAACCTGCCCTTGCGGCACCAGCCGGCGCTCTTGATTTCCCTGACCTGGGTACTTGCGGGGCTCTATCTTTGACCCCGGCCTCCGGCAGCTACGCCGGGGCCAAAACCCGCATGGGCTTGGGCAGGGCAAGCTCTGCCGACACTCGGAACGCGCCTGTCTTCCCGAGACCAGGGCTTAGGCGCGGGCCTTGGCAGAGCCGGTGGACTCTGTCCCCGGCGCGACCGCAGATCCATGCGCATGCCGCCGACCAGGGCCGGTGGGTGTGTCCCCCCGGCGCGACGGCTTCAGGGTAGTGTATCAGTTTGCATCTGTGGATCGGGCAAGGGCACGGCACACAGGTGTTCGGCAGGGCCGGGATTCAAACTGACACACTGCCCGCTTCAGGCGGCGTTTTCTACCAGGTTATTCAACACGTATTGAAGGATGCCGCCGCATCGGTAGTAGGCAATCTCGTTGTCCGTATCGAGGCGGCTCAAAACGGTGAGGGTGCGTTCAGCGGCATCGCTCCTTAAGACCAGTAGCAGCTCCTGGCGGGGGGAAATCTCGGCAACGCCGGCCGGCAGGCGGATATCGACAATTTCATTGCCCGTGAGATTCAGCGTGCCGCGACTGTCGCCGTCCTTAAAAACCAAGGGCAGCACACCCATACCGATTAGGTTCGAGCGATGAATGCGTTCGAAACTCTCGGCGATAACCGCCTTCACCCCCAGCAGCCGGGTGCCCTTGGCCGCCCAGTCGCGGCTTGAGCCCGTGCCATACTCCCTGCCCGCGAACACCACCAGCGGCGTTCCTTCGCCCTGGTAGCGCATCGCCGCATCGTATATCGACAGTCGGTCGCCGCTGGGAATATGCCGGGTATAGCCACCTTCCACCCCGGGGACCATTTCGTTCCTGATCCGAATGTTAGCGAAGGTGCCCCGCATCATGACCTCGTGATTACCGCGCCTCGACCCGTAGGAATTAAAGTCATCCACAGGGACGCCCTGTTGTTGCAGGTAGTGTCCGGCCGGACTGTCCGGCTGAATGGCGCCTGCCGGGGATATGTGGTCGGTCGTCACGGAATCGCCCAGAAGCGCCAATACGCGGGCACCGGCAACCTCGATGGGTTGATCTAAGTTGCTGCCAACCGAGAAAAAAGGCGGCTGTTTGATGTAGGTGGAACTCCCCCACCCATAGGTGCCGGCACCCTCAACCTCAATCGCGCGCCAGGTGTCCGAGCCTAGGAAGACATCGTCGTACTGGCGTTCGAACATGTCCGCCGAAACCTGGGCAACGGCTTCGGCGATCTCGGCGTTACTCGGCCAGATATCACGCAAATACACAGCGTTGCCGTCGGTATCCTGGCCGATGGGATCATGGGCCAGGTCGATGCGGGTGGTGCCCGCAATTGCGTAGGCGACCACCAGCGGCGGCGACGCCAGCCAATTGGCGCGCACCTCCTGATGCACCCGGCCCTCGAAGTTGCGGTTGCCGGAAAGTACCGAGGATACGACCAGGTCGCCTGCCGCGATAGCTGCGGAGATCTCCGCCGGCAGGGGCCCCGAGTTGCCGATGCAGGTGGTGCATCCGTAGCCCACCAGGTTGAAACCCAGCTTGTCGAGGTCTTGCTGCAAACCGGTCTTTTCCAAGTACTCCGTGACCACCTTCGACCCCGGCGCCAACGACGTCTTAACCCAGGGCTGCACGCCCAGCCCGCGCTGCAGGGCGTGCCGGGCAACCAGCCCCGCCCCCAGCATGACGGCCGGATTGGACGTGTTGGTACAGGAGGTGATGGCGGCGATGACAACCGACCCGTGACCGAGCTCATACCCCCCGTCCGGCACCGCGATCCGCGCCGGTGCCGTGCCGCGCCCCTGCAATTCCAGCGCCCGGTCAAAGGCGGCGGCCATGTCTGCCATCGCCACCCGGTCCTGGGGGCGCTTGGGGCCGGCGAGGCTCGGTACGATGGAACCGAGATCGAGTTCCAGCGTATCTGTATACACCGCCTCATCGGTGCCGCGCCACAGCCCCTGCGCCTTCGCATAGGCCTCCACCAACGCCACCGTCCGCGCGGGCCGATTGGTCAGGCGCAGATAGTTGAGGGTTTCCCGGTCAATGGGAAAGAACCCGCAGGTGGCACCGTATTCCGGGGCCATGTTGGCGATGGTGGCGCGATCGGCCAGCGGCAGCTCATCGAGCCCGTCGCCCAGGAATTCCACGAACTTGCCCACTACCCCCCTGGCGCGCAGCCTCTCCACCACATGCAGCACCAAGTCGGTTGCCGTAACGCCCTCCGGCAGCCTGCCGGTAAGCCGAAAACCGACGACCTCCGGAATCAGCATGGAGATCGGCTGGCCGAGCATCGCCGCTTCCGCCTCGATACCGCCAACGCCCCAGCCGAGCACGCCCAGGCCGTTGATCATGGTCGTGTGGCTGTCGGTGCCGACCAGGGTGTCGGGATAGGCCACCGTGGCGCCGTTCGATGCATCGGCCCAGACCACCTTGGCGAGGTATTCCAGGTTGACCTGGTGGCAGATGCCGGTGCCCGGCGGCACGACCCGAAAGTTGTCGAACGCCGTCTGTCCCCAACGCAGGAACCGGTAGCGTTCCTGGTTGCGCGCCATCTCGATCTCGACATTTCTGGCAAAGGCATCGCGGCTGCCGAAGCGATCAACCATCACCGAGTGGTCGATTACCAGATCCACCGGCGAAAGGGGGTTGACGATACCCGGATCCAGCCCGGCATCGGCCACGGCAGCGCGCATGGCGGCCAGGTCGGCGACAGCCGGCACCCCGGTGAAGTCCTGCATCAGTACCCGTGCCGGGCGATAGGCGATCTCCCCCGCCGCCGGTGGGGCCGACGCCCAATTGGCCAACGCTTCGATAGCCGCCCGGTCAACGCGGCGACCGTCCTCGAACCGGAGCAAATTCTCGAGCAGAATCTTCAGCGACATCGGCAGCCGCGCGATGTCCCCGGCACCCGCCGCCTGCGCCTCGGGTAGGCTGAAATAGTCGTAGTCCACTCCGTTGACGGTCAGACGGCGGCGGCAATGGTAGCTATCCAAACTCATGGATCCTCTCTGATTTCGTTACGGGTGCAGGCGCTGGCCCAGCGCGCAACGGCCTGAAAACAGGCGTCTATTCTGCCCGAATCCGCCGCGAATTTGGGCGGGAAGCCCAGCAACCATCCATAACGGGCCTTGCCGAGGGCCGGCAGACGACTTTGGGATGGTTCTGCCGACCCCGATCAATGGTTCTTGGCGATGCGGTACACGCACTCTGTGACGCTGCCAAGCCCCGCCTCCGTAAAGTGCGGCGGAACCTGGTCGGTCTGGAAACAATCGAGTTGCTCGACCCGGCAACGCCGACCATAGAGCGCCTCCACTTCTTGCGCCGGGACGCTGAACGGCGGGCCCGGTACCCTCGCCTGGTCGTATTCCAGGGTCAACAGCAGCACCTTGCCGCCATCCGGAATGACGCGTTGGATGTGGTCCGCATAGATGGGCCGCCGATCCGGCGGCAGGGCGATCAGCGCACCCCGATCATAGGTGCCCTGGGTGGTGCCAAGTTGGGGTGCGCTGATCTCTAGGTAGTCGCCGCAATAGATGCGAAAGCCACCGCCGCTGAAGCGGGGCAGCCCGTCGGGGTTCTCCGCCACCTCGAAGCGAATCGAGTTTTCCGCGAAAAAGTCGCGCACCGCCGCTTCGGCAATCTCGACACCGAATACCGGGTGTCCTTGCCCGCGCAGCCAGAGCATGTCCAACGACTTACCGCACAGGGGCACGAATACCGAGCAACCTTCCGGCAACCCGAGTTTCGGCCAGTGCTCGACAAGCGCCGCATTGAACGCCGGCTGGTGCCAACCGATTTGCCCCGTGCGCCACCGCTCCAACCAGAACTCGGCCCGCATTCCTTGTCTACCCCCGCCAGCGCCGCAAGGTGCCCGATGGGCCGGCCGCCGCCCTGGGTGCGCCGGTACCGCACGCCGGGTTGGGGCGGTGCCAAGGACCATTCCTAGCGCCGCAGCACTGGCCAATGAAGAAAAACGAGCACACGTTATGGGTTACCCCTCCGCCGGCAGGTGAACGCCGACCGCTCCGCCGGCGTTGCGCGGGTCGGCCACGGCAAAGATACCATGCTCGGTGCGGGCCACGGAATTGGCATCGCCTATGCCCCGGCCAAAGGGCCAGGCCATGAGGTTTGCGTGCCCCATGGTTCCAAGGAGCGACAGCGTATCGGGAGACAGCCCAAGGGGTTCGTGAACAACGCGGTCTGGACGCCATTGGTGGTGAAACCGGGGCTGGCCGACGGCCTCCGACAGGGCCATGCCATGGTCGATGGTATTGACGATAACTTGCAGCACCGTCGTGATAATGGTGCTACCACCGGGTGAGCCGGTCACGAGCAGGAGTTCATCGCCCTTGACCACCAACGCCGGCGTCATCGAGCTTAGCATGCGCTTGCCGGGCGCAATGGCGTTGGCTTCGCGACCGATCAGGCCGAAGCTGTTCGGCGCGTTGTCCTTCGCGGAGAAGTCGTCCATTTCGTTGTTGAGCAGGATGCCGGTGCCCTCGGCAACGATCTTCGAACCGTACCCGTGGTTCAGCGTCGTTGTGTAGGCCACAGCGTTGCCGGCGTTGTCGATCACCGATAAGTGGGTGGTATCCGGGCTCTCCCCTGGTACCGGCGCGCCGGCACCGATCTCCGCCGAGCGGCTTGCCCGTTCCGGGTTGAAATCGGCAAATCGCGTGCGTGCGTAACTCTTGCTGGTCAAGCGGGCGACCGGCACCGGGTAGAAATCCGGGTCGCCCAGGTATTCCGCCCGATCGGCATAGGCTCGGCGTTCCGCCTCGATCATATGGTGCACGGCGGCGGCGCTGCCGAACCCCATGCCGCCGAGGTCGTAGGGCTCTAGCATATTGAGCATCTGCACGAGCAACACACCACCCGAAGACGGCGGCGGCATCGAGACGATCTGGTAGCCGCGATAGGTACCGGTGACCGGCTCTCGCCAGACGCTGCGGTAGCCGGCCAGATCCTCGTGGGTGATCAGCCCGCCGCCGCGCCGCATTTCCGCGACGATCAGGTCCGCAACCGCGCCTTCGTAGAACCCCGCCCGGCCCCTGCGCTTGATTCGCTCTAAGCTCTGGGCAAGATCCGGCTGGCGAAAAACATCCCCCGCCTGGTAGGGGCTGCCGTCCGGGCGCATAAAAACGGCTCGGCTACCCGGATAGCGCGCGAACTGTTCACGCCGCCCGGCAAGCCCCTCTGCCAAGTCCCTGGGCAGCGCGAAGCCCCGCCGGGCCAGGTCGATGGCCGGCTGCACAACCTGCCGGCGGCTCATGGTGCCGTACTTCTCCAGTATGGCGAGCAACCCGTCCACCGTTCCCGGCACACCCACCGCGAGGTGCGAATCGGTCGAAAGGCCCGCAATGACCTCGCCGCCCGCATCCTGGTACATACCGCGTGTTGCCAACCCGGGCGCCCGTTCCCGGTGGTCGTTGGTGGCAACGGTGCCGTCCGCGAGACGGATAACCATGAAGCCGCCGCCACCGAGGTTGCCCGCAGAGGGCCAGGTCACCGCCAGGGCAAAACCGGCGGCAACCGCCGCGTCCACCGCATTGCCACCGCGCCGCAGCATATCCGCACCGACCTCCGAAGCCAGGGGCGACCGGCTGGCGATGCCGCCATGTGCACCGAAAACCGCCTGCGGGCTCGCCGCCAAGGCCGACGGGGCCACCACCAGCAGATACGCCAGCAGCCCAGCACCCATCCGACGCGGCAAACCGGATAGCCCGCGCACGCAAAACGCAACCAATGCTGCAGGCCAATCGCCTGCCCCACCTACCCCGGATGTAACGCCATCGCAATTCCCCCGGGCACGCCCCGTATTCCTGCACCTGCGCAACTTGTTTCTCCACACCGACCCGACACCGCGCCGATTCTGACCGCAACGCCAGCCAAGCGCCAGCCACCGGGCTGGCCTTCGGCGATGGCTATGGGGCCAGCATCCCGCTGAAGGCACGGCTTGGCGACATTCAGCGCGTGCCCATTCGCCGTCCGCCGCGGCTTTGGAACTCTAGGGTGCCAAGGAAATGCGGCGGGCAATTCTGGATGAACTGAATCTGCCGTTCAGCCACTTCGGCAATCCAGAGAACGACAACGGCCGTACGGTGGTGACGAGAGGACGAAATCCGGCGCGGTCGTCACGAGCCTTGGTGCAGTGTGCGGGCTAGCTGAACCCCCTGGTCAGCAGGATTGCCTGCACCACGATGATCACCGTAATCAACAAGGTGGCGGCAAAGGCTGCCCACATAAGGATAGGTCGCCAAGCGCCCTTCGGCGGCGCATCGGCAACCTGCCCCGGTGCTTGATTGCCGCTGCCCTTGTCATTGCCGTTCATTGGCGTAATTGTAGCGCAATGATCCCTCCTTGCTAGAGAACCAAGCAGGGGGTGGTGTATCAGTTTGAACCTGTGGATCGAGCAAGGGCACGGCATACAGGTGATTCGGCAGGGCTGGGATGCAAGCTGACACACTGCCAAACAGGGTCGCCAGCATCTGTCGTCGACCCAGGGTGCGCCAGCGGAACACTGTTGGTGCGGCACGTTTGCTGCACACCCCCGGCCTGGCCGGCCTCGCCTACTCGGTCGTCGTAGCGAAACACTATTGATACGGCGCTTTGCTGCACACACAACAGTGGATGCGGAAGTTGCGGGTAGAATGACCTTCTGCGGAACTTCATCGACGACTTCAGCAGAGAAAGCGGGGCCACAACGGGCCTAGCCATAACGCCAGGGAGGCAGCGGCATGACGGACGCATTCAGATTGGATGGGCAAGTGGCGGTGGTCACCGGTGCCGGCAAGGGCATCGGGCGGGGCATCGCCCTTTGCCTCGCTGAAGCCGGGGCAGATTTGGTGTTGGGCGCCCGCACCAAGGCGGATATCGAGGCCGTGGCCGAAGACGTCCGCGCCAAGGGCCGCCGCGCCGAAGCCGTGCCGGTGGACGTGACAGCGGCGGAACAACTGGAACTGCTCACCGCCACCGCGTCGGCATTGGGCGGTTTGAGCATCTGGGTCAATAACGCCGGCGGCCTGCCGGACGCCACCCCAAGGTATCTGACCCGCACCCCGGAAGACCGCTGGGACGCCCAGGTGGCCCTAAACCTGAAGGCTGTATGGGCCGGTGCTGTGCAGGCCGCCGCTGCCATGGAGGCGGGCAGCATCATCAACATTTCCTCCCGCGCCGCCATGGGGCCGCAGGTGAAGAACGGCCCCTACGGCGCATCCAAGGCGGCGGTGAACAGCCTGACCCAAACGCTGTCTGTGGAACTTGCGCCCAGAATCCGCGTCAACGCCGTGGCACCCGGCCCCATCCCCACGGAAAACTTCAATCAGTCCACCAACTTCCCGGAAGGCGAGCCGGTGGAGCAGCTTATCGGCGTCCCACTAGGCCGTTTGGGCACCCCGGAGGACATCGGCCACGCCGTGGTTTTCCTGGCCTCTGGCGCAGCCAGTTGGATCACCGGCCAATGCCTATATGTCACCGGCGGACTGTAGCCGGCGGCGGTTGGGGCGGCGTTCGCCAGCGCCAAGCGCACATATCAATGAGTCGCATCGCGTTCCTCTCCGCGTTTTCCGACGAAGTCAAATAACAGCACGGCATACCTGTTCTTCGTTCGTTACACGAAGTACCTGACGGTCGACAAGCGAAGACAGATTCAGAACCACAGCCGTGCGGCGATGCGGTCTTTCGCCAAGACTCTGCTGGCCGACATCCGCGATAACCGGCAGGAGGTGGCACGACGGATATGGGCGCGCCGCCGCGCTTCGGCCGGGACGCCCGACCGGACGGGTTGATCCGGTTGTGCCCGGGGAGTCCCCACGGGATCGCGCAGGTGCCGTCGGACACAGCGCCGCCTTAGCGGGAGTTCCCGCTACCGGACAACGCGCTTTGTGTCCTGCCGGGCGAACCGGTAGAGTCCGTTCTTTCGCTCAACGGGGATTCTTGATGAACCACGATATCGTGATTCGCGGTGGCCAGGTGATCGACGGGCTGGGTAATGCACCCAAGGTGGCGGATGTTGCCATCGACGGCGACCGGGTAACGGAGGTTGGTGCGGTGCAGGCGCCGGGGCGTCAGGAGATCGATGCCGCCGGCAAGTTCGTCACGCCCGGCTTTGTCGATATACACACGCACCTAGACGCCCAACTCGGCTGGGACCCGGTCGCCACCTCTTCCTGCTACCACGGCATTACGTCGGTTGTGCTAGGCAACTGTGGCGTAACCTTCGCGCCCTGCAAGCCGCAAGACCGTGAATATCTCGCGGAAATGATGGAATCCGTCGAAGACATCCCCCGCGACTCGATACTGGCCGGCCTGCCCTGGAACTGGGAGACCTACGGTGAGTATCTCGACGCGCTGGAGGCGCTGCCGAAGGGGGTCAATGTCGGCGGCATGGTCGGCCACTGCGCCGTTCGCTACCACGCCATGGGCGAGCGCAGCCTGGATGAGGCACCCGCATCCAGCGACGACATCGCGCGCATGTGCGAACTCGTCGATGAAGCGATCGGCAACGGCGCACTCGGCTTCTCCACCTCGCGCACCTTCATGCACCGCGTGCCCGACGGGCGCCCGGTTCCGGGTACCTATGCGACCCCAGAGGAATTGCTCGCCATCGGGCGCGTGCTCGGCGCACAGGGGCACGGCACCTTCGAAGCCGCCGCGCGGCTCGGCGAACGGGATGCGCCCGATTTGCCCAATACCCGCGCCGAGATCGCCTGGATGGGCGAATTGTCTCGGCAGAACGACGTCAACGTCACCTTCGGCCTGGCCCACAGCGACCGCCGGGACACCCTGTACCAGTCCGTGATCGATTTTGCCAACGAAGAGAACGCAAGGGGCGCCCGCCTTCGCCCACA
The DNA here is from genome assembly GCA_965215035.1 of Pseudomonadales bacterium. Lineage (GTDB taxonomy): Bacteria > Pseudomonadota > Gammaproteobacteria > Pseudomonadales > Azotimanducaceae > Azophilus. The sequence goes on from OZ244040.1 coordinate 3,791,246, forward strand.
AACCACTTCCCGCGGCATCGGTGCCCTATTCGGAGTACAGAACCGAACCCTGTTCGACCGTTTTCCCGCCTGGCGTGAATTGCAGAAGCTCGACCTGCCGGCGCGCCTCGCCCGCCTGGCAGACGCCGCCGAACGGCGGCGCTTAGTCGAGAGCGTTAAGCTGGAACAGGTGGAACTCGACTTCGACCGACTCTACGTCCTGCTGCCCGATCATGTCCGCTACGACATGAACCCCCGGGACTCGCTCGGCGCCCACGCCCGGCGCCGTGGCGTTTCCGTCGTCGATGCCTTCATCGATCTGAGCCTGGAAACCGAGGGCCGATGCGTCTGCTACTACGCATTCCTAAATCAGCGTATCGACCCCATTGAAGCCATGATGCGTCAACCCGTGGTCGCAATGGGCCTCGCCGACTCCGGTGCCCATGTGGGGCAGATCATGGACGCGAGCCAGCCCACCTGGCTGCTCTCCTACTGGGTGCGCGAACGCAATTTCCTGACCCTGGAAGACGCCGTGCGGCGCTGGACTTCGGATACGGCAGATCTCTTCGGCATCAAGGAGCGCGGGCGATTGCAACCCGGTGCCTTTGCGGATGTGAACGTCATCGACCTGGCCAGGATGGAAGTGGGGCTGCCGGAATATGTCCACGACTTTCCCGGCGGCGCGGGCCGGTATGTGCAGAAGGCCAAGGGCTACGACTGCACCGTTGTGAACGGCCAGGTGTTCCTGGAGGACGGCTGCCACACCGGCAACCTGGCCGGCCGGATGTTGCGGGGTGCCTGACTCACCGAGGCGAATTAAGGCACCCGACCGGATAAATCGCCACAAAGTGACCCACGCCGAGCCGGAGCCCGGCAGCTTTGCCGCCGTTGCCGCAGGTTTCGGTGCCGGTTCCACAGGGCGCTCTACGCGATGATTTCCGCCACCAGTTCCGGCGTGCCCGCAACGTAGCCGTCCACGTCCACCGTCGGCTGCCCAATCACAACCGATTCGATGCGCGGCGGCACATCCGGTTACATCGTGTTGTCGGCGTCGAGACGCATGGTGGCGTTGTCCGCGAATACCGCTTTCCGAATTCAGGAAGGGTTTGCCGGTCGACTTGGCAATTACCGGCAAGCCATATCCCGCGCCTCAGAAATCCGCGCTAACCCGACGCGCCGGATGGTGCCGGCTGCGCAGCCACCAGGCTTGGTCGCGGCGATAGGCGATCAGGGCGTCCAGGAACTCGATATCGGGGCCGTCCACCGGTTCGCCAAGCAGGCGGTTGCGCAACAGATGCAGCGTGATGTCGTGAGACACCAAGAGGTCGAGTTGCGGTTTCGCCACGGGTGTTGCCAGCTTGCCCGTCATCACCCGCAGCACCAGCTTCGCGGCCAGCGCCGCCGGCATCATGGCATCATCGGGCGCACCACCATCGAACCAAACCTGTAGAAAGCCCACCATGCCTCCAGCCTGCTGCATGGCCTGCCACATTTTCATCTGGTCCAGCACATAGAACACGCCGAGCCCTTCCACGGGCCGACAGCGGGTGGCACCGCCGTCGCGGGCGCGATGCGCCCTCATGATCAGCTCCGCGGTTTCAAGGCAACGCTGCGCCGGGCTCGCATAGCCGCGCAACGTCAGCGTTTTGTCGAGCCTTGCGCCGAATCGTTCGCACAATTCGCGGCCTTCGGCGGTCAACGGATTCAACAGGTCGTGGATATCCCGGTTGAACTCGCGCGCCGAATGGCGCACCAGCACCGCCGCATGGTCGACCCCACTGGCGAAAACCTCCCCGATCAGCGCGATGGTTCCGTCTCCGGCTAGTTGTGCCACTTTGCCATCGTCCGCCGCCACGCCTTCATCGTCCATGTTCAAATGCCCGCACCCCCGCACCGCGGCCAGCGCGGCCCGCAGCACATTGAGGTATATCTTCCATGTCCAAACGCCCGCACCCCCTGCACATCGGCCACTTGATCGAGAGCCCGGTACAGATTACCCGATCTTCCGCCCGCCCCGCATATCGCACCAATCTTCGACAGTGTCGCATCATGCGCACCGGTGAGGACCATGAACGGAACATGGGGCCCCGGTTGCGCCGTATGCCCGGAACTGCCGTCCGGCATGTGCCGCAAGCGGCCGGTTGGTCGGAGATGTTGGCTCGATGATCGAGTTGCACCCGGCAGCCGCCGCCAGCTTCCCGTCACTAAGCGCGGTTGATCGGTGATCGGAACATCCCAGGTTCCCGGCCGAGTGTTTGATTCGTATATCCCCGATGGTGGAGGTCAACGCCGGATGGAAGCGCCGCATCCTAGGAACCTCATGTTTGCATCTGGGACAACCCCGCCACTAGGGAGGGCGATATCGGAACATCCCGCTTTGTTGGCGGGTGTTTCCCCGGCTCGGCAACGCTAAACTGTGCTTGCACTGGTTGAACGGAACAACAATGGGACGACTTGAAGACAAGGTGGTGGTGGTTACCGGGGCCGGCCGGGGTATCGGCCGGGAAATTGCGCTGATGATGGCGCGGGAGGGCGCCAGCCTAGTCGTTAATGACCTAGGTGGTGCCGCCGACGGCACGGGTGGCGGCCCAATCGCCGACGCAGTGGTCGCCGAAATAGAAGCCCTCGGCGGCAAAGCCGTGGCCAACACCGACTCGGTCGCTGAGGTGGCCTGCGGCGAGAACCTGCTGCGCACCGCCCTAGACGCCTTTGGCGGCATGGACATACTGATCAACAACGCCGGCATTCTGCGCGACCGGTCGATCTTCAACATGCCGGAGGCGGATTGGGACGCGGTCATCGCCGTGCACCTCAAGGGCCACTATTGCTGTTCGCGGCCATTCGCCAAATACATCCGCGAGACCGGCCGTACCGGCTGTCGGATAATCAACTTCTCCAGCGTCTCCGGCCTGCTCGGCAATTTCGGACAAACGAACTACGGTGCCGCCAAGGCCGGCATCGCCGGATTCTCAAGGGTGCTCGCCCTGGAAATGGCCAAGTACGGATGCACGGTCAACACCATATCGCCCGGCGCGCTGACCCGGATGACCATTTCGTTGCGGGAAAATCGAGGCGAGCGGGTCGAAGAGCAAGAGCTGAGAGATGCCGGCCCCCAGCATGTGGCACCCCTCGTCGTATGGCTTTGCGGAGAGGAAGCGGCGGGCATCACCGGCGAGATATTTCACACCGGCAGCGGCGACGTCGCTATCATGCAGCAACCTGCGGTGATCAAGCGGTTCCACAAGCCGGACGGCCTGTGGACCCTGGAGGAATTGGACCGGTTGACCCCGCAGCTTGTGGCGGCGCGCCGGGACAACGTCGCAGCCGCCGAAACCTCCGGCGGACGGATGACGTTTTGACGGATCTTCAGCAGGCCCGCCATGACGCGGGCGTCGGCGCCGAAACCCCTGGCGGGCGGGTAGCGTTGTGACGGGCGGCACCATGCTGTCGGCCCTTTTGATGACGGTGTTCGCCGACGCGGCATCCACAGAGCCCATCGCAATCCAGGCCGACCAATTCGAAATGCTGTTGGCCGAACGCCGCACCACCCACACCGGCAACGTGGTCGCCACCCAGGGCAACCGTGCCATCCACGCGGAGGAACTGGTTGTGGACCTAAACGACGATAACGAGATTACCGCCATGCGCGCCAGCGGCGCACCAGCTACGTTGACCGACACCGGCCAAGACCCGCCCATCTCGGTGGCGGGCGCAACCCTCGATTACAACTTCGATGAATCCGTGGTACGCGCCGAGGGGAACGGGAAGCTAGACCGGGGCGGCGATACCATCACAGCAGAAACCATCGTCTACGACCTAGACGAGGAACGCGCCCGGGCCGTCGGCAACCCGGCAAGCCGGGCGCGGCTCCGGCTGGCACCACGCCGGGGACCTTGATCCACAATCCATAAGCCATAGGCCAACTGGGTTGACGGCACCGTGGCAACCTTACGCATCCGGCAACGCCACCGAATCCCTATCGGGAGATCAGGGCTTGCAACCCCGCGTCGCTGAAAACTGGCGAACAGGCCCCAACATCGCGGCTATAATGTCGTTCGGCGTCCATCTTGTTGGGAAGAGTCGATGGCATGACAGCGACTGGGTATGCACGAATAGTCCAGAACGGAACCTTCCAGTGGCCATGGTCAACAGAACGCGGCCTAGCCATTGTGACCGGCGCTGCCGGCGGCGGTGGCGGCGGCGGCGGTGCTTTGTGTATTCACGGCCTCAACTTCCATGGCTCAGACGGCGGCGACGGCGGTGGCGGTGGCGGCGTCACTGAGATGAAGATCGCAGGCAATACCTACCAGGCGTCCGGCGGGAATGGCGGCGGCGGTGGTGGTGGTGGCGCCATCGTCGATGGCGAACCGGTAGCAGGGCAGGAGGGCAAGGGATGCCACCTCCCTGGCGGCGGTGATGGCGGTCGAGGAGCAGTTGCCGCTCAAAGGGAAGGGCGCACCATTTCAAGCGGCGGTGACGGCGGCAGGGGGTTTCCCGGCGAAACCCGCATTGTGGAACTTACCGATCTGTCGGTAGGCACCAGCCTTTCAATCACTATCGGCCCCGGAGGGAATGGTGGCACCGGCGGGGAAGGCCTTGAGAAAGGGTGCACGGGCGCCAATGGAAAGGATGGCGAGGTGCTTTTGGTGCCTCTGTTCGAGACATAGGACGCAGCGATGCACGGTATGCCGGGCGAGGCGGGCCCTCCAGGAAGCGTTCCTGATCCCAGTTTGTTCTCCAGCCCAGGAACGGTGGAGGGAGAGGGAGTCTTTGATGCTTGCAAGGATGGGAGTGCAGGAGCAACGTTGGTATGGTTTTCCGGATCCAGCGCACGGATAGTCCGGCATCGTCACCCCGCAATTCCCAATATCAGGCGCAAGGAACGGGCAGAAGAACCATGCAGTCTCTCCGGGCCAATACGGTTCCTCTTGAAATTGCTGGACTTCTGGCAACTGGAGAAGCGCGATGCAACCGGCCTGCTTGGCTTCAACCAAGAGGATGCTGACTACGTTGCCGGCGTCCTGGAAGGGAAGGAACAGTTTCGCGGAAGGGACATCCGCGATCGGATTGCGCACTTGTTCCACATTCGGGCATCGCTGCTGTCGCTGTTTCGAGACCTGAAAGTCGAAAATGAATGGTTGCGGGAACCGCATTCATTATTGGATGGCAAATCCCCCCTGTCATTGCTGCTGAGCGGTTCCATGGAGCACTTGCTACTGGCGCGCGAGTATGTCGATCGAGTCGCGGGAAGGTAGCAGTGCTTGAAGAGATTCCCAGCCAGAGCAGTGTCCGCCAAGTATTTCGGCTAGCAAGCATCCCGTCGGATCGTGAGTTGTTGGCCAAACTCGAGCTTGATGCTCAAGGAACCGCCGAACTTCGGGAATTGCTGTCTTCCCGCCCGCAGCATACTGACTTGAAGGAACTTTGCGATGCTCCGTTCCGGCCGAGACCCAGGCTGCTTGAACGAACCCGTTTTTCGGATGGATCCTTCCCGGTGTTCTATAGTTCGTTGAACAAAGCGACCGCGAAAGCGGAAATGCGGTATTGGCTACCTAGGTATTGTGGACGGCCGACAAGGCCTCGACCTGCATTCTATCAACAGTTTAGCTGTACATTCGGTGGCATTGAAAAGGATCTCCGTCCGAAGATCGGCGAGTGGCCCCACTTGGTCCACGAACATGACTACAGTTTCTGCAACCAACTCGGCGCGGAAGCTGTCAAACTGAAAATAGATGGTTTGCTGACTCCCTCCGCACGACACGACGGATCCAACTTGCCGATATTCCGGCGAGGCGCAATCAGCCATCCCGCTTTGGATGATGTCGTGGCCATGACCTACGACCCCGAAACGGGGGACGTGGCAGTGCAAGGCTAAAGCAGACCAGAATAGTCCCGATGGCTGCGAGCGTAGTGGAAGACGCTGTGCCAGCGCCGAACCTCGGCCGTCCGTCCTCAGAAGTAGTACACCCAGCGGGCAAACAGCTTGCTGCCGCCGCCCGCGGTCAGGGCGTCGCCGGCCAGCGGCACGCCGCCGAATTCGTCGCCGGCGGCCCCCAAGGGCTCCACCCAGCCGAATTGCAGGCGCTGATGATCACCGGCATCGAAGGCGATGGAGGTTTGCAGAAGTGCACTGCCGTCCTGGAGATTGCCGATCAGGGTCAGCGACTGATTCCACAGCGGGTGCCATTCCAGGGTGGCGCCGATGGCAAGGTAGTCGCGCATCATGTTGAAAACCTCGCCCCTTAGCAGCCGTTCCTGAAGCGCGACCGGCAGCAACAGGGGCGTTGCCGGCAACTTCTTGACACCAAAGCCGTTGTGAAAGTACTCGGCAAACAGGTAGGCATTGCGCGCGAAGACGACCAGGCTATAGTCGATGTTGGCGATGCCGGAAAGTTTCCACCCCGCTCCCTGTATACCGGTCGCCACCAGGTCGGCCCGGGCCAGTGCGCCGCCAACCGGAAACCGAACACCCGCCCCAATTACCTCGTCGCGGTAATGTCTGGCGGCCACCAGTTCCAATTCCCCCTGGCCGACGAAACCATGCCATTTCAAGGCGGTGCTGGCAGCATCCCAGCCGAGCTTGCCGTCGGCTTCCCGGCGCCCGATGATCAGTAGCTGCATATCGCTGCCGTTCGCGAATAGCCGCTCCACCAGCAACAGGTCGTCCCCGGCCTTGTAATCGCGGTCCACCGTGGTTGGCGCGAAGGGCGCGAAGAGCCCCAGCGGCTGAAACACCATGCCATTGCCCCAGCTAACGGCCTGGCGGCCCAAGGTCACCGACCAGTCGCCCCCCCGGTAACGAACCGACAAACGGTCGAAGCGATGCCAGGTCCGGTGCCGGGCACCGTCCTCGATCCCCCAACTAAGATCCAGCACCCGGCCCTCGTCGCCCCCCGGGGTTTGGTCGAGCGTTGTCCCCGGCGCGCTGAGGTAGGCGAACGAATCGCCACCAACGGTCGTGACGGAATAGTCGGCGCTGAACTCCAGTGGGCCGGCGCTTTCCCGAAACATCAGCCGCAAGTCGAAGTTGGTATCCAAGGCCGGAGATTCATCGATGTTGCGCTGGAAGTCGTGGCCGGGCAGTACGGCAACGGTTGCGAATCCTTTTAGACGCGCATCGAATTCCAGGGCCGCGACTGGTGCTACCGCCAAAGTCGCGCAAAGGAGCCCCAGGGATGCCGCCCGTTCGGCCCGCACCAATCAACGGCCTCCCGCCGGAGCAGGCCGGGCGCGAACATGTCGCGGCTGGATATTCACGCCGCCTGGGCGGCGGAGTCTTCGACAATCAAGCCATCGCGCAGATTGATGCGCCGCCTGGCATAGCGCATGACCACCGGATCGTGGGTGGCGGTCAACACCGAAACGCCCCGTTCCTCGTTCAACCGCCGCAACAACCGCAGCAGTTCCTCGGTGGTGGCCGAATCCAGGTTGGCGCTGGGTTCATCAGCCAGCAGCAGCACCGGATCGGTCACGATTGCCCGAGCGATCGCCACCCGTTGCTGTTGCCCACCGGACAACTCGCCCGGACGGCGATGCGCTAGATCGGCCATGTCCAGGGCAGCTAGGGTGGCGGTGGCCCGTTCGGCGCGCTCCGCCGGCGCGATGCCCTGTAGTTGCATGATGAATTCGACATTTTCCTGGGCCGAGAGCACCGGAATCAGATTATAGGATTGAAAGACGAAACCCATTTTGGCAAGGCGCAGATCCGAAAGCTGAGTTTCATTCAGATCGTTAAGCGCAACCCCGTCCACGGTGACCGAACCCGCATCCGGCCGGTCGAGCCCGCCCATGATGTTCAGCAACGTCGACTTGCCCGAACCCGACGGGCCGGCAAGGCTCACGAAGTCTCCCCGCGAAAAACTGAAGTCCACGCCACGCAACGCATGCACGGGCACCAGGTCTTCCTGATAGGTGCGCGTTACGCCCGAACAAATCGCAACAAAGTCATCGCTCATCGTCTTAGTGCCTCCAACGGCTTTATCCTGACGACCCGCAGGGCCGGATACAGGCTGGCGACAATACCCAATAGCACGCTCATCGTGCCAATCAGCACCGCGTCTCCCGCCTGCGGCACAGGCCGCAACATCCCGCGCAGCCCGAACGCCTCCACCCCCTCCGCCCATTGCGAAAGGTCGATACCGTCCCCCAACGCCTGGATGGCAAGCCAGCCACCGACCATGCCCGCGGCTACGCCAATGAGCATCAATAGGCTCGATTCCAGCACCACCTGGGCGACCACGCCCCGGGCGCGCATGCCCAGCGCCCGCAGCATGCCCAGCTCGCGGACGCGTTCCATAACCGAGGTGACCAGGGTATTGACCAGCCCGAACACCAGTGCGCCCATCATGATGAAGTACCAGATGAAAAAGGCGGAATCCGCGAAAACGAACATGGCCGCCGCCTGCGGTTCCAACTCCTGCCAGTTGAGTACGTCAAGACCCGTGAAGAACTCCACCAGGCTAGCCTTCAGTTTAAAGAGCGCGGGCTCCCGGCGCAGCCGGATGGATATTTCCGTGTACACATCGGCACCGACCATCTGCTGCAGGGCATTGACGCCCGTGAATACAAATGTCTTCTCTAGCCCCGTGCCATCGGTATCGTAGAGGCCGGCGATGCGGAACCCCGCCTCGCGGTTCAGGCCGTCGGCACCCTGGGTGATGATGACGAGGCGCCGTCCCGCCCCGGTTTCAAGCTGCTCCGCTAGGGCCCGGCCGACCAGGATACGCCCATCGGCGGCATCCGTGAGCTGCTCGCCCAGCACCGCCGCACTGCCGATGAAGGAGATGTGTTCCTGCGCCGGATCAATGCCGACGAACTGCACACCCCGGGTACCGCGTTCGCTCATGATCACGGCCGGTACGCGCACGCGCGCGGCCCAACCCGCAAGCGCCGCGTCGTCGACATCCGGCCGCCAAGTCTCAGCCAGCGCAAAACTCTTTTGAATGTTCGGGTCGTCGCGATAACCGGGCGCCAGGATCTTCACATGCCCGGTGAGGTTGGCAACCGCCGCATCCGCCATATCGTGCTGAAACCCCCGAATGAGGGCACTCATGCACACCACCGCGGCAACGGCGACGAAAATCGCCGCCAACAACATGCCATTGCGCCGCCTATGGCGCAGAATATTGCGCACAGAGAGTTGCAACAGAAGCTTCAACGGCACGATGTTATTCCTGGGCTCTCAGGGCTATAACGCAGCGCAGCCGCCAGAGCCGCAACGCCGGCGTTAGCAGCGCCAGTTGCGTGCCGACCAACAGGGCAATGCCCGCGACCCAGGCCGCCTTTTGGCTGAACTGGGGATACATCCGATCGGGCATGTGCATAGCGGCCAGCAGTTCGTCGGCATCGAGGGGCAATGGCATTCCCATGGCGGCCAGGGGCACAATCATGGCCAAACTGGCACCGATAGCGATGGCCATGCCCAGCCCCCAGAGCCATAGCGCCTCCACCTGTAGACCGAACAGGATATTCAGGGGCCGCATGCCGATTGCCTTCAACATGCCGAACTCCGGCGTGCGCTCGAAAATGGTCATCATGAAGGCGTTGACGACGCTGAACGTGACGATAACGGCGATGACCAGGAAGAAAAGCCAGGTACCCGCCGCCTTGATCTCCACGAATTGCTCCACGTCGGGCATAAGTTCCTGCCAGTCAAGGGTTTCCATACCGGGAACGACATCGGCTACCGCGTCGGCGAGCGGCAGGCTGCTCTGTACATGGTCGGCGAGCACCACCAGGCTGTGTGCCTCGTCTGGTGCCAGGCCCCACGCCTCCTGAAAATCCGCCAACGGAATCTGCACCAGCGAGCGATCAACCGCCGCCACACCTGAGGCAAAGATACCCACTATCTCCGCGACCGACGCGGCGACACCCCCCTCTTTGCCGGTGCCGAGCAGCACGAGCTCCTCGCCCACGGAAACACCGAGATTCCGGGCCAGCACAGAGCCGATAAAGGCATCGCCCGGGCCGGCCAGGTAACGCCCGTCGCGCACCGCGGCGGGTATCGTCGACCAGGCCGCCTCCCGGCCCGCCTCGACGCCCACTACTTGCGCGGCGAAGCTGCGCTCGCCGCCGGAAGCCAGCGCCGTGGACCGGCCGCGCAGAGAGGCGTGGGCCACGCCCGGCAAGGTTTCGACCCGCGCGCGCGTCTGCTGCGCACCCCGCACAACATACTCCAGGCGAGGATTGTCCCGGTACTCAGGGTGCTGAACCTGGATATGGCCCGTCATCATGCGCGCGCTATTATCTATCATCAGATCGAAGGTGCCGTCCTGTAGCGACCGGGCAAATATCAGCATCCACGCGGCGAAGCCGATACCGCCGGCCATCAGCCAGGTACGGCGCGGGTTGCGCCACAGGTTGCGCCAGGCAATGGCCACGGTGCCGCGCGAACCCGCACGACTCCGCCAAGCCGCATCGCGGCGCAAGAAGGTCGCCTCAGCCATGATTTTGTAGTTGGTCCATGGTCAAGCTCCGCGGCACCCGGCTCATTCCGCCCGCAGGGCCACAACCGGTTGCAGGCGGCGAATACGCAGCGACGGTATCAGCGCCGCAATCTGGGTGCCGACGAACAGCACCGCCGGCGCCACCGTGAGAACATCGGGCGTGAACACCGGATACAATCGATCTGAGAGGTAGAACGATTCGGTGAGATCCGCTAGGTCGTCGCCAAGAGGAATGCCGTAAACCTGGAGCCAGAGAATTACCGGCAGAATCAGCGCCAGGCCCAGGGCCGTGCCGAGTGCCCAGAGGTACGCCGCCTCAAGTTGCACCATGAGGACGATCTTGCCCGGCCGCATGCCGATCGCCCGCAACATCCCGAATTCCCGAGTACGCTCAAACACCGTCATAATGAACGTGTTCACCACGCTAAATGTAATCACAATGATGACAAGGCCATAAATGAACCAGCCGCCGACGCGGTCCAAGTCGATGCCCTGACGGACATCCGGCATGACCTCATCCCAGCTTCGGGCCACCAGGGGCGCCGGCAACCAGCTATTCAGCGAGCCAGTGAATTCCGCGCTGCCGCCAACCCGATCAACCCTGATCGCCAGGGTGTGCGCCTCGTCGCCCAGCCCGAAGGCATCCTGAACGGTATCGAGCGGCGCCGCAATCATGGCGCGGTCAAGATCGGCGATGCCGGTACTAAAAATGCCCACCACCTCCAGCGCCAACGCGGCAACCCCGCCTTCCTTGCCCGAGCCGAGTATCAGTAACTCGCCACCGATATCGACACTGAGGTTTCTCGCCAGAATGTTCCCGACGATGACCTCGTCACCGCCCGCAATCATGCGGCCCGTTGCCACACGGTCGAAAAGCCGCACCGTGCGTTGTTCCCGTGCCACGTCAACACCGAGCACCTGGGCACCGAAACTTCGCTCGTCCACCGAGACCAGGGCGAAGGCCTCGACCCGCGGCGCCACGGATACCAGCCCCGGCTGCCGTTCCAGGTCGCGCAGCAGTGGCGTGATGTCGTCGATGGTTTGCTCAAACCGGGCCTGATCGACGTAGCCGCGCTGTTGAATCTGCACATGGCCGGTAAGGAACGAGGCCGCGTTGTCGATCATCTGCGCGTAGCTGCCAGCCTGTAACGACATGGAGAAGACGATGAGCATGACGGCAAAGGCGATGCCCCCCGCTGTTAGCCAAGTGCGCCGGCCGTTGCGCCAGAGATTGCGCCAGACCAGCGCCGGCAGTAGGCCGGGGTTGGCCGGGGCGGTAGTGCGCCCGCCGGATGCAACGGCCTCAGCCACCGCGTCCCCCTCCCCGGCTATCGGGGACGGCACCGCTCTGCAGGCTGAAAGTGGTGAATAGGCGGTCTGGCAGCGGCAGGTCGAACTCCATCGCCCGGTATTCAATCTCCGTATAGTGGTCGGGCTCGTCGAGCTTCGACATGCGCATACGCAACGGCATCACGCGCCCGCCGAGTTCCCCGATTTCTAGGCTTTCCATGCGCTTGAGCGGCTTGAAATCCTGGTCGTAGAAGGTCTGCGAGATCAACACGCCGTCCTCGCGCACCACCCACTCCTCCTTGCCCCACACCACCGGGGCGGCCTCCAAGGGCACGGCCTCGATGGTATAGACAGCATGATCCTCGACCCTGGACACCACGGCCATCGCCAGCTTGTAGTGGTGCAACAGGTTGTCGCTGCGCGACAGGTCGTTGTAGGAGAAATCGGAACCGGCCCAGCTTTGCGACATGAGGCTGAACGGCAGCCGGATGACGCGGTTGAGCTTGGGCGTGTAGGTCCACATTTTTTCGCCTGCCTTCAAGGTGGCGTTGCCGGCGTCCCGGGCGGGCGCGGTGAACCTTATAAGGGCATCGCCCCGGCCCCGGGTCCAGCCGACCAGGGCCGACGTGCGCTGCCAGTCCGGGCGGTGTACCGACATGCGGAGCTCGGCATAGGACGTGGTGCCACGGGTTTGGTCGATGGCCGCCGCTATCAGCTCGTAGGGGTCTGGCGCGTCGGCCTCCGGGTGTGCGGCCCCGGCCCCGAGCAGGCACGCCAGGGCGATCCATAAACAACCACGGAAACTAGATGATCGCATCGGTGCCACCGCTTCGCGAAGTTCCGGTAATTGTACGCATTCGGGCGCTGCGCCGCATCGTGGTGCAGTAGCCAACTGAGCCGGTTCAGCAAAGCGACATCCTCGCCGGCTTTGTGATAGCCTCGATGCTGACATCAATTCGCCGCGAACCGAACACCATCGTGTCACCCACGCCTGCACCGGCCAAAAAGGCAAACGAACTGATCGGACGCCTCACCGACCTGTCCAAGGCACCGGCGCTTGACGAGGTTTCGCTGCGAAGACTTGTTCAGGAGGCGAAAGCGCTGATGCAGTCCGACCCGGCGGGCGCACATACCATACTGGGCATCGCTGCCGCCCTGCGCGATGATATCGACGAAACGAGGCATCATTTTCGTGCAGCCCTGAAGGTGAAAAAAAGTTTCGTGGCCCTTTTCAACTACTCGGTCTCCCTAGCCACTCTAGAGGAGCATGGAGAGGCGCTTAAGGTCATAGTCGACGCCCTAAAGGCGTATCCTGACGATCTGAACTTACTTGAGCGGGGCATTGGGGCCGCCTTGGAATCAGCGAACTTTTTAACTGCGAGAGTATTGTCCGACCGCTGGGATGCGCTTGCCCCTGATCGACCCAATCGTTTGTCGAGTCCAGTGCGGCAACTGGCGGCGGCTATAGAAGCCGGAGCGTTCGGGGAACAGGGAGTCCGCGAGATTCTCGGGATTCTTGCGGCGACCCAACGCAGCGAAAACGTGCGGACCGCAAGCGTCAGCTTCAGTCTATGTGACCACGCAGGCAGCTTTCTTTACCAGCGGACGGTCTACGCGGATCCAGCGACTGCAGCGACCTTGAACGAGCGCTTGGCCGACCGGGTCGCGGACCGACCGGATCTGCTGGCCGACCCCGGCCTGAAGTTTGTGGCAGTGTTCACGGGCGTAACCCCCGTTGGCCGTAACGCCTGAGCTCCTTCTCGACGCCGCCCGCGCCATCGGCAAGGGCACCGGGGAGGTGGACAGTCGGAATGCGGTGAGCCGCGCCTATTACGCGGCTTACCACCGTTGCTTAGCTGTGGCGCAAGATGCACGTCGGCCGATAGCCGAATCGGGCGGCGTTCACGTTGCGCTAATTGAAGCGCTGACCGGTCATTTGGCCCCGACACGATTTAGGAGCCTCGGATACATGCTAGAGCAGTGCCGACTACAGCGTGTGGACGCCGACTACCGGATCAATAAGGACTTTCCCCGTGACATCGCGGACACGGTTTTAGCGAACTGCGCTAGGATTTTGCGGAAGGCAGACGACATTGACGACGGTTGACCCGCCCATTGACCGTTGAGCGGCGGGAAAGATTCACACCGTGTTTTGGAACGCCAACCATCTTGACGACGATGGGGCTCGGCGGCGGGTCAATGCCCGCCGCGACCTGCGACCCGCAAGTGGCCGGGCACGGCATGCCGTTCGATGCCCTCGAAGATCAGTTCGGTGACCAGGGCGAGGGCCGCCGCCGGCACCGCCCCCTGCAGAACCAGGAACATGTCGTTCAGGGCGAGGCCGGTTACGATGGGGTCGCCAAGCCCGCCCGCGCCGATGAAGGCGGCCAGGGTCGCCGTGCCGATGCTGATGACCGCCGCGGTGCGGATGCCGGCCAGAATGCTCGGCAGCGACAGCGGCACGTACACGAACCCCAGGCGTTGCCGCTTCGACAAGCCCATTGCCGTGGCCACACGGCGCAAGGTCGGGTCTACCGTGGTCAGCGCGGTGATGGTGTTGCGCAGTATCGGCAACAGCGAATAGAGGAACAGCGCCATGATGGCGGGCAGCACGCCGATGCCGAAGAGCGGAATCAAGAGCGCCAGCAGCGCGATGCTGGGAATGGTTTGCAGCAGGCCACAGAAATAGACGACGGCCCGCGCCGCCGCCCTTTGCCTGAAAACGGCAAGGCCGGCACCCACGCCCACTAGCACGGCGGCCACCAAGGCCACAAGGGTGAGCTTCAGGTGCTGCACGGTATTCGCGGCGAGGTCCGCCCACAGGCTTGCCTGATCGGTCTTGGTTGTGACGCCGCGGCCAGCCAGGAACGTACCGGCCACCTCGGCGAACGTGCGGCCGTCGAACTTAACCGAGGCGTTCAGCGCCTGCATGCGCTCCTCGTCCAGGCTGCCCGCCAGGGTGTTGAGCAGATCGATAACACCCTGCCCGATGTCCGCTCGCACCAGGGGCGCGGCAGCGTAGTGGGGAAAGAAGCCAAGGTCGTCCGCCAGGATGGCGAGGTCGTGGCGCAACAGTTCCGCATCGGTTGAATAGGCGTCGGTCACATCCAAGGCCCCTTCGCGCATGGCCCGATAGGCCAGGCCGTGGTCGATGCCCGTGACCGGTCGGTCGATACCGTAGGCGCGCGCAAGGCCCGGCCAGCCGTCACCACGCTCGATGAACTCGTGGCTCAGAACCACCTTGAGTTGCGGGTGCCGCGCCAAGTCTCCAATAGAGCGCAGATGCAGCGCTTCGGCCTGCTGCCGCCGCACCGCGATGGCATAGGTATTGTTGAACCCCAGGGGCCGCAACAGGCGCAGGCCCCGGCCTTCGAGCGCCTGGTTCAGTTCCCCTTGCCCGGCATCGTTTTCCAGATGCAGGACGGCCTGGCCGAGGGTGCCGGTGTACTCGAAATAGAGGTCGATCTCGCCGTTAACCAGCGCATCAAAGCAGATCAGCGTGCCGCCTAAGCCGAAGCGGCGTTCGACGCGGTAGCCCCGGCTTTCTAACAACTGCGCGCCGGTCTCGGCCAGCAAGTACGACTCGTTGAAGTGCTTGCTGCCGATACGGATCGGCTGCGCCGGTTTGTCCGATGCCGCTGCGACCTCGGGCCCGGCCGTGATCGTCAGGGTCGTGTTCGCGAACAGGGCATAGTTGCCCGCGAGCACCGGCGATACGGGCGTGGCCGCCACCGTCACCGTCATGGCCGCCAACGCAGCCAGCAACACCCAGGCGATACCTCCCCCGCCCAAAACGCCCTTGGCGCCCCTCACAAACGGGTTTCCACCAACTGCCGGACATAGGGGTCGCCGGGGTCGTCAACCACCGCTTCCGTTGCGCCGCTCTGCAATACCCGGCCCGCACGGAGAACCACCAGATGGTCGGCCAGACGCACCGCCTCCCCCATATCGTGGGTGACCAGCAGCGTGCTTACCCCCTCCTGCCGTTGCACCTGCCGGAAGCACTCATAGATGCCCACCCGGGTGATCGGGTCGACCGCGGAGAAGGGTTCGTCGAGCAGCAACAGGCCGGGCCTCAGCACCAGTGCCCGGCACAGCCCCAGCCGTTGCTGCTGGCCGCCGGACAACTGCGCCGGATAGCGCTGCGAAACGCTCTCGGGCAGGCCCATTTGCTCCAGCAATTCGCGATAGCGCGCCTCGATGGCCGCTTCCGCCCAGCCCTCCAGTTTCGCCAGCAACACCACGTTCTCGCGGCCGGTCATGTGCGGGAACAGGCCCGAGCCCTGCACCGCGTAGCCGATGCGGCGGCGGAAGTGCTCAACGCCCTGGTCGGGAACCGGTGCGCCAAACACCAGGACACGCCCCGCATCCGCCCGCTCCAAAGCGTTGATTAGTTGCAGCAGAGTGGTCTTGCCGCTGCCGCTTTCGCCGACGACCGCCGTGGTCTTGCCGGCCGGAAACGCGAGCTGTACCGCATCGAGCGCAAGCTGGGCGCCGAAACGCTTGGTCACACCCAGCAACTCGGCAACGGCGGTCACAGCGCAAACGCCGCGCGCAATTCGCGCCCGTGTGCCCTAAGCGCCAGCAACAGGTCGCGCTGGCGCCCCTCGGCGGTTCCGAACAACGCGGCAACTTCCTGCTCGTAGCGCCTAAGCGTGCGCCAGGGCGCATCGTCGGCACCCAGCTTGGCGCGCACCCAGGCGTGCCACTGTTCCCGCTCCGCGCTATCTTGCCAGTCGTTAAAAGCACGCGCCTTCAGGCGCGCCGCTAGGGGCTGCAGGCGCTCATCCCGGTAGTCAAGATGCACCCATTGGCCAGCGGCAAGTTTGGCGTTGAAGCGCGCACAAAGGTGCCTGTCCTCTTCCCGCAGGAAGCCATCGTAGAGCGCCGCATCCACATCCGGCACCGGCGCCACGGGGCCGCGCGCGAAGACCCGGCGAATCTTCCCGGCAATGCGAGCTTCGCGCAGGCACTGCATGCGCCGTTCGGCCAGGGCATGATCGAACTGCAATCGTTCGGCGGACTTCGCGCTGACGACATTCGCCTTTGCGACGAAGGGGCACTTGTTGATGCGAATCTCCTTCAGCGGTGGACGCAACGGCGCATCCCGCGTGAATAGCGCCTCCCGAAGCTGTTCCTCGGGCCAGTCGATGAGCATTTCCACCTCTTCGGCGAGGTCGGCCACGATGATGGAGTTGCTGTTCTCCGGGTGCCGGCAGATCGACATGATCGGGGCACAACCCCGCCGGTGGCGCGGGTACATGCCCGATACGTGCACGCAGAGCCGCGCTCCGTAGGGTTCCAGCAGGCCAAGCACCTGCCTTTTGAAGCGGTGCCCGAAGTGATAGGCGAACAGTTTTGGCTGCCGGTCCTTGATCAGGCGGGCGAGTGCTAAGGTGGCCCGCACGTCGGCCCGCGCATCGTGCGGGTGACGCTGGTCCAGCCCGTTCGCGGCCGCCAGCGCTTCCAGACTGTAGACGGGCAGCCCGTCGCCGTCGACGGGCCACTCGATGCCCTCCGGGCGCAGCGCACCGGCGGCCCGCACCAGGTCGATGATGTCCCACCGCGAGTTGCCGTTTTGCCACTCCCGGGCATAGGGGTCCATCAGGTTGCGGTACAGGCCGTGCCGTATGAACTCGTCGTCGAACCGCAGGTTGTTGTAGCCGACGACACAGGTTCCCGGCTCGGAGAACAGTTGGTTGATGCGGCCGAGCGCCCGCCATTCCGAGATACCCTCGCGTTGGGCGAGCTGCGGGGTAATGCCCGTTACCAGCGTGGCATCGACATCCGGCAGTACATCGTCGGGCAGGTGGATATAGGTGCTGAATTCATCGCCAACTTCCTGCAGATCGGGGCCGGTGCGCAATCCGGCGAACTGCACAATTCGGTCCCAGCGCGGTTCCCGGCCGGAAGTCTCCAGGTCATACCAATAGAATGTATCGGGCAAGGCATCCTCCCAAAACTAGCGCCCGCAACCGGGGGCACAGGGCACCCGCCCGTATTCTCGCATTGTTGCCCTGTTACCTCACCCGCCGGAGAAGCCCATCGGCAACGGAGCACCGGATGTCGTCCGAGCTGGCCGCGAACCCTGTACCTCACCCGCTGGAGAAGCCCATCGGCAGCTCACGCTAGGCTCGATGTGTCCATGGAACCGCCACAATTGGAAGTACTGTGCCGATTTATGTGCAAAAGATTGGCGGTCATGCTGTGCTTCATCCAGTCACCACAGCATCAGAGGCACACAGCGATGACCACCACCGCCAATCGTAGCCCTTCTCGAAGACGATGAAGACCGGCTGCGGACCCTGCTCCAGGAGCTCTTACAAGAGTTTCTGGAGCAGGAAATGGGCAACGGCGCGTCGGCGGGAGTTGCTGAAAGCCCAGAACCCCGCTGGCAAGGCTGCTTGATCTGTGTTAAGCAACGGGCATGGGCTGGCTAAGGGCGGGGCTGTCGTTGTGTTTCCTACTGGTGAACACGGTTTTTGTATGCGTGCCGCTCTTTGCGATGGCCCTGCTGCGCGTACCGCTATCGGGCACCTGGCGCAGTGCCCTGACCCGGCGCATGGATGGCATCATCGACCTCTGGGTATCCGGCAATCGCTTGCTGATGCGGACGTTGCGGCTGGTCGATCTACAAATCGACTGGCCGGCGGCATCGTTGCACCGCCACCAATGGTATGTGGTGGTGTGCAATCATCAGAGCTGGGTGGACATTCTGCTGCTGCAGGATGCGTTTCTTGGGGCCGTTCCACCGCTCAAGTTCTTCACCAAGCGCGAACTCATCTGGCTGCCCCTGGCCGGCCCCGCCATGTACGTACTGGGGTTTCCATACGTCAGGCGCGCCGGCAAGGCCGAAATCGCGGCCAACCCGGCGCTAAGATACGCGGACCGGGACAGCACGCTGGCCGCCTGTGCCGGGTTTCGCAACCACCCGACCAGCGTGCTCATCTTCCTTGAGGGCACGCGCTTCACCGACGCCAAACGCATCGTCCGGCACAGCCGTTTCAAGCATCTGTTGAATCCCCGCATCGGCGGCCTCGGCTACGTGCTAAGCGGCCTCCAGGACGAACTGCGGCATATGATCGACGTAACCATCGCCTATCCCGGTGGCCCGCCGACATTCTTGGAGTTCCTGCAGGGCAGGTGCCGCCGCGCGCAGATGACCATTCGGGCCGTGGCATTGGATAGCACCGTGCGCTCCGCACAGCCGCAAAGGCAGCGCAAGGCACTGTTGCCGTTGGTGGAAGGGCTTTGGCGGGCCAAGGATGAACGGTTAATGGCCTATGGGAGACCACCCGCCGCCTAAGGGGTGGAGGTGGAGCGCAAGGCGTCCAAGCGCTGCTCGATATCCACGAGCCTGGTGTTGAACTGTCGCCGGTAGGAGTCGATGGCGGCGATGGCCTGCTCGTGCTCCTCGATGGTGCCGCTCATGCCCGCAATGGTCTGCGCGGCGGTATTCACCTTGTCCACCAGATCGCGCTGCCCGCGCAACACCTGCCGCAGTTGCAATTCGACCGCCGCCAACTGGTCGGCAACCTCCTGTTGCCGGCCGAGCGCCTGCTCGTGGCGCGCCACCGAACTCTTCAGCGACTTGTCGGTGGATTCCAGGGCATCAATGGTCGCCTTGTGAGACCGCAGCGCCCGCTGGTTGTCCTGAATCCACTGCTTGTTGCGCTCGTTGGAAATCGCCCACAGCTTCCTAATCTCCGATTCCCAGAAGTCTATCTGCTCGCCGGTCTGTGCATCGGTTTCGCTGATCACCTCATCCGTCATGCGTAGCCGTTCCTCCAACGCCTCGATGCGGGTCTTGGCGTCGGCCATGGCGCGCTGTTCCTCGGTGAGCAGCCGCTGCTGGTTGGCGATGAACCACCCCGCTACCGCAAGCCCCACGGCCAACGACACGACCGTCACCACCAGCACCACCCCAACACCGCCCCTGCGACCGCCACCACCATCGCGCCGCCGGGTGGCGGTTGGGGTGCGGCGGCGCGCGTCTTCGGGCGCTGCGGAAATGCTCGGGGTTTGCGGATGCTCCGACATGAATCAATCCTTGCTCACCGAACCCGGGGCACCAGCGCCCGGCCACACATCAAAAGCCGCATGGGGCACTTCAGTTTGGCGCGGGCATCGCCGGTGGTGAAACCTCAGAATGCCTACGACATATCATAGGTGAGACGACACCAGCGCGGCGGCCCCACGCCGGGCCCACCCGCCTATAGAATTTGCACCAGTCCCCACAGCACCAGAATCAACACAAACCCGCTGACGATGACGCCGCGTACCGAGGCAATGGGGCCGGGCTTGCCGAAGATTGCGTTGATTTCCAAGGCCGCGATGACGACCACGGCGGCGATGAGGGCGGTCATTTCGCTCATCATGCTGCCGTTCGGCAGATGCGCACTGGAACCCATGAAGTACAACATGGGAATGGAAAACAGCGTATTCGTGCGCGACGCGAGTGCCGCCTTGGGCGCCGCCGCAGCCGCCTCGGGCAGGGCTTCGCCGCCGCCCTTGATCTGTTCGTTGGACGCGATCAGTATCTTCTGATTGGGCCAGATGATCAGCCACACGTTCAGGAACATCAGGATGGCCATCACGGAACCGATAGCGATATCGACCGTCGCCGCCATGCCCCGCAGGTAGAGCATGAGCAGCCCGGTCAGCAGGGTGAGCACCGCCGCCCAGCGGAACCACCAGAGCGCCCGGGGCACCAGCTTGGTGAACGCGTCGGTGCGCGCGCCGGCATCGGCCTCCTTGAAATACTCGGTTTGCACGAAGTTGAAGTAATAGAGCAAGCCGATCCAAGTGATACCCGCTAGGAAGTGCCCCCACCTGGCCAAGTAATCGATGATCATTTCCGTCCCGGACATAGTTCCCTCCATGTCGGTTTATGCTTTGCGGTAATTCGAGCCATTGCAGCCTCACGGGGAAATATATCGCGGCTCTGCGGCCATTGCGAGTGCTAGGGCACTGCCGCGGCGGCTCCGGCTAGGCTCGGTGTGTCCATGAAACCCCACATAGATGGTCGTGTCCATGCCGGGCCTCTGCGCGGCAACTCCCGCTAGGCTCGGTGTGTCCATGAAACTGCCATAATCGAACGCCCAAATCGACCGAATCGCCGTGCAATCGAGCTGCAAACTCGGCATTGGGCGCCAACGGGAGTTGCTGGCACCTCCGATTAGGTCCGAGGTGCTCGCCAGAAACGGTCGCGCTGCCCCCATCAGATACGATATGTATTTGATTTTATGAATAAAGTAAGGATTTTTGACAGTGTATCAGTTTGCATCCCGGCCCTGCCGAATCACCTGTATGCCTTGCCCTTGCTGGATCCACAGATTCAAACTGATACACCACCCGATTGTCTTGCGGGCTCTGAATGAGACGTGCGGCGACTTGTGTGGAGCCCACCTAGAAAAACCCCGGCCGAAGCCGGGGTTTTCAAAGTTGCTTACGCGGTGGACTTGGCCTACATCATGCCGCCCATATCGGGCATGCCGCCACCGCCGCCGGGCATGGGTGCCGCCGGCTTGTCCTCCGGCAGCTCGCTCACCATGGCTTCCGTGGTGATCATCAGACCCGCAACGGAAGCGGCGGACTGCAACGCAGAGCGAACGACCTTGGCCGGGTCTAGAATACCCATCTCCAGCATGTCGTCGTACTCGCCGGTTGCAGCGTTGAAGCCCTGGTTGCCGTCCAGCGCGCTGACCTTATCGAACACCACGGCGCCTTCGACACCCGCATTGATGGCGATTTGACGCAGCGGCCAGCTCATGGCGCGCGTGGCGATGCTGATACCGACGTTCTGGTCTTCGTTGTCGCCCCGCACCGCCTCTACGGCACTCAGGGCGCGCACCAGCGCAACGCCGCCACCGGCGACCACACCCTCTTCAACGGCAGCCCTGGTGGAATGCAGCGCATCCTCGACCCGCGCCTTCTTCTCTTTCATTTCGACTTCCGTCGGCGCGCCCACCTTGATGACGGCAACGCCGCCGGCCAGCTTGGCCAACCGTTCCTGCAGCTTCTCGCGGTCGTAATCGGAGGAGGTGTCCTCGATTTCCTGGCGAATCTGCTTGATGCGGCCCTCGATATCGGCCTTGGCGCCGGCACCGTCGACGATTGTCGTATTCTCCTTGGTGGAGGAGACCCGCTTGGCCGTGCCCAGGTCGTCCAGGGTGGCGCCTTCCAAGGTCAGGCCCACTTCTTCGGAGATGACCGTGCCGCCGCTTAGGATGGCGATGTCCTGCAGCATTGCCTTGCGGCGGTCGCCGAAGCCGGGTGCCTTGGCCGCCGCCACCTTGACGATGCCGCGCATGTTGTTCACCACCAGGGTGGCCAAGGCCTCGCCCTCGATGTCCTCGGCAATCACCATCAGCGACTTACCGGACTTGGCGACCGCCTCCAGCACCGGAAGCATGTCCCGGATGTTGGAAATCTTCTTGTCGCACAGCAGGATATAGGGCTCTTCCAGTTCCGCGGACATGGCGTCCTGGTTGTTGATGAAGTAGGGAGAAAGGTAGCCGCGGTCGAACTGCATGCCTTCGACAACATCAAGCTCGTTGTCGAGGCCGCTGCCCTCTTCCACGGTGATGACACCCTCGCGGCCGACCTTGTCCATGGCCTCGGCGATGATCTGCCCGACGGCCACATCGCTGTTGGCGGAGATGCTGCCCACCTGGGCGACGGCGGTCGAATCCTCGCAGGGCTGGGACATTTTGCCGATGGATTCCACCGCGGCGACAACCGCCTTGTCGATGCCCCGCTTCAGGTCCATGGGGTTCATGCCGGCGGCAACCGACTTCAGGCCTTCAGTCAGAATGGATTGCGCCAGTACGGTTGCGGTGGTGGTGCCGTCGCCCGCCTCGTCGGAGGTCTGGCTGGCCACTTCCTTGACCATCTGCGCGCCCATGTTCTCGAACTTGTCCTTGAGTTCTACTTCCTTGGCGACGGATACACCGTCCTTGGTGACCGTCGGTGCCCCGAAGGACTTGTCGAGCACCACGTTGCGGCCCTTCGGCCCCAACGTGACCTTGACGGCATCCGCTAGCGTATTCACTCCCTTGAGCATGCGGCCGCGGGCGTCGTCTCCAAATTTTACATCTTTCGCGCTCATTGCTTGTTCCTCTTAGTGGTTCAATTGCGTCATGTGGGGGCTTGCGCCCCGTTCAGGGCTGCTGTCAGTCTTCCAGCACGCCGAAGATTTCGCTCTCGCCGAGGATGAGCAGCTCTTCGCCATCGATCTTCACGGTGTTGCCGCCGTATTGTCCGAAGATCACCCTGTCGCCCACCTTGACATCCGCGGGACGGACCTCGCCGTTGTCCAGTAACTTGCCCGGGCCAACCGCCAGCACTTCGCCTTGCGACGGTTTCTCCGTCGCGGAATCCGGTAGCACGATGCCGCCGGCGGTGGTGGTCTCTTCGTCCAGCCGACGCACGACAACGCGATCATGTAGAGGTCGAATGTTCATTGACTGATTTCTCCCATTTTCCTTGCTTCTCCCTTGTTCCCATGCTGGACAAGGGTCCATTTGTCCATGCTCGGACATACCCGTTAGCACTCTCTGATGGAGAGTGCTAACCCGAAGGGCGGTAATGATAGGGGCGATTTTTTGAGTTTCAAGCCCCCTGGGGCGATTTTGGGCGGGTGCCCGGTGGTGCCAGGTCAAGCTTACATCCATTGGGGGGATGATCTCCTCTGGCCGTTCGGAACTTCGTAGGCGCAAAGCACCTGCAAGTCCCTTTATCATCGTGCTCCTGCGACCAGAAGCTGTAGCGGGGAATACTGGATGCCCGACGCCCAGAGTCCCGAAGAACGGGTTTGGCAGGTGGTGGCAATGATTCCACCCGGCAAGGTCGCCACCTACGGCCAGGTGGCGGCGCTGGCCGGCATGCCTGCCCACGCCCGCTTCGTCGGCCGGACCCTGGCCAACCTGCCACCCGGAAGCCGCCTGCCCTGGCACCGGGTGGTCAACGCCGGCCTCGCCATCTCGTTGCCCGAGGGCGGCGGCGGCCACCGCACGCAACGACAGCGCCTAGAACAGGAGGGCGTGGTATTCGTGGGCCGGCGTATCGTCCGAGGCTTTCGTTGGCAACCCTGATGGCGGCAACGTCCGACTGGTCGGGGCGAACATCGCGGTCGGCTGGCCGGAACAAGGGCGGGGCGCGGTCTGCCTGGATCATTCCGAATTCATCCGCGGCGAACATCGCAGTCTGCTAGCCGGAACAAGGGCGCGCCTCACCGCCGTAGGCCCTTCGGGCCCGGACACCTTCGGCACTGAACCGGCTCTTGCACCTTGGTTCGATGATTTCGCGGCACCTGCCCGAATTGAAATCCGCGGCGGTTTTCGTATGGTGGGCACATCCGCACCCGATCGGGAGAAGCAACCATCTCGACCCGACCATTGCCGCCCATGCCCGAAGGCATCACCCCGGAGTGGCTGACGGAGGTATTGCGGGGCAACGGTGTTCTCGCCCAAGATGTCGCCATTACCCGGCTGCAGGTGGGCCAGGTCGGCGAGGGGGTAGGCATGATGAGCGAGTTGTCTCGCCTGATACCCTCCTACGACGGCGCAGCCGGCGGGGCACCCCGCTCCTTCATCGCCAAGTACCCGTCGCGGAACCCGACCAACCGGCAGGTCGCCATGAGCTACAACCTCTATGAGCGGGAGGTGCGCTATTTTGCCGAGCTCGACGCCCTGACCACCGCCAACTGCCCCGCCACCTACCTAACCGAGCTGGATGGTGACAACTTCATCATCCTGATGGAGGACATGGGGGACTACCGGGTAGGCAACCAGATTGTCGGCGCGACCCTAGAAGAGGCTGAGCTGGCCATCGATGAGCTGGCCAAACTGCACGCCGCATTCTGGAACAGGGTGGATGCGATTTCCTGGATTCCCCATGTCTCCGGCAGCCAGCATGCCGCCAACATGTACACGGGCACCGAGGCGGGCTGGCCTGCCATGGTGTCGCTTTTTGGTGATTTCCTAACGGTGCCCGTCCTCGCCATGCGCACGGATTTCCAGGCCTCCATCGCGCCGCTGCAGGCCTACCTAGACCGGCCTCCCGTCACCCTGGCCCACGGCGACTTCCGCATGGAGAACTTCCTGTACGGCACCGAGCCCGGGCATCATCCCATGGCGATACTCGACTGGCAGGGGCCACTGCTGGGGCGCGGCATTCAGGATGTGTGCCTGCTGCTCGGCCAAAGCGCCCAGACCGGGGTGCGCCGCAGCCACGAGCAAGACCTGCTGGAACGCTACCTGGACGGCCTGGCGCAACTTGGCGTGACGGGCTATGGTTTCGACGAGGCCTGGGCCGACTACCGCCACGGCCACCTGTACAACTGGGCCTATACCACGGTGGTTGCCGGGACGCTGGACGCGACCAACGAGCGCGGCTTCGCCTGGATGTCCCGGATGATCGCCCGCCAAGTGGCGACGACGGAAGATCTGGGCCTGCTCGACCTGCTGCCGTTTACCGGCTAACCACGAAGCTTCCCCAGGCCGCTTGGCGAGGCGCCAATCGTCTTCCCCGGGGGTTCGCCGCCGGCGCGTCCTGAAACTGAATCGTAGCGGGCGGCCAGCGCGACCAGCCAAAACACCGGAATGCCCAGCACCGCGGCACCCAAAAAGAAGTATGAATAACCGAAGGCCTCCACCACCGTACCGGAGTAGCCACCGAGCAGCTTGGGAAAGAGTGTCATGAGCGAACTGAATATCGCGTACTGAGTCGCCGTGAACGACAGGCTGGTCAGGCTGGACAAGTACGCCACAAAGGCGGCGCTTGCAAGGCCTGCGGTGAGGTTGTCGGCACCGATCACAACGTACAGAAGCGCCAGGTCACCCGGCGCCGCGGCCAGGGCGATGAACAGCAGGTTGGTCGCCACAGTCAGCACCGCACCCAACATAAGCACCTTCATGACGCCGTACCTCAGGGCTAGCCAGCCACCGAGAAAGCCACCGAGTATGGTCATCCAAATACCGAATACCTTGGTCGCCGTGGCGATGGCCTGCTTGCTGTAGCCCATGTCGGCGTAGAAGACATTGGCGATGACCCCGAGCACGATGTCGGAAACCCGGTAGAACCCCACCAACAGCAGAATGGGCAGGGCGGCCCGCCCATAGCGGGCAAGGAAGTCGGCGACCGGCGCGACATAGGTATCCCGCACCATGGTCCGGCGAACAACGCCGGCGGCAACGCAAAACCGCGCCACGGCCAGCGCCAGCCCCACGGATGCGCCCAGCCGCAGAACCTCCAGGAGGAAGGCCGCCAACGTGCCGTGCAGCCCAACCGCGCCCGACAACCAGACCGCCGCCGCATCCACCCAATCCGAAAGCGCCACAAAGGTGGCAACGAACACGCATACGACCAGTGCGAACAGCAGCAGAAAGCGGGCGTAGTCCGGCGTTCGGTGCAAGTACGCCGCAACCTCCCGGCGCACCGGCTCGCGAATGACGAGGGTGGTGGCAACACCCACCAGCATCGCCGCGGCCATCCACAGATAGGTCCACTTCCAGGCCGCGTAGACGTAGTGCTCCGCGGTACTGCCGTACCCCGCCGCGAGATACAGCGCCACCGCACCGGCGACCAGCATGCCGCCCCGGTATCCGGCGATGTAGGCGGAGGCAAGCAGCGCCTGCATGGACTTGTCCGCCGCTTCGATTCGATACGCATCGATGACGATATCCTGGGTCGCTGCGGAGAAGCCCAGGGCCACGGCGGCGAAGGCCATCAGGGTGAGGCCCCTGGGGGTACTCGGGTCGCAAAACGCCATCGCGGAAATTGCTGCGATGACGGCAAGCTGGGCCAGGAGCAGCCAAGCGCGGCGCTGGCCAAGCCACCGGGCCAGCAGCGGCAGCGGCAGCTTGTCGATCAGCGGTGCCCACACGAACTTGAAGGAGTAACCGAGTGCCGCCCAACTGAGATAGGTGACCGCGCCGCGCTCGACACCCGCCTCTCGCAACCACAGCGACAGCGTCGCGAAGATAAGCAACAGCGGCAGGCCGGAGGAAAAACCCAGAAACAGCAACGCCGCCACCCGGGGGTGGAACCAGGCCGCTATGGCCCCGCCATCGCCATTCCCCGATTCCGCCTTGTCCCGCATTGCCAGGTGAACTCCGGTGCCCCGCTCCAATCCCAATACCGATGCCCGGAACACCGGGCATCCAAATGCAGGCCTCGACCGTAGCACGAAACGCCACCGAAGCGCTGACCGAACAGTGGGGAACCATGCGGGTTGCGCTGCTCGGGCGTTTTCGCCCCGACTAGCCGAGCGGTACCAACTCAGACACCCAACAAGGGCTTCGAAGACCAGGGGGGCGTTCTGAGGGACTGAACCATAGGAAACTTGTATACTACGCCGTCATTTTTCATGGAAATATGACGACATAGTGGCCAGCACCTACCAACGCATCCTTGCCCCGCCAAGCCAGAGTTTTTTCCTGCTTGGCGTGCGTGGCGTGGGCAAGAGCACCTGGGCACGCGCCTCCCTGGAAAACGCCGAGTTCATCGACCTCCTCGATGAGCGGCTGTACCAAGATCTGCTCGCCGACCCAGCGCTGTTCCCGCAACTCCTCGCGCATGTTAAGCCCAACGCCTGGGTGGTGTTGGATGAAATCCAGCGCCTTACGGCGCTCTTGAATGAAGTGCATCGGCTAATCGAATCGCGCGGCATTCGCTTTGCCCTGCTTGGATCAAGCGCCCGCAAACTAAAGGCGGCGGGCACCAACCTGCTGGCGGGGCGGGCCTTGATGAAAACGATGTACCCGTTTACGGCAGCGGAACTCGCAAGCGATTTCGCCCTGAGCACGGTACTGCGCCATGGGTCCATACCGCTTGTCTGGCAGGCCCCGGAACGACGCGAGGTTCTGGAAGCCTACGTGCAACTCTATCTCCGCGAGGAAATCCGGGCGGAGGCGCTGGTGCGGAACCTGCCCGGATTCGTGCGCTTCCTGCCGGTCGCCGCACTGTTTCATGGCCAGGTAATCAACGTATCCGGCATCGCCCGCGATGCTGGCGTGGCCCGCACCACCGTACAGGGCTATCTGGACATCCTCGTGGACACGCTGCTGGCTTACCGCCTGCGCGCCTACGAGGCAAGGTTGCGCGTGCGCGAGCGCAAGCTACCCAAGCTCTACTGGGTAGACCCTGGCATTGTACGGGGTGTGAAGCGTCAGTTGGGCAGCGTGGGCGTCGAGGAGCGAGGGGCGCTTATGGAAGGCATTGTGCTGACGACTTTGCGGGCGCATGCGGAGGTGGCAGATGTATATGAGGAGATTTTCTACTGGGCACCGCACCAGTCACGAGACATCGAAGTGGACTTCCTGTTGCGCCGGGGCAACGAACTGCTCGCCATCGAAGTGAAGGCTACCGACCGCTACCACTCAAGAGTGCTCAAGGGATTGCGCGCCATCGCGGGCCACGGAAACCTAGTGCGTCGTGTGTTGGTATACGCGGGCAGCCGTTCGTTCCGCTCCAGCGACGGCATAGAGATCTGGCCGTTTACACGCTTTGCCCGGCAGCTTGCGGACGATAGCCTCTGGCCGTAGCCGGGAGAGCTCAGATTACGGTGCCATATCGGCCCGCCCATCCCGGCGAACGCGGGAGGACGGCGGGTTGTCGAAAGAAAAGCCGTCGGTCTGGGCGAAATCGGATCAGGTCCAGGGGGCCATTGGCGGGGATGGGTTAACACGCCCTGGTCAGTCAGGACAGCTCGAACGCATGGTTGTCAAGCCGGAGGCTCGCGCTGTTTTCGGTGACTACCCGCTCGACATCCTCGGGTACGCCTGACGGCACGGCCACTTCGATCTGAAGGCTGACCTTGACTTTGGATCCCACCAACCCATCCAAGTGAGACACAACCTCCTCCGCGATACGGCTCGCCTCCGGGCCGATACGACCGTGGTTGAGTGTCGCCGTCGCATGAAAGCGACGAGGCTTGGTTCGCTCCGGTCGTCCAGGCCGCTCGGGAACCGCTCCGGGCTCGCGCTTCGGGATATCATCTGGCGTCGGCCCCGGCGTCGGCACCATCGTTGCCTCGACATCGATCTGGTTGCGGGCGACTTCTGGCTTAACGAGCAGGCCGTTGCTGTCGGGAGTGACGTTGACCACTTGGGAGAATCGCAATCCACGGTAGCGTTTTTCGTGCTCATCGAAATCGTCTGCGAAAGCGAAACCGTCTTGTTCCCAAGTAAGAAGCGCGATGCCTGCGTTGATGGCTCGCACAAGCACAGCCGGGGTCTTCAGCCTAGGCAGGTATGGGTACTGTGCAAAGTCCTCCATCAACTGGCGCACACCGACATGCTCACCGCGCCAAAGCGGCACTTTGTCGAGGTGGAAGCGAAGCACTGTGGGGCCTAGGTCCGCCACCAGCAACTCATCTTTCAAAAGCCGCTTATAGGCGCGCTCCGCCAGCGGCCCCGAAGCAGCCAAGCGAATCTTTTTCCATGAAAGGTTCGCGCCGCCAAGCTCCTGATCAGGGACCAGCAGCCAGAGATAGGTCTCTGGGATCCTAGCCGAAACCGCCGCTGCCGCCCTCTTTCTTTGCGTCTCAGCCTGTCCCGCTTGATGAGGATCGAGGTTTAGTTTCTGCACATCCTCAACTATCGAGTCCCACGCCAGCAGTCGCCGCAGCGCCTCTTCAAGCTCCTGCAACCGGCTTTTATCAGCGGCAAGGAATACCAATGCGTTTCGGTACAGCCGTGGCGCTGCGCCGCGGCTCTCCAGTATCTTGCCCGCCAAGGACAGCGCTGCTGCTTCCTCCCCGCGAGCAAATGGGGCTTCCGACGGTAACACCACCAGCCGCGCATCATGTTGGTCCGGTACGTCGGCGGGTGACCTAGAGAAGCAGTGCACCCGCTGGAAGTCGCCGCGAGTGCGCAAGTCTTCATTCAAGTGCCTTTCGAGTTGCTCCGCCACCTCATCCGGGTTCCGTCGAAGCTCCTCCGCGCGGTCCTCCGCCAGCTTGGTGACGGTGGGTTGGGTGTCATACCAATAGCGGCTGCCGTCCTGGTACAGATAGGTCGCCTTCGCCGCCAACCGCCGAAGTGCGTCGCCGAATATAGCCGGAGACTCTCCGGGCATCACACAGCCTAGTTTTATCCGCGTATCTTCAATCCCTCGGCGCGCCGCATCCGCGATGGGTGCCGAGCCAAGATAGAGCGAGCGCGCCACGCGGCGCGTCGCCATCAGTTTGCCGAGATTCGGCACTTCCCGATCCACCGCCAGCGGCAGTGCATTCGCGCCATCCACATCCTTCTCTATTACAGGCGGCCAATTGTTGGGCAGGTACCGCGTTAGTTCGTTCTGCACAAGCGCGTCGCCCAGTTGGAAGTTGCAAGGCTGAATCAGTGGGCTGCGATCGCCGCTCTCCCAGAGATTGTGAATCACCGCCGCCATCAGACGCAGCACGCCGCGAGTCCGCTGGAACCTCGCCAGCGATGACCAATCCGTGTAGAGACGGTCGAATACCTCCGGGTGGATTGGGTACGCTGCCTTGATGCGGTTTTCGTAGCCCAACTCCCCGCATTCGGCCGGGAACTCCGCAGCCTGCGTCCGGTACAAGTCCGCAAAGGCCCGGGCTGTTACACCCCGTTGCTTGAAGGCTTCTTGATCGCCAAGCTGTTCCTTGAAGAGTCGCCGCCGCACGATCTCGAAACTCTCCTCCGCGGTGGCGGGACGCCACGGCGACTCGACGCGGGCGACTACGTTACGCAATCGATCAAGCGCTTGGCGACCGCGTGCGCCACCTACCTCCGTGTCATCTATTCCCAGGTCAGCGCCGCTACCTTGGTCCGAGGCGGGCAAGGAGACCATCAGCAAGCAGTTGTCCGTAAGCTTGACCGATTCGGTCAGCGCCTGGGCGAAAGTGAACTGGGTCTCGAATGTGCCGCCTGGGAGACCACGCTCGTCGTGCAACTGGCGCGCATAGGAAACCCATTCATCGATCAGTATCAGGCATGGCCCGTAGTCGACCAAGAGTCCGCGCAGCTTGTCTCCTGGGTTGGTGGCACGCTCGTCGTCGGCCCGAAGGCGCCCGAACGCTTCCCGACCGCCGAGCTGGTAGGCCAGTTCTCCCCAAAGGGTGCTCACGACAGTGCCGTCAGGCTTCTCGACTGGACTGCCAGGGGAAATCTGGGTTCCAACAAGAACTACGCGTCTCACTTGGCCAACGCGGTTAACGCCAGCTTCCTCAAGCACCTTATCAAGACCAGGCACAGATTGCGTTTCGGTCCCTGAAAACAAGTGGTAAAGGGCCAGCATCGAATGCGTCTTGCCGCCCCCGAAGTTGGTCTGAAGCTGTATCACGGGGTCGCCGCCGCGGCCTGCGAGCCGCCGAATCGCACTCACGAGCAGGGTTCGCAGGCTGTCTGTCAAATAGGTGCGCTTGAAGAACTCCGCCGGGTCGCGGTACTCATCCACACCTTCGTCGCGGTGCACCTGACCCAGATCCGCCGCAAACTCGGCCTGTTGGTAGCGGCCGTTCGCTACATCGTCGTGCGGCTCAATGACGTCTCTCCAAGCCTTGACGCCCTTTGGCAGAAACGCGTCGACCTGCTGCCTTGGATTGCGGCGGGTCTCACCCCGCACCTGCTCGTTCAAGACCAGCCGGCGGAGCTCCATCTTCATTCGCCCAACGTCCGCCGCCTGAGGTGCGGACACCGCCGTCAACATGCGCTCGGCGGAATCAAGTACGCGATCGGTATCGTCGCTGGAAAAGTGCCCCTGATGCGCCCACTTGTTCCGCCATTCCCGCAGTTCGAAGACAAGGTTGCGCCCGCCATGCCCCAGCGTGGGCTGGAACACATCACGCCAAAGATCGAGCATCAGGTTGAGCAGGCCTGACACGTCCCACTGGTCAATCGGCTTGCCGGCCAAGTGGGGATCCTCGGTGTAATGCCTAACCCGCTCCAGCGAAACTCGCTTGGATTTGGCTTGGATCTCGCGCTGCACGTAAGGGGCAAGCCCCTGGCGCAGCAAGTCCAACGCGTTGCCCACCCGCTCGCGGTTCGTCGTCGCCATGTGCTTCCCTCTGGCCAACTGGCGGCCCCAGTTCCAGACTGACGGTGGTCTCCGCACGAACAGCGGCGCCGCCTCTTCCCCAAAACGGAGCAACAACCATGATGGAACAAAACCCCTCTCTTGAAAAGCCGCTGTTCGATGCGGTCGCCGCAATGGCCATCCAACGGCAAGCCCGTCTTTGGAAACCCTCCACCCTGGCCGTAAACCGATGCTACCTCCGCAACCAGATCATCCCGCACTTTCGCCGAAGACCCATTGCCGACATCACGCGAGGTGACGTCCAGCGTTGGTTCGCGGAACTGCACCGCACACCCTCGGCCGCCAACCGTGCCCTTCCTGTGCTTTCCGTGATCTTCCGAGTTGCCGAGACCCTCGGCTATCGACCTGGGAACAGCAATCCCTGTACCGGGGTGCGCCGTTACCGCACTAGGGGGCGAAGCTGCTTCCTGACCGGTGAAGAGATGCGGCGGTTGGGCCACCAACTCTACGCCCTGCACCCACAGGCACCGCATCCCTTCACAGCGATCCATCTGCTAGTGCTAACCGGGTGCCGGCAAGGGGAGGTCAGGAACCTCCGCTGGAACGACTATCGCGAGGGCCACCTATACTTGCGCGACAGCAAGACTGGGCCGAGGACCGTCTGGCTTTGTTCGTCCGCCCGAGATCTGTTGGCCAACCTGCCTAGAACCAGCGCGTGGATATTCCCAGCCGTGCGTGACGACGGCCCCATGCGCACAGAGACCCTTTACCGGCACTGGCGCCTGCTGCGCCAAGCCGCGAACCTCTCCGAAGTTCGCCTGCACGACCTTAGGCACTCCTACGCAAGTTTCGCGTTGCGGAACGGGGAGACAGTTCTGACAATCGGCCGCCTACTGGGACATCGAGATCCCGCCACCACCCTGCGATACCTGCATTTTGACGACGCGCTGGCATTGCGGGCCGCACAGAAGGTTGGTGACCTCGTGGGGGCGCATCGGTGATGTGCGCCACCTTCGCACAATTCGTCGCCGATCCTTGGATTGCCGCCTGTCACAAGCGCTGCAGGCCTAGTACCCAGCGCCGGGTCGATAGCCTTCTTCGCAACCAGCTTCTACCGGAATTCGGGCCCATGGGACTCGGTGACATCACTTCGTTGGATATTCACCAATGGTTCGACCGCTATACGCGCACGGCACCAGCGGGGGCCAACCGGGCGCTCGATGTCCTTGCGCAGATCTTTAGCTACGCCGTATCTTGCGGGGAGTTAGCCGAAAATCCCGCACGCGGCGTGCGACGCAACCCTCGCCCCAAGCCGACCCGATTCCTGACTCTTGCTGAAATCAAACGGATGTACGCCGCGCTCGATGCACATCACGGAAGGGGTTCCGGCCAGCAGCAAGCGGACATCATTCGGCTGCTGCTGCTTACGGGCTGCCGCAAGAGTGAAGTGATCGGCTTGCGCTGGGCCGAAGTGGACGGCGACAGATTATTTCTCCAAAGCGCAAAGATGGGTTCCCGCACCGTGTTTCTAAACGCGGAGGCCCAGGTGATCATTTCCCGGCAGCCTCGTTGCGGCCCGTTCGTATTCCCATCGAAGGCTGATCCATCGGTGGGGCGATCGTCGGAACTGTCCCTCTGGCGGAAGGTGCGCCGGTCCGCCCACCTCGAGAATGTTCGCCTGCACGACCTTCGCCACACCTTTGCCAGCCATGCCGTGATGGCGGGTGTGCCACTGCCCGTACTCTCCCGCTTGCTCGGCCATGCCCAATTGCGCATGACCTTGCGCTATGCGCATGTCAGCGATCGTGAGACCGAGGCCGCCGCCGAGCGCATCGGCGCCGCGCTTGCAGCGGTGTTAGGGGGCAGTTGACGCGGTGCTGGTTGGGTGCGCCCAACGTGTTTGCAGTTGACGCGGTGCCGACAGCAACAGAAAATGCCGGGCTGTGTTGACCTGCCTGTCGTAGTGGCAGCCGCAAGGCTGCCGCCGAATCCAGTGTGGTCGCCTGGGGCAAAACCTCCTCAGTTTAGGGATGTAAATTGCGCACGAAGCTCATCGAGGTCGCGCTGCCCCTTGATGCGATCAACGCCGCCGGCGCTCGCGAAAAGTCCATCCGCCATGGACATCCTTCCACGCTCCATCTCTGGTGGTCGCGCAAGCCGTTAGCGGTTGCCCGGGCGGTGATTTTCGGGCAGATGGTGGACGATCCGTCGGCGGTTCCGGAGGAGTTTCCGACGGCGGAGGCGCAGGCGGCGGAGCGCGAGCGCCTGTTTGACCTTCTGCGCGAGCTGGTGAAATGGGAGAACACCGGCAACGAGCGGGTGCTGGGCCGGGCGCGCGCCGAGATTCGCCGCAGCTGGCGGCGGGCCTGCGCGGACAACGCGGGGCATCCCCGCGCCGCCGAGCTGTTCGACCCGGAGCGGCCGCCCGCCTTCCACGACCCCTTCGCCGGCGGCGGTGCCCTGCCCCTGGAGGCGCAGCGCCTGGGCCTGGAGGCGCACGCCAGCGACCTGAACCCGGTGGCGGTGGTCATCAACAAGGCGATGATCGAGATTCCGCCGAAGTTCGCCGGCCGGCCGCCGGTCAACCCGGAGGACCGGGCGGGTCTGGCGGGCCGCGGCGGATGGCCCGGCGCCTCGGGTCTGGCGGCCGACGTGCGCCACTACGGTCGTTGGATGCGGGACGAGGCGGAGCGGCGCATCGGCCATCTGTACCCGAAGGCGGAGGTGACGGCGGAGATGGCGGTGGAGCGCCCGGACCTGGCGCCGTACGTGGGCCGCAAGCTTACGGTGATCGCCTGGCTGTGGGCGCGCACGGTGCGCAGTCCCAACCCGGCCTTCGGGGACGTGGAGGTGCCCCTGGCGAGTTCCTTCGTGCTGTCGTCGAGGAAGGGCAAGGAGGCGTATGTCGAGCCGGTCATCGGGGGACGGGGGTATCGATTCGTGGTGCGGAGAGGGGTGCCGCCCGAGGAGGCGAAGCGCGGAACCAAGCTCTCACGGGGATCCAACTTCCGTTGTGTAATGTCGGATGTCCCTGTTCCCCCTGACTTCGTTAAGTCCGAAGGGAAGGCCAAGCGTATGGGAGCTCGCTTGTTGTCGGTTGTCGCTGAAGGCGACCGTGAGCGTGTCTATCTCGATCCAAAAGACGACTGTGCGGTAGCTGCAACCGCTGAATGGCGCCCAAGCCAAGACCTGCCGCGGAATCCACGCTGGTTTTCGCCGCCTGACTACGGTATGCCCACCTACGCTGACCTTTTCACCGAACGCCAGCTAGTGGCCTTGACCACGTTCTCGGATCTGGTCTCGGAGATGCAAAAGAAGGTGCAGGCCGACGCGCTCGCTGCTGGCATGGACACCGATGCGTCCCGCCTCGCAGACGGCGGCGTAGGCGCGGGTGCCTACGCCGAGGCGGTGGGCGTGTATCTAGGTCTGACCACAAGCAAATTCGCCGACCTCTGCAATAGTCTGTGCGCATGGGAACCTGTCGCTCAGTGTCCCCGGCATTTGTTTGGCCGGCAGGCCATACCCATGATTTGGGACTTCGCCGAAGGCAATCCATTGGGTAGTCGCTCCGGCTCTTGGAGCGTCGTCGTAGATGGCATCGCCAAAGCGTTCTCGAAGGCGGTTGAGATAGTGAAGCCAAAGTGGATTGGCTACGCCGAGCAACAGGACGCCACCACGCAAAACGTTTCGCGCGACCGCGTGGTTTCGACTGACCCGCCGTACTACGACAACATCGGCTACGCTGATCTGTCCGACTTCTTTTATGTCTGGCTACGCCGGAGTTTGAGGTCGGTGGTCCCGGAGATCTTTGGTACGATGGCGGCACCTAAGGCAGCCGAGCTCATTGCTTCGCCGTACCGTCGTGGAGGACCAGAGGCAGCCGAGCGGTTCTTCCTCGACGGTATGGAACGTGCCATCTCTCGCATCGCAGAACAGGCGCACCCCGGCTTTCCGGTCACGGTCTACTATGCATTCAAGCAGTCCGAGACAAAGGGCGACGCGGGCACAGCGAGTACTGGTTGGGAGACGTTCCTAGAGGCTGCGATTCGCTCGGGCTTCGCGATAAAAGGAACCTGGCCCTTTAGAACCGAGAACAGCAGCAGGCTCTTGGGGCTCGGAACCAACGTTCTCGCGTCATCGATTGTTTTGGTTTGTCAGCGCCGCTCGACCGGCGCTCCGTTGGGTACGCGCAACCAGTTCACGTCGGATCTGCGCGCCGAACTGCCTGACGCTGTCCGGCTCCTTCACTCCGGCAACATCGCCCCCGTGGACCTCGCCCAGGCCGCAATCGGCCCGGGTATGGCGGCATACACCCGCTACGAGCAGTTGGCCCTTGCGGCCTGACCTGAACCGAGGTTTACGTTGGCACAGAGCTCGCCCCACTTTACATATAAGTGAGTTGCCCCCAGATCACCGTTGTCGAGTCGTATACGACCTTGCAGCAACTGGGCTGTACGCCTCATATTCCTTCTTCGAACTCGGCGAGAGACAACGCCGATTGGGGAATAATCGACATTAGTGTACGGACCCACAATCCTCGATGATTCAGGACCGGGACCGTTGTGGTTCCGCCTAGCCCCGACCTTTGCATGATGATGTGGCTACTGCGTCGCCGGACTTCGGCAAATCCATGCGCTTGGAGTATCCGGCACAGATCCCGCCGGAGGGCTGTCTCAGCCTAGCCAACGGCTATTTCGACATCGGTGACGCAAACTCCCGTTTCGCGCGTCGTTCTATTTCTTTCGGCGAAGCGGCCTCGAAAAAGAGGGCTGATATGTTTTGACCTGTCAAACCCCTCAAGGAACTTTCCCATCCTCCTCCCCTTCGGAATGAAAAAACTTGTTGTCGGCGCGGTGGAGTTGTGGGCGAGAGGCGCGCGAGTGTGGGCGGGCGGTGGGCAACGCGTCCCCGCGTTGTCCACGGGCTGTCCACACGGCCCGCTGGGCGCGCGCCGGTCCGCAGGACTCGTCCACAAATCCACGGCGCCTGCGCACCGAGAGTTGAACATCGATGGCGCTGCCCAATCGGCGGGCGTGTTGGGTCAGGACAAGACCGGGCTGATTGCGACGGTGGATCATGCTGATATGCGTGGATTGGGTACCGACCGGACTTCACTACGTCGCGGAGCTGGCCTTTCTCTAGTGGCAGGGATCGTCGAACGGTACGCCCGTATCGGGATCGTGCCGTCGGTACCGGTGATAGCCCGAACAAGGGTTCTCCACACCGGCCCGATCCTGCCCTGACTCAACACGCCCCGGCCTCGTCCCTACCCGATGCCGACCGCGTCGTCGGATCGCGACGCGCCACCGGCGTGAGCTTGGGTTGGCGGGATCCGGGCCATCTCCCGACGAACGATGTCCCAGACAAAGCCGCACAACTCGCGGGCCACCGCGACGCTCGCCTGCTTCGAGTTCTTGCCCGCCCGAAGAAGGTGCCGATAGCGCCCGCACAAGCGGCGCTGGGCTTTCCAGGCGATTGTCTTGGCCTCCTCCGACGCCGCGGCCGCCTTGCGTTTGAGATGCTCCGTTTGTCGCGCCGGAAAACGATAGCACCAGGCCGATTCCAACAGGACGCGCCGCACATGACCGTTGCCGGTCCGGGTGATCCCGCCCTGGCGGCGCCGCGACCCGGAACTGTGTTCACTCGGCACCAGCCCCAGATAGGCCATCAACTGCCGCGGCGAATCGAACCGGCTCACATCACCCAACTCCGCCAGCAGGGTCATCGCCGTGAGCCTGTCCACGCCGCGCAATGCCACCAGCGAGCGCACCACCGGCGCCATCGACCAGTCCGGCAACGCGCGTTCCAGTTGCCCCGTCAGCGCCGCCACCCTATCGCTCGCCGCACGCACCGCATCCAGATACTCCCGATACGCCCATTCCCGCCAGTCCAGCTCGAAGCGCTGCTTGTCCAGCCAAGCGTAGTGCGTCTTCGTCCACCGGCTTTTCGACCAGTGGCGCCCATGACGCAGCAGAAACGCGCCCAGTTGCTGGCGCGCCTTGCGCTCGGCATTCTTGAAATCCGCCCGTGCGCGCACCAGATCCCGCATCGCCTCCTGCCGCTCGTCCGGAATCCAGACCGGCGCCAACTCCCCGCTGCGCAACAACCGGGCCAGCTTGCACGCGTCCCGCCGGTCCGTCTTGATCCGCTCGCCCGGCGCCTTCGGAATCCGCGACGGCGCCACCACCGCACAATCGAATCCCAGCCCCGTCAGTTGACGATGCACCTCATAACCGCACGGACCCGCCTCGTAACAGAACTCGATCAACTCGCCGCCGTACTGCCGGCCCAGCTTGTCGGCCAGCTTGCCGATCGCCGCCGGCCGGTTGGCCACCTCCCCCACATAGATAGGCGCCTCCCGGCCTGCCGGCGCCACCGCCACCGCGATGGTGTCCTTGTGCACGTCCAGGCCGACATGGGCCGCATGGCTGATGTCCGTTTCCGGCACTCGCCCCGATACCGTTTCCGCTTCGTTTGCTCTAAAGTCTTGCACTACCTGCCCTCCTCAATTCTGGCTCTGTCTCGGTGGCCATTTTGACCGTCCCTAAGATAATCCACGCGCTTGAGGACGGGCAGGTCAAAACATGATGTCTAGCGCTTCTTCGAGATTCGCGCGCGCTTCCGCAACGCTGTCTCCTTGGCTGGCCACATCCACTTCGGGACACAGCGCAACGTACCCTGTTCCTTCTCGCTCGACAATGGCCGTCAATCGCCTGCTCATGCCCTACCTCCGTAGAAATGTGAGTTACGCGCCCGCAAGGGGGCAGCGTGCCTTGCCGGGGCGCATGCCATGTCCTGAACAACTCCGTTCACCTCCGCGAACCGTCAAGATCGAGCAGGTCCCCTTGCACAGAGCCCATGGAACGTGCGCGCTCGGCGATGGTCGGCCAGCTTCTGACGAGTGTATTGTATGCTAGCGCCGCAGCCGACCGGTTCTTCCGGTCGGCCAGCGCGTAGAGGCGATAGCAGAGTTCGCGGGCGGTATCGGCAGCGCCGCCGAGCGCACGCACGATTCTCGCCGCTCCGTTCTCTCCCTCGGTCTCAAGGACACGGATCAGATGGTGCACCATCTTCCACTCTGTCAACCGTGCGTCTGTCCGAGGATCCCAGTCGGCAGGGAGTTCGCTTGACGCAAGCAGGCGAACCCGCCCGGCCTGCGAAACGAGTATTCCAGCGTCCTCCATCCCTGCAATGCTAGTGTTCTTCGCCTTGGACAGAGTCTCGGCACGGCCGAACTTACCATCGCTGAACCCGCACTCCTCGAACCAGGCGAGCGCCCATCGGCTATGCGCGTCGAAGTCACCTTCCTGCTCGGCAAGCACCTCGTCGAGTATCTGGTTGATCAGCGCAAGCGCTTCGCGCACGGTCATCGGCTTTCCAGACGCATCGAGTACCTTGGCGTAGCGGGTGTATGCCGCCATGCCTGGGCCGATTGCGGCTTGGGCGAGGTCCACGGGGGCGACGTTGCCGGACTGCATGCGGTTGATTGCAGGGCCGAGAGACTTTTTCAGAGCAGCAACGAACTCGCGGCGCGTGGCCAGCGGAGCATTCTCGGGGTGCCTTCGGCACACGAGGATGATGCTTGAGGCAAGTGCGTTTGTACCCATACCCACCATGCGATTGCTGAGTTCCGTGCGCATGGGCCATGTGCCGGTGATGCCAAAACCCGATCGGATTACCGCTTCTAGAAACGTTTCCCAGCCGGTGCTGGCGGTGCCCGCATCGTCTTTTTTCTCCGACTGCTTGAAGGCGTAGAACACGGTGACGGGAACACTGGCGTGGGCTTGATCGGCAATCCGCTTGATCGCCTGCCCCATGCCGTCAAGGAAAAAGCGTTCCGCCGCTTCTCGGCCGCCCTGCCGGTAAGGCGAAGCGATGAGTTCGTCGGTTTTCGGCACGGCTACCGTGGCGAAAAGGTCTGCGTACGTCGATCTGAGAGAACGTCGCAACCAGACATAGAAGAAGTCGGACAGGTCCGCGTAGCCGATGTTGTCGTAGTACGGGGGATCGGTGGAGATCACTGCGGGCACATCGACCGCTAGCGTCGTCGCATTGAACTGCGCGGCAGAGCCCGGCGGCTTGCTGGAGACACGCTGAAGCGCCGTCGCTGTCCAACCCACTTGGTTCGTCCAGTTGCCGCTTGAGGCTGAAAAAGGGTTGCTTTCGGCAAAGTCCCACATCATCGGGATGGCTTGGCGACCGAAGGTATTACGGATACTGTCACGTCCAGCGTCCCATGAACAAACCGTAGACCCACGATCGGCCAGCCGATCAACTACCAACGCCAAATACACGCCCACCGCCTCGGCATAAGCGCGGGCACCCGTCCCTCCCTCGGCCAAGCCGTCCCCCTCCGATGACAATCCGGCTCGGAGTGCGTCTTTCGCGATCTCATCCTGTGCTTCAGCCACAAGGTCAGAAAAAGTTGTTAGAGCGACAAGTTGTCGATGCGTGAAGAGATCGCCAAAGACTGTCAAACCGTAAAGGGTGCACCAAATCGCGCGGGGATCGTTCGGTAGGCTCTCCGTCGGCCGCCAGTGGGCTGTCACGCTTCGCGCCACATCTTCAGCCTCTTGGGTTGGATCCAGATAAACACGGCCGCGCTCGCCCTCGGCAACGATCGCCATCAGACGTGCGCCCATTCGCTTGGCCATGCCCTCGGCCTTTACGAAGTCGGGCGCTATTGGCGATCCTGACATCAGACAGCGGAAGTTGGAGCCGCGGGAGAGCTTGGTCCCGCGCTTCGCCTCCTGCGACGGAGATTCCACTCTCACCACGAACCGGTAAGTCCTGCCCTCGATAACCGGCTCGACATACGCCTCCCTGCCCTTCCTCGACGACAGCACGAACGAGCTCGCCAATGGCACCTCCACGTCCCCGAAGGCCGGGTTGGGGCTGCGCACCGTGCGCGCCCACAGCCAGGCGATCACC
This sequence comes from Pseudomonadales bacterium, assembly GCA_965215035.1. Classification (GTDB taxonomy): domain Bacteria; phylum Pseudomonadota; class Gammaproteobacteria; order Pseudomonadales; family Azotimanducaceae; genus Azophilus. The sequence continues at coordinate 3,831,889 of OZ244040.1, forward strand.
GTAAGCTTGCGGCCCACGTACGGCGCCAGGTCCGGGCGCTCCGCCGCCATCTCCGCCGTCACCTCCGCCTTCGGGTACAGATGGCCGATGCGACGCTCCGCCTCGTCCCGCATCCACCTGCCGTAGTGGCGCATGTCCGCCGCCAGACCCGAGGCACCGGGCCATCCGCCCCGGCCCGCCAGCCCCGCCCGGTCCTCCGGGTTGACCGGCGGCCGGCCCGCGAACTTCGGCGGAATCTCGATCATCGCCTTGTTGATGAGCACCGCCACCGGGTTCAGGTCGCTGGCGTGCGCCTCCAGGCCCAGGCGCTGCGCCTCCAGGGGCAGGGCGCCGCCGCCGGCGAAGGGGTCGTGGAAGGCCGGTGGGCGCTCCGGGTCGAACAGCTCGGCGGCGCGCGGGTGCCCCGCGTTGTCCGCGCAGGCCCGCCGCCAGCTCCGGCGAATCTCGGCGCGCGCCCGGCCCAGCACCCGCTCGTTGCCGGTGTTCTCCCATTTCACCAGCTCGCGCAGAAGGTCAAACAGGCGCCCGCGCTCCGCCGCCTGCGCCTCCGCCGTCGGAAACTCCTCCGGAACCGCCGACGGATCGTCCACCATCTGCCCGAAAATCACCGCCCGGGCAGCCGCAAGCGGCCGTCGCGCCCACCACAGATGCAGTGTGCTTGGGTGGCCATGACGAATGGACTTCTCTCGCGTCGATGCCCTATTGATGGCGTCAAGGGGCAGCGCAACCTCGATGAGCTTTGTGCGAGTGACCGTCATCGCCCACCCAAGCCAAGGCGTCCGCTTGTCAACTCGATTGCGGCGTTGCAACCGCCTTGACAACGCCGCTTCGGCCCCATCCGTTCACCGGCTGGGCGGAAAGAACGCATGTTCATGCCGGTGCTCCCGCCCGTGCGATCAGCTCATCCATGCTGTAGTTCACGCTGACTACACCCCAGTCCGGTTTCTGTTCGAACGGCTGCCGCAGATAGTGGACACGGTGCTTCTGATTGTCGGCGAACTCCACGATAGCCAAGATGTAGTCGTTGGGCAGGTTAAGCGCCTTCAGCACTTCGTTCTTGGTAACTGAGATCGTGTCGGCGCCGCTGACGCGCCCCTTGACCTCGATAAAACGCAGCTTGCCTGTCTCCGGCACAAGGCTTTCGATGTCCCAGCCGAGATGCTCGAATTCGCGGTCGGTCGGCACGAATCCCAGTTCTCTCTCGACCTGCATGACGATCTCTCGTGCGCGCGCCGCTGATTCCTGCGTCTCCACCGGCTTCCCTGGGGCGGTGCCAGCCATTCGCGCCATCAGTCCAACTGGAACCACCAAGGCGCCGCCACGCACCCTTGGCGGCAACGCGGACAGACGCTCTTCACGGTCCAATTGGGCCATACGAGCCTGCAGACGCTGCTCCAGGTCCTCCGCTCGCCGATGTGCTTCGCTTGAGTTCAGCCGTGCGCCAGCCTTGCCCGCCCGTTCCTGGAGCCGAAGTTGTTCAGCACGGTGATACCAGTGCGCGATCTCCTTCGTCAGCCTTTCCTTAACGGCAGCGCGGGTCTTGGCGATAGTCCCGTGCCGCCGCTGCCGTACTTCCGCGAGATGATCCGGCACAACATGGGCGATCGCCTCGCCCAGCGCCTGTTCCTCCAGCTCCCGGGATATCCAGCTAAGCTCCGGCAAGGCCAGGATATCGTTGGCGCTGGGTTCGTCATCCCCCAAGGGGCGGTAATCCAGGTAAGGCGCATCGTGCAGGTGTCGGCAGCCTCCAGCGCCGTCCAACTCAACGTAGAGCATCCGTTGCGAGATGACCCGTTCTTCCCCATTCCGCCCACGGCCACCGTCCTGGATTGCCTGCTCCAGGGCGAACAGCACCCGCGGCTGCTCTCCTTGGTCATGTTCGTCCACTAGAACCGCCCCCTGTCTTAGCAGATCGCCGTAGCGCTCCAACGTGAGATCCAAAACGGCTTCCAACAGCGGATGTCCGCAGCAAATGAAAGCGGCCAGGGGTTTCCCGCGCACGGCCAGAAGATCCTTCTCGAAAGCAATACGCTCATACCGAGAAAGAACAGGGTCGCCAAGACCGATCTCGCGATCACGGTTGCGCACCGTGGCTGGCACGTGGCTCACTTGGTATCGTCCGCGCTCCCGTTCCCAGGCGGTGCCTCCAAGCACACGAAACGCTTCGCGGAAGAACGACTCGATGTAGAAGGGCTGCAGTCGCCGCGCTTGCGCCCGTTCAAGGTCCGCTCGGGCGCTGGCTAGTGCGCTTGTATCCATGACGTCATGCACCAACGCCTGCTCATCAATCAGCGCCCGCAGCCGCTCGCGGTCTACAGCCTCGCTGACTGCCTGCTGCAATCGCGCTCTCACCCCGGGGCGATCACCGTAACGAACGGCTTCGATCAGCAGCTCACGCAGCGACCTGCCGTCGAACTGCAACTTCCCGAGCACGTCGAATACCTGACCGCCCAGTGCGTTGCGGGCCTGCTCGAGTTTCTCCAGCAGCCGGTGGAAGACGTCACCCTCCCGGGTCTCCTCCGCCACTAGGTTCCAAAGGTGGCACACCTCGGTTTGGCCGATACGGTGGATTCGTCCAAAACGCTGCTCGAGCCGGTTGGGGTTCCACGGCAGATCATAGTTCACCATCAGGTGCGCCCGTTGCAGGTTGATGCCCTCACCCGCGGCATCCGTGGCCAGCAGCACTTGTGTTTGTGGATCGTGAAGGAACGACTCCTGTGCTTTGCGCCGCTGCTCTCGCCCCATGCCGCCATGGATTTGGACGATTGCTTCGGGTCTGCCCAGCAGGGTGCCGATGCGGTCAGCCAAGTACTTCAACGTGTCAAGATGCTCGGTGAAAATCACCAGCTTCCGCAGCGGGGACACTTGCGGTTGGGGTCGATCGCTGGTGCGGCTTGGCGAACCTCCCTCGTTCCCGCCCGGGCGAGCGCTTTCGGAAGTCAGGATTTCACCAAACAACTTGGAGAGTTCGCGCCATTTCGTGTCGCTACCGGCCCTCCTGATGCGGGCGGCCAACGCCACCAGTTTCTTGAGCGACTCGATTTCCCCCTCCAGCTCCGTGATCGTGCTTGCGGCGGTCGCGTCGTCAATGACCGCACGCTCCGCTGCTTCGACTTCGTCTTCCGGCGCATCGTCCAGATCTTCAAGATCGTCGGCATCGAACAAAACACTTGGGGCGATATTGGATGGGGCGGCGCCCCGGCGCATCACCTTCATCTCGCGCAGCCGGCGCTCCAAACGCTGGCGCCTGCGCACCAGCGATTGGTGGATGGCTTCCGGCGATGACGCCAGGCGCCGCTGGAGCACAGTCAGGGCAAAGCCCACAGTGCCGGCCCGCTTGTTGTTTTGCAAAGCTTCTGCCCGGTTGAACTCTTCGCGAACGTATTCGGTGACGGCCCGATACAACCGGGCTTCGTCGTCCGTCAACCTGTAGGGCACGGTATAGGCGAGCCGCTGGGGGAACAGCGGCCGGCCGTCGAATTTCAACAGGTTCTCCTTCACCATTCGCCGCATCATGTCGGTCACGTCAACACGGTGGACGCCGTCTCGAAAGCGGCCCTCGAACCGGTCGCCGTCGAGCAATGCCAGAAATAGTTGAAAGTCCTCCTCCTTGCCGTTGTGCGGCGTGGCCGTCATCAGCAGGAAGTTCCGCGTAAGGCGCGAAAGCAACTGACCCAGCCGGTATCGCTTCGTGTACCTAATCTCGCCGCCGAAAAAGGTCGCTGACATCTTGTGCGCCTCGTCGCAGATCACGAGGTCGTAGTGGCAGTCGCGAGCAGACAGCTTCGCCTGCACCTCTTCGTTGCGCGCCAGTTTGTCGAGCCGGGCGATGGCTAGGTCGTTCTCCACAAACCAGTTGCCCGTCCGCGCCGACTCCAGCTTGTCGTTGGTCATAATCTCGAAGTTGAGGGCGAAGCGACGGGAAAGTTCGTCCTGCCACTGTTCGACCAGGCTGCCCGGACATACGATCAGGCATCGTCTGAGATCCCCCCTGGCGATCAACTCCTTAACAAGAAGGCCCGCCATGATCGTCTTACCAGCCCCCGGATCGTCCGCGAGCAGGAAGCGAAGCGGCTGCCGTGGCAGCATGGCTTCGTACACGGCTGTAATCTGGTGGGGCAGCGGCTCCACCAGTGACGTATGGACAGCGAGCATTGGGTCGAATAAGTGGGCGAGACGGATGCGCCGCGCCTCTGAAACCAGGCGATAGAGTGCGCCGTCGCCGTCGAAACTCCAGGGACGGCCTTGAGACAGGAGTTCCAGCCGCGCCTCGTCGTCACGGAAGAGGACTTCCTCGGCGACGCCGGCGGATGAGCGATAGACAAGCGTGAGAGCGTCTGCTCCATGCCATTTCACTCCGACCACCGTAGCGGCTTCCCCTGGAAGAAGCCCGCGAACGGTGCATTCGGGTTGAAGATTTTCCAGTTTCAAAGCGGGCGTACCCCCCCATATTCCGCCAAAGTATAGCCAAGGGGCTGGCGATTCTCATTATGGGTAGTGGCTCGCTTTGAATTCCGGCTGCGTCGAACTCCATGCAGGACGGCCTCGCCACGATCCACAAATTCAAACCGGGTCACTACCCAGAGTCGAGAGATCACGAACCCACGAGTGCCGATTGTTCATTGTCCTGTTGAGACCTTTCCTGAATTATGCGCGCGACCAATGTGCGCCGGGTGTGACGGAAATCGCATTCGATGTGACTGCCTATAGACCAGAGGGGCCGCCCGGCGGTGTGCCACTTCCACTAGAGCCACTACGCCGTGAGGCTTCCTCCAGCGTGGCTTCAAGTTGCTCGGCCATGGATTCACGTTGTTGTGCCTCAAGACGACTCGCCTTGAGCGCTCGCCATCGCACTGCGGGTAAATCTTTCGCATGTGGCACATCGAGAAGATTCCACTGGGGTTGCCCTCTCTCGAAAGCCACGAGAAACCGTTTGTGATTCTCCGGCATCCGCCCAACAAGATCCGAAACTAGCCTATCTCGGGATTTCTCCAGTTCCGACAATGCGATGGGAGCGTCGACCAAGCTCATGAGACCACGCACATACTCTGCGGTTAGATCACGAGCCCTCGGCGCCAGCAACCCATGTAGCGGCCTACCGTGACTCAGCAGGTATACAACAAACGCAGTGCGCAGCGACTTGTCTATGCCCTCGTTGGACAGCAAGTGGTGAACATCGAAAAGATCACGCGGGTGTTGACGGTCGAGCGCCGCCACGATCTTGCCCGCATACAAGTCTGGAAAAGACGCCACTTTCATCGTTGCCGAACCGAATCTCTCCTCAACAGAACGCCGCACCCTCCGCTCTCCAGGCTCGAATACACTGCCGCGCTGCACGGGCGTCGTCTCCACCTTTACCTGAGCATATTCATCACGAACAAATAGTTTGGTCGCAACCCTGTCTGCTCCCAACGTCCCGAAACCCACCTGGCGGCGCTTGCCGCGGACCGAGGAGGCACGCGCGGCGATGCGGCGCATGGCGGCATCGATGCGTTGCATTGTTTGGGCACGCTCTTCGATTGGCAGATAGACCAAGTCGATATCGACTGACAGGCGCGGAAGGTTCCTCACAAACAGGTTAATGGCCGTGCCGCCCTTCAGGGCGAAGCAATCCTCTTGGGCAACGAAGGGGAGCAGGCTTATCAGCAGATTCACCTGTCGCAGGGCGCGCTCATCCATCGGCGGCGAGTTCTGCGGGCACTGTTATCCCATAGCTACGGTCGAGCCGCCCCCCTTCTGTCAGCATGCGCTTGCCGCTGCCAAGGTGTACGCCTTGCAGATCGAGTTGGGAAAACCACGCGTGACCGTGCCTCTCTGCGAACCAGAGGAACAGGCGCTTTGCTTTTATGCTTTGGCATGCCTTCAACAGATCGCTCATTCGTCCCGGGCGCAAATTGAATAGCCCTTCAAAAAGCATGTCGGCTTGTGCAAACGTTTCCTTCTGTGGCAACTCGTCAAGCAGTTCGAGCGCCCCACGTTCCGGCGTCGAAAGCACGACCGGCCAACGGCCGTCGCCGAGACGCCGCCAGGCAAAGCCGCCGGACAGCGTCGAGGGGTCTGCGGCAATGTCTCCAGAGACGGTGTCCCGCAGGATGCGCAAACTCTTGGAAACCGCGCCACGCGGGAAGAGTCTCCCCGTGTTGTGAAAGACGATCTTGGTCGGCATCGGCAGCGTCCGAACCCACCCTGGGGGCGCCTCGTCTCCGTACAAGTGAATCTCTCCCATGTCGCCAAGGCCGACAAAGTGCCCGTAACCATCAAGTTCTAGGGCACTCCGGCCCCCGATGGCCAGCGGACGATCCATCACCATCTGAAGCGAAACGACAACCTGTCGCCAATCCAGCGGCACATCCACGCCGGGGAGGCCGGGCAAGTGGATCGGCCTGCGAAACACGCCGCGTGCAATGCGCTCCAACCAGCCGCGGGCCACATAGCGCCTGCGCAAAGAGTTTGCATACCCCATGCGCTCGAACCATTGGGTGTCAGCCAGCAAACCTTCAGGAAGAAGCTGTTGCAATTGGTTTAGAAGATTGCGTTTTTGGGTTCTCATGATATCCATCATAGAACTTTTAAAAACCGAGTGGTAGGTGCCCGACATTCTGCATCCGTTCGGCCCGGGCGACACCAACCCGCCCCAGCGAGTTTTTGAATTCCGGCTGCGTCGAATTCAATGTGGGATGGCCTCGCCATGATCCACAAATTCAAACCGGGCCACTACCTCATTATGGCTTTTAGCCCACCACAGGAAGGGTTTGCCGGTCGATTTGGCCCGAGTTAAGCCGGCAACGCGGGAGTAGCAATATTCAAGACGGAGATCATCCTCGAAGTGACAGATGATGTGTCCGCCGGTCTTGGGGCATTCAGTCCCGGAAATTGTCGAATTGCAGCGGTATGCCGAGTTCGGCCTCCCGGAGCGCCGCAATCACCCGTTGCAGGTCATCGCGCTTCTTGCCGGTAACGCGCAATTTCGGCCCGTTGATCTGGGCCTGCACCCTGAGCCCAGCGTCCTTGACGATCTTGATCATCTTTTTTGCCGTGTCCCGATCAATGCCCTGCCGCAGCCCAAACAAGCGGCGTCGCTGCTTGCCCGCACCCTCGATCGGCTGGGGATCCAGGCAAGCGCCGTCCACACTTCTGCGGGCCATCTTGTCGCGCAGGATGTCCTCCATCTGCCGAAGTTGAAAATCCTCCTCGGCCAGGAGTTGTACGCCAACGTCACCGAGTTCAAAACCAGCGTCTACGCCACGAAAGTCGAAGCGGGACCTAAGCTCTCGCCTAGCCTGGTCGATGGCGTTCCGCAACTCGTGCAGATCGACTTCCGAGACAGCATCGAATGACGGCATTGCTCCTCCCTTGCTTCTCCCTTGCTCTTTCTTCTAGCACAGGCGTAACCGGTTTCGGTCGGTCAAGCACGCAATTTTGCCTGTGCAGCCCGTTGCTTGACAAACCCGCCGGTGCCAACCATAAGGTGTATTCGCTGGCGGAAACGAACCGGGGGCGAACCTACATGGCCTATGCGAGCATGCCAATCCCACGACGGGCATCGTACCCCAGTGGTGCCGTAGCGGCCGGGGGCGGCGTTGCCCGGCAACAGCGGCGATGAGCGTGCGCAAGACGCGAATCTCCCGCGTGACCACCCGGCAGGGCGACCAGGGCGAATCACGGCTGGCCGACGGCACCAAGCTCGCAAAGACCGAGCCCATCTTCACCGCCATGGGCGATGTGGATGAACTGAACAGCCACCTTGGGGCGCTTGCCGGTGAGGTCGGCACCACAGATGCGGCAGACCCGGAGCTTACCGGCCTGCTACGCGAAGTGCAGCAACAGCTATTCGACCTAGGGGCACACCTGGCAACCCTGGGACAGGTGCCGGCACCCGAGGCCGGTTTGATCGAATCGCAAACCGCGACCCTGAACGCGGCACTGCCGCCCCTAGCCGAGTTCGTGCTGCCCGGCGGCAACAGCGCCGCCTCCACTACGCATATCTGCCGGGCCGTCTGCCGACGCGCGGAACGCAGCCTGTGGCGCGCGGGGCGCGACGATGGCGCACGCTATCTCAATCGTTTGAGCGATTTCTTCTTTGTGCTCGCCCGCGCCTTGAACGCCCGGGATGAACTGCCCGAGGATCTGTGGCGGGGAACCTGACCGGACGATGCCGCGGGTTATCGCCAACGCGATCTAGGCACCACTAGCGACGAACACCGCCTCGCCGGGCCTCATCCGCGTTCGTCGTAGATCGCGTCGTGCCCGATGGTGGTTCGGGTCGGAATACCGTCCCCCAAAGCCACTGGGCCCGCTATCATCGTGGTACGCACAGGCCAATACTGGGAACAACAACGCAATGAACAGCACGCGGGTGGCCCTGCTGGCGGCGGTCGCCATCCTAATCGCCCTGTTTTTCACATTCGATGCGCAGCGGTTCCTGAGCATCGACTACCTCGCCGCCCAGGGCGAGGCGATCGCCGCCTTCCGCGACCGCAACCCCTGGACCACCGCGGCCGCCTTCTTTGCCGCCTATGTGGCCATCACCGGCCTGTCGCTACCCGGCGCGGCGCTGATGACACTGATTGCCGGTGCCCTGTTCGGCCTGGTTGCCGGGGTGGCCATCGTTTCGTTTGCGAGCAGCCTGGGGGCCACGCTGGCCTTCGTCCTCGCCCGCTACCTGTTCCGGGATGCGGTGCGCCGACGATTCGAACGCGCCCTGGCCACCATCGACCGGGGCGTCGAAAAGGATGGGGCGTTCTACCTGTTCGCGCTGCGGCTGGTGCCGGCCTTCCCCTTCTTCGCCGTTAACCTGGCCATGTCCGTCACGCCCATCTCCACCTGGACCTTCTACTGGGTGAGCCAGCTTGGCATGCTGCTCGGCACGATCGTCTACGTGAACGCCGGCGTCGAATTGGGCCAAATCGATTCGCTGCATCCCAGCGGTATCCTGACACCCGGTTTGGTCGCCGCGTTCGCACTGCTTGGCCTGTTTCCGCTGCTCGCGAAAAAGGCGCTGGCCCAACTTAAAGCCCGCCGGGTGCTGCGCCGCTTCAGGAAGCCCAAGCGCTTCGATGCCAACCTGGTCGTTATCGGTGCCGGTTCCGCGGGTCTGGTCAGCGCGTTCATCGCCGCCACCGTCAAGGCCAAGGTCACCCTGATCGAGCGGCATCGCATGGGCGGGGACTGCCTGAACACCGGCTGCGTACCCAGCAAGTCGCTGCTGCGTTCCGCCAAAATGCTTTCCTATATTGCCAGGGCCCGGGAATACGGCCTGCAGAGCGCCCAGGCCGAGTTCGACTTCGCCGAGGTCATGCAGCGGGTGCAGCGGGTCATTCAGGCCATAGAGCCGAACGATTCCGTGGCGCGCTATACCGGGCTCGGGGTGGACTGCATCGCCGGCGACGCGACCATTACCTCGCCCTACACCGTGCGCGTGAATGGCCGCGAGATCGCCACCCGCAACATCGTCATCGCCACCGGCGGCACGCCCTTCGTGCCGCCCATTCCCGGGCTCCAGGAGGCGCCCTATCACACCTCTGATACCATCTGGAACCTGCGCTCGCTCCCGCGTCGCTTCGTCGTCCTGGGCGGCGGCCCCATCGGCAGCGAACTGGCCCAGGCCTTTTGCCGCTTCGGGGCGCAGGTCACCCTGGTTGAGCGTGGGCCGCATCCGCTCGGGCGCGAAGACGCCGATGTGGGCGAGGTGCTGCAGGAACGGTTCCTGGCCGAGGGGATCCGGCTGCTCACCAAGCATCGGGCGGTGCGGGTGGAATCGACGGGCAATGCCAACGTTCTGGTTTGCGGCAACGCGGACGGCGACGAGGTGGCGGTACCCTTCGACACCCTGCTCGTCGCGGTGGGACGCCGGCCGAATACCGAGGGTCTGGGCCTGGATACCGTTGGCGTCGCTCTTGATGAGCGGGGCGCGGTGCAGGTGGACGACTATCTGCGCACCAGTGTGCCCACCATCTACGCCTGTGGCGATGTGGTGCGCCCCTACCAGTTCACCCACACCGCGTCGCACGAAGCCTGGTACGCGTCGGTGAACGCGCTGTTCGGCTCCTTCAAGCGCTTCAAGGCGGATTACTCGGTGATTCCATGGACCACCTTCACAGACCCGGAAGTTGCCCGGGTTGGCTTGAACGAACAGGAGGCCAAAAAACAGGGTATCGCCGCGGAGGTTACCCGCTACAACCTAGACGATCTCGACCGCGCTTTGGCCGATGCCGAAGGGCGGGGTTTTGTCAAGGTGCTTACCCCTCCCGGCAAAGACCGCATTCTCGGTGCCACCATCGTCGGCCATCACGCCGGTGATCTCATCCAGGAATTCATCATGGCGATGAAGTGGGGCCTGGGGCTGAAGAAGATCATGGGCACCATTCACGTTTACCCCACGCTTGCCGAGGCCAACAAGTTCGCGGCGAGCACCTGGCGCAAGAACCACGCGCCGGAAAGACTGCTCCCCTGGGTGGAGAAGTTTCATCGCCTGCGCCGCTGATCGCGGCTCGTCGGCCCAACGGGCGCGAGCCGCAAGGATTCGAAACGCCTACGGTGATGGGCAAAGCCCAACACCCGCAAATGCGGACCGAACTATGATATGCGGCAAGCCCATAACGACTAACCTTGAAATCCGATCGCACCTACAGGCTCAAGCGCCGGATGTCCGTTAGCAGTTCGGCGATGCGGCGCATGAACCGGCCAGCCTCGGCACCGTTGATCGCACGGTGATCGTAGCTGAGCGATAGCGGCAGCAGCTCGCGTGGTTGGAATTGGGAACCATCCCACACCGGTTCGGTCGCGATGCGGGCCACCCCCAGAATGGCGACTTCCGGCGCGTTGACGATGGGGGTGAAACCCGTGCCGCCCAGCGTGCCCAGGCTGGATACGCTGAACGTGCCGCCCTGGGTATCGTCGATGGATAGGCGTTTGTCGCGTACCTTGTCGGCAAGTTCGGCAATCTCCGCCGCCAGTTCCCAAATGCCCTTGCCCTCGGCGCCTTTCAGCACCGGAACCACCAGACCCTGCTCGCTGTCCACCGCGAAGCCAATGTTGTAGTAGCGCTTCAACAGGTAGTTCGAAGCCGTCGCATCCAAAGAGGCGTTAAAGGTGGGAAACTCCCGCAGTGCGTGGCAGCAGGCCTTGATGACGAACGGCAGCGGCGTGAGCTTGATGTTCCGTTCCGCCGCCTCCGGCTTGAGGGAGCGGCGGAACGCCTGCAGTTCCGTCACGTCCACCGCATCGTGCTGGGTGACCTGGGGTATGTTCAGCCAGCTTGCCCGCAGGTTGCGGGCACCGGCGGCGCGTACCCTGGTTAGTGGCACGCTTTCCACCGGGCCGAACTTCGCGAAATCCACCGTCGCGACCGGTGGTATGCCGGCGCCACTCGGCTCGCCGGCCCCCCGGGGAGAGGTCATGGCCTGCTTGACGAAGAGCTTGACATCGTCCTTGACGATACGCCCGCGCCCGCCCGTGCCATCGACCTCGGCCAGGCTCACGCCCAGTTCCCGGGCCAGCCGCCGGGTGGCGGGGCCGGCATAGACCCTGGCGCCCGGGCTCGGCTCTTCGCGCATCTCCGACCCGGGCGGTTTCGCCGGCGCGAGTGGCGGAGAGGGGCTGCCCGGCTGCGGCGAGGATATTGTTGCAGACGGCGGAGGCACCGGCGCCCGGACCTCGGCGGCGGTGCCGGTGCCACGGTTGCCCAGCGACGACACCTGTTCCGGCGCATCCCCATCGCGCACTCCGCGCTGACCAGGACGAGTGCCAGGATCGCCCGGCACCGGTACCCGTTCCGGCCCGCGGCGGGATGTTGCGCCCTGTGCCGCGCCCTCCTCGGCTTCCTGGTCACCGTCGGTAATCGGCCCCCCGGCACTGGGTTGACCGGGCGCATGGGTTCCCGTCAGGGTAAACAGGCGCGTACCTTCCACGACCGGGTCGCCTTCCGCCACATGCACCGCGGCGACGACACCGGCGGCACCGGCGGGTATTTCCATAGTGGCCTTGTCGGATTCGACCACCACGGCCAAAACGTCCTCTTCCACCCGATCGCCCGGCTTTATGCCGAGTTCGATGACCACCACATCCCGGGCGTCGCCGATATCGGGCACGGACACGACGATTTCGCTCTGGGCGGACGATGTCGCCGTCCCGGGCGCCGGTTGGCTGGCCGGTGCCGCCGCAGCCTGTACCGCCTCCGGCTTTGGTTTATCAGCCGGTGCCCCGCCATCCGGTTCCGGGCGTGCATCGATATGACTCTCCGGCACCTCCTCCGGCGCACTCAGGCGGGCAATAGGCTGCCCCTCGCGCACCGGGTCGCCAACCGCCACCAACAATTCATCAAGCCTGCCGGCGATGCCCGCCGGCACCTCCATGGATGCCTTGTCGGACTCGATGACCAGGATGGCATCGTCCGGGCCCACCACATCGCCGGGCACGGCGCACAACTCGATGACTTCGACGTTCTCGGCGTCGCCAATGTTGGGTACGCGTATCTCCGCCATGCAATCAGGCCAGCCGCGGGTTGGGCTTGTCGGGGTCGATGCCGAACGCATCCCGGGCAGCGCGCACGGCATCGAGGGATATCCGTTGCTGCCCGGCGAGTGCCGACAGCGCCGCCACGGTGATAAAACGGCGGTCTACCTCGAAGAAGTTGCGCAATTCGTCCCGGGTGTCGCTGCGGCCGAACCCGTCGGTGCCGAGCACGGTCGGGGGCACCGCTAAGCCGCCGCCGATCTGCTCGGCCAAGGATTTTTGATAGTCGCTCGCGCAAACCACCGGGTCACTCCCGGCGAGCACCGTTGCGACGTAGCTCTGCCGGGGTTCGGCCTCCGGGTGCAGCAGGTTCCACCGGGCGGTGTCGCGCAGGTCGCGCGCCAACTCGTTATAGCTGGTAACGCTGAACACTTCCGCCGTCACACCGCGCTCGGCAAGCATGGAGGCGGCGGCCTCCACTTCACGAAGGATGGTACCGCTGCCGAGCAGCCGCACCCGATTGCCGCCGCCGTCCCCAACCTCGCGCAGCCGATAGATCCCCTTCAGAATGCCCTCCTCGACGCCATCCGGCATGGGCGGCTGCGGATAGTTTTCGTTCATCACGGTGATGTAGAAGAACACGCGCTCGCGCTCGGTGAACATGCGGCGCAGCCCATCCTGAACGATCACGGCCAACTCGTAGGCATAGCAGGGGTCGTAGGAGACACAGTTCGGGACGGTGGATGCGAGCACATGGCTGTGGCCGTCCTGGTGCTGTAGGCCCTCGCCGTTCAAGGTGGTGCGGCCCGCCGTGCCGCCGAGCAGAAAGCCCCGCGCCTGCATATCGCCCGCCGCCCACACCAAGTCGCCGATGCGCTGGAAACCGAACATGGAATAGAAGATGTAGAAGGGTATCAGCGCGTAGCGATTGGTGCTGTAGGAAGTCGCCGCCGCGAGCCAGGCGGAAAACGCGCCGGCCTCGTTGATGCCCTCCTCAAGCACCTGGCCGTCCTTAGACTCCCGATAGGCGGCAATCTCGCCGGAGTCTTCGGGCTCGTAGAGCTGGCCCTTCGACGAATAGATGCCAAGTTGCCGGAACATGCCCTCCATGCCGAAGGTGCGCGCTTCGTCCGGCACGATCGGCACGATGCGCTTGCTGATGTTCCTGTCTCTCACTAGGGCGGCAAGCATGCGTACGAACTGCATGGTTGTGGAGTTGGCACGGCTGCCGGTACCCTTGAGTTGGGTCGCGAACACCTCCAGGCCGGGAACCTCTAGGTGCTCCCCGGACTCGCCGCGCCTGGGAATGAACCCCCCAAGCTGCGCACGCCGCTCGCGCATGTACCGCATCTCCGGGTCGTCCTGCCGGGGACGGTAGTAGGGAATGCTCTCAAGCTCCTGGTCGGTCAGGGGGATGCCGAACCGGTCGCGGAAATGCTTCAACCCCTCCAGGTCGAGCTTTTTCACCTGGTGGGTGTCGTTCTCCGATTCCCCGGCATCGCCCATGCCATAACCCTTGACGGTCTTGGCCAGAATGACCGTGGGTTCCCCCCGGTGGTGCACCGCCGCGTGGTAGGCGGCATAGACCTTGAACGGGTCGTGCCCACCCCGGTTCAGCCGGTAGATATCGTCGTCGGTGAGATTTTCCACCAGCGCGAGCAGTTCCCGGTACCGGCCAAAGAAGTGCTCCCGCACATAGGCACCGCCCTTCGCCTTGTAGTTCTGGTACTCGCCGTCCACGGTCTCGTTCATGCGCTGCTGCATGAGCCCGGCCTCATCCTTGGCGAACAGGGGGTCCCACAGGCGGCCCCACACAACCTTGATGACGTTCCACCCTGCGCCGCGAAAGTAGCCCTCCAGTTCCTGGATGATCTTGCCGTTGCCGCGCACGGGGCCATCCAGTCGCTGCAGGTTGCAGTTGACCACGAAGATCAGGTTGTCGAGCCGTTCCCGGCCGGCAAGCGCCAGGGCACCGAGCGACTCGGGCTCGTCGCACTCGCCGTCGCCGACGAAGGCCCAGACCTTGCGGTTCCCCATGGGCACCAGCCCGCGGCTGTCCAGGTACTTCATGACATGGGCCTGGTAGATGGCCTGCAATGGACCTAAGCCCATACTCACCGTGGGGAACTGCCAATAGTCGGGCATGAGCCAAGGATGCGGATACGAGGATAGTCCCCTGCCGCCTACCTCGCGCCGGAACCCGTCGAGTTGTTGTTCCGTCAGTCGCCCTTCCAGGAATGAGCGGGCATAGATGCCGGGCGATGCATGGCCCTGGAAGTAGATGAGGTCGCCCGTTGGCTGCCCATCCGAGTCGGCATCGGCACCCTGGAAGAAGTAGTTGAAGCCAACATCATAGAGGGTTGCCAAGGACGCGAAGGTGGAAATGTGGCCACCGAGGTCCCCCGCGCGGCTGTTCGCGCGCACCACCATGGCCAGCGCGTTCCAGCGAATAAGGGAACGAATGCGGCGTTCCATGAACAGGTCGCCGGGCATGAAGGCTTCGCGGCTTGACGGTATGGTGTTGCGGTAGGGCGTGGTGATGGTGTAGGGCAGGCGCGCACCGGTTTTGGTCATACGGGCGGATAGGCGCTCCAGCAGGAAGTTGGCCCGGTCCACGCCGTCGTTTTCCAGTACGTATTCCAGGGAATCGAGCCACTCCCGGGTCTCTTCCCGGCCGCTGTCCATGCTCTCTGTCGGTTCCGCCATGCCGGGCGTGCTCCAGTTCACCGGGTGCGCTGGCCGTGCGATCGTGCCGGCCAGCAGATTCTAGCCCAAAACCGCGGTCACCCGGCTACTCGGGGCCAAGGCCACCCCAAATTCCTCTACCAGCCCGCGGCGGAGCCCGATATGGATGGCTCATGGACATTTTGGGGCGAGAACTCTTGGCCAATGCTTTTCCAGAAGCTTCTTGTCAGGAGCAAACCCCTTGGGACAGCCCCGCTACCTCGAGGGCGCTGGCGCGGCATCTCGACCCGGTCCGGGTCGGCGAGACGGTCTCGCTACCCGGGGTGCTGGCCCCCCGGTACAGTGCCATCAAGTAGCGCTGCCAGTCGAAGCTGCTGCCCGGGTCGGTCTTGCGCCCCGGCGCCACTTCGTTGTGACCGACAATGGCGTCCGGTGCGAGGCGCGGATAGGTATTGAGCAGTGCCCTAGTGAGCCGCACGAGGGTGCGGTACTGGGCCTGGGTATAGGGCCGGGCATCCGTGCCCTCCAGTTCAATACCAATGGCATAGTCATTGCAGTTCCGCCGGCCACGCCAACAAGAGACGCCGGCATGCCAGGCGCGCCTATCGAAGGATACATACTGCGTGCAGCGGCCGCCACGCTCGATCAGCACATGGCTGGAAACCCGCAGCCCCGTCAGACCCAGGGTCTCGGCGACATCCGCCGGCATGCGGCCGGTGAACAGCTTGTCGATGAGGCCGGTGCCGAATTGCCCCGGCGGCAGGGAGATACCATGTACAACGAGCAGGCTCGGGCCCTCGCCACTAGGCCGCTCATCGCAGTGCGGGGACGGCAGCCGCCGAACTCGCCGCAACCAATGCCGGGAATCAATGCGCACGCTAGAATGGTCTTCGCACAGGGGTCATCACCCGGCATTATCGTCCGGCGGCGGTGCAGAACAAAGGAGGCGCTCCGGTGCCAAAACGGCCCGGCGGAGTTACCATGCAGTTCGACGACCAATTCTGGGCCGCCGTCGCGGCAAACGTGCAGGCCGCGCTTGACGAGGATGTGCGCAGCGGCGACATCAGCGCCCGACTTGTACCGGAGGCGGCGTGGGCGCAAGCCCGGGTGGCCACCCGGGAGGCCGGTGTGTTCTGCGGGCGGCCCTGGGTGGAGGAAACCTGCCGGCGGGTCGAACCACGCATCGAGCTGCGCTGGCGGGTGGACGATGGCGACGAAATCGCGCCCGAGCAGACGCTGGTGGACCTTGCAGGCCCCGCCCGGGGGTTGCTGACCGCCGAGCGGACGCTGCTTAACTTCGCGCAATTGCTCTCCGGCGTCGCCACCCGCACCCGGCGTTGTGCCGACCTGATCCAAGGTACCCGCGCCAAACTGCTGGATACGCGCAAAACCGTTCCGGGGCTACGCCTCGCCCAAAAATACGCGGTTCGCCGCGGCGGCGGCCGCAACCACCGCATGGGGCTTTTCGATGCCTATCTGATCAAGGAGAACCATATCGCCGCAGCGGGGTCGATAGGGGCCGCCGTCGCCCGGGCGCGGGCGCTCGATGCGCAGCCCGCCGTCGAAGTTGAGGTGGAATCCATGACCGAGCTCGACGAGGCCATCGCCGCCGGCGCCGACAGGATCATGCTGGACAACTTCTCCATCGAGCAGTGCGTGGCGGCGGTGGCCCGGACAGCGGGCGCGGCGCAGCTCGAAGCGTCCGGCAGCATCGATGAGCAAACCCTCGCCGCCATCGCCCGCACCGGCGTAGACTACATCTCCGTCGGCGGCCTGACCAAGGCGGTGCGGCCACTCGACCTGTCCATGCGCTTCATAGATACGGCCCTATAGGAAACACGGTTTTCCCCTTCCCCATGCGTCTGGTGCGGTGTCCGAGACTATGCCCGGCAGGCAGGCCGAGGCATTGTCGGGGCTGCTCGAAAAGTGATGTGTCTGCTCGTTAAGCGGAAGCGAGGGCGCGATCGGGAACGCCTGTGTATCCTCAAGCCACTCCGGCAGATAGCGGAAGGACGACACCTGCTTGTTGCGAAGCCTGCCAAACCGCAGGAGCCCCAGTGGCCTGCACCGGCTGCCCACAGCCACGATATGCTCGCGTACCGTCCGGTCGTTCACAACGGCACCCCTTCCGAATCCGGGGGTGCCGCCAACGAGCCCCCAGTGCCTTGGCGTCCAGTTCTCTTGCGTATCCTGACGCGTTGCGGCAGTTCTCCGATTTCCATCATCAGCCCGATGTCGTCCCCGCCCGGGTCGGTCAGATCGTCAAGCCGCGACAGGATGCCAAGCGCCAGCAGGGCCATTGCCAGGTTGCCCATGGAGACACCTGGGGCACCGGATTCCAGGGCGCGCAGCGTGGACACCGACACACCCATGCGGGTGGCCAGGTCTCGTTGCCTGACTCGCCGCCTGCGTCGTGCCAATTGGATGCCCTCGCCCAGCCGCCGCAATGCCGAGTTGACGGATGGCGGTAGTCTGCCCCTACTCATAGCTTGATTATACAATCATTAAAGCGATTTAAAAGATAGTATATCCTGTTTTAAATAAAGTGTAGCGCCAAAGAAGCGCCCCGTGCGGAAGGTGCCCAATTGGCGCTGAAGAATAAGTTACCGGTTTCATTGGTGCCGGAAGGCGGACTCGAACCGCCGGCCTACTGATTACGAATCAGCCGCTCTACCGACTGAGCTATTCCGGCAATACCAATAAGTTCAATAATTTACTGGATATCAAGCTGGCGTCTTTTTTGTCGATTCGGGCGCTCAGCCTGTTCTCTAACTCGTCGATGCGGGCATTGAGCCTGTTGTCCAGCTCGTCGATGCGGGTACTGAGCCTATTGTCGAGTTCGTCTATACGGGCACTCAGCCGATCATAGACGCCGAGCGTCAGCCCCGCCTGTATGAGAAACGCGGTCGCTATGGCACCAAGGACTACCGTTGTGTCTCTTGTCATGCCCAGCATCCTACTACACCTGACTAGGCGATCCAGCCGCGCTCTGTCTCAACAGCGCGTTCTTTCCGGTAACCGGATGCAAACCCGAGTACCCTCGGAGGAAACGGCGGTAACCTGGTAGGAGCCTTCGTCGCCGGGCGCGATGCGGTAGCGGGTGCCATCGGCCGACTTTGGGCGCCAGCCGATGGTGGCCGCGATTGCGGCCGCATCGTCCGCCGTTTGCAGATACGCCCCGGTGCGTAGCCGATAGTCTTCCTGGAATACCTCCATCGTGGCGATGTTGGCGGCCAGGGCGCCTTCCCGGGAGGATTGCATGTAGCCGTGGTAGGCCGGCAGCGCCAACGCCGCTATCAGGGCGAGAATCGCCACGACGATCATCAGTTCCAGCAGGGTATAGCCGCGCTTCGGCACCGGCGGGCGCGGTCTCAACACCCTGGGCCGGTTGGCGAGCCGCCGCGCAGGTCGCAAGGTTTCCGGTGCCGGCCCTGCGGCGCGGTGATTTCGTACCTGGGTGGCGTCATCGCCCGTATCCGGCCCCATCGGTTGTCGCGAAGTCGGCGTCTGTCGGACACGCCAATGCAAGGCGAGCCCCGTAGCCAGGGCTGAGCCGATTGGCGGGGGCTGCCGACGGCGCAGCAGCGGCGGCAGCCGCAGCCAAACACTAGATGTCACTCCAGTTTGCGGTTCGGGTCGCCGCGTTGGCGAAACCGTAGATGGCGGGCCGTTCAAAGGTTGCAACCCAGTCGCGGGCGGCCAGGGTACCCGTCACCGCCACGCCGATGGCACCGGTGTTGGCGTCGCCCTTGCCCTCGACATAGGGCGCACCACCCCCCGGGGCCGTGCCGCCGTTGCCGTTTAGCAGGGCGACCAGCCCAGCCTGGGTGTAGTCTCCCGATGTGTCGGCGGCGGCCAGATCGGCGATGCGGCCGATGGCGAGGTCTGTCTGCACCTTGCGCAACTGAACCCCTGTGAAGCGTACAGCGCCCTCGAAGTGCGCGGTTACCTTCGACATATTGGAGTTCTCTACATAGTCCTGGTAGGCCGGTATGGAACTGGCCGCCAGAATGCCGATGATCGCGATCACGATCATGATTTCGATCAGGGTAAAGCCCTCGGTACGGTTCCGGTTCATGGTCAAATACGTCCTTTGCTTCCATGGTCAGTCGGTACGGTGCCTCGGTGTCGGCACCCCTAGGCACCGTGCGCCAATCTAGCGCCCGCGGATGGCGATTGCTGCCGGAAAAAGGCGTGCGGAACCCTCAGCATTCCGCGACTGGCGTTGTAGGTCTATCGCCATACAGGCCGAGCGCCCCGGCCCTGCCTGCACCCCCGCCCTGGCTTGCATGGAGGTACCCACTTCCACGCATGTCGGCGCAGCCATCGCCAGTGCGATCATCGCAGCGCCTGGCCCACCTCGCGGGCTAGCCGATTGCGGCACCGCCGAATGGAGGTACCCTCTTCCCCGCACGTCGACCGTACGCCGGCGCAGCCATTGCCGATGCGATCATTGCGGCGCCTGGCCCACCACGCGGGCCAGCCGATTGCGGCACCGCCGAATGGAGGTACCCTCTTCCCCGCATGTCGGCGCACCCATCGCCGGTGCGATCATCGCTGTGCCTAGCGCACTACTCCCACTAAGCGGGCTAGCCGATTGCGGTGCCGCCGATAGGGGTCAATGACTGCCACAAATTGGGGACTTGCTCCTATTGCCGAGCCCCGGGAGCCCGGCAGAATCGACCCGGAACGGCCATCGGGCCGCTCCGATGGAACCCGAGCCCATGTCTTTCGATACAAATCCAACCAACGCCTTCGCACGCCCCGCCGCGAATCCGGCACACATGGCCACATCGGGCGCCGAGGCTACGGGCATCGCCCGGGAGTTTGGGCTGCCACTCCTTGACCTGTCCGCGTTCGACCTGGAGTTCCTTCCCCCGGATTCAATCAACGAACAATCCATGCGGAACCAACAAGTCCTACCGCTCATGAAACGCGGCCGCCGTCTGTTCGTGGCCCTGGCCGACCCGGCCCACTTGCCGGCCCTGGACGACATCCGATTCGGCACCGACCTCAACGTCGAAGCTGTGCTGGTGGAACCGGGCAAACTCGCCGCGGCGGTCGGCCGCCGCTCCGAATCCCCCGAGAACGAGGGGCTTGGCGACCTTGAGGACGATGACCTGGAAGAGTTCGATATGGCCGCCTTCGAATCCGACGAAGATGACGAGGAAGCGGAGGCGGCCAGCCCCACCGACGACACGCCCGTGGTTCGCTTCGTCAACAAGATGCTGCTCGATGCCATCAAGCACGGCGTGTCCGATGTCCACTTCGAACCCTACGCCTCAAGCTACCGGGTCCGATTCCGCACCGACGGCATTCTGCGGGAGGCCTCGGCGCCTCCGGCCCAGCTCGGCAAGCGCCTTGCGGCCCGGCTCAAGGTGATGTCGGCGCTCGACATTTCAGAGCGGCGGAAGCCACAGGACGGCCGCATCAAGATGAAGCTATCCCGAACCCGCGCCATCGATTTCCGCGTGAATACCCTGCCCACACTGTGGGGCGAAAAGGTGGTCTTGCGCATACTGGATCCATCCACCGCAAAGATGGGTATCGACGCGCTGGGCTTCGACGAGGCGCAAAAGAACCTGTTCCTAGAGGCTCTGCACCGCCCCCAGGGCATGATTCTGGTCACTGGCCCAACCGGCAGCGGCAAGACCGTCACCCTCTACACCGGCCTCAACATGCTGAACTCTCCGGAGCGCAACATCGCAACAGCCGAAGACCCGGTGGAAATCAATCTCGACGGCATTAACCAGGTGAACGTCAACCCCAAGGTTGGGCTCGACTTTGCCGCCGCGCTGCGGGCCTTCCTGCGCCAAGACCCGGACGTGGTCATGGTGGGCGAGATCCGCGATTTCGAAACGGCGGAAATCGCCGTCAAGGCGGCCCAGACGGGGCACCTGGTGCTTTCCACCCTGCACACCAACTCGGCCGCGGCAACCCTAACCCGGTTGCGCAACATGGGCATTCCGGCCTTTAACCTGGCCACATCCGTGGATCTCATCGTGGCCCAACGCCTTGCCCGGCGCCTGTGCTCCCAGTGTCGGGAAGCAATGTCCCTACCCGGGGAAACCCTGGCCGCCGAGGGGTTCACCCACACGGAGCTCGCCCGGGGTCTGGAACTGTTTCAGCCCAGGGAAGGCGGATGCGCCGCGTGCAATAACGGTTACCGGGGCCGGGTTGGCATCTACGAGGTGGTTAAGATCACCCCGGCCCTGGCACGGCTGGTTATGGGAGAGGCGGATGCGCTGCAAGTCGCCGAGCGGGCCCGCGCCGAGGGTTTCAAGGATCTACGGCGCGCGGGCCTAGCCAAGGTGGTCGAGGGCGTGACGAGCCTGGCTGAAATCAACCGGGTAACCACTGGGCACCAGCCCGGGTCCGCCCTATGAGCCGGCACCCTAGGGCACAGTGGCACGCGCCCGGCGGGCATCGGTGTTCGACATTCACCGGGGTCGACAAAAACTGCGTCCGAGGCGCACAGGGGCATGCGCCTGGCGGGCATCGGCGTGCGGCAGACCGGAATGCCCGGCCCGCACCTTGCTGCAAGCCGCTCTTCGAGTTCGCGAACTTTGTCGGTTGCCTGCCGATTGCCTGCATGTTGGCTATTTTGGCCAAGGCTGTTCCGGGCGCGGTATGCGGGCTGGCGTAGCGGTTCCCGCATGAGCCGGCGCCCTGGCCTGCCGTTCGGCGATGGCGGCAAACCCAAACCCGCCGACATCGCGCTCTTCACCCGCCAGATGGCGACCATGCTGCGCGCCGGTGTACCCCTGGTGCAGTCCTTCGATATCGTCGCCGATGGCTTCGACAAACCCAGCGTCGCCACCGTTATTCGCGCCGTACGCGCCGATGTATCCGCAGGCGCCAGTCTCGCCGCCGCCCTGCGCGCCCATCCCCGCTGCTTCGATGCGCTCTATTGCAGCCTAGTACACGCCGGCGAACAGGCGGGCGCCCTGGAAACCCTGCTCGACCGGGTGGCGACCTACCAGGAAAAAACCCAAGCGCTGAAGGCGCGGGTGCGAAAGGCGTTGACCTATCCGACCGCCGTTATCATAGTGGCCCTTGTTGTGAGCGGTATCCTGCTGATTGAGGTCGTGCCGCAGTTTCAGGAAATATTCCTCGGGTTCGGCGCAGACCTTCCCCCATTCACCCTGTTCGTTATCGGCCTGTCCGAAGCGCTCCAGGACTGGTGGCCGCTTACCTGCGGTGTCCTTGCCGCCCTGATCGTCGGGCCGATCACCGCGCACCGGCGATCGCCCGGATTCCGCAGAATCAGCGACCGGTTGGCCCTGAAGTTGCCGCTGGTGGGCGGCATCGTCGAAAACTCCGCCGTGGCCCGATACGCCCGAACCCTGGCCACCACCTTCGCTGCCGGAGTACCCTTAGTCGAGGCGTTGAACTCGGTCTCCGGCGCCACGGGCAATACAGTCTACCAGCAGGCTGTGGCCGGGCTGCGCGACAGTGTCGCCACCGGCCAACCGCTTTATGTGTCCATGCGCACTGTCGGCGTATTCCCCAACATGGTGGTGCAGATGGTGGCGGTGGGCGAGGAGGCCGGCGCGCTCGACGACATGCTGGCCAAATCCGCCGCCTACTACGAGGCGCAGGTTGACAACTCCGTGGACAACCTGACGTCGCTCATGGAGCCGGTGATCATGTCGGCGCTCGGCGTTCTCATCGGTGGTCTGGTCGTCGCCATGTATCTGCCCATCTTCCAACTCGGGTCGGTGATCGGCGGCTGATCGGGCATGGCCGCGACCAACCCGCATCCCCCGCCTCTGGTAGGCCCCGGCGACAGCCGCTTTCGGGCTACGGACCGGGGGGCAGAAGCCATCCACCGCGGCGGTTGACGGCGTGGCGCTCGGCGGCTTGTTTGCCCACGGCTGGCTAGGTGTGCTGCTGCTGGCCGTGCTGGGCCTGGCCGTTGGCAGCTTCCTCAACGTGCTGATCCACCGGCTTCCGGTGATGCTTGCCCGCGACTGGAACCGCCAGGCCCGGCAACAACTCGATATCGAGCAGACCGGTGCAACCAAGCCCGCGGACCAGGCGCCGTTCAACCTGTTCGTGCCGCGCTCGCATTGCCGCTCCTGTAAACACCCGCTGCGGGCCGTCGAGAACATTCCGATTCTGAGTTGGCTGGCCCTGGGTGGCAGGTGCTCGAACTGCGGGACGGCCATTTCGGCGCGATATCCGCTGGTGGAAGCCGGCACCGCGGTCGTCCTAGTAGTCGCCGTGGCCTCCTTTGGCTGGTCTTGGCTGGGCGTGGCCGCGGCTGGCTATGGCTGCCTACTTATCGCGCTGGCCTGCATCGATTTCGACACACAACTGTTACCCGACCAGTTGACGCTGCCCCTCCTGTGGGCCGGGCTGATCACCAACGCCATGGGCGGGTTTACCGACCCAGCCGCCGCGGTACTCGGCGCCGCCGTGGCCTACCTGTTCCTGTGGAGCGTCTATTGGTGTTTCAAACTGCTGACCGGCAGGGAAGGCATGGGGTACGGGGATTTCAAGCTATTCGCGGCAATCGGCGCTTGGCTCGGCTGGACAGCCCTGCCCGCGACCATTCTCATCGCCGCCGTGGCGGGGCTCGCCTACGCGCTGGTCACCATGCGGCACCAACGCGCAAAACGCGGCCAGCCGGTGCCCTTCGGCCCATTTCTTGCCCTAGCCGGTTGGACGATGCTCATCTTTCGGGATCAGGTGGCAACCATGTTGGCGCTATTCTGGCCGGCTTAAGCCCACGCGGTGCCCAGTGGGCCGCGCTCCCGCCCGGCCCTTGCGCGTGCGCGCCAGCGCACTTGGCCGCCGGGAACAGGCACAAAACCTCGAGCCGCGACGGAAGAACCCGGGGTGTTTTCGGTGATCCATTGAGCGTCCCGGTGGAAGTTCGGGGCCGCGTCGGCTTGGTGGGTCAGGTCCGATACTCCGCGTTGATGCGCACATACTCATAGGAAAGGTCGCTGGTCCAAACGGTCTCGGCGCAGTTCCCCCGCCCCAGATCGACATGGATACGGTATTCGTCCCGGCTCATTACCGCCGCTGCGGCCGCTTCATCGTAGTCGTCGGCCACCAGCCCCCGCCGGGCGACGACCACGCCGTCGAGCGCCAGGGATACCCCGTTCGGGTTGAGGTCGGGGACACCGGCGCGGCCGATGGCCATACAAAAGCGCCCCCAATTCGGGTCTCCGGCAAAGATGGCCGTCTTCACGAGCGGCGACTCCGCCAGGGTGTAGGCAACCCGCAGGCACTCGGCGGCGGTGGCGCCGCCGCCAACCCGGACGGTAACGAACTTGGTGGCGCCTTCCGCATCGCGCACGATGCGTTCCGCCAGTGCCGCCGCCACGTCTTGCAGCCCTTCCCGCAACGCCTCGTAGGCCGCGCCCGGACCAACGACTTCGGTGTTGCCGGCGAGCCCGGTGGCGCAGATGGCCAGCGCATCGTTGGTGGAGGTATCGCCGTCCACGGTCACCCGGTTGAACGAACGATCCGCGATTTGCGGTGCCATTTCCCGCAACGCGCCCGCGGTAATACGCGCATCACAACACACGAATGCCAGCATGGTCGCCATATCGGGCTTGATCATGCCCGCTCCCTTGGCGATACCGGTGATCGTCACGGTCTCGCCGCCGACCCGCACGCGGCGGCTTTCCGCCTTGGGGGCGGTATCCGTGGTCATGATGGCGCGGGCGGCGCCCGCCCAATTGGCCTGGGACAGCTTCGGCACAGCCCGCTCGATTGCCGAGCGCATCGCGGCGACCGGCAGGCGTTCCCCAATTACGCCGGTGGAAAACGGCAGTACCGATTCGCCGCCGAAGTCCGCGCCAAGGCAGTTGGCCGCGTGTTCGCAGAGCACCGCGGCATCCTCGAACCCGGCATCTCCGGTGGCCGCGTTGGCATTGCCGCTGTTGATCAACAGCAAGCGTGGCTGCCCCGCACGAAGGCGCTTGCTGGCCATGATCACCGGCGGTGCCCGAAAGGCGCTTTGCGTAAACACCCCGGCGACGGTGCTGCCCCGGCGCAGTTCAATGATCGCCAAGTCGTCGCGCCGACGCTGTTTGATGCCGGCGCACGCGGTGGCAAGCCGCGCGCCGGCTATGGGCACCAATTCACCTAAGGGGGGGAGATTCACGGCCATGGGCACCTCCGAGTCACCGGCACATTACACTAGTACTCCATCAAACTGATAATTACGTACAGGACCATCCCAAAGTCGTCTACTAGCCCTCGGCCAAACCCTGTATAGATGATTTACGAACATTTTTCGGAAAACTCGGTAGTATTTTTCGGAATCTAAAAAATTTTCTGAGATTTCATCTCAAGAGCGAACACTTTGGGATGGTCCTGCAATTACGTATCAGTGACAGCGGGAGCGTAGGCGGCACGGCCCGTCGGCATGGCGGTGGGAATGTTCTAGGTGGATTTGCCGTGGCAGTGCTTGAACTTGCGGCCCGAGCCACAGGGACAGGGTTCGTTGCGGCCGACCTTGCGTTCACCACGAACGAAGGGGGTCGGCTTGGCCGCTCTTTCCGGGGCGGCACCATCGCTGGCACCGGCCCGGTCGGCACCGCCCAAGGCGGAGGCTTCGGCATGGGAGTAGCGCATGCGCCGCTCCGCTTCCATCCGACGGCGGCGCTCCGTTTCATCGACGGCACCGGGCGTCTCGAGCTGCACCCGAGACAATAGCTTCACCACATCGCGCTTGATGTTGTACAAGAGTTCCTGGAACAACTCGAAGGATTCGCGCTTGTACTCCTGTTTCGGCTGCTTCTGCGCGTAGGCCCGCAGGTGGATGCTCTGGCGCAGATAGTCCATGGCGGCCAGGTGTTCCTTCCAGCGCTGGTCGAGAATCTGCAGCATGATCTGTTTTTCGACCAGCCGCACATCCACGCCGTGGCTCGTCCACAGCGACTCCTTGCGGCGGTACTCTTCCTCGACCTGCTGGCAAATCTTTTCGCCAAGGCTCTCCTCGTTCAGCGAATCGTCCGCATCCAGCCACTCGCGAATGGGTTGAGAACTGGCAAAGTCGGTCATCAGCGCCTGCTCCAGCCCCTCCACATCCCATTGCTCCTCCAGGCTTCTGGGCGGGATGTACTGACTAACAGCATCCAGCACGATTTCCTCGCGAATCGCCACGAGTGTGTCGACGATATCCTCGGCGGCCATGAGGTCGCGGCGCTGCTGGTAGATGACCTGGCGCTGGTCGTTGGAGACGTCATCAAATTCCAGCAGGTTCTTGCGCGTGTCGAAGTTGCGGCCTTCCACCTTGCGTTGGGCTTTCTCGATGGCGTTGTTCACCATTCGGTGCTCAATGGCCTCGCCCGGCTCTAAGCCCAGTCCCTGCATGAAGCCGCGCACCCGTTCCGAGAAATAGATACGCATCAGGTTGTCTTCCATCGAGAGATAGAAGCGCGACGAACCGGGGTCGCCCTGACGGCCGGAACGGCCCCGAAGCTGATTGTCGATGCGCCGGCTCTCGTGGCGCTCGGTGCCAATAATGTGCAGGCCGCCCGCCGCCACCACCTCGTCATGACGCTTTTGCCAATCCTGCTTTAACCGGTCGACGGTCGCCGGGGTCGGCTCGTCGAGCTTGGCGACCTCCGCCTCCCAATTCCCTCCCAGCACGATGTCGGTACCGCGTCCCGCCATGTTGGTCGCTATGGTCACCTTGCCGGCGCTACCCGCCTGGGCAATGATTTCGGCCTCCCGTTCGTGCTGTTTGGCGTTCAGCACGTTGTGCTGAATCTTGCGCCGGTCGAGCTCCTTGGAAAGGCGCTCGGAGGATTCGATGGAGGCCGTGCCCACCAGCACGGGCTGCCCACGCGCCCCGCAGTCCGAGATGTCTTCAACGATGGCGTCGTATTTCTCGTCGATGGTCATGTACACCAGGTCGTTGTTGTCTTCCCGGATCATGTCCATGTGGGTGGGTATGACGACAACATCGAGGTTGTAGATCTGGCGAAACTCGAACGCCTCGGTATCCGCCGTACCGGTCATGCCCGCCAGCTTCTCGAACAGGCGGAAGTAGTTCTGGAAGGTGGTTGAAGCCAGGGTCTGGCTTTCATTCTGAATCGCCACGCCCTCCTTGGCCTCGATGGCCTGGTGGATGCCCTCGGACCAGCGGCGCCCGGGGGTGGCGCGCCCGGTGTGGGGGTCAACGATGACAACCTCGCCATTGGTGACCATGTAGTCGACATCGCGCTTGAACAGTGCGTGTGCTTTCATCGCCGCCTGCAGGTGGTGCAGCAGATTTAGGTTGGTCGCCGAGTACAGGCTGTCCTGCTCGCCAATCAGCCCCATCTTGACGAGCTGTGCCTCAACGTAGGCATGCCCCCGCTCGGTAAGTTCCACCTGGCGGTTTTTCTCATCCACTAGGAAGTCGCCCTCCTCTTCCGGAGGCGCATCCGGGCCGGGGCCCGGAATCTCTCTTTTCAACCGCAGTGCGAGCCGGTTGGTCTGCTTGTAGAGTTCGGTGCTTCGCTCCGCCGGGCCGGAGATGATCAGGGGCGTTCGCGCCTCATCGATCAATATCGAGTCGACCTCGTCGACGATGGCGTAATTGAGATCTCTCTGGAACTTGTCCTCCAGTGTGAACGCCATGTTGTCGCGCAGGTAGTCGAAGCCGAATTCGTTGTTCGTGCCGTAGGTGACGTCCGCCTGATAGGCGGTGCGTTTCTCCATGGGATTCTGCCCGGACTGAATCACGCCAACCGTCAGACCCAGCGCCTGGTATATGGGGCCCATCCAAGCGGCATCCCGGCGGGCAAGGTAGTCGTTGACGGTAACGATGTGCACACCCTGGCCACCGATGGCGTTGAGATAGGCGGGCAGCGTGGCGACCAGTGTCTTGCCCTCGCCGGTGCGCATTTCGGCGATACGGCCTTCGTGCAAGGTGATGCCGCCAATCAACTGCACATCGAAATGACGCATCTGCTTGCTGCGCCGGGCCGCCTCCCGGACTACGGCGAACGCTTCCGGCAGCAATGCGTCAAGCCCCTCCCCGTTACCGTTCCGCTCGCGCAGGGAGTCGGTAAACGCCGGGAGCTCGGCATCCCCCATAGCCTCGAACCGGGGCTCCAGGGCGTTTATCTGGGCGACGACCCTGCCCATGCGTCGCAGTTCGCGGCTGTTCTTGGTGCCGAAAACCGCTCGGATCAGCTTTTCCAACACAGACCTTTGCCAAGCAGAATCTAGAGGCTCGAAATCTTACCGCTTTCTTCGGCGCGATGAACCCGTCTTTGCCGCCGCCCAGCGCACCGCTACTTCACTTTGGGGTGGGCACCGGGCACCATTCCCGCCGTGCTCGCTGCGGATGAACATCGAACCCGGTTGCCCATGCCATGAAGATCGACGAACTCCTGACCCAGGGGCGCCGGCGGTTTACGCCGCTGCAACGGCTGCTTGACCAGGCCGCCAACCAGGATGCCTGGACCCGCGAACTGCGGGCCGTCCTGCCGGATTATCTGCAAAGCGCCTGCCAGGTGGTCGCGATTCGCGGCAACACCCTGGTCGTGGCATGCACCGATGCGGCGGCGGCGACGCGGCTGCGTTTTCTTGTGCCGGAGCTTATCGACAAGCTCAAAGTCCTGGCACACTATCGACGGGTCGAGCGCATCAAGGTGGAAATCTCGCGCAGCGACGAGTGGCTAGGCACCTGAGACGCGGTGCCCCTCAATTCGCCTGCTCTCTGAGGAAGGCGGGAATGTCCAGCAACTTATCCTCGGTTCTCCGGTCTTCCTTAAGGTTGCCCCCACCCGTTCTGGAGCGTTGCCGCTCGTAGGCTGGCCGCTGGCCCAGTTCCTCGTAGCTCAGGTTGCCCGCCCGCGCTCGCTGCGCCGGGGTATTGTCCACAACCACGCTGGGTTGCGTGGTGCCGATGCCGGTTGCAACGATGGTAACTCGCAGTTCGTCGCCCATGCTCGGATCGAGAACCGTTCCGGCCACCACCGTGGCACCATCGGCGGCAAAGCCTTCGACCACCTTGCCCACATCCTCGAACTCGCCGATGCTGAGGTTGGGCCCCGCGCTAACATTGACCAGGATGCCGCGGGCACCCTGTAGATCCACGTCTTCGAGGAGCGGGCTGCGAATGGCGGCATCGGCGGCGTCGCAGGCCCGGTTGTCTCCGGAGGCGGTGCCCGTGCCCATCATCGCCATGCCCATCTCTCCCATTACGGTTCTGACATCGGCGAAATCGCAGTTGATGTAGCCTTCACGGACGATCAGTTCGGCAATACCCTGCACGGCGCCAAGCAGGACTTCATTGGCCGCCGCAAAGGCGTCGAGCATGCTCGTCCGTTCGCCGAGCACGGCTAGGAGCCTCTGGTTGGGGACCACGATGAGTGAATCCACGCACTCGGCAAGCTCCGCGATGCCACGCTCGGCAACCTCGTCCCGCCTTTCGAATTTGAAGGGCCGGGTGACGACGGCGACGGTCAGAATGTCCTGCTCCTTGGCCGTGCGCGCCACCACGGGGGCGGCGCCCGTGCCCGTGCCGCCACCCATACCGGCGGCAACGAACACCATATCCGCTCCGGACAGCATCTCGGCGATGCGGTCCTGGTCCTCAAGTGCCGCCTCGCGCCCGATGGCGGGGTTGGCACCGGCCCCGAGACCCCTGGTAATGGAACTGCCGATCTGCAGGATCGTCGCGTCCAGGTTCTTCAATGCCTGGGCATCGGTGTTGGCGGCAATGAAATCGACGCCTTCGATCTTCGTCTTCAGCATATGCCGCACGGCGTTGCCGCCGCCGCCGCCCACACCGAATACCTTGATCACGGCCTTCTGGGGTCCGCTGTCTACCAGTTCAAACATGTGAACTCTCCTGTTAAAAATTGTCGCTGAGCCAGTTTCTAAATCGGCCAAATAGGCCACTCCCCCGTGACTGATCGCCCGCGGGCTGTTCTTCCTGTCTTTCTCGGCCGTACATCAAAAGGCCAACCCCCGTCGCATAGATGGGATTCCTGACAATGTCCTTGAGCCCCGCCACACCGACCGGCGAGCCTATGCTCACCGGCATGTGGAAGATCTCTTCCGCGAGTTCGATCACGCCTTCCATTTTTGATGCTCCCCCAGTGAGCACCACACCCGCCGCAATCAGGTCCTCGAACCCACTGCTGCGAAGTTCCGCTTGAATCAAGGTGAAAAGTTCGTCGTAGCGGGCTTCCACGACCTCCGCCAGGGTCTGCCGAGACAGTTCCCTGGACGGTTTGTCGCCCACTCCGGGCACCTTGATCATCTCGTGCGCCTGGGCCAGTTGCGGCAGGGCGCACGCGTACTTGATCTTGATATCCTCGGCATTTTGGGTCGGCGTTCTAAGCGCCATCGCGATGTCGTTGGTCACCTGGTCCCCGGCGATTGGGATGACCTTGGTGTGGCGGATGGCACCGCCCGTGAACACGGCGATGTCGGTGGTGCCGCCACCGATATCCACTAGGCAGACACCGAGGTCCCGCTCATCCTCGGAAAGCACGGCGTAGCTTGAGGCCCACTGTTCCAGCACCAGTTCGTTCACCTTGAGCCCGCAGTGGCCGATGCACTTCTCGATGTTCTGCGCCGCATTCACCGAGCAGGTGACTAGGTGCACCTTGGCTTCCAGGCGTACTCCGGACATGCCCAGGGGTTCGCGAACATCCTCCTGGTTATCGATGACGTATTCCTGGGGCAGGATGTGCAGGGTTCTCTGGTCGGCCGGAATCGGCATGGCCTGGGCGGCGTCGATCACCCGCTCCACATCCTGGGGCAGGACTTCCCGGTCGCGAATGGCGACGATGCCGTGGGAGTTGAAGCTGCTGATGTGACGACCGGCAACGCCCGCATAAACCGAATCGATGGCGCAGCCCGCCATGAGTTCCGCTTCCTCGATGGCGCGCTGAATCGAGTGAACCGTGGATTCGATGTTGACCACGACCCCTCTTTTCAATCCGGTGGAGGGGTACGAGCCGATGCCGATGACCTCGACGCCCCCTTCCGAAGTCAGGTTGGCAACGATGGCCGCCACCTTGCTTGTGCCTATATCCAGGCCGACGATGCGTGCCGGATCGCTTTCCGAGGTCATGTCGTTCCCTCTGCTTCTAGTGTCGTCATCGCTCCCGCATGCCGCACGCCTCCCTCTCGCCAGCGCACCGCGATACCGTTTTGGTAGCGGAGGTCAACGTACTCGACCGCACCAGCGCGGCTGCCGAGCAAACGGGACCAGGCCACCAAAAAGCGCTGCATCCGCTCGCGCAGGCGGTCCGCGCCCAGCATCACCGTCAGGCTGCCCGGGTCGCTCGCCCAGGAGGGGATGTCCCCGGCACCCTCCCCGGCACCGGGCGCGTTTTGGGTTTCCGCCGGCGTCGGTGCCGGCGCGGAGACGGCGAGCCGCCATTCACCGAGCTCGTTCTCGACAACCTGGTCGATCACCAGCCCCGCTTCCCGGGCCATGCCCTGCAGGTAGCGGTAGAGCTCCATCGCCTGCCTGGGGCTCGACAGCGCACAGTCGAATACCGGTACGTCGAGCGGACCATTGGGCGTACTCAGAATCTCCCCCGCGGGTGTCAGGTAGCCGGCGTCCGCCCAGCGCGCCACCACCGACCGGCGGGCGACCCGAACCACGATGGTGTCGGGCCAGACCTTGCGCACGCTAACCGCTCCCGGCCATGAGAGTTCCAGCACGCGCTCGCGCAGCCTAGCCACATCCATGCTCAGCAGCCGGCGCTGTAGCACCTGCCCAATGCGGCGCCGTATCTGGGCCGCCTCGGCCTCGCTGAGCTGGCCCTCCACCTTGACGACCCGAACTTGCCGATCAACCGCCAGCCAACCACAGACGCCGAGCGCAAGCAGGGAGACGAGGGCGATGCCCGCGAGGAGTTTATGCATCACCCGCACCCCGCAATCGATTGGACACCTGGCTGATGTTGCCCGCCCCCTGCGTCAGTACCACATCGCCGTCCCGCACGATTTGCGCGAGCTGTTCCAGCGCGGCAAGGGGGTTCTCGGCGAACACCGGCATCGCCCCGCCCCGCCGCCCAATGCCACAACGGAGCGCCTTGCCATCGGCACCCGCAATGGGGGCCTCGCCCGCTGAATACACATCAAGCAACACCAGCCGGTCGACTTCCGAGAGGACATCGACGAATTCCGCGTACAGGTCCCTGGTGCGGCTGAACCGGTGCGGCTGATAGGTCATCACCAGCCTACGGTCCGGCCAGACGCGGCGCACCGTTTCCAGCACGGCCCGAATTTCGGTGGGGTGGTGGCCGTAGTCGTCCACGAGGGTGACCCGGGCACCACCAACCGCTACCGGCTCGAACACCTGGAAGCGGCGGCCCACACCGGCGAAACCGCCAAGGCCACCGAGTATGGCGGCATCTGGAATGCCCTCTTCCGTGGCCACGGCGAGCGCGGCCAAGGCGTTCAAAACATTGTGTTTGCCCGGCATGGCCAGTTCCACGTCGAGTGGCGCCACGCCGCCGGGCCGGTGTGCGCGGAAGCGCCAACGGCGGCCGCTGGCCTGGACGTTCGTGGCGCGGTAGTCCGCGTCCTCCGCAAACCCGTAGGTGAACATGGGCCTAGACAACTCCGGCAGCAGGCCGCGCAGCACCGGGTCGTCGGCACACAGAATGGCGCTACCGTAGAACGGCAGGCGGTGCACGAATTCGACGAAGGTCGACTTCAGCCGAGCGAAATCGTGGCTATAGGTCGCCATGTGGTCGCGGTCGATATTGGTCACCACGGCCACCATCGGTTGCAGGTAGAGGAAGGAGGCATCGGACTCGTCGGCTTCGACAATGATCGTGCGGCTGCCGCCGAGCTGGGCGTGGGCACCGGCGCTCTCCAGCAATCCACCGATGACGAAGGTCGGATCTAGGCCCGCGGCCTGGTAGATCGCGACCAGCAGGCTGGTCGTGGTGGTCTTGCCGTGGGTGCCGGCAATCGCTATGCCATGCCGGTAGCGCAGCAGCTCGCCCAGCATTTCGGCGCGCGCCACCACCGGAATGTGTTGCTCGTGGGCGGCGACGAGTTCCGGGTTGTCCGCACCCACCGCGCTGGAGACCACCACCACATCGGCGTCGCCGACCTGCTGCCGGGCATGGCCTAGGTGGACGGTCGCACCTAAGGACTCCAAGCGGACAGTGGCCGCCGAGCGAACCAGATCCGAGCCGGAGACCCGATAACCCTGGTTGAGCAATACTTCCGCAATGCCGGACATGCCGGCACCGCCGATGCCCAGGAAGTGGATGCGCTGCACGCGGCCCATCTCTGGAACCCGGTAGGCGTCGAGTTGGTTGGTGCCGCTCATGCCCTGCCCGCCTCGAGCTTCGCCCGGCATACCAGCCCGATAAGGACGCAGCTAACGATCAGGCTGTTGCCGCCGTAGCTGACAAAGGGCAGGGTCAGCCCCTTGGTTGGCAGCATACCGCTGGTCACGCCGAGGTTGATCAGCGCCTGCATGCCGATCAGGAAGCCGACGCCATAGCAAACATAGCCACCGAACTTCTCCCCCCGCTCCAGCAAGCCGCGCCCGATGGCGAGGCTCCGTTGCACGAGCACCGCCAACAGCACCATCAGCACCAGGGCACCGAGCAGCCCCAATTCCTCGGCAACCACCGCGAAGATGAAGTCGTTGTGCGCCTCGGGCAGGTAGAAGAGCTTCTGAATGCCCGCGCCCAGACCCAGACCGAACAACTCGCCGCGGCCGATGGCGATGAGCGCCTGGACCAATTGATAGCCGCTGCCGAATGCCGTTTCCCAGGGGTTGGTGAACGCGGTCAGCCGCTGCAGCCGGTAGGGCGCGGCAACGGCGAGCAGGGCGAACGCCAGTGCGGCGAGGATCACTAAGGGAACGAGATAGCGCAAACGCATGCCCGCCAAAAACAGGAGCGCAACCGCGGTGGAACCCAACAGGACGAGAGACCCCATATCCGGTTCGGCCTCTAGCAGCGCCAGTATCGGGGCGAGGACGAACAGGGGGCCGAACAGCGTGCGCGCATGGTCCCGCAGCCGGTCGTCGTAGCGCGCCAGGAAGCCGGCCAGATAAATCAGCAGGAAGAAGCGGGCGGCCTCGGATGGCTGGAAAGTGCCCACGCCCAGATCGATCCAGCGTTTGGCGCCATTGACTTCCTGCCCTAGTCCCGGGACAAACACCAAGGCGCAGAGCACCAACGCGACGATCCAGGCCAACTGCCGGCATCGGCGCCAAAAGGAGAGCGGGATGGCCAGCACGACCAGGAAGGCGACCAGGGCAATTCCCAGGTAGACACTGTGCCGGGTGAAGTAATCCTGTGCCATGGCTACGGATGCGGAGGCCACCATCACGAACCCGAACCCGAGCACCAGCAGCCAACTGAACACCAGCGGCCGGTCAATGGCCACCGCGGCGGCCGGCCGCTTGTTCACGCCCTTGCTCATGGCCCCAGCTCCGCCACCGCGGCGCGAAAGGCCGCGCCCCGCGCCGCAAAGTCCTGGAACATGTCGAAGCTCGCGCAGGCCGGGGAGAACAATACCGTATCGCCGGGCACCGCAACGGCGGCGGCCCGTTGCACCGCCTCGCCTAGATCCAACGCCCGGGAAACGGGAACGCGGCCACGCACCGCCCGGCAAATCGCCGGACCGTCGCTGCCCAGCACGACCAGATGCCGCACATGTCGGGCGATGGCGCCGCCGAGTTCGGTGAAATCGGCCTGTTTGCCGTCTCCCCCGGCAATCAGCACGATCGAGCCACCGGTATCGGCGAGCCCCGACAAGGCCGCCAGGGTGGCACCCACATTGGTCGCCTTGGAGTCGTTGATATAGGTCACCCCGCCGATCGAAGCCAGGGTTTCACAACGGTGGGGCAGCCCGGAAAACCCGGCGATGGCGGCTTCCACATCTTCCCCGTCGCCAGCAAAGTCGCCGCCATGCACCATGGCCAGGGCCGCGAGCAGGTTCTGTTCGTTGTGGCCGCCGGCAATGGGCAGCCGCCGCGCATCGACAATGGCCCGGTCACCGCAGGCCAGCACCCGCCTTCCGTCCCGGGTTCGAATACCCCAATGGCCCGGCGGCGGCTCGTCGCGGCCAAAGGTAACCAGCTCGTCCGGTGTTGTGGACACCGGGTGGGTCAGCGCGTCCTGGCGATTCGCCACAGCGCGCCTCGCGCCCCTGTAGATGCGCCGTTTGATGGCGGCATAGCAACTCATGCTGCCGTGCCGGTCGAGGTGGTCGCCGCTCAGATTAAGGACGGTCGCGGCGCGACACCGGGCGGCCCCCAAGCGCTCCAGTTGAAAGCTCGACAGCTCCAGCACATAGCAATCCCGGTCCGGCCCGATCAAGTCCAATGCCGCCCGGCCCAGGTTGCCCCCGACGCCGGGCCGCCGGCCCTGTGCGTCGAGCAGGTGCCCGACCAGCGCGGTCACCGTGCTCTTGCCGTTGGTGCCGGTGACCGCGAACACCGGTTCGCGCACCTGCGCGAAGAACAGGTCGATGTCGCTCAATACCGGCAAACCGCTCTGTAGAACCCGCCGGCCCAGCGGGCTCGCCGGGGCTATGCCGGGGCTCAGAACGGCGCGGTCGATACCGGCCGGGTCGAACTTTTCCGCGCCGAGACGATAGTCCACCCCCGGGTACGCCGCCCTGGCTTCCGCGAGCGCTGGCGGTCGGGGCCGGGTATCGACCACCACCAGCTCGTCGCGGCCCGCTAGGTGGCGCAGGCAGGACATACCGGTAACACCCAATCCTATCACCGCCGTTCGCATCGCCCGCCCAGCCCGCCGTCTAGCGCAACTTGAGCGTGGACAGGCCAACCAGCACCAACACCAGCGTTAGGATCCAGAAGCGGACAATAACGCGGGGTTCCGGCCAGCCCTTCAGCTCGAAGTGGTGGTGCAAGGGTGCCATGCGAAAGATACGCCGCCCGGTGAGCCGGTATGAGGCTACCTGCAGAATCACCGAGACGGTCTCCAGCACGAATAGCCCACCCATGATGAAGAGTACGATTTCGTGGCGCACGACAATGGCGATCACAGCCAGCGCCGCCCCGAGCGCCAGGGCGCCCACATCGCCCATAAAAACCTGTGCGGGGTAGGTGTTGAACCACAGAAACCCCAGCCCGGCACCGATGATCGCCCCGCAAAACACCGCCACCTCGCCAGCCAGCGGGATGTGGGGAATCTGCAGGTAGCGGGCGAACTCGACATGGCCCGCAAGGTAGGCAATCAGCGCTAGGGCGGCGCTCACCATGACGGTTGGCAGAATGGCCAGCCCGTCGAGGCCGTCGGTGAGGTTGACGGCATTGCTCATCCCCACGATCACGAAGTAGGCCAACGCCACGTAGCCCAGGCCAAGGGGCAGGGCAACGGTCTTGAAGAAGGGCACGATGAGCTCGGTTTCGGCGGGCAGTTCCGCGCTCCAGTACAGAAACACCGCGGCCGCCATGCCGAACGCGGATTGCCATGCGAACTTCCAGCCCGCCGTCAAGCCCTGGGCGCTCTTGCGGGTCAGCTTGAGGTAGTCGTCCAACCAGCCGACGCCGCCGAACGCCATGGTCACCAACAGGGCGGTCCAAACGTAGCGATTGCCGAGTTCGCCCCACAGCAGCGTCGTCGCGCAGATGACGATAATGATCAGGGCACCGCCCATGGTGGGTGTGCCCGCCTTGGCCAGGTGGCTCGCCGGGCCGTCCTCGCGCACCGTTTGCCCCACCTGATAGTCGCCGAGTCGCTTGATGACAAAGGGACCGATCAGCAGCGACATCGCCAGGGCGGTCATCACGCTGACCATAATGCGGAACGTTAGGTACTGGAAAACGGCGAACCCGCTGATGAATCCCGCCAGGTACTCGGTTAACCACAACAGCATCAGGACGCCCCCCCAAGGGCAAGGCGTACCGCCTCGCGGTCGCTGAAGGGCTTGCGGCAGCCCTGGATTTCCTGGCGGGTTTCATGGCCCTTGCCGAGCACCGCGACCAGATCCTGGGGCCCGGCTGCATTTATGGCCCCGGCGATGGCGGCAGCGCGGTCCACTTCCTCGCGGACATCGTCCGTGTCCCGCAGGCCAGCGCGCATCTGGCGAACGATTGCCCCGGGGTCTTCCCAGCGCGGGTTGTCGCTGGTCAGCCACAGGGCATCCGCCGCCGCGGCCGCGGCTTGCGCCATCAGCGGCCGCTTGCCCGCATCCCGGTCGCCGCCGCAGCCGATTACACAGATGAGCCGGCCCGGACAGTGCCGGGCGAGCGCCCCTAGGGCGTTGGCCACCGCGTCGGGCGTGTGCGCGTAGTCCACAACCACCGTGGGCAACCCCGGCTGCCGGAAAAACTCCATACGGCCCGGCACCCCGGCTAGGGTCCGCGCCTGTTCCACCAACGCGGTGAACGACAGGCCGCTGGCGGCAAGCACGGCGATGGCGGCGGCGACATTGGCGAGCGCGAATTCGCCAAATGCGGGCAACTCGATGCGCGCCCGGCCCCAAGGGCTGGAAAGCCTGGCCCGCAACCCGGCCGGATGAAATTCCACATCACCCCAGGAGAGGTCGGCCGCGCCCCGGCCCAGGGTAATCACCTCGGGCCCGCTCAGGCATCCAGCCAACTCGCGGCCAAAGGCGTCGTCGATATTGATCACCGCCAGGCGCACACTGGGGAACTCGAACAATCGCCGCTTCGCCATCCCGTATGCCGCGAAATCCGCGTGGTAGTCGAGATGGTCGCGGGTAAGGTTGGAAAATACGGCGTATTCGAAATCCACAGCGTCGACGCGGCCCTGGGCCAGCGCATGGGAACTGGCCTCAAGGCAGGCCCAGCCGCACCCCCGGTCGCGCAGCCGGGCGAGCCGCTTCTGCGTGGTGATGGCGTCCGCAGTGGTTAGGGCGGCGGGCCTCAGGTCATCGAGCTCGCCCCAGCCTAGGGTACCGAGATAGCCCGTGCGCCGACCCAGCCTACCGGCCAGGGCGGCCACATGATGCGCAATGGAGGTCTTGCCGTTGGTGCCGGTCACGCCAACGCACCTGAGCTTGCGGCTGGGATACCCATAAAACCGCGCGGCGAGCGCTCCCCGCCGTGCGCACAGGCCGGCGACTTCCACAACCGGGACACCCAGATGCGGAATACCGCGCTCGGCCAGAACGCAAACCGCGCCACGTTGCACCGCCTGCGCCGCATACGCATGACCGTCCACCCCAGCCCCCCGCACGGCAACGAACCCTTCGCCCGGTTCGATGCTCCGGGAATCCTCCGCCAATCCAGCAAGCTCGATAGCCGGCAGACCCGGCTCGCCGAGCAACTCCGCCACCGTCATCCGCGGGGGGCTCATGTGCGGCCCTCCGGCACGAGCGCCGCAGCTACCTGTTCACCATCCGGCGGGACGCCGATCAACCGCAGGGCTCGCCCAGCGACCCTAGCGAATACCGGGGCGGCGACGGCACCGCCGCCGATACGTGGGCCTTGGGCTTCGTTGACTACCACGACCATGAGAATGCGTGGATCGGTCAAGGGCACCACGCCGACAAAGAGTGCCACATGCCGTTTGTCGGAGTAGCCGTCCTCCCCTACGACGCGGGTGGTTCCGGTCTTGCCGGCAACCCGGTAGCCCGGCACGCGGGCACCGGGCGCCGTGCCCTCCTGGGAGGCCACGCCCTCCATCATGCTCAACACGGTGTTGGCCGTACGCGCGTCGAATACGCGATTGCCCGCTGGCGCGCCGTTCAGTTTCAGGGCGGAGACCGGCATGCGCACACCGCCGCTCGCCAAGGTGAGGTAGGCTTGGGCTAGTTGCAGCGGCGAGAGGGTCAACCCGTAGCCAAAAGCCAGGGTGGCCCGCACGACCGGGTGCCGCAATCCGGCCGAATCGAGGTGTCCCATGGCTTCTCCGGGCAGGCCGGTGCCAACGAAATCCCCCGCCCCCGCCCTGCGCAGCACGTCATGCACGGACTGGGGCGGCAGCTTCAGCGCCACCTTGGCGAAGCCGACCTGGCTGGACTTGTGCAGCGCCCGGGTTAGGGTTATGCGACCGCGGTTGAGCGGGTCTTCGATGAGTTTCCCCCGGATCCCAAAGTAGCCGGGCGAGGTATCGATGATCGTATTCGGCCGATAGTCGCCGGATTCCAGGGCCGCGATCACCGTGAACGGCTTGACCGTGGAGCCCGGCTCGTAGACATCGGTCGCGGCCCGGTTGCGCATGCCCCGCAACCCGGCCTGCAGCGGCGCATTGGGGTTGTAGGACGGTTGGTTGACAAGCGCCAGTATCTCGCCGGTCTGCACATCCAGGATAACCAGGGAACCCGACTTCGCGCCGTGCCCCGCAACCGCATTCTTGAGTTCCCGGTACGCCGAGTATTGCAGCCGCAGGTCGATGCTGAGCACCAGGTCTTCGCCCATGCGCGGCGCCGACTGGAACTCCGGATCGCCAATGACGTTGCCGAGCAGATCCTTCAGCACCAGCTTGCTGCCGTGTTCGCCACGCAACGGCTCGTCGAACGACAGTTCAGCGCCCTCGATGCCAAAGCCATCGATGTTGGTGACGCCGACCAGATGGGCAGCGGCCTCCGCGGCCGGATAGTAGCGCCGATACTCGTCCTGGAAGTGCAGGCCCGCGATGTCAAGAGCCTTGATGCGTTCCACCGTGACCCAGGACAGCCGCCGCTTGAGATAAACGAACGACTTGCCGCGGTTTGCCTCAATCAGCGCGTCTAGGCCCTGGGCCTCCTTGCCCAAAAGTGGCGCTAGGCGCCGCAGGTCCGTCTTCGCGATGCGTTTCCTAGATGGGTCCGTCCAGGCGGCAAAGGCGGGTGTGCTCACCGCGAGTGGTTCATGGAACCGGTCGTAGATCACGCCGCGATAGGCGGGAATGACCTCGGAGCGCAACGAGCGCGCGTCCCCCTCATCCTGGAGAAAATCCTTTTCTAGGAAAGTGAGCCAGACCATGCGGGAAGCGACCGCAACCGACCCGGCGGCAAGCAGCGACAACAGCAAATAGTGCCGCCACACCTTCATAGCACCGATTCCAAGTTCCAGGCCGCCACCGGCATGGAGCTTTTCATGGCAGTATGCGCTCCACTTCGTTCGGAAACCGCATGTTCAACTCCACCTCGGCCACGCGTTCCACGTTTTGGTAGGCGGCCAAGGCGCCCCTTTCCAGCAACAGGCGGCTGTGCTCGGCAAGCAAGTCGTCCTGCCGGTCGCGCACCACCTCGAGCGCGCCATGAATCTCGCGCAGTTGATGGGTGGTAAACACCACCTGAATACCCGACGCCACCGCTCCGGCAAGCAGCAGGAGCATCGACCCCAACCGCAGGCGGGGGCCCGGCCCGGCCTTTTTCCGGCCGCGACGGGAACGGCGCGCGGAGCGCCGAGCGGGTGTTGCGGCGGGGGTCATAACCCGAACCCCGGCCGGTGCGCCGGTCCGAGCGCCGTGCTCCCCCGCTTGCCGCGTCCGGGTGAACCAGACACCCTCATGTGGCCCGCTCCACCACCCGCAACAGGGCGCTACGCGCCCGCGGGTTGCCCACCACCTCGGCACGCCCGGCACGCAACGGCCCGGCAACGATACGGGCATCCGTTCGCCGGTCGCGCTGCACCACCGGTATCTCCCGAGGCAGGGGTGGCGGTGAACTCCTAGCCCGGAAGTAACGCTTGACAATCCGGTCTTCCAGCGAATGGAAGCTGATCACCGCCAAGCGCCCGCCAACGGCCAGGCGCTCGAATATCCCTTCCAGACCATCGCGCAGCTCGTCGAGTTCCTGGTTGACAAAGATGCGTATCGCCTGAAAAACACGTGTGGCCTCGTGGGTGCGCCGCCGGGGTTCCGGCCGGGCACCGGCCACGACCCGGGCAAGCTGATGGGTGGTGGAGAGCGGG
Source organism: Pseudomonadales bacterium (assembly GCA_965215035.1). Classification (GTDB taxonomy): domain Bacteria; phylum Pseudomonadota; class Gammaproteobacteria; order Pseudomonadales; family Azotimanducaceae; genus Azophilus. The sequence continues at coordinate 3,872,822 of OZ244040.1, forward strand.
CGGGCGCCTACAATGGCCCGGCTGATCCGCCGTGCTTGAGGCTCTTCGCCATATTCCCTGATCACCCGGGCGAGGTCTTCCACAGAGGCTGTGTTCAGCCAGTCCGCGGCGATGAGCCTCTGCCGGCGGTCCATGCGCATATCCAAGGGGCCATCCTCCCGAAAGCTGAACCCCCGCTCGGGCCGGTCGAGTTGCGCGGATGAGATGCCGAGATCCATGATGGCACCCTGTATTCGATTGATACCGGCATCGGCGAGAATACTGGCGATGTCGCCAAAGCGCCCGCGTCGGGGTATGACCCGGCGGTCCCGGGCAGCCAACGCCTCGGCGCAGGCGATGGCCTGCCCATCCCGGTCCACCGCCAGCAGCCGGCTGGAGGCGTCCAGACGCGAGAGCAGGCACCGGCTGTGGCCACCCTGGCCGAAGGTTGCGTCGAGATAGTCCCCGGGCACTCGCCGCGGCGCGATCAGTTCGACCGCTTCCCGACAGAGTACGGGTTCGTGCCTCATATCGACAGCGCGGCGAGTGCGTCTTCTTCCGCGGACGAGGCGCGGCTTTCTTCGGAGGTGTGCGCGTGCACACGCTCCTTCCAAGTATCCTGTGCCCAGATTTCGACCTTGCTGCTCTGCCCGACCAGGACGAGGGCCTTGTCCAATCCACCGTGGTCGCGCAGCAGGGCCGGCAACAGGATGCGACCGTTGCCATCGAGTTCCAAGTCGGTGGCATGGCCGATCAGTATGCGCTGCAGCCAGCGGATTTCCGGGCGGATATTGGGCAGGGCGTCGAGCTCCTCCTGCAGCTTTTCCCACTCCGGCAGCGGATACAACATCAGGCATTTCTCGCGCCGGTCCACGGTCACCACAAGCTTGCCTTCGGCCACGTCAACTAGCCGCTCCCGGAAGCGCGCGGGCATGGACAGCCGCCCCTTGGCATCCAACGTGGCGCTGAAGATTCCACGAAACATCGCTATGATCCCCGTGGCCTGATAGCCCACTTTATCCCACAAATTCCCATTCGCCGACACTATCGCTACCAAAACCCAGTGTCAAGGCGGAAGAATCAATTAACTTGCGGATGTTCAAGGAAGGTCTGAACAAGCAGGCCATTAGCTGATAGCGCCAAGTAAAATCAACCTGTTATGGCACCCGGCGCCCTTGAACGCCGACTTAATCAGGCTTTCCCAAGGGGTTTCGGCTGGTGTCGGCAGAGCAGCCCTGCCCTATTCCCGATATAAAACATCAGGTAGTCGCCGTTACCTATAATCTACTTTAAAAAAACCAGGCGCATTCGCCACATCACGCAAACTCGAACCGGTGGAACTTAGGGCAGCGGTGTCAATGGCAACTGAAAATTGCGCACTTTTGCAGGGCGATCCTCCCGCCGGCACTACGCCGCCCGCCAAGGCGAGGCCGTGCGCCAGGTGCCCGCCCCAGGTAGCGCCGTCCGCCGCGCCCTCCCTCCCGCCACCCCGCGCCGGGACGGCCGCGCTCGCCCAACCTCCGCCGCCAGGGGGCGAACCGCCCCCGCCGGAGGCTCCGCACCCCCGCAAAACGCCTTCCGGCGGCCCAACAGCCGACCCAGCCCTCGATCCAACGCGCCCCTCGCCCAACAGCCTCGGACAGCCCCCTCCCACCTACGGCACTTTAAGACGGCTCCGAGCATTACTTACATAAACGATTAAAAAACGATATATTTGACGACTAATGATTGATTCGACTCGACCACGAGCGCGGGATTTCGTTGGCGACTTGACCACGCATGGTAGGTACCATTTTACATCCGCCGACCTGAGAGCCGCGCTCGGTGTCTCGACCTCGGCGGCGAGGCAGGCGCTACGGCGCCTCGGCATCAGGGGTGAGGTCGCCAGCCCGGCGCGCGGTTTCCACGTCGTCGTCCCGCCCGAATACAGGCGCATCGGCTGCCTGCCCCCGGACCAGTTCATTCCGGCCCTGATGGCCTACTGGAACCGGAAATACTACGTGGGCCTCCTGTCGGCCGCACAGTATCATGGCGCCGCCCATCATCGGCCCCAGGAGTTTCAGGTCGTCGTTGAGAAGAACCGGCCGGAGATAGCCTGCGGTTCCGTCAGGGTGACGTTCGTCGCCCGCGGCGACATCGGCACCGTGCCCGTGCGGGAATTCAATACGCCACGCGGGACCGTTCGCGTATCGACCCCCGAGGCGACGGCAATCGATCTGGTCGGCTACATGCGGCGCTCGGGCGGGATTGATCGCGTGGCGGGCGTGCTGCTGGAGCTTGAGGAGGCATTGGATTCCGCCCGCCTAGTCGACGCCGCGCGGTGCTCTTCCGTGCGGTGGGCGCAACGGTTGGGTTTTCTGCTCGACCAGATCGGCGCAACGGATAAAACGGCGCTCCTCAAGGACTATGTCAAGGGGGAGGCGCGGAACTACACTAGGCTGATACCAGCCGCAGAATCCAACGAAGTGGCGCGGTCCCACGACTGGCGCCTATACGTCAACGCAAGCGTCGAACCGGACGCATGATTCCGAGAGACTACATCACCGAATGGCGGTCTCACGCACCCTGGGTCGATGACGCCCAGGTTGAACAGGATCTGGTCATAAGCCGCGCATTGGTTGAGATATTCTCGAATCCGCTTCTTGCCCGGTCCCTCGCTTTCCGGGGCGGGACGGCGCTTTACAAGCTCTACCTGACACCGCCGGCGCGCTACTCGGAGGACATTGATCTCGTGCAGACCGAAGCTCAACCAGCGGGTCCCGCTATGAACGCCCTGCGGGCCGCTTTGGATCCGTGGCTGGGCAAGCCCAGGTACAACCAAACGGGTAGACGGATTGCATTCATCTACCGTTTCAATTCCGAAGGTGTCCCGGCCACGCCCCTGCGTCTCAAGGTCGAGATAAACACCCGTGAGCACGTAGCGTTGCTCGGCCACGCGTCGCCACCTTTCTCGGTCGCGTCGCGATGGTACACCGGCACCGCCAACTTGACGACGTTTCATCTAGACGAACTGCTCGCCACCAAGCTACGTGCGCTCTATCAGCGCAAGAAAGGCCGGGATTTGTTTGATCTTGCCGTTGGCCTGCAAGATGAGCGAAGCGATCCAGTACGGATCGTCGACGTCTTCCAGAAGTACATGGCCCGCAGCGGCCGCCCGCCAACGCGCGCGGTATTCGAAAGCAATCTCGCCAATAAACTCGAAGACGGTCCATTCGTTGCCGACGTAAATGCGTTGGCTGTCCGAGATCGCACTTGGAACCTGCGTGACGCTGCCGCTGTGGTTTCCGATCATCTCATCGCGCTTCTCCCCGGCGACCCGTGGAGGGGGCTCAACGACAGGGAGCCTCCGCGGAACCCAAGTCACGATTCGCCGAGTCCCTGAGCGCCGCGGCTATGACCTCGTCGCCAAGCACCGCGCCCCACTCGTCGAAGCCCTTGTTGGACGTCAGTACGGTCGACGCATGCTCGTGGCGCGCGTTGATCAATTGGAAGAACAACACTGCGCCCTCCCGGGTGACGGGCAGGTAACCGATCTCATCGACCACCAACAAGCGGCCCGGCCTTTTGTGGGACAAATGTGAGGAGCTGGCCGATAAGCCGGGTTCTGTCGCCGGATGGCGGGTGGGCTCGGCGCCTCGCCGCTATCCGGCTTGCGGTCATGCATCTACGGTCTCCGTCACCGAAGACCTTTAGCGGCCTACCCGAATCCGGCGCGGACCACGCCATCAGATTCCTATTTGGCCTTGCTCCGGGTGGGGTTTGCCTAGCCGCCCGTGTTACCACGCGCGCGGTGCGCTCTTACCGCACCGTTTCACCCTTACCGCGAACCGAGCGGGCCCAAGACCCGACGGTAGGCGGCGGTCTACTCTCTGTTGCACTTTCCGTAAGCTCACGCTTCCCAGGCGTTACCTGGCACCCTGTCCTATGGAGCCCGGACTTTCCTCTCGCGGCTTAAGGCAATGCCCAAACCGCCAGCGACCGCATGGCCAGCTCGCCGACAAGCGTCCTCCGTCCGGGGCATCTTGTCAATTGCCACAGCAATCGAGCCAGGACCATCCCAAAGTCGCCTATCAGCCCTCGGCAAAGCCTTAGATAGATGGTTTATGAATGTTTTTCGGAAGATTCCGCAATATTCTGCGGCATCCAATGATCTTTCAGAAATTTTCTTTCAAGAGCGAACACATTGGGATGGTCCTGGCAACCGGGCAGCAATTCCCATTTATGGCTTGCAGACCCTACACAGTAGGGGTTTGTCGGTCGATTTGGCCCGAACCAAGCCGCAAATGCCAGGTGGTACGCGCCGCACCCTGAAGTCGGACGCCAAAATGAGAATTGCCGGCCGCCCGGGCCGGGCGACCCTATGATCGCCTAGGGTAGAGGTGCTCGACGGGGACAGCGCCGACAGCGTCGAAGGCGGCTATACGACGGCACCGCAGGGTCCGCAGGTTATGCCTGTGCCGCTATCACTTCCTCTTCGAGCATTTCCTTGCGCCACTCGCTCAGGTTCATGTCGATGGCCATGAACCCGCCGATCCAGAGGATCTCGTCCCACAGGTACAGCCAGTGGGAGAGCGTTGCCCAGTACACTCCGACCCCGAGAATTGAGAGGAATAGAAGGCTTTTCCCCCATTTGGCCGTTCGCATCAGCGCACCGCCCGTCACGCCCCGCTCCTGCAGGCGCACCACCACTTCGATGGCGAGCAGCGCCAGCAGCCAGGCGACTCCCTCATATAGGTCCGCCCAAGCCAGTTGCCGCTCCAGGTTCAGCCCGGCCAGGTCGCTCACCACCGGGTCGGTGCCCACTCGGTAAAACTGCGTTGCACTCGACAACCCGGCGCAGGTCTCTCGGGTGATCTCCGTGTATTCCAAGTTGTAGACATGGGAAAGATCCTGGTCGGCCAGGTCGCACAGGCTGGTTGCGTCTTCGACCAGCACGGTCGGCTGCAGCTTGACGACACTGTTGGCGTAGGCATAGATGGTGTTGGCGATCATCACGAAACAGAGGAGGCGCACGCCGTGCAGAAGCCGTGCAACCCAGCCGCTTTGCGCTGCGTCGCTGAGCGCATAGGTCTCCAATTCGAACATGAATAGCAGGATGAACCAGGCCGACGTGTCTATGGTGACGGCAAAGTTGCTGGTCCAGTCGAGGAAGGTCGATGCAGCCGTGAGGGTGTGGGCACCCCGTATCGAGTCTTCAACGATGTAGTAGCCGAAATTGACCAGCAGCAGCGCGTAGACCGTCCATTTGACGGCCTGCTGAATTCGGTGCAACCGCGGGTCGGCCGCGCTGCTGGTTGCGGCATCCACGCCCGCATGATACTTCGGTGCCCCGCGGCCGGGAATCCATGCCTACAGGCTTGGATTCCGGTGGTCGGGGGCGACCGAGCGGTTCGTTGCCGTGGCGAGCGGTGCCCGGGCTTAAGCGGGCGTCAATGGGTTTGGCGTAGCAACCTGCGGCGATACTGAGCGGGTGCCTGGCCGACAGACTTCTTGAAGGCCGTGTAGAACGCGGAATTGGAGTTGAACCCCACAGAGAACGCGATGTTCAGCACCGAGTCGCCGTGGCCGTCGAGTTGCGAGAGCAGTTCCTTGGCGCGGTCGACGCGGTAGCGGTTCACGTAGTCGAAGAAACTCCTACCAAAACCGGAGTTGATCACCTGCGAGAGGTGGTTCACCGAGCAGCCCACCGCCTTAGCGAGCTGGGGCAGGGTCAGCTCCGGCCGTAGATAGATTCGTTCCGAGCGCATCAGGCGTTCCAACCGCATCTTGTACCGGGCCAGTTGCTCATCGGTCAGCCCCGACTTCGCGTACTTGGGGCTTTGTGCCCGCTGCGACGCAAGGCTCGCGATGCGGGCTTCCCTTGCCGCGGCGGGAACCTCGTAGTAATCGGTAATGGTCAATGCCGAATCGCCACGCAACGTCATGAACTCGGCACCCTGAATGCAGCCCTCGGACGCGCCGCTGCGCGACGCCCCGGGGGGATACATCCGGTACTGAAAGGCTATGGTGTGCCGGCTCTCCAGAATGTCGCCGACCAACTCGTAGCGGTGCCGATGGTCGGCAAAGAACCCGTGCAGGCCGACAATCAACTCGTCGCGCGAACTCTGCTGGTTGTCCGGAACATCCAGGTAGGTGCCGTCTGCCGCCAAATGCCCCGCCACAGCCTCCGGATCCTTGTGATTCCAAGCATCGAAGTAACTCTGCACGAATTCCACGGTGCGCATCGGCAACACCTCCCTGTAAGAGGTTCTCTATACCCACGGCCGCGGAATGTCAATCAAGGGTAGAAAAGGGCAGTGGCTCAGTTTGAATCTATGGACCGGGCGGAGGCACGGCACACAGGGGATTCGGCAGGCTCGGGATGCGAGCCGATAGACTACCTCGAAAGGAGCCAGGGCCATTCGGCACCTCCAGGGGAAGCGTTTGCCCGTTGAATTACCCAACTTTGGCCGGCAACACAGGGTGTTACCCACCGAACAGCGAAGCTGGACGCCAAAATGAGAATTGCCGCAAAAGGTGGGTGTCCCCCTATCCGCTGGCCTTCAAGCGAATGACGGCTCGTTCCGGCGTGTTCGAACCCCGAAAATCGAACTTCGTGAATAGACCGGGCTAGAAGTCTGGCGCGGGGGTGGCGCGGGCGCGGGCCGGGGCCCAGAAGGGCTTCTTCCGACTGGTGCAGCGGGCCACCCGGTTGTAGTGGCGCAGCTCCTTTTCGTAGTAGATCTCGGCCCACATTGCTCCGTTCAGGAACCTGGGCTCGATCATCGCCAGCGCGATGTTCGCCTTGGCGACGGGCGACCACATGGCCGATGTCACATAGCCGATCTGTTTCGTGCAAAGCCGATTGCGGTAGATGTGGGAACCCTCCGCTGGGCGGTTGCCCTCGATGTCCAGTCGCACGAGGCGGTATTTCGGCCCTTCCCGCTGCTCCCTAAGCAGTGCCCTACGGCCGCTAAAATGCGGCTTTCGGAAGTCGACCAGCCAGTCGAGGCTCAGCTCGAAGGGCGTCTGGTCGTGCTCGAAGTGGACGGTCTTCAATGCCTCGTTGAATTCCATCGCCGGCATGATGAAGCCCGCCTCTAGACGCGCCATGTTGGCCGCCGCCTCTCCGTAGGGCTGTATGCCGTAGGGTTCGCCCGCCGCGTAGAGCGCGTCCCACAAGTCCAGGGCCTGCTCCGGAGACACCCAGAGCTCGTAGCCCAGATCTCCGGTGAACCCGGTTCGGGACACCATAAGGCCGCCGCCCGGGAAGTCGAACTGCCGAACGTCAAACGGCCTTGCGGCTTCCAGGCCCTTAAGCCCCATTCTTTTCAACACCGCGCACGAGGTGGGGCCCTGCACCGCCAGTGCCGCCAGTTCATCGCTTCGGTCGGCGATTGTGAGGTCATTGAATCCGAAGGCACTTTTGGCCAGCCAGGCACCGCATGGGCTACCGCAGGTCAGCATGAACCGGTCGGTGCCCAGGCGGAAAATGGTGCCGTCATCGATCAGCCGGCCCTCGTCTGTACACCACAGGGCGTACCCGACCCGGTTCAGCCCGATCTTCGCAACATCGCGGGTGACCATGCGATTAAGCATGGCTTCGGCGTCCGGCCCGCTGATTTCGTACTTCTGCATGGGGCTGATGTCGTAGGTCGCGACCCGGTTGCGCACGCAGAAGTACTCGTATTCCGTGTCGTAGTAGTACTCGGCGAACTTGTAGCCGTTCCACGCCGACCAGGCCTCGCGCAAGTTCAGCGCCGCAAGCCGCGGATGGAAGGCTGACAGCTTCGGCCGCTCACTGGCAAATGGGTCCGGGGCGTTCATGCGCTAGTCGTCGAGAAAGTCGTCTTCCGGCACCGAATTCGGGCGCCGCAGATCCTTTAGTATCTCTCGGGCCGCGTTGGCGCCGCAGGTGGCCGAGACGCCGCCACCCGGGTGCGTGGAAGAACCGCACATGTATAGGTTCTTCACCGGCATGCGGTACTGCCCGTAGCCGGGAAACGGGCGGTTGAAGAACAGTTGATCAAGCGTCAGTTCGCCCTGGAAGATGTTGCCCTCGGTCAGGCCGATCTCCTGTTCGAGCTCGTGCGGGGTGCGCACCTCCATGTGCACGATCAGGTCTTTGAAACCGGGGCTGTAGCGCTCGATCTTGTCGACCACGGTCTGCCCGAAGCGGTCGCGCTGCTCCGCTGTCCAGGGCCCGTCGGCGAGTTGCGGCGGGCAGTACTGGATGAAGTTCGACATCCAGTGCCGGCCCGGTGGCGCGACGGTGGGGTCCCAGGCCGATGGAATTACCGATTCCACGAACGGGTCGTCCGACCAGCGGCCCCGCTTCCAGCAGTCGTAGGCGCGCTCCAGCGTCTCCATGGACCCGCTGAATGCCTGGCCGCCGCGATTGACGTATGCATTGTCGGGAACCCCGGTGAATTTCGGCAGCGCGGACAGGGCGATGTTGACCTTGCCCGACGAACCGCGGATCTTGAAGTTTTCGGCCCTCTCCCGGACACCCTCCGGCAGGTCGTCCGCATCCATAATGCGGGTGAAGGTGCGCTTCGCATCCAGGTTGGAAACAATAACGCGGGCGCAGAGTTCGTCGCCGTTGTCGAGCACGACACCGGTTGCCCTGCGATTCTTCACCAGCACCCGCCGCACCCCGGCTTCCGTTCGGATTTCGCCGCCGTGCTCGCGTACCGCGCCCGCTATGGCTTCGGAAATCGCGCCCATACCCCCCCGGGGCAAGCCCCAGGCACCGATGTTGCCGTCGACGTCGCCCATCACATGGTGCAGCAGAATGTAGGCGGAACCGGGCGATTGGACGCCGAGCGCGGTGCCGATAATGCCAGGCGTCGCCATGGCAGCCTTGATCAGCTCGTTCTCGAAATAGTCTTCTAGGAACTCGGCGGCGCTCATGGTGAAAAAGCGGATGTACTCGTAGATCTGCTGCTCGCCCATGGACCAGAACTGCTTGGCCAGGAACAGCAGCTCCGAGATGTCCCGAGGGCGCAGCCGTGCCGGGTCGGGAGGCGTGCGCAGCAGCGTCTTGCGGATGAGTTGGGAATAGCGGGTGAGGTCCGCCTGGAAGCGGTGCATCGCATCGGCATCGTGGGGCGAATGGCGCTTCAGTTCTAAGTAGGCCGCAGTCTCGTCGTGGTAGGAGATGAGTCGTTCGTCGCCATCGCCGAAATTCACGGTGCCCAGGTACGGCAGCAGGATGAGGCCGTGCCGGCTCAGATTCAGGTCTCGGTGGATGGCCTGGCGCATCATGCTGCACATATAGGAACAGTTCGAGTAGGTAAAACCCTCGTGCAATTTCCGGGACACCGCGGCACCGCCGATGTAGTGGTTCTTCTCCAGCACCACCACCTTCAGGCCGGCCTTGGCGAGATAGGCGGCATTGGTCAGGCCGTTGTGGCCCGCCCCGATGACGATGGCGTCAAGCACTAGGGACACCCACCTCAAGCATTAGGGACAGCATTAGGAACGCCCATCTTGCCTTTGTGCGTTAGAGACACCCACCGCATTTGCGTTAGGGACACACTGCATTAGGAACTCCCACGGCGCCAGGGGCAACGACATTGAGATGTTCACCGCCATTCGTTAGGGACACCCACTGCATTAGGGACACCCACCGCGCCAGGGGCAATGACATTGCGATGTTCACCGCAATATCTCCCGTGCCGCATTGTGCCCGGGGGCACCGGTAAGGTCGCCGCCGGGATGGCACCCCGCGCCACACAGGTACAGCCCGGGAATGGGCGTACGGTACTGCGCCGCCTGATAGGTCGGCCGCATCATAAGCATCTGATCCATGGCGAACTCGGTATGATGCCAGTGCCCGCCGGTAACGCGGCATTCCCCTTCGATGTCCGCTGGCGTGAGAAATTCGCGGGCAACGATCTGGTCGCGGATGCGCGGCGCATACTGTGCAATCGTGTCGATGGCTCGCTCGCACATCGCTTGCCGCGCGGCATCGCTCCAACCACCCTTGCGGCTGTATGGCACATACATGACGTGGGCGGAAAGCACATGCTGGCCAGCCGGCGCAAGCGCGGAATCGTGCAGACTCGGCACGACGATTTCCATCACCGGGTTGTCCGGACACCCCCCGTACTTGGCCGCATCGAACGCGAACTCTATGGCATCGAGGTCTGGCGCGATGATCATGCGCCCGTCCGGCGTTGCAAGCCCATCGAATTCCGGCACGCCGTCCAACGCCAGGTGCAGTTTCGCCACCAGCCCCTGGCAGCGCAGGCGCCGAATCCGGTTCGTGAACCCGATATCCAGGAAAGGGGCACCCACCAAATCGAGGAAGGTGCGCTGCGGGTCGGTCGATGCCACCACACAATCGGTCTCGACGCGTTCGCCATTCTCAAGTTCAACACCGTTGACGACCAAGCCGCCGGAAGCGGGGCGGCCGCCGGTTGTGTCCGCCTTGCGTGCACCGATTAGAATTCGGCGCACCGCCGCGCCGCAACGAATGTCCGCCCCGGCAGCGGTGGCCGCCGCGCACAGCGACCCGACCAGGCTGGCGATGCCTCCCGGGGGCAGGGCGTGCGCTCCGCCCGACGCTTCCCCCATGCGATAGAGCATTGCGAGCACGGCGCCATTCGGCGAGCGTGGCGCGAGCCTGGATCCGACCAGCCCATCCCAACTCAAGGTGGCCTTGACAATATCGCACTGAAAGCATTCGTCCATAAGATCGCGGACGGGCAGCGTGGCGATGCGCAGGAACTCCCGCATTTCACGCTTGCCGAGGCGCCGCAGGCGGTAGCCAAGGTGCGCGAAGGTCATGGAACCGGCTAGGCTGGCAGCGCCAATAGCGGGCGCGGTCTTGAGCCAGAAGGGCTGCAGGGCGTTGGCGAAGCGCGTCATGCGTTCCCGGTAGCGAACAAAGTTGTCCGCCTCGGCGGTTGCCGCCGCCATCAGTGCGCCCGCGTCTAGTACGACATGGGCTCCATCTCGGTGCAGCCCAATGGTCTTCAGGTTGGGCGAGGAAGGCTCGAATCCGTGTTGCCGAAGGTCGAGTTCCCGAGCCACCCTTGCCGAGAAATGGCTCAGGGTGTGCGCGACGGAGGCGTGAAAACCGGGGTGAAACTCACGGCCCGCAGCCAGGCCGCCGGGGGCCGACCCCGCCTCCAGCACCAATACACGACGGCCCGCCCGCGCCAGGTACGAGGCGCACACCAGCCCATTGTGTCCTGCCCCCACAATCGCCACGTCGTAGCGGCTCAATCCAGTCCCTCGCTACGGCCAAATTGCTCCAAACCCTAGGCTAGCCACCTCAAAACACCAAGGCTTCGCCGCCTATACGCAATGTAGTTCCGAGTTTCCCGCCCGATCACAGCACCCCGCCTACGGGCTGTCCGGCGCGTCTGGAGGTGATCATTGCCAGGACCCCTCCTCGAGCCCCGCCTCCGGGCCGTCCGGCGCGTCCCTATAGGCCCGGATGTCTTGCCCCCACTACCGGGTAACATTACAGTTCGGTAATTCTCATAGATTAGCTTGGTAGAGTGAACATGTCGCAGCACGATGATCGCCTGTTCCTGAGAACTCCCATTTCGCTGGGCGTGGCGACCGCGCTGGCGGGAACCGGGACGCCCTTGGCGGTTCAGGCCGAAGAGGACGAAAGAACCAGCGAGATCGAAGAGATTATCGTCACTGCCCGCAAGCGCGAGCAGAGCATCCAGGACGCGCCGCTCCCCATTCAGGCCTTTGATACGGAGGCGATTCGCGAGAAGGGCCTGAAGACCTTTCAGGACTATGTAAAGGAACTGACCAGCGTTTCGTACGGCACCGCATCGCCCGGCGCGACCACCATCGCCTTCCGGGGAACGCTCGCCCAGCCCACCGGATTCGACACGATCAGCTCGTCCACGCTGTATCTCGATGAAATCCCGATCACCCGGGACGGGCAGAATGCCGATGTGCGGATGATCGACATCGAGCGGCTCGAGGCGCTGTCCGGCCCGCAGCCAACCCTGTACGGCGCCGGCTCCCAGTCGGGTGTGTTGCGCATCGTCACCAACAAGCCGGACACCTCGGAATTCGGCGGCTACTACCAGCTCGGCGGCAGCACCACGGCACACGGCCAGGGCAGCTACGACGCCAGCGCCGTGCTCAACGTTCCGCTTATCGAGGACCGGCTGGCCGTGCGCTTAGTTGGCTTCTACGAGTTCGAGGGCGGCTACATCGACAACGTGCTGGGCACCACCAGCGCCTACTCGGAATTCAACGGCAACCGGGACAATGCGGATGTCGTGGAAGACAACATCAACGACTACGAGAGCCGCGGCGGCCGGGCCCTGGTGCGCTACCAGCCGAACGACGACTGGACCATCGATGCCGGCGTCATCTACCAGAAATCGCAACTCGACTACATGTTCGATTTCAACCCCAAGTTTGGCGACCTGGAAACCATCAAGTTCAAGGACGAGAACGACGAAGACGAGTGGTACAACTTCTCACTCACCCTGCAGGGGGATCTCGGCTTTGCCGACCTGACCGTCGCCGCGGGGTGGCACGGCCGCAACATCGACTACGACATAGATGCCACCGCGTACATGACCACCTACAAGGAGAACGGGCTGCAGTTCGCGACCTACTATGTGGGCTCCCCGATGTTCGTGGACTACGCGACCTGCTACGCGACCGCCTACTGCTACCAATGGATCACCCAGTACGACTTCGGTGCCGACCCGACCTCGCGGATCAGCCTCGACCAGCGCATCCGCTCGTTCGCCGGCGAGGTGCGCCTGGCCTCCAAGGACGACGGCTCCAGCCGCTTCAACTGGTTGCTCGGCACCTTCTACGAGCGCACCCACAACGACTGGGACTACATCACAATCGTGGACGACTTCGCCGAAAACGGCGGCCAGGGAGCGATATTCACCTACTACGGCGTGGCCCCCACGGATGTCTGGTTCGACCAAGGCTTCCGCGAAGGCTGGACCTACAACGGCTTCGAAGGCAACGACTTCAACGGCCAGCACCAAGACATCGAATCGATCGCCGCATTCGCCGAATTCAGTTACGACATCACTGATACGGTGCGCGTATCCGCCGGCGGGCGCTACTTCTCCACCGATCGCCGGGTCAACGAGAATTCCTATTATGTCAACACGGTTTTCGACGACTTCGATGTCACGGAAAACACGAAGGATTTCAGCCCGCGGGTGAACCTAACCTGGCAGCCCAGCGACGACATACTGACCTACTTCACCTACTCGGAAGGCGTGCGCATCGGGGGCCGCAACGGTGCCGTTGCGCAGCGGCCCGCAGCCGCCGCGCTCGGTGCGCCCCTAAGCTTCGATTCCGACCGGCTCATGAACTACGAAGCGGGGCTGAAGTCCACCTGGGCGGACGGACGCCTGATCGCAAATGTCAGCGCATTCATCATGAACTGGGAGGACTACCAGATCCGGGTTGCGCTGCCGGTGGCCGGCGCCACAACAGTCAATGCGGGCAATGCGTCGATCGATGGCTTCGAGGGGCAGTTCGCCTTCAAGCCGACCGCCAACTGGGAGCTCTCCCTGGCGATGACCTATCTCGATGCGCGCATCGACGATGACATCTCGCTCAACAACGGCGCCATCATGGCTGGCGAGGCGGGCGATGCGCTGCCGGCGGTGCCCGAGCTGAAGCTGGCCGCGGGCATTCTGTACTCCACCGATCTCCCCTGGTCCGGGTACGAGGGCTACGCGCGCTTCGACTTCTATCACACCGGTGACTCCGTCAACGCCACCAACGCATCGATTCTGCTGTTCGGTGCGGAACGAACCGTGCCGGCCCCGCAGCCGGCCTACCAGACCGGCTACCTGAGTTTCGGGGTGAAGGGCGACAACGGCTGGGAGGCTTGGCTGTCGATCAACAACCTATGGGACGAGCGCGCCATTACCTACATCTACCCACGGTTCGCCGATGATCGCGCCTTCACGATCCGGCCGCGGGAGTTCAGGGTCGGGGTTTACAAGGCCTTCTGAGGGCTTTGGCTGAGGGTTGGCTGTCCGCTGAGGGCCGAGCGGGCTTGCCGTGCCCCCTTCCGGCACGCCAGGCGGGGGTTCTTACCGGGACGTTGGGCACAGGCAGGAGCCTTCTGAGGGCTTTGGTTGAGGGTTTGGCTGCCCGCTGAGGGCCGAGCGGGCTTGCCGTGCCCCCCTTCCGGCACGCCAGGCGGGGTTGTTTACCGGGATGCTGGGCTCTGGCGGTAGCCTTAAATGTGCCGGAAGGGAGCCCGGCAAGCCCGCTCTCCAAACTGCGACCGAAGCGAATTCTCTGGAGCGAGGGCACCCCGCCCTCGAACGAGCCGTCCGAATTCACGTTGGACTCAATGGGGGTATTGTATCAGTTTGAATCTGTGGATCGAGCAAGGGCAAGGCATACAGGTGATTCGGCAGGGCCGGGATTCAAACTGATACACTGCCTCAATGGGCCGCACTTTGTTTCGTGCGAGAATCCGCAAGAAAGCCACAACCTGGTGCCTGGGGTGTCAGACGCTGAAGCAGAAACCCGGCTGAGGCCCGATCGGCCGAAACCGGCGGCACGGCTCGCGTTCGAGCAGGCCGTGGCCCTGATGCAGGCCAACGACTTTGACGCGGCCAGCACGATGCTCGAAGCCGCGTTGGAGCACTCGCCCAGCGACCCCAACCTGCTGCGGCTGCTCGGGGTGTCGTTGACACGGCAGAACCGCAGCGACGAAGCGGAGCAAGCGCTGACCCGGACAATCCGCCTAGTGCCCAACTTCGCGCTGGCCCACGAGAATCTCGCCGACGCGTTGCTGCAGCGGGGCAGGCTCGACGAAGCGGCCGAGTCACTGAGAACTGCAATTCGGCACAACCCGGCAGCGGATGCCGCCAATCGCAAGCTCGTTGAAGTGCTCGCTCTTACTGGCCGCGGCGGCGAAGCGGACGCAGCCTTCCAACAGTCGCTACAAGGCGACCCCGACCGCGCAGCGATCGTTGCAGCCATGGAACTCAATCGCGATGGCGAGACGGCGCAGTCGGAAAAGATCCTGCGGGGTATTCTGCGGCGCAAACCGGAGCACCTCGATGCCTTGCGCCTGATGGGCGTGCACTGCGCCCGCAAGGAGCTTTACAACGATGCCGAGGCCTTCTTTCGCCGCGCCGTCGATCTGGCCCCGGATTTCTGGCTGGCATGGATTAATCTCGGCGCGGCGCTCAACGAGCAGCAGAAGTTCGACCAGGCGGACACCGCCTACAAACAGGCGTTGCAGCTCAAGCCGCGGTCGGTTTTCACGCTCGAAAAACTCGGCGCCAACAGCCTTTTCGACGGCCGCCACGAAGACGCCATCGGTTGGCTAGAGGCGGCGCTCGAACGCGACCCGGCTCACTTCCCGTCGCTGCTTTGCCTAGGACATGTGCTAAAGACCGTCGGGCGGCAGAACGAGGCCATCGACGCCTATCGGCGCTGTGCCGAGGCCAAACCCGACTTCGGGGAAGCCTATTGGAGCCTGGCCAATCTGAAGACGTTTCGGTTCAACGGCGGGGAAGTCCGCGAGATGGAAAAACACCTAGAGGCGGTCTCGGCAACCGCCGACGGGGAGGATTCCGAGATCGCCTTTTCTTTTGCCCTCGGCAAGGCATTCGAAGACCGCCAAAACTACAGGAAGGCATTCGTATACTATTCTCGGGGCAACGCCAAGAAACGCCCGAAGCTCAACTACGACCCCACCGAATTCCAGAGGACCAACGACCGGATCATCGACGTATTCACCAGGGAGTTTTTCGAACAGCAGGCCGGCCAGGGATGCAAGGACGATGCGCCGATCCTGATCATTGGCCTGCCCCGGTCGGGTTCGACCCTGCTCGAGCAGATTCTGGCCAGCCACTCGCAGGTCGAAGGAACGGCGGAGTTACACTACCTGCTGCGCTTGGCCACGGAAACCGGCCTGACCCGCTCCGACGGCATCCGCTACCCGGAATGCATGCTCGAAATGAAACCCCATCACTTCCGGGATTTGGGTCGGGAGTACCTTGAGAATACCCTGCGCCACCGCTCGGGGGCGCGCTACTTTACCGACAAGATGCCCAACAACTTCACGGGCATCGGTTTTCTGCACGCGATTCTGCCCAATGCCAAGGTCATCGATGCCCGGCGCCACCCGCTGGATAGTTGCCTAGGGTCGTTCAAGCAGCTCTTCGCCCGCGGCCAGATATTCACCTACGACCTCTACGACCTAGCGCACTGCTACATCCAGTACATACGGCTCGTCGATCACTGGAACGAAGTGTTGCCGGGTAAGATTCTCACCGTCCACTACGAACATGTGGTCGGCGACCTCGAGCGTCAGGCAAGGCGTATAGCCACCCACTGCGGGCTCGAGTGGGAAGACAGGATGCTGCGTTACCACGAGACCGAACGCGCCGTGAAGACCGCCAGTTCCGAACAGGTGCGGCAACCGATCTACTCGGGTTCGGTGAACCTGTGGCACCGCTACGAAGACGAACTCGACGAACTGATCGACTACCTCGAACCGGTGCTGCTCGAACTGCCGGAAGACCAGCAGCCGACAGCTCTCCTGAACCGGCGGTAGCCGGGGCCGTTGCTCCGGGCTGCGCTGCTGGACGGGCTGTAGGGCTCAGGATCTCTCCTGAACTGCCGATAGCCGGAACCGTTGCTCCGCAAACGGGTGGTCGCAGCCGTCGCGATCACCGATCCGGCCAAGGGTAGGGCCAGACCGCTATCCCATGTATCGCCTGCCTTGGGTCAGGGGACAGGTTGACGGCCTTTGTGGCTTGCCCCGCATCGAGATCGTAGATCGAAATCGTCGCCGGAGACGAGCCCGCGGCAATTTCGCGTTCGGAAATCACGCACAGGCCGCGCCCGAATGCCGGCTGCGCAGCGTGCGCGTTATCCGGGCTTGCATGGCAGGCGCCCTCAGCCCGGGAGCGCGAGGGGGCGCCGCTCACATGCAACGAACGGCGACTGCCCGATGGCGGCTCGGTTATTCCCTTGGCGTCAGCGGCGTGCCGTTCCGGGGCGAGCCCAGGGCTCACATCTGTGGCTTGGCGCGACGGGAAGCGAGGCAGGGGGAACGCCATGCGAGAGTCGGGGCGCTCAAGGCGCACGGCACCGGCATTGGTGTCGTTGAACAGGATGCCGTCCTGGTAGGGGCGCGCGTCGTGAGCGCCCTGCGGCAGGGTCGCCCGCACACCGGCACGCGTGCCTGAAAACCGCAACAGGGCACCCGTGCGCGTGCCGCTGACATACATGCCGCCCGGTTCGCAATGCACACTGTCGAGCCCCAGCTTGTTGATCAGCAGCGGACCTTCGTCGCCGTTGGGGTCGAAGCGCCGCGCCCCAAACACCCTGCCGTCGGTGACGACCCGCAGCGCCCAGTCGAACTTTTCCGCTTCCAGATTGAAACCGAGGATGGCGTCGTAGCCCGCCGACGTCACAAAGAGGTGGCGTTCGAAAACGCAGATGTCCCGGCAGTCTTCGAGATAGGCGTTGCGAAACGAGGCAACGGCATTGAAGGCTTGGTCGAATACCAGGAGCTCGTCGCTCGCCGCTATGTAGATTCGCTCCCCGTGACAGACTATTCCCCGCAAGCCACGTTCACCGCTACCGCCCTGCCGGCCGGTGTCTAATGCGTTCCAGTCCACGGGTTTCAGGATGCGGTTGCTCTCCAGATTGATCAGGTACACGCCGCCGTGGCTCTCGCCGGGGCTGTTTCCGCGCAGCACAGAGGTCGCTATCAGGTTCGCCATGCGGCCGCCCCGGGGGCTCCGGCGCTAGGCATCCATGCCCGGTTGGGAGCCCGTTCGGGAACCCGGCACGTAATCGAAAATGAAGGTAATCCGGTCTTCATCGCCGCTGTTCAGCACACTGTGGCGTTTCTGGTTGTTGATCTCGTAGGCATTGCCGACCTGCAACCGGTGCGGGCGGCCCTCGATCATGAAGCGCACCTTGTTGTTGGTGGTGATGGGCACATGGATGCGGTGGCTGCGGCGGAACGAGACGTGATGATCGGTGTGCGGCGTAATGGCCTTGCCGGCCTTCAGCTTGGCCGCCATGGCGCGAATGATGGTGCCGCCCTTCGGGTAGAGCCGCCCGATGATGTCGTGCATCAGCGGCACGGCCAGGTGCGCCAGCCGCTCCCAGCCGGCGCCCTTCACGAGCTCGATATCCGGCCAGTTGTCGTGATCGCAGAAGATCAGGATGACGGATTCGGTGTTGTAATGGACATCCTCGTACTTCTTCTGACGAATCTCCTCCTCGCGCCACAGCGGCTCGTCCAGCGCCACGATGGCATTGGCCAGCGCCGCCGAATCGACGCGCCCGAGATCCCTGATCGGTGCCCCTATGTCCATGGCCTCCGTTCCCGCTGCATCGCTAAGAGCCCGACCGATTCTACCCTCTCCCGCCCGCCTAGGAGCCTGTCGGACCTTGTAGCCAAGTGTTTGATCTATAAGGAATCTGGTTTTTCGCACCAAAAGTAAAATCGCATAGGGAATTGTGCAGATTGGTTGACGAGCCACGCCCTATAGTGGTTATCCGACTTGCGGGACTCAGCATGTGGTGGTTCGTCAACTGTTCTACGTAAGCCCCATCGCATATATTTCAATAACTTGCGATATTCAAAGCATTCAAGCCCGACAGGCTGCTAGCGTGCCGGATGCCCGCACTGCACACCCACTCGGTGCCCGGTTTCAACTGTAATCGAGAGAGCGTTCTAGGCAGTGTATCAGTTTGCATCCCGGCCCTGCCGAATCACCCGTGTTCCCTGCCCTTGCTCGATCCACCGATGCAAACTGATACACCACCGCGTTCCATGCCTGCTTGAGGCGTTCGTCAAAAGGCGGCAACATCGTCGGGCGACACTGGGGAGAATCGGCATGTCCGGGCAGCTCAAAATCACCCGCCGCGATTTCATCAACGGCGTTGCGCTGGGCGTAGCGGCGGGCCTGTCGCTTTCCCCGCGGGAACTGTTGGCGATGGGCAGCACCGGGGAGGCGCCGTATCCGCCGGCGCTGACCGGCATGCGCGGCAGCCATCCCGGGGCGTTCGAGGTAGCCCACGCGTTGGCCCGGTACGGAGCGACCTGGCCCCGGCCCGCCGAGCCGACCGACCAACCCTATGATCTCGTGATCGTCGGCGGCGGCATCTCGGGGCTGGCGGCGGCCCTGTTCTATCGCCAGCGCGTCGGTGCCCAAGCGAAGATCTTGGTGCTCGACAATCACGATGATTTCGGTGGGCACGCCAGGCGCAACGAATTCAACGTTGACGGCAAGCTGCTGATCGGCTACGGCGGCAGCCAGTCCATCGATACGCCGGGACGCTACTCCAAGGTGGCCGGCAAGCTGCTGCAGGACATCGCCATCGACACAGAGCGATTCTACGACTACTTCGACCAGGCGTACTACAGCCGACGAAACCTCGGCCACGCGCTCTATTTCAGCCGGGAGGCCTACGGTGCCGACAGCGTGCATCCGAATGTGACCTGGTTCTTCGGCCGCACCGAGCCGCACGACGACCTGGCCGGCACGGTTAGCCGGTATCCCCTGTCCGATGTGTCCCGCACGGGTCTGTTGCGCCTGCTCACCGAGGACATCGACTACCTGGAGGGAATGGGCCGGAAGCAGAAAATCGAGGCGTTGCGGGCCTTGAGCTATACGGATTTTCTGGAGCGCAGGGCCGGTGTCACCCGGGAGGTTGCGACCCTTCTGCGGGATACCACCAGGGGCTTCTGGGGTGTGGGCTGGGACGCGCTTTCCGCACTGGAGGCCTATCGTCTCGGCATGCCGGGCACCGGCGGGCTTGGCATCGGCGAACTCAAGAACGAGCCGCCGCCCCGCGACGAACCGTATATCTTCCACTTTCCGGACGGCAACGCGGGCGTGGCGCGCGCACTGGTAAGGCAACTGATACCGGCCGCCGTGCCGGGCCAGTCCATGGAAGACCTGGTACTCGCACGCGTCAACTACGCCTTGCTGGACAGGCCGGAAAACAACACGCGGGTGCGGCTGAACAGCACGGCCGTCCATGTCGGCCACGCCGACCGGGGCCGGCATGTTGATGTCACCTACGTACAAAACGGCAAGGTGCATCGCGCCCGCGGCAGGCACGCCGTGCTCGCCTGCTACAACGAGATGATCCCGCATCTCTGTTCCGAACTGCCCGAGGCGCAGCGGGAAGCAATCGCCTATGCGACCAAGGTGCCGCTGGTGTACATCAGTGTGGCGCTGCGCAATTGGCAGGCTTTCGAGAACCTCGGCTTCCAGAGCTTCCACATTCCCCAGGGCGAACTGATGCACTCCTTCGGCATGGACTTTCCGGTGAGCATGGGAGGCTATGCGTTCACGCAGAAGTCGAGCGAGCCGACGGTCATTCACGGCAACTACGTGCCGACCGCTCCCGGGCGGGGCCTAAACGCGCGGGAACAGCACATACAGGGGCGCCGGCTGCTCTACGAACAGAGTTTCGAAGAACTTGAACGCAAGATCGTCCGGCAGATGAGCGGCGCGCTGGCGGGCGGCGGTTTCGACCCGGTGCGCGACATCGCCGCCCTCACGGTAAACCGCTGGCCGCACGGCTACGCCTACGAATACAACGACTACGCCGACCGGCCCGAATACGATCGCCACAACGGCCCGCACATTGCCGGGCGGGCGCGCATTGGCCGGATTTCCATCGCCAATTCCGATGCGTCCGCCTACGCCTACGTGGATGGCGCCATCGATGCCGCACACCGGGCCGTCAACGAACAACTTGCCATCCAATGATGGAAGCCACCGGCGTTGCCAAAAAGGGCGCTTTGCGCCGTCCGAGGGCAAGATGCCCACGACCCGGGCGTTGCGCGGCTCGTCGGGTGCTCGACCTCGCCTTGAATCGAGCCCCATGGAAGGGATGACGGCCGCATGGATGGACTAGTGACCGCATCGACATCCGCCCCGGAACCCTGGATGCGGGACGCGTTGCGGGAGGGATTCCGCCATCTGGCGGCTAGGCGGTTCGATGCGGCATCGGCCTGCTGCAAGCGGTTGCTGCAGGCCAAGCCCGATCTCGTGGAGGCCCATTTTCTCGTCGGCCTGATCGCCATCGAAATGCGGCACAACGGCACCGCGGTCAGCGCCTTTGGATCGGTCACCAAGCTCAAGCCGGATCACGGCGCCGCCTGGGCCAACCTGGCGCGGCTGTTCATGCTCGGCGGGCAGGCGGCCAGGGCGGATGCGGCCCTGGAAAAAGCCGTTCAGCACCACGACAGCAATCCGGTGGTGCTCGATCTCATTGGCTCGGTGCACAGCCTGCTTGGCGATCAGGAAGAAGCAGCGCGATGGATTGCCAAAGCCGTGCGCCGGGCACCCAATCATGTGCCGTTTCTGGTGAACCAAGCGAACAACCACGTGTTTCTTGGCGCCACAGATGCAGCGGCGGCGGTGTTGGACAAGGCACTCGGCCTGCAGCCGGAAAATGCCAACGCCCACTGGTTGCTGGCCAATGTCCGCAAGGCGCAGGACCATGCGCACATCGACCGCCTGCGCGAGCTGGCGCGCAACGATCAGCGCAATCCACGCGCGCTCGCGTTTCTCTACTACGGCCTCGGCAAGGAGCTTGAGGACCTAGAGGAGTGGGAACAGGCATTCGACGCCTTCAGCCGGGGCGCAAAGGCGCGCCGCAGCGCCATCGACTTCGATGAACGGGCGGAAATCGACATGTTCCGCGCTTTCGGAGAGACATTCACGGCTGAGTGGTTGGCCCAAGATGGCACCGGGCACGACGACGCCGCTCCGATTTTCGTGGTCGGCCAGCCAAGAACCGGCACCACGCTCGTCGAGAGGGTCATCACCAGCCACTCGCGGGTGCATTCGGCGGGTGAACTGAGGCAGTTCGGAACCTGTGTGCGGCGACTGTCCGACTACCGGGAACCAACCCGGCATTCGGCCAGGCTGGCGCGCCTCGCCGCCGGCGTCGATTGCGGAAAACTCGGCCGGGCCTACCTGCTCACCACGGAAAAGTTGCGCGGCAAGCTGCCGCGGTTCGTGGACAAGCTGCCGACCAACTACCTCTACATCCCACTCATCCTGAAGGCGTTGCCCCGGGCCAAAATCGTCCACTTGACGCGCAACCCCATGGATGCCTGTTTCGCCAGCTTCAAGCAGCTCTTCGCCGATGCCTACCCGCACTCCTATGACCAAGCGGAGATGGCCCGCCATCACGCCCGCTACTTTCACCTAATGGCGCTGTGGCGGGAGCGGTTCGGAGACCGCTTCCACGACATCGCCTACGAGGATACGGCGCGCGACCTCGAGCCCAACGCCCGGGCGCTGACCGAGTTTCTGGGCTTGCCTTGGGAAGACGCCTGCCTCGAGTTCCACAAGCAGGAAACGGCGGTGACCACGGCCAGCGCCGTGCAGGTTCGCCAGCCCGTGCACCGGGGCTCCATCGGCCGGTGGCGCCGCTATGCAGCGCAACTCGCCGTCATGCGCCGGACGCTGGAGGAACAGGGAGTACCGCTCGGCAGCCACTGATGGGCACCGTGCCGTTCCCGCGGCAATCCGGCCGCGGCGGGCAATGGCCACAGTTGCTTGCAATTTCGTTCCTGCCCCGGGGCCAGCAGGCGACTTTGGGATCACCCCGACTGAGCCGACACATCGATTTGCAACAAACGCGGTCCGGGCGTAATCTCGGGAAGGCTGGGACGTTACTTTCATGGCGTCCACCGACGCCGATGGCTTTGGAGAGGATGAGATGGGACGGAAGCACTCGCGCGTAGCGCGGCAGGCGAACCACGAGCGTTCAACGGAGAGAAGGGGCGGGCTGGCCGCCTTCAGGCCCAAGCGGAAGCTGCTGGCCCAAGCGGTTTCCGCCGCCGTGGCGGCGGGCGGCGCTTCGGATGCGCTGATCGCCCAAGAACTTGAGGAGATCATCGTCACCGCCACCAAGCGCGCCGAATCCGTCATGGACGTGCCGGTGGCCATTCAGGCGCTGTCCGGCGACTTCATCCGCGACATCAATTTGAACGATGTCAAGGATCTCACGCAGTTCACTCCGGGCGTGACCGGCAACTCCAAGGACAGCTTCATCGACTCGGTGCGGGTGCGCGGCATCGTCACCAACGACTTCGGCAACGGCGGCGACCCATCCATCGGCATGTACAAGAACGGGCTCTACCAGGGCCGTACCGGCTCCGGCGTGTTCAGCCTGTTCGATATCGAACGCGCGGAGATTCTGCGCGGTCCCCAGGGCTTCCTGTTCGGCCGCAATTCCATCTCGGGGGCGATGAACGTCCACACCACCCGGCCGCGCAACGGCGAGACCGACGGCTATGCGGAGCTCAACGTCGGCGAACGTGACGTCGTGGAGTTCGAAGGCGGCTTCAACCTCACGCTGAGCGACACCATAGCGGTACGCATTGCCGGCCAGCACTCTCAGGAAGACGGCTATATCACCAATGTCGAGAACGGCAACAAGCTCATCGACCAGGACAAGACCGCGTTCCGGGTAACCGGCGTTTACGACAACAACGACAATGTCGAAGTCGTGGTGATGGCCGAGCATGAAGACCGGGATCAGTCGGGGACGGTGTACCGGGCCAGCGGCGAGGGAGGATCCTACGCCCTGCTCGAGGATCTCTATGGCGACCTCGGGCTGCCGGACGGGTTGCGCGAGGTGAGCATCGACGAGCCGCCCAACGGCGTATTCGACGTTGGCGAGTTCTGGAGCTTCTCCGCCGAGATCAACATCGATCTGCCCATCGGCACCCTCACCTCGCTCACCGGCTTCAAGGACCACGAATACGGTTACACGGAAGACTACGACGCCACCATCCTGCGCATATTCGATTATGAACAGGACCAGGAGGGCACCTACTTCGAGCAGGAATTGCGGCTGACCTCGCATACCGAGGGGCCGCTCGACTGGTACGCCGGCGTGTCGTTCTACGACGAGGACATCGACAGCCGGTTCATGGGGCGCCAAGACGAGGAGATCTACTGCAACGTCTATTGGGGCGACACCTGCCAGGGCCTGTTCGACTACTACAACTACATAGGCTACGCCGATTTCCTGAGCTACTACTTCGGCACCAACACCTGGACGCCGAGCCCGACCGGTTACATGGAGGACTGGAACGAGACCATCGGCCACTTCCGGGGCTGGGCCGCCTATGTGGACCTGAACTACCAGTTCACCGATACCATCGATGCCAGCCTGGGCGTGCGCTACAACTCCGATGAGAAGGATTTCTCCCAAGAGGCGTTGAGCGCACGCAATCCGAGCCCGGTGCTCGGGCCCAGGGTGCAGACCGGGTTCACGACACCGAACGGTCCGGTGCGGGACAAGGTCAAGTGGGAGGACGTGACTTGGCGCTTCGTGGCCAATTTCAGGCCCAACGACGATATCCTGCTGTTTGCCGGCGTGACCACCGGCTACAAGCAGGGCGGCTTCAACAGTTTTACGCTGAACCCCAATGTGGCGCCGTTCGGCAATACCGCGGCAACGCCGGACACCCATGTTCCCGCGCACTTCAACGGCGAAACCTCCATCTCCTACGAGATCGGCTACAAGGGCACAATCATGGATGGGCGCACTCAGGTGACGCTGAACGCGTTCTTCTATGAATTCGAAGACATGCAGGCGACCTGTGGCCTTACCCTGCCCGTCGTAGTGTGCAATGTGGGTGAGCTCGAGGGCATCGGGGCCGAGGGCACGCTGCAATCGGTGCTGAGCGAGAACTGGCAGTTCATGGCCGGCTTTTCGTTCTTCGACAGCGAGGCCAGGGGCATACAGGAATTCTGCGGCAACGGCGAGCGAGTGTTCGGCACCAACGATGCCTGCGAGGGCCAGTCGATACCCGGTGCCCCCAAGTGGACGTTCTTCGCATCGCTGGACGCGGACTATCCGGTCGGCAACGGCACCCTGTATGGCAATCTGGCGTGGAGCTGGGAAGGCGAACGACGGGCCGGCTGGCTGCCCCTGACGCCGGAATCCACGACCTTTCCCGAGGCCTTCCGCATGGCGGACGGCCACTCCATCGCCCAGGCCACGGTCGGCTACCGGGCGCCGGGCAACTGGTCGGCCGCGGTGTACGTAGAGAACCTGTTCGACGACAAGTACTTCGACGGCGCCATCACCGGCGGCGACCCCGCCAACCCCTACGTTTCGGTGGATTGGGGCCCGGGACGCCCACGAACGGTCGGCGCCCGCTTTAGCTATACGTTTGACTAGTGCCCTGTCACCGGAGTGACAGGACACTGTCGAAACGGGTTCCGGGCGGCTGATGTGCAGGAACGGTGCTTCGCACCCTCACTCCGGGCTTCGTTTTGAGCGATTCCCCGGAGCCTGGGCGTCCCGCCCTCGAACTGGCTGCCCGAATCCACGTTGAACTTAGTGGGTTGATAAGTGTTTCATGGAGCGTCCCCGCTCGACGCAACGCCGGACTCTGGCCACGGGCTGTTAGCCGGCGCCTGTTGAGGTAGCCAATCCGTGGCGGATCTGGGCGCGATTTCACTGGTCCCCACGCTGTGCGTCTTCGCTCTCGCCATCGCCACCCGCCGGCCCATCGAATCGCTGATTGCCGGGTCGCTGGTCGGCCTCGTTATCCTCCATGGCACAGGGTTCATCGGCGGCTTCGCCGAGACCTCGGTGCGGGTCATGACGGATGCGGACGTGGCCTGGGTGATCCTGGTCTGCGGGTTCATGGGCGGACTCATCGGCGTGCTGATCCGCACCGGGTCTACGCGGGCCTTCACCGAGGCGATGGGGCGGCGCGTCAGGTCGGCGAAGGGCGCGCTAGGTGCCACTTGGC
Organism: Pseudomonadales bacterium; assembly: GCA_965215035.1. Lineage (GTDB taxonomy): Bacteria > Pseudomonadota > Gammaproteobacteria > Pseudomonadales > Azotimanducaceae > Azophilus. The sequence goes on from OZ244040.1 coordinate 3,898,548, forward strand.
TGCTCGGCATCTTCCTGTTCGTGGACGACTACCTGAATTCGCTCGCCGCCGGCTCCGCAATGCGCAAGCTCACCGACACCTACCGGGTGTCGCGCGAAAAGCTGGCCTATGTGGTTGACTCCACGGCGGCGCCCATCAGCGTCATCATTCCGTTCTCGACCTGGGGCGTGTTCTTCGCGGGGCTGATCGTCGCCAACGGCATCGCGCCCGAGGGCGAGGGGCTCGATGCCTACATCCACGCCATTCCCTACATGCTCTATGCCTGGGTGGCCGTGCTGCTGGTACCGCTGGTCATTCTCGGCGTCATTCCGTCGCTTGGCGCCATGAAGGCCGCGGAGCAGCGTGCCGCCACCACCGGCGAGACGGTGCCGCCGGACGCTGCGCACATCGAACAGGCCAATGAGTCCATTAAGCCGCGCGAAGACATTCCGCCGAGCCTCATTCTGTTCATTGCGCCCATGTTGCTGCTGGTGCTGGCCACGCTTTACTTCGACAAAGACTTCCTGATCGGCATCTATGTCACGCTCGGCTGCACGGCAGCCTATATCCTCGCCACCCGGATGATGAGCCTGCACGATACCTTCGACACCATCATCGACGGGTTCAAGACCATGATCGAGCCGCTCGGCGTACTGGTTGCGGCGTTCATCCTGAAGGATGTGAACGATGCCCTGGGCCTTGCCGAGTACGTTGTGGCGGCCATGCAGCCGCTGTTGACGGCCGAGTCGCTGCCCGCAGCCGTGTTCGCGTCCATGGCCCTGGTGTCGTTCCTGACCGGGTCGAACTGGGGCGTGTTCGTCATCGTGCTGCCCATCGTCACCGCGCTGACCAACAACCTCGGCGCGGACATGACGCTGGTCATCGGCGCCACGCTGTCGGCGAGCACCTTCGGCAGTCACGCCTGCTTCTATTCCGATGCCACAGTGCTCACCGCACAGGCGTCCGGATGCACGCCGATGCAGCATGCGCTGACCCAGATTCCCTATGCGCTGATCGCTGCGGCGGTCACGGTCGCGGGTTTCCTTGCGCTCGCGTACTGGTAGGATTTCGTGCCAGTGCCAGCGTTCCGAAAAGAGCCAGCGGGCGCATGAACAGGAGCAACAGCAGAACAGGGAGCAAAGCGATGAAAAATACAATGAAAAAGGGCTGCGCGGCACCGCTGGCGGCCATGGCCGTCGTGTTTGCCGCTGCCGCCGGTGAGCAGGCGACCGTAGTTCCGGCGAAGATCGGCAAAAGCGAATTGGCGGGCGGCATTTTCGAGCGTGAGGACACCACCGAGACGGTGCATGAGAACGGCAACACCACGCTCGATGTCACCACGCTGCTGTCAAGCGATGGAAAGTTCGCATCCGGCATGTATCGATCCGGCAAGGTCCGCTTCGACCTCGAGGAACCCTACGGGGTGGATGAGTTCATGTACTTCCTGGAAGGCGGCGTGACCCTGACTTCCACGGATGGAACCGTGCAGACGATCAATGCCGGCGAGGCGGTCACCATTCCCAAGGAGTGGACGGGCACCTGGGATACCGACGGCTACACCAAGATCTGGGTGATCTACTCCGCCGACGGATCAGGCCTTTGAACCGGCGCCCCGGCCCGCCCCGAACGGGCCAGCAACAGGAGGAGCACATGACGCGAAACATCACTAGGCGCGACTTTCTCAATGGAGCCGCACTCGCATTGGCGGCCGGGGCGACGCTTGCCCCGCGCGATCTGCTGGCGCTGGAGGCGGGTGCTGCGCGTCCCCTTGGCTCCAACTACTACCCCCCGGCACTCACCGGCATGCGCGGCAGCCACGACGGCTCGTTCGAAGTCGCCCATGCCCTGGCGTGGCGCGGCGAGTCGCCCACCCACTACAGGCTGCTGGACGAGCGCTACGACCTAGTGGTCGTCGGTGCGGGCCTGAGCGGCTTGGCGGCGGCCTACCTGTACCGCCAGCAGTTCGGGCCGGACAGCCGGATCCTCATTCTGGACAACCACGACGATTTCGGCGGCCACGCCCGGCGCAATGAATTCCACGCCGACGGCCGCATGCTGCTTGGCGTCGGCGGCAGCCTCAATCTGGAGCACCAGAATTTCAGCGACACCGTGCATCGCGTGCTCCGGGAGCTCGGCGTCGATCTTGAGAAGCTCGAGGCCGCGTGCGAGCCCGGCTACTTCATATCCGATCCGCTCGCAGACGTGGGTTACTACCTGAACGCCGAGCATTACGGGCAGGACCGCATCGTGCAAGGCGGCTCGGCTAGCGCCTGGCTCGGCGGCGGCGACCATCGGGCGCTGGTGGATGCGCTCGGTCTGCCCGGCGATCAGCGGCAGCGGCTGCTGGCCCTGATCGAAGGGGAAAAGGACCTGTTGGACGAACTCTCACTAGCCGAAACGAAGCGTTACATCGACACCACCTCCTACGAGGAATTTCTCATCAGCCGCGCCGGGCTAACACCCGCCACCATCGCCTTGTTTGAACCCATGCCGAGGCTCATCTATGGCTTGGGAACGGAGTGCATCTCGGTAACGGAGGCGTTGATGTTCGGCCTGCCCGGCCTCAAGAGCCTAGGGTTCACGGGATCACTGATTGGCGAGCTGTTCGCCTTTGCCAGCGAGGGCGTGCGCTATCCCATGTTCCCCGACGGCAATGCCTCGGTGGCCCGCCTGCTGGTGCGCAACCTGATTCCCGAGGTCGCCCCCGGCAACACCATGGAGGACATCGTGGCTGCCCGGTTCGACTACAGCCGGCTGGACCGCCCCGAGTCACCGGTTCGCCTGCGCCTGAACAGCACTGCGGTCAAGGCCGCCAATGTCGAAGGCGGGGTGGAGGTCGCCTATGTAGAGGGTGGCAAGGCCTACACCGTGCGCGCCGGGCACTGTGTCCTGGCCTGCTACAACGGCATCATTCCGCACCTGTGCCCCGAATTGCCCGAATCGCAGAAGGAAAACCTCAAGTACGCCGTCAAGACGCCTTTCGCCATGGCCAGTGTCCTGCTGCGTAGCGGCGCTGCCGTCAATGCCTCCGGAGTCGCCCAACACTTTTGCCCGGGCAGCTTCTTTGCAGCGGTTAGTCAAGCACCGCCAGTGAGCCTAGGTGGATACCGGGGCGGCAGCAAGGGCGACGAACCCATGGTGCTGTGGATGGCTCACATGCCGGCGCCCCAAAACAACGGCAGCCAAAACGCCCGCGACCTGTATCGTCTAGGCCAGCACCGCCTGTACACGACCCCCTTTTCGGCCTACGAAGCTGAGGTCGCGAACCAGTTGTCCGCCATGTTCGGCCCCAAGGGCTTTGCTGCCGACCGCGACATCGAGGCGATCACGGTGAATCGCTGGTCGCACGGCTACGCCTACGAATACCTGGGCCTGTACGACCCCGATTGGGACGACGGCCAAGCCCCCCACGAGTTGGGCCGAAAGCCGCTCGGCCGCATCAGCATCGCCAACTCCGACGCCGAGGGCTCCGCCTACCTGCACGCGGCGATCGATGCCGCCGCCCGCGCCTTAGACGAACTCCCGGCAGGCTGAGCCCGGTCGTCTCGAAAAAAGAAGCAGCAAGGGGCTTGGTTGATAATCGCCCAAGCTGTGGGCAATAATCGCCAACTTGGCTGAGCGGCAGCACCGAGTTGACCGGTGCCCACTTGGAAAATCTGGTGCTCGTGGACCTGCTGGTGTGGCGAGAGGGCCAGATACCCAAGCCTGAAGTGCTCTACTGGCGCACCACCACCGATCACGAGGTAGACTTCGTGATCGAATCCGGAGACCGCCTGCTGGCCATTGAGGTGAAAGCCGGCGCTCCAGGGTACGCGCATACAACCGGGCTCCGGTTGTTTCGAGAGGAATACGCCGATCGATTCGCCGGCGGTCTGCTCTTGCACGGCGGCAACGAGATCGTGCAAATGAGCGACGGAATCCTCGCTGCGCCTTGGTGGCGAATACTGTGACAGAAGCCCGGCGCACCTGGATTCATCCGTTCAAAGGGCTTACCACCGTGCTCGGCAATGCGGCTGTCACGACCGGCGGCGTTCGAAGCCGCGATGCCATACTGCTCAACCTATACGGTAGGATGACCTTTACCTGCGCTCGCCACTAAACTGCTCGGCACGCGCTTAATCGACGTTTGGCTGAAAGCCATGAGCAATGACCTGAACGAAGTGCTCAAACGGGGCGTCTTGAACAAGTGGGGGCTGTTCTGGCTGGTCACCGCGCCGATTTCCGCCGCCATGATCGTCGCCATGACGCTCAAGGACTTAGGCCACGGCCCTGGCGTTTCCTCCATGATCCAGCTTTCTGTCCGCTGCGCCGTGCCCTGGCTGTACATCGCCTTTGCCGCATCCGCCCTGCAAGTGCTGTTTCCCGGGCATTTCAGCCGCTGGCTGCTGCGCAACCGCAAGTATTTCGGCCTCTGCTTCGCCGCAGCCATGGCTTGGCAGGGGTTCTTTATTCTCTGGATGGTCACCGTCCACACCGACTACTACGTCAACGAGGTGTATGTGCTGCGCGATGCCATCGAGGGTGTGGCCGGCTACGCCTTTCTGCTCGCCATGACGGTGACCTCCTTCCCCAAGGGCCGCCGACTCCTGAAACCGAAGCAGTGGCGCATCCTGCACCTTAGCGGCATCTACTTCCTGTGGGCCTACGCCTTTAGCGTCTATTGGTGGTCGCTGTTCTACTACTCGAACCCCGTTCCGCTCGACTACATTTTCTACTGTGCCGGCCTTGCCGCCTGGGTGCTGCGCGCCGCCGCCTGGCACCGCAAGCGGGCCAAGGCTGCGGCAAGGAAATCCCTGGACAGCATCGCGCACCCGCTGGCCGGGGCGGTCGGCGTTGCGCTCATCGGCATTGGCCTGGTCGCCGCCGGCATCGGTTCAGTGTTGCGAGGGATTACGGATCAGTACTTTTACGGCTACAGGCTCACCGAATTGCCGGAACTCTATCTTCCGTACTGGCCCTTTGAACCCTTCCTGGCGCTGGCCGTCATCGGCATCGGCGTTTACCTGCTGCGCCTAGGCGGGCGTGCGGCGGGCAAGGGCGCCGCCCCCGGCGGCGGTGCCGGCGAGGTGGTCAGCGCCTGACGCACCCGGCACGCGCCTGTAAAGCCGAATGTCCTCGCAAGCCCAAGCCAACAGACCATGAACGCCCGCGACAGGGAACTCGGCATGAACGCGGCCATCACGCGCCGCGACTTCCTAGGCGGCACCGGCATCGCCATTGGCACCGCGCTGCTGCCGCATGCCGCGCAGGCCAGGGATGTCGGTACCCAAGACCTTTCTGGCTACTACCCGCCGGCGCTGACCGGAATGCGCGGTTCGCACCCAGGTTCCTTTGAAATCGCCCACGCGTTGCGCGACGGGGCAAGCTGGACGGGGGCAAGCACCGGCGAGCACTTTGACCTGGTGGTGGTCGGCGGCGGCATCAGCGGGCTGGCGGCCGCCTACTTCTACCGCGAAGCCATGGGCGCATCCGCCAAAATCCTCGTCCTGGACAACCACGACGACTTCGGTGGCCACGCCAAGCGCAATGAGTTCCAGATCGACGGCCGCCTGATGATCGGTTATGGCGGCACCATGCTGCTGGAAGCGCCGGGCGGCTATCCGCCGGTGGCGAAACGCCTCATCCGCCAACTCGGCATAGACCCGAAGCGCTTCTACTCGGCTTATCACCACGACCTCTACGCCTCGTTGGGGCTCTCGCGCGGCACCTTTTTCGACAAGGCCGCGTTCGGCACCGATCACCTCGCCATCGGCAGCCTGAACGACCCGAAGGTCTTAGCGGGCCTGCCGCTGTCCGCGGCGGGCAAGGCCGATCTGGCACGCCTGTATGCCGACCAGCGCAACTACCTTGAGGGCATGACGCCGCAGGCGCAGATCGACTACCTGGCCCGCACCGACTATCGAACCTACCTGAAGAACAGGGCCCACATTGGCGATGAAGCCCTGCGCGCCATCGAGTCGCTGCCCCACGGCGTGTGGAACATCGGCATCGATGCGTTGCCGGCACGCACCGCCTGGAGCAGCGAGTACCCGGGGTTCGGCAACCTCGACCTCGACATCTACGACGACTCGGAGTGGGTGGACGAACCCAACATCTTTCACTTTCCTGACGGCAACGCGACCGTTGCCCGGCTCTTGGTGCGCGCCATGATTCCCCGCTCGGCACCCGGGGACAACATGGAAGACATCGTCACCGCCCGCTTCGACTACGGCAAACTCGATGACCCCGCTTGCCCGGTGCGCATCCGCCTGAACAGCACCGCGGTGCGCGTGCGCCACATCGGTGATGCGCCCACCAATCCACTGGAAGTTACCTACGTGCGCGGCGGCGGGGCAAGCACCGTTACCGGCAGCCAAGTGGTGATGGCCTGCTACCACGCCGTCATTCCCCTGCTCTGCCCAGAAATGCCGGAAGCGCAGCGGGCGCTGCTCGGCAGTTCCCTGCGCTCACCCCTGGTCTACACCAACGCCCTGATCCGCAACTGGCGAAGTTTCGTCGAACTGGGCCTGCACCGTGCGCGGTGCGCCGGCAGCTTCCAGTACCGCGTCGCCCTCGACTACCCGGTGAGCCTCGGCGACTACGCCTGCCCCAAGAATCCAGACGAGCCCATATTGGTGCATATGATCCGCGCGCCCCTGCAACCGGGCCTCAGTGCCCGCGAACAGTTCCTCGCCGGCAAGCGGGAACTGCTGGCCATGCCCTTCGAGACCTTCGAACGCAACACCCGGGACCAGCTAAACCGGTTGCTCGGCGACGGCGGCTTCGATGCGGCGCGGGACATTGCGGCGCTCACCGTCAACCGATGGCCGCACGGGTACGCCTACGGATACGATCGGGAAACGGACCAGGTCGCGTTCGAGCCGAGTCAGTGGCCGGAAGCAAAGCGCCACTGGAAACGCGCCAGCCAGCCATTCGGAAACATCTCCATCGCCGCCACCGACGCCGCCTCCAATGCCATGACCGAAGCCGCGATCGAAGAGGCTTACCGTGCCGTATCCGAATTGTCCACGAGCGCCCGGTGAACATCCTCTGCATCCTGTATGGGAGTCGGCGTGCGGCACCTAGGCGCGGCGGGCCTGCCAGGTCGTGAAACCAGGCGACCGCGACCTGGGCATGGACCGCGGCATAACGCGGCGCGACATCCTGCATGGCATGGGTGCCCTGGCAGCCGCGGGTCTGATGCCCGCAAAGTTGTCCGCCGCCGGGGCCCGGGCCAATGCAGACACCCCAGCACCCCCCTATCCTCCGGCACTTGCCGGTTTGCGTGGCAGCCATGCCGGTTCCTTCGAGGTCGCCCACGAACTGGCCCGGCAAGGCAGGCGCGACTGGGGCCCCGTGGTCGAGCGGGACGCTCGCGACTACGACCTGATCATCGTCGGCGCGGGCATCAGTGGCCTGGCGGCCGCACACTTTTACCTTAAGGAGCATCCGCATGCCCGCCTGCTCATACTGGACAATCACGACGACTTCGGCGGCCACGCGAAACGCAACGAGTTCCGGGTTGGGGGGCGCAAACTAATCGGCTACGGCGGCTCCCAGTCGCTGGAGGCACCGGCAACCTACGCGGCGGCTTCGAAGGCGCTGCTCGCCGATCTCGACATCGACCTCGACTACTTTCACAGGGCCTACGACCAGGACTTCTTTCGTCGGCATGGGCTTGGTGGCGCGGTTTTCTTCGACAAGGCCGGTTGGGGGGTCGACCGGATGGTCCACTACGACTTAGGCCGCCTAGGCTACACCCTACCGCTGGCAAGGCACCGGGGCTCGGTTAAGGCGGCGGTCGAAGCCATGCCGATGCCGCGGCCGGCCCGCGATCAGATGCTCGCCCTGCTAACCTCCACCGACGATGTTTTTCCCGGCCTTACCGTTGAGGAACGCCTGGAAGTGCTCGGCAGCATCAGCTATCGCAGCTATATCAGCGACAAACTCGGCATCAGCGAGCCTGAGGTATTCGCGGCGCTGCAGCCACTGACCACCGATCTCGGCGCCGATATCGCGGCCGTGCCGGCAATCGACGCGCTCTACTACACCGGCCTGCCCGGCTACCAAGCCTCCGGCCTGCCCGACTGGGATGACGAAGAGCCCTATATTCACCACTTTCCGGACGGCAATGCCGCCATTGCCCGCCTGCTGGTGCGGCGGATGATCCCGGATGCGGCACGGGGTTCGACCATGCGGGACATCGTGCTCGCAGACTTCGACTACGGCAAACTGGATGTTGCCGGCGCACCGGTTCGGCTCCGACTGAACAGCACGGCAGTGAACGTCCGTCATGACGGAGCGCCTAAGTCCGCAAAACGCGTACTGGTCGACTACGTGCGCCAAGGCCGTCACGGGCAGGCGAGTGCGAAGCATTGCCTACTGGCGTGTTACAACGCGATCATTCCCTTCCTTTGTCCAGACATGCCCGCCCGGCAACGGCAAGCGCTGTCGAACAGCCTCAAGCTACCCGTGCTGTACACCAACGTCGCGCTGAACAATTGGCGCGCCTGGAAGGCATCCGGAGTCGGGGCGGTCTCCGCACCAAGCAGCTATCACGTCAATGCCATGCTCGATTTCCCGGTCGACATGGGCGGCTACGAATTCGCCGGCGGGCCGGAAGACCCGGTCATCGTACACATGGAGCGCTTTCCGCACCGGCCGAACGCAGGCTTGTCAAAGCGCCAACAGGCACCCCTCGGGCGCCATGAAATGCTGGCGACACCGTTCGCAACCATCGAGCGGAACACGCGCGAGCAGCTTGCAGCCATGTTTTCCCACGCCGGGTTCGACCCGGCCCGCGACATAGAGGCCATCACGGTAAACCGGTGGCCACACGGCTACGCGACGCGGGACTGGCTGGAGGACGATTACTACGACGATGACGACGACCCGCGCTACTGGTACGTGCGGGGCCGGCAATCCTTCCAGCGTATCGTCGTCGCCAATGCCGATGCCGGTGCCGAGGCGACGGTGGACATGGCCATCGTCCAGGCGCACCGCGCCGTGCAGGAACTCGGTTGAGTGCGCTCCGGGAGGCGTATCGGCAACTCCGCAGCCTAAGAGTCAGTTGGCTGGAGTTGAATCCAACCGCCATCGTTCACCAACCGCCCCGGCCACTCTGTAGACGCAAGATGAAGCAATCATCCTCGTGGTTAGCACAGGCCGCGCTGGATGCGGGCTAGCGACCCGTGCCGGAAAGCGGCTGGGAAGCCGCCAGCATTCGATCATAGTAGTCGGACCTCGACCCGCCGCAAACCTCGGCCATCGCCCGGGCCGCCCGGGCCGGGGGCAACTCCCGCGCCAGCACCTCCAGCAGCCGCTGTTCGTCGAGTTGCCGGGCGGCAGGCCGCGCGGTGCCCGCCAGCACACACACGAATTCCCCGCGCAGTGAGTCTGTGGACCTGAGTTCCTCCAGCACCTCGGCGGCGGTGCCCATCAGCAAGGTCTCAAATCGTTTCGTCAGCTCCCGGCCAACCATGATCATCCGTTCCGCCGCCAGCCGGGAAATGATCTCCAGGGTGGCTTCCACCCGATGCGGCGCCTCAAAGAACAGGGTGGCCTGCCCCGACCCGCAAATCGACTCGAGCCGCCGCTCGCGAGACGAAACCCCGGCGGGCAGGAAACCCACGAACTGATAGCCATCCAGGGGCAGCGGGCAAACCGAAAGCGCCGCCGTGATGGAGCTCGGGCCCGGCACCGGAGTTACCGGAACCCCCCGGGCCCAGCAGAGGCGTACCAGCCGGAAGCCGGGGTCGGCAACCAGGGGTGTGCCCGCATCGGAGACGAGCGCCACGTCCTCGCCGCCCTCGAGGATGCCCAACACCCTGGTTGCGGCGCGGGCTTCGTTGTCATCGCGCAGGGAAACGAGCCGTGGGCGCCGTATATTCAAGTGGGCCAACAGCGCGGCGGTGCGTCTGGTATCCTCCGAGGCGATTGTCCTAACCTCGGCAAGGACATTGACTGCTCGACGCGTCACGTCTCCGAGGTTTCCAATAGGCGTTGCCACGATATACAGGCATCCCGGCATGGGCTTTCCCAAGCGCACAGTCAGTCCGAATTCAACATACCGCCATTTGTCCGGGGTTGCCAACCGCGCCTGTCCCGCGCATACCGGCCGGGTCTGGTTCTCGCCGGGCCGGTGGTTCCGGGTCTGGTTCTCGCGGGGCCGGTGGTTCCAGGTCTGTCTGGCCCATGCGCTGCTCGCCGCCTGCCAGGCCCCGGCACCGGTGACCCACCCGGAACCGTCCCCCCAAGCCCCCCAACCGCCCCCCGAAGAAGCCGAGGCCCGTAGTACGCAAGCGAACGCCGTCCACCTGCTGACCAGCGAGTCGTGCGAGCGCGACGGGAACTACGTATGCGCCGTGGAGGCCCTGGCGCGCTACATCTGGCATCGGCCCGGCGACCAATCGTCCAATGGGCAAAACGCCCGGCAAGCCGTGCCGACCGGGAAGCGCTCGACCGACCCAGCCCTGCAGGCCTGGCACAACCGCCTGTGGCGATTGACCGGGGCCGTCCCGCCGACGCGAGTAGCGGCGTTGGCGCAGAACCACAGCCTAGCCCCGCTCTGGGGGCTGCGCGCGGCAATGAGCGGCAGCCAGTCGAGCCAGGAGCAGGCCGCGCGCCTGGGGGCCTGGCTGGCGGAGTGGCCGCATCACCCCTTCCACAGGGCACCGCCAGGCAGCCTCGCACGGCTACTGCGGCCCCAGGCACAGCCGGGCCGCGTCGCCCTGTTCCTGCCCCTGAGTGGGGCCCTCGCGCCAGCCGGCCGCGCCGTGCGCGATGGCTTTATCGCCGCTTATTTCCAAGACGGGGCACCACAGCGGCCGGCCGTGCGCATCTATGACACCGCCACGGAACCCATACCGGCACTCTACGAACAATGCCTGGTCGACGGCATGCACCTGATCGTCGGCCCACTGGGCAAACTCAAGCTGGAAGCGCTGCACCGCCTGAAGCCGGAATTGCCCGTCCTAGGCCTCAACTACTTCGATGCCGACACAGGCACCGTCAACGACATCCACCTCCCCCAGGCCGACGCCACCGCCTCCCACCCCCGCCCGCCGTTCATGCGGGTGGGCCTCGCCATCGAAGACGAAGCGGCCACCATCGCCACCCGCCTGCACCAAGAGCAGCGGCAGCGACTGCTTGCCATTCACGGCAGCGAGGAGTGGGCGACACGCGGCGCACGGGCGTTGGCGGATGCCTGGCCGTTCGAACTCGAGCTCCAGGAATTCGCCGACCTCAGGGCAATCACCGATACCGTCGGCGATGCGATGCGGGTTGCCGCCAGCCTAGAACGCCGTGCCGCACTAGAACGGCTACTGAATATGGAACTGGAGTTCCTGCCCCGCGCCCGCTCGGACCTCGATGGCGTGGTCGCGTTCGTCAACCCGGTCGAGGCCGCCGCCCTGGCGGCGGCGTTGCGGTTTCATTTCGCGAGCCACCTGCCCGTATACGCCAGTTCCCAGAGCGTTCGCAACTCCTTCGCCCTAGAGGAGTTGAACGGCTTTGCGGTGGCAGAGATGCCAATCAACCTACAGCCCGACCCGCTTTGGAACGCCGTGCAGGACAGTTTCGGGGCCGACCGCAGCAACCTTGGCGCCCTTCGCGCCTTCGGCATGGACGCCTACCGCATCGTCAACCACTGGGAATGGGTAGCCATGCGCGAACCCCTGTACGGCGCCACTGGCAAACTGCAACTCGCCCCCAATGGGCCCATCCACCGCACACTTGCCTGGGGAACCGTCGCGCGCGGCGCACTGCAGCCGCTACCGGACCAACCCCTTGCGCAACGGCAGCGACCGGGGCCGGGGAATACGGGCGATGACAACCCGTAGATGCTCCACCAGCCAGCAAACCACCACGGCCAAGGGTCGCCGGGCCGAGGCACTTGCACTCGGCTACCTGAGAAGCCAGGGCCTTAGGTTGATTGCCCGCAACTACCGCTGCCGCGCCGGCGAGGCCGACCTGGTCATGCGGCAATCCGGCACCCTGGTGTTCGTGGAAGTCCGCTCCCGCGCCTCGTCCGCCTTTGTCATCGCCAAGGAAACCGTGGACTGGCGGAAACAGCAGCGCCTGGTTCGGGTGGCTGGCTGTTTTTTGCGCGAGCGCCCGGAATTCGCCGACCGCCCGGTTCGATTTGACGTCGTATCGGTGACGAGGCCAAACTACCGTGCCAACCTGGAGTGGATTCGGAACGCTTTCGAGGTCGATGACTCCTTCTAACACGCTTGGTATAGGGGCAGCAGGCGCGGCGGCGAACCGGAAGCGATCATTCCTTGCCGCCGCCGGCCTTGCCGCCGCCAACACCCGGTTCAAACAGCGCCCGGCAACGCTGGTCCTTCTGCTGCTCACCCTGGGGCTGTCGTCCTGCGCCACCTTCTCCAGCGACCCCCGGGTGCGCACGCCGGGGGCCATGTTCGACGACGAGGTACTCGAGAAACTGGTCGAACAGGAAATTCGCCGCTCCGATGCGGAATTCGACAGCGCCCATCTCGTCATCGTCAGCTACGACGGCATTGTGCTACTGCTCGGCCAGGTGTCCACCGAGGCGCTAAAGACCAAGGCCGGAACCCTGACCCAGGGCATCGCCAAGGTGCGCGGGGTACACAACGAACTAGGCGTCGGCGGCCCGCTCTCCTACCTCGCCCGCAGCAACGACGGCTGGCTGACGAGCAAGGTCAAGAGCAAGCTCATCGCCGCCAAGACGGCCCCCGGGCGCAAGGTGAAAGTCCAAACCGAGAACGGCGTCGTCTACCTGATGGGTTTGCTCACTCGCGCCGAAGCCGACGCGGCGGTCGAGGTCGCCAAGTCGGTCTACGGCGTGCAGGAAATAGTCCGGGTCTTCGAATACCTCGATTGAGCCCGCCGCCAGCGGCCGGTTCGCAATACGGGGTGCCGAGGTCGTTGCCCCAAGCCCGGTCAGTCCTGCATTTCCAATTCGGCTTCGGTCAGGCTGGCGCGAAAAGACTCGCGCTCGAAAATCATGTGCATGTACTTCCGCAACGGGCGGGTCGACCGTTCGACCAGGTCGATGCCGACCACCTTCAACCGCCAGAAAATCGGCGCCACGCAGCAATCCACCAGGGTGAACTCCTCGTTCATGAAGAAGGGCTTCTCGCTGAAGATCGGCGCGATGGCCACAACGCTCTCGCGCAGTTCGTTGCGCGCCCGGGCGCGCACGGTTTCCCGTCCCTTGCCGCGCATCAGCACATCGAGCCGGCCGCTCCACTCCTTCTCCACCCGGGTAATCCATAGCCGGGATAGCGCCCGCTGCACCGGGTAGACCGACAGCAGCGGCGGGTGTGGAAAACGCTCGTCGAGGTATTCCATGATCACATTGGCCTCATAGAGCACCAGATCCCGGTCCGCAAGGATGGGCAGGCTGTTGTATGGACTGATCTCGAGCAACTCTTTCGGCTTTCTGTTGGGGTCGATGTTGATGATGTCCACAGTGACGCTTTTTTCCGCCAATACCATGCGGACACGGTGGGAATAATGATCCCGGGGGTCGGAGAAAAAGGTCATGGAGGATCGTCTTGTGACTAGGCTCATGGCGCTGCCCTTGCGGGTTCAGGAGGCTGGCTTTCGCCAGGCTATGGGTCAATGAATATCTTTCCAGAATTCCCGGTTCAGCAACCAGGTAAACACCCCCAGTACGGCGAGAAACAGCAGCACATAGGCACCGAGCCGCTGCCGTTCGAGCCGCACCGGTTCGCCGACATAAAAGAGAAAGTTGACCAGATCATACACCGCCGAATCGTACTCCTCGGCAGAGTAGAGACCGGTTCCCGCGTCGACGGCCAACCTGTAGCAGTCCTCGGCCTCGGGCGGGCATCGGTCTCGCTGCACGCCCTGCAACTCTAGGAGCGCATGGGGCATGCCCACGTTCTCAAATACCTTGTTGTTCACGCCGAACGGCCGCGTCTCGTCCACATAGAAGGTTTTGAGATAGTTGTAGAGCCACTCGGGGCTGCGCACCCGGGTCACCATGGTGAGGTCCGGGGCCGGCGCACCGAACCAGTTGCGCGCCTGTTCCGTATCCATCGCCGTGGTCATCAGTTCGCCGATCTTCTGCCCCGTGAAAACCACGGTCTCGAGGGCGACGTCATGGGAAATGCCCAGGTCGTCCGCCGTTCGCTCGTAACGCTGGAAGCGCAGGGAGTGGCAGCCGAGGCAGTAGTTGGCGTATAGCCGCAGCCCCCGTTGCAACGAGGGCAGGTCGCGAATATTCGGCTGCATCGCCTGCATGGGCCAGTCGGTGGCCGCGGCCACCGCCCGGGTGGGCAGACCGGCGGCCGCCGCTACGGCCAACGCGGCTGCGACCAGCAGGGTGCGATGGCTCATGGTCACGTCACCCGTTCCGGTACGGGCTTCGTCTTCTCCACCCGGGTATACCAGGGCATCAACACGAAATAGGCGAAGTACAGGACGGTGCAGAACTGGGCCACCAAGGTCGCAAGGGGCGACGGCGGCACCATGCCGAGATACCCCAATATGACGAAGCTCACGACGAAAATAGCCAGCATCCACTTGGAAATAGCACCCTTGCAACGCATCGGCGAGACCGGGCTGCGGTCAAGCCACGGCAGGATGGCGGGCATGGCGAGGGCACCGGCCATAACGACCAATCCCCAGAACTTCGCCGGCATTCCGAACAGGGGGAAGGTGGCGGCGCGCAGCATGGCGTAGAACGGCGTGTAGTACCACACCGGCGCGATATGCTCCGGGGTCTTCAGTGGATCAGCCATCTCGAAATTCGGCTTCTCCAGAAAGTAGCCCCCCATCTCCGGTGCGAAGAATACAACCGCGCAGAACAGGAACAGGAACACCACGGTGGCGTGAACATCGTGGGTAACGGTATAGGGCCAAAACGCCACCCCGTCCAGGGGCTTGCCGGTTTCGTCCCGGAACTTCTTGATGTCCGCGCCGTCCGGTGCCGTGGAACCCACGTGGTGCAGGGCGACAAGGTGCAGGAAAACCAGCATCACCAGCAGCAGCGGCAAGGCGATGACGTGTAGGGCGAAGAACCGGTTGAGGGTGATATCCGAGAGCTGGTAGTCGCCGCGCAACCATTCCATCAGATCCGCGCCAACCAGGGGAATGGCGCCCACCAGGGAGACGATCACCTGTCCCGCCCAGTACGACATGTTGCCCCAGGGCAACAGGTAGCCAAAGAATCCTTCCGCCATGAGCGCCAGGTAGATGGCCATGCCGATCAGCCACAGCAACTCGCGCGGCTTCCGGTACGACCCGTACAGCAGGCCGCGGAACATGTGCAGATACACAATCGCGAAGAAGGCCGAGGCCCCGGTCGAGTGAAGATAGCGCAGCAACCATCCGAACTCGACATCGCGCATGATGTACTCGACAGAGGCGAAGGCCCCCTCTCCGCTCGGCACGTAGCTCATGGTCAGCCACAGGCCGGTGACCACCTGTATGACCAGAACGAAGGTGGCCAGCCACCCCATCAGGTACCAGAAGTTGTGGTTTTTGGGGGCGTAGTACCTAGAGAGGTGGTACTCCCAGGTTTCCGTTGCCGGGAACCGGACATCCAACCAGCCAATCAACGAGCCCCACCCCCGGGCAATTCGGCCTTGGCGTTGCGCCATCAGGCGGTCTCCTCATCCTCGCCTATGACAATCAACGTTTCCGATGCAAAGCGGTACGGCGGAACCTCGAGATTGTCCGGCGCCGGCACCGCCTTCACCACCCGCCCCGCCAGATCGAAACGAGAGCCATGACAGGGGCAGAAGAACCCACCCTGCCAGTTCGCATCGAAGGGTTCCGGGCGGATCTTGCCGTGGTACTTGGGCGAACAGCCGAGATGGGTGCAGAGCCCCAGGTAAATACCGATGTCGGGACGTTTGGAGCGCCAGGGATTGCGCGCGTAGTCGGGCTGCATGGCAAGGTTGTCGGAATTCTGGTCGGCCAGGCTGGCGTTGTCCTGCCGTAGGCGGGCAACGGCCGCCTCGTCTCTCTTCACAACAAATACCGGCTTGCCCCGCCATGCGGGTATGGGGCCCAGGATCTCGCCGGGACGCAGTTTGGAGATATCGACGGTAACCGGCGCACCGGCGGCGCGCGCCTTGGCGCTCGGCAACCAGGATCGAACAAAGGGCACCGCCGCGCCGACGGCGCCTAAGCCACCGACCGTGGCCGTTGCGCCAACCAAGAATTTACGCCGCTTGGTATTGGCGCCGCCGCCCGGGTCCGGCTCGCTCGCCGGCGATTCGTCGAACGTATCGGTGCTCAAGGCTCAAGGCTCCTGTACTTGTACGTGTTGGCGCTATTGGCGGCTTGTGCTTCGACCACAGCGGCAGCCGCATCGGCTATCCCCGGCAACGCGCTGGCGAGATAAGCGCGGATTCTACCACAGCGACCCCCCGACCCGTGGCCGGCCGGGTCAGCGCTTGGAGTACTGCGGGCGCTTGCGCGCCTTGCGCAGGCCAATCTTCTTGCGCTCCACTTCCCGGGCATCCCGGGTAAGAAAGCCAGCCTGACGCAACGGTTGGCGCAGGTTTTCATCCTGCTGCACCAGCGCCCGGGCGATACCGTGCCGAATGGCCCCCGCCTGGCCGGAGTTGCCCCCGCCGCGAACGGTTACCCTGATGTCCAGCCGATCGCCAAGCTGCACCACGTCGAGCGGCTGGCGCACGATCATGCGCGCCGTCTCCCGCCCGAAATAGCGGTCGAGCGGCCGGGCGTTGACCGTGATGTTGCCCGTCCCGGAAGCAATATATACCCGCGCCGCGGCGGTCTTGCGCCGGCCGGTTCCATAGTTCGATGGGTTTGCCACAAGCGCTCCGTCAAATCTCGATGGGCTGCGGCTGCTGCGCCGCATGGGGGTGCTCGGCACCGGCATAAACCTTGAGCTTGCGGAACACCGCCCGGCCCAGTGGATTCCTCGGCAGCATGCCCTTCACCGCTTTCTCGATGATCCGCTCTGGATGGGTCTGCCGCATCCTAGCCAAGCTGGTGCTCTTGATACCGCCCGGATAACCGCTATGGCGGTGGTAGATCTTCTTGGTTTCCTTGTTTCCGGTAACCCGCACCTTGGCCGCGTTGATCACGATAATGTAGTCGCCGGTATCGACATGGGGCGTATATTCCGGCTTGTGCTTGCCGCGCAGGCGATGCGCCACCGCAGACGCCAGCCGCCCCAAGGTGCGGTTCTCGGCATCCACGACATACCATGTTCGTTGCACGTCCTGCGCGCGCGTACTGATGGTTTTCACAACCCGCTGATGTGTGCCGGAATTTGGAAGGCGCGCATGTTAGCGAAGGGGTATGGCTTTGACAACAGCGGCGGGCAAGGCGACGGCGGGTAATTGACCGTTCTGGCATCGCGACCATGGCCGCGGCGCATGACGGCGGGCGGTGCCTCAGCCGGCCTTGTGCGACCTGCCCAGATAGGCCTGGGACTGCATTTCCACCAGGCGGCTGCGCGTGCGTTCGAACTCGCCGCGCAGCCGCTCTCCGCCATAGAGTTCCCCGGCGGGCGCTTCCGCCGACACGATGAGCTTGACGTTGCGGTCGTAGAATTCATCGACCAGGCTGATGAAGCGGCGCGCGGCGTCCTCGTCGGCGGCACCGAAACAGCGCACATTGGATACCAGTACCGCGTGGTGGCAACGGGCGAGTTCCACATAGTCGTGCTGGCTGCGCGGGCCTTCGCACAGTTCCGCGAATTCGAACCAGGCGACATCGTCGGCCAGGTGGCGCGCATGGATTGGCCGCCCGTTGACGGTAAGGTCAACCGCCGCCCGCGAGTGGCCGCGCGCCAGTGCGGCGAAACTGGCGGCGAGACCTCGTTCCGCCTCGGCATCCAGCGGCGCGTGGTAAATCTCGGCCCGCTCCAAGGCCCGCAGCCGGTGATCGACATGGCCTTCCAAGCGGTGCGTCAGGGTGTGTTCCTGTAGCGCAGCTATGGCCGGCAGGAAGCGGCGGCGCTGCAAACCGTTCTCGTAAAGAAGGCTCGGCCGCACGTTGGATGTGGCCACCAGGGTCAGGCCGCGGCCGAACAGATGCTGCAAAAGTTCGCCCAGAATCATGGCGTCCCCGATATCGGACACGAAGAACTCATCGAAGCAAAGCACCCGGGTGCCATCGGCCAGCCCGTCGGCGACGCGGCGCAGGGGGTTCGGTGTGCCGCGCCAGGTGTGCAGATCCTCATGCACCCTGCCCATGAACCGATGGAAATGCATGCGTAGCTTGCCCACCGACAGGCAGTCGTGGAAGAGGTCCATCAGCATGGTCTTGCCACGGCCCACCCCACCCCACAGGTACAGGCCGCGCTCCGGTTCGCGTGGGCGCCGCCGGAACGGAAACAACCCCCGCGGGCGCCGTTGCTCCAGCCGGTGATGGAGGTTGTCCAGCAGCGCCACGGCGCGGGCCTGGCCCGGGTCCTCGGTAAGACGCCCCGTCGCCAATTCCTGCCGATATCTTTCCACGGGGGACATGGCGCGCCAATGTAGCGCCCCAACGTAGGTCAAACAACGCCCGGCAAGGCGTCCGGTCGCTATCTAGGGCGGAATCGGCGGCGGCTATGGCCGGGCACTATTCCGTAGCCCGGGCCTCCGCCGCCAGGGCATGGGCCTCCAGACCTTCGCTCCGGGCCAATACCGAAGCGGTGTGCGCCAGCGCCCGGCAGCCATGCCCGGTCAGGTGGATGACGGAACTGCGCTTCTGGAAATCGTCGACACTGAGCGGCGACGAGAAACGCGCGGTGCCGTGGGTGGGCAGCACATGGCTCGGCCCCGCCACATAGTCGCCCAGGACTTCCGGTGAGTGTGCGCCCAGAAAGATGGCGCCGGCGTTACGAACCTGGTCGAGCAGCGCCGCCGGATCGTCCACGGCCAGCATAAGGTGCTCCGGAGCGATGGAGTTGGCGATCTCGACCGCCTCCTGGAGCGACCGGGTCTGTATCAGCGCGCCCCGGCGCTCCAAGGAGCGCGCAATGATCTCTTGGCGCTCCCGCCCGGCGAGCAGCGCCCGCATGCGCGATGCCAAGGTGTCGAGATAGCTCCCGTGGGGGCACAGCAAGAGACTCTGCGCCAATGGGTCGTGCTCCGCCTGGGCAAACAGGTCGTATACCAGCCAGTCCACAGGGGTGGTGCCATCGGCGACGATGAGAATCTCGCTGGGGCCGGCGATCAGGTCGATGCCGGTCTTGCCGAACACCCGCCGCTTGGCGGCGGTGACATAGGCCCCGCCGGGACCAACGATCTTGTTTACCGAGCGGATGGTCTCGGTACCCCAGGCCAGCGCCGAGATGGCCTGGGCACCGCCAATCGCATAGGCCTCGGTAACCCCGACAAGGTGCAGTGCCGCCAGCACCATCGGGTTGCGCACACCCGCCGGGGCCGGCATGGTGACAACAATCTCGCCCACGCCAGCGACGCGGGCGGGCACGATCGTCATCAAAACCGTCGAGGGGTAGGCCGCCTGGCCGCCGGGCACGTAGACGCCGACCCGGTCCAGCGCGGTGACCCGTTGACCAAGACGGTTGCCCAGGTCGTCCTCGTAGGTCCAGGACTCCCGTACCTGCCGCCGGTGATAGTCCTCGATGCGCGCCCGGGCAACCTCCAGCGCCGAACGCCGCACGGCGGGCAGGCCCTCGAACGCCCGGCGAAACTCCGCCGCGGTCAGTACCAGGTCGCCGATGTCCGCGCAGTTGGCCGCATCGAAACGGTTGGTCAGTTCCACCAGCGCCGCATCGCCCCCCGCCCTGACCTCGGCGACGATGTCGGTAACCGCCTCCTCCACGCCCCCGGAGTTCGCATCGATGCCCGTCAACGCATCGAGCGCCCCAGCGAACCCAGGCGCTCCACTGTGCAAACGCCGTATCCTCATCCGTTGGCCTCCGTGGATCTATTCCCGCCGCACATCGGCACCCAAGGCCGACAATTTCTCCTCAATTGCCTCGTAGCCCCGGTCAATGTGGTAAATGCGGTCGATGGTCGTGCATCCCTCGGCGACCAGCCCGGCGACCACCAGGCTGAACGAGGCACGCAGGTCGGTCGCCATGACCGGTGCCGCCCTGAGTGTCTCCACCCCACGCACCAGGGCGGTGGATTTGCCCTGCAATTCGATGTGCGCGCCAAGCCGCTTGATCTCCTGCACATGCATGAAGCGATTCTCGAATATGTTCTCGGTGACCCGGCAGGTGCCCTCGGCCACCGCGTTCATGGCCAGAAACTGCGCCTGCATGTCGGTTGGGAAGCCCGGGTAGGGGGCGGTTTCGATATCGACCCCACGCGGACGCGAGCGCATGTCGAGTTCCACCCAGCCCTGGCCCGTGCGGATGTCGGCACCCGCCACCATGAGCCGCTCCAGCACCGCGCCGAGCGTACGCGGGTCGACGCCCGTCAGGCGCACGCGCCCGCGGGTTGCCGCGACGGCAATCAGGTAGGTTCCCGCCTCCACCCGATCCCCCATGACCGCGTAGTCCGCGCCGCCAAGCTCCCGTACCCCGTCTATCTCGATGGTGGATGTGCCGTGCCCGGATACCCGCGCACCCAGGGTATTGAGGAAGTTGCCAAGGTCGACGATCTCCGGCTCCCGGGCGGCGCCATGCAAAACGGTTCTGCCGTCGGCCAGCGCCGCCGCCATCATCAGGTTCTCGGTGCCGCCAACGGTAACCATGTCCATACGCACCTCGGCACCCTTAAGCCCGCCCGGCACCCTGGCCCGCACATAGCCGTCGCGCATGCCGATCTCCGCGCCCATGGCGGCAAGGCCCTTCAGATGCTGATCCACCGGACGCGCACCTATGGCGCAGCCGCCGGGCAAGGACACCTCGGCCCCGCCGAACCGGGCCAAGAGCGGCCCCATCACGAGGAAGGACGCACGCATGGTCTTGACGAGGTCGTAGGGCGCACGCGGCTCGGTGGGTATCCCGGCCCCGATACTCACGCGCGAGTCGCCGTCGGCGGTAACCTCGGCGCCTAGGTGGCGCAGCAGCCCGAGCATGGTCTTGATGTCGTTGAGACGCGGCATGTTGCCGAGCACCACCCGCTCCCCGGCAAGCAGGCTGGCGGCCAGAATGGGCAAGGCGGCGTTCTTGGCGCCCGAGATGCGCAAGGATCCCTCGAGGCGCCGCCCGCCGTTGATGAGGAGCTTGTCCATCGAGGATCCTCCCCGCTAACACCAATGGCGCCAATCGACCCCGGCGACCGCGCGGCACACAGCCGCCGAACCAAGGCGGCGAATGAGGGTGGCATGGGCGACAACGCCAACTTCCATGCCGCCCGGCACCCCGGCCCACCGGTATCCGCGGGACAGGACGGGTACCCCGCCCACGCTTCAACCGCGCTCGGCGGCAGTAGCGGCGTCTATCGAGACGGCGTGCAAACTGCCCTCGGCGATAAACCCCTGAATACAGGCATATACCGCCTGGTGCCTGCGCACCCGGCTCAACTGCTGGAAGGCATCGCTGGTCACGGCAATGAGCGCCCGGTTGCCCTCCAGCACCACATCCACCCGGCTGTCGGGCAACGCCTCCTGGATACGTCGTTCGATTTCAGTTCGCAAGGTCACCCGCATGCTCCACTAGCCGCTGGCATAGCCGGCCCACCCGTCTTCGCGACCCATATCGGCGGGATACTAAGCAATCGGCTTTGGTTCACTGCCACGGCTGCCATTCTGTCACGCCTCGAGGGTCAATATGTCGTTCAGGCCGGAGAAGGCGGCGATGTTGCGCAACGCCACCGACGTGCCGGTGAAGACGACCGACTTGCCGCTACCGGCCGCGGCACGCCACCAGGCGACGAAGAGAGCCACGGCCAGGCTGCTGGCCTGTTCCAAGCCGGAACAGTCGAAGCGGACAGTTTCGCCCTCCGCCCGATCAATCAGCGCCTCGCCCCGTTGCCGCAAGGCGGCCAGGTTGGCGAAGGCGACCCGGCCGGACAGCCGGCCACTCTCGTCTAGTGCCCAGGCCGTCACGCGCCGCCGCTCCCCACCGATGCCCCGGAACCATCCTCGGCAACCACACCGGCCCAGGCATCGATGACCAGGTCCAGGTCGCCGCCGTAGCGCACATCGGAGACGGCGCTCTTGAACTGGCTGCGGAAGGTAAGGCCGATGTTGACGCCGGCGATCAGGATATTGCCGATTCGCCAGGCACCATCCTTGCCGAGACGCAACGTATAGACCACCGGATACACATTGCCGGCAGTGCGAATCTCCATCTTGACGTTCTGGCGATCGGGCCTGCGCGGCGGCCCTTCCGGGGGCAGCACCACCACCTCGCCGTCCTCGAACCGGGTCAGCGACATGGCGTAGGTGCGCAGCAGGCTGGCCTTGAAGTTGTCCACGAAGCGCTCGCGCTGTTCGGCGGTCGCCTTGCGGTAGTGCACCGACATGACGCCCCGGGCGAAGCTGTTGAAGTCGATCACCGGCGTCAGCAGCGCATCGACCTCGGCATAGAACCGCTCCGGGTCGCTAGCCGCATAGCCCCGCGACGCCTTGATGAGCGCCAGCAGTTGCTCCGATGTGGCCTGAACGAGCCGGTGGGGCGCCGAATCGAACCGGGCATCGACCACCTCTGCCCCATCCGTGGCCCGGGCCGCCGCAAACAGGACGCCGATGGCGGCGCAAACGGCCAGGGTGCGCAACACACCAACACCCCGGCCAACCGGAATTCGACACCAACGTACTTTCATGAGCCCAGGTTCGTCACCAGCTCGCCGATCAGGTTTTCCAGCACCAGCGCACTCTGGGTGTCCATAATCTCATCGCCATCGCCAAGGATTTCCTCCTCCGCCCCCGGCAACAGGTTCACGTAGCGCGCGCCCAGTATCCCCTCGGTCAAAATCTGCGCACCGGTGTCGGCGCTCAGCCGCCCGGCCTGTCGCTCGATCTCCATATGCACGACCGCCTCGCCGTACTCCGTATCCACCCGAATTGCGGAGACGCGGCCGATGGCAACCCCGGCCATGCTGACCTTGGCCCGCCGCTTCAGCCCGGCCACATCGTCAAAGCGGGCGGTGATGGAATAGGTGGAACCGTCCTGAAAGTTAATGCCGCTCACCCGCACGACCAGAAAAACGAGAGCCAGCACACCGGCAAGCACGAAGGCGCCGACACTGATTTCCACCGTTCGCATGCGCATCATCCGAAATCTCCGTACAGCCCCAGCGTCAGCAGGAAGTCCAGGGCCAGGATCATCACCGACGAATACACCACGGTGCGCGTGGTGGCAAGCCCGATGCCCTCGGCCGAGGGATAGGTATCATAACCTTGGAAGACGGCGATCCAAGTAACCACCACCGCAAAGAAGACGCTTTTCAGCATACCTTTGCCGATGTCTTCCCAAATCTCCACCACATCGGTCATACCGGACCAGAACGCGCCCCGCTCGATGCCCAGCCACTCTATGCCGACCACCACGCCGCCGTAAATGGCCACCACGTTGAATATGGCCGTCAGCAGGGGCAGGCTGATGAATCCCGCCCACAGCCGGGGTGCCACAACGCGCCTGAGCGGGTCGACACCCATCATCTCCATGCTCGCCAACTGCTCGGTGGATTTCATCAAGCCGATCTCGGCGGTGATGGCGGACCCGGCGCGACCGGCGAACAGGAGCGCCGTGATCACCGGCCCGAGTTCGCGCAGCAACACCACCGCGAGGCCGACGCCCACCGCATCCTGGGCACCGAAGCGCGCAAGCTGCGTATAGAACTGCAAGGCCAGCACGGCACCGATGGAAAAGGCAGACAGCATGACGATGATGAGCGACAGTACGCCCACGTTGTAGACCTGCCGCACTATCAGGTACAGGTCCGCCGGACCCGGCAACCAGACGAGGGACGCCACCCAGAGTATGGATGCCCGGCCCAGGCTCTGGATCCTGCCCAGTGCCTGTTGGCCGAGCCGGCGCAACAACGGCAGCATCAGCACCGGGCCTCTCGGGAAGGGAAGTTGAATGAACCGCCGCATCCGCAGTCGGTCGAATCGTTCGTCATCAGCACCGGGTCTCTCCCGAAGGGAAGTTGAATGGTGTTGGGGTCAAGTCCGTTACCGCCGACCGCCCGCCTGTCCGCAATCCCCGCCCAACAGATCTTGACGGTAGTCCGGGGCCGGGTAGTGGAAGGGCACCGGGCCATCCGGAGCGCCATTGATGAACTGGCGCACTTCCGGCTCGGGATGGTCCTTCAACACCTGCGCCGCACCGGCACCGATTACGCCGCCCCCGGAAAGCACAAAGATTTCGTCGGCAATGCTGGCGGTTTCGTGAATGTCGTGGGAAACCACCAGGCTGGTGGTGCCAAGGGCTTCGTTGAGGTTGCGTATGAGGCTCAGCAAGACCCCCATGGCGATGGGGTCCTGGCCGGCGAAGGGCTCGTCGTACATGATGAGCTCCGGGTCGAGGGCGATCGCCCGGGCGAGCGCCACGCGCCGCGCCATGCCCCCGGAAAGTTCGTTCGGCATCAGGCTACGGGCACCGCGAAGGCCAACCGCGTTGAGCTTCATCAGCACCAGGTCGCGCAAACTGTCTTCCGGTAGCTTGGTGTGCGCACGCAGGGGAAAGGCCACGTTTTCGAATACGTTCAGATCCGTAAACAGCGCCGCCGACTGAAACAGCACGCCCATACGGCGACGTATCGAGAAAAGTTCCGCACGCGGCACCCGTGCGACATCCCGGCCACCCACAAGCACCTGGCCGCGATCCGGCTTGAGGCTACCGCCGATCATCCGGAGCAGCGTCGTCTTGCCGCAGCCACTCGGCCCCATGATGGCGGTGATGCGGCTGCGGGGAATATCCAAGGACAGGTCCGCGAAGAGCACCCGGTCGCCGATGGCGTAGTGCAGGCCCCGAATCTCGACGAGATTCGCCGTCTCCTTGGAGGCCTTCGTGGGTTCTAGGGGCATGGGGGGAATTTCAACATCTGCGCTGTTCTGGCACAAGCAAGGGCGCAATCATCACGGCTCCCGCCCCAGGGTGGCGCGGTTCCCCGTCAATGGGGTGTGACTAATTTTTGAACAGCGTCTAAAGTGCGCATTCCGGCTTGATTGGCCGCTCTCTGATTCGCTATGTGGATCCCCGTCCTCGGGCTGGTCGTTGGCTTCATGGCTCTGGTCTGGAGCGCGGACAAGTTCCTATCCGGTGCCGCGAGCACGGCCCATAACCTGGGCGTCTCCAAGATACTCATCGGGCTAACCATCGTTTCCATCGGCACCTCGGCCCCGGAGATTTTCGTGGCGGTCACCGCGGCGCTGGAGGGGAACCCACTGCTCGGCGTCGGCAACGCCATCGGTTCCAACATCGCCAACATCGGGCTGGTGCTTGGCGTGACGGCGATCGTCGCGCCGCTGCCCTTCTCGAAACGGGTATTGCATGCGGAATTGCCCTGGCTGCTAGGCGCCACCCTGCTGGCGCTGGTACTGATGTTCGACCATGAACTCGCCTTGGTGGACAGTCTGTTCCTGCTGTCCGGGTTGTTGATTATTCTCTACTTGCTGATTTCCAACCGCTCGCCCGCGCACGCCGACCTGTCGGAGAGCATCGGCGACGAGCTGGATGAACTGCCCGAGATGACCACTTGGCGGGGTGTCTTTTGGTTGGTCGGCGGCCTCGTCATTCTCGTCGGCAGCGCCGAACTGCTCGTCTGGTCAGCCACCAAAATCGCCAAGTTGCTCAATGTCAGCAGTATGCTTATCGGGCTCACCGTCGTGGCCGTGGGTACGAGCCTGCCGGAACTGGCAGCCACGGTCGGTGCCGCCATAAAGGGCCACACCGATATCGCCATCGGCAATGTCGTGGGCTCCAACATACTCAACATCCTAGCGGTGCTCGCCGTGCCGGGCCTGATCACCACGGCGCAGATGGAGCCGGTGGCGCTGTGGCGCGACTGCGGCATGATGGCCGCGCTGACGCTGTTGCTCGCCCTGTTCGCCTATGGGATCAATTCGCGCGCGGTCATCACCCGCTTCGAGGGCGTCGTCATGTTGCTTGCCTGGATCGGCTACAACTCACTACTGGTGCAGCAGTCGGTACACTAAGATGCATTGCGACAGCGATACCGAGCGACGGGCGGGGCGCACCCGGCTGGTGGTATTCGACGTTGACGGGGTGCTCACCGACGGCCGTATCACTTACACCGACCGGGGCGACGAGCTCAAGTCGTTCAACGCCCAGGACGGATCGGCCATCAAGCGATTGATCGAGCGCGGCATCGAGGTGGCGCTGATCACCGGCCGCGCATCGCCAATCGTCACCAGGCGGGCGAGCGAACTTGGCGTCCGCCACCTGTACGCGGGCGTCACCGACAAGGCGGCCACCCTCGCCCGCCTGCTCGACAAGCTCGGCCTCGTCGCGGCCAACTGCGCCTATGTCGGCGACGACTTCGCGGACCTAGACGTCTTCGGGTGCGTGGGCCTTGCCATCTCGGTGCCAAACGGCCAGCCGGAGGTGCGCCAGGCCGCCCACCATGTGACCGAGCGCGCCGGCGGCGAGGGTGCCGCGAGCGAAGTCTGCCGCCTGATCCTCACCGCCCGGGACCGCCACGGCACCGCGATGCGCGACGATACCCGGTGAGCTGTGCGCCGTAGCGAAAACTACGGCCTGGCCGTTGGCGCACTGCTAGCCGTAGGCACCCTGCTGCTCACCTTCTATTTCGCACCCTGGCGGGGTACGGTGCCGCCCGGCAAGTTGCCGCCGGAACTCGCAGACGAGCCGGACCTCTACATCGAGGAGGCCCGCGTCACCCAGTTCCAGGACGACGGCACCGTTCAGTACCGCCTAGCCGCCCGGCAGATCCGCTACTTCCAGGATCGGCGGTTCACCCAACTGCTTAGCCCCGACCTTGAACTGCACGATGGTTCCGAACCACCCTGGCGCCTCAAGTCGGAGCGGGGTGAGATACATGGCAGCGCCGATGCCCCCGGTGGCGAACGGGTGCTGCTTCGCCAGTCGGTGGTGGTCCAGCACGACGAACCGGGGCAGGGCCCCATGACCATCCGTTGCGAGGCCCTGGACATCTACCCCGAGCGCAGATACGCCGAAACCGAGGGAGATGTTATGATCGTCACCGACATAGGCCGCACGGCAGCCCGCGGCTTACACGCCGATTTGACGCGCGGATGGATGAGGCTTTCTTCCGATACCGATGCAGCAGTGCACACCATCGTCCCACGCGAGCAGTTCCGGCCCGAATCGCCCGCCAACACTCGTGGCGGGGCCTAGCCGAGGTGGCCGACCGACCAGCGCCGCCGTGCTCGGCGCGGTCTTGGCCAGCGCCGCCGCGCTACCGGCGTGGGCGCTGCCGGAAGACGCCGAGCAACCCATTCACATACACGCCGAGTCCGCCGAAATCGAGCGGCGGGAGGGCCGCATCATCTACCAAGGTTCCGTGCAGGTCGAACAGGGTTCCCTGCGGGTGAACGCCGAGCGCATGACCGTGGACTACAATGCCGGCAGGGTGGTGCGCATCACCGCCACCGGTGCGCCCGCCCGCTACAGCCAAACCCTGGCGGAGGATGGGGGCCAGGTCGAAGCCGACGCCTCTACCATCGTCTATCACACCGGGGAATCGCGCATCGACCTGAAGGGCGACGCGCACCTGAGGCAGCTCGGCAACTCGCTCATCGGCGACCTCATCCGCTACGACATCGTGGCGGAACGGGTCGCCGCCGGCGCCCCGAACCAGGGCCCGGTGCACACCACGCTCATGCCCGCCACCGCGGACGATCCCTAAGCCCATGACCGTTCTCGAAGCGCGCCACCTGCGCAAGGAGTACCGCACCCGGCTCGCCGTAGAAAACGTCAGCCTCCGGGTGGAAAGCGGTGAGATCGTTGGGCTGCTCGGGCCGAACGGCGCGGGTAAAACCACCTGTTTCTACATGATCGTGGGGCTTTTGCGGGCGGAAGGCGGCAGCATCGCCCTCGATGGCCAGGAATTGTCCGGGGCACCCATGCATCTACGCGCCCGGGCCGGCATCGGCTACCTGCCCCAGGAGGCCAGCGTCTTTCGCAAACTGTCTGTGGAGGATAACCTGCGCGCCATACTCGAACTGCGCCGCGATCTCGACAAACCGGCCCAAGCGCAACTGCTCGAACAACTGCTCGACGAATTCAACCTAGGCGGGGTGCGCAAGTCTCTCGGCGAGCGGCTGTCCGGAGGCGAGCGTCGGCGCGTCGAAATCGCCCGGGCGCTGGCCAGCAACCCAAAGTTCATGCTGCTCGACGAGCCGTTCGCCGGTGTCGACCCCATTTCCGTCGCCGACATCAAGCAGCAGATGCGCGACCTGGCCACCCGGGGCATCGGCGTCCTGATCACCGACCACAACGTGCGGGATACCCTGGACATCTGCGACCGCGCCTACATCGTCAACGACGGGCACATCATCGCGGAAGGAAACGCCGAGGCGATTCTGGCCAACGAGACCGTCCGCAACGTCTACCTCGGCCAGAGCTTCCGCCTCTGACGCCTACCGCCATGAAGCCATCCCTGTCTCTTGGGCTGCGCCAGCGCCAGCAACTGCGGATGACCCCCCAGTTGCGGCAGGCCATACGCCTGTTGCAGCTCTCCGCCCTGGACCTGCGGCGGGAGATTCAGGAGGCGTTGGAAACCAACCCCATGCTCGAGGAGGACAGCGAAGACGACACCAACGCCGGGGCCGACGAGTTTGGCACCCAACCCGGCCCGCAAGCATTCGACCGCTCTGCCCCCGGTGCCGAGTACGGCGATGGGAACCACCCACAGGGTGCCACCACGGACGCTCCGGGCCCCGCCGACATGGCGGAGGCCCTGCTGGAAGAAGCCGCCGTGGACGCCGAACTGACCCGACCGATTCCCGACGACCTGCCAGTGGACAGCAACTGGGACGACATCTTTCCGGCGTCGGCGGGGCCGGGGCCGGCGAGCGACGCCTACCGCGGTGCGGACGACAACAAGGGCATCGAACAGACGCTGCAGGACCATCTGCGCTGGCAGTTGAACCTAACCCCCATGTCGGAAACCGACCGCCTGATCGCCACGGCGATCATCGACGCCATCAACCCCGACGGCATGCTTGAGGCCGATGTCGGCGAACTCCTGGAGAGTTTCGATGCCACCTTGGGCATCAGCGCCGACGAAGTGGAAGCCGTGCTGAAACGCATACAGCATTTCGACCCCACCGGCGTCGCCGCTAGGAACCTGGGGGAGTGCCTCGCGCTGCAACTTCAGGCGCTGGATGCATCGACCCCGTGGCGGGATGCCGCCATCGCCATCGTCACGCAACACCTCGACCTGCTGGGCAAAAAGGACTTCACCACGCTAAAGCGCAAAACCCGGCTCGGCGAGGCCGAACTGGCGGAAATCGCCACGCTGATTCAATCGCTGAAACCCCGCCCCGGCACCGCTCTGGCCACGGAGCCCCCCGGCTACACGATTCCCGACGTGGTCGTCCGCAAGAAAGAGGACCGCTGGCTGGTGGAGTTGAACCCGGAAGCAACCCCCGCCCTGCGCATCAACCGGGGCTACGCATCCCTGGTCAAGCGCGCGGACAGCAGCCGGCAAAACACCTGGCTGCGGGACAACCTGCAGGAAGCGCGCTGGTTCCTGAGCAGCCTGGAGAGCCGGCACGACACCCTGTTGAAGGTCGCCACCCAGATCGTCGAGTTGCAGCGCGGATTCCTGGAGCACGGCGAAGAGGCGATGCGGCCGCTGGTGCTGCACGACGTGGCCGCCGCCGTCGACCTGCATGAATCGACCATATCCCGGGTAACCAGCCACAAGACCATGCAAACGCCCCGGGGACTATTCGAATTAAAATATTTTTTCTCGAGCCACGTGAGCACCGGCGGCGGCGATGAAGTCTCCAGTACCGCCATCCGCGCGCTGATCAGGAAGCTCACCGCCGGGGAAAACCCCAGAAAACCATTGAGCGACAACAAGATCGCGGCAATACTGGCGGAACAGAATATCCAAGTCGCGAGGCGCACGGTTGCCAAATACCGCGAATCGATGTCGATTCCACCGTCGAACCGGCGCAAGCGCCTAGTATGAAACCATGTCTCGCCGGATTTCCACCAATCACCCATCCACAGGAGACAGCCTATGCAGCTCAGCATTTCGGGGCACCACATCGACGTCACGCCCGCGCTCAGGAACTACGTCACCGAGAAAATCGCCCGGCTTGAGCGGCACTACGACCACATCACCAACATGCACGTGGTGTTGAGCGTGGAAAAGCTGGATCAGCGAGCCGAGGCGACCGCCCATGTCAGCGGCGCGGAGCTGTTCGCCGACGCCACCTGCGGCGACCTCTACGCCGCCATCGACAAGCTAGCCGACAAGCTCGACCGCCAACTCGTCAAGCACAAGGAAAAGCTGACCGACCGGCGCCGCGGCCGCGGCTAACCGACACCGTCATGGTGCGCATCGAAGACATGCTCCGACCCGAGTGTATTCGCCGCGCCGTGCGGGCGCACAGCCGCAAACGGGCGTTGGACCTGGCCGCGGATCTGTTGGCCGAACAGCACCCCGGCGTAGTCGCGCGGCGGTTGTTCGAGTCGCTGATGGAGCGGGAGCGCCTGGGCAGCACGGGTATCGGCGAGGGCGTCGCCATACCGCACTGCCGCCTGCCCTGTCCGGGCATGATGGCGGCGTTCTTCTCCCTAGCGAGCGCCGTCGACTACGACGCGCCCGACGGCAAGCCGGTTGACCTGGTGTTCGTGCTGGTGGTGCCGCCCGACGAGACCGCCGCCCACTTAGAGGCGCTGTCGATGCTGGCCACCATATTCCAGGATTCGGCCACCCGATGCGACCTGCGGCAAGCCGCCAGCTCTCCGGAGCTCGGCGAACGCTTCCTGCGGGCGGCCGAGCACTGGCGGCGGGGCCGGGCATGAGGCGCACCCAGGTCACACTGGTTAACCGCCTGGGGCTGCACGCGCGGGCGGCGGCCAAGCTGGTGGCCACCGCCAAGACGTTTTCCAGCCGCGTGACCCTGGCCCGGGAGGGCAACGCGGTGGACGGCAAGAGCATTATGAACATTCTGCTGTTGGCGGCACCGGTCGGCAGCGTGCTGGAATTGACCGTCGAGGGCGACGACGAGGCGGAAGCCTTTGCCGCCATCGACGCGCTGATACAGGATCGCTTCGGCGAAGAGGACTAGTGCTCCACCGAACCGATAACGACATATCGGCTTGATGGAGCACCGGCGGTGTCCGGCAGCGGGCCGCCACGCAGCGAATTCCGGTTTTGTTCGCCTGCATGGGTGGCCTTGGAGCGGCACCCGCCCTGCCGGTTGGGTAGTGGCTCGGTTTGAATTCCGGCTGCGTCGAACTCCCTATGGGACGGCCTTGCCATGATCCACAGATTCAAACTGGGCCACTACCGCCGGTTGCAACCGGGTTCCGGCAACCCGTAACCTTGCCACCGTTGCAAGCACCGCCAGCGATATGGGGTCATGGATTTCCAAGAGCGATTTAGTGAAGTCATCCGTGCCCACGGTGCCGGCGCGCTGGATGACTCCCGTTACCTGCTGAAATCGCTCCGCCCCCGGGAAACCGCCAACCTCCTTGCGGCATCGCCGCCCAAGGTGCGCGAGTTCCTGTGGAACCTGATGGACGACGACACCTCCAATCAGGTACTGCACCACCTTGGGGAAGATGTGCGCGGCGACTTCCTGGAAGCCATGGATACCGCCCAGCTCGTCGCCGCCGCCGACGACCTGGACACCGACGACCTGGCCGACCTGCTGCAGGAACTGCCGGATACCATTGCCGAGCAGGTGCTCGACTCCATGAGCCAGGCCGACCGCGCCCGGGTGGAAGCGGTGATGTCCTATCCCGACGACAGCGCCGGCGGGTTGATGAACACCGACACCATCACCGTGCAGCCGCGCCACGCGCTGGAGATCGTGCTGCGCTACCTGCGCCTGCGCAAGGACTTGCCGGAGACCACCGACGCCCTCGTTGTGGTGAACAGCCGGGACGAGTATGTCGGCATGCTGCCGGTTGCCAAGCTGCTCACCTCCGACCCAAGCGTGACGGTGCGGGAAGTCATGGACACCACCGCCCGCGCCATTCCCGTAGGCATGACCGACACCGAGGTGGCGCGGCTCTTCTCTGAGGAAGACCTGGTCTCCGCCCCGGTGGTCGATGGGGACGGCAAGCTCCTCGGCCGTATCACCATCGACGATGTGGTTGACGTCATCATCGAGGACGCCGACGAGGCGGTGCTTGTCCGGGCCGGCCTGGAACTCGACGAGGACACCTTCGCGCCAATCGCCAAGTCGGTTCGCCGGCGCACGATCTGGCTCGGCATCAACCTCATCACCGCCTTTGTCGCGGCGGCCGTCATCAACCTATTCGAAGATACCATCGCCAAGGTGGTGGCCCTAGCCGTGCTGATGCCCATCGTCGCCAGCATGGGCGGCATCGCCGGCACCCAAACGCTAACCCTGGTCATCCGCGGAATCGCCCTTGGCCATGTCGGGCGGGCCAACCTGCTCTGGCTGTTGCATCGCGAATTCATCGTCGCGGCGCTAAACGGCCTGTTTTGGGCGGTGCTGGTCGCCATCACCGCGGCGTTCGCCTTCCGCGACCCCATACTTGGGGCCGTGATCGCCGTCGCCATGGTGGTCAACATCCTGGTCGCCGCCGTCGCCGGCAGCCTGTTGCCGACCATCCTGCGCCGCCTGTCCATCGACCCCGCCATCGCCGGCAGCGTCATCCTAACCACCATTACCGACGTAACCGGATTCTTCGTATTTCTGGGGCTGGCCACCTGGGCCTACGGCTGAACCGGCGCGGTCGGTCGAACAGCAACGCACCGTCGCTCGCCAATCACGACCCCAGGCGCTTACGCTTCGCGCCGCCCACCCCAATACCTTCCCGGAGCGCCATGGAACCATTATCGGGAGACGCCGGCCCATGGAGACCCACGAACGGCCGACCCAAGGCGGTGGCACTCGCTACAGGCCCCGGAGCCCCTGGCTAACCAGCCGGTAGCTCCGTGCCGCGATTCAGGACATCCAGGTAATTCCAGTAGCTGAACAGGCGATTCCTGCGTCGCGCGGTGAGTTCCCGCACTATGCCGAGCCGCTCTAGGCGGGCAAGCGCCCGGTTGACGGTGGCCGGTGTAACCCCGGTTTTTCCCGCGAGCCTACCGGGGGTGGCGATAGGATGCTCCATCAGGGCCTGGTGGACCTGTAGGGCGGACGAGCCGGCCCGGCCGAGGCCCCGAATCTTCTCCCTGTCCCTGTTGAACATCTCATGAAGCTGCTGCGCCGTATCCACCGCCTGGGTTGCGGTGACGATGACAGCTTCCGCAAAGAAGTCGAGCCAGGCTTCCCAATCACCATCGAGTCGCACCCGGTTGAGCAATTCGTAGTATCGCCGGCGGTGCGTTTTGAAATAGAAACTCAGGTAGAGCAGGGGCTCGCCCAGTACATCTCGGTCACACAGCAGCAGCGTGATCAGTAGTCGCCCGACCCGGCCGTTGCCATCGAGAAAGGGGTGAATAGTCTCAAACTGCACGTGGGCAAGCGCCGCCTTGAGCAGAATGGGAGTGGTTTCCGGGTCGTCGTGCAGGAAGGATTCCAGCCTGCTCATGCACTCCAGCACTGCCCCGGCCGGAGGCGGCACGAAAGCGGCGTTGCCGGGACGGGTGCCACCCACCCAGTTTTGGCTCCGCCGGAACTCTCCCGGTGCCTGGCTGCCGCCCCGCCCGCCGGACATGAGTACCCGGTGAACCTCCCGGATCAGCCGCAGCGACAAGGGCAGCCCCTCTTCCAGAAGGTCCAAGCCACGTTGCAGGGCCGCGCAGTAGCTGCTGACTTCCCGCACATCGTCCAGCGGCACGCCGGGTTCCTGTTCGAGTTCATACAGCAGCAGGTCGGAAAGCGACGACCGGGTGCCCTCGATCATGGAGGAAAGCACCGCTTCCTTGCGGACATACATGTAGAGATACAGGGAAGTGTTCGGCAGCAGGGTCGAGACGCTGTCCAGCCGACCCAACGCCAGCAGGGCACGGTCGAACCTGGTTCGGAGTTCCGGCGACCAGAGAATAGGCGGGTCTGGCGGCAGGGCGAAAGGTACGAAGGCACGGACCTCTTCGCCCACCGTGGACATGGTTATGTAGTGCCCCTGTAGGGCCCGCTTCATCCCGATGTTTCCAAACTTAAAATAAGAACGGCCATTATTTTAACATAAGTCCTTATTCTAAAATAACGTGGTTGGTGCTCGACCGGGGTATCGCCACACGGCAACGGATCGGCGAGCTGTGGGCGAGCGGGTACCGCCACATCAGGGTCTTCCGCGAGCGCAGGCGCCGCGTCGAGCCCGAGACAGCGAGGTGGCGCAGCACAGGGGGTGATGTTGCCGCAAGCTTTGCGCTTGCCCGGCTTTGGCAACATAATCGCCCATTCCCATCAGAAACTGGAGGTCGTGCTCATGTCGGGACGGGTCGCTGGAAAGGTCGCCCTGGTTACAGGAGGTGCCAAGGGTCTCGGCGAAGCCGATGCGAGGGCCCTGGCCGCCGAAGGGGCGCGGGTGGTGCTGACCGATGTTGATCGGGAATCCGGTGAGTCGGTGGCCAACGAGATCGGTGCGCTCTTCAAGCACCAGGACGTCACGGACCCAGAGCGCTGGCAGCAGATCATCGACGAAATCAGGAACGAATACGGTGCCCTGCACGTGCTGGTCAACAACGCCGGCATCGTGCATCCCGGCACGGTCGAAAGCCAGACCTATGCGCATTACAAGGCACAGGTTGCGGTGAGCGCCGATGCCACCTTTCTCGGCAGCAAGTACGCCATTCCGCTAATGGCCGAGAGCGGGGGCGGTGCCATCATCAACATGGCGTCGGTGGTTTCCAAACTCGCCTACAGTGGCGTCATCGGCTATGCGGCCGCCAAGGGTGCAATAGAAGGCATGACGCGCTCAATCGCCGCCCATTGCCTGGAATCCGGGTACCGCATCCGTTGCAATTCGATCCACCCGGGAATCATCAACACCCCTATGGTGCAGAACTTCGGGCGGCAGCCGGACGATCCTGAAACGGAATCGGCGGCGCCGGATCCAGCCGAAGTCCCGGTTCTGGGGCATCCACACAATATCGCGGACTTGGTGGTATTTCTTGCCTCGGACGAGTCGGCATTCATCACCGCCCAGGAGTTCGTCGTGGATGGGGGCATGTCCATGCTGCCCGCGCCCCTAGTTAACGAGCTTCAATAACAAGGGGACACAACCGGGCGTGGGAAGCCGAGGCCCCGCGGGACCGAGTTTCCGTTCCCGGCGCGCCAGTGCACCGCTCGCCGGAGCGAATACCGTTGGCTGCTGCGAAACCGGCACGAGCATCTAGGCATGAGCACATCTTTACCCGCACCTAGTCGAGCGTGGGCGCGACGTTGCAAAACCAGCGCGCACATCCAGCCATGAGCACCTTTCCCATCGCGCCCGAAGCCCTAACCACCGAGTGGCTGAGCGAGGCGCTGGGCTTCCCGGTACAGGGCTTCGAAGTCGTGCGCTTCGGGGAAGGCACCGGAATCATCGCCATGGTCACCCGGGTGCTGCTGACTACGGCGGCGGGCAATCCCCAGTCGGTGATCGCCAAGTTTCCCACGCCAAACGCCACCAACCGCGCCATTGCCCGTACCTATCGCATGTATGCGCGCGAAGTGATGTTCTACCAGAGCATCGCGGACAAGGTGCAGATACGCACGCCCCATTGTTTCTATGCGGCCATCGACCCAGCCACCGAGGACTTTGTTTTGCTGCTGGAAGATCTGGGCCACCTGCGCATCGGCGACCAGGTGACCGGTTGCACACTGGCCGAGGCGCGCTCGGTACTCTCCGCGGTGGCCGGTTTGCACGCCAGCACCTGGCGGACGACCCGTTTCCCCGATGTGATTTCCCACAACAATCCCGCCCAGCGCGACGGCATGATCCAAGCCTTCCAGGTGGGCTGGCCGGCGGTAAACGCCAAGTTTCCCGAGCTAATACCGGCCAGCGCCCAGGTCGCCGGCGAGAGCATGCCAACCGCCGTGGCGGGATTGCTGGAAGAGATCTGTCACGATCCGATTTGTCTGGCGCATGTGGATGTGCGCCTCGACAACCTTTTCTTCGCCGGCGACGAAGTGGTATTTCTGGACTGGCAATCGGTGTGTACATCTGCCCCGGAGCAGGATCTGGCCTATTTCATCACCCAGAGCGTGCCGCCAACGGTGCGCGCCCAAGAGGATTTGGTGGCGTACTATCATGGGGAGCTGGTCCGGCACGGTGTGGACTACGATCTGGCCCGGTGCCGGAAGCGCTTCCGCCTGTGTGCGCTATACCTCCTGTGTTTTGCTGTCAGCATCGCCGGCGAGCTGGATCCGGAGAACGAACGCGGCCAGGCTTTGGGCCGCGTTTTGCTGGGCAATGCGATGAGTGCGTTGGACGAGATGGATGCCTTTGCGTTGCTGCGCCAGGGCGCAGGGTCGGCTTAGAGAGTAACCGGGAACGCCGGCGCGGTGCTTGCCATTGATGGAAACCGGCGGCTATTCGTTGCTGGCCGCCATCGCCGATCATCGGTAGCCTAAAGATTCACCATCCAAGCGAGAATCCGCCATGAAGATACTGAGAACACCCGACGAACGCTTCGCCAACCTAGCGGACTATCTCTTCGAGCCGAACTACACCACCGTCCAGACCGAGGATGGCAGCGACCTGCGTATTCACCACGTTGACGAAGGCCCGCAGGACGGCCCAGTGGTGCTGTGCATGCACGGCCAGCCGGTCTGGAGCTACCTCTACCGGAAGATGATTCCCCTACTGGTCAAGGAAGGAATGCGGGTGATCGCGCCGGATTTGCCCGGCTACGGCAAGTCCGACAAGCCGGCCGCCCGCGAAGACTACAGCTACCAGGGGCAAGTCGACTGGATGGGCCGGTGGCTTGAGCAAAACGACTTTTCCGGCATCACCTTCTTCGGCCAGGACTGGGGCGGGCTCATCGGGTTGCGCCTGGTGGTGGGCCACCCCGAGCGATTTGACCGCATCGTGATCTCCAACACCGGCCTGCCCTACAACCCGGACCTGCCCGATAAAGTAGTCAAACAAGTGGAGGACTTCCGCGCCAACGCCCGCACACCTGGCTTGCTCGAAATGCAAAAAGCGCTAAGCCAGATGCCGGGCGATCAGGCGACGAAGTTCGCCTACTGGCAGAAGTTTTGCTGGGAAACGGAAGACCTGCC
Organism: Pseudomonadales bacterium; assembly: GCA_965215035.1. GTDB lineage: Bacteria > Pseudomonadota > Gammaproteobacteria > Pseudomonadales > Azotimanducaceae > Azophilus. The sequence continues at coordinate 3,935,673 of OZ244040.1, forward strand.
CATCGGCTTCATGATGTCCATGGGCATCGAGCAACGCTCCAACCTAGCCAGGGCGATCATGCTTCTACTGCACAATCTGGGTATGCGCTCGCCATTCCCGTCAAAGTTGGCCAAAGCCTACGACGCGCCCTTCCCCGACCCGAGCTACAAGATGGGCCCCAGAGCCATGCCAAGCCAGGTGCCCACGCTTTCGAACGACCCATCGCTGGAGGCCCAGCGCAAGGCGTGGGAGTTCTTTTCCACCTTCGACAAACCCTTTCTCTGCGCTTTTGCGGACAACGACCCGGTCACCCGGGGGCTGGATGCCGAGTTCAGGGAGAAAGTGCCGGGAACCAAGGGGCTAGCCCATACCACGATTCAGGGCGGTGGCCACTTCGTCCAGGAAAATCGCCCGGAACAGGTGACAAGGGCCATCGTCGAACTCATTCGCAGCACCTGACGACAAAGACATGCGGGCTGCGGCTATACCCACTTCCCACTATCCATCCTTGCGGAGTGCACCGAGCCCCTTATCGAAGGCGCCGACGACATCCGGGGCCTGTGGCAGGCGGTGGCGGGGGTTCTTCCACAAGCTCAGGAAGTCCGCTACGGGCTGGTCAACCTCGTTCAGACCGAGCAGGGTTTTGTTTCTCAGGATTCTATTTCGCCACGGCTCGCCGGCTTTGAACGTTCAAGGGTGAAAGCTATTCCACCAAGCTTTTTTATTTACAGGCGGATGCGGATACTGCTGGGGAGCTGTCCGTAAACAAGATCACCTCACTGGCTAACCACCACCTTAGGACCGAACTGCTTGCGCACCTTCGCAAGCTTCAGCTAACGCCCAAACGCGAAGTCATCTCAATGCCGCCGCGGGTTGTGGGGCAGCCACGGCATCTTCGGATGGCCGCTCGGCAGCCAGGAGGTAATAGATGCTCGGCAGCACGAAGAGTGTGAACAGCGTACCGAGCAGCATGCCCGCCACCAGCACGATGCCGATGCTGTTGCGGGCCTCTGCGCCGGCACCGGTAACGAACACCAGGGGCATGTGCCCCATGACGGTGGCGCCGGCGGTCATCAGCACCGGCCGCAGCCGAACCGCGGCCGCGCTCTTGATGGCTTCGAACTTGGTCGCTCCCGCCAGTTGCAGCTTGCGGGCGAACTCAACGATTAGGATGGCGTTCTTGGAGATCAGGCCGACCAGGGTGATCAGGCCAATCTGCGTGTAGGTATTGATAGTGGTGAGATCCAGATAGGTGAAGAGCAGCGCGCTCGAGAGCGCCAGCGGCGCCGACCCGAGTAGCACTACCAGCGGATCCCGGAAGCTGTTGAACTGCACGGCCAGGGCAACGAATACGAACGCCAGCGAAATGCCCAGCACCCCGACCAGGGTATTGCCCTCCTGGCGGAGCTGGCGGGACTCACCGGCATAGTCGATGTCGTAATGGCCCGGCAGCAATTCCGCCGACAGCTCTTCCATGGCGGCAAGCCCTTGCTCCTTGGTCCGCCCCGGAATCAGCCCGCCGCGGATGCGGAAGGCATTCTTCTGCTGAAACCGGGTCAGCACCCGGGGTGCCACCGTTTCCTCCAGCCGCGCCAGGGCAGACAGCGGAACCAACGCGCCGTCCGGCGTTCTGAGCTTGAGGTCGAGCAACGCATCCGCATCCGGCCGGCCCGCCCTTTCGACCATGGGAATCACCCGGTAGGCCGTGCCGTCGAGGTCGAAGCGGTTGACGTAGTTACCCGACAGGAAGGTGCCAAGCTGCCGGCCCACCTCCGCGAGGTCCATGCCCAAGTCGGCCACCCGGTCGCGGTCGAGCAGAAAGCGGCCCTGGGGCAGGTCGATGCTGAGATCCGAATCGACAAACATGAACAGCCCCGTCTGCCGGGCGCGACCCATCAGCGCCTCGGCATGGGGGAGCATCTCTGCGGGACTGTCCGAGGACAGCACGACGAACTCCATGTCGAACCGGCCGGCGCTCGGCAGCGCGGACGGCAGCACGGGAAACGCGGTAAGGCCCCTGACCTCCGACAACCCCCGAAACGCCATGGTCAGCATCTGCTGGGTACTCAGCTCCCGCTCGTCGAAATCCACGAACTTCATGCCGCCGAAGCCAGCGTTGGTCAGCACCATCTGCCACATCCGGCCGCTGCCCGGCAGGCTTTCCATGGCGTTCACCACATCGGTCATGTAGCGCTCGGTGTACTTAAGCGATGCCTCCGGCGGCGCCGTGTAGGCGATGTTCATATCGCCCTGGTCTTCCGTGGGCGCCAGTTCCTTCTGCGAAAGCATGAAGAAGGGCACGGCCAGGAGGGCGAAGAAGACGGCGCAAAACAGTACCGGGCCATTGTTCGCCAGCAGGCCGTCGAGCAACCGCCGGTAGCCGTGGCGGGCGTTGTCGAACACCCCATTCACCCGCCGCGTCATGCCGGCCTCCCGGCCCTGTTCCGGAGCGACACGGCTGCTCATCACCGGCGAGAGGGTCAGTGCCACCATGCCCGAGATGAGCACCGCTATGGCCAGCGTGAACGCGAACTCCTTGAACATCACCCCTGTCATGCCGGACAGGAACCCGATGGGGATGTAGACCATGGCCAGAGTCATGGTCATGGCGACAATCGGCGATGCCAATTGCCGGGCGCTCGCGAGTGCCGCCGCGGTCCGGGACGCGCCCTCGCGCATGTGTCGCGCCACGTTCTCCACCATCACGATGGCGTCATCCACCACCAGGCCCACCGACAGCACGACAGCCAGAACCGTCAGCAGGTTCAAGGAGAACCCCATCAGCGACATGGCGGCAACCGCGCCGAGCAGGGAAATGGGAATGGTCACAAGGGGCACCAGGGCCGTGCGCACCGACCCCATCAGGACGACCACCACCAGGCCAACCAGCAGGATCGTTTCCGCCAGGGTGGTGAATATCTCCGTGAGCGCCTCGCGCATATAGACCGTCACGTCCTCGCCGATCTCTAGCTTGAGCCCGGCCGGCATGTCGGCATTGATCTCCTCAACAGCGAGGTAGAGCGCGTCGGCGACTTCGATTTCGTTGGAGCCCGGTAGCGGATAGACCCCCAGCCACACGGTCTCGTCATGGTTCATGCGGCCGAGCACGGTGCCTTCCTCCTCGCCGAGCTCGATGCGGGCCACATCGCGCATGCGTATCAACGAGCCGTCGCTCTCCCGGATGACCATCCGTTCGAACTCGTCGGCACGGGTTAGCGACGTATTCACCAGGAGGTCGACGCGCTGGTTGGCATTCTCGGCCTGGCCGATGGTGGCAATGATGTTGTTGCCGGTGAGCGCCGCCACAACGTCCTGGGCGCTGACGTTGAACATTGCCATGCGTTCCGGGTCGAGCCAGATACGCATGGCGGGCAGCCGGCCGCCGCCCAGCCAGATCTTGTGCACGCCCGGAACCGCCGCCAGTTGCGGAGACACCTCTCGGCGCAGGTAGTCGGTCACCTCGGCACGGCCCATGCGCCCGTTCAGCCTGACACCCAGATACCAGCCCGCATAGGGCCGGTCCGCGCGCTCCACCTCCACCGCCGGATCTTCGGCTCCGGGCGGCAGTTCAAACCGGATCTGGCCAAGCCGGGTGGACAGTTCGGCCAGGGCATCGGCGCTGTCTTCGTTGAGTTTGAGGTAGACCGTAACGGTGCTGTTGCCCGCGCGCGTCTCGGAGTCGATGAAATCGACCCCGGGAATGGTGGCCGCCACCCGCTCGATGGGATCGGTGATGAACCCCTGGACGGTTTCGGCGGAAGCGCCGATATACGGCGTGGTAACCACCAGAGAGGCGCTCTCGACGGTGGGATACTGCTGCACCGGCATGTCGATGGCTACCCGCACGCCGATCAGCGCAAGGCTCAGGCACAGCGCCGTCGCCAGCACGGGGCGGCGCACGAAGATATCCGTGAAGCGCGGCTCGGCGGTGCCCTGGCCGAGATCAGGAATCGTCATGGCGCCTTGTCTCGCTGCCCGTTGCGCTTACCAGCACGCCATCGCGCAGCTTGAACGCACCGTCGGCGGCCACCCGTTCGCCGGGCCGCAGGCCAGATGCGATTACGATGAACTCGCCGTGCCGCGGCCCCAGGGTAACCTCCCGCCGCTCGGCCCGCTCCGGCGCCCGCGCGCCCTCCTCCGCTGGAAGCAGCACGAACAGTTTTGCACCAAAGGCATCGCGCCGAACCGCGGGGGCCGGCACCAGCGTGGCGGTTTCCGGCACTCCAAGGGGTGCTTGCACGGTGACGATGGCACCCGGTTGCTGGCCCAGCGCCTGCCTGTCGACAAGGCTCCGGTAGCGCACGTTGCGCGATCGTTCGTTGACGAAGCTGTCCTTGGCAATAACCTTGCCCCGTACCGGGTCGCGGTCTCCGCCGTAGGGGAATATGTCCACCCACTCGCCTTCCGCCAGCAGGGCCTGCTCCTGCGGCAGAGTGAAATCCACCCAGAGCGAGTCTCCGGTGCCGATTAGCCTGACGACCTCGTCCCCCCGGTCGAGGAACTGGCCGATGTCGAGTTCGTGCAGCCCGGCGGTAGCCGCGAACGGCGCCCGCAGGCTCTTTTTGGCGATGGCCGCCGCGATGCGCCGCCCAACCGCCTGCGCCGCATCAAAGCGGGCCCGGGCCTCGTCGCGGGCCTCGGCCGTACCCAGGTTGGTTTCGAGCAACCGTTCGCTGCGCCTGAGCGCCAACCGGGCGATTTCCAGTTCCGCTTCCGCCGCCGCCAGTTGCGCACGTTCCTCGCTGCTATCTAGGCGCACCAGCACTTGGCCCCTGGCCACCCGGCCGCCCGGCGCCACGCCCACCGCAACGATGGTGCCCGCCACCTCCGCCGAGATGACTACTGCACGGACGGCAACCACCTCGCCGGTAACACGGGTGGCGGGTTGCCAGAGCGATTCGCGGGCGGTGAACCCCTCGACCGTCTCGACCGGTTCGGGAAAGGCGGCCGCAAACGCCATGGCGGCGCGTATCTGGCTGTACTTGTACCAACCCAGCCCAAACGCGGCCACAAGGCACAGGAAAATGGCGATCAGCCAGATTCTCAACCTGCGGCGTTTCGACTGCATGACCATCATTCCCGCTGCAATGATCGAAGCCGGCCTACCCTGCCCGTCCAAGCAGCCGGCGAAGAATGTCGAACGGCGCGGCGACCCCGCGCTTTGAAACGCACCGGGGCGTTGAAGCAGGCGCGGTTCGGCGAAGAACGTCGCACATCGCGGCGACCCTGCGCCGGCCCACGATCATCGCGCTCCGATGGCTGCCGGATGCGCACCGCCGCGTCGGGGCGGTACCCGCATTGGGGCGAATACCCGTAACTAGACAGACCAGCAATTCTCATTTCGGCGTCTAACTTCACTGTTCGGCGCACAACACCCCGCATTTCTGGCTCGTCAGGCTTAACCCGGGGGGAATCGACCGGCAAACCCTTCCTGTGGAGGGGCTAAAAGCCACGATGAGAATTTCTGTAGGCAGACATACGAGTTCGCGTTCATTTCGGTTTCGGCGGATACTTGTGCTCATATATACACACCGGCTTGGCCGGGTGCCAGCGTAACCCTAGGGTCATTGGCCGAAGTGGGAAGAACCATGTACAAGAAAATGCTTGCGGTGCTGCCTATGCTATGGGTAGCGGGCTTCGCCGCGGCGGAATCCTATCTCTTTACCAACGGCAATCTGCTTACCATGTCGGGCGACGGGCTCGTTGGTGGCGAGGTTCTGGTCCAGGGAGAGCGCATCGTCGCGGTCGGGGAAATTTCCGGCGTATCCGAAGAGAACCTGCATGTAATCGACATGGCCGGTGGTTATCTCATGCCCGGGCTTGCCGAAATGCATGCGCACGTGCCCCGGCCCGACCGGGACCAGGCCTATATGGAGGATGTGCTTTTCCTGTGGGCGGCCCACGGAATCACCACGGTGCGCGGCATGCTGGGCCACGCCACTCATCTGACGTTGCGCGAGGACATTCGGACACACAGAATTTTCGGACCCCGGCTGATCACATCCGGCCCCTCTTTCAACGGCAGTTCCGTTTCAAGCCCCGAGCAGGCATCGCACATGGTGCGCGAGCAACAGGCCGCGGGCTTCGATTTCCTGAAGATCCATCCCGGCCTGACGCTCGCCGAATACACCGCCGTGGCGAAAACCGCCCGGGAGCTCGGCATGCCGTTCGCCGGGCACGTGCCGGTCGATGTCGGCCTGATCCGGGCCCTAGAGCAGGGCCAGATCAGCATCGATCACACCGACGGATTCGTACACGCCCTGGTACCAAACCTCACCCCGACGACCCCCGGTTTCGGCTCCGGGTTCGGAGTGGGGCTGATCGACCAGGTCGATCTCAGTCGGCTGCCGTCGCTCGTGGACGCGACCTGGAAGACCGGCACCTGGATAGTGCCGACGGAAACCCTTCTGGAAAACTTCGCAGGCGACCTCGATGAACTGCTTCGCCGCCCGGAGGTCCGCTTCATCCCCCCCGAACTGCTCGCCCGCTACGAGCGCGCCATCTCCCAACGCGAAAACGACGATGCGGCCGCAAGGCTTCTGGAACTGCGCAAGGTCATCACGCTGGCGCTGCACGAGGGGGGTGTGGAACTTCTGCTCGGCTCCGACTCTCCCCAGGTATTCAACGTCCCCGGCTTCTCCATTCACCGCGAGTTACAATCCATGGTCGCAGCCGGGCTATCGCCCTTCGAGGCAATCGCCATCGGCACGATGAGCCCGGCGCGCTTTTTCGGCATGGACGACGAGTTCGGCCGTATCGCACCCAGCCTCGCCGCCGACCTTGTGCTGCTCGGCAGCGACCCGCTCAAGGACATCCGCAACACTTCCGATATCCGCGGCGTCATGGTGCGCGGCAAATGGCTTGACGCAAAGGAGCGGCAGGCGCGGTTGACCGATATCGTGCAACGTTACGTCGAATGATTTCCGTCGCTTTCGGCAAGACGTTGCCGGGCGGGACGGCGCATCTTGTGGACTCCGATGTTCTCATCACCCAAAGAATCTGTATTACGCGTTCGATCTATGCCCCGGGCTTTGGCAAGGCTTGCTTCACTATCACGGAGACAAACCGATCACCTGCCACCACAGCCAGTTTGACGACGACCTCCTGTACGCCCGGGCACCGAGCGCCTGGACCGGCTTCACGGGCTTGGAAGCGGCGCTGGTGGGTTCTGGGATCCTGGAACGCCGGCATCGACTTTCCGTTGGGATGCTACGCCGGTTCGTGGCGGACATTCGACAGCTGGCGTGAACAGGTGCATAGTTCACGCCGAATCAAGGCCCAACAGGGACGGAACGATGCCAAGACAGGTTCGGAGGTGGAACCCGGGGGACGCGGCCAACATATATGTCCGCATGCTGCTCTCGGAGGTTGGCAGGCTGGTCGGCGGTATCACCGACGAGCAGTGGGAGCGTACCCGGGATTACTTCGAGGGCCGATGCGCGTATACGGGCGAGGAGCTGCCGGAAGGCAGGGGGGTCATGGAGCATGCGGTGCCGATCAACCGCGAGCACTGCGGCGTGCACGCATACGGCAACGTGCTGCCTGCAACCAAGACGGCAAACAAAGCGAAGTCGGGCAAGCACTACCGCGACTACATGAAGACGGTCGTGGGGGACGACGAAAGACTCGCCAGGATTGAGACGTTCGTGCGCGAGAGCGGCTACGAGGCCCGCATCGAGCCGTTCGGCGACCTGCGGCACTACTGCGAGATGCAATACCGGCAGGTCGTCAAACTGAGCGAGGTCAACAAAGACTACCTCAGGAATTTCGTCGACGGCGCGGAGAAAGCCGTGATCGAAGCCGGCATAACCGCTGGGGTCACCCCCATACCTGCGGTGTACCCGCCCATTGAAGACACTCTGGAGCTGAGTGCTCCAGAGATTCGCAAAGCGAAGACTGGCAGCGTAGTTGCCGCCATTTACGACGCTCTGGATGGTGCCTGTGGTGTCGCCACGGTGGCGAAGCTAAGCAGCGTTGCCGCCGAATACAAGCGGCCGAAAACCGGTAAGCCAATGGGCAAGAGCGCTATGCGACAAAACATCAAACGGATGGTCGCCAAGCGGCGCTTGCTGGACGCTGCGGGCAAACCGGTTGAATGGCTCAGAGCAACGCCGAGCCCGCGCTTGAGGCCCGCGCCCGAGGCCACGGTCGTAGAGTCCCTGCCCATCGCCCTAGATCCCCCCGAACCGGAATTCAAGAAGCGGCTCCTATCGTCCCGCGAGGCCTATTTGATCACCTACTATGCGGACGGGCGCGTGGCGTCCAAGCGTTGGAACGCGTCCCGGTTCAAGCCGATGTCGAACGTGATAGGCAACTTGCGCTCCCGCCCCCAGCACCGCCCCCCGAGATGGCGGCAGCTCGGCATCTCCCACGTCCTAGCGTCGATCTGCCCGGTGTTCGTCCTAACGCTCGAGAAAACATGCTACGACAACGGTTTCTTCAACGTTCCCGTCGACTACGACCGCTACGTGGGGGTGGCCGGGCCCGTGGAGTTGGGACTCGGCAAGGAGGAGACGGTTAGGGGGTGGATCGACCGGGACGCAAGCACCAACGGCACCGTATGCATCTATGGAGGCGCACGCCTGCGTGACTGGTTCCGGCAGCACTACTCCCAGGGGGATGGGGTGCCGGTCCGGTTGAGGTCGCCCGGGGTACTGGAATTGGGGTGAGGCGGGAGGCGCGGGAAAGGGCTCGTGGGAGGGCGAGCTGCAGCCGCCAGGCGTGAACCATGAAGGGACTTATGTTGATCGGGTGACAGACCACGACGTGTAGTGGTTGTGCGCCTTGCGGGACCCGGCATGTGGTGGTTCGTCAACTATTCTACGTAATTCCCACAATGAAGTTTTCGATAGCGGCCGACAACCGCGAACTGGCAGCTTTACCCATCTTCTCCCCTAGGCGCTGTGTGGAATTGCGCCTCATTCGGTTGGATTGGACAGCCAGTTCTCGGTTACGAGGCCTGGAGCCCTGCCGAATTCCTTCTCGTTGTTCGTCACCAGGGTTGCGCCGACGCTCCGGGCATGGCCGGCAATCAAAAGGTCGTTTGCGCCGATCTGGCGTCCGCTCCGGGAGAGGGCATGGCGAATGTCGCCATAGTGAACCCCTGCTTCGGCGTCGAACGGCAGAACGTCAAGGTCGAGGCAGAAGGCGTCGAGTTCCCGGGCGTTTCGCTCGACCCGCGTCGAATGTGCGACACCGAAACAGAGTTCCGCGTACGTGATGGACGATATGCAGATGTCCCCTGCGTTCGCTTCGAACTTTTCTTTCAGGGTGGCATCGCGTTCGTTGATGAGATGGATGCAAAGGTCCGTATCCAACATGAACATCAGGGCATCTCGTCGCGCTCATCGAGACTTGGCTGGTCGCGGGGGGGAAGGCAGCCGCGGGACTCGGAGTCAAAATAGGCGCCCCAGTCCTTGCCCCTTGGTCGCAACGTCAGTTGATCGCCTTCCTTGATGACCTCGACTTCCGACGCCTTGAACCGGCACGCCGCCGGCAGCCGCACCGCCTGGCTGCGTCCGCTCCAGAACACCTTGGCGACACCTCTGAAGTCCGGCGTCTTGCTCATGTCGGTCTCCTCGGGATAGATCGGGTAATAGTATCCGTCGGATGCGATATATCAAGATATATATCATGCGATGAAATGCGATTGACTTGTCGGTGCAGATCAACGCGCACATTCGGCAACAAGGCCGGAATGCAACGCCTCGTCCGTCACGGAACCCGCGTAGCGAAAGCAGGGCTGTCCGCTGCCGTCGACGCGCACCACGTAGGCCGCGTGTTCTAGGGCCTCCTGGAAGCCCACCAGCGACCGCCAACCCGCCTCGTCCTGCGCCGCGACAAGGACGGACGCGTACTCTTCGGGGGACTTCTCGCGTCTTATCCCACGGACGATCATCCCCCGCACCCAGCGCGGCGCGGCCTCCAGCACGTACACGCTGAACACCGGGGGCGCGGACGCGCCAAGGGCGACAATCGCCTCACGCCACGGTTGCGTTTCGCCCTGCGAGCGCCGCGTGAAGCCAACGATCAAGAACGCTCCGGCAGGGAGGGCGGCGGGTACCACCAACTCCTCCCCACCGATGGTTCGAACGGGAAGGTCAATCGAATCGGCGGATTGCACTACGCCCTGCAAGGCGAAGTGCACCAGTAGCGCAACGCCGACAGCTCGCGCGACAAAGCCGCATCGCCGGCGCGCACCGAACTGCCCGCCACTTGCGGCCGCGCGACCAACCCTGGGCCTCGGTGGGAAAGTTGAACGACAGGTCATCAGGGCGGCGGTGAACCCGGGCACCGCAGTGGTAAAGGGTTGCCTAGCGTAGCGCAGGGCGCACCCTCCGGCCAACTCTTGTACCGGTTCAGCAGGGACGATCTTACATTTACGTAGGTCAGAGGGGGTTGGCCAACCATCCGCGATTCGCTGATCAACTGCTAGTACCAAGTGTGGCCTCGTAACCTTCGCTCTGCAGCTTTTCAAGCGTTTCGATTGCTTTGGTGGACTGCTTTTCTGTCGGCGTGCGCCGGGGCAGGCACGACGCCACTTCGAGGATGCCGCGCTCGGCAGGAGTCAGAAGTTCGCGCGAATGCCCCCACTGAAGCGCGTCTCCCCAAAATTCGCCGCCAGCTTTCACTACCGCTATCTGAGCTTCGATCCCATTTAGCTGCTTTTGGTCGCGGCGGGCGTCTCGTGCTGCGTCCTGTTGTTCTTGATCCGAGAGCAACTCTTCACCAAGCATTGGCGGCAAGTCCACGTTGAGCATGCGAACACGATCCCAACAGCCTTCCTTCTTGGCCCACTCCGTCACGTTGCTGATCCCGGTCGGCGGGTGAACAAGAACATCATGCACCTGCTCTGCAAGGTACGCGACTGTCTCAGCGAGTCGAGGCCCTAAAGCTTGGCGGCGCCAAATCGACTCGAAGTCAACACCGCAGCTTTGCTTGGCTAATTCGTGTGCGATTTTTGCGATCGTGTAGGCAACGATGTTCGCTCTGTATCCTCCCTGATACCACGATTGCGTGGAGACGATTCGTTCCGTCGCTCGGAACACGATCGCCTTGGCGACTGCTTGGCGGTACCAGGCCTCATTGAAGTCGTTCGGTGACCTGCTCCACGCTTGTCCCACCCTCCGGGCAAAGGCAGCGAAGTTCTTCTGTGCTCCAAGGCTGACTTCGTACGGCCGCCCCTCCCAGACATTGATGAACTTGGCAAGGTCCGTCTTTGTGAAGAGTTGCCTTCGCGGATTCTCAAGGTCGAACTTCCGGCGTTGAGCCGGTGTCAGACGAGCATGTGCGTCGGCATACTGGCCACGTGCCCTCTCGTAGAACCACTTACTCTGACGGAAACTTCCATCTGGTGAGGGTGCATGAATCCGGCGCGAGAATCCTTCCATGCGAACATGGAATGGATGGTTGGCAAAGAAGTCCGCTGCACTTACGCGGTTCTGGCTGTTCGCGTACTCCGAAATCTTGGGCACGAGAGTGGTAGCGCGGTCTGCGGAAACAACCGACAACTTCATCTGCACGAATGTGTGTGAAATATCCAAGTCCCGGATCCGCGCCACATGGATCGACGCCGTCGTCTGCCCGCCGTTCACAATCTGAAAGTTAGTCAATCGCCGAAGTAGTAGCTGCCCCCCCGTGTTGCTGATATCCACCGCCTCGGCGGTCGCGGTGATGCCGTTGTTGTATGCGAAGAACATCGACGGCTCGTTCTCCAAAGTCAGCCTGATCCCGCGGTTGACCTTACCTCGCGCCTGAAGGAACACGCGCACATTCTGTTCTAGCAGCCGAGCGCCCCAGCGATCGTAGATATCCGCTAGCACCTCGCCTGGCACAACTGCCAAGTAAGATTCGTGCTGGCCGGTCGTGTGTTGGGCGGACAAGACAGGCAGTGGTCCACCGAAGTCGCTGACCAAGTCGATCTCCATGTCCTCCCTAGCCGCGCCGGCAGTCGCAAAGCCATGCAGTCTGCGGATGTCCCACACGCTGTAGGTGATCTGCCGTCCTTCCAAGACACCCGCAGCACGCCCGTCGACACGTTCACTCAACGCCCGATTGCTGACCAACAGCAGCCTCACCTTCGAAACGTCCCGCCAACGTTGTGCGATCAGGTCAGCAAGTCCAAACGCAGGATTCGTCTCCTCCAAGGCATCGCGCCATTGCTCATTCAGCGAATGTCGCAGATAGTTCGTTAGCCGACGGAAGAGGGCGTCCATCTCGCTTCCCGTTACTCGTCCCACCGTCTGCGATACGTGGAAGTCGAGAATGATGAGACTCAACGTGCCGCTGCTGTCCGACGGATCGCCCCCGTATCCGTCCACACGAATCCCTCGCACAGGGGATCGGTACGATACACGGTCAGCCGTCTCCAGCTCGCCAGCTTCCGTTAATTGCTCGCATGCCTTCTGGAAGAAGACATCCTCGAGAAACTGTCCATCGGCATCCGACTCAGCGTGCACATCCTGAAGCAGATTTTGCGCGAACTCCTCAAGGTCCATGTGCTTCTCCGAGAATTGCTTGGTGCAGAGTGGTCACGGGGACACGGAAGCTCTCGAAACCAGCCATACCGATGGTGTAGCGGACATCGGCAACCGCTGCGGGAATCATTGATCGCGTAATTCGTGGAAAACCATCGACCACCTCGTAAAGTACTTCATCCCCAACGCTCCAATGCTTGTCGGAGTAGTCGTCGTCCCAATCAAAGCCGGTTGCCAAGAGACGTTCTTGGAAGACGATGGTCGCGGAAATGTCTAGTGCTGTAATCGTGTCCTTGACGCGGGTTGCTAGTTCTGTGATTGTTACTGCCCTGGCCGATTCGTCCGGTGCCGCAGCCACCTCGATGACACTCAGGAACAGGCGGCTCATCCCAACCGAGTCCAATTGGTCAGCCGAGGAGATGCGAACCTCGGCCCGTTGCGGCGACCGCGCTTTCGTCTCGACTCCTACCAATCCAAACTGAAAGTCCTTCGGCGCACCTAGCGGGCCGGTCCAACCGTCCACGGCATCCCGCGCATCGATCACCCCAAGCAGGCAATGCTCGATCATACGTAGTTCTCCGATCAAACCTTTCTGTTCGTCATCCGATAGCCGGCCATCCTGACCGCTGCGAAGAAGGCGGTGCCACCGCCATGTTCTCGTGAGAAATCGTGTGATGGCCTCGTCGGTCGACTTGGCCGCACGGGTAGCTTCCACGATATCCACACAGAACCGATGGAACACCTCTCTCTGCTCACCGTCGATCAGGCGGATGATGACGCGCTCACTCGATCCGCTCTCCGTTAGGGACGTCTCGACCGATAGCCCCCTGAGTCGCGGCAGACGGTAGGAGTGGCGTTCAGCAGATACGTGCTGGAGGATCAGAAGACAGTGGCGTTGTGCGTCAACCGCCCAGTACAGACCCCACGCTTTCGATCCAGCGCCGGATATCCTGCGTGCATTTATCTGGCTTGCCTCCGCCGACGCCTCGATCTCCGCCCACGGATCATCACTCCTCATCTTCGTCGAACTCGTCGTCGTAATTATCGTCGCCGAGTTGCTCGCGATACCAAGTCGTGTTGACAACGTACTCGACTTTCTCTTCTGCAAGCTTCGTCCCAGGAAAGCTGATGCTCCATGCCGCAACTGGGCTGGTGTGGCTCAGATCTTCGTCTTCCTTCCCTATAGCCAATAGGTGTATCACTAGGAGCGGCTTGCTCCGCGCTCGGTTATAGATCCGGTCTGGATAGTTCCGCGGGCTCCCGGATCGTGATTGCCTCACGTCGTATTCCTCCTCCGCAACCCGCGCTTCCTCATCCGTGAGCCCGACCCGCGCGACCCCACGTGAACTCACCCGTTGCTTGTTCGTTATCATCAGCGTTGATTTGTCGCTGCGCCTTCCCGGTGCTCGCCGCTGACACACAAGCGAGAAACCCAACCTGGTGTCCACCAACGAGTTAGTCGATTTTCGTCTCACGCCGGCGAAGAGCACATCCCAGTTCTTCAATTCTGTTTCGGCTCGGTCGGCAATGTACCGCCGAACCGGCTCTGTTTCCGTAGCGAGTGAACCCTGGTGGTTTCGAAACAGTCCCAAGAAAGTGTCTACAGTATTCACGGGCACGTTCCGTACGAGGCGGCCGCCGCTCACATCCGCCCCGGCTTCTGGAGCCAAGCCGTGGCTTCTCAACTTCTGGGCCAGCCGATCAACAGCATGGAGATTGTTGCTCAAGGACGCATCGTCACGGCGGAGAATGGCTGTCTCGACAAACTGGTTCGCCAAGCCGATGAGGACTTTGTGATCGCGCCCAGTACCGATCTTATTTCGCGCCGTCACAACCAGCGTGTCGGGATGGCTACGCACCTTCAGGCCAAAGTCTCTTGGCGTCGCGTTGGCGCTTTGCATACGCGCCAGCTCGTCACGAAGTTCATCTATCGACTCCGAGATGTGGTCGTACCAGCCTTGAGCCTCCTCAGGCATCCATACTCGACACAGGTCTTCATACCCCTCTCGATACCCGAACCACCGCCCCATCTGGAAGAGAGTGTCATACATCATTGACCTTCGCAGGAAGTAGCTCACAGTCAGCCCTTCGAGTGTCAAGCCACGGGACAACGACAGCCCTCCAACAGCAATGACATTTAAGCCGCTCTTCTGGTGTTCCATATAGTCCAGCGACCCGGCGGCCCGGCTGTTGACCTCAACCACGCTGACTGCACTCACGCTCTCATGAAGCCGCTCTTGGACTTCCCCCCAGTCCTCCGTACAGGTATTGCCGTAGTGCTCCTCGAAAGCATGGTGCAGACCTGCCAATTCTGGATCCCGGGCCGCGTGATCAATGGGCTTGTCACCGCTCACGCGAACGCTGGACCGGATCTGTTCAACGAGCGAGTGTATTTCATTGCGTACCTGCCGCTGCACATTCACGAACCTCGACACGTTCACGAGCATAGAGTTGTGTGCCTGACTCTGTCCCCGCACCAGCCTGATTGCGCGGGCTACGATAAACACGCGTACGGCTTCGCGCAGACTCCCCGGCAACTCCGTTACCGGATGGTCAATCTTGTGCGACGTCGGTAGTAAGTCGGCATAATCTTCCAGATCCTTGAGGACGACGTCCGCTTTGTCACGGAACACTCGTGATGGACCAAAATAGTTCGTAGGAGCATCCAGACTCACGATAAAATCCCGAGGGAAAAGGTCGTCCCCCACCATCTGGTCTTCCGTGTCGGGGTCTATGAAGATGTTCGCGAATGGCGTCGCCGTATAGCCCACGTAACAGCTACGATTAAAGAGCTTCAGGAGTTCCCTGATCTGCCCATTGATCCTTGAAACGCGATCCGCCCGGTGCTGAATGTTGATCGACGCATTGTCGGCTTCATCGTCGATCAGAAGCATGGGGTCTCCTATCGTTTCGGTACCCAGCGCGGCGTTGTGGGTTCTAAGCCAGTCAATAAGGTTACGTAGCGTGCTTGGGTTCTTCTTGATGACAAAGACCGCCGGTTCCCGTAGATTCTGCAGCCTGATATTCAGGCTCTGCGCGATTCCCCTATGGAAGTCCTTGTAAGAGGTGGTGAACGCTGAAGGTTGACGCCGCGAATCGTACCGACCAACTCCCATCAGGTTCCGTTTCGGCAGAGTGTTGCCTCCCGCTGACCTACTGCTGAATCCGATGAAGCCCTCGTCCACTCGCTGTTGCGTCTGGTTGCGCAGCTTGTTCTGCAACCCCGCGATGATGATTATCACACGGTATCCGGCGTCTGCCGCCTTCGACACCACGCCGATGTAGTTCGCCGTCTTACCGGATTGGACATGGCCCATAACCATGCCACGCCGGTCCCACCTCCCGGACTTGCTCGGGTTCTCAAGCAGCCCCAGTATCCGGTCGGTGACATTGCCGATTCCACCCAGAACTTGCCCCGACAACCCTTTTTCGGCCATGAACTCGCGGTATCGGTCCCAATAGTAGAACTCGATGCCAGACCGAGCAGCGTCTAGCCACGGCTCGAATCCAAGATCATGTAGCGCCGCGCCATCTGTCATGCGGACGTCGTGCATCTCCTCGAACTCGATTGCCAGTTGTTCCGCTTCTGAATTCGTCACTGTAAGGTACGCTGGCCGGACTTCCTCGATCACCTCCCGTATACGTTCCTGAGTTGGCAGCTCGCGCGCGAGCAACCCCTGAACTATAAGTCTGAGCCGTTCAATCTCGTTCATGCCACATCCGTAAAGTTCCTTTCCAGATCCTCGATGAGTTTCGATGTTCTCTCCCAGTCATTCCTGAACGGTTCTGAAGAGCGCATCCAATCCCTGATCTGAATCGTCGACAACCCTCGAGCCTGGAGAATTCCCCACATCGACGACACGATGTCTTCGAGAGCCTCGGCCGCGATCGCTGGTGGCTGTACCGAGTCCGGATTCGCACTCACGTCCACGTGCAATGCCTCAACGGGGAGCCCCGCCGCGATCACGCCAAGAATATGTTCGAACTCTTTGGCTCTCTCTGCGTCCAAGTTGTCTCGGAAAGCGGCAATCAGCGGGTGTCCGCCATTGATCCCGTAGGAGATGCGGTTCTTGTCCTGTACTCGCTCCCAAACTGGCAACCGGCTTTCCGTAGTGAGCTTCGCGCCGCGCGCCGTGTACGTTCGCCGAGACGGAACGCCCATTTTCTCGATGATCCGGCGCAGCCGCGTTCGCACCGCTGGGGGAGGCTGCGCAGACGCCTTTTTGACGTCAATCTTCCATTCCGCGTCCAGCGTGTTCGAGATGTCGATACCTACCCGGGCAAGTTTCGTGAGTTCGAGTTGTCGGGCCAGGCGGAACCAAGTTCCATGTAAAATCAGCCGGCAATTCCGATAAAGATAGAACCCTTGGTTGCTGACGTAGCCTTCCGGCCCTGCCAGCTTTTCCCACTCGGTTTTTTTTAGCTTGTCGTGATGGGGTAAAGTCACCGGCCAGATTCGGACCTCGCTCCCACCCAGACTGATCACCTCCTCTGAATGATGTTGTGTGGCGGGATGGTTCGAGTGGAACGGATCAAATGCTTTCAATTCCCTACCGTTCAGAGACATGGACACTTTCTTCCCGCCCGAGCCGGCGATGAATCGGTGGAACACAAACTCCAAATGGGAAGCCGCATCGTCTAGCTGCCGCACAAGATCGGCACGGTCTCCCCCACTCTCTAGCCCGATCAAACGATCCAGTTTCTCCCAAATCACTAGGGTGCCATCTGCACCCAGACATTCCGACCATCGGATCCCGGACACATCTTCCGAATCGCCGACCTCCACGACCCACTTATCTCGTTTTGCCACCGTGTCTAGGTCCCAAGAGGCGCTCGATGCGGCACCATCCTTTCTCGTGAGCACCGTCACTCGCCGACATTGGGAGAACGATGCGGTCTTGAGCCCTAGGCCGAACCGTCCGAGGTCGTCAGTCCTACGGAGCTCGAGAGGACTCCGGCTTCCCGGTCTCATCGCGTCAAGCAGCTCTTCGTGCGTCATGCCACAACCGTCATCAAGCACCCCAATCGCCGGCACTTGGTCGTGCGTGTCTGCTAGCAGCTCGATCTTCCGAGCACCTGCTGTAATCGAGTTGTCGACAATGTCAGCAAGCGCGGTCCGTAGCGAATATCCCATATCGCGCAGGCTTTCCGCGAGCGCAGATGCCCGCGGTGCCAGTTCCATTTCTTGCTTGTTGCACACTGGATCTATCGCTCGATTCGTGCGCTGCGAGCGCGTGTCCGGTTTCCACGCGTGCCGTTTACCACCTTTTGGCCTCGCCGAGTTGATCGAAAGGATTTCCGATCAAGGTGCCGGAGGACCATTGCAACCTGTTCCGCGATTTGCCAGGCCAAGTAGGGCGGTACAGCGTTCCCGACTTGGACATATTGCTGGGTCCGACTGCCGTGGAAGAGGTAGTCGTCCGGAAACGTTTGCAACCGGGCCGCCTCTCGAACCGTCAGACTCCGACACTGCTCCGGATCCGGATGAATGAAGTAGTGCCCGTCTTTCGAGATGTGGCTGGTGATGGTTGTTGCCGGGGCGTCACCTAGCTGAACCCGAAAGCGATCAGTAAACTTTCCACTGTTCCAGTTGGCGTGACTCGGCGCTAAGTCTCTCGGGAAGTCGCTAGCTCTTGGAGATCTTCCAAACGTATATGCGAACGCCACCGCGTACAGATATCGCCCGATATCCCCGGGAATGTGACCCCTTGTTTCGTTGTTCGGCAACCTCGTCAGCTTCCGGTTGCGCAGCCACTCACTAAGGTTTTCGGGGCAGAACTCCCCGCAACCTGCCGCGCCGGCTTGGCCCTCATCGCGAAAAGGCAGAGGTGTACCTTTTGCCGACTTTAGCGCCAGCTTCAGCGCACGTCGGAATTCCCTTCCCTGACTCTGGGACATGGCGGGCAGGTGCTTTCCGACCAAGCGGTGAGCGGCTTCGACCGCCCTTTGCCAAGCTTGGGCATCATCTCCACGACTCAGCCTGCTCCGAAGCATCGGCATCGCTCCGACCACGTCGTTCACGGTGACCCGAATCTCCTCGGTTTCGAGCTTAGGCAACATCCTCCTCGGCAGTTCCTTGGCCACATCGTTGCGGATGCAGATCACGAACACGCGGTGTCGTCGCTGCGGCACGCCATGCTCTTCTGCCCGCACCACAAAGTCCTTCGGAGCTAGTCCATCGGCCCATGCACGGCTTTCAGTGGCCGCGGACAGTGAAAAAAGCCGGTATCGGCCCTTTCCTCCCGCGTCCTGAAGGGCTTCCATCACATCGTCGAAGACCGGCTTGTCGTTGTACCGAGCCGAGAGGATCCCCTTGACGTTCTCCATCACCGCGACCGCTGGTCGGAGCAGCCTAAGCGCAGCCGCGTACTCCTTGTAGAGCGACAGCCGATCATCCTTGTCGATGTCATAGTTGGGATTGCCCGCATTCCTAGTCCGACCCACTATAGAGTAGGGCTGGCAAGGAGGGCCTCCAATCAGCACCGTTCTGCCTCCATGCTCCTTGCGAATCGCTCGAGCCCTCCTCTTCATGAAGGATTCCGCCGCGTCCGTTCCCAGTTCGATGCAGGGTGTCTCGTCGCGTGCCTCTTCCCACTGCTTCGGATAGAGCGTAGCCCAGTTTGGCTCCTTGGACACCGAGCCGTTCAGATACTCGTAATACTCATCGGGAAGCCCCGACCGGAACTTGCGCAGGAACGCTCGCAGTCTCAGTGTACGATGCGCAACTATGTCTTTTTCGATCGACAGTACTACCTTGAAGCGGCGGCGCCCATCCTTCTTGCTTGGCGCAGCGAACCCCTCGGCTAGCCCTCCAGGACCCGAGAACAGATCAATGACGGGAACAGGTTTGGTCATGGCCGCACGGTGTCGGCGATCTCATCGGCCACAAACTGACCTAGCCTTCCCAGTCCGGAGGCGGCCGCAACATGCGCGTAGATTCCCTGTTCAGCTTCTTTGGCCTCAGTCACACGCCCTCCGTCTTGGACGATCCGCTCTGCCCAGCGCCATATTCGGTCGATCTCGAACTCCGGCTGCTGAAGCGCAATGCGCATGAATAGCTGCTCAAACCAGCGCCCCTTCTCCGATTCGTCCCGGCTCTCGGTGCGGATGCGGTTGAGAATGGCGCGGCCGCTTGGCTGTCCCACGAGATCGAGGCTGATCTGCGCTTCCGTCATGGCGCTACCTAACGGCACCAACCGTCTTGGTCGTTCTACTCACACACAATTACGTATAGGGCAGTTTGGCCGGTTTCCAATTGAGCGAAGGCTCCGTCGACGCCGTCCATCGCTATTGGCTGATTGATTTGCCGCACTACTACTGCTGCCCGCATGCGCTGCTCCAGGGTGTCCTGATTGCCGGCTGGTGGAACGGGCAGTTTGCCAAAGGCTTGGGCGAATCGCCAACACGCGCTGCTGGCTGGTAGTGCATCAGTTTGACTGTTCCATCATCGGGGGCGGAGCACATCGTCTACGGCGGCTGCGGGCAGACCCAAGGCGGACTTGACTTAGCCGCTAGGGAAGGTCTGAGCAAGCACGCCATTACCTGATAACGCCAAGCAAAAACCAATCGGTTATGAAGCATGGTGCCCTTGAACATCAACTTTATCAGGCTTTCCCTAGTGGTCGTCGCTAGCCCCCGGACCCCGCAGCAGCGGCTTTGGGCGGCAGTACCGGACGAATCACGGGGAAGTGGGCATTGGCGGCCGCGGCGCTCACCACCGCCTGCGCAGTCTGAAAGCCGGCTAGGCGCCGCAACTGCAGGCGCGTCACCTCCATCAGGCCAAATTCGCCGGCCTTGCTGCGGGCTAGGGCGTCCTCGGGCCTGATCCAGACGCTTTCCACGGTCTCATGCTCATCGTGGGCACCCGTTTGACCGGACGGGGCCTCAGCGATGAAGAAGCGGGTATCGAAACGGCGCGGCCGGCCCAGGGGTGTGACGAAGCGGTTGTGAAAGTGAATGCGGTCCACCGCCAACTGCAGGCCCTCTTGCCGGCAAATATCCAGCAACTGCAACTGGCGGGCGTGCAGTGGCTTGCGGTAGGCGTCAAAGCGGGCGCGTTCCGCACCATCCGCCCAGGCAAGCGGCTGCCCGTTGCGGTACGCCAGCAGCAGGCCAGCCTCCTCAAAGCTCTCCCGAATGCCGGCAATCCAGTAGCCGCGCCACTCCGCACCAAGGGCCGCCGCCTGCCCCGCTTGGGCCGCTGTCGGACCCCGACGCACGGCGTCATACTTGTGCAGATGGTCATCGCCATCCACTCGTCCACCTGGAAACACGAACATTCCCCCGGCGAAGGACGCCTTGCTGGTCCGCTTCAACAGAAACACCTCGAAGCCCGCCGCAGCCTCCCGCACCAGAATCACTGTCGCCGCCGGCCGAATGGGCTGCACCTTGCTCATGAAAACTCCTTCTGTCGGCTACGGATGGCTCAGCAGCCAGCAAGTCCCGCAGGAACCTGCACATCTTCGTCGCCCTTTGCCCAAACGCCTGTCCACGGGGCTGGTGAATGCGCAAGCTGGCGGTACCCCGCGTACCCTCGCCGCCGCTTTCGCGGCAGCATGTTACGTTGGGGCCAGTCTCGTTGCCAAGCGAGAGGTCTTATTTGAATTCATTGAATCCATCCCCATATTCGTCTGCTGGTTGGATGGCCCGATGGGGCGTTCCGAACGTACTCGATTTTCGGATCAGGAGGCCAATTGGCGGCAGGCCGTCCTGGTTCTACTGATGCGCGAACCCGCGGTCTACAGTTAGTAGCGCATTGAATCCGCTATCCGCAGCGAGGCGCAGCAGTGCGCCGTTTCCGGTGCCGGCCCATCCCATCTCAGGGACAGTTCGAATCTCGTAAGCGGCAGGAAAGGAACTCCGTAGAGGCCGGGGCACAGACTCGTCAAGCAGCAGCCTCATCCTGCTCGCCGGCGAGAATCATCCCGGCTCTTTCCAACACCGCGACAGCTTGCCCCCGGGACACCGAAGGAAAGTCCTGAAGGAAGTCGTCGAGCCGGTCGCCCGCTTCTAGGTACTCTATGAGTATGCGCACAGGAACCCGGGTGCGGGCGAACACCGGGGTGCCGCCCAAGGTGTCGGGGTTCCTGTCGATCGGCTCGTCGTTCATGGTCGCCTTCGTCGCTGCAATTGGCGCGGCATTCGGCTTCTTTATCGGTGACAGGCTAGCCGTTGGGCTGGGAAATGCAACTCCTCCCAAGGCCGGTCCCGGTAGCCCGTCTGGACGTGGACCGACCGCGCCCTTGCGGCGGGCGACTCACCAAGAGCCACAAGGCGCCACCGCAGGGCCGACGGCGAAACTGCGGTACGATTTGATCTGCATGGGCTTGATGCTCATGGATCGGTCTCCTTTTCAGTGGGTCGGACAACCACTTAACAAATTGCAGATCAAATCTTGACAATTTGAAGATTAAATATTCAAAATGTCGAGAATGTGGATTGATCGACTTGCTTCGAAACGGTTGCTCCAACTCGCCTCGACCTTTCCGGCCGTGCTCGTCACAGGTGCGCGGCAGACCGGCAAGACCTCGCTCGTGCGTCGCCTGTTCCCTGAATACAGCTACGTCAGCCTCGACCTGCCATTGCTCGCGGAGCAGGCGGAGCAGGCGCCGGAGAGTTTTCTCGCGGCGCATCCTGCACCGCTGATCATCGACGAGGTTCAGTATGCGCCAAGCCTGTTCCGGCATCTGAAGGTCGCCATCGACCAGCAGCGTGAACGCCGTGGACAGTTCATTTTGACGGGGTCTCAGCAGTTCGCGTTGATGCAGGAAGTCGGAGACAGTTTGGCGGGGCGATGCGGCCTACTCAATCTGCCTGGGCTTTGCATAGAGGAAATCCGCTCCACCGGCTGGGAGCCAAGCGCCCAAAACAGGGCGCATCTGCTGCTGCGCGGCGGGTTTCCGGAACTCTGGGCGAACCCGGAAATCGCTGCGAGGGACTTCTTTCAAGCCTATGTCAGCACCTATCTGGAACGCGACCTTCGACAATTGATCCGGGTCGGCAGCCTGCGCGACTTCGAGCGATTCGTTCGGGCCTGTGCGGCGCGGGTCGGCAACCTGCTCAACCGCTCGGAACTCGCGCGCGATGTCGGCATCTCCCATTCAACCGCGAATCAGTGGCTCTCGGCGCTTCAGGCCGGCAATCAGGTCGTTCTTCTGGAACCCTGGTTCGCCAATCTGGGCAAGCGGCTGGTCAAGTCCCCGAAGCTCTACTTCGCGGATACGGGCCTGCTGTGTTTCCTGTTGGGAATGGATGATGTAGCCATCGAGGCCTCACCGTTGACCGGTCGCGTGTGGGAAAACCTTGTGTTCTCGGAGTTGCGCTCGCACTTGGCGCTTGAACACCCGGCATGGCACCTGTGGTTTTATCGAGACCAGCAAAACCGTGAAGCCGATTTTCTCATTCAAGGGCCTTCCGACCATATCCGACTGGCGGATGCCAAGTGGTCTGAGACGGCATCGCGCTCGGCCTTCACGCCACTCGAGAAAATCGACCGCACACTGGGCGCGAGCGGCGACATTCAAAGCGTCGAATTAGTCTTGGTGAACCAGAGCAGCCGCAGCGCTCGCCTCGGTGGCAACAGGCGCGCAATCTCCGCCTGGCGAATCGCAGACATTTCGCATTGACAGGCTAGGGGGCCTCTGAACGTGTCAATGGCAACGACGCCTTGCATTGATACTGGGTGTTGGACTTGGCGCGCACGACGAAGAAGGCACCCAGGCTGGACATGACGTACAGGTGCCCGAAGTCGATATGGGCCCGGTCCATGACATGGAACGCACCGGCGCAAGACGTGCATCGGCAGATGGGCCATGATTTGGGAGAACACGAGTTGGCCTGCATACGTGATGGGCAGCCTCGAAACAGAGACAGCAATCCTTGCCAAAGCCAATCGACCGTTCAAGTCGGTGACACCGATGATTCGCTATTTCTAACATAAAATCAATGTCTTAGGATTAAATTCGATCATTTTCTTGAGACACTAGTGATACTGACCTACATATAAAATTATATATTTGATATGTTAATACATATAAATCACTGAGACGTTCGCGCCCATGAATCATACGCCCCCACCAACCGCGTCATGGCCAGCCGCCCTGCGGGATGCGCGTCGCCGCGCAGGCATCTCCCAACGTGAGTTGGCTGCCGGAACCGGTCTGCCACAGGGGCACATTTCCCGCATCGAGGGTGGGGCCGTGGACCCCCGGTTGTCCAGCGCAGTAAAGATTGCCCGAACGTTAGGGTTCGAGCCTATGCTGATCCCGCGCCGTGCGCTGCCCGCCATTTTGGATATTTTGCGGGGTTTCGAACCAAGCGGAGTGGAACGGCCACTGTCCTTGGTGGAGCTTCTGGTCGGCGACGGTGATGGCGACGGTGACGGGCAATGATCGAAGCGGAATTGCATGTGCTTCTTGGCGACGTCACCGTCGGGACGCTCGCACACCTTTCCGGCGACAGGACCACCTTCATCTTTGATTCGGCCTACACCCGCCTGAGCAATCGCCCCACCCTCAGTGTCTCCTTTTTGGACGCGCACGGCGAAATCCTGGAACGCCAACGCGTTACCACCCGACGCACGCCGCCCTACTTCGCCAACTTACTTCCGGAAGGCCAGCTCCGCTCCTTTCTGGCTGGCGCTGCCGGGGTTAACCAGTCCCGGGATTATCTGTTGCTGCGCCTAACGGGTGGTGACCTGCCGGGAGCGGTGCGACTCCTCCCGGCGCCGAAGTGGACTGGCAATGCGGCTGGCAAAGGCCGGGGGGCTTCTAGAGGTGATGAAGCCCCAGCGGACGCCGAGTCCTCATTGATGCGCTTTTCGCTCGCCGGCGTGCAAATGAAATTTTCGGCCGTAATGCAAGCCAAAGGCGGCCTCAGGGTTCCAGCCCAGGGGGCGGGCGGCGACTGGATCGTCAAGCTGCCCTCCGCACAGTTCCCAAGCGTCCCAGAGAATGAATACGCCATGATGCAATTCGCCTCTTCGGTGGGCATCGAGACGCCAGAGGTCCGACTGGTCCCAATGCGGGACATCCGGGGCATCCCGGCTGCCGCCGCAGCCACACCCCTAGCCAACGCAAACGCACTGGCAATCCGCCGTTTCGACCGTGACGGCCAGATCAGGATCCATACGGAGGACTTCGCCCAGGTCTTCAGCCAATATCCCGAACGCAAGTACGAACGGTTCAGCTACGCCAATATCGGTCGCGTGCTCGCCACCCTTTCCGACACCCGATCCATCGACCAGTTCGCCCGAAGGCTTATCTACAGCGCCCTGATCGGCAACGCCGACATGCACCTGAAAAACTGGTCCCTGATATACCGCGACGGCATCAACCCGGAACTCTCCCCCGCCTACGACATGCTTTCCACCGCCGCATACATGGTCGATCCGAAGATGGCGTTGCGGTTAGGCCGAACAAAGCGCTGGGACGCCTTGACTCTGGACGACTTCAACCAACTGGCGGACCGCATGGGGGTCACCGCGCCAGCCCTTCTGCGGCCGGTCAAGGACACCATCGAACGCTTCCGGTCCACGTGGGAGGAGCAGTCGAAGCATCTGCCCGTCGCCCAGAATGTGGCCGATGCGGTCAAGCGGCAACTGGCGACGGTTCCGGCCGCAGCGCGCCATGCGCCCAGCCTGCAGATACCCAGGCCCTAGGAAACCTCTGGACAAGTCGCGTTCGCCCCGCGCCGCTGTTTGCGGGCAGAGATGGCGTTGCGGCCATAGGAAGGCAATCCGCAGCACGGCGGGGATCCCGCTCCACGTGCGAGGTCTGCAGGTCTGTCCTGGACGACATAGGAAGGCGACCCGCAGCGCGACGGGGATTCCGCAGTCCCCACGCCGCGGGGCACCGTTCGGGAGGACCTAAAGGACGCACTGGCTGTGTTGCGGCTCATTGTATGAGGCCCGCCACACGGCTCCGCTGCGCCTTGCCACCACGCCCTTATAGGCTTCTCTGGGCTTCCGGGACCCGTTCAGAGGTTCCCTACCGCTTGTGAACGGCGATGGCGGAGCGCGCCACGGAATTCACCAGGCCCTATCGCCGCAACCAGGCGTCGATGCTGTCGGCCGACAGATTCGTCACATGGCCTGTAGGCGTTGCCATGAGATTGACGATGACGAGTTGGCCCGAATCGGCCAAACCTTTCGAACGAACGCGTAGCCGCCACTTGCCCCGCGCCGGGCCGATCATGCCCAGGGGAATGACGGACCCGTCGGTGTCCACATCCGGGGCCAGCTTGCCCTCAAGTCCCGCGCCTGTCTCCAACTCAAGCGCGGTCAACTCCCGGACGTTCGCAGCGGAAAGGACCCCCGCCACCCGCAGGGCGCGTCCCGCCGCGTCACGGTTCACGGTTCCATCTCCCCTTGTTCCACTGATGATGAGCGGCAAGTCGGCGTTCGAGTTGTTGACCAGGCGAAGCCGGCTCACTTGGTTCGAGTTGCTGGCCGGGTTGAAAATCGGAATATGCCACTCGGCACACGGCTGGTCGCCTTCCGGACAGTCCCAGGCACCGCCGTAGCGGACCGAGGTTGTCATGCCAGTCAGGAAACCGTCCTGTGTGCGGATGTAGGCGGTCGGGACGACCCCGTGGGCACCAAGCGGGAAGCATACCCGCCAATGACCCAGCACCGGGGCGGCACCGGTGCCGGCCAGTCCTCCCTTTTCCGAGTTGCCGTATTCGAGATCGTCGCTATTGAAGTGCACGGTTGCGTCCGGGCCCACCTGGATGCTGAGGTCGTAGGCGTTGCCAGCGTCGTCGGTGGCCGTGAATTCGACGGCACCGGCGGTGCTCCAGGTGTTAACGAGCCGCACGAAGCCCTGGTGACCGTCCGGCCAGCCCGCACCCGGGACGAACGGCAGCAACTCGGCCCCGAATCCGCAGGTCTGGCCGACCGCTGCATTGGCCGCACATAGGGCCAGGCTCACCGTCGCGGTACCAATCAGTCGTCTCGTCCCCACGCTGCCGATGCTCCTTTTCCCAATGGTTCTGCGGTGCCGCCGGTCAGCAAACCTCATTATGGCTTTCAGCCCCTCCACGGGAAGGGTTTGCCGGTCGATTTGGCCCGCATTAGGCCGGAATTGAGGGGTGTTACGCGCCGAACAGTGAAGTTGGAAGCCAAAATGAGAAATACCCACCGCCGATGCCCCCATCCTTGGATTCCACCGTATCGGCCGAATCCTGTACGATTGACGCATGAATCGCAACGCATCCAAGGCACGAAGACGCGGCCAACACCCTGGGCTGCGGCAACGCGGCTGTCCCGCAGGCGCGTTCGCTAGGTCGCGCTCTTAACTTCACTAGCCCGCGCTCGTAACAATGCACACAACTTGGATGCTCGGCGCGTTTCTGTTGCTTGTCGCAAGTCCGGTTATCGCCCAGGATGCCGAGGCGCGAATATTCTCCCAGAATCACCACACCATCGACAGTCCGGCCAACTATGTCCTCTGCGCCCATGCGGCGGACCTCGACGGCGACGGCGACCTCGACATCGTGGTCGGCACAGGGGAACGCGACGATGCCATCGCATGGTACGAGAACCTCGGACAGGGCGCGTTCTCCGGCCAAAGGGTGATCAGTACCGAAGTCGATCATCCGAGGGCCTTGGACACGGCAGATTTCGACCTCGATGGGGACCTGGACATCGTGTCCGCTTCCCGTTACGACAATAAGATCGCTTGGTACGAGAATCTCGGCGGCAGCTTCGCCGCGCAGCGAGTCGTCACCACTGCTGCCTACCGCACGGAGACCGTGCAAGCCGCCGACCTTGACGGCGATGGCCTGCCCGATATTGTTTGGGGCTCCAGGGCGTACCAGGCCTCGGTCGCGTGGCACCAGAACATCGATGGCGTTGACTTCTCCGAGCAACGGGTCGTCGCCACGGGTGTCAACGGCCACATGGGCGTGCGCGCCGGCGACATGGACAACGACGGCGACCTCGATCTCGTCTGGGCATCACGCGATGCGGATGCCGTCGCGTGGCAGGAGAACAACGGCGAAGGGGAGTTCGGCGAGCATCAACGCATTGGCGGCACCGCCGGACACGAAGTGCACCTCGAGGATCTCGACCTCGACGGCGATCTGGATTTCGTTGCGAACGCCCCTGGCGACGACGATGGGAACACTCGCAGCGTTTGGTACGAAAACGCCGGCCAAGGCGAGTTCGTCATGCAGCAACTGGCAAACGACGGCCCCAAAAGACGCCGGGCCTATTGCTCCGCCGACCTTGACGGAGACGGCGACCGCGATGTCTGCTCCACCTCCTACGACGACGACACGACGGCCTGGTACGAGAACCTGGGCGACGGCAGGTTCGCGCACCGGGTCGTGTCCACGACCGCACGGGGAGGGCTCGTAAGCGAAGCGCACGACCTCGACGGTGACGGCGACATGGATCTGCTCGTGGCGGCATACTACAGCGGAGTGGTGTGGTACGAGAACGTCCTGCACACCCCGCCGCCGCGGGTGCCGTTTGGGCCGGCCCGGATCGTGGACACCAACTTCGACCACGCGTCATCCGTTCACGCGGCGGACTTCGACCGGGATGGGGATCTCGACATCGTCGCCGCCGCATTGCACGACGACCTCATCGCCTGGTACGAGAACCTCGGTTCGGGTTCGTTCTCACCGCGCCGCGTGATCACCACGGCGGCGGACAGCGTCGAGGAGATCCACGCCGCGGACCTCGACGGCGACGGCTGGCCGGACATCGTGTCGGCATCGTACAACGACAGCAAGATCGCCTGGTACCGCAACGAAGGGGACGGGGAGTTCGGCGATCAACGGGTCATCACCAGGAACGCGGACGGCGCGCGGTTCGTCCACGCGGCCGATCTGGACGCCGACGGGGACAACGATGTCGTCTCCGCCTCCTGGAACGACGACAGGATCGCCTGGTACGAGAACGACGGCACCGGCGTGTTCTCCGCGCAACGGACAATCACCACAAACGCGGACGTTGGACGCTCGGTTCACGCCGCCGACCTGGACCTCGACGGCGACCTGGACGTGCTTTCGGCCTCCGCGCACGACGACAAGATCGCGTGGTACGAGAACCAGGGCGGGGGTGCCTTCTCCCCCCAGCGCATCATCGCCGACGACGTTCGTCGCGCGGTTTCGGTCTATGCGGCCGACTTCGACGGCGACGGCTATCCGGACGTCGTCGCGGCCGCCGCGGAAGGGCGCGAGATCATCTGGTACCGCAACGAAGGCAACCAGCGGTTTTCGTCGCCGAGGATCGTCATGGAGGGACTGGACCACCCCATCTTCGTTCATGCCGCGGACATCGACGACGACGGCGACCCCGACGTGGTGGCGGCATCGATGAAAGGCAACCGGGTCGCCTGGTACGAAAACCTGGGCGGCGGCATCTTCGGCGTCGAGCACCTGATCTCCACGAGCCAGAACCGGCCCTGGTCCGTCCACGCCGCGGACCTCGACGGCGATGGCGACCTGGACGTGCTAGCCGCCGGCGCCGGGGACGACACGGTCGCCTGGTACCGGAACCTGACCAACAGCCCCACAGCCGCGCCAACGATCACCGCAACCAAGCCGCTGTTCGGTCGCGTGGAGGTCGCTTGGCGTCCAATCCCGCCCGACGCCCAGGGCAGTTCGCCCATCGTCAGCTATGTGGTCCGCGCCGAATCGCCTCACGGTGCACCAACGCGGCAGTGCGCGGTCCCCGCGCATGTACGCCGATGCGTAGTGCAGAACCTGCTGCCCGGCGCCACCTACGAACTAGCGGTGCATGCGGAAAGCGGCGTCGGGCGAGGGCCGCCGTCCGAGTCTGTGACGGTGACGCTGCCCCACCTCCGCCGGGGTGTCATCGCCTACTCGGATGCGCGGCTGGTGGCTACCGATTTCGATCATGCGTCGTCCGTTCACGCGGCGGACTTCGACCGGGATGGGGATCTCGACATCGTCGCCGCCGCATTGCACGACGACCTCATCGCCTGGTACGAGAACCTCGGTTCGGGTTCGTTCTCACCGCGACGCGTGATCACCACGGCGGCGGACAGCGTCGAGGAGATCCACGCCGCGGATCTCGACGGCGACGGCTGGCCGGACGTCGTGTCGGCGTCGTACAACGACAGCAAGATCGCCTGGTACCGCAACGAAGGGGACGGGGAGTTCGGCGATCAACGGGTCATCACCAGGAACGCGGACGGCGCGCGGTTCGTCCACGCGGCCGATCTGGACGCCGACGGGGACAACGATGTCGTCTCCGCCTCCTGGAACGACGACAGGATCGCCTGGTACGAGAACGACGGCACCGGCGTGTTCTCCGCGCAACGGACGATCACCACAAACGCGGATGTTGGACGCTCGGTTCACGCCGCCGACCTGGACCTCGACGGCGACCTGGATGTGCTTTCGGCCTCCGCGCACGACGACAAGATCGCGTGGTACGAGAACCAGGGCGGGGGTGCCTTCTCCCCCCAGCGCATCATTGCCGACGACGTTCGTCGCGCGGTTTCGGTCTATGCGGCCGACTTCGACGGCGACGGCTATCCGGACGTCGTCGCGGCCGCTGCGGAAGGGAGCGAGATCATCTGGTACCGCAACGAGGGCAACCAGCGGTTTTCGTCGCCGAGGACCGTCATGGAGGGACTGGACCACCCCATCTTCGTTCATGCCGCGGATGTCGACGACGACGGCGACCCCGACGTGGTGGCGGCATCGATGAAAGGCAACCGGGTCGCCTGGTATGAAAACCTGGGCGGCGGCGTCTTCGGCGTCGAGCACCTGATCTCCACGAGCCAGAACCGGCCCTGGTCCGTCCACGCCGCGGACCTCGACGGCGATGGCGACCTCGATGTGCTGGCAGCCGGCGCCGGGGACGACACGGTCGCCTGGTACCAGAACCTCGGCCTGGTACCGACCGCACCGGTTCTGGCACCACGCGATGTGCGCGTCGTCGCCGGCCTGGAGTCGATCGCCGTGAGCTGGAGCCGGGTTCCCGCTGCCGGCGACGGTGGTGCCGCCATCTTGCGCTACCTGGTCGTCGCGACTCCGAAAATCGGTACTGAGACCGTCACCTGCACGGGCTCCGCCGCGGACGCCGGCTGCACGCTCGATGGCCTGACCCCGGGCATGGCGTACTCGATCACGGTTCGTGCGGAGAATGAACAGGCACCGGGGCCCGCGTCCACACCCCTGACAGTCCGGGCCGCCTGTCCCCCGTCGGTACGGGGAGCTTCAAGGGACGATGACACGGTGGTGCGCATTTCGTCGCCGCCCGGGGATGCTGCGGGGTCGCCGCGGCACCCGGCCCAGTCCTCGCTTCGCTGGTCGTCTTCATCGCCGCAGGGCTACTCCATCACCTTGGATGACGAAACCGCTTTCGCCTGCCCGTCCTCGGGGTCGGCGGCGGCGGGCGAGGCGGTCGAGATCACCCTGGTTGCGGACTGCCCGGAGGCGGGGCAGCGAGAAGTGGGTGTGACCATCGCGGCCGGCGAGGCCACGGCAACCGCGACCTGGCATGTGCGGTGCAGCGACGGCAACGCCGCGCTGCTGGTACTGGAGCACCACCAAGGGCCGATGACACGCCAGTGGCGCTCCGCCACGGGGGAATGGGAGGTCCATACGCCAACGCTGGCCGGGCGCCGGGCCGCCATCGTCGCGCGCCTGGGCCACGATTCGCCGGCTATCCCCGGCGTCTCGATCAGGCTCCGCGACGAGGCGGGCGCGGAACTGGCCGCCGAACTGCACGCTCTGCTGGACCCCCACACCTCCCCTCCGGAAAGGTCGGCCTCGCGCCTGTGGGAAACCGAATACGCGCTCGACCTGCCGGGTGACCTCTACCGCGAGGAGCACCTAGTGCGCATTGAAGTGGACCCGACCAATGCCATTCTTGAGACGGACGAGTCGGACAATGTCTTCGACTTCCCAATTTCCGCGGAGAGGCTTCCCCGGTTCCGCATCCTGTTCATACCCATCAAGTCGGTCGTGGGCGAGCCTGCGGAGATCGACGCGGACACCTATATGACCCACATCCACGACTTCTTTCCCATCGCCGACGACTATGTCGCCGAAGTCGGCGAGACGTTTGCGTTCGAAACGCAGGACTGGGACCAGCACGACGCCACGGTGGCGCTTCTTACGCTCTGGAACTCCGAAGCCGACGGCGACGAATACTGGCACGGCATCTACCAATACCCCTACGACGGCAGTTCGTGCGGCTATGCGTTCCTCGGCGGCCATGTGTCGGTCGGTGCCGCTGTCGACGGCGGCTGCACACGGAACATAACCGTCCACGAGGTCGGCCACAGCCTTAACCTCCGCCACCCGCGCGACGGATGCGGCGCCGACAACGCGGACGAAGACTACCCCTACGACCACTCGGGCATCGGCCCGCGCCGGGGTTGGTTCTTCAGCGCCGGCCGCTTCGTCAATCCCAACGACGGCTTCGCGGACACGATGTCGTACTGCGGCCCCGACTTCTTCATTTCGGACTACCACTACCGGAAGGCGTTTGACCACCTTCGGTCCCAGGATGAGGCCACGAGCCGGGGCACCGTCGCCAACGCCACCTCCGCCGCCGCCAAACGCGGGCCGGTTGCCGGCTCTGCAAACGGCGGGACGGACGGGAGGAAGGCGGCGGGCGATGCCGAGCCGCGCCCAGCGCCGCGGAGCATTGCCGTGACCGGGGTGGTCGACCGTTGGGGCACCTGGTCTGTTCGGCGGGCGAGCCTCAGCACGAAGCCGCCCCGGACGCCTCCCCGAGGCGACCACGCCCACGAGCTCGTTCTGGTGGACACCTTCGGCATCGAGGGACACCGGCAACCCCTGGCGCTGCACCCCGCCAGCACGCACGATGGTTCGGCCGCCTGGGCGGTTCGATGCCCGATTCCCGACGAGCGTCCGGTCCTGCTTGTCATTCGGGGTCCGGAAGGGCACGAGTTGCTCAGATACGACCTAAGGGAACTGATGGATGCGCCCTAGGCCAATTTTGGTGGACGCGCCTTTTCCTTGAAGTCGGGGCGCAACTCCCATGTAGAATAAGGGAGTCCTCAAGGCAGCGAAGCCGAGTGTTGGCGAATGGGCGGGAAAGAGCACCACCCTATTTGGCTGGACGCGGCAGGGAGAAGCGTTTAAGGGAATTGGAGCGGGAAACGGGACTTGAACTCGCGACCCCCATCTCGGCAAGGTCGTGCTCTACCGACTGAGCTATCCCCGCTCTGTAACGCTGTGTAGTGGAAATTCCCATCGGCGCAAGCGGTATCTGGGAACCTAGTCGGCTGGCGGCGCACGGCCATCGCGTGCTCGTGGCCAGGACCTTCTGCGATCCGGAACGGTCTAACGGGGCGATGTGCCAAGCTTCGGGCCGGCGGGACTTGGGGGAGACGCGGGGCTACGCCCGCTCCAACGACCCCCACAGTAGGCCGAAGCAAGTCATTGTTCGACACAGGGTTCGCGATTCGCGGGAGGCCAGGCGGCCAGCACGGACTACGCTGATCACCCAAGGTTGGGCGTGGATTCGCTATAGACCCCGATTTGGGCTACAGACTGATGGAAATCGTTCCAGCTTCCCCATCGTAAATCAGGATGGCTGACTCCAATAAGTCTCGCCCTATCAACGCAACAACTCCGGTGTGTCCGTCAAGATTCGCACCCATCAACCCGCTTGGGACATCGATGTCAACAAAATCGGGAATGCTCAACTTCCCTGCAAACACAGGAACGTCTATTTGGCTGTGTGACGCAGAAGACATGATTGCAGATCCTTTGATTGGTAGGCCAACCGTACGGGCCGTTTTTATGTCTACCGCTGTGCGTGCGGCACCTGTGTCGACCAACGCCATCCCCTCGCGTTGAACAACCTTCTTCCCGGTTATTTTCAATACCTCCGCATGACTATCCAATGGGGCCACGATAATCGGAAAAAGAGGACCTATGTCCCTTAACGCATTAGGGGCCGGAATCTTCCGGCCCCTATCGTCTTTGTCCTCGACGTTAACTCTGATAATGGGCATGGAGTAGCCCCATGGAATAAGCCGGAGCATCAAACACAGGCACAGGATCTCCGGGCCTGCGAACCAAAAACGGTCCCTGCCCAAACCTTTCTACGCCGGCCACAACCGCTTCTTCCTCATCGCCAAAATCACCGATCAATTCTGGTCCATGGATTAGCAAGTAGCGGTCCCTGTACTGCTCTCGAAACCGACTTTCATTTTTCTCGAAGAAGGCCGTTTCTTCAGCCAAGATGGTGGTTTCAGCCATTCGCCTTTCCTCCTGATGGCCCGCGCATAGCCGGGGCACAGCAGCAAGAGAGGCGCACAAAGCCGCTTTTTACGAAAATGCCGGTAAGCCTCCCTAGTCCCGGGACACCCAAGCCTATAGCGCAAAGTCGTCTATTTGTCATGATAGCCAATTGCAACGGACACCCAGTAATTATGGACCGTAGCACTATCCAGTCAAGCCGTTGGTCGAAGGTGCCAGGACTATCCCAAAGTCGCCTACCAGCCCTCGGCAAAGCCCTATATAGACGATTTATGAATGTTTCTCGGAAGATTCCGCAATACTCTGCGGCATCCAATGGTCTTTCAGAAATTTTCTTCCAAGAGCGAACACCTTGGGATGGCCCTGTCGGCGGTGCCCAGGATGATCCTATATTCGAGTAGGTCGGAGGGGGTTGGTCAACAGGAATGGGTGATGGGCGTCCCGCATGGGCATGGATGACCCCGCTGGGCCGCCTGCGCGGCGCTGGAGAAGGTTCCGGCCGCTCGATTTCGCACCGCATTCGCCGCCGGCCGCCCATTTAAACGGAGGGACGCCGATGTTGGGGCCTATTCCCCGTGCGCGGCGCACATCAGGCGGGTCGGACGACCTCGCGCAGGGCCTCGCCCTGCCAGGCGGCGTAGTGCCGCTGCGCATGGGGCAGGCACCGGAAGCGCCCGCGCAGGCGCACGATGGAGACCGCAGCGCTGGTGCCCTATATCCACGCATCGCCATGGACACGCATCCCAGCCCCTTCCAGCCCGGATGTCCGCCCTTGCGGAATCGCCCAAAGGCTCAACGGGTTACGAACGAGTTTGGGATGGTCCTAGGGAGCCTAGACCAAGCTGGCCCCAACATCCGCCTTCACCGCCGCCAGATCCCGTCTAGCGGGGTCGCCATGCCCTCGCCGCCTGTGGGTCTGCTCCTCGACGATGACGAGCAGACGGTTCCAGACCAGTTACGTGCGGATCAAGCCGGGCTTTGTGGGCATCGCTGCAATACTACCGGATTGTCTGCGGGCCACCATCGCCAAGCGGCCCTAGCAGCCTACACGGCAGGCTGCTAGCCCGCATATCGCACCAGACCGCTCGTTGAGTCGTAGAGTGTATTTCCTTTGGACGCATCTTCAGGCCGACGCCTCGTTGTCGCCGGAACGGCGCTGATCCGGCAGCGCCTTGCTGGCCCAATGGTCGCTGTCGCGATGGGCTGCGCTGGCGGTCGAGCGGCGACCTAGAATTAGGTGGTCTTGGGCGTTGACGGTGGCGGTGAAGTCCGCGGTGACAACCGTGTTGGTTTGCTGCTCGACAATCAGGGCCGGGCCGTCGAAATAGTCCCTGGGCACCAAGGCCTCCTGGCGATGCAGGGCGGCCCTGTGTCGGTGCAGCCATCGACGGCGGCTGCACACGGAACATAACCGTCCACGAGGTCGGCCACAGCCTTAACCTCCGCCACCCGCGCGACGGATGCGGCACCGACAACGCGGACGAAGACTACCCCTACGACCACTCGGGCATCGGCCCGCGCCGGGGTTGGTTCTTCAGCGCCGGCCGCTTCGTCAATCCCGACGACGGCTTCGCGGACACGATGTCGTACTGCGGCCCCGACTTCTTCATTTCGGACTACCACTACCGGAAGGCGTTTGACCACCTTCGATCCGGGGATGAGGCCATGGCCCAGGGCACCGTCACCAGCGCCGCCTCCGCCGCCGTCAAACGCGGGCCGGTTGCCGGCTCTGCAAACGGTGGGACGGATGGGAGAAAGGCAGCGGCTCCTTTGGCTGACAAGGCGGGCCGCCTCTCTGAAAACGGTGGGACGGAGGGGGGGAAGGCTGCGGGCGAAGCCGAACCGCGCCCAGCGCCGCGAAGCATTGCCGTGACCGGGGTGGTCGACCGTTGGGGCACCTGGTCTGTTCGGCGGGCGAGCCTCAGCACGAAGCCGCCCCGGACGCCTCCCCGAGGCGACCACGAGCTCGTTCTGGTGGACACCTTCGGCATCGAGGGACACCGGTAACCCCTGGCGCCGCACTCCGCCAGCACCCACGATGGTTCGGCCGCCTGGGCGGTTCGATGCCCGATTCCAGACGAGCGTCCGGTCCTGCTTGTCATTCGGGGTCCGGAAGGGCACGAGCTGCTCAGATACGATCTTAGGGAACTGGTGGATGCGCCCTAGTCCAATCTTGGTGGACGCGCCATGACCATCCCCAAGTGTCCGCTCTTGAAAGAAAATTTCTGAAAGGCCATTAGATGCCGCGGAATCTTGCGAAAAGTATTCATAAACCATCTATATAGGGCTTTGCCGAGGGCTAGCAGCCTGTCGGGCTTAGATACTTTGAATATCGCAACCCATTGAAGTATATGGGATTTTACTTCTGGTGCGAAAAACCAGATTCCTTATAAATCAAACACTTGGCTACAAAGTCCGACAGGCTCCTAGTGGGCGACTCTGAGATGGCCCTGCCGGACATGTCCTTGTCCTTGAAGCCGGGAGACCACTTCCATGTAAACTACGCAAATCCTCAAAGCAGCAAAGCTGGGTGTTGGCGAATGACAAGAAAGAGCAAGGGCAGAAGCACAATTGTTGGCATCAGTTGCTTCATGGCGACTACCGCATTCCACGCGGGAGCCATCGCCGCTGAGTTCGGCGTGCCGCAAGGCGGCGGGAGGTTGCCGACGATTGCGCTGGTCGAATGCCTAGCGGAAGAACACAGCCGCGGCACAGGCGAGTATTGCCGCACGACCTACACCTGCAGCCCGACGCGGGACGGCGCCGAAGTGTCCGGGACATTGTGGGAGGGTCTGCTCCATCACGACGGTCGGCGCGTCACGTCGGGAGAGGATCCCATCGCCTTCGAGCGTTCATGCGTTCTAACCGTGGAGGACGACGCCAAGATCACCTACTACACGGCCTACCGGCCGGATGGAAAGGAAGGCGAGATCGAGGGGTTCACCAAGACCGGCAGTACAACCAGCACCGAGACGATGGGAAGCTTCACCGTGTCGCCCGACAACATGCTGGCGCAGTTCCTTTCGCACAACGCCGTCCGGGCAAACACGCTGGACGACTGGATAGAGCGCGTGTGCCGGAGTGTCGAGGACGATGACGAGCTCGGTCACTGTCGGCGAGAGAACGACAACTTCGGGTTCTACATCGAAGGCATCCCCGCGACCCGAAAGACGGGTTGTTATGTGGAGGCCGAGATAGTTTATTCGATCCAACAACGAAACCAGAAGAAGGATTGGCTACGCTGGTTGGTTCGCTCTTATTCAAATGCGGACCGGGACAAATGTGAATCCGCGGATGAATCAGGCTAGGAGTTTTCGCACCGGCGACCCGCGCACCGACGCCTAGGAAGTGGTTACTTCCACGCAAGCCCGCGCCGTGGAAACCGGATCGCATAATGTCCTAGTTGGATTGGCCGAAGATCGTGCGGGATGCCGACGACCTTTCACGCCCACGACCCGAACCCGAGGTTGCTGCTGCCGTCGAACTTAAGGGATTGGTCGTCGGAAGGCGAAATTTCAATGGATCGGCACCCTGAAACACCCGGAGGTTGCTTGTCGCCGCTGACATCGGTGCCGGCACCACTCGAATCAACGGACGATAGGACATCAACGAGGGCGGTTGACCAACACGAAAACAGTCCTTGGCTTTGCCCTCAAACTGTCTAATCAGAACCGGAGAAGTGGTACCCGATTTTTGAACAACGCGCTAAGGTGTGGTCGATTAGCCGCAGGAAGCAATCGATATGGCAAAGAGAAAGCAGTATTCAGCCGAGTTCAAGGCAAAGGTGGCACTGGCGGCCATCCGGGGTGACGAGACGGCCGCCGAGCTGGCGAGACGGCATCAAATTCACCCGAGCGTGATCGCCAGGTGGAAGCGCATGGTGCTCGACAAAATCAGTGACAGTTTTGGCGACAGGGACCGCGAAGCGGAGACCCGCACGGTGCGGGCCAAGATTGGGGAACTGGTTGCGAAGCGTGATTTTTAGCACGGGCCCTCGATCGTTGAGCGTCGAGCGAAGGTGGCCTCGGTGGACCGCAAACACCGGATTTGTCCGTATCTGTTGCGGGACCGCGTGATCGACCGCACCAACCGGGTCTGATGTACCGATATCACCTACGTACCGATGGCCCGCGGGTTCGTCTACCTGGTGGCCATAATGGACTGGCACGCCCGGCGGGTGTTGTCGTGGCGGCTCTCGACAACCCAGGACCGGCATTTTCGCCTGGAGAACACGGATTAGCCGCTGGATGAGGAGGAGCCCGTTCCTATCCGGGGCATCCGGAACTGGTGCCCGGACGAACTCGACGGGTTGGCCGCCCGGGGATGGCGGCACCGCGCCGCCCGGGGCACCCGGCCAGCGTCACAATAGCTTCAACAGGGTCACAATCAGGCCGACTTGGACAAACATGGCACCAAATAGCCATTTCAGCAGGTCGACCTTGAGCGCCTCGATGTCCCGCCGCACTCCCGCTATCTCCGCCTTGGTCCCTTGCCGCAGAACCTCGATGTCCGCCTTGGTCCCTTGCCGCAGAACCTCGATGTCCGCCTTGGTTTCCTGCCGCAGAACCTCTATTTCCCGCCGCACTTCGGCGATGTCGGCCTTGGTCGCCAGGTTGCTGTTGAGCAGGTTGACCTGCTCGGTCGCCAAAGCCTCGGCCTGTTCCTCGCTAAACCCGTGCGCGGTCAGGTTCTTGACAAACCGATGGGTGTCGAAGGCGATGGCTTCACTCATGGACAGGGATTCTAGGGCATCGCCTCGCCGAATGCGACCTGTGGAAGCGGCCGAGGCCCCGCTCGGATAGTTAAGGCGGGACCAGGCGGCACGCGCAGTGGCTCTGGCGTCATGGCCATCGATAGGGCCTTGGGAGAGGTGACCTGAAAGCGAGTATAATTCGGTTCCCAATGGCGCTGGAGAATCGCAGTGGCCGCAAATGGCCCTGAAACCTGGGGGCCTCTCACAGGCATGCCCGACGACGCTGAAGCCTGGGTTACTCCAGGCTACGGCGAGTTGGAGGACCGTTGGGCTGTCCACCGAAAAGCACTAAAGGCAAATTCCGCACAGGACCGGTTCCTGGCGGGTTGGCTGCGGGAGCGGGTTCGCGCGTTTGCCATAGAAACCGGACAAATCGAGGGACTCTACACGTTGCGGCGCGGCGTAACGGAACAACTCGTTGCCGAGGGGTTTGCCGGTGTGGTGGGCGCCCATACGGTGGAGGGTCTCGATGACAGCACGGTACGCGGGCTGCTTGAGGATCAGGAATCCGCATACGACATGATGTTCGAGGATGTGGCAAGCGGTCGCGCGCTGTCGGCGCACATGGTCAAAACGTGGCACCAGATGCTGACCCGCCATCAGGCAACCGTCGCGGGAATCGACCCATATGGTCGACGCGTAGAGGTGGAGTTCAAGACCAAGGGGCAATGGAAGATCAAGCCGAACAATCCCCGGCGGCCCGATGGCGTCATACACGAGTATTGCCCGCCCGAGCAGGTACAATCGGAGATGGACCGGTTTTTCCATCTCCATGGCTCGATTTCCGGGCGGCGATACCCCGTGAACGTCGAGGCCGCGTGGTCGCACCACCGATTCGTCCGGACGCATCCGTTTCAGGATGGCAACGGCCGCATCTCCCGCCTGCTCATGGCGTGGTCGTTCATCAAGCGGGGGCTACCGCCGCCCGTCATTTCCGCGGAAGGAAAGCCGGAGTACATCGGGGCTCTTGAGGTTGCGGACGAGGGGAACCTAAAAGCCTTTTCGGACCATATCGGAATCCTTGCCCTGGGGACGCTCAATGCGGCCGTCTCACTCGCGGAACGGGCTTTGGCTGGAAATCTGAACCGCCCGAACGGTAACGGAGGCCGAACCGTGGGCGATGACTACTACCCCCCTAGTGCCGCTGAACCCCCCGAAACCGGCCCCAGTCCCGTTACTTCGACCGGGCTTGACCCGTTTAAGCCCTAACGCCTGTTTTTCGACATTGGCCCCGTCTTGGGCTCCGTATGGGGGGCAGCCTGGCGACGAGCGGGGTTGTCGAGAAAAGGGGGATATTCAGCAGAGGCGATCGGCATCACGCCGAAACGACCGCAAGCCGCTAACCACAACTCAAGGGGTGAAGGGAATTGAACCTTGAGGCTTCCACACGGCTGAAACGACTCCAAGTCACTACCCGGGCCGCACGGGGCGAGGGGAGTTCGACCTTGGAGCTCGCGTGCGGATGAACGGGCAGCACCGAGAGAAGCGCCCGCGACGACTTCACCCTGCACGGCTCGCCCGGCACCGCAGACACCGAAAAACCTCAGAGGGTTTCGCCTGCCGAACCCCCTCGGAGTCCGGCGCGGCGCTGTCAAAGTTGTAATACAGACCTGTGCCAAATTAGCCTTTATCTGGGATCAGGGAGGTCCAGAGTTGTTGGTTTTGCAATGCGCAGCAGGTGATGTCTTCCGTTCTGCAGGTGTGGATGACCGACGGAAGGCAAGCGTGCGCATGAAGCGCTGCCCTCGGAGTCTGATGTGCCGGGCGATTCTCTCGCAACGCTTCGCAACATGCTGAGGGCGCCGGTCTTCGTCTCTTTCCTTGGCCAAGGTGCGCGCCTGCTCGAACGCGTCCGGAAGCGCCTCTGCTAGCTCCGACACCACGCCCAATACGCGCTCAACATCCAGGCCGCAAGAGGCTGCGTGCTCGCGCCAATGGGGTGCGCCGATCTTGTGAGGCCAGCGTTGTCCCCCTACACCGAGGATCAGGATTTTGTCATATCGCGTTGCCACGGCGCTGGAAACATCGTAGGCGGGGGCAAGCCGCACCTGGCCCTTCTCGTGCAAAAAACCCAGATTCCCGTAGTGCATATCCGCATGACCAAGCAACCAGGCGCTGGCCAGCAGTCGCGTGAACTCGTCGCACGCATCGTCCGGTTTGGCAGCGTGTTTGCGCAAGATCTTGTAGACGGTTTTCCAGTTCGGCTCGCTCGGTGCTCCGGCGGGGTACTTCGGCCCGCCCCAACCTGCTGCCTGACGCAGTTCCTCCTGGTGTATCGGTACGACGTGGCCACTAGCGGCCACGGCGCGATCAGAGCGTTCGCTCAATACGCACTGGTATCCACCAATGACTCTTGCGGCCGTGCGTGCCGCACGTATCCCAGCGAGCGAGAGGGCGGTTTGGCAAACGCTCTCGACACCGGCCTCGCCGGGAAGACGTACGTTGTCCTCGACCTTCACGATCCAGGTGTTTAGGCAACCTGGCTCGCCTAGGCACCACGCCCCATTCTCCGCCTTCGAGAGAGCAATCTTGGGTCGCATCCCGGACAGCGATGCGCGTGCACGGTGTTGCATCAGCCCTCCATGTCCCCGAAAGCTGCCACGCTCCGCCTCATGTACCGTGCTTTCCAGCAGGAGCCCGATGTCTCGTTCTGTGATTAGGCTGTACTGTGCTAGCGGGACCGCTTGTGATGACAGCGGCGGAGCACCATCCGACGACAGGGAGATTGCCCCGGGATACTCGCAGTCCGTGTTGGCCCAGAGCACCGTTTCGGGGTCCCTCGGCACAGGTTTCATCCGGTGCGCCAGCAAAAGACTCTTCGTGCGTTCCACGAAGGCGTTCCGCGTGCCGTTCTCCGGCAGGCAAAGGAGTAACCAGCTTTGCACTGTGCCTGTGTCCTCTGTGCCGTCCCAACCCACGGACATGCGTGCCATCGCAGGCCCGGGATGCAGCTTCTCTGGTTCGCTGGGATCCGCCTCCAGGGACAAGGCGCGCTCACCATGGATGTAGACGTCAAGGTCCATGGGGTAACACTATATATGGAACGCCCAAATGGTGTAGTCGTTGGCTTCGCGCGTGTTCATAGCCAGCCGGGTTGCCGATGCAACGGGTCGGGCCGGGTCTCGAGCGTATGGGCAAACCGAGCTTCGCGAAAAAAAGCCCCCTCCCAAACCTCCACAACGCGATCGCTGATTACATCACGATTTGGGAAAGGACTGGCGGCGTTGCGCGAAGTGAACCCGCGAAGGTTCTCCTCTTGTTGGGCGAGTCTCTCCTCAAGCCCCCTCAGTCGGTCTCGCAACCGCAATAACGCGCTCACGTTGGCGCCGGGCGATGAATTGTCCTTGAACTCCACAGACATATGCCCTTCAATTTCCGCAAGCTCCTACGGTTCTTGGAATGCCCTCGCGCATTCGTAGCGGACGGTCGGCAAGCCAGCGCCGGCTAGGCTGCCGCGGTTCGCCTCGCCCTGGCCTCGAGATGTCGTGGGAGCCCGGTAATCCGTCCTGCCGACGCGGGTAATCGTCCGGTCCCGTGCTCGTGTCGATTAGCAGGGCGCGAACCCCGATGCAGAGAGACTGGCCCCAACAATGAGTCTTGGGGGAATCCTGGGCGCTATCTTCGGGACGCCAAGCGGCAGAGGGTATGTCGGCGAGCTAAAGGTCTCTGCAGCTTCGGCACTGGCGCTGCCGCGTTCAATCTACACGCGCTTCCATGAGGTCACGTTGCGTGCGCCTGACGGGACGACGCAAATCGACCATATCTTCGTCTTACGCTACGGTGTGTTTGTGGTCGAGACCAAGAACATGAGTGGCTGGATCTTCGGCAACGAGCGAGACCGGCAATGGACACAGCGATTTCGCAACGGCCACAAGACGCGACTCCAGAACCCGTTACGACAGAACTACCGTCACACGAAGGCTGTTGGAATAGCCCTTGCCGACCTCCACATTCCCGGGGGCTGTAAAGTCCGTGGTGGCTTTCGTCGGCACGGGGAAACTGAAGACCAGGATGCCGGAGAACGTCACCGAGGGTGCGGGTTTCGTTTCCTACGTCCGGTCGTTTCGCGAACCGGCACTGTCCGAAGGACAGGTCCTTGATGTCTGCGACCGGATAGAGGATAGGCGCCTCGCCGAGTTCGGAGCCCGTTCCTATCCGGGGCATCCGGGACCGGTGCCCGGACGAACTCGACGAGTGGGCCGCCGGAGGACTGCGGCACCGTGCCGCCCGGGGCACCCGTGCAACGTCACAATAGCTTTAACAGGGTCACAATCAGGCCGACCTGGGCAAACATGGCGGCAAATAGCCATTTCAGCAGGTCGACCTTGAGCACTTCAATCTCCCGCCGCACTCCCGCTATCTCCACCTTGGTCTCTTGCCGCAGAACCTCGATTTCCCGCTGCACTTCGGCGATGTCGGCCTTGGTCGCCAGGTTGCTGTTGAGCAGGTTGACCTGCTCGGTCGCCAGAGCCTCGGCCTGTTCCTCGCTAAACCCGTGCGCGGTCAGGTTCTTGACAAACCGATGGGTGTCGAAGGCGATGGCTTCACTCATGGACAGGGATTCTAGGGCATCGCCTTGCCGAATGCGACCTGCGGACGCAGCCGAGGCCCTGCTCGGATAGTTAAGGCGGGAGTCGCCCAGCGCACCTCGCCTCTCGTCGGTAAGCGAGGCTTTTGAGTCCGGCCCCGTAAGGGCCGTGGCGGTTCTTCGGTTGATCCGTCCGGGCATCTCGGGAGGAAGCCCGGAGGCTCGTTCCCGATCACGTAGC
This sequence comes from Pseudomonadales bacterium, assembly GCA_965215035.1. Classification (GTDB taxonomy): domain Bacteria; phylum Pseudomonadota; class Gammaproteobacteria; order Pseudomonadales; family Azotimanducaceae; genus Azophilus. Next base: position 3,978,873 of record OZ244040.1, read on the forward strand.
CGCCCATAGCCCACTGGTGTGGGCGGCAGCCCCTCGGCGGCGCAATCCGCGAGGGTCTCCCGCCATTGCGGCCAGACCCGGCCAATCAAGTTTACAAGCTCTGACCTGTGTTCCTCGACTATGCCAATCTCATTCCGGCGGCCGGTCGCTTTCGTCCATGGAAGCTCGGCGAGGGTTTCGTATGCCTCGGCCTGGCCCCGGCGGCGCCCGAGTCTGCCTTTGGCGAGGATCTCCAAAAGCGCCAGGCGGGCGTTGATACTTTCCCAGATCAAACGAAGATCACCCCGGTGTCCTTGCCCTACGACCACTCACCAGCACCTCTTCGCGCCCGGTCGCGTCCACACCACGCACCAATCGATAGGTCGTGTTGCCGTCGGCCCTGGCGACCTCTGGAGCGGCGATCAGCAGTTGTAGGTCGAGCGTTTGACATAGATCGAAGAGCACGCGGAGATTGTCGTGCGAGAGGCGGTTGGCCTCGTCGAGAAACAGGAACCTAAGCGACCCCTGGTCCCGTTTTCCCCGCAGCAGAGTCGCATCTCGCTCCCATTCAGTGAGCACCACCATCATCAAAGCAGCACCGACGCCGATCGCCTCACCGGTAGAAAGGCGCGTGGGGTTCGCTTTCTCCCACCCCGGCCTAGAGCTGCGACGCACCTCGACCCGCAGGTCAAGGTACTCGCGGTAATCCAACAGACGTTGGCCGCCACCACGCCCGCCTCCATATTTCTGGAAAATCTCTTTGAACGCCTCTTCGATGGGAATGTCGTCCTGGAAAAGTAAATCCTGAACCACGCCGTCGCGTAGTGCCCTGAGCACTTGCTCCATCCTTTCCACAGGCAGCGTCTTAACCCTGATCCCCTCGATGCTGCCGAAGTTGACCCCTTGAAGATTCTTGTTGAGGCGATCGATTTGTTTCCGCGCTTTACGTTTCTGTCCGTCGATTCCCCGAGCGATGTTTTCACTGGACCCCCGAAGATTCTCCTCTTGTCGGGCGAGTCTCTCCTCAAGCCCCCTCAGTCGGTCTCGCAACCGCAATAATGCGCTCACGTTGGCGTCAGGTGATGAATTGTCCTTGAACTCCACAGACATATACCCTTCAATTCCCCGAAGCTCCTACGGTTCTTGGAATGCCCTCGCGCATCCGTAGTGGACGGGCGGCAAACCAGCGCCGGCGAGGCTGCCGCGGTTCGCCTCGCCCTGGCCTCGATATGTCGTGGGAGCCCGGTAATCCGGCCTGCCGACGCGGGCCGGCAAGTTGGAGTAAGGTCTGCCAGGTGATGGGGTTTTCGCAGTGAATCGGCAATTCAGAGGTCTTAGGTCCGCGCTGGGCGTTTTGTGCCTGGTCGCCCTCGCGGGATGCGCAACCCCAACCCCGATGCCCGTCCTGACGGACTTCTCCGAGATCAAGGCCGAGGTCCGGGTCCCATTCGACGAGATTGTTGAGCCTGCGTTTGAGGACGCTCGTGAAGCGTCCGACCCGGTCGGCGCCAAACACTGCGAGAGCATCGGCAAAAAGGCAGTCTATGTTTCCGGGCGGAAAGAGGGTGACTACGCTGGCTCGGTTGTGACCGGCAACGCCGAGTCGGGGGTCACGTCGGTCGCCATCTACAAGTACGAGTATGTCTTCCTCTACCGGTGCGAGGCAGGACACCTCCCGGACGAATCGTATTGAGCACCGCGAAGCCGCGGGCAATCGTCCGGCCGCGGGCTCGTGTCGACTAGCGGGGCGCGAACCCCGACGCAGAGAGACTTGCCCCAACAAAGAGTCTTGGGCGAATCCTAGGCGCTATCTTCGGAACTCCAAGCGGCAGAGGGTATGTCGGTGAGCCAAAGGTCTCTGCCGCTTCGGCACTGGCGCTACCGCGTTCAATCTACACGCGCTTCCATGAGGCACGTTGCGTGCGCCTGACGGGACGACGTAAATCGACCATATCTTCGTCTCACGCTACGGTGTGTTTGTGGTCGAGACCAAGAACATGAGTGGCTGGATCTTCAGCAACGAGCGAAACCGGCACATGGGCGGAAGCCTGTTGGTGTGGTACGGGCCGGCCCGAGTCAAAACGACCGACGACTTGACAGCGGCCGAAGGGGTGAAATTCAAGTTGCGCGGGTGTACGTGTGTTCATTGGATGTCCTTCTTGGACATCTGTAACTTTATGAATCTGCTCACGTTATCCTACAAACTGGGATCCCATTCCTATTCTTTGGTGAGATAAGTGGGCTGATATGTTGATATGTTTTAATCTGCAAACCACTATGCCAGAAGGCTTTTTTCTGGCGCAGTTGTGGACTAAAACATCAGACTTCATGTTCCGACTTGCGGACAAGTTGAAATACGGGGCATAGACGATCCAAAGGAGACAGGTGTGAGGAGATTGTTGATTTCAGTATTGCTGATGTTCGCCGCAACGTTGGTTGGAGGATGTGGCAAGAGCCCATTTTCAGAGCCTGTAATTGATGCGAGCACCAACGAAAAAATGAGGGCATCCATTGAGGAGGTTCGCGCATCAATTCCCGCCGAGGAAGCGGAGAAATTTGATGAGGCGCTTCAGGTGTTAGCATTTAGCCAGATCGATATAGGAAACTTATTCGCAGAGGGTGCAGTCGGCGCGGGTAGTGTTGAGTCGAAAATGCGACAAGCTTTAGATGGCAAGACCGCGAGTGAAGTCATGGCAGAAGCGGAGAGGGTGAAAGCGAAGCGAGCCGAAAGGCGGCGACAGGAAGCTCTTTTAGAAATTGAAGAACTCGAGCAAAAAAGGCAGGAGCAGATCAGGGCTAGGGACCAGCTCAATCAATTCGAGGTGCTGCAGTCTCGTTTCTACAAGCGCGACGACAGTACCTTTAGAGAAGCCCCTGTTATCGAACTCACTGTAGTTAACAACACAGAGCATGCAGTTTCCAAAGCATACTTCAATGGCATCATTGCAAGCCCCGGTCGCAGTGTACCGTGGCTGGAGGAGTCGTTTAGCTACAGTATCTCTGGTGGATTAGAGCCAGGAGAGGAAGCAGGCTGGAGTCTTGCACCGAACCCATTTTCCGAGTGGGGTCGTGTTGAAGCATCCGAAGACGCAATTTTTACTGTTACAGTTGAACAGCTTGACGGCGCTGACGGAGAGGCATTGTTTGATGCTCGGTCTTTTTCCGAGCGCCAGGCAAAACGATTAGACGAACTAAGGAGTCAGTACGGTGATGCTTCGGAATGAGCAAATTTCAATGGATTGTGTGTTACAGAAGTTCCTTTAACCCGTATCGCACTGCTGTTGGAGCTGGTTGGCACCGGAGACGTCGATCGCGTGTTCAGTCACAATGCATCAGCGCTGATACCTGAAATCGCCGGTGCCCTCCGCATCTCTCTGGACGGCCTCGACAACGTGGAATCGTGGGTGCGCCGCCAGTTCGTCCTGGTTCGCGAGGCTCTTGAAGCGACGGTGCCATTTGCCGACGGTGATGTGGCTCAGTCCCACGCGCTTGGCAAGGGTGGTGTTGGACTCGCCTTGGGCGCAGGCCAGCACGATTTGCGCCCGTTGCACGACTGCGTGGGGCGGTGAGCGGGAGCGGACAATACTGAGCGGGTGGGATTTTTCTTCGTCGCTGAGCGAGACGGCGGCAACCGGTCGACCACAGGGCGAGAGCGGATTCCTTGGATTGGACACGCTCGCTACTATATAAGGTTATTTATGGGACTATACACTAGAATCGCTTTTGCTATCGCTGCTGCTGCTGGATTCAAGCTCATAGGCAGAAACAACGAGGAGGAAGACCCAGAGAGCAAGGGATCCCCCAAGAATCCCAAGTGTTATCCCCCTGTGGGAAGCGTGGTGTACCGAAACATGAGGCTAGTCGAACACTCAGGTGTTCATGTCGGAGATGGACTCATTGTGTCGAAGTCGAAGAGCGGAAAAGTTAAGAAAAAAACACTCCACAAGTTTCTAGGCTCGCATCGTAGCCTCTTCGTGTCCGCTGGAAGCAGTCTCACGCCACTCGGTAAAGCTGAAATCGCGAATCGAGCTTTGCAGGCGGTTGGAAAGGCCGATAACCACAGCACCTTCGACAGTCCCGACGACGGCAAATACGATTTAATACTAAACAACTGCCACATCTTTACCAGCTACTGCATCACAGGCGAGATCAACAGTGACACTGGCCTTTCCGAATTGAAAAGCACGGCCAAGCTACACGACATGAAAAAGTGGATCAAGTGGCGTTTCGACAGCTAGCCGCAGGCCCCAGTGGAACGGCTGCGTCGAGCGCACCAACCGTTCCGCCCGGATCGAATTCGTATCTCATAGTGCAGCGCTTGATCAGATTCATCGACCAAAGATCGACATGGTCAATGGCGTGCCGCGTCAGGAGGAGATTGGCTCCGCGCACGTGGTGACGCGATGATTCTCCCCCTGCGCTTCACCGGTCTCGGTTGTGGAATCATAAGTGACGTCACGAGATCACCGATTACCCCGTCACGTTCATGTAAGTGAGAGTTGCGGCGATGGCGGCGACTATTGCGGCCACGGCACCAATGACGGCGGCGACTGCAGCGACCGCCCCCCATCCGCCGTGCGAAAGGAATTTCGATACGCTTCGCCGAACTCGCTCCCATGGCGTAGTGGTCATTCGTTCGTATCGGCTGACGATACATTTGATGGCATGCTCAATCGTGGGGTGGTTCTCGCCGCAGTCCAAGTCTTTGACCAATGAGCGGATCGTGGGCATGGAACCTCCCATAGAGAACGAGAACACTGCCACCTTGACTCCGGTCGGAGAGACCAGATGGCAGGTGCCAGTCGTCTGATCGGGTTCCTTTAGCATAAACCCCTTGTACCCAGATTCCGTCGCTTCTTGCATCGGGTCCGTTCTCCTCGTTTTAGTACTTGGACTATCGGTGGCTCATTCGACCCAATCAACCAACAAATACATCCCCGCCCCGACCTCCTCCCGAAACAGCCTGCAATACCCGAGCAGCCGGACCCGGGCGAGTTCCTCGCCGAAGGTGAGCGGCACCCGTTCGCAAAGATCCGAGTGTTCCAGATAGAACTCCGACACCCGCTCGAAGTGGCGCTCCACGGTCGCCCCGGCCAGCGCGTCCCGATTCGGCGGCCCGACCTGGTGCATGGCGACATCCCGGTTGATCTCGATATCTCGAACGAGGATATGGGCCCGCTGTAAATCGGCACACTACTTAACGTTTGGCCGGTCTCGCCCAATCTAGATGTGTCAAAAGCAGGCCGAAGTGCTCTGGATTAGTGGTCCATCTGGCATAACCAGCCATGCCCGATTTTTGGTCCGAAAAAGTCAAGCGCCTATGGGGGCGGAGAGCTAGGCGTTCGGAATTTCTGTTGGTAATTTCCAAATTACTTATGAAAAACAATGATTTAAGGCCAAAAAAACATTGCCCTAAAACACCGTTTTTCGTACAATGGGCCTACTCTTCCGCCCCATCTGCCGCGCATCCCCCGCAGCCGGGCCATCACACAGAGGCTCCGCCAATGACCGACAGGCCCCGCGTTCCGGTCCCTGCGACCACCGACCTCTTCGGCGGCGAGAGGCGAACGATTCAAGTCAACCACTGCCGAATGCCAAACTGCGGGAACTTCGGCCAGCCGGCGAAGCACCAGCGACAGAAGCCCGGCCCCTCGCCCGACCGCGACATGCGGTACAAGCTCCACAGCACGCACAAGGGCCAGGTCCCCTCAATCCGCTGCAAGTCCTGCGGGGAGAATCCGCCGCTCAAAAGCAACGACTCCATCGTCAGCGAAATCGAGCGACTCGCGGAGGCGGGCGGGCTGCCGACACCGGAAGAGACGGCCTCGTGCCCCAACGCGGCCTGCGCGAACCACCTTCAGCCCGTGGCCGCCCTGGGCCGCGCGGGGTATCAGCGGTGGGGACGCGGTTCGGGCGGGCGGGATGCCCGCCATCGGTGCAAGGCATGCGGGGCGAGCTTTTCAGTCGGCGCGCCTGTCCGCCTTCACGACCGCAACCGCAGGCTGGCGGCCGACGTGTTCAGCCGAGTCGCCAACAAGTCGCCGGGGCGCCGGTCGATCCACGGGGCGGGCGTGAGGTCGACGGATTCCTACTACGCCATTCTTCGGTTTATCCACGCGCGCTGCCGCGCCCATTCGGGGGCTATCGACCGCGCGCTCATCGACGGGCGTCTTCGACTCCCCGAGGCAATGACAGTCGAAACGGACGCCCAGGAGTTCACCATGAATTGGGGGAGCCGGATGGATCGGCGCAACGTCGTCCTCACGAGCTACGCCACCGTCGATTCCGCAACCGGCTTCGTGTTGGGAATGCACGCGAATTTCGACGCGCGGGTGGACCCCTTCAATGTGCAGGTCGATGCGGCGCGGGCGGGCGACTTCGACGTGGCCGAGCCCTTCCGCAAGTTCGCCCAATACTGGCTCGTGGGCGACGACCTGGGCGCGGGCCGGGCGCTTGGCGGGAAGGTGGGCAGGCACGACCGGCTGGAGCTGCTGGCCCAGGTCGGGCGAATCTACCGGGAGGCCCGCGGCCGCGCCGACGTGGAAGCTGTCGAGCTGGACCATCACGACGACGACATTAGGACGTTGCCGCCCCTTTCCCGCGGCCTGCAGGTCCACACACCCTATGTGGCCTACGCCCATTGGATGTTGCTCCGAAGGCTGCTGTCGGGCGCGGGGGTGAAAAGGCTCCAGTCGAACATGGACATCGACTCCCTCACGCGGGCGGCCTTCCTTTGCGCCTTCGTCGAGGAGGTCCGGCGCGGGGACGCGCACGGGTTCTTCTCGCGCTTCACCAAGTACCAGACCATTGACGAGCGCGAGGGGATTGTCCGCGCATCCCGACGCAGGCTGGCCGCGTACATCAGGGGCCTGCCGGCCGAGGTGCGGGCGGACCGCGCCTCCGCCCGGCTTGCGGCGGCGCGGCTAATGATGGCGGACCAACTCGCCGAGGGCGGGGAGGCCCAGGGACCATGGCGCGACGTCTGGGTCGAGCATCCCCTCCCCAGCGTCAACCAGCCACACAGGGCGGTGTGCTGGGTCACGCCCCGAGATGACGTCGATGTGGAGCGGAAGGTGGACATGTACCTGGCGGCGGGACTGGCGCGGATTGACAACGTGTTCATGAAATGCCGACGAATGTTCAGCGCCCTGGAACGCCCGGTGGGCACCTCGAGCGGCCACAACCGGGTCTGGCACGGGTACGCGCCCTACAACCCGGCCATGCTGGAGGCGTACCTGACGCTGTTCCGCGCGGCGAACAACTGGATCTATGTCGGCGATGACGGGCGGACGCCGGCGATGCGGCTGGGGTTCGCGGCCGAGCCGCTGCGCTACGAGGACATTCTCTGGCCGGGGGAGCGGGTGCCCCGACCCAGGGCGGAGCGGCGGCGGGGGCGCAGGGTGAAGGTGCCCAGTCGGAGGGGAGGATAGGCCGGGACGTGGCCATCCGGCCCCGGGCCACCATCCGGAGGTGATGGGGTTGCCTGTGGCGTTCCCGCCGCGGCGCATTTGGGCGCGGCGCTCCCCATTGACCACAATGAAGCCATTCTTGTGGGCGGGGTCGCCTGGAGGAAACCGCCATGACATCGCGATCAACCCGCAAACCCGGCAGCGGGGCCGCCCAGGCCAAGCGGTCCATGCGCCGCGCCGCCGAGGAGGCCATCGAGGAAATTGCGGGGGAGGTCGGCCAGCCGACAAAAACATTGTCGCACTTTTCCATTTTTTCCAACAAAATCAAAATAACTAAATAGCTTTCAATCCCGCCAAATCGGCCCGCGGACCTCTAGTTTTCCCCCTCCGGGCACGGTCGCGATACCCCGTCCACCTCCGCTAAGCCGAACCTCCGCACACCCCGGATCAAACGAAAGTAGCTTGCCGGAACCGTCCAATACTTTGATTATTAAAATTTTCGGTATTAGTAGTTATGGGCTTGCCTCTGTAGCTTGTTTTGTTCGCCGCCGAGGCGGGTGGTCTCGAAATTCAAGGTGCGGCCCGCGTTTCCCCAGGGATGCGGATTCTTTCCGTGCCTGAAATACCGCCGGGCAATCGCTTCGAAACGCCTACGGTGACGGGCAGAGCCCAACACCCGCAAATGCGGATCGAACTATGATATGCGGCAAGCCCATAACTACTAACCCGTTCCCTAAAATATTCATCGGGCTACATCAGAACAAATTGGCCCTGACGATGTGGTGGTGGTCTAGTGGCTCGACCCGCCGAACGCCGTATAATCCCGATGCCGCTCGCGTTCGTTCGCCTAGGGAGGGCGACACCTGCCCAGCAGCGTGATGGCGGGTGAGGCCCGTGGAGACAAATCGGTGCGGCCGCTGATTGACAGAGACTGCACGCCGTCGAAACCTGGAGGGCGGCTCGACAAATGGCCTATTCCAAGCAGACCGCCCTGGACCTCCGCCCCAGCGAGCGCGTCGGCGACGCTCTGGAGCGGATCCGCCGGGACGCCACCAGCGAGGCTGAGAAAGGCCGCTGGTTCGAGCATTTGTTTATGGCGACGGTCAGGGACAACCCCGAGTTCGGCGTGGCCGGCATCTGGCCGTGGCGCGAGTGGCCCGGCAGGGAGCGGAAGACCGGCCTCGACGGTCGCGACCACGGCATCGACCTCGTGGCGGAACTCGACGACGGCACAGTCGTGGCCGTGCAGTGCAAGTGCCACGGCGAGAGCACTATCGTCACCAAACCCGCCATCGACAGCTTCCTGAGCGAGTCGGCACGACCGGCGTTCGGCTTGCGGTGGATCGTCTCGACCGGCAAGTGGAACAAAGCGGCCGAGCGGGCCACCAGGGACCGCAACCCGCGAGTCGTGCGCATCGACTTCCTCGACTACCTCGACAGGGAGATACGCGAGTTCGAGAAACCAACGGAACTGCGCCACCCGAAACCGCTGCAAAGAGACGCCATCCACGCCTGCCTCGACGGGCTTGTGGCGCAGGGGAACGACCGCGGCAGGCTGGTGATGGCCTGTGGCACCGGCAAGACCTTCGTGGCGCTACGGCTGTCGGAGCGGATAGTGCCGGATAACGGACATGTGCTGTTCGCGGCACCAACCATCGCGCTGGTGTCGCAGGCGCGCCGCGAATGGCTGACACATCGGGCGCGGCACATGTCGGCGATGGTCGTGTGCTCCGATGCCACCGCCGGGGGCAAGGGGGAACGCCGCGAGATCGGCGTCGACGACCTCGTGTGCGAAGTCGTCTCCAAACCGGCTGACATCGCCGCCCGCCTCCGCAAGCGCACCGGCGGCGTCAAGGCGGTGTTCTGCACCTACCACTCGCTGGCCAGGGTCTGCGAGGCGCAGCGCGACCATGGGGCACCGCGCTTCGATTTGGCCATCGCCGACGAGGCACACCGGACTACGGGCGTGATGCGCGAGGACAGCGACCTGGACGGCGTGGACTTCCAAGCCTTCCACGACGGAAAAAGACTCGGCGCGTCCAAGCGCCTTTACATGACCGCCACGCCGCGCGTCTATTCGGAGAAATCCGTCGGCGCGGTCATGCGGGCGGCCGAAAGAATAGGCGCGGCGGTCGAGGTCGTCGACATGTCCGACGAGGGTGTCTACGGGCCGCTGCTGCACCACGTCAGGTTCTCCGAGGCGGTCGCCGCCGGCGAGCTCTCCGACTACCGGGTGATCGTGCTCGGTATCCGGGAGAGGGCGTTGACGCCCGGTATCCGCACCGCGCTCCAGGGCGAGAACGTTCCCAGGAAAGCGTCGGACGCCGAACTGTGCCGGCTGCTCGGCACCATGCTGGCGCTGAACGGCGCGGCGGAGGGCGAAGGGCGTCCCGGCAGGCTGTCGCGCAGCATCGCGTTCGCCTCGACGATCCAGCGGTCCAAGTGGTTCACGGACACCATCAACGAGAACGCGCCCCTCAAGAGCCGGGTGACGAGAGCGCTCGGCGGACGCGGCAGGCGTGCCGACCTCGAAGCCCGCCATCTCGACGGCACGAGCACAGCGCTGAGGCGGAACGACGGGCGACGCTGGCTCAACGATGCCGCGAAGCGGAACCAAGCCCGTATGATCTGCAATGCCAAGGTGTTTTCAGAAGGTGTGGACGTCCCGGCGCTGGAAGCCGTTGCCTTCCTCGACCCGAAGCAGAGCCTCATCGATATAGTACAGGCGGTCGGGCGCGTCATGCGGAAAGCCCCCGGCAAGGACAAGGGCTACATCATCGTGCCGGTGTTCGTACCGGAGGGGGACGGCGACATCGCCCAGCTACTGATGGAACGGAAGGACGACTACCGGCACGTCGGCTCGGTGCTGCGAGCCCTGCAATCCCACGACGAGCGGCTGGCCGAGTCGCCGGCGAGCTTCGTCCATGTCGCCGACGCCGTGAATGACCGCGCGCCGCCCGCTTCCGGCCGCGGCGGGGCAGCCGGGGAACAACGCGCCGACTACCAGACCGGCATGGACGACCTGTTCACCTTCAGCGCTGTGGAGCCGGGCATTTTCGCCAAGGTCGTCGCCTCTTCCGGCCTCGGCAGGCCGGGACAGGCGACGGCGGACGAGATCGCCCGCGCCGTTGGCATGGCGGCGAAGCGCATCGAGGACGACGCCGGACTCATGAACTCGCTGCGCGACGCGCTGGAACTGCCCAGCGTGAAGGACAGGGAAGTGTCCACCACGGCGGCGCTGCTTCTGTGCAACGCCTGCCTTCTGCACCGGCGGCTGCAAAAGGAGTCGTCAGCCTTGAAGAATCTGCCCGACCTCACGGCTGTCGGGCGGTCGAAGACGCCGGCTGAGTCCCTCGCGGAGGCTTGGGACGAGATCTTGAAAAAGGACTACGCACCCGTATTCCGCCCGGCGTTGTCAATCATTGAGAGCTCCCCGTCGTTCGACAGCCTCAAGCCGGCGGCGCGGATACTCGCCGAATGCGCGGCCAACCTCTCGGACTCCGTGGCGGAGCTCGGCTACGACCACGCCGGGCCGCTCTACCACAAGATCCTCGGCAGCGCCGAGAGCGACGGCGCGTTCTACACGAACAACGTCTCGGCGCTGATGCTGGCCGGCTTGGCGCTGGGTCCGGGCCTTGTGGACTGGTCGGACTGGAAGCAGGCCACCGGCATTCGCATTCTCGATCCGGCGTGCGGCACCGGCACGCTGCTCGTCGCCGCCCTTAAAACCATCAAGGACCGAATGGCGGCCACGAAGCCGACGACGCGGGCCAGGCTCGCCCAGGCGCACAAGAAGCTCGTCGAGAATTCGATCCGGGGGTTGGACGTGAACTATCAGGCCACGCAGCTCGCCGCGTCGAACCTCACGCTGGGCGCGCCGACCGTCAACTACAAGGTCATGCACGTCCACACCATGCGGTACGGGCCGCAGGCCGACGGCACCGTGGCGCTGGGGAGCCTTGAACTGCTCCCGGAAGCCGTTGGGGAAGGCCGGCAGCTCGCCCTCTTCGGGCACATCAAGCAGGCGGCCGTTTCGACCCAGGGTTCCGCCGATGCCAAGATACCGGACATCCGCAGCATGGACATGGTGCTGATGAACCCACCGTTCACCAACAACGAGAAGCACGGGCGGAACTTCGGCGCGGCCGAGCAGACGCGGATGCAGAAGCGGAAGCTCGATATCAAGGCGCAGATAGCGAGCGCCGACGTGGCGGCATCCGAGATGATCGACTCGAACAGCGTCAGCACATTCTTCACGCCGCTCGCCGATGCGCTGCTGCGGAAGGAGGCGGGCGTTCTCGGCAAGATACTGCCGACGACCGCCTGCACCAGCACGTCCGGCCTGGCCGAACGGCGGTTCCTGGCCGACCGCTTCCATATCGATATGGTGGTGACAAGCCACGACCCCAAGGTTCCGAACTTCTCGGTGAACACGGCCATCCACGAGTCGCTGCTGGTCTGTCGCCGGCGCGGGCCGGGCGAACGCGGCCGGGACACCGTCTTCATCTCGCTCAACCGGATGCCGCGCGACGCCACCGAGGTTGCGGACTGGCTCAAGGCCGTTCATGCGGGCAGGAGGCACAGGCTCCACAGGGTGTTCAGGTGGCCGAGGGCGCGGGTGGCCAAGGGGGACTGGACGCCCTGCCAGTACTACGACGGGGGGCTGGCCGATCTCGCGTTTCGAATCGACCGCCTTGAAAGGCTGTCGCCGCTCGACGCGTTGGCGGAGGTCGAGCCCGCCGGACAGCGGGTGCGCGATGCGTTTGTTAATCCGCTACCAACGGACTCGGAGGGCATCTTCCCGGTGCTCTGGCGGCACCAAACCGACATCCGCCGCACGATGCGGGCCGAGCCGGATCACACGACCGAGCCGAAACCGGGGAAGGAGCACTACGCCAAGAATGTGCTGTGGCCGATGGCGGGGCGGTTGATGCTGCCGCTCAAGATCAACCCGCAGGCGGTTCGCATGTCCGCAGTATTGCTGTCCGAACCCGCCCTAGGCAACGTGTGGGTTCCGGTTTCCCTGTCGCCCGACATCACGGCACCGGTCAGGACGCTCAAAGCTTGGTGCGCCTACCTGAACTCCACGCCCGCGGTCCTTTCCTACCTCAACAGGCGACAGAAAAAGCTCACTTATGCGGACTACTCACTCGACCAGCTTCGGTCCATCCCCGTGCCCGACCCGGAGAAGGCCGATCTCCGCCCCCTCGCCAATGCCTATCGCCGGCTCTGCGAGCGGGAGCTTGAGGCTTGGCCCCGGATGGCCACCGATCCCGTCCGCGCGGAACTCGACGACGCGGTCGCCCACCTTCTCGACCTCGAACCCGCCAAAGTCGCCGATTGGCGGTGGCGCATCGCGGCAGAGCCGACTGTGAGCAATGCCTATGCCGACGACCAACATTCATGGTCGCCGTCCGAAGGCCGAGAATAACGCAATAGACGACCTGCTGTTCTTTTTACGAGGACATTCCTTCACGAACCCGCGGCGGCAGGATGGATGACTGGTTGGCCCTGTCGAGCGTAAAAGGCGGAGAACCGGGACACGATATCCTTGATGAAACTAGGAGCGATCCGAGCGCCCAAACACTCGAACTCGCACGCAAAACGATCTATCGAGATCGTCTGAAGCCGCCGGAAGTCCAGAAAACCGCCGCCCACGAGCCCAGACTGCGGCAACCAATGGTAGCAATAGGCTTCGCTGTTGCTTCGCAAACGCTGCTGTCTCCGTTTCCGATCCTTCGCGTTCCCTTTCAGGGTATCGAACACTTCTCGCTCCGAGACGATCTCCGCCACCACCACCCTTTCAGCCTTGCGCTCGCCGTTCCTGACCACTAGGTCGCACGCAGGCGTCATGACCACATGGAACGTCTCGCCATTCGCTGCTTGAGTGCGGCCCCGCCGGCCATCGCAAATACCCCGAAGCGCACCAGCCAGCCATCGAACAGTTCGCGGACCTCGCCGTCGGACAGGGGGTCCAGCGGGTGGTCACCGAAAACGGCGCGAGCCTCCGGCTGGATGACCATGCGTTCGAACGGACCTGACTGATCAGGACGGATGTTCCGTCAACCTTTTGTTCTGGCTGTTCTGGCTTGAGCGACGAATAAACCCTTCGAGGCATCCCAAGAGAGTTGTCCATCTGAATGCCTTGCTCGTTTGATGAACTGCCTCAGGTCGAGACCATCCGGGCCACATGCCTCCTTCTTCAACCGCCCGTGCGCCCGTTGCAACACGTTAGCCGCTAGTTCCGATTCCGGGGTTTCGCCCCGGAGGTAGGCCGCGTAACCGTTCAGCAGCTTGGACGGTTCCCGCAACCAATCATCGAGAGCGGGTATCCCTTCCTGGGGCAAGCCTTTCTCGACCAGCTCCAATGTTTTATCGTGGGAGAGGGCCTCCTGGATATTCGAACGAATGAGGTCGTGAAGCCGCCTTGCCACATCGTGCATGCCGTGATCGGTGAAAGTCTTGTTCACTAGAATCTCGACGACCAAGCCAGCGACTTCGACGAGGGCACCCGGGTACATCGGTGAAAGCGGCCTACGGGGACGCTCAACCAACAGATAGCGCCATTCATTGTAGGAATGGCCCACGCGGCCTAGGAACCGCGATGCGCTGGTGTCGGGAATTCCGTCAAAAAGGGATTTGTACACGGCAAACCCCCGCTCGACGACCTCCTTGTCTTTCTCACAGAGCTTCTCGTATAACTTATCGACGAGATGACCACCGCTCCCGCTTTGTGCGGTCTGCGTATCGCGTGAGCATTTGTGAAGCCGCCACTTTATGGCCTGCTCAAGGAGCGAGTATCCGCACGAGACCGCTATCCAGGCGGATGCGACCTCCTGCGGCTTGCCGGGGTCGGCCGAGTCTATGAAGCGGTGGTTTTTGCCAAGGTGCCGCTTGAGACTTCTCAACGCCCCTTCGAGTCCATGAACCAAGGATTCTTCTGGGTCTCGCCACTTCCTCTCGCCCTTGGCCCTAGCCGTTGCTGTGCCTCTGGATTGAACGTTAGTCCGCACGGGGCCGTCGCGAGATTCTGAGTGTGACCTTTTCGTCTCGACCACCTTGGCCAAATGGACGAGGCTATGAACCAGCCGCTTTGCGGCTGCCAGCAGACGTATGCGGAGTGGGACACGGCCCCCCTTAAGAACGAGAACTACCCCTTTTGCGACCCCCAGCATGGCTTGGGGGTGGGTCGTCGCAAGGTCTTGCGGTGGGGATTCGATGAGAAGATAGCGCCATCTAACATTGTCCTGACCCACGCTATACAGATATTCTGCGACGCCTCGCCAAGGTGGTGTCCCGCCGGACTGCAGAGCGAAAGCCTTCAACTCTCTTTCCACAACCCGCTGGTCCCCCAGGGGCAGGGGCAAGGCGGCGTATAAGTCGCCAAGATTGTGGCCAGCCACTCCGCGTTGGTTCGCCTTGGCGCTTCCCCATTCCCTTAGCACCGCCTTCAGCGATTGCTCCACCAATAGGTGTCCGCTGGTAATCGCGACCCAAGCCGAAACATTCTCCCAGTGCGGGTCGAAGTCCCGTTGAATAGGTTGCTGGGAGCAGTGGCAGTCCAGCATGGTAACAGCCTTCCGCAACTGCGCCGCCACCGTCTCTTCGTCCCACCAATCGATGCCGTTGCTTCGCTGCGATGTTTGTTGGTTCGCCCTGCTCATCCAGTTCCCTGACCTCATAAGTTCAACAAATTTCCCAAAGAGGCACGAACCGCCCCCAATAACCCCGGGGCGGGCCCGGTTGTTCTCCTTCAGGGCGACGCCGACGCCGTATCGGGGTCCAGGATCAGCTGGGCTCCGGTGTTTCGGCTGTCCGAATGTCATTGGATGGTTTTCGGGGTGTCCTTGGGGCTGGACCGCCATTGCATTTCCCCTTGTTTCCCCGCGTGCAGCACGCCATGCGCCGAATCGCCCCAGTCGCGGTCTGATTCGGGGGCGACCGCCTCCCAGCGTCCGGTCTCCTCATCGCTTGCCGGATCAGCCAAGACCGTAGGTAAAGTAAAATCTATAGGCGTTTGGAATAAGAGGGTATTAACGGGATGCCCCGCCATCCCAACGGATCGGTGCCCGGAAATCGCCCGAATTCCAAACGCCGGTGGGGTTGAATGTGGCCGGATAGGCCAAAAGTGGCGCAATCGTCCCATATCGATAGGAAGTCAATTAAAATCTTCTTAATGCTTTGTTTTTATTATATTTTTAGTGGTTCATACCCTCTTATTCCAAACGGCTAGATTTTTATCTCAAAAGCCGAACACTTTGGGATAGTCCTGACCGGCTCGGTACATCTGTCGAGCAAACCTTGAGCGTCGCCTCGACCGCTAGCCCATTCCCCCCGGCCCGCCGGAGGTGCCGGACCCCCCGCCGTTGTCGTGCTTCCTCTCCGGGGCGCCCTTCGGCCAGTCGAACTCCGGCCAGGTCCCGCGCGCGGTCGCGCCCGCGGCGTCCGGCGCGTCGGGGTCGGCCCCGGCGGCGAGCAGCGTTTCCGCCATGTCCGTCCAGCGACACTCCGCCGCCACGTGCAGGGGCGTCCGCCCCATGGCGTCGCGGTCATCGACCGCGCCGGGGGCCACCCGGAGTTCGCGCTCCAGCAGGGTGGCGTCGCCCAGCGTCGCGGCGTGGTGCGGCGGAAGTTCGAGGGCGACCGCGTAGGACGCCAGCGAGGGGATCGGGCAATCGTATAGCGGGAGCCTGTGGCCCCTTGGATTGGGAACGGACTGCAGGAAGCCGCGCGCCAAAAGGTGCCCGAAGAGATTCTCCGCCTCGGTTTCGTCTCGGCAGCCGAACACCTCGCGGATCATGTTGGATGTCTCCCCCGCCCCGCCCGGCCCGGCCTTCCTGAGGGCCGCCATGGCCCCGGCGACCCCGCCCGGCCGCTTGCCGAGCACCAGGCTGTCGTAGCGCGTGTTGTAGTAGGCGACCCGCCGCTCCGTGGCCCCGCGGCGCGCGGCCTCTAGGTCGGCCGTCGCCAGGTGCCCCGGGTCGCGTCCCGGCAACAGAAGCTGGCGTGCCAGGGCGCACAGGAAGTGGTTGGTGTGCATCGGCCACCCCTGGCTGTCGCGGACCAGCGCGTCGGCCCAGCGCGCGGCGTCGCCGTCCGTCGCCGACACCCCGAAGCGGTCCAGCCAGCCATCGAACAGTCCGCGGACCTCGCCGTCGGACAGGGCACCGAGGGTATGGACGCTCTTGAGCTCGTTCGAGAAGCGGCTCAGCCCGATTCCCGGTTGGCCGAGGTGGTCCCGCAGGTGCCCCAGCCCCGCCAGCACGGGCAGGACGGGCAGATGGTCGAAGTGCCCCTCGTGGAGGTGGGCGAACAGGGCCGACTCGCTCTCGTAGGGCCGCGCGTTCTGCGCCTCGTCGACCATCAGAACCACCGGATGCGGCAGGTCGCGTTTTTCGGCCAGCGCGCCAACCTCCCTCTCCGCCTCCTCGGACAGGCGCGTGCCCGGCGTGACCAGCTTGACCAGAGCGCCGGCGATGACCGGCGCGTACCGCTTGCCGATGGACGCGGGAACCTTCCGGTCGACCGCATCCACGAATCTGTTCGGGGTGCGCAGGTCCATCAGGCCGATGTTGACGGCGACCGGGACGCCGGAATCCCCGTCCGCCCGCGCCGCGCTCCATTTCTTCTCCATGTGCGCCAGGAGCGCCGACTTCCCGGCCCCGGGGGCACCCTGGACCACGCGCGTCAGCCCGGGGAATCTCTCCCCGGCGCGCCACGCGTCCAGCGCCGTCGCCGCGGCCTCCCCGATGTCGCGGACAACTCGTTGGCGCCCCACGAAGACGGGCGGTACGGCCCTCGCCTCCCGCCTGATGAATCGCCGCAACGCGTCCCGCCGTTCGGCGGGCTTTCCGGATTCGTCCATGGTGCCCGTCCGGTCGGCCCCGATGCCGCCATTGTACCGTAATGCCACCCGTCCCGGATGACTGGAGACGCCGGGGCCCGGCGAACGTTATGCCGTGCCCGCGAACGGCCGGTTCACACGCCAACAACTTGCCCCGTTCCGTGCGGACATCCCCGCGCCCGAAGCCGGGGCGACCGGCCAACCGGCCCCGGGATCCCGGGGCGGCCATGAACATCCGGATCGCTTCCCGCCCGGCCCGCGACCGCGATGCCCCAGTGCCGGCCGGCGACATCGGGCGCGCTCCAACACCGCTGGGCCTGCGAGCCGGCCGACGCGGCCTGCCCGGCGGTCGCCTGCTCGCTCTCGGAGCCGTGCGCGGGACCCGCCACGCAAAGCCGTTGCGAGGGACCGGACGAGGTCACCGACTGCGCGCCCGGCACCTGCCTCGGCGACGCGGGGGCCTGCCCGGACGGGTACCCCCGGACGGAGCCCGGCGCCCCGGCCTGCGCCCCCGGCGCCCCGCGCTGCGGAACGGCGCCTGGAAGCTGCGAACGGGGCGGCCCGGCGGGGCTGTCGACGACGGCCTGCGCGGAGCGGACGGTGTCGCCGTGGACGCCCTGGTCCCGCTGGACCCCGGCCGACTGCGCGGGCGCGGCGGAGCGGACGCGGACCCGGACACGGACCTGCACGCCCGGAACGGAGGGCGAGGGGAACTGCGAGACCTCCTGCGCGGGGGTGGAGCTGACCCAGACCGAGAAGGACACCTGCAAGTGCGAGAAATCCTGCACGAACGCGAAATGGCCCCCCTGGGGCCCCTGGTCCGGCTGCGGCGGCGGGGAGCGGAGCGAGTCCCGGACGCAAACCTGCGAGCCAGGCCTGCGCCGCGCCCACCTGCCCGGAGAACCGCAAGCAGACCCGGCTGTGCCCGGCCTCTCGGCCATGCGGTTACCGCGGTCGGGGAATGTCCCCGCCTTGCGGATGGCCGCGGCACCCGGGGCAATGGTCAAGCATCGGAGGCGTCGGGGTCGCTAGAATTCAAGGTCCAGGCCTCGCGTTCGACCCGCGGGCGAGTGGGGATCGGGCGCCGCCCGCGTCAGGGTCTCGCACATCCAGTCCGGATCCCTGCCCCTGTCCTCCCCTGGCCCGATGGACACTCCCGCGATCAACGCATCGAACACTTGTGGCAAAATGTCCGCGTCGAACCGGAAGGCGTCGGGCGCGAGGCTTGCCTCACGCCGGCGGATGGCGACCGCGAGGTCCGGGGCGTACATCGGCACGATTCGCACCGGTCCACGTCGCTGGAGATCCTTGGACTCCACGAAGGTGCGATAGGTCTCCCGGAGCCTTTCATTGGCTCCGATCCTGCCACCGTTCAGCGCCAGCGCATAGACCGGCACGCCGTTCCGGGCAAACGTACCGATACCATGGGTATGCGCCTGCTCCAACTGTTTCCGATAGAATGCCTCGGTTACGTCCCTCTTGGCGCTGGCCGCAACGATCACCTGAAA